>NZ_AP046088.1:7500-2365000 GCF_059718135.1 Methylosinus sp. is20ea | reverse complement strand
TGCCGTCGAGATCGAAGACCAATGTCGGCGCGCCGACCATCCGCCTACCCCTTCTCCGCAAGGCCCCGCCCGGCGCCGTCTCGCGATTGCCGCATCGGCGTGTAGACTGCGCCCTGTGATTCGTCGAAGGAGTGTAACCTTGCGCGCAGCCATTCGTCTCCTCTCTCTCGGGGCCGCCCTGGCGGCGCCGGTCTTCTTCGCGTCCACCGGCGCGGCGCTCGGCGGCAATTATGAATTTCTCGCCGCCCCGCAGACCGATCTCAACCGCGTCTTTCGGCTCGACCGCGCCAGCGGCGAAGTCGGAGCCTGCCAATATGGGCTGAAGGACGGCGCCGCCGTCGGCGTCACCCTCTGCTATCCGCCGGGCGAGGGCGCCAAGGCCGGGCAATTCAGCGAATACGCCCTCATCGCCTCGCGCCACACGGGCGAAGGCGGCGTGTTTCGCGTCGATCTGCGCTCGGGGCAAATGTCGATCTGCTTCGTCTTGAACGAGAGCTCGGTGGTCTGCACCCCACCGGCGAAATAGCTCGGAGTCTTCTCATGTTTCATGAAAAGACTCCGAGCTTTTGTTTTGACGCGCTTCCAACGCCGAACCGGCGCCCACTTCGGCTGTAGACGCTCTAAGCGTTCGCGCCGGTCTCCGGCCAGAACAAGAGCTCGGCGGCAGAGACAAAGGCGACGAGGCCGCCCAGCAGGCCGAGAGCCACGGCGGCGGGGACATTGTGCTCGAAGCGCAGCAGCCAGGGCGCGAAAGCGGTGAGCGCGCCGAGCACGACATTCACCTCGCGAAAGAGCCGCGTGTAGCTGGTAAGCGCGATCGCCGCGGCGACGACGATAAAGCTGCCGGCGATCCAGCTCACCGCGGCGGCGGTCATATCGTCATGATAGCCGAAGGCCCAGGGCGCGATGCAGACGATCCCACCCAGGATCAGGCAGGCGATGTCATAGGGACGGCCTTCTCCTCGGGGACGGCCCTGCCCTCGCTCGATTGCGCTCGGATCGCTCATGCGCGCCTCCCTTGCCGCGAGCCCTGCGGATCGGGGAGACATAAGGCGCAGGCGGCGCCCTGCCAGAGGCATGGAGGGGCGACGATCGACGCCCGATAGGCGCGCGGCGAAATCATCGCGCCATTGCGAGTCCCAGCGATGCGAGCCCGCGCTCTACTGGACCGCGAGCCCTTGAGCTCGCATCGGCGCGTCGATCGACTCGATTATGTCCCCGTGTCGCCTTAGGATGCGCCATGACGATCAAGATCTACATCGACGGCGACGCCTGCCCCGTGAAAGATGAAACCTACAAAGTCGCCTCTCGCTATGGTTTGCAGACTTTCGTCGTCTCCAACAGCTTTATGCAAATCCCGCGATCGCCGCTGATCGCCCGGATCATCGTCGACGCCGGAGCCGATGTCGCCGACGATTGGATCGCAGAGCAGGTCGTCGCCGGAGATGTGGTCGTCACCAGCGATATTCCTTTGGCTGGACGCGTATTGGCGAAGGAGGCGCATGCGATCGCGCCCTATGGCCGCGCCTTCACGCAGGACTCGATCGGTCTGGCGCTCGCGCAGCGCTCGCTCATGGAGCATATTCGCTCGACCGGCGAAATCACCGGCGGCCCACCGGCATTTTCGTCCGCCAACCGATCGCAATTCCTTCAAGCCTTGGACCAGGCCATCGCCCGAGAGCAGAGACGGCGGCGATGAGCCGATCGGCGCTTTCCGCTGAGAGCTGTAGGGAAAGGCCTTGCCGTCCCTCCTAATCGCTCATGATGCGAACAATACGAGTGATGCAAAAATGAAAGTCTCGACCGCCGAATTCATCAAGAACTACGGCACGCTGGCGGACAAGGCCCTGTCGGAGCCGATCACCATCACCAAGAACGGTCGTGACAGGCTGGTGATGATCTCCGCCGAGGAATACTCCCGCCTCGAGCGCCGCGACCGGCGTGGTCAAGCTGGAAGAGTTCACGGAAGAGGAAATCGCCCTCATCGCCAAGGCGGAGGTTCCGCCCGGTCATGAACGCCTCGATGAGGAGTTGAAAGACTGGCGGCCGTGAGCTGGCCGGTTCCGCAGCCGGGACTGGTGATCCGCTATTCGCATCTGTGGGAGAGCGAGGCCTTCTCCGAGGACAGAACTATTGGACCGAACCTTCGCGCTCTAAAATCAGCCGGACTCCTCAACCTCGCGCCACGCCAGTGCATGGCGCGACTCTTTGGTTCGGGATGGGGAGCGGTGAAGTATGACCCGTTGCGGTCATTGAAAATTGACGCTTGCAAAACCTCTACCCTTTGCAAGGCCTGTTCGCACCAGAGTTAGTCCAAAGGCACCCGCTTAATGGACGCGAGATCAAGGTGTCCAGCACGGTCGCCCACCAGCGACGCCAGAAATGAAGCAAACTCTTTCTGGAAACAGGCAACGTTCTGCCAGTTGTCATGAACGGCCTGCAATATAGCAGGTTCGCATTTGGCGTATTGGCAGATATTGGCGTTTAACACTTGAGCTGCCCATGCAAGCTGGCAGGTCGCATATCCGCCCATCATGGCGCTGGCCACATCGGTCAAGGAATCCTCCATCTCGCCTGTGGAAACCCTGATGTTTCCGTTTGTCCGACGGACTTGAAATCCGAGTTCGGACGAAGCAGGGTTCCCGTGCTTCAGCGCTGATAGATAGCGGAAGATTGACTGCTCCACGGTCCGCCCCTGCTCGTCGGCGAAAACTGCGCTAATGGCGTTGGTAACGTTCTGCGTCACGCTTTGACGGGCGTTTTGATGCTCAACCCAGCGGGTGGCCCACTTCACGTCTGTAGCAGCGTAAGCTAGGTCGAGCTTCGCCTCGAACTGCGACAGCAAAATTATACCTGCTTCGGTCGGGTGCTTTGCTTGAGTGAGAATCAACGCCGCATCGCGCAACCTGATGATGCGCGCGAAGATAATCATCGGCACGAAAATAGCCTCGTTAATCTTTACCTTTTCACGGTAAAAATAGCCGTTGATTTCGCCACAGAGTGCTGTTGCGTCGTGGTGAACCTTGATGGTGAACTCCTCATAGTCTGCTGTCATGTCGATGTTGCCCCTTGCTCCGTGGATAGCTTGGCTTCCTGCTGCCGCGCCTGCCACGTCGCGACAAGAAACGTCGCCATTGCGCCCGCGAGATTAACCGCAAGTTCGGCATGTCGCGCTTGGGGGCGGGCGCGCTTCGGCCCCTGACTATGGGCGTCGCCAAGCTTGTTGCGGATGGAGCCGATCGATTCCACGATCGACTGGCAGCTTCCCAAAATCTGCTTGAAAATCTGCTCCGTGTGTTCGTCTGGGGCGAGCTTAAGCGTCTTGGCGAGTTGCCGGTAAAGCACCGGCAAATCGTCGTCGTCCTTGAAGACGGCATTCGCCTCGTGAAGAATCCATTTGCAGGTGTCTTCCAGCAAGGTGCGGGCGAGCGTGATGGCGGCACGTGGATCCGAAGCCCTTCGCGAGAGCGCTTCTTGCCAGCGGGCGGCGATCTCGTCTGGATTGAAGGCGTGAAGCGCCTTGGCAATCTCGGCGTCGGCTGGGGTGGATCCAGCTGATCCGAGATGGCGAACCTTGAAAATCGGGCTGCCGGACATTTTGTCCGCTTCCTCAATACGAAAACCATCATACGCGAGATGGCGATTCAAGCGAGCGGCAAGGTCATACTGTTCGGGCAATTCGCGTGTTAAAGGATCGAGAACCGCTTCGAGCAACTGAAAAAACTTGGCCTGCGAACAATCATAGATACCCAGAACTTCGAGCACCTGAGAATTGTCGAGGTCGTCATTCAAAAAAAAATGTCGGCGCAAATAATCGGCCATCTGATATTCGTCGAGCCGCGGTGAAGGTGAAGGTGAAGGTAAGGTGTCGATTGGCCAGAGTTTTCTGAGAAATTCAATTTCGTCCAAGGCTCCTGCAAGAGGCACTTTGTCGAGTTCCCCCACAATGCGGCGGCGGGTGAGCGGCGTAATCGTTGGGCCGCTTTTCTCGTCGATTTTCGCGAGGGCCTCACCAAGGTCGGCGTGGTCTTCCTCGTCTTGAATGGCGCGCGCGACTTTCAAGATTTCATCGGCGGGAAGGGACTGAACGCGCTGCATGACGTATTTGTATTTGCTACGAAAAGCTTCTTCTCCGGTGCCTTCGGCAAGGCCATAGCGAACACAGACGCCGGGAACGTCGTAGGCTTTGTGATCAGAAATGACGGACGCGATTAGATGCCGCAAATTCTTGATCGTGGCTGCAGCAGGCCCCTTCGTCATAGCGCAAGCCTCGACATCGTAATTCTGCTCACATTGAACCGGCGCGCCAAGTCTGCCTGCATTGCCGTACCGTCCGCAAGAGCTTTGCGAGCTTCTTCCCGTTGATGGCGCGTAAGGGCAGGGGGCCGCGCCCCATGTGAACGCGGCGCGCCTTTGCGCGCTCGCGGCCCTCGCCGGTGCGGGCTCGGATGAGATCGCGCTCGAACTCGGCCAAGCCGCCCAACACAGTGAGTATAAGCCGTCCGTGCGCCGTCGCGGTATCGGCCCATGCGTCGGCCAAAGATCGGAATCCGGCTCCGGCCTTCGCCACAGCGTCGAGCACGTTGAGAAGGTCGCGCGTCGATCGCGCCAGCCGGTCGAGGCGCGTCACAAGCAACACGTCGCCCTTGCCCAAGGCGGCGAGCGCTCGGCGTAGCTGGGCGCGGTCGGTCTGCGCGCCGCTGGCCATCTCCCTGAACACCTTCTCGGCTCCAGCGGAGCGTAGCGCCTTCACCTGAGCTGAGCGTCAACGCTCTGGTAGGCGGTCGAGACGCGGGCATATCCGAAAACCGTCATGCTGACAGGGTAGAAAAGCGCTAAACTTTTGCAACAAACTTTTGCACGCGCCAAGCCCCTGAAAAACAAGGCGCAGCGTGTGTTACAAAAGTCTTGATTTATGGTACCTAGCTTTCAACACTCAGGCATATTCTCAATCATGCCAATAATAATTGCCGTGCCGTTTTCTCTTACCTGCACACAAACCCGCTCTCCTTGGAATATCTCCAATGTCCCGTCCATCAAGTAGGTGACTTCGCACGTTCCGCCATCGTTAAATTCCATGATGTGCATTACGCGCTCGCCGATTTTGTTTATGATATACGACTTTATGTCTATGATATTGTTTATTCCAATTCGCCTAATAGCTTCGACGTTTATAGTCGCATCGCCATCGACGTGGATGTGTGGTTCCTCTGCCATTGCCGCCTCCTGTTGTTGCGTGGGGCCTACCTACCGGCTTTGTTGCAGTCGCATAAGGCCCAATATGGAACCCTCCCGGAATGTCCGCTCCTGGCGCATCACTGCCCCCGAACACCACGCCCCCCAACCGCGTCAGGTGTTGAATCGGAAATGCAGCACGTCGCCGTCGATGACGACATATTCCTTGCCCTCGAGCCGGAACTTGCCCGCCTCCCGCGCCCCCGCCTCGCCGCGCAGCGCGACATAATCCTCATAGGCGATCGTCTCGGCGCGAATAAAACCCTTCTCGAAATCCGTATGGATGACGGCGGCCGCCTGCGGGGCGCGCGTGCCCTGCTCTATGGTCCAGGCGCGCGCCTCCTTGGGCCCCACGGTGAAATAGGTCACCAGCCGCAGCAGCGTGTAGCCGGCGCGGATGACGCGGTTGAGGCCGGGCTCGGCGAGCCCCACCGCCTCGAGATAATCCTTCTGCTCCTCGGCCGGCAGCACGGCGATCTCGCTCTCGATCTTGGCCGAGACGACGACGCTCGCCGCCCCCTCCTCGCGCGCCCGCGCCGCCACTTTCTCGGAGAAGGAATTGCCCTCGGCCGCGGCGCCTTCCTCGACATTGCAGACATAGAGAACCGGCTTGGACGAGAGCAGGCCGAGCCCGGCGAGCGCGCCGCGCTCCTCCGGCTTGATCTCGACGATGCGGGCCGGCCTGCCGTCGCGCAGCAGGTCGAGGCAGCGGCGCATGAGGTCGAGCAGCTCCTTGGAGTCCTTGTCGCCGCCCTTGGCCTTTTTCTCGAGCGGGATCACCCGCTTTTCCAGGCTGTCGAGATCGGCGAGCATCAGCTCGGTCTCGATCGTCTCTATGTCGCGGATCGGATCGACGCCGCCCTCGACATGGGTGATGTCGCCATCCTCGAAGCAGCGCACCACATGGGCGATGGCGTCGCATTCGCGGATATTGGCGAGAAACTGATTGCCGAGCCCCTCGCCCTTGGAGGCGCCGCGCACCAGCCCGGCGATATCGACGAAGGTGAGGCGCGTCGGGATGATCTGCTTGGAGCCGGCGATCTCGCAGAGCTTGTCGAGGCGCGGATCGGGCACCGCCACCTCGCCGACATTGGGCTCGATCGTGCAGAACGGGTAATTGGCCGCCTGCGCCGCCGCGGTCTGCGTCAGCGCGTTGAAGAGGGTCGACTTGCCGACATTCGGCAGGCCGACGATTCCACATTTGAAGCCCATGGCGTCCGGTTTCCTCGCGCGATCTCGCTGCGGCGCGGTATGGGCGGGGCGGGGCGAAAAGGCAAGGGCCGCGCGAAAGACGCTGCGGCGGCGAGGAAGCGGACGAAAACGCCGATTTCGAAGAATTGGTTTCGCGCGATCGCGGCCGCATCTTCGCCCGGCGGGTTGACCGCGAGCCCGGCAAGGCGGAAAAGCTGCAAAAAGCAATGCGTCGGCAATTTTCGGGCGCGACTCTGGCCGGAACACCATGCGACACACGTTTCGAATTCGACAGGCCGGTCGCGCCTTCGCGACATTCGCTGCGGCGGGACTGCTCGCCTCGACGCCGATTCTCGCTCTGGCGCAGACCGCCGCCGCGCCATCCGCGCCCGCCGCGGCGGCGCCGGCCGCCGCCCCCGCCGCTCCTGCGCCGCAGCCCGCCGCTCCCGCGCCGGCGCCCGCCCCTGCGGCGCCCGCTGCGGCCGAGCCCGCGCCCGCCGCCGCGCCTCAGACCGCGGCCGCGCCCAAACCGAAGCCAAAACCCAAGCCCAAGCCCGCGCCGCCGCGGGAGATGGCGCTCTCCGACGATCCGACCCCGGCGCTGCAGCCCGAGACCTTCTTCGCCACCTCGCTCGCCTCCGAGCGCTACGCCGCGATCGCCGACGCCGGCGGCTGGCCGAAGGTGGGGACGCCGCTACAGCCCGGCGCGCGCGGCAAGGCGGTGGCGGCGCTGCGCCGGCGCCTTTCGGCCGAGGGCGATCTGCCCGCGGAGGCGGCCGGCGGCGAGGCCTGGGACGCAGCGCTCACGCAGGCGGTGAAACATTTCCAGTTCCGCATGGGACTGAGGCAGACCGGGGCCGTCGCCGGTGCGACTTTGCGCGAATTGGACGTGCCGGCCTCGGTGCGCTTTCGCCAGCTCGCCTCCTCGGCGCAGCGGCTCGCCGGCAATGATTTCCCCTTCGGCCCGCGCTATGTCGTGGTCAACATCCCCTCCGCCGCCGTCGACGCCGTGGAGAATGGCCATGTCGCGCGCCGCTATACGGCGATCGTCGGCGATGTCGAGCATCCCTCGCCCGAGGTCGAGGCCAGGATCGGCGCGGTCAATCTCAACCCCACATGGACGGTCCCGGTCTCGATCATCAAGAACGAGATCATGCCCAAAATGCAGAGGGACCCGTCCTACCTGGCCAAGGCGCGCATTCGCGTCTTCGACAATCGCGGAACGGAGATCGAGCCAAAATCGATCAATTGGGCCAATGAGCGGGCCGCGAACTATACGCTGCGCCAGGATAGCGGCGCGCAGAACTCGCTCGGCTCGATTCGCATCGCCATGCCGAACAAGCACGCCGTCTATATGCATGACACGCCGAGCAAGCGGCTCTTCTCGAGCGATTATCGCTTCCTCTCGCATGGCTGCGTGCGCGTCGAGGGCGTCTATGACCTCGCCGCCTGGCTGCTCGAGGGCGCGCCGGGACAATGGGACAGAGCCGCGATCATGGCCAAGATCGGCAGCGAACGCCAGGACGTGACGCTGCCCAAGCCCGTGCCGGTCGTCTGGGTTTATATGACCGGATGGGCTTCCGCGAATGGAACCGTTCACTTCCGCAACGATATATACGGAGTGGACGCGGTGGGCGAAGCGCGCGGAGAGCGCTGATTCGATCTTCGCATCGGAGGGACGGATAAATGCGCGGCGCTTCGATCGTTTTCGCCCTGGCCTTCTCAGGGGCTCTCTGTGCGACGCAAGCCGCAGAGCGGCGCTCCCCTCCGCCGCGGACGGCGGAGACCGTCGTCCTCCCCGTGCAATATTGCGAGAAAATGTGCCCGCAGGACTTCGCGCCCTGCGATCCGCCTTATTTCAAGACCGCGGATTCGCGCTGCGCGCAGGTGGGCGTCGGGCGCTGAGGCGCGAATCCTTCCCCCGCGAAGGGGGAGAAGGTGGCCTCGCGAATGCGCGACGGATGGGCAGGCGCTGTGCGTCGATAAACGGGCGGGGACCCTCATCCGACCCGGCTTCGCCGGGCCACCTTCTCCCGCGAGCGGGAGAAGGATTCGCTTACTCGTCCAGCCCGCGCGCGCTCTCGTGCCAGCGCGAGAGCGCGAGGCGCGACAGCGCCGTCAGCGCCGCATAGATGACGACGCCGGCGAGCGAGACCAGCGCCAGCGCCGCAAACATGCGCGGGATATCGAGGCGATAGCCCGCCTCTGAAATGCGGAAGGCGAGGCCCGCTCCCTGCCCCGCGGCGCCCGCCGCGAGCTCGGCTGCTATCGCGCCGATCAGCGCCAGCCCGCCGCCGATGCGCAGACCCGCGAAAAATTGCGGCAGCGCCGCCGGCGCGCGCAGAAAGACGAGCTTTTGCCAGGGCGAGGCGCGATAGAGATCGAACAGCTCGACGAGCGCGCGATCGACCGAGGCGAGGCCGAGCGAGGTATTGGCGAGTATGGGGAAAAAGGCGACGAGAAAAGCGCAGACAAGCACCGCCTCGCCGGGCGCGAGATAGACCAGCAGCAACGGCGCTATGGCGATGATGGGCGTCACCTGCAGCACGATGGCGAAGGGCATGAGCGCGCGCTCCATCCATCGCGATCGCGAGATCAGCAGCGCCATTGTGACGCCGCCGATCGTCGCCAGCGTCAGCGCCTCCAGCGCCGTCGTCAGAGTGACGATGAGCGAGGAGAAGAGAATCTCGCGATCCCTCACCAGAGTTTCGGCGATGAGGCTCGGCGCCGGCAGCACATAGGGCGGAATGTCCCAGATGCGCACCATCGCCTCCCATGCGGCGAGCGCGCCCATCAGAACGGCGAGCGGCAGCAGCGCGTCGCGCAGCGGAGACCTCTCCCGGGACCGGGCGGCGCTCATTGCTTCTCCTCCCCATAGGCGCCGCGCAGGGCGGCCGAGGCGCGCCGGCACAATTGCGCGAATTGGGGGCTCGTGCGGAATTCCTCGTCGCGCGCGACGGCGGGGTCTATGTCGATCGTATCGACGATCGTCCCGCCGCGGGCGGAGAGCGCCAGAATGCGCGTCGAGAGATAGACGCTCTCATAGATGGAGTGGGTGACGAAGACGACCGTCGTGTCGAGGCTTCGCTTCATCGCGAGCAGATCGTCGCCGAGGCGAAACCGCGTCACCTCGTCCAGCGCGGCGAAGGGCTCGTCCATCAGCAGCAGCCGCGGCCGCGTGACCAGAGCGCGGGCGATGGCGACGCGCATCTTCATGCCGCCGGACAGCTGGCGCGGCAGCGCCGTCTCGAAGTCGGAGAGGCCGACGAGCGCCAGCGTCTCGCGCACCAGCGGCGCGGCTGTTTCACGCGTCTTGCCGGCGAGGCGCAGCGGCAGATAGACATTGGCGAAGACATCGGCCCAGGGCAGCAGCGTCGCCTCCTGGAACACGAAACCGATGTTGTGCGCCGCTTGCGGCTCGCGCCAGTCGAGCATGCCGGCGCTCGGCGTCGCAAGGCCGGCGACGAGCCGCAGCGCCGTCGATTTGCCGCAGCCAGAAGGCCCGAGCAGCGTCAGAAACTCGCCCTTGCGAAGATCGAGGTCGAAATTCTCGAGCGCCATGACGCCATTGGCGAAGCTCTTGCCGATCCCGCGCAGCGAGACGAGAGGCTCCGCCAATGTCGCGACGCCCGCCGTCACTCCACCCCCGCCGCCCGGGAGGGGCGCAGCTCCAGCCCGACCTTCTTATTCACGAAGCGCGTCGTATAGCCCTCGGCGATGGCGAGATCGGCCGGGAAGACGCCGGCCTTGGCCATTTTCTCGAAGAAGCTGCGCACACGCGCGTCGGTCATCGCGCCGAGGCCGAGGGCGATCGAATCGCCGGAATCGACGATGCCACGCTCCTTCAGCTTTTCGACCGAATAGGCGAGCTGGCCCTCGGACATTTCCGGATTATCCTTGCGGATGGCGGCGTTGGCGGCGCTATTGTCACCGTAGATGTAATGATACCAGCCGATGATGGAGGCGTCGACAAAGCGCTGCACGAGATCGGGCTTGGCCGCGATCGTCTCCTTGCGCGCCTCGATCGTCGTCGAATAGCTGTCATAGCCATAATCGGCGAGCAGGAAGACATTCGGCGTAAAGCCGCCCTGGCGAGCGATCTCGAAAGGCTCGGAGGTCAGATAGCCCTGCTGGATCGACTTCTTATCGGCGAGGAATGGCGCCGAATTGAAAGTATAGGGCTTGATCTTCTCTTCCTTGAAGCCGTAAGCTTGGCGAAGCCATTGATAGACCGAGACGAGATTGTCATTGCCAATAAAGGCCGTCGCCTTGGGCAGATCCTCGAAGCGATCGAAGTCCGCGCCCGGATGCGACATGAAGATGATCGGGTCCTTCTGGAACATGGATGCGACGGCGACGATGGGCGCCTTCTGCTGCACGGCGGAGAAGGTCTGAATGAGATTGGCGCCCATGCAGAAATCGACGCGGCCGGCGGCGAGCAGCAGCCGGGCGTTGGATTGCGGCCCGCCCTGCAATATTGTGACGTCCAGGCCGTATTTGGCGTAAGTGCCGTCGACGAGGGCTTGATAGAAGCCGCCATGCTCGGCCTGCGCCCGCCAATTGGTGGCGAAGGAGACCTTGTCCAGCGCGAGGGCCGGAAGGGCCGAGAGGAAGAAAGCCAAAGCCGCGATCTTTGCTGCGAAGCGGTTCGTCATCGATTGCCTCACCTCGATTTTTTCAACAAACTCGGGGCGCATCCTTCTCCCACTTTGTGGGAGAAGGTGGCCCTGCGGAGCAGGGTCGGATGAGGGCCGAGCGGGCTCCAGTCGACGATCCGAACCGCGCGCCAATGCCGATGGGCCCTCATCCGACCTCGCTTCGCGAGGCCACCTTCTCCCGCATGCGGGAGAAGGATGCGCCCCATCGCCCCCGCTATGGCGAACCCCGCCCGAAAGGTCTACCCTCTCCGCCATGCTCCCGTCCCGCTATTGGATCGACCTCACCACCCACGACTTCCGCGACCTCGAGATGGAGCGCGTCATCGCCGTGCTGCCCATCGCCGCGGTAGAGCAGCATGGGCCGCATCTGCCGGTCGGCGTCGACTCGGACATCATGCGCGGCATGATCGAGCGCGTCGCCCTCCGCCTGCCGGACGATCTCGACGCGCTGTTCCTGCCATTGCAAGCGATCGGCGTCTCCATCGAGCATGGCGACTTTCCCGGCACGCTGAGCCTCTCTCATGAGACGGCGCTGCGCCTCCTCTGCGAGATCGGCGAAGGCGTCGCCCGCGCCGGTTGCCGCAAGCTCGTACTCCTCAATTCGCATGGGGGCAACTCGGCGCTGCTCTCCCAGGCGGCGCTGGAGCTGCGCGCCAGCAAGGGGCTGCTCGCCGTCTCTTGCTCCTGGCACCGCTTCGGCTATCCGGACGGGCTGTTCGGCGAGGAGGAGGTCCGGCTCGGCATCCATGGCGGGGAGATCGAGACCTCGCTGATGCTGGCGCTCGCGCCTGATTTCGTCGATATGGCGCAGGCGCGCCATTTCCGCTCCGCGAGCCTCGTTTTCGAGCGCGACTTCACCTGGCTGCGAGCCGACAGGCCGATCGGCTTCGGCTGGATGACGCAGGACCTCTCCAAGGAGGGCGCCATCGGCGATGCGGCGGCGGCCAGCGCCGCCAAAGGCGAGGCCGCGGCCGACTATTGGGCGACCGCCTTCGTCGAGCTTCTGCGCGACGTCGAAGCCTTCGATCTGGAGCGCTTCGCCAAAGCGCCGCGAGACGACGACGAAACCTAATTTATTTTCAGCCTGTTAATAAATAGCGCGCATTCGCCCGCCCCGCTCGGCGAAAACGCGGCGCGCGGCCGAAAACGCCGCAGGGAAGCGGCCTTCCGCCGTCTTTGGAGGCTTTCGCCTCGGCGCGGTTCGGTCTACAACGCGCGCAACTGCGCAGCCAGACGCCAGAGAGGCCCCGACATGACCGAAATCATCGATATTCACGCTCGCGAGATACTCGATTCGCGCGGCAATCCCACGGTCGAGGTCGAGGTCACGCTGGAGGACGGCTCCTTCGGCCGCGCCGCCGTGCCCTCCGGCGCCTCGACCGGCGCGCATGAGGCGGCGGAGAAGCGCGACGGCGACATGACCCGCTATCTCGGCAAGGGCGTGCTGGACGCCGTGCAGAGCGTCAATGAGGACATAGCGGCCGAGCTCACCGGATTCGAGGCCGAGGATCAAGTGGCGGTCGACGAGGCGCTGATCGAGCTCGACGACACGCCGAACAAGTCGCGGCTCGGCGCCAACGCCATTCTCGGCGTCTCTCTCGCCGTCGCCAAGGCGGCCGCCGACGCCTCCTCGCTGCCGCTCTACCGCTATATCGGCGGGGTGCAGGCGCGCGTGCTGCCGGTGCCGATGATGAACATCATCAATGGCGGCGTCCACGCCGACAATCCGATCGACTTCCAGGAATTCATGATCCTGCCGGTCGGCGCGCCGACGGTGCGCGAGGCGATCCGCTGGGGCGCGGAAGTCTTCCACACGCTGAAGGCCGCGCTGAAGAAGGCCGGACTCTCCACCTCCGTGGGCGACGAAGGGGGCTTCGCCCCCAACCTCCCCTCGGCCGAGGCGGCGCTCGACATCATCGTCGAGGCGATCGTGACGGCCGGCTTCGTGCCGGGCGAGGACATCTATCTCGGCGCAGACGTCGCCTCGACCGAGTTCTTCAAGAACGGCAAATATGTCTATGAGGGCGAGAAGACGACGCGCAGCGTGGAGGAGCAGGTCGCCTATCTCGCCAAGCTCGTCGAGGCCTATCCGATCGTCACCATAGAGGACGGCATGGCCGAGGACGATTGGGAGGGCTGGCGCCTGCTGACCGACACGCTCGGCGACAAGATCCAGCTCGTCGGCGACGATGTCTTCGTCACCAATGTCGAGCGCCTGGCGCGCGGCATCGATGAAGACGTCGCCAATTCGCTGCTGGTGAAGGTCAATCAGATCGGCACGCTGACCGAGACGCTGGCCGCCGTCGAGATGGCGCATCGCGCCGCCTATACGACGGTGATCTCGCATCGCTCCGGCGAGACCGAGGATTCGATCATCGCCGACATCGCTGTGGCGACCAATAGCGGCCAGATCAAGACCGGCTCGCTGGCGCGCTCGGACAGAGTGGCGAAATATAATCAGCTCATCCGCATCGAGGAGGAGCTGGGCCCGGCGGCGATCTACGCCGGCCGCAGCGCGCTGAAGGCGCTGGTGTAAAGCCCCCTCCCTCACCCTCCCCCGCTCACGCGGGAGAGGGAATCGGCGACGTTGCGCGAACTTTGGATGAAGGCCCGAATCTGCTCCCTCTCCCGCAAAGCGGGGGAGGGTTGGAGAGGGGGCCTTCGATACGGATATTCGGCTTTCCCCCATGCCCATGGAAAAGACCTTCGACCCCTCGACCATCGAAGCGCGGATGCGCGAGCTCTGGGAAGAGGCGGGCGCCTTTCGCGCCGGCCGGCCGGAGCGCGCCGACGCGAAACCCTTTTCCATCGTCATACCGCCGCCCAATGTCACCGGCTCGCTGCATATGGGCCATGCGCTCAACAATACGCTGCAGGACATTCTGGCGCGCTACCACCGCATGCGCGGCGACGATGTGCTGTGGCAACCGGGCACCGACCATGCGGGCATTGCGACGCAGATGGTTGTCGAGCGCAAGCTCATGGAGCGCCAGCAGCATCGCCGCGAATTGGGCCGCGCGAAGTTCTTGGAGGAAGTCTGGGCCTGGAAGGCGGAATCGGGCGGCGTCATTGTCGAGCAATTGAAACGGCTCGGCGCCTCCTGCGACTGGTCGCGCGAGCGCTTCACGCTGGACGAGGGACTTTCCCGTGCGGTGGTGAAAGTCTTCGTGCAGCTCTATCGCGACGGGCTCCTCTATAAGGACAAGCGCCTCGTCAATTGGGACCCGAAGCTGCTGACCGCCATCTCCGATCTCGAGGTGCAGCAGATCGAGGTAAAGGGCCATTTGTGGCACTTCAAATATCCGGTGGTCTATCACGACGGCCAGCCGACCGGCGAGTTCATCACCGTGGCGACGACGCGCCCCGAGACCATGCTCGGCGACACGGCGGTGGCCGTGCATCCCGAGGATGAGCGCTACACGAAATTGGTCGGCAAGAATGTGCGCCTGCCTCTGGTCGGCCGTCTGATCCCCATCGTCGCCGATGAATATTCGGACCCCGAGAAGGGCACGGGCGCGGTGAAGATCACGCCCGCGCATGACTTCAACGATTTCGAGGTCGGCCGCCGGCATCAGCTGCGTCTCATCAATGTGCTCGACGCCGAAGGCGCCGTGACGCTGAAGGACAATCACGATTTCTTCGACCATGTCGCGCCCTCGCCCGAGCTCGACCTGACGGTCGAGCAGTTGCACGGCCTCAGCCGAGAGAAGGCGCGCGCGCGCGTCGTCGCCATGATGGAGGAGCACGAGCTGCTCGCCGAAGTGTCGGACCATAAGCATATGGTGCCGCATGGCGACCGCTCCGGCGCGGTGCTGGAGCCGCGCCTCACCGACCAATGGTATGTGGACGCCAAGACGCTCGCCGGGCCGGCGCTGGAGGCGGTGCGCTCCGGCCGCACGAATTTCGTGCCGAAAAATTGGGAGAAGACCTATTTCGATTGGCTCGAGAACATCCAGCCCTGGTGCGTGTCGCGCCAGCTCTGGTGGGGCCATCGCATTCCCGCCTGGTATGACGAGGACGGCAATGTCTTCGTCGAGGACAGCGAAGAAGCCGCTTTCGCCGCCGCACGCGCGAAGCACGGACGCGATGTGGCGCTGACGCGCGACGAGGATGTGCTCGACACTTGGTTCTCTTCCGCGCTCTGGCCCTTCTCGACGCTCGGCTGGCCGGATGAGACGAAGGAGCTTTCGCGCTTTTATCCCACCAATGTGCTGGTGACGGGCTTCGACATCATCTTTTTCTGGGTCGCCCGCATGATGATGATGGGCCTCTATTTCAAAAAGGAGGTCCCCTTCCACGACGTCTACATTCACGCCCTCGTCCGCGACGAGAAGGGCGCGAAAATGTCGAAGTCGAAGGGCAACGTCATCGACCCGCTGCATCTCATCAACGAATATGGCGCCGATGCGCTGCGCTTCACCCTCGCCGCCATGGCGGCGCAGGGGCGCGACATCAAGCTGTCGACGCAGCGCGTCGTCGGCTACCGCAATTTCGCGACCAAGCTGTGGAACGCCTCGCGCTTCGCCGAGATCAACGGCTGCGCGCGCGTTTCCGGTTTCGATCCGAAGAAGAATGAGATCACGCTCAATCGCTGGATCGTCAGCGAGGCGGCGCGCGCTTCCGCCGAGATCGCCACGGCGATCGAGGCCTATCGCTTCAACGACGCGGCCGGCGCGGCCTATCGCTTCGTCTGGAACGAGTTCTGCGATTGGTATCTGGAGCTCGCCAAGCCCCTGCTGCAAGGCGAGGATGGCGCGGCGAAGGACGAGACGCGCGCCACCACGGCTTTCCTGCTCGATCAGGTCTATGCGCTGCTGCATCCCTTCATGCCCTTCATCACCGAGGAGCTGTGGGGCGTCAAAGGATTCGAGGGCCCGGCGCGCGAGACGCCGCTGGCGCTGGCGCAATGGCCAGATCTCGCCGGGCTCGAGGACGCCGCCGCGGAAGCGGAGATCGGCTGGATCGTCGATCTCGTCTCGGAAGTGCGCTCCGTGCGCTCGGAGATGAATCTGCCCGCCGGCGCGGAGGTCGCGCTGGTTCTGGTCGGCGCCGACGCGGAGGTTCAGGCGCGCGTCACGCGCTGGGACGAGACCGCGCGCAAGCTCGCGCGTCTTTCGGCGATCTCCTTCGCCGAGGCCGCGCCGGGAAGCAGCGCGCAGCTCATCGTGCGCGGCGTTCTCGCCGCCATTCCGCTCGAGGGCGTCATCGATTTCGCCGCGGAGAAGACGCGTCTCGCCAAGGAGACCGCCAAGCTCGAAGGCGAGGCGAAAAAGATCGAGGCCAAGCTCGGCAACGCCGATTTCGTCGCGCGCGCGCCGGAAGAAGTGGTGGAGGAGAATCGCGAGCGCCTCGAGGAAGCGCGCGCCCGCATCGAGAAGCTGACGGCGGCAGCGAAACGCCTCGGTTGATAGCCAACGCGTCAAAACAAAATCCCAGAGTCTTTCCGCGTTTCAATGAAACACGGAAGAACTCTGGAAACGCTTAATCGGCGCAGTAAGGCGCTCCGTTGGTTCCGATCGCGGCTTCGTTCGCTATGTCGTCGATCGCGCTCAGGACGATCTCCTCGAGCGTCGCCGGCCCGTCCCGCCCTATGGCGTAGAGGGCGTCATCCACATTCTGCTCGACTGTGTGCAGGAAAAGCGCGTCCGGCCGCTCACGTCCCGATTGCGCGAGGGAGAGGTCACGCATAGCGAGCGCGAATTGCGCGCGCGTCGCCAGAAGCGTCCTCGCCAGAGACAGAGCGAGCGCGAATTGCCGCTCGCCGAAAGTGCGCTCCCCTCCTCTTCGCGACGCCGTTCCGGGCCTCTCGGTCGCGCGATTGTCATTGCCGATCGACGGGAAGCCCGATGCCGCATCGAACTGGCGATCCAATCGTCTGAACACTTCCGCATCACGCGCCGAGGCCCGTCGGACGAAGTCTTTCCAACTGCAAATCATGGGCGCCAACTACACAACATGGGCGCAACAAGCCCCACGGTGACACGCTACATCCCGCGTGTTAACCGTAAATGGAAACAAGCTCTGCGCCGAAAATCCCGCATTCGCGCGTCTCTGTCAAGCATATATGAGAGAATGCGTGCCGGAAACGAAAACATATCCCGTATTCGATAGAGGCGGGCTCGCGCACAGATTGGGCCAGGCGGTCGATCTTGCGGGCGGCCCGGCCAAAGTCTTGCGGGACGCCGGGGTCACATCCTCTACTTATAGTCGCTATCTCAATGGAGATAGCGAGGCCTCGGCCGAGAAGCTCGGCCGCATCGCCGAGGTGACGGGGGTCTCGCTCGACTGGCTGGTCCTCGACCGCGGCGCTCCCATATTCGAGGCCGGCGCGGCGCCGCCGGCCATTCCCCTCGGCCCGGATATGGCGCAAATCCCGCTGTGCCGAATCGGCGAGGAGGCCGGCGGCGAGCTGGCGAGCGGCGAGAGACTCGCCTTTCCGCGCGCTTTGCTGCGGCGCCTCGCGACAGAGGCCGAGGCGCTCGAATTTCTGCGCGCGCGGGGCGACTCCATGCGCCCGACGATAGAAGACGGGGCGATCGTGCTGATCGACCGCTCGCAGCGCGACATTATCGGCGACGCGATCTATCTCGTCGCGCTCGACGACGCGCCGCTGATCCGCCGCGTTCGCCGCAATGTCGACGGCGCGCTCACGCTCATCTCCGACAATCGCGCCTGCTACGAGCCGGAGCGATTGGAGCGCGCCGACGCCGACAGGCTGTGCGTGCACGGCCGCGTGCGCTGGACCGAAACGCTGCTCTGACGCCCGCGCGAAAAGGGCGCGCCGCGCATTTGCGTCCCCGCAATCCGCCGGGGGTATCCATCGCGCGGGATCGGGACTATCTTGCCACGCTCCATTCGCCCTCTCGACGAGAGGGCTCGGCGTCACATGCTGCGTGCGCGATGACTCTCACACATAAGCCCGTCGGTCCTGGCAGCCACGTCTTTCTCGTCGACGGCTCGTCCTTCGTCTTCCGCGCCTATTTCCAGTCCATCCGTCAGGACGCGAAATATAATTATCGCAGCGACCGGCTGCCGACCGGCGCGGTGCGGCTGTTCTGCGCCAAGCTGTTCCAATTCATTCGCGAGGGCGCGGCCGACGTCACGCCGACGCATCTCGCCATCATCTTGGACAAATCGGAGAATTCCTTTCGCAAGGAAATCTATCCCGACTATAAGGCGCATCGCCAGGACCCGCCGGCCGATCTCGTCCCGCAATTTCCCCTGATGCGCGCCGCCGTGCGCGCCTTCGGCCTCTTGCCGATCGAGCAGGACGTCTATGAGGCGGACGATCTCATCGCCACATACGCCCGCCAAGCGCGCGCGCGCGGCGCCGATGTGCTGATCGTCTCCGCCGACAAAGACCTCATGCAGCTCATCGACGATAGAGTTTCGATGTACGATCCGGCCTCCGGCGCGCGCGAGGAGCGGCGCATCGGCGTTGCGGAAGTCATCGATTATTTCGGCGTGCCGCCGGAAAAAGTCGTCGATGTGCAGGCGCTCGCCGGCGATTCAACCGACAATGTGCCCGGCGCCAAGGGCATTGGCGTGAAGACCGCCGCGCAGCTCATCAATGAATATGGCGATCTCGACACGCTGCTCGCGCGCGCCGGCGAGATCAAGCAGCCCAAGCGCCGCGAAGTGCTGACCGACCCTACGAGCGTCGCGCTGATCCGCACGTCGGAGAGACTGGTGAAGCTCGTCGACGACGCGCCGCTCGAGATTCCGCTGGACGATCTCGGCCTGCATCAGCCGGACGGCAAGACGCTGGTCGCCTTCCTTCAGGCGATGGAGTTCACGCAGCTCACGCGCCGCGCGGCGGAGATCTATGGCGTCGAGGCGGGTGAGATCGAGCCGGACCCGGCCTTCGTCGGACCGGCGGGCTGGCGTGGCCGCAATGGCGAGGTCGTCGAGGCAGAGGCGGCGGCGCCTGCGCCGTCGGAGCCGAACGCGCCCACCGCGCCTGCGGGAGAGACAGGCGGCTTCACGCCGCAAGCGCTCGCCGAGGCGCGGCGCGAGCAAGGCGTCGCGACGAAGATCGACCGCTCTCTCTATGAGACGGTGACGACGCTGGAGCGTCTCGACGCCTGGATCGCGGAAGCTTTCGCCGCCGGCGTCGTCGCCATGGATACGGAGACCACCTCGCTCGATCCGATGTCCTGCGATCTCGTCGGCGCTTCGCTGGCGACCGCGCTGGGACGCGCCTGCTATATTCCGCTCCAGCATGTCTCGCCGAACGGCGCCGATCTGCTCGGCGGCGAGCCGCCGCCCGCGCAAATTCCGCTCGCAGACGCGATCGCGCGCTTGAAGCCGCTGTTCGAGGCGCGCGGCGTGCTGAAGATCGCGCATAATATGAAATACGACCTCCTCGTTCTGGCGCGCCACGGCATAGATGTCGCGCCGATCGAGGACACGATGCTGCTTTCCTATGTGCTCGACGCCGGCCGCAACAATCACGGCCTCGACGAATTGTCGAAGAAACATCTCGGACATGAGTGCATTCCCTTCTCGGCGGTGGCCGGCTCGGGCCGCACATTTATCGGCTTCGCGCGCGTGCCTTTGGACAAGGCGACAGAATATGCGGCGGAAGATTCGGATGTGGCGCTGCGCCTCTGGCGCGTGCTGAAGCCGCGCCTCGCCGCCGAACATATGGCGAGCGCCTATGCGACGCTGGAGCGGCCCATGGTCGGCGTGCTCGCGGCGATGGAGCAGCGCGGCGTCGCCATAGACCGCAATATTCTCTCGCGCCTCTCCGGCGAATTCGCGCAGGATATGGCGCGGCTTGAAGCCGAGATCTACGAGCTCGCAGGCGAGACGTTCAATCTCGGCTCGCCCAAGCAATTGGGCGATATTCTCTTCGGCAGAATGGGCCTGCCCGGCGCGAAGAAGACCGCGACCGGCGCCTGGTCGACATCGGCCAGCGTGCTCGACGAGCTCGCCGAGAGCGGCAACACATTCGCCGCGCGCATTTTGGATTGGCGGCAGCTCTCCAAGCTGAAATCCACTTACACAGACGCGCTGCCGAGCTTCGTGAACAAGGAGACGCATCGCGTCCACACGTCATATGCGCTGGCGGCGACGACAACGGGACGGCTCTCCTCCTCCGATCCCAATCTGCAGAACATTCCCGTACGCAACGAGGCCGGCCGCAAGATTCGCAAGGCCTTCGTCGCCGAGCCCGGCAATGCGCTCATCTCGGCCGATTATTCGCAGATCGAATTGCGGCTGCTGGCGCATATCGCCGACATTCCGCAATTGCGGCAGGCCTTCGCCGAGGGAATAGACATTCACGCGATGACGGCGAGCGAAATGTTCGGCGTGCCGGTGCAGGGCATGCCTTCGGATGTGCGCCGCCGGGCCAAGGCGATCAATTTCGGCATCATCTACGGCATTTCCGCCTTCGGCCTCGCCAATCAGCTCGGCATTCCGCGCGAGGAGGCGGCCGCCTATATCAAACGCTATTTCGAGCGATTCCCCGGCATTCGCGGCTATATGGACGCGACCAAGAAGATTGTGCGCGAGACCGGCGTCGTCACCACCATCTTCGGCCGCAAATGCCATTTCCCGCGCATCGGCTCATCGAATGCGTCAGAGCGCGCCTTCTTCGAGCGCGCGGCGATCAATGCGCCGATACAGGGCGCGGCCGCCGACATCATCCGCCGCGCTATGGCGCGCATGGATGCGGCGCTGGCGCATGAGAAGCTGAGCGCGCGCATGCTGCTGCAGGTGCATGACGAATTGGTGTTCGAGGCGCCGCTGGAGGAGACCGAGGCGACGATTCGCCTCGTCAAGCGCGTGATGGAGGAGGCCCCGCATCCGGCGGTGACGCTCTCCGTGCCGCTACAGGTGGAAGCCCGCGCCGCGCAGAATTGGGACGAGGCGCATTGACCGGGCGTCCGTCATTGCACGCGTCTCTGCGCTCCTCGCAATGACGGACGGCGTCGCGAAGGACGATCAGAGCCGTTTCACGCCTTCCTCGAAGGTGATGACTTCGTAAGTCGTGTCGTATTTCACGCCGCCATCGATGATCGTGTCGATTTTTTCGGGCGTATCATATTTCTTCATCTTGGTCTTATCGAGATAGAACAGCTCGATGAGCTCGTTATAGACCGATGTGTCGTCGATCGGCAGCACATAGAGCGGCACGCCGCCGAAGCTGATCTGATAGCGCGAGGCGCGATCGAGATCCTTGACATAGATGAAATATTTTCCTTCGGGCTTCACATTCGCGCCGAGGCTCTCGACGAGAGCGGGAAGCTGCTTGAAGCTCGTGAGCGACCCGGCGATGAACGACAATGCCGTGTCGCCATCCTCCGCCCCCGCGATGACCGCCTCCAAAGTGACGGGCGGGTCGAGCGTGAGGGCGATCTCGCCACGGAAGCCGAAACGCCCGGCGTGATGCGTCGCCGCTTTGTGCGAGGGTTTCAGAAGGCGGCCTTCCGCCTCGAGACGGCCGAAGGCTGTGGATTCGATGGAGGTCATGTCGACTTTCAGTTGTCCGTCCAGTCGCGAAAGATTCGAGACAATGACGGCCGAGATCGGTGGAGGCTCGCTTCGTTCGAACGCGTCTCGAGAGGGGGCGTGCGCGCCCGATGGGGCCGGGTTCGTCGATGTTCGAGACGGATAGCGCGAACGGAAGTTGCTCGAATCGCGAGCGAAAAGCTTCCTGTCAAAGGCGTATAGAGCCGGCGCGGTCTAGACAGCCGTCATGGCTTTCGATCCGCGTGGCGCGCAGCGCTCCCACCACTGACAAGCATTTATCACGCCAGGTTTCGCGCGGTTTCTCGGTCATTGCGCGAAGCAGAGCGACGACGCGGCTTTTCCCGATTCACAAGCCGATGTCGTCATGCGGCCGCTCGTTCTTCTCGAGGCCGATGCCGAAACGCGTCCACAATTGCTCATGCACATAATAGAGCGCGATCTTGGAAACGATTTCTGCGCCGGTGATCGCCGCCGCGATCTTCGAATCCTGCGTGAAGGCGAAAGCGACGCCGAAGGTCACGAGGCTGCCGGGCACGCGCCAGGACAAGGATTTGATCAGGCTTCGCAGCGGCGTCTGGCGCAACAAATCCGGCGGTGGCACGCCCTCCATCGAGGCGTAGCTCGCCTCGACGCCATTGCGCGCGCTGCGCTCGGTCCAGGCCGATTGCTTCACCATGCCGACGGCGACCGTCTCATTGGTCACGCGATCGATGAGAATGAATCCGCCGGTTTCACGATTCTTGTCATAAGGGTCGCAGACGACCGCCGTGTCGAGCCATAGCTCCGCTTCGCCGATCTCGTTGAAGGCGAGCGTCACGGCCGGATCGGTCAGCGGCTCGGCGAGCCCGCTCTCGATCTCGATATGAGCGGAAACCGTCTTCACGAAGGCCGGCGTCGTTCGCGTGCCGAGCTTCAACAAATAGCTCTTGTCGACGGTGAGCGGCTCGCGCACCAGCCACAGGAGCTTGGCCGACAGTCGATCGCCGATCTTGGCCGGCGACACCGGCGAGACGATCATGTCGCCGCGCGAAATATCGATCTCTTCCGTCAGCGTCAGCGTGACCGACTGACCCGCGACCGCATGAGCGAGATCGCCGTCGAAAGTGACGATACGCGCGATGGTCGTGTCGCGTCCGGCGGGCAGAACGCGGACGATATCGCCCGGCTTCACATTGCCGCCGGCGATAAAGCCCGAGAAGCCGCGGAAATCATGGGTAGGCCGGTTCACCCATTGCACGGGGAAACGGAAAGGCAGCACGCGGGCGTTGTCGTCCGGCGCGACATTCTCGAGATAGGCGAGCAGCGGCGGACCGGAATACCAGTCCATCTTCTTGCTGGCGTGCACGAGATTGTCGCCGTCCTTGGCGACGAGCGGAATCACCGCGATGGTGAGGAAGCGCAAATGCTCGGCGAAGGCGCGGAAGTCGCGCTCGATCGCGTCGAAAATCTCCTGCGAATAGGAGACGAGGTCCATTTTGTTGACGGCGACGACGACATGGCGCACGCCGAGCATGGAGACGATGACGCTGTGCCGGCGCGTCTGATCGAGCAGGCCCTTGCGCGCATCGACGAGCAGCACGGCGAGTTCCGCCGTCGAGGCGCCCGTCGCCATATTGCGCGTGTATTGCTCATGGCCGGGCGTGTCGGCGACGATGAATTTGCGCTTTTCCGTCGCGAAATAGCGATAGGCGACATCGATGGTGATGCCCTGCTCGCGCTCCGCCGCGAGACCGTCGACGAGCAGCGCGAAATCGAGATCGTCGCCCTGCGTGCCGTGCTTCTTCGAATCCTTCTCGAGCGCCTCGATCAGATCGTCGGCGGCGAGATCGGCGTCATAGAGCAGGCGGCCGATCAGCGTCGACTTGCCGTCATCCACCGAGCCGCAGGTGATGAAGCGCAGCAAGGGCTTGTCGGCGGGCGCCGGGCCGGCGGGGGCGCGCAGCGGCGCGGGCGTGGCGAGGCCGCCGTGCATCAAAAATAACCCTCCTGCTTCTTCTGCTCCATGGAGGAGGAGCCGTCATGGTCGATGAGCCGGCCCTGCCGCTCGGAGGAGCGGCTCGCGCGCATCTCGGCGATGATCTCTTCCAGCGTCGCCGCGGAACTCTCGATCGCGCCGGTCAGAGGATAGCAGCCGAGTGTGCGGAAACGGACTTTTCTCTGCTGGATCGTCTCGCCGGGCTGCAGCTTCAAACGATCGTCGTCGACCATGATCAGCATGCCGCCGCGATCGATCACCGGCCGCTCCTTGGCGAAATAGAGCGGCACGACGTCTATCCCTTCGCGCGCGATATAGTCCCACACATCCGCCTCGGTCCAATTGGACAGAGGGAATACGCGCAGGCTCTCGCCCGGCCCTTTGCGCGCATTGTAGAGCCGCCAGAATTCGGGGCGCTGCGCCTTGGGGTCCCAGCGATGCTGCGCATTGCGGAAGGAGAGCACGCGCTCCTTGGCGCGGGATTTCTCCTCGTCGCGGCGCGCGCCGCCGAAGGCCGCGTCGAATTTCCATTTGTCGAGCGCTTGTTTGAGCGCATCGGTCTTCATGATCTGCGTGTGGAGCTGCGATCCATGCACGGTGGGATCGATGTTCATCGCGACCCCTTCCGGATTGGTGTGGACGAGCAGCTCCAAGCCCGTCTCCGCCGCACGACGATCGCGAAAGGCGATCATCTCCTTGAACTTCCATGTCGTGTCGACATGCAGCAGCGGAAACGGCGGCTTCGACGGGTAGAAGGCCTTCATGGCGAGATGCAGCATCACCGCCGAATCCTTGCCGATCGAATAGAGCATCACCGGCCGCTCGCATTCGGCGACGACCTCGCGCAGGATGTGAATGCTCTCCGCCTCGAGCCTATCGAGATGGCCGAGCGGCTTGGCCGCCAGCGCATTCATCGCATGCTCTCCGGCGCCGGCCCGCGCGTCAGACGTCCATTTGGCCCGACATGCAGGCCGCACTCTTTCTTCTCGTCCTCTTCCCACCACCAGCGGCCGGCGCGCTCGCTCTCGCCGGGCTCGAGCGCGCGCGTGCAGGGCGCGCAGCCGATGGAGAGGAAACCCTTGGCGTGCAGCTCGTTCACGGGAACGCTGAACTCCTCGGTCGCGGCGGCGATGGCCTCGCGCGTGTAATCGGCGAGCGGATTGAGCTTGACGAGCTTGCGCTCTATGTCGAGCTCGATGAGGTTCACCCCCTCGCGCGCCTGCGACTGATCGGCGCGCAGCCCCGTCACCCAGGCGGAGACGCCGGCGAGCACGCGCGAGAGCGGCTCCACCTTGCGCACATGGCAGCAGGCCTTGCGGTTCTCGACCGAGCGATAGAAGCCGTTGACGCCATGCTCGGCGACGAATTCCGCGAGCGGCAGCGCCTGCGGATAGACGGCCTGGATGCGGCGCGCATAGCGCGCCTCCGTCTTCTCCCACAGCGCGATCGTCTCTTCGAAGAGACGCCCGGTGTCGATGGTCACCACATCGATCTCGAGGCCCTGCGTGAAGATCGAATGGGTGACGAGCTGATCCTCTATGCCGAAGCTGGTCGTGAAGACCATGCGCCCGGGAACGACCTCGCGGGCGAGCTTCAAACGATGATCGAGATCGAGCGCCGCCAAGCGCGGGGTGAGAGTTTCGACGATCCACGGCTTCATGCGACGCCCTTTCGTCGGCGTTCGAGAATGGACGCGCCTCCTGGAACGCCGCGCTGATAGGAGAGGCTGCGCGCCTGGCGCGCCTTCGCCCAATTGGCCTCGCCGTGACGCGCGGCGAGCTCGTCGGGGATCTCGATCGAATCGAAGCCGCTGCCGATCGCGTGCAAATATTGGTCCGGCGTCAGCTTTCCGCTCGCCCGCAATTCGCCGGAAAAACCCTCGCGGCGCAGCAGCCGCCCCAGCGAGAAGCCGCGCCCGTCGGTGAAGGCCGGAAAGGCGATGTCGATGAGCGCGAGACGCTCGAAAAAGGGAGCCAGCGTCTTCGGATCTGTCGTATTGGCGACATAGATGCCGACCGCGGCGAGCCGCGCATCGTCGAGCGCCGCCGGAAGCCGCCCGAGCGAGACGATCACCTTGCCGGAGCCGGGCAGAGACTCCTCATCGGCGAGGCGGCGCCACTCGTCCGCGATGAAAGCGCCGTCAGATACCAGAGCCATCCTCGCCCTCCCGGCGCGCCGATTCCTTGAAGCGCTTATGGCCCAAGCGCCGCCAAGTGTCGATGAAAGCTTCGCCGTCGCGCCGCTCGGCGAGATAGAATTCCACCAGGCTCTCGATCACGTCCGGCACCTCTTCCGCTAAGACGCCGGGGCCCAGCAATTCGCCGATCGACGCCGACAGCGTCGGGTCGCCGCCGAGCGTGATCTGATAGGATTCGACGCCCTTCTTCTCGAGGCCCAGAATGCCGATCGCGCCGACATGGTGATGGCCGCAGGCGTTGATGCAGCCGGAAATCTTGATCCCGAGCTTGCCGATGAGACGCTGACGCTCGAGATCGGCGAAACGCTCCGAGATCGCCTGCGCGATCGGAATGGAGCGCGCCGTCGCCAGCGCGCAATAGTCGAGGCCCGGGCAGGAGATGATGTCGCTGATGAGCCCGGCGTTGGCGGTGGAAAGGCCCGCCGCCTCGAGATCGCGCCAGAGAGCGAAGAGCTCATCCTGCTTCACATGCGGGAGAATGATGTTCTGCTCATGGCTGACGCGCAATTCGCCGAAACCATATTTATCCGCGGCGTCGGCGAGCGCGCGCATCTGCGCGGCGGTGGCGTCGCCCGGAATGCCGCCGATCGGCTTCAGCGAGACCGTGACGATGGCGTAGCCGGGAATTTTGTGAGGTGCGACATTCACCGCGGCGAAAGCGGCGAATTGCGCGTTCTCCGCCGCGGCCTGCTCGAAGCCTTCCGATCGCGCGGGCAGAGCCTCATAGGCGGGCGGCGAGAAGGCGGCGACGACGCGGGCGAGCTCCTGCGCGTCATAGGCGAAGGGCGCGCGATCCATGGCGGCGAACTCCGCCTCCACTTGCGAGCGGATCTCGTCGAGCCCGGTCTCATGCACCAAAATCTTGATGCGCGCCTTGTATTTATTGTCGCGGCGGCCGAAGCGGTTGTAGACGCGCAGCACCGCCTCGAGAAATGCGAGCAGATCGGCGCGCGGCAAAAACTCGCGCAGCACTTTGCCGACGAAGGGCGTGCGGCCGAGCCCGCCGCCGACGATCACCTCATAGCCGATCTCGCCGTTCGCATTCTTCACAATGCGCAGGCCGATGTCGTGCACCTTGATCGCGGCGCGGTCATGCTCCGCCCCGCTCACCGCGATCTTGAACTTGCGCGGCAGAAAGCTGAACTCCGCATGGGCGCTCGACCATTGGCGCAGAAATTCCGCCGTCGGCCGCGGGTCCTCGAGTTCATCGGCGGCGACGCCGGCGAAATGATCCGCCGTGATATTGCGGATGCAATTGCCCGAGGTCTGGATCGCATGCATGTCGACATCGGCCAGCGCCTCGAGAATATCGGGGACATCGACGAGCTTGGGCCAATTATATTGGAGATTCTGCCGCGTGGTGAAATGGCCGTAGCCCTTGTCCCATTTGTCGGCGATATAGGCGAGCTGCCGCATCTGCCGCGAGGTCAGCGCGCCATAGGGAATGGCGACGCGCAGCATATAGGCGTGCAGTTGCAGATAGAGCCCGTTCATCAGGCGGAATGGGCGAAATTCGTCCTCCGTCAGCGCGCCGGCGAGGCGCCGCTCGACCTGGCCGCGGAATTCGGCGACGCGCTCGCGCACGAAGGCGCGGTCATGGTCGTCATAGGCGTAGATCGTCGGCGCGGCGTTGGGGCGCGGCGGCAAGGCCGGATCATGCGCTGTCATCGGTCCTCCGCTCCTTGCAGCCACGCCTGTTTCCCGAGGTCGCGCCGCACGCTCGGGCCAGTGGCGCGGAACTTCTCGCGAAAATGCAGCGGCGTCGGCGCGCCGGCCGCATCCACCGAAACCTCGACGAGATAGGCGTCGACGACGCGATTGGCGGCGACATCGGCTTTGCCGACCGCGTCGAGCGTCGCCGCTTCAGCGGCGTCATAAGCAATTTTCGCGCGCAGGAGATCGCGCTCCCAGCCCTCCGCGCCCAGGAAGACGACGTCGCCCTCGGCGAGATCGCTGGCGATGAGGATTTGCGGGTTGGCCGGCCGGGTCATGTCGGCTCCTTGACCAGAGTGAGCTTCAACCCGTCGAGCTCGTCCGACCAGATGATCTGGCAGGAGAGCCGCGAGGTCTCGTGCAGGAACGGCAATTCGTCGAGCTTGTCGATCTCGTCGTCGCGCGGCGGGGCGACCTTGCCGGCCCATTCGGGATCGAGCACGATATGGCAGGACGCGCAGGCGACCGCGCCGCCGCATGTGCCTTCCATGCCCATTCCATAGTCGCGCAAAATCTCCATCAAGCGCCAGCCTTCCACAGGCTCGAGCTCATGGGTGACGCCGTCTGCATCCTCGACCCGGATCACGCTCATCCTCTTCTCCGAGCAGGCGCATTCGCGCCCTTCCATCGGGTGTCGGCCCCGCGCAGAACCGCGCCGGGCAAAGCGGCCCCGCCAGCCGCCGCATGGAGCGGAGACCGTCGTGCGAACCGCAGTCCTTCGACAATGTGAGCCCTACTTATTCGAGGTCGCTGGAATGTCAATTCACTATAAGACAGCGCCGGGCCTCGAAAAACTACAAACGGGCTTCGTGGTATCAACCGGAAAGGTTTCGATCGCGCCGGCCGCCGCGAGAAAAGGCTCGGCGCGCGCAACTCATAAATGGTAAGGGATTTCTGTTCCTGCCGCCCGAACGCGGGCGCGAGCGATATAGGTGCTAGGCCATGGCTCAAAGACCGACCAAAGATTCCAAGCAGAGTTCGGCGCGTGAGGAGCGGCCGCCGATCGTGCGGGAGAAGGCGCCCCCGCTCGCGCCTCCGAGAAGCCGGCCGACGCTCATTCTGGTCGGCGCCGACAAGGGCGGCGTGGGCAAGACCACGATCTCGCGCGTGCTGCTCGACTATCTCGCCGCGAATAATGTCCTGACCCGGGCGTTCGACACCGAGACCCCGCGCGGCACGCTCTATCGCTTTCATCCCGATCAGACGAGCGTCGTCGACCTCACCTCGACGTCGGACCAGATGAAGATCATCGACACTCTGGCAACGGCTCAGATCAAGGTCAGCGTGGTCGACGTTCGCGCCGGCGGGCTGGAGCCCGCCCTGCAGGCGCTGCAGGACACCGGCTTCCTCGATGCGGTGGCGGAGGGAGAAGTCGGCTTCATTCTGTTCCATGTGCTCGGATCGTCCATCGCCTCGCTCGACGAGATCGCAGAAGTCGCGCCCTATGTCGAGGACGCGGACTATTTCCTCGTGAAGAACCATGTCAACGACACCACGTTTTTCGAATGGGACCCGGTGACGCACCGCAAATATTTCGAGAAAGTGGAGACCGCGGGCGAGATCACCATCCCCAAGCTCAATGAATTGTCCTATGAACAAGTGGAGATCGCCGGCGCGCCCTTTTCCACCTTCGTCGCCAATCGAACGGCGGAAGGAGAGCCTGCGGACCATTCCTTCGTCCTTCGCGGCTATGTCCGCACCTGGCAGAACCGGATCGCCGACGAATTCGATCGCATCCGTCTGCTGGATCGGATCGCCGGCAGGGAGGGCGCATAGCGCCGAACTCGGGTGAGCGGTAAAAGCGAGAGCCTCGGTCGGCGCCGAGAGAGTGAGAGATGAGTCGACGCACTTTGGTGTTCGTCGCCTGTTCCCCGCATCCGCGTTCGGGCGTTTCGACGACCGCGCGGCTGCTGACGGACTTCTATCTCTCGCGCCTCACCGAGGTCGAAGGCTTTGACACCGATCCCCACGCTCCGCGCTATCACGAATGGTTTCCGGATCGCACGCGCGTCATCGACACCGCCGACATACGCGGGCAGATCTCTTTGTTCGACCGGCTGCTGGTCGACGACGGGATCCCCAAGATCGTCGATGTCTGGCAGCGGGCCTATGATCGTTTCTTCAAGACGGTGAAGGAGATCGGCTTTGTCGAGGAGGCGCATATGCGCGGCGTCGAGCCGATCCTCCTCTTCCACGTCGACCAGACCGACTCCTCCCTCGCCAGCGCGAAATCGCTCGCCGCCGCCTGGCGCGACCTCTCCATGGTCGTGGTTCAGAACGAGGGCGCCGCGCCGCTCGGGGCCTATGCGCATGAGACGCTCGGCCATTATCCTTCGACGCGTAAATTCGTCATCGGCCCGCTGGACGGCGCCGTAGCGAAAGCTCTGGATGCTCCCGATCTTTCGCTGAGCCGTCTGCTGGTGTCGCCGCCGCCGGAAATGTCCATCGTCATCCGAGCGGCGCTGAAGACATGGATCGCGCCGATCTTCACGCAGTTTCGCAGCTTCGAGCTGCGGCAGGAACTCGACGGCGCGCAATTCCTGAAATAGCCGAAGGGGCGGCTCGCCTCGTCCCGACGAGACGTGCGACGTCAGGCCCTCAAAACATGAGCGAGCCTGAAGGCTCGCGATCCAAGGCGAATTCTGGACCGCGAGCCTTCAGGCTCGCTCTTTCACACGAGCCCGGAGAGAAGCCCCGGCGTCCGGAGATCGGTCTCCGCTCGCCGGCGGCCGTCAGAGACCGAGGGCGGCCTTCAGCTCCTGGAGCTGGCCGAGCTTTTCGGCCGCGACGCGGCGCGCCTCGTCGCTCTTGGCGTCGGCGACATCCTCGCTCGCATCCTTGATATCGGCGTCGATCTTGGCGGCGTCGAGCTCGGCGACCGGAATGGCGTATTCGGCCAGAATGGTGAAGCCGCCGACGCCCACATCAGCAAAGCCGCCGCGCACGAAGAGCTTCGCCTTATTGCCGGCCTCGTCGATCTCGACGACGCCGGGCTTCAGTACCGTCATCACCGGCGCATGATTCTCGAGGACCGTGAACAGGCCTTCGGCGCCGGGCGCGACGACGGCGTCCACCTCTCCCGAGAACAGCAGCTTCTCGGGAGAGACGAGTTCGAAGTGGAACGTGGCCATGAAGGGCTCCGTCGTTCGAGCAGGATTTCGGAATAGCGGGAACCGGCTTTCCGATGACCATCCCGCCAAAAATAAGAACTCCGAGCGGACATGCGTCGCAAGCGACGCATGTCCGCTCGGCGATTAGAAGATCAAGCCGCTTCCTTGGCGAGCTTGGCGGCCTTCTCGACCGCTTCCTCGATCGTGCCGACCATATAGAAGGCGGCCTCCGGGAGGTGATCGTACTGGCCCTCGACGAGGCCCTTGAAGCCCTTGATCGTGTCGGCGAGCGCGACGAGCTTGCCCGGCGCGCCGGTGAACACTTCGGCGACGTGGAAGGGCTGCGACAGGAAGCGCTCGATCTTGCGGGCGCGCGCCACGGTCAGCTTGTCCTCTTCCGAGAGCTCGTCCATGCCGAGAATGGCGATGATGTCCTGCAGCGACTTATAGCGCTGCAGAGTGGACTGAACCTTACGGGCTACGTCGTAATGCTCCTCGCCGACGATCGCCGGGGAGAGCATGCGGGAGGTGGAGTCGAGCGGATCGACCGCCGGATAAATGCCCTTTTCGGCGATGGAGCGGTTCAGCACCGTCGTCGCGTCGAGATGGGCGAAGGAGGCGGCCGGCGCCGGGTCGGTCAGATCGTCGGCCGGCACGTAAATGGCCTGCACCGAGGTGATCGAGCCCTTGGTCGTCGTGGTGATGCGCTCTTGCAGCGCGCCCATGTCGGTGGCGAGGGTCGGCTGATAGCCCACCGCCGAAGGAATGCGGCCGAGCAGAGCCGACACTTCCGAGCCCGCCTGAGTGAAGCGGAAGATGTTGTCGACGAAGAACAGCACGTCCTGGCCCTTGTCGCGGAAGTCCTCGGCGACGGTGAGGCCGGTGAGAGCGACGCGGGCGCGGGCTCCCGGGGGCTCGTTCATCTGGCCATAGACCAGCGCGGCCTTGGAGCCGGCGGCGGAGCCGTTGACGGGCTTCTTGTTGACGCCGCCCTCGATCATCTCGTGATAGAGGTCATTGCCCTCGCGCGTGCGCTCGCCGACGCCGGCGAAGACGGAATAGCCGCCATGCGCCTTGGCGATATTGTTGATGAGCTCCATGATGATGACGGTCTTGCCGACGCCCGCGCCGCCGAACAGGCCGACTTTGCCGCCCTTGGCGTAAGGCGCGAGCAGGTCGACGACCTTGATGCCCGTCTCGAGGATCTGCGCCTCGGTCGCCTGCTCGGCATAGGAAGGCGCCGGCTGGTGAATGGCGCGCCGGGCGGTGGTGACGATCGGGCCGGCCTCGTCGACCGGCTCGCCGATCACATTGATGATGCGGCCGAGCATCTCGTCGCCGACCGGCACCGAGATGGGGGCGCCCGTGTCGGCCACCGGCGTGCCGCGCACGAGGCCTTCCGTCGAGTCCATGGCGATGGTGCGAACCGAGTTCTCGCCGAGATGCTGCGCCACTTCGAGAACGAGGCGATTGCCCTGATTGGTGGTCTCCAGAGCATTCAGGATTTCCGGCAGATGATCGTCGAACTTCACGTCGACGACAGCGCCGATCACCTGCGTGATGTGACCCGTGGGCGTGGGGGTAGCCATTGTCTCGTCCTCTCGGCTGTTGTTCTGGTCAGAGCGCTTCGGCGCCCGAGATGATCTCGATGAGTTCCTTGGTGATGATCGCCTGGCGCGAACGATTGTAGAGCGTCGTCTGCTTTTTGATCATGTCGCCGGCGTTGCGCGTGGCGTTGTCCATCGCGCTCATGCGCGCGCCCTGCTCGGAAGCGGCGTTCTCGAGCAATGCGCGGAAAATCTGCACCGATATGTTGCGCGGCAGCAGCGTCGCCAGAATCTCGTCCTGGCCGGGCTCATATTCGTAGGACGCCTGCGGGCCGCTCGCCGCCGCGTCGTTCTCATTGGCGGAAATCTGCGCCGGGATGAGCTGCAGCGCTGTCGGAAACTGCTGAATCACCGATTTAAAGCGCGAGAAGAACAGCGTCGCCACGTCGAACTCGCCGGTCTCGAACAGATCGATGACCTTGCGGCCGATCGCGTCGCCCTGCTCGAAGCCGAGCTGGCGTATGCCGCGCAGCTCGACCAGCTCGATGATGTTCTTCTCGTAATTGCGGCGGAGCTGGTCATAGCCCTTCTTGCCGACACAGAGAATCTTCACCGTCTTGCCCTGGCCCTGCAGCCGCTGGATATGCTCGCGGGCCAGACGCACGATCGAGGAGTTGAACGCGCCGCAGAGGCCGCGCTCGGCGGCCGCCACGATGAGAAGATGCGTCTCGTCGCGGCCATTGCCGGAGAGCAGCACCGGCGCGCCGGAGGAGACGCCCCCGGCGAGATTGGCCAGCACTTTCTCGATGCGCTCGGCATAGGGACGCGCCGCCTCGGCCGCCGCCTGGGCGCGGCGCAGCTTGGCCGCCGCGACCATCTGCATGGCCTTGGTGATCTTCTGCGTCGCCTTGACGGAAGATATGCGGTTTCGAAGATCCTTCAACGAGGGCATGAGAAAACCCGTCTCATTGCGACCAGAACCGACCCGTCGTCATTGCGAGAAGCGAAGCGGCGATGCGATCGCAGAGCCGCCGGGCGGCTCTGGATTGCTTCGCTTCGCTCGCAATGACGGGCCATTGCTTCCGGTCCTTGGTTGCGCGCGTCAGGCGAAGGATTTCGCGAAGGCGTCGAGGACGCCCTTCAGCTCGGCGGCCGTCGCATCCGGCAGATCCTTCGTCGTGCGGATCGTGTCGAGGATGTTCGCATGCTGGGTGCGCAGCAGCGCCAGCAGACCGTCCTCGAAAGCGCGCACGCGAGCGACCGGCAGCGGATCGAGATAGCCGTTGACGCCGGCGTAGATCACCACCGTCTGCTCTTCCATCTTCAGCGGCGAGAACTGCGGCTGCTTCAACAGCTCGGTCAGGCGCGCGCCGCGATTGAGAAGACGCTGCGTCACCGCATCGAGGTCGGAGCCGAACTGAGCGAAGGCGGCCATCTCGCGATACTGAGCGAGCTCGCCCTTGATCTTGCCGGCGACCTTCTTCGTCGCCTTGGTCTGCGCCGAAGAGCCGACGCGCGACACCGAGAGGCCGACGTTCACCGCCGGGCGGACGCCCTGATAGAACAGATCGGTCTCGAGGAAGATCTGGCCGTCGGTGATCGAGATGACATTCGTCGGAATATAGGCCGACACGTCATTGGCCTGCGTCTCGATGATCGGCAGAGCGGTCAGCGAGCCGGAGCCGCGCTCGTCATTGAGCTTGGCGGCGCGCTCGAGCAGACGCGAATGCAGATAGAACACGTCGCCCGGATAGGCCTCGCGTCCCGGAGGACGGCGCAGCAGCAGCGACATCTGGCGATAGGCGACGGCCTGCTTCGAAAGGTCGTCATAGACGATCACGGCGTGCAGGCCGTTGTCGCGGAAATACTCGCCCATGGCGCAGCCGGCGAAGGGCGCCAGGAACTGCATCGGCGCCGGATCGGAAGCGGTGGCCGCCACGATGATCGAATAGTCGAGCGCGCCGCGCTCCTCCAGCACCTTCACGAATTGCGCGACGGTCGAGCGCTTCTGGCCCACCGCGACATAGACGCAGTAGAGCTTGGCCTTGTCGTCGTCGCCGTCGTTCAGCGACTTCTGGTTCAGGATCGTGTCGAGCGCGACGGCGGTCTTGCCGGTCTGGCGGTCGCCGATGATGAGCTCGCGCTGGCCGCGGCCGATCGGGATCAGCGCGTCGATGGCCTTGAGGCCGGTCGCCATCGGCTCATGCACCGATTTGCGCGGAATGATGCCGGGCGCCTTCACGTCGACGCGGGCGCGCGTCTCGGCGTTGATCGGGCCCTTGCCGTCGATCGGATTGCCGAGCGCGTCCACGACGCGGCCGAGCAGACCCTTGCCGACCGGAACGTCGACGATCGCGCCGGTGCGCTTGACGGTCTGGCCTTCTTTGATCTCGCGGTCGGAGCCGAAGATGACGACGCCGACATTGTCGCTCTCAAGGTTGAGCGCCATGCCGGTGATGCCGTTCTCGAACAGGACGGTCTCGCCGGCTTGGACATTGTCCAGACCATAGACGCGGGCGATGCCGTCGCCGACGGACAGGACCTGACCGACCTCGGCGACTTCGGCCTCATTGCCGAAATTGGCGATCTCGTTCTTGAGGATCGCGGAAATCTCTGCGGCGCGGATAGCCATCAGCCGACCTCTTTCATGCGTGTTCGAATGGAATTGAGCTTGGTCTTCAGCGATGCGTCGAGCATGCGCGAGCCGATTTTGACGACGAGACCGCCGATGATCGCCGGATCGACCTTCACTTCGAGGTCGATCGTCTTGCCGCCGGTGACGCCGAAGAGCGCAGCGCGCAGCGCGCTCTCGTGATGCGAGGCGAGCGGCGCGGCCACGGTGACGTCGGCGCGCACGATGCCCTTGGCGGCGTCATGCAGCTTGCCATAGGCGGCGACGACGGCGGGGAGAAGGAAGAGGCGACGTTTTGTCGCGATGAGCTTCACGAAATTGGCCGCGACGCCCGTGACGCCGGCGGCGTCGAGAATGGGAGAGAGAGCCTTGATCTGCGTCTGCGCAGAATACACCGGGCTCTTGATGAGGCGCTCGAGATCCTTGCTCTCGTCGATCAGCGCGGCGAAGCCGCGCAGCGCCGTCGCGATCTCGTCGGTGGAGCCTTTCTCCACCGCGAGATCATAAAGGGCGGAGGCATATCGCCCCGCTACTCCGGATAGATCGTCTCCGCCTGAAGCCACTTGCGTATCGCTCTCGGATCGCCGTCACTCGAGGCGCCTCGCGCGCAACGCAAATATGCGTGCGACGAAATCCGCAATGGCCTCGAACAACGTGTATTGTCGGGGGAAGGAGCCAAGGGCGACGCCCCAGCTCCAAGGCGATCGTCCCCTAACACAGCATATTTTGCGGCGCAACCCTGGGACGGCTGCGGCGAGGGCAGTTTTCAACGATCGCCCAAAAAAGCGTCACGTCTCCGTCATCGCGCGCGGACCGTCGCCTTGGCCTTTGACAAGGTTGAATTTTTTGGCGCTTCTCGTTTTCTTTGGCGCCGGCGCGCGGGCCTCGGGCGCTTGCGCTCCTCGCGCGCCCATGGCACTGCGAAATCGAAATCCACAGTCGGAGCGAAATCCACAATCGGAGAATTTCATGACGCGAGCGGTGGTCGGCATCATCGGAGGATCGGGCGTCTATCATCTGCCCGGCTTGCAGGATCTTCGCGAGGAGCGCGTCACGACGCCGTGGGGCGATCCTTCCGACGCACTGCATTTCGGCCGCATCGGCGCGACGCAAGTGGTGTTCCTGCCGCGTCACGGGCGCGGTCATGTGTTCTCGCCCTCGGGCATAAACTATCGCGCCAACATTCATGCGCTGAAACAGGCGGGCGTCACCGATCTCGTCTCCGTCTCGGCGTGCGGCTCGTTCAAATCGGAACTCTATCCTGGTCTCTTCGTGCTGCCGGATCAATTCGTCGATCGCACTTTCGGCCGGCAATCGTCGTTTTTCGGCAATGGTTGCGTCGCGCATGTCTCGCTGGCGCATCCGGTCGCGCCTCTGCTCGCCAAGCGCATCGCCGCCGCGGCGCGCGCCGAGACGATCGAGCATTCCGTCGGCGGAACCTATGTCTGCATGGAAGGCCCGCAATTCTCGTCCTATGCGGAATCGCTGACCTATAAGGCCGCGGGCTATGACGTCATCGGCATGACCGCCATGCCGGAGGCCAAGCTGGCGCGGGAAGCGGAGCTCTCTTACGCCACCATCGCCATGGTCACGGATTTCGACTGCTGGCATCCCGAGCACGACAATGTCGACGTCGCCGCGGTCATCGCGGTGGTGCGCGACAACGCCGACAAGGCGAGCCGCCTGCTCGCGCGCCTGCTCGCCGATTTCCCGCAGGAGCACGAGCCCTGCCCCATCGGCTCGGACCGCGCGCTCGACAACGCGATTCTGACGGCGCCCGACGCGCGCGACCCGGAATTGTTGAAAAAGCTCGGCGTCATCGTCGCGCGTGTGAGCGGCGCGGCGGCGTGACGATGTCGTTCAGCCGCGGTTAATGGCGAATTGGCGAGCATGGGCTCCGATAGAAGGAGCATTTCATGCGGATTTTTTCTCTCTTCGCCATTTGCGCGCCGCTGCTCGTCGTAACCTCCGCCCATGCGGCGGAGCGCGCGCATTGGGATTTTCCCGTCGCCGAGGTCCACGGAACGGCGACGCAGAACGTCAAGCCCGATCACGCCGATATTCAGCTCGGCGTCTTCGCCGATAAGCCGACGGCCGCCGAAGCGACGGCCGAGCTCGCGCGCCTGTCCACAGCGCTCATGCAGGACATAGAAGCGGCTGGCGTCGCGCGCAAAAATATCCGTTCGAGAAACGTGCAAGTGGCGCCCCTCTATTCCGAGGAGCGCGACCCGACGAATCGACAAATCATCAAGCGGAGCGCGACAGGATTTCGCGCCTCGACGGATGTCGTCGTCTCGACCTCCGACGTCGATCACGTCGGCGACATCATCGGCCGACTTCTCGGCGCCCACGCCAATCGGCTCAATGGCGTCTGGTTCCGCGTCACCGACAGGTCGGAGCGCGAGGAGATATTGCTCGGCAACGCGATCGCCAATGCGCGTCATCGCGCCGAGCTGCTCGCCGAAGGCGCTTCGATGAAACTCGGCGAGCTGGTGGCGATCGACCTCAATCCAGAATTCGCAATGAGCGAAGCGGCCGACCTTCCCAGCATGCGCCCCGATTCCGGTCCGCGCGCGATCACCATTCCCGTCGATCCGGGCGACGAACGCATAGAGGCGAGCGTGAAAGGCGTTTGGCGGCTGCTGCCGAAATAGCGCGCGAGGGTCCGACGCCGCGTCAATCCTCGCAATTCTCCAGCCACACATCGGCGGAGCCGCGCCGCTCGCAGAGACCCGCGAGATATTTTTCGATGCGGCGCACGCGCTCGGCGTTGGCGGGCGTGCCCGGCGCATAATCCTTCGGATCATTCCCGGCGGCGATGAGCGAGAGAAACTCGTCGTCGTCCAGTTCCGCGAGCGGTTTGCCGAACCATTTGCGCGCCGCCGGGTCGAAGCCGTTCACATCGATGAAAGCAGCGATCTGGGCGCTCTTCGAGGTCAGCGGGCCGACGGCGAATTGCGCGATGAGCGTCTGGCGGATCTTTCCGAAGCCCGGCTTGAAATCGGCGAAATAGAGCTTTTTCACCACGGATTGCGCGACAGTGGTGGCGAGCGGCGCGCTCCAATCGACGCCGCCATGCGTCCAGAAGCTCGGGTCCTGCACCGCGAGCAGCGTCTCTATGCGCGCCCGTGAAAATCCGGGGGGCAGTTTGGCGCCATTGCCCGTTTCCGCCTCATAGCGTGCGAACAACGCCGGCGTGGCGACGCGGGCGAGCGCCACCGAGACCGCCTCATAACCGATGACGGCGGCGAGTGCCGCCCCCGCGAAGGCGGCAAGGGCCGACCCCGCCGTCGCCGCCCCGAACGATCGAGCCCTTCTTCGCGCATCCAACATATGACAACTCCCGCCGATACTCCCGCCGCGTCTCGCCGATCGGGAGATTTGCGAGGAAAATGGGCGGCGACGCGACGAGCCCATGGCCATCTCGCGGCCGAGGCGACTGCGATTGCGGCGACGGGGAGCAAACGTCTTTCGACCGTGAATGCACCGTGAAGCAGCGGTCCGCGTCGAGCGTTACGAAGAACTCATCGAGGCGCAGGAAGGTCGGCGCCCCGAGTAGAGCCACGGGACGCCGGGAGAGAGCAGCTCAGCCCCCGCAGTTCTCTAGCCACACATCGGCGAAGCCCCGCCTGTCGCAGAGCCCGGCGAGATATTTCTCGATGCGGCGCACGCGCTCGGCGTTGGCGGGCGTGCCCGGCGCGTAATCCTTTGGACTATTGTTGGTCGCGACGAGCGAGAGAAACTCGTCGTCGTCCAATTCGGCGAGCGGCTTGCCGAACCATTTTTGCGCCGCGGAATCGAAGCCGTTCACATCGATGAAAGCGGCGAGCTGCGCATTCTTAGAGGTCAGCGGCCCGACCGCGAATTGCGCGATCAGCGTCTGCCGAATCTTCGAGAAGCCCGGCTTGAAATGCTCGAAATAGAGCCGCTTGACGAGGGATTGCGTGACCGTGGTGGCGAGCGGCGCGCTCCAATCGACGCCGCCATGAGTCCAGAAGCTCGGGTCTTGCACCGCGAGCAGCGTCTCGATCCGCTCGCTCGAAAGTCCTTCGGGCAGTTTCGCGCCATTGTCGGTCGCCGCCTCGTAGCGGGCGAAGATCTCCGGCGTCGCGGCGCGGGCGAGCGCGACGGAGACGGCTTCATAACCAGCGAGCCCGAGAAGCGTCGCGACCGCGGCCGCCACCAGGATCGAAAAGAGTCTTCGTTTCGAATCAGCCATGTAAATGTCTCCTCTTTCGAACATCATGATCTTTGCAGTGAAAAGGGGAGGCGTCTCGACGATCCCGCGGCCGGAATGTGGCAAGGGCGCCCTCGCGGTGGCAGGCGGACGAGATGCCTTTCGGCCGAGAATGAGCTATGAAGCGACGAGCCGAACAAAATCCGACGAGATTTCGCACATGACCCTCGCCTCCACGATTCGCACGATTCCCGACTATCCCAAGCCCGGCATCATGTTCCGCGACATCACCACTCTGCTCGGCGACGCCAAGGCGTTTCGCCGCGCGGTGGACGAGCTGGTGCAGCCCTGGGCCGGCACGAAGATCGACAAAGTGGCGGGCATGGAGGCGCGCGGATTCATTCTGGGCGGCGCCGTCGCGCATCAATTGTCGGCCGGCTTCGTGCCCGTGCGCAAGAAGGGCAAGCTGCCGCACACGACCGTCTCCATCGCCTATTCGCTGGAATATGGCGTCGACGAGATGGAGGTGCACGAGGATGCGGTGACGAAGGGCGAGCGGGTGATTCTCGTCGACGATCTCATCGCCACCGGCGGCACGGCGGAAGGCGCCGTGAAGCTGCTGCAGAAGATCGGCGCGGAAGTGATCGCCGCCTGTTTCGTCATCGACCTGCCAGAGCTCGGCGGCGCGAAGAAGATCGAGGCGCTCGGCGTGCCTGTGCGCCGGCTCGTCTCCTTCGACGGGCATTGATTTTGTCGGCCGGGAGCGCTTTTAGCCGCGCCTCGGCCGCTCCTTCGCCAATATCGCGTTTCGTAATCCGTATTTCGCTGATTCTGTAACGACCGCCATGACGTCGAAACCGTCGCGCCCCATCCTGCTCGCCACGGCGCTCGTTCTGAGCTTCGTCGAGATCGGCGTTTTTGCCGCCTTCGCGTCGCGCGGCCCCGCGCAGCGTGCGGAGGCCGCGTCCGAATCGATCGTCGCGGCGCCCGCCGCGAGCGCGCCGCCGCGCGCCGTCGAGCGGCGCTCCAGTCCCTTCGGGGCCGTGCTGCAAAATCTGCGCGGCGCCATCGTCGAGACCGCGCGGCTCGAGGAGCCCGCCCGACGGGACGAGGCGCCGCCGCCGACTGTCGCGGAGCCGATCGCGCCGCCGCCGTCCTTCCTCATGTCGCCGCCTCCTGTCCGGCCGCCGGAGCCGGAGCTTTCCATCGCCGCCCCGCCCGGCGATGCGCCGCTGCCGCCGGCCCGGCCGCGCAATCTCGCGGTCGAGCCGTCGACGACGCCATTGCCGCCCGTCGCCGTCACGCCGCCGTCGGCGCCCGTGGCCATGCCGGCGCTCGCTCTCGCCGCGGCTCCGCCGGCCAATGAGCTGCCGCCCCTCACGCGCCGAGACGACGGGAATTTTCGCATGGGCGCGGCGGTCTATGTCCGCATTTTCAAGAAGGAAGGCGAGCTCGAGCTCTGGCAGAAGCAGGGCGGACATTATGCGCTCTATCGGACCTATCCGATCTGCAAATGGTCCGGCCATCTCGGACCGAAGCTGAGATCCGGGGATTATCAATCACCTGAAGGTTTCTACAGCGTCTCGGCGCGGCAGCTCAATCCGAACTCTCACTATCATCGCGCCTTCGACATCGGCTTTCCCAACGCCTTCGACCGGCAGAACGGCCGCACCGGCGGCGCGCTGATGATCCATGGCGCCTGCAAATCGGTCGGCTGCTTCGCCATGACCGACAAGGTCATAGAGGAGATCTACGGGCTGGTGGAGGCGGCGCTGCGCGGCGGCCAGCACGAGGTCCCGGTCCACATCTTCCCCTTCCGCATGACCGATACGGCCTTCGCCCAGGAGACGCAGGGCGATTGGACGACTTTCTGGTCGGCGCCGCCGGAGCATCAGCAATGGAGCGGCTTCTGGCGGAATTTGAAGGAAGGCTATGATCTCTTCGAGCAGACCGGCGAGCCGCCGACCGCCTATGCCTGCGGATCGCGCTACGCCTTCGGTCCCGCCGGCGGCTCCTGCCGTCGCATCGCCGGCTGGTGATCGATCCCTCGAGCTGCGCGTATGTGACGCTCCACCACCGGCTTCCGTCGACCGTGCCGCTGACGCCGGAGCTGCGACTGCGGCTGCTGGCACGAATATCATTTCGAGCGCCAGCCGCTGCTGTCCATGACGAGCTCGACCAATCTGGACGAAACCGGCCGCTCGAGCCACATTGGGCGCAGACTGCCGGCCGGGGCAAAACGGGAGACGCCGATGGAAGCGACGCAGGAGAATGGTCGCGCGACGGTCGTCACCGACGCCGTGGCCAAAGATGCGCCTCGAGACGCGCTCTGGAACCATATTCTCCGCGAGGCCGAGGACATGCTGGCGCGCGAGCCGGCGATGGCGAGCCTGCTGCTGACCTTCGTGCTCAATCGGCGCTCCTTCGAGGACGCCGTCGCGCGACGATGTGCGGCGCGTCTCGGCGGCGCGGTGACGGAGGACCTGCTCTTCGACGCCTTCGCCCGCGCGCTCGACGCCGATCCCACGATCGGCGAGGCCTTTCGCGCCGACATAAAGGCCGTCGTCGAGCGCGACGCCGCCTGCGGCCGGCTGATCGAGCCGCTGCTGTTCTTCAAGGGCTTCCACGCGCTGCAGACGCATCGGCTGGCGCATTGGCTGTGGCGCAACGGCCAGACCGATTTCGCCCTCTATCTGCAGAGCCGCTCCTCGGACGCCTTTCAGACCGATATTCATCCGGCGGCGCGCTTCGGCCGCGGCATATTTCTCGATCATGCGACCGGGCTCGTCGTCGGCGCGACGGCCCTGGTCGAGGACGACGTCTCCATTCTGCAGAGCGTGACGCTGGGAGGAACCGGCAAGGAGAGCGGCGATCGCCATCCCAAGGTGCGGCGCGGCGTGATGATCGCCGCCGGCGCGAAGATTCTCGGCAATATAGAGGTCGGCGCCTGCTCGCGTGTCGCGGCGGGTTCTGTCGTTCTGCATCCGGTGCCGCGCAATTCCACCGTCGCCGGCGTCCCCGCCAAAGTGGTGGGAACCGCCGGCTGCGCCGAGCCGGCGCGCGACATGGATCAGTTTCTGAACGGCCTGTCGTACGATTCGTTCAGCTATTCCATCTGAGCGCTCAGCGCACGGCCGGCGCCTGCTGGCCGACGCGGCCAGCGAGCTGCGCGAAGGAGAAGCCTTCGCCTTCCGCCGATTCGCGCAGAGCGAGACGCAGCAGCCGCGCGGGAAAACAAATGGCCTCGACATTGGCGTCGCGCAAATCGCGCGGCCGCAACGGATCATTGGCGAGCGAAAGCTCGACGTCGACGAGCAGAGCGTCGATCTCGTCCTGCCCGAGCGCGCCCTTGTCGCGCAATGCGCCGAACAGAGCCGCGAGTATGGCGTAGACGCCCTCGAGCTGAAGATTGGCCGTGTTCATATGTCGCCTCCCACGCCCCTTCAGCGTAACCGCCGGCGCGGCGATTCGATCCATCTGGCGGAGAAAATTCTTTGGACCATCATCGCGAGAGCCGAGCGACGATGCGATCCATAGCCACGAGGCGGTTGCCGGATCACTTCGCACCGCTCGCGATGACGGCCGCTTTCTGATTGCGTGAGCCACAACCCTCGCCCTCATGCCGAGGAGGCGGCACAGCCGCCGTCTTAAAAGCACGAGGGGCGAGTTCCAGAAGGCGACGCGTGACGCTTCTCTCGCCCTTCGAGACGCGGCCTCCGGCCGCTCCTCAGGATGAGGGAAGCTTCGGATGGCTCGATGGATTACGAGGCGCTCCAGCGCAGCACGGGCTTGCGCGCGGCGGCGGCTTCGTCGAGGCGGCGGCGTGGGGCGTGGCGCGGCGCTCGCGTGAAACGGCCCGTCTCGCCGCGCTTCGCGCTGGCGACGAGATCACGCAAAGTCACGACGAAGAGATCGAGCGAGCGCTTCGATTCCGATTCGGTCGGCTCGATCAGCATGGCGCCGTGAACGACGAGCGGGAAATAGATCGTCATCGGATGATAGCCCTCGTCGATTATCGCCTTGGCGAAATCGAGCGTCGTGACGCCGGTTCCCTCGAGAAAAGAATCGTCGAACAGCACCTCATGCATGCAGGCGCGATCGCCGAAAGGCTGACTCATCACATCGCGCAGCGCGGCGCGCAGATAATTGGCCGACAGAACGGCGTCGCGCGAAGCCTGGGCGAGCCCGTCCGCGCCATGCGACAGAATATAGGCGAGCGCGCGCACGAAGGTTCCGAATTGTCCGTGGAACGCCGTGAGCCGGCCGAGGCTCTGCGTTCCACGCGCGTGCTCGACGAGCCGAATCGTCTCGCCCTCGCGCAGGAGAAACGGAACCGGCGCGAAAGGCGCGAGCCGTTCCGAAAGAACAACGGGTCCCGAGCCCGGGCCGCCGCCGCCATGCGGCGTCGAGAAGGTCTTGTGCAGATTGAGATGCATGGCGTCGACGCCCATGTCGCCCGGACGCGCGACCCCGGCGATGGCGTTGAAATTCGCGCCGTCGCAATAGAAGTAACCGCCCGCCTCATGCACGCGCCGCGCTATGGCGACGACATTGCGCTCGAACAGGCCGCACGTATTCGGATTGGTGAGCATGATCGCTGCGACATCCGGGCCGAGCGCGGCGGCGGCCGCCTCTTCGCACACCACGCCATCGGCGCCCGCCTCGATCACGCGCGGGCGAAAGCCGAGCAGAGCGGCGCTCGCCGGATTGGTGCCATGCGCCGATTGCGGAATGAGAATCGTCTTGCGCGTCTCGGCCTCGCCGCGCGCTTCGAGCGCCGCCTTGATCGCCATGAGGCCGCAGAGCTCGCCATGCGCGCCCGCTTTCGGCGAGAGAGCGATCGCGCTCATTCCGGTGAGCGCGAGCAGCCAGCGCGACAGCTCCTCCATCAGCGCGAGCGCGCCCCGCGCCGTCGATTGCGGCTGCAGCGGATGAATATCGGCGAAGCCCTCGAGCCGCGCCATTTTTTCGTTGAGACGCGGATTATGCTTCATCGTGCAGGAGCCGAGCGGGTAGAGCCCGGCGTCGATCGAATAATTCTTGCGCGACAGACGCACATAATGGCGCATCGCCTCGGGCTCCGAGAGGCCCGGCAGGCCGATCGGCCGCCGGCGCTCGAGACCGCCGAGCCGCGACGCGAAGGGCGCGGGCTCTTCCATATCGACGCCGGTCGTATCCGTGCGGCCGATCTCGAAGATCGGCGGCTCCTCCTGATCGAGCCCGCGATTTCCCGAGAAGGTCTCGAAAGCGGAATCCTCTCTATGATCGAGCATCAGAGCGCTCCTCTCAATGCGGCGACGAAGGCCTCGTGATCCTCCGCCGTATCGACCTCGGTGCTGGCGACGATGAGAAGATCGTCGAGACCTTCGCCCGGCAGCAGACGCGAGACCGGAACGCCGGCGAGCACGCCCGCTTCCGCCATATGCTCGACGAGCCGCGCCGCCTCGCCCGGAACACGCAAGGTGAATTCGTTGAAGAAGCTCTCATTGAGCGTTTCGACGCCGGGAACGCCCGCGAGCCGCTCGGCGAGATCGACGGCGCTCGCATGATTGACCCGCGCGAGACGCCGCAGCCCCGCTTCGCCGAGCAGGCTCAGATGAATGCTGAAAGCGAGCGCGCAGAGATTGGAGTTGGTGCATATGTTAGACGTCGCCTTGTCGCGACGAATATGCTGCTCGCGCGCCGAGAGTGTCGCCACATAGCCGCGGCGTCCGTCGGCGTCGACGGTCTCGCCGCAGAGGCGTCCCGGCGTCTGGCGCAGATAGGAAAGCCGCGTCGCGAACAGGCCCAGATAGGGCCCGCCGAATGAGAGCGGATTGCCGAGCGACTGGCCCTCGCCGACGACGATATCCGCGCCCATCTCGCCCGGCGGCGTCAGCAGGCCGAGCGAGACGACCTCGGTGAAGACGGCGATCAGCAGAGCGCCGCGGCGGTGGCAGGCCTCGGCGATCGGCGTGAGATCGCGTAGATTGCCGAACACGTCCGGCGTCTGCACGATGACGCAGGAGACGCTGTCGTCGATCGCCGACGCAATGTCTTCCCTCGCGCGCACGTCCGGCGCGAGGGCGACGATCTCGTCGCCGGCGAAATGCGAGATCGTGCGCAGAACCTCCGCATAATGCGGATGCAGGCCGCCGGAGAGCACGGCCTTGCGCCGCTTGGTGATGCGATGCGCCATCAGCGCCGCCTCGGCGCAGGCGGTCGAGCCGTCATACATGGAGGCGTTGGCGATCTCCATGCCGGTCAGCATGGCGACCTGCGTCTGAAACTCGAAGAGATATTGCAGCGTGCCCTGCGATATCTCCGGCTGATAGGGCGTGTAGCTGGTCAAAAACTCCGAGCGCTGGATCAGATGATCGACGCTCGCCGGAATATGGTGCTTATAAGCGCCTGCGCCGATGAAGAAGGGCGCGCGCGAGGCCGAGAGATTGCGCTTCGCCATAGCGGCGAGCAGACGCTCGATCTCCATCTCCGATTTTGCGCGCGGAAGATCGAGCGGCCCGTCGAGACGCAGCTCCGCGGGCACATCGGCGTAGAGCGCGTCGACATCGGCGACGCCGATCGCGGCGCGCATCTGCGCGCGATCCTCTTGCGTCAAGGGCAGATAGCGCATGGCTCACCCCTCGCTCTCGAGAAAGGCGCGATAGGCGTCCTCATCCATCAGCTCGTCGAGCTCGACGGGATTCTCGACGCGCAGAGTCACCAGCCAGCCGTCGCCGAGCGGATCCTTGTTCACCGCATCCGGCGATGATTCGAGCTGCTCATTGACGGATGCGACCTCGCCGGAGACCGGCGCATAGACCTCGCTCGCCGCCTTGACGCTCTCGATCGTCGCCAATTGCTCGCCTTTGGCGACGCGCTTGCCCGGCGCGGGCAGCTCGACATAGACGATGTCGCCGAGCTGCGACTGCGCGAAATCGGTGATGCCGACGATTGCGAAATCGCCGTCGATGCGCACGAAATCATGATCCTTGGTGTAGCGCTCGCCGCTCATGATCTGTCCTTTCCGGTGGGATCGCGGAAATAGCGATGGGGAACGAAAGGCATCGACACGACCTCGACCAGGACGCGATTGTCGCGAAGGCGACCTTCCAGCCTGGCGCCGGGCGCCGCGAAGGCCGCTTCGACATAGGCCATGGCGATGGGTCGCGAGAGCGTCGGCGAATAGCCGCCCGAGGTGATGCGACCGACGACGCGCCCATCCGGCGCCGCGAGCGTCGCGCCTTCGCGCAATGGCGCCCGGCCTTCGGGAAGGAGGCCGACGCGTTTGCGCGCCGGACCCTCGGTCAAAGCGGCGCGAATGCGCGCATAGCCGGGGAAACCGCCCTGCTCGCGGCGGCGCCGAGCAATGGACCAGGCGAGGCCGGCCTCCACCGGATCGGTCGTCGCGTCCAGATCATGCCCATAGAGGCAGAGCCCCGCCTCGAGCCGCAGCGAGTCGCGCGCGCCGAGCCCGGCCGCCGCGACATCGGGATGGACGAGCAGCGCCTCGGCAAAGGCTTCGGCGAGATGATTGGGGACGGAGATTTCGAAACCATCCTCGCCCGTATAGCCGGAGCGCGATGCGAAAACGCCCGCTCCGCCAAACTCCGCGGCGCGCCAGCCCATGAAGGGCGTGTCGGCGATATCGGGGAGGATATCGGCGAGCGCGGCGGCGGCGCGCGGCCCCTGCAGCGCGAGCAGCGCGCGGCCGGCGAGGACGCTGAGATCGAGCGGCAGCTCCTGTCGCAGATAGGCGAAATCCTGAGCCTTGGCAGCCGCATTGACGATGAGGAGCAATCTTTCGTCACGCCCCGGTAGGCGCGTGATCATCAGATCGTCGAGCACGCCGCCATCCTCGGCGAGAAGCTGGCTATAGCGCGTGCGTTCGGAAGGAAGATCTCGGATATCGGCGGGAACGAGGCTCTCGATCAGCCCGGCGGCGCCGCGGCCGCCGAGAATCGCCTGGCCCATATGGGAGACGTCGAAAAGGCTGGCCTTTTCGCGCGTGTGCAAATGCTCCGCAACGACGCCGGCCTTATAGTGAAGCGGCAGCTCATAGCCCGCGAAAGGCGCCATGCGCGCGCCGAGACGACGATGCAAAGCGTCGAGCGGCGTCTTTTCCAGCGGTGTGAGCGTGGTTGGGGCGAAGCTTTCGCTCAATGGGCGCTCCCGACAGTCGGCGTTCCGCATAGGGCGGATTTCTCCGCCCGGCTCGCGCCCCCTCTGTCTGGAGACCTGAGAGATTCCCTGCAGCGCAGGTTACGCCCGTCGGTGGGCGCGGACGAGCCGCGCCACTTTCCAGAGTGTCTCTTACTTCGCGGTCCTTTTGCCTGAGCGTTTCCGGGGCGGTTGCGCCTTCGGCTCCGGCGCGAGCGCCGGTCTCTTCCGCGAAGATCGACGAGACACTGTAAAGATGAGATCGAAACGCGCGCACGTCAAGCCTCGCGGGCCGGGAAACGCTGCGTCGGTCGGTCGCGCCCTTCAGCCGGGCGCGTCACTCTTCACAATCGGTCGACAGGATCACCTCATCCGGCAATCCCGCCATCGGACTCTTCTCGAAATTCACGCCGACGAGGCGCGCGCACGCCCCGTCTCCCTCGAGAACGACCACGGCTTCGCTCGGCATGTCCTTGAGCGCTTCGATCAATTGCACGACCGTCATCGAACATCCTCACGTCTATTTTCCGACGCGTCGCCACGCGGCGCGTCGGCCGCGCTCAGCCGAATTTGAACAGCACGCCATAGCCGCCGCGCGGATAATTCCACACGATATCGCCCTGCGGCTCGCAGAGGACGCGGCAGGTGCCGCATTCGAGACAGCCGTCCGGCGTGATCTCGACTTGGCCGGAGGCGTTCTGCTCATAGCAGCCGGCCGGACAGATCTTGGTCATCGCCACGAGATTCTTCGACGGCGTCGTGTGCGGTTGCACGACGATATGGGGTTTTCCCTGATCGACGAGATAGCGGTTCTGGAACAGCTTCTCCTCGACTCGCGCAGCTTGCGTCGACATCGCAATTCCTCCTCTCAGCGCCAGGCGCGCGCCAGACGCCATGCATCTCCGACTAAACCCGTCAGCGAGCGCTTCTCGCGGAAGGCTCGGACCGACGCTTTTTCCTTCTCGATCTTCGGCGTGCCGTCGACGCGTAGGAAATTTTCCATCGCCTTCGACACGAGTGTCGGATAGGTGAGGAAGAAATTCTGCGCCTGCGTGTGCAACAACGCCGGCATGTCCTTGTATTTCTTCAGATCCTTCATGACGAAGCTATCGTCGAGGAATTTCTTGTAGAGCGCCAGATTCTGCTTCGTCATCGGATCGCGGCGCGACTTCACCTGGAAAATCGCCTCGCCCGCGAGCCTGCCAGACGTCATAGCAAGATTCGAGCCTTCTCTATGGATGGCGTTGTTGAGCTGGGCGGCGTCGCCGACGACCACCCACCCGTCGCCGAAAAGCTCGGGAATCGTGTTGAAACCGCCCTCGGGAATGAGATGAGCGGCATATTCCTTCACTTCCGAGCCTTCGATCAGCGGCGCGATCGACGGATGCTTCTTGAAATTCTCCAGCATGCCGTAGGGCGTCTCCTCATGTTCGGCGAAATCCGACACGAGGCAGCCAAAGCCGACAGAAATGCTCTCTTTGTTCGTGTAGACGAAGCCCATGCCGGTCATCCCCTTGGAGATGGTGCCGGCCGCCTCGATGACGACGCCCTCGTCGCCATGCAGATTGAAACGCGCTTCGAGCGTCTCGCGCGGCAGGAAGTGCATCTCCTTGACCGCCAGAGCGACATGCTCGGCCTTGGGCGTCGGACGCAGGCCGGCGCGCGCGCCGAGCAATCCGTTGACGCCCTCGGCGATCACGACGACATCGGCGAACACAGTGCCGCCGCTGCGGTCGGTGCGCACGCCGATGACCTTGCCATAGGCGTCGCTGACCAGCTCCATCACCGTCGTCTCGCAGATGACGATCGCGCCCTTCGACTGCACCTGCTTGTTGAACCAGCGGTCGAACTGCGAGCGGATGATGGTGTAGCGGTTCGGCTTCTCCTCGTTGAAGTCATCCGAACGATATTGCATGCCCGTATGCGAGCGGTCGGTCATCATCCAGAAGCGCTGCTCGATGAGATGCCGCTCGAGCGGCGCCTCCTCGCGGAAGTCCGGAATGATCTTCTCCAACATGTCGGCATAGAGAATCCCGCCCTGCACATTCTTGGAGCCCGGATACTCCCCGCGCTCCAGCTGGAGAACGTTGAGACCACGCGAGGCCATGGTGTAGGCCGCAGCGTTGCCGGCCATGCCGGCCCCGATGACGATCGCGTCGAATTTTTCTTCGATCATGACAATCTCCTCGGGATCAGCCGGCGAGCCGGTCGGCGTTTTCGGGCGAGAGCCGCTTGCGGAAAGCTTCCGTCAACGCAGGCAGCAGGCGAATGGCGTCGGTGACGATGCCGATATGCGCGAAATCGAAGATCGGCGCATTCTTGTCGGTGTTGATCGCGACGATGCAATCGGCGCCCTCGACGCCGACGCGATGCTGGATCGCGCCGGAAATGCCGGCGGCAATATAGAGCTTGGGCCGGATCGACTTGCCAGTCTGGCCGATCTGGCGGTCCGAGGTGATCCAGCCTTTCTGCACCAGCGGACGCGAGCCGCCGAACTCCGCGCCGAGCGCGGAGGCGAGATTGCGCACGAGCTGATAATTCTCCGCGCTCTGCAGGCCGAGACCGCCGGCGACGACGACGTCGGCGAAAGCGAGATTGCTCTTCGACGACTCACGGTCCGGGATGAACTTCAGCAGCTTGGTGATGATCTTGTCTTCGTCGAGATCGGCCTTGAACTCGACGACGCGGCCTGTGCGCGTCTCGTCGCGCGTCGGCGTCGGCAATTGGCGCGGACGCACCGTCGCCATTTGCGGGCGATAGTTCAATGTATAGATCGTGCAGAGCAGCGAGCCGCCGAAAGTCGGACGCGTCGCCGCCAGCGAGCCGTCGGCGTCCACCGCGAGCTCGGTGCAGTCGGCGGTGAGGCCGGTCAGCAGCGTCGTCGCCACGGAACCTGCGAGATCGCGGCCGAGCGTCGTGGCGCCGAGCAGCAGGATCTCCGGCTTATGCGTGTTGACGAGCTGAGTGACAGCCTTCGAATAGGGCTCGTTGCGATAATCGCCGAGAATCGGATCCTCGACGAGATAGGCGAGATCAGCGCCGTAGACGAAGGATTCCTGGACGGCCTTGCGTGCCGCCTCGCCCGGCGCACTGAGCACGACGGCGGCGAGATCGACCTTCAGCTGATCCGCGAGCTTGCGGCCGGCGCCGAGCAGCTCCCAGGACACCGGATGCACTTCGCCGCGCTCCAGCTCGACGAACACCCAGACGTGCTTGTAGCCGCGGAAATGCTCCGGGAGCTCCTTCTTCGCGCTGGCGCGGCTCTGCTGCGGCGCGGCGGGGGCGGGCTTGTCGGACATTTTCGCTTCTCCTTTAGAACCCACTGGCCAATTTCGTCATGTCTTCCTCGAGCGCCGGATGGCGCTTGAAGATCGCCTCGAGCAGCGCATCGGCGGATTCCCCGGCGTTCTTTTCCGGCTCCACGAAGGCGGCGCGCTCGGTCCGCACCGGCGGAGCGAACACTTTCTTGACGATCGTCGGCGAACCTTTCAATCCGCATTTCGTAAGATCTTCGATCTCGGCGTCCTTGGCGCTCCAAGTGACGATCTCGGCGCGGGCGGCGCGCAGAGAGTCGGAGATCGAGCCGCGGCGCACCTCATTGGTGCCCTCGAGCATGGCGATGAGACAAGGCATTTTGGTCTTCAGAACCTGCGTGCCGCCCTCGGCGCGCCGCTCGATGACGACCTCGCGCTTCTCCGCATCGGCTTCGACGATTTTGGAGACATAGGTCAACAGCAGAAGGTTGAGACGTTTCGCCACACCCGGGCCGACCTGCGCGGTGTCGCCGTCGATCGTCTGCTTGCCGGTGAAGACGAGATCGAGATCGCCCCAGGTCTTCTCGATCTTGCGGATCGCCTGAGCGAGCGCGTAAGTCGTCGCCAGAGTGTCGGCGCCGGCGAAGAAACGGTCGGTGAGCAGAACCGCGCGATCGGCGCCGATCGCCAGCGCTCTGCGCAGCGAATCCGCCGCCATGGGCGGGCCCATGGTCAACACCGTCACCTCTCCGCCGAATTTGTCGCGCAGCTTGAGCGCCTCTTCGAGCGAGAAGAGATCATAAGGATTGATGATCGTCGGCACGCCCTGGCGCATGATCGTGTTGGTGACAGGATGCACGCGAATCTGGGCGCTGTCGGGAACTTGCTTGATGCAGACCAGTATCTTCATGAGAATCTCCCTCTCGCCATCCCGACTGATGTTTCGATCGTCATCCGTTCGACGTGGTGACCGTGCTAAGAGGCACGAAGGGCTTCTTCGGCTCCTCCTTCGGCTTTACAGCGTCCTTATGCACTTTGAAAAGCCGTTCTTCGATCGGAGAGGATTTCGTGAAATCCTGATAGGCCTTCGCCAAGAAATCACGGCAGGCTTCGCGCACCTCGTCGTCGGACGCGCCCTCGGGCGCCGCCTTGTGAAGATACTCGCCCATGCGTCGCAGAATATGCAGACGCGAGTGTCGCACGATGTTGGGGTCGTATTCGACGCCGAGAAGGTCGAAGAATTCCTCGGCCGCCGACAATTTGCGCAGATCGTCCAAAATGCTCATGGCTTGTTGTCTCCGAATTGCCGGTGGGAGCCCTCGCTGACCCGCGCCTGAAGATGCACGAGCCGCGCTTCGAGAAAATCGATGCGGTCGATGAGCACGGAAATCGCGTCTCCGACCGGATCGGGAATGAGATGGTGCTCGAGGTCGATGCGTCCATCGGGGCCCGAACGTCGACGCTGCTCGCGCACGATGCGACCGGGAATGCCGACCACGGTCATCTCCGGCGGAACATCCTCTATGACCACGGAATTGGCGCCGATGCGCGCGCGCGGTCCGACGCTGATCGGACCCAGTATCTTCGCGCCGGCGCCGATCAGCACGCCGTCTCCGACAGTCGGGTGACGCCGGCCGACAGACCAGGACGTGCCGCCGAGCGTGACGCCGTGATACATTGTGACGTCATCGCCGATCGTCGCCGTTTCCCCGATCACCACGCCGGCGCCGTGATCGATGAAGAAGCGTCCGCCGATCGTCGCGCCTGGATGAATGTCGATATTGGTGACGAGACGCGCGAACCATGACAGCGCGCGCGCGGCGAATTTATGGCCCCCGCGCCAAAGACGATTTGCGATGCGATGCCAAATCAGCGCGTGCACGCCCGGATAGAGCAGCACCACTTCCCAAGTGCTGCGCGCCGCCGGATCGCGTTGCGCGACACAGCCTATGTCCTCGCGGATCAGCGCGAAAAGACCTTTGCTCGAAGCGACGCGGGGCGTGGCGACGATGGAAATGGGGCTCATGACACGCCTCCCACATCATGCTGCGCCGCGATTGCCGCTTCCGCTTGCGCGCGGTCCACGAGGCGAATGAACTCGCCACGATTGACCGGTCTTTTCTGGTCCAGAGCACGCCGCTTGACGTGATCGAGAAGCCGGGCCGCCGTATCGCGGTCGAGAGCGACGCCGATCTCGGCGCATTTCTTCTGGATCGCGCTCAGGCCCGAATGCTTGGCGATGACGATGCGATGCCGTCGCCCGAGCCGAGCAGGATCGAGACCCTGATAGGTGCGCACATCCTTCATCAGCGCGGCGACATGAATGCCCGATTCATGCGTGAATATATCCGAGCCGACCACCGCCTTGGCGCGTCCGATCTTCCGTCGCGCGGCCGCGGCGACCAGACGGGCCACGCCTTGCAGCCGCTTGAGATCGATATTCGTGCGGCCATGCGCGACATGGCCGAGCGCGACCGCGACCTCCTCGAGAGCGGCGTTGCCAGCCCGCTCACCGAGACCGAGCATGGTGACGGATGCATGCGTCGCCCCGCCGCGCACCGCGGCGAGCGTATTGGCGGTGGCGAGACCGACATCGTCATGGCCATGGAACTCGATCGGCAGATCGGTCTCCTCGCGCACCCGACGGATCGATTCATAGGTCGCGAAAGGATCGAGCGTCCCGAGCGTATCGGCGAAGCGAAAACGCGTCGCCCCCGCGGCCGCGGCGGCGCGCACGATCCGACCGATGTCGCGTGGATCGGCGCGAGAGGAATCCTCGCCGCCGAGAGCGACGCTCAGCCCCTTCGAACGCGCATAGGCGACCACTCGCTCGACGCGCGCCGCAGCGCCTTCGACATCTGTCGAGAGCTTCACGCCGATCTGCAATCTCGACATAGGGGACGAGACATTCACATGCGAGACATTGGCGGACAACGCCGCGTCGACGTCGCGTTCGCTCAGTCGGCACCAGGCCATGACGCGGCATGGCAAGCCGTCCGCCGCTATCGCGGCGATCGCCTCGATCTCGTCCCGGCCCATCGCCGGCGTACCAGCCTCGATCTCGTCGACGCCGACAGCGGCCAGCGCTCGCGCGATCGCGAGCTTTTCCGCGGCGGTGAACGCCACGCCCGGCGCCTGCTCGCCATCGCGAAGCGTCGTGTCATTGATGAAGATATAGGGTTGATCGGAGTTCACGGCGGTCGCGCCTATCACGCAAAAACGGGCTTGGAGTCGTTCGTCTTCTTCTCGGCGTCGGCCCAGAAGGGCGACATTTCACGGAGCTTCTCGACGATTCCGGGCAGCGCCTCGATGACGCGATCCACATCCTCCGCGACATTGTCGCGAGAGAAGGAGAAACGCACCGCGCCATGCAGCGCCGCCTCCGGAATCTCCATGGCTTTCAGCACATGGCTCGGCTCCATCGACCCCGACGTGCAGGCAGAACCCGAGGACGCCGCGACGCCGCTGCGATTGAGATGCAACAGGATCGCTTCGCTCTCGACATATTCGAACGCGAGATTGGCGGTGTTCGGCAGACGATCGTGACGATCGCCGTTCACGATGCAATTGGGCACACGCTGGAGGACCGCTTTCTCGAGCCGATCCCGCAGCTCGCGCACGCGGCCCTGCTCTTCCGCCATGTGCGCCAGCGCGAGCTCCGCCGCCTTGCCGAGCCCGATGATCGCCGGAACATTCTCGGTTCCGCCGCGACGGGCCCGTTCTTGATGGCCGCCGCGGATCAGCGGCTTGAAGCGCGAGCCCTTTTTCACATAGAGCGCGCCGATCCCTTTCGGCCCATGCAGCTTGTGCCCTGACAGCGACAGCATGTCGATCGCGCTGTCCTTCAGAGAAATCGGCGTCTTGCCGACGGCTTGCACCGCATCGGTATGGAACAGCGCGCCATGCTCCTTGGCCAGCTCGGCGAGGCCCTCGACGGGAAAGATCGTTCCCGTCTCATTGTTCGCCCACATCAGCGACACGACGGCCACTTTGTCCGACAATGCGACGCGATAGGCGTCGATGTCGAGCTGGCCCGCCTTGTCGACGCCGATGAAATGCACCTTGGCGCGGCCGGTCTTCTCGAGGTGCTCGCAAAGCGACAGAATCGCAGGATGCTCGACCTTGGAGGTGACGATTTCGTTGCGATCCGGCAAAGCCTCGAGCGCCGAGAGGATCGCAGCGTTGTCGCTCTCGGTGCCGCCCGAAGTGTAGATGATCTCGTGATCATGCGTCGCGCCCAGCAGCTGCTGAAGCTGCTGCCGCGCCGCCTTCACCGCGGTCCCGACCTCCGCCCCGAAGGAATGAGCCGAAGACGCGTTGCCGAAATGCTCCGTGAAGAAGGGGAGCATTGCTTCAACGACCGCCGGATCGACTCTGGTCGTCGCATTGTTGTCGAGATAAATCGCCTTCATGACGAACTCCTCAATGAGCGTTCCGACCGACCGGTATCACGCGCATGGGCACGCCCAATTTCGCGATGAGCCGCTCTTGTATTCCCGAAACGGTGACGCTCGCCATCTGACAGCCGACGCAGGCCCCGGTCAGGCTGACGAGCACATTCGAGCCGTCCACGTCGATCAATTCGCAATCGCCGCCGTCCTTGCGCAGATAGACGCGAAGGTCCTCGATCGTCTCCTCGATCAAACGAATCTTCTTCAAATTCGTCATCCCCGCGGGGGAAGGCGAGGACGACGCCGGCGTCAGCGGCGACGCTTCGGCGGCGGGACGCACGGGAGCCGCCGGACGAGGCGCGGCGGCGCTGGCGGGACGCATCGCAGCGCTGAAGAGATTGACCGAACCCGCCGAACGGGGCGCCGCGGGCGCTTGCGGAGCCGCCGCCGAGACCGCCTCGTCGGGGCGCACGCTCACCGAAGCTTGGTCGGCGAGCGCGGCCGCCGCTGCGATCTCGGAGGTGACGCGCAGAATTATATCCTCGACCTGCTCGTAACAAGTCGTGCAGCCTGAGCCCGCCTTTGTGAAGACGGCGACCTGCTCGACCGTCGACAAACCATTGTCTCTTATCGCGCGCTCGATCGCCACAGCGTCGACCCCGTGGCATTTGCAGACGAGCGCGCCTTCTTCGTGCTCGGACCGCCAGACCTCGCCGCGAAAATTCGCGATCGCCGCCTGAAGCGCCTCATGTCCCATTACCGCGCAATGCATCTTCTCGGGCGGCAGGCCCCCGAGATAATCGGCGATGTCGCGATTGGTGATCGCGCGCGCCTGCTCCAGCGTCTTGCCGATGACGAGCTCGGTGAGAGCCGAGGAGGACGCGATCGCCGAGCCGCAGCCGAAGGTCTGAAATTTGGCCTCGAGAACGATCTCGGTGACCGGATCGATGTGCAGCATCAGCTTGAGCGCGTCCCCACACGACAAGGCCCCGACCTCGCCGACCGCATTGGCGCCGAGGAGAGCGCCCGCGTTCTTCGGATTGAAGAAATGCTCCTTGACCGTGTCGGAATATTCCCACATCGCCGCTCTCCCGAAGACGATCAACCGAACGACTTGCCGCAGGAACAGCTCGACTTCGCCTGGGGATTGTCGAAAGTGAAGCCCGCACCCTCGAGCCCGCTCACGAAATCGACTCGCGTGCCGTCGAGATAAGCGAGGGAGCCCTCTTCGACGAAGACCTTGACGCCGTCGCGCTCGAACACATGATCGGCAGGATTGCTCTCATTGACGAGACCCATCGTATATTGGAAGCCCGCGCAGCCGCCGGCCTCGACCATGATGCGCAGCCCCTCAACCTCCTGCCCGGCGCCCGCAATTGCCGAACGCACTGCGTTCACGGCATTGTCTGTGAGTTCGATCATTTGCTTAACCTCTTCCCGGAAAATCATCCGAGTTGGAGGAAGCAACCGCTATGCCAGACCGGTTTGCCATCTCGATTCAGTCGATTCGCAGGGGTTCCGCCTGTCCGCATTCCCACAATGTCGGAGTTCGGACAGGGATAGCGATTCTGCATCGAATCACGCAGAAAACGGCCAGAAAAGCCTGGCCGCGCCGCCGTCGAAATTGGATGAAATCTCGAGACAGATCAGGAATCCGAGGGCTTACCGTGGGAAAGCCGCGCCAGGGCGCTCTCGCCGCTCTCGTCGCCGAAGCAATCGTGGAAATCGCTGCACTCACGGCAGGTCGGCGCGGCGCAAAGGACAAAGCCTTCCATCTCACAAAGAGACCGATAGAAGAACTTCTTCCATTTCATATGGTTGCTGTTGCGCTCGGCGAGGCTCGGAAAGCGCTCTCGCATCAAACGACCGAGCTCGTCGCGCTTGGTCAAGCCGAGGTCCTGCCACAAATGTCGTGGCGACATTGCGCGCTTGGTCAATATCGAGGCCAACCAGCCGGCCTCTTCCGAGGCGTCGACCCGGAACCGCTCCAATAATTGCCGAATCTGGTCTTCCTCATCGTCCAGAGAGACCGATTCCGGTTCCGCGGAAAGGTCGATCAGCGCATGGGCTTCGGGCGCCCAGCGATCGATCAGACGTGCGAGATCCGCGCGTCCGAGCGCTAACGATTGACCGAGCGTCCCCGAACGTCCCCCAGCTTCGCTCAGGCCGAGCGCCAACACGCAGCAGAATACATGCGCCGTGAAAGGGTCGTCGCGTCCGGAATCGCTCGGACGCGACCGCAAGCGCACATAAATGTCCGTCGGGTCGAGGCTCGGCGGAAGGAGCCCGCTCTCCGATCGGCGATCTTCGGAGAGAAAGGCCATTGGCTCAGCCAGCCAGCTGATCGACAGGGACGTGCGTCTGGCAGTCCTTCGGACAGACCTTCGAACACGCCGAGCACCCGATACAATCCTGCTCGCGCTCGACCTTCATGATCTTGCGGTTGAGCTCGCCGTCGAAATCGTCGTCATCGTCATCCGTGACGATGCCGAGGATCGCGCCTTCGGCGTCCACGCCATAAAGCGCCATGACGTCCTGCGGGCAGACTTTGAAACAGCGACCGCATCCGATGCATGTCGCTGGATTGATGTTGGTCAAATAGGACGGCGTCCAATCGGCGCCGCCTCTCGTCTTGAACGCCCCCATCACGCCGTCTCCAATTCCTTGAGTTTCTGGCGCGCGGCTTCGAGAGCCGCATACGCCTCATAGGCTTCCTGCGCGACGGTGAGAATTGTGCCCCAATTGATCGGCAATTCTTCCGACAGATCGTGCAGATTCATCTTCATATTCGTCGCCTTGGCCGAGAGTTTCTTGATCTCGGCCTTCAGCTCGTCGACGGAGCTCATCTTCATCTCTCCTTCGATATCAATAACGAGCCACTTCCGGAAACTTCTGGACCATTTCGACGCCGGCGTCGACGAGCTTCGTGCCTTCGTCCGCGAGCTTCTCCAACGTGTCGAAGCCGAAACGATGCACATCGCGCAACTGCTTGTTGACGACGATCAGCCGGCCCGCGATGAGCACCTGCCGGCCGAAGCCCTCATGGCTCATTTTGATCATCGGCTGAACCATCACGCCCGTCGCGCGCTCGATCGACAGGGCGACGGCGTTATAGAAAAGCTCGACGCGCCAGAGGATCTCGGGGTCCGGATCGCCGATGAGGGGGAGCTGCTTGCGTGCTTCCTTGTCGACGATGTAGGGCTTGATGAGATCGAGGTCTTTCTTGTTCTCCCAGGTGCCGTGCGTATCCTGCGCGCGCCACTGCTTGACGAGCTCCTTGATGAAGAAGCTGTTCGCCGCGTCATTTGCGGTAATCGTCTCGGTCTCAACCATTTGCAGCCTCTTCCTCGAAATCGAAGGTTCTTTCCTGACCCCTCGCCATGACCTTGCGCAGCCATGGCGGCGGCGCGCCCTGCAGAACCACCTTGAGCTTTTCCAGCAGGTCTATGATATTCTCCGGCTGCGACACCTTCATCGGATGTATGCCCGAGGCGACGACGCGCGCGGCGCCTGAGCCGCCGATCGCCGCGATGTAGAGAATTGCGCAGTCCTTGATCGCCTCGAGCTTGGGCTGCAACTTGTCCTCGTTGCCGTCCTCCTGGAGATCGCCCTGGAACTGGATCGCCTCGATGAAGCTGTGTCCTTCCGCGGTGAGCTCATATATCGCGATATTCTTAGCCCAACCGAAATGGGCGTCGACCCGTTCGAGGTCCTGGGTGGCGAATGCGACTTTCATGCTGCCTCCTCGTGGTCAAGCCATCGCGGTCAGTTGGACGAGCTCCGGAGTTGGCTCGCCCCCGAAATGCGTGACATTCTCGTCCTCACGGCGCCAAGTGTCGGGGCCTGGCTCATGCGCCTGTGAGATGAACATATTGCCTATGTTGAAGATGAGCGTCCGCGTGCCGCGGTAGCCCACGGTGAGCTCATGCCCGGCGCCGAGCCGATCGAATGTCGGGAGCCCCAGTCGAAACAACGGGACACCGAGACGCTCCGACGCTTGCCTCCCATGCGAATGGGTCATCATCAGATCCGCGCCTTTGGAACGATGCTCCAAATCCTCGAGATCGCCGATGAGCACTTCGTCGATCGCGAGCTTTTCGAGCACTGGGGATTGCGTCGTCGTGATCGCGGCTTGAAGCTCGGCCCCCATTTCGGTGAGCCATGAGCCGATCGCAAACAAAAGGTCGGGCTCAGCGCCGATCGTCACCTTGCGTCCGCCGAAATGGAAATGGCCATCGAGCATGGCGTCGACCAGCTGCCCCCTCTGCCGCTTGAACTTCTGAGGAACAGGCCGCCCGCTGATGCGCGACAAGAAGCCGATCAATTCGTCATTGGGCGCCAGCCCCGTCAGGCGGTCGAAGAGCACGAAAGGAACGCCGGTGCGCCGCTCCAATGTCGTCGCCGCGAGGCGCATCTGCTCGCCCACCGCAATCGTCCAAGCGGCCGAGCCCATCGCCGCCATTGCCTCTCGCGTCGTTCCGCCGAGCGTGGTCGGCGTGAAATCTTCGGGCAAATGACCGTCGAGCGATCCGGACAGATCCGGAAGGAATGTCGGCTCGAGCCCGAAGCTTTCGATGATGTCGCGCAATTCATCTATGTCGCCCGGCGTCAGATGGCAGCCGGGAAGGACATTGACGCGCTGCGGCGCTCTTTGAGCCGACTTTTCATTCACCGGAACAAACGCCTCGATCAGCTTGGCGACAGTCTTCCCCCAGCCGTCCTGAAACGCGTCTTTGAAATCCGGCGTCGAGACATAGACGATGCCCATGTGATCGAGCTCGGGGTGGCGCTGCCGAACGATCTTGATATAGCCGTCGACATCGTCGCCCTTGGTCTCCGTCACGCCGGTCGAGCATATGCCGATGACATCCGGCTTCGCGCGCTTCGCTATGTTGACGATCGCTTCCTCGACATTCTCCAAACCGCCCAGAACAGTCGCGACTTCGCTCATCGCGGTCGTCTGGAGCGGAATGGCTTCACGAAAATGGCGAACGAACAGCACGAGCCCAAAAGATGTGCAACCTTGCGATCCATGCAGCAATGGCATGCATCCATGCACACCCATGAAAGCGAGCGCCCCGCCAATCGGCTGGCTCATCTTCAACGGATTGACCGCGCAGGCCTTTTTGGAAGTTTCGACTCTAGCCATCGGAGCGCCTCACGCCGCTTTTGATGCAGGAACCGCGCCACTGGCGTTGGCCGCTTCGATCATCTGCTCGAGCGTGTCGCGGCATCCACCGCAGCCCGTGCTCGCATGGGTCGCCTCGGCGAGCGCCTCGACCGTCGTCAGCGAACCCGCCGAGATCGCATCTTCGAGGGCTCCGACGTTCACATTATGGCACTTGCAGACGCGCTTCTCGCGGCGCACTTGCTCTGCTTTCACGGGATCGGCCGCCAGCTCCGCCGCCTCCGCGGCGATCGCCTCGTTCGCCCGATCTTCCCAGGTCTTTTCCTGCCACGGCGGCGGTCGCCGAACCTGCTCCCACACCGGGTTGAAGAACGCCTTGTCGATCTCGTGAACGAGCTCGACCATGCCCTCATAGCCGGCATAGGCGTGGTGCCGCTCTTGATTGATATCGAGCCACGGCATCTTGGCCTTGAGCGCGATGAACTGAGAGCGTCCGCCCGACAGCATGATATCCGCCTGCGCATCTTTGAGCATTTTATACATTTCGCGCGGCGTCATATCGTCGATCATATGGGCGTCTTGACCCATCAGCTCCTTGATGCGCTCCTTGTCCTCCTTGGTGGACTTTTTGACGCTGGTGCCGACGAGCTCCATACCCGCTTCTTGCAGGGCCGCGACGACGGACCAGGATTTCACGCCGCCGGTTATCAGCAGCACCTTCTTGCCGAGCAGCCGCTTCTTATAGGGCGCGATGCGCTCCCATGCGCGCGCCTCTTCGCGCGCGATCACGGCGTCGGTGCGATCCTTCAGCTCGGCGGGCGCTCCCTTTTCGACCAGCAGGCGCGCGATCTCACGGAGCGAATCGCTCATATCGCCGATGCCGTAGAAAGAACCTTCGAAGAAGGGAATATCGTAGCGCTCCTCCATCTTACGCGCGACATTGATCATCGCTTTGGAGCAGACCATCATCGCCGCCTTGGCGCGATGGGAGGATGCGACCTCCTGATATTTTCCGTCACCGGAAATGCAGGAGAGAATACGAATGCCGAGCTCGTCGAGAATCGGCTTCACCTGCCACAACTCACCCGCGAGATTATATTCACCGATGATGTTGATGTCGTAAGGCGTGGTGTATTCCGGCTCCTGCGTGCCGATCACGTGATCGAGGATCGCCTCGCCGGCGAGCTTGTTGCCGAGATTTTTCGGTCCGACGAAGCCGGGCGAATTCACCGGGATGACCGGCTTGTTGAATTTCTTCGCCGCCGCTTTGCAGACCGCGTCGATGTCGTCGCCGATCATAGCCGGAACGCAGGTCTGATAGACGAAGACCGCGGGCGGATCGTATTTGTCGATAATTTCTTTGATCGACTTATAGAGGCGCTTCTCACCCCCGAAGACGACGTCCGTTTCGCCGATGTCCGTGGTGAAACCGGTTCGATAGAGGCTGGAGCCGGATGTCTTGGCTCCGCGATTGTCCCATGAATTGCCTTCGCAGGCTATGGGCCCATGGACGAGATGGGCTACGTCGGTGATCGGCTGAAGAGCGATCTTGGCGCCGTCGAAGGCGCATCCACCGGCTGCGGCGCCGGGCGCCAATTGCTTCGTGCAGCCTTTTTTTCGCTCTTTCTCGGATTTGCCCGCGTTCTTATCGCAACCGGGCTCGTTGAAAACGTCTTGAACTTTTGCGGCCAGCGTGCTCATCCGCGCCTCCTGCAAAGGCCATCGCCTCCCACTCTGCGCACGAATTGCGCCAGCGCGGCGACCGACCTGACGGATCAGGCTCTTGTTGTTCCGCCGGACCGAGACGCTGCTCGACCCGGCGGAAGTTCGTGAACGTCAGCGAATGATGTCGAAGCTATAGTCCGACTTCGCGACGACGTTGGTGTTGCGATCGATCTCGTCGAAGACCTTGTCGAGCAGCCACACCAGGACGTTCAGGCCGCCCTGATAACCCCACACCGGATAACGGTGATAATGGTGGCGATCGAAGACCGGGAAGCCGATGCGGATCAGCGGCGTGCCAGTGTCGCGCTCGAGATACTTGCCGTAGGTGTTGCCGATCAGGAAGTCGACCGGCTCCGTGAACAGCAGCGACCGCATATGCCAGAGATCCTTGCCGGCATACGCCGTGCAGTTCTTGCCGAAAGGCGAGCTGGCGAACAATTGCTTCATCTTCTCTTCCCAGAGCTTGCCGCCATTGGAGGCAAGCACGGTGATCGGCTCGGCGCCGAGCTCCATCAGGAAGGAAGCGAGGCCGTAGCAGAGATCCGGATCGCCGTAGATCGCGAAGCGCTTGCCGTGCAGATGCGCGGAAGAGTCGGCGATCGCGTCGACGAGACGACCGCGCTCGCGGGTCAGCTCCTTCGAGATCGGCTTGCCGGTGACTTCCGAGACCTTCATCAGGAACTCATCCGTCGCGCGGACGCCCACCGGGTGATGGAACGAGTAGGTCTCCTGGCCGCTGGCGGCGATGAGCGGCAGCGTCTTCTCGGTCGAGAAGTGCTGCATCGAGAAGGTCGCCTTGGCATGGATCGCATTGGCGGCGTCTTCGAGCTTCGTGCCGCCGTCATACATGCGGAACTCGCCGTCCGTCGGCGTATCCCAAACATCGCTCGGATCGCCGAGGATCGTATATTCGACGCCCATCGACTCGAAGATGCGCTTCACTTCGCGGATATTGCCGACGACATAGCCGTCGAAACCGCCGATGAAGTTGATCGAATTGTTGGGAACGCGCTCGAGCTTGGGAGCCGTGCCGGCCTTGCCGTTCCAGAAATGCTCGACGATGCCCTTCATGACATTGTCGTAGCCGGTGACATGGCTGCCGACGAAGGCCGGGGTATGCGCGAACGGAACGTCGTAATCGGCGGGAACCGAGCCCTTTTCCTTGGACGTCTTGATGAAGGCGTTCAAGTCGTCGCCGATGACTTCCGCCATGCACGTGGTCGAGACGGAGATCATCTTCGGCTTATACATATTATAGGTGTTGGCGAGGCCGTCGATCATGTTGTTGAGGCCGCCGAACACCGCCGCGTCTTCCGTCATCGAGGAGGAGACGCAAGACGTCGGCTCCTTGAAATGACGCGAGAAGTGCGAGCGGTAATAGGCCACGCAGCCCTGCGAGCCATGCACGAACGGGATCGTGCTCTCGAATCCGAGCGAGGCGAACACCGCGCCGAGCGGTTGGCAGGCCTTGGCCGGATTGACGGTGAGAGCTTCGCGAGCGAAGTTCTTCTCCTGATATTCCTTGGTCTTGGCCCACTCGCGGACGCGCTCGACTTCGGCGTCGGGGTGATGATTCTCGAACTCTTTCTTCTTCTTCTCGAACATCTCAAGATATTCCGGCTGGCGGAATAGGTTGAAATGGTCGAGGACGTTGTCTGCATTCTGTGGCATGTCGATTCCCCTCGTTGTCCGCGAGCTCCCGCTCTCTCGGACCGAGGCGGCGACCCGGCCTCGGTCTCTCCAACGCGAACGGGGGAAGCCCCCGTTCGCGAAGAGAGCGTTTGCAACTCAGTCGATCAAGCCGCCCAAGGCGCCTTGGCGAATTTCCAGACGGGCGAATTGATCGCCATGTCCATGTCGCGAGCGAAGATCGCGAAGCCGTCATAGCCGTGATACGGGCCCGAGTAGTCCCAGCTGTGCATCTGACGGAAGGGCACGCCCATCTTCTGGAAGACGTACTTTTCCTTGATGCCCGAACCAACGAGGTCCGGCTGGATCTTCTCGACGAACTTCTCGAACTCGTAGCCGGTCACGTCGTCATAGATCAGCGTGCCGTCTTTCACATAGTGAGTCGTGCGCTGATAATCGTCGTTGTGGCCGAACTCATAGCCGGTGCCGACGATCTCCATGCCGAGATCCTCATAGGCGCCGATCACGTGACGGGGACGGAGACCGCCCACGAACAGCATGACCTTCTTGCCTTCGAGACGCGGACGGTACTTCGCGATCACCGCGTCCATCAGCGGACGATATTTGGCGATGACGCGCTCGGCGCCTTCCTTGATCTTGTCGTCGAAGTGGCTGGCGATCTTACGCAGCGACTCCTCGATCTTGGACGGTCCGAAGAAGTTGTACTCGACCCACGGAACCCCGTACTTCTCTTCCATGTGACGGGAGATGTAGTTCATCGAGCGATAGCAGTGCAGGACGTTCAGCTTCGCGCGCGGGGTTGCTTCCAGCTCCGCGATCGTGCCGTCGCCCGACCACTGCGCAACGACGCGCAGGCCCATTTCTTCGAGCAGAATGCGCGAAGACCAGGCGTCGCCACCGATGTTGTAGTCGCCGATGATCGCAACGTCGTAAGGAGTCGACTCGAACAGGGCCGGCTTGCCTTCCATCTTGTCGAACACCCAGTCGCGGATCGCGTCATTGGCCAGATGATGGCCGAGAGACTGCGACACGCCGCGGAAACCTTCGCAGCGCACCGGAACGATCGTGTGGCCGTTGTATTCCTTGGTCTTGGCCTTGGAAACAGCCTCGATGTCGTCGCCGATGAGGCCGATCGGGCACTCGGACTGGACGGAGATGCCCTTGTTCAGGGGGAACAGCTCCTGGATCTCGTCGATCAGCTTGGCGAGCTTCTTATCGCCGCCGAACACGATATCCTTCTCCTGGAAGTCCGAAGTGAACTGCATCGTGCCGAAGGTGTCGATGCCGGTCACGCCGATATAGTAGTTACGACGCGACGCCCAGGAATACTGACCGCAGCCCACCGGGCCATGGCTGATGTGGATCATATCCTTGATCGGGCCCCACACGACGCCCTTCGAACCGGCGTAAGCGCAGCCACGGATCGTCATCACGCCGGGGATCGACTTGATGTTGGACTTAACGCCGCAATCCGGCTTGCCATCCTCGAAGGTGCCGAGGTGCTTCGCACGACGCTTGGCGGTTTTTTCAGGATAAACTTCGAGAACCTCTTTGATCAGCGCTTTATTGCGCGCCTTGAGGTCTTCGATCGATTCGGGTTGAGCCAGGCTCATGACGCCATCCCTTTCCAATTGGCCTTGTCTGAAAGATCGGCCCGGCCCCGAATGAGGCCGGGCCTTCGACTTTCAGGCGAATTACGCGATCGCAGCCAGTTCGGCCGCGGACTTGCCGACCTGCGACTCGTCGACCGCCTTCATGACGCCGTGCTCCATGAGGAGGTCTTCGAGTTCGTCCATCGTGATCGGGGTCGGGATGATGCCATTGCCCTTATTGGCATGGACCTTCACCGAGAGGTTACGGTAGTGCTGAGCCTGCGCAGAGTCGGGCGCATATTCGAGGACCGTCATGCGGCGCAGCTCGGCGTGCTGAACGATATTGTCGCGCGGCACGAAGTAGATGAGCTGGGTGCCGAGCTTCTTGGCCAGGGACTCGGCCAGCTCGTATTCCTTGTCGGTCTGGCGCTCGTTGCAGACCAGCCCGCCCAGGCGCACGCCGCCGGAGTTCGCATACTTCAGAATGCCCTTGGAGATGTTGTTGCCGGCATACATGGCCATCATCTCGCCAGACATGACGATGTAGATTTCCTGCGCCTTGTTCTCACGGATCGGCATCGCGAAGCCGCCGCAAACCACGTCGCCGAGCACGTCGTAGGAGACGTAGTCGACGCCGTCATAAGCGCCCTGCTCCTCGAGGAAGTTGATCGAGGTGATGACGCCGCGGCCCGCGCAGCCAACTCCCGGCTCCGGACCACCGGACTCGACGCAACGAATGTCCATGAAGCCGACCTTCATGACGTCCTCGAGCTCGAGATCCTCGACCGAACCGGCCTCGGCCGCGAGCGACAGGATGGTGTCCTGGGCCTTGGCGTGCAGGATCAGGCGGGTCGAGTCGGCCTTCGGATCGCAGCCGACGATCAGGATTTTGTGGCCCGATTGAGCGAGAGCCGCGAGGGTGTTCTGGGAGGTGGTGGACTTGCCAATACCGCCCTTGCCGTAGAACGCGATCTGTCGAAGTTCTGACATTTCTGTCTCCTTAAGATACCGTTTCATTGCGATCGGTGCGCACGGCGCGCAGGCCGAAGTCGATTCGTCCGACCGAGCCCGACGCCGGTTGCGGGATCGCCCCCTTGGTGATCGGGGCCGCCCAATCCGCAGCCACTCGCCTTGCGGGCCCTGTCTCGCAAGCCGCGTGCCAGCCCAGCGACGCGCATCTATATCTTTTATATTCAAATAGTTGGGTGTCCATGGGATGCGGCTTTGGGGAGGTGTGTCAAAGCCGACAGTCATGCGCGGAATCGGACGAAGGGCATTTAGGCGACAGGCTCGTTCGGAACCATTGTAAGATTCGGACATGCCTATGGAACAATGTCTCATTTCCCACGGCATAACGATTGCTTAGAAAGAGGGCAGGAAAACCACGGAGCAGGTGAGATGCAAATCGGCGTCGAAACTTCCAGGGCGGTCGAAAACAAGCGCATTTTCGTCGTCGACGACGACGAGATTATTCGGGCGGCGCTTCAGTTCATGCTGCACGACGAATATGAGACCCATGAGATCGGCTCGCTCGACGCGGCGATCGAGAAGTCCGCGTCGAATAAGCCGGACCTTCTCATTTTGTCGGAAAATGTCGTGAAGGCCGCAGGCCTGCCGATTTTAGCGGAAATCCCGAAGCGGATCGCGGGAGTGAAAGTTCTGGTGATCGTCGATTCTCTTCAGAGCGGTTTCGGCAAGGAGAGCCACGCGGCCGGCGCGCATGGCTATATCGTCAAACCGCTGACCGTCGAATTCGTGCGGCAGAAGGTCGACGTGCTCCTCGGTCGCCGGCAGGGCGTGGCGATACCGCTGAACGTCCTCTGAATCGAAGACCTCCAAATACGCCGAATGAGGCCGGAGCCTCGGCTCCGGCCTTTTTCTTTTCGGCCGAAGATGTTTCGTTGTGGTCGAAAAAAAGAAAACGCCCGCGGCGAGCGCGGGCGTTGCAATGTCCATTTGGTCTGCCGCTCTTTTAGAGCTGCGGCACGATAATCAATCGCTCGACTGGATTCCCGTCGATGAAATGCGATTGTACGATTTCATCGATATCTTCCGGAGTGCGCGGAGCGTACCAGACACCCTGCGGATAAACGACCATCAGCGGGCCGGCGCGGCAAAAGCCCAGGCATGCCGTCGCCGTCATCGAGACATCCGGAAGCGGCTGTGCGCCGAGCTTGGCCTGCAAGCGATCCCACAGCGGCTTGGCGCCGGAGGTCGTGCAACTGCCGCGCGGGTGTCCAGGCGGCCGCTGCTGAAAGCAAGTGAACACGTGGTATTTGAACACTACCGGAAGATCTTCGAGCATTTTCAATTCCTGATGGTCGTGGCCGAGCGCCGGGGTGGCGGTCACGCGGCCGCGTCGGCGGTCGAAGCGGCCACAGCTTGGCCGGTGAGGCTGGCGACGAATTCGGCGAGCGGCGTCTCGATCCGCTCGATATTCTGCTCGCGGAGGAACTTCGCCTCGTTTTTGGTCAACGGGCCTTCGATCACCGCCCAATGCTGATCGGAAGAACGCTTCATGATCTGACGCGCGAAATTTCGCTCGAGCTGAGTCGTGAAGCGGCAACCGAGAAACAGGAAGTTGCGCCCCTTACGGACCGACTGCACGGTCTCGGGAATAGGCGTTTGAATGTCGATCTCTGTCAGGACTTCGACATAGTCCGAGTCGGAAATGACGTAATTCGACGCCGGTCTGACCGAGCCGATCGGTTGATAGAGCAGCGTTTCCCAGGACAAAGTCTCCGGAGGCGCCTCGGCCGGGGCTTTCGCGCCGGAGCCGTCGCGGACGAACTCTTTATTGGGCACGAGCGACAAGTCGGAACGGAAATAATTGACCCAATAGCCGAAATGCTCCGCCTGCGACACGCCTTGGACAATGCCCCAATTCTTTCTGACCGCCAGCGCCTTTTGCGGCAGATCGTCGTACCAGGCGTTGACGACGAGCGGCAGGATGGAGCGTTCGGCGAGCCATTTGTGCAGGACGCTCGGCTCAGGCGTCTGCTCGAAGGCTTTGTTCATCGCCGCGGAGATCGTCTTGCGATGCTTGAAGTTCTCTATGTATTGCGCCGCGGCCGTCAGATTGTTGCGAATCTTGTGCGGCACGGTCGCGGATTTGGTCAGCTGCACGACCAATTCTTCGGGGGCGGCGGGAATCGGGGTCCCGTCTATCGCCAGCGTGAGCACGCCGGGTCCGAGATAGGGAATCACGAGGCCTCGCTCAAACCCCGTTTTGATTGCGCTCAGCACTTGTGTATCTCCTCTCGTCGAACCCGGATTGCTCGTCTTGTCACTGAAGAGTGGCGCTCTTGGCGAGTTCGAGCTCTTCGGGGGTCAGCTTGAACGCGCCGCGACCGCCGGACAGGGCCATGAAGTCCATGGCATAGGCGTTCGTCAGCTTGGTGAACCACTCCTGGCTGGACAGGCTCGCGGGACGCTCGCCAATCTCCAGCACGGTGCCGTCGTTGAAGAAACGGACATGAATGATGACAGATTTGTCGCTCATTTTGATTCCCCTTCGGTTTTCAGCGACCGGAGTCGAAGCCGAGAAGCTCGACCGTGACGTTTTCGGTTCCGAAATTGACTTGGCAAGCGAGACGCGACTTCGAACCCACGCCGACGATCGAATCCAATCGCTCGTTCTCGGCGCGAGTCGTTTTCGACACGCTCTTCCTTCCTTCCTGGACGAAGAGATGGCAGGTGCCGCATTTGGCCTCGCCGCCGCATTTGCTGGATATGCTCTCACCAGCCGCGAGAATTGCGTCCAGAAGTCTGCTGCCCTGCTCGGCCTCGATGGTTTTGCCTGACGGCAGAATGGTCAGTACCGGCATGTCGTTCACTCCTCCTTGCCAAAGGTCCTCACGACTTACATCCAGCAAGTTTCGAACCACTCTAAATTTCACGTCGAACGCCGCGTGGGCGTTCGCTCCAGGCTGAAAATAGCGCGTCGATTTCGGGGATTGGGGGTTTTCATCCGCGAGCGGGGGCGGCTCTGCGCTACTCGCGACGCAGTCACGTCCGTTTCTCGACAATCACATCGCGGAAGATGGCGCGCCGGCCCGCGGGCCGGCGCCTCACTCAGAGATAGATGGCTGCGCCGGCGCCGATATTGATCGAGGCGTCCTTCATCGTGCCGACGATAAAGGCGATCTGATTTTCGGTGAGATGCGCATGGAACGGCAGCGCCACCGCACGGTCGGCGACTTTCTCCGTCACGAAGAAATTGCCGCGGCGATAGCCGAGATCGAAATAGTAGCGCTGCAGATGCAATGGATGCGAATAGGCCGCACCGTCGATCTTTTCGGTCTGCAGATCTTCGATGATCTGGTCGCGGCTCGAACGCGAGAAACGCGTGCCGAGATGCACGACATAGAGGAACCAGTGAACTTCGTCGACGTCCGGCGCGATATAGGGATCCTTGATCCCTTCGAAGGATTTCACATATTGATAGAACCAGCGCTCCACGCGCGTCCGTCGCGCCAGCAGCAGCTCCAGGCGCCGAAACTGCGCGAGCCCGAGCGCCGCCGTGATGTCGCTCATCGCCGCCTGCATGGGCGGAAACGCGCCGAGCACGACGGAAGAGCGCTCCGCGACGCGGCGACTGCGCAGATTGCGAATCGTGGAGGCGCGATCGTCGTCGTCGGTGACGATCATTCCTCCCTCGCCGCAGGCGATGACGCCCGGCTGCGAAAAGTCGAAGACCGAGCAATCGCCGAAGGAGCCGACCAGCTTGCCTTTGTAGATCGAGCCGATCGCCTCCGTCGAATCTTCGATCAGCGCGATCTTCTTCGCGTCGGCGAGCTGGCGAAACGACTCCCAAGGCGCGGGATGACCATTGGTGTTACCCGCGACAATGGCCTTCGTCCGCTCGGTGATGACCGCTTCCGCCTTCTCCGGCGCCAGCGTGCCCGCCCAATAGTCGATGTCTGCGAAGACGGGCCGCGCGCCCGTCAGGGCGATCGCATGTGTCGTCTCCCGGAAAGAATGGGCCGAGGCGACGACTTCGTCGCCCGGGCCGATTCCATAGGAGCGCAGCGTGAGCAGAAGGCCGATCGTGCCGCTGGAGACCGCGATCGCATGCTTGCGACCGAGATAATTGGCGAATTCCGCCTCGAACTCTTCGACTTTGGGTCCAGCGGAGAGCCGCGGCGAAGTGATCGTCTCGACGACCGCGTCCAGATCGCTCTGGGCGAGATCCGGATCATTCATCGGCAGAATGGTCGTCTTCATGCTCGCTCACCTTTTCGGGGCAACCACCAATCCAGTGGCGACAGACGGATCTGCCGTGATCTTGACGCAATGGTCGCGCGCGTCAATCAGGAACAGATCGCAGTTTTCGTAGCTGCGATACGGCGTCTCGTCCTGGATGTCCGCTTTGTCGCATCTCATCGCCGTGAGGCCGGGAGCGACTTGTCTCAGAGCGGAAACGGCCGCCTGATCGGCGGCCGCCGTCGCGAGCGTCGCATCGATCGCCTCAAGTTGCTCGGTCGCGATCGGCATTCTTCAGTCTCCACTCACTTTTTTGGCTTCGACCGTGATCGGAAGCGACGTTTCCGCCGCCATCTCCGGCAACTGAAGCACCCAACCATTCGCGAGGGTCACCGTGCCGCCCCACAATTGAGGGCTTTCCTGTTCGACGATCGGCTCTTCGAGATCCTTCTTCGGCACATAGGCCGAAAGAATACCGTCGGAGCCTCTGCGGATCATGACTTTCACACTGCGCCTCGCTGTTGAATTGACCCTAGTTCTGTAGCAATGTTCATACCGCGAGTCGTGTGAAAAATCGCCGCGTCAGACAGGCTCGATCTCCTCCTGGAGGCAGCCGATCACGACCTTTTCACCGAACTCGACGATATAGATCGGCGTATCGCTCTCGACATGCTCGCCTATTTGGACGATCTCGCCCGGATCTCCGGCCTTGACCAGGAGAGCGTCGGGTTCGTGGCCCGGATGCGAACCATCGTTGAAGAGATCGACAGTGGCGCGCACCCGCATGCCCCAGTCATATCGGATGCTCATCGCTTCGCCTCGTCGGTCGCGGCCTCGACGGCCTCCAACTCCTTTTTGCGCATGCCGACCTTATAGCCCGTATCGACGAATTCGACGCCATAGATGTAGAATTGCTGCAAAAAGGTGCCGATGCTCGAGACGTAGCCGATCTCGCCCTTTTTGACGAGAACCTCGCCGACGTCCTTGCCCGCGAAGGTCCCGTCGTTTCGCACCACCTTTTTCGACTTGACCTTTTCGCCATAGTTGAAGACAGGCGGGTCGTTGAGCTCGACGGAGCCGTCGTCACGGTTGATGTTGCTCATATCCGTTCCTCGATTTGACTGTGGTTGCGCTCGAAAACCTTCTTGCCGGACGGGTCCGGCGTCTTGCCGAGCCGCGCTTCGGCTGTTTCCCTCACGATCGGATCTTCATCCGAGAGCAGCGGTCTAATGTCGGCGACGGCCGCGCGCCGCGCCACCTCATAACGGACGCGCCAATCCGGATCGGCGATGAGATCGGGTAGCTGGGCCACGTCGAGCCGCTGCGCCGCCTCGAAGCGCACGCCGGCGTCGATATCCGTCGTCATGCGCTTTAGCGCCTGCGGCGCGATTCGCTCGGCCACCACGCGCCGCACCTCGACGTCGTCATCCTCGATCATCAGAACGAGAAGATCCGGCGAGATGCGCCGCGCGACCACTTGGCGCACATAATAGTCTCGATCTTCGATCATCGGCAGAAGGTCGACGGGATCGAGCCGATGAGCCACCCTTATGCGCACCTCGCGATGCGGATCGGTGCGGAGCTTGAGAAGATAGCGATTCGGCAAGCGCCGCGCTGCGCTCCAGCGCACCGCCTCTTCGGGATCGTCGAGCAGCGCCGGCAAGAGAAATATCTCGGCCGCCTTGGCGGCGCAGGAACGCACCTCGAAATAGGGATGCGCGAGATAATGCCGCGCAATTTCTGGATTCCAGTCGAAGAAACGGTCGATCCGACGTGCGTAGCGATCGAACAGGCATGCCCGCAGCGGCTTGCAGCGGCCCTGCGCCAGCAGTTCGTTATGGGGGCATGCGGCGCAATCGACAGGAACGCCCAGCCAGTCGATGGCCTCGTCGATCTCGTCAGTCGACATCTTCGGCCTCCATTCCTGCGAGAACGGAGAGGAGAAGCGTCGCGCCGACCTTATCGGTCGGATCGAGCTCCAGCAGCTTTTGCGCGGCCTCGCGCCCTTCCTCATATTCCCCCAGGCGCAGCTGCAGATAAGCATAGCCTTTGAGCACGAACATGAAAAAGCGCGGCATCACCGCTTCGTAATTGGCGAAATCGCCATCGCCCTTCTGCACCTCGCGCCAGTCCAGCGGCAAGGAATTGTCGATCGCCGCGCGCGTGAGGCAGGTCTTGGCGATCTCGAGAGTGTCCTCGAGACGATTCTTGTAGAAGTAAAATCGGTAGAGCCCGATCAGCACGGCGACATGAGTCGGCGCCAACCGACGCGCCTCGAACAAATGCTGCTCGGCGACTTCGCCGAGGTGATAGGTCAGCGCCGCTTCGCGGAGATGGTGCTCGGCTTCCGCCGGCAACCCGGCTCCGAACACGGGAGAAGAGAGGATTTCATCTCCCGTATCGAAGGCCTCGCTGCGTAGAGCGCCATCTCCGTTCAACATGAAGCGTTCCTATCCACTCACGCCACGGGGATCCCCGGCAGCTCGACGACGCTCTGCGTCGACGAGCACCCACAGGCCTTCGCTTTCGGATCGATGAAAGAGAAGCCAGTGGAGGTGGCGGTCTCCTTGAAGTCGATCGTCACGCCATCGAGCAGCAAACGGCTCTGCGCAGGCAGAAACAGCTTGAAGCTCGGGAAGTCGAACGCCTGCTCGCCTTCGCGAGGGGCCGGCTGGACGGAGAACTCCGCGCTCATGCCCGAGCAGCCGCCCGGAGACACATGGAGGCTGAGACCAAAGCCCGGACCGCCGTCGAACATGACGAGGCGACGGATGAACTTCTCCGCGGCGGGAGTGAACTCGATATTCATGCCGCGCCCCCGGCCGCCTGATACCGCGGGAGAGAATTGTCGATGACGCAAGTGTCATCGACAGGGCACACCGCGACGCACTGCGGCACATCGAAATAGCCGATGCATTCGGTGCACTTCTTCGGATTGATGACGAAGGTTCCGTTTTTCTCGGAGATCGCCACATTGGGGCATTCCGCTTCGCACGCCGAGCAGGACGTGCATTGCGAAGCAACGATCTTATAGGTCATTCGCTTGCTCCTCCATCGAGCCGTCACTGAGTTCGAGAGGTGAAGATTCCCGATAACTCGAATTCTTCATGCATTCGCGGTTTCGACCGAAGCACGGGCCGCGAGGCGGCTCGTGCTTCGGTACCGGCGAACGCCGGTCGTTTTGTGTCAGGCCGTGATGAAGGCGCCCTGACGGAGAGTCGCGTCGCCGCGCTCCTTATGCTCGATCTCGCCGCTTTTCACACGATCGAGATAGCGCTTGAAGTAGGTGATCGCCGATTGCTCGATGAACTCGAAGGCGAATTCATCGACGGGGTCGATGCCGGCCTTGACGAGATCGTTCTTCGGGCAACCGCCGATCTTGGCCACGAACACAGCCGTGCAATCATTGATCGCGCGGATGATCGTGTCGAGGCTGTCCTCTTCGCCATAACCGCCCTGGCAATACAGGTCGACGCGGCGATGACCGACGAACTTCGCGCCATGGGTGCTGAGCTCGTAGATCTGGAACTCCTTGGCATGGCCAAAGTGCTCGTTGACGCGGCCGCTGCCCTTGGTCGCCACGGCGATCAGGATCTTGATGTCGACATTGTCCTCGCCGGCGAGCGTCGCCAGCTCGGCGTTCTTGGCCGCCGCGACCTTCTGGCGCTCTTCCTCGACCTTCGTCTGATAAGCCTTGCGGCTCTCGAGATCGTAGGTCACTTCCATCGCCATGATCTTGTCGGTCGTGAACTCCGCGCTGCGATCCTCGCCGAGCAGGCCCACCGCGTCGGCGCGGCACTGGCGGCAATGCCGCATCATGTTCATCTCGCCTTCACAGCTGTCCTGCAGCGCCTTCAGCTCCTGAGCCGTCGGGCCGCGCTGGCCGTTGAGGCCGAACACGGTGCCGTGCTCGGGGGACGAGATGAGCGGCATGATGTTGTGCAGGAACGCCCCGCGCGACTTCACGGCCCTGTTCACCTCGACGAGATGCTTGTCGTTGATGCCCGGGATCATGACCGAGTTGACCTTGCACAGAATGCCGCGCTCGGTCAGCATCTCGAGACCGCGCATCTGATGCTGCGTCAGGATCTCGGCGGCCTCGCGGCCATAGATGCGCTTATGCTCCCAGTAGATCCAGGGATAGATCTGCGCGCCGACGTCCGGATCGACCATGTTGATGGTGATCGTGACGTGATCGACATTGTATTTGGCGATCGTGTCGACATGCTCGGGCAGAGCCAGACCATTCGTCGACAAGCAGAGCTTGATGTCGGGAGCGGTCGCGGCGATCAGCTCGAAGGTCTTGAAGGTCTTCTCCGGATTGGCGAGCGGGTCGCCCGGGCCGGCGATGCCGAGAACGGTCATCTGCGGGATCGTCGACGCGACGGCCAGAACCTTCTTGGAGGCCTGCTCGGGCGTCAGCTTCTCGGAGACGACGCCGGGGCGCGACTCATTGGCGCAATCATATTTGCGATTGCAGTAGTTGCACTGGATATTGCAGGCCGGCGCGACAGCGACGTGCATGCGCGCATAGTGGTGATGCGCCTCTTCGCTGTAGCAAGGATGGTTCTTGACTTTGTCCCAGATTTCCTGCGGCAGGTCGTTTTCACCAGCCGCCGTGCCGCAGCTCGCTTTGCCGCTGCCGCCCGAGGTGCCGCAGCCCTTGTGCTCAGCCACTTTCTGCATCACGTCGTCGATCGATTCAGCCCCGCCGACGTCGACGGTTTCAGTAGATAGAGATTCCATGTTCGGTTCCTCACGAGTTGAAGAGTTTCAAACCCTTGCGGAACGCAGTCGCGACATATCCGTCTGCCATTGCACCGGCGCTGTCGCGGAAGCGGTGTCCGGGCACGAGGTTCGCAACAAGCATGCCATGCCGGAATATTCTTCTAACAACTTGAAATTATGAGATAAGCTTCGATTGTTTGGAAGCTGTCCAAATCCCGACACATGTCGGAAAGCGTCGGATGCGGCTGTCGCTAACGCGACACTTTGACGCGAAGGCGAAAAGCCTGCGCCAGACTCGCCTCGCGCACAGCGTCCAGCCGTCGTGCGACGGGGTTTGCGGGATCTCGCAGCCGGGGCGTCGGGCGCGAGCGGCGGCGACGGCCTTCCGGGCCGCCATCGCCTTCGCCGAGGGCTCAGTCGCTCGCTTGGCGCGACAATTGCCTGCCGGCGCGGCATGAATGACCTCACCCGTGAAAACGATCTCGTCGACTTCGGTGAACTCTCGCCGGCGGTCAATGAACTCTTGCAAAAAGGCGTCCTGGCCTATCGGAGCGACCGGGCGCGCGCGGACGAATTGTTCCGCGAGGCGCTGGAGCTGTCTCCCCAGGAACTGCCCGCCTATTACTGCCTTTATAAGATTCATACTTATATGGGAAACCTCGAGGTGGCCTGGTCGGTGGCCAATCTGGGCCTCGTCGAGGCGACCCGCCAAGCGGGCTGGTCGGTCGATCCGCGGCTCTGGCCGCCGAAAGAAACGGCGCCGGGCTCGGCGGAACGCTTTGCGCTGTACACTTTGAAGGCGTTGAGCTTCATTCAGCTCAAGCGTGGCAATAAAGCGGAAGCTATGGAAAACCTGGGGATTTTGAAGATTCTCGATCCATGCGGATATGTCGGCTGGACGGTTATCTATGAGCTCGCGCAAGGCGTTGCCTGACCTGGCCGGGGCGGGAGCGCGCGCCCCAGCCGCGCCGCGGCGTAGATTTTGTCTCGGTAACGGCACGTTAGTTGCTAAACATTCCAGGGTGAACTATCGATTCCCGCGGAACGTCAGGCACGTCTATGGGATACGAAGCTGGAAGCAGCATGAACACGGCTCAGGCTCGCGCGTTCGACCCGAGCGAATCTGCTCTCGTCGGAATCTACGAAATCTCGAAGCTGTTGGCGTCGCCCAACCGGCTCGAGAAGACTCTGGCGGGGGTGCTGGCGCTCTTGTCGAGCTTTCTCGACATGCGCCATGGCCTCATCGCTCTGCTCGACTCGCATGGCGACCCCGAAGTGGTCGTCGGCTCAGGTTGGAGCGAGGGGAACGCCAAAAAATTCTTCGAGCATCTCCCCGAGCGGGCGGTCGGCCAGATCGTGGCGACCAAAATGCCCCTGGTGGTCGAGAATGTCGCCGCCTCGCCTTTGTTCGAGGGAACAGATCTCTCCGAATGGGGTCCGACGGATGGTCAGCCCTTTTCGCTGATCGGCGTGCCGATCAAGGAAGGGGACGCGGTCGTCGGCACTCTGACGGTCGATCGGGTCTATAGCGACCGCTCCTCGGTTCGCTTCGATCATGACGTCCGATTCCTGACAATGATCGCCAATCTCGTCGGGCAGACGCTGCGGCTCCACAAGCTGATCGGTCGTGATCGCGATCGGCTGATGCAGGAGAAGGCGCGGCTCGAGAAGGGCGACCGCCCCGCGCATATCGAGGCGAAGCTGGATGGCATCAAGGGGATCGTCGGGGAGAGTCCGGCGGTGCGCGCCGTCGTGGACAAGATCCGCATCGTCGCCAAGGCCAAATCGACCGTGCTGCTGCGCGGAGAATCGGGCACCGGCAAGGAGCTGTTCGCCGCCGCGATCCATAATCTCTCGCCCCGGCACAGCAAGCCCTTCGTCAAGCTGAACTGCGCCGCTCTGCCGGAGAGCGTGCTCGAATCCGAATTGTTCGGGCACGAGCGCGGAGCCTTCACCGGCGCCGCCGCCTTGCGCAAGGGCCGGTTCGAGCTCGCTGACGGCGGCACGCTGTTTCTGGACGAGATCGGCGACATCACGCCCGCTTTCCAGGCGAAGCTCCTGCGTGTGCTGCAGGAGGGCGAGTTCGAGCGCGTCGGCGGCACGCGGACGATGAAGGTCGATGTGCGCTTCGTCTGCGCCACCAACCGCAATCTCGAAGAGGCGGTGCAGAAAGGCGAGTTCCGCGCCGATCTCTATTACCGCATCAGCGTGGTGCCGATCTTTTTGCCGCCGCTGCGTGAGCGCAAGGGCGATCTGGCGCCTCTCGCCAGTGAATTTCTGAAGCGCTTCAACCATGAGCAGAACGTTCATCTGACCCTGTCCGACTCGGCGATGGAAGTGCTCAACGAATGCAACTTCCCCGGCAATATTCGCGAGCTCGAGAACTGCGTTTATCGCACGGCGACGCTGGCGCGCGCCGACTCCATCGTCGACAAGGATTTCTCCTGTCGCAATGACGGCTGCTTGTCCTCGGTGCTGTGGAACGGCTCGCGTGAATCGTCGATCGGGGGGCTGCATCCGCCGAGCTTCACGCCGCTGCCGATCGTCTCCAAGCCGCTGGCCCCGCCGCCTCCTCCGCCGGCGCGGCCTCCGGTGGTCCGGCCACCGGTCGAGGAGCCGGCTCCCGTCGCCACGGCGCCCGCCGCCCCCTGTCCGGGAGCGGAGAACTGTACCGTCATCGACGCCGACCATCGCTCCGACCGCGACAAGCTCATCGAAGCAATGGAGCAGGCGGGATGGGTGAAGGCCAAAGCGGCCCGGCTTCTCGGCCTGACGCCCCGGCAGATCGGCTATGCGTTGCAGAAATATGATATCCCCGTGAAGAAGTTCTGATTCGAGGAAAGAAGACGGCTCCCAAAATGGCCGCAGAACCAGAAAGAATAAGCGACGATCCGCTCGATTGGCGCGGTCGCCCCATCCGCTGCCGGGAATGCTCCCATGTGGCGCTCAATCTCGAGGGGCTTTGCCGCAAGGGATCGGCCTGCGTGCGCGACCGGCGAGCCAAGCGCGTCGATCTCTTCTTCCGCGGACATCCGCATCTCGCGGACGCCTATCTCGATCACGTCTATTTCGAGGTGCGGGCGCGCGCGGCGCGCTATGCGTCGGTCCTGCGGCTCCCGCCGCTGCTCGACGATCCGGAGCCCGAAGTTCGCGCCACCGCGGCCTCGCGCCTGCCGGCCTCGCGCGTCGCCCGTCTCGCGCATGATCCCGAACCGCGCGTGCGCATCGTCATCGCCAATCGGCTGGAAGGCGCGGCGCTGCTCGCAATGTATTCGGACCCGGATTATCTGGTCCGCATTCACGTGGTCCGCCGGATCTCGCCGGATCTGCTGCCGATCGCCGTCCATGACGAGGATCCGGAAGTGCGGCGTTGGGTGGCGCGTCGCCTGCCCGAGGATCGGCTGCATCTTCTCGTCAAGGACCCGGAGCCGCTCGTGCGTCTCGTCGTCGCCGAGCGCCTTCCGGAGGATCGTCTCGACGCCATGAGCAAGGACGAGGATTTGCGCATCCGTTTCACAATCGCGGAACGATGCCCACGCGAGATGCTCGGCTCCTTCCTCGACGACGAGGACGAATTGGTGCGCGCCTGCGCGCAGACGCGGCTGGAAAGCGACTGACCACCACGGCCGCGCCGCGTCCAGAGCGTCTCCAGCCGAAGTGAACGCCGGTTCGGCGTTGGAAAATCGTCAAAAAAAAAGCAATCCAGAGCCGGAGCGCCTCTGGATTGCGTGGTCGAAATCGAGATTTCAGGGTCGCGTCAGACCGGCCGGTTCTCGTTGCGATTGCGCACCGGGCCCATAACCGCCAGGCCCTGCTCGTAGGTGATCTTCTCGAACGTCTGGTCGAAGGCGATGCCGGCATTGGCGACGGCGTCGATCTTGCCGCCGATCGACAGCTTCTTCAGATCGTTCTTCTCGATGTAGAACAGCTCGAGCAACTCGTTATAGACCGTCGATTCGTCGATCGGCAGCACATAGAAATTAATGCCGTCGATCTCGACCTGATATTTGCTGAGCAGGTCGATGTTATTGGCGAAGATGAAATATTTGCCGGTCGGGCTGAGCAGCCCCTTCAGCACTTCGGCGACGTTCGCGAGATGCTCGAAGGAGAGAAGCCACTGCGCGAAGAAGTCGAAAGTGGGCTTGCCGGCGTCCGCCACCGCGATCACCTGATCGGAGCACAGTTCCGGCGGACGCGCCTCGTCGGCGAACTGCTGGGCGAATTTCAACGCCAGCTTGCCGCGGAAACCAAAACGCCCCGCCTTTTCGGTCGGGCCCTTATGGACCGGGCTGAGCAGCCGCTTCTGCTGGTCCAAAGTCGAAAACGCCGTATCAGTGATGCTTGTCATGTTGGTTACCCGGATCGTTACGTAGCCAATCCGCCAGTTTGGCGAAGTTCTGCTTCAATGTGTCTCGCAGTCTCACATCATCGACCACCTCTTCGAGCGCGCCCGTCATGCAGGCCATCCACGCGTCGCGCTCGGCGGGTCCGATCGCGAAGCCCATGTGACGCATGCGCAGCCGGGGGTGTCCCCGCTGCTCCGAATAGCTCTTTGGTCCGCCCAGCCATTCGGCCAGATAGAGCTTCAGAACCGCCTTGGTGGGGCCGAGATCCACCGCATGCATCGCGCGAATGTCACGCGCCTGCGGCAGAACGTCCATATTGCGATAGAACGCCTCGACGAGACGATCGACCGCTTCCTGGCCGCCGATGACGTCGAATGCGGTCTTTGTCGATTGCACGGCGTCCATTGTCATGCCTCGCGAGCTAGCAATTCATATGCCGAGGCCTGGGCCTAACGCGATGCGCGCGATTGCGCAACGCCGCCCGGCGGAACGGGCCGCCCGGATCGACGCAGACGGAAACGCCGCCCGAATCCTGCCGCGACATGAGAATAATAAGGCAGAGCAAGGCGCAATTTTATGCATTTACGACTCGGGCGCCCGATTTCGGCGCTGCTCGCCCTTGACAGGGTGGGGCGCCGCTTCCTATTTCATCGCTAGCCTGTTGGCACTCGTCACCCCTGAGTGCTAATAGGCATTTTACGCAATCTTTCGCCCGTGCGTTCCGGCCGGGCTCTGCAACGCAAGGAAGACGACATGGCGTTCCGTCCCCTCCACGACCGGGTCGTGGTCAAGCGCCTCGAAGGCGAAGACAAGACCAAAGGCGGCATCATCATTCCCGACACTGCGAAAGAGAAGCCCGCCGAGGGCAAGATCATCGCCGTCGGCCCCGGCTCCCGTGACGAGAGCGGCAAGCTCGTCGCCCTCGACGTCAAGGAAGGCGACCGCGTGCTGTTCGGCAAATGGTCCGGCACCGAGGTCAAGATCGACGGGGAAGATCTCCTCATCATGAAAGAAAGCGACATTCTGGGCGTCATCGCCTGATCCGGCCGACCCTCGCCCAATCCTTCTTCCAACGGAGCTGAACGACAATGGCAGCCAAGGACATTCGCTTTTCCTCCGACGCGCGCGACCGTATTCTGCGCGGCGTCGAGATTCTCAACAATGCGGTGAAGGTCACCCTCGGTCCCAAGGGCCGCAACGTCGTCATCGAGAAGAGCTTCGGCGCGCCGCGCATCACCAAGGACGGCGTCACCGTCGCCAAGGAGATCGAGCTTTCCGACAAGTTCGAGAATCTCGGCGCGCAGCTCGTGCGTGAGGTCGCCTCCAAGCAGAACGACACCGCCGGCGACGGCACCACGACGGCGACCGTGCTCGCCGCTTCCATCGCCCGCGAAGGCGCCAAGGCCGTCGCGGCCGGCCTCAATCCGCAGGATCTCAAGCGCGGCATCGACCTCGCGGTCGAGGCGGTCGTCGCCGATCTGAAGAAGAACTCCAAGAAGGTCACCTCCAACGACGAGATCGCCCAGGTCGGCACCATCTCGGCCAATGGCGACAGCTATATCGGCCAGGAGATCGCCAAGGCGGTGCAGAAGGTCGGCAATGAGGGCGTGATCACGGTGGAAGAGGCCAAGAGCCTCGACTCCGAGACCGTCATCGTCGAGGGCCTGCAGTTCGACCGCGGCTATCTCTCGCCTTACTTCATCACCAACGCCGAGCGTCTCGTCGCGGAGCTCGAGGACCCCTACATCCTCATCCACGAGAAGAAGCTGTCGACTCTGCAGCCGCTGCTGCCGATCCTCGAGGCCGTGGTGCAGACCGGCAAGCCGCTGCTGATCATCGCCGAGGACGTCGAAGGCGAGGCGCTCGCCACGCTCGTCGTCAACAAGCTGCGTGGCGGGTTGAAGATCGCCGCCGTGAAGGCGCCGGGCTTCGGCGATCGCCGCAAGGCGCAGCTCGAGGACATCGCCATTCTGACGGGCGGCCAGGTCGTCTCCGAGGATCTCGGCATCAAGCTCGAGAGCGTCACGCTGCCCCTGCTCGGCAAGGCCAAGCGCATTCGCATCGACAAAGAGAACACGACGATCATCGACGGCGCCGGCGACAAGAAGGACATCGAGGCCCGCGTCGCCCAGATCAAGGCGCAGGTCGAGGAGACCACCTCGGACTATGACCGCGAGAAGATGCAGGAACGTCTCGCCAAGCTCGCGGGCGGCGTCGCGGTGATCCGCGTCGGCGGCGCGACCGAGGTCGAGGTCAAGGAGAAGAAGGACCGCGTCGACGACGCGCTCAACGCCACCCGCGCCGCTGTGCAGGAAGGCATCTCGCCCGGCGGCGGCGTCGCGCTGCTGCGCGCCATCGCGGCCCTGACAGACGTCAAGGTCGCCAATTCCGACCAGCAGACCGGCGTCGCGATCGTCCGCAAGGCGATCCAGGCTCCGGCCCGCCAGATCGTCGACAACGCCGGCGGCGACGGTGCGGTCGTGGTCGGCAAGCTCCTCGAATCCACGGACTATAATTACGGCTATGACGCCCAGACCGGCGAATATGGCGATCTGGTGAAGCTCGGCATCATCGACCCGACCAAGGTCGTGCGCACGGCGCTGCAGGACGCGGCCTCGATCGCCGGCCTCATCGTCACCACCGAGGCGACGATCACCGAGCAGCCGAAGAAGGACAGCGGTCCGGCTCTGCCGCCCGGCGGCGGCATGGGCGGCATGGATTTCTGATTTTCCATCCCCGACCAGTCCAAGAAGGCCCCGGAGAAATCCGGGGCCTTTTTTGTCGCATCCACGAGCATGTGCGTCGCCGCACGGCCAAGCGCGCCGAAACGCCCGAAAAGAGAGATGTTCCCGATAGGAGCGCCCCCGGGCGTCGAGATCGGGCGGCACAGAAAGCGGCGACATATCGCCGCCCTCGCTCACAAGGGTCTCACGAAAATGTTCAAGCGCTCGATTTTCGCACTCGGCCTCGTCATCGCCGCCGGCGGCTCCGCCTCCGCCGTGATCTCGCCCAATGGCGTTTCTCTGAACGGCTTCTCGACGAACGGCTTCTCGACGAACGGCCTGCACCTCAACGCCCTCACCACGAATGCGTTGAGCGACAATGCGATCACCCTCAACGGATTGCATGTGAACGCGATCACGGCCAATGCGCTGACGTCGAACGCGCTGGTGGAGAATTCGCTCGTGCAGAACTCTCTGACCCAGAACGCTCTGACCCAAAACGCGCTGATCGACAATGGCGTGAAATTCAACGGCTTGGCCACCAGCCCGCTCTCCAATGACGGCCTGCGCGTCATCGCGATCGAATTGCCGGCTCCTGCGCAGACCGCCAAGTAATCTTTACAGACGCGGGCGGGCCGGCGCGCGCCGGCCTTCCTGCGGCTCTTCGAAAGCGTCGCATCATGCAGAAGAAACTCTTCGCCGCGCTATCGGTCGCCTTCGTGGCGGCGACGTCCCCCCTTTGCGCTGCGGAGCTCGAGCTTCTGGACGTCGAGGGAACGCAGTTCGAGGCGAGGCTCTCCGACGGACGCGTGCTCTCCTCGTCCGCTCTCGTCGGCGCGACGCTCACCGTCGCCAGAGGCGCCGGAGCATTGAAGATTCGCATCGACGCCGTCGAACGCGATCCCGGCGACCTCCAGCGGGCCGTCCCGCCGTCGGAGGCGGTCATGCTGCACAGCCTTTCCGTCCAGGGGCCGGACGGCGAATGGAAAAATCTCTGCGATCCCGGCCCGGACGGGCGCCGCCAGGGCTTTCCCGTTCCCGGCCGCGCCAAGGGCGACGGAACCATAGGCGCCGCCGAGCCCGGCGTCTTCGAGCTCACTTGCACAGGCGGGGCTCAGGGAAAATGCGTGCGCTTCGGCTATCGCCCCTGGGAGAAGCGCGAGGATGGAATCTCCATGCGCGACGTCTACAACGCCTGCATCCGGCTGGTGCGCGCCGATTACTCCGGCGACGGCAAGGGCACGACGCGCAACGGCCAGCCGATCGACATTTATGATTTTCTCGGCGTGCAGACGCCCGGCAATGATCCTGGGCATGATTTCGAAGCCGGTTTCTCGCCCGCGGGCGCCGTCTGCGTTCGCCATGTCCGCGTCAAGGCGAATACGAGCCTCGAAGCGCTCGAAGCGCAAACGCCGCGCCTGAAAGGCCGCACCGGAGACATATGCACAGAGGAATTCGCGCGCGCCAATGGCGCCGTCCTTTTCGTGCGCTCTCCGCCCTGAGACGTAGCGGGCGCGACAATTGCGACATTGCAGGATCGCGCCGCCTCGTCTAGCATTATCCGGCTCCGCCCCTCGACGGGCAGAGCCGCAACGCGAGAGCACGACGGGGGAGAGGAATGGCCGATCATCACGAGACTTCGACAGATATGGCGGAGCACCTCGCCACCTATCGCGGCTTTCTGACGATATTGAAAGTGGGAACCGCCGCCTCTGTCATCAGCCTGCTGCTGATGTATTTCTTCCTGGCGCGCTGACAGATCGGCGATCGGCGCGCTGATCGACCGGATTTTCTCTACAGTTTCTGACCGAATGCGAACCGCGCGGCCATCCGGCCGCGGGGAACCGAATCTCCTCGCAATGGAGTTTCGTCAATGCGCATTGCTGTTCAATCCGAGACTGACAAAAATGAGACGCGCGTCGCAGCGACGCCGGAAACCGTAAAAAAATTCAAAGGCCTCGGCGCGGAGGTCGTGGTGCAGTCGGGCGCGGGCGCGATTTCCGGTTTCTCCGATGCGGATTACGCCGCAGCCGGCGCGACGATCGCGCAGAACGCCGCCGGCGCCGCGGACAATGCCGAGGTGGTGCTGCGCGTGCGCCGACCGGCGCCGGGCGAACTCTCCGGCGTAGCGCGTGGCGCGGCCGTGGTCGCCATCGCCGATCCTTTCGGCCATGAGAAAGAGCTCGCGGCCCTCGCCCAGACCGGCGCCACCCTTTTCGCCATGGAGCTCATGCCGCGCATCACCCGCGCGCAGGTCATGGACGTTCTGTCCTCCCAGGCCAATATCGCCGGCTATCGCGCGGTCATCGACGCCGCGGCGGAATATAGCCGCGCCATTCCGATGATGATGACGGCGGCGGGCACGGTTCCGGCCGCCAAAATTTTCATCATGGGCGTCGGCGTCGCCGGCCTGCAGGCGATCGCCACGGCGCGCCGGCTCGGCGGCATCGTCTCGGCGACCGATGTCCGGCCCGCCACCAAGGAACAAGTGGAATCGCTCGGCGCGAAATTCGTCGCAGTCGAGAATGACGAGTTCCGCCAGGCCGAGACCGCCGGCGGCTACGCCAAGGAAATGTCGCCGGAATACCAGGCCGCGCAGGCCGAGCTCGTCGCCGCGCATATCGCCAAGCAGGATATCGTCGTCACGACGGCGCTGATCCCCGGCCGCCCGGCGCCGAGACTCATTTCGGCGGCGGCGGCGCGCTCCATGCGCGCGGGCTCGGTCATCATCGATCTCGCCGCCGAGCGCGGCGGCAATTGCGAGCTGACCAAGCCGGGAGAGACCATCGTCGACAATGGCGTGAAGATCGTCGGCGCGGTCAATCTCGCCGGCCGCCTGCCGGCGACGGCGTCGAGCCTCTACGCAAAAAATCTTTTCGCCTTCGTCGAGACGCTGATCTCCAAAGAGACGCAGGCTCTGGCCATCGATTGGACCGACGAATTGGTGAAGGCGACGGCCCTCACCCGCGACGGCGCCGTCATCGATTCGCGATTTGCGGCTTGATTTCCACGGGCCCACGAGGCCCGCGCGAAGAAAGGGCGTTGTGACATGGCATCCGACACGACACAGCAATTGCTCGAAACGGCCCGCCGCGCAGCCGAAGCGACGCGCCAGCTCGCCGATCAGGCGCAATCCTATTCCGATCAGCTGGCGCAGGTGGCGGCGGCGGCCTCCTCGCACGGCCTCGCCGGCGGCGTCGATCCCGTCGTCTTCCGCCTCGCGATTTTCGCGCTGGCGGTATTCGTCGGCTATTACGTCGTCTGGTCGGTGACGCCGGCGCTGCATACGCCGCTGATGTCGGTCACCAACGCCATCTCTTCCGTCATCGTCGTCGGCGCGCTGCTCTCTGTCGGCGTCGACTCTTCCGCCGACACATCGGGCGGCTCCTCGGTCGCGCGCTGGCTCGGCTTCATCGCGCTCGCCCTCGTCAGCGTCAACATATTCGGCGGCTTCCTCGTCACCGAGCGAATGCTGTCCATGTATAAGAAGAAGGGCTGAGCCATGAGCGGCAATCTCGCGGTCCTTCTCTATCTCGCCGCCGGCATATTGTTCATTCTGGCGCTGCGCGGCCTCTCCTCGCCCGCGACCTCGCGGCAAGGCAATCTCTACGGCATGATCGGCATGGGCGTCGCCGTCGGCACGACTCTGCTGCTGCGCCTGCCGACCCTCGGCGCGCTGATCCTGATATTGATCGGCGCCGGAGCGGGCGGCGGCGTCGGCGCCTATGTGGCGAAGCATGTCGAAATGACGAAGATGCCGCAGCTCGTGGCCTTCTTCCATTCTCTCGTCGGCCTCGCCGCCGTGCTCGTCGCGGGCAGCGCCTTTTTCGCGCCGCAAGCTTTCGGCATAGGCGCGCCCGGCCATATAGAAGGCGGCAGCCTTTTCGAAATGTCGCTCGGCGCGGCGATCGGCGCGATCACCTTCACCGGATCGGTCATCGCCTTTCTGAAGCTCGACGAGCGCATGAGCGGCAAGCCGATCCTGCTGCCCGAGCGTCACACGATCAACATTCTGCTCGGCGTCGCGCTCATCGGCTTCATCGTGCTGTTCGCGACGACGGAGAGCGGCTTCTGGCTGTTTCTCATCATTCTCGTCTCGCTCGCGCTCGGCGTGACGCTCATCATCCCCATCGGCGGCGCCGACATGCCGGTCGTCGTGTCCATGCTCAATTCCTATTCGGGCTGGGCGGCGGCGGGCATCGGCTTCACGCTCGGCAATCTCGCGCTCATCATCACCGGCGCGCTGGTCGGCTCCTCGGGCGCCATCCTCTCCTACATCATGTGCAAGGGGATGAACCGCTCCTTCGTCTCCGTCATTCTCGGCGGCTTCGGCGGCGAGACGGTGGCGGCTGCGGGCGCGGTGGAGAAACGCCCGGTCAAGCAGGGCTCGGCGGAGGACGCCGCTTACATCATGCAGAACGCCGGCAAGATCATCATCGTGCCGGGCTATGGCATGGCGGTGGCGCAGGCGCAGCACGCGCTGCGCGAGATGGCGGACCTCCTGAAAAAGGAGGGCGTCGAGGTGAAATACGCCATTCATCCGGTCGCCGGCCGCATGCCCGGCCATATGAATGTTCTGCTGGCCGAGGCCAATGTGCCTTACGACGAGGTCTTCGAGCTCGAGGACATAAATTCCGAATTCGGCCAAGCGGATGTCGCCTTCGTCATCGGCGCCAATGACGTGACCAATCCCGCCGCCAAGACCGATCCGCAATCGCCGATCTATGGCATGCCGATCCTCGATGTCGAGAAGGCTAAGACGGTTTTGTTCCTCAAGCGCGGCATGGGCTCCGGCTATGCGGGCGTCGAGAATGAGCTGTTCTTCCGGCCCAATACGATGATGCTGTTCGGCGACGCCAAGAAGACCGTGGAGCAGATCGTCAAATCGCTGGCGCATTGATCGAAGGATTGCCCCCTCTCACCTCCCCCGCTTTGCGCTATCGAATAATGCACACATCCTCCTCGCCCCCGCGACGTCATGGCCGGGCTTGTCCCGGCCATGACGGCCGCAGCGTCTCGGGATGGGTGAATCCGATAGCGGGAAGGGTCGAGGGGGCGCTCAGCGCCGCCCGGCCTGACTCGCGATACGCAGCAACGCCCGTCCCGCCTCCATCTCGGCGAGTGACGCATTGGCGCGGGCGCGCTGATTGGCGTCGCGCAAGGCCGGCAGCAGAGCCGCTACTTTCGCCGCGGACCAGATGCGCAAATGCTGCTCGAGCTGCGGCCGCTGCGAGAAGCCGAAGCCGCTGCGCATCAAAATCGTGATCCCGAAATCCGGCCGCCCCTCGCGATCCACGGTGAGCCGCGCGCGATGCAGCGCCATCGCATAGCGCAGCGCGCCGCCCAATAATTGCCCGGCGTCGCCGCCACCGGCGACCGCTCTGTCGAAGGCTTCGCCCGCGGCCCCCGCCTCGCCCGAGAAAGCGTCGAGCACCAGCCGGTCAGCGGCGATATTGGAGGCGTGCGCGACAATGTCCTCGACATCGCCCGCGTCGATCGTCGTCGCGCCATGCTTGTAGAGAATCAGCTTGGCGAGCTCGGAACGGCTCATGCGGCGATCTTCGCCGAGCGCGGCCTGCAGCAGCAGCCGCGCCTCCGGCGTGACGGAAAAGCCCGCCTCGCGCAGGCTGTGATCGATCAGCGCATGCAGGTCCTGCTCGTCGTCGGGATTGCACTCGACGGCGGCGGCGAGCTTCGACGGCTCGATCAGCTTGCGCAAAGGCGCGTCGCGCTTCAGCGCGCCGGCGGTGAGCACGATGGCGCAATCCACTGGCGGCGCGGCGAGCAATTGCTCGAGCGGCGAAAGAATGGATTTGCCGCCCGTCTCGACGATGATCGCCCGGCGGCCGCCGAACAGCGGAATCGTATTGGCTTCGTCCAGCAGCGACAGCGGATCGGCGGCGACGGCGTCGCCGCTCATTTCGACACATTGGAACGGATCATGCCGATCGTCGACGCGCTGCGCGACAATGGCGAGCGCACGTTCGCGCACGAGGCCGGCGTCGGCGCCGTGGAGCAGGAACAGAAAGACCGACGCCGGCGGCGCTTTCACGAAGCGCTCGGCGTCGCGGTTCTTGATGGCGGTCATGAGCGCTCGGGAGCCAGCGAGTAGCGAATAGCGAATAGTTCTACTCGCTATTCGCTATTCGCTCCTCACTTCGACAACGCTGTCGCCACACGCGTGCGGATCATGTCCGAAATGACTTTCGCATCGCGAATCTCGCCGTCGCGCGCGGCGCGCACATTGGCGAGACGATTGCTGAAACGGTCATAGCTCGCGACGCCGAAGGCGACGCCGGAGGTGATGACATGCTCATCGGCGATATTGATCAATTTATATTCGGCGTCGACGACCACCGTCGCCGATGTCGCGCGGCCGGTGACCGTGTCGAGGATCGGCGTCTGCACGCGCTCCTTCAGCGCGACCATCAGCCGATAGCGCGGCGGCACGTCCGAGCCCGTGCCGTTCAAGGCGAAGATCAGCTCGTTGCGGACGTAATGGCCGATGCGGTCCGGGATCGGATCGACCGCGACCGCCTGCAGCTCCGCCGCAAGCGGCGCGTCGGTTCCGATGGGGCCATAGAGCGGCTGCACCGTGCAGGCCGAGAGCGCCAGCGCGGCGAGGGCGGCGGCCATCGGCTTGGACCGCCGGCCTTCAGGCTCGCTCTTTGCGCTGCGAGCCTGAAGGCTCGCAGTCCTGGCGCGCCGTTCAAACGACCACATTGACGATCCTCTTGGGAACGAGAATGAATTTCTTCAACGGCTTGCCTTCCATAGCGCGCAACACGGCCTCCTGCGTCAGCGCCTCCTCGCGGATCGTCGCCTCATCGGCGTCATGGGCCACGAGAATCTCCGCGCGCTTCTTGCCGTTCACCTGCACCGGCAAGCTTATCATGTCCTGCGCGACGAGAGTAGGATCGGCCTCCGGCCAGGGCGCCAGGGAAACGATCTCGGAATGGCCGAGATCGCTCCAGCACTCTTCCGCCACATGCGGCGTCATCGGCGCGATCAGCTGCGCGAACACATCCGCCGCCTCGCGGAAGGCGAAGGCGAGATCGGCGGAGACCGGAACCGTCTCCACCTTGTCGAGCGCCGCGGTCAGCTCATTGGCGTATTCGCGAATGCGGGCGATCGCCGTGTTGAAGCGCAGGCGCTCGATATTGTCGCCGACGGCGGCGATGGTGCGATGCGTCGCCTTGCGCACATCGAGCGCCGCCGCGCCGAATTCGGCCGGCGCGCTGGCGCCGACGGGCGCCGCGGCATTGGCGAGCTCGCCCGCGAGACGATAGACGCGCTGCACGAAGCGCCAGGCGCCCTGCACGCCCTCCTCCGTCCACACCACATCGCGATCGGGCGGCGAATCGGAGAGCACGAAGAGCCGCGCCGTATCGGCGCCATAGCTGGCGATAATGTCGTCCGGATCGACCGTATTGCGCTTCGACTTGGACATTTTCTCGATCGCGCCGATCGCGACCTCTTCGCCGCCATCGATGAGGAAAGCGCGGCGGCCCTTGTCGCTGGTCTCGAAACGCAGCTCGCTGGGCGCGACCCATTTGCCGGAGGCGGCGCGATAGGTCTCATGCACCACCATGCCCTGGGTGAAGAGGCCGGCGAAGGGCTCGGCGACGCCGCCATGGCCGCTGTCGCGAATGGCGCGCGAGAAGAAGCGCGAATAGAGCAGATGCAGAATCGCGTGCTCGATCCCGCCTATATATTGATCCACCGGCAGCCAGCGCGCGAGCTGCTCCGGCGCGGCGGGCGCCGACTCATTGTGCGGATCGGTGAAGCGCGCGTAATACCAGGACGAATCGACGAAAGTGTCCATCGTGTCGGTTTCGCGCCGCGCCGCGGCCCCGCATTTCGGACAGGCGACATTGTTCCATGTCGGATGATGGTCCAGCGGATTGCCCGGCCTGTCGAAGGTCACGTCTTCCGGCAGCTTCACGGGAAGATCGGCGTCCGGCACGGGCACGACGCCGCAATCCGGGCAATGGATGATGGGGATCGGACAGCCCCAATAGCGCTGCCGCGAAATGCCCCAATCGCGCAGCTTGTAATTGATCTTGCGCTCGCCCTGCGGACGGCCGTGCAGCTGCGCGGCCTCGAGACGCTTGGCGACCTCCTCCTTCGCCTCGGCGACGGTGAGCCCGTCGAGGAAGCGTGAATTGACGAGCCGTCCCTCGCCGTCGAAAGCGGTCTCACTGACGATGAGAGTCGCGGGATCGACGCCCTCCGGGCAGACGACAGGAGTCGCGCCGAGGCCATAGCGTAGCGCGAAATCGAGGTCGCGCTGGTCATGCGCCGGGCAGCCGAAAATCGCGCCCGTGCCGTAATCCATCAGGATGAAATTGGCGACATAGACGGGCAGCGTCCAGGAGGGATCGAAGGGATGCGCGACGCGCAGGCCCGTGTCATAGCCCTTCTTCTCGGCGGTCTCGATCGCCGCGACCGACGTGCCGATATGGCGGCATTCCTCGGCGAAGGCGGCGAGCGCCGGGTCGCTCGAAGCCGCGGCGCGGGCGACTGGATGATCGGGCGCCAGCGCGACGAATTTCGCGCCGAACAACGTGTCCGGCCGTGTGGTGAAGACCTCGATCTCGCCCGTCGGGTCATCGGCGATGGCGAAGCGCGCCAGGAGGCCCTCGGAGCGGCCGATCCAATTGCGCTGCATCAGCCGCACCTTCTCCGGCCAGCGGTCGAGCGTGTCGAGCGAGGTGAGAAGATCATCGGCGTATTTGCCGATGCGCAGGAACCATTGCGTCAGCTCGCGCTGCTCCACCAGCGCGCCGGAGCGCCAGCCGCGGCCGTCCACCACCTGCTCATTGGCGAGCACGGTATGGTCCACCGGGTCCCAATTCACCTTGGACTGCTTGCGGTCGACGAGGCCGCCGGCGAGGAAATCCAGGAACAGCTTCTGCTGATGCTTGTAATAGGCGGGATCGCAAGTGGCGATCTCGCGCGACCAGTCGAGCGACAGGCCCATGGATTTGAGCTGCGTCCGCATGCTGGCGATATTGGCGTAGGTCCAGGTCGCGGGGTGCGAGCCGCTCTGCTGAGCGGCGTTCTCCGCCGGCAGGCCGAAAGCGTCCCAGCCCATGGGATGCAGCACGTCGAAGCCCTTGGCGCGCTTATAGCGGGCGATGACGTCGCCCATGGAATAATTGCGCACATGGCCGACATGGATGCGCCCCGACGGATAGGGGAACATTTCGAGCACGTAATATTTCGGCTTCTTCGCGTCGCCGGAGGTGAAAACCTGCCGCTCGTCCCAAATTTTTCGCCATTTGGGCTCGGCCGCGGCGAAGTCGTAGCGTTCTGGTCTCATGGGTCCCGAGCGGTCCTGATCGAATTGTGGAGTTTCGCCTGTAATGCCGGGCGGGGCGGGGCTTGTCAAAGGCGCCTCTCGCCGGGAAGCGGGGCGCGTGCTATATCCGGGCCATGTCGGCGCAAGTGCTCTTCAACCCTCCGACCCGGGAAGGGTTTTCGCCCGAGCAGGGCCTCCAGCATCAGCCTGATCTCTGCGGAGGGGCAATCGCCGAGCGCGAGATGCCGGAGTCCGCGTGTCTGCTGGAGCTGAGAAAAGCAATTTTCGAATCAGAAGCGCGCGTGAGATTCGCGATCGTTCAAGCGAAGAACGAAACGCTGCGCTGGATGTTCGGATACCTCGTCGTGCTGATCGGCGCGACGTACATTATGGTCAAATTCGTCCGCTGAGGCCGCATCTTCCATGACCGTCGTCGATCGGCTGACCGCCGCCAAGGACGCCATCTCCTCACGGGCCCGCGATTGCGGCCGCGACCCGGCCGAGATCACCCTCGTCTGCGTCACCAAGACCTTTCCGGCCGAGGCCGCGGTTCCGCTGCTCGAGGCTGGCCATCGCGTCTTCGGCGAGAATAAAGTGCAGGAGGCGCGCGCCAAATGGGGCGAGCTGCGCCAGCGCTTCTCCGGCGTCGAGCTGCATCTCATCGGCCCGCTGCAATCCAATAAGACGCGCGAGGCGGTCGAGACCTTCGACGTCATAGAGAGCGTCGACCGCCCCAAAATCGCCGAGGCCCTCGCCGAGGAGATGCGCCGCCAGGACAAGCGCCCACGCCTGCTCGTGCAGGTCAACACCGGCGCCGAGCCGCAAAAGGCCGGCGTATTGCCGCAGGAGGCCGACGCCTTCATCGCCGAGTGCCGCGAGAAGCACGGGCTCGAGATCGCCGGCCTGATGTGCGTGCCGCCGGTCGGCGAGCAGGCCTCGCCGCATTTCGCCCTGCTCGCGGAGATCGCCGCCCGCAACGGGCTGAAAGAGCTGTCCATGGGCATGAGCTCGGATTACGAGCTCGCCATTCAGCTCGGCGCCACGCATGTGCGCATCGGCTCGGCCATCATGGGCGAGCGCGACTATTCGAAGCCCTAACCCACCACGATCCGCACGCCTTTCGCCAGACGCGGCAGCAGCCGCGCCATATCGCGCGCCCGCAGCGCCACGCAGCCCGCCGTCGGGCCCAGCGACTCCGTCGCTATATGGAAGAAGATGGCGCTGCCGCGCCCCAGCACGCGCGGGCGGATGTTGTAGTCGAGCACGCCCACGACATCATAGAACCGATCCTGGCGCCAGAGCCGCTCATGGCCGAGCGGCGTCGGCCCGCGCAGCGGCCGATTGTAGAGGAAGGACCGCGCATCGTCGCACCACAGATCCTGCGGGGCGACGAAACGCGCCGGCGTCCCGCGCGGCTTCGCGGCCCGGCCGCGCCGCAGATAGACATAGAGCAGTTCGTGACTGCCGGCCGGCGTCGCGCCGTCGCCCTCGCGCTTGCGGCGCGTCACCCCGGAGCGGCCGAGCGCGCAGGGCAGAACCAGATCGCCCGCGATCAGCCGGCCCTCATGCGGGCGCCCACCGATCCGCCGCGCGACCTTCAGCGCCGCGATCCCGCCGCCGCGGCGGGAAAAAACCTGCCTCATCCGTCTCTCCGTCCTGTCCCCGCCCCGCCTCGTCTTGAACGGAGCCCGCCCTTGGCCGATCATGTTCGCCAGAGCCAGCCCCCGGTAGCGCCATGATCGAAGCGCCGACGCCGCATCCCCGCACCATACTCCTCCTCGCCGTGGCGGGATTGCGCGCGTCTCTCGCGGAGCAGCTCGCGCGCTATTCCGAATTCGCGGTTCGCCCCGCCGCCTCTCCCGAGGAAGCGACGCGCCTGCTCGCCGCCGGCGGCTGCGACATTCTGCTCGTCGACGCCGAGATCGGCGAGGCCTTTGCGCGAACCGCCGCAGAGCGCTTCTGCGGGCCGATCCTCGTCATCGGCGCGGCGAACGCCCCTGCGACTGCGGACGCGCCCGAATATATCGCGCGGCCGTTTCGTTTCGCCCGCCTTCTCTCCCGCCTGCGCGCGCCCGCGCCCGCCGAGGCGCCGGAGCGCCCGATCGTCGTCATCGGCGCCTATCGCTACCGGCCCGGCGCCTTCGAGCTCATCGACGCCGCGCAAAGGCGCCTGTCGCTCACCGAGAAGGAAGCCGAAATACTGACGCGGCTCGCGGCGGCGCGCGGCGCCTCGGTCACGAAAGACATGTTGCTGCGCGACGTTTGGGGCTATCATCCCACGGTGACGACGCGCACGCTGGAGACCCATGTCAGCCGGCTGCGGCGCAAGCTCGAAACCGACCCGGCCGACGCCCGCCTTCTTCTCACCGAAAAGAACGGCTATCGCTTGGTCTTCTCCCCCGCGCGCTGACCGCCCGCCGGGAAGATCGCCCGGAAGAGAAAGCATCCGAGACATGGCTCTCGACGACGACATCGCCAATCTCCGGAGCATTCCTCTGTTCGAGGATTTCGAGATCGAGGCGCTGCGCCTCCTCGCCTTCAGCGCCGAGACGAAATTGCTGCGCGCCGGCGACGCGCTGTTTCGCCGCGGCGAGGCCTCCGACGGCGGCTATATTCTGACCAATGGCTCGATCGCCCTGGAGAAGCACGACGACGGACGCCCCGCCGACAAAGTGCTGCGGCCATTCGCGCTGATCGGCGAGACCGCGCTCGTCACCGAGACGACGCGCCCGGTCACGGCCATAGCCCGCGAGCCGGCGACGATCCTCAAAATCACCCGCGCGCTTTTCCTGCGCATATTGGAAGAGTTTCCCACCACCGCGACGCGCGTGCGCGCCCGCGTCGCCACCCGCCTGACCCAATTGGCGCAGGAGTTGAAATTCGAGGCCTGAGCGGGCATGCGCTCGTCGCCCCTCGGCCTCCCTTGGAATGAAAGTCTCTTTTGCGTGTCGTCGTAAGGAGGAGAAAATGCGTAATTCGTTCAAATCCGGCCTTTTCGCCGCGATCGGCGTGACCTTCGTCCTCGCTTTGTCCAGCGGAGACGCGCTCGCCGGCGTCACCAGCGTCGCGAGCAAGTCGGTCGTCTCGCCGCCGACCTCGGTCGAGCAGGCGCATTACAGCCGCTACCCGCATCGGCATTACGTGCGCTACACGCATCATCGGCGGCCGCTTCGCCGACATCATGCGCTGCGCTACTACCGCTATGGCTATGATCCTGCGGCCGCGGTCATCACCTCGGCGGCGGCCGGGATCATCGCCGCCGGAGCCTATTCGCCCTATTACTCCTATCCTTATGATTACGGATATGGATATGGCTACGGCTATCCATCCTACGGCTATGGATGGGGCGGCGGCCCGGTCGTCTATGGCGGCGGCTGGGGCTATCGCCCGCGCTTCGGCGGCTGGGGCGGCGGCTTCCCGCACGGTGGAGGCTTCCACCGCGTCGGCGGCTTTGGCGGCGGCTTCCATCACGGCGGCGGCTTCGGCGGCGGATTCCATGGCGGCGGATTCCACGGCGGCGGATTCCACCACGGGCGCTGAGCGGCGGCGCTGACGGCGAGGCGGCGACGCCTCGCCTTTTCGTTCGTTTTGTCGCATTCCAGGAACGGCCTGCGTCGCTATTCTCAGGACGATTCGGCGGAACCAAAGCCCGCGCCCCGCGCGGGAACGCAAAACGAGACGAGAGAAATGGCATCTGACCTGGAGAGCGCCGCGCCGATCGTCGGACGCTTCGCCGAACACGAGGCGCGCGCCGCCGTTCTCGCCGAGCTGCACGCCCGGCCTTTCCTGCCGATCGCGCTGCCGCAGCGCGTCTATCATTTCGCCTTCGCCACCAATGAGGAGGAGGCGCGCGCCGATCGCGCCGCTCTCGCCGAGCTGTGCCGCTCGCATATGCTGGTCCCGCAGCCCGGCGACGCCAAATTCCAGCGCCTCTCCATCGGCGATTGGCGGCTGCGCTGGGAGCAGCATACGGAATTCACCACCTACACATGGTCGACGCAGAGGGCGGCGGACGAGCCCTTCACTCATCCCGATCCGCTCGGGAGCGGCGAGATCGCCTTTCGTCCTCCGGGCCGGCTGATCGTCGCGGCCCATCTCTGCGCGATCGAGAGCGGCCATTCGCACGAGCCCTTCGTCTCTCTGTTCAATTCGCAGAGCCTCTGCGTCATCCGCGCGGCCAAGGGCGCGGCGCATGTGATGACCGATTTCGCGCCCGATCCGTTCGGCTTCACCCGGCTGCTGGTCAAGACCAACGCCGTCGGCGCGCTCGAGGTCGGCCGGCTCATTCAGCGCGTGCTGGAGATCGAGACCTATCGCACAATGGCGCTGCTCGGCCTGCCGGAGGCGCGGCGCTCCGGCCCGGCGCTACGCGCCATGGAGCGCGAAATCTCCGACATCACCCAGGCGCTGAGCCAAACCCAGGACATGCGCACCAGTCGCGACTTGCTGAAAGGCCTCGGCGACCTATTGGCGCAGAGCGAGGCGTTGTCGACGCGCACCGCTTTCCGCTTCGGCGCGAGCCGGGCCTATCACGCCATCGTCAAAAACCGGCTGACGCTGATCCAGGAGGCGAAGGAGAGCCAATATACGACGATCTCGGCCTTCTTCAGCGCGCGGCTCGATCCGGCGATCGAGACCTGCAACGCCTTCGAGACGCGGCAGGCGCGCCTCGCCCGCCAGGTGGAGCGCGCCACCGATCTGATGCGCACCGGCATCACTTTCGAGATGGAGCAGCAAAATCGCGATCTGCTCGACGATATGAATCGCCGCGCGCGGCTACAGATGCGCCTGCAAAAGCTGGTCGGCGGGCTCTCCATCGCCGCGCTCAGCTATTATGTCGCAGGTCTCTCGCTCTATTTCTTCAAGGGCGTGAAGGACGCCGGCGCCCTGCCCTTCGGCCTCACCGGCGAGGAGGCGGCGGCGGCGGCCATGCCCTTCGTCATCTTCGGCGCCTGGGCCTTCTGGCAGCGCGTCAAGCGCCTCTCCGCCCAGGCCCAGGAAGAAGAGAAGGTGAGCTGAGGGCAGCCTCTCTCAGAGCGAGCGCGTGAAGCGCAGCACGCCGCCCTTGGCGCCCTTGAGGATCAGATCCGAGCCCTGCGTGTCCCAGAAGGGGCCGGAGAGCATCACCTGCCAAAACTCGTGTTCGATCGCCTGCAGCGCGGGATCGCATTTGGCGTCGGCGACGGCGGGCATGGCCTTGGGGCCGAGCCGATTGCCGCCGACGACGAAGACGCCCGACCAGGATTTGCAGCCCGAGAAGCCCGCGCCGCGCATCGTCGAATCGATGCGGATCCAAATGTCGGCCGGCGGGGCCTTGCCGTTTATGTCCTTGAGATTGAAAATATAATTATGCGGGAACGGCTTATAGTTCGGCGGCGGCTCCTGCGCGGTCGCCTCTTGCTGATCCTTCTCCTTTTGCGCCGGCTTCCCCTTGGCCAGCACGGGGCCGCAGGCGGCGAGGCCGACCAGTAGCGCCGTCAAAATTCGGAGCGCGGTCAGAATTCGTCTCATCCTTCGATCCTTTTCGCGAACGATCCTCATGCGAATCGCTTTTCGGAGAATTGCGCGTGCGTTGTGGTTTTTTTCCGAACGGAAATGCGCCGGAGCTTTCCGACGCGCGCCGGCGAAAAGCGCGAGCGCGCCGCTACAACATGCTGGGCAGAACGCGATCGGGCGGGCGGTGCCCGTCCATGAAAGTCTTGATGTTGATGATGACTTTCTCGCCCATGTCGACGCGTCCCTCATTGGTCGCCGAGCCCATATGCGGCAGCAGCGTGACCTTGCCGGACTTGGCGAGCTTGATCAGCTTGGGCGAGACGGCCGGCTCATGCTCGAAGACGTCGAGGCCGGCGCCGGAAATCTCATCCGCCTCCAGCATGCGAATCAGCGCATTCTCGTCCACGATCTCGCCGCGCGCCGTGTTCACGATGATCGCATGCGGGCGCATCTGCTTCAGCCTGCGGGCCGAGAGCAGATGATAGGTCGCCGGCGTATGCGGGCAGTGAATCGACAGAATGTCGATGCGGGCCAGCATCTGGTCGAGCGATTCCCAATAGGTCGCCTCGAGCTGATCCTCGATCTCGGCCGGCAGGCGGCGGCGATTGTGATAATGGATCGAGAGGCCGAAGGCGCTGGCGCGGCGCGCGAGCGCCTGGCCGATGCGGCCCATGCCGACGATGCCGAGGCGCTTGCCGGTGATGCGATGGCCGAGCATCCAGGTGGGCGACCAGCCGCCCCAGGCGCCGTCCGGAATGGTGCGCGCGCCCTCGACGAGGCGGCGCGCCACGGCCAGGATCAGGCCCATTGTGAGATCAGCCGTGTCCTCGGTGAGGACGCCGGGCGTATTGGTGACGGTGATCGAGCGGCGCAGCGCCGAGGCGACGTCTATGTGGTCGACGCCATTGCCGAAATTGGCGATGAGCTTCAACTGGTCGCCGGCCTGGCCGATGAGGCCGGAATCGATGCGGTCGGTGATCGTCGGCACCAGAACATCCGCGGTGCGGACGGCCTCGACGAGCTCCTCATGCGTCGCCGGGCGGTCGCTCACATTGAGGCGCGTGTCGAAAAGCTCGCACATGCGGGTTTCGATCACCTCGGGGAGCCGACGTGTCACCACGACGAGCGGCTTCTTTTTCGCCATCTTCCCCTTCGTCCTCCCGCCTCGGTCGAATAAGCTCTCCGGCCGCCCGAGGGCGAGCCGTTCCGCCGATCGAGCCTCGGGGGCGCTTCGGTCTCTTCAACCAGGTCTTAACGACGATGGATGAAAAGAGCGTTTCGCCGCCCGCGCCCCTTTCCCATCGAACTTCCTAACAGATGGCGGGACAAAGACAAGACGAGGCGTCGTTCGCAACTGCGAGAGGCGTCTTTCGGGAGAAGAGTAGAAATGGACGAATCGCCCTTTCCGAGCCGAAGACGCGCGGCCGCCGCAATCCGTTTCGCCGTCGCCGTTCTTCTCGCCGCCGCGCCCATGTGCGCCGCGCCGACGGGCGCCGGCGCGCAGCAGCAGGTCGGCTCGGCCTCGGGACTGCCACTGCCGCGTTATGTCAGCCTCAAATCGGACCGCGTCAATCTGCACGAGGGGCCGAGCAAGGAGCATCCGACGCTCTGGGTGTTCGAACGGGCCGGCCTTCCGGTGGAAATCACGGCCGAATTCGAGACCTGGCGGAAAATCCGCGATTCGGAGGGAACCGAGGGCTGGGTGCTGCATTCGCTGCTGTCCGGCCGCCGGACCGCCCTCGTCGCGCCGTGGAAGAAGGAGCCGATTCTCGCCTACGCCAGCGACAGAGTGACGCCGGTGGCGAAACTGTCGCCCGGCGTGGTCGCCAGCCTGCGCCGCTGCGATGGCTCCTGGTGCCGCGTCTCGGGCGAGGGCTTCGACGCCTATGTGAAACAGGAAGGCCTGTGGGGCGTCTATCCGGGGGAGAAGATCGAGTGAAAGGCGGCGCTCGACGTCATTCGACGCGAAGGCCCCCTCCCTCACCCTCTCCCGCTTCCCGCTATCGGATTCACACATCGCGAGACGCTGCGGCCGTCCTGGCCGGGCTTGTCCCGGCCATCCACGCCAAGCAGCTGAGAAACCAAAGGAAGGCGCCTGCCATCGACGGATTTCATCCCATGTCGGGCTCCGCCGGAGCTTCGGCGTCACGCCAAACTTCTTAAGACGCCTCCGCGTGTTGGCGTGGATGGCCGGGACAAGCCCGGCCATGACGGCGCGGGGGGATGTGTGCATTCGATAGCCCGCTTCGCGGGAGAGGGGCAGCGACGTTTCGCGAAGCTTCGATAAAGCGCCGAATCTGCTCCCTCTCCCGCGAAGCGGGGGGAGGGTTGGGGAGGGGGCGCGCGAACATCTTTCATCGACGCAGACGACCAGAGGGCATGCGTTCGCGTCGTTCCCGCTCAGCCCTCGTCCTTGCACAGGCGCACCACCACATCGACGCGGGCGATCCTCATGCCGGGCGGCGGCGGCGGCAGATCGGCGATGTCGACATGCGCGCCCGGAATATCGACGAGCCCCTCGCCGTCGAGCAGAAAATGATGATGTTCCGAGACATTGGTGTCGAAATAGACGCGCGCGCCATCCACCGCGATCTCACGCAGCAGGCCGACGTCGGTGAATTGATGCAAAGTGTTGTAGACGGTGGCGAGCGACACCGGCAGATCGGCGGCCAGCGCCTCCTCGAACAGCTTTTCGGCCGTCACATGGCGGTCGCCCTTGCCGAACAGCAGCCCGCCGAGCGCGACGCGCTGGCGCGTCGGCCGCATTCCGGCGGCCATCAGCCGGCCGCGCAGCCGCCGAATGGCGTCGCCCGGCGCGCGATCATTGGTTTCGACCGTCACTCGCTCGCCCGTCATTTGCTCTATGTTCCCGCCCCGCTTCGTGTCACCCTTTGGTTACAATAGGGAAGCGCGCGGGAGGAGACAACTTTTTCCTAACGCGGCCGCGCGCGGACGGCTCGCCCCCTTTGACCCGGCCGGCGCCTATGTTAACGAATGCGGCTTCCGGCCGGCGGCGCGACCGGAAATCGTCACGTCAGAGACGCAAAAAGGAACATCATGAGCGAACGGCGCTCGTCTTTCGGATATGAGGATCTGCTCGCCTGCGCGCGGGAGGAGCTGTTCGGCCCGGGCAACGCCCAGCTTCCGTTGCCGCCCATGCTCATGTTCGACCGAATCACCGAGATTTTCGAGGACGGCGGCGAGCACGGCAAAGGCTATGTGCGCGCCGAGCTCGACATCAACCCGAGCCTCTGGTTCTTCGATTGCCATTTCAAGGGCAATCCGGTGATGCCGGGGTGCCTGGGCGTCGATTCGCTGTGGCAGCTCACGGGGTTTTTCCTCGGGTGGCTCGATTTGCCGGGCCGCGGCATGGCGCTCGGCGTCGGCGAGGTGAAGTTCAGCGGCCAGGTGCGGCCGCACAATAAGCTCGTCCGCTACGGCGTCGATTTCAAACGCGTGTTCAAATCCAAGCTGGTGCTCGGCATCGCCGACGGCTGGGTGGAAGTGGACGGGCAGCGCATTTATGAAGCAAAAGACCTGAAGGTCGGACTCGCCAAGCCCGAAGCCGCCTCTTGACAGCCTGACGGGACGCCAATCGGGCGGGCGCGAGACGCCGCCAAATCCAGAGACGGGACGACAGAGCCCGCCGGCGCGAGGGAGCTTAGACATGAGACGAGTGGTCGTGACCGGCATGGGCATCGTGTCGTCCATCGGCAATAATACGCAGGAAGTGGTCTCCTCGCTGCACGAGGCGAGGTCCGGCGTCGTCAAGGCGGACAAATACGCCGAACTCGGCTTCCGCTGCCAGGTGCATGGCGCGCCGACGCTCGACCCCTCGACGCTCGTCGACCGCAGGGCCATGCGTTTCCACGCCATGGGCACGGCTTGGAATCATGTCGCCATGGACCAGGCGATCCTCGACTCCGGCCTCGCGCCGGACGAAATCTCCAATGAGCGCACCGGCATCATCATGGGCTCGGGCGGCCCGTCGACCAAGGTCGTCGTCGAATCGGCCGATATCGCCCGCACCAAAGGGCCCAAACGCGTCGGCCCCTTCGCCGTGCCCAAGGCGATGTCCTCCACCGCCTCCGCGACGCTCGCCACCTGGTTCAAGATCAAGGGCGTGAACTATTCGATCTCCTCGGCCTGCGCGACCTCCAATCATTGCATCGGCGCGGCCTATGAGCAGATTCAATGGGGCAAGCAGGATGTGATGTTCGCCGGCGGCTGCGAGGAGCTCGAATGGGAGCTCTCCGTGCTGTTCGACGCCATGGGCGCCATGTCCTCCTCCTATAACGACCGCCCGACGACCGCCTCGCGCGCCTATGACAAGAACCGCGACGGCTTCGTCATCGGCGGCGGCGCCGGCGTGCTGGTGCTGGAGGAATATGAGCGGGCCAAGGCGCGCGGCGCGAAAATCTACGCCGAGCTCGCCGGCTATGGCGCCACCTCGGACGGCTATGACATGGTGCAGCCCTCTGGCGAGGGCGCCATTCGTTGCATGCGCCAGGCGCTCGCCGGCGTGAAGGCGCCGATCGACTATATCAATCCGCACGCCACATCGACGCCGGTCGGCGATCTCAAGGAGATCGAGGCGATTCGCGAAGTGTTCGGCCGCGGCGACAAATGCCCGCCGATCTCGGCGACGAAATCGCTCACCGGCCATTCGCTCGGCGCGACCGGCGTGCAGGAGGCGATCTATTCGCTGCTCATGATGCAGAACGGCTTCATCTGCGAGAGCGCCAACATAGAAGAGCTGGATCCGGAATTCGCCGATATGCCGATCCTGCGCCAGCGGCGCGACAATGTCGCTCTGCGCGCCGTGCTCTCCAATTCCTTCGGTTTCGGCGGCACCAATGCGTCGCTGGTGTTCAAGCACCCCGACGCCTGACGAGATAGGACCATCACGACATGACGGTTTCAACGGGCCTCATGCAAGGCAAACGCGGCCTTGTCATGGGAGTCGCGAATGATCATTCCATCGCCTATGGCATAGCGAGAACGCTGGCGCAGCACGGCGCCTCGCTCGCCTTCACCTATCAGGGCGAAGCGCTGGGCAAGCGGGTGCGGCCGATCGCCGAGGAGCTCGGCTCCGATCTGGTGATTCCCTGCGACGTGGAGGACATCGCTTCCGTCGACGCCGCCTTCGCGCGTCTTGCCGAGGAATGGGGCGAGCTCGATTTTCTCGTCCATTCGATCGGCTATTCGGATAAGAGCGAGCTGAAGGGCCTCTACGCCGACACTTCGCGCGAGAATTTCATCCGCACGCTCGTCATCTCCTGCTTCTCCTTCACCGAGGCGGCCAAGCGCGCCGCGGCGCTGATGAAGAATGGCGGAACCATGCTCACCGTCTCCTTCGGCGGCGGCACGCATGTGATGCCGAACTATAATGTGATGGGCGTCGCCAAGGCGGCGCTCGATTCCTCGGTGCGTTATCTCGCGGCCGATTATGGCGCGCGCGGCATTCGCGTGAACGCCATCTCGCCCGGCCCGGTGCGCACCATGGCGGGCGCGGGCATCACCGGCGCGCGGGCGATGGGCGCGTTTCAGAAGGCGCATGCGCCTTTGCGCCGCATGATCACTCTGGACGAGATCGGCGGCTCGGCGCTCTATTTCCTGTCGGAGCTGTCGGGCGGCGTGACCGGCGAGATTCATCTCGTCGACGCCGGCTACAACATCATGCTGCAGCCACGTCCCGAAGATTTGAACGGCGGCGCCGCAGCGGCGGATTAGGCTCGCGCGCCGCCTCGCCGGCCTTGCCCGCCTCGCCGGCCTTGGCGCTGGCGGCGATGACAGAGAGCCGCGCCAGCTCGACCAGCGTGCCGATATTGGCCTTGGCCATGATATTGGCGCGGTGCAGCTCCACGGCGCGCAGCTCGAGGCCGAGCCCTTGCGCGATATCGCGGCTCGGGCGGCCTTTGGCGACGCCCGCCAGCACGCGCCGCTCGTCCTCGCTCAGCGCGCCGAAGCGCGCGACGATGGCGCGCGTCTCGGCGTCGATCTCCTGCTCGCCGCGCCGCGCCGCCAGCGCGCGCCACACGGAGGCGAGCAGCGCCTCGTCGTCGAAGGGTTTTTCCAGAAGATCGCTGGCGCCGGCGGCGAGCGCCTCGACCGCGATAGAGGCGCCGGCGGAAGCGGTGATGATCACCACCGGCGATGTCGCCCCCGAGGCGCGCAGACGCCGCGTGAGCTCGACGCCGGTCATATCCGGCAGCCGCATGTCGGCGACGACGCAGCCCGTCGTCTCCGGCCCGGCCGCGGCGAGGCAATCCTCCGCGGAGCGATAGGCGCGCGGACGAAAGCCGCGCGAGCGGAACATCAGCGTCAGGGCGTCGCGGATCGCCGGATCGTCGTCGACGAGATGCACGAACGGCGCTGGTCTCATAGGCTGGCCCTTTCCGCGAGAGGAAGTGTGAAGCTGAAAATCGCGCCGCCGCGCGGATTGGGCTCGGCCCATATGCGTCCGCCATGCGCTTCGACGATCGAGCGCGAGATCGAGAGGCCTATGCCCATTCCGCTCGCCTTGGTGCTGCGGAAGGGCTCGAACAGCGCGCCCCCGCCATCCTTCAGCCCATGTCCCGTGTCGGCGACGTCGAGCCGCGCATAGCCATCGGCGGCGGAGGTGGAGAGCGAGAGCTCGCGCCGCGGCGCGCCGTCCATCGCCTCGACGGCGTTGCGCATCAGATTGACGATGACCTGCTGGATCTGCACGCGATCGGCGAGAACCTCGTCGTTCTCGGCGCGCGCGTCGACGTAGACCTGCGCGCCGACATGGCGCGCGCCGGCCACGCCGAGCGATTTCGCCTCCTCGACGAGCGTCGAGAGGCTCTGCACCGTCTTGACCGATTCGCCGCGGGTGACGAATTCGCGCAAACGGCGGACGATATCGCCGGCCCGCATCGCCTGCGCGCCGGCCTTGGCGAGAATATCCTCGATCTCGGCGCTCTGCTTGGGCTTGCGCTGCAGCAGCCAGCGCGCGGTGCGGACATAGGTGGCGATGGCCGAGAAGGGCTGGTTGATCTCATGGGCCAGCGCCGCGGCCAGCTCGCCCATGGCGGCGAGCCGCCCCGCATAGGCGAGCTCCGAGCGCAATTCGCAGAGCAGCGCCTCGGCGGCGCGCTCTTCGGTCAAATCGCGAATGACGGCGATGCGCAGGCGGACGCCGCCGCCGCCGCGCGTCTCGTTCATGGTCAAAGCGATCGGGAAGGTCGAGCCGTCGGGCCGCCGCGCTAGTCCGTCCGAGCGCCGATCCCCGGCCGCGAGGCGGCTCTCGGGCAGCAGCATCGCGGCCTCGACGCCGAGCAACGCCTCGCCGGAGCAGCGGAACAGCGTCCCCGCCGCCGCATTGCCGGCGACCACGACGCCCTTCTCATCGATCGACAGGACCGCGTCTGTGAGACATTCGAGAATGGCCTCGAGGCGCGCCTCGGCGAGACGCAAATCCTCCCCGCCGGCCGCCGCCCGGCGTGACGGCCGTATCGACGCGGGAGCCTCTCGGAGCTCGGCGCGCGAATCGCTCGACGATCGGTCCATCGGCGAGTTCCCTCGAAACCCATTCGCTCTCGAAAAAGCCGGCAGGCCGCCAAACCATCGCCACGGTCGCCGCCTCGGAGTATTCTCCGTTACCGGCGGGTTTCAATTCGCAATCACGCGCAATGCACAGAATTATGATGTGAATTGCTCCGCTTCTGCTTTATTCCACCCGCCGAGTAGAAAAATGGCGTCTCGCTACGTATTTTCCATCGCCCCCGGCGCCTCCTTTCTGGGCGCCTTCACGCGAGCGCTGCTGGATGGCGCGATCATCCCCGGCCTCTCGCGCGAGAGCGGGCCGCTGGCTCTGGCCGCCACCACGATCTATGTGCCGACGCAGCGCGCCGCGCGGGCGCTGGCGGCGCAATTCTCCACCGCGATCGAGGCGCCGGCGGCGCTGCTGCCGCGCATATTGCCGCTCGGCGATCTCGACGAGCAGGAGGCCTCGGCGCTGTTCCACGCCGATCTCGATTCCGGCGAGGCGGCGCTGGAGCTGGCGCTGGCGCCGGCGATCGAGGAACTCGACCGTCGGCTGATCCTCGCCGAGCTGGTGCTGCAATGGGCGCGCGCGCTGCGCCATGCGATCGTCTCCATCGACCCGACCGGCGCCGTCGAGCACGACCCGCGCGAAATGCTGCTGATCGCCCCCTCGCCCGCCAGCGCCTATGCGCTCTCGGGCGAGCTGGCGCGGCTGATCGACGAATTCGCGATCGAGAAACTGAGCGCCGGCGCGCTCGCCGGCCTCGCGGAGGAGGCCTACGACCGCTTCTTCGCGATCACCGCCAACTTCCTGAAAATCGCGCTCGAGGATTGGCCGAATATTCTCGGCGCCCGCGGCCTCATCGACCGCGCCGCGCGGCAGACGGCGCTGATCGAGGCGCAGATCGCCCATCTCGAGCGCGGCGGCGCGCGCGGCCCGGTGATCGCGCTCGGCTCCACCGGCGCGCATCCGGCGACGGCGCGCCTTTTGGCGGCGATCGCGCGAATGGAGCGCGGCGCCGTGATCCTGCCCGGCCTCGACGAGACGCTCGACGACGACGCCTGGCGCCGGGTCGGCGAGGACGGCGAGGGTGAAAGCGACGAGCCGAGCTTCACCCATCCGCAGACTTTGCTGAAACGTCTCCTTTCCACCCTCGGCGTCGCGCGCGAGGAGGTCCGCCCCCTCGGCTCCGCCCCGCCCGTGCTCCAGGCGCGCAGGCGGCTGCTGGCGGAGGCGCTGCGCCCCGCCGATTGCACCGATTATTGGCGCGATTTCCGCGCCGCCGAGGCGGCAGGTTTCGCGGATGCGCTCGCCGGCGTCTCCTTCATCGAGGCGACGGACGAGCGCGAGGAGGCGCTGGCCCTCGCCCTTTCCATGCGCGAGGCGCTGGAGACGCCGGGCCGCACGGCGGCGCTCATCACGCCCGACCGCGACATCGCCCGCCGCGTCTGCGCCGAGCTGGCGCGCTGGGGCGTGGAGGTCGACGATTCGGCCGGCCGACCGCTCGGCTCGACGCCGATCGGCGCGCTGGCCCGGCTCGTCGCCGCCACGGCGGAGGACGGCGCCTCGGCCATAGACGCCGCCGCTCTGCTCGCCCATCCGCTAACGCGCTTCGGCCTCTCGCACGCGGAGATCGAGCGCCTCGCTCCGCTGGTCGAGATCGCCGTGCTGCGCAATGTCGAGAGCGGCGGCAGCTTCGCCGCAATGACCGCGCCGGCGCGCCGGCTCGCCGAGGAGACGCACGCGCATCCGGCGCTGAAGCGCATTAGCGAAGAGGATTGGCGCGCGATCGAAGATCTGCTCGCCCGTCTCGACGACGCGCTTCTCCCCCTCGCCACGCTCACGCCCGAGGCGCGCCTCGGCGCGCGCGCGCGCGCCCATGCGCTGGCGCTGGAACGAATCGCCGGCGAGGAGCCCGCCGGCGAGGGCGTCGAGCAATTGCTGCAGCTCTTCGACGCGCTGGAGGCCTCGGACAGCGCGCTCGTCTTCGACGCCGGCGGCTACGCCTCCTTCTTCGATCGGCTCACCTTCGAGGCGAGCGCGCCCAGCCCGCGCCGCGCGCATCCGCGTCTCAAAATTCTCGGCCTGCTCGAAGCGCGCCTGCTCGACGCCGATCTCGCGCTGCTCGCCGGGCTCGACGAGACGATCTGGCCGCCGCAGGCCGAATCCGGCGCCTTTCTCAATCGCGCCATGCGCCGGCAATTGGGCCTCTCGCCGCCGGAGCGCCGCATCGGCCAGACGGCGCATGATTTCGCCATGGCCTTCGGCGCGGCGGAGGTGGTGGTGAGCCGCGCGAAAAAGCGCGATGGCGCGCCGACCGTGGTGTCGCGCCTCATCGCGCGATTGGCGGCGCTCTCGGGCGAGGCCTTCGACGCCTGCAAGGCGCGCGGCGATGAAAAATGCGCGCTCGCCGCCGCGCTGGATCGCCCGCAGGAGATTCGCGCCATCTCGCGCCCACTGCCGCGCCCGCCCGTGGAGCTGCGGCCGACGCGGCTCAGCGTCACGCGCGTCGAAAAGCTGCGCCGCGATCCCTACTCTGTCTTCGCCGAATATATTCTGCGGCTGCCGCCTCTGCCGCCGCTCGGAGCGCCCAAGGGCGCGCGCGAGATCGGCGTCGCCGTTCATGCCGCGCTGGCGAAATTCCAGGAGGCGCATCCCAAAGGCCCACTGCCGGACGATGCGCGCGCGCTGCTCGTCGATATTGCGCGCGCGGAGCTCGGCGAATTTCTGGACGATCCTTCCTTCCTCGCCTTCGATTGGCCGCGCATAGAGGCCGGCCTCGATCATGCGCTCGCCTTCGAGCGCGAGCGCCGCGAGCAGGCGCGCGAGATTTTCGTGGAGAAAGGCGCCGCTTGGCGGCTGACGCTCGCCGACGGCAGCGTCTTCACCCTCTCCTGCGTCGCCGATCGCATAGAGGTCGACGCGAGCGGCGAAGCTTTCGTCTTCGACTATAAGACCGGCAATCCGCCGACCGCATCACAAGTCGGCGCGGGCTTCTCGCCACAGCTCACATTGGAGGCGGCGATGATCGAGGCCGGCGCCTTCGAATCCATCGGCGCGCCGCGCGTTTCCGGCGCCGCCTATGTGCGGCTCGGCGGCAAGACCGGCGGCGAGACGCAATGGCTGAAATTCAAGGACAAGAGTTTCGCCGATGTCGTCGCCGAGCATCGCGCCAATCTCTTCGTGCTGCTGAATCAGTTTCGCGATTCCGACACGCCCTATCCGTCGCGGCCCTGGGTGGAATTCGCCTCGCGCTACAGCGATTACGACCATCTCGCGCGGGTGAAGGAATGGTCCCGCGACGGCGGTGGCGGGGAGGAGTGACGCTTCGCCGCGAAGTCACGAAGCGTTCACCATGTTCTTTGATGCTTCGGCAAGGAATCGGCCGCCGATTTTCGGCGCTCCCGATTCGGACGGGGTTTGTGCGCGTCTCGTGCCGCAATTCCACTTTCGGGACCGCGGGAAGTGGCCGACGATTCATAAATCGCTAAGCCTGTGATGGCGGTGACGCGCCGCGAAGATACGGCGTTTACGAAGCATTCACCATGATGATTGACGCTTCGGCAAGGAATCGACCGCCCATTTTCGGCGCCCCCGATTCGGACGGGGTTTGTCCACCTCTCGTGCCGCCGCTCTCACTTTGAAACGGCGGAAACGGCGCCGCATTCACTTTTCGCTGAGCCTATCGACGCGACATCCCGCTCCTTGTGCACGGCGGTGTGCGCGGCGGCGACGCCAGACACGGGGCGTCGCGCCGCCGCTTCCGAGGTCGCAAAATGACGCTTGCGCCGTCCCTTGGGTCATAGATTAGACCCTGAGGAACAGGAGGGCTCGTCTGGTGAGAGAGTCGAGACGCAAGGACATGTTGCTGACCGCGGCGGAATGCGCAGAACGCATCGGCGTCACGATTCGCGGCCTCAGAACCTATGAGCAACGCGGCCTGCTGACGCCGGCCCGTTCGGCGAAGGGCTGGAGGCTGTACGGGGAAAAGGAGATCGCCCGCCTTCACGAGGTGCTCGCTCTGAAGCGCTTCGGCCTCAGCCTCGCGCGCATCGCCGCGCTGCTCGAGGGGCGCGCGGCCGATCTCGACCGAACTCTGGGAATGCAGCAGTCGGCGCTCACCGAACAGCGCCAGCGCATCGACGAGAAGCTGGCGCTCGTCGGCGCCGCTCGAACGAAACTCTCCGCGGGCGGCACGCTCTCGCTCGACGAACTCATAACACTCGCAAAGGAGACGACCATGACGCAGACATCGCTCGACCTGATCGCGCAGCGCCGCTACGAGCAGGCGCGCCCACGCAAGATAACGCCCATAGATCCAGAACTCTACGATCGCTACGTCGGCGCCTATCGTTTCGACGCCCTCAGCGGCGGGATCACGATCACGCGCGTCCAGAACCGGCTCTTCAGTCAGGTGACCGGGCAGGCCGCCTATGAGATTTTTCCAGAGAGCGAGACCGAGTTCTTTCTGAAGGTCGTCCCGGCTCAGCTCGTCTTTTCCGTAGACCGCGACCAAACAGCGAATGCGCTGACGATCCATCAGAACGGCATCGAATTGGTCGCGAGGCGGGTCGACGAAACCGAGGCCGAGCGCGCAGAGGAGGAGCTCACGCGTAGAATCCACGATAATCGGCCGCAGCCGGACAGCGAAGAGGCGATCCGCCGAACGATCGATGAAACTCGGCGCGGAGAAATCGACTCCGCGCGCATGACGGAGCCGCTCGCCACATTGGCGCGTGAGCGAGCGGAAGCGATCGCGTCGGAACTCACGGCCAAAGGTGAGTTGAAGGACATTCGCTTCGTCGGCGTCGGCGTGGACGGCTGGGACGTCTATCGCGCGCAATTCGAAAAAAGCGAGACCGAATGGCGCATCGACCTCGCGCCCGACGGCAGGGTCAGGGGCCTTTTCTTCCGCACGCTGCCCTGAGAGGCGCTCGCAGCAGACCGCGCCGCCACGACGAGCGAACAGCGCGACGATGGCGGCGCGTAGAGGCAGCCTTGCTTCGGCGCCGAATGTCGAAACCGATCGTGGTTTTGCCCTGGAAGCGGGCCGCCGGCGGCGGCGGCGCGACGGTCGCCTCGACCATGGCGAGAGCCGCGCGGTCGAGCGCCTCGTCGCCGGCGGATTTGACGATTTTGCGCTCGATCATATGCGGCGCCCCTGCGTCATTCGCTCGCATGTCGGCAATCGGAGGGCGTTTCCGGCGCGATTGTTCGACGACGCATTTTTGCCGCCGGCGGCGCCGAGCCGAGCGCCGAGACACGGCGTTCACGACGCACTCACCACGCCGATTGACGCTTCGGCAAGGAATCGACGGCCCATTTTCGGCGCTCCCGATTCGGACGGGGTTTGTGCGCGTCTCGTGCTGCGGTTCCACTTTCGGGACGGCGGAAACGGGCGTGGGATTCACTTTCCGCTAAGCCTATCGACGCGGCTTCCGGCGCCTTGCGCATGGCGACGAAAGAACCTCGAAGACACGAAGCGTTCACCACGCTTTTTGACGTTTCGGCAAGGAATCGGCCGCCGATTTTCGGCGCCCCCGATTCGGACGGGCTTTGTCCACCTCTCGTGCCATTCTTCCCGCTTCGGGACGACGCGGCGCCGCCGAGGATTCACGTCTCGCTAAGCAAAAGATCGGGGCCGGGGGCGGCGACCGCCTTCGATAGCGGTCAAACTACATTTCTTGTATGGTTTCCCGAAACGGCCTTCGATCCTCATAAACGCCGGATCGACGCGCCGCATTCGGACATGGGCGAGGAATTTGAAATGGCTCTCGAAGGGTCGGATAAAAGCTACCGCAATCGCATCATCTTCGCGAGCCTCGTCGGCACGACGATCGAATTCTTCGACTTCTACATCTACGCCACCGCGGCCGTATCGGTGTTTCCGCTGCTGTTCTTCCCCGCCGGCGCAGGCAGCGCGGCGCTGCTCGCCTCCATGGCGACATTCGGCGTCGCCTTTGTCGCGCGGCCGATCGGCTCCGTCCTCTTCGGCCATTTCGGCGATCGCGTCGGGCGAAAAGCGACTCTCGTCGGCTCGCTGCTGCTGATGGGCCTCGCCACTTTCGCCATCGGCCTCTTGCCGACCTATCATCAGATCGGCCTGTTCGCGCCGGTCCTGCTCACCATTTTCCGCTTCAGCCAGGGCGTCGGCCTCGGCGGCGAATGGTCGGGCGCGGCCCTGCTCGCCACCGAGACCGCCGATAAGGGCAAACGCGCCTGGGCGGCGATGTGGCCGCAGCTCGGCGCGCCGTTCGGATTCATTCTCGCCAATGGATTCTTCCTGACGCTCACCATTCTCTTCGCCTTCGACTCCACGCGCGCGACGCCCGACGAGCATTTCCTCGCCTGGGGCTGGCGGCTGCCCTTTCTGCTCTCCATTCTGCTCGTCACGCTCGGCCTCTATGTGCGCTTGAAGCTGCATGAGACGCCGGTCTTCGCGCGCGCATTGGAGCGCGGCGAGAAATTGAAATCGCCGCTCGCCCATGTGTTTCGCAACAATGCGAAGGAGCTTTTGCTCGGCACATTCATCATGGTCGCGACCTATGGTCTCTTCTATCTGATGACGACGTGGATTCTCTCCTATGGCATAGGCAAGGTCGCGCTCGGCAATCTCGGCATAGGCTATCGCGATTTTCTCGTCTTGCAGCTCATATCCGTGCTGTTCTTCGCCGGCTTCATCCCCGTCTCTGGGCATCTCGCCGACAGGATCGGCCGCCGCAAGCTGCTGCTGATCGTGACGACCGGCATCGTGCTGTTCGGCCTCTCCTTCCGCTACTTCCTCTCCAAGGATCTCATCGGAACCGGCGAGAGCGCCAATCGCGGGCTCATTCTGGTTTTCCTCAGCATCGGCATGTCGCTGATGGGCCTCACCTTCGGGCCTATGTCGGCCATATTGCCGGAGCTTTTTCCCACCAACACGCGCTATACGGGCTCGGGCGTCTCCTATAATCTCGCCTCCATACTCGGCGCGGCGCTGACGCCCTTCGTGGCGACATGGATCGCGCAAAATTACGGAGCGGAATCGGTCGGCCTCTATCTCGCTGCGCTCGGCGCCTCGACGATCACAGCGCTGATCTTCACCAAGGAGACCAAGGCGACCGATCTCGACAGCATGATCGACGAGGTGGTGGCCGAGAACATAGAGAAGACATCGCCGTAGAGCGCTTTGCGATCGATCGAAATTCGCTCCAAAATGGAAACTGGATGAGCGACAGACGCCCCATCGCCAAGGACACGCGGGAGCGGCAACGCGCCGCCTCCGATCCCGCGCGATCGGCCTGGGTCGCGGCCCATGCGGGCTCGGGCAAGACGCATGTTCTCTCGCAGCGCGTGGTGCGTCTGCTGCTCGCCGGCGCGCCGCCCTCGCGCATTCTCTGCCTCACCTACACAAAGGCCGCGGCCGCCAATATGGCGGCGCGCATTTTCGATATTCTCGCCGGCTGGGCGCTGCTCGACGATGAGGCGCTGACCGCGGCCATTCTCGCCACCGGCGCGCCGCAGCCGTCGCGCGCGGAGCTGGTCTTCGCGCGGCGGCTGTTCGCGCGCACGGTGGAGACGCCCGGCGGGCTGAAGATTCAAACGATCCATGCTTTTTGCGAAAGGATTCTGCATCTCTTTCCCTTCGAGGCCAATGTCGCGGCGTCCTTCCGCGTGCTCGACGATCTCGAGCGCGCCGAGCTTTTGGAGCGCGCGCGACGGCAGACGCTCGCCCGCGCCGTGCTGGACGAAGGCGAATTGCGCGCGGCGCTGGAGACGGTGTCGCGGCTCTGCTCGGGCGGCGGCTTCGACGAGCTGATCGCGGAATTGCTCGGCCATCGCGCGGCGCATCGCAATCTGTCGTCGGGCGATTATGCGGAATTGCTGCGCGAGCGGCTGGGGCTGCGCGAGGGCGAGACGCTCGAGGCGGTGGAGCGGGAGATTATCGAGGGCGGAATAGCGCCGCGCGATTGGCCGGGGATCGCGCAGGCGCTGCGCGGCGGCGGGGCGAATGATGGGAAGCTCGCGACGCAATTGACGATCGCCGCGGGGCTCATAGGCCCCCTCCCCGGCCCTCCCCCGCATCGCAAACCGGGTGTTCCCGGTTTGCGCATAGATGACCGAAGTCGGCAACAGCCGACTTCGGGTGGGAGAGGGGGCGCTAGCGAGCAGCGCACCGCTTGTGTGGAAGAGTATCTCGCAATCTTCTTCAAGAAAGACGGCGAGCCGCGCGGACTCGGCAAGCAGAAGATCATTTCTTCCGCGCTTCAAAAACAGCAGCCGGCGTTGCTGGCGCGGCTCGAGGAAGAGCGCGATCGTCTCGTCGCGCTGGTGGAAAAACGCAAGGCGGCGGCGGCGCAGGGTCGCTCCATGGCGCTGGCGCGGATCGGCGACGCCATTCTCTCCGCCTATGAGCGGATGAAGAGCAATCGCGGCCTCTTCGATTTCGACGATCTCATCGAGCGCACGCGCCGGCTGTTTCAAAGCTCCAGCCCGTCCTGGGTGCTCTACAAGCTCGACTCGCGCATCGATCATATTCTCGTCGACGAGGCGCAGGACACGAGCGCGGCGCAATGGGACATATTGGCCGCGCTCGCCGATGAATTCTGCGCCGGCGCCGGCGCCACGCGGCGCATCCGCACCTTCTTCGCCGTGGGCGACGAGAAGCAGTCGATCTTCTCCTTTCAAGGCGCCGCGCCGGAGAAATTCGACGCCATGCGCCGCGATTTCGCGCGCCGCTTTCGCGACGCCGAGCTCGGCTTCGAGACTGTGCGGCTGACGCGCTCCTTCCGCTCCTCGCCGCAAGTGCTCGGCGCGGTGGATATCGTCTTCTCCGTCGAGGAAAATCGGCGCGGCCTCGCGGCAGACCGCGACGAGCCCGCGCCATTGCACGAAGCCTGGAAGAGCGACGTGCCCGGCCTCGTCGAAATATGGGAGCCGGAAGCGTCCCAGGGCGCGGAGACGCCGCAGGATTGGCGGCTGCCGCTGGATTATGTGAACGAGGCCGGCCCGCCGGCGCGGCTCGCGCGCAAGATCGCACGCAAGGTGAAGGCGCTGCTCGCGCCGCAAAATGGCGAATGCGTCGAGGACAAAGGCGCGATGCGTCCCGTGCGGCCCGGCGATGTGATGATATTGGTGCGCAAGCGCGACGCTTTTTTCGAGGGCGTCATTCGCGCGCTGAAGGCGGAGGCCATTGCCGTCGCCGGCGCCGATCGGCTCGATCTCTCCGGCCACATTGCGGTGATGGATCTCGTCGCGCTCGGCCGCGTCGCGCTGCTGCGCGAGGATGATCTCACTTTGGCGACATTGCTGAAATCGCCGCTCCTCGGCTTCACCGACGATGATCTCATCGCCCTCGCGCCCAAACGCGAAGGCGCGCTCATCGATGCGCTCGCCGCCTCGCCGGAGCCGGCGCATAAAGAGGCCGCCACGCGCGTCGAAGCTTGGGCGCGCGAGGCGCGCGCACGCGCGCCATTCGATTTCTACAGCTATATTCTCAGCGCCGGCGGCGGACGCGAGAAGCTGGTCGGGCGGCTCGGCCAGGAGGCCAATGACGCGATCGACGAATTTTTGCGCCTCGCGCTCTCCTTCGAGCGCGAGCAGGCGCAGGGCCTCGCCGGATTTTTGGCGGGCGTCGAGAGCTTGCAGCTCTCCGTCAAGCGCGACATGGAGGCGGCCGGCGACGCCGTGCGCGTGATGACCGTGCATGCCTCCAAGGGGCTGGAGGCGAAGATCGTCTTTTTGCCGGATACTTGCGGCGGCCCCTCCGGCCGGCACGATCCCAAGATCTTCCGGCTCGGCGAGGAGGATGGCGCGACGCTGGTCTGGTCCAGCAATATGGCCGCCGATCCGCCCGCCGTGGCCAGCGCGCGCGAGGCGCTGCGCGAGGCGGCGCGGGAGGAGCATCGCAGATTGCTCTATGTGGCGCTGACGCGCGCCGAGGAACGGCTCTATGTCGGCGGCTTCCATGGGCCGGCGGGCCGCGGCGCCGGCTGCTGGTACGACGCGATCCGCAACGCGCTCGAGCCCGCCTGCGACAGCGCGCCGGACCCGCTCGACGAGACGAAAGAGATTTTGCGTTTCGGCGATGCGGCGCATGGCGCGGCGACGATGGGCGAGGCGCGCGAAGCCGCGGCGATCACCGTCCCGCTTTATGCGCGCGCGCCGGCGCCGGAGGAGCGCGCGCCGGCCCCGCCCTTGCGGCCGGCCACCGCGCTGGCGGCAGCCGATCCTTTCGCCGGCGAGGAGACTTCCGCCGCGCCGACGCGAAGCGACCGCGAAAGGCTGCTCGTCGGACGCCTCACCCATGCGCTGCTGCAACGCCTGCCGGACACGCCGGCGGAGCGGCGCGTCGAGGCGGCTCTGCGCTTTCTGGAGCTGCGCGGCGCCCCGCTCGACGCAGCAGAGCGCGAGCGGCTCGTTTCCGCCGTGCTCGCGGTGATCGGCCACGCCTCGCTCGCGCCTTTGTTCGGGCCGGGCTCGGCGCCGGAGGTGGAGATCGTGGCGAGGCTCGACAGCCCGCGCGGCGAGATCGCCATTTGCGGCCGCATCGACCGACTCGCCGAGACGGAAACAGACGTCATCGTCGCCGATTTCAAGACCGGCGCGCCGCGTCATCCGGCGACGCCCGCGCAATTGCGCCAGCTCGCCGTCTATCGCGCCGCGGCGCTGCGGCTCTATCCGCACAAAAATGTGCGCTGCGCGCTGATCTTCACGCAGAGCGCGACGATAGAGGAGCCGGAGCCCGAGGCGCTGGACGCCGCGCTGGAGGAGATTTTGCGGGAGGTGTGAGCCACGGGAAACGCCGGACGCGCTTTCGCCGCGATTTCCGTCTAGTTTTCGTCATTATCCTCGACGCGCGAATTTTGATCCTCGACGCGCGAATTTTGGGACGTCGGATCATGCAGATCGATCGCGGGGACCGTATCGCCCCGCCGCCTTCGCCGGAGAGGAGCCGCATCTGGATCGGCGCCGTCGTCGCGGTCGCGGCCGCGCTCGGGCTCGCTATCGTCATCGCGCCCGAGCTCGGCGATTTTCTGCGCCGCGAGGCCTATATGGCGGCGAGCGCCATCGGCGCGCCGACCCCGGCCGACGAATATGCCCCCGTCTATGACCGGCTGGAGATGGAGCCGCTGCGGGCCGGCCTCGTCGCCTCGCCCAAAATCTCCGCCCCGCTCGCCAAGCTGCTGCGCGAGCCCTGCGACAAGCGCGCCATCGCCGCTTTGGCCGAGGCGCTGACTGTCGAGGCGGAGGAGCGCGTCGCCGCCCGCGCCTATCGTGGCTTTGCCGACGCTTGTCCCGACAGCGCGATTGAGAAGGGCCGCGCGAGCGAGCTGTTTTTGCGCATCGGCGACGCCGACAGCGCCTTGAAGATCGCCGATGCGCTGATCTCCGAGCAGCCGATTTTTCCGGATTTTCACTATCTGCGCGCGCGGGCGCTTTTTGCCGCCAAGCGCTATGACGCGGCGATCGGCGAATTCAAGACGACGATCGAGCTGTTCCACGATCGCGCCAAGGTCAATGAGAAGCTGTTCATCGATCTCGCCAACGCCTATGTCGCGGTCGGCAAGCCCTGCGACGCGGCTTTCACCCTCTTTTCCTGGATCGCGCTCGACCCGCCTCGGCGCGGCACCTCTGGAGCGCGCAAGCGCGTCGAGGAATATGGCGCGCTCGGCTGCCGCAATCTCCCCGCCTTCGACGAGCCGAAGAAATTGTGAGGGATTTCGGACGCAGGAACGATCGAAACGACATTTCCTTCATGCCGAGGAGCGGCCGAAGGCCGCGTCTCGAAGCACGAGGGAAATTTCATGCGCGGCCCTTCTGGAGCTCCCCCTCGCGCTTCGAGACGGCCGCTTCGCGACCTCCTTGTAAACAATGTTTGCTGCTCAGCATGAGGGGAGGGTTGCTGCTTCCTCTGGAAATTAAGCTCGCGTTTCGTGGCGCGGAAAGCGCTCACAGCTTGGAGACGACGACGAGGCGCTTGACCTCGCCGCGCTCGAAGGCGCGCAGGAAGGCGGCGTAGTTCCTGAACGAGATGCAGCCGTTGGAGTCGCCGCGCGGGCCGAGCATATAAGTATGCGCCAGCAGGCCGGCGCGGCCGAAGATCGCGCCCTCGCCGCCGACCGGCGTCAGCCTTATCGCGCGCACGCCATGGAACAGGCTCTCGCGGAAGGTGAGATCATAAGTATGCGGCGGCGTCGCGCCATGCATGCGCACATGCACGAAGCGCGGATCGTCGAATTTGTCGCCGAGGCCCGAATGCGCCTCGAGACGCGTGCCGTCCGGCAGATAGACCGTATGCGCGCTGATGTCGTAGACGGCCGTCTGATTGTCATAGGCCGAAGTCGGATTGCGCGTCAGGGAGCGCAGGCCGTCGAACAGCCCCGTCTCCGGCGCCGCATAGGCCAGCGCCCTGCCGGTCGGCTGCAGCGGGCCGAAGACCTTCTCGAAGAAGGAGCGGCTGTCCTCCCCCTGCGCCGGCGCGGAGGCCGACTTGCGCGCGCCGCGGACCGCCGGGCCGAGAGGCGCCGAGACGAGAGGGCCATGGACGCGCAGGCCGAATTCGGACGGACGCGGCGGCGGCAGCGGCGCGCTGTCGTCCTCCTCCTCGGCGAGTTGCGGCCCGGCGGCCGACGGCTCCAGCCCCGCGTCCTTGCGGACCGGCGGCGTGGGCGCGACGAGGGGCGCGGCGAGGAGCGCGGGTTGCGGCGTCTCCAGCGAGGCGACAACGGTTCTGGGCGCGGCATGAGCGCGCAGATCGCCGACCAGAACGCCGAAGGGAATGGAGAAAGACTCGTGAGACGTCGAGGCTGTCGCGGCCGTCGAAGCCGTGGTCTCGGCCGGAGAGTCGATCTCGAGCGCGGCGTTGGCGATCGGCCGCGGCGGCTGCACGGCGCCCTCGGGGGCGCGCATCGCCAGCCCCGCCAGCCCCCCCACAGTGAGGGCGCCGGCGAGGAAGAGAGTCGTGGTCAGAATACGGCGAGAGATTTCACGGCGCGGCAAGGAATTGAGCAAGTATCGTTCACCGGGACTCTTTCTCATCCACCCCCACTTTCGGAAGGACTTCCGTTACTCACACTGTCGAAGCGCTTCTCTCGAAGCCATTCGACTACGCCACACGCGCCCGGAACGAGGTTTGATCTGACCGACCCCGAGCATTTTTTAGAAACTGAAGTTACAATTTGGCGGTTTTTTGTCCGCTCTACGTAGCTTCAGCGCGAGTATTCGCAAGCTCTACGCACCGAGCCTCCGCGCTCGACGCGAGGGCGATCGGCGTGAGCTGTGCCGAGCTCGGAAGCAAATTACGCCCCAATATAGTAAAGATTTTCGTAAATCCTTCGCATAAGCTCGATGGCGCGCCGGAGCCGGCCCCGACGCGAAGAGGCATGCGCCAAAGGGGCTTTTCTTCTATATTCGCCGCTTCCGAGGGAGCTTCGCATGAGCGGAGAGATCGCCAATTCGCACATGAGCCGCGTGCGCTCGGTCGTCGCGGACGCGGCCGCGCCGGCGCGCTCGGCGGTCGCCGCCTCCTGGCGGCGCTGCGTCACGCTCCATGGGCTCGATCCGGAGACGGCCTGCGCGCCGGACATTCTCACCGAGGCGCAATTGCGGGAGGCGCGCGAAAGGCTGGAGCCGCTGGCCTTGGTCGCGCAGAGCGTGGTGGATCGGCTCGCCGCGGCGATCGCCGATCTCGGCTGCTGCGTGCTGCTCGCCGACGCGCAGGGCGTGCCGTTGGAACGACGCGGCGCGGCTTCCGACGCCGCCGTCTTCGACGAGCGCGGGCTGCGGCCCGGCGCGCTGTGGAGCGAGGCGCATCAAGGCACCAACGCCATCGGCGCCGCGCTGGTCGAAGAGCGCGCGCTGACGATCCATCGCGACCAGCATTTTCACACGCGCAACACGGGGCTGAGCTGCACGGCCGCGCCGATCTTCGATCAATTGGGACGGCTCGCGGCGGCGCTCGACGTCTCCTCCTGCCGCGAGACTCTCGCCGACGGCCTCGCCAATCTGCTCGCCGTCGCCGTGGTCGACGCCGCGCGGACGATAGAGGCGCTGAACTTCCGCCACGCTTTCGCCGATGCGCGCATTCTGCTCTCGCCGCAGGCGGATCGAAACGCCGCCTCGCTGATCGCGGTGGATCGGCACGATCTCGTCATCGGCGCGACGCGGGCGGCGCGGCTCGAGCTCGGCGTGACCGACGCGCGCATTGCGGCGCAGCTCGCGGCGGCCGATCTGCTGGCCGGCGGCGCCGAGGCGCAGGCCGAGCTGCAAAAGACCGCGCTCGAGGACGCCGAGCGCGGCGCCATTCGCCGCGCGCTCGCCCGCGCCAATGGCAATGTGACGGCGGCCGCGCGCCTGCTCGGCGTCAGCCGCGCCACGCTGCATCGCAAGCTCGGCCGGCTCGGATTGTCGCAGGGACATTAGAAACCGCCCGAGTGTCGCAAATCTGCGACACCTTGCGCTCGTTCATGCGTTCCCCCCTCTGGCGCGACCCGGCGCGCGGGCGGATGATCTCCCCCGACGCCACAAAGGCGCGTGAAACAGCCAAGGGGAAACGTCATGACGAGGCCCGAATTCCTCCGCTCCGCCACGCCCAAATTCGAGGCGCGCTACGAGAATTTCATCGGCGGCCGCTGGGTCGCCCCACGCGCCGGTCGCTATTTCGAGAATGTGACGCCGGTCAATGGGCAGATTCTCTGCGAGGTCGCACGCTCCGACGAGACCGACATAGAGCTCGCGCTCGACGCCGCCCATGCCGCCAAGGACGCCTGGGGCCGCACCAGCGTCGGCGAACGCTCGCGCATTCTCAACGCCGTCGCCGATCGCATGGAGCAAAATCTCGCGGCGCTGGCGGAGGCCGAGAGCTGGGACAATGGCAAGCCGATCCGCGAGACGACCGCCGCCGACATTCCGCTCGCCATCGATCATTTCCGCTATTTCGCTTCGGTGATTCGCGCGCAGGAAGGCGGCATATCGGAGCTCGATCACGACACGGTCGCCTATCATTTTCACGAGCCGCTCGGCGTCGTCGGCCAGATCATTCCGTGGAATTTCCCGCTGCTGATGGCGGCGTGGAAGCTCGCCCCCGCGCTCGCCGCCGGCAATTGCGTGGTGCTGAAACCCGCGGAGCAGACGCCCGCCTCCATACTCGTATGGGCGAAGATCGTCGGCGATCTTCTGCCGGCGGGCGTCGTCAATATCGTCAACGGCTTCGGCCTCGAGGCAGGCAAGCCGCTCGCCTCCTCGACGCGCATCGCCAAGATCGCCTTCACCGGCGAGACCAGCACGGGACGGCTGATCGGCGAATATGCCGCGCGCAATCTGATCCCCGTGACATTGGAGCTCGGCGGCAAATCGCCCAATATCTTCTTCGCCGATGTCGCGGCCGAGGACGACGCCTTCCTCGACAAGGCGCTCGAAGGCTTCGCCATGTTCGCGCTCAATCAGGGCGAGGTCTGCACCTGCCCGAGCCGCGCGCTGGTGCAGCGGAGCATCTACGACAAATTCATCGAGAAGGCGGTGAAGCGCGTCGGCGCCATCGTACAGGGAGACCCGCTCGACGCGAGGACGATGATCGGCGCGCAGGCCTCCAAGGAGCAGATGGAGAAGATCCTCGGCTATTTCGACATCGGCCAGAAGGAGGGCGCGGAAATTTTGATCGGCGGCGGACGCGCCGAGCTCGGCGGCGATCTCTCCGGCGGCTATTATGTGAAGCCCACAGTGCTCGCCGGCAATAATAAGATGCGCGTGTTCCAGGAGGAGATCTTCGGACCCGTGGTGTCGGTGACCGTCTTCGACACGGATGAAGAGGCGGTGGCGATCGCCAATGACACGATTTTCGGCCTCGGCGCCGGCGTGTGGACGCGCGACATCAACCGCGCCTTTCGCGTCGGCCGCGCTGTGCAGGCGGGACGCGTGTGGACCAATTGCTATCACGCCTATCCGGCCCATGCCGCCTTCGGCGGCTACAAGCAATCGGGCGTCGGCCGCGAGAATCATCGCATGATGCTGGATCACTATCAGCAGACGAAGAATCTGCTGGTCAGCTATAGCCCGGACAAGCTCGGCTTCTTCTGAGCGTCCGGCCGGGGCGGCCGTCTCCTCCCTGCGGCCGCCCCGCTCCCATCGAATTAATTGCTCTAGCGCCCAGAGACTGAACGAGCCCGATGACCCATTACGTCGCTATCGTCGAAGAGGAAGAGGGAAAGGCGGTCGGCGTCTGGTTCCCCGATCTGCCTGGCTGCGTCTCCGCGGGCGATAGTCTCGACGAGGCGATGGCCAACGCCGCCGAGGCGCTGACGCTCTGGGTGGACGTCGCGCTCGAGCACGGCCAGCCGATCCCCGCGCCGCGCAGCCTCGTCGATTTGAAGCGCGACCCGGAAATTTCCCCGGACCTGTCGCAGTTCATGGTGGCGCTGATCCCGCTGCGGCCGCAGCTCGACGCTGCGCAATAAATCCCCTCGACGACCCTCCCCATGCGACAGCCCGGCCGCCAACGGGGCCTTGACCGCGTCACCCGCCCGACTTAACAGCCTGACCCCGGGGGGAAGTTCGGATCGAGCGCATTGGGCCGGCAGGCCCGCTCCGTCCGCCGTTGCGAGGACGGAAATGCGACGCTGGCTCCTGCTCCTCTTGCTGATCCCCCTCGCGCTCGGCCTCTGGCGCCTGCGCGGCGACGCCTATGGCTCCGACGCCTTCCTCGGCTATGTCGAGGGTGAGCTTCTCTATATCGGCCCGGTGGAAGGCGAGCGTCTCGCCCGGCTCGACGTCGAGGCCGGCAGAGCGGTGACGGAGGGCGAGCCGCTCTTCTCCATGGCCACTCCCGTGCTCGATCGCCAGCGCGCCGAGGCCGCCGCGCGGCTGGCGCAAATGCAGGCGCAGCTCGAAAATCTGCGCGCCTCCATGAATCGTCCGCAGCAGATCGCCGTGCTGCAGGCGGCCGTCGAGCGCGCCCGCGCCTCGCTCGCGCTCTCGGCCGCCGAATATGAGCGCAAGCGCATCCTCACTTCGCATGGCAATGCGCCGAGATCGGCGCTCGATCAGGCGGTGATGGCCCGCGACCGCGACAAGGCCGCGCTCACCGAGGCGGAGCGCCAGATCGAGGTCGCGCGCCTGCCGAGCCGCAATCAGGAGATCGAGGCCGCGCAATCGGCCATCGTCATGGCGCGCGCGCAGATCGAGCAGCTCGACACGCGCATCGCGCGACAAAAGGTCGTCGCGCCGGCGGCGGGCGTGGTGCAGGATATTTTCTTCCGCGCTGGCGAGATGGTCGTCGCCGGCCAGCCGGCGCTCTCCCTGCTGCCGCCGGAGAATCGCAAAGTGCGCTTCTATGTTCCGCAGGCGCGGCTCGTCGAGGCGCGGCTCGGCGCGCGCGTCGCCGTCGAATGCGACGGCTGCGAGAAGGGCCTTTCGGGCCGCATCGGCTTCATCGCCCAGCGCGAGGAATATACGCCGCCCGTCATCTTCAGCGATCAGGAACGCGCCAAGCTCGTCTTCAAAGTGGAGGCGCGGCTCGAGGAGAAGGCGCTGCTGCTGCCGCTCGGCCTGCCGGTCCAAGTGCGCCTCTCCGCCGAGAGCGCGGCGCCGTGAGCGCCGCCGGCGTCGCCATAGAGGCCGAAGGGCTGACCAAATCCTTCGGCGGCCGCAAGGTGGTCGACAATCTCACAATGCGCGTCGAGCGCGGCCGCATCCACGGCTTTCTCGGCCCCAATGGCAGCGGCAAGACGACGACGATCCGCATGCTCTGCGGATTGCTGACGCCTGATTCCGGCCGCGGCTCCTGTCTCGGCTACGACATTCGCACGCAGCAGAACGAGATCAAGCGCCAGGTCGGCTATATGACGCAGCGCTTCTCGCTCTATGGCGATTTGTCGATCCGCGAGAATCTGGAGTTCGTCGCGCGCATCTATGGCCTTCCGCGACCCGTCGAGGCGGCTCGCGAGGCGATCATTCGCTTAGGGTTGGACAAGCGCGCCGAGCAGCTCGCCGGCGAGCTCTCCGGCGGCTGGAAGCAGCGGCTGGCGCTCGCAGCCTGCATATTGCCCGGCCCGGCGCTGCTGCTGCTCGACGAGCCGACGGCGGGCGTCGATCCCAAAGCGCGGCGCGATTTCTGGGACGAGATTCATTCGCTCGCCGCCGGCGGCCTCACCGTGCTGGTCTCCACCCATTACATGGACGAGGCCGAGCGCTGCCACGAAATCGCCTATATCGCCGATGGACGCCTGTTGGCGCAGGGGACGATCGCCGAGATCGTCGCCCGCTCCGGCCTCTCCACTTACGTCGTGACCGGCCCCGATCTCGGCGCGCTCGCGGCGCGGCTGAAGGCGACGAAGGGCGTCGACATGGTCGCGCCCTTCGGCATGGCGCTGCATGTCGCCGGACGCGACGCCGCGCGCCTTGCCGAGATCGTGCGCGAATTCGGCGAGAGCGCGCCGCAGCAATGGACGCGCGGCGAGCCCTCGCTCGAGGATGTGTTCATCGACCTCATGACGCATATAGAGGCGCGACGATGATGTGGACGCCGCAGGCGCGCGCCTCGCTCGGGCGTCTCTATGCGATGTTCGTGAAGGAGCTGATCCAGCTGCGCCGCGATCGCGTGACGCTGGCGATGATCGTCGGCATTCCGCTCATTCAGCTCTTGCTGTTCGGCTACGCCATCAACGCCGATCCCAAGCATCTCGCCACGGCGCTGCTGGTGCAGGACGACGGGCCGCTGGCGCGCTCTTTCGTCGCCGCGCTGCGCGCCACCGATTATTTCGACATCGTCGCCGCCGCCACGGACGAAACCGATGCGGAGAAGCTGATCCTCTCCAATCGCGTGCAATTCGTCATCGAGATTCCGCCCGACTTCGGCCGGCGCGTGATCCGCGGCGAGAAGCCGCCGCTGCTGCTGGTCGCCGACGCCACCGATCCGACCGCGACCGGCGGCGCCGTCTCGGCGGTGACGGCGGCGGCCGCGAGCGCGCTCGACCGCGAGCTCACGGGTCCGCTCGCGCGGCTCGCGCAAGGGCCGGCGCCCTTCGAGGTGCGCGTGCATCGGCGCTACAACGCCGCAGGCGAGACGCGGCGCAATATCGTGCCCGGGCTCGTCGGCACCATTCTCACAATGACCATGCTGATCTACACCGCGCTGTCGGTGACGCGCGAGATCGAGCGCGGCACGATGGAGTCGCTGCTGGCCATGCCGGTGCGGCCGACCGAGATCATGCTCGGCAAGATCGCGCCTTATGTCGTCGTCGGCGGCGTGCAGATGGGCATCATCCTCGTCGTCGCGACAATGCTGTTCGGCGTGCCGATCGTCGGCTCGCTTTTCGTGCTCGGCCCGCTGACGCTCTTGTTCATCACCGCCAATCTCTCGGTCGGCTACACATTCTCGACGATCGCCATCAATCAATTGCAGGCGATCCAAATGACCTTCTTCTTCTTCCTGCCCAATATGCTGCTCTCGGGCTTCTTCTTCCCCTTCCACGGCATGCCGCAATGGGCGCAATATGTCGGCGAGGCGCTGCCGCTCACCCATTATCTGCGCATCGTGCGCTCCATCATGCTGAAAGGCTCGAGCTTTAGCGATCTGACCAGCGACAGTCTCGCGCTCGGCGTCTTCACTCTGGTCGCGATGAGCGTCGCGGTGATGCGCTTCCGGCAGACGCTAGACTGAGGCGGGGCGCGCTTGACCGGGCCATGGGCCCGCGCCAGGATGAAGAGGCGGTCGGCCGGCGCGCGAAATCATCGGATCGCGGCGGCCGAATACACGCCGCAGCCGGAGGGCCGGTCATGAACGCTTTTAGTCGCAATATGCTGCTCGCGCTCGGCGTCGTCGGGCTCGGCTATTTCCTGTGGTCGATGTTCGTGGCCAGCCGATATCAAGCGCTGTGCGAGATTTCCTATTGGTCCGCGACCGAGGCGCAGCTGAGCGCCTGCGACGACAGGATCGCCACGCTGCCGAAAAATTGACGAGGCCGCGCCGCGCGCGCATGTCGGAAATGATCGCATGAACGTCAGATTTTACGGCATCGCGGCGATCTCGCTCTTTCTCGTGGCGCGCGCGCCACATGCGCTCGCGACAGAAATTCATCTCGATTGCGGGCGATCCAGTCAGACGGTCGCGGTCGATATCGACACCGAGCGGCGCTTCGTGCAGCTCGTTTGGGAGGAAGGCGTCGCCGAGGAATATCGCGACGGCGAATCCTATGTCTCCGGTTCGAGCGGCTCCAGCGAAACGCAGAAGGTCACTTATGCGGTCAGCGTCGACAAGAACGCCGTGACCTTCGGCCAGGATCGCGTCTGCGCCGCCGCTGGCGGCAAATGTCGGGACCAACATTTCCGCAACCTGCTCGACATCGCCTCCGGCACGCTGAAATATGACGATGGCGGCGTCATCGCTGTGCTGAAATGCGCCCCCGCGCCACCCGGGCGTCGATTCTAGCCCCGCGCGCAACGCTCGAGGTCGCCCTTGCGCCGAGGCGGCGCGGTCGCCTAAGAGAGCGCATCCGACGCGCCTGTCCGCTCTGCGTCGCTTCGACTTGAAAATCCGATGAAAGGGCCCGCATGGCCGACGATGACGACTATGTCTATGACGAAGCGAGCGGCGAATGGCGCCCGGCGTCGGAGCTGGCCGCAGCCGCGGCCGCAGCCAAAGCGACCGTCGTGAAGGATGCGGCCGGCAATGTCCTCGCCGACGGCGACTCCGTCATCCTCATCAAGGATCTGAAGGTGAAGGGCGCCAATCAGACGTTGAAGCAGGGCACGGTGATCCGCTCGATTCGCCTCACCGACGATCCGGAGGAGATCGATTGCCGCCACGACAGCATCAAAGGGCTGGTGCTACGAACGGAATTCGTGAAGAAGCGCTGAGCGAGCGCTTCGACGCCTTCAATGCCCGTTGTCGTCATGGCTTTTGCCATGGCCATTCGCGAGGCGCTCCGACAGAGCGAAAGCCAAAGTGGAGACGACGAAGGTCAGATGAATGCCGAGATAGAAATACAGATCCCGGTCGTTCATATGCGGCACGTCCATGAAGGCTTCGAGCAATTTGATCGCGGAGATGGCGACGATCGTCGAGAGCAGCTTCAGCTTCAGCTCGGAGAAATCGATCGCCCCCATCCATTCCGGCCAGCCGGGCTGATTCTTCGTGTCGACCCTGGAGACGAAATTCTCATAGACCGAGAGCATGACCGTCACCACCAGCGCGCCGGTGAGCGTCATGTCGATGAGGTCGAGCACCAGCAGCGTCATATTGGATTCGGTGGCGGTGACGAGATGCGCCGTCGCCTCGAAGAGATGGACGCCGGCTTTATAGAGCAGCTCGAGCAGGCCCACCGCCAGCATGACGAAGAAGGGCGCCAGCAGCCAGCGCGACAGGAACAGGAAGGATTCGAATAAGCGCTTCATCTTCGACTCGTTCGGCGTGAGGGCGGCGGAGGCGTACACGAATTCGCCCCTCCGGCCAAGCTCCCGCGGGCGCGATCGGCCCGGGCGCGATCGATCTTGGTCCCCGGCCGCGGGGCGAATCGGGTGAAGCTTTCCTCATCCTGAGGAGCGGCCGCAGGCCACGTCTCGAAGGACGAGGAAAGCTTCATGCGCCGCCTTCTGGAGCTCGCCCTCGTGCTTCGAGACGGCTCCTGGGAGCCTCCTCAGCATGAGGGCGAGGATTGTCGTCCCTCGCCCGAGCGCCCCGCCTGCCCGCGGAATCGCCTTGACCCCTGCGGTCGTCTCCCGTAACGTCGGCCCCGGATTTGGACTGGGAGCGGACCGTGAAGGGCATTCTTCTCGTAGGCAGGGCGCTGGAGACGGAACGGGTCTGAGCCCGACTTTCCGCCGCTAGCGCTTATCCGAGGCCCTCTTGGGGGCCTTTTTTATTGCCTGCGTGGCGTCCGCCCGCTGTCGTAGAGCGTTTCCAGCCGAAGTGGACGCCGGTTCGGCGTCGAAACAAAAGCCGGGAGTCTTTTCATGTTTCCGTGAAAAGATTCTAGAGGTCGCAGAAACCGGAGCTCGAGAAATATGGCGAAGCAAATGACCGGAGCGGAAATGGTCGTCGAGGCCCTGAAGGATCAGGGCGTCGAAGTTCTTTTCGGCTATCCCGGCGGCGCCGTGCTTCCCATTTATGACGTGCTCTTCCATCAGGAGAAGGTGCGGCACATTCTCGTGCGCCACGAGCAGGGCGCGGCCCATGCCGCGGAGGGCTACGCCCGCTCCTCCGGCCGGCCCGGCGTGCTGCTCGTCACCTCCGGCCCCGGCGCCACCAACACCATCACCGGCCTCACCGACGCGCTGATGGACTCCATTCCGCTGGTCTGCATCACCGGCCAGGTGCCGACGCATCTCATCGGCTCCGACGCCTTTCAGGAATGCGACACGGTCGGCATCACCCGCCACTGCACCAAGCATAATTATCTGGTGAAGAACGTCGACGATCTGCCGCGCATATTGCACGAGGCGTTCTATGTCGCCTCCAACGGGCGGCCGGGCCCCGTCGTCATCGACATTCCCAAGGATGTGCAATTCGCATCCGGGACCTATACGGGCCCGCGCAATGTCCATCACAAGACCTATCAGCCCAAGCTCGACGCCGACAACGACTCGATCCGCCGCGCTGTGAAGATGATGGCCGCCGCCAAGCGGCCGATCTTCTATACCGGCGGCGGCGTCGTCAATTCCGGCCCAGCGGCCTCGACGCTGCTGCGCGAATTGGTCTCGCTCACCGGCTTTCCGATCACCTCGACGCTGATGGGCCTCGGCGCCTATCCGGGCTCCGGACCGGGCTGGCTGGGAATGCTGGGAATGCACGGCACATTCGAGGCTAATAACGCCATGCACGACTGCGATCTGATGATCGCCGTCGGCTCGCGTTTCGACGATCGCATCACTGGAAGGCTCGACGCCTTCTCCCCCGGCTCCAAGAAGATCCACATCGACATCGACCGCTCCTCGATCAACAAGAATGTGAAGGTCGATCTGCCGATCGTCGGCGATTGCGGCCATGTGCTGGAGAGCCTGGTGCGCGTCTGGCGCGCGGAGGCGATGCATGCGGAGAAGCAGCCGCTCGACGCCTGGTGGAAGAAGATCGACGAATGGCGCGATCGCAAGTCGCTGGCCTTCCGCAATTCGGACAAGGTGATCAAGCCGCAATACGCCGTGCAGCGGCTCTATGCGCTCACCAAGGATCGTGACCCCTATATCACCACCGAGGTCGGCCAGCATCAGATGTGGGCCGCGCAGCATTATCACTTCGAGGAGCCCAATCGCTGGATGACCTCGGGCGGGCTCGGCACCATGGGCTATGGCCTGCCGGCGGCGATCGGCGCGCAGCTCGCGCATCCAAAATCGCTCGTCGTCGATATCGCCGGCGAGGCGTCGATCCTGATGAATATTCAGGAGATGTCGACGGCGATCCAATATCGGCTGCCGGTCAAGATATTCATCCTCAACAATGAATATATGGGCATGGTGCGCCAGTGGCAGGAGCTGCTGCATGGCGGACGCTACTCGCACTCCTATTCCGAGGCGCTGCCCGATTTCGTGAAGCTGGCGGAGGCCTTCGGCGCCAAGGGAATCCGCTGCTCCGACCCGGCCGATCTCGATCGCGCGATCCAGGAGATGATCGACTATGACGGGCCGGTGATCTTCGACTGTCTCGTCGAGAAAAACGAGAATTGCTTCCCGATGATCCCCTCGGGCAAGGCGCATAACGACATGCTGCTCGCCGATCTCTCGGACGACGCCGGCGTCGAGCTCGGCTCGATCATCGACGAGAAGGGCAAGATGCTGGTGTGAGAAGAGCGAATAGCGAGTAGCGAATAGAGCTGCTCCGCTTTCGACTATTCGCTGCTCGTTATTCGCTACTCGCTGGAAACAGAAACATGAACGCTCCCCTCTCCCCGCCCTCACCCTACTCGTCCCCGACGTCCCGCTCCAATGTGGAGACGCATACGCTCGCCGTGCTGGTCGACAATGAGCCGGGCGTGCTGGCGCGCGTCGTCGGCCTGTTCTCCGGGCGCGGCTATAATATCGAGAGCCTGACGGTCGCCGAGGTGGCGCATGGCGAGCAGCTTTCGCGCATCACCGTCGTCACCTCCGGCACGCCGGAGACGATCGAGCAGATCCATCATCAGCTCGAGCGGCTGGTGCCGGTCCACAAGGTCACCGATCTCACCGTCTCCGCGCGCTCGCTCGAGCGCGAGCTGGCCATGGTCAAGGTCCGCGGCAAGGGCGAGAACCGCAATGCGGCGCTTCAGCTCGCCGAGGCGTTCCGGGCGAGGGTCGTCGACGCCACGACGGAGAGCTTCATCTTCGAGCTGACCGGAAAGCCCAATAAAATCGACGAGTTCGTCGATCTGATGCGCCCGATCGGGCTCGTCGAGGTGTCGCGGACGGGCGTCGCGGCCATCTCGCGCGGACCGGACCCGATCTGACCGCGCAAATCCTTAATTTTTGACCTTCGCGCAATGGACGCGTAGAAAGGTCGGCGAAATGCGCCGTTATCTCGCAGTCTTCCCGAGATGACGGAAAAGCCACGTAAAATCAATCAGGAAAGACGGACCGCCGGCGCCGGCCGGCGGTTGAAGAACTCTTGAAGGCAAGCGACGGCGGCCTGTCGTCCTGCGGGGGAAAGCGAGAATATGCGCGTCTATTACGATCGGGATGCCGACATCAATCTGATCAAGGGCAAGAAGGTCGCGGTGGTGGGCTATGGCAGCCAGGGCCACGCCCATGTCCTGAACCTCAAGGATTCCGGCGTCGGCGAGGTCGCGGTGGCGCTGCGCAAGGGCTCCGCCTCCGCCAAAAAGGCCGAGGGCGCCGGCGTCAAGGTGATGGAGGTGGCCGAGGCCGCCAAATGGGCCGATGTCGTCATGATGCTGACGCCGGACGAGCTGCAGGGCGAGATCTACGCCGCCGAGCTGGAGCCGAATCTCAAGCCCGGCGCGGCGCTGTTCTTCGCCCATGGCCTCAACATCCACTTCAACCTGATCGAGCCGCGCAAGGATCTCGACGTCATCATGGTCGCGCCCAAGGGCCCGGGCCATACGGTGCGCGGCGAATATCTGAAGGGCGGCGGCGTGCCCTGCCTCATCGCCGTGCATCAGAACGCTTCCGGCAATGCGCTCGAGCTCGGCCTCTCCTACGCCTCGGCGATCGGCGGCGGCCGCGCCGGCATCATCGAGACGAGCTTCCGCGAGGAATGCGAGACCGACCTGTTCGGCGAGCAGGTCGTGCTCTGCGGCGGCCTCGTCGAGCTGATCCGCAATGGCTTCGAGACTCTGGTCGAGGCCGGCTATGCGCCGGAGATGGCCTATTTCGAATGCCTCCACGAGGTGAAGCTGATCGTCGACCTCATCTATGAGGGCGGCATCGCCAATATGAATTATTCGGTCTCCAACACGGCCGAATATGGCGAATATGTCACCGGCCCACGCATCATCACCAAGGACACCAAGGCCGAGATGAAGCGCGTCCTCGAGGACATCCAATCCGGCAAATTCACCCGCGACTGGATGCTCGAGAACAAGGTGAGCCAGACATCCTTCAAGGCCACCCGGGCCCGCAACGCGGCCCATCCGATCGAGGAGGTCGGCGGACGCCTGCGCGGCATGATGCCCTGGATCGGCAAGAACCGGCTGGTCGACAAGGATCGCAACTAGTCGAGCTCTTCGAAGGAGGGGGATATCGCGAAAGTCAGCTCGGATCGAACGCGTCGTCGAAAGGGAGCGGCGGGGCGGCCGCCCTCGCGACGGGGGAGCGCGATGCAGCCAAATATCGACGAGCCGGATGAGGAGCATCGTCGCGAATTGAGACGCAATGTTTCCGAGATCACGCGCCTGCGCATGGCGGGCAGGATCGACGAGATGTTGGGCTACTTCGCACCCGATGTCGTCGTGCATTATCACGGCACCAAGGAGGGCTTGTTCCTTCCGGGCGTCCTCCATGGCTGCGACGCCTTCCGGGAGAATATCCGGCTGACCGACGTCAATTACGAGCCACTCGGCGGCGAGGTGCTCGACATTCTCGTCGACGGCGAGCGGACGGTGGTCCGATGGCGCAACTCCTGGCGCCATCGCAATTCCGGCCATACGGCGACGCTGGACATGGCGCATTTCTTGTACTGGCGGAACGGGAAAGTCGTCGAGCTGCTCGAATATCTCGACTATCACGGCTGGGGACGCTCCGCCGCGGACGCGCTGATCGAGCGGGACGAGCCTTAGAGCGTTTGCAGCCGAAGTGGACGCCGGTTCGGCGTTGGAAACGCGTCGAAACAAAAGCTTGGTTGAGCGATTTCCGGTCGAACGACTCCGTTCGACCGGGAGAGCGCTCTAGCCCCGATAATCGCGGATCGAGGCGTTGCATGACGAATTGCGAAGATTTTTTCTCTCGCGCGCCGCCCGGGCTCGATCGCGACGAGATCCTGCGCCGTGTCGAGCTGCTCGCGGCGCAGCCCGCCGCGAACGGCGACTTCGGCGTCGTCCGGGATTTCTGCTCGCCCGACGTCGTCTGCGAATTCGTCGGCGACAAATCGCGCATCCCCTACGCCGGCCGCCACATCGGCGTCGACGCGCTGCTCCACATATTGCGCGCGATCAATATAGACTTCGCCCAATCGGAGCCGCTGATCGACGACGTCATCATCGACGGCGGCCGCGTCGCGATCCGGCGCAGCGTCCGCTGGCGGCACCGCGGCGCCGGCCTCGAAGGCCGTGTCGATCTCGCCGATTTCATGCGTTTCGAGAACGGCCTCGTCGTCGAATTGATCGAGTTCCGCGACTCGATCACCATCCTCAACATTCAGGGCGATCCGTCCTGGCCTTAGCCGAGCCCGCGCCCTTCCCATGCGATTGCGCTTTTCCACTCTCGACGTGTTCACGACGCGTCGCTTCGCCGGCAATCCGCTCGCCGTCGTGCTCGGCGCGGACGGGCTCGATTGCGCGACGATGCAGGCGATCGCCCGCGAGTTCAATCTGAGCGAGACCGTCTTCGTGCTGGAGCCGCGCGATCCGGTGAACACGGCCCGGCTGCGCATCTTCACGCCGGGCGTCGAGCTGCCATTCGCCGGCCATCCGACCGTCGGAACGGCGGTGCTGCTGGCGACGCTGCGCGCGCCGGAGATGGTGACGCGCCACGGCGTCGTCATCGCGCTGGAGGAAGAGATCGGCCTCGTCCGCTGCGAGGTCGTTCGGGACGCCTCCGGCGCCGTTCTGGCCCGCTTCGAGGCGCCGCGCCTGCCCGTCCGCGGCGCGCCGGCGCCGGACGCCGAGCCGCTGGCGCATGCGCTCGGCCTCGAGGCGGAGGAGATCGGCTTTAGCCGCCACATCCCGTCGAGCTTCTCCGCGGGGGTGGAGCTGGTTTTCGTTCCGGTCCGCTCCCGCGCGGCGCTCGATCGCGCGCGGCCGGACCCTGCCGCCTTCCCCGCCCTGCTGGGCGAGCGCATCGGCGCCTATCTCTACACGAGCGAGACCGTGGAGCCGTCGAGCGCGGTCTGCGCCAGAATGTTCGCCAATGGCGTCGGCATTGGCGAGGACCCGGCGACGGGCTCCGCCGCGGCGGCCTTCGCCGGCGTCGCCCACGCCTTCGAGTCGCCCGAGGACGGCGAGCATGAATTCGTCATCGAGCAGGGCTACGCCATGGGGCGCCCCTCCCGCATCATTCTCGGCTCGCGCATCGAATCGGGCCGGCTCGCCGCGGTCACAGTGGCGGGACATGCGGTCCTGATTCAGCGCGGGGACCTCGACCTATGAGCGACGCGTTCGAGATCGCCACCGTCGCCGCACTGCATTGCGTCGTCGAGCCGCATGATTGGGCCTTCGACCGGCTGCGCGGCGCGGAGATCGACGCCCATTGGGCGGAGCGGCGCGCCGCGATTCCGGCCCTCTTCGACGGGCCGGTGCTGCTCGCCCATGGCGTCTCGCGCGGCGATGGCGCGACGCTCGGCGTCAAATTCTTTCAAACGCGCTTCTCGCGCTTTCTCGCCTGGCGGGATTTCGGCTTTCCGGACGCCGCCGTCCATAATTGCTTCTCCATGCCGGCGCTGCGCTCGGCCGACGGCGCCTTTCTGCTCGGCGAGATGGGCGCGGAACATTCCGCCGCCGGCGCGATCTATTTCCCCGCCGGCACGCCGGACCCGAGCGATCTGCGCGACGGGCTCGTCGATCTCGAGGCCAATCTGCTGCGCGAGCTCGAGGAGGAGACCGGCGTCACGCCGCAGGAGGTGGCGCTCGCTCCCGACTGGACCATCGTCTTCGCCGGGCCGCGCGTCGCCTGCATGCGAATCGCCCAATCGCCGCTCGCCGCCGCCGAGCTCGAAGCGCGCGTGACGGCCCGTATCGCCTCGCAAAAGAAGCCCGAGCTGGCCGGCGTGCGCATGGCGGCGCGGCGCGCCGATCTGGCCGAGCCGCGCATGCTGGACTTCATCCGCCGTTTTCTCGAGCCGCTGCTCCCCGAATGAGCAAATCGGGGCTGAATTTCCTGCGGGCGCAGTGTAGATTGCTCGTCATGAGCAAAGTGCAAGCGATCGGCGGCCACACCATCGGCGGCCATGCGGCGCGACCGGGCGGCCCGACGCCGCCCGAGGACAGCGCGCGCGCCATTCGCGGCGCTCTGCTCGGCCGCTCGCTCGTTCTCGTCGGCATGATGGGCTCCGGCAAGACCTCGATCGGCCAGCGCCTGGCGCAGCGGCTCGGCCTGCCGTTCAAGGACGCCGACGCCGAGATCGTCGCCGCCGCGGCAGGGATGCCGATCCCCGATATTTTCGCCAAATATGGCGAGGCGCATTTCCGCGACTGCGAGCGCCGCGTCATCGCCCGCCTGCTGGCCGGCGAGCCCTGCGTGCTGGCGACCGGCGGCGGCGCCTTCATGGACGAGACCACACGCAGCCGCGTGAAGGAGCGCGGCGTCTCGCTCTGGTTCGACGCCGCCCATGACGTTTTGCTGCGCCGCGTGCGCCGCAAGGGCGACCGGCCGCTGCTGCAGACCAGCGACCCCGCCGCCGTGCTGCGCCGGCTGATGGACGAGCGCTATCCGGTCTACCGCCAGGCCGACATCGCCGTCCTCTCCCGCGACGTGCCGCATGAGGTGATGGTCGAGGAGACGGTGACGGCGCTGCTCGCCTGGGCCGTGGGCGCGCCGGAAAGCGCCACGACACAAGGGTTTACCAGATTCATGACGTCACGAACGCCGCCCGCCCCCGTCGATCCGCAGACTGTCGAGGTGGGGCTCGGCGACCGCGCCTATGACATCATCATCGGCGCCGGCCTGCTCGAGCAGGCCGGCGAGCATCTCGCGCGCATCGCGCCGGGCGCGGCCTGCGCCATCGTCACCGACGCCAATGTCGCGCGGCTGCAGCTCCCCGTGCTGCGCCACAGCCTCGAGAGCCGGGGCATTCGCGCCACCTCCATCATCGTCGAGCCCGGCGAGGGCTCGAAGTCCTTCCCCGTCTTCCAGCGCGTCTGCGAGGAGATTCTCGAGGCCCGCATAGAGCGGCGCGACATTGTGCTGGCGCTCGGCGGCGGCGTCGTCGGCGATCTCGCCGGCTTCGCGGCGGCGAGCGTGCGGCGCGGCTCGCGCTTCGTGCAGGTGCCGACGACTTTGCTGGCGCAGGTAGACTCCTCCGTCGGCGGCAAGACCGGCATCAACACGCCGCAGGGCAAGAATCTCGTCGGCGCCTTCTATCAGCCCGCGCTGGTGCTGGCCGATGTCGACGCTCTGGCGACGCTGCCGCTGCGCGAGTTCCGCGCCGGCTACGCCGAGGTCGTCAAATACGGCCTCATCGACGACGCCTTCTTCTTCGAATGGCTGGAGAACAACGCCTCCGCCGTCTTCGCCGACCGCGCCGCGCGCGTCGAGGCGATCTCGGTGAGCTGCCGCTCCAAGGCCAAGATCGTCGCCCGCGACGAGACCGAGCAGGGCGACCGCGCGCTGCTCAATCTCGGCCATACTTTCGGCCATGCGCTGGAGCGGCTCGTCCATTACGACAGCGCGCGCCTCGTCCACGGCGAGGGCGTCGCCATCGGCCTCGTCAGCGCCTTCCGCTTCTCGGCGCGGCTCGGCCTCGCCAGCCTGCAGGACGCCGAGCGCGTCGGCCGCCATCTGGCGCGCGTCGGCCTGCCGACCCGCATCCGCGACATTCCCGGCTGGCGCGACGACGCCGACGCCATGCTCGACGCCATGTTCCAGGACAAGAAGGTCGAGCGCGGCGCGCTCACCTTCATTCTGGCGCGTGGGATCGGACGATCTTTCGTCGCCAAGGGCATCGAGGTCGATGCCGTGCGCAGCTTCCTCAAAGACGAGATCGCCCGCGAGTAGGCGCGAATAGGTTCATCATGCACGGCGGCGTCGAAACGGGCCTCGAGAAGATCGACATTTGGGTCGCGGCCTTCGTGGTCCTGCTATGCGTTCTGCTGTCGGCCTTCTTCTCCGCCTCGGAGACGGCGCTGACCGCCGCCTCGCACGCCCATATGCATGCGCTGGAGAAGGAGGGCGACCGCCGCGCGACGCTCGTCAACCGGCTGCTGCGCCAGCGCAATCGCATGATCGCGGCGCTGCTGCTCGGCTCCACGCTCGTCAATATCGGCGGCTCGGCCTTCACGACGAGCGTGCTGGTCTATCTCACCGGCGAGAGCGGCGCCGTCTACGCCACCATCATCATGACCATTCTGCTGCTGGTCTTCGCGGAGGTTCTGCCGAAGACGGTGGCGATCAACCATCCCGACCGGCTGTCGCTGCGCGTCGCCCGCGTCATCAGCCTGTTCGTCGCCATCTTCGGCCCGCTGCTCATCGGCGTCGAGGCCTTTGTGCGCGGCGTGCTGAAGCTCGCCGGCGTCGAGATCGGCCATGGCCGCACGCTGCTCTCGCCCTATGACGAGCTCAAGAGCGCCGTCGACATCATGCACGAAGAGGGAACCGTCGAGCGCAATTGGCGCGACATGTTCGGCGGCGTGCTCGATCTTCAGGTGCTGCATGTCGCCGATGTGATGATCCATCGCACCAAAATGCGCACGATAGACGCCGATCTGCCGCCCGAGCAGATCGTGCGCGAGGTGCTGGCCTCGCCCTTCACGCGCATGCCGCTATGGCGCGACCAGCCGGATAATTTCATCGGCGTCATCCACTCCAAGGACCTCTTGCGCGCGCTCGACGCGGCGGGAGCGGATTTCTCCAAGCTCAGCATAGACGACATTGCGCTCGAGCCATGGTTCGTGCCGGAATCGACGACGCTCGAGGATCAGCTCGAGGCCTTTCTCAAGCGCAAGACGCATTTCGCGCTCGTCGTCGACGAATATGGCGAGGTGATGGGCCTCGTCACGCTCGAGGATATTTTGGAGGAGATCGTCGGCGATATTCGCGACGAGCATGACCTCGCCATGCAGGGCGTGCGCCCGCAGGAGGACGGCTCGGTGCTCGTCGACGGCGCCGTGCCGGTGCGCGACCTCAACCGAGTGATGGAGTGGAGCCTGCCGGACGAGGAGGCGACGACGATCGCCGGCCTCGTCATCCATGAGGCGGCGGCCATTCCCGAGGCGGGGCAGGTGTTCAACTTCCACGGTTTCCGCTTCGAGGTGCTGCGCAAGATGCGCAATCGCATCACCGTGCTGAAAGTGACGCCCGCCGAGGCCAAGGAGCCGGACTGACGCGCGCCCGGATCACGGCGCGCTCTCCTCGGCCGGCCCTTCGTCGAAGCGTCGCCGCGCCGCGACAATCGCCGGATGGCTCTGCTCCGCCCAGCGAATGAGCGCCGCGAGCGGCTCCAACATCGCCTCGCCCAGGGACGTCAGCCGATAGTCCACGCTCGGCGGCTTGGTCGGATAGACCGAGCGCGCGACCAATCCGTCCCGCTCCAGATTGCGCAGCGTCTGCGTCAGCATGCGCTTGGAAATATCCGGCGCCGCGCGGGTGAGCGCGCCGAATCGCTGTGGCCCGCCGGCCAGCGCCATCACTATCAGCGTCGTCCATTTGTCGCCGACGCGATCCAGCACGTCGCGCACCGGACAGCGGCTCGCGTCCAGGACCAGGCTCCGCCATTCGGCGAATTTGCGCGCGAGTTCGTCCCGCCCGCTCGGCGAGACGGTTCCCTCGAGGTCACCACGTCCCAAAAAACTGCCTCCTTCACGGGGTTAGCGGTCTCGGATAGTTACCTTGTATCAGAAATGAACCTGGAAAGAACCATCCCATGACCTCGATCATCACCCCGCGCATTTTCGTGACCGGCGCGACCGGCCAGCTCGGCCGGCTCGTCATCCACGCGCTGCTGCGAAGCGGGCCCGCGACGCAGATCATCGCCGGCGTGCGCCGGACCGACAGCGACGCCGCCCGCGCCCTCGCCGCGCTCGGGGTCGAGCTGCGAATCGCCGATTACGCGCGGCCGGAGACGCTCGCGACGGCCTTCGAAGGCGTCGACCGGCTGTTGCTGATCTCGTCGAGCGAAGTGGGCCAGAGAACGGCTCAGCATCGCAATGTGATAGAGGCGGCGACGCGGGCTGGCGTCGGCCTCATCGCCTATACGAGCCTGCTGCGCGCCGATGTCTCGCCGCTGGCGCTGGCGCAGGAGCACCGTGAGACGGAAGCTGTCTTGCGCGCCAGCGGAACGCCTTTCGTGCTGCTGCGCAACGGCTGGTACACGGAAAATTACGCCGCCTCCATCGCGCCGGCGCTGGCGCATGGCGTCTTCATCGGCGCGGCAGGCGATGGCAGGATCGCCTCCGCCGCGCGCGCCGATTACGCCGAGGCCGCGGCCGCCGTGCTGACGGGCGCGGATCATGCCGGCCGCATCTATGAATTGGCCGGAGACGACGCCTATACGCTCACCGAATTCGCCGCCGCGATCAGCGAAGCCTCGGGGCGAAAGATCATCTATCGGAACCTGTCCGAGGCCGATTTCGCCGCCGCTCTCGTCGGCGCCGGCCTGCCGGACGGATTCGCCGCTCTGCTCGCCGATTCCGACGCCGGCGCGGCAAAAGGCGCGCTATTCGACAATGGCGGCCAGTTCAGGGCGCTGATCGGTCGACCGACGACGCCTTACGAGGTCACGATCGCGCAGACATGGGCGACTCTCGCCGCATCCTCCAGCGCCGAATGACCGACGCTTCGATCCCGCGCGTGCGGGTGATAAGCTCCCGCGTATGAGCAAAGCGGCGACGGATTTCTCCACGGTCACGGTCGGCGCGCCTTTGCGCATCGCGACCTTCGGCAATCATTTGCCGCTCGCCCTCATCGCCGGCCCCTGCGCGCTGGAGAGCCGCGCCCAGGGCCTCGAAATCGCGCAGGAGCTGGCCGAGCTCGCCGATCGGCTGAAGCTCGGCGTCGTCTTCAAAGCCTCCTTCGACAAGGCCAATCGCAGCTCGGGAGCCTCGGGGCGCGGCCTCGGCCTTGCCGCCTCTCTGCCCATCTTCGCCGAGATCAAGGAGCGCTTCGGTCTGCCCATCCTCACCGACGTGCATGAGACGACGCAATGCGCGCCTGTCGCAGAGGTTGCGGATATTCTGCAAATCCCCGCCTTCCTCTGCCGCCAGACCGACCTTCTCGCGGCGGCGGCGCGGACGGGACGCGTCGTCAATGTGAAGAAGGGCCAGTTCCTCGCGCCCTGGGACATGCGCCACGCCATCGACAAGCTGCGCGCCGAGGGCGCCGTCGGCGCGCTGGCGACGGAGCGCGGAACCAGCTTCGGCTATAATGCGCTGGTCTCAGACATGCGCGCGCTGCCCATTCTGGCCGAGACGACGGGCGTTCCGATCGTCTTCGACGCCACCCATTCCGTGCAGCAGCCGGGTGGGCTCGGCGCGGCCTCCGGCGGCGAACGGCGCTTCGTTCCTGTGCTGGCGCGGGCGGCGGTGGCGGTGGGCATCGCCGGCCTGTTCATCGAGACGCATCCAGACCCGGATAGCGCCGTCTCAGACGGGCCCAATATGATCGCGCTGCGCGATTTGCCGGCGCTGATCGAGGCGCTTCTCCCCTTCGATCGGCTCGCCAAAGCGCTCGCGTCGCGATAGCGCGCGTCAGCCCCGCCCGCGATAGGGCGGCACGCCCTGGTCGGGCAGCCAGAGACCCGCGGGCGGCTCGCCCGTCTGCCAGAAGACGTCGATCGGTATGCCGCCGCGCGGATACCAATAGCCGCCGATGCGCAGCCAGCGCGGCGTCAGCGCCGCCACGAGGTCCTTGGCGATGCGTATGGTGCAATCCTCATGGAAGGCGCCGTGATTGCGATAGCTGCCGAGATAGAGCTTCAGCGATTTCGATTCGACGAGCCATTCCATCGGCGCGTAGTCGATGACGATATGCGCGAAATCCGGCTGGCCGGTCACCGGGCACAGCGAGGTGAATTCCGGCGCGACGAAGCGGACGAGATAGGTCTCGCCCGGATGCGGATTGGCGACGAGGTCGAGCTCGGCCTCTTCGGGCGATTGCGGCAGCGGCGCCTTCTGCCCGAGAAGCGCGGCGCCCTTATGCGTCTTCGTCATGCCGAAAGCTCTTAACCCTGCGCGGGCGCGCGTCAATCGGGAATGAGGTCGGAGTGAAAACGGCGCGCGAGCTCGATCATCGCGCCCGCAGCCACGGCCGCGCCGGCGATGAGCGCGAAAAAGCCCGCGCCCGAGAGGCTGGACCAGAAACCGCCGAGCCAGCCGCCGAGGAAATTGCCGGCGAACATGGTCAAGAACCAGGCGCCCATCGCCATTGAGCGCGAGCGCGGCGGCGCGAGACGCGAAACGAGCGAGAGCGTGATCGGCGAAAAACACAATTCGCCGAGTGTGAGCACGACGAAATAGACCGTGAGCCAGAGCCAGCTCGACAGGCCCTCGCCGCGCATCGCCGCGGCCAAAACGAGGATGAGATAGGCGAGGCCGAGGCCGAAACAGCCGAGCGACAGTTTGACGATGGTCGGCGGCTCCCGCCCCGCCGCCGACAGCCGCGCCCATAGCGCGACGAGCGGCGGCGTGAACAGGAAGATCATCAGCGGATTAAAGGCCTGGAACCAGGTGACGGGAATTTCGCCGCGCCAGAACAGAAGATCGACATCGCGATCGGTGAAGCGCTCCGCCCATAATGCGATGGTGTTGCCCTGCTGCTCATAGCCCGCCCAGAAGAGAATGGCCGGCGGCGCCAGCAGCAGCAGGCGGAGCAATGCGCGCCCATCGCTGCGCAATTCCGCGCGCTCATCGACGATGCGCGCCGGCGCGGTCTCGACCGGCAGGCTGGGCAGGCCCGCGAGATAGGTCACGAGGCCGATCGCCATGCCGACTCCGGCGCTGACGAAGCCATAATGCCAGCCGAGCGTCTCCCCGAGCGTTCCGCTCACCAGCGGCGAGAAAAACGCGCCGACATTTATGCCGACATAGAAGATCGAGAAGGCGCGGTCGCGGCGCGCGTCATGCGGCGCATAGAGCCCGCCGACTTGCGTGACGATGTTGGGCTTGAAGGCGCCATTGCCGAGCGCCAGCGTCAGAAGCGCGAGGAGAAACAGGCTCTCCGACGCCATCATGAAATGGCCGGCCATCATCAGCGCCGCGCCGAGGATCACCGTGTAGCGGCGCCCGAGCCAGCGATCGGCGAGGAGGCCGCCGAGAATGGGCGTCAGATAGACGAAGCCGGTGTAGAGCCCATAGATCTGCGAGGCGAAGGGCTGCGGCGCCAGCGGGCCGAAGAGGAATTCGAGCGCGCGCTTCAATGTGTCGAGGCCGATGACGCGCTCGGCGCCGCGCCCAGCGCGAGCAGATGATCGACCATATAGAGGACGAGCAGAGCGCGCATTCCATAATAGGAGAAGCGCTCCCACATTTCCGTCGCGAAGAGAAAGGCGAGGCCGCGCGGATGGCCGAACAGCTCGGCCCTTCGCGCAGTGCCGATCACAGGCGCTCGCCCGCATCCGGCCGCAGGATCTTTTTCAAAATATCCGGCGGGATGCGAATATCGGCGACTTTCCACGTCCAATCCGAGAGGGCGAAGACGATCGCGACGCCGTCCTTATGCGTGATGCGGAACCGCGTCGGCGACAAAATCTCGAAGCGATGCGCGAAACGCCGGAGATCGATCTCCTTTTGCGCGCCGCCCTCGCCGCCGCCTGCGGCCGGCGCATGCCGCGCCAGCAAGGCGCCGATGGCCGCGGGCGAGACGAAACGATCGACGGCCGTATCGATGAGAGCGGGCCCGATCGCGGCCAGCAGGCCGGCGCCGAGCCGGGCGCCGGGGCTGCGATTCTTATCCGCCTCATCGAGCGCGCGCGTCATGACGATGGTCGCGAGCTGCTCCTTGATCGAGGACCGCACGGCGGGAAAATCGACATGGTCGGATATGGCCTCGGCGTTTCCCGCTTTCACGCCCGCCTCGAGCTGGCGCAGCGACAGAAAGGCGTAGCCGGCGTAGAGGAGCGCCAGAGCGAGAAGGGCGAAAACGGCGATGAGGGCGCGTCGCATGATCGTTTCCCCGGGACGGCCGCGTCGAAGATGCAGATCGCGCGGCGGCCCGTCGGTTCTCGTCCATATGGGGGCGACGTTGCAAGCCCCGGACCGCGCCCGAGGATTATGCGCTCGTCCGCTCGCGCACGCGAGACCGTCTTCGCTGCGCCCTCGCGTCATGACGGCGTCATTGGCTCGTCGCGACCCCGAAACTCCCTCTTGTTAACCCTCCCCGCGCGGGAGCGAAGGCCGACGCCGACGCGGCCCGTTTCAACGGAGCGGAAATATGCAAAAAATCCTTTTCAGTCTCAGGGCGGGCTCGCCCGTCATGTTCGGCGTCTTCCTTGCGGTCTCGCTCGGCGCGCAAGCCCATGCGGCGCCGGTCTGCCGGCTCGGCGGCGGCGTCAAACATGTCGTGCATCTGCAATTCGACAATGTCCATCTGCGCCGCGACAATCCGAATGTGCCATCGGACCTCGAGCAGATGCCCAATCTGCTGAACTTCCTCATCCAGAATGGCGTAGTCAGCGGCAATCACTATACCGGCCTCATCTCGCATACGGCCGTCGATCTCGTCACCGGCATGACGGGTCTCTATCCCGATCGCAACGGGCTGCCGGTCTCCAACAGCTATCGCCTTTTCGACGCGAGCAACCATCCGACGGGATCGCATTCCGACTTCGTCTATTGGACCGCCAAGGATGCGACCGACGGCCTGCCGGTGCTGCTCTCCGACAATGGCAAGACCGCGCCCGCGCCCTGGGCGGCCTTCACCCGCGCGGGCTGCGACGTCGGCGCCTTCTCGGTCGCCGACATCGACTTCGAGACATTGCCGGGCGATATCGCGACGGTCTTTGGAACCACCTCGACGCAATATTCGACGGTCGTCGCGCAGCTCGCCTCCACCAATCCCAAGACGAGAGCGCTGCCGACCGCGAATTGGCTCGGCGTCGCCGTGCATTGCGCGCAGGGCAGCCCGCGCTGCGCCTCCGGCGGTCCCGATTTGCTGCCGGACGAGCCCGGCGGCTATGCGGGTTTCAACGCGCTCTATGGCGCGGCGAATGTGCAGCCGGTGATTTCGTCCTCGGGCCCCGTCAAGGACCTCGACGGCAATGTGATCGCCGATTCGCAGGGCAACCCCGGCTTCCCGGGCTTCAATCCGACCGCTTCGCAGACGCTCGGATATGTCGCGACGCTGCTCGAGGCGGGCGTGCCCGTCGTCTATGGCTATATCGCGCCGACCCATGATCAGCGCGGCATTTCCTCCGACACCTCGACGCCGACCTTCGGTCCGGGCGAGAAAGGCTATGTCGAGCAGAACAAGATCTACGACAATGCTTTCGGAAAATTCTTCGCGCGGCTGAAGGCCGACGGCATAGACGAGACTAATACGATCTTCCTCGTCACCGCCGATGAGAACGACCATTTCGTCGGCGGAACGGCGACGCCTGCGAATTGCGACGGCGTCGCGACGCCTTGCGCCTACCTCTATCCGGGCGCGACGACGCGCAGCGTCGGCGAGCTGACGGTCAATCTCGACTCCACCATATTGTCGGAGACCGGCGCCGCGCCCGCGCCCTTCCTCGTCCATTCCGACTCGGCGCCCGTCGTCTATCTCGACGGCAATCCGGCGCCGACCGACGCTGCGACCCGCATCTTCGAAAAGCAGATCGGCGCGCTGACCTGGGTCAATCCGCTTCCCGGCAAGAACAACCATGTCGATCGCCTCGAAGCCTATGTCGCCGATCGCGCCGAGATGAAGCTGCTGCACATGCTCACCGCGAGCCCGGCGCGCAATCCGACGCTGACGCTATTCGGCGCCGAGGATTACTTCTTCCAGACGACCAGAGGCTCGCTGCCGCTCGCGCCGCTCGCCGACTGCGCGACCAAGCCGACCGACTGCGTGTTCCAGAACACCGGCTTCGCCTGGAACCACGGCGACGTGCAGCAGGACATCGTGCGCACATGGTTCGGCCTCGCCGGCCCCGGCGTGAAGAAAAACGGCCGCAGCGACGCCGTGTTCACGGACCATACCGATCTGCGCCCGACGCTGATGACGCTCGTCGGTCTCGTCGACGACTATGTCCATGACGGGCGCGTCATCGTCGAGGCGATCGAACCGCATGCGCTCGCCTGGCCGCTGCGCGGCGAAACCGGTGAAGCCTATGCTCGCCTGGCGCGGGCCTATAAGCAGATCAACGCTCCGCTCGGCGCGCTCGGCCGCGCCTCGCTCGCCGCCGCGACGCGGGCGATCAATGGCGATGACGCGTCCTATGCGGCCTATCTCTCGATCATGCAGCGACTGACGGAGGATCGCGACGCGCTCGCGCTCGAGATCAAGACTGCGCTCGACGCCGCCGCCTTCCAGGGCCGCCGGCTGCAGGAGAACCACGCCGAACGTCTCGCAGAGCGCGCGTTGCGGCTGATCGAGGCGCTGCGCTTCTTCCGGCTGGGGCGCGAGGCGCACTGAGGAACGGCGCCGAGAGCGGAATGCTCGCTCGAGGCGCCTCACGCCCGAGAGAATCTCTCCACGGCGCGCGACCGGCGACGGTCGCGCGCCGTCTTCGCGTTGTTCGGGCATGGGGAGGCCTGGGGCGCCGACGGTCACGGCCGACGCGGCGCTTCGACCCGTAGCACGCTCGTCGACTTTTTTTGGGGGGATGCGCGGGGTTCGCCGAAGCCGCTTCAAAATCACGACACGTCTGGCGGGGCGAACTCTTCAGAGTTCGTTGGCGCCGAGAGAGGACACTTATTTTGCTCATAAACAGCTGTTATTTATGTGCCTTTGTTGCACGAATTTTCAAGGATATCGCCAGGGACGCCACTACGCGCGCCCGGTCACACCCTTACTCGTAAACCATGCCGACCTCACGTCGTTTGCAGCAAAGCCTTCCTTCGGACCTTGAAGCCAAGCGCATCTGTCGCTGTTCGCGCCGGCCGAATAAGAGAAAATGAAGAACGGGATTCATCCCGCTGGCGGCCACGTCCGGATTCGAGTCCAGGTAGTAGTCACCATCGAAGCCGGCTTTCGCTAGGCGACGCTGCTCTCGGCAAATCGCAATTTTGTTCAGCAAGAAAAACTTGTGGTCGATCAAAATCCGACTCAGCCAATTTGGTCGCGCGAGCTCGAAATGAAGCTTGCTCAGGGTCTCGTCTCTTTCAGCGACCAACGCAGTGTTGGTCTCGAGCAGCATGCCGTTGTGCGCATTGGCGGCGGCGACGCATGCATCCGATCGCGCGAGCTTCTCCCGCAGGCTCTCCATGTCAGTCGCCAGGAAGCGGCTTCGTTCCGCGAGGAACGCTTTTTCCGCGTTCAGCGTTTCGATCTCCTGCCACGTTTGCTTACGGAAGCTCTCCATTTCATTCGTCAGCGAGAGGACCCGCTCCATGAGGAGAGCTTTTTCCGCATTCAGCGTGTCGCTCGCCAGTCTCATACTCTCGACCTTGCGGAACAAATCACCCCGCTCTTCGTAGAGCGTGCGAGTTTCGACGCTGTGCAGAAGATCGCGCCAAGCGGCGAGCGCGTGGCTCGACATGTCCGCCTTGAACCTGCGTCTGATGCGCGCGCGGCGCCTATGACTCGGTTTTAGGGCAGAAAGCGGCTTCTCCGCGAGCCGCGCTGCAATTACAAAAAATCCAGCGTCGTTTTTCTCGGCGCCGACGGACACGAAAAACTGATCATAGGCTTGGCGGAAGCTATCGGCGAGGTCTTCGTGGAAGCAAAGTTGCCGACGCGCTGGGACGCCGCAAATTCTATCGAGGTCGCACGCAATTGCGATCCCCCGAGCAACGGCGAGCAGCGCCGCTTGAGGGTGAACCTCGTGGAGACATTTCGTCGCGTAGCGGATTTGCGAAAAACGGCCGCCCGCTCCCTGCATGCGAGAAATGAGCATGACGTGACGATCACTCAATCCCAAGATGTCTCCGGGGACGAAAGTGAAAGATAAGATGAACAACTTTTCGTTGTCCATATTGAACCACAGCGATAGCTCGCCTTCGTGCTGGCGCCGGCTCGTGATCGAGGCTGTTATCGAAAAGAAGTGTTCACCCACCATGCTGCGCCAGACGATCTTTTCGCCGAACATCAACTCGTGCAATGCGGTGGTTGTGACGCCTTCAGCCAAATATGCATAATTGTGCAAATACGCCCTAAAGCGCGCCGTCTGGTCCAATCCATGCGCCAAATACACTTGTTGGAAATATTTCATTTCGAGAGGAGAGGAAAAATTCCAAATGGAGTTTGTAAATTCGTCCGAATGGACAAAGCGCGCAACAAGTTCCCAAATAGTCGGCGCGTCCGCCAAATGATCAGCCACAACCCGGTCGTTTTCGGGACCGCGACGCAAAATCATCATGTAACAGTCAAGGACATCATCGCGCGTGGCCAGGGCACTCATGCCAATCGCACTCTCAGAGCGTTCGATGGTTACGAAGACATTTCTCGATTGTTTCAATATCACGATCAAGCACAAATCGCCGCCCATGTTTTCGTGTTTATATCGTTTTGATTAACAGTTTGAATTGCAAGGTATCTTCCGGTTTTGGCCGACGGCCGGCGGACGTCTATTCCTGCTCGTCGACCTCGATCGCTTCGATCACCCGCCGGCCTTCCCCGCCCCGGGCCGAACGAAGCGCGTTACCCAAAGCTGAAGTCTATTTTTGTCCAGCAGCTTATACGCCGTCTCTCACGGCTTGGCGCCCCGAATGATGGTATCTGAAAATCGGCTTCGATACTCTCGGCATGGCGGCATCCGCGAGACACCGGCCGCCTTCAGCGAACCAATACCACCGTAGAGGCGCGACGCCCAAAGACGAGCAGCAACGCTCGCCGATACTCTACGAAGATAAGCTGTCGAGGAAACGGGCATCGCTCGCCGTTTGGCGGCGCTCTACTACGACGCTCTGCGAGAGTGAGTTGGTGCCCAGGAGAGGACTCGAACCTCCACGGCTTTCACCACTGGTACCTGAAACCAGCGCGTCTACCAATTCCGCCACCTGGGCAACGCGGCTCTCTTACGAGGACGACGCTCCGCTTGTCAATGGCGCTCGTCATGCTTCGGTCACGCTCGCGGGGCGCATTCCCTTTCCGACCAAATCGCGCTAGAGCATCCGCCCGAAACGGAGCGATTTTTTTCGAGCGCTCCGACTATTCGACCGAATCGGCGTGGGGCGAAGAATGAGCGCAGATGTGAACGATACCGGGCGGCTCGTGACGGTGTTCGGCGGGTCGGGATTCATCGGGCGCCATGTGGTGGCCGCTCTCGCGCGCGACGGCTGGCGCGTGCGCGTCGCCTGCCGGCGGCCGGACCTCGCCTTTTTCCTGCAGCCGCTGGGCAAGGTGGGGCAGATCTTCCCGGTGCAGGCCAATCTGCGCAATCCGGCCTCCGTGGCCGCCGCGGTGCGCGGGGCCGAGGCCGTCGTCAATCTGGTCGGCGTGCTGGCCGAGGGCGGCAAGCAGAAATTCTCCACCCTCCACGCCCAGGGCGCCAGGGCCGTCGCCGAGGCCGCCGTCGCCGCGGGCGTCGAGCATTTCGTGCATGTCTCGGCCATAGGCGCGGACAAGGATTCGCATTCGGTCTACGCCCGCACCAAGGCGGAGGGCGAGGCCGCGATTCGCGCCGCCTTCCCCGGCGCGGTGATCTTTCGCCCCTCTGTCGTCTTCGGCCCGGAGGATCAGTTCTTCAACCGCTTCGCCGCGATCGGCCGCTATCTGCCGGTCGAGCCCATCATCGGCGAGGCGACCCGCTTCCAGCCGGTCTATGTCGGCGATGTGGCGCACGCCGTCGCGCTGGCGGTGGACGGCCGCGCCCAGGCCGGCGCCACCTATGAGCTCGGCGGCCCGGAGGTGAAGACCTTCCGCGCGCTCGTCGAATATGCGCTGAAGGTCGCCGAGCGCGACACCAAGATCTTGCCGCTCTCCTTCGCGACCGGGGCGCTCCTCGCGCGCATCACGCAGACGCTGCATTCTCTGTCGCTCGGCCTGTTCCCGAGCCTGCTGACGACGACGGTCGATCAGGTGGAGCTGCTGCGCCACGACAATGTCGTCTCCGCCGACGCCAAGGCCGCCGGGCTGACGCTTCAGGGGCTGGGGATCGCGCCGACGGCGATAGAGACGATCGTCCCATCCTATCTCTATCGCTACCGCAAGACCGGGCAGTATCAGGCGCAGCGGCTCGCCTGAGCCGCGCCGCCGTCAGCCGGCCCGCGCCGTCGCGCGGGCCGAGGCGGCGAGCCGCCTGTGCAGCCGCACCATGAAGGCGACGCCGAACAGAGGCGTGAACAGATTGAGCCCCGGCACGGAGACGAAGCCGGCGATGAACAGCCCCGCGAGAAACAAGGTCGTCGCATGGCGGCGCGTCAGCTCGCGGGCCTCCTCCAGCGAGCAATAGCGCGTCGCCGCGAAGGCGAAATATTCCCGGCCGAACAAATAGGCGTTGGCGAGCACGAAGACGATGGCGTTGACGCCCGGCACCAGCAGCAGCATGAGGGCGACGAGATTGACGCAAGCCGAGACCAGCGCGAAGCGCAGCGCCATGACCATCGCCTGACCGGCCGGCAGCGGACGCCCGCGCGGCCCGTGAGGATCGATCTCCTCCTCGACGACATCGGCGAGATCGTCCAAGAAAAACCCCGCGACCAATATGGAGATCGGCGCGATGAGAAAGGCGAGGCCGACGACGAGGCCGGCGCCGGTCGCAAAAGTGACGACCGTTCGCAACCAATAATTGTCGAGGGTGAGGAAAGAGAGCGCGGCCTTGTCCAGGCCGGTCCAGGCGAGCGCCAGCAGGACGAAGGTCAGGCCGAGGCTCTTGAGCAGCACAGTGCGGAAGGGCGGGGAGAAGATCTGACGGGCGGCGTCGAGGGCGGCTTGCAGCATGAGGGCTCCGAGCGGGAATTCGCCGTCAACATGGGGGGATGCGGGCGCGGGCGCAAGCCGCGCCGGGAACTGCCACGCCGGGAACTGCCGCGCCGGGCGAGGCTCGGCCGCAGGCGACGCCGGCGCGGAATTTGTGCTAGGGGACTGCGTCATTCACGAGGGGGCGCGGCGCAGCCCGGATTCGAAAGGCGAGGTCTTCGCATTGATCGGACGACATTGGTTCAGACAGCGCCCCCGCTCCGAGGAGGTTCCGGTCGCGAATTTTGCGGGCGACGAGACGCGCGCGCCGTCATACCAGAACGCCGTCGATCCGATTCCGGGCTCGGGCCGCCATTTTCCCGCCGAATGCGGCCGCACGGCCGGACGGCGGCCGGTGTTTCACGATCGCTGTGATCTCATCGTCGCCATCCTCCCGATATTTTCCATATTCGCCAGACGGAGCCCCGCAGCCGTCTGACGGCGTCCCGCGGCGCAGCGCGCGAACCCCTCTCGCCACGCGTTTGTCGCCTGATCCGACAAGCGCGCGCCGGCGCGAAGCGCAGCGGCCTCGCGTCTCTTCACAAAGGAACGGCATGAGCATTCAGGACAACGCCCATCAGCTCCCCGTCGGCAGACGCGTCTTGCGCGCGCTTCGCTCCCTGGTCGGGTTGAGGAACGACCCGCTCCCCGTGACGCACGTCAAGCTGAATCGCAGCCAATACAAGACGATCTGGAACGCCGTCTCGGTCTCCGAGGACGATGCGAAATTGGCGGTCAGCGGCTATCTCGACGAAGAAACCTATCGGCGGATGGGCGAGGACACGCGCAACACGCTCCAATCCACTGTCGGCGTCGGGCCGGAGGATGTCGTGCTCGAGATCGGAGCGGGCGTCGGCCGCGTGGGCGCCGCGCTGGCGCCCATCTGCAAAGAATGGATCGGCGTCGACGTCTCCGAGAACATGGTCGGCCATATTCGCCAGCGTCTCGCGGCTTTCGACAATGTGCGCGCCGTCGCCACCAGCGGCTTCGACCTCGCCGCCGTGCCGGACGCTTCCGTCGATCTCGTCTACAGCACGGTCGTCTTCATGCATCTCGAGGAATGGGATCGCTACAACTACATCAAAGAGGGCTTCCGCATCCTGCGGCCCGGCGGTCGCATGCTCGTCGACAATGTCGACATCACCACCGATTCCGGCTGGAAATTCTTCGAGGAGCATTGCGCGATTCCGCCCTTCGAGCGGCCGGCGCAGATCAGCAAGACCTCGACGCCGCAGGAGCTCGAAACCTATTTCCGCCGCGCGGGCTTCGAGGCCATAGAGCAGGCGCACGTCAATCTGTGGATCATCACCTTCGGACGCAAGCCCGCGGAGGATGCCGCGGCGGCCCCGGAAGCCCCCTCCGCCGCCGACTAGAGTCTTTCTGTGTTTCCTTGAAACACAGAAAGACTCTAGGCTATTGTTTTGACGCGTTTCCAACGCCGAACCGGCGTCCACTTCGGCTGGAAACGCTCTGACGGCGTAAATATTGCTTTCATGCCGCCCGAGGAACAAGGGGCGCATGAAGACATTTCTCGACTGGTCGGCCTATGACACCTATGGCATAGGCGACGCCTATTCCGGCATTCCGGCGACGGGCGGCAATTACGCCAAGGCCGTGGCCGTGTGCATGCACAGCCGCGACTGCCAGAAATCCGGCAAGGGCGTCATGTGCCCGAGCTATCGCGTCACCGGCGACGTCAAGCACTCGACCGAGGCGCGCGTCGCCGCCTTCAAGGCCGCGCTCAATGACGGAACCGACGAGCGCGCCTTCGCCGACCCCCGCCTCGACGAGGCGATGGATCTCTGCGTCTCCTGCAAAGCGTGCAAGAAGGAATGTCCCAGCGCCGTCGATATGACGCTGATCAAGACCGAATATCTCGCTCAGCGCCATGAGATCGTCGGCGTGCCGAAGCGGCTGCGCCTGTTCGGCGGCGTGCCGGAATGGGCGGGGCGCCATCGCGCGCTGCTACGCTTCGGCATTCGACTGCGCAATCGCTCGCGTCTTCTGTCCAAGCTCGCGGAAAAATGGATCGGCGTCACCGCCCGCCGTCCGATTCCCGAGCCCGCGCCCGCGGCTTTCGCCCGCTCCGCCCCCGCGGCCGGCGTCGGCGCGCGCGGCGAGGTGATCCTCTTCGTCGACACTTTCTGTCATCACTTCGATCCGCATGTGGCCGAGGCCGCCGTCGAGGTGCTGGAGCATGCCGGCTATAGCGTGCGCATCGCCGAGCCGGCGCCGACCGACGCGGAGCCGGACCGTCCGCTGTGCTGCGGCCGCACCTATCTCACCACCGGAATGGTGAAGAAGGCGCGCGGCGAGGCGGAGCGCGTGCTCGCCGCCTTCCGCGGCGAGATCGCCGCCAAGACGCCGATCATCGGCCTCGAGCCCTCCTGCCTGCTGTCGCTGCGCGACGAGCTCTACAGCCTCGGCCTCGGGCCGGAGGTCGGCGATCTCGGCAAGCAGCTCTTTCTGCTCGAGGAGTTTCTCGCCCGCGAGCATCAGAACAAGGGCCTGCGCCTCGCGCTGAAGCCGCTCGATCTGCCCAAGGCGGTGGTGCATGGCCATTGCCATCAGAAGGCCTTCGGCGTGATGAAGGCGACGAAAAAAGTGCTCGGCTGGATTCCGGGCTTTACCTTCGACATCGTCGAGACGAGCTGCTGCGGCATGGCCGGCAGCTTCGGCCTGGAGGCCGAGCATTACGAGACCTCGATGAAAATGGCGGAGCTGTCGCTGCTGCCGGCGATGCGCGACGCCGCGCCCGATGCGCCGCTGATCGCCAATGGCTTCTCCTGCCGTCATCAGATCGAGCATGGCAGCGGCCGCAAGGCGCGGCATATCGCGCTTCTGCTGCGCGACGCGCTGCAACCAGCGCAGCCCGCGGAATAGGACCCTAGGTCAAAACTCTCGAAAACCACCGAGGCCGTCATGGCCGGGCTTGTCCCGGCCATCCACGCCAAGCGGCGGAGACATCGTCGGAAAGCGCCCGCGATCTGCGGATTTCTCGATCTTCGCGTTTGCTGGCTTCGTCGCGGACCCAGGTCGCGGAGACTGTCGCCGCAACTGTGGCGTCACGCGAAATTCTGTAAGAATCCTCAGCGCTCAGGCGTGGATGGCCGGGACGAGCCCGGCCATGACGGCCTCCTGGAAATATGTGACTCCCTTAGCCCTGAAGGGGAAGGTGGAAAGCGCGCTCTTGCCAGAGGCCCATAAGGCTCGCTTCGCGCGCAACCGTCCAGCTTTGTCGGCTATCCGACAGAATTGAACGCCCGCTCTCTCAGCTCTCCCCGGCGCGGCGCTGGGAGAGCTCCTCCATCAGCGCCGAAACCGTGTCGAGCAGGCGGATCGCGCCGGGCAGGCGGGAATGGGCATTCTGCTGCGCCTCGCCCACGGGCTCGAGCCCGCGCCACCAGTCGATGAAATGGTCGATCAGCGCCCGCCCCGAAATTTCCTCGAAGGTCAGGCCCGGAAACGCGTCCAGGCCGAAGGCCGCCTCGAAGTCCCGCAGGCAATCCTCGACATAGCGGGCGTCGGTCCCATTGAGCGCGAAAGGCCGCTCCGGCGCGCGACGCACCATGCGGACCTCGCTCAGCTCCGGAATATAGTCCTTGATCACAGCCCCTGCTCCGTCGCCGCGGACACCGCTGCGAGCGTCCCCATCAATTGCGGCGCCAGTCTGCGCGCGCGCGGCATGGCGCGACGCTTGCATTTTCGAGGAATGACCATGACAGCGACCGATGCGGCGCAAGCCGACCCGCCGACAGGCGAGAGAGGGCCGGTTCCGCCGGCGCTCAAACGATTCATCTGGGACATTCAGTCGATGGTCGAGCTCGCCGACAGCGAGCGGGAGATTCTCCTCATCGGCCGCGATCTGATGACCCGCCTCGTCGCCAGCGACGACTGCCTGCCCGCCGTTTTCGCCGCCGCTTCGCCGGCGCAGGGCCGACAGTTCCAGCTCTATAGCGATGGAGAGGAGCGGTTTACCGTCGTCGCCTCGGTGCTCGCGGGCGGCGCCGGCCTGTCGCTGGAGCAGCAGGGCGTCTGGGAGATCATCGGCGTGTTGCGCGGCGCGGTGGCGCGGCGACTGCCCGCGGCGCCGGAGGGAGCCGGCGCGCTGGCGAAAGGCGCCGTAGAAGCGCGGCTCTCGAAAACGGGCCCCTCCGCCGCTCTCGCCAATGCGCTGGCCGAGGAGGTTTCGATCGCCATCCATGTCTACGGCGGCGCGGTCGGCGGCATGATCCGGCGGTCCGTCTCGCCCGCGGGCGCGATCGGCGAGGGCGAGCCTTACGCCAATGGCGAAGCGACGCCGCCCTATGATATTTTCACGATCCAGACCGAGATAAAGGACTGACGAAAGGTCGCAAACGCCCGCTCCCTCACCCTCCCCCGCTGCGCGGGAGAGGGAGTCTGCGACGTCTCGCGAACCTTCGATGAAGCGCCGAATCTGTCCCCTCTCCCGCGCAGCGGGGGAGGGTTGGGGAGGGGGCCGCCTCAGCGCACCGAGACGAAGCGATCCGTCGGCAATATCGCCGCCTGGCCGGCGAAGGCCTGCGCCTGGCCGCTCGCCGTCGAGGGCGCGAACAATCCCGAATCGGCGCGCGCGGCGGAGCGCGGCGCGGCGAAAGTGGCTCCGAGCGTCGTGCCTCCCGGAAGGCGGCTGGCCGAGACGGCCGTCGTCAGCGTCTGGAAATTGGAGCGGTCGAGACGCGCCGGCACCAGCTCGACCCTGGGCGCCGCGGGCTTGGCCGCAGGCGCCGGCTTGACGGCGAAAATGCGCAGCTCCGGCGCGCCGACATCGCTCCCATAGGGAAGGGATTGGGCGGCGGAGGGCGCATAGGCGAGCAGCGGCTCCGGCTTGGCGACGGGTGGCGGCGCGGGACGCGGGGCCGGCTGCGGGATGCTGCGCGTCGCCTCTTCCGTGACGCCGCCGCGCAGGCTGGCGGCGCCGAGATCGACGAGGCTCGCAATGGCCCCGCCGGCCCGACGGGCAGAGGCTGGGGCGGGAGAGGAAGTGGAAGCGGGCGGAGCCGCGGCCGGAATGCTCGCCAACGACGCGAGCTCGCTCGGCCGCGTCGGCGGCAGAGGCGCTCCGGCGAACGCGAGAAACATTGGTCGCCGCGGCGGCAGCGGCGCGGCGATCGCGGCCTCGAGCTTCGCGTCGATCCTGGCCTCCTCGGCCGAAATCCCGAGAGAGGCGACGGCGACGGGCCTCTCCCGCTCCGCGGAGCGGGCTGCGGCGGGCGGCTCGGCGGCGGACGCGACGCGCAGCTGCGTCTCGCCGCGCGGCAGATTGCGTTCGGCTGTGGCGATGCGGCTCGGCGGCTCGGCCTCGACGCTCTCCTCCTCCTCGGCGGAGGCGCGCGCCGAGCGGCGCGGCGCCAGCGACGCCCATTGCTTGCGCGCGGTGGGCGGCGGCGCCGTCGCGACGGCGTTGTCCTCGTCCTCCTCGCCGCCGCCGCCGAACAGCATGGCGAAGAGACCCTTGCTCTGGCGCTGGACCGCCGGCACATAGGCGCCGTTGCCGCGCGCCTCGATCTCGGCCTTGGCCTCCTCGTAACGCGCGAGCGGCTGATTATTGGTCGGCAGATGCACCGTCTTGCCGTCCGGGAACAAATGGGCGAGCTGCTCATAGCTCATGCGCGGCCAGGAGCGGACGCCGCCGACGTCGAGATGGACGAAAGGCGTGCCGGCGGTCGGATAATAGCCGACGCCGCCGCGCTGCATGCGCATGCCGATCTCGCGGATCTGCTCCATCGACATGCCGGGCATGGTCGTGTCCATCGCCTTGCCGAGCATATGCTGCGAATATTTCGCCACGGCGCGCGAGCGGCGGCGCAGCATGGCGTTGGTCTCCGGCGAGCGATAGGCGGAGACGACATGGACGGGATCGCTCCCGCCCGCCTGCCGATAAGCCTCCCACACGACATCGAACAGATGCGGGTCCATATTGGTCGGCTCGTCGCGCCGCCAGTCGCGCAGGAACCAGTTCAGCTGCTCCAACACGGATTGGTCGTAGCGGCCGCCGACCAGATAGGTCGCGGCGATCTGCTCTTTGGTGTGGGTGTGGAAGAGATAGAGCGTGCGCGTCTCGCCATTGGCGACCGCATCTTCGGTGAAGGACGGAGTCAGCGCCGATAGGAGCGCCGCCGCGGCGCTGATCAGCCGCGCGATAGACCGTCGTGAGAGGAGAGGCGCGCCTTCCCGCCAGTCGTCCAAAACGTCGCTTCTTTCCGCTGGTCGACGGGCGGTCGCCCGACGAAATGAACTTTAGGACGCGAGCGCCGAACGCACCGACGATCGATCGCGTGTGGTCCCTGCGGGCGCCTCGGCGCCGCTGGGCGCGGTCTGCTCCTGCGACGGGCGAATCGCTCTCGCCCGAGAAGGAGTGACGCTATTTCGACATAATGGCGAAAAATTGCCCAGTCGCCATTGCGACACAATGTCGAGCTCACGTTGAAAGTCAATGCGTCGCGACGGGGGCGAGCGGCAGGACGAAGGCGCCGGAGGCCAGAATCGGCTGGCCGCCGGGGATGAGCGGAGCCGGCGCGGCCATGTCCGCAAGCTCCTCGAGGCGCGCCCGCCCCTGCGCGTCGCCGCTGGTGAAAGCGGCCGAGGGCGGGCGGCGCGGCGGCTCGGGAGCCTCGACCGGGGCCACGCCATTGCCGCGAATGGAGGCCGTCGTCATCGCATCGACCGCCCCGGTCGCCGCCAGCCGATCGCGCTCGGCGAGGGCGAGACGGATCGGCCCCTGCGGCGGCGAGGTCGGATCGGCGAAGGCCTGCGACACGGCGCCCCGCACTTTCTGGGCGAGATCGCCGAGCGGATCGGAGGCTGGCGCGGCGGAGGCGATCGCCTGGGCGGCGCGCCTGCCGCGGCCGGCGGAGGCGATGATCGTGCGATCGCTGCCGTTGCAATTGCGAATGCCGAGCGAAATCAGCTCATTGCCGGTCAAAACCCGATATTGGCGGGTCAGATAGCCGAGCCGCTCGCGCACCGCGGCGGGATAGTAATTGAACAGCTCGGCGGAGACGCCGGCGTCGGTCTGATGGTCTATCGCATTATAGGCGAGATGGAATTTGACCAGCGAGTCCGGATAGACGCAGACATTGGGCAGGCTGAGAGCCATTGTGCAGGCCGACCGGCATTCATGCAGGCGAACCTCGCGGCCCTCGCGGCGATACATTTCGGTTTGGGCCTGATACTCCGTGACGAGACCGCCGACATCCTTATAGACGACGACCGGCGCCGGAGCAGGCGGCGGCGACAGATATCCCAAGCAACACCCCTACGCTCTACTGACGTCCGACAAGAGAAGATTCACCGCATCATGGTGAATAATCTCTTAAAGGCCGGATCATCCTCTGATGCCGACCCTCAGGCCGGGCGCGGGACGTTCTTGCAAGACATTGCGGCGAAAATGAAAAAGGGCGGCGGGACGGCCGCCGGTCTTCAGCGACACCTCGCCCGTCGGCTCGACGGCGGCCGACGTTTCCACGAGGCGGCGGAAGTTCTGCTTGTGGAGATGGCGGCCGGCGATGGCCTCCACTGTGCGCTGCAGCTCGGTGAGCGTGAACGCCGGCGGCATCAGCTCGAAGATCACCGGGCGATATTTCATCTTGGCGCGCAGCCGGCCCATCGCCGTCGCCAGAATCCGACGATGATCGTGCTGCATGGGCGCGCCGAGCGGCGGCGGCTTCGCGCCGCGCTTCAACGCCGCCTCGCGGCCGTCGCGCCAGGCCTCCTCGACGAGGCCGGCCTCATAGAGCAGCTCATAGCGCTCGAGCGCATTCTCCTCGTCGAGCCCCCGGCCCTGGGGCCGAAACAGGAGATTGACGCGGTCGCGCCGCCGCAGGCCGGAGGAGGAGAGCGCGTCCGGCGCCTCCTCCACCCAGGCCGAGAGGCCCGGCAATATGGTCGTCTCCATCGGCTCTGGCCGGCCGCCGCGCCAATCCTCCCAGGGGAAGAACTCATACCAGCTGCGGAAGCCGCGAATATCGCCGGCCTGCCCCTCGGCGATGCGGGTCAGCGCCAGATAGCCGACGGAGACCACATGCGGATCGCGGTCGCCGGCGCGGGCGTGGCGGCCGCGGTCGCCGAATGTATAGAGCTGCTCGACATAGCCGAGCGTCATGCCGGTCTGTTCGGCGACCCAGGCGCGCAGGCCGATCTCGAAAGTGCGGTGATGGACCGGATCGAAGGGGCCGGAGGGCAGCGCGGCGCGCGCATCCTCGCCGGAGGCGGCGACTGTGAGGATGAACGGCTCGTCCTCCTGCGCGGCGACGATCGCCGCCGTGAGGCCGATCCCGACCGGCAGCGGCCCCTCGGGCTCGCGCAGCGGTTTTTGCGGCTCGCGCAGATGGTCGAAACTCGTCATGGGAAGCTGGTCATGGAGTTCGCGTCAGGCGAGCTCGAGCGCGAAGGGCGCACCCTCGTAGCAATCGGCGCCGCGGCCGATCTCGGCGATGGCCGCCGTCATGCGGCCGTCGCGAGAGAGAATGCGATCGGCGAGCGCGACGATACGGCGATTGGGCGTCGCCGTCGGCGAGGCGCGGCGCAGCTCGCGCGCGAGTTCCGCCTCGGCCCGCTGCGGCGCCAGCGCGCAGGCGAGGATGAAGGCGGCCGCCGGCGAGCGGCTGACGCCGGCATAGCAATGAATGACCAGCGGCTCGCGCCGGTCCCATGCCCCGGCGAAGTCGAGCAGTCTCTGAATATGCGCGCAATTGGCGAGCACATGGCCCTCCTGATCCGCCTCTATGTCGGAGACGGCGAGACGCAAATGGCGCTCGGGGACGATCTCGCTCGGGCGGGCCAGCGAGGAGCCGGCGGTCAGAATGGTGATGAGCGAGCGCGCCCCGCTGGCGCGCACCGTGTCGACGACCTTCGTAAGCGAACAGACATAGAGGTGCGCCATGTCTCACCTTCTCTGTGTCACTTCGATGCCTCACCCTCGATGCGTCGCTCCTCGCCTCGCTCGACGGCGGCGAAGCGCGCCAAAAAGCGCTGCTGCGCGGCCTCGACCGAAAGCGGCTCCAACGCTTGCGCGAAAGCGTCGGGGCCCAGCGCTGGATGGCCGAAGATGCGCTCGGCTTCCGCGCGTGTAAAGCCGGCGAGACCCACCGCCTCGAAAAAAGCCGAGGCGCGATCCGCCCGCTTGGCGAGACGCAGCAGCGCGGCGTCCGGCTCCGGCGGCAGCGAGAAGCGCAGCAGGATCGCCCTCAGAATGCGTTTCTCCACGCTCTTGTATGTGTCGCCGATGACCGCTTTGAAGGGGGAGATCATGTCGCCGATCACATATTCCGGCGCGTCATGGAGCAGCATGACCAAGCGCCCCTCGCGCCCGAGCCCGGGCGAGAGCGCGCAGGCGATCTCCTCGACCAGCAGGCTGTGCTGGGCGACCGAGAATATATGTGGGCCGCGCGTCTGGCCGTTCCAGCGAGCGACGCGGGCGAGGCCATGGGCGATATCCTCGATTTCGACATCCAGCGGCGAGGGATCGAGCAGATCGAGCCGGCGGCCGGACAGCATGCGCTGCCAAGCGCGGGGGGCGGCCTCCGGCTTTCCGGTCTTCACGCCGCGCATCTGTGGCACTCCGCCAGATGATCGTCGACCATGCCGACCGCCTGCATGAAGGCGTAGACGATCGTCGGGCCGCAAAAGGCGAAGCCGCGCGCTTTCAGATCCTTGGCGAGGCGGCGCGAAATATCCGTCTGCGTCGGAATCCCCGCCGTCGTGCGCGGGCGGTTGACGATCGGGACCCCATCGACGAAATCCCAGAGATAATTGGAAAAACCGACGCGCTCCTCGATCTCTATCCAGGCGCGCGCCGAGGCGATGGCGCCTTCGATCTTGGCGCGATTGCGGATGATTGCCTGATTTTGCATCAAAGTTTCGACGCGCGCGGCGTCGAATCGCACGATGGAATGCGGATCGAATCCCTCGAAAGCGACGCGGAAGCCCTCGCGGCGGCGCAGAATGGAGATCCAGGAGAGGCCCGCCTGGAATCCGTCGAGGATCAGTTTTTCATAGAGAGCGCGCGATCCGTGCTCCGGCCGGCCCCATTCTTCGTCGTGATAAGCGACGTAGAGCGAATCGTAACCCGCCCAAGGACAACGCAAAAGCCCGTCCGGATGAGCGAGCGCCGGCGCATCGCGCCAGGCGATTGGATTTTCACGTTTGGCGGCCATCGCCCCTTCCCTCACGCTTTCTTCGCGCCATCTGAGCCGAAAGAGCGTTTCATAACATCCTCATTGTGGTCCCGGCGAACTTGCGGCCCATGCCTCGATGCAAGACAATTGGCACAGGCCGTGCTCGCAGTGCGGCCGTCGGGAGCCGATTGCGCCGAGGAATCTTCATCGGCGACGGCGCTCACCAAGGAGAAATTTAATGTCGATCCGTCTCGTCTCTTACGCTGCTGCCGGCGCTCTCGCAGTCGCCCTGGCCGCCGTCGCCGCGGGTGAAGCGAAAGCGCAGGCGAATGTTTTGAAGGAATGCGGCTCGCAATATCAAGCCGCCAAGGCCGCCAACGAACTGAAGGGAAAGAGCTGGCAGGAGTTTCTGAAGGCGTGCCGCGTGCGCCTCTCGGAGCAGCCCGGCGAGACCGCGCCGGCCGCCGCCGCGCCCGCTCCGACCCCGGCTCCCGCGCCGGCCGCCGCCGCGCCCGAGCCCGCTCCCGTCCCGGCTCCCGCGGCTGCGACGCCCGCCCCGACTCCCGCCCCCGCCCCCACGGTCGCGGCCCCTGCGGCGAAGCCGGCCAAGCCCGTCTCCGAGGGCAAGGCCGCCCAGACCGCGCGCCAGAAGAAATGCGGCGCCGAATGGAAGGCCAAGAAGGCCGAGCTGCTCAAGGCCGACCCCAAGGCGACCTGGCCGAAATATTGGAGCGAGTGCAACAAGCGCCTCAAAGCCGCAGGCGAGTGACGCGCCGACCCGAGCGAGACTATCGACAGGCCCGGCGCGACGCGCCGGGCTTTTTTGTCTCTCGAGAGAAAGACTCGGCGCGACGCGCCGAGCTTTTTTGCTTCGCGAGCGAGACTCGGCGCGACGCGCCGGGCTTTTTGCTTCTCGAGCGAAACCCTGCGCGACGCGCCCAGCTCGCGCTTCCGAGAGTGGAGAGAGCCAGACCGCCTCTTGCGGCGCGGTCGCGATTCATGGCACAGGCTGCGGGTCGCGAGACGATGGCGAGGCGCCCGGCAAGAGGCGCGAGAAGCGGGAGAAACCGGAAATTGGACAAGATCGAGCTGCGTAAGCTGCAGGCCTTCTTGCGCCGATCGCTCGGCAATGAGGAGATTCGCGTGACCGCGGATCCCAAGAACCCCGACGATGCAGCGGTTCACCTCGGCGAGCGCAAGATCGCCTCCATCTCCGTCGACGACGAGGACGGCGACCGCTCCTTCGCCTTCGCGATGAAGCTGCCCGTCGGCCGCGAGACGCTGCAATCCTATCTGCGCAAGCTGTTCGAGAACGACAGGCTGACGATCGCTCCGCGCGGCCGCAAGACCGATTCGGTCGAGCTCAATTGCGGCGAGGATTTCCTCGGCGTCATCTCCGCCGACGATCCCAAGCAGCAGAGCTATACGCTGCAGGTCGCCATATTGGACTTCGATCTCGACGATTTCTGACCGCGTCTGGAGCGTTTCCAGCCGAAGTGAACGCCGGTTCGGCGTTGGAAGCGCGTCGAAACAAAAGACTCGAGGCCGCTCAACGCGGCCGCGGCCGATCTGCGTCGATCGAGACCAGAAAGGCGCGCACCCCCCGCGCGAGCTCCTCCCAATCGCGCAGCAGCGAAGCGGAAAAACGCGCCTCGACGTCCAGATTCTTCCAGCGCAGCGCCCATAGGCAGGGAGCCGAGCCGAGAAACCCCGCGTCGCGTCGCGGGCAGCGCGCGAAGAACTCCCGGCCGTCGGGCGGCGCGAGATAGAGCTGCTCGAGCTCATAGGGCGATCCCGGCTCGAAGCGCCGCATCACCAGCCCGCCCGGACCGCCCCAGACCTCGCTCTCCAGAAAGCGCGCATAGAGACGCGACGGCCGCTCGGCTGGATCGAGCGCCTCGTCGCGCGGCCCGAGCGTGATGAAGACGCGCATCGGGTCGAGCTCCTCGGAGGCGCGTCGCCGCGGATCGGCGGAGGGCTTTTGCGGCGGGGCGAAATCCGGGAGAACGGCGAGAAAGGAGAGACGCTCGAGCGCGCCGCCATAGCGCGTCGATTCGTCGCGCGCAAAGGCGGGCGCATAGGCGAAGCGCGCGCCGCCGAGGCTGGCGGCGACGATCGTCGGCTCGGCTTCGTCGGTTTTTCTCAGCAGGCGATTGGCCCCCGCGACGAGCAGCGCCAGCACCAGAGCGATGAGGAAGAGACGCATGACTCTCGGGAAAGGGGAGCGAGGGACGATGGGCCGAGCTTAGCCGATTCCGGCCGGCTTCGCGCCGGCTCTCGAGGGATCGCATCCAAAAGCGCGGCGCGACGGCGCGGCTGTCATCGGATCGCTGCAGCCGCGCGCTCCTATGCGCGGCGCGAGCCGGCGCCATTGTCACGACATGAGAATGACGGACAGTCACGCCCGAGCCGGATTCCGGTTCGAATGCGGCGTCGGCGACGCCCAGTTACCAGCGTTTTCCACACAATCGATAATAATGGAGGTCAATATGCGTTCGATGAGCAAAGGGTTTGCGTCCCGCTTGTCCCTCTTGGCCCTGGCCGCCTTCGGCCTGGGGTTCGCGCCCGATGCGAACGCCGGCCAAACGCATGGCTGCTCGCTCTCGAGCCTGCGCGGCGCTTACGCCGTCAAGCTGGACGGCGTCATGCAAGTTCCCAGCCTTCCCGAGCGGAAACTCAATCTGATCGCCTCCGTCACTTTCGACGGCGCAGGCAAATTCAGCGCCAATGTGACCGGCAGAATCAATGGCGACCCGATCACCGGGCCGTTCGCCGGCGTGTATTCGCTGGCGAGCGATTGCAACGGCGCTCTGGATCTGACCCAGGTCTTCAAGGGCTTCTCCAACGTGCAGGCCGACATCATCGCGATCGAACGGGGGAAAGAATTGTTTCTCGTCATCGATTCCGCCGCTCCTCCTGCCAATCCCGCCATCATCCAGGTCAGCGGCGTCGCCAAGCGCCTCCGCGGCGAGGACTGAGGACGCCAAAAATCCGCAGACGAGAGGAGGGCGCGCGGTCTTCGCGCGCCTTTCGATTTGGGCGGACCCTTTTTCCGCCGATGCACGCCCCGCAGCGCGACTTCGAACGGGCCGAGAGTCCTTCCGTGTTTCATTGAAACACGGAAGGACTCTCGGCTTTTGTTTTGACGCGTTTCCGACGCCGAACCGGTGTCCACTTCGGCTGGAAACGCTCTGACGTCTCCGCTCGCGGTTTCCTCTTCCCGCCAAAGACACTAGAAAGCCGGCGAAGCCCCTGCGCGCCTCGATCCGAGGCCGCCCGCAGAAAAGGGCGCGGGAGACGAGGACCATGCCCCTCTATAAAATCGACGGCGTCGCGCCGCGCCTGCCGGCCTCCGGCCGCTTCTTTGTCGCGCCGAACGCCCATGTCATCGGCCGCGTGCAGCTGGACGAGGACGCCAATATCTGGTTCGGCTGCGTGCTGCGCGGCGACAATGAATGGATCATCGTGGGCGCGCGCAGCAATATTCAGGAGAACAGCATTCTCCACACCGATATGGGCTTTCCGCTGACCATCGGCGCCGATTGCACCATCGGCCATGGCGTCATTCTGCACAGCTGCCTCATCGGCGAGGCCAGCCTCATCGGCATGGGCGCGACCATCCTCAATGGCGCGAAAATCGGCCGCAACTGCCTCGTCGGGGCCAATTCGCTGGTCACCGAGAACAAGGAATTTCCCGACAATTCGCTGATCGTCGGCGCGCCGGCGCGCGTCGTGCGCACGCTCGACGAGGGCGCGCTGGCGCGCAATCTCGAATCGGCGAGACATTATGTCGAGAACGCCGAGCGTTACGCCAAAGGGCTGGAGCCGATCTGAACGCCGCGGCGCGCCCTGCCGAAGGGCGCGCCGAACCTCGCCTCAGCGCGCCGCGAAGAGCGGGGCGTTCGGATCGTCGATCGCGATCCAGACATTCTGGTCGAGCTGCGACTGCCGCTTGACGAAACGATAGGGCGTGTTGGTCCAGGGCCGCACGGCGTCGTTCATATTGTCGAGAACGAATTCGCCGCGATTGGTCTTGATGGTCAAGATCGCATGACCGTCGCCGTTCTTCTCCTTCACCACCGTCATCAGCAGCGCGGCGCGCGGATAGCCGAGCTCGATCAGCATGCGCCGCTTCATCAGCGCATAGTCCTCGCAATCGCCCTTGCCGTCGGTGGAGTAGTCCCAGCGATCGACGACGCCCCAATGCTCCATGTCGGAGACGGGCTCGATCGCATGATTGACATGGGCGTTGACGCGCTGAATGTCCTTATAGGCTTTGGCGGTGAGATCGATGTCGCGCGGCGCCGAGGCGTCGATGTCGCATTCCCCGCGATAGCGATGACAAAAATCCAGCCATCCGTAAGGGACGCTCGTCTCCGGCCCGAGAGCGGCATGCAGCAGCGGCTCGGAGGCCGCCCGGCCGGACGCCGTTCCCCACAAGGAGATCGCGCCGGCCAACGCCGCGCTCATCGTCAGTCTCGCCACTCTACGCAACATCTTCGTCGTCTCCCGAATGTGGAGACGAGAATAGATTTATTATTTTGCCCGCTCGGTAAGTCGAAAGCTCAGTTTTTCAGCCAATGCATTTAGATTTGGCGGAATTTTTCGTAAGTATACCAAGTCGTGACCGAAATAGGCGGAATTTTACGGTATTTTCCGTAATAGGCTGAAACGACGTGATTTTCTAGCGGTTGGCCGGCTGCGCAGACGCCCGCCCGAGCGAGCGCTTCTGCTCGGCCGGAGCGCATTCGTTAACGCGGGAGCCGGAATCGTCGTTAACGGGCTTGCCTCGGCGGCGGCGAGGGACGAGATTGCGCCTGCGGCCATGGTTCCGTCTCAAAGGCGGCGTAGGAACGCGGGCGGAGTTTCCATCGGGGTTCGACGACGATGTTGCTGCGCTTCGCAATTGCCCTGGCGATGAGCCTTCTCGCCTGCGTCATCGCCGACGCGCCGGTCGCCGAGCCGTTCAATCGCGTGGCGGAAAATCCCTTCATCGCCCGGCGCAGCGCGCTCGAGACCCATATCGACGAATGGCGGCTCGCCCTGCGCCTCTCGGGCGAGCAGGAGCGGCTGTTCTCGACCTTCGAGCAGCAATTGCATGTCGTGGTTCGGGAGCGCGACGCCGCCATTGTCGCCGCGGCGATCGACCGCAATCGCGACAATGTTCCGCGCGATCCCGGCGCGCCGCTGCGCGCCCGCGCCGACCGGCTGAGCCGGCATGTGGAGACTCTGCGCGCCCTCGCCGACGCCGAGACGAGCTTCTACGCCTCGCTCTCCGACGAGCAGCGGCGCATCGCGGACCGTGTGCTGCCACGGGACGTACTCGGGGTCCATGACCTGTTCCGCCGCCGTGGCGTGCGCCCCGACCGGAACGGCTAGTGGCGAATGCGCGCAATCGCCGAAGCCCCCTCCCTCCGAGCTTCTCGTCGCAGACACCCGCCAATTTCCGCCCTTCGCCGCGAGACAAGACATGAAACCTGTTTCGGCCGCCCCGAGCGCCCGCCCAGCCCGCCACGCCGCAGTCGGCCGCTCGGGGCTTCCGGTCTGCGCCCTCTTGGTCTGCGCCCTCTTGGTCACGACTCTGGCGCAGCCGGCCTTCGCCGCCGGCAACAATGACAAGCCGCCGGCGCTCGAGCCCGCGCCCGCCGCCCCGCCGGTGATCGGCAAATCGGCGCATGAGCCCGCGCCGGCGCGCAAGCGGCTGACCAAATTCGAGGCGCGACGCATCCGCCACGCCTGCCAGGGGCGCGCCAATGAGCGCGGCCTCGCCGGGCCCGAACGCGAGAGCTTTTTGGGGCGATGCTATTTCGGCCGCGTCTCGACGCGGGTCGAGCGCCAGCAATGCCGACAGGAAGCGACGGCGCGAGGCGTCGAGCGGACGAGCCTGCGCGCCTTTTTGCGCGAATGCGTGAGGGAACGCCTGCGCGCCAAAGACGAGCGAAAAGACTGAGACGAGCGAAAAGACTGAGCGCTAGGGCCCCGCGCCGCGCTCAGTGGCGCACCACCAGCACCGAGCATTTGGCATGGCGCACGATCGTCTTGGCGTTGGAGCCGAGCAGATAGGTCGACATCGCCGGCCGATGCGAGCCGAGCACGATGAGATCGGCGCCCCACTCCTCCGCCTCGGCGAGCACCTCGGGATAGATCGCGCCGAAGCGCACCGCCGTGGTCACCAGAGTCTTCGGATAATCGAGCTTGGCCGCGACATCGGCGAGCTCCTGCTCGGCCGAGGTGCGCAGCTCCTCGTCGAAATTCGGCGGGATATAGTCGATGAAGGCGACGGGAACCAGCGATTGCACATTGACGAGGCGCAGTTTCGGCTGAGCCGCGCCTCTGGCGAAGGAAAGCGCCTCGTCCAGCGCGAGACGCGTCAGCTCCGGTTCGGTCAAATCCAGGGGAATGAGAATTTTCTCATGCATGGGCGCTCGCTCCTGTGCTCGACCCGAAACCTCTTCTCGATGTAAGCCTCGCGCTCCCGTTTTTTCAGGGGGCGACCTCGCGCGGCGAAATGTCGCGCGCGTCGATCTCGGCCTGGGTCAGATCGCCCTCGCGGGCCGTGGGACGAAATTCGGACCGGCTCGCCGCGACGGCTTCTATATGGCGTCCGATCTCCGGATTGCGCTGCGTGAAAACATGCAGGTCGAAAGCGTCGAGGATCAGCAGCTTGATCGGCGTCGCCGCGCGCACATTGGCGGTGCGGCGCGTCTTGCGCAGCAGCGCGATCTCGCCGAAGAACTGCCCCTCGCCGAGCCGCACGGGGCCGCTCGGCAGCTCCACCTCCACCTCGCCGGCGGCGATGAAATACATGGAATGGGCCGGCTCGCCCCGCCGCACCACCAGCGCGCCCGCCGGCAGCGATTGCGCGCGCAGATAGCGCATGATCTCGGCGATGGTGGAGGCGTCGAGCGTGGCGAACAGCGGCGCCTTGGCCACCATGCTCCAGGTGACGACGAATTCGCGGCGATGGATCTCCTCCGCGAAGGCGGTGGCGACGATGCCGACCGGCAGGCCGAGCATGACGAATCCCATGACCATGGAGATCGCCGCTATGACGCGCCCGGCCGACGTATGCGGCACCACATCGCCATAGCCGACCGTGGCGATCGTCTGGATCGCCCACCACATGGAGGCGGGAATGGAGCGGAAGGCCTCCGGCTGCGCGTCATGCTCGACGACATGCATGGCGGTCGCCATGAACAGCACGACGCCGAACAATACGATGCCGGAGGCGGCGAGCGCTTTTCGCTCCGCCTCCAGCACGGCGAAGATGGAGCGAATGCCCGGCGAGTAGCGCGCCAACTTGAAGAAGCGCGCGAGGCGCAGGAACAAGAGGATGCGCAGATCGGCCGCGACGAACACCGAAAGATAGATCGGCGCGATGGCGATGAGATCGATGATCGCCGAAGTCGAGAAGAGGAAGGCGAGGCGCGCCTGCGCCGGCCGCAGGGCGGCATAGAGCGTGTGGTCCGGCGCGCTCCATATGCGCAGCGCATATTCGACGCTGAAGGCGGCGACGGCGACATATTCGACGGCGCGGAAGATCGGGCCGTAGCGCGCCGCAAGGTCGGGATCGGATTCGAGGATCACCGAGCCGACGGAGAGAACGACCAGCGCGACCAGCGCGCCATGGACGATTTGCGCCGCGCGGTCGCCGACGCCGCCGCTGTCGAGAAGAAAATGAACGCGGCGGCGAAGACGAGACAGCGGCGACAGCGCGTCGTCGCTCACTGGGCCGCCTTGAGTCGCAGCGTTTCCTCTACCGCCGCGAGGGCGGCGTCGAGCGCGGAGGCGTCCGGCCCGCCGGCCTGGGCGAGATCGGGCCGGCCGCCGCCGCCCTTGCCGCCCAGCTTCTCGCTGGCGACGCGCACGAGATCGACGGCATTGTAGAGCGCGGTCAGATCAGCGGTCACGCCGACGACGACGCCCGCCTTGCCGTCGGCCGAGGCGTTGGCGATGGCGACGATTCCGGAGCCGATCGTCTTCTTGGCCTCGTCGACCAGGGATTTGAGATCCTTGGCGTCTATGCCGCTGACGGCTTTGGCGAAAAGCTTCACGCCGGCGACGTCGCGCACCGGGGCGGCCGCGCCATCGCCGCCGCCGCCCATGGCCAGCTTGCGCTTGGCGTCGGCGAGCTCGCGCTCCAAATGCTTGCGCTCTTCGATGAGGCTGGCGAGCCGCGCCGGCGCGTCCTCGACAGACGCGCGCACGAGCGCCGCGATCTCGCGCAGCGCCTTCGACTCCAAGACGAGTTGCGCGCGGGCGCCTTCCGCCGTCTTGGCCTCGATGCGGCGCACGCCGGAGGCGACGGCCCCCTGCGAGACGATGCTGATGAGGCCGATGTCGCCGGTGCGGCGCACATGGGTGCCGCCGCAGAGCTCGACGGAAAAGGCGCGATCGACGTCGACCGGTGCATGGCCCATGGCGACGACGCGCACCTCATCGCCATATTTCTCGCCGAACAGCGCGCGCGCGCCGGAGCGAATGGCCTCGTCCTGGTCCATCAGCCGCGTCTCGACCGGCGCATTGTCCTGCACCACCTCATTGGCGATCTGCTCGACGGCGGCGATCTCTTCCTCGCTCAAGGGCTTGGGATGAGTGAAGTCGAAGCGCAGCCGGTCCGGCGCGACGAGCGAGCCTTTTTGCGCGACATGCTCGCCGAGCACGCGGCGCAGCGCCTCATGCAGAATATGCGTCGCCGAATGATTGGCGCGCACGGCGTTGCGGCGAGCGTGGTCGACCTCGAGCTCGAGCGCGAGGCCGGGAAGAAGCGCGCCCTCCTCGACGACGCCCTCATGGACGAAGAGGCCGCCGACCTTCTTTTGTGTCTGGGTGACGCGGAAGCGCACGCCCTTGGCGCGCAGGACGCCGATATCGCCGATCTGGCCGCCGGATTCGGCGTAAAAGGGCGTCTGATTCAGCAGCACGGCGCCGCGCGCGCCGGTCTCGAGCCGGAACGTTTCCGCTCCTTCATGCAGAAGGGCGACGATCTGGCCCTCGGCCTTCTCCGTCTCATAGCCCAGGAATTCTGTCGCGCCGAGACGCTCCTCGAGCGCGAACCAGACCGCCTCCGTCGCCGTCTCGCCGGAGCCGGCCCAGGCTTTTCGCGCCTCGGCGCGCTGGCGCTCCATCGCGGTTTCGAAAGCCGCCTTGTCCACGACGATCCCGCGCGGGCGCAACGCATCCTCGGTGAGATCGAGCGGGAAGCCGTATGTGTCGTAGAGCTTGAAGGCGGTCTCGCCGGAAAAACGCGCGCCGGCGGTGAGCGACGCGCTCTCCTCGTCGAGAATGGAGAGGCCGCGGACCAGCGTCTGGCGGAAACGCGTCTCCTCGGTGAGCAGCGTATCGCGAATGAGGCTCTCGGCGCGGGTCAGCTCGGGATAGGCGAGGCCCATTTCGGCGACGAGCGCGCCGACGAGGCGATGCATCAGCGGCTCGGCGGCGCCCAGCAGCTGCGCATGGCGCATGGCGCGGCGCATGATCCGGCGCAGCACATAGCCGCGCCCCTCATTGGAGGGGGTGACGCCATCGGCGACGAGAAAGGCGGAGGCGCGCAAATGATCGGCGATGACGCGATGGCTCGCCGCCTGCGGGCCGGCCGAGTCGACATTGGTCGCATCGGCCACGGCGCCGATGAGGCGGCGGAAGAGGTCGATCTCGAAGACGGAATGCACGCCCTGCAGGAGGGCTGCGATGCGCTCGAGCCCCATGCCGGTGTCGATCGAGGGGCGCGGCAGCGGCGCGCGCTCGCCCGGCGCCGTCTGATCATATTGCATGAAGACGAGGTTCCAGAATTCTAAGAACCGGTCGCCGTCCTCGTCGGGGCTGCCGGGCGGGCCGCCGGCGACGCTCTCCCCCTGGTCGTAGAAAATCTCCGAACAGGGGCCGCAGGGGCCGACATCGCCCATGCTCCAGAAATTATCGCTCGTCGGAATGCGGATGATGCGGTCGTCGGAGAAGCCGGCGATCTTTTTCCACAGGCCGAAGGCCTCGTCGTCGTCGTGATAGACGGTGACGAGCAGCTTTTCGCGCGGCAGCGCCAATTCGCGGCTGACGAGATTCCAGGCGAGCTCGATCGCGCCTTCCTTGAAATAATCGCCGAAGGAGAAATTGCCGAGCATTTCGAAAAAGGTCAGATGGCGCGCCGTATAGCCGACATTGTCGAGGTCATTGTGCTTGCCGCCGGCGCGCATGCATTTCTGCGCGGTCGTCGCGCGCGCGTAATGGCGTTTCTCGAAACCGGTGAAGACATTCTTGAACTGCACCATGCCGGCGTTGGTGAACATCAGCGTGGGGTCGTTCTGCGGGACGAGCGGCGAGGATGCGACCTTCTCGTGTCCATTGCGCGAGAAATAGTCGAGAAAGGTCGAACGGATCTGGTTGACGCCACTCATATCGGTTCTTGTCGCCCGCTGGTTCGGCTCAAATGCCCTCGAACGCGCGCTCGGCCGTAACCGTCGCAGGGGATGAGGAAAAGGCCCGGCGCGAACCGAGCCCTTCTAGAGCATTTGCCGGCGAAGTGAAACACCGCGGCCGCGAGACGCTCGATCGGCGGCGCGCTACTCCTCCGCGCCGGCGCCATCCTCCTCGCCGCCGGCGTCGAGGATGCGCTCGGCGATGAGGCCGGAATTCTCGCGGATCGCCTGCTCGATCCGCTCGGCGGCCTCTTTGTTCTGCCTGAGGAAGGTCTTGGCGTTCTCGCGGCCCTGGCCGAGACGCTGGCTGTCATAGGAGAACCAAGCCCCGGATTTCTCGACGACGCCGGCCTTCACGCCGAGATCGACGAGCTCGCCGACCTTGGAGATGCCCTCGCCATACATGATGTCGAACTCGACCTGCTTGAAAGGCGGAGCGACCTTGTTCTTGACGACCTTGACGCGGGTCTGGTTGCCGGTGACCTCGTCGCGGTCCTTGATGGAGCCGATGCGGCGAATGTCGAGCCGGACGGACGCGTAGAATTTCAAGGCGTTGCCGCCGGTCGTCGTCTCCGGCGAGCCATACATCACGCCGATCTTCATGCGGATCTGATTGATGAAGATGACGAGCGTGTTGGAGCGCGAGATGGAGGCGGTGAGCTTGCGCAGCGCCTGGCTCATCAGACGCGCCTGCAGGCCGGGCTGCACATCGCCCATCTCGCCCTCGATCTCGGCGCGCGGCGTCAGCGCGGCGACCGAATCGACGACGAGCACATCCACCGCGCCGGAGCGCACCAGAGTGTCGGTGATCTCCAGCGCCTGCTCGCCCGTGTCGGGCTGCGAGATCAGCAATTCCTCAAGATTGACGCCGAGCTTGCGGGCGTAGACCGGATCGAGCGCATGCTCGGCGTCGACGAAGGCGCAGACGCCGCCCTTCTTCTGCGCCTCGGCGATCACATGCAGCGTCAGCGTCGTCTTGCCCGATGATTCCGGCCCGTAGATCTCCACGACACGGCCGCGCGGCAGGCCGCCGACGCCGAGCGCTATGTCGAGCCCGAGCGAGCCGGTGGAGATCGTCTCGATCTCGACGGCCTTCTGATTCTTGCCGAGCCGCATGATCGAGCCTTTGCCGAAGGCCCGCTCGATCTGCGACAAAGCGGCGTCCAGCGCCTTGGTCTTGTCCACGGAGGTTCCTTCCACGAGGCGGAGATTGGCTTGGCTCACGGCGATGATTCCTTCTGGCACAGGCAGGGCGGCAGGCGCAACGCGAGATGCGGCCCGGAAGCGAGAGAGCGGCGAAAGACTTGTGATGATCGGATCGGGATCGGATACGAAGCTCGATGGGGAGATTGTATCCCATTTGTTCTCGTCGCCAAGTTCTTTTTTTGTTCCGCATGAATTTTCCCGCGGAGACGCGCGCAGACGACGCGCCGAAGATACGCCGAAGACGCGCCGGCGCCGACAGCGGCATGGAACCAGCTTGAAGTCCGCGAGTTCCTCGGCGTAAGGGTCCAGAGCCGGCTCCCGGCGTTTTTCTTCGATCGACAGCGGAGTTTCGACAGCCTATGAGCGACACGCGCGCGCCCTCCCGTCCCGACGCCGTCCTCGATCCCGCCGATCCGCGCTGGGCGCGGCTGCATCGGCTGATCGACACGCATTCGCTGCTGCGCGGCGATTTCACGCTCTCCTCGGGCCGCAAGAGCAATTATCTCTTCCAGCTCCGCCAGACGACCATGTTGCCCGAGGGCGCGCATCTCATCGCCGACATCGTCGTGGACTATATGAAGGCGCAGTCGATCGCCGGCGTCGGCGGGCTCGCCGTGGGGGCGGTGCCGATGGTGGCGGCGATCGCGGCGGTGAGCTTTGCCAAGGGCGCGCCGGTCGAGGCCTTTTTCGTGCGCAAGGAGGCCAAGGGCCATGGCGCGCGGGAGCGCATCGACGGCTATGTGCCCAAGGACGGCGAGGCGCTGATCGTGGACGATGTGGCGACGACGGGCGGCTCCATCATCGAGGCCATCGCCGGCATGAAGGAGGAGCACCCGCAGGCGCGCGCGACGCGCGCGCTGGTCGTCATCGACCGCGAGGAAGGTGCGGCGGAAAAGCTCGCCGAAAAAGGAATCACGCTGGTGTCGATCTTCAAGCGCCGGGATTTCACGATCTGAAGGGAGAGCGGGATGAATTTGGTGACGCCGACTTTCTTGGGCTTGCTCGCCATGGCGGCGCCGGCCATCGCGCAATCGACCGATCCGACGGCGGGGCGACGCCTCGCCGTGTCGCTCTGCGTCGAATGCCACCGCATAGACGACAAGACGCCGGCCAAGGACGAGGCTTCCAAGGCGCCGAGCTTCGTCGATGTGGCGCGCATGCCCTCGACCACCGAGCTCGCGCTCGAGGTCTTTTTGCGCAGCTCACATCGGCAAATGCCCAATCTCATCCTCACGCCGGACGAGATCGATTCGCTTTCCGCCTATATCATCGGCCTCGCACCGAAGAAGTGACCCGCGACATCACCGCCCCGGCGCTTTCGGGCATTCCGGGCCGAGAAATTTCGCGTCGATGGTGAAGCCCGAGCGTTCTCGCGTGACGCCGCCGGCTTGCGTGAGCGTGATTTTCGACTGAGCGCGATACCAGCTCGTGAAATCTCCCGTGATGAGGAGGCTCGTCGTTTCGCGCGCGCCGCCGAGGTCGCAAGAAAATGTGACGATGAATTCGCCTCGAGCCGATTCGACGGTCGGCTTCGCGCAATTCTCGCGAGCGGCCCCGAGGATGCCGTCGCCGACCTCGATGCAGACCTCATGCGTCTGCAATCCTACTTCCGGCGAGATCGTGGTGATCCGCCAGAAGCCGGGCCGGCGCTGCGGCAGCTCGGCGGCGGGGCTCGGCGCTGGCGGCGGCGTTTCAGCGCCCGCATTCGTCGCGCACGAAATCGTGGCGATCCACGAAATCGCGGCGATCAATGTCGCAAAACGCAGATGACGATCGGTGTGGACGCTCACGCTTCGCCTCGATCTCAGACGATATGGCTTCGGCCGGGGCGCGGAATATGTAGCGCTCTCTCCGTCGAGGCAATACGTCGTCGAGGGGAGAAGATGCAGGCTTTCAAGGATTTGCTCCCGCACCTGCTTTCGTTTTTTCCCGATGCGCCGCAGCGCGTGACGCGCGGCTTCCTCGCGGGAAGCCGCGCGACAAGGCGTTACGCCCTGGCCTGACCGGCCGCGCCTTCGATCTTGGGAATACGCAGCACCTGGCCGGGATAGATTTTGTCGGGATCGGAGAGCAGCGGGCGATTGGCGGCGAAAATCTCCTCGAATTTACCGCCCTTGCCGTGGCCATATTGCGTCTCGGCGATCTTCCACAGCGTGTCCCCCTGGCGCACCTTGTAGAAGAGCGATTCCGTCTCCTGCTTGCCGACGACGATATTGCTCTCGACCTGCGAGACGCCCTTGGTGTTGCCGACCGCGAGCACGATCTTCTCGGCCTCGCTGGTCGAAGGCGCCTTGCCGCCGAGCTTCACCTTGTCGCCCTCGACCGAGATTTCGATCTTGGAGGCGTCGAGACCCTTCTTCTCGATCTCCTTCTTCAATTCTTCCGGCGGAGCCGCGGCATTTTCAGTCGCGCCCTTGGGCGAGGGCGCGTCCTTGGCGATCGGCTCGCCGCTCTTCGAGTTGTTCCAGAAATTGAAGAGACCCATGTGTCGACCTCCTTCGGGTGTGGCGTGAGCGCGAGCGCCGGTGGAGGACGCCGCGGGGCGTTACATAGGGCGCGCCGCGCTCAGGCGACCCCGCGCGAGAGGCGCTCTCGAGAGAGGAGCTCTCGAGAAAGGCCTTGGCTTGCCGCCTCGACCCATAGCTTCGCCGCCAGAGGGGAGAAATGCAGGCCGTCGTCGGTCATCTCCGGCCGCCGCGCGCCGCCGTCCGAGAGGCGCGCCTGCAGATCGACGACGGCGAGGCCGCGCGCTTCGGCGAGCGCGCGCATCAGCCGATTGGCCTCGTCTATGCGCGGCGCCTGCGCAGGGTCGGCGACATGGGGCGCGAGCATGAGGACGCCTTGCGCATCCTCCGGCAGGCGGCGGAGAAGAGCGCGGAAATCATGGTCGATCTGCGCGAGCGGCGCCGCGTCGAAGAGCAGATCGTTGAGCCCCCCGTCGATGACGAAGCAGCATGCGCCCATCATGCGCGCCTCGACGATCTGCGCGCCTATGTCTTTCAGCGTCGCGCCGCCGAGCGCGAGGCGAAGCACGTCGAAAGGCCGCGAGCCGAGGCTTTGCCAATCGCATTGCGCCGCGAGACTGTCGCCGACAATGGCGTAGCGCGGCGGACGCAGCCGCGCGACGCGCCGAAAGAGCGCGATGCGAAACGCCCGCCGCGCGCCGGCGTCCGAAAGGACGATCAGCGCGCCGCCGAAAAGAAGGAGAAAGGCGAGACCGAAAAAAATCAGCGCGAATGTCGTGACCATGCCGGCTCCCTACTCGCTGGCGTCATGGCGGCGCCATAGATGCAGCAGGAGAGAGGAAGCCCCCATGATCCTGCGCGCCGCCAAAATCCTTCTCGTCCTCTGCGCCGGCCTGCTGGGCCTCGCCAGCGGCTTCGACAATATCTTCGACTACGACACGAATTTCGAGGTGGTGCGCCATGTCGCCTCCATGGATACGACAAACGCCGACCCGGCGATGATGCGCCGCGCCATCCGCTCCGACACGCTCTATCGGCTGATCTATGCCGGCATCACTGCGACGGAGCTCGCCTATGGCGCGCTCTGCCTCTATGGCGCGCTGCGGCTTTTTGGCGCATGGCGAGGCGATGCGGCGCGCTTCGAAGCGGCCAAGGAATTCGCCATAGGCGGGCTCGCGCTCGGCTTCGCGCTCTATTTTCTGGGCTTCATGATCATCGGCGGCGAGTGGTTCCAAATGTGGCGTTCCATTGATTGGAACTTCCAGCAACCGGCGTTTCGCTTCATCGGTTGCCTCGGTTTCATCCTCGTCTTCCTCGCCATGCCGGAGCCGGCGCGCGGCGCGCGTGGCTGACGCGGCGACGCGCATTGTTTGGAACCGATCCAATCTATGGAGTTTGACGGGATTGTCGCTCCTTCACTAGATTTCGCGCGCCTCGCTCATTGGGAGAGTTCCTCCCTCGATTGGAGAATCTTATGGCGCTCGCGTTCCGACCGCGCCTCACGGCGCTCGTCGCCTTTTTTCTCCTCGCCGCGACAGCGACGGCGATCTGCCTCGAATCGGCGCCGCCGCCGCTCTCCGACGCGCGGTCGGCGGACGAAGCCGGCCTCGCGCCGCGCGAGCTGCTGGGCAAGAAGATTTTCGAGGACAAGCTGCTCTCCGAGCCCGCGGGCCTCTCCTGCGCCTCCTGCCATGATCCGGCCAAGGCGTTTCAGGGAAACAATGGCTCGCCGATCGCCGCGCTCGCGCGCGGCAGCCGGCCGGATGCGCTCGGGACGCGCAAGACGCCGACGCTTTCTTATGTCTCCTTCAGCCCGCGCTTTCATTTCATGAAGAAGAAGGACGAAGAGAGTGGCGAGACGGAGCTGGTTCCCGTCGGCGGACAATTTTGGGATGGGCGCGCGGATGATCTCGTCGCGCAGGTCGAGGGGCCGCTGCTCAATCCGCGCGAGATGAGCAATCCGTCGAAAGCCGCCGTCGTCGACAAGATCAAAACCGGCCCCTATGCCGATCTCGCGCGACGCGTCTATGGCGAGAAGCTTTTCGAGAGCGATTCCGCCTTCGAGAAATTGGCGCGCGCCGTCGCCGCCTATGAGAGCACCGAACGCTTTCATCCCTTCTCGTCGAAATTCGACGATGTTCTGCGCGGGCGCGAGAAATTGACGGCGGAGGAGGCGCGCGGCTTTGCGCTGTTCAAGGACAAGAAGAAGGGCAATTGCCTCGCCTGCCATGTCGGCGAGGAGAAGTCGCGCCGCCCGCAGGACTGGCTGTTCACCGATTTCAGCTATGACGCGCTCGGCGCGCCGCGCAATTTCGCGATCCCCGACAATAAGGACGAGGCGCACATCGATCTCGGCCTGTGCAAACGCGAGGGCCTCGCGAAGATCGCCCCCAAGGGCTTCGACGTCGAGAGCCTCTGCGGCCAGTTCAAGGCGCCGACCCTGCGCAATATCGCCGTGACCGGCCCCTATCTGCACAATGGCGTCTTCACGAGCCTGCGCGACGTCATCGCCTTTTATGCGACCCGCGACACCGATCCTGCGCGCTGGTATCCGAAGACGGATGGCGCGACTACGAAATATGACGATCTGCCGGAAAAGTTCCACGACAATGTGAATGTCAAGGAAGTCCCCTATGATCGAAAGCCCGGCGAGACGCCGCGGCTCGACGAAGGCGAGATCGACGCCATCGTCGCCTTTCTCCACACGCTGACCGACCGTCCCGCGCCCGCCGGCCGGGCCGAGAAATAGCGCCGCCTCCGCCGCGAAAAGGCCATAAGCATTGGGCCCGATAGCGCCTCCTTTTCTTCGAGGAGGCGGCCCATGCGGCTTCGCGTCACACTGCTCGTCTGCATTTCATCGACTGTCGCTTTCGCCGCCGCGCAGGCGAAAGAGACGATCGTCGAGGCCGTCTCGACCATCGACAGCGTCGTCGTCCATCCCGACGCCGCGACGGTGACGCGCAGGGCGACGCTCGATCTTTCCCCTGGCGCTTCGACCATTCTCCTCAAAAATCTGCCCTTTTCGCTCGACCCCGAGTCGCTGCGCGTCTCCGGCGAAGCCAATGGGCGCGTGACGATCGGCGCCGTCGAAGCACGCCTCGCGCCGGCCGAGACCCATGCGCCGGACTCGGCGATCGAATCCAAGCTGAAGCAGTTGCGCGGCGCGCGCGAGACTCTGCAGGTCACGCTCGACGCGCTCGCCGCCAAGCAGGCCATGATCACGCGCTATTCGCAGGCCGGCCCGGAGAAGATCGCGCCCGAGGCGCGACCGCTGGCGATCGGCGAATGGAACACGGCTTTCGACGCGATCGGCTCCGCGCTGACGAAGACCGGCGAAGATTTGCGCAATGCGCGCGCCAAGGCGAAGGAGCTCGACGACGAGATCCATGCGCTCGAAGCCGGAAGCGGCGCGCGCGCGACGCGGCGTCCGGCGCGCGAGGCAGCCATCGCCGTCGAATCGGCGAGCGGCGGAAGACTGCAATTGACGCTCGCCTATCTCGTCTCCAACGCCTATTGGCGGCCCGCCTATGACGCGCGGCTCGACACGAGCGGCAAGGACGGCAAGCCGCAGCTCGAGCTCACGCGCCGCGCCGCGGTGACGCAGAATACGGGCGAGGATTGGAGCGATGTCGCGCTCACCGTCTCGACGACGCGGGCGCATCGCGGCGCGGCGGCGCCCGAGGTGCAGCCGCAGCGGGTGAGCTTTTACGAGCCGCCTGTCGTTTATGCGCGGAAAGCCGTCGCGCCAGCGGCGGCGCTCGATCGCAGCGCCGCAATGCGCAGACCGGAGGAGTCGGCGACCCTCGCCGCGCCTGTCCCCCCGGCGCCGGAGCCTGCGCCTGTGGAGCAGCAGACGGCCGCGCTCGAATCCAACGCTTTTCAGGCGAGCTTCAAAATCGCAGGACGCGTCGGCGCGCCCGGCGATGGCGCGACCAAGAGCTTCATCCTCTCCTCGCGCCGCATAGAGCCGACGCTCGTCGCGCGCGTCGCGCCGGCGCTCGATCCGACGGCTTTTCTCGAAGCGCGCATCGTCAATGAGGAGGACGCGCCGCTCCTGCCCGGCCCGGTCGCCGTGCAGCGCGACGGCGTCCATGTCGGACAGAGCCGCATCGCCTTCGTCGCGCCGGGAGAGGCGGTCGAGCTCGGCTTCGGCGCCGATGACAAGATCAAGGTCGCGCGCGCGCCGGTCAAACGCGTCGAGAATGAGCCGAGCTGGTTCGGCCAGACAAAATATGAGACGCGCGACTTCAAGACGACGATCCATAATCTGCATGATTTCGTCGTTCCGACGACGGTGATCGACCAGATTCCCTTCTCCGAGAGCACGGTGATCACGATCGAGACGCTGCCGCAGACGACGGCGCCCACGGCGAAGCAGGTGGCGGACAAGCGCGGCGTGATGGCCTGGAGCTTCGACGCGAAGCCCGGCGAGACGAAGGAGTTGCGCCTCGCCTATCGCGTGAAATGGCCGGCGGAGCGCGAGATCGTCACCCAGCCGGCGCCCATCGCTCAGCGGTGAGGGACTTGAAAGCGCCTTCGGCGCAGCCATTTGAGTGATGTCGAAGCGCTCGCTCGCCGAGGAGGTCTCCCCCTATGCATGTCAATATCGCCGCGGCGGAAGCCGCGATCACCGCCGCGCGCAAGCGCGCCGCCGAGCTCGGCACGAAAATGTGCATCGCCGTCGTCGATTCGGGCGCCGATCTCAAAGCCTTCTACCGCATGGACGACGCCTGGGTCGGCAGCATCGACATTGCGATCAAGAAGGCGAAGACGGCCGTCTTCTTCGGAATGCCGACCGGCGAGATCGGCAAATTGTCGCAGCCGGGCGGCCCGCTCTACGGCATAGAGCATTCCAATGACGGGCTCATCACCTTCCCCGGCGGCCTGCCGATCGTCGATGAGGACGGCGTGCTCGTCGGCGCCATCGGCGTGAGCGGCAGCTCGGTGGAGAATGATCACGCCGTCGCGCTCTCCGGCGTCGCCGTCGTCGGCGTCAGCGATCTGCCGGCGCATCCCTGGCGGACGTGAGCGAGCGCCCGTCGAGCCGAACCGTGTCGAGCCGAGCCGTGTCCAGCCATGCCTCCCATTGCGCCGACGCGCCGATGAAATCGGCGAGCGCTTCATAGCCGCCGCGATTGGGGTGGGCGCCGTCGCCGGCGTCCGCCTCACGCCGAAACACCGCGCAGCTCGCGATGAAGCCGCGCGCTTCGATATAGGGAATGCGCAGCCCGGCGCTGAGGCGGCGCATTTCGCCGCAGAGCCTTTCGATGCGCGCCTCGACGCGCGGCGCGCCCGGTAGAAACGGCCCGACCATAAGAACCGGCGCGAGCATGGCGGCGTCGCGCAGCATTTTCTCCGCATGGGCGAGAGTCGTCTCGAGCGGCAATCGCGCGCGGCCCGCTTCATCCTCCGTGCAATCATTGGCGCCGAAGGAGAACAGCAAACGCGCGTCGCAGCCCGCGGGCAGACGGCGGCGCGCCTCCTCCTCCCAACGCGCGGCGATGTCGGCGCTGGTGTCGCGGCGAATGCCGAGATTATAGGAGGTGACGTCCCGGCCCGCGCGGCGCGCGCGCGAGACCAGCCGCCCGACCCAGCCGAGGCCGTCGTCATCGCCCGTTCCATTGACGAAGCTGTCGCCGAAAAAGCAGATGCGGATCGGCGCGGTCATTCCTCCTCCGCACTCCATCCGCACAGCGCGAGCGCCTCCAGCATATGCGACGGCGCCGGGGCGCGGACGACGATGCGCTCCTTGTTCTCGCGCATCGGAATGTCGATCTCGCGCGCGTGAAGATGCAGCGGCGGCGCGCCTTCGCGCTTGCCATGGCCATAGACCGGATCGCCGAGGATCGGCCAGCCCATCGCCTGGGCGTGAACGCGCAGCTGATGCGTGCGGCCCGTCTGCGGCTTCAGCTCGACAAAGGCGAGATCATTGCCCTGCGCGTCGCGGCAGCGACCCATCACGCGCCAATCGGTCTGCGCCGGCTGGCCCAGCGGATCGGGCCGCATCCACCAGCCGCGCGTCGAATCGAGCCGGCCGAGCGCCATGTCGATATGGCCCTCCTCCGCCTGCGGCGCGCCTTCGACGATCGCCCAATAGGTCTTTTTGATGCGCCCGTCATGGAAGAGCTTGCCGAGCCGCTCCAGCGCCTTGCGGTGACGGCCGAGCACGAGGCAGCCGGAGGTGTCGCGATCGAGCCGATGCGCGAGCGCCGGCGCGCGCGGCAGGCCGAAGCGCAGCGCGTCGAAATGATCCTCGAGATTGTCGCCGCCCTTGGGGCCGCGATGCACGGGCAGGCCGGCCGGCTTGTCGACGACGAGCATCAGCCCATCCCGATAGAGGAGGCGCGAGACGAGTTGGTCGGGAGTCATGGAAGCATCCTAATCGAAACGCGCGGCGATTTCGCCCGCCCGCGCGCCGGCGGCCCCTTGCCGCCCTCGGGCGCGCGCTAGCTAGAGACATGCGGAGCCAGCCATCCTCGAGGGCTCGCGATAAGAACAACGGAGAGAGACGATGGCCGAAGAAGACCAAGTCGACCGCATGACGTCGCGGAACGCCTATATTTTCGGAGGAGTCGGAGCCGTGCTCGGCGCCGTCATGGGAGCCGGCGTCGTCGGCTTTCCGGCGGCGATCGGGGCCGTGATCATCGGCGCGCTGCTCGGCGGCATACTCGGATCCTTCATCGTCACCAAATGACAAGACAGGTGACGTCGCCCGAACGGAGCGCGGCCGCCATGGCCGCCGCGCTCCCGCCAGCGCGCGTCAGGCCGAATGGCCGAGATGCGCCAGCAGGAAGTCGAGCGCCCCGATGCGCTCCAGCAGCCAATAGGCGCCGAGCAGCGCAATGACCGCCGATAGCGCGTAGACGAGCTGCGGGCTGCGCTTGCCGCCGGTCTGCTTGTCGATGAACAGCAGCGTCGGCACGAAGACCAGCACGATCGCCACCTGGCCGAGCTCCACGCCTATGTTGAAGGAGGCGAGCGCCGGCAGCACGGCGTCCGCCGGCACGCCGAGCTCCTTCAAGCCGCTGGCGAAGCCGAAGCCGTGGATGAAGCCGAAGAAAAACGTGTCGCGCCAGCGTCCGTCGACGCGGCGCGAGAAGAAATTCTCGACCGCGACATAGATGATCGAAGCGGCGATCGCCGCCTCCACCCATTGCGAGGGCAGCGTGACGATATCGAGCGCGGCCAGCGACAGCGTGACCGAATGCGAGACGGTGAAGGCGGTGACGATCTTCACCACCGGCCAGACGCGCGTCGCCCACAGCAGAATGGCGATCAAAAAGGAAATGTGGTCATAGCCGGTGAGAATATGCTCGACGCCGGCCTGCACGAATTTCCACATTAGCTGCCAGACGGTCTCCAACGGCTTGGAGAGATCGAGCGGCGAATCGGCGGGATAGAGCATGGTCTCGCCGGCGTTGCTCCCCGTCAGCGTGACGAGATGCTTGGCCTTGGAGCCCGCGGCCGCCAGCAGTTTTTTCGCATCATAGAAAATCTGGCCGGGGACGCTCGCGCAATCGAACGTCAGCTTCACCAATGCGCTGTCGGCATTGGCGGGGTCCTCGCCGGAATAGTCGATGCGCCCCGCGCAGGCCCGCCCCTCGGCGTCATGCATCGAGACGCGGCGCTGAATGAGCTTGCCGATCTCGCTCTCCAGCACGCCCGGCTGCGAAATATCGACGCCGGCGCGCTCCGCCATGGTCTGCGAGAAGATGCGCTCGAGATCGGTCGCCAGAAAGCCGACGTCGACCCGATAGATTCCCTCTTTCTCGGGGATGATCTTGGCGGTCGAAATATCGGCCGTATGGGCGAAGGCCGGCGCGACCAAGGCCAGCAGCGCGGCGACGACGATCGATAAGCATTTCAACGACCAGCTCATTTTCGAAGGACTCCGGCGAAGCCTAGAGCGTTTCCGGTTCGGCGTTGGAAACGCGTCAAAATAAAAGCCGAGAGTCTTTCCGTGTTTCGATGAAACACGGAAAGACTCTCGAGGACGGGCCGCGCACAATGCCCGAGGTCGCGAAAATCGACAAGACCGCGCCCCGGGGCGCGGCGCGCGATTGCGGCGCCGGCGTGGGACGGGTAAAAACAACGACATGCGGCCGAGCCCGGACCGCGACGCGGGGGAGCGTTCCGATATGCAGCGTGTCACCATGACCATCGATGACGATCTCATGGCCGCTCTCGACCAGTATATGGAGGCCGGAGGGCACCAGAATCGGTCCGAAGCGGTGCGCGATCTCGTGCGCGCCGGCCTGATGAAGCAGCCGAAAGTCGACGACCGCGACCGCGCTTGCATCGGCGCGCTCGTCTATCTCTACGATCATGAGACGCGGCAATTGTCGAAGCGGCTGATGAATGATCATCACAGCCACGCCGATCTCTCCATCGCCGCGCTGCATGTTCATGTCGACGCCGAGACCTGCCTCGAGGTGTCGCTGCTGCGCGGCCGCAAATCCGAGGTGGAGCATTTCGCCCAGCATGTGATCGGCGAGCGCGGCGTGCGCTATGGCCAGCTCGTCGTCGCGCCGGCGGAGGCGCATTCGCCCGAGGAGGCCTCCGCGCCGAAGCCCCACCACGGGCACACTCACGCCTGAGGCCGCTGCGACGAAATTGCAACGGCTACGATAAAAGCGCGGGGGCCAGTTGACCGCGACCACGGCTGTATGATCAACTAAGAAAAAAAACATACGGAGCCGGGGAGCATGACCAGCCGACGCAGCGCGAGACTGTCCACTATCGCCTTGACGGCCGCGCTCTGGAGCGGCGCGGGCGTCGCTCAGGAGTCGCTGCCGGAGATCGAGATCGGCGCAGAGCAACCCGCCGGGCGCTCCTCGACCGCCGCCCTGGCCCCCGAGGCGAAACCCGCCGCAACGATCGATGCGTCCAGCCAGGAGATCACCACCGGCGAGAAGCTCAATTCGACGCCCTTCTCGCGCCCCGCCGAGGCGCTCGAGAATGCGACGCCCGGCCTCGTCATCACGCAGCACAGCGGCGAGGGCAAGGCGAACCAATATTTCCTGCGCGGCTTCCAGCTCGATCACGGCACGGATTTCTCGCTGACGCTGGACGGAATGCCGATCAACATGCGCACCCATGGCCATGGCCAGGGCTATGCGGACGCGAATTTTCTGATCCCCGAGCTCCTGGGCTCGGTGGTGGCGCGCAAGGGCCCCTATTTCGCCGACAAGGGCGACTTCGCCTCCGCCGGCGCGGTCGACATGCAATATGTCGACAAGGTCGAGCCGGGCTATTTCTCGGCCACCGGCGGCAGCTTCGCCTATGGCCGGCTGCTCGGCGTCAAATCCTTCGAGGTGAATGGCGGCAATCTGCTCTCGGCCATCGAATCCAGCATATACAACGGCCCCTGGGACCGGCCGGACGAGGTGCGCAAGATCAATTCTGTGCTGCGCTGGTCGCGCGGCACGCAGGAGGACGGCGTCTCCATCACCGCAATGGCCTACGCCAATCGCTGGTTTTCCTCCGACCAGATCCCCTCGCGCGCCGTCTACGGCGGGGTCATTCCGCTCTGGGGCAATATCGACCGCACCGACGGCGGCGACGCCAGCCGCTTCAGCCTCTCGGCGCGCTGGAGCCAGACCGACGGAAACAGCGCCTCGCGCATAGAGGCCTATGCGATCCGCTCGACGCTCGATCTCTACAATAATTTCACCTATTTCCTCGCGCAGCCCGACCTCGGCGACCAGTTCCGCCAGTTCGACCGGCGCACGGTGCTCGGCCTCAACGCGCAGCATGCGATCAAATACGAGCTCTTCGAGCTGCCGGTGGAGACTCGCTTCGGCCTTCAGACGCGCTACGACAATATCCGCGTCGGCCTGCAGGACACATGGCGCCGTCAGGCCTATGACTCCATCTCCAACAGCCAGGTCGTCGAGGGCAGCGTCGGCCTGTGGACCGACACGGCGATCCGTTGGACCCCCTGGCTGCGCACCGTCACGGGCGTGCGTTTCGACTATTACGGCGCGAGCGTCGGCAGCGTGCAGGACCCGCTCTCCGCGCCCAAGGACGGCAATGGCGATCCCATCTGGACAGGACCGTGGAACTCCGGCTCCAAGAGCGCGACGCTCGGCAGCCCCAAGGTCAGCATAATTCTGGGGCCGTTCGAGAAGACCGAATTCTTCTTGAATTTCGGTGAGGGCTTCCACTCCACCGACGCGCGCGGAACCGTCACCAATCTGAGCCCGGCGGACGGCTCCCAGGTCGCGACCATTCCCCTGCTGGTGAAGTCGCGCGGCGCCGAGATCGGCGCGCGCACGCGATTCTTCGAGGGGCTCGAATCCTCGGTCTCCTTCTGGTGGCTGAACTTCGACTCGGAGAATCAGTTCGAAGGCGATTCCGGCAACACCGCCTTCGGCCGGCCGAGCCGGCGATATGGCGTCGAGATCAATAATCACTATTCGCCGCTGCCCTGGCTGCATTTCGACGGCAATGTGTCGCTCGCCCATTCGCGCTTCCGCGGCGTCGACCAGCGGCAGGCGCTGGCCTGGATCGATCTGCTGCAGCCCGGCTCTTTCGGATATGGGACCTATGTCGGCAACGCCCCCGGCAATTACATTCCGGACGCGCCGAACATAGTGGCGCTCGGCGCGATCGAGCTCGGCGAGGCAAAGGGCTGGTTCGGCGCGCTGCGCTATCGCTATTTCGGCCAACGGCCGCTCACCGAAGACGGCGCGATCAAATCGCCGGCGACCGGCTCGCTCAACCTGCGAATCGGCTATCGCTTCGACAATGGCTGGAAGATTCAGGCGGATGCGTTCAACGTCACCAATTCGCGCTCCGACATGATCACTTATGGCTATGGATCGCTGATTCCGTCCGATCCGCTCTATGGCCTGTGCAAGGCGGGCGTCGCGCCGGGGAATGTCTGCTCGGTCGGCGTGATGGGCCGTCATTTCAAGCCGATGGAGCCGCCGGCGGTGCGCGTCACGGTGAGCGGGCCGCTGCCTTTCTGAGCAGAGGCCACGCGACTTTCATTTCACGATCTGGCGTCGTGCGGGAAGCTCGGCTAGGCTGACTTCCCCGCGCGACGCATCGAACTCGCCGCCTTTTCGGCCTTCGTCGCGCAAATCCATTTTCCGGCGCGCGATTTTTTTCGACGCTCCGATTCGTTGCGAAAGAGGCGATTATGTCCGACATAAAGGCCAAGAAGAAGCTCGTGATCTTCTGCGACGGCACCTGGAACGAGCCGACGAAGCGCGGCACCAATGTCGTCCGCATGCTGCAGGCGACGGATTTCGCCGACGCCGACGACCGGCCGCAGCTCACCCATTACATCGCCGGCGTCGGCACGCGCAAAGACGAGAAAGTCATCGGCGGCGCATTCGGCTTCGGCATCTCGGACAATATCAAGGACGCCTACGCCTTCATCGTCAGCAATTACGAGGTCGGCGACGAGATCTATCTCTTCGGCTTCAGCCGCGGCGCCTACACCGCCCGCAGCATCGCCGGGCTCGTTCACAATCTCGGCGTTCTGCACCGCTGGAATCTGCCGCTCGTCTCGATCGCCTATGACCATTACAAGGACAGAGCGGACGAATGGCGGCCGAATGGCGCGGCGGCGCAGAAGTTTCGCGATGAAAATTGCCATCCCTATCCGGTGAAGATCAAATTCCTCGGCGTCTGGGACACGGTCGGCGCGCTCGGCGCCCCCTATGGCGAAATTTTCGGCCGGCTGATCGACAAATTCTTCCAGACGAGCTTCCATAATGTGACGCTGAGCACCAGCGTCGACGCCGCCTATCATGCGCTGGCGGCGGACGAGCGTCGCTGGCCGTTCCGGCCGACGCCGATCGCGCTCACCGACTATCATCGCGCGCGCAACGCGGCGAACCTCGCGGAAAAGGGCTTTCCGCTCTATGCGGAACGGTGGTTTCCGGGCGTCCATTCCAATGTCGGCGGCGGCTACCCAGAGCATGGCCTCTCCGACTATGCGCTGGTGTGGATGGCCGAGCGCGCCGCGCAGAATGGTCTGAAGCTCCTGCATTTCCCCGACGTCAAATTCTCCGTCGACCGCCCCTTCGGGCCCGATCCGGCGGAAAAAATCGAGAACAGCCAGACTTTCGGCTATCGGCTCGCGACGGTCTTGCTCGTGAAGCTGCCGGCGACGCTCGGCCTGCCCTCCGTCTATCCGAAGGAGGATCAAGGGCTCGCGAAACATGTGAGCTGGACCGGCGATTATTTGAGGCCGATCGACCCTGCCGAGGATTCCGCTCCGGTACGCGAAAAGGCCGATGTCGACGCTTCCTATCGTCCGAAGCAGCAGCCGCCCGTCGTCGCTGCGCAGACGGAGACGGTCTAAGAGAGGGAGCCCGGGTGAGACGCGGGCCGAATCAGCACAGGCGCTCTCTCATATGGAAGCGCAGCACGACGTTGATGCGCCGCTGATAGCCGGGACCTTCCTTCTTGAAAAAGTCGACGAGGTCCTGGTCCAAGCGAATGGAGATCGCCTGCTTCTTCGGCGGAATGACGACCTCCGCCTTGCTCCAGTCGATGGGCTCGAATTCCGCCCAATCGGGATCGCCCGCTATCGCCGCGTCGATGTCGGAATCCGCCCGCTCATCAATGCGCTGCGGGGCTTTCGTCGAACCGTTCTCGGCCGAGTTACCTTTCACTCGTCTTCGTCCCCGAGGCCCGAGCCTATAGCACTCGCCGAAGATCGACGTATATACAATCGCATGTCACGTCGAGTCGGCGACGCGCCGCAACAGGCCGATCGCATTGTGGGTAGCGGGCACAATCGCCGACGCCGCGCGCGCCGGGCGCTGCGACAATGCTACTAGGGGCACGATGCGATACCCTCCCTCCTTCCTCGACGAAATTCGCGCCCGCGTGCCGGTCTCCGCCGTGGTCTCGCGGAAGGTCAAGCTCAAGAAGGAGGGGCGCGAGTGGCGGGGCCTCTCGCCCTTCAACGCCGAGAAGACGCCCTCCTTCTATGTCAACGATCCCAAGGGCTTCTTCCATGATTTCTCCTCCGGCAAGCATGGGGACGGCTTCGCCTTTCTGATGGAGACGGAAGGCCTCACCTTTCCCGAGGCGGTGGAGCGGCTGGCCGGAATGGCCGGCCTGCCCATGCCGGTCGAGACCAAAGAGGCGCAGGAGGCCGAGGAGCGCCGCGCCTCGCTGACCGAAGTGCTGGAATGGGCGGCGCAATTTTTCGAGAAGCAATTGCGCGGGAGCGTCGGCGCCGAGGCGCGCGCCTATCTCGCCCGCCGCGAGCTGGGCGAAAAGGAGCAGGCGCAGTTTCGCTTGGGCTTCGGGCCGGGCGAGCGCTATGCGCTGCGCGATCATCTCGCCGCCAAGGGCGCCAGCGTCGAGACGATGACCGAGGCCGGCCTGCTCGTCCATGGCGAGGATATCGCCGTCCCCTATGATCGGTTCCGCAATCGGATCATTTTCCCGATCTGCGACCGCTCCGGCCGCGTCATCGCCTTCGGCGGGCGGGCGATGGAGAAGGACGCCAAGGCCAAATATCTGAATTCGCCGGAGACGCCGCTCTTCCACAAGGGCGCGACGCTCTACAATCTGCACAATGCCCGCAAAGCCGCGCATGAGGCGGGAAACATCATCGCCGTAGAGGGCTATGTCGACGTCATCGCCATGACCGCGGCGGGCTTTCCGCAGACGGTGGCGCCGCTCGGCACCGCGCTGACGGCCGATCAATGCGGCCTGCTCTGGAACCATGCCGAAGAGCCGATTCTCTGCTTCGACGGCGACAAGGCCGGCCGCAACGCCGCTTTCCGAGCGATCGACACGGCCCTGCCGCTGATCGGCCCCGGCCGCAGCCTGCGCTTCGCTCTGCTGCCGGAGGGGCAGGACCCGGACGAGCTCTACCGCTCCGGCGGCCCCTCGGCCGTGGCGGCGGCGGTGGCGGCGGCGCGCCCGCTGGTCGAGCTGCTCTGGGCGCGGGAGACCGAGGGCGTCCCGCTCGACACGCCGGAGCGGCGCGCCGCGCTCGAGCGCCGCCTCGGCGAGCTCGGCCGCGCCATCGCCGACGAGACGCTGCGCCGTCACTATCAAAAAGAATTTTCCGACCGCTGCAATTCGCTGTTCGGCCGCGCGCGCGGCCCGTCGCCACGCCGGCCGGACATGCGCCGCGGCGGCGGCCCGCAGCGCTTCCGCCGGGATTTCGAGCCCTCGCGCGGCCCGCTGACGATCGGCGCGGCGCTCGCCAATTCTCCGCTCTATCGCGGCACGACGCCGGCCATCGTCCCGAGAGAGGCGCTGATCCTATTGATTTTGATGAATCACCCGGATCTCCTCGCCGCCCATCTCGAGGCGGTGACGGCGCTCGACTTCGCCTCGGCAGAGGGCGAGAAGCTGCGCGCCGTGCTGGTGCGCAGCCTCGCCGACGGGGCGAGCGCGCGCGAAGAATTCGCTCGCGCCGCCGCCGCGGCCGGGCTAGAAGCTTTTTGCGAGCGGCTGGCCGGCATGGGCGCCCATGCAACCCTGTGGAGCGTGCGCGCCGAGGCGGCCCCGGCGGACGCCGCCGAGAGCCTGCGCCAAGCTCTCGTCTTGCAACATCGCGTGCGCGCATTAGATAAAGAACTTCGGAAAATCGAGGCGAGGTTGGCGACGGCCCCCAACGACCACGATTCCGCGCGCTTAAGCGATATTCAGGCGCAATTGAACGCGCTCGATGGAACCGAAGCCGCTCTCGACGGGTTCGGTTCCCAGTCGGGCCGTTCGTCGAGAAGCCTTTGACCCGCAAGCCGAACGGCCGGCGAGCCAAAGCTCTACCGATCTGGTTAGGTCGACGTTAAGCCCTGGCCGCGACTGTGGGCCTGGGCGAATCGGTCAAACCCGCTGCGGAGACCGCCGGCTTGTCTCGAGACCCGCTCTGTGGTTTTCGTTGAGCTCTGTGGTTTTCGTTAAAATGCGGCGAGCGAAAAAGTGAACGATCCCGGCATGGCGCGGCCTTCGGCTCGGGAAGGCGGCGTGGGGTGGGGCTTGGAGCGAAGAATGGCGAAGAAAGACGAGGAGAAGGTCGAAAACGAGGGCGCGGTCGCGGTGGAAACCGCCGACGGTCCTCTGCTCGACCTCAACGACGCCGCCGTCAAGCGGATGATCAAGCTCGCCAAGAAGCGCGGCTTCGTCACTTACACCGAGCTCAACGCCGTCCTGCCGTCCGAGGAAGTCTCCTCGGACCAGATCGAGGACATTTATGCGATGCTCCAGGAGATGGGCATCACCGTCTCCGAGGGCGAAGACCCCGATGAGGCCGAGGGCGAGGAGCAGGCGGAAGAGGAGGAGGCCGAGGGCGGCGAGCTCGTCGAGACGCCCCGCGCGACCGCCGTCGCCACGCGCACATCCGAGCCCGCCGACCGCACCGACGATCCCGTGCGCATGTATCTGCGCGAGATGGGCTCGGTCGAGCTGCTGTCGCGCGAGGGCGAGATCGCCATCGCCAAACGCATAGAGGCGGGACGCGAGGCGATGATCGCCGGGCTCTGCGAGAGCCCGCTGACCTTCCAGGCCATCATCATCTGGCGCGAGGAGCTGGAGGCCGGCAAGGTTCTGCTGCGCGACATCATCGACCTCGAGGCGACCTATGCCGGGCCCGAGGGCAAGAACGCCGGCAAGCCTCCGGTCACGCCGCAGGATCTCGCGCCCGCCACCGCGCCGCGCACTCCGCCGGCCGCGCTGGGCGACGCCGGCGCGCCGGCAGAGGAGGCCTTCGAGGAGGAGGACGACCTCGAGAATTCCGTCTCGCTCTCCGCCATGGAGACCGAGCTCAAGCCCAAAGTGCTGGAGACCTTCGCCCGCGTCGCCGACGCCTATAAGAAGCTGCGCCGGCTGCAGGACCAGAATGTCGAGAACAAGCTCAAGAATGAGACGCTGACCCCGGCTCAGGACCGCAAATACAAGCAGCTCAAGAAAGAGATCGTCACCGACGTCAAGTCTCTCTCCTTGAACCAGAACCGTATCGAGGCGCTGGTCGAGCAGCTCTACGACATCAACAAGCGCCTCATCGGCTATGAGACCAAGCTGCTGCGCCTCGCCGATGCGCAGGGCGTGCAGCGCGAGGACTTCATCGACAAGTTCCAGGGCTCGGAGCTCGATCCGAAATGGATCATGCGCGTCTCCAAGCTCGGCTCGCGCGGCTGGAAGGAATTCGTCGCCAACGAAAAGGACCGGATCAAGGAGCTGCGCGGCGAGATTCACGCGCTGGCCACCGAGACCGGCCTCGAGATCGCCGAGTTCCGCAAGATCGTCCATATGGTTCAAAAGGGCGAGCGCGAGGCCCGGCAGGCGAAGAAGGAGATGGTGGAGGCGAACCTCCGTCTCGTGATCTCCATCGCCAAGAAATACACCAATCGCGGCCTGCAGTTCCTGGACCTCATCCAGGAGGGCAATATCGGCCTGATGAAGGCGGTCGATAAGTTCGAATATCGCCGCGGCTATAAATTCTCGACGTATGCGACGTGGTGGATTCGTCAGGCGATCACGCGCTCCATCGCGGATCAGGCGCGCACGATCCGCATTCCGGTGCATATGATCGAGACGATCAACAAGATCGTGCGCACCTCGCGCCAGATGCTGCACGAGATCGGCCGCGAGCCGACGCCGGAGGAGCTGTCCGAGAAGCTCGCCATGCCGCTGGAAAAAGTGCGCAAGGTGCTGAAGATCGCCAAGGAGCCGATCAGCCTGGAGACGCCGATCGGCGACGAGGAGGATTCGCATCTCGGCGATTTCATCGAGGACAAGAACGCCATTCTCCCGATCGAGGCGGCGATCCAGTCCAATCTGCGCGAGACGACGACGCGCGTATTGGCCTCGCTGACGCCGCGCGAAGAACGCGTGCTGCGCATGCGCTTCGGCATCGGCATGAACACCGACCATACGCTCGAGGAAGTCGGCCAGCAGTTCTCGGTGACGCGCGAGCGCATTCGCCAGATCGAGGCGAAGGCGCTGCGCAAGCTGAAGCATCCGAGCCGCTCGCGGAAGCTGCGGAGCTTCCTGGACAATTGAGTCAGCGGCGATGCCGACGATCGCTTCGTTCTACGGCATCGCCATTCAAATGTTTTTCGACGACCACAACCCACCGCATTTCCATGCGCGCTATGGCCGCGCGAAAGCGCTGGTCAGGATTGCCGATGGAAAGATCATCTCGGGCGAGTTGCCGCCGACAGCGGCGCGGATCGTCCGAGAATGGGCGCTGGCCAGAAAGCCGGAGCTTGAAGAAAATTGGCGCCGGGGACTGTCTTTTCAGCCCCTCGAGCGCATAGCGGGACCCGACCACGATGGCTGAATTTCCCATGGTGGATGTGATCAAGCTGAAGCCGCTCGACGGCTTCAAGCTATGGGTGCGATTTACCGACGGGTCCCAGGGCGTCTGCGATTTTACCGCAATGATCGCCGAAGACGGACCAATGATCGTGCCCTTGCGTGAGGCCGCCTATTTCAATCGCGTCTTCGTCGAAATGGGCGCCCCGACCTGGCCCAATGGTTTCGACATCGATCCCATACACCTTTATATGAAAATGAAGGCGGCCTGCCTGCTGGAGCATGTGGCCACGGCGTGAGCGCACGAATGCCGCCGTCGCTCGTCGATACTTGCTTCCGTCATGGATGAACCCGTTGCGGCCAATACGCGCAAGCGCCGCGGCGTCGTCTACACGCCCGCTCCCATCGCCCGTTTTCTCGTCGCGCGCACCATAGCGCTCACGCTCGACGAGCGGCGCGCCGCTCTCCTTGCGCAGCATGGCGGATGCGAGACGCCCGCTTTCTGGCGCGCATGGCTCGACGCTCTTCGTTGCTTCAGGATCATCGATCCCGCCTGCGGCGATGGCGCGCTTCTCGACGCCGCCTTCGACGAAATGGCGCGACGCTATGAGGAGACGGCGCTCGGCGCGGCGATCGCGCTCGATGCGGCGCGCGAGACGATCGCCAATAATCTCTTCGGCGTGGACATAGATGCGCGCGCGGTGGAAGCCGCGCGCCGCGCGCTGTGGAGCCGATGCCCGCAGATCGCCGCGACGAGCGAGCCTGAAGGCTCGCGGTCCAGTCGCCGCCTCGGACAGCGAGCCTTCAGGCTCGCTCTCGATCCAAACCGTCCTCACGACAATTTGCGCGTCGGCGACAGCCTCATCGACGATATTGCGGCGCGCGAGGGAGGCTTCGATATCGTCATCGGCAATCCGCCCTATGTGCGGATGGAATATCTGAAAGCGGCGAAGCCCTATCTCGCGAAACATTACGCCGTCGCCGCCGAGCGCGCCGATCTCTACGCCTATTTCTTCGAGAAGGGCGTGCGATTGCTGAAAGACGGCGGACGACTGGGCTTCATCTCCTCGTCGAGCTTCTTTCGCACCGGCGCCGGCGAGAGCTTGCGCCGCTTCCTCGCCGAGAATGCGACGATCGAAAGCGTCGTCGATTTCGGCGATTTGCGCGTCTTCGACGGCGTCGTCACCTATCCGGCGATCGTGACGCTGAAGAAGAACGCCGAGCGCGGCGGTGTGTCCTTTCTGCTGTTGAAGGATCGCGCGCCGCAGGATCTCGAAACGGAGTTTGCGGAGAATGCGCGGCCCATGCCGCAGACGCGGCTCGGCGCCTCCTCCTGGCGCTTCGAGGAGGAGGCGCTGGCGCTGCTGCGCGCGAAGATCGCGCAGGGCCGCAAGACGCTGCGCGAGGTCTATGGATCGCCGCTCTGGGGGATCAAGACGGGGCTCAACGCGGCTTTCGTCATCGACGGCGCGACGCGCGACGCGCTCATCGCCGCCGATCCGCGCAGCGCCGAGATTTTGAAACCCTATGCTCGCGGTGGAAGCATCGGCCGCTGGCGCAGAGCGAGCGAGGATTGGCTCGTCGATGCGCCGAAAGGCGCTTTCGACATTGCGGAATATCCGGCCGTGGAGGCATGGTTCGCGCCGCTGCGCTCACGGCTCGAGGGCCGCGCCACGCGACAAAAATGGTTCGAGCTGCAACAGGCGCAGCTCGCCTATCGCGCCGGCTTCTCGGCGCCGAAGATCGTGTTTCCGGATATTTCGCAAGGGCCGAAATTCGCGCTCGACGACAGCGGCGCGCTCATCGACGCCACCGCCTTCTGCCTGCCCTGCGCCGATCTCGCGCTGCTCGCCTTTCTCAATTCGCGGCTCTGCTGGTTCGTGCTGCATTCGGTGTCCAATCCGCTGCGCGGCGGCAAATGGCGGTTGCGGCTGAAGACCCAATATTTGGAGCCGCTGCCGCTGCCCGATCTCGATGCGCAGGCCACGGAACGACTCGCGGCATTGGCGCGCGCCAATGGCGAGGCCGCCCGCCGGCGCAGCGAGACCGACGACCCCGACGAGGCCGCGCGCCTCTCCGCCGAGATCGAGAGCCGAGAAAGGGAGATCGATGCGATCGTCTACGCCTTCTTCGGTCTCTCCGATGCGGAGACCGCGCTTCTCGAAGCCTCGCTCGCGGGTCAATATTGACACGCGAAATCCCGCCCGGATTGCGCTATATTGCGCCGCATGAACCCGCATCTGCGCCCGATCGGCCTTCCGCTCGAGACTCAGGCCGCCGAGGGACTCCCCCGGCGCTGCTGGAGCGTGGCGGAAATCGAGGAGATGCTCCGCGCCGGCATTATCGATGAAGACGAGCGGTTCGAGCTGATCGGCGGGGAGGTCGTGCCAATGTCGCCGAAGGGCGCCCGACACGAATGGGTGAAGATCGCGGTTAATCGCTTCCTTATCAAAGCAGCGCCCCCACATCTCGAGGTTGCCCCGGAAACAACGCTACGCCTCGATGCGCGCACCTTCGTCGAGCCGGATTTCTGCGTCTTTCCGCGCGATCTGCCCCTCACCGCCCTCGATGGGCCGGCGGTGCTGCTGGCGATCGAGATCGCCGATTCGAGCCTCGCCTATGACAAGGGCCGCAAGATCGGCGTCTACGCCGCTTTCGGCGTGCGCGAGGTCTGGGTCGTCGACGCCGTGCGGGCCGTGACCTTCATTCATCGCCGGCTTGGCGCGGCGGGCTATGCGGAGATCGTCGAGCACGCCAGCGTAGCGCGCCTCGAGCCCATGCTCGCGCCCGAGCTCTCCTTCAGCCTCGCCGAGCTCGGCGTGACGCCTGGCGCGGAGAAGCAGTAATCCCATGACGCCGACGACGATCGCCCGGCCATCGACGACCACGGCGCTGCTGCGCGGCTTTCTGCGCAAATGCCCACGTTGCGGGTCCGGCGCGCTCTTCGACGGCTATCTGAAGCGCGCGGACGTCTGCCCGCATTGCGCGGAGAGCTTCATCGGCGTCGACGCCGACGATGGCCCGGCCTGGCTCACCATCGGCGTCGTCGCTCATATCATCGTTCCGCTGCTGATCTTTCTGGAGACGCGCGCAACGCTGTCCTATGGCGCAGAGGCGGCGCTGGCGCTGTCCGCGACCATCGTTTCCACCCTGCTGCTGCTGCCGCTATGCAAGGGGTTTTTCATCGCGGCGGTGTGGTCGCTGTCGAAAAAGACGGACTGACGCGCGGCCGCGCGAAAGACGTTGAAGGCGAAGATCGCCGTCGCTGCGAAAGTCATGACCGAGCCGGCGATCGTCACCGACTCGCCCCAGGCGAGACCACGCAGGACAGCCGCAATTCCCGGCGCCATCAGCGACAGGCCGAGGACGGCGAGGCTGAGATGCGCGACGGCGAGCCGCGCCGCGCGCTCCGGATGCGCCTCATAGAACAGGCCGGCCAGAAACATCGCGACCCAGCCGACGAGATTTATATGCGCATGCACGGGGGCGAGAGCGAAATCATGCGCTGCGCCCATGTGCATTCCGAGCGCCATGCCGATGAGCGCGAAGATCATTCCAAAACGTAGAAACCAAGCCGAGATCATTTTTCGTCCTTTCATTTCATGAGCGCGCGCGACGCCCGCTCACGCTCCTACGGCGTTGCGCAGCGGCGCCCGTGCGGCGCGGATCATCGCCTCGACCTCATCGGCGACGCGCTCGGCTCCGCCGCCTTCTTCCGCGATCGCCCGCGCGAGCCTTTGCGCATTGCGAGCGAAGCTCGGCTCATCCAGCAGCCGGCGGATGGCGGCGGCGATCTCGGCCGCGCTCGCTTCGCGCGGCAATCGCAAGCCGACGCCGTGATATTCGACGCGCGCGGCGTTTTCGCCCTGGTCGCGGCCCATGGGGAGCACGAGGACCGGCGCGCCGGCGCGAAGCGCGCGCAAAGTGGTGCCATGGCCGCCATGGGTGACGACGCAGGCGGCGTGCTGGATGATGTCGTCATGCGAGCCGCCGTCGAGAATCTCGACATTGGGCGGCGCGGGAAGCGAACGCCCCGCGAGCGCGGCGCCGAGCGTCACCACGCCGCGAATGGGAAGCGCGCCGAGCGCTTCGATCGCCGCGGCGAGCGTGGCCTCCTGCTTCTGATAGGTCGTGCTGAAGGAAACGAGCACGCTCGGCCGGTCGTCGGATTTCGGCGCGGCGCTTTTGACCGCCCATCCCGGCTGCTCGAGCAGCGGCCCGACATAGCGCACATGAGACGGCAGCTCGTCGGCGGGAAAATCGAAGGCTTTCGCCGTGCCGAGCAGCAGCAGGTCGGCGCGGAACTGATCCAGCGTCCGTGTCAGTGGCGGCAGGCCGAAATGGGCGCGTGCGGCGTTGATCTGCGGCAGGAAGGCGTCGAACAACGCGTCGACCCTTGTGGCGGCTTCGAGATCGCGGCGACGCTCGTCGTCATTGGCGGCGGGGAAGAAGCCCGGACCGAAAGGCGGATGGCCGGGCAAGGGGACGAGGCTGACATTGGCGGCGAGCAGCGCATGCGGAAGGTCGAGCGCTTCCGCCGCGACCATTCCGCCGAACAGAACATCGGAGCCGATGATGGCGTCGGTCGGCTCCGCTCGCGCGGCCTCGACGACATCTTCCGCATAGCGGAGCGCCGGGCCGAGAAAAATGGCTCGCGCCCAGGCGATGAAGGCGGAGAGGTCGTCCGGCTGCTCCCAATCGCGCGCGAAGCAGCTCTGCGGAGAGCGGTCGGGCCGGTTGGGCGCGCGCTTCCAGGGCAAAACGCGGGCGCCGGCGGCGCGCGCTTGCGGCAATATGCTGTCGTCGCCGATGAAGCGCACGTCATGTCCGCGCGCGGAAAGCGCACGGATCGCGGCGATCGTCGGCGGGACATTGCCGCCGCCTTCCCAGCCGAGCACGAGCAAATGGGATTTGTCGGTTCGCAAAGTCATATCCATTGCTCCTCAATGCAAAATTTCAGCAATCAGCGCGGACATCAGCCGCACGGTTTCCTCGATCGAATGCCCCTGCGTTCGACGAAACAGGAACCAGCTCCAAACATCGGTCGCGACGAGCAGATGCGAGAGGCGAGTGAGGCGCTCGCCCTCGGGAAAAGCGGCGAGGCGCGGCGCGAATATGTGTTCGACCCAGCGCCGATGGCCAGTTCGGCCGTTTTCGAGCGTCGCGGCGATCTCTGGGATGCGCCCTTCGAGTGAAAGCAGACGCAGCACCATCTCGCCGGTCGCTTCGTAATCGGCGACCACGATCGCAGCCGCGCCGACGAGGTCGCCCGTCTTTGTGGCGGCGCGCCGCGTCTCGATCTCATTGCCGATGTGGCGGGTGAATGCGGCGAGCAGTCCCGCCTTGCCGCCGAATCGGCGGATGACGGTCTGGCGCGTCGTGCCGGCGCGGTGAGCCACATCGTCGAGCGTGAGCTCATCGTACCAGCGCTCTTCCAAAAGAGCGCGGAAACCCGTGACAATCGCGTCGTCGGTCTCGCGAGAGGCCGCGGCGCGCGCCGTTTGAACATAGCTTCGCTTGCTCGTCAATTTCATGATACAATGAGTATCACGAAATTTGCGCAAGCGTCAACGGACGTGCGAGACGCCTTCGGTCCGACGATTCCGAGTGAGATTAGGCTGTCGAAAGCGAGCCTATCGCTCGTCGCGCGGCTCCGGCTCGCGCGGTTCCAGAGGATGGCCGGCGGCGGCCCAGCCGTCCGTGCCCTGCGAGAACCAGGATACGTCGGAATAGCCGAGCGCCAGCGCGCGCTTGGCGGCGTTCCACGACATCCAGCAATCGGCGAGGCAATAGAAGACGAGCGGGCGGCTCTTGTCTTCGGCGGTCGCCCTGGCGAGGCCGCTTTCGAAATAGCGAAGCGCGGCCGGCGACAATTCGCCATAGCCGGTCTCCGGCAGCCAGACGCCGCCCGGAATGTCGAAACGCGGCTTGTCGCGCCAGACGGCGTCGGGCGGCAGGCCGGCAGGCTTCGGCGGACGCGGCAAAACATCGACGAACACCGCCGCCTTGTCCCGCCAGATCGCGAAGGCCTGCGGCGTGTCGACGACGCGAGCGCCGCGCAATGTCGCCGGGACGGCGGCGCGAAAATCGGACAGCCGATAGCCCTGCGGCTCCGGGACGGTCTCGGCGGCCGCCGTCGCCGCGGCGAGGAGAGCGAGGCCGATCGCGCCGATGAACCGCGCGCCCGTCTTTTGACGCCGCCGCATCATGGCGCGGGCGTGATCGGCGCGTCGGCCTCGTCGATCATGGGCACACCGAAATCGGCGAGCAATTTGTCGATCTCAGTCTGGTTCTGGGCGATGAGCCGATTGAGCTCGCGCTTCCATTCCTGATCGGAATGGCGCACCCCCATGGCGATGCGGAAGCTCATGCGCGCGCCCTTGTCCCCTGTGAGCAGGGCCAGCTTCAGCCGGCCGCCGGATTTTTTCGCATGATAGCCGGCGAATGGCCCCCAGAGAACAGCGACGTCGATCGCGCCGCTCTCGAGATCGCGAATCATATCGGCGCCCGGCGCATCGACGCGCGTGTCGACGACGAGCGGATAAGGCTTGACGGCCGCGAGCAGCCCGTAGCGAGCCAGCAGATTGCCGGGCGGCGTATTGGCGACGAGGCCGATGCGCTTGTTCTTGGCGAGACGCGGATCGGCGAGCGAGCTCAGCCCCTCGAGATCGGAGCCCGCGCGATAGACCACCGCATAGGAGGTTCGGTAATAGGGATTGGTCGGCTGAACGAGATCGTCGCCCTGCGGCATCCCCATCACCACATCGCACAAATGCGCGTTGAGCGTGTTGCGGATGAAGCCGGTCGCGCCGGGATAATAGGAATAGGCGATATCCTTGCCGAGCTTCTTGGCCAGGAGCTCCGCGAGCTTGTTCTCGAACCCCGCTCCGGCGCTGTTGGAAAAGGGGAGATTGCTCGGATCGGCGCAGACGCGCAGAACCTTGGGATCGACGAGCTCGATCGAGCCAGCGGCGTCGTCGACGCCCGAAGGACGCGCGACGAGGCCCGGCGACTGCGAATGCGCCGGGGCCGTCGCGAGCAGACTCGCGACGGCGACCAGGGAAAATGCGAGACGGCGCGACATGACGAGCCCTCGGCCGGTTCCGCCGGCAGCCGGCGCTCCGAGCCTCACTCGGCGCTCCTGCACTATTTGGCGCTCATGCACTTCGCTTCGGCCTCGGCGAAAGCCGCGGGCTTCTCGGCCTTCTTCTCCGGACGGCCGCGGCCGACCGCCTCGGTCGAACGGGCGCGCAGATAGATATAGAGGTCGTCGATGTAGCACATCGCGTTCTTGTTCTCGGCGAAAGCCGGCATCACGCTGTCATTGCCCGCCTGCTTGTTCTCGCGGCCGCCGACGACGATGCCGTAGAACTCGGCGTAATTGAAGATCTTGACCGAATTCTTCAGCGCCGGCGCATAGGTCGAGCCTTCGGCGTTGGGGCCGTGGCAGACGTGGCACTCGGCGTGATAGCGGCGATAGCCGGAGAAAGTGTACCAGTCGACCGCGCCATCCGCCTGGACCTTATAGGTCGGGTCGCCCTTGGCGTCGAACCATTTGCCGTCCACTTCCTTGACCGCGGTCGGGTCGCCCGGCGGTTCGGCCCGCACGGTCGTTCCAAAACCCATGAAGACGCTCAGGGCCAGAGCCCCGACGAGCGGCAGTCTCATTACTCCATCCTCCAGCAGTTTCCATCCACTTAAACACGCAGCGCTCGGCGACGCGCCAGAAGGCGTTCGCCGAGCGCCAATCTTATTTTTGGCCGCCTCAGTTCGCCGGAGCGATGATCGGCAGAGCGTAATCGGGCAGAGCGAAGACGGTCAGCACGCCGCCGAGGGCGGTGTAGTCGGACAGCGCCTTATAGCCGCCGACCGCGCCGAGGCCTTCGTTGCTCTTGGACAGGCCGGCCGCGAGGCCGATGCCGGCCCAGCCGCCGACGCCGGACAGAACCGCGACATACTGCTTGCCCTTGTGCTCATAGGTCATCACATTGCCGATGATGCCCGACGGAGTCTTGTACTTATAAAGCTCCTTGCCGGTCTTCACGTCGACGGCCTTCAGATAGCCCTCGAGCGTGCCGTAGAAGGCGAGCCCGCCGGAGGTCGTGACCGCTCCGGACCAGACCGAGAACTGCTCCTTGTTGGACCAGACGATCTTGCCGACGCGAGCGTCCCAAGCGATGAAATTGCCCATGTGGCTGTCGCCGGGCGGCGGGAACATCTCCAGCGTCGCGCCGACATAGGGCTGACCCGCCGTGTAGCTGACGCGGAAGGGCTCATAGTCCATGCAGACGTGGTTGGTCGGCACGTAGAACAGGCCGGTGTCCGGCGAGAAGGACGCGGGCTGCATGTCCTTGGAGCCGAGAGCCGCCGGGCAGACGCCCTTGGTGTTGACGTCCTCGCCGTTCTGCTCGGTCGAATATTTCGACACGACCAGCGGACGGCCATAGGTGGGGGAGTTCTTGTCCTGATCGACCTTGGTCGCCCAATTGACGGCCGGGTCATACTTCTCGGCGACGAGCAGCTCGCCGGTCACGCGGTCGAGCGTATAGCCGAAGCCGTTACGATCGAAGTGGACGGCGGTCTTGCGCGGCTGACCATTGATCGTCTGATTGGCGAGGATCACCTCGTTGATGCCGTCATAATCCCACTCGTCGTGGGGCGTCATCTGATAGACCCACTTGGCGACGCCGGTGTCGAGATCGCGCGCCCACAGAGTCATGGACCAGCGATTGTCGCCCGGACGCTGCTTGGGGTTCCAGGTCGAGGGATTGCCGGAGCCGTAGTAGACGAGGTTCAGCTCGGGATCATAGGAATACCAGCCCCAGGTGGTGCCGCCGCCGATCTGCCACTGATCGCCTTCCCAGGTCTTGAGGGAGGAATCCTTGCCGACCGGCTTGCCGAGGAAGGTGGTCTTCTCGGGGTCGAGCAGAACCTCGGAGTCCGGACCTTCCGAATAGCCGCGCCAAGCGAGGCTGCCGTCCTTGACGTTATAGGCGGTGATGCTGCCGCGCACGCCGAACTCGCCGCCGGCGATGCCGACGAACACTTTGTCCTTGAAGACATGCGGAGCGGCGGTCGAGGTGGCGCCCTTGGAGGGATCGCCGTTCTTCACCGACCAGACCAGCTTGCCGGTCTTGGCGTCGAGAGCGACGAGGGTGGTGTCGGCCTGGGCCAGGAAGATCTTGCCGTCGCCATAGGCGAGGCCGCGATTCACGGTGTCGCAGCACATGACCGGAACGACGCTCGGATCCTGCTTGGGCTCATACTTCCAGAGGATCTTGCCTTCGTTGTTGAGGTCGAGGGCGTAGACGATGTTGGGGAACGGCGTATGCAGATACATCACGTCGCCGAGCACCAGCGGCGCGCCTTCGTGGCCGCGCAGCACGCCGGTCGAGAAGCTCCAGGCCGGAGCCAGCTTGCCGACGTTCTCGGTGGTGATCTGCTTCAGCTTGGAATAACGCAGATTGGCGTAGTCGCCGGTCGGCAAAACCCAATCCTTCGGATTCTTCTGGAGATCGAGCAGCTCGTCGGCGGCGTTCGCCACGCCGGCCCCGAACAGCGCGAGAATCCCCACCGAAGTCGACAACAACAGCTTATGCATGAGCTTTTCCTCCTGACGACATACCGTGCAAAAGGCCCGGCCACGCCGCCGACATCGCGCCTTTCCGACGCCCTAAGGCTTTGGGAAGCCGTTTCCTGATTTTTGCCACGACGATCGGACGGAAACGCCGCGCCCGCAGCTCCGTCCATATCCTCGCTGAGACGCCTTCCGGTTCCCGGCCGGAAAGCCTCTTTTAGGTCGGAAACGGCGGGATAATATGTCGCACAGAATTGAAGCGCAATCCCCAAATCCCGTTCCCGACTTTCCTGATTTCTCGCATGAAACCCGCGAAAAACAAGGTCGAAAAACCCATGCTGCAACGCACTATTCGACAGCTCGCCATCGCGCTCTTCTGTCTCGTCGCGAGCGCCGCGAGCAGCTTCGAGCTGACGGAGATCGCGCCCGGCGTTTTCGTTCATCAGGGGCAGATGGCCTTGATGACCCGTGACAACTTGGGCGGCATCGCCAATCTCGGAGCGATCGTCGGCGCGGAGGCGATCGCGGTCGTCGACACGGGCGGCAGCCGCGCGGAGGGGGAGGCGTTTCTCGCTGCATTGCAACAACGCTCGACCAAGCCCATCCGCTATGTCATCGACACTCATGTCCATCCGGATCATATTTTCGGGAATATTGCCTTCAAAGGGACGGGAGCCGTCTTCGTCGGCCACAAAAATCTGCCGCGCGCCATGGCGACGCGCGGCCCGCATTATCTGTCTTCTTTTCGCGAGGCGCTGGGAGAGCTCGTCGACGATGTGATGCTGGTTCCGCCGAGCCTCACCGTCGAACGCGAGACGATTCTCGATCTCGGCGGCCGCCAGATCGTGCTGAAGGCCTGGCGCACCGCCCATAGCGACGCCGATCTCACCGTGCTCGACCGGCGGAGCGGCACGCTGTTCGCCGGCGATCTCCTGTTTTTGCGGCATGTGCCGATCGTCGACGGAAGCCTGCTCGGCTTCCTCGCCGTCATCGACGAATTGCGCGCGATCGAGGCGGCCCGCGTCGTCCCCGGCCACGGGCCGGCGGTCGCTCCCTGGCCACAGGCGCTCGACGCGCAAAAGGCCTATCTCGACCACCTCACCCGCGATCTGCGCGCCGATATCGCCAAAGGGGCGACGCTCGCCGATTCGGCGAAGACGGCCGGTCGCGGCGAGCGGCCCAATTGGCTGCTCTTCGACGATTATCACGCCCGCAACGCCACGGCCGGTTTCGCCGAGCTCGAATGGGAGACCCCTTGAGCCCGCCGCGCAGAGAGAGCTATGCTTTTAAAAAAGCCGGAGGACCACAGATGAGCCCATGGACCGCGAGCCTTCAGGCTCGCAAGAAGCAGAGCGAAAGCGAGCCTGAAGGCTCGCGGTCCGGTCTCCTTCGTCTCGCGACCGCGGCGGCCCTCTGCCTCTCGGCCGGCGTGGCGCTTGCGCAGGAGCCCAAGATCGATCCCTGGCCGGGCCTCGTCACCGATATTTTCCAGAACCGCGCAATAACGCCGCATGAGGGCGTGGTGGCGCTCGATGCGCCGAAGCGGGCCGAGGACGCCGCCATCGTGCCGATGACGATCTCCCTCGTCGCGCCGGCATTGCGCGCGGCGACGCTGGTCATCGACGAGAATCCCATGCCCATGGCGGCGGCCTTCTCCTTCGGCGAGGGCGCCGGCGTCGTGAAGATCGAGACGCGCGTGCGCGTGAATTCCTACACCAATGTGCATGTCGTCGGCCAAACGGCGGATGGCGCGCTGCATTCGGTGGTGAAATTCGTGAAGGCCTCGGGCGGCTGCTCGGCGCCGGCGATCAAGGACCAGGACGAGGCGAGCGCCAATCTCGGCAAGATGAAATATCGGGAGTTCACGAGCGAGAACCCCACGCTGCGCGAGGCGCAGATCATGATCCGCCATCCCAATAATTCCGGGATGCAAATGGACCCGCTCACCCGCGCCTATATTCCCGCCCATTATGTCGACAAGGTCGAGGTGCGGCAGGGCGAGGCGCTGATCTTCTCCATGGAGGGCGGAATTTCCCTGTCGGAGGATCCGAGCTTCCGCTTCGTCTACAAGCCCAATGGCGCCAAGACGATCCGCGTCGAGGCGCATGACAATGAGGGCGGCGTCTTCAAAGGGGAGTGGCCGATCGGCGGGGCGTCGTGAGGGAAGCGAGTAGCGAGTAGCGAGTAGTTCTTCTCGCTATTCGCTACTCGCTACTCGCTATTCGCTCCCGCGTCGCCGCGACCCATTCGCGGGCGCGCGCCTCGGGGTCCGCGGCGCGCAGCACGTCGGTGACGACGCAGGCGCTGTCGGCGCCCGCGGCCAGAGCGGCGCGGGCCCGCTCCGGCGTCAGCCCGCCGATGGCGACGAGTGGAATCTCGCCGACGCGGCGTTTCCAGACGCCGACCTTCTCGAGGCCCTGCGGCGCGAAGGCCATTTGCTTCAGCAGCGTCGGATAGATCGGCCCCAGGGCGACATAATCGGGGACGAGAGCCAGCGCCCGCTCGAGCTCGGCCTCGTTATGGGTGCTGACGCCGAGCCTAATTCCCTGCGCTCTGATCGCGGCGATGTCGGCGGTGTCGAGATCGCCCTGGCCGAGATGCACGAAATCGCAAGCCAGCTCGATGGCGAGCCGCCAATGATCATTGACGACGAGCTGCGCGCCATAGGCCGCGCAGAGATCGCGGGCGCAGGCGATCTCCTCGCGCAGCGTCGCCTCGTCGCGATCCTTGACGCGCAATTGCACGAGCCGCACGCCCTGCGGCAGCAACCGCGGTAGCCAATCGACGGCGTCGACGATGAGATAGAAGGGGTCGAGCAAGAGCGCGCTCACGCCTTGCGCCCGTCGTCGAAGGCGCGGCCGAGCACAGGCGTCGACGGCGCCGCCATGTCGCGCGGCTCGATGAGACCGGCGAGATAGGCCGCGCGGCCGGCCTCGATGGCGAGCGCGAAGGCCCGCGCCATAGAGGCCGGATCGCGCGCGCCGGCGACCGCTGTGTTGAGCAGAGCGCCGTCGAAGCCGAGCTCCATGACGGCGGCGGCCTGCGAGGGCGCGCCGAGGCCGGCGTCGACGATGAGCGGCGTGCCCGGAAAATGCGCGCGCAGCGCCCGCAGGCCGAAGAGATTATTGATCCCGCGAGCGGAGCCGATGGGCGCCGCCCAGGGCATCAGCACGCGGCAACCGGCGTCGAGCAGCCTGTCCGCCACGACGAGATCCTCGGTCGTATAGGGAAAGACGCAAAAGCCGTCGTCGCAGAGAATGCGCGCCGCCTCGACGAGGCCGAACACATCGGGTTGGAGCGTGTCCTCCTCGCCGATGACCTCGAGCTTGATCCAATTGGTTCCGAACAGCTCGCGCGCCATTTGCGCGGTGGCGACGGCCTCCTTGGCGGTGCGGCAGCCGGCGGTGTTGGGCAGCACGCGCACGCCGATCTCGCGAATGAGGCTCCAGAAGCTCTCGCCCGCCCGCGAGCCGCCGGCCTCCCGCCGCAGCGAGACGGTGACGATCTCCACGCCCGCGGCGCGGATCGCCTCGGCGAGGATAGCGGGCGAAGGATAGCGCGCCGTGCCGAGCAGGAAACGGGAGGACAGTCTCGCATCATAGACGACGAGGTCGTCGGGCTTGCTCATCCGAATATTCACCCTCCCTGCCGTGGCGTGACGATCTCGACCGTATCGTCTTCGACCAAAGGTGTCTCGCCGCGGTCCTTGCTGCGCACGAATTCCTGATTCACGGCCGTGGCGACAGTCTGATCGCCGAAGCCCAATTCGTCGATGAGCCGCTCGAGCGTGGGCGCCTCAACCTCGAGCGTCTGCCCATTCACCCTGATCCGCATTCATGACCTCCGGGAAGACCTCGCCCGTGAAGAGAAAACGCGCGACGCGACGCGCCAGCGCCGGCGCCAGCAGAAAGCCGTGCCGATAGAGGCCGTTGACATAGAGCGCGCGGCCCCGGCGCGTGATGCGCGGCAGATTGTCGGGGAAAGCCGGCCGCACATCCGAGCCCGTCTCGACGATCTCCGCCTCCGCGAAAGCGGGATGGATCGCGAAAGCCGAATTGATGAGCTCCACGATGGAGCGCGCGGTGACGCGGGAGCGCTCCTCATTCTCGATCATCGTCGCGCCGACCATGAACACCCCCTCCCCTCGCGGGACGACATAGACCGGATGGCGCGGATGCAACATGCGCACGGGACGGGACAATTGGATCTCCTCGCTGCGCAGCACCAGCATCTCGCCCTTGACGCCGCGCAGTTCCGGCAGCTCGCCGCGCGCGGAAAAGCCGCGGCAGTCGATGGTCCAATCGGCCCGCGGCGCCGATTCGGCGCAGAGCCGGACTCGGACATTGTCCATTGTCTGAAGCCGCTCGAACAGCGCCCGCATCGCCGCACGCGGCTCGAGATGCGCCTCCTCGCGAAAATAGAGGCCGCCCGAAAAGCGCCCGGCCAGCGCCGGCTCGAGAGTGGCGAGGCCGTCCTCGTCCAGCCGCTCGAAACGGCGGGTGCGCCGCGCGAAATCGGTGAGCTCGGCGCGATCGCGCGGCGGCGCGACGACGAGGCTGCCGGCGATGGTCGCGACGGGAATATCCTGCGTCCAGAAGGCGAGCGCCTCCTCGCCGAGCTCGGCGACGATGGGCTCGGCGCTCTGCAATTCGCACCAGGGCGCGATCATGCCGCCGGCGTAATAGGAACAGCCGCGCCCCGGCCCCACAGCTTTTTCGATCAGCTCGACCTCGGCGCCGAAGGGCGCGCCGGCGCGGGCGATCTCGAAAGCCGCGGTCAGGCCGGCCACCCCGGCGCCGATCACGCAGATCAGCATCGGCGCGGCTCGGCGACGCGAGGCGAGCGGCCGAGAGCGCCTCGGCCGAGCGAAAACAGGAACATGCGACCTCCCTACGCCAGCGCGAACTGGATCAGGTTCGAAGGGTCGCCGAGCCGCTTGTTCTAAAGCTATTCGGCCTCTCAGCCTCTCGCCGCGCGCCGAGCGCGCCGGCGGCGAGGCTCCCCCGGGCGGAGCCGAGAGTCGCGCAGGAGCGGCGACGCGTCAAGCGTCGCCGCGCGCCCCTACTCCTGCGGGGCGCGAGCGGTGATCGCCAGGGCGTGAACGCGGCCGGCCAGCTCCTCGGCGAGCAGCGTGTTGACAATTCTGTGCCGCTCGACCAGCTTCTTGCCGGCGAAAGCCTCGCTCACCACCTCGATGCGAAAATGGCTTTCGCCATCCTGATGATGGCCGCCGTGACCGGCGTGCTTGTCCGACTCGTCGATCACCTTCAAGGTGAGCGGCGCGAGCCCTTCGGTCAGTTTCGATCTTATGCTTGCCTGGACGGCGCCGATATTGCCTTGTGCGGCCATAGTGGAATCCTCCTCGTCCCCGCCACCCAAGCAAAATTCCCGCCGAATGAAATTGGCGTCGGGTTCCGCTTGCAGCCGGCGGCCAGTCTACCATAATGCAGCGCCATGGATTTGAATTCGCCCCTCTTCGATCGTATCCGCGTGAAGCCCGAGCAGAGGCAGGAGCGCCGCGAGACCCGTTTTCGCTGCGACGCCCCGGGCTGCGAGGCGGAGGGGGCCCATCGCGCGCCCATGGGCCGGCTGCGCGAGGGACAATATTTCTGCTTCTGCCTGGAGCACGTGCGGGAATACAATAACTCCTACAATTACTTCAACGGCATGAGCGATGAGGACGTCGCCCGCTATCTGAAGGACGCCACCACCGGCCATCGCCCCACATGGTCGATGGGCGTGAAGCGCGGACAGGCGGCGTTCCGCGAGGACCCGCTGCGGGCCGAGAATTTGGCCGATCCGCTGGGCCTCTACCGGCAGAAGGCGCATCGCGGACGACCGCAGGCGGAGGCCGCCCCGCGCTATTCGGCCGTGACGATCAAGGCGCTGAACGCGCTCGGCCTCGACGAGACCGCCGGTGCGGAAGCGATCAAGACGCGCTATAAGGAACTCGTCAAACGTCACCATCCAGACGCCAATGGCGGAGATCGCTCCTGCGAGGAAAGACTGCGGGAGATCATTCACGCGTATAAGACGCTGCGAGCGGCCAAGCTCGTTTGAACAAGCTCGTTTGACCAGGCCTTGCCGGCGCGAATGTCGCGAGCGCGCGTCGGCGAAACGGAGGATCAATGTCAACCCCAAGCGACAAAGCGGCCGGGTCCGCGCCCCTGCCGGACCTAAAAGTCTCCGTGCGCCAGCTGTTCGGCATCGACTCCGATCTCGAGGTTCCCGCCTATTCCGAGCGGAGCGAGCATGTTCCGGACAAGGACCCCGACTATCTCTTCGACCGCGAGACGACGCTCGCCATTCTCGCCGGTTTCGCCCGCAACCGCCGTGTGATGGTCACGGGCTATCATGGCACCGGCAAATCCACCCATATCGAGCAGGTCGCCGCCCGCCTCAACTGGCCCTGCGTGCGCGTCAATCTCGACAGCCATGTCTCGCGCATCGATCTCGTCGGCAAGGACGCGATCGTGCTGAAGGACGGCAAGCAGGTCACCGAGTTCCGCGACGGCATTCTGCCCTGGGCGCTCCAGCACAATATCGCGCTCTGCTTCGACGAATATGACGCCGGCCGCCCGGATGTGATGTTCGTCATTCAGCGCGTGCTGGAAGTCTCCGGCCGGCTGACGCTGCTCGATCAGAACCGCGTCATCCGCCCGCATCCGGCCTTCCGCCTGTTCGCCACCGCCAACACGGTCGGCCTCGGCGACACATCCGGCCTCTATCACGGCACGCAGCAGATCAATCAGGGCCAGATGGACCGCTGGTCGATCGTCTCGACGCTCAATTATCTGCCGCATGACGCCGAGACCAATATCGTGCTCGCCAAGGTGAAGAGCTTCAATGCGACCAAGGAAGGCCGCGACGCCGTCAATAAGATGGTGCGCGTCGCCGATCTTTCGCGCAACGCCTTCATGTCCGGCGATCTCTCGACGGTGATGAGCCCGCGCACGGTCATCACCTGGGCGGAGAATTCGGAGATTTTCGGCGATGTCGGCTTCGCCTTCCGGCTCACCTTCCTGAACAAATGCGACGAGCTCGAGCGTCCGCTGGTCGCCGAATTCTATCAGCGCTGCTTCGGCAAGGAATTGCCCGAGAGCGCGGTGAATGTGGTGATGTCCTGAACGCTTTTCCGTCATCGCGAGGAGCGTAGCGACGAAGCGATCCAGAGCCGCGCCGCGGCTCTGGATCGCTTCGCTCGGCTCGCAATGACGAAAAAATCATCGCGCCCGATCACGCTCAGCGCTTTTTGTTCTCGTCCCGCTCGTTTCCATCGCGCGCCAGCATATCCGGCCGCCTCGCGCGCGTCAGCTCGACGGCGCGCTCATGGCGCCAGCGCGCGATTTTGGCGTGATCGCCGCAGAGCAGAATGTCGGGAATCGCACGGCCCTCGAAATCGCGCGGCCGCGTATATTGTGGATATTCGAGCAGGCCCGACTCGAAGCTCTCCTCTTCGCCCGAGGCGGTCTCTCCCATAATGCCGGGCAGGAGCCGCACGCAGGCGTCGATAACCGCCATCGCCGCGATCTCGCCGCCCGAGAGCACATAATCGCCGATCGAAACCTCCTCCAGCGCGCGCGCCTCGATGATGCGTTCATCGACGCCCTCGAAACGCCCGCAGAGAATGACCGCGCCCTCTCCGGCGGCGAGCTTGCGCACGCGCTGCTGCGTGAGCGGCGCGCCGCGCGGGCTCATCAGCAAGCGCGGGCGCGCATCGCCCTGCGGCGCGGCGGCGTCGATCGCGGCGGCGAGAACATCGGCGCGCATCACCATGCCGGGACCACCGCCGGCCGGCGTGTCATCGACGGCGCGATGACGGCCCAATCCCTGCTCGCGAATATTGCGGGCCTCCAGAGCCCAGAGGCCGCGTGCGAGCCCGTCGCCGGCGAGGGACAAGCCCAGCGGGCCGGGAAACATTTCCGGGAAGAGGGTGAGGATGGTCGCGCGCCACATGCGGCCGGTTATGGCATGCGGGCCGAGAGCGGGGAAGGAGCCCGCCGCGACTTCGAGCCCGACATCGCCAGGGAACCGCCGAGCGGGAATCGCACGCCCGCCGAGCGGTCGAGATCTAGCAAGACCAGGTATCATTTCGGATGATCTGAATTTTTAACGGTCCATTTACGAAGATCGCACCAGCCTCATATCGTTTTCTTCTTATTTTTTGGAGCAAACACATGTGGCGACTTTTCAATGCTCTATGCATGCTGTCCGTCGTCGCTCTGCTCGGTCTGCTCGGCGGAGAGGCGCGGTCCCTGCCGGAACGGCCGCAATGGCGGTCCGATGTCGACGGCATGGGTTGCGGCAATCTCGATCGCGGCTCGCTCGCCGTCTCCGCCAGACTTTTCAGCGTTCCGGCCTCGGCCGGCCCGCGCGCGCATTGGACCTCTCCGGCCGAAATCAGCGCCAGAGCTCTCGTTTGGCAGCCTCCGGGCGAGATCGCCGCCACGCGGGCCGTGGACTTTGTCGCCACGGCCTCGATCGCTCCGCCGGCCTCGAGCTGGACTCCTCCGGCGGAGATCGCCGCGAAAACCCCGGGACACCGCTCGACCTTCGCCGACCCCTCGCGCATCTGGCTGCCGCCGATGGAGATCGCCGCCGCGAAAACCGCGGTTCGGAGCATCGACGGCGGCGTCGGCCGCGCCGTCCAGGCCTCGGCCGAATTTCCTGTCTCGGAATGGGTCGGCCCGAGCGAGATCGCGGGCGAGAGCCCGGCCATCGAGCACAGATCCGCCTTCACCAGCGGCGCTCGCGACTGGCGGCCGCCGGCGGAGATCGCCCTGACGAGAGCCTCTGCCGATGGAGTCGATGACGTCGCAGGCCTCGCCGCCCTGGCCTCGCCCAGCCGTCCGCGCGCGAATTGGGCCCCTCCGGCCGAGATCGCCAAACCCTTGTCGATATCGCTCGGCCCCGCGATCGCGAACCGCGCCCTGGTTTGGCTGCAGCCGGCGGAAATCGCGAAATCCAGGATCGCGATGCAGTGAGCGATTTTGCCAACGGCCGCTCGAGCACGGCGCCGGCGGCCGTTTCCTCCGGCGCGGCAAAGCCGCCGAGCCTATTCTTCGGATGTGTCTTCGTCGGAGGTCGGCGGCTCCACCACCACACGCCCACCCGCCACATCGACGATGGGAACCACCGCCTTGGTGAAAGGCAGGAGGATCGTCTCGCCGCCCGCGGGCGGCTGCACCTCCAATAAATCGCCCGCGCCGAAATTGCGCACGGCGATCACCACGCCGAGCGTCTCGCCCGCGCGCGTCTCCGCCCGCAGCCCCTCGAGATCGGCGAGATAGAATTCGTCCTCCTCCGGCTCCGGCAGCGCCGCGCGCGGAAGATAGAGCTCGACGCCTGTGAGCGCCGTCGCCGCCTCGCGGTCGCGCACGCCCTCGAGACGCGCGACGAACATGTCCTTGCCCAGAGGCCGCAGCGAAGCGATGACGAAACGGCGCGCGCCGCTCGCATCGAACAAGGGACCATAGGTGGAGATCGCCGAAGGATCGGCGGTGAAGCTCTGCAGGCGGATTTCGCCGCGCACGCCATGCGCGGCGCCGAGCCGGCCGAGGAGAACCGCGTTCTTCATACGGCGCAGAAAGCGAGCCTGAAGGCTCGCGGTCCAGAGCGGGCGTCGCATCGCCGGACGAGCGAAGCGCTCCAGGGGCCGCCGCGCGGCCCCGGATTGCTTCGCTTCGCTCGCAATGACGACGTCATCAGGCCGAGGCGGCCTCGGCCGCCGCGGCGGCGGCGGCGCGCTCCTGGGCCTTCTTCTTCGGCTGGGCCTTCTGCGGATTGCTGCGCGCCTCGCGCTTGCCGACGCCGACGCTCTCGAGCAGGCGGGCGACGCGATCGGTCGCCTGCGCGCCCTTGGCGATCCACTCCTTCGCTTTCTCGGCGTCGAGCACCAGACGATCGGCGGCGTCCTTCGGCTTCAGCGGATCGAAAGTGCCGAGGCGCTCGATGAAGCGGCCATCGCGGGGCGAGCGCGAATCGGCGACGACGACGCGATAGAAGGGACGCTTCTTGGCGCCGCCGCGGGAGAGTCTGATCTTCAGGGACATTTGGTTCTTCCTTTGTGAGAGCGAATAGCGAGTAGCGAGTAGCGAATTGAGGAAGGCGAGCTATTCGCTACTCCCTATTCGCTATTCGCCCCTTCATTTCTTCTTCCCGAACGGGTTGAGCCCGCTCAGGAAACCTCCGCCGCCGCCGAGGCCCGGAAGCGTCGGCTTGGCGGAGAATGCGGAAGCCGGCGGCGCAGCGGGAATGCTGGGGCCGGCGCCGGGCGGCGGGGCGCCGCCCATTTTCTTCTGCAATTGCGCGAGCTGCTCGGGCGAAGGCGCCTGCATGCCGCCCATTCCCATCATCTGCGCGGCCTTGGCCATCATCCCGCCGCCCTTGCCGCCGCCTTTGCCGCCGCCCATGGCCTTCATCATGTCGGCCATCTGGCGATGCTGCTTCAAGAGCTTGTTGATCTCCTCCACCTTCGCGCCGGAGCCCGCCGCTATGCGGCGCTTGCGCGAGGCTTTGAGAATGTCGGGATTGCGCCGCTCCTTGGGCGTCATCGACAGAATGATGGCGCGCTGGCGCTTGAACATCTTGTCGTCGATATTGGCGGAGGCGATCTGCTCCTTCATCTTGGCGACGCCGGGGAGCAGCCCCATTATGCCGCCGAAGCCGCCGACCTTCTCCATCATCGACAGCTGATCGGCCAGATCCTGCAGATCGAACTTGCCTTTCGCCATGCGCTCGGCGGCGCGGGCGGCCTGCTCCTGATCGACGGCGGCGGCAGCTTTCTCGACCAGCGCGACAATGTCGCCCATGCCGAGAATGCGATTGGCGATGCGCTGCGGCGAGAATTCGTCGAGCGCATCCATCTTCTCGCCGGTGGCGATCAGCTTGATCGGCTTGCCGGTGACGGCGCGCATGGAGAGCGCCGCGCCGCCGCGGCCATCGCCATCGACGCGCGTCAGCACAATGCCTGTGAGGCCGACGCGATCATCGAAATTCTTGGCGAGATTGACCGCGTCCTGACCGGTCAGCGCATCGACGACGAGCAGAATCTCATGCGGCTTGGAGACGGCCTTGATCTGCGCCATCTCCTCCATCAGCGGCTCGTCTATATGCGTGCGGCCCGCCGTGTCGAGCATCACCACGTCATAGCCTTCGCGCCGCGCCGTCTCCTCGGCGCGCTTGGCGATCTTCACCGGGTCCTGGCCCGGCACGATCGCCAGAGTGTCGACATTCACCTGCCGGCCGAGAATGGCGAGCTGCTCCTGCGCGGCGGGACGCTTCACGTCCAGCGAGGCCATCAGCACGCGCTTGCCGTGACGCTCGGTCAGGCGCTTGGCGATCTTGGCCGTGGTCGTCGTCTTGCCGGCGCCCTGGAGGCCGACCAGCATGATGGCGACCGGCGGGGCGGCGTCGAGATCGATCGGCTGCGCGGTGGAGCCGAGCGTCTCGACCATGACGTCATTGACGATCTTGACGACCATCTGGCCGGGCGAGACCGACTTCACCACATTGGCGCCGACGGCCTTCGCCTGCACGCTGTCGGTGAAGGAGCGCACGACGTCGAGCGCGACATCCGCCTCGAGCAGAGCGCGGCGCACCTCGCGCAGAGCCTCGGCGACATCGGCCTCCGAAAGGGCGCCGCGCCGCGTGAGCTTGTCGAATATGCCGGAGAGCTTGTCGGAAAGGCCCTCGAACATGCGGTTCTCCTGCGGGGCGAGTAGCGAATAGCGAGTAGCGAGTAGAGCCGAAGATCGATCTATTCGCTACTCGCTATTCGCCATTCGCTTCTCCAAAGCAAATCGCGCCCGGGGGCGCATGGCGCTGCCGGACGTTGGCCCTTCGCCTCTGGGGCGAATGGGCTAGTCATAGGTCATCTCTGACGAGATTGGCGCGTTTTTAGGCGCTGGGGGCCGGGAAGTCAACGCGGAGCGTGGCGGGCGATCGGGTGAGATCGAGAAGGGGCGTTTCATCCGCCCCTTCAGGGCTATCGAATGCCCACATCCTCCTCACCCCCGCGACGTCTTGGCCGGGCTGGTCCCGGCCATCCACGCCAACGCGCGCCGAAGCGTCTAAGAAGTTTGGCGTGCCGCCGAAACTCCGGCGGACCCCGCCGGGGGACGAATTCGCCGATGGTTGGCGCTTTCCTTTGGTTTCTCAGCTGCTCGGCGTGGATGGCCGGGACAAGCCCGGCCAGGACGGCTGCAGCGTCTCACGAAGTGTGCATTCAATTCTCGTTCCCTCCAATGCGCGACGGCTTCATTCCTTCTCCCGCTTGCGGGAGAAGGTGGCCCGGCGTAGCCGGGTCGGATGAGGGCCCGTGCAGATGAGCCGTTTCGAATTCAATTAAAAGGCAGCGTGCAACTCGGCAAGCGGCAGGGACCCTCATCCGACCCTCGCTGACGCGAGGGCCACCTTCTCCCACAAGTGGGAGAAGGAAGCGCGCCGAAGACTCGACACACGAAACGACTCCATCAACTGCGGGAGCGAGGCGGATAGGCGCATTCGATGGCCGCCATCCCGGAGAGGGGCGAAAAACTTGCCCCAAAACCATGGCCCGGGGGTTTCCTCTTTCGAGAAAACGTGAAATCGCTCTGCCGACAGACAAGGGCCGTGTTTCGGGCGCCGGCCGCCTCCTCTCCCCGCTCGCGGGGAAGGGAGGAATGCGGCGTTCGGAATCGTTGGTCGATGGGAAAGACGATGGCTGAGACAGAAGAATTGCCCCCGCGCGAAGCTATGGATTACGACGTCGTGATCGTCGGAGCCGGCCCGGCCGGCCTTTCCGCGGCGATCCGCCTCAAGCAGATTTCCCCCGATCTCTCCGTCGTCGTCATCGAGAAGGGCTCGGAGCCCGGCGCGCATATTCTCTCCGGCGCGGTCATCGATCCGATCGGCCTCGACCGCCTGCTGCCGGATTGGCGCGAGGACGAGGACCGGCCGCTCAAAACGCAGGTCGATGATGATCAATTCTATCTGCTGACGCAGAAAAGCGGCTTCCGCATCCCCAATGCGCTAATGCCCAAGCTCATGAACAATCATGGCAATTTCGTCGGCTCGCTGGGCAATGTGGCGCGCTGGCTGGCGGCGAAGGCGGAAGGCCTCGGCGTCGAGATCTATCCGGGCTTCGCCGGCGCCGAATTGCTCTATGGCGAGACGGGCGAGATCCTCGGCGTCGCCACGGGCGACATGGGGATCGGGCGCGACGGCCAACCCAAGGACAGCTTCACCCGCGGCATGGAGCTGCGCGGCAAATATACGCTGATCGCCGAGGGCGCGCGCGGCTCGCTGGCCAAGGAGATCATCGCCAAATTCGGCCTCTCGCAAGGGCGCGAGCCGCAGAAATTCGGCATCGGCTTCAAGGAGCTCTGGCGCATCGACAAGGCCAGGCACAAGGCCGGGCTCGTGCAGCACAGCTTCGGCTGGCCGCTCACATCCGATACGGGCGGCGGCTCCTTCCTCTATCATTTCGACGAAGACTATGTGTCGATCGGCTTCGTCGTGCATCTCAACTATTCCAATCCGACGCTCTCGCCCTTCGACGAATTCCAGCGCTTCAAGACGCATCCGCAGATCGCGCCGACGCTGGAAGGCGGCACGCGCATCTCCTATGGCGCGCGCGCGCTCACCGAAGGCGGCTGGCAGAGCGTGCCCAAGCTCACCTTCCCCGGCGGCGCGCTGCTGGGCTGCGCGGCCGGCTTCATGAATGTCCCGCGCATAAAGGGCTCGCACAACGCCGTGCTGTCGGGAATTCTCGCCGCCGATCATGTGGCGAAGGCGCTGGAAGAGGGCCGCGCCCATGACGAGGTCGCGAGCTATGAGGCGGCGTGGCGCGCGTCGGACATCGGCCGCGATCTGAAGCCGGTGCGCAACGTCAAGCCGCTGTGGTCGAAATTCGGCACCTATATCGGCGCGCCGCTCTATGGCTTCGACATGTGGACGAACGAGCTGCTCGGCGTCTCGCTCTTCGGCACGCTGAAGCACGGCAAGCCGGATCACGCCTGCCTGAAGCCGCTGAAGGATGTTCAGCGGCTCTCTTATCCCAAGCTCGCGAGCAAGCTCGTCTTCGACAAGCTCTCCTCTGTGTTCGTCTCCAACACCAATCACGAGGAGGATCAGCCGGTCCATCTGAAGCTCGCCGATCCTTCGATCCCGATCGAGACGAATCTGCCGCTCTATGGCGAGCCGGCGCGGCTCTATTGTCCGGCCGGCGTCTATGAGGTCGTCTATGCGGACGAGGCGGCCAAGAGCGATCCGCGCTTCGTGATCAACGCGCAAAATTGCGTGCACTGCAAGACCTGCGACATCAAGGACCCGGCGCAGAACATCAATTGGGTTCCGCCGGAGGGCGGCGGCGGCCCGAATTATCCGAATATGTGAGCTTCTGTCGGTCGGGCGATCCGCGGTAGGCGCCATGCCGGCGTCTACCGGCCGCCGCTCGCCGCCTGCGCCAACCATTGCGAGCGCCAATGTTCTTTCTTCTTTCCAAGATCGCCGAATTCTTCATCAATCCTCCGCATATCGCCCTATTGCTCGCCGCGATCGGCGTCGTTCTGCTGTTCACGCGCTTCGCGAAGACGGGCCGCGCGCTGGCGACGGCGGGAATGCTCGCCCTTCTCGCAATGTCCTTCTCGCCGCTCGCGATCTATCTGGCGCTGCCCTTGGAGAATCGCTTCGCGCGGCCGGCGGCGGATATGCCGGCGCCCGATGGAATCATCGTGCTCGGCGGCGCCTTCGACGAGAACATCAGCATGGCGCGCGGCGGCGTCGCCTTCAATGATGCGGCCGAGCGATTGACGGCCGCGGTCGAATTGTCGCGCCGCTATCCGCACGCGCGCATTCTCTTCTCGGGAGGCTCGGCGTCGATGCGCGGCTCGTCCTATTCCGAGGCGGAGGTCGCCGGACGATTTCTCGAGCAGATGGGCGTCGATCCGCAACGGATCATTCTCGAGAACAAATCACGCAACACATTCGAGAACGCCGTCTACTCCCGCAAGCTGGCGTCGCCGCAGCCGGGAGAGCGCTGGCTTCTGGTCACATCGGCGATGCATATGCCGCGCTCCGTCGGCATTTTTCGACGCGTGGATTTTCCGGCGATCCCCTATCCCGTCGCCTATCACACGCGGGGGTCCTGGATGGACGTCAGCCTTCACAAGAACGCGGCGGAAATGCTCCGCGTGATCGATCTCGCGGCGCATGAATGGGTCGGCCTCCTCGCCTATCGGCTGACCGGCAAGACCGACGCGCTGTTTCCGGCGCCCGAAGCGGGCCAGTAGACGCGCGTCACTGCGCCCGCCCGATCAGATCAGTCGCGCGAAGACTTCTCGTCAGTCGCGCGAGGACTTCCTGGAGCGGGAGGCGCCCGCCGCCTCGGAGCGTCCGCTCGGGGTCGCCGCGGTCCAGGAGCCGTGCTTCATCTCCAGGAACAGCGAGATCGCCTGGGCGCGATTGCGCACCTCGAGCTTCTCGAACAAATTGCGCAGATGGAATTTGATCGTGTTGATCGAGACGCCGAAATCCTTGGCGAGCTGGTTGTTGGTGTGTCCCGAGCCCAGCGCCGAGAGCAGGCTGCGCTCGCGCAAAGTGAGATTCTCCAGCGGATCGGCGCGCATCTTGCGGATGTCGACGAAGGGAAACACCATGTCGCCCGCGGCGACGGAGGCGAGCACGTCGAGCAGCCGCTCCGGCGGAGCGCGCTTGCTGACGAAGCCGGCGCCGCCCAATTGCAGCGTCTCCGCCGGCGCGGCGGGATCATTGGTGCCGCTGTAGACGACGATCTTGGGCGCGGAGGGCTGGCGCGACAGCGCGCGCAGCACTTCACGCGCATGCAGCGTCGGCAATTGCCAGCCGATGATGGCGATCTGAAACCGCTGCAGCTTGGCGGCGTCCAGAAACTCCTCGCCGTCGGTGACCTTCAGCACGAGATTGAATCGGCGGTCGTCGGCGAGCAGCGCCTCAAGCCCGGCGAGAATGAGCGGGCTCTTGTCGGCGATGGCGACGTCGATCGGAAAGGCCGCTCCCGCCTCGCCGCGATCTTCGCCGGTCCGCTCGGCCTTCTGGCGCAGAGCGGTCGGCGCGGCGTCGGCCGCCGCCTGCGTCGACGGACGTTCGGGCGCGCGGATCGGACCGGGACGTCCGACAGCTCGCAATCGCTCATCTCCGAGCTTCGTCGAAGACGTCGAGGCCATGGGCCACTCCAAAGTGAAAACGCTGCCGTCGCAGCCGGGTCGGACCCGGGCGGCGGCGCCCCCCGAGTGGGTAGGCCAGACTATATAACCTGCGGCTTCCATTTGAAAGCCTCGGCGCGACTTTCGCAACGCTCGAGGCGGAATCTTTCACGCCCGGCGGGGGATTTCTTCGGCCAAAAAGAAGCGGCGCATCGAACGAGCCGATGCGCCGCATCATGTTCCGTAGCGGTTCTGAAGCGTCAGTCGCTCAGGACCCAGCGAGCGGCGAAATAAGCCGCGGCGCCGAGCGCGATGATCGCGATCATGCCAACCGGCGTCGCCGCATAGCTCGTAAGCTCGAGAATTGCTCCCATAACGCTTCCTCCTCTTTAACGCCCGATCTCGTTCAGGCTGCCAGCCGCGCAACGATATCACCCAGGATAGACGAAGTCTCGCCTCTCGAGTGCGATACGCTTTGGTGGATATCGTCGCCGCCTCGAATTCCGAGAACGCCCTACACGGGCCGACCGCGATCCGAGACGCGCCGACGGTCTGTCACGCTCGGCGCGATCCTCTTCGAACGACCGAACGAAGCCGCGATCCACGCCCGCGACACGTTGGTGGCAATTATATTAGCCTTTGATGCTCGTCAAGATGCGGCGCCGCCTCCATCGCCGCCTTTGGGGCTTGCGAAGGCGCGTGCGGCGCCGTTAATGAAGCTGCGGCTCGACGAAGAAAAACAGAAAACCGACGCCAATGGCCCGTCCCTCTCTCACCTTCATCGTCGTCGCCGGACTCGCGACGCTCATCGGCGCCGTCTGGTTCTTCGGCTATCGCCGGACGCCCGCCTGTTCGGGCGATGGCCGCTATATGGCGACGGTCCAGCAGTGCCGCGCCTATGGCCTCGACGCCGGCCTCTGCGCCGGCGCGGTGGAGAAAGCGCGCGCGATCGTCGCCCGCGTCGCGCCGCATACGGAAACGTCCTTCGATTGCGAAGTGCGCTTTTCCGAATGTTTCACCGGACCGGACGGGCGCTTCACGCCCGCGCCCTCCTTCTGTCTCGCGCCAGGGTCGGCGGAGCCCCGCGAGGTGCGCTATCTCGAATACGAATCCGACCGGCTGAACCGCAAGAAGACGCGCGAGATCCGCATCGACTGAAAACGCGCGGCTTTTGTTTTGACGCGTTTCCGACGCCGAACCGGCGTCCACTTCGGCTGGAAACGCGCGGCTTTTGTTATGACGCGTTTCCGAACGCCGAACCGGCGTCCGCTTCGGCTTGGAAACGCTTTTTATTGATCCGCCGCCTGGCGACGCCCGCCGAGATGGAACTCGGCCGGCTCGACGACCAGCATCCCGACCGTGGTGCGCAGAGCCATGCGATAGGGCACCACCGCATGCGCCATGGGCAGAGGCGCGAGCCAGACGGTGATGTCGTTGTTCTCCGCCATGAAGCGCGTCGAGGCGCTGTCCGGCCGATGGCCGGCGATCGGATGATAACGCGCCGTGCAGACCGAGACCGGCCCGGAATAGCCGCGCGTCTCGACATTGCGCATCTCGACATAAGAGAGGGTCACGTCGAAACGCGTCACGCCGTCGAAGACGGGGATGGTCCGATTGCAGGCGGAGGGCCCGACGAGCGGCTCGCTCGCCGGAACGCTCATGATCAGCGCGCTCACCGGATCGGTGATGTGGGATTTGTTGCTGTCCGTCACCGGAATGCGGACGGGCATGTCCCAAGGCGCCGGATCGACATGAACAGCGCGCACGGAATTGCCGGCGAGCGCCATGCGGACGGTGCGCGTCTCGTAAGTGTTGGAAGTGGTGTTGGCGTAGCTCGCCGGCGCGAGCCCCTCATGCGAGACGACGCCGGCCGCGGTGGCGGCGCCGCGCGTGTCGTTGACGAGAGAGGCGAGGCCGGTCGTGCGCATCGAAATGTCGATGCGATAATTGCGTCCGTCGACGACGCCGTCGGCCGAAGCATGGCCGATCGACAGGCCGAGCAGGCTCAGCGAGAAATGCGCCTTGAGCGTCTCCGCTCGGCACGGCGAGGCCGCCAGGAGCAGCGCGAGCGCGACGAGCTCCTTGGTCGAGCCGCGTCCGGCTCCCACCGGAACGAATGAGAAAAACGCCATTCGAAGACCTGCGATCGATCGAATCAGTCCTCGCCACGATGGGCCAGGCGCGGGCGCTTGTCGATGCTCGCATCGCGCCGGAGAATGGGCCCGCTTCAGGCCGACTCCTGCCAGCTGCCGTCGGCGAATATGCGCCACGCGCGCAGACCCGCTTTGGCGACCACGATGCGGCCGGCCTTCGCCTCGCTCACGAGATGCTTGAATACGAGAGGATTGCGCCAGGAAAACGGCTTTTCGGGGTCGCAGACCGCATGATATTCGTCGCTGTCGGGATCGTCCATCAGCAGCGTGCCGACCTTGTCCGGCCGCAGCTGGACGCCGAGCGAGCGCTCCTCCTTCCAGCGGCAGTGATAGTCGCGGCACACGTCGGGCCGCGTGGCGTAGACGCCGCAGCCGCTCGTCTTCGTGCAGTGCGCGCACCAGACGCCGGCCTTTTTGGTGAATTCCTCGATCTCCAGCACCTTGCAACAGAAAGCGCAGGGACCGCAGGCCTTGCCGGGAATGTCGAGCATGGTCTCGATTTTCGTCTTTTCGGCGATTTTGGGAGCGAATCGATTCTGCTACATTGCTACAACGATCGCAACGTCGGCGCCATCGGCCCCGGAGGGGCGGCAGGATCGCCGCCGAGAGGATCGCCGTTTAGAAGATCGCAGCCGAGAAGATTGCCGCCGAGAAGATCGCGGCCTGGAGGATCGCAATGACGACCGCCGCTCCGAACAACGATCCCGAGACGCTGTTCGTCTCGACGCAATGGCTCGCCGACCATCTCCACGCCCCGGACGTCATCGTCTTCGACGCCTCCTGGCATATGCCCGCCGCCGGCCGCGACGCCCATGCCGAATATATCGACGCCCATATTCCGGGCGCGGTCTTCTTCGACCTAGACGCCGTCGCCGACCATTCGACCGACCTGCCGCATATGCTGCCGGACCCGGTCGCCTTCTCCTCGTCGGCGCGCAAGCTCGGCCTCGGGGACGGAATGCACGCCATCGTCTATGACAGCCTCGGCCTGTTCTCGGCGCCGCGCCTGTGGTGGACGCTGCGCGTCTTCGGCGTCGCCTATGTCTCAATTCTCGAAGGCGGCCTGCCTGCTTGGAAGGCGGAAGGCCGCCCGCTCGAGCAGGGCGAGGCGCGCCGGCCGCCGCGCCATTTCACCGCGCGAATGGACCATGCCCTCGTCGCCGACGCCGCCGATGTGATGCGGGCGCTCGCCGACGGCTCCGCGCAGGTCGTCGACATGCGTTCGGCCGAGCGTTTCGCGGGCAGCGTTCCCGAGCCGCGCCCCGGCCTGCGCGCCGGCCATATGCCCGGCGCGCTCAATCTGCCCTTCGGCAATCTCGTCGCCGACGGGCGCATGAAGGCGCCGGAGGCGCTGGAGCAGGTCTTCGCCGGGGCGAAGCTCGATCCCGAGCGGCCCATTATCGCGAGCTGCGGCTCCGGCCTCACCGCCTCCATCCTGAGCCTGGCGCTGGCGGCCTCGGGACGCCGGCCGGCCACGGTTTATGACGGCTCCTGGTCCGAATGGGGCGCGCGCGCCGACCTTCCCGTAACAACCGGCTCATGAGCAAATTGACCGTTTGCAGGGCGCCGACGCCTTTCTATTGGGCAGCGTCGTTGATTTTCGGCATGGCGCATTTTTGTGACAAATGCTAGAAGCGCGGCGGTTCTTCGGCGAGGCGGATGCGTTCGAGTTCGGGGAACCCGAGTCGGGATGCGGGGAAAGGTGAATGAAGAAAATCGAGGCGATCATCAAACCTTTCAAGCTCGATGAAGTAAAAGAAGCGCTTCAAGGCGCCGGCCTGCAGGGCATTACTGTCACCGAGGCGAAGGGTTTCGGTCGCCAGAAGGGGCATACCGAGCTGTATCGCGGCGCGGAATATGTGGTCGATTTTCTTCCCAAGGTGAAAATCGAGATCGTGCTCGCCGACGATGCGGTGGATCGCGCGGTCGAAGCCATCCGCAAAGCCGCGCAGACCGGACGCATCGGCGACGGAAAAATCTTCGTCTCGAACGTCGAAGGCGCAATCCGGATTCGCACGGGCGAAACCGGCGCGGACGCGATCTAGCCGGCGCCGAATTCGCTACGCCCCGCAGCCCCGCGGCTGACATTCGCGTCCCTTTAAACCGGACTCGACCGTCCACATCGAACTAAAGGCTCCACGACATGACAACGGCCAAGGACGTTCTCAAGCAGATCGCCGATAACGACGTAAAATATGTGGATTTCCGCTTCACGGATCCGCGCGGCAAGTGGCAGCACGTCACCTTCGACGTGTCGATCGTCGACGAGGACGCGCTGAACGAGGGCATCATGTTCGATGGCTCCTCCATCGCCGGCTGGAAGGCGATCAACGAGTCGGACATGACGCTGCTGCCCGATCTCTCGACGGTCACGCACGACCCCTTCTTCGCCGCCTCCACTTTGTCGATCGTCTGCGACGTCGTCGAGCCCACGACCGGCCAGCCCTATAACCGCGATCCGCGCGGCATCGCCAAAAAGGCCCAGGCCTATCTGCAATCGACCGGCGTCGGCGACACCTCCTTCTTCGGTCCGGAAGCCGAATTCTTCGTCTTCGACGACGTGCGCTTCTCGACCGACCCCTACAACACCGGCTTCACCGTCGACTCCGTCGAGCTGCCCACCAATTCCGACACCGCCTATGAGGGCGGCAATCTCGGCCATCGCGTGCGCACCAAGGGCGGCTATTTCCCGGTTCCGCCGATCGACTCCGCGCAGGACATGCGCGGCGAGATGCTGGCGGCCATGGCGTCCATGGGCGTCGCCGTCGAGAAGCACCATCACGAGGTCGCTTCCGCGCAGCATGAGCTCGGTCTGAAATTCGCGACGCTGGTTCAGGTCGCCGACCATCTCCAGATCTACAAATACGCCATCCATCAGGTCGCGCATTCCTACGGCAAGACGGCGACCTTCATGCCCAAGCCCGTCTTCGGCGACAATGGCTCCGGCATGCACGTCCACCAGTCGATCTGGAAGGAAGGCAAGCCGGTGTTCGCCGGCGACAAATACGCCGGCCTGTCCCAGGAGTGCCTGTGGTATATCGGCGGCATCATCAAGCACGCCAAGGCGCTGAACGCCTTCACCAACCCGTCGACGAACTCCTATAAGCGCCTGGTTCCGGGCTTCGAGGCTCCGGTGCTGCTCGCCTATTCGTCGCGCAACCGCTCGGCCTCCTGCCGCATCCCCTTCGCGACCAGCCCGAAGGCGAAGCGCGTCGAGGTTCGCTTCCCCGATCCGACGGCCAATCCCTATCTCGCCTTCTCGGCCATGCTGATGGCCGGCCTCGACGGCATCGCCAACAAGATCGATCCGGGCGCGCCGTCCGACAAGGACCTCTACGACCTGCCGCCGGAGGAGCTGAAGGCGATCCCGACCGTGTGCGGCTCGCTGCGCGAAGCGCTGGACAGCCTGAAGGCCGACTACGCCTTCCTGACGGCCGGCGGCGTCTTCAACGAGGACTTCATCCACGCCTACATCGACCTCAAGTATCAGGACGTCTATCGCTTCGAGATGGCGCCGCATCCGGTCGAGTATGACATGTATTATTCCTACTGATCTCCTCGCGATCTTTCGAAACGAAAGGGCGGCCGAAAGGCCGCCCTTTTTGTTTGTCGCAATCGCAATGAAAGACCAAGACCTTCGCCATCATGTCGAGGAGGTCGAGTAGCGACCATCTCGAAGCAGGCGGGCGAGCTCTCCAGAAGGCGGCGCGTGACGCTTCCCTCGTCCTTCGAGACGCGGCCTTCGGCCGCTCCTCAGGATGAGGGAAGCTTCGCCCGATCGCTCTCGCGCCCGGTGGACTACTCCACGTCCTCGACCTTCTCCGGCCCGCCGCCGAGCACGCGCTGGGCGAGCGAGGCCTGCATGAAATCGTCGAGCTCGCCGTCCAGCACCTCGCCCGGCGTGCCGGAAGTGTGGCCGGTGCGCAAATCCTTCACCAGCTGATAGGGCTGCAGCACATAGCTGCGAATCTGATGGCCCCAGCCGATGTCGGTCTTCGACGCCTCTATGGCGTTGGCCTCCGCCTCGCGCTTCTCGAGCTCTTGCTCATAGATGCGCGCGCGCAGCATGTTCCAGGCGGTCGCTCGGTTCTTGTGCTGCGAGCGCTCGGCCTGACAGGCGACGACGATGCCGGTCGGAATATGGGTGATGCGAATGGCCGAGTCGGTCGTGTTGACGTGCTGGCCGCCCGCGCCCGAGGAACGATAGGTGTCGATGCGGCAGTCGGACTCGTTGATCTGCACATCGATCTTGTCGTCGACGACCGGAAAGACCCAGACCGAAGCGAAGCTCGTGTGCCGCCGCGCATTGGAGTCGAAGGGCGAGATGCGCACCAAGCGATGCACGCCGGACTCGGTCTTGGCCCAGCCATGGGCGTTCATGCCCTTGACCAGCAGCGTGGCCGATTTGATGCCGGCCTCGTCGCCGGCGGTCTCCTCGATCACCTCGACCTTGAACTTCTTGCGCTCCGCCCAGCGGGCGTACATGCGGAACAGCATGCGCGCCCAATCGCAGCTCTCGGTGCCGCCGGCGCCCGAATGCACTTCGATGAAAGTGTCGTTGCCGTCGGCTTCGCCCGAGAACAGCGCCTCGATCTGGCGCTCGCGCGATTCCTTCAGCAGCGCCACGAGCTGCGCTATGCCTTCCTTCTCGGTGTCGGCGTCATTCTCGGCCTCGCCGAGCTCGACGAGGGTGATGGCGTCCTCGAGGTCGCGGTCGAGCCGCGCGATGGAGCCGAGCTGATCCTCGAGCTGGGTGCGCTCGCGCATGATCTTCTGCGCGGCTTCGGCGTCGTTCCAGAGATCGGGGTCCTCGACCCTGGCGTTCAGCTCGGCGAGACGTCGCGTTGAAGTCTCGACGTCAAAGATGCCTCCTCAGCAGTCCCATGGACTGCTCGATCTGTTCTTTCAGCGCAAGCGGCTCGGCGCGCATGTGTCTCTTCCCTTTGGGCTCAGGGCCGGCGGCCCGAGGCCGGAGGTATTAGAGCAAGACGCGCGAAAGATGAAGCCCCCGGCGGAAGCGCCGCGCCAGCGGGCCGCGCCGATCACATCGAACGGCGCCGTTCACGGTCAGGGACAGAGCCCGATCGATTTGCGGTAATTCGCGAGAGAATCCGGCAGCGCCGACGCACAGATCGGCGCAACGATGTTGCGCGCCTCCTGCGGCTGTCCATCGCGGAGCAGCGCAGCGAGCATCAGCCGGACACGCGCCTCCATATGGTTCAGAACAGGGGTGGTCAACGCCTGCCTGTCGGCGAGCGCTTCGCGCAATTCCTTTTCCGCCGCGGCGGCCGATCCATGATCGATCAGCCAAGCCGCGTGCGCGAGACGCGCGCGCGGGTCGCGCGGATTGCGCGCGAGCGTCGCAGCAGCGCCCGCCTTGGCCTTTTCCCAATCGGCCGGAAAGTCGGGAGCGAGAAGCTGGACTTGCGCGAGGCGCGGTGGGACGAGCGTTGCGGAGCCGAGCGCGACGGCGAAGAAAGCCGCCGCGAGCGCCGCCGGCAATTTGTCGAATGCCGGCCGCGGCCGATCGATCGGCCAGAGCGGCAAAAGCGCGAGCCCGCAGAGCAGGCCGCCGGCCGCGCCGCCGAAATGCGCGGCATAATCGATATGTGCGCCGTGACTGATCGAAACGAGCGGCAGCAAGGAGGGCAGCAGAATCTGAAACGAGCCGGTCAGGAGATTGTTGCGCCCCGGCCCCGGCGGAAAGCGATAGCTCGCGACCGCGGTCGCCGCGAACAGAGCCACGACGCCGCCGGACGCGCCGACGCCGACGATATCCGGTGGGTTGAAGAAGATGGAGGCCGTCGAGCCGGCGAGCGCGCCGACACAGAAAACGCCGGCGAACCAGGCCGCCCCGACGAGACGCTCCAATTGCGAGCCGGCGGCGATCAGCGCGACGACATTGAGCAGCAGATGAAACAACCCGCCATGCAGCAGAGGCGCGGTGAACAATCGCCACCATTCGCCGTCGCGAACAACGGCGAGCGACGAGCCGCCCATGGCGACCAGAGTTCCGACTGCCGGCGTAATGGCGTCCGTCGCCGGAAAAGGCGCGAAGGCCAGCTCGCAGGCGAAGATCGCAGCGAGAACGACCGCGAGCGCGATCGAGAAATAAGGCGCGACGCGCGCGACTTTCGGCTCGGGGGGCGCGCTCTCGCGCGCGAGCGCCGCCGCTTCCGGCGTCTGCTGCGCCTTGGCCTCCTCCACTCTGGTCGCGACGAACATCGCCAATTTGTCCGGCTCGACATCCAACGTGGAGAGCGGAAAAACGATCTCGCGGCTACGCCAACCGAAAAGTCCCCCGAGCCACGCTAAAAATCCGGCGCGCTCCAGCCGATCCGCGGCGACCGGATAGAGAGTGAGATGCAAGAGTTTCTGATTGTTGGCGACGCTCATATAGACGTTCTGAACATCGCCCCAGGAAACCGGGCCGCTCACGATCGAGGGGCTGGAGAAATCACGATCCGTGAGAATGAAGGCGGGCTTTCGCGCCTGGATCAGCTGCCAGAGCGCGGCCAGCGCGCAGAGACCGAAAAAGGCGAGAACCAGCGCGCCGGCCGCGACGCCATGACGTTCGTCCGGGTGAAGCGTCATGAAGACGCCTCCCGCAGTGAAGGCCAGACTACCGACGAAGATCAGCAAAAGCTTTTTGGTCGCACGCCGAATCTCGACGTGCGTGGAATGTTCGGCTGTCATGGAAATACACCCGCCGCTATATAGAGATGACGTCGGCGTAAGCTTAGCCGAAATATCTCGGGCTGCCTAGACGGCGGACTCGCAGTCTCGTCAATCCTGCGACAGCGGCTCGCCCTCTTCGCGCGGCGTCGGCAGCGGCTCCAGCGGCGGCTCGCCGCGGGCGCGCTGCGCGGCGCGCTCCAGCATCTGCATGAAGGCGTCTATGTCCTCTTCGCGCGTGCGGTGATTGAAGATCGCCGCGCGGATCGTCGGATGGCCGTCGAGCAGCGTCAGCGACGGCGCCGCCTCGCCGCTCTCATGCAGCTCCATCACGATCTCGCGATTGAGCCGTCCCGCCTCGTCGTCGTCCTTCACGCCGAAGCAGACGACATTGAGCGCCACCGGCGCGCGCATCTCGAAAGTGCTGGACGCTTCGATATGGCTGCGCAACCGCTGCGCCAGCGCGCAGCTCTTCTCTATGCAGGCGCCGAGTCGCTCCGCGCCGAAGACTTCTATGGTGAACCAGGTCTTCAGCGCGCGAAAGCCGCGCGAGAGATCGGCGCCGAGATCGCAAGGCCAAATCTCGCCCGCCGCCAGCCCGCGCGGCGCGCGCGTCAGATAGGCGGCGTTGGCGGCGAAGGCGCGGCGATGCGCCTCCGGATCGCGCACCAGGAAGAAGCCCGCGTCATAGGGCACATGCAGCCATTTGTGGAAATCGAAGGCGACGGAGTCGGCGCGCTCGAGGCCCTTCACCAGCGGCTTCAGCGCCGGCGACAAAACGGCCAGCGCACCGAAGGCGCCGTCTATGTGGAACCAGAGGTCTTCCGCCTTCGCAATGTCGGCGAGCGCGTCGAGATCGTCGATCGCGCCCGTGTCGACCGAGCCCGCCGTGCCGACGACGAGAAACGGATGCAGCCCCGCGGCGCGATCCTCGGCAATCGCGCGCTTCAGCGCGTCCACGCACAGCGAGTGGGCGCTGTCCGACTCGATGAGCCGCAAATGGCGCGCGCCGAGGCCGGCGAGCTCCATCGCCTGCCGCACGCAATTATGCGCCTCGCGCGAGGCATAGGCGACGAGTTGCTCCTCGAGCGCCTTCAGCCCGTTCTTGCGCACATTCTTCTCGCCGAGCGCATGTTCGCGCGCGACCAGCAGCGACAGGAAATTGGCGATCGACGTGCCGGTGACGAAGACGCCGGAAGCGTCCGCCGGAAAGCCGAAAGCCTCCGCCATCCAGGCGGCGATCTGCCGCTCGACATCGAGCGCGATGTGATTGCGGCCGCCGCAATTGGAGTTGAGCCCGGCGGCGAGCATTTCCGCCACCATGCCGACGGGCGTGCCGGCCCCCTGCGCCCAGCCCATGAACAGCGGATGGATATTGCCATTGGCGTAAGGCTGGATGAAGCGCTCGAAATCCGCGAGCGCAGCCGAAAGCCCCCGCCCTTCGGCCGGCAGCGGGCGCCGGAAGCGCTCGCGCGCCTCCGCTGAGGGCTCGCGCCAGACCGGCCGCTCGCGCAGCGTCGCGAGATGGTCGATCATCTGGTCGAGCGCGCGATGGCTCTCGGCGCGAAACGCCTCCCAATCCGTCGGATCGAGATCCGCGGGCGAGGCGTCGGCGGGCGCGCCGATCGGCTTCGGCGGCCGCTGTGAATGGTTCATTCCCGCTTCATCCCCGGGAGCTTCGTAAGTGGGACAGGACTAATCAGCTTTCGCGCTGCGAAGCAATATCGCCGCCGGGAGCGGCGGCGCCCCCCGCCCTCGCCTTCAAGGGCGAGGACCGGCCAGAGATCGCCGGAGGGATTCGACGGCGAAGACTCCGGGAGGGCGTCATCCCCTCCCGCTCGCCTCCGCTATCGAATGCGCACATTCTCCTCGCCCCGCGACGTCATGGCCGGGCTCGTCCCGGCCATCCACGCCAGCACGGCGAGGCGTCTCGAAATTTAGCGTGACGCCGAAGCTCCAGCGGCGCCCGCCATGAGATGAAATCCGTCGATCTGGAGCGCTTTCCTTTGGTTTCTCAGCAGCTTGGCGTGGATGGCCAGGACGAGCCCGGCCATGACGGCCGCAGTGTTTCGTGAAGTGTGAATCCGATCGCGCTCGCCTCCAGCGGGAGGCAGGGCTAGGCGAGCGTCAGCTCGACCGTCCCGACGCCCTCGATCTCGCCGGCCACATGGTCTCCCGAGACGATCGGCCCGACGCCGGCCGGCGTGCCGGTGAAAATGAGATCGCCCGCCTCGAGCCGCACGAAGCCGGACAGAATCGCCACGATCTCCGCGACGCTCCAGATCATCTCGGAGAGATCGGCGTCCTGCCGCACAGCGCCATTCACGGCGAGGCTGATGCGGCCCTTGCCCGGATGGCCGATGCGCTCGGCCGCGGCCAGCGCGCCCAGCGGCGCCGAATTGTCGAAGCCCTTGGAGAGGTCCCATGGGCGGCCAGCCTTGCGCGCCTCGCTCTGCAGATCGCGGCGGGTGAGGTCGATCCCCGCCCCATAGCCGAACACATGGGCGAGCGCATCCGCGCGGGCGATATCCGCCCCGCCGCGGCCGATCGCCGCGACCAGCTCGATCTCATGGTGCAGATCGGAGGTTCGCGGCGGATAGGGGATGGTCGCGCCGCTGGCGACCACCGCATCCGCCGGCTTGGAAAAGAAGCAGGGCTGCTCGCGCGAGGGGTCCTTGCCCATTTCCCGCGCATGGGCGGCATAATTCTGCCCGACGCAGAAAATGCGCCGCACCGGAAAGCGCCACGACTCTCCCGCGATCGAAAGCGCAGCCGGCGCCGGCGGCGGAAACAAAAATGCGCTCACTGCGAAACCTCTCGCTTCACTCCGCGGCGGACGCGGCGCGAGCGTCGCGGCGCCGTCATAACTGTGAGAGACTGACCATCTATCGGAGCGATGTCAAAAACACATCGTTTCGAGGATATTTCATGATTGAGCTTCTGTCCCGCGCGTCTTGCGCCGCGTCATGCGCTTTGATCTGCGCCGCTTTGCTCGCGCCTCTGCCCGCCGCCGCCTCTCCGGATGACGGCCCGCATCGTCCCATCGTCATCGGCCATCGCGGCGCCGGCGGCTATGTGCCGGAGCATACGCTCGAATCCTACGCTCTGGCGATCGAGCTCGGCGCCGATTTCATCGAGCCGGACCTCGTCTCGACCAAGGACGGCGTGCTGATCGCCCGCCACGAGCCGAACATCATCGCCACCACCAATGTCGCGAGCCTGCCGCAATTTTCCGGCCGCAAGCGCAAGGCGGTAATCGACGGCGCCGAGCAGGAAGGCTATTTCGTCAGCGACTTCACCTGGGAAGAGATCAAGCAGATCGGCGCCGTCCAGGCCTTCGCCGAACGCGACCCGGACTTCAACGGGCGCTTCCGCATTCCGAGCTTCGACGAGATCATCGAGCTCGCCAAGCGCAAGAGCCGCGATGAAGGCCGCGTCATCGGCGTCTATCCCGAGACCAAGCATCCGACCTATCATCAGTGGCTGGGCCTGCCGCTCGAGGATCGCCTGCTCGCCGTGCTGACGCGCCACGGCTGGAACCACCACAGCGCTCCGGTCTTCATCCAGAGTTTCGAGCAGGCCAATCTGAAATATTTGCGCAAGAAGACGACGGTGCGGCTGATCCAGCTCGTCGACGCCAATGACGTCAATCCGGACGGCTCGCTCGATTTCACGCCGCCCTATGATCGGCCCTTCGATTGGACCGTCGCCGGACGCCAGGGCAAATTCGCCGATCTGCTGAAGCCCGCTGGCCTCGCCGAGGTCCGCACCTATGCCGATGGCGTCGGACCGTGGAAGACCTATCTCATCAGCTCCGCCTGCATAAAGATCGTCGCCAACGCCTGCGCCGACGCCAATGGCGACGGGCTCGTCGACGAGGCGGATCGCAAGCTGCTGGCGCCGACCTCGGTCGTCGCCGACGCGCATGCGGCCGGCCTGCTCGTGCATCCCTACACATTCCGCAATGAGCAGCGCCGCCTCGCCAGCGATTACAAAGGCGTTCCGGTCAATGAATATCTGACCTTCTATAAGCTCGGCGTCGACGGCCTGTTCAGCGATTTCGCCGATACGGCGGTGACGGCGCGCTCGCTGTGGGCGCTGAAGACCGACCCCGATGCGGCCAAATGTCTGGTCAAAGGCCTCTATGGCCATGACGCCGCCTGCCGCGGCCTGCGCTGGCTCAACGCCAATTGAGATCGATGCGGACGGCGGTTCGGCGCTGTCGTCCGCACATTCTCACAAATAGCTCAGCCACCAATCGCGGCGACGCCGCTTGACGCCCGCGAACCAGACGCAGGCGGGATAGATCGCCGCCATGATCAGCATCCACATGACATAGGCGCCGGCGAGGCCGAGGCCGTAATTCTCGGGCGGCGGGCCGCCGCTCTCGAGGCCCTTCAGATCGACGCCCTTGGCGAGGGCGACGACGAGAGCGGCGACGAGAATGACATAGAGATGCAGCACATAGGCGAAGAGCGGAACGCGGCCGAATGTGGCCAGCACGCGCCCCACGGCGCCGTCCGCCCGCTCCAACGCCGGCAGCAGCAGAAGCCCGCCGCCGAGCGTCACCAGCGTGTAGTGTAGCGAGGGCGGATATTTGCTGACATTGAGGAAGGAGAGCGCCGTTCTGACGCCGTCCGGATAGGTCAGCCAGAGCCGCATGTCGCCATAGACGCCGGCGAAGCGCAACACGACGAAGCCCGCGAGAAAGGCGAGGCCGAGCGCGACGAGCCCCCGCATCCGACGCTCATGCGGCCATAGGAAGATCGGCGCGAGCCCATAGCCGAGCGCTATGACGCCGATCCAGGGCAGCACGGGATAATAGACCTGGCCGCTGAGGCCGAAAGGCAGCGGCCCTTTCTCATGCAGCACATTCCAGAAGGGCGCGAAACCGCCCAATTGCGCCGCGTGAACGCCATCGAAGAGATTATGCAGAACGAGGATTGCCGCGCCGATCGCCAGCACGCCGCGCGTCGGCAGGAAGATGAGCGCCGAAAGCGCGATCATGCCGCAGCCGATCGCCCATAGGGTTCCGAGCTCTATCGCGCCCGAGCCGACCGTCCACACCGGGCTGATGACGAAAATATCGAGCAGGATCAGCCACAGGCCGCGCGTCCACAGAAAGCGCGCGCGGGCGCCGCGATCCTCGAGCGAGAGCCCGTGCAGATAGGCGGAGACGCCGGCGAGAAAGGTGAAGGTCGGCGCGCAAAAATGCGTGACGAAGCGCGTGAGAAACAGCGCCGGATAGCTGTGATCGAGATTGGTGGGATCGAAGCGCAGCGCGTCGGCGTCGAAGAAATCGCGCACATGATCGAGCGCCATGACGATGATGACGAGCCCACGCAGGCGATCGATGGAGAGGAGACGCGTTCCCGCGGGAAGCGTGACGGCTTCGCGCTCGGCGGTTGCGACAAACTCCATCGTATCGGTCATGACGTTTTTCTCCGATCGCCGACGGGGAAAAGGGAGAGCGCGTCCGCCGCGCTAATCGAAATCGGCCGGGTCGAGCTCCCGCAGCGTGCGGCAGAATTCGCAGGTCACGCCGATGCGGCCATTGTCGCCGATCATGTCACGGCGGTCCTGCGCCGTGAAGCTGCGCAGGAGATTGACGATGCGCTCCGTCGAGCAGCGACAGGCCTCCACGACGGGCCGCGTCGGATAGACCGTCACGCCGCGCTCATGGAACAGCGAATAGAGCAGGCGCTCGCCCGAAAAGCCGGGATCGACCAGCTCGTGATCCTGCGTCGTCGCCGCCAGCGACAGACCCTCGACCCAAGCGTCGTCTTCGTCTTTGTCGTCTTCGTCGTCTTCCCGCAGGCCCGCGCCCCCGGGCGCGTCGCCGGGGTCGAGATCGCGCAGGCGCAGCGGCGTCTCCGGCAAATATTGCAGCAGCAATCCGCCGGCGCGCCAGCTGCGCCCGGCGGGCGTCACGCTCTCGGCGACGGCGAGCCGCACATAGCTCGGAATCTGCTCGGACTGGCGGAAATAGCGATGCGCCGCCTCGGCGAAGCCGTCGCCCTCCAGCGGCACCACGCCCTGATAGCGCGCGGCGTCGCGGTCGCGCTCCATGGTCAGCGCAAGATGGCCCTGGCCGAGCAGCGCGCCCGGGCTCATGCCCGCGATCATGCGGCTCTCGTCATAGCGCGCGAAGCCGCGCAGCTTTCCCGGCGCGTCGAAATCGACGACGATCATATCGACCGGCCCGTCGCTGCGCGTCTGCAATTGAAAGCGCCCATGCGACTCGATGAGCGAGCCGAGCAGCGCCGTCAGCGCCGCCGCCTCGCCGAGCAGGCGCGCGACGGACGGCGGATAATCATAATGGGTGAGGATGGAATTGACCGCCGGCCCGAGCCGCACCAGCCGCCCGCGCAGATCGAGCGGCTCGACGGCGAAGGGGAGCAGGCTGTCGTCCTCGGCGAGGGGCGACGCCGGCCGGGCGTTGGCCTCGTCCGCCCGCCTGATCATGGCGAGCCCACTCCGAACACCCAGGCCAGCACGCCCTTTTGCGCATGAAGGCGGTTCTCGGCCTCGTCGAAGACGACCGATTGCGGGCCGTCGATGACATCGTCGGTCACTTCCTCGCCGCGATGCGCCGGCAGGCAGTGCATGAAGATCGCGTCCTTATCGGCCGCCGCCATCAGCTTCGCATTCACCTGGAAAGGCGAGAGCAGCGCATGGCGGCGCGCCTCCTCCTCCTCGTCGCCCATCGACACCCAGCAGTCGGAGATGACCGCGTCGGCGCCGGCGACGGCCTCGAAAGGATCGGCGGTCAGATTCATCCGTACGCCATTGGCGCGCGTCCAGGCGACGAGCTCGTCGCCGGGCGAGAATTCCTTCGGCGTCGCGACATTGATGGTGAAGTCGAAGGGCTTGGCCGCATGGACCCAGCTCGCCAGCACATTATTGGCGTCGCCGGTCCAGGCCACCGTGCGCCCCTTTATGGGGCCGCGATGCTCCTCGAAGGTCAGCACATCGGCCATCACCTGGCAGGGATGCGAGAGCTTGGTGAGCCCATTGACCACCGGCACGCTGGAAAAGCGGGCGAGCTCGGTGAGATCGTCATGCGAGAGAATGCGGATGACGATGGCGTCGACGAAGCGCGACAGCACGCGGGCGGTGTCCGCTATGGTCTCGCCGCGGCCGAGCTGCATCTCCTGTCCCGTCAGCATGATCGTCTCGCCGCCGAGCTCGCGCATGGCGAGATCGAAGGAGACGCGCGTGCGGGTCGACGGCTTGTCGAAGATCATCGCCAGCGTCTTGCCGGCCAGCGGCTGGAAGCTCGAGCGCGCGCCGCGCACACGCTTGGCCTTGATGGCGGCGGCGGTGTCGAGAATGCGTCGCAGCTCGGTCGGCGCGATCTCGGAAATATCGAGAAAATGACGGACGCCCGTCAGCGGCGCATGGGCGGTCATCGCGCCGCTCCCGCGCTCGCGAGCTTCACGCAGGCGGCGTCGAGCCGGCGCGCCGCCTCGGCCAGCTCGCTCTCGCCCACGATGAGCGGCGGCAGCAGGCGCACGACATTGTCGCTCGCGGGAATGGTCAAGAGCTTGGCCTCGCGCGCCGCGGCGGCGAATTCGGCGTTGGAAACGCGCGTCTTCAAGCCGAACATCAGCCCCTCGCCGCGCACGCTCTCGATGATCGCGGAATGGCGATCCTCGAGCTCGGCGAGCTTCTGGCGGAACAGCACGCCGAGACCGGCGACGCGCTCGATGAAGCCCGGCTCCAGCACCACATCGAGCACGGCGTTGCCGATCGCTGTCGCGAGCGGATTGCCGCCATAGGTGGAGCCATGCGCGCCGACCGTCATGCCCTTGCCCGCCTCCGCCGTGGCGAGGCAGGCGCCGAGCGGAAAGCCCCCGCCTATGCCCTTGGCGAGCGCGGCTATGTCCGGCCTGACGCCCGAATGCTCGACGGCGAGGAAACGGCCGGTGCGGCCGATCCCCGTCTGCACCTCGTCGACGATCAGCAGCAGGCCATGCTCGTCGCAGAGCGCGCGCAGGCCGGCCAGGAACCGCGGCGGGGCCGTGCGCACGCCGCCCTCGCCTTGAATGGGCTCCAGCAGCACGCCGGCCGTCTGCGGGCCGATGAGCGCGCGGACGGCGTCGAGATCGCCGAAGGGCGCCTGATCGAAACCGTCGGTCGCCGGGCCGAAGCCGTCGAGATATTTGGGATTGCCGCCGGCGGCGATCGTCGCCAGCGTGCGGCCGTGGAAGGCGCCCTCGAATGTGATGAGCCGATAGCGCTCCGGCCGCCCTTCCACCGCATGGAATTTGCGCGCCGTCTTGATCGCGCATTCGACCGCCTCGGCGCCCGAATTGGTGAAGAAGACCAAATCCGCGAATGTCGCCTGGACGAGGCGGCGGGCGAGGCGCTCGGCCTCCGGAATCTGGAAGAGATTGGAGACATGCCAGGGCTTCGCCGCAGCGGCGGCCAGCGTTCCGACGAGATGCGGATGGCCATGGCCGAGCGAATTGACGGCGACGCCGGCGCCGAAGTCGAGATAGCGCTCGCCGTCGCTGGCTGTGAGCCAGGCGCCCTCGCCCCGCTCGAAAGCCAGATCGGCCCGCGCATAAGTCGGAAACAGCGCCGAAACCACTTGGCGTCCCCCTCGGAGAGACCCCGCTCGCAGGCGCCGCAGACAGCGCCGGACCGCACAGCGAGGGTCTGAAAATCAAAGTGCCGCCCTTACTGGGGGCGGCATCTCTCTTACGGAAACATTCTAGGTCCTCCCCTTGCGCCGGTCAAATCCGTTTCCCGCGGCCGAAGGCGCCGAGACTGCGGCGAAACGGCGGCGCCGGCAGGGCCGCGATCGGCCCCCGTCGAAACGCGCGCGCGCCATGCGATGTCTATAGAGACGTCTATGAAGGCCTCGGCGCGGACCATCTGAAGACGTTCATGCGCGGCCGAATGCGGCGCCATGCGCAAAAACCCATGCGCAGAAACGCCCATAGTGAGTCTTTCGCGCAACACCCGCGGAGAATGAAACAGCATTACCTTGTGGGGAACGCCGTTTCGCTTGCCAGGGACTCTTGCGCGTGATTCAACTGGTAGGGTAGCGTTCGCGTCATCGCCCACGACATCTCGTGTGGCGCCTTCAATCGAGTGTGTGCGTCTTGTCGACTCCGGCATCGCCGGTTGCGCGAGCGTGCGCCGATTCCCTCGGATGAAGCCGGCTTAATCGAGGAGGACCTTAATGTCCTGGACCGACGAGCGCGTCGAGATGCTGCGCAAGCTCTGGAACGACGGCCTCAGCGCCAGTCAGGTGGCCGCCGAGATCGGCGCCGGCATCACGCGCAACGCCGTCATAGGTAAAATTCATCGTCTCGGCCTCGCCCAACGCGCCAAGACGCCCATGGCGGCGCGTCCACGCGTCGCCAAGCCGCAACGTCCGCAAGCGCCGCCGCCGCGCGCGCATCACGGACATGCGCCGAGCGTCGTCGGCAATGTGGCGCTGGCCCTCGCGCCGCGCGCGTTGGTCATGCCCGACGCGCGGCCACAAGAAGAGGTCGTCATTCCAATGTCTGAACGAGTCACGCTGATGGAGCTCAGAGAGGCGATGTGCCGCTGGCCGATCGGCGATCCGACGACAGCGGAATTCCGCTTCTGCGGCGCGCGCTCGCCCGGCGGCGGCGGCAGCCCCTATTGCAACTATCATTCGCAGATCGCCTATCAGCCCGTGCAGGATCGTCGCCGCGCGCGCGATCAGCTGCGCTCCGCCGCGCGTCTCGCCTGAGACGCGCGGCGAGACCGGCGCACTGAGACCGGCTCGCCGAGATCGATCGACGCACGCGCCGAAAGATCAATCCGCGTTCCAGAAATAGTGCCAGACGCCGTCCGCGCCGACGCCGATCCGCATGACCTTCGGACGGCCCTGCGCATTGGACGGCGCGAGATCGACAAAGCGCACGCAGGCCCAGAGCGCGCGCGCCTCCTCCTCATTCGTCGGCGGCGTCGGACGACGCGCATAGGCCGGCCATTCATAGCTCTCGAACGGCCCGCGCGTGATGCGCAGGAAAGGCTGCGTCAAAACAGCGCGCGCGATCGAGAGGATCTCGCGTCCCGCGCGGTCGGAGGAGAGCGACTTCAACGTCTCGATCGGATCGGCGCCCGCGGGCCGCCGCGCGCCGCGCTCGAACAGCGGACGCACTTCGTTCCAATCGATCGGAATGCGTAGCGCCTCTATGTCGCCGGTCGCGCAGGCGGCGAGGATTTTATCGCGCAACGCGCGCACCGGCGCGGGCAGCGTCGCGAGATCGCGCATCGGCTCGGAGAGCGTCTCGACTGCGGGCTTGGTCGGCTGTTTCACGCGCGCATCATGCGGAGCGCGCTCAATGGCGCAGGCCGCTCGAGAATTCGCCGTCGCGCAGACGGCGCGGCAGACGCTCCACGAAAGCCGCGACCTCTTCCTCGCCATAAGTGGCGACGAGCTCGTGCAGCGCCGCCGAGAGCGCCACATGGGCGAAGGAATCGCCTTCTATCCCAGCCAGCGCGGCTTCCGCGAAAGCCTCGGCGAGATAAGCGAGCGCGACCCGCCGCTGCTCGGAGCCGGCCGCGTCGTCCAATGTGTGAGGAGGAAAACCCGTCATGTGACGCACTCTAATCAAACGCGGCCAAACGCGCGAGACGGGTCCTTGCCGGAGGGTTAACGCCCGTCCGCGCTTCCGTCGTCAGGAGTTCCCGTAGCGATACGCGATGTCATGCGCGATGCGGCCGCCCTCTTCGAGATAGCGCGAGATCGCCGAGCGCGCATTGGCGGTGCAGGAGCGATAGGTGGTCTCATAGCCGCGAAAGCCGCGATTGAACGCGCCCGTCAGCTTGAGCCGCCGCTGTCCGCTCTTGGCCTCCGCCTCGAGCAGCGCGGTCATTTTGGCGCGCCAATCCTCGCCATCCTCCGAGCCGCAGAGATCACGCAGATAGGAGAGCGCGCCGAGGATTTCCGACAGGCGCAGCAATTGCGGCTCATAGGGCGGCGGCGGCCCTTCGGCGGCGGACGGCGGCGTCGCGGGCTGCGCCGGCTGCTGCTTGCCCGCCGGCGGAGTCTTCGCGGCGTTCTTCTTTTTGGGCTTCGCCTGCGACGGCGTCCGCTCGATCACATGCGGCGCCGAATGCTGCTGGCCCCAGCCGAACAGATTCTGAAAGAAATCCTGGGCGCGCGCCGGCGCCGCGCAAAAAATCGCGCATGAGAGGGCGAGACGAAATGCGAGCCTGACGGCTCGCGGTCCAGGACGCGCTTTGGACCGCGAGCCTTCGGGCTCACTCGCATAGGCACATCCACCATCCGACAAACGTCTCATCGCTTCGCCGCTTTCTCTGACGTCAAGGATAGAGCCGCGCCTTCGCCCAGCCAGCGCCTTCACGCGAAAATTGCACGCGATCATGCAGGCGGAACGGGCGATCCGCCCAGAACTCGATAGCGACCGGAACGATCCGATAGCCGCGCCAATGCGGCGGCCGCGGCACTTCGCCGAGCCCGAAGCGCGCGGCCTGGACGGCGACCGCCTTCTCGAGCGCGAAACGGCTCTCCAGCGGCTGCGACTGCCGGCTCGCCCAGGCGCCGATGCGGCTGTCGCGCGGCCGGCTGGCGAAATAGGCGTCCGCCTCGGCGTCGGACACGAGCTCGACGGGACCGCGCAACCGCACCTGACGGCGCAGAGATTTCCAGTGGAAAAGCGCCGCCGCCTTCATCATGGCCGCGAGCTCGCGGCCCTTGGCGCTCTCGGCGTTGGTATAGAAGGTGAAGCCGGATTCGTCCCAATCCTTCATCAGCACCATGCGGGAGTCCGGCAGGCCGGATGCGTCCACCGTGGAGAGCGCCATCGCTTCGGGAACGTCGGACTCGTGGGACTTCGCCTCGTCGAACCATTCGCCGAATAATGCGTAGGGCTCGCCGGCCTCGCAGAAGTCACTCTGTTTTAACCCCTTCACGAGAAAATCCTCAGCTGCCGCCGAAACGAGGGCGGTGGTCATGGTGGTAAGGCAGCGCTTTGCACGACCCGCGAGACACACATAACGCCGCCGCAGCCGCTTCTCAAATCGGTCTCGCCGCCGCGCGTCTTCGCATCGCCGCGCTGATGGCCACGCTGACGGCGGCCACGCTCGGCGGCTGCTCCTTCGCCATTCCCGGCGGCGAGCCGGCACCCGCCTGGAAAAATGTCAGCGACGATGTGACCGGCTCCATTCCGCACAGATCGACGCCGACGCTCTCGAATGCGCTGGACCAGGAGGATTGGCGGCGCGCCAGCGCGGCGCTCGGCGTCGCGCTCGATCCTCAAGGCGCCGGCGCGACCGTCAATTGGGACAATCCCGAAAGCCATGCGCGCGGCTCCTTCACGCCGGTCGGCCAGCCCTATCCGTCCGAGGGCAAGGTGTGCCGCGCCTTTCTGGCGGAAGTCGGGACGAAAGAGAGCCACGAGCAGCTGCAGGGCACGGCCTGCCGCGACAAATCCGCCGATTGGGCGCTGATCGACGTCCGCCCCTGGCGCAAGGCTTAAGAGCGCTTTCCGATCGACCGGGATCGATCGATCAGAATTCACACCCAAGAAAGAAAGCGAGAGCGCCATCCGATCCTACTGGATCGGATGGCGCTAGAAATCCAAACTCGGACGCATCCTTGCGCCTTGGCGCCTCTTCTCCCAAATAGACAGGTCAGACATGAGCGTCCGCGCCACACGAGGCGGACGCGCCGATGGGCTTTTGAGAAAAATGCGCGATCCATATGACGTCCTGGGCGTCGCCAAGACGGCGAGCCCCGCCGAGATCAAGAAGGCGTTCCGCCATCTCGCGAAAAAATATCACCCGGACCAGAACAAGAACGATCCCAAGGGCCAGGAGAAATTCTCCGAGGCCAATTCCGCCTATGAGATTCTCGGCGACGAGAAGAAGAAGGCGCAATTCGACCGCGGCGAGATCGACGCCGAGGGCAAGCCGCGCGCGTCCGGCTTCGAGGGGTTCGGCGCGGGACCCGGCGGCTTCTCGCGCGGGCAGCGCGGGCCGGGCGGGGCCGAGCATTTCGAGTTTCATTTCGGCGGCGAGCCGGGTGGCGGCCGCGCCGCCGGCTTCGACCCCTCGGACCTGTTCAGCGATCTCTTCGGCGCCGGCGCGGGCGCACGCCGCGGCCGCGCGCCGCGCCGCGGCGAGGACGTCGCCCTTCAGGTGACGATCTCGCTCGCCGAGGCGGTGAAGGGCGGCAACACGCGCGTCTTCCTGCCGACGGGCCGCACGCTCGAGGTGAATATTCCGGTCGGCATAGAGGACGGCAAGCAGATCCGCCTGCGCGGCCAGGGCCACGCCGCCCCGCCCGGCGGCGAGCCGGGCGACGCCATCGTCACGATCAAGATCGCGCCGGACCCGCTGTTCTCCGTCTCCGGCCGCGATCTGAAGCTCGACCTGCCGATCGCCTTCTACGAGGCGGTTCTGGGCGCCAAAGTCGCGGCGCCGACGCTCAGCGGCCAGGTGGAGCTCTCCATTCCGGCGGGGTCCAATGGCGGCCGCGTGCTGCGGCTGCGCGGCAAGGGCCTGCCCGCCGTCGACGGCAAGCCGGCCGGCGACCTCTATGTGACGCTGCGGGTTCTGCTGCCGGAGGGCGCGGATTCCGAGCTCGAGGCCTTCGCGCAGAAATGGGGCACGGCGAAGCCCTACGATCCGCGCAAAGGAATGTGATCGCGCGCGTCTCCTTCTCCCACTTGTGGGAGAAGGCAGCCCTCGCGTCAGCGAGGGTCGGATGAGGGGGCGCCGCCGCGCCGACGACAAAGATTTCCTGCGGCCCCGACAGCCCTCATCCGACCTGGCTTCGCCGGGCCACCTTCTCCCAGAACGGGAGAAGGGAGAACCGATAGAAACGGGCTTCGTAACCGGCCGCCCGCTCCCTTATGCTGAAACCCGAATCGGCTCAGCAAGAAAGGATGGCGATGTCGGGGACTGCTGCGTTCCAGTGGGGCGAGTATCGCGAGGCGCTGCTTTTCCTCGGCACGGCGGGCGTCGTCGCGCCTTTGTTCCATCGGCTGCGGGTCAGCCCCATTCTCGGCTTCCTGCTCGCCGGCGCGGCGCTCGGCCCCTTCGGCCTCGGCAAGCTCGCGGAGCGCCATGAGTTTCTCTCGGCGATCGCGCTGAGCGATCTCGAGGGCGTCGCCAAAATCGCCGAATTCGGCCTCGTCTTCCTGCTGTTCATGATCGGCCTCGAGCTGTCCTGGGAGCGCCTCGCCCGCATGCGGCTGCTCGTCTTCGGGCTCGGCCTGTCGCAGGTGCTTCTCTGCGGCGGGGCGCTGGCGGCGGCCGGCGTGTTCTGGGCCGGCCTCGGCCCGGCCCCGGCGGCGCTGCTCGGCGCGGCGCTGGCAATGTCCTCCACCGCGATCGTCATTCCTTTACTCGCCGAGCGCCGGCGTCTCACCCGCGCCGCCGGCCGCGCCGCCTTCTCGGTGCTGCTGCTGCAGGATCTGATGGTCGCGCCGCTGTTGTTCCTCATCTCCTTCCTCTCCGATCCGCAGGCGCAGAGCGAGGGGCTGAAGGCGCTGCTGGCCTTTCTGCCGGCGCTGGCCGCCATGGCCGCGCTCATCGTCGGCGGCCGGCTGCTGCTGCGGCCGCTGTTCCATCTGGTCGCCGCGGCGCAGTCGATCGAGCTGTTCACGGCGGCGAGCCTGCTCGTCATCATCGGCGCCGGCGTCGCCAGCGCGGCGGCGGGCTTCTCGATGGGCATGGGCGCCTTCATCGCCGGCCTGCTGCTCGCCGAAACCGAGTTCCGCCGCGAGATCGAGGTGACGATCGAGCCCTTCAAGGGCCTGCTGCTCGGCCTGTTCTTCGTCTCGGTCGGCGCCGGGCTCGATTTCGACCGCGTGATCGAGGATCTGCCCCAGGTGCTGGTCATCGCCATAGGCGTCATCGCGACCAAGACGCTCATCGTCTTCCTGCTCGGCCGCGCCTTCCGGCTGCGCGGCCGCATCGCGGCGGAAGTGGCGCTGCTGCTCGCGCCCGGCGGCGAATTCGCCTTTATTCTCGTCGGCGCGGCCGTCGCCTCCGGCGTGCTGCCGAGGAATCTCGGCGCCGACGCAATGCTGGCGGTGACGCTCGGCCTGTTCGTGCTGCCGGCGCTGGCGCGGCTCGGCGAATGGGTCAATCCGGGCCGCCGCCTGCAGGACGACGAGGCCGAATTCGCCCATCTCGCGCCGGAAGGCGAGGTCGCCGCCGGCAAAGTGGTCATCGTCGGCTATGGGCGCGTCGGCGCGCTCATCGGCGATATGCTGAGCCGCCACGACATTCCCTTCGTCGCCGTGGACAATGACGTGAAGCTCGTCGCCGCGACGCGCGACACGGGCGTCGATATTTGCTGGGGCAATTGCATGAGGCGGGAATTCCTCATGCGGCTCGGCGTGGCGCAGGCGCGCGCGCTGGTGGTGACGGTGGAAAATCCGCAGGCGGCGCAGGAGGTCGTGCGGCTCGCGCATCAGGAGCGCGCCGATCTGACCATTGTGGCGCGCGCCCGCGACTCCTGGCATGCGACGCATCTCTACGAGCTCGGCGCCAGCGACGCGATCCCGGAGACGATCGAGGCGAGCCTGCAGCTGGCCGAGACCGTGCTCGTCGATGTCGGCGTGCCCATGGGCTATGTGATCGCCTCGATCCACGAGAAGCGCGACGAATATCGCAAGCTGCTGCAGCCGACGGGCGAGGAGGCGCGCCGCAGAGCGGACCGCGCCTCGACCCGGCTGCTCGAGCTGAAGAAGCGCCGCGCCCGGCCGGCGCAGGAGGCGGAGGGCGAGGGGTAGCCGCGAAGCGTTTCAATCCTCGGCAACCGCGCGCAAAAACGCCACCTCCGCGATCGCGCTCTCGCCGTCGAGCGCTCGCGTGATGGCGAGGCGCCGCAGCACGGCGTCGCTCGCCACCGCCCGTGGGGCGAGACGGCGGCGCTTCGCAATGTCGAGCCGCAGACGGAGCAATCGCCGATAGAGCCGGTCCTCGGCGACGCTGAGCCGCTCCTCCTGCGCCGGCGCGGAGAGGCCCGGCGCCATGGCGGGGCGCGGGGCGGCTTCCGGCTCGTCGACGCTCTCCGCGCTGCCGCCGGCGAAACGCGCGAGAACCGCCACGCGCCAGCCGAGCGTCAGCAGGCCGGCGCGCCGCGGCAGCGCCAGCGGGCCGCCGCGGCAATTGTCGCAACGCCCGCAGCGCCCGCTCTCCTCGCCGAAGGCGGCGAGCAGCGCTTGGAAACGGCAGGAGGGCGTGAGGCAGAGCCGCGCCATGGCGCGACGGCGCTCCGTCTCGCCGAGGGCGACGGGATCGTCCGGCGGCGGCGTGAAGCCGAAGCGGCCGGCGAGCTCGCGCGGGTCGAATAGAGCGAGGGCGTCGGCGGGACGTCCGTCGCGGCCGGCGCGGCCAATCTCCTGATAATAGGCCTCGATCGAATCCGGCGGATCGGCGTGGACGACAAATCGCACGTCCTTTTTGTCGACGCCCATGCCGAAGGCGATGGTCGCGACCATCACCACGCTGGCGCGCGCGAAAAAAGCGTCCTGATGGGCGGCGCGCGTCGCCGCATCGAGGCCGGCGTGATAGGCGAGCGCGTCGAAGCCGAGCCGGCGCAAGGTCGCCGCCATGTCGTCGGCCTTGCGGCGGGAATTCACATAGACGACGCCGCTCTCGCCCTCCCGCCGACGCAGGAAGCGCGTGATCCGTCCGAGCGCATCGCCGCGCGGGACGAAGGCGAGGCGCAGATTGGGCCGCGAGAAGGAGGAGACGAAGACCTCCGGCGCGCGCGAGAAGAGGCTGGCGATAATGTCGGCGCGCGTGCGCGGGCCGGCAGTCGCCGTCACCGCGAGGACCGGCGCGCCGAGCCGCGCGGCGATCTCGCCGAGCCGGGCGTAATCGGGACGAAACTCGTGACCCCAATGGGAGACGCAATGCGCCTCGTCGACGGCGAGCAGCGCCACTCCGGCGGTGCGCAGCAGCTCGACGGTCCCGTCGCCGGCGAGACGTTCCGGCGCGAGATAGACGAGCCGCGCCCGCCCGCCGGCGAGGCCGGCGACGGCTTCGGCGTGCTCCTCCTCGCTCTGGCCGGAATGGAGCGCGACCGCGGCGACGCCCGAACGCTCGAGGCTGCGCAATTGATCGCGCATCAGCGAGATGAGCGGCGAGACGACGACGACCGGCGCGACGCCCATGGCCGCGGGCAATTGATAGAGCAGCGATTTGCCGGCCCCCGTGGGCATGACGGCGAGCGCGTCGCGCCCCTCGAGCAGAGCGGCGAGAACGGCTTCCTGCCCAGGCAGAAACGCCTCATGCCCGAAGCGCGCGCGCAGCACGCGCCGCGCCTCCTCCATATCGACGGGCAGATGACGCAAGGCGGCCCTCAGAGCGATGCGGCGCGCGGGACGAGCACCGATATGCGCACCAGCTCCGACAGGCTCCTGGCTTGCATTTTCACCATCAGCCGGGCGCGATGGGCCTCCACTGTGCGCACGCTGATGCCGAGCTCGTGAGCAATGATCTTGTTGGGCCGGCCCTCCAGCACGCCGACCAGCACCTCGCGCTCCCGCAGGGTGAGGCTGGCCAGCCGATCGCGCGCCGCCGCGGCCTCGGAGCCGAAGCCCTCGCCCTCGACACGGCTGCCCAGCGCCTGATGCACCGCGCCGAGCAGCGCCACATCGTCGAAGGGTTTTTCCAAAAGATCGACGGCGCCGGCCTTCATCGCCTGAACCGCGAGCGCCACATCGGCATGGGCGGTGATGACGATCACCGGCAGATCGAGACGTCGCGCCCTGATCTCGGCTAGCAGCTCCAGGCCGCTCGTGCCGGGCATGCGCACGTCGGTGACGACGCAGCCGGTCTCGCTCGGCACGACGCTCGTCAGGAAATCGCGCGCGGACGCATGGGCGCGCACGTCGAAATCCTCTGTTTTCAAAAGAAGCCTCAGGGAATCGCGGACGGCGGCGTCATCGTCGATGACATGAACGATGGCCGGCGCGCCCATCATACGCGCGCTCCGCCGATCCGAGGCCCAGCGGGGCCGTCGCATGAAAAGCGGAAATCGAAAAAGCTTTTGGGTCGCATCAAAAGCGGGTCCGACCACCCGGGCGGTTCTGCGCCTCGACAGGCGCTGTCGGGCCGGGATGATCCTATGCCGCGCGCCGAATGGCAATAGCCCCGGACTTTCGGTCAGAACTCAGAATCCAAGTCTACAATTCCCACACGACCACGTCATGCCCGCGCTTGTCGCGGCGCGGATGGTGCGGACAAGCGCGGCCAGGACACTAGAGTCATTCCGGTTCAGATTGAACCGGAATGACTCTATATCTCCTTGTTCGGTCGTGTTTTCTTCACGCGAACCGGTTCCCACTTCACTCGAAAACACTCTAGAACGTCGATGCGGGAGGTGAGCGCGCCCCTTCCAGGCGTCGACGCCGACCAATGTCAGGGTTTCTGCATCTCGTCGAAGAGCGCGCCATCGACGAAAAACTTCTTCTGCGCCGCGGGCCAGCCGCCGAAGCTCTTGTCGATCGTCACCAGCTCGAGCTGGTGGAAGCGCTTCAGATCCTCGGCGGCCGCGAATTCCGGGCGCGAGGGACGATAGCCGTGCTTGGCGATGAGCGCCTGGCCCGCCGGCGTGTAGAGAAAGCTCAGATAGGCTTCCGCCGCCTTGCGCGTGCCCTTGGCGTCGACATTGCCATCGACGACGGCAACCGCCGGCTCGGCGAGAATGGAGAGCGAGGGAACGACGATCTCGAACTTGTCCTTGCCGAATTCGTCGATCGCGAGAAAGGCCTCGTTCTCCCAGGCGATGAGCGCGTCGCCGAGGCCGCGCTGGGCGAAGGTCGTCGTCGATCCGCGCGCGCCGGAGTCGAGCACCGGGGCGTTCTTGTAGATCGCCCTGACCAGCTCCTTCGTCTTGGCCTCGTCGCCGTTGAATTTCTTCGATCCAAAGGCCCAGGCGGCGAGGAAATTCCAACGCGCGCCGCCGCCGGTCTTGGGATTGGGCGCGACGACGACGACGCCGGGCCGCGCCAGATCGTCCCAATCCTTGATCGCCTTCGGATTGCCCTTGCGCACGAGCAGGACGATCGTCGACGTATAGGGCGAGGAGTTGTTGGGGAGACGCTTCTGCCAGTCGGCCGGGATCTTGCCGGTCTTGCTCGCAATGGCGTCTATGTCATTGGCGAGGGCGAGCGTCACCACATCGGCGGCGAGCCCCTCTATGACCGAACGCGCCTGCGCGCCAGAGCCGCCATGCGAGGCCTGAATCTGCACATCCTGCCCGGTCTTCTTCTTCCAATCGGCGGCGAAGGCCTTGTCGACGGCTTTGAACAATTCCCGCGTCGGATCGTAGGAGACGTTGAGCAGGGTCTCGCAGCTCGCCTCGGTGACGAAGGTCACGGAAAAAGCGAGGCCGATGACGCGCAAAAACCCGCGAAGCATGGAATGACCGGACGTCGTCTGCATATCGATCCTCGAATGCTCGTTTTCAGTTAGTCTATGACATTAATGTTCATATCGACAAACTGGCGCGCCGCGCAACCGAAGCGGCGCAGATGGGACCGCGCAAATGGTGAGACCGTTCTGGGGACGATGCGGGATCAGCGATCGCGCGGGCGAATGCTGGAGGTGACGTCCCAATCCTTGGTCGAGCCTTCGGGCTGCAGGGCGCGCGCCGGCGGGCGGACGGGCGGCAGCGGCGCCGCGAGGACGAAACCGTCGGTCGCGCCCCTCGACGCATGCTCGGGAAAAGCCGCGAGCGGGGGACGGCCGGGCGTGTCGACGTCGTCGTCGTCGGGGCCATGGGCGACGAGCTGCGGGTCCTGACCCGGCGGCGGCGCGACGTCATGCGGAACCGGCTTGCAAATGCGCCGGTCGCCATTGCGCCCATGCATCGCGAGATCGACGTGAATGTGATTGTAGTGGAAGGCGTTGGAGCCCGGCGACAGCACTGTGGTGAAATGCCGGCAGGAGCCGCCATGCACTTCGGCCAGAAAATCCTTGGTCTGCTGGTCGCCATGCGTCCAATCGCGCACGATCGAGATTTCGCGCCCGTCGGCGAGCACGAAACCGCCTATGTCCAGCGCATTGCCGAAGGAATGTTCCGAGAGCGGCGCGCCCGCCTGGGCGTTCATGCCGCGGCAGGCGTAGGAGCCCATGGAGTTGATCTGCGCCACCGGCTGGCCGAAGCGCGCCATGGCGGAGGGCTGCACGACATCGACGAGCCATTGGTCGAGCTCGGCGACCATGGAGCAATCGAGCGTCGCTCTGGCGTTGAAGGCGACCGCGCCGCCCTGCAGCGCCGTGACTTTCAGCGGCCGCGTCATTCCGCATATGCCGGGCCCGTCGATCTCGGGCGCGAATTGAACATAGGCGGAGGGCTCCACGCGCTTTTGGGCGAGGCAGGCGTTCTCGGCGGTGGCGCGCCAGGCCGGGCGCTGCGGCTTCGACATGAATCCGCAGCCCGACAATCCCGCCGCCGCGAGCGGCGTCAGGGCGAGAAGCAGCAATGGCGAAACGCGACGAGCCATGGCCGTGACAATGGCGTCGGAAGCGTTAACGCGCGGTCGAGAAGTTTGGTTAACGCCTGCATTCGTAGGGCGTTAGGCCCGTCCGAGCGGCGTCTCGAGATTTCGAATTGACGAATCTGTCCGTATCATCGCTTAGTGCAATGCGAGCCCGCTTTCAGATGGGCTCGAACCCTTTCGATGTTCGAATTTACAGAGAGTTGAAAAATGTCGACACGATTCTGTCTCGCGGCGGCGGCGATCGCCGTCACGACGGGCGGCGCTCTCGCGGCCGATCTTCCCTCACGCAAAGCGCCGGCGCCGATCGCGGCCCCTGCGCCGCCAGCGATCTGGACCGGCTTCTACGCCGGCGTGAATGCGGGCTACGCGTTCCAATCCGACAGGAGCCTCGCTCTGTCGTCGGTTTCCCTGTCGCCGCTCGCGCCGATCATCGCTTGGGCGGCGGAGGCGAATGGCGCCTTTCCAGCGGGCGCGGACGGCTTCGTCGGCGGCGGACAGGTCGGCTATAATTTTCAGCTCGGCAATTTCGTTCTGGGATTCGAAGCGGATTTCCAGGGGATCGCCGCCGGCGGCGGGGGCTCCAGCGCCTTTGTCGCCGCGCCATTCGGCGCCAACACCTTCTTCTCGCAGAATACGGCGTCGCAGAGCCTCGACTATCTCGGCACGGCGCGTGGGCGCGTCGGCTATCTGCTGACGCCGACATTGCTGCTCTATGGAACCGGCGGTCTCGCCTATGGCGGGGCGCGGACCAGCGCTTCGGTGTTCCAATTCTCCGCGGCCAATGGCTTCTTCGGCGCGGGCTCGACGAGCGCGTCCGATTTGCTGGTCGGCTGGACGGCGGGCGCCGGCGCCGAGTGGAAGTTCGATCGCAATTGGAGCGTGAAGCTCGAATATCTGTATTACGACCTCGGCCGCATCGAGCAGGATTTCATCCTCTTCCGCCCGGTCGGCCCCTTCGCCGCATCCCACGCTTCGGCGCGCCGCGACGGCCATATCGTGCGTGTGGGCGTGAACTATCATTTCGACTTCGGCCCGGCGCCCGTCATCGCCAAATATTGACGCGCCGCCGCAACGAAAATCGCCGCGGTCGTTTCCGGCCGCGGCGCATTTTTTGAAAGCGGAGGGAGGTCAGCTCTGCGGCTGGCCGCGATCGCGGCGGGCGCGCATGAAGGATTCGAATTCCTCGCGGTCTCTCGCGCGGCGCAGCTCGTCGATATGATCGGCGAATTCGCGCTCGGCCTCGGCGAGCTTGCGGCGCTCCTCCTCGAGGCGGGCGAGCTCGCTCTCGCGCCAGTCGTCGAAGGCGACATTGCCCGAGGAGCGCATGAAGCCCGGACCGCGCCAGCCGCCGCCGGAAGCGCGGCCGTCCGGCTGGCCGGTCGCCTCATTCCAATGCGTCTGCCAGCCCGCCTGCCAGCGCGCCTGCACATCGGCGGCGCGATCCTGCGCGAAGGCGAAGAGATTGCCCTCATAGCCGTATTTACGCTGCCAGACCTTGAAGAGGACGATGGCGAGGCCGATCGGCCAGAAGACGATGAAGCCGAGCACCATGGCGAAAATTTCCAGCGGCTTCCACGGCCGCCCGCAGTCGCCGAATCGATCGCGCGCGTCGTAGCCCATTCCGCCAGGGGCGGCGCCCATGCGGTTGTGACGATGACAGCCCATGTTCGGACTCTCCAGTTCCTTCGCTCATCGCGGGCTCGCGCGGACGATCCGAACGACGCCGCCGCAATGTGAATGTAATATACATTAACATTGCTGTTTCGCCAAGGGGTCGTCTACGAAAGCGGTCCTCGACAAAAGCAGTCGTCGTCGGATTTGATCCGGCGCCGATTTCGTTTCTCGCGCGACCGCGCGCTATCCTGCCGAAAGTCATTTTGGCGAATCGCTTCCATGTCCGAAATTTCCGAGGAGAACGCCCGCGCGCTCCTCGCTCTGGCGACGCTCATCGGCGCCGGAGCGCTGCCGTTTCTGTTCCGCCTCGCCTTCGGACGTCGCCGCAAGCGCAAGGGCCGCTCGCGCGCCGTTTCGGTCGCGCTGGCGCTCGGTCGACCGCGTCGCCTCGTTCTGCTCCGCGCCGCGGGGGCGGAGCGCCTGCTTTTGCTCGGCGAAAAAAGCGATGTGGTCGTCGAATCGCATGTCGCCGCCGTGCAGGCCGGCGCCGTCGCGGAACCGCCTTCGGAGCTCGCCGGGCTGTTTCCGCTCGGCCTCGTCTCGCTCGCGGCCGGGGTCGCGGTGGGGACGCTCTGCGGCGTCTTCCGCCTCATCCTCGACGCGGCCGGACGTCTGCGCTCCGCCGCGCCGCACTGGTTCCAGGCCGACCCCGCGCTCGGCGCGGCGGCGATGGCGCTCGCCGCCGCGGTCGCCACCGGTCTCGCGGCCTATCTGGTGCGCCGCTTCGTTCCGGCCGCGGTCGGCAGCGGCATTCCGCATGTCGAATCGGTCATCGACGGCGGCGAGCCGCCGTCGCCGCCTCTGCTGCTGCCGGTGAAATTCATCGGCGGCGTTCTGGCGATCGGCGCCGGCCTCGCGCTCGGCCGCGAGGGGCCCTCGGTGCAGATGGGCGCGACGCTCGCGCATCAGTTCGGCCGCTTCTTCCATTATGATTGGCGCGATCAGCAATCGCTGCTCGCGGCCGGGGCCGGAGCCGGGCTCGCCGCGGCCTTCAACGCCCCGCTCGCGGGCGCCGCTTTCGTGCTCGAGGAGCTGCTGCGCCGCTTCGACATGCGCCATGCGACGATCGCGCTCGGCGCCTCGGTCGGGGCCATTTCCGTGGTGCGGCTCCTCGACGGGCCGACGCCGGAACTGAGCGTCGCCGCGCATTATCCGACCGGACCTCTGGACGTTCCCCTTGGCCTCCTTCTCGGCGCGGCGACCGGGCTGGCGAGCCTCGCCTATAATCGCGCCATTCTCGGCGCGCTGGACATGGCCGATCGCTCGCTTTGGCCGGCCGAGGCGAAAGCCGCGCTGGTCGGCGCCGGCGTCGGCGCGCTCGGCTTCTTCGCGCCCGATCTCGTCGGCGGCGGCGACGTGTTGACGCAACGCACGCTCGACGGCGCCTTTGCGCTCGAGGCTCTGCCGCTCGTCTTCGCCCTGCGTTTCGCGCTCGGCGTCGTCTCTTATGCGGCGGGGACGCCCGGCGGATTATTCGCGCCGCTGCTGGCGCTCGGCGCTGAGATCGGGCTTTTTTTCGGCCTGCTGATTCCGGGCGAGGATGCGCAGACGATGGGAATGAAATTCGCGCTCATCGGCATGGCGGCTTTTTTCGCCGCCGTGGTGCGCGCGCCGCTCACCGGCATGATCCTCATCACCGAGATGACCGACAGCTCCGAGCTTTTGCTGCCCATGCTGGCGGCCTGTTTCGGCGCGATGGCCATCGCCGCCGTGTGCCGCAACGAGCCGATCTATGACGCGCTGAAGGATCGCTCCGCCCGTCTCGCGCGGCGGGCGGAGACGTGATCTCAGCCCTGCGCCGTCTCCGCCCGGCGGACCGCGGCCTCCATCAGATTGCGCGCGGCCACGTCGAGCACGGGGACGGGATCGAGGCCCTTGGCGGCGTCGAGATGTCCGGAGATCGACAGCATGGCGACGCCATGCGCGAGCGCCCAGAGCTGTAGCGCGAGCTTGCGCGCGCCCTGCGCCGGCGCGTCGCGCTGCTGGAGAAAAGCGACGACCGAGCGCCAGAGAATGTCCAGCGCATGATCGGCGGCGTCGGCGGAGGCCTCGGTCGAGAGCGTCGTCACAGAGCCGAACATGGCGCTGTAGAGGCCGGGCTCCGCGCGGGCGAAGGCGAGATAGGCGGCGCACATGCGCCACATGGCCGTCGCCGCGTCGGGCCGTCCCTCGTCCCAGGCTTTTTCGATCCGCTCGCCGAAGGAGAGAAAGCCGCGCCGCGCCACCTCATTGAGCAATTCGTCGCGGCTGGCGAAATGGCGATAGGGCGCGGCCGCGGTGACGCCGACGCGTTTGGCCGCCTCGGTGAGGTTCAGACTGGCCAGTCCGCCTTCGGCGATGAGCTCGAGCGCAGCCTCGACCAACGCCTCTTTGAGGGCGCCATGGTGATATTTGCGCTTGATGGTCATTCGTGCGGCATGCGTGGAGGCGAAGGGGCGTCTCGCGCAGCCGTCGCACAGTCTCGCGTCGAAGGGAAGTGGGCCGTCGTCCCTCGAACCGATTGGCCGCGCGTGCTTCGAGACGCGGCCTTCGGCCGCTCCTCAGCATGAGGGAGGTTTGTGGGACCCAGAGTAACCCCTCATGCTGAGGAGCCCGCATAGCGGGCGTCTCGAAGCGCGAGGGGCTCCAGAAGGCGGAAAGCCGCGCTCAGCCCTGCTCCGGCCGTACCATATGCTCTTTCAACACCTGCTCCGTGCCGGAGTCGATCTCCTGCAAGAGCACCTCATAGCCCCAGAGATTGGCGAGATGGCCGAGCACCATGGAGGCGTTGGTCAGCTCCAGCATCTTGCCGTCGCGGACGCGGTGATGCAGCACCAGCTTGCGATTGCCGGCGAGATCGACGTCGACGATCTGAATGTCCGGCGCATAGCCGCCCACCTCATATTGGGCGGCGAGATTGCGGCGCAGATCGCGATAGCCGCGCTCATTGTGGATCGACGAGACCTCGAGGTGCGGCTGCTCGCGATCGTCGACGACATGGAACAGCCGCCAGTTGCGGATGAGCCTGGGGCTCAAGAATTGCGCGATGAAACTGTCATCGCGATAATTCGCCCAGACATTGCGCAGCACCTCCATCTCGTCGCCGGTTCCCGCGATCTCCGGGAACCAATAGCGATCCTCCTCGGTCGGCTCGCGCACGATGCGTTCGATGTCGCGCATCATGTCGAAGCCCAGCGCATAAGGGTTTATGCCGCTATAGGACGGACTGTCGTAGAAGGGCTGGCGCGTGGCGTTGGTGTGCGAGGTCAGAAATTCGAGGAAGCTGCCGTCGCCGATCTGCCCCGTCTCATGCAGGCGGCCGAGAAGCCGATAGTGGCAATAGGTCGCGCAGCCTTCGTTCATCACCTTGGTCTGCTGCTGCGGATAGAAATATTGCGCGATGAGCCGCACGATGCGCAGCACCTCGCGCTGCCACGGCTTCAGCCGCGGCGCGGCCTTCTCGAGGAAATAGAGGATATTTTCCTGCGGCAGGCCAAGCAGCGCGCGGCGCTTGTCGCCGGCCATCTGCTTGGAGCCGCGCGCGCGGCCCGGCACGGTGCGCCAAAGATCGTCATAGACGCGCTCGCGCTCCTCCTTGCGATCCTGCTCGCGCTTCTCTTCCATATGCAGATTGAGCGGGCGCTTGCGCGGATAGCGATCTATGCCCTGCGGCATCAGCGCATGGGCGGCGTCGAGCAGGCGCTCGACCTCCGCATGGCCATAGCGCTCCTCGCAATTGGAGATATAGGCCTTGGCGAAGGAGAGATAGTCGAGAATGCCTTCGGGATCTGTCCACTGGCGGAACTGGTAATTGTGCTTGAAGAAGTGGTTGTGGCCGAAGGCGGCGTGCGCGATCACCAGCGTCTGCATCGTGGCGGAATTCTCCTCCATGATATAGCTGATGCAGGGATCGGCGTTGATGACGATCTCATAGGCGAGGCCCTGCAGCCCCATGCGGTAGATGCCCTCGTGCTGGGCGAAGCGCTTGCCGAACGACCAATGCTTGTAGAAGAGCGGCATGCCGGTCGAGGCGTAGGCGTCGAGCATCTGCTCGGCGGTGATGATCTCGATCTGATTGGGGAATGTGTCGAGGCCGAGCTCCTTATGCGCGATGTCCGCCACCGCGTCATGGATACGCTGGATCGTGCCGAAGTCCCAATCCTTGCCTTCATAGAGAAGTTCACCGCGCATCAGCTGGCCTCCGCGGTCTTGGCGGCGCGCCGCTGGAACAATTGCCGGAACACCGAATAAATATGCTCGCGCCGCGAGACGCGCCGCATCTGGAATTTTTCATTCTCCTTTTGCAGCGCCGCATAGGTGAGCCATAGCGAGCTCTGGCCGTGATGGGGCACATAGCCATGCGTCTCGACATTGGGCCCGCTCACCTCGACATAGGCGAAATATTGGCACAGCGGCAGAATCTGGCTCTGCAGCAATTCGCGTGTCTGCGGATTGTCGCTGGAAAGATTGTCGCCGTCCGAGGCCTGCGCGGCGTATATGTTCCAGACGCCCGGATCATAGCGCTCGCGAATGACTTTCAGCATCTCCTGCAGCGCCGAGGAGACCATTGTGCCGCCGGTCTCGGCGGAGCGGAAGAAGGTCTCCTCGTCCACCTCGCCGGCGCGATCCGTGTGGCGGATGAAGACGATCTCGACGCGCTTGTAGCGGCGCGTCAGAAACACATGCAGCAACATGAAGAAGCGCTTGGCCAGATCCTTCATATGCTCGGTCATGGAGCCGGAGACGTCCATCAGGCAGAACATCACCGCCTGCGTCACCGGCTTGGGGAAGCGCTCGAAACGGCGATAGCGCAGATCGATCGGGTCGAGATAGGAGATGCGCGCCCTTTTGTGCCGGAGCGCCTCGAGCTCGGCCGCGAGCCGCTCGACATCGGGACTTTCGACCCGTTGCGCCTCCTCGAGCCGCTGCGCGAGATCATCGAGCGCGCCCTGCTTGGGACGCTTCAATGCGATGCGGCGCGAGAGCGAGGTCTGCAGCGTGCGGTGCAGCGCGAGATTGGCCGGCGTGCCGGTGGTGGTGAAGCCGGCACGGCGCAACCCCTCTTTCTCGGTCTGGGCGACGCGCCGCTTTGCGAGATCGGGCAGCTCGAGATCATCCAGGAAGATGCTCAAAAATTCATCGCGCGTGAGGATAAAACGGAAGGCGTCCTCCTGGCCGTCGCCGCGGCCGACCTGGCCGCCGGCTCCGTCGCCCTCGCCTTCGCCGCGCGGGCGCTCGATGAGATCGCCTTCGACATAATCCTTATTGCCGGGCAGCACGAGATCGCGCCGCGAGCCCTGCGTGTGGCGGAAGGTCGGCTCGCGCGTGCCCTCGGAGGGGATGGAGATCTCGCCGGGGCTCTCGAGGTCGCCGATCGCCCTGTCCTTGCTCGCCTCGCGAACCGCCTTCTCCACCATATCCTTGGCGCGGCGCAAAAAGCGCTGGCGGTTCGCGAAGCTCTTGCTTCCGGGGTTCAACCGACGATCGACGATGTGCATCGTTTCATCACCCGTTTCTCGCCGGCCGCCTTTCGGTCAACCGGCTTGTTTTACGCGCATATACCACTCGACCAGACGGCGCACTTGCCGCTCCGTGTAGCCGCGGGCCATCATGCGGCTTACGAATTCTGCATGTTTTTTTTCTGTCTGAGTGTCTTTTTTCGATCCGAATGAAATGATCGGCAGCAGCTCCTCGACCTGCGAGAACATGCGCCGCTCGATGACGTCGCGGATCTTCTCATAGCTCGCCCAGGAGGGATTGCGCCCCTCATTGGCGGCGCGCCAGCGCAGCGCGAACTTGACCACCTCGTTGCGGAAGTCCTTCGGATTGGCGATGCCGGCGGGCTTCTCGATCTTGGTCAGCTCCTGGTTCAGGAGATCGCGGTCGAGCATCTGGCCGGTGTCCGGATCCTTGAAATCCTGATCCTCGATCCAGGCGTCGGCGTAGTCGATATAGCGGTCGAAGAGATTTTGACCGTAATCCTGATAGGATTCGAGATAGGCCTTCTGGATTTCATGGCCAATGAATTCGGCGTAGCGCGGCGCGAGCTCGGCCTTGATGAACTCGAGATAACGCTTCTCCGTCTCCGGCGGCATTTGATCGCGGCGCAGCGACTGCTCCAGCACATACATGAGATGCACCGGATCGGCCGCGACCTCGACCGTATCGTGGTTGAAAGTCGCCGCCAGCACTTTGAAGGCGAAGCGGGTGGAGCAGCCGTCCATACCCTCGTCCACGCCGGCCGCGTCCTTATACTCGAGCATGCTGCGGGCGCGTGGGTCGACCTCGCGCAGGCTCTCGCCGTCATAGACGCGCATCTTGGAGAAGAGATTGGAGTTCTCATGCGGCTTCAGGCGCGAGAGCACGATGAAGCGGGCGAGCATTTCCAGCGTGCTCGGCGCGCAGCTCGCCTCGGCGAGCTCGGAGCCGTGCAGCAGCTTCTCATAGATGCGCTGCTCCTCGGTGACGCGCAGGCAATAGGGCACTTTGATCACATAGATGCGATCGATGAAGGCCTCATTGTTGCGGTTGTTCTTGAAGCTCTGCCATTCCGCCTCGTTGGAATGGGCCATCACGATGCCGGAGAAGGGAATTGCGCCGATATTCTCCGTGCCGATGTAATTCGCCTCCTGCGTGGCCGTCAGCAGGGGATGAAGCATCTTGATCGGGGCCTTGAACATCTCGACGAATTCGAGAAGGCCCTGATTGGCGCGGTTGAGGCCGCCGGAATAGCTGTAGGCGTCCGGATCGGCCTGGGCGAGATTCTCGAGCTTGCGAATGTCCACCTTGCCGACGAGCGAGGAAATGTCCTGATTATTCTCGTCGCCGGGCTCGGTCTTGGCGATGGCGATCTGACGCAGGCGCGAGGGCGTGATCTTGACCACGGTGAATTGGGTGATGTCGCCGCCATATTCGTCGAGGCGCTTGAGGCACCAGGGGCTCATCAGCCCGTTGAGGCGCCGGCGCGGTATGCCATAGCGCTGCTCGAGCATGTCGCCCGCCGTCGCCGGGTCGAAGAGGCCGAGCGGGCTCTCGAAGACCGGGGAGAGTTCCTCGCCGGCCTTCAGCACATAGATCGGATCGATCTCCATCAGCGCCTTCAGCCGCTCGGCGAGCGAGGATTTGCCGCCGCCGACGGGGCCGAGCAGATAGAGGATCTGCTTGCGCTCCTCGAGCCCCTGCGCCGCATGGCGGAAGAAGCTCACGATCCGCTCGATCGTCTCCTCCATGCCGAAAAACTCGGCGAAGGCCGGATAGACGCGGATGGTGCGGTTCATGAAGATGCGGCCCAGCCTCGGGTCGCGTGATGTGTCGATGAGCTCCGGCTCGCCGATGGCGTCGAGAATGCGCTCTGCGGCGGTCGCATAGGTCTTCGGATTTTCACGGCATAGATCGAGATAGTCGGACAGCGTCATCTCGACGGCCCGCCTGCCTCTGTATGATCTCGCAAAATCCGCAAAAACGTCGGAGTTCGTCATGGGGCACCTGTCGCTCGAGCGCTATGGCTCACGAATGCCGGCGGCGCGAAACTGATCGGCCGCCTCTGGTCTTCGCCGTCGACCGCCCCACCCCTGTCGACTGGTCGAAGACCGAGTTCCGGGAGTGCGAGGCAAAGTTTGTGCCGGCCGCGGCGGGAAGCTTGTCTCCTGTCATATGAGCATCGATGTCTGCTCAGGGTAGACGTGACGGTTGATTCCCTCATCACTCGGGCGTGAACCTCACTCGAGGCGCGTGATCATCACTTGGGGCGCGATCGACGATATTGACGAAGATCGGGGGCGGCGTCGACACCAATCCTCCGCCTGTTGGTAAAGTTCTCGAGCGGGAGGCGCTCGGGCGCAAGGCTCAGGCCTCCTTTCGCTCTGCGGCGGCGCAGCGCTCGCAGAGTCCGGCGATCTCGACCACGCGCGTGCGCGGCTGGAAGCGGGCCGCCGCGGCGAGGCCGGCGAGGCCGCGCGTCAGCTCGGGGCTCGTCGCCTCGCTCACCTCGCCGCATTCGTCGCAGATCAGAAAGATCACCGGCTCGCCCGCCTCATGGGAGTGGCCGCAGACGACGAAGGCGTTGCGGGAGGCCAGCCGATGGGCGAGGCCCTGGTCGAGCAGATAGCCGAGCGCCCGATAGACGGAGATCGGCGCCGGCCGTTTGCCCTTCTCGTCAGCGAGAAGATCGATCATCTCATAGGCGCCGACCGGCCGGTTCGCCCTGGTGAGAATGTCCAGCGCGGCGCGCCGCGCCGGCGTGAGGCCCCGCGCCGCCGTCCTCGGCGCGACTCGCTTCGTGCTCATAACCCATTGTAGCGCGCCGCGGCGGCGATGACGAGACGGCCTTTGTCCGGGTCGGGGCTTCCGGGCTGCAGGATGCGGGGCTCCGGCTTGCGCGCGCGCGGCGCGCCTCTATAGTCGCGGCGCGATGCGCGCCCGCGCGAGGCGGCGCCGAAAGAAGAACCTCGAATGACCCGCTCCAAGAAAGACATCAAACGCGTCGTTCTCGCCTATTCCGGCGGCCTCGACACCTCGATCATCCTCAAATGGCTGCAGACCACCTATGGCTGCGAGGTCGTGACCTTCACCGCCGACCTCGGCCAGGGCGAGGAATTGGAGCCCGCCCGCGCCAAGGCCGAGCTGCTCGGCGTCAAGCCCGAGCATATTTTCATCGAGGATCTGCGCGAGGAGTTCGTCCGCGACTTCGTTTTCCCCATGTTCCGCGCCAACGCCCTCTATGAGGGGCTCTATCTGCTCGGAACCTCGATCGCTCGCCCGCTCATCGCCAAGAAGCAGATCGAGATCGCCCGGCGCCTGGGGGCAGACGCCGTCTGCCATGGCGCGACCGGCAAGGGCAATGATCAGGTCCGTTTCGAGCTCGGCTATTACGCGCTGGAGCCGGACATCGCCGTCATCGCCCCCTGGCGCGAATGGGATCTGACCTCCCGCACCGCTCTCATCGATTTCGCGGAAATGAACCAGATTCCGATCGCCAAGGACAAGCGCGGCGACGCGCCCTTCTCGGTCGACGCCAATCTTCTGCACACCTCCTCCGAGGGCAAGGTGCTCGAGGATCCGGCGCAGGAAGTGCCGGATTATGTCTATTCCCGCACAATCGACCCGGAAAAGGCGCCCGACGTCCCGCAATATGTGACGATCGATTTCGAGAAGGGCGACGCCGTCGCCGTGGACGGCGAGGCGCTCACGCCCGCGGCGCTGCTGACCCGGCTCAACGAGCTCGGCCGCGCCCATGGCATCGGCCGGCTCGACCTCGTCGAGAACCGCTTCGTCGGCATCAAATCGCGCGGCATGTACGAGACTCCCGGCGGCTCCATTCTGCTCGTCGCCCATCGCGGCATAGAGAGCGTGACGCTGGATCGCGGCGCGGCGCATCTCAAAGACGAGATCATGCCGAAATACGCCGAGCTGATCTATAATGGCTTCTGGTTCGCGCCGGAGCGGGAGATGCTGCAGGCGCTGATCGACAAGAGCCAGGAGCTCGTCACCGGCCGCGTGCGGCTGAAGCTCTACAAGGGGAGCGCCTTTGTCGTCGGCCGCGAGAGCCCCTATTCGCTCTATGACAAGGAGCTCGTCACCTTCGAGGAGGGCGCGGTCGCTTATGACCATCGCGACGCCGAGGGCTTCATCAAGCTCAACGCGCTGCGCCTGCGCACGCTCGCCAAGCGCAGCGCCCGCGGCGCGAAGGAAAAGCCCTAGCCTCCACGACTTCGCCTCGCAGAAAGCCAGAATCGGGCGCAGTTTATGAGCACATTCGGCTTCGCAACCGAGGCTGATCCCATGCTGCGTATTGTTCTAGCGGTCCTGACCGCCTGCCTCGTCCTCGTGGGCGGGACGGCGGCGGCGCTCTATTTCTACAATCGGCCGGCGGAGCTGCGCGTCGCCGTCGCCCAGGGGACGCAGGATTTCCGCCTGCTCACCGCGGCGGCGCAGGCCTTCTCCCACCAGCACGAGCAGGTGCGTCTGAAGGTCGTCCCGGTCGTCGACACCGCCGCGGCCGCCGCCGCGCTGGAGCAGGGCTCGGCCGATCTCGCGGCGGCGCGCAGCGACGCGCTGCCGCCCTCGGCGCAGGCGCTCGTCGTCCTGCATCGCAACGCCGCCGTGCTCATCGCGCCGGGCGGCTCCAAGATCAAGCGCGTCGCCGATCTGCGCGGCAAGAGAATCGGCGTCGTCCAGGAGATCGCCGGCGCGCGCGGCAATGTCCGGCTGCTCGAGACAATTCTGGCTCAATATGAAATTCCCGAGCAGAACTTCGCGACAGTGACGCTCCAGCCGGTCGAGGTCGAAGCCGCGCTCCGCGCGCGCAAGATCGACGCCGTCTTCCTGGTGGCCATTCCGCAGATCGGCCCGGCGAGCGATGTGATCCATCAGATCGTCGCCGCCGGCGGCAAGAAGCCGCCGATCTTTCTGCCCGTCGCCGAGGCCAAGGCCATCGCCAAGCGCTATCCGACGCTGGAGGAGACCGAGATCGTCCATGGCGCTTTCGGCGGCGACCCGCCCCGCCCGGATCAGGCGCTCGAGACCACCAGCGTCGCTGTTCTTCTCGTCGGCCGGCCGTCGATTCCGGCGAATGTCGCCGGCGAGACGACGCGCCAATTCCTGACCCATAGATCGATGATCGCCGCGCTCGCGCCGCTCGCCAATAATATGGAAGCGCCCTCCACCGACAAGGATTCGGCGGTGCCTGCCCATCAGGGCACGATCGACTTCATCGACGGCAACGAGCACGGATTCTTCGATAAATACAGCGACTTCTTCTATCTCGGCGCGATGCTCATGTCGCTCGTCGGCTCGGCCGCCGCGGCGCTCGCCAGCCGCATGAGGACGAAGACGCATGAGCGCTCGGAGCAGCTGATCGAGCGCCTGCTCGAAATCCTGCCCGCCGCCCGCGCGGCGCAGGACTTCGCCGAGCTCGACGGCTATGAGCGCGAGCTGGACCAGGCGCTGGTCAGCTCCGTCGCCGATCTGCGGTTGCGCAATATGGATGCGACCGCGCTGCATGTGGTCTCGCTGGCGCTGGACCAGGCGCGGCTGGCGATTCAGGAGCGGCGCCGCACGCTCTGCGAAGCGAAGGGCGAGGCGCCGATGGAGGAGCTGGCGAAGGGGGAGATCGCCGCCTTCCCGCTGCTGCGAACGATTCCGGCGGCGGAATAGGCGCGTCAGCCGGTTGGAGGATGGTCTTCCGGCGGAAGCGCCTCCTCCAGCACGCCGATATATTCGGCCAAGGTCGCGTCGAGCCGCTCGCACATGAAAGTCCGATAGGGAATGGCGTCGTCGGCGAGCGAGGCGCGCTCGAGACTGTCCAGATAGGCTTTGCGGTCCTCCGGCCGCACCGAGACCGGAGGATAGCCGCCGCGGATGAGCAGCAGATTCATCAGCAGTCGCGCCGTTCGGCCATTGCCGTCCGCGAAGGGATGGATTGCGGTCAGCCGGAAATGCGCCTCGAAGGCCGTGAGCGGCTCGGTGGTGGCGGCCGACAGCAGCCATGCGCCGAACCCCTCCATCAATTGCGGAATCTTCGCCGGATTGGGAAACGTCACGGCCGAGCCGGCGATACGGCGAGGATTGCGGCTGTAGATTCCGGCAATGCTCGACTGGCTTCGCGCGACGATCCGGCGATGCAGCTCGCACACCGTATCCTCGCCCACGAGACCGCTGTTGGCCGCCAGCTCGCGCCCCCAGAGCAGGGCCTCGTAATGGTCGACCGCCTCGAGATGCTCGCGAAGCGACTTGCCGCCGACGGTGACGCCATGCTCGACGACCTCGGCGGTCTCTCGCAGGGTCAGCGTGTTTCCCTCTATCGCGTTGGATGTGTAGGTGAGCTCGACGTCATAGTGCTTTTGGAGCTGGGCGACCGCATCGGCCCGCAAAGGGCGCAGCCGGTCGAGCCGGGCCTTTTTTCTCGCAATGCTGTCAATGAGATCGCCAGCCATGCGAATCTCATATCAGATAATTGAAATCACGTCATGTTTCACGAAAGCCGGAACCTGTCGGGCCCGGTTCCGCCCCCCCTGCCGCAACGCTTCCCATTCGCGCTGCGCTCCTGTATGAGATGCCGCACTGCAAAAAGTCGCGGTCCGCCTCGCGCCCGAAAGGAGCGCCGGGCCGCGCTTCGCCCGCGAACCGATCGGCCCTAATCCCATGAAGCTGCGCAACATCGCCATCATCGCCCACGTCGACCACGGCAAGACGACGCTCGTCGACCGCCTTCTCCAGCAGTCGGGCGCCTTCCGCGAGAACCAGCGCGTCGTCGAACGGGTGATGGACAGCAACGATCTCGAGAAAGAGCGCGGCATCACCATCATGGCCAAGGCGACCTCCATCGCCTGGAAGGACACGCGCATCAATATCGTCGACACCCCCGGCCACGCCGATTTCGGCGGCGAGGTGGAGCGCATCCTCTCCATGGTCGATGGCGCGATCGTGCTGGTGGACGCGGCCGAAGGGCCGATGCCGCAGACCAAATTCGTCGTCGGCAAGGCGCTGAAGATCGGCCTTCGCCCGATCGTCGCGATCAACAAGGTCGACAAGCCGGACGCCCGCATCAGCGAGGTCGTCAATGAGGTGTTCGACCTCTTCGCCGCGCTGGACGCCACCGACGAGCAGCTCGACTTCCCGATCATCTACGGCTCGGCCAAGCAGGGCTGGATGGCGGAGGAGCCGACCGGTCCGCAGGACGGCATGGCGCCGCTGTTCGATCTCGTCATCAAGCATGTGCCGGAGCCCAAGATCGAAGAGGGCGGCTTCCGCATGCTCGGCACGCTGCTCGAGGCCAATCCCTATCTCGGCCGCATCGTCACCGGCCGCGTCTTCGCCGGCAGCGTGAAGCCCAATCAGGCGGTGAAGGTGCTCGACCGCACCGGCAAGGTCGTCGAGCAGGGCCGCGTCTCCAAGATTCTCGCCTTCCGCGGCATTGAGCGCCAGCCGATCGACGAGGCGGAGGCCGGCGACATCGTCGCCATCGCCGGCCTCGAGAAATATAACGTCGCCGACACGCTCTGCGCGCTCGAGGTGAACGAGCCGCTGCAGGCGCAGCCGATCGATCCGCCGACGCTCTCCATGACCTTCCTCGTCAACGACTCGCCGCTGGCGGGAACGGAGGGCGACAAGGTCACGAGCCGCATGATCCGCGCCCGCCTGTTCAAGGAGGCCGAGGGCAATGTCGCGCTGCGCGTCGAAGATTCGCCCGGCGGCGAATCCTTCATCGTCTCCGGCCGCGGCGAATTGCAGCTCTCCATTCTCATCGAGACGATGCGCCGCGAGGGTTTCGAGGTCGGCGTCTCGCGTCCGAAGGTCGTGTTCCAGAAGGACGAGGACGGCGAGATTTTGGAGCCGATCGAGGAGGTCGTTATCGACGTCGACGAGGAGCATTCCGGCGTCGTCGTGCAGAAAATGTCCGAGCGCAAGGCCGAGATGATCGAGATGCGCCCCTCGGGCGGCAATCGCCTGCGTCTCGTCTTCCATGCGCCGACGCGCGGCCTCATCGGCTATCAGGGCGAATTGCTGACCGACACGCGCGGCACGGCAATCATGAACCGCCTGTTCCACTCCTATTCACCCCACAAGGGCGAGATCATCGGCCGTCGCAATGGCGTGCTGATCTCCAATGAGCAGGGCGAGGCCGTCGCCTACGCCATGTGGAAGCTCGAGGATCGCGGCCCGATGATGATCGAGCCGGGCTGGAAGGTCTATCGCGGCATGATCGTCGGCGAGCATACGCGCGACAACGACCTCGAGATCAATGTGCTGAAGGGCAAGCAGCTCACCAACATCCGCGCCGCCGGCAAGGACGAGGCGGTGCGCCTCACCCCGCCGATCAGGATGACGCTGGAGAAGGCGCTGGCTTACATCGAGGACGACGAGCTGGTCGAGGTGACGCCGAAGTCGATCCGCCTGCGCAAGACCTATCTCGATCCGAACGAGCGCAAGCGCGCCCGCGGCAAATCCGCAGCTGTCGCGTAATCGCGACGCGCGCTTCCTTCTCCCACGAGTGGGAGAAGGAAGCGCGCTTCACGCAGCGAGCGGCATGCGGCAGGCGCTGAGCGCGCGCAAAAAACCATCCATCCAATTGAAGGAATCATGCTTGCGCACGCGCGCGAGCAGCGCCGCATGGCGCTCCTTGCGCTCGGCCAGCGGCATCACGATCGCCTTCTGCATCGCATTGGCGACCTCGTCGGCATCGTAAGGATTGACGATCAGCGCCTCTTGCAGCTCCTCCGCCGCGCCGGCGAAGCGCGACAGCACCAGCACGCCTGGATTCTCCGCATCCTGCGCGACGACATATTCTTTGGCGACGAGATTCATGCCGTCGCGCAGAGGCGTCACCAGCCCCACTTGTGAGCCGCGATAGAGCGCGGCGAGCGTGTCGCGATCGACGCGGCGATGCAGATAGCGCACCGGCGTCCAATCGAAATCGCCGAATTGGCCATTGATCTCGCCCGACAGCGCCTCCAGCTCGTGACGGATGTCGGCATAGGCCTGCACATCCTCGCGCGTCGGCGGCGCGATCTGCATCAGCGTCACCGCCTTGCAATTCTGCGGATGGATCTCGAGCAGACGCTTGAAGGAGCGCAGCCGATCCGGCAGGCCCTTGGTGTAATCGAGCCGATCGACGCCGATGACATTTATGCGCGGCTCGCCGGCGCGATGCAGACGCTGGATGCGCTTGGCCGCGCTCGGGCTCTCGGCCATGGCGGCGAAAGAATCGACGTCTATGCCGACCGGAAAGACAGACGCCGTCACCGTCTTGCCGCCGACGCGGACGAGGTCCGGCGTCAGCATCTCGCCCTGCATGAAGTCGCACATGAAGCGGAAGAAATTCGCCTGATCCGACTTCGTCTGGAAGCCGATGAGATCATATTCGACGAGCGCGTTCATCAGCCATTCGTGCTCGGGCATGGCGACGAGAACATCGGGCGGCGGAAATGGAATATGCAGAAAAAAGCCGATGCGATTGGAGACGCCGCGCTCGCGCAGCCCGGCGCCGAGCGGGATGAAGTGATAGTCGTGCACCCAGACGAGATCATTGCCCTTCAGCATGGGCGCGAGCTTCTCGGCGAAACGATCATTGACCCGGCGATAGCCGTCGATCGCCTCCTGCGCGAAGCGGGCGAGATCGAGCCTGCAGTGATGCACGGGCCAGAGCGCCGCATTGGCGAAGCCGAGATAATAATCGCGATAATCACGCTCGCTGAGCGGCATGGTCGCGAGCGTCAGCTCGTCGAATTTGACGCGGGACACATCGATCTCGGCGTCGTCGGCCACGATCTCGCCGTTCCAGCCGAACCACATGCCGCCGCGCTTGCGCAGAGCGTCGAGAATGCACACCGCGAGGCCGCCGGCGGCCTGGCTGCAGCCGGGGTCGGCGACGCGATTGGAGACGACGACGAGGCGTTTCATATGGCTTTCTCCCAAGAACGCGACAGCCTCATGGCGCAGTTGATGACGCCCACCATGGAATAGGTCTGCGGGTAGTTTCCCCAGGCTTCGCCGGTTTTGACGTCTATGTCCTCGGACATCATGCCGAGCCGATTGCGCTGGGCGAGCAGCGCCTCGAAATATTCGCGCGCCTCCTCGCGCCGCCCCATGCGGGCGAGCGCGTCGATGCGCCAGAAGGAGCAAGTGGTGAAGGCGGTGGTCGGCTCGCCGAAATCATCGGCCGCCTCATAGCGCATCATATGCGCGCCGCGGCCGAGCGCGGATTCGATCTGCTCCAACGTCGAGACCATGCGCGGATCATTGGCGTCGATGAAGCCGACCTCGATCATCAGCAGCACGCCGGCGTCGAGATGCTCGCCGTCGAGCGATTCGACGAAGGCCTGACGCTTTTGCGACCAGGCCCTCTCGAGAATCACCTGCTTGATGCGCTCGGCCTCCACGCGCCAGTCGCGGGCGCGTTCGGGCTCGCCGATGTAATCGGCGATGCGGGCAAGCCGATCGGCCGCCGCCCAGCACATGAGGCTCGATGTCGTATGCACGCGCGCGCGCGAGCGCAGCTCCCACATTCCGGCGTCCGGCTTGTCGTAGCAGGCGAGCGCCTGCCGGCCCATATCCTCGAGCCGCAGAAAATCCATGCGCGTCGGCGGCGACATCAGACGCCGGTCGAGAAAGGCCTGCGCCACGCCGAGAATGACATTGCCGTATGAATCGTGCTGGAAATGCTGATAGGCCTGATTGCCGACGCGCACCGGCCCCATGCCGCGATAGCCGGGCAGGTTGGGAATGATGCGCTCGGTGAGCTCCGATTCGAGGCCGAGTCCATAGACCGGCTGAATATGCGAGCCCGCCGCCGAAGCGACGACATTCATCAGCCAGTCGAAATAATTCTCCATCTTGCGCATGGCCGCCATGCGATTGAGCGCGCGCACGACGAAATAAGCGTCGCGCACCCAGCAATAGCGATAATCCCAATTGCGCTGCGTGTCCGCCGCTTCGGGAATGCTCGTCGTCAGCGCCGCGACGATGGCGCCGGTGCCTTCATAGGTGCAGAGCTTCAGCGTGATCGCAGCGCGGATCACCGCGCTCTGCCACTCGAAAGGAATGGCGAGCCGGTGCACCCAGCGGCGCCAATAGTCGCGCGTGCGCTCTTCGAAATTGCGCGCCGTATGCGCTATGCCCTCGTGCAGCGTCTCGTCCGGGCCGAGCACGAGATCGATAGGGCTGCTCAGATTGAACAGCGTCTCCTCGCGCACATAATCGAGCGGCGCATTGGTCGTCAGCCGCAAAATCGTGTGCGGGCCGACATAGCGAATGTGATGCGAGCCGAAGGTGAGGCTCGGAATGACCGCGCCATAGTCGTAGCGCGGGCGCAGGCGAATGCGGATGCGCGGCGTGCCGGAAACCGGCGTCAGCCGCCGGATCAGCATGTTCGGATGATAGAGCCGGTCGCGCCAGAAGAATCGCGGCGCGAAATCGGTGACGCGCACAGAGCCCTGCTTGCCATGCAGCACGGTCTCGAGAATGGCGGTGTTGCCGCTATATTCCTGCTCACTGTGGACACGATCCTCGAGATCGACGGCGAAGAAGCCGCCATCCTCCATATCCGGCGGCGAGCCGAGCAGGCTGTGGAACACGGGATCGCCGTCGAAACGCGGCAGGCAGCACCACACGACGCTGGCGTCGCGGTCGATGAGCGCGGCGAAGGAGCAATTGCCGACGACGCCGAGCTCGAGATCGCTGATCTTGCGCTCGTTCTGTTGCACGTCGCTCATCTCGCGCGCTCCTCTTGCGAAGCGCGCGAGAGCTCGGCGAGCCATCGATGCAATTCGCGCAGATCCGCGGCCCTGTAGCGCGCCAGAGTGGCGCTTCTCCCCACTTTGATGGACAGACCACCGAGCGCATTGACGGCGGCGAAGGCGACCTCATCCGTCACATCGTCGCCGGCGAAAATCGGCCGGCGGCCGCGGAACGGCTCTTCCTTCAAGAAAGCCTCGATGACGTCGCCCTTGTCGCCGCCCTGCAGGCGAATTTCGAAGACCATTTTTCCGGGCAGAATCTCGAGATCGGGCCGCTCGCGCGCCGCGCGTTCGGCGACGGCCCGGCATTTCGCCTCGAGCTCCGGCCGCAGACGATAGTGCAGCGCGACGGCGCCGGTCTTCCGCTCGACGATGACGCCCGGCTCGCGACCGAGATCCGCCTCGATCGCGCGAATGACCGGGTCGAGATCAGTGGAGGCTTCCGCCGAGCGATGCATGCGGCCGACGGCGTCGCGGCGCTGCAATCCATGCACGCCCGCCACCGGCAGCGTGAGCGGGCTCAGCAGCGCATCGATGACAGTGATATCCCGCCCCGAGACGACGGCGAGGGCGTCGCCGGCGGCGCGGCGCAGCGCGTCGAGAAGCGCGATCGTCGCCGCATCGACCTGCACAGCGTCCGGCCGCTCGGCGATTTCGGCGACCGTGCCGTCGAGATCTAGGAACAGCGCGAAGCGGCCGATGTCGTCGACATTGGGCAACATTATTCGAGCGTCTCCCTATGGCCGCATCTTGCCGCAGCGACTCGCAATGCTCATGTCGGATGGTAGGAACGGCGACGCTCGCGCCGGCTCGCGATGTCGCGATCCCCGTGTTCCCGCCCTCGCTTGTGAAACAACTATGGACGAGTTGCTCGTTTTCAATGACGATGACGGACATCGTAACGGCGACGCTCGCGTCATGGTCGTCTCGAGCTCGGACGGCCGACGCCATCGTTCAGGATGAATCCGATGCCGGGACTGGCCCCGTTTCACGCGCCTTACGCCCCCGCAGACGAGGAGATCGCGGCGCATCTCTTATCGGCCGCTTTCGCTGCGGAGCGGAGCACGCGCGTCGAGCCGCTCGCGCGGCGCCTGCTCGCGGCCGTGCGCGCGCCGAAGGGCGTCGCCAATGTCGAGCGGCTGCTGCAGGAATATTCGCTGTCGACGCGCGAGGGCCTCGCGCTGATGGCGCTGGCCGAATCGCTCTTGCGTGTCCCCGACGATTCGACGCTCGATCTTCTCATCGTCGACAAGCTCGCCGCCGGCGCCTTCGATCGCCATGCGCCCGCCTCCGACGCGCTGCTGGTGCAGGCGGCCGCTTTCGCGCTCGGATTGTCGACGAAAATTTTCGCCATGGAGGAGACGCCGCGCGGGCTCGTCGCGCAAGCGGCGCGCCGGCTCGGCATGCCGGCCTTGCGCGGCGCCGCGCGGCAGGCGATGAAGCTGATGGGCGGTCATTTCGTGCTCGGCGAAACGATAGAAGAGGCGCTCGCGCGCGCCGCCGCGGATGACGCGCGCCGCTGGCGCTATTCCTTCGATATGCTCGGCGAAGGCGCGCGCAGCGGCGCGGACGCCGATCGCTATTTCGCCTCCTATGCCGCAGCGATCGCGGCCATAGGCGCAAAGGCCGGAGCGCGCGCGCTTCCCGAGCGGCCGGGCGTCTCCGTCAAGCTCTCCGCGCTGCATCCGCGCTTCGAGCCTTTGTCGCGCGAGCGCGTGTTGCGCGAGCTCACGCCGCGCCTGCTCGAGCTCGCGCGTCTCGCCAAGCGGCATGATCTCGTCTTCACCGTCGACGCCGAGGAGGCCGATCGCCTCGAGCTGTCGCTCGATGTCATAGATGCGGTCGTCGCCGATTCGTCGCTCGCCGGCTGGGAGGGCTTCGGTCTCGCCATTCAGGCCTATCAAAAGCGCGCCGCCGCAGTGATCGATCATATCGAGGCGCTCGCCGAGGCCCATGGACGGCGCTTCATGGTTCGCCTCGTCAAAGGCGCCTATTGGGACACGGAGGTGAAGCGCGCACAGGAGCGTGGTCTAACCGATTATCCGGTGTTCACGCGCAAGGCGATGACGGATTTGAATTACATCGCCTGCGCCGATCGCCTGCTCGCGGCGCCGCGCATCTTCCCGCAATTCGCCACGCATAATGCGCTGACCGTGGCGACGATCGTCGAGCGCGCCGGCGACGCCTCGGCCTATGAATTCCAACGTCTGCACGGAATGGGCGAGGAGCTGTTCGAGGCGCTGCTCGACGAGGAGAAAAGCGCGAGCTGCCGCATCTATGCGCCGGTCGGACCGCATCGCGATCTGCTCGCCTATCTGGTGCGGCGCCTCATCGAGAACGGCGCCAACTCCTCCTTCGTCGCGCGCGCGGCCGACGCTTCGACGCCGGAGAGCGAATTGCTCGCGCCGCCGCGCGCGATCATCGGCGAGGCGTCGCGCGCGCGCCATTCGCGCGTGCCGCCGCCCGCCGATCTCTATCGTCCGCTGCGCGCCAATTCGAAAGGCGTCGAATTCGGCGATCGCGAAGCGCTCGCCGCGCTGCTGGCAGAGCGAGACGCCGTGCGCGCTCCCGCTCCGACGGCGGCGCCTTCTTGCGGCCGCAGCGGCGTAGCGCCGCGCGAATTACGCTCGCCGATCGACGATTCGCGCATCGGCTCCATCACCGAGGCCGATGCGGATGCCGCGCGCGCCGCAATGGCGGCGGCTTCGCGCGCCTTTCCGGCATGGGAGGCGACGCCGGTCGAAGCGCGCGCGACGATCATCGAGCGCGCGGCCGATCTCGTCGAGGCGCGGCGCGGACGGCTCATCGCGCTGCTGCAGCAGGAGGGCGGCAAGACGCTCGACGATGCGCTCGCCGAAGTGCGCGAGGCGGCCGATCTCTGCCGCTATTACGCGGGACGGGCGCGGCTGGTCTGCGAGGAGGAGGCGCTGCCTGGCCCGACGGGCGAGGACAATCGCCTGCGCCGGCGTGGGCGTGGCGTTTTCGTCTGCATCTCGCCGTGGAATTTTCCGCTGGCCATTTTTCTCGGCCAGATCGCGGCGGCGCTCGTCGCCGGCAACGCCGCTGTCGCCAAGCCGGCCGAGCAGACGCCGCTCGTCGCGCAAGAGGCCGTCGCGCTTTTGCTCGAGGCCGGCGTTCCGCGCGAGGCGCTGCAATATGTCCCCGGCGATGGCGCGATCGGCGCCGCGCTCGTCACGCATGAGCATGTCGCCGGCGTCGTCTTCACCGGCTCGACCGAGACCGCGCAGTCGATTCACCGCGCGCTCGCGGCGTCGAATGGGCCGATCGTTCCGCTCATCGCCGAGACAGGCGGCGTCAACGCCATGATCGTCGACTCGACGGCTCTGCTCGAGCAGGTCGTCGACGATGTCCTCGTCTCCGCCTTTCGCTCCGCCGGTCAGCGCTGCTCGGCGCTGCGGCTGCTCTGCCTGCAGGAGGACATAGCGGAGCCCGCGCTCGCCATGCTGATCGGCGCGGCGAAGGAGCTCCGCGTCGGCGATCCGCGTGATCTATCGACACATGTCGGCCCCGTCATCGACAAAGAAGCGAAAACGCGACTGGAGGATTATCTCGCGCGCCGCCGCGCGCAGGGGCGCGTGCTCTACGCCGGCGAGGCGCCGCAGCGCGGCAATTTCGTCGCGCCGCATATCGTGCGGCTCGATCGCGCCGGCGATCTCGGCGAGGAAATTTTCGGTCCCGTGCTCCATGTCGCGAGCTGGCGCGCCGGAGACGAAAAGGATTTCTTAAGGTTGGTCGAAGAAATAGCGGCGAATGGATTCGGCCTCACAATGGGTCTGCACACGCGCATAGAGGCTCGCATACGCGCTCTCGCCGAGACGACGCCGGCGGGCAATCTCTATGTCAATCGCAATATGATCGGCGCCGTGGTGGGCAGTCAGCCTTTCGGCGGATCGCGAATGAGCGGCACGGGGCCGAAGGCCGGCGGGCCGGACTATCTTCGTCGCTTCCTGCGTGAGGAGACGGTGACGATCAACAGCGCATCCTTCGGCGGCGATGCGCGTCTGCTGGCGCTGAAGGAGTGATCCGGACGCAAGAACGAATGAGGTCTCGCCCGCGCTCTCGGTCTTGAAAAGGACGGCCGCGGCCAAATATAGGCCATTATCGCGTCCGGAGGCTCGGGACCGATGCGTCACTGGATTCCATCGCTCGATTTCGCGCTCGGCGAAACCGCCGACATGTTGCGCGACCAGGTCGAAGCGTTCGCAGCGCGCAAGATCGCGCCGCGCGCCGCGACGATCGATCGCGAGAATGATTTCCCCTCGGACCTCTGGCTCGAGATGGGCGCGCTCGGCCTGCTCGGCGTCACCGTCGAGGAAGAATATGGCGGCGTCGGCCTCGGCTATCTCGAGCATGTCGTCATCATGGAGGAGCTGAGCCGCGCCTCCGCTTCCGTCGGCCTCTCTTATGGGGCCCATTCCAATCTCTGCGTGAATCAATTGCGCCGCAACGGAACGCGTGAGCAGAAGCGGCGCTATCTGCCCAAGCTCGTCTCCGGCGAGCATATCGGCGCGCTGGCCATGTCCGAGCCCGACGCCGGCTCGGATGTGGTGAATATGTCGATGCGCGCGGAAAAGCATGGCGACCGCTATGTGCTGAACGGCGATAAAATGTGGGTGACGAACGGACCCGACGCCGATGTCGTCATCGTCTATGGCAAGACCGACCCCGGCGCCGGCGCGCATGGCATAACGGCGTTCATCATAGAGAGAGCGTTCAAAGGATTCGAGCGCGCGCAAAAGCTCGACAAGCTCGGAATGCGCGGCTCCAACACATGCGAATTGCTGTTCTCCGATTGCGAGGTGCCGGAAGAGAATGTGCTCGGCCTGCCAGAGCGCGGCGTGAATGTATTGATGAGCGGGCTCGATTATGAGCGCGCCGTGCTCGCCGGCGGCCCCATCGGCATCATGCGCGCCTGCATGGATATCGTCGTGCCCTATGTGCACGACCGCAAGCAATTCGGCCATCCGATCGGCGAATTCCAGATCATGCAGGCCAAGCTCGCCGACATGTATACGACGCTCAACGCCGCGCGCGCCTATGTCTATGCCGTCGCGCGCGCCTGCGACCGCGGCCGCACGACGCGCAAGGACGCCGCCGGCGCCATTCTCTTCGCCGCGGAGAGTGCGACGCGCATGGCGCTGGAGGCCATCCAATGCCTCGGCGGCAATGGCTATATCAATGATTATCCGACCGGCCGGCTGCTGCGCGACGCCAAGCTCTATGAGATCGGCGCCGGCACCAGCGAAATTCGTCGCATGCTGATCGGCCGCGAGCTCTATAGCGAGACTTCGTGAGTTTGCGCGGCGGTCTTCGCCGCGACGAGAGAATTGACGATGCCGGTTCTAGAGACCCGATTGGACATGAGCTCCGCGGAATTCGCGGCCAATGCGCAGGCGATGCGCGGCATCGTCGCCGATTTGCGCGCCAAGGCGGCGCGGATCGCCGAGGGCGGCGGCGCCGCGGCGCGCGAGAAGCATGTCGCGCGCGGCAAGATGACGGCGCGCGAGCGCATAGACGCGCTGGTCGATCCCATATCGCCTTTCCTGGAGATCGGCCAATTCGCGGCTTTCGACATGTACGATGGGGAGGCGCCTTGCGCGGGCGTCGTCGCCGGAGTCGGGCGCATTCACGGCCGCGCCTGCATGATCGTCGCCAATGACGCGACGGTGAAGGGCGGCGCCTATTTTCCCCTCACGGTGAAGAAGCATCTGCGCGCGCAGGAGATCGCCGCGCAGAATCGCCTTCCCTGTCTCTATCTCGTCGATTCCGGCGGCGCCAATCTGCCGCGCCAGGACGAGGTGTTTCCCGATCGCGATCATTTCGGCCGTATCTTCTACAATCAGGCGCAGATGTCGGCCGCGGGCATCGCACAGATCGCCGTCGTCATGGGCTCCTGCACGGCGGGCGGCGCCTATGTGCCGGCCATGTCGGACGAGTCGATCATCGTGCGCGACACGGGCACGATTTTCCTCGCCGGGCCGCCGCTCGTGCGCGCCGCCACCGGCGAGGTGGTGACGGCGGAAGAGCTCGGCGGAGCCTTGGTGCATACGCGCCGATCGGGTGTCGCCGATCATTATGCGGAGACCGACGCGCATGCGCTCGGCATTGCGCGCGCGATCGTCGCCGATCTCAGGGCGCCGTCGCGGCCATCGCTGCAACGGCGCGAAGCGCGCGAGCCGCTCTACGAGCCGATGGAGATCTACGGACTCGTCCCCGCCGATCGGCGCCGGCAATATGACGCGCGCGAGCTGGTCGCGAGGTTGGTCGACGCGAGCGAATTCGACGAATTCAAGAAGCTCTATGGCGAGACTCTCGTCACCGGCTTTGCGCATATCGGCGGCTATCGCGTCGGCGTGCTCGCCAATAATGGCGTATTATTCGGCGAGAGCGCACTCAAAGGCGCGCATTTCATCGAGCTCTGCGCGCAGCGCGAGATCCCGCTGCTGTTTCTGCAGAATGTCACCGGCTTCATGGTCGGCCGCGATTACGAGGCGCGCGGCATCGCCAAGGACGGCGCCAAAATGGTGACGGCGGTGGCGACGGCCGCCGTGCCGAAATTCACCGTCATCGTCGGCGGCAGCTTCGGCGCCGGCAATTATGCGATGTGCGGCCGCGCCTATGGCCCCCGCTTTCTGTGGAGCTGGCCCAATGCGCGCATCTCCGTCATGGGCGGAGAGCAGGCCGCGGAAGTTCTCGCACGCGTGCGCGGCGAGAGCTACGCCGCAAAGGAGCGGAGCTGGACCAAGGCGCAGCATAACGCTTATCAGACGCAGATCCGCGAGCAATATGAGCGCCAGGGCCATCCCTATTATGCGAGCGCGCGTCTTTGGGACGATGGCGTCATCGATCCGGCGGACACGCGCCGCGTGCTTGCGCTCTGCCTCGCCGCGGCCTCCAATGCGCCTCTCGAAGCGACGCGCTTCGGCCTGTTTCGTATGTGAGGCGCTCATGTCCTTCATTGCTTCATCGCTCGATTCGCGCGGAGTCGCGACCCTCATGCTCTCCCGCCCGGAGCGCCGCAACGCGCTCGATCAGACGATGGTGAGCGAGCTCATCGAGGCGCTGCGCCGCGCCGCGAATGATACGCAGACGCGCCTCCTCGTGCTCGCTGGCGCAGGCGCCGCCTTTTGCGCGGGCGGCGATATCGACTGGATGAAGCGCGTCGCCGCCGACACGCTGCAGACCAATGAGCGGGACGCTCTTCTGCTCGCCGAGTTGATGCGCACGCTCGATACTCTGCCGAAGCCGACGATCGCGCGCGTCCATGGCGCGGCCTATGGCGGCGGCGTCGGCCTCGTCGCCTGTTGCGACATTGTTCTCGCCGCGGATACGGCGAGCTTCTGTCTCAGCGAGGTGAAGATCGGCCTCACGCCCTCGGTCATCGGTCCCTATGTCCAACGCGCGATCGGCGCGCGCCAGGCTAGGCGCTATTTCCTCACCGCCGAGGTCATTTCCGTCGCTCATGCGCGCGAGCTCGGCCTCGTTCACGAGATCGCGCTCGCCGAAGAGCTCGACGCCCGAGTCGCGCGCATGGTGGAGTCGCTGCTCGCCGGCGCGCCCGGCGCGCAGGCGGAAGCCAAGGCTTCGACCTCGATCTTCGCCGATCGTCCGATCGACGAGGCGCTGATGCGCGAGACAGCCTCGCGTATCGCGGCGCGGCGCGCTTCCGCGGAAGGCAAGGAGGGCCTCGCGGCTTTCCTCGAGAGGCGCGCGCCGTCCTGGAGGCGAGATCGGAATGGCGACGATGTTTCGTAAGATACTCATCGCCAATCGCGGCGAGATCGCCTGCCGCGTGATCGCGACCGCCAAGCGCATGGGAGTCGCGACTGTCGCCGTCTATTCGGACGTCGATGCGCACGCGCGTCATGTCGCGCTCGCCGACGAAGCCTATCCGCTCGGCGCGGCGCCTGCGCGAGACAGCTATCTGTCGATCGACAAGCTCATCGCCATCGCGCGGCGCGCGGGCGTCGAGGCCGTGCATCCAGGCTATGGCTTTCTGTCCGAGAATGCGCTCTTCGCGGAACGCTGCGCCGAGGCCGGCCTCGTCTTCATCGGGCCGACGCCGCAGGCCATGCGCCTGATGGGATCGAAAGCGCAGGCGCGCGCCGCGATGGAGCGCGCGGGCGTTCCGATCGTGCCGGGATTCCATGGCGCGCAGGATGGGGACAGTCTCATCGAAGCGGCGACGCGCATCGGCTTTCCCGTTCTCGTCAAAGCCTCGGCGGGCGGCGGCGGCAAAGGCATGCGCCTCGTCGCCGCGCCGAATGAATTGCGCGGCGCGATCGAGAGCGCCCGGCGCGAGGCGGCGTCCGCTTTCGGCGACGAATCGCTGCTGATCGAAAAGGCGCTCGATGAGCCGCGTCACATCGAGGTGCAAATCTTCGGCGATGCGCATGGCGGCCTCGTCGCTTTCCCCGAGCGCGATTGCTCGATTCAACGCCGACATCAGAAGATCATGGAGGAGACCCCGGCTCCAGGGCTGTCGACAGAGCTGCGGCGCGCGCTGCGCGAGTCGGCGCGCGCCGCCGGCCGCACGGTCGCTTATCTCGGCGCCGGGACGGTCGAGTTTCTCGTCATGGGCGAGACATTCTACTTTCTCGAGATGAACACGCGGCTGCAGGTCGAGCATCCGATTACCGAAATGATCGCCGGATTCGATCTCGTCGAATGGCAATTGCGCGTCGCCGCCGGTGAGCCGTTGCCCGCGAGGCAGGAGGAGATCGCGTCCCATGGACATGCGATCGAGGCGAGGCTCTATGCGGAGGCGCCGGCGCAGGATTTTCTCCCCTCCGTCGGACGGCTCGACCATTGGCGCGCGCCGCAGGAGAGCCATTCGCTTCGCGTCGAGACCGGCGTGCGCGAGGGCGATGCGGTCACGCCATTCTATGATCCTCTGCTCGCCAAGATCGTCGCGCATGGCGAGGATCGCAACGCCGCGCGCGCGCGTCTCGCCGCGGCGTTGCGGGACTGCGAGATCGTCGGCGTAAAGACCAATCTGCTCTTGCTGCGCGCCATTCTCGACAGCGACGCTCATGCGGAGGCGCGGATCGACACGCGATTTTTGTCTCGCCATCTCGATTTGATCCTCGCCGGAACCGAGGCGTTGGACGAAGCGAAAGAGACGATCGTCCTCGCCGCGGGCGCCGCGGCCTGGCTCGCCGGCCTGCGCGCGGAGCGCGAGGACGGGACGCCTTGGGACGCGACCGACGCATGGCGCCTCAATGGCGGGGCGCGGCAAAGCCTCCGTTTCCGCCTGGGCGATTCCGACATTGCGCTCACTCTCGCGCCTCTGCCCAAGGGCGCGTTTCGTTTGGAGACGGCGAAGTCGCTGCACCACATCGAATCCGAGACGCATTCGCGCCGCATGAGCTTGCGCATCGACGGCGTCGAGCGAAAGCTCTCGATCGTCGAGCGCGAGGGAGGCTTCGTCGTCATTCTCGACGGTCGAAACGATGAGCTGTCGATCGTCGATCCGCTGGCGCCGCCGCGCGCGCAGAGCGAAGGCGACGCCGCGCTCGCCGCGCCCTTGCCGGCGCGCGTCACCGGGCTTTTCGCGAGCGTCGGCGAGAGCGTCAAGAAAGGCGCGCCGCTGATCATGCTCGAGGCGATGAAGATGGAGATCGCATTGTCGGCGCCGCGCGACGGACTCATATCGGAGATTCGTCCGGCGATCGGCGATATGGTGAAGCAGGGCGAGCGGCTGATCGTCTTCGCCGAGGGAGAAGCGGCATGAGCATTGCGCGGCGCGTCCGCATCGTCGAGGTCGGTCCGCGCGACGGCTTGCAGAATGAAAGCGTGCTGCTCGCCGTGGAGAACAAGGTGACGCTGATCGAAAAGCTCGCGGCTGCGGGGCTCCGCGACATAGAGGCGGGAAGCTTCGTCTCGGCCAAGCGCGTCCCGCAAATGGCGGATACGAAAGCCGTGCTCGCCCGTTTGCGGCCGCCGCCGCATGTCCATCTTTCCGTTCTCGTGCCCAATATGCGCGGGCTCGAGGAGGCGCTCGCCTGCGGCGTGCGCGGCGTCGCCGTCTTCGCCGCGGCGACGGAGACATTCTCGAAAGAAAACATCGGCTGCTCGATCGCGGAAAGTCTCGCGCGCTACGCTCCTCTCGTCGAGGCCGCGGTCGGCGCGGGCCTCGATGTGCGCGGCTATGTTTCCTGCGCGCTCGGCTGCCCCTTCGAAGGCGATGTCGCGCCACGCGCGGTCGCCACTCTCGCGCGCGATCTCGCCGCCCTCGGTTGCCGCGAGATCTCGCTCGGCGACACGATCGGCGTCGGCGCGCCCTTGCAGGCGCGCAAGCTCGTCGAGGAGGTCGGGCGCGATGTTCCGCTGGCGCAGATCGCGGTGCATTTTCACGACACTTATGGGCAGGCGCTCGCCAATATATTCGCTTCGCTCGAGATGGGCGTCGGCGTCGTCGACGCTTCGGTCGCGGGCCTCGGCGGCTGTCCTTTCGCGCCGGGCGCCGGCGGCAATGTCGCGACGGAGGATGTCGTCTATATGCTGGAGCATTCGGGAATAGAGACCGGCGTCGATCTCGATGCGCTGATCGACGCCGGCGTTTTCATCTGCGAAAGGCTCGGACGCGAGAACCAGAGTCGCGCCGCGCGCGCGCTGCTCGCCCGGCGCAGGAGGGACCATAGGGCATGAGCGACATCCTCGTCTCACGTGCGCGTAATGTCGGCTCCATCGCGCTCGATCGCCCGAAAGCGCTGAACAGCCTCACGCTCGAGATGATCCGCGACTTCGCGCGCGCGCTCGATTGCTTCGGCGCCGATCGGCAGATCGTCGGCGTGGTGGTGACGGGGGAAGGCGCGCGCGGCTTTTGCGCCGGCGGCGACATACGCGCGCTCTATGAGCTGCGCGCGGGAGATCACACGCTCTATGAGACATTCTGGCGCGAAGAATATGAATTGAACGCGCGCATCGCCGGCTTTCCGAAACCCTATGTCGTCGTGATGGACGGGATCGTCATGGGCGGCGGCGTCGGTCTTTCCGCGCATGGCAATTTTCGCATCGTCACGGAGCGCACGCGCCTCGCCATGCCGGAGACCGGCATCGGCTTCATTCCCGATGTCGGCGGCTCTTTTCTGCTGACGCGCAATGGTGGCGTCGGCCGCTATATGGCGCTTTCCGGCGTGGCGGTTGGGCCGCATGACGCGATCTTCGCCGGCCTCGCCGACGTCCTCGTCGATTCGACCTCGCTTCCCGAGCTGCTGGCGCTGCTGCGCGACATAAGCGAAGCGGAAGAGGTCCGGTCGCTGCTCGCGCGCTTTGCGAAATCCTCCGGCTTCGGCGCTTTGTCGCGACACGAATCCTTGTTGCGTCGGGTCATGGCGCATTCGAGCGTCGAGCGCATCATCGCCGCGCTCGAGGCGGAGGGTTCCGATTTTGCGCGCGAAGCGGCGACGACGATCGCTCTGCGCTCGCCGACGAGCCTGAAGGTCACGCTGCAGCTGCTGCGTCGCGCCGCCGAGGCGAGCAGTCTCGAGGCCTGTCTGCGTCAGGAGTTTCGCACGGCTTGCAATCTGCTTTCGACGCATGATCTCTACGAGGGCATTCGCGCCGCCGTCATCGACAAGGATCGCGCTCCGCATTGGTCGCCAGCGACGCTCGCGGAAGTGGACGAAGCTTCGGTGAAGGCGTTGCTCGACGGCGGCGCGCCGCCGAATCTCGAGTTTCGAGCCTGGACATGACTGCGACCGAGGCTTTCGATCCTGTCGTCATCATCGGCGCGGCGCGCACGCCGATCGGCGGCCTGCTCGGCGAATTGAAGAGCGTCGCGGCGCCGCAGCTCGGCGCGGCGGCGATCCGCGCCGCCGTCGCGCGCGCCGATGCGCCGACCGATCAGATCGACGATGTGCTCATGGGCTGCGTGCTCTCCGCCGGCCTCGGCCAGGCGCCGGCGCGCCAGGCCTCGCTCGCCGCGGGATTGCCGGAGGCGGCGGGCTGCGTGACGATCAACAAAATGTGCGGCTCCGGCATGAAGGCGATCCAGCTCGCGCATGATCAATTGCTCGCCGGCAGCTCGCACGCCATCGTCGCCGGCGGCATGGAGAGCATGAGCAACGCGCCCTATCTGCTCGAGCGCGTGCGCGAAGGCTATCGCATGGGTCATAAGCAGCTCGTCGATCATATGTTTCTCGATGGGCTCGAGGACGCCTATGAGAAGGGTCGGCTGATGGGCGACTTCGCCGAGGATTGCGCGACGACGCATCAGTTCACCCGCAAAATGCTGGATGATTATGCGATGGCGTCGCTGCTGCGCGCGCAGCAGGCCGCGCGTGAGGGCGCATTCGATTGGGAGATCGCGCCTCTCGAAACGCGGGACCGCAAAGTGACGGCGACGATCGCGCGCGATGAATTGCCAGCGAAGGCGAATGTCGAGCAAATCGCGACATTGAAGCCGGCGTTTCGCGAGGGCGGCACGGTGACAGCGGCCAATTCCAGCGCCATCTCCGACGGCGCCGCCGCGCTCGTGCTGATGCGGCGCGGCCGCGCCGAGCGCGCCGGCCTCGTCCCGCTCGCGATCATTCGCGCCCATGCGACGCACGCCGGGCCGCCCAATCTGTTTCCGACGGCGCCCATCTCCGCCATGCGCAAGCTCGCCGAGCGCGTCGGCTGGCCGCTCTCCAGCGTCGATCTCTTCGAGATCAACGAGGCGTTCGCCGTCGTCGTCATGGCGGCGATGCGCGAGCTCGGCGTGCCGCGGGAGAAGGTGAATGTGCATGGCGGCGCCTGCGCGCTCGGCCATCCGATCGGCGCCTCGGGCGCGCGCATCGTCGTCACGTTGCTGGCGGCCATGCGCAAATATGGGCTGCGGCGCGGCGTCGCCGCGCTCTGCATCGGCGGCGGCGAGGCGACGGCGCTTGCGATCGAGCGTCTGGATTGACGCTCAGCGCCAGCGCTGCGTCGCCATCATCTTGCGCAGCCGCTCCTGTACCAGAGCCGTGGCGGCGTCGCGCAGCGATAGGCGCAGCGCGGCGGCGCGCGCGATAATCTCCTGCATATTGCGGGAAATCTTTTCTTCGATCGCCGCGAAGGCGGCTTTCTCGTCGCCGCCGGCATATTCCACGGAGGCGCAGATGACGCCGCCGGCATTGGCGATGAAATCCGGCGCGCTGACGATTCCGCGCTCGAACATCATTCGTTCAGCCTCCGCCGTCGCCGGAATATTGGCGCCTTGCACGACGAGCCTGCATTGTAGCCGTCCTATATTGTCGGCGCGCAGCACATCCGGTCGCGCGGCGGGAATGAAGATGTCGCAAGCCGCGGAGAGCAGCGCGTCCGAAGCGAGCGCTGCTCCGCGACCATGGCTCGCGACGCTGCGGCCTTCCCGGCGCGTTTGCGCCAGCGCGTCTATGTCGAGGCCGGCGGCGTCATAGATCGCGCCGCGGCTGTCGGAGGCGCCGACGAGGATCGCGCCCTTGCGCGAGAGAAAGCGCGCCGCATGTCGCCCGACGGCGCCGAAGCCCTCGACGACGACGCGCGCGCCTTCGAGCTTCAATCCAGCGAAAGGCGCGGCGGCCTCAGCCGCTATAGCGACGCCATAGCCGGTGGCGCCGATCTCGTCGAGCGGTATGCCGCCGATCTCGGCGGGCAGTCCGACGGCGCGGCCGATCTCGTCATGCACATAGGCCATGCAGGTTTCGTTCGTGCCCATGTCGGGCCCTGGGATGTAATCGGTCAAGGGTTCGATCGCTTTGGCGAAGGCGCGAATGAGCTGCTCCTTCTCCGGCGGCGGCATGAAGGGATCACCGAAGATGACGGATTTGCCGCCGCCGTGGCGCAGGCCGCAGGCGGCGTTCTTCAGCGTCATGGCGCGGGCGAGGCGGAAGCATTCCTCGACGCTGACGTCGGGAGCCATGCGCACGCCGCCTATAGCAGGGCCGGCGGCGACATTGTCGATGACGACGATCGCCTCGAGGCCGACGCCCGGCGTGCTCACATAGACGATCTTCGCCGGGCCGAATTCATCGACGAAGGGGAAAGCGTCGGATTTGAACGCCGGGGACATGGAACATGAACTGGGCGCGGACGGACTCGCATTCAAGCGCGCGCGGCGTTTCGCAGCAAAAAAATCCCCTAAGGCGATGAAAAACGCGATGCGGCGCCTTACCTCACTCTGACGAAGCTCGAGGCAGGCCCATGGGCATTGGCGTCTCCTTCCAGATCGACTTTTTTCGTTTTCTCTCTGCCGAAGGCGAGCTCGACCCTTCGACGCCGCGCGAAGCGATAGAGGCGGAGCTTTTGCTCGATCTCTATCGCGCCATGGCGCGTACGCGCGCTTATGACGGCAAAGCCATCGCTCTGCAGCGCACCGGCAAGCTCGGCACTTTCGCTTCCGCGCTGGGGCAGGAGGCGATCGGCGTCGGCGTCGGCTCCGCCATGCGCAGAGAGGATGTGCTCGCGCCCTCCTATCGCGACCATGGCGCGCAATTGCTGCGCGGCATGACCATGGCGGAAAATCTCGTCTATTGGGGCGGCGACGAGCGCGGCAGCGATTACGCCGTTCCGCGCTGCGATTTTCCGATCTGCGTTCCTGTCGGCACGCAGGTCGCACATGCGGCAGGCGCGGCCTATGCTTTCAAATTGCACGACGAGAAGCGCGTCGCCGTGACGATCCTCGGCGACGGCGGCGCCTCGACCGGCGATTTCTATTCGGCCTTGAACATGGCCGGCGTCTGGCGCGTTCCGCTCGTCGTCGTCATCAATAATAATCAATGGGCGATCTCGACGCCGCGCGCGCTCGAATCGGCCACGGTGACGCTCGCGCAAAAGGCGGTGGCGGCCGGCGTCGAAGGATATCAGGTCGACGGCAATGATGTGATCGCCATGCGTCACATCGCGAGCCTCGCCATAGAGAAGGCGCGCGACGGCGGCGGACCGACGCTCATCGAGGCGCTGAGCTACAGGCTCGGCGATCATACGACGGCCGATGACGCGACGCGCTATCGCGATTCCGAGATCGTGCGGCGCGAGGCGGAGAAGGAGCCGATCGGACGGCTACGCAAATATCTCGGCGCGCGGCGCCTGTGGAGCGAGGAGCAGGAGAAGCGCCTCGCGAAAGACTGCGCCGAGGAGGTCGAGCGCGCGGTCGCTGCCTATCTGGCGACGCCGCCGCAGAATTTCTCGGCCATGTTCGATCACCTCTTCGCGCGCCTGCCCGAGTCGATGCGCGATCAATATGAAGAGGCGCAGCGCTTCGCTCCGAAGGATGGCGGCCATGGCTGAGCTCACTCTCGTCGAAGCCGTCAATCGCGCGCTGGCGCATGCGCTCGAGCATGATCCCGCCGTGCTGCTTCTCGGCGAGGACATAGGCGTCAATGGCGGCGTGTTCCGCGCGACGCTCGGCTTGCAGCAGCGCTTCGGCTCGGCGCGCGTCATCGACACGCCGCTCGCCGAGGCGGCCATCGCCGGCGTCGCCGTCGGCATGGCGGCGATGGGGCTGAAGCCGGTGATGGAGATTCAATTCAGCGGCTTCATCTATCCGGCGATGGATCAGCTCATCAATCACGCCTCGCGCCTGCGCAATCGCACGCGCGGCAGGCTCACCTGCCCCATGGTGCTGCGCGCGCCCAATGGCGCTGGCATTCATGCGCCCGAGCATCACTCGGAAAGCCCCGAGGCGATGTTCGCGCATACGCCGGGCCTTCGCGTCGTCATTCCGTCTTCGCCTTCGCGCGCCTATGGCCTGCTGCTCGCCGCCATTCGCGATCCAGATCCGGTCGTCTTCCTCGAGCCGACGCGGCTCTATCGCCTGTTCAAGCAAGAGGTGATCGACGACGGCGAGAGCCTGCCGCTCGACACATGCTTCGTCTCGCGCGAGGGGCGCGACGTCACGCTCGTCGCCTGGGGCGGCATGCTGCACGAAGCGCTCGCGGCCGCCGAGAGTCTCGGCAATGAGGGCGTCGATTGCGAGGTCATAGACGTCGCGACGCTGAAGCCGCTCGATGCGGAGACCATACTGCGCTCGGTGGAAAAGACCGGCCGTTGCGTCATCGTGCAGGAGGCCGCGCGCACCGCCGGCTTCGGCGCCGAGATCGCGGCGATCCTCGCCGAGCGCGGGCTCTATACGCTGCTGGCGCCCGTGCGGCGCGTCACCGGCTATGACGTGGTCATGCCGTTGGCGCGGCTCGAGGGACAATATCTGCCGAGCGTCGCGCGCATCGCCGACGCCGTGCGCAAGACGATGGAGGCGGCATGAGCGTCTTCAAGCTTCCCGATCTCGGCGAAGGACTGCAAGAGGCCGAGTTGGTGCAATGGCATGTCGCGCCCGGCGAGGAGGTCGCTGTCGACCAGCCGCTCGTCTCCGTCGAGACCGCCAAGGCGGTCGTCGAAATCCCTTCGCCACAAGCGGGCCGTATCGAGAAGCTGTTTGCGCAGGCCGGCGAGATCATCCGCATCGGCGGTCCGCTCATCGCTTTCGCCGGCGAGGCGGAGGCGGAAATTGCGAAAGAGGACAAAGGAACCGTCGTCGGCGCCATGGAGACGAGCGGCCGCGTGCTGCAGGAAGGCGCAGCGCCGCTCGGGCGCAATGGCGCCGGCCTTCGCGCGACGCCAGCGGTGCGCGCGCTGGCGCGACGGCTCGATGTCGATCTCACAATGGTGACGCCATCCGGCGCCGATGGCGTCATCACCTCAGGCGATGTGCAGCGCGTGGCGCGCATATTGTCGGAGGCCGCGCCCGCCGAGCCGCTCCGCGGCTTTCGTCGCGCCATGGCGCAGAATATGGCGCTGGCTCAGGCCGAGGTCGCCGCGGCGACCGTCGTCGACGACGCCGACATAGACGCTTGGCCGCAAGAAACGGATACGACGCTGCGCCTCGTGCGCGCGCTCGTCGCCGGATGCCGCGTCGAGCCGGGGCTCAACGCCTGGTTCGAATCCCATGCGCTGGCGCGGCGCGTGCTCGCCAAGATCGATCTCGGCATCGCCGTCGACTCGGCCGAGGGCGGACTGTTCGTGCCCGTGCTGCGCAATGTCGCGGAGCGCGATCCGGCGGATCTGCGCGCCGGGCTGAACAAGATGCGCGCCGATATTGACGCGCGCCGCATTCCGCCGGAGGAGTTGCGCGGCGCGACCATCACCCTCTCCAATTTCGGCATGATCGCGGGGCGCTACGCCGCGCCCATCGTGCTGCCGCCGACGGTCGCCATTCTCGGCGCCGGCCGCATTCGCCGCGCGATCGTCGCCGATGACGACGGCCGGCCCGTGGCGCGGCGCATGTTGCCGCTGAGCCTCACTTTCGATCATCGCGTCGTCACTGGCGGCGAGGCGGCGCGCTTCCTCGGCGCCGTCATCGCCGATCTCGGCAGCCCCGTCTGAGCGAGCGCTTGAAGGCGGAGCCGCCGACGCCATATCCGCCGCTCATCGTTCAGAGGCTGGGGCGAGCGGGAGGGCGCATCATGTCGATTCAGCGCATCACACACACACCCGATTGGGGCAGCCTCGCCATCGCCGCAATCCTGCTGCTCGCACCCTGGATTCTCCATTACACGAGCTGGATGGCGACGCTGGCGACGAGCTTCTCTGCGGCCATTCTCCTGCTGCTCTCGGCCGTCGCCTTCGCCGAGATCGACGACAGCGAGACGCCCGAATATTTCATCGTCGGCGTCTGGCTGCTGGTCTCGCCCTGGATTCTCGGCTTCTGGCCGGACACGCGGGCGCTTCTCGTCCATCTGCTGGTCGGCGGCGCGCTCGTCGCCTATGCCGCCTGGGAGATATGGGGCGCGTCCGCGTCCCGTCGCTGAGAGGCGAGACGCACAGAGCGCTTTCCGATCGAACGGGACCGTTCGATCGATCAGAATTCGCTCCAACGAAAGAAGGCGAGAGCGCCATCCGGTCCGATTGGATCGGATGGCGCTCTAGCGTCGCCGGAGCCGTGCGGCGACCGAAAATGGATAGAATTTGAATAGATTTATAGTATTTCAGGCCAGAAAACGAGTAGAGTTTTCTATTCTTTCGCGAGAGACTGCAGAAATCCGTCACGGAATCGTCGTCCGGCCTCCGTCACAATGCATTGAAATATAATGATTTTAATCATAGGCTGGCGCCCTCGCGCGGCGCATAAGTACATGTCCTAATTTTGGATTCGGCCGACAACAAGTATTGACGGACCAGCGCGGCCTGCTGTGAGCCGGCCGACCAGGGAGATTAGGCGCATATGACCTCGATCGATCAATTTTATCTCCGCAATCAATCGATAAATTTGAGGCGTTTCTTTCGGGTTCCGGTTTTTGCCGATCCGCTTTGCCGATCCCTTCATCCATTCGCCGACAGCCCGGCGTTCGCCGTCGGCTGATCGCCTCGTCGATCGAACTGTAACGAGTTTGCGTAACGCGTAAGGAGCTCCTCATGATTACCGTGTCGCAATGCGCGGCCCAGGCGGGCCTGGCTTCCAACGAGCTGGTGCTGGGCTCCATCCCCTCTCCCGAGCATGACGCGCTCCTCGAGAGCTATCTGCTCAATGGCCATCGCGGCCTCTGCGCCGTGCGCGCGATGATCGTCGCCGATCTGCGCGGCTTCCTCGATCTCGGCGTGACGGCGCGGGCGGCCGATCTGCTGATCGTGCTCCGGCTGCTGCTCACCGCGCATCCCGAGGCCGGTCTCGTCGCTCGTCCACACGCCGCCGAGCGCGAGGCGGCCTTCGAGGCCGCATTGCTCGGCCATTATGTCGACGCCCACCGGGGCCGGGCCGCCACGGGCGGGGCCTTGCGCGAGCCGGGCGTGGTGCTGTCCTTCGCGCGCGAGGGACGCCGCTCGGATCGTCGCGCGGCGCGGGGCGAGCCGCCGGAATCCCTTTGCGGCGGCGATCCAATCGTCGCCCGCTTCGGCTCGCGCCTGTTCTATCTGAGGGGCGACCGCTGAGAGCCCAGCGCCGTGGACCAAAAGTCCGGGTGATCGGATGAGCGAGATCAGCGCGGCGGATGAGGCGTTTGCGCCTCCCCCTCGAGGAGGAGGTCGAGCGCCCAAGGGAGCGATTCCGCCGAGTCTTTCTCGTTGAAACCCCACCCTGGATGGCTTCGCCGTCCGACCCTCCTCCCTCGAAGCCCTCGAGGGAGGAGGTAAAAGCGTCTTTTCCAGCGTTTTTCTTGTTCCCCCGAGCCGAGCCCTGGCCTGCACTCCATCTCCACTCCCATCGCCTCCTTGACGCTGTCTCATCGCTTAGCTACGAATCGCGCATAGGTCGCCGCTTCAGGGCGCGCGACCGGGGGATGGGGTCCCCCTCCAACCGCCGCAAAGGCTGATAACTCCTGCTGAAGTCCGATGATCGACCGATCGTCGGAAAGAGCGATTTATTCGCTCGGCAGGAGCCGGCCATGATGCAGTCCGCGGTTTTTCTCGTTGCACACATCCGTTTCGACGAAAGCGCGCGCGTCGCCGCGGCCGCGCTTTCGATCGATCTTCGTCGCCCGCCGACGCGAGCCCTCGACCGAGCGGTCACGGCCCACCAAACGAGATTCGAGTGACCGCATCGATCGGCCACGACGGACAAAGCGCGGCCGATAACGAGAAATCGAATCCAAAAGCGCCGACCGAGAAGGCTTCGGTCGAAAAAGGAGGAATGAAATGGACATACGCAAATGGGGGCTCGCCGCGAGCCTCGGCCTGGCCGCGCTCGTCGGGGCGAATCTCGCTCATGCCGACGACCGGCTGCAGCAGGCGATCTATCACGTCAACGAGGCGATCACTCAGGGCGGCAAGCTCCATGACGCCGGCCTGCTCTCCTATCACGCCGATCTCGCGCTCGAGAAAGCCGAAGGGCTTCAGAAGTTCAAGCCCAATCCTCACATGGCCGAGGCGATCGTCCATATAAAGGCGGCGATAGAGGAGGGGCAGGCGAACCACGCCGAAGCCGCGACCAGGCAGGCGAAGGAAGCGTTGGAGCATCTCGAGGAAGCGAGCAAAGAGACGCCCCAATAAGGCTCATGACGCGCTAGGCCGCAGACGGCCTCGCGCGAAGCTCCCACCCGCAAATAGGCCAGCGATGATCTATGTTCTCATCATGATCGGCAGCGCGATCGGCGGCGTCGCGCGCTATTGGCTCTCGGGAGTCGTCGCCCGATGTTTCGGCGAGACCTTCCCCTGGGGCACGCTGATGGTGAACGCCTCCGGCTGTTTCGCGATCGGCTTTTTCGCCACCCTCACTGCGCCGGAGGACGGCCGGCTCTTCATCGATTCCGAGACGCGGCAATTCGTCATGATCGGCCTTTGCGGCGGCTATACGACCTTCTCCTCCTTCGGCCTGCAGACGCTCAATCTCATGCGCAGCGGCGAGGCTTTCGCGGCGCTGGCCAATATCGGCCTTTCGCTCGGGCTCTGCCTATTCGCCGTCTGGCTCGGACATATCGCCGCCGCTCATCTCAACGCGCTGAAAGGAGCGTGACATGCAACTGCCTCGAGACGCGACGCTGCTTCGAATTTTCACCGGCGAGAACGCCAAATTCGACGGACGCTTGCTCCATGAGGCGATCGTGCTGAAAGCCCGCGAGCTGCATCTGGCCGGCGCGACCGTGCTGCGCGGCCCCATGGGCTTCGGCCACAACAGCCGATTGCACACGACGAAGATCCTGCGCCTCTCCAACGATCTGCCGCTCGTCGTAGAGATCGTCGACGCGCAGGAGAAGATCGACGCCTTTCTCCCCATTCTCGATGCGATGATGACCAGCGGGCTGGTCACGCTCGAGAAAGTGCAGGTGCTGCGCTACGGCGAGAAGGCCGGCTGAGTCACGCCAGATCGGCGAGCTGCCCCCGCGCCGCCGAGCGGATGAGGCGCTTTTCCGCCTCCCATCGCGTCGCTTCGTCGACATTGGCCAAAAACTCGATTTTGCCGCCCGCGAGCGCGGCGATCGGCAATCCATCGCGAAACAGCAGGCGATTGCCGGTGAGCGCGGCGAGCTTGCCGCCCGGAGTCAGCACGCCGATGAGATTGAGCGGATCGGCCGCCGACAGCGACACATATTGCCCGTCGGCCGGCCGGCGGCGAATCTCGCGCAGCAGGCCGACGGCGTCCGGCAGCGCATATTGCTCGCCGGAAAAGCCGGCGACGAAACGCCCGCCGCGAATTTCGCCGCGCGCCTCGAGCCGTCGATAGACGCGCAGGAGATCGCGCCAGGGCGGCAGCCAGCCGCCTTCGCGCGCCAGCAGCCGCCAGAAGACGACGCCGTAGCGGCGCAGCAGCGCCTGCGCGATGTGCTCTACGCAAGCGTGACGCGCTTGCGAGCCCGGCGCCGCATAGGCGCGGCGGATCAGCGACCAGCGGCCGGCGCTCTCCATGCCGAAGGCGAGCACCTTGCCGCGCCGCCGCGCGCCGTCGAAAGGCTTGCGCTTCTCGGAGGGCACGAGCAGCGCGCGCAGCCCGCCGAAACTATCCGAAGTGACGAGGCCGAGCGCGGCCAGCTCGCCCAGCGCCGTCTCCAGCTCCGAGCGCAGCAGGCGCGAGGCGTCGACCAGTTCCTCGAAGAACAGCGCCCCCTCAGCGCGCAGCGTTTCGAGCGCCAATTGCGCGCGGCCGCTCAGCGCCGGCGGCTCGGTGGGCGTGGCGATAGCGGTCCAATCGCCGAGCCGTCGCCGCTCCAAAAGGGCGACCGGCGAGCTTTTGATCGGCGAGACGGCGCGGGCGCCCTTGGCGGCGGCGGGCGGAGTCAGCCGCGCCCAGGCGATGCGGCCGGAGAGGCAGAGCGAGTCGAGATAGCCTGTTTCGTAATCGGAGAGTCGGGCGGGGAGAATTTCCGTCTCCCAGGCGCCTGCCGGCGCTTCATATCCCTCGAGGCCGGAGAGAGCGGCGGGCAGCGCCTCCGGCCCTTTCAGCCGGGCGTCCTCGGCGACATGCTGCCAATCGAAGAGAAAGCGCAGGAAGTCGCGCGCCGCCACCGGCTCGATCTCGGCGCGCAGACGCTTGATCGTATAGTGGTGGATGCGCGCCAGCAGGCGGCGGTCGCACCATTGCTCGTCATTGGCCCCGGGCAGGAAGCGCCCGCGCATGATCGTGCCTTCCGCCTCCAGCGCGACGAGCGCGGTCGCAAGGCTCGCGGGCTCGAAGCCGAGCGCTGCGGCGAGCCCCGTCTGCGTGACCGGACCCAGCCCCTCGAGCCGGCCGCGCAAAATCTCGATCAGCGCCTGCTCGGCGGACCATAGCGCCGGCGCTTCGCCCTCGGGCGGCGAAATCTTCGGCGCCAGCCGCGCCTTGGGCCAGAGGGCATGAAATTGCGTCAGCCGCTCCGCCGCGACCCAGAACGCCGCCTGGCCGGTCTCGAAACGCGTCGCGCGCTTTTGCTTCGCCAGCGCCTCGAGCCAGCCGGCCCAGTCCGGCGCGGCGGCGACCTCCGCCTCTGTGACGCAACCGATCCAGAGCAGAGCGTCATGCAACTCCTCCGGGTCGATGGGCTCGGGCCAGGCTTCCGACTTCACGCGCTCGATCGCCTCCTCGTCCAGCCGGCCGAGATCGGAGGCGCTCTGCGGGTCCTGCCAGCGGCGCGCCATCACCGCCTGCGCGCGGCGCTCCTCGAGCGGCGCGTCGTCGAGGAAGGCGTAAGGCCGCGCGGAGAGCACCTCCAGCGCCAGCGGGGACGGCTGGGTCAGATCGCAGGCGACGACGAGCACCTCTCCCGACTCCATCCGCCGCAGCAGGCGCTCGAGCCCGTCTATGTCCATCGCCTCGTGCAGGCAGTCCCATATGGTCTGATTGGTCAGCGGATGGTCGGGAACCTCGCGCTCGCCGGCGAGATTTTCGGCGCAGGCGATCTGATCGGGAAACACTGCGGCGACCAGATCCTCCGCCTGCATGCGCAGAAATTGCGGCGGCGTCTTCCTGCCGCCCTGGAAGCGCGGCAGGGCGAGCGAGATTCCTGCCGTCCAGCGCCAGCGCGTCATGAACATGGGCGCGGTGAGCATCGCCTGCACCAGCACGCCGCGCACGCTGTTGGAATGAAGATAATGCGCGACCTCGGCGAGCTCGAAACTATGCGCCGTGGTGAGCGAGAGCAGGATATTGTCCTCGGTGGCCGCCGCCTGTAGCTCGAAGTTGAACTTGCGGCAGAAGCGTTTGCGCAGCGCGAGGCCAAAGGCGCGATTGATGCGCCCGCCGAAGGGCGAATGCACGACGAGCTGCATGCCGCCGGCCTCGTCGAAGAATCGCTCCAGCACCAGAGTGTCCTGTGTCGGCAGCACGCCGCCGAAGGCGCCGAGCGCGCCGGAAAGATATTCGACCAGTTGCTCCGCGGCGGGCGGCGCGACGCCCACCTCTTCCATCAGCCAGCGCTGCGCCTCGCCGCCGCCCGAGTCCCTGCGCAGCCGCTCGGCGATCTCGCCGCGCAGACGCGAGACGGAGAAGGACAGCTCATCGGCGCGCGCCGGCGCCTCGCCGAGCCAGAAGGGAATGGTCGGCGGCTGACCCTGCGCATCCTCGACGCGCAAGGTCCCGCGCTCGACGCGTTGCACGCGATAGGAGGCGTTGCCGAGCTGGAAAATATCGCCCGCCATGCTCTCGACGGCGAAATCCTCATGCACCGTGCCGACGATGTGATTCTCCGGCTCCAGCAGCACTTGATAATCGGCGGTCTCGGGGATGGCGCCGCCGGAGGTGAGCGCCGTCATGCGCGCGCCGCGCCGCTCGCGCAGAATGTGATTCACCGCATCGTGATGCAGCAGCGCGCCGCGCCGTCCGCGCCGCGTCGCATAGCCCTCGGCGAGCATCTTCACCACATCGTCGAACTCGGCGCGCTCCAATGCGCGATAGGGCCAGGCGCGCTTGAAACGCTCATAGAGCTCGGCCTCGCCCCATTCCTGCGCCGCGACCTCGGCGACGATCTGTTGGGCGAGCACATCGAGCGGGCGATGCGGAATGGTGAGCCGGTCCAATTCGCCGCGCCGCACGCTGTCGAGCAGCGCCGCGCATTCGACGAGATCGTCGCGCGACAAGGGAAACAGCCGCCCCTTGGGCAGGCCGCCGACGACATGGCCGGACCGCCCGACGCGCTGCAGAAAGCTCGCTATGGAGCGCGGCGAGGCGATCTGGCAGACGAGCGTCACATCGCCAATATCGATGCCGAGCTCCAGCGAGGCGGTCGCGACCAGGGCTTTCAACTCGCCGCGTTTCAGCCTTTGCTCGGCGAGCAGGCGATGCTCCTTCGCCATGCTGCCGTGATGCGAGGTGACGGCCGCCTCGCCGAGGCGATCCGACAATTCGCGGGCGATGCGCTCGGCCAAGCGGCGTGTGTTCACGAAGACCAGAGTCGTGCGATGCTCGGCGATCAGCTCGGCGAGCCGGTCATAGACTTGGCGCCAGACCTCCGCCGACATCACCGCTTCGAGCGGCGCGCCGGGAACCTCTATGGCGAGATCGCGGGCGCGGTGATGGCCGGAATCGACGATTGCCGGCTCGCGCGCCGGCGCGGCGTTCGAGCCCGCGCCGACGAGGAAATGCGCCACAGAAGCGATCGGGTTCTGCGTGGCGGAGAGGCCGATGCGCTGCAATCCGTCGCCGCAGAGCGCCGCGAGCCGCTCCAGCGAGAGCGAAAGATGCGCCCCGCGCTTATTGGGCGCGACGGCGTGGATCTCGTCCACGATGATCGCGCGCGTCGTCGAGAGCGCCTTGCGGCCCGATTCGGAGCCGAGCAGCACATAGAGCGATTCGGGCGTGGTCACGAGAATATGCGGCGGGCGCTTGCGCATTCGCGCGCGCTCGGCGGTGGGCGTGTCGCCGGTGCGCACCAGCACGCGAATGTCGACATCGGGCAGGTCGGAAAGTCGTAGCTTTTCGCGCACGCCGGCGAGCGGGGCCTCGAGATTGCGGCTCACATCGTTGGAAAGCGCTTTGAGCGGAGACACATAGACGATTCGCGTCTCGTCCCGCAGCGTCCCGGCGAGACCCTGGCGGATGAGATCGTCGATCGCCGCGAGAAAGGCGGCGAGCGTCTTGCCGGAGCCGGTGGGAGCTGCGATCAGTATATTGCAGCCGGATTTGATCTGCGGCCAAGCTTCCGCTTGCGCCGGCGTCGCGTTGCGGAAATGATCGGCGAACCATGCCGAAACCGCCGGATGAAAAAGGTGCGACAGGTGCATGGCCATGAGGAGAGAAGAGGAGCCCGTAGGGCGGGCAGGCTAGCGGCGATCCGGCCGCAGGCCAACCGCGAGATTTGGGAATTTCGCCGAGGCGCGACCAGCCCCCGGCGGCTCCAGACGCATTTCGAGCCGAACGAGAACAGGCCGCTCGCGCCGAGCGGATGACTCCGCTATTGCGCCGAGAGGATGTTCATGCGCAGCAAATTCATCGACACGTCTTCGTTTCTCTACGCGGGCTTCGCCGTTCTGGCGGCGTCGCTGTTCGCCGCCTTCGCTTTCGTCGGCAAGCAGGCGACCGATTATCGCGACGTGCGACAGCTCATCGGCGAAAGGCAGATCCAGCACCGCATCCTCGATCACCTCCAGGGGGCGGAATCGGCGCAACGTGGCTATCTGCTGACCAATGACCTGGCCTATCTCGCCCCGCTCGACGCCGCGACGAAGCGGGTCGACGCGGATTTCGACGTCCTGACCAGCGCGACCGAGCCCGGCGAAGGACGCAACACGCTGGAGGCGTTGCGCGCGCTGGCGACTGCCAAGCTCGCCGAGTTGCGCCATACGGTGGAGCTGCAGGCCGCGGGAAAGCATGACGACGCCGTGGCCATATTGCGTGAGGGCGCCGGCAAGGAGAGCATGGAGCGCCTGCGCTCCGGCCTCGACGCCAAATCCGCGCATCAGCAGCAGAGGATCGACGCGCAATCGCGCATCGTGGAGAAGAACGGCTCGCTGCTGCGCGCGGGCGCGGCGCTCGCCATCTCCATTACCATTCTCATCGGCGCGGCGACGATCGGCCTGCTGCGCAGCCGGCTCGACGAGATCGCCGCCGCGCAATCGGAGCTGCGCGACGTCAATGCGGCGCTTTCCACCGAAGCGGCGCAGCGCGAGCAGCTCGCCGAGCAATTGCGGCAATCGCAGAAAATGGAGGCGATCGGCCAGCTGACCGGCGGCCTCGCGCATGATTTCAACAATATGCTCGCCGTCGTCATCGGCAGCGTCAATCTCGCCAAGCGGCGGCTCGCGACCGATCCGGCGGAGACGCTGCGCTATCTCGACGGCGCGCTCGAAGGCGCCGAGCATGCGGCGACGCTGACGCATCGCCTGCTCGCCTTCTCGCGGCGCCAGCCGCTCGCGCCCGAGCCGATCGACCCCAATAAGATGGTCTCGTCCATGGCCGAGATGCTTCGCCGCACGCTCGGCGAGGATGTGCGCCTCGAAGCGGTGTTCGCCGGCGGCCTGTGGCGCGCCTTCGCCGATCCGAGCCAGCTCGAGACGACGATCCTCAATCTCGCGCTCAACGCGCGCGACGCCATGCCCCAGGGCGGCAAGCTCACGATAGAGACGAGCAACGCCTATCTCGACGAAGAATATTCCGCGCGCGAGATCGGCATACCGCCCGGCCAATATGTGCTGATCGCCGTCACCGACACCGGAACCGGCATGAACCGCGAAACTGTCGCGCGCGCATTCGATCCTTTCTTCACCACCAAGCCCGCCGGACGCGGCACCGGGCTCGGCCTTAGCCAGGTCTATGGCTTCGTGCGGCAATCGGGCGGCCATGTCCGCATCTATTCGGAGCAGGGGCTCGGCACGACGATCAAGCTCTATCTGCCCCGCCATCACGGCTCGACGATGGTGGCGACCGCCGCCGTCACCCAGACGCGCTCCGCGCCGCGCAGCGAGAAGAGCGAGACGATCCTCATCGTCGAGGACGATGTGCGCGTGCGCGAGCTCACCGCCGACACGCTCGAGGAGCTCGGCTATAATGTGCTCGCCGCCGAGAGCGCCGCCGCCGCGCTGCGCCAGCTCGAGGTGAACCCGAATATCTCAGTGCTCTTCACTGATGTGGTGATGCCCGACACCAATGGCCGCAAGCTCGCCGAGGAGGCATGGAAGCGGCGGCCCGATCTGAAGATTCTCTTCACCACCGGCTATACGCCCAACGCCGTCGTCCATAATGGCGTGCTCGATCCGGGCGTCGAGCTCATCGTCAAGCCCTATTCGATCGATCGTCTGGCGCGCAAGGTCCGCGATGTGCTGGACGGCGCGCGCTCCGCCGCGCCGGACGCGAAGACGACGCGGCGCAAGGTTTTGATCGTCGACGACGACGCCGCCGTCTGCGAGGCCATGGCCGAGCTGCTGCGCCTCGAGAATTACGAGGTCTGCGTCGCGAGCGACGGATTGCGCGCGCTCGAGGCGACGCAGAGCTTCAAGCCGGACGTCGCTCTGCTCGATCTCGGCCTTCCCGGCAAGGACGGCTATGAGACCGCGCGCGAGCTGCGCGCGCTGCCGGAGGGCCGCGACATTCTTTTGCTCGCCTCGACCGGCGCCGGCGGCGACGATGTGCGCCGTCTCTGCGAGGCGGCGGGATTCGACCGCCACCTCGTCAAGCCGATCGATCTGGATGCGTTGAAGGCGCTGATCGACGGCCAAAAGCCGCACCCCACTCGCTCTGCGTGAGGCGCTTGCCCATATAGGGGAGCCGAGGGCTCACTCCTTATGTCCGCGCTCATGCATGCGACGCCCGAACAGCTGAAGATGATCGTCGAATCCGCCTTTGCGGCGCGATTTCTCTTGAGCGATGATCATATTCTCTACGTCAATCAGGCGACCGAGGACATGTTCGGCTATTCGGCCGAAGAGCTCGTCGGCCGCACGGTCGACATGCTGCTGCCGGAGGATGCGCGCGCGCGCGACGCCCATTTGCGCGAGACATACTATCAATCCCCGCGCCGCATTCTGCTCGGCGTCGACACGGACCTGCGCGGCCGCAAGAAGAGCGGCGCCGAATTTCCCGTGCATGTCGGCCTCGCGCCGATCCATGACGATGACGGACGCCTGTTCGTCGCCGTCACCGTCTTCGACATTTCACATCACAAGGAGATCGAGCGTCAGCTCGTCGAGCGCGCGAACGAGCTGCAGCTCGCCAATGAGCGTCTGGCGCGCTTCGCCTATATCGCCTCGCATGATCTGCAGGAGCCGCTGCGCAAGATCGCCGCCTTCGCCGAGATCATGACCGCCTCGCTCGCCAGGCATGAGCCGCGCGAGGCCGAACATGCGAGCGAGGTTGTGCGCCGCTCGGCGCTGCGGGCGCGGGAGCTGGTGGACGGGCTGCTCGCCTATTCGCGGCAAGTGTCGACGCCGCCGCGACTGCAGCCGCTCGACGTGCGCGAGGAGATCGAGGCTGTCGCCTCGGACTTTTCCGAGCTGCTTCGGCAGACAAGAGCGAAGGTCGTCGTCGCCGTTCCGCCGGGCGTGATCGTGAATGCGGACAGGCCGCAGTTCGAGCGCTGCCTCGCCAATCTCCTGTCCAATGCGATCAAATATCGCAAGCCGGACCGCGCGCCCGACATTCGCTTTTCAGTGAAGCGCGCGGGGCGGGAGCTGCGCATTTCGATCGTCGATGACGGCATAGGATTCGAGCCCAAATACGCCGAGGCCATATTCGAGCCGTTGCGGCGGCTCCACAGCTTCACGCAATATCCGGGAACGGGCGTCGGCCTCGCTCTGTGCAAATCCATGTGCGAGCGGCACGGCTGGCGTATAGAGGCGCGCTCGCAGCTCGGCGCCGGCGCGACATTCACGATGACGATCCCGCAGGGCGAGGCGTCGCCGTCTGGAGTCACTCCGGTTCAGATTGAACCGGAATGACTCTAGATCTCCTTGTTCGGTCGTGTTTTCTTCACGCGAACCGGTTCCCACTTCGCTCGAAAACACTCTAGAGTCTTTCCGTGTTTCATTGAAACACGGAAAGACTCTAGGCTTTTGTTTTGACGCGTTTCCAACGCCGAACCGGTGTCCACTTCGGCTGGAAGCGCTCTAGCGTTCTGAAAGCTTCAGCGTGAGGCATTTGGCGGCGCCGCCCGCCTTCATGAATTCCGAGAGCGGCGCGAGAACCGGCGCAAAGCCGGCGTCGCGCAGGCGCTTCTGCAACTGCGGCGAAGCGTCGTTCATCGCCACGCTCTCGGTGAGATCGACGGCGTTGCAAGCAAAGCGCATCGCATCCGCTTCGTCGATCTCTATACGCTTCTCGAGCGGAACGATTTTCTCGATCGCCGCGCGCGAGGCGGCGTCGAAAGCAGGCGGATAATACATCAGCCAGCCGCCGGCGAGCGGGCAGAAGCAAGTATCGAGATGATAGAAGCGCGGATCGACGAGCCGCAAGCCGATGACGCGCCGCCCGATGATATTCTCCAGCGCCGCGGGCGCCTCCGCGGCCGAGCGCATGCCATGGCCGCACCAGACGACATCCGCCCCGCGATCGATGAGCGCGTCACCCGCGCCTTCGAAGGGAATAGACTCGGGCCAGGGCGCGATTTGGAACCCTCGCGCCGCGAAGAAGGCGCGAAACAAGGGCTCCTCCGGCCGCCGCTCTTCGGCGCGGAAGCGGCTGACGACCGCAATGTCGCCGAGCACGAAGCCGGCGTTGGCGGTGAACACCATATCGGGCAGGCCCGCGGCAGGCGGGACCAGCTCGACCTCCGCGCTCTGCGCGACGAGCGCGCGCAGATTTTGCCACTGATCGCGCGCGAGCGAATGCGTCGTGCGGCCGATCTGATGCTCCATCCAAGGATTGATGACATAGCGCACGTCGAAATCGTCCGGCGCGCACATCAATATGTGCTGACGCGTCTCGTCGTGCGGCGCGCGGGCGGCTTCGAACATAGGATGCGGCTGCGTCATCTGCGTCCTTTCGCTTCGTGTCTCGCACGAAGACGGCGCCGAGACGTCTACTCCGTCTCGGCGCCGCAATGATGACAGGCGATCAGCTCGCCAGAGCGCGCTTGGCGGGACGCGCGCGCTCGACGAATTCGGCGAGCGTCTCCTCGAAGCGATCGAGCGCCCAATCGAGATCCTCGCGCGCGATGACGAGCGGCGGCGACAGGCGCACGACGCTGTGATGCGTCACCGTCGAGAGCACGCCCTTCTCGCAGAGGCGCTCGCAGACCTCGCGGCCTGTGGCGTAGCGCGGATCGATCTCGGCGCCGGCCCATAGTCCCTTGCCGCGCACGTCGCGCAGCGCCACACTGTCGATATTGCGCAAACGGCGCAGCATATGCTCGCCGAGCGTGCGGCTGCGCTCCACCAGCTTCTCGTCGCGCATCACATGCAGCGCCTCGAGCGCGACCGCAGCGGCGAGGGTGTTGCCGCCGAAAGTGGAGCCATGCGAGCCGGGCGTGAACATATCCATCAGCGCGCGCGTGCCGACGAAGGCCGAGACCGGCAGCACGCCGCCGCCGAGCGCCTTGCCGAGCATGACGCCATCCGGCTTGATGTTCTCGTGCTGGAACGCGAACCAGGCGCCGGTGCGCCCGAGGCCCGCCTGCACCTCGTCGACGATGAGCAGCAGGCCGCGCTCGTCGCAGAGCTTACGCAGGCCCGCGAGCCAGCCGACCGGCGGCACGATGACGCCCGCCTCGCCTTGCACGGGCTCGACCATTATGGCGACCGTATCGGGTCCGATCGCCGCTTCCGTCGCAGCGAGATCGCCATAGGGAACCGCGCGGAAGCCGCCGCCATAGGGACCGAAATCGTCGCGATAGGACGGCTCCGACGAGAAGCCGACGATCGTCGTCGTGCGGCCGTGGAAATTGCCCTTGGCGACGATGATCTCGGGATTCTTCAAGCCGCGCACGCGGCGTCCGTAGCGGCGCGCCGCCTTGATCGCGGTTTCCACCGCCTCGGCGCCGGTGTTCATCGGCAGAGCGACATCGAGGCCGGTGAGCGCGCATAATTCCGTGAGAAAAGCGTCGAGACGATCGTCGTAATAGGCGCGCGAGGGCACGGCGAGACGTTGCGCCTGCTCGGTCAGAACTTTGAGAATGCGCGGATGCGCATGGCCGTGGCTCACCGCGGAATAGGCGCTCATCATATCGACATAGCGGCGACCATTCACATCGAAGAGAAAGGCGCCTTCGCCGCGCGTGAGCGTGACGGGAAGCGGCGCATAATTGCGGGCGCGATGCGGATTGTCGACGGATTTGACGTTGGCGTTCATGAACGAATGACCTCGCTTGTTCGTTATGTGGGCGTCGCCTCGACGATTTTCATCAGTGGGCGATCGGCGGCTCACGGACACGAAGCCTCTGCGAGCCATTCTCTCGTGGAGCGCGTCGTTACGCCGCTCCGACGTTCGCGTTGCAAATACATCGAACTCGGGCTATTTGCGAGACAAATAAAGCAGCAAAACGGCGAGATGGGAAGCACAGCGATGGAATCTCGTACAAAATCCAATGATATCGCAGCGCGAGCTGAAGAGTTGCTATTCCGCATTACTGTTCCGCCCGCGCTATTCCGCGATGGAGAATTACACATCAAGACGCCCATTACCGGCGACGTCATCGCCAGAGTGAAAACACAAGACGGCGATGCTCTAGACGCTGCGATCGGCGAGGCCCACGCCGCCTTTCACAAATGGCGCAATATCCCCGCCCCGCGGCGCGGCGAATTGGTTCGGCTGCTCGGCGACGAATTGCGTGCGGCCAAGGATGAGCTCGCCGAGCTCATCACCATAGAGGCGGGCAAGATCGTCTCCGAAGCGCGCGGCGAAGTGCAGGAGATGATCGACATTTGCGACTATGCCGTCGGCTTGTCGCGCCAGCTCTATGGTCTCACAATCGCGACGGAACGCCCCGGCCATCGCATGATGGAGACATGGCATCCGCTCGGCGTCGTCGGCATCATCACCAGCTTCAACTTTCCCGTCGCGGTCTGGGCCTGGAACGCCGCCATAGCGCTCGTCTGCGGCGACGCCCTCGTCTGGAAGCCCTCGGAGAAGACGCCGCTGACCGCGCTCGCGACGCAGGCGCTATTCGACCGCGCCGTCGCGCGTTTCGGCGATGCGCCGAAAGGACTCTCCAGCCTCGTCATCGGCGGGCGCGAGCTCGGCGAGAAGCTCGTCGACGATCGCCGCGTCGCGCTTGTTTCCGCGACCGGCTCCACCGCCATGGGGCGCGCTGTGGGGCCCCGACTCGCGCAGCGTTTCGCGCGCTCGCTTCTCGAGCTCGGCGGCAATAACGCCGCCATCGTCTGTCCTTCGGCTCCGCTCGATCTCGCTGTCCGCGCCATCGCCTTCGCGGCCATGGGGACGGCCGGCCAGCGCTGCACGACGCTGCGGCGCCTCATCGTGCATGACTCCGTCTATGATCCGCTCATCGGCCGGCTTTCGCTCGCCTACGCCTCTGCGCCGGTCGGCGATCCCCGCGAGGGCAAGACGCTCATCGGCCCGCTCATCGACAAGGAGTCCTACGACGCCATGCAAAGGGCGCTAGACGAGGCGGTGACGATCGGCGGAAAAGTCTATGGCGGCCAGCGCCTGTTCGCGCAGGAGCGCCCCGGCGCCTATTATGCGCGGCCGGCGCTCGTGGAGCTCGCGGAGCCCGCGCCCGTCGCGCGGCGCGAGACGTTCGCGCCCATTCTCTATGCGATGAAATATCGCGATTTCGACGAGGCGCTGCATATGCAGAACGACGTGTCGCATGGATTGGCGTCGTCGATCTTCACCACGGATCTGCGCGAGGCGGAGCGTTTCCTCTCGGCGGAGGGCTCCGATTGCGGCATCGCCAATGTGAATATCGGCCCTTCCGGCGCCGAGATCGGCGGCGCTTTCGGCGGCGAGAAGGAGACCGGCGGCGGCCGCGAGGCGGGCTCCGATTCCTGGAAGGCCTATATGCGCCGCGCCACCAACACGATCAATTATTCGAGCGCGCTACCGCTCGCGCAAGGCGTCGTCTTCGACCTGTGATCCCGGCGCGCGCGCCGCGCGACATCGAGGAGTTCGACATGACCGACCCGCATGTTTCCGCCGACACGATCCGCTCGATCTTCTCCGCGGCGATGACGCAAATGTATCGCGACGAGGTGCCGCGCTATCACGAGATGACGCGCATCGTCGGCGAGATCGACGGCGAGGCGCTCGCACGCGATCCCGCGCTGGAGGCCCGCCTTCGCCGCTCGCACGCCTTCGAACTCATCGGCGTCGAGCGCCATGGCGCCATTCGCGTCGGACGGCCCGAGGAGCTCGCGGGGCTACGCCGGCTCTTTTCCGTCATGGGCATGTATCCGGTCGGCTATTACGATCTCTCGCCCGCCGGCGTGCCGGTTCATTCCACCTGCTTCCGGCCGATCGAGGCGGCGGCGCTGAGGCGCTGCCCGTTCCGCATCTTCACCTCGCTCTTACGTCCAGAGCTCATAGAGGGCGAGGATCTGCGGCGCGAGGCGCAGGAGATTCTCTCGCGACGGCGCATCTTCACGCCGCGCTGCCTGCATCTCATCGAGCTTTTCGAGGCCAATGGCGGCCTCGGCGAAGCGCAGGCGATCGAATTCGTCCATGAGGCGCTGCACACATTCCGCTGGCGCAGCGAGGCCACAGTTACCGCCGGAATCTATGAGGCCTATCGCAAGGCGCATCCGCTCGTCGCCGACGTCGTCTGCTTCCATGGGCCCCATATCAATCATCTGACGCTGCCGACGCTCGACATAGACGCCGTGCAGACGGCGCTCGCCGAGCGCGGGCTCGATCCGAAATCGATCGTCGAAGGCCCGCCGCGGCGCGACTTTCCGATCCTGCTGCGGCAGACGAGCTTCAAGGCCATCGCCGAGCCCGTGCGCTTTGCGGGACGCGACGACGCGCGCGGGGAGCATCGCGCGCGCTTCGGCGAGATCGAGCAGCGCGGCGCGGCGCTCACCGCAAAGGGTCGCGCGCTCTATGACAGGCTGCTCGCCGAGACGATGGCCGCCAATCCGCCGCGCGACGGCGCGACCGCGGATTACATGGCCGAGCTGAAGCGCCGCTTCGCCGCCTTCCCCGATGACGCCGCGACATTGCGCGCGCAGGGCCTCGCCTTCTTTCGCTATACGCCCGGCGGCGACAAGAGGAGCGCGCGTGGAGACATCGAGACGCTGCTGCGTGACGGCGCGCTCATCGCCGAGCCGATCACTTACGAAGATTTTTTGCCGGTGAGCGCGGCGGGCATATTCCAATCCAATCTCGGCGAGGGCGGACGCCGCGATCTATCGGCCTTCGCCAATCGCGAGGCGTTCGAGCATGCGCTCGGGACCAAGGTCGCCGACGAAATGACGATCTATGCGCATGAGGAGAGGAGCTCGCTCGAGCAGGCGCTCGAAGCGCTCGGCGTCGGCGAGCGATCACCAATGGCCGAGAATGCAGGCCGATAACGGATAACCCATGGCGAGGCCCATCGTCAGACCGCCGAGCACGTCGCTCGGATAGTGATGCGCCGTGGCGATGCGCGACCACGCCATCGAAAGAACCAGCGCGCCCGCAGATGCGGCCGCCGAAGGCCAGGCGAGAACGATCGGCGCGAGCACGCCGCTGAGCGTCATCATATGACCGCTCGGAAAGGAATGCTCGTCGAGGATCTTCAACAGCGAGGTCAGCCGCGGATCGGCATGGAAAGGCCGCTTGCGTCCGATGCGCTTCTTGATGATCGGGAAGAGCGTGTGCAGCAACGCGGCGTTGAGCCCGCCGAGCGCGACGACCGGCCAAGCTTCGAGACCGGCGAGAGAGAAGATCGCCGCCGCGAGGATCGGATAGATCCATCCATTGCCGAGCTTGCTGATCGTGATCGCGAGCATGCGACCGAATGTGAATCTCGTGGATAGCGCCACGAAATGCACGCCGGCGAGATCGGCGCGGAGCAGGCGATCTCGCCACAGGAGCATCGTCTCGGCGAAGACGAGGCGTTCGAGAGAAAGACGACGATTCGATGCGAGCAGCATGGCGAAAAAGCTAGGCGCCGCGTGCTGCCGTTTCGTGACACATGAACGACGTTTCGATTGCAACGATCGCGACGATCGTCACATCATTGTCAATTCACGCGCGAGCTCGCGCGAGCAGAATGGGATAGATCACGAGCTTTGGCGCAGCTCGGAGCGCGATTTTTTTTTACGCGCCCCGTTTTTTTTCGACGATAGCGGCGCGCCGCCGAGGTCGCGACCCTCGCCCCCGCGACGCGCGCGGTGGCGCGGCCGGAGCGGGAGCTCCACGCCGGGCGGCCCGGAGTCGATGTCCCATTTCTGTCCAAAAGTGGACACGACACACCGGTCGCCTGTGCCAATCCGGCGCCTCCGCGCGCTCTCACGGTGAAATTTTCCCGACCCCGCCGACGAAAGCTCATTCCAGCGCATGACGCGGCCCGGGCGCGCGGAAGCGGAGGCGCGAGCCTATTTTCGGCGGGTCTTGGGCTTGGCTGTCGGAGGCTCGGGTTCGAATGTGAAATAGCGGCCGCCCAGCGCGCCCTCGAACGGCGCGCCCTCGTTATGCCGCCGCAATTCGAAACGGATCACCGTATTGGGCACGAGCACGCGAAGCGTCGTCTCGGCGATCCGTTCGATTTCCACTTCCAGCGGCTCGTCCGGTCGGTCGATATCGGTCAGCTTGATACGCCTTTCCATCGCGATCCTTTTTCGAAACCATCATCCATGGCTCGTCCCGGATCGCATCGTCGATCGGAGCGAATCTCGCCGTCCTGAAATGGAACGAATGGCAGTCGGCTCGACCTCGACCTCAAAGGCCATACCACTTTGTCAACATCGCGGCGCGACCGGGGCGGGAACAGGATGTCTCCTCCTGCGATATCGTGACGAAGGAGCGGCGATCATGCCGATTCTTCCCGCGTGAGATTACCGACAAATCATACAGACAGAGCCGCGGCCGAAAACCTATATCTCGCCGGCCCCGGCCCTCGCTTTTTCGGGCCTATGCGTCGCGACGACATCGAGGCCGGAGGCCGACAAACAAGAATGGCTCGAGAGATCGCGAGCCGTTGTTTCACGAGGCGACATCTCCATTCCGCTCTGCGATCCGCCGGGCGATGGCTTGTTGCAGGAGGACTCGTCGATGAGGAAACTACTGAATTCGGTATCGCTGCTCGCCGTGCTGACGGTGGCGCCGATCGGCGTCGCGTCGGCCAACGACAAGCTCGATCAGCTCTCCAAGAGCGAAGACAATTGGGTGATGCCGGGTAAGAACTATCACTCGGACAATTACAGCACGCTGACGCAGATCAACACCGACAATGTGAAGAATCTGAAGGTGGCGTGGACGTTCTCGACCGGCCTGCTCAACGGCCACGAGGGCGCGCCGCTCGTCGTCGACGGCAAGATGTATATCCACACGTCTTTCCCGAACAACACTTTCGCGCTCGACCTCGACGACCCGACCCGCATCCTCTGGCAGGACAAGCCGAAGCAGAACGCCGCCGCGCGCGCCGTGGCCTGCTGCGACCTCGTCAACCGCGGCCTCGCCTACTGGCCGGGCGACGCCAAGACGCCGCCGCTCATCCTCAAGACGCTGCTCGACGGCCATATCGAGGCGCTCAACGCCAAGACCGGCGAGCTGCTGTGGAAGGTCGAGAACTCCGACTATAAGGTCGGCTCGACGCTCACCATCGCGCCCTATGTCATCAAGGACAAGGTTCTCGTCGGCTCCTCCGGCGCCGAGCTCGGCGTCCGCGGCTATGTGACCGCCTATGACGTCCACACCGGCGAGCAGTCCTGGCGCGCCTATGCGACCGGCCCAGACGAGGACGTGCTGCTCGGCAAGGACTTCAACAGCAAGAATCCCCAATATGGCCAGAAGGGCCTCGGCACTTCGACCTGGGAAGGCGACGCCTGGAAGATCGGCGGCGGCACCAATTGGGGCTGGTACGCCTATGATCCGGGCACGAATCTCTTCTACTACGGCTCGGGCAATCCGGCGCCGTGGAACGAGACGATGCGTCCGGGCGACAATAAATGGACGATGACCATCTTCGGCCGCGACATCGACACGGGCGAAGCCAAGTTCGGCTATCAGAAGACCCCGCATGACGAGTGGGACTTCGCCGGCGTGAACTTTTTGACGCTCACCGAGCAGAAGGACAAGGAAGGCAAGGAGCGCAAGCTCCTGACGCATCCGGATCGCAACGGCATCGTCTACACGCTCGACCGCACCAATGGCGATCTGATCTCCGCCGATAAGATCGACGACACGGTCAATGTGTTCAAGACGGTCGACCTCAAGAGCGGCCTGCCGGTTCGCGATCCGGAGTATGGCACCCGCATGGATCATCTCGGCAAGGATATTTGTCCTTCCGCGATGGGCTATCACAATCAGGGCCATGACTCCTACGATCCGACCAAGCAGCTGTTCTTCCTCGGCGTGAACCACATCTGCATGGATTGGGAGCCCTTCATGCTTCCCTATCGCGCGGGTCAGTTCTTCGTCGGCGCGACGTTGAACATGTATCCGGGCCCCAAGGGCGATCGTCAGAAGGGCGAGGGTCTCGGCCAGATCAAGGCCTACAACTCGATCACCGGCCAGTTCAAATGGGAGAAGTTCGAGCGCTTCGCGGTTTGGGGCGGCACCACCGCCACGGCCGGCAACATCGTGTTCTACGGAACGCTCGACGGCTTCATCAAGGCCCGCAACAGCGACAATGGCGAGTTGCTCTGGAAGTTCAAGCTTCCCTCCGGCGTGCTCGGCTATCCGATCGTCTATAACCACAAGGGAACCGAATACGTCGCGATCCTCTACGGCGTCGGCGGTTGGCCGGGAGTGGGCCTCGTGTTCGATCTGCAAGATCCGACCGCCGGCCTCGGCGCGGTGGGCGCGTTCAAGCAGCTCGCCAACTACACCCAGATGGGCGGCGGCGTGGTCGTCTTCTCGCTGGGCGGCAAAGGTCCCTACGACGATCTGAGCCTCGGCGAATACAAGGCTCACTGATCCATCGGCAGTCGTCGGTCGCGCCCTCCCCTGTTCGCGACCGACACAGCACGCCGCCCGGATGCGTCAAAGGCGTCCGGGCGGCCTCGCCTCACGATGCAAACCGATCGGATCGATCCCATGTCGCGTATCACCCCTTCGCGTCTCGTCGTCTCCGGCCTCGCCTTCGCGATCATGTCCGGCGCCGCCGGCGCTACGGCGCAAGAGACGAAGTCTTCGGCCGCCGCCTCCGCGAGTTCGGCGGACACTCTGCGCATCTGCGCCTCGGAAGCGCAGTCGCCTCTTTCGCTCAAGGACCAGACCGGCCTCGAGAATCGCATAGCGGTAGCGCTCGCCGAAGCGATGGGCCGCAAGGCGCAGTTCGTCTGGTCGTCGAAGCCCGCGATCTATCTCGTCAGAGACTATCTCGACAAGAACCAGTGCGACGTGATCATCGGACTCGACACGGGCGATCCTCGCGTGCTGACGAGCAAGCCCTATTTCCGCACCGGCTATGTGTTCGTGACCAAGGCCGAGAAAAATCTCGACATCAAATCCTGGTCCGATCCGCGCATAAAATCCTTCGATCACATCGCTGTGCCTTTCGGCTCTCCGGCGGAGGTGATGCTGAAGGAGATCGGCGAATATGAGAACGACATGGCCTATCTCTATTCGCTGGTGAATTTCCGCTCCCCGCGCAATCAATATACGCAGATCGATCCCGCGCGCCTGGTCGGCGAAGTGGCGAGCGGCAACGCCGAGCTCGCCGCAACCTTCGCGCCGGATGTGGCGCGTTTCGTCAAATCTTCGCCCACGCCTCTGCGCATGACGTTGATCGACGACGATTCCAAGCGCAGCGACGGACAAAAGATCGGGCAGCATTACGACCAGTCGGTCGGCGTGCGCCTCGCCGACAAGGAGCTGCTCGCGCAAGTGAACGCCGGCCTCGAGCGCGCCAAGCCGAAGATCGACCAAATCCTGACGGCGGAAGGCGTTCCGCTATTGCCCATCGTCAATCCGGTCGCGGCGCATTAGAGCGCTTTCCGCTCGAACGAAAAACGAGACCGGCGAACATTCGAAGAGACCGACACAGATGAAATCGACCAAGAAAAAGGCCTTTGTCCTGGCCGGCGGCGCCTTCGCCAGCATGATCGCCCTCACGGCGATCGCGCAGAACGCGGGCATCACCTTTCGCAACACGATCACCGGCGAAGTGCTGAATTTCGACGACGCGCTTCCCGAGGGCAAGGACACGGCCGGCGTGAAAAACTTCCTGCAGACGGGCGTCAATCCCTACAATGAGGATGTGAGCTGTCTGAAGCAGGGCGAGCAGATCTTCCTCTCCGCCTGCTCCGGCTGTCACGGCCATTTGGGCGAAGGCAAGATCGGTCCCGGCCTCAACGACTCCTATTGGACCTATCCGCAGAACGCGACCGACGAAGGATTCTTCTCGACGATCTTCGGCGGCGCGCAGGCGTCCATGGGTCCGCAATACGCCAATCTCCAGCTCGACGAGATGCTGAAGGTGATGGCCTGGGTCCGCCATCTCTACAAGGACCCGATCCAATTCGCGACCTGGCTGACGCCGGAGCAGCGCGCGAAGTTCAAGCCCTATCCCGGACACGAGACATTCCCCGACGATCCGCCCGGTCAGTGCAAAACCTCGGGAAAATGAAAGATCTCGGGAAAATGAAAGTCGCGCACGCGTGAGCGGCGCGGCGGCCGCGGCGAGAGCCGCGCATAAATTGGAGGAAGGCACGATGGGAGTTTTGAAGATTGCGGCGGCCGTCGGCGTCGCGTTCGTCATGAACGCGGCTGCGATCGGCGCGGCCTCGGCCTATGACGGAACCAAGTGCAAGGCGCCCGGCGATTGCTGGGAGCCCAAGCCCGGCTTCCCGGACAAGGTCGCCGGCTCGAAATACGATCCCAAGCACGACCCGAAAGAGCTCGCCAAGAACCAGTCCGCCATCGCGGCCATGGAAGAGCGCAACAGAAAGCGCGTCGAGCACTTCAAGAAGACCGGCAAATTCGTCTATGACGTGAGCCAGATCCCGCAATAGGTCGAACGAGCAAAGCTGTCCCCGCCCGGGGACGGCAGTCATGCGGCCACGGTCCGGGTCCGGCGTCATTCGACAACAACGCGTCGGACCCTTTTCCCGGGATCGTGGCCGCAATGCTCTTCCTTCCGACGAGATGTTGGACCCGTTCAGCGTGACAGAGACCGCCGAAACCGACGCGACCTTGGCCGACTGGCGCGCCAAGGCGCAGGAATTCGAAACACGCGTCTCACGCGCCGTCATCGGCCAGAGCCGCGTCATCCGCCTGGTGACGATCTCCATTTTCGCGCGCGGCCATGTGCTGCTCGAAGGCGATGTGGGCGTCGGCAAGACCACGCTGTTGCGCGCCGTGGCGCGCGCGCTCGGCGGCGCCTATTCGCGCATCGAAGGCACGGTCGATCTGATGCCGAGCGACCTCATCTATCACACCTATCTCGCCGACGACGGCCGCCCGCGCGTCGAGCCCGGCCCGGTGCTGCGGCAGGCGGAAAACCTCTCCATCTTCTTCTTCAACGAGATCAACCGCGCGCGCCCGCAGGTGCATTCCCTGCTGCTGCGGCTGATGGCGGAGCGCAGCGTCACCGCCTTCGATCGCGAATATTCCTTTCCCGCGCTGCAGGTCTTCGCCGATCGCAATCTCGTCGAGCGGGAAGAGACTTTCGAGCTTCCCGCCGCGGCGCGCGACCGCTTCCTCATGGAAATTTCCATGAAGACGCCGAGCGACCCGCGGGCGCGCCGCGCGCTGATCTTCGATCCGCGCTTCCATGATGTCGATCGGCTGCTCGACGGCATAGGCGAGCCGGTCTTCGACTATCGCGCGCTCGCCGCCGTGGCCGAGCTCATTCAGGCGCGCGTCGGCGCGAGCGAGACGCTGCAGGCCTATGTGGCGAAGCTCTGGGACGCGCTGCTCGATCCGCTCGCGGCGGGAGTCACGCTGCCGGACATAGAGATGCGCGGCCTGGTGCGCGGCGGCGCCAGCCCGCGCGGCCTCGCATTTCTCGTCCGCGCGGCGCGCGTGCGCGCCTGGCTCGAGGGCCGCGACGCGCTGACGCCGGAGGACATTCGCGAAATCTTCCTCGAGACGATGGCGCATCGCATCTTCGTCGATCCGATCTATGCGATGCGCGGCGACGACATCGTCCGCGATCTGTGCCGCGCAGCCTTCGCCACGGTTCCGGCGCCTTGAGACGCGAGGCGTGATGGCGGAGCGCTTCGACATCGCCTATCGCCCCCGCGGCCGCGTCTCCAATGGCGCGGTCGGCGCGCATGGCGGCGTCGACGTCGGCGGCATAGGCGTGTTTCGCGATCACGCGCGCTTCATCCAATATCCCGACGCGCGGCGCATCGACATTCGCGCCACCATGCGCGATCCGACCGGCGAGACTCATGTGCGCCGCTTCGAGCAGCGCAATTCCATCGACGTCTATGCGCTCGTCGATCTTACCGCCTCCATGGGATTCCACGGCGCGGCGCGCCGGCTCGATCTCGTCGCCGATCTCTGCGCCGCTTTGGCGTTCTCGTCGACGCGCATCGGCGATCGCTTCGGCCTCGCCGCCGGCGACGCGACGCTGCGCAATGATCTGCTGCTGCCGGCGACGCGCGCGCGGGGGGCCGCGCTCGCATCGGCCGAGCGCCTCCGCGAGGCGACGCCGCGCGGCGCCTCGGCGCAAGGGCTGATCGAAGCCGCCGGCCTCATCGCCGGCCGTCGCAAGCTCGTCTTGCTCATGTCCGATTTCCGCTGGCCGCCGGACTTTGCGAAGCGCCTCTTCGGCCTGCTCATGCAACATGATCTCGCGCCCATTCTTCTCGGCGATTCCGCCGAGGAGCGCGATCTTCCCCATTTCGGCCTCGTCGAGCTCGACGATCTCGAGAGCGGCGCGCGGCGGCTCGTGCTCATGCGTCCCGGCCTACGCCGCCGCTGGCTCGCGCGCGAGGCCGAGCGGCGCGACGCATTGCGTCGTCTCGCGCTCGCCCATGGGCGTCCGCCCTTCGTCCTCAGCGACGCTTTCGACGCCGACGCGCTGTCGCGTCATCTGCTCGGGCTCTGACCTATGCGCGCCCGCCTCCTCGCCCTTTCGCTTCTCATCGCGCTCGCCGGCCCGGCCGCCGCGGCGGAAGTGAAATCCGTGCGTCTCTTCGCCGATCGCAGCTTCGGCTTCTTCGTCGGCGATCTGGTGAAAGCGCGGCTCGAGATCATCGCCGATTCCGCGCTGCGACTGCAGACGGCCTCGCTGCCGCGCCCTGGCGCGCTCGATTATCGGCTCGATCTGCGCGACATCCGCCTGCGCGAGGACTTTGCCGGCGACGGCCTCACGCGCTGGAGCATCGACCTCACCTATCAGCTCTTCTATGTCGCTCTCGACGTGCGCGATCTGCAGATTCCGCCCTTCTCGCTGCGCTTCACGCGCGAGGGCGCGACCGAGACCGTGCAGGCGCCCGCATGGGCGATCGGCGTGTCGCCGCTGCGCGAGGTGCTGCCGCAGCGCCGCGACGATCCGACCGATTACATGCGCCCCGACGCGAGCGTCGCGGCCGGCGACGCCTCGACGCCGGCCGCGCGCGCCGGCGCCTTTCTCGCGTTCGCCTTCGGCGCGCTGGTTCTGGTCGCGCGCGATCGCGGCTGGCCGCCTTTCCATCGCCGCCGCGCCCGCGTCTTCGCCGCCGCATCGCGTCACGTCGTCGCGCTCGCGCGGCGCGGCGCCGAGCCGGCGCGGCGCGCGGCCATGCTCTCCTTGCATCGCGCGATCGACGAAGCCGCAGGGCGCCGCATCTTCGCCGAGGATCTCGACGCCTTTCTCTCGCGCAATGCGGAATTCGCCCCTGCGCGAGACTCGCTCGCCCGTTTCTTCGCCGCCTCGCGCGCGCTCTTCTTCGGCGTCGCCGATGCGGGCGCCGATCTTTCGCTCGCGGAGATCGTCGCGCTGGCGAAATCGCTGGCGACGCTCGAGAGGAGCGCGCGATGAGCTTTGGCGTCGCCTCTCCACTCGCTCTGTTTCTGCTGCTGCTGGCGCTGGCGCCGCTGCTGTTCTCGGCGCTGCGGCCCTCGCCCATCTCCTGCGTCGCCGCCGCGCCACGAGACGCGCTGTCGCGCCTCGTCGCCGCCGCCTTGCGCCTCGCGGCCATGCTGGCCATCGGCGCCTGCGCGCTCGCCGTCGCCGGGCCCTATCGCGAGGGCCGCTCGGTCCTGCGCTCTGGCGAAGGCGCGGAAATCTCGATCCTCATCGATCGCAGCGCGAGCATGAACGAGACTTTCGCCGGCCGCACGCCCGCCGGCGGCGAGGAATCGAAAGCCGCCGCCGCCAAGCGCTTCATGAGCGACTTCGTCGCCCGCCGAGCGCATGATCTCTTCGGCGTCACCGCCTTCTCCACCTCGCCCATATTGGTCATGCCGATGACCGATCATCGCGAGGCGGTGCGCGCCGCCGTTCAGGCGATCGACCGGCCCGGCCTCGGCTACACCAATATCGGCCGCGGCCTCGCAATGGCGCTGTCGCAACTGCCCGCCGGCGGCGACGTCGAATCGCGCGTGATATTGCTCGTCTCGGACGGCGCCGCGGTCATCGATCCGCGCATACAAGATCAGCTGCGCGCCGACTTCCGCAAGATCATGCCCAATCTCTATTGGCTGTTCTTGCGCACGGAGGGCTCCAAAGGCCTCAGCGACAGGCCCGATCCGGGCGAGTTGGACACGCCGCAGGCGCTGCCGGAGCGCCATCTCGATCTCTTCTTCAAATCGCTCGGCGTTTCCTATCGCGCCTTCGAGGCGGAAGGGCCCGCCGCAGTGGCGGAGGCCATCGCCGAGATCGACCGGCTCGAGCGCCGTCCTTTCCGCTACGCCGAGCGCATTCCGCGCAAGGACCTGACCGGCGAGGCGCTTCTCGCCGCTGCCTTCGCTTCGTCCTTGCTGCTCGCCGCGAAATTCGCGGAGACCAGCCTGAAACAGACCGCGCGCGCCCCGACGCCGCGACGGGCCGCGAGGAGGCTCGCATGATCGAAGCGGCGCGCGCGCAGACGATGCGCAAAGCCCGGGAGACGGTCGCGCGTCTCCTCGCGCGCTGGCGCTCGAGCCTTCTTCTGCTGCTGCTCGGCGCGGCGCTCGCCGGCGCGCTGCAGGGCGCGTTCGCCGCCTGGCGCGCCCGCGCCGACAACGCCGCAATAGCCTCGCTCGCCGCCGGCCGCGACGTCGAGACGGACGCGGCGTCGGCGCCGGAGCTCATCGCAGCGCGCGCGGGCTTTCTGGCCGAGCGCGACGAATTCGACAAGGCGCGCGCCCTGCTGGAGCCCCTCGACGCCGCCGGCCGCGACGATCTCTCCGCTCTCGCCCATTATGATCTCGGCAATAGCCTGCTGCGCCGCGCCTTCGATCTTCTGGAGCGCGGCCAGCTCGAGCCGGCGGGCCCCTTCGTCGAGCTGGCGCGGCGCGAATATCGGCGCGCGCTGCAATATCGGCCGGACTTCTGGGACGCGAAATATAATCTCGACGTCGCCGCCCGCCTCGTGCGCGACAATCCGCAGCTCGAGCATTCCGGCGGCGACGAGCTCCCCGCCGACCCGAAGAAAATCTGGACCGACATTCCCGGCGCGCCCAAGGGGCTGCCATGACCGCAGCCATGATCGCCGCCGTGATCGCCCGCCTGCGCGACGCGCGCTTTTTGTCGCTCGCCTTCGCCGCGACGATGCTGGCCGCGGCCTTTCTGTTTCCGCGCGCCAGCGCCGTGCGCAATGGCGTCGATCTGCTGCTGACGCTCGACATCACCGGCAGCATGAACACGCGCGATTATTCGCTCGGCGGCGCGCCGACGAGCCGCATCGAATTCGCCAAGCAGGCTTTGCGCCGGCTCGTCGCCGATCTTCCCTGTCCCTCGCGCGTCGGGCTCGCCATCTTCACCGAGCGCGAACCCTTTCTGCTGTTCGAGCCGATCGACGTCTGCGAGAATTTCGCGGCCATCGACGCGGCGATCGCCGGGCTCGACTGGCGCATGGCCTGGGAGGGCGACAGCCGCATTTCCGCCGGCCTCTTCCGCGCGGTGGAAATGGCGCGCCGCATCGACGCCGATCTCGTCTTCGTCACCGATGGACAAGAGGCGCCGCCATTGCCCGCATATGGCGGGCCGGTCTTCGAGGGCAAGAACGGCGATGTTTTGGGCCTCATCCTCGGCGCTGGCGGCTATGAGCCGGCGCCCATTCCGAAATTCGACGAGCGCGGACGCGAGATCGGCTTCTATGGCGCGGACGAGGTCCCGCATGAGAGCCGTTTCGGCCTGCCGCCGCCGGGCGTCGAGCAGCGCGAGGGCTATAATCCGCGCAATGCGCCCTTCGGCGGCGCCATGACGATCGGCTCGGAGCATCTCTCCTCCGTGCGCGAGCCCTATTTGCGCCGGCTCGCCGAGACCACGGGCCTGGCCTACGCCCATTTGGCGACGCCGGACGGGCTCGCGAGCACGCTTCTTTCCGTCGCCCGTCCACGGCCGAGCCTCGCGCCCGTCGATCTGCGCCCCGCCTTCGCGGCGGCCGCTCTGGCGGGCTTCGCCGTCCTCTATCTCGTCATTCCGCTCGCCGAAATTTTCGCGCGGCGCCGTCGCTCCCGTCTCGCAACCGCACTCCCGAGGAGACCCACGTGAAACCGAAAATCGCCCTCTTCGCTTTGCTTCTGTCGATCGCGCCGGCGCTGGCACATGGCCCGACGCCGATCAAGGTGGACGAGAAGATCACCGTCGCCGCCGATCCCAAAACCGTCTGGGCGCTCGTCGGCCATTTCGGCTCGCTCGACTGGCATCCGGATGTCGCCGGCGTGAAGGCGACCGGCGGCGACGGCAATGGCGCGGTGCGCGAGATCACGCTGCGCAAGGGCGGCGTCGTGACCGAGAGCCTCGACGAATATGATCCGCAGCAGATGAAGCTCAGCTATCGCATGTCGGACGCAAATCTCGACGCTCTGCCGATCAGCTCCTATTCGGCGACGCTGGCGGTGAAGCCGGCCGCCGGCGGCGGCAGCGAGGTGCAATGGTATGGCCGCCTCTATCGCGGCGACACCAGCAATGAGCCGCCGGACAATCTCAACGACGACGCCGCGCGCGAGGCGATGACCACATTCCTCAAGGACGGATTGCAGGGGCTCGCCAAAAAGCTGCAGGGCAAATGAATGACCAGCGCGCCGCGTCTCGCCGTCCTCTACGCGACGCTCGCGGCGCTGCTCTGCGCCTGCGGGGACACGACCCCGCAGCGCCCCGCCGTCGAGGTGAAGCGCCAGGACGAGCTGCCCAAATGGCTGACGCCGATCGATCGCGTCGACCCGGCCTATTGGCTCGCGGCGCGAAAGAGCGGCGGCGCGCCGGTCGATGAGGCGAGGGTGACGCGGCTGCGCGCGGCGCTCGCAATCGGCAGCGCGCATTTTCTCGAATCGCCGCGCATGCTCGCCAATCGCGCCGCCCAGCTCGGCGACATGCTCGCGGAGATCGGCGCGGTGGAGGATGAAGCGGAGCTGATCGAAAGTCTCGCGCGCATTTCCGCCGTGACGCCGAACAAGCAGACCTTCGGCGATCTGTGCCAGCATTATTTCAATCTGCGCAAGCAGGGCGCGACGCGGGAGTCCGCGCTCGCCGAGCTGCTAGAACGCTATAGCGCGCAGCGCCGCGAGCAATGAGCCGAAACGCCGCGAGCCTCTAAGGCTCACGGTCCAAAAAAGCGCTGCCTGGACGGCGAGCCTCGTCAGCCGCGGTTGTAGACGTCCTGCAGGCGCACGATATCGTCCTCGCCGAGATAGGAGCCGGTCTGCACCTCGATGAGCTCGAGGTCGATCTTGCCGGGATTGGTCAGGCGATGAATGCAGCCGATCGGCAGATAGATCGATTCGTTCTCGTGAACGAGCAGCGTCTCCTCGTCGCGGCCGACCTCCGCCGTGCCTTTGACGACGATCCAATGCTCGGCGCGATGAAAATGCTTCTGCAGCGACAGCCGCGCGCCCGGCTTCACCACTATGCGCTTCACCTGATGCCGATCGCCGGAATCGACCGACTGATAATAGCCCCAGGGACGGAAGATGCGCTTGTGCTCGCCCGCCTCGCGGCGATTCTCGCGCCGTAGCTGATCGACGAGCTGCTTGACATTGTCGCCATGCTCATGGCCGAGCACCAGCACCGCGTCCGGCGTCGTCACCACAATGACGTCGTCGACGCCGACGACCGTCGTCAGAGTGTCGTCCGAGCGCACATGCACATTGCGCGAGTCGCGGATGACGCCATTGCCGCGCACCGAATTGCCCTGCGTGTCGCGCTCGGTCAGCTCCCACACGGCGCGCCAATTGCCGACGTCGGACCAGCCGATATCCGCCTCGATCACCGCGGCGCGGCGCGTCTTCTCCATCACGGCGTAATCGATGGAGGTCTTGGGCGCGCGCGCGAAAGCTTCGGCGTCGAGCACCAGAAAATCCAGATCGCGGCGGCCGGCGTCGATCGCTTTTTCGGCCGCCTCGAAGATCGCCGGCTCGAATTGCGCGATCTCCTCCTGCATCACATCGGCGCGGAAAATGAAATTGCCGCTGTTCCACAAATAGCCGGCGTCGATGTAGCGCTGCGCCGTGTCGCGATCGGGCTTCTCGACGAAGGCCTCGAGCTTGGAGACCTCGCCGACGAGACCTTCGCCGACGAGCCGCTCGCCGGGGCGCAGATAGCCATAGCCGGTGGCGGGACTGTCGGGCTTGACGCCGAGCGTGACGATATGGCCGTCGGCTGCGGCGGCCGCCGCTTTCTTGCAGAGCTCGACGAGGCCTTTGCGGTCGCGCACGACATGGTCGGCGGCCAGCACGACGACGATCGTCTGCGGCGAGCGCCTGGCGGCGAGTCCCGCGGCGACGGCGACGGCGGCGGCGGAATCGCGCCGCGTGGGCTCGAGGACGATATCGGCGCAGGCGCCGATCTCACGCAGCTGATCGGTGACGAGGAAGCGATAATCGGCGTTGGAGATGACGATGGGCTTGTCGAAAGCGTCGTCCGACAATGTCTCTATGGTCGTCTGAAAGGTCGATTTCTCGCCGATGAGCGGAATGAATTGCTTCGGGAGGCTTTCCCGCGATTCGGGCCATACGCGCGTGCCCGCCCCGCCGCACATTATGACAGGAAGAATCTTCGTCATGTATCGCCTTTCGGTGGAAGGCCTTCATCCGACGCCGCTCGTTACGAGACGACGGCCGCGGACGAGATCTCGCCCACGGCGCGCATTCAGGGTCGACGAGGCCGACAGCATCGGCTTGCGCCGCAGCGCCAAAGATCACGTCAGCAATAGGCCGAACGACGCGGATTTGGCAAGTCGACGCAATCACCCCGAGCGATCCCGCGGCCGCTTCGTAGGTCGGACATGACCAGTCATTTGAGGCGAAATTTCAGCTCTTGCCCTTTTTTTCGAGCTCGGCTTTGAGCGCCAGGAGCTTGGCGAAGGGCGAATCGGGGTCGGGAAGCCGTTCTCTCTCCCGCTTTTCCGGCGTCGAAAAGCCGCCATTGCCGCGGCGGCGGTCGTCCCGCGGCGGCCGATTATTGTCGCTGCGCGGATTGTCGCCGCGAGGCTTGTCGCCGCGAGGATTGCCGCCGGAACGGAAGCCGCTCTCCTTGCGGGCGTCGGCGCGCGGCTTGTGCTCCGCCTGCGCGCCCTCTCCCGGCTCCGGACGACGGCCGCCGCCGCCCTGGCCCGGCCGTGGGCCGCGTTGACGCTCGCCGGCCGGCCGCGCGGGGCGGCCGCCCTCCTCCTGACCGGCGCCCGGAGCGCCGCCCTGACGCCGGCGCGGCGCCTGAGGAACATGACGCTGCAGCGTCCAAATCTCGATCGGCGCCGGCTCCGCGGAAACCGGCTCGGCGGCCGCCTCCAACGCTTCGGCGCTCGTCTCTTCGGCGCCCGTCTCTTCGACGCTGGTCGGCTCGATATTCGCCGGCTCGACGGTCTCCGCGACGACTGCCGAGGTCTCGGCCTCCGCCTCGACGACGGTCTCCGCCTCCTGCGGCGGCAACTCCGCCTCGACGAGCGATTCGGCGACCGGCTCGGCCGGAGCCTCGGTCTGCTCCGCCGCTGATTCGCCGTCCTCGACCGCGGGCGCGGCCGGCGTCGGGGCGAGCGGCTCGGTCGCCGCCTTGGCCAGCAGCGGCACGGTGATGGCCGGCCCCGGGCGCTCGGTCGACTGATAGCCGAGCGAGCGCAATATGGAGGCGAAGGCCTCGCCCGCGCAGCCGGTGAGAGACGTCATCGCCACAGTGACGACGAAACCGTCGCCATCGGCGGCGCCGGGCGGCGGGTCGCCGGCCGTCGCGCCCGGCCGATAGGCGCTCGCCGGCCGAATGAGATCGGCGAGGCGCTCGAGAATATCGACGCGCACCACGCGCTCGCCGCAGACGCGAAAGCCCGCGGCGCGATAGAAGCCCTTGGAAATCGACGGATCGGCGGCGAAGGAGGTGCGGCCGGAGGCGGCCAGATGCGGCACCTCCTCGAGGCCCTTCAGATTGTCGAGCCCGCCATGCTTCAAGCCCCACAGCAGAGCGGCAAGCGAGCGCGGCGCCGGCTTCAACAGCTGCGGCAGATAAATATGATAGGCGCCGAAGCGCACGCCCTTCTTGCGCAGGGCGGCGCGGTCCTCCTGGGAGAGCGCCTTGATCTCGCGGGCGACGCGGCTGCGCTCCAACACGCCGAGCTCCTCGGCGAGCTGAAAGGCGATGCCGCGAGTGACGCCCTCGAGCCCCTCGCCCTTTTCCAGATCCTCCAGCGCGCCGAGCAGCTTCTTAATATGCTGCGCGAGCCAGAGATCGAGGCGCTGCTGCACTTTCTCCAGCGCCGCGCCGGTCAATTGCTCATCGGCGAGCAGCCGCACGGTCGGAGTCAGCGCCGCGGCGCCCGGCGCGATCTTGCCGACGGGCTCGCCGAGCCAGCGAATGGTCCCGTCATTGCCGAGCAGGAAGGCGTCGTCCACGGCGTCGAACACGCGCGCGGCGCGCGCCTCGATCTCCCCGGCGAGCGCCTTCTGCGCGGCGGAGTTCAGCGCTTTGGCCGCCTCGCCCGTCGCCAATGGATCGGCGGTGAAACGAAATCCCTGCAACTGTCCGACATGCTGACCTTCGACCATAACGTCGCCGGCAGTAGTGATTTCGGCTTCGAGCATCGCATTCTCTCTCAGGCGGCGCATCAGCACACTGGTGCGGCGATCGACGAAACGCTGCGTGAGGCGTTCGTGCAGCGCGTCGGACAGACTGTCCTCTACCTGACGCGCGACGCTCTGCCAATGCTCTGGATTCTCGAGCCAGCCGGATCGATTGGCGATGAAGGTCCAGGTGCGCACCTGGGCGAGCCGCGCGGACAGCGTGTGAATGTCGCCGTCGATGCGGTCCACGGCGGCGATTTGCTTTGCGAACCAATCGCCTGGGATCAATCCGCGGCGCACCACATAGCCAAAGACGGCGAGCGCCAGCTCGGTATGGGCGGCAGGCGAGGTCTTGCGATAATCGGGAATCTGGCAGACCTCCCAGAGTCTCATAATATCGGCTCTGGTTTTCGTGTTGCGCTGCACATTCTCGTCGCGCGCGGCGACTTCGAGGACCATTTGATCCTCCGCCGTGCGGGCGCGCAGCAGGCATTCGTCCGGGGGCGCGCGCTCGAGCGACTCGATCAGCGCCCCGATCGATTCGAATTCGAGATCGGCGTTGCGCCATTGCAGCGCGACCAGCGGATCGAACCAATGATTCTCGAGCGCCTCGACCGTCTGCTCGTCGAAGGGCGGGCAGCGGCCGGTGGAGCCGAACGTCCCATCGTTCATATTGCGGCCGGCGCGGCCGGCGATCTGGCCCATTTCGCCGGCGGTGAGGCGGCGATGGCGCCAGCCGTCGAATTTGCGGTCGGAGGCGAAGGCGATGTGGTCGACGTCGAGATTGAGGCCCATGCCGATGGCGTCGGTGGCGACGATATAATCGACGTCGCCATTCTGAAAGAGATCGACCTGAGCGTTGCGCGTGCGTGGGGAGAGCGCGCCGAGCACGACGGCCGCCCCGCCGCGCTGACGCTTGATCCATTCCGCTATGGCGTAGACGTCCTCGGCGGAGAAGGCGACGATGGCGCTGCGCGGCGGCAGGCGCGCCAGCTTGCGCTCGCCGGCGAAGCTCAAATGCGACAGCCGCGGCCGCGTGAAGATCGGCACGCCCGGCAACAGCCGCTCGATCAGCGAGCGCATGGTTTCCGCGCCGATCAGCAACGTCTCCACGCGGCCGCGCCAAAACAGCAGGCGATCGGTGAAGACATGGCCGCGATCGAGGTCGGCGGCGAGCTGGATCTCGTCCACGGCGACGAAATCCACATCGAGATCGCGCGGCATCGCCTCGACGGTCGAGACCCAATAGGCGGGCGCGCGCGGCTTTATCTTCTCCTCGCCGGTGATGAGCGCGACATTGTCCGACCCCACCCGCTCCGCCACCCGCGCATAGACCTCGCGCGCGAGCAGACGCAAAGGCAGGCCGATCATGCCCGTCGGATAGGAGAGCATCCGCTCTATGGCGTGATGGGTCTTGCCGGTGTTGGTCGGCCCCAGAACGGCGGCGACGCCGGCGGTCGACGGACGGAGTCCCGGCGCGGCCGGTCTCTTGGCCGGGTTATTGGCAGTGAGCATCGGGCTCATGGCTTTGCGTTATATGTCACCTGGAGCCCTGACGCGAGCCCGACCCCACCATCGATAGCGGCGATCGTCCCAGAATGGAACGACGAAGGCGCAGCCATTTCACACTTCGAACAGGCGACGAACGAATCGCGGCCGAATCGCGGACTCTCTTCGAGTCACGCTCTGTTCGCTCGAGATATGGTCGCTCTCCCGCCTCGCGAACACTATGGCTTCGAAATCTCATATTTTGCAGCATGGATCGATCGCTGGTCGCGCGAGGTCCGCGGCGGACTCCGTCCCGCCTGCTTGTCAACATGCCAATCACGACGTTGCGACGACCATCGCGTTAAGATTTGGAATCATGCCGGAACGGAGCGGGCACGAATCGGCGATTGCGCCGCGTTGCCCTGCTGTTCACGCAAGGTCTCGAGGCGACGCCCCTGTCCGTCCCTATATCGCGCCGCGCTCGCGCCCTCTCGGCTCTCTGATCGCGCCTGCGCCTTTACCTTTCTGTCTCGAATTCGGCCGCGCGGCGCGGCGGCGCGGCTCTCGCGGCGGCGGCCCTTGGTCCGTTTCACGCACTCGCCCGCCACGGCGCGGCGATTCGGGCGGGCGAACAGGGTTAACGCCCATGCGCCGCGCGCCCTTCGCGCGCCGGCCGGCGTAAGCCGAGCGTTAACCTTTCGTAAGCCATGATCGGCCGCGACAGCGACGCCCAGCGGACGGACGGACGAATTGGCAAACGACAGGCGTGATTTCCGATTCGACGCGGCCGCTCTCGCGCCGAGCGCGCGGGCGCTGCGATTCTTCGCGGTCGGGCTGCTGAACACCGCCTTCGGCTATGCGATCTTCTATTTCGTCTGGCGCGCGACGCTCGATTCGGTGGTCGCGGCCGGCGTCTCCACCGCGCTCGGCGCAATGTTCAATTTTCTGTCCATCGGGCGCCTCGTCTTCGGCTCCAGCGATTCGCGCTTTCTCGGCCGCTTCATCGCCGTCTATGCGGCCCTCTTCCTCGTCGACGCGCTCGCGCTACGCGCGCTCGAGCATTTCGGCGCAGAGGCGGCTCTCGCTCAGGCGGCGTTGACGCCCGTGCTCGCGACGCTCTCCTATCTCCTCAATCGCGACTTCGTTTTCCGCACCGGAGGCGGCGGCGCATGAAGACCCTCTCCATCGTCACGCCCTGCTACAATGAAGAGCTCAACATTCGCGAATGCCATGCGCGGGTCGCCGCCCTCTTCGACCGCGAGCTGAAAGACTATCGCCGCGAGCATGTGTTCTGCGACAACGCCTCGACAGATCGCAGCGCCGAGATATTGCGCGAGATCGCCGCCGCCGATCCTTGCGTCAAGGTCATTCTCAACGCCCGCAATTTCGGGCCGATGCGCTCCAACTTCAACGGCGTGATGGCGGCGAGCGGCGACGCCGTCCTGTTGTTCCTGCCCGCCGATCTGCAGGACCCGCCCGAGCTGCTGCCGCAATTCGTGAAGCTGTGGGAAGCCGGAAACGAGATCGTCTACGGCATTCGCAAGATTCGCGAGGAGGGCGCGGTCATGCGCATGGCGCGCGGCCTCTATTATCGCGCGTTGACCGGCCTCTCGGAATTCACTTTGCCGCCCGGCGTCGGCGATTTTCAGCTCGTCGATCGCAAGGTCGTCGAGGCGATGCGGCAAATCGACGACTCCTATCCCTTCATGCGCATGATGACCTTCGAATGCGGCTTCACCGCCGTCGGCGTTCCCTATAAATGGGTCGAGCGACGACGCGGCGTGACCTCCAATAATTTGCCGCGTCTCGTCGACCAGGGCATGAACGGCCTCGTCACCTTCACGCCGGCGCCTTTGCGTCTGCTGCTGTTCCTCGGCTTCGGCGTTGCGGCGCTCGCGCTCGCCTACGCTTTCGTCAGTCTCGCGCTCGGGCTCGTCTTCTTCCGCCAGCTCGCGCCGCCCGGCGTGATGACGATCATCGTCGCCGTCTTCTTCTTCGGCGGCGTGCAATTGTTCTCCATCGGCGTGCTCGCCGAATATATTCTCGCCATCCACGCGCAGGTGCGACGCAAACCCGTGGTGTTCGAGCGCGAGCGCATCAACTTCTGACAACCCCGGCGCCGACATGACCATGACGACACTGCGAGCAAGAGACGAAGCGGGGCCCGCGCGCCAAAAGGCGCCCGCGCGCAAAGAGGCGCGCGCGCCGCTCTTGCGCAATCTGCTTTTGCTGCGGCTGGGCATTCTCGTCTTCCTGCTCTCCAACGCTGCGCTCGCTTTCGGATTCGGCGTCGTCGGCGCGGCGCCCGTTCTCGTCGGCTGCGCGCTCGCGGCTTTCCTCCTCTTCTCCTTTCGGCCGAAAGCGGACGGCCTGCTCGCCGCGCCGATCGACGCAAAAACGCTCGCCGCCTGTCTCGCGCTCGCCGTCGCGCTGCTACTGCTCGGCGGCGAGACGCATCTCTTCTACGCCAATCTCGATTGGCTGGTGCGCGACGCCGTGCTCTCCGATCTGACGCGGCAAGGCTTCCCGCTGTTCTATCGCTATGAGGGGCAGGATTATCTGCTGCGCGCGCCGCTCGGCATGTATCTTCTGCCCGCCGCGATCGGGCGTTACACGGGGCTCGCCGGCGCGCATATCGCCATGCTCGCGCAAAATGCGCTGCTGCTCGGCGCCTGCCTCTACTTCATCGCGCGTCTCGCCGGCGCGCGCGCCGCGCCCGTTCTCGCGCTCTTCATAATGTTCAGCGGCCTCGATATTCTTCCGCAGCTTCTCCAAGAAGGGCTCGCGCTGCCGGACCATCTCGAATGGTGGAATGCGACGATTCAATATTCCTCGCATGTCACCCAATTATTCTGGGTTCCCAATCATGCGTTGCCGGGCTGGTGGGCGGCGCTGCTGCTGCTTCTCCTCGCGCGCGAGGAGATCGATCTCGCGCTTCTCGCCATTCTCTTCGCGGCGACTCTGCTGTGGTCGCCGCTGGCCGCCGTCGGCGCCGCGCCGCTCATCGGCTTTTGCGCGCTGCGGCTCGGCCGCGGGCTCTTTGCGCCGCGCAATATCGCCGCGACCGCCGCCGGCCTGTGCTTTCTGCCGATCGCGCTCTATCTGACGATCGACGCCGAATCCGTCAAACATGGCTGGCTGCTCGCCATACCGGGCTTCGTCGTCCTCTATGTCGCCTTCATTCTCGTCGAGATTCCGCATGTGGGGCTCCTTCTCGCCGCCCGTGAAAGGCTCGCGAAAAGCGATCATGCGCTCGTCGCCGCCTGCGTCGTCGTTCTGCTGGCGCTTCCCTTCTATTCCTTCGGCCCCAACAACGATCTCGCCATGCGCGCCTCCATTCCGGCGCTGTTTCTCCTCGCTTTCGCCTTCGCCCGCGTCGCCGTGTCGACGCCGCGCGACGGCGGCGCGCTCGCCTCCCTCATATCGGCCATTGTGATCGTCTCCGCCGCGACGCCGGCGATGGAGATCAAGCGCGCGCTCGCCGTGCCGGCTTTCGCCATATCCGATTGCGATCTGCTGACGAGCTGGCGCAAGACCGACCCTCATGTCTTCCCGACCAATTATCTCGCGCGGCTCGAAACGGTTCCGGCCTGGCTCGGCGCGGCGAGCGATGCGCCGCTCGAGATCGAGCAGCGAAGCTGCTGGCCGGATCACCCGCATCTCCCCGATTCGCGCAAATAAGGCGTCCGCGCGACGCGACGAGGATGTCCACAGGATTTCGCTCTCGCCATTTGGCTTTTGACTTGGCGCCGCGCCGAACGCTAGAAACGCGCTCCCCAGAAACAGCCGATAGGGATAGCGCATGGCGTCGATCGTCGAACGAATCAGCACGGAGCTCTCCGCGAAACCCTGGCAGGTGGAGGCGGCCGTCGCTCTGCTCGATCAAGGTTCGACAGTGCCATTCATCGCCCGCTACCGCAAGGAGGCGACGGGCCAGCTCGACGACACGCAATTGCGCCATCTCGACGAGCGCCTGCGCTATTTGCGCGAGCTCGAAGACCGCCGCAAAGCGATCCTCGATTCGATCGAGGCGCAGGGAAAGCTCGACGATGCGTTGCGCGCGACGATCATGGACGCCGACAATAAAGCGCGGCTCGAGGATATTTATCTCCCCTTCAAGCCCAAGCGCCGCACCAAGGCGCAGATCGCGATCGAGGCCGGCCTGGCGCCGCTCGCCGAATTGCTGCTCGGCCATCCCGAGCGCGAGCCGAAGGCGCAGGCCGAGCCTTTCATGAACGCCGAGAAGAATGTCGCCGATGCGACCGCCGCGCTCGAGGGCGCGCGCGCCATTCTCGTCGAGCGTTTCGCCGAAGACGCCGATCTCATCGGCCGCCTGCGCGAGATCTTCTGGACGCAGGGACTGATGAAGTCGAAACTGCGCGCCGGCAAGGAGACGGCGGGCGCGAAATTCTCCGATTATTTCGATTTCTCCGAGCCGCTGGTGAAGCTTCCCTCGCATCGCATATTGGCGATGTTCCGCGGCGAGAAGGAGGAGGCGCTCGATCTCGAGATGCTCCCCGAGCCGAGCGAAGGCGCCGTCGGCTATGAAGGCCAGATCGCGCAGCGTTTCGCCATCGCCGATCGCGGCCGGCCGGGCGACCGCTGGCTGCTCGACACTGTGCGCTGGGCTTGGCGCACCAAGATCGAGCTGCATCTCTCCGTCGATCTGCGCACGCGTCTGTGGCGCTTCGCGGAAGATGAAGCCATTCGCGTCTTCGCGGCGAATTTACGCGATCTTCTGCTCGCCGCGCCCGCCGGCGCGCGTGCGACGCTCGGTCTCGATCCGGGCTTTCGCACCGGCGTCAAAGTCGCGGTCATCGACAAGACCGGCAAAATCGTCGCGACGACGCCCATTTATCCGCATGAGCCGCAACGCCGCTGGGACGAATCGCTCTCCATCCTCGCCAAGCTCGCGCGCGAGCACGCGATAGAGCTGATCGCCATCGGCAATGGCACGGCGTCGCGCGAGACCGACAAGCTCGCCGGCGAGCTGATGTCGAAGTTCCCGGAGCTGAAGCTCACCAAGATCGTCGTGTCGGAAGCGGGCGCTTCTGTTTATTCGGCGTCCGAATACGCCTCGCGCGAATTGCCCGATCTCGATGTGACGCTGCGCGGCGCCGCCTCCATCGCGCGCCGCCTGCAGGACCCGCTCGCCGAGCTGGTGAAGATCGAGCCCAAGGCGATCGGCGTCGGCCAATATCAGCACGACGTCTCGGAGGTGAAGCTCTCCCATTCGCTCGACGCCGTCGTCGAGGATTGCGTGAACGCCGTCGGCGTCGACGTCAACACCGCCTCCGCGCCGCTGCTCTCGCGCGTGTCGGGCGTCGGCGAATTGCTCGCCTCCAACATTGTCGCGCATCGTGACGCCAATGGCCCGTTCCGCACGCGCGACTCGCTGAAGAAAGTGCCGCGTCTCGGCCCCAAGGCATTCGAGCAGAGCGCCGGCTTTCTGCGCATCGTCGATGGCGATGACCCGCTCGATCGCTCCGGCGTGCATCCGGAGGCCTATCCTGTGGTGCGGCGCATTCTCGCCGCCGCCAAGACCGACATAAAGCAGCTCATCGGCAATGCGACCGAGCTGCGCAAGCTGCGGCCGGCGCAATTCGTCGATGACACCTTCGGCCTGCCGACCGTCACCGATATTTTCGCCGAGCTCGAGAAGCCCGGCCGCGATCCGCGCCCCGCCTTCAAGACGGCGACCTTCCAGGAGGGTGTGGAGAAGATTTCGGACCTGAAGCCCGGCATGATTCTCGAGGGCGTCGTCACCAATGTGGCGGCCTTCGGCGCCTTTGTGGATGTGGGCGTGCATCAGGACGGGCTCGTCCACATCTCCGCAATGTCCAAGACCTTTGTGAAGGACCCGCGGCAGGTGGCCAAGCCCGGCGACATCGTCAAGGTGAAGGTGCTGGAGATCGACGCGCCGCGAAAGCGCATCGCGCTCACCATGCGGCTCGACGACACGCCGGACCAGCGGCAGGCGCCCGCGGGAGGCCAGCGCCGCGACGCGGGGCCGGCGCCGCGCCAACAGCGTCAGCAGGAGCAGCCCAAAGGCGCGGGCGCGCTGGGCGAGGCGCTGCTGGCGGCCATGCGCACGCCACAGAAGAATACGCCGCGTTGAGAGAGACGAGGATGGCGGGATCTGGAGCGGGTGAAGGGAATCGAACCCTCGTATTCAGCTTGGAAGGCTGCTGCTCTACCATTGAGCTACACCCGCGGCGACGAGAGATATGCCAAGTCGCGCCGCGCTTGGCAATGGCCCTCGCGCCGCCAGCGCGGACCAAAACACGAGGGTTTCGGCGATTCGCCGTGCAAACCGGGGCTTTTCCGTCCGATCCGCTTGACAGGCTCGCTTTCCATTTCTCATTTGACAGCCGGGCAAGGGCAAACTAACCGAGCGCCCGACCAAAGTCTCCCACGGGCGGTCCCACGCCGCTCTATCTCGAGGATGCAAGGACCGTGGCCAAAACCGAACTCGGCGCCAAGCGCCAATGTCAGTCTTGTGGCGTCAAATTCTTCGATCTGAACAAGGAACCGGTCGTCTGCCCGAAATGCGGAGCGATTTTCCATGTCGTGACATCGCGAATCGCCGCGCGCCACGCCGATCCGGACGAGGCGGCGGAAGGCGAGAAGGACGCCGAAATCGTCTCCCTGGAAGAGGTCGAAGCCAGCGAGTCCAAGGCCGAAACGATCGATGTGGACGAGGATGTCGAGATCGACGACGCGGCCGAGGAGGACGACACCTTCCTCGAGAATGAGGAAGAGGAAGACGACGACGTCGCCGGCCTCATCGATGGCGACATCGACACGGACGAGGAAGGTTGAGACGAAAACGGCGGCCCCATGATTCGGGGCCGCCGCTTTTTTCAATGGATCGTCTCTCGGGATCGCCTCTCGGGACCGCCTCTCGACGATTTATTTCTTCACCGCCTCGTCGGGGAAAGGCGTCAGCGCCGAATAATTGGCCGGCACGGGCTGCGTCAGCGCGCCCAGGAAAGCCGTGATCGCCTCCACATCCTTATCGGAGAGATCGACGCCCAATTGCGTCTTGCCCATCACGCGGACAGCCCGCGGCAGATCCGCGACCGAGCCGTCGTGAAAATAGGGGCCGGTCTTGGCGACATTGCGCAGGCTCGGAACCTTGAACACATAGAGGTCCGCGTCGTTCTTCGTCACATCGGCGCGGCCCTTGTCGGGCTCGGAGACGCCGGTCTCCTTCCAATAATCGGTGACGACGCCGAATTTGGCGAAAGAGGCTCCCCCGACGCCGACGCCGTCGTGACAGCCGGCGCAACCGACCTCGATGAATTTGCGCAGGCCCGCCTGCTCGGCCGGCGTCAACGCCTTGGCGTCGCCGTTCAGAAAGGCGTCGAAGCGCGTCGGCTGCGGCAGCGTGCGCTCATAGACGCCGAGCGCCTTGCCCCAGTTCTTCTGTGTCACCGGCTCCGCCTCGCCGGGGAAGGCCTTGGCGAAGGCTTGGGCGTAGCCGGGGATGGATTTCAGCGTGGTGACGACGGTCGCGAAATCCGGAGCGCCGAAGCTCACCGCGCCGGTCGGCGACTTCTCCGCCTGATCCTCGATCGATTCGCGGTCGCCGCGCCAATGCGCTTTGAACTGCAGCGCCGCGTTGAAGATCGTCGGCGCGTTGCGCGGATTGATCTTGCCGAACACGCCGAAGGATTTCGGCAGTCCGTCGGCGCCCTGCTTCTCGGGCAAATGACAATGCGAGCAGCTCACATTGCCGTCGGCGGAGATGCGATTCTCGAAGAACAGCCGCCGACCGAGCACGGCCTGGTCCGTCGCGGGGCTCGGCGAGGGCGGCAGAGGCGCGAAGGAGCGCTTGGCGTCGGCGAGGAGCGTGTCGGGGCCGGCGGCGAGCGCGGCCGCGGCGACTGTCAGTCCCGCCGCCGCGAGCCCTGTCAGCAATGCAGATTTTCCGAAAGACGTCATGATGGTCCGCCGTTTCTCGACTATCGGGAAGCTGGAGCTCGCGCTCCGGCGCGCGCATCCTGTATCGATTTGTGAGACCCGGCAAGACCGCGCGGCGCAAAATCATACCCCGCCGCTAGGATTGGCGCGAGTGGCCGCGCGCGCCTCTTTCGGCCGAAGTCCGAGCCGGCGGCTCGCGCCCGGCGAGGCGCGGCGGATGATCTGCCCCGCCGCCAGCACGGCGAGGAGAGACGGGCCGAGGCGATGGCGAGCCCCACGACGAAAGGCGCGAGGCGCGGCTCCGGCGCAAAGGCCGGCGGCGGCCCCAGCGCGCGCGGGCGGCGGCGGCGCAGCGCGACAGAGGACACGACGAGCTGCGCCATGCTCGGCAGGCCGAGCAGCTGCCGCTCATGCGCGGCGCCGCCGATCTCGAAGATGCCGTCGATGAGAGGAGATGTGGCGAAGCCGGTCTCGCCGACCGGTCGAAGGCTCGCGGATGGGCGCAAAAAGCAACGAGCCGGTAAGAAGGCCGCCTCGTCGAGGACAGCGGGCTTCTTACCGGCTCGCAAGTTCAGCCGCCTCTCGAGGGAAGCGGCGCGCGCGAAATCTGATTTTAGATTTCGGCAGATTCGTAGCTGGTGATTTCCATGCCGACGCAGACTTCGACGATCACCGGGGCGGTCCAGGCCATGTTCATCTCCTCCGTTAGAAGAATTCGCCCTTTCGAGGCGAGTGTCTCATCCCGCTTCTCGCTGCTATCGCGCTTGGCCGCATGAGCTGGCAGGTTTGAGCTGGGCGATTGAGTAGCATGAAGCCCCTCCCCGCGCAATTCGGCAAATTGAGACAGGATGATTTCAAATCTTCCCGTCAGAACCGCACCAGTCGGAAAACGCGAGGAAACTCTACGACACGACGGGGCTTTGCCGAGCGAGCGTCGGGCAAATCTCCCATGAGCCGATCGGATTGCGGCGAAGCAACGAAGGGCGCCGGCGGCGTCATGCTCTCCCGATAGGGAGAGGAAGACGCTCACGCCGGCAGCAGCACCTCGCCCTTGCCGAATACCGCCGTGTCGCCGGCGAAGCGCTGCAGCCGGCCGGAGAGCAGCCGCGCCGCGCCCCGACTCTCCGGCGCCAGCGATTTGGCGAAGAGCTTGGCGAAACCGAGATTATGCGGGCCGCAGTCGACATAGGTCGGGCCGAGCTCGCGCGGCTCGGAGAGGACGATAGAGGCGCGCTTGTTGAGATAGCCGATGCGCTCGCCCGCCGCCGTTCCCAGCACGATGATCGTGCCGGCGATGGCTCGGGAGCCCAAGTCCTCGCCCGCGTCGCCCTCGACGATGATGATGCCGCGGCGCAGCCGGTCACCCGCCCGCGCGCCGACGCTGCCGCGCACGATGACGCGCCCGCCCGACATGCCGGGGATCTCGCCCGCCAGCGGCGCGCCGAGGAAATCCCCGGCGTCGCCATATATGTCGATAAGCGCGCCCGCCGATTGCGAGGCGGCATAGGGGCCGGCGTCGCCGGCGACGGTGATCGCTCCGCCCTTGGCGGCGCGGCCGAGCTGCGCCCCGACATCGCCCTCGACATGGATCGCAAAGCCCGGCAGCAGCTTGGCGCCGAGCAGATCGAAACGATCGGAGCCGCCGTCGAAGCGCACCGAAGTGACCTCGCCGAGCTTGACCTTGAACAGGTCGCCGACCGTCACGGCCTCGCGTGTCGTGCCGATGGAGATCGCTTCGATCTCCTTGGCCGAGCGGCCGACGAGCCGGTCCGGCGTCAGGGGCGAGAGGTCGAGCCGCTGGTCGGGCTCGGCTTTCAGCGTGAAGAGAAGCGGCTTCACTTACACGAGATCCTTCAAATGATAGTGGAAGGGGCCGAGTTTCCCGCCGTAATTGCCGGCGCCGACGCGTTTCGCGCCATTCTTGGGACCGAGCGCGACGATCGCCTTGATGCCGGCGCGCATCGCCGCCGAGACCGCGTCGCTGGTCAGACCGTCGATGACGATCTCCAGCACGCAGCCGATATCGGCGTCGAGCGCGCTATTGGTCGCGCCGCGCAGAGTGGGACAATAGGCGTCATTGGTCGAGGCGCCCATGCCCTTATATTTCGAACCGACCTTGGAGCCGGAGCGCACCACGCCGCCCGGAAAAGGCGCTATCGCGTCGGGCGTGTTGTGGACGGCCTCGACGGCGGCCTCGGTGGCGCGCATCGTCTTGGCCCAATCCTCGCCCATGATGAGCAGATTGCCGCCGCCGACCGATTTCTTGGTGAGGCCGACCTGGGATTCCACCAGGAACTCGCCGTCCATCACCGGCACGCGCCAATAGCGGCGCCCGTCTATGGCCTTGGAGATCTGCCATTTGTCGCCGAACTGGCGCATGGAGTCGCCGACCTTGATCTTCGCCTCGCCGTCGAAGGCGGAGAAGACGGCCGAGCCGGGACAGGTCAGCACGCATTGGCCGATGCGATTGACCAGCGCCTTCTCGACGCTCTTGGGCGAGAAGCCGAACAGCAGCACGCGCACGCCCGGACGGCCGTCCGGCGTCTCGCGCGCCGGCAATTCGCAATCTATGCCGGCCTCGCAGTCGCAGCCGATGACCGATGTGGCGTAGCCGGTCATTGTGGTGGCGGCCTGCAGGGCCCATTTGCGGGTCGGCGCGGTGACGACCACGCCGGAGCCGGTCATCGGAAACGCCTCGGCGAAACTCTCGTCGATGCGGATTCCCTTGCGGATCAGCTGCGGCATGGGACCTCCGCGAAGCCGGCCGTCGCCGGGAGCGCCGCGTCCTGCACCTCGAACAGCGCACGCGGCAGGCCGTAGAGCCCCTCGTAATATTTGTCGAGGCGGCTGTTGATCTGGCGATCGTATTCGGGCCGCACGCGCAGCGTCCTCCCTTTGGTGTAATGCGAGACCTTGCCGTTGCGCACCACGAGATTTCCGTCCTTGAACACATAGGCCGCATTGCGGAACATCGCGGCCTTGTCGGCCTGCGGCTCGTAGACCGCCACATCGGCGACCGAGCCCGGCCCCAATTGTCCGCGATCCTCGAAACCATAGAGCTTGCGCGGCGCGGCGCGGGTCATTGTCGCGATCTCGTAGAAACTATATTCGCGCTTCAACGCCGGCAGATTGGTGAGCTCGATCACCTCGGCCGGCAGGCGCGAGAGATATTGCGCGCGCTTGTCGGCGCTCATCAATAGCGCGAACACCTCGGGATAGGTGGTGAAGGGCGCGCCATTGGGATGGTCCGTGGTGAAGAACACCTGCATCGGATCATTGCACAGCAGGAACAGCTCGAGGCCCGCCGCCCATTGCACCGCATTGAAGAAATCCGAGATGCGATAGGAATAGGGCACGACGCCGAGCCCGTTCGAATCGCCGTCGAAGATGACGCCCTTCTTCGGCCGCCCGCCGGGCAGGCTGTTGAACTGCTTCATCACATCGGAGGAAATCGTCACAATGTCGGCGAACATCACCTGGCCGACATCGACGGTGACGTTTCTGTTGGCGTTGATCTTCTCGGCGAATCGCGCCGCCGCCGAGGAGAAGCCGTTCTTGCCCTCTGTGCCGTAGGCGTAGAATTGCACATGGGCGAGATGCAGCGGCAGCCCCTGCGAGGCGTCGATCGTCGCCAGCGCCGTCTCGACATTGCCGGGCAGGCCGAGATTATTCATATGCAGATGCAGCGGATGGCGAATCTTGGTGGCGTTCACCGCCTGCTGCAGCTTCTGGAAGATCGCGCGCGAGGAGAGCCCATATTCCGGCACCTCGTCGTCGAGCGAGAAATGGCGGATATTCTGCTTGAAGGCGTCGACGCCGCCGGCGTTCACGCATTTGACGCCGATCGCCCGCGTCGCCTCCAGCGTCGCGCCGATATAATCGACGACCGTGTCCTGGCTGGCGCCGTCGCGGAAGGCCGAGAGGAGAAAATCCTCATTGCCGAGCACCGTCAAGAAACCCTTGTCGATGATCGGAATATCGGCGAGCTCGAGATGGGCGTGCAGCGCGTGATGGGGCGACACCGCCGGCTCGATGACCGTGGTGTAGCCCATTTGCGCATAGAGGCGGCCGGTCTCGAAGGTCGACCAGCCGGCGGTCGAGAGCGGCGTGTCGGCCGGCCGCGGCCGATGGCCGCGATGCGCCTCCGGCAGCAGCAGACGCGCCGTGTTCACGCCGCCGCCGGCGATATGGGAATGAATGTCGATCGCGCCGGCCATGACGATATGGCCGGAGATGTCGTGCTCGACATCCGGCGAGCGTCCCTCGGGCGGCGCGACGATGCGGCCATCCTCGAAATAAACGTCGCCGATCGCATCGACGCCATTGACGGGGTCGACGACATGGCCGCCGTAGAGACGGGTCAACATGGCGCGTCCTCCATAGGGCGAATCAGTTGCGGCATGCGACCTCCGCGAAGACGCTTTTGCCGGCGAGCGCCGCCTCGGGGACGTCGAACGCCGAGCGCGGCAGGCCGTAGAGCTCGTCGTAATAGGCGTCGAGGCGCTTCTCGATCGCGCGGTCGTAGCCGGGGCGAATGCGCAGCGTCTTGCCCTTGGTGTAGCGCGTCACGACGCCGTCGCGCACCACCAGCTCGCCGTCCTTGAACACCAGCGCGGCGTTGCGGAACATGCCGGCCTTGTCTTTCTGCTGCTTATAGACGGCGACATCGGCGATCGCGCCTTCGTCGAGACGGCCGCGATCCTCGAAACCATAGAGCCGCGCCGGCCCGGCCCGGCTCATCGTCGCGATCTCATAGAGCGAATATTCGCGCTTGATCGATGGGAGAGTCGTCATCTCCAGCACGTCGGCGGGCAGGCGCTCCATCCATTGCGCGCGCAGCTCCGCGCTCATCAGCAGCGCGAACAGCTCCGGATAGGTAGTGAAAGGCCCGCCATTGGGATGGTCAGTGGTGAAGAAGACCTGCATCGGATCTTCGATCAGCAGGAACAATTCGAGCCCGGCCGCCCATTGTATGGCGTTGTAGTAATTGGAGATGCGATAGGCGTAAGGCACGACGCCGCCGCCATTGGCGTCGCCGTCGAAGATGACGCCCTTCTTCGGGATCGCGCCCGAGAGGCTGTTGAACTGGCGCAGCACATCGGAGGAGATCGTCACCGTGTCGCCGAACATCACCTGGCCGACGTCGACGCTGATGTTCTTATTGGCGTTGATCTTGGCGGCGAGCTGCGCGCCGGCCGAGGAGAAGGCGTTCTTGCCCTCGAGGCCATAGGCGTAGAATTGCACATGGGCGAGATGCATCGGCAGGCCGTCGGCCGCGTCGATCGTCTCCAGCGCCGTCGCTATATTGCCGGCGACGCCGAGATTATTCATGTGCAGATGCAGCGGATGCGGAATGCCTACACGGCGCGTCGCCCGCTGCAGCGCCTGGAAAATCTGCCGCGACGTCACGCCATAGAAGGGCACGATCTCATCGAGGCCGAAGGAGCGCATATTCTGCTTGAAGGCGTCCGCGCCGCCCGGATTGATGCATTTGAGGCCGAGCGTGCCCGTCGCCTCGACGGTCTGCGCGACATAGTCGGCGATCGCCGTCTCGCTCTCGTTCGCGCGCAGCGCGCGCAGCAGAAAGTCGTCATTGCCGAGAACCGTCAGCGCGCCCTTGTCGATGATCGGAACGTCGCCGAGCTCCATATGCGCATGCAGCGCGTGATGCGGCGCGACGGCGGGCTCGACCACTGTGGTGAAGCCCATTTGCGCATAGAGGCGGCCGGTCTCGAAGGTCGACCATCCGGCCGTGGAGAGCGGCGTTCCGTCGAGGCGCGCGCGGATCGAGCGATGCATCTCGGGCAGCAGCAGCCGCGCCGAATTCACATTGCCGCCAGCGATATGGGAGTGGATGTCGATCGCCCCGGCCATCACCACATGGCCGGAGACGTCATAGTCGGCGTCCGGCGAGCGGCCTTTGGGCGGCGCGACGATGCGCCCATCCTCGAGATAGAGGTCGCCGACGCCGTCGACGCCATTGACGGGATCGACGACATGGCCGCCGCGAAGGCGGATCAGCACGGCAGATCCTCCGAAAAACGGGCGTTGATGGCCTCGATCGCCTGCGCGACCGTGGGCAGCTCGGCCGGCGCCGTCGCCCGCCGCAACACCAGGGAGCTGGTCTCCTGCGCGAATTCCACCGCGTCGTAAGTCTCGCCCGGCTTGCCGACGGCGATATAGAGGCCGCGCTTCGTCGCCGCGCCCACCGGCCCGAGCGTCACCAGCGGAATATCGGCGCTCTCCCAGGGCGGCGCCTCGCCGTCATAGGCGGAAATCCACAGCGCCGCGTCGGCCTCGCCGCTGTCGACGAGGCGCCCCGCCTCGAAGCGCCAGACGTCATGCTCGGGATAGCCGCGGCCGAAGCCGGTGCGCGGCGGAAAGCCGGTCATCCAGGCGGAGGCCTGCAGCACGCCGGTCGCGCCGGAACGGCCGCCGATCGGCACGCCGGTGAAGCGCGTCGTGGCGTTGAGCTCGGTGATCATGCCCTGCAGCATTTCCACCATCAGCGAATCGAGCCCGGCCGCCGCCCAGACGGCGACGCCGAATCGCGCCGCCTTCAGCACGCCCGCATGGCCGTCGAGCTTCTTGGTCGCTGCGGCGGAAAGCGCCACCGGCCGCCCGCCGACGCGCGCCCGCAGGGCCGCCAGCATGCCGGGAAGTTCCGCCTCCGTCGCGGGGATCGTCTCTATGTCGAGGCCCTCGACCTTGGCCTCGTTGCGCTTGGGGCCGATCCAGATCACGCGGCGCTTGGTCTCGCCGCCATGGACCGTGTCCTTGTCCAGCGCGAGACGGTCGAAAATCCCCGGCCAATAGGTCGGAAGCCCGGGGCCGACCAGCAGCACGACATCGGCGCGCACACGGGCCTCATTGGGCGTCGTCACGAAAATCCCCGCCGAGCGGACGACCTCGAGGTCGGTCAGCGAATCGCGCGAGGCGAGATGGTCGAAGGCGCCGCGCAGCCGTTCGGCGAGCAGGATCGCCGCCTGCGCCCCGGCGACATCGGCGCCGAGCCCGGCGACCAGCGGGAAGCGCGACGCTTGCAGTATCTTCGCCGCTAACTGATAGGCGTCTTCGGAAGAAATGGATTTGCCGTCGAGCGTCGCGTTGCTCATTGCCCCAACCGATGTTTCCACCCGCGCGCAGGTTTGCGCCCGCGCATTTTTTGTCCGCTCCCGGCGCGACGGCCGAAAGCGGAGGCAAGAGCGGCGGGGCCCCTCGCCGGGGCCCGCGTCGCGCGCTATGCCTATCAGCCACGGCGCAGGAAGTCGAGACATCGAAACGCCTCGATTTTGTCCACCAGCCGGATGCGCGCCGGAAGGCGCGCATCCGGCGCGCCCAGGGACCGCGAGCCTTCCGGCTCGCAACGAGCAGAGCAGGAGCTTCCCATGGCCGACGCCGACCGCAAAACCGCCTTCGCCCTCGCGGGCGCGACGCCCCCCGTCGCGGAGAAACGGCCGACCCGGCGCGTGATCCACGGCCGCGTCCTCGACGACCCCTATGGCTGGGTCGCGGCGGAGAATTGGCGCGATGTGCTGAGCGATCCGGCGACGCTGCCGGCCGACATAACCGCTCTGGTGAAGGCCGAGAACGCCTATTGCGAAAAACTCCTCGCCCCGCTTTCGACGCTCCGCAAATCGCTCCAGGCGGAGCTGCGCGGCCGCATGAAGGAAGACGACAGCGAGCCGCCGTGGCCGGACGGCGCCTTCGCCTATTTCGAGCGCTATCGCGAGGGCGGCGAACATGCGCTCTATTGCCGCACGAAACGCGCTGGCGGCGAGGAGAAAATCCTGTTCGACGGCGATGAAGAAGCCGGCGAAGCGCATTTCTTCGACATTGGCGAGATCGACCATTCGCCCGACCATCTCCAGCTCGCCTGGAGCGTCGACGACAAGGGCTCGGAATATTATTCGATCCGCACACGCGCTCTTTCCGACGGCGAGGACCGCGCGGACGTCGTCCCCCATACCGACGGCTCGCTCGTCTGGAGCGCGGATTCGCAGAGCTTCTATTATGTGCGCGTCGACGACAATCACCGCACGGCGCAGGTCTTCCGCCACGACATCGGCGCCGATCCCGCGACCGATGCGCTCATCGTCGAGGAGCTCGATCCGGCCTGGTTCGTCTCGCTCGATCGCAGCCGCTGCGGACGCTTCGCCATCGTCTCCATTCGCGGCCATGACGCCAGCGAATGCCATCTCGTCGACCTGCGCGACAACAACGCGAAGCCCCGCCTCGTCGCGAAGCGCGAGCCGAAATTGCGCTATGACGTCGAGCCGCATGGCGACGATCTCTACATCCGCTCCAACGCCGACAGCGCCGAGGATTTCGCGATTTTTCGCGCGCCTCTGAGCAGCGCCTCGCGCGCCGATTGGCGCCCTGTGGTTCCGCATGTCGCGGGACGGCTCATCGTCATCGGCACGGTCTATGCGCGTCATCTCGTCTGGGTGCAGCGCGAGAACGGACTGCCGCGCATTCTCATTCGCGCGCTGGACAGCGGCGAGGAGCACGCCATCGCCTTCGACGAAGAGGCTTACGCGCTCTATCTGCTCCCCGGCCTCGAATTCGACACGGACACGCTGCGCTTCACCTATTCCTCCATGACGACTCCGGAGGAGACCTATGATTACGACATGCGCGCGCGCGCCCGCACGCTGCTGAAGCGCGAGGAAATCCCCTCGGGCCATGATCCGAAAAATTATGTGACGCGGCGCTTCTTCGCCGAGGCGGCGGATGGCGCACAGGTTCCGGTCACTCTTCTGCATCGCGCCGATTTCACGCCCGGCGCCGGCGCGCCGACGCTTCTCTACGGCTATGGCGCCTATGGGCATCCATTATCCGCGAGCTTCGATCCTCATGCGCTGTCATTGGTCGATCGCGGCTTCGTCTATGCGCTCGCCCATACGCGCGGCGGAACCGACAAGGGCTGGAGCTGGTACGAGAACGGCAAGCTCGAGTCGAAGCCCAATACATTCGCCGACTTCATCACCGCGGCGCGCCATCTCGTCGCGACGGGCTATGCGAAGGAAGGCGAGATCATCGCGCAAGGCGCCAGCGCCGGCGGCATGTTGATGGGCGCTGTCGCCAATCTGGCGCCGGAGCTTTTTTCCGGAATCATCGCCGGCGTGCCCTTCGTCGACGTGCTGAACACGATGCTCCGCGACGATCTGCCTCTGACGCCGCCCGAATGGGAGGAATGGGGCAATCCGATCGCCGATGTCGGCGCCTATGACCGGCTCGCCTCCTATTCGCCCTATGACAATGTGGCGGCGCAGACCTATCCGGCGATATTGGCGCTCGCCGGCCTCACCGATCCGCGCGTGACCTATTGGGAGCCGCTGAAATGGGTCGCGCGCCTGCGCGAGCGCATGACCGGCGGCGGCCCCGTTCTGTTGCGCACGAATATGGAGGCCGGCCACGCCGGCGCCTCGGGGCGTTTCGAGCGGCTCGAGGAAGTGGCGCTGGAATGGGCGTTCGCGCTGGCTTGCGCGGGGAAGGCGGGGGTGTAGGCGCCTGCGACCGCGGCGTCCTGTCGCCGCGATGCGGGGCGCGCGGCCGATCAGAATTCCAAATCGGCGGCGCTGTCCACGAGACCGGCGAACACAGGCATCATTCTGAGCCCGATCAGCCCCGGACAGGCATGGCCTTTGTTCAGCCAGCGATGACAGGAGAGCCCTTCCGATTTCTGAGCCTCCGCGTAATTCTTCGCCGGCGTGAGACTATATTGCTCGACGAGTTCCTTGGAGATCGCCGCATAATTCGCCTGATCGCCGACCATCGGCGAAGCGATGTTGCGATCGAAGCCGTATTTGACCGAGAGGTCGAAAAAGAGCTGTCTCGCCGATTGGATTTGCGCGCCAGTGAAATAGCCGTCCGTGCCGGCGTTGTTCATCCCGCAGACCAGTTCGACGCTCAACCAGTCGGCGTTGGGATCGCCGACCGTGCCGGGGCCGCCCTGCGCCTCCGCGCGCAAGGTCAGAGCCATGCATTGCGCTATATCGCCGCTGCGCTCGATGATGAAATGAGCGTTGACGCCCGAGGTTCCCCAAACGCCGCTGACGACTCGGTCGGCGTTGGATTCGCCGGCCGTCACATGGATCACGAGCCCGCGACGCCGAGTCGATCCCGGCGTTCCATTGACTGGCGCGGGAACGGTTCGAACATGAAAGGCCGCGGAGGAACAGGCGTAGACATTGGCCGCTCGAACCGCCGGATCGGTCGAGCTCAATAGCGCCGCATTGCGTTTGGGAGCCGCGCCCGCCGCGCCGCGCACGACGGTGAGCGATTCCGTCCATTGCCGGCCGTCGGGAAGAAAGGCTTGGATGACGCTCGCTTCCGTGACGCCGCTCAGCAAATAGACGCGGACCATCGATCCGCGCTTTTCTTTCGTCGCCGTCGCTCGTCCTGGTCCGGCGACGACGCTGACGGTCAAATCCCCGCCCGAGGCGGAATCGTAATACCCCCAAAGGCCGATGGAGACCGTCGCCGGTTGCCCGCCCGAGGGGATCGTCACCTGGCTGATGCGATCGAGCACCGAGTCTGGGACCGAGCGCGTGAGGCCGACGAAATTGGACATGATGCGCCTTACTCGCCAAGATACGAATTTCAAAAGAGAGTCGGCCGTGAATGATCGAATCGGGTTTCGGGTTCAGACCGGCGCCCGCGTCGATCGCCGACCGCGCCATCGCAGCATAATAATTGCGACGCTACCGCCGGAGTCCCTGCGCGGTCAACCGAGCGCTTCCGCCCCATTGACATTTTACCGAAAATTTTCCGATGCTCGCGCGTTTTGTGGGCGGCCGCGCGTTTCTCGACGAGGAACTCTTCCCCCTCGACTGGCGAGGCGAGACGTTCCAAGCACTGAGCTCCGACGCCGCGCGGCTACTATGAGACATGTTTCGATCTGAAAATTCTTGCGCCGAGGAAATGATATGAGTCTCGAAAGCACTGTGAATGGCGCAATCAGAGACGCCAGAAAAACATCTTCGGTTTATGATCTCGACGGCCTCGTTCCGACAAAGCGGAGCGGCATGAAGATCGACACCACTTCCTTCGGCGGCACTCTCACCTCGATCACGCTGTACGACGACTATGACCAGATCTATGAGACGGCGACCCAGTCCGACATCGCCGCTTTTTGGCAATTGACCGAGGGCCTCTGCACGGCGAGGACGACCTATAGGGCGATCAAGAGCAATGCGGACTGGCAGGGCATGCATGCGGTCGGCCAGCGCGCGATTTTCTACGAGATAAACGGCGGCGCCCTTCCGGTGGTACAATCGGCGACGGTGGTGTGCCGGCGATGTAGTGTCGTGATGACTTTGGAAGCGGCGACGATCGACCATCGCCATCCCCAGTCGGGCGGAGAACGGCAAGCCGCGAGAAGAGTTTTGCGAGCCGTGGGACTGACTCAGAAGCACGCGAAGCATCCGGCCGGTCGCTTCATCGAGGAGCGGAGCCCCTTCAAAGATCGCAGAGAGGGCTTTTCCGGCGGGGGCTTGTCATATCTCGGCGTGATATTTTTCAGCTGTATCTGTTTTTCCAAAAATTACGACGCATTCGCTGCGACCTGCATCAACCACCTCGTCAATCTGGATCCCATGTGCTTTCGTTGCAACTCGGTCAAGGGCGCGTGGGGCTATTGACCTTCACGCTCTCGGCGCCTCTTCGATTTGCGAAGGCCGTGGCCGCCGGAAGCCATAGCGTCCCATACGGCCTTTTCCGACATGACGGAGCGCTGGCTGGCGTATCGCTTGCTTCGCCTCGTTCGGAAGGCCGCCGCGGGCGGCCGCTGGAGAAAGGCGGCGTCTGATGAACGTCCTCGCCATTATTTCCGCCGCGACCATGCAGGACGGCCGCGAGACCGGCGTGCTGGCGCCCCTCGCAGGCGAGCCGCTGCTCGGCCGCTTGCTCGATCGCCTCGCCCATGCGGAAAAGCTCATCGGAATCGTCGTCACCACCAGCGACGAGGCGGAGGATGCTCCGATCCGCGACTTTTGCGCCGCGCGCGCAACCCAATGCCAGTCCGGCGCGCGCGATGATCTCATCGGCCGCCAGCTCGCTTCCATGCAGGCGGCGGGCGCCAAGGGCGGAATTTCGCTCGATGCGCGCAATCCGCTGATCGATCCGGCGCTCGTCACCCAGGTCGCCGATCTGCTGCAAATGACCGACGGAATGCTCGATTGGATCGGCAATACGCTGGCGCCGGCCTATCCGCGCGGCATGGAGATCGACGGCTTCACCGCCGCGGCGCTGACCGAGGCGGAGAAGCGCTGCGGCGAGCCCGAGCAAAGACGCCGCGGGCCGGCCTTTCTGCGCGAGAACGGCCGCATCTATCGGCCGCTGAGCCTGAAGGCCCCGCCGGAGGTCGCCCGTCCGGACGTGCGGCTCGACGTGGAGAGCCTCGCCGATCTGCCGCGGATCGAGGCGATTTTCGCCAGCTTCGAAGGCCGGACGGATTTCACCCTGGCGGAGATACTCGCCGCATCCGATCGGCTCGCAGCGCAGTAACGCAAGCGAAAACAGCCCTAGAAAGCCTCACTCTATTCCGACCACATGCGTCCCGTGGGTGACGGCGGCGCCGGCGCGCAGCGCCGCGGCGATGAAGACAGTCTCGGCGAGTTCGACCTCGGTCGCGCCGGCGGCGAGCGCCTGCTTGCGGTGGATCTCGAGGCAATAGGGGCATTGCGTCGTCAGCGCCACGGCGAGCGCCATCAGCTCCTTGTATTTCTTGGGGATCGCGCCATCGGCCAGCGCCGCGGCGTCGAACTGCTTGAACGCCTCCCAGGCCGAGGGAGCCGCTTCGCCGATCTTCTTCAGCCGCTTCACATTCTCCATATCGTACATGGCCTTGCCTCCTTGCTATGAGAACTTACCTATCAGATGATAGGTTCGACATTGCGCCATTGACGAAGGGCCTGTCAATGGCGCTTCCTCGGGGACCGAGGGGACGGGAACGGAATGACGACGGCGCGACGCGGCGAAGGGACGGCCGCGAAAATTCTCGACAGCGCGGAGGAGCGTCTGTGCCGCTACGGCTATAATGGCGTGAGCTTTCGCGACATCGCCGCCGATGTCGGGGTGAAGAGCGCCAGCGTCCATTATTTTTTCCCCACCAAGCCGGCGCTGGTCGCGGCGGTGGCGCGCCGCTACGCCGATCTCTGCCTCGAGGAGCTCGGCGATCCCGTGAGCCGCGCGCCGGCGGAGGCGATCGGCCTGCTCGCGGAAATGTTCCGCCGCACGGTGGCGGAAAAGAAACGCATGTGCCTCTTCGGCATGCTGGCGGCGGAAATGGGCGGCCTGCCCTCCGAGGTCGGCGCGGAGGCGCGGCGCTTTTTCGCCGAGACTCTTCGCTGGCTGCGCGTCGCTCTGCGCGCGGACGCGGCCTGCGCCGAGGCGATCCTCGCCGCGCTGGAGGGCGGGGTGCTGCTCGCCCGCGCGATGGATGATCCGGCCATGTTGGAGAAGGTGGCGGAGCGCGTGACGGCGCGTCACTTCACCGTGAGCGGATAGCCGGCGACGACGAGATAGACGCGCCCGGCCTGCTTGGCGACTGCCTGATGCAGCTCGCCGGCGGCGTCGCGAAAGCGCCGCGCCAGCGCATTCTCCGGCACGATGGAGAGGCCGACCTCCGAGGAAACCAGCACGGTCGGCGCGCGCCGCGTCGTGAGCGCGGCGAGCAATTCCTCGCGATCGGCGCGCAAATCCGCCTCGGCGAGCAGGCGATTGCTCAGCCAGAGAGTGAGACAGTCGACGAGCAGCGGAAGCTCCGCCGGCGCCTCGCGCGCCGCTTCGGCGAGGCCATGCGGCGCCTCGATCGTGCGCCAATCGCCGGCGCGCCGCTCCTTATGCGCGGCGATGCGACGGCGCATCTCGTCGTCGAAGGCCTGCGCCGTGGCGATGTAGCTCCAGGGGCCGGGCTCGGCGGTCACGAGCCCTTCGGCGAAGGCGCTCTTGCCGGAGCGCGCGCCGCCGAGGACGAAGGTCAGATGCGGATTTTCGGTCATTCCATTCGGATTTCGCGCAGCGCCGGTGGCTCCCACGCCTCGCTGGCGGGGAGTGGGGAACTCCTATCACGCCGCCTTGCAGCGACGAAGCCCACGCCAGGCGAAGACGGCGAGCAGCAGCGCCGGCAGGCCGACGCCGGCCGCGAGCCCGGATGCGACGCCCGCCGGGACGCCCGCCTCGGCCGCCGCAGCGGGGAAGCGCGGCAGAGCGGCGTAATCGGCCTGCGTCAACGGCTGGCCGGCATGGGCGCGCGACCAGAAGAAATCGCGCCATTGGCGATGGAATTCGTCGAGCCGCGCCGAAAATTCCGCGTAGCGGCTGTCGCCCGAGCCGGCGATGTCGGCGACGGAGCGATACATCAGCAGCGCCGGCGAGAGAAAGGACAGTTGATCGGCGAGCGCGCGCTGGCGAGCGAGCTGCGCCTCATGGCGCGCCATCACCTCCTCGACGCGCGCATTGGCCGTCTCCAGCACCGCGAGGCGGCGAATGGTGCGCTCCTCGGCGTCGCCGATCTTCATCTCGGCCGCCTTGGCCTCGGGATGCTCCTCGGCGTAGCGGGCGAGAGCGGCGTCGCGCTCGCGATCGGCGTCGGTCGCAGCGGCGCGCGCGGCGAGCGTCATCTCCGAGCGCGAGGGCGCTGGATAGAGCGCGTCGGCGAGCGTGTTGACCGCGGCGGGCGCGATCATGGTGAAGCCGGCCCAGACGGCGACGAGCGCCAGCGCATTATAGGCGGAGCTTTTCCCGAAGCTGTCGACGACGGCCGCGAGCAGCGCCCAAAAGGCGCCATAGGCGAAGATCGCCGCGACCAGCAGCGCAAAGGCGCGGGACGCGAGCGGCTCGGCGCCGCGCAGCAGGAAGACGCCGGCGCATGTCGCCGCGATCATCGCCAATATCGGCAGGCCCGCCCGCGCCGCGAGCTTGCCGAGCAGAACGGCGGTCGGACTTTCCGCGCTGGCGAGGGTGAGGGCGAGCGTGCCCTTCTCGCGCTCGCCGGCCGCAAGATCGAAGCAGAGCGCGAGAATCGCCAGAGGAAAGACGAAGACCAGCACGAAGGAGAGATCGATCGAGCCGCTGGCGAGATGCGCCGGATTCTCGATCTCATCGGCGAAGAGGAAGGAATCCTTGGTTCCGCTCGTCACTTTGAGCGCCGCCGGAAACAGATCGCTCCGACCCGAGGCCACGATCGCGAGCGGAGCGGGCTCGAGCGCCGCCACCGCCGCCGCCGAGCCGCCGCCGACGAAAACCGCGTTGCGCGGATCGCGAAAGGGCGGCGTCTCGCCCTTGACGCGGCCGGCGGTAAGATCCGCCAGCGCCTTGCGCAGCCCGTCGAGGCGCTGCGTCTCGTCGCGCCGCGCGTCTTCTATCGCGGCCTTTTGCGTCGCGACGCGCTCGGCGCCGTTGAAAAAGGCGAGCGCGCTCATTGTCGTGATCGCCGCGAGCACCGCCCAGGCGGCCGCGTCACGCCGCAGAAGGCGCCATTCGAACCGCCAGGCGGCAAGAAAAGCGGAGAGAGCCGAAGCCGAGAGAGTCATGATGGGCCTCACAGAGGTCTGAGGCGCCGGGCCGCGAAGCCGGCGAGCGCCGCGGTGAGGACGGCCCAGAGGGCGAGCGCGACGAGATCGCCACGCACATGGGAGAAGGCCCAGGAGACGGCCGGCGCGGCATAATCGAAAGAGGGAATGCGGGCCCACATCTGCGGCGAGGCGACATAGCCCGCATCGCCGTAACGCGCATTATTGATCAGGTCCTCGCTCGCTTCCGTCTGAATGCGTCGTCGATGCGCTTCCGCCGCCGTGGCGAAATCATATTGATGCCAGGAGTCCGTTCCCGCGAAGCTCGTCGAGAAAGCCTGCATGGCGAGCATGGGGAAGAGAAATCCCGGCGCGGCGCGCAGCCTGTCCTGCGCATCGAAGGCGGCCTGCAGCGCGCCGAAATGCTTGTCGAAAATGACGAAGCCGTTCTCGTCGTCCTTGCGCAGCGCGAGGCCGCGGAAATTGACCGGCAGATCCTCTATGCGGGTGACGCCATATTGCGTCAGCACGCCGTCGCGAAAGGCGACGAAGGCAGGATGAGATTCGTCATGGCCGAAGGTCTTCTTCTTGTCCGCATCGATGGCGTTGCGGAACTCGAGCGCGGTGGGCAGCGGCGCGGCGCGCTTGGCGACATCGGTCATCACGCGCGGCGCCAGAAAACAATTGGCGAGCCAGAAGGCCAGCAGAGCGACGAGGGCCGTGCGCGTGGATTTGGCGAAAGCCGACACGCCGAGCGCGAGAAAAACGAAGCCACAAAGATAGAAGCCATAGCCGAAAGAGAAGGCGAGAAGACGCTGGAGCTGATCGACGACGGAGAAATCGTGATCGGCGAGAAAGAGCGTCGCCAGAATGGCGAGCGAGAAAGCGGGAATGAGCAGCACCGCCAGAGCGCCGAGCGCGGCGAGCGCCTTGCCGGCGAGAATATCGACGGGCGAAGCGCCGAGGCTCATCAGCTGGCGCAATGTGCCGCGCTCGCGTTCGCCCGCGAAGCCCGCGAAGCCGAGCAGCACGGCGACAAGCGGCATGATTATCTGCAGCACGAAGGCGAAGGAGAGTCCTCCGAGCCGCGCGCCGACCCCGGCGTCGCGCGCCGAGCGAAATTGCGCCTCATTCTGCTTATGCGCCTCCAGCCAGACGGCCTCGCCGACATAGGCGTCGACGCCCGGATCGGCGAGCGCCAGCGGGCTCTGCGGCTTGAAGGCGTATTGGCCGAAATGCGCGGCGGCGTGCGGGTTCTTCGCGCCCTGTCCTGTCCACAGCGCGCGGTCGGTCGCGGCGGCGGCGGCGCGCTCGCGGTCCAGCCGCATATGCTGCGCGGCGCCGAAAGCGAGCGCGCCGAGCATCAGCAGAAAGACGAGGCCGAACAGCCAGGCGAGGCGGCTGTCGCGGCGCAGCTCCGCCCATTCCTTGAGGGCCACGGCGCGGGCGACGCGCCAGCGGCCGGCGGGCGCCTGCGTCGCGGGCGCTTTCGCGACGACGATCTCGCTCATGCGGCCGCTCCTCTGAACTGCTCGAGATAGGCGCGCTCGAGGCCGAGATGATCGACATCATCGGCGCCGAAGACGGAGACGAGCCGGCCCGCCTGCATCACGCCGATGCGCGTGCCGCATTGCTTGGCGAGGAAGAGGTCGTGCGTGACCATCAATATGGCCATGCCCTGCTTGCGCAGCTTCTCGACCAGAGCGGCGAACTCATTGGCGGCGAGCGGATCGAGGCCCGATGTCGGCTCGTCGAGCAGCAGCGCCTGCGCGCGCCGCGCCAGCGCGACGGCGACGCCGACCTTCTGCCGCATGCCCTTGGAATAGCCGGAGACGCGCCTCAGGGCCGCCTCCTCCGCGAGCCCGGCCTCGCCGAGCAGGGCGAGCAATTCCGCGCGCGCGAGGCGCCGGCCGCCGGAAATCTCGGTGAAATATTCGAGATTCTCGAGCCCGCTGAGCGCGCCATAGAGCATGACGGTCTCAGGGATATAGGCGAGGCGCCGACGCGCCTCGAGCGGCTCGCGCGCCGAGTCGACGCCGCCGACGAGCGCCTGGCCGGAGGTCGGCGCGATGAAATTGAGGAAGAGATTGACGGTGGTGGTCTTGCCGGCGCCATTGGGTCCGAGCAGACAGAACGCCTCGCCGCCAGGAATATGCAGATTCAGCCGGTCGAGGGCCGGCTGCTCGGCCCTGCCGTCATATCTCTTGGTCAGCTCGCGCGCTTCCAACATGCGAAATCGCCTCCCGACGCCGAGAGCATTCTCGCAGCTTTCCGCGCATAGCGTGGGAAGTCGTTTCAAAGCGCCCATTCCGACCCGGCATCACATCGGCGCGCGCTCGAACGATACGACAGCGCAGTCACGCCCGATCGGCTGTGCTGGCCTCTGTGCTGTCGTACGCAATTTGTGTGAGCTTTTCATGCTCGTGCCTTCCGTGTCAATGCGCGTCGAACGGAATTGCGATCAGTCAGAAAGTGAGCCACCGCTCGAAATCGGCCATATCGATGCAGAGCATCCCAGCGCGCCCCAACGTCTCTCGCTCGAAGGGCGAGAAAATCGGCGCATACACCGCTTTTTCGATTCTCCAGTCGCGATAGGGTGCGCCGGTCTTCGTCGCCAGAAACCGCGCGACATGTTCCTCGAAAGTCGCGAGCGCTTGCGAGTCATGCGCGCTGGCCGAACGCTTGCAGGAACCGAAACGGATGCGACGATTGGTTTCGTCCAGCGCGATCATATCGATTTCGATGTCGCTGCCGTCGGCCTTGTTCCAATAGCCCGCGACGAGTTCTGTCAGCGGAAAATCGCCGACGCCTTTGCGGGAACATTCCTCGGTGATCTGGCGCACGAGCTTTTCGAAAGAGTAACCCTCGTGGGTTTGGAGGGACACGTCGGCTTTGGCGACGGCCTCCTCGATCGGGCGAATTCGGGCGAGCCGCACATTGCGTTGAATTGCCGCGAGCCATGCGCTCAGAAAGTTATCTGTTATGACATAGCGGGCGTTTCGCTGCTTTTCGGACGAGAGGATTGGGTGGAGCTTTTCCACCATCCCGTATTTTTCATTGAGCACCTTCAGATAGCCGGCGAGCTGATTTTCCTGCGCGGGACCGGTGCGGTCATATTCCGCCCTCAACTGGCCATGCGACAACGGCCCGAGACGCGCCAGGAGAGTCAGGACGGTGTCGTATCGCCCGCGCAGTTCTCGAAGAAACCAATTGTCGGCTTCATCCCTCAGCGGACTCGATCCCTCGAAAAACATGGTCCGAAGAGTCTCGGATCGATAGGAGGCTATCGGCTTCAGCACGCCTTGATCGAAACAGTCACGGTAGAACTTGGGAACTCCTTCGAAGATCGACCACAGAAACAGGCGATGACGAGGATCGGCGATCCCATGAGCGCGAAACATCTCGAACAGGGTTTCGAAATCCCAATGGCCGATGTGCAAGCTGTCGGTGACACGGTTGAAAAGCGGAGAGGCGCGATCCTCGAGAATTGCCGTCATTTCTGTATGGATGGAGCCGAGTGTGAAGAGCCCCCCGCCAATGTCTGAACGCGAACGGGCGAAGTCGACTTCCGACTGCAAATATGACTGGAATTCGACCAGCGACGCCCGGTTGAAATATTGAAACTCGTCGAGCGCGATTATCCATCCCAACGCCCACGAGTCACGCAACAGGACGGCAATCGACTGAAAATCTTTGCAGACTCGCCGCACATCGTCTTGCGGGGCTCCAACGTCTTCGATCGAATCCTCGAATGCTTGGATAACGCCGCGCGGGTCGCTATCGGGAACCTGCACATAGATGGCTTTGTCCGCGAGCCCCCGCCGCCGGATCGCCTCCTGAATCAGCGACGTCTTCCCGATCCGCCGCCGTCCAGAGATCGCGCAAAAGAAAAAGCGTCGGCGCGCCAAGATCTTATCGATCTCGGCGAGCTCGACGCGCCTTCCGTAGAAGCCCCATTCCGCCATCGGCTCTCACTAACATAAAAATTTTTATGTTAGCTAATATAGAGCCGATAGCGCCTTTTTGACAATGCGTTATCGCACGAGGCTCACTTCTTCCCCGCAGCCGCGATCACATCCTCGAGCGAGCGCAGGCCGGTGGTCGGGGCGTTGACCAGCACCGCCATATTGCCGGGGGCGTGCTCGTTCTTCCACATCTTCGTGTGCGCATGCGGGATCTTCGCCCAGGGGAAGACTTCCGACAGGCAGGGATCGACGCGGCGGTCCACGACGAAGCGATTGGCGGCGGCCGCCTGCTTCAGATGCGCGAAATGCGAGCCCTGAATGCGCTTTTGCCGCATCCACACATAGCGGGCGTCGAAGGTGAGGTTGAAGCCCGTCGTGCCGGCGCAGAACACCACCATGCCGCCGCGCTTCACCACCATGCAGGAGAGCGGGAAGGTCTGCTCGCCCGGATGCTCGAAGACGATGTCGACGTCCTTCTTGCCGGTGATGTCCCAGATCGCCTTGCCGAAATTGCGGGCGGCCTTGGACCAGTCGTTGAACTCCGGCGTGTTGACGGTCGGCAGCTGGCCCCAGCAGCCCTTGAAATCCTTGCGGTTGATGACGCCCTTGGCGCCCAGCGAGAGCACATAGTCGCGCTTGCTCTCGTCCGAGATCACGCCGATGGCGTTGGCGCCGGCCGCCGCGCAGAGCTGCACGCCGAACACGCCGAGACCGCCCGAGGCGCCCCAGATCAGCACATTGTCGCTGGGCTTCAGCCGGTGCGGCTCATGGCCGAACAACATGCGATAGGCGGTGGCCAGCGTCAGCGTATAGGAGGCCGACTCTTCCCAGGTGAGATGCCTGGGACGCTCCATGAGCTGGCGGTCCTGCACGCGGCAGAATTGGGCAAAGGAGCCGTCCGGCGTCTCGTAGCCCCAGATGCGCTGCGAGGCGGAGAACATAGGATCGCCGCCATTGCACTCCTCGTCGTCGCCGTCGTCCTGGTTGCAGTGGACGACGACCTCGTCGCCGACCTTCCAGCGCTTCACCTTGGAGCCGACGGCCCAGACGATGCCGGCGGCGTCGGAGCCGGCGATATGATAGGGGAGCTTGTGGACGTCGAGCACGGAGATCGGCTGGCCGAGCGCGGCCCAGACGCCATTGTAGTTGACGCCCGCCGCCATCACCAGAACGAGCACGTCATGGCTGTCGAGCTCCCAGGTGGGCACCACCTCGAGCTGCATCGACTCCTCGGGCGGTCCATGCCGCTCCTTGCGGACGACCCAGGCGTGCATCTTGGCGGGAACATGGCCGAGCGGCGGAATCTCGCCGATGTCGTAGAGGTCTTTCAGTGCGGTCAACGTCGGGCTCCTCGGGAACTCTCTTTCTTGGCCGGCGGCGGGCCGAGGCGGCCATTCATATACGGCCGGCTTTCGGCTGAACAGAGCGATATTCGGGCGGGGCGGAGGCCGCAGAGCGCCGGCCGAGAGCCTCGAGAGGTCGAATCCATGTGGCGACGCCGGCCTTGGTTTCCGAAAGAAACTGCGCTAATTTGGTCATCTGGTTGGTCATGAGGTAAGAGATGAGCGCCGTCACCGTCGCGGAGGCCAAAGCCCATTTGAGCGAGATCGTCGAGCGCGCGGCGCGGGGCGAGACCGTTCGCGTCACGCGCCGCGGCAAGGCGGTCGCCAAGATCGCGCCGCTCGACGAGCCGAAAAAGCGCGTCGATGTGGCCCGTTTGCGGGCGCTCACCGACGCCATGCCGCCCGCGACGGAATCCGCCGGAGAGTTCACGCGCCGGATGCGCGACGAGGACCGCTATTGACGCTCTATCTGGACACGTCGCTGCTCGTCGCGGCGTTGACCAGAGAGGCGGAGACGGATCGCGTCCACTCATGGCTCGGCGAGCAGACCGGCGAGCTGGCGATCAGCGATTGGGTAGTGACGGAATTCTCCTCCGCCCTCTCGATCAAATTGCGCAACCGCCAGATCGGACTTCCGCAGCGGGCCGAGGCTCTGGCCGAGTTCGTGCGGCTCGCGTCCGCGAGCTTCCTGCTTCTGCCGATCGCGCCGCTTCACTTCCGAACCGCCGCCCATTTCTGCGACCAGCACGCCCTCGGCCTGCGCGCCGGCGACGCACTGCATCTCGCCCTCTGCGCAGACCATGGCGCGAAGCTCTGCACGCTCGACCGCCGGCTCGCCGAGGCAGCGCCGGCGCTGGGCGTCGCCGTGCTGGTTCCGTGAACCCCCACGCGCCCGCTTTTGTCCCGCCAGCGTCTTGTGTTATCGCAAGCTTCGGAGGGAGACCGAACACATGACCGAATCCGCACCCCGTCGCGACAAGCCCTGGCTGTTCCGCACCTATGCCGGCCATTCCACGGCCAAGGAGTCGAATCTTCTCTATCGCTCCAACCTCGCCAAGGGCCAGACGGGTCTCTCCATCGCCTTCGATCTGCCGACCCAGACCGGCTATGACAGCGACCACATCCTCTCGCGCGGCGAGGTCGGCAAGGTCGGTGTTCCCGTCTCCCATCTCGGCGACATGCGCACGCTCTTCGACGGCATTCCGATCGCGGATATGAACACGTCGATGACCATCAACGCCACCGCCGTCTGGCTGTTCGCGCTCTACATTGCGGCGGCGGACGAGCAAGGCGCGCCGCGTGGAAAACTGCAGGGCACGACGCAGAACGACATCATCAAGGAATATCTTTCGCGCGGGTCTTATGTGTTTCCGCCGGCGCAATCGCTGCGGCTGACGCAGGACCTCATTCTCTTCACGACGAAGGAATGCCCGAAGTTCAATCCGATGAATGTCTGCTCCTACCATCTGCAGGAGGCCGGCGCGACGCCGGCGCAGGAGCTGGCCTATGCGCTCGCCACGGCTTGCGCCATTCTCGACGGCGTGAAGGCCGCCGGCCTGTCGGACGCCGATTTCTCCGAGGTGGTCGGACGCATCTCCTTCTTCGTCAACGCCGGGATGCGCTTCGTCACCGAGCTATGCAAGATGCGCGCTTTCGTCGAGCTGTGGGACGAGATCACGCGCGACCGCTATGGCGTGCAGGACGAGAAATCCCGCCGCTTCCGCTATGGCGTGCAGGTGAATTCTCTGGGCCTCACCGAGCAGCAGCCGGAGAACAACGTCTATCGCATATTGATCGAGTCGCTGGCCGTCGTTCTGTCCAAGAACGCCCGCGCCCGCGCCGTGCAGCTGCCGGCATGGAACGAGGCGCTCGGCCTGCCGCGGCCCTTCGATCAGCAATGGTCGCTGCGCATGCAGCAGATCATGGCCTATGAGACCGACCTGCTGGAATTTGGCGATATTTTCGACGGCAATCCGGTGATCGCCAAAAAGGTCGCGGCGCTGAAGGAAGAGGCCGTCGCCGAGCTGAAGAAGATCGACGAGCTGGGGGGCGCCGCGGCGGCGGTCGAGCTCGGCTATATGAAGTCGAAGCTGGTCGAATCCAATACAGCGCGGCTCGAGTCGATCGAGGCCGGCGAGCAGATCGTCGTCGGCGTCAATAAATTCACCGAGGGCGAGCCGTCGCCGCTCACTGCGGGCGACAATCAGATCATGGTCGTGCCCGAGCATGTCGAGGCCGAGCAGATCGCGCGTCTGAACGCCTGGCGCGCGCAGCGCGACGCGAAAGCGGCGCAGGCTGCGCTGGACGAGCTGGTCCGCGCGGCGAAGGAAGGCCGCAATATGGTCGAGCCCTCGATCGCCGCCGCCAAGGCCGGGGTGACGACGGGCGAATGGGGCACGGTGCTGCGCGGCGTGTTCGGCGAATATCGCGCGCCGACGGGCGTCTCAGCCACGGCGCGGCAGGTCGGCGGCCAGCTCGACGCGGTGCGCGAGGAGGTGCAGCGCGTCTCCACCAAGATCGGCCAGCGCGCCAAGTTTTTGGTCGGTAAGCCGGGCCTCGACGGCCACTCCAACGGCGCCGAGCAGATCGCCGTGCGCGCCCGCGACGCCGGCTTCGACGTGATCTATGCCGGCATTCGCTCGACGCCCGCGGAGCTGGTCGAGACGGCGCAGAAGGAAGGCGCGCATTGCGTCGGCCTCTCCATCCTCTCCGGCTCGCATGTCACGCTGGCGCATGAAGTGCTGCGGCTGATGAAGGAGAAGGGCCTCGGCGAAGTGCCGCTCGTCGTCGGCGGCATCATCCCGCCCGCGGACGAAAAGCTGCTGCGCGAGAATGGCGTGGCGGCGGTCTACACGCCGAAAAACTACGATCTCAACGCGATCATGACCGACCTCGCGCAGATCATCGAGAAGAGCGTGGAGGGGCGGGCGTAAGGCCGCGTCTCCGACTTACACGTTTATTACAAAGGCTTGCACAACGCCGGCCGCCCCTCTCCCGCGAAGCGGGCTATCGGATTCACAGACACTGCGGCCGTCATGGCCGGGCTTGTCCCGGCCACCCACGCCAAGCAACTGAGAAACCGAAGGAAAGCGCCCGCTATCGACGGATTTCATCCCACGTCGGGCGCCGCCGGAGCTTCGGCCTCACGCCAAATTTCCGAGACGCCTCGGCGCGCGTTGGCGTGGATGGCCGGGACAAGCCCGGCCATGACGTCGCGGGGGCGAGGACGATGTGTGCATTCGATAGCGCGAAGCAGGGAAGGGCCAGGGAGGAGCCTTCGACGCAATCAGGACGAATGTCGTCGCGGGAAAGTTGAACGGAGCCGCCGACATGCTATCTTGTTGGCCATGACCGCTCTGACGATCGACACCCTCGCCATCGTGCAGGTTTTACGCAAGAGAGGCTTCTCGGAAGAGCAGGCCATCGGCGGCGTCGAGGCGTTTCGCGAGATCGACGCCGGCCTTCTTGCGACAAAATCGGACATTCGCGAGGTCGAGGCCAAGATCGAGACCTCCTCCGCCAACCTCAAGGTCGATTTTCTCCGCTGGCTCGTCGTCACGCAAATGGCGCTCGGCGGCTTCCTGCTCGCGGCGCTGAAGTTCCTGCGCTGATCCGCGGCCAGAAACGCCTTATTTCCGCAGCCACTCCGGCACGGCGTCCAGCGCGATGAGTTGCTCCACGCTCGGGCGTTCGCGCACCACGGCCCATTCGGCGCCGTCGACGAGAACCTCCGGCACGAGCGGGCGGCTGTTGTAGGTCCCCGCCTGCACTGCGCCATAGGCGCCGGCCGTCAGAATGGCCAATAGATCACCCTGCGCCGGCTCCGGGATGGAGCGCCCGAGCGCGATATAATCGCCCGTCTCGCAGACCGGCCCGACGACATCGGCGATCATGCGCGGATGCGTCGGCGCAGCCTGCGCGACCGGGATCAGCTCATGCCAGGCGTCATAGAGCGTCGGGCGGACGAGATCATTCATGCCGGCGTCGACGATGACGAAAGACTTGGCCTCGCCCTGCTTCACATAGAGCACGCGCGTGACCAATATTCCCGAATTGCCGACGATGAGCCGCCCCGGCTCGAACAGCAATTTGCACCCCAGCCCCGCCATATGCCGGCGCACGATCTCGGCGTAGCGATCCGGGTGATAGGAGGCCGGGTCCTCGCCCTCGTGATAGGGAATGCCGAGCCCGCCGCCGAGATCGACATGGGAGATTTTGTGCCCATCGGCGCGCAGCCCCGCGACCAGCTCGGCGAGCAGCGAGAAAGCCTCGTCGAAGGGCGAAAGATCGGTGATCTGCGAGCCGATATGCATATCGACGCCCGTGACCTCTATGCCGGGCAGCTTCGCCGCATGGGCGTAGATTTCGCGCGCGCGCGACAGCGGTACGCCGAATTTATTCTCGGCGAGGCCGGTCGAAATCTTGGCGTGGGTCTTGGCGTCGACGTCCGGATTGACGCGCAGCGAAATATGCGCGCGCTTGTCCCTAGCGGAGGCGATGCGGGAGATCTCGGCGAGCTCGGGCTCGGATTCCACATTGAAGCAGAAAATGCCCTCGTCGATCGCGAGCGCGATCTCGGCCTGCGTCTTGCCGACGCCGGAAAAAGTGATCTTGCTCGCCGGAACGCCGGCGGCGCGGGCGCGCTTCAGTTCGCCGCTGGAGACGACGTCCATTCCGGCGCCGAGGCCGGCCAGCAGCGTCAGCACGGCCTGGTTGGAATTGGCCTTCAGCGCATAGCAGACCAGCGCGTCGAGGCCGGCGAAGGCCGCCGAGAAGACCTGGAAATGCCGGCGGATCGTCGTCGCCGAATAGCAATAGAAGGGCGTTCCGACCTGCTCGGCGATCTTCGCCAACGGAACATCGTCGGCGTGCAGCGCGCCGGCGCGATAGTCGAAGTGATGCATGTGGCTCGTTTCAGTCCAGCAGAGGATCGAGGATGAAGGGATATTGCTCCGGCGGCCGATAGCCCGGCGTGCCGGGGATATATTCCACCGCCTTCACATCCTCGGCGACCGGCGTCTTACCGCCGACGGGCGTCAGCGTCGTCTTCTGCACGACCACGGCCTTGGGCCGCGCCGCGACCTCTGGCGGATAGTCGAGCGCGCCGCGCCGCCCGCAACCGGAGAGCGCGAGCGCGAGGATCAGAAGCGTCGCCGCCGAACGCGGCCGGAACAGATCAGCCATAAATCTCATCTCATCGGAGCCGGATCGGGCCGGCACTATAGACGAAAGCGCGCGGATGACGAGACCGCGCGCTCTCACGATTCGGGACGATCGTGAAGGGGCGTCACCTTCGTCCTCATGCCGAGGAGGTCGCAAAGCGACCGTCTCGAAGCACGAAAGCGAGCTCCAGAAGGCCGCGCTGACGGTTTCCCCGTCCTTCGAGACGGGGCCTGCGGCCGCTCCTCAGGATGAGGAAACCTTCACCCGACTAGTCTGCGCTCTCTTCTACTTCTTCGCCAATTGCTTCAGCCAGCGCCGCGCCTGCTTGCGCACATTCTCCGGCGCCGTGCCGCCATAGCTCACCCGGCTCTTCACCGACTTCTCGACGCCGAGCACGCTGAACACATCCGCGGTGATGCGCGGCTCGACCTCCTGCATCGTCTCCAGCGGCAGCTTCTCGAGCCCCACATTGCGCTCGGCCGCGATTCCGACGATGCGGCCCGTCACATGATGCGCCTCGCGGAACGGAAGACCCAGCGCGCGCACCAGCCAATCGGCGAGATCGGTGGCCGTGGCGTAGCCGGCGCCGGCAGCCTTGCGCATGCGCGGACGATCGACGCTCATGTCGCGAATCATGCCGGCCATCGCCGCCACGCAGAGCGCAAAACTGTCGAGCGCGTCGAATGTGCCTTCCTTATCCTCCTGCATATCCTTGGAATAGGCGAGCGGCAGGCCCTTCATCACCACCAGCATCGCCTGCAGCGCGCCGATGATGCGTCCCGTCTTGCCGCGCACCAGCTCGGCCGCGTCGGGATTGCGCTTCTGCGGCATGATGGAGGAGCCGGTGGTGAATTTGTCGGAGAGCGCGACAAAGGCGAATTGCGAGGTCGTCCACAGCACGATCTCCTCCGCGAAACGCGAGAGATGCGTCGCGGCGATCGCCATCGCCGAAAGCGTCTCCAGCACGAAGTCGCGATCGGAGACGCTATCCAAGGAATTCGCCGTCGGCCGCGCGAAGCCGAGCGCCTTGGCCGTCTTCTCGCGATCGATGGGGAAGGAGGTGCCGGCCAGCGCCGCCGCGCCGAGCGGCGATTCGTTCAGCCGCGCGCGGGCGTCGGCAAAGCGGCCGCGGTCGCGCGACAGCATCTCGACATAGGCGAGCAAATGATGCCCGAAAGTGACGGGCTGGGCCGATTGCAGATGGGTGAAGCCGGGCATCACGCTGCCGGCCTCCTCCAGCGCCTTCTCGGCGAGGGCCTGCTGGAGATCGGCGAGCTGCGCGTCTATGTCGTCGATCGCGTCGCGCACATAGAGGCGAAAGTCGGTCGCCACCTGGTCGTTGCGTGAGCGCGCCGTATGCAGCCGTCCGGCCGCCGGGCCGATGAGCTCGGCGAGCCGCGACTCGACATTCATATGAATGTCCTCGAGCGCGCGCGAGAAGATGAAGCGCCCCTCCTCGATTTCGCCGCGGATTTGTTCTAGACCACGTGTGATGGCGGCGGCGTCCTCGGGCGCGACTATGCCGGTTTCGGCCAGCATGGCGACATGCGCGAGCGAGCCTCTCACGTCCTGTGGACCGAGGCGCTTGTCGAAATCGATGGAGACATTGATCGCCTCCAGAATCGCGTCGGTTGCGCTTTGAAAGCGGCCGCCCCATATTTTGCTCGTCATAACTCCTCGCGGAACAGGATCGATGACCGACCAGATGGAAAGCTCCAGCCGAGGCAATCTGCCGAAAATCGCGGGCGCGACTCTCGTCGTCGCCGCCATCGCAGGCGTTCTATACGTGAACGGCGGCGGTAGCGACAAGACGAGCGCGGTGAGTGAGGCCTGCGCCGCCTCCCGCGACACCTCGCAGCGCGTGTCGGCGCTCGCCAAGGGCGAGGTCGCGGCCATGGCCATCGCCAATGCGCCCGAGCCTATGCCGGAGGTGACCTTCACCGGGCCGGACGGCCAACCGCGCAAGCTCGAGGATTTCAAGGGCAAGACCGTGCTGCTCAATCTATGGGCCACATGGTGCGTGCCCTGCCGCAGCGAGATGGCTGCGCTCGACCGTCTTCAGGCGGCGGCCGGCTCGGACAAGTTCGAGGTGGTGACGATCAATGTCGACACCTCGAGGCTCGAGCGGCCCAAGGCCTTCCTCGGCGAAATCGGCGCGAAGAATCTCGCCTATTACGCCGACCCCAAGGCGGAAATCTTCTTCCAGCTGCGCCAGAGCGGTCAGGCGCTGGGCCTGCCGACGACCTTTCTCATCGACGGCTCCGGCTGCCAGATCGGCCTGATGCAGGGCCCGGCCAATTGGGATTCGGAAGAGGGCCGCTCGCTGGTCCTGCGCACGGCGGAGCTCTCCTCGCAGCCGACGCCTTGAGGACGGCCTTGAGGGCGATCGCTTGACCGACGACATCGTGCGGCCATGGGAGGTCCGCTCGTCGCGGACGCTCCTCCGCGACCGCTGGATCAATCTGCGCGCGGACCATTGCGTGACGCGGCGCGGCGTCTCGCTCGATCCCTATTATGTGCTGGAATATGACGACTGGGTCCATGTCGTCGCCCTGGACGACGAAGACCGTCTTTTGATGGTTCGGCAATATCGCCACGGCGTCGGCGCGGCGTCGCTGGAGCTGCCGGGCGGCAAGCTGGACCCACATGAGAGCGACCCTGTGGCCGCCGGCGCGCGCGAATTGCTGGAAGAAACCGGACACGCCGCGCCATCATTGCGACATTTGGCGCGTCTGTCGCCCAATCCGGCGACCCACACCAATTGGATTCATGTCCTCTATGGCGAGGGCGCGAAAGAGAGCGCGCCTTTGAATCTCGATAGCGGCGAGGACATAGTCGTCGAGCGCATTCCTTGGCGCGCGGCGTTGGAGCTGGCCCTCGGCGGCGGGATCGTCAACAGCCAGCATGTCGGGCTGCTGGTCATCGCTTTGGCGCAGGCCAAAGGCGTCAAAATCGGCGGATGACAGCGCGTGTGCGCGCTCTCCTTCTCCCACTCGTGGGAGAAGGTGGCCCGGCGCAGCCGGGTCGGATGAGGGTCCATCCGACCCGCGCACTATTCTCGACGAGCCCTCATCCGACCCTCGCTGACGCGAGGGCCACCTTCTCCCGCGAGCGGGAGAAGGGAGAACACCGAGGCGCCCCCCGTCAGGCCTTGGCCGTCTGGGCGTGGGCGATGCCTTCCTTGTCGAAGAGCGCGACCAGCTCGCCGGACTGGAACATCTCGCGGGTGATGTCGCAGCCGCCGACGAACTCGCCCTTCACATAGAGCTGGGGAATGGTCGGCCATTGCGAATAGGCCTTGATGCCGTCCCGAATGAAGGGGTCGGCGAGCACATTGACGCTCTTGAAGGGAACGCCGACGTGGCCGAGAATCTGGCAGACCTGCATGGAGAAGCCGCATTGCGGAGAGGCGGGCGTGCCCTTCATGAACAGCACGACATCGGCGCTGTCGATCTCGTTCTTGATCGCGGCAGTGGTGGAATCGGACATGGGAGTACCTCGTCTAGCGGAATTCAAGGTTCCGTTGCACGCGGCCCGGCGAGCCCCGCCGGGCGCAGAAACGATTTATAGAGCGATCGTCGTCAACGCCAAAGCGTGCAGCTCGCCGCCGAGGCGCTCGCCGAATGCCTTGTTGACCATCTGATGCTGCTGCACGCGGCTCTTGCCGCGGAACGCCTCCGACTTCACCGAGGCGGCCCAATGATCGCCGTCGTCGGCGAGCGCGGTGATCTCGATCACGGCGTCCGGAATGGCCACCTTGATGAGACGCTCGATTTCAGTTCTTTCCATCGCCATTGCGCTTCGACCTCCTGAAGCCTCGAGCGAAGGCGTCCTCCTTGCCGGCCATATAGGCCGGCAGCGGCGCCTCCTGCGCATGTTGCATATCACAAAGCAATATCGGCGCCTCTCCGGGCAGATGCAACTCGTTTCCGCCGGTCACGCCCAGGGCGAGGACCTCGACCCCCGCCGCCTTCGCATCCTTCTCGATCGCCTCCGCCTCCGCGGGCTCGGCCACGATCAGGAAGCGCGCCTGATCCTCGCCGAAGAGGACCGCATGGGCGGGCCCCGCGGGCAGGCGCGCGATCGTCGCGCCGACGCCGCCGGCGATCGCCATTTCCGCGAGCGCCACGGCGAGCCCGCCATCCGAGAGATCATGCGCGGCGAGCGCCCGCTGCTCGAGCACGAGCGCGCGGACGAAATCGCCATTGCGCTTCTCGGCCGAAAGATCGACCGGCGGCGGCGCGCCGTCGCGGCGACCCGCGAGATCCCGCAGATAGAGCGACTGGCCGAGCCAGCCTCTCGTCGCGCCGACCAGCAGAATCGTCTTGCCGCCCCCGGGCAGAGCGATCGTCGCGGCGAGCGCCACATCGGAGATCACGCCGACGCCGCCGATCGCCGGGGTCGGCAGAATGCCCGTACCCTGCGTCTCATTGTAGAGCGAGACATTGCCGGAGACGATCGGGAAGTCGAGCGCCCGCGCCGCCTCGCCAATGCCTTCGAGGCAGCCGACGAACTGGCCCATGATCTCGGGCTTTTCGGGATTGCCGAAATTGAGATTGTCGGTGAGCGCCAGAGGCTGACCGCCGCGCGCCGAAATATTACGCCAGGCCTCCGCGACAGCTTGGCGGCCGCCCTCTGCCGGATCGGCCGCGCAATAGCGCGCCGTGACGTCAGTGGTCAGCACCAAGCCTTTGCGCCCGTCGCGGATGCGCACGACGGCGGCGTCGCCGCCCGGCGCGCGCACCGTATTGCCGAGGATCAGATGATCATATTGCTCCCACACCCAACGCTTGGAGCAGAGGTCCGGCGTGGCCAGCAGGGCGAGCAGCGCTTGCGCGTTGGAGCCGACCGGCGCGATCGAAGCCGCATCGAGAACCGGCGGCTTGGGCGTCGGGACATGGGGGCGATCGTAGAGCGGAGCCTCGTCGCCGAGCTCCTTGATCGGCAGATCGGCCTCGACGACGCCCTTATGCTTGACGACGAAGCGCAGATTATCTGTGGTCTTGCCGATAATGGCGAAATCGAGGCCCCATTTCACGAAAATGGCCTCGGCCTCTTTCTCCTGCTCGGGCTTCAGCACCATGAGCATGCGCTCCTGGCTCTCCGAGAGCATCATCTCATAGGCGGTCATGCCCGTTTCGCGGCAGGGCAGCGCGTCGAGATCGAGCTCTATGCCGAGATTGCCTTTGGCGCCCATCTCCACGGCGGAGGAGGTGAGGCCGGCCGCGCCCATGTCCTGGATCGCGATGACGGCGCCCGAGGCCATCAGCTCGAGACACGCCTCGAGCAGCAGCTTTTCCGAAAAGGGATCGCCGACCTGCACGGTCGGACGCTTCTCCTCGGCGTCGGCCTCGAAGGAGGCTGAGGCCATGCTGGCGCCGTGAATGCCGTCGCGGCCGGTCTTGGAGCCGAGATAGACGATCGGATTGCCGACGCCCGCCGCCGCCGAATAGAAGATCGAATCCGTGCGGGCGAGACCGACCGCCATGGCGTTGACGAGAATATTGCCGTCATAGGATGCGTCGAATTCGGTCGAGCCGCCCACGGTCGGCACGCCGAAGGAATTGCCATAGCCGCCGACGCCCGCGACGACGCCGGCGACGAGCCGCCGCGTCTTGGGATGCGCCGGCTGGCCGAAGCGCAGCAGATTCAGACAAGCGATCGGCCGCGCGCCCATTGTGAAGACGTCACGCAATATGCCGCCCACGCCCGTCGCCGCGCCTTGATAGGGCTCGATGAAGGAGGGGTGGTTGTGGCTCTCCATCTTGAACACGCAGGCGTCGCCGCCGCCTATGTCGATGACGCCGGCGTTCTCGCCCGGCCCTTTGATGACCCAGGGCGCCTTGGTCGGCAGCTTGCGCAGATGAATGCGCGAAGACTTGTAGGAACAATGCTCGTTCCACATGGCCGAGAATATGCCGAGCTCGGTGAGGCTCGGCGCGCGGCCGATCAGCGCGAGGATGCGCTCATATTCCTCTTGCTTCAGCCCATGCGCCAAGGCCGTTTCGAGCATTGTGTCTCCCCCGCCGGACGCGGCCTCGCCGCGGACTTCGGCTTTCTGATTCTGGCTGTCAAATCGTCGCAGTCTCGACCGAGCTTCTGAGCGGCCGGCGGCGAGCGAATCTGCCGCGATTCTCCCGATTCGGCCCGGAAAGGCCGCAGAATCCGGCGGTTCGCCCTCCGATTAATAGGATCGCCGCGCGATGGCAACAGCGGCGCCCTGTTGCCAAAGAGTCACAGCCGGCGAGAAAGAATTGTGAGACGCTGCAGTCTTTGACCTAGGTCAAGTCCTCCCGTCGAAAATCAGCGCAATTTGTTCGCCGACTCGGACAAGGACGCGCTTGGCGTCGGTCCTAAGAGCAATTGACGGGGGAGCCTGATGAGAAGTGTTTTGCGCGGCGCGCTCGCCGCATCCGTGTTGACCGCAGCGAGCGCTACGGCTCAGGCGGCCGATCTTCCCTCGCTGAAGGGCGCGCCGCTGCCGCCGCCGCCGCCGGCTTTCAGCTGGACCGGTCTCTATGGCGGCATCAACATCGGCTATGGCTTCGGCGACTCCAGCCGGGAGACGGGATCGCTCGGCTATATTTCGCCCGGCTCGCTGGCGCCGGTCACGCCGCTGGGCTCGGCCTGGAACGCCTCGCAAGATCTGCACGGCGTCGTCGGCGGCGGACAGGTCGGCTATAATTATCAGATCTCGCCCTGGCTCGTTCTCGGCCTCGAGGCCGACATTCAGGCCACGGACGTGGAGAGCAAGGCGAAATCGGCGATCGGCGTCTTCGACGCCACCGGCGCGCATCTGCAGACCGCCGATTCGACGAAAGCCGTCGACTGGTTCGGCACTGTCCGCGCCCGCGTCGGCTTCACTCTGCCGTCCATACCCAATCTGCTGATCTATGGCACGGGCGGCTTCGCCTATGGCCAGGTGATCCACAATGTCGGCTTCGCGGATAATTTCGCCGCCGTAGGCGCCGGCTTCGCCGGGGCCGCCGTCGGCCATGGCTATTCCGACGACACGCGCACCGGCTGGACGGCGGGCGGCGGCGTCGAATGGTCGCCCTCGCAATTCCCGGCCTGGTCGATCAAGGCCGAATATCTCTATGTCGATCTCGGCTCGACCAACGCCAATTCTGTCGCGCTGAACGGCGGCACGGCGGCGATCATCGGCACGACGACTCCCGTCTTCGCCGCGACGCAGAATTCGCCGACCCGCTTCCACAATGTGCGCGTCGGCCTCAACTGGCACTTCGATCCCTTCGCGCCCGGCCTCGTCTCCTATTCGGGCGCCGGTCTGCCGTCGCAGAAGGACGCGCCGCCGCCGGCCTTCGTCGACAGCTATCAGCCCTTCCAGGTTCGCCTGAAGGTCGCGGGCGTCGTTCCGCTCGATGGCCATGGCACGGTCTATGATCAGGGCATCGCCCATCCCGCCCTCGGCTCCATCGGCCGTCTCTCGGGCCTCACCGGCGCCAATGGCGTCATCGCGGGCGCGAGCACCAACACCTCGACATCGATCATCCCCATGCTCGATGTGGCCTATTACCTCACCAAAAATTGGGCGATCGAGGCGATCTGCTGCATGGCGCCGCATCACATCCAGGGCACCGGCACGATCGCCAGCGACTTCGCCCGCGCCTGGCTGTTCCCGCCGTCCATCATGGCGCAGTATCACTTCACCAATTTCGGCCAGTTCCAGCCCTATCTCGGCGTTGGCGCGAATTTCACGACATTCTGGGGCACGCGCGTCAACAACGACGTCTGGGGCATCGCCTTCGCGCCGGGCTCGACGCTGGCCGGTCTCGGCCTGCCCGGAGCGCTCGCCACCTTCCAATGGGCGACTGTCGCGCCCTCTTGGGGCGTGGTCGGGCAAGCCGGCTTCGACTATATGTTCACCGAACATTGGGGCGTGAACGTCGACTTCAAATATATCGGACTGCATCCGATGGTTCACTCGACGGCCGTCGCTTTCGTGCCGGGGGCGCCGGCGCTCGGACCGATCTTCGTCCCGGTCAAAGTGTCGCTGCCGATCAATCCCATCGTGATCTCGGCCGGCATCACCTATCGCTTCGGCGGCGGCCTGCTGCAGCCCGTGCTCGCCAAATATTGAGCGGCCCGCAAATCGAGACAAATCAAACCGGCTCCGAAAGGGGCCGGTTTTTTTGTCGGGTAGAATGCGATTCGCCTTGTTCTTTGCCGCCTCCTCGCTAGGATTTGGCCGGTTACGTGTTCGATTCGGTGCAATGCGACGATTCGCCGGCCTATCCGGCGCGTTTTCCCGAAGGACCAGAACATGGAAAATCCGATCGACGCGCCCTCTTCCGATCAGGCCGAGCCGAGCGAGGTCGACCCTGTGCTCGACGCGGCGCTTCCGGACGAGCGCGCCGAGGAGACGGATGCTCCGCGACGGAAGGGCGAGGCGGGCTTCGCCGCGGCCCCCGCCCTGCTCGTCACCCAGGGCCGGCACCGCTTCTACACGCTGGTGCTGCCGAGCGATCTGCTCGCCGCCACCTGCACGGTGGAGGCGCGGCTCGAAAATCCCATAGACGGGTTCCAGCGCCTGCTCGACAAGAAACGCGCGAGAGAGATCGCCGATTATGTCGACAGCGGCTTCGGCAGCGTGCCGAGCGCGATCATTCTCTCCGCGCAGCCGCGCGCGCAGCTTCATTTCGACCGCAAGAGCGGCGAGCTGACCTTCCGCAAGGACCCGCGCTCCTTCCTCATCATCGACGGGCAGCATCGCGTCTATGGCTTCAATCTGGCGGCCAAGAGCGTCAAAGTGCCGGTCGTCGTCTACAACAGGCTGACGCGCGCGCAGGAATGTCAGCTGTTCATGGACATCAACACCAAGCAGCGCCCCGTTCCGCCGGAGCTGCTGCTCGACATTCGCCGCCTCTCCGAATCGGAGACCGAGGCCGACGCGCTGCTGCACAATGTCTTCGACCTGTTCTCGACCGACGAGAAGAGCGTGCTCGCCGGCCTGCTCAGCCCCTCGGAGCGGCGCAAGGGCAAGATCTCGCGCGTGACCTTCAACGCCGCGCTGAAATCCATCGACGGCGCATTCGTCGACGCCGCGGCGCAGGACGTCTATCAGGTGCTCAACGCCTATTTACGGGCCTGCCTCAATGGGTTGCGCTATCATGGCGCGGAGGCGAACATCGCCAATCCTGCTCTGTTCAAGGCGCTGATCCTGCTGTTCGCCAATGTCGCCGAGCGCGTCTCGGACCGCTATGGCGGCCGCTACACGACGCAGAATTTCGAGGATATCGTGGGGCCCTTCTTCCGCAAGCTGAAGAAGAACGAGCTGCCCAAGCCCGCCACCGGCCATTTGGCGCTCTATGAATATTATCGGAAAGCGCTGAGCTCGGGCTTCTCGCTCAAGCAATGGCTGTTCGCCTGACGGGAGGCGCGCCCGAAGGCTCGCGGTCAAAAGCGCGCCGCGGATCGTGGACCGCGAGCTTTCAGGCTCGCGTCACTTCGGCCGAGATTCGGGCGGCGTATTTTCCAGCCGATGCGCGTCGAGTTTTTCTCGCTCGAGACGGGCGCTCGCTTCGCCGAGCTCGCGCTCGGCTTTCGCGCGGCCAAAGGCGATGCGATTGGCGTCGGCCTCCGCCTCTCTGGCGCGCTTGTCCCTGACCTTGCGGGCGCGTCGCAGATTGACGATCTCGCCCATGGCGAATCAGGTCTTCTTGCGGAAAGCGTCGATGGAGACGATCTTGGCGGCCTCGCTGCCGCCCTCCTCCGCCGTGGCGGGCGCCGTTTCCTGCCGCTTCTCGCTGCGGGCGGAACGCGGGCCGGGTCGCGCGGGGGTCGGCTCGCCGCTCTGCTGCGGCCGCGCCGGAAACTGAGTCGGCGCCTCGTCGCGGACGGGGGCGAGCTCGTCCACCTCCCATTTGAGGCCGAAATCGACGGAAGGGTCCGAGAAGACCGTCACCGCCTCGAAGGGCACATAGAGCTGCTCGGGAATGCTGCGAAAGGACAGGCCCACGGAGAAGCCGCGCTCGTCGACGAGGAGATTGGAATATTGATGCTGCAGGATGATCGTCATCTCCTGCGGCCATTGCTCGGCGAGACGCTTGGAGATTCTGACCCCCGGCGCTTTGGTGCGGAAGCTGATGGTGAAATGATGGTCGCCCGGCAGACGGCCGGCGGCCGCCGCATCGGCGAGAACCTTGCGCATGACGCTGCGCAGAGCGTCCTGGACGAGAAGATCGTATCTGATGAGGTCGGTGGACATGACGCGCGCCGAGAACCCCTGTTCGCTCTGCCCCGTCGGGACGAAAGTGGAGGCTTCTGTTGCCAGGCGCCTCCGAGCCCCGCCTAAAGGTGCAACCCCTCAGGACTTGAATCCCAGTACCAGCACCGCATTACGCGGCGACGGCCACCGGAGCATAGTTGTCGTTGGCAACTATAAGGTTTGACCCGATAACGGCGGTATCATGCCGAGCGAAAAAGCACCCTTTACGCCCTCGTCGATCCTATTTCGCCCCCGCCACAGGCCGCCCTGCCGAATGCAGGTCTCGCGTGACGGCCTCTGGTGGAGGCGCCGGGTACCGCCCCCGGGTCCGATAGGTTTATTACGGAGTTCGTTTATCGCCATAGCCGCCCCGAGGGACGGCAGTTCACAATATACGCATTAAGGGCCGATGCGGAAAGGGGCTGCGAGACGAAGCTTCGGCGATCTCCCCCACTTTCTGCCAAAACGGTGAAAACGCCCGCCGAGGATCGACGGGCGTTTCGAAAGGACGCGAGCCGGGGAGGACGCGTTATGCTCGCATCAGTTGTGCTTGACGGTGAGCCCGTCCTTGATCTGGGTGAACAGCGCTTCGGTCAGAATGCGGTTTTTCACCAGCTCATCCGCGGATTTATAGGGCCGGCCCTTGACGATCGCCTCGGCCAGAGTGTGCGTCAGACCCTTGACGCCGGCGAGCTGCTCCACCGTGGCGGAGTTGATGTCGAGCGGCTGGGCGACGGCGACCACCGGCTTGACCGGCGCAGTGACGGCGGCGGCCGGCCCCGCCGGAGGCTTCGCCGCGGGAGCCGTCGCGGTCTGGGCGAAAGCCGGAGCGGAAGCGAAAAGGGCGATGGCGAGAATGGCGTTGGTCTTCATGATGTCTGTCTCCTTGGACCGGGTCGTTTCCCCGATCGACGAGCGCATCATGCCGGCGCCGCGCTGAACCCGCTTTGAATGCGGCGTTCAGCTGAAATTCAGCCGCCGAGGCCGGGTTTTCTCACTTGGTTGCCGGACTTTCACTCGGCTCTCCGGGCTTTCACTTGGCTCTGAGGCAGGCGACGGCGGCGGGAAGGCAGGCCACGCCGACCATGGAGCAGGCCGCCGAGCCATCCTCCTGACGGGCGCAGACGAGGCAGCCGTCGGTCCATTCGAGGCAGGCGGGATGATCCTCGCCATAGGCTTGCGCCGGCTTCTCCTGTGCTGCGGCCGGGCTCGCGCAGAGAAGCACGAGCGCAAAGGCGGCGCGCGCGATCACGCCTCGCCGACCCGCTTGGGCGCGGCGAAGCCCGCAGCCTCTAGGGCGAGATGAATCTTGTTCTGCAGGCCGGCGTCGTCGCGTTTCACGATCAGCGCGGCATTGTCCGCCAGCGCGCCGCAGAGCGCGCGCACCCAGGGCTCCTCGCTCTTGGCGAAGTCGCCCAGCACATAGGAATGCACGCGCGCCTTGTCGCCCGGATGGCCGATGCCGAGCCGCATGCGCTTGAAATCCTGCCCGATATGCGCGCCGATCGAGCGCAGGCCATTGTGTCCGGCCGCGCCGCCGCCGATCTTCACGCGGCATTTGGCGGGCGAAAGATCGAGCTCGTCGTGAAAGACGACGACATCGCCGAGCGCGATCTTGTGAAAGCGCAGCGCCTCGCCGACCGAGCGGCCCGATTCGTTCATGTAAGTATGCGGCAGCAGCGCGAGCACGCGCTCGCCGGCGATCGTCCCCTCGCGGACGAGGCCCGAAAATCGCGCGCGCGGCGCGGAAAAGCCATGCGCGTCGGCGATCTTCTCGACCGCCATGAAGCCGATATTGTGCCGGTTCCCGGCATATTCGCGGCCGGGATTGCCGAGGCCGACGAAGAGCAGCATGGCCGATGGCTCCCAGTGACGCAGGGCGGTCGGCGCAGCGCGCGCCGACCGCCGCTCTCGTTACTTCTTCTTCTCGGGAGCCTTGGCCGGAGCCTTGGCCGGAGCCGCCTTGGCCGGAGCGCCCTTGCCCTTGGCCGGAGCCGCCGCGGCGGCGGCCGCAGCGGCGGCGGTCTCCTCGGCCGAGACCACCGGCGGCGCGATCGAGACGACGGTGAAGTTCTTGTCCGGATTGGTCGGCTTGCAATTCGGCGGCAGAGTGAAGGCCGAGATATGCAGCGCGTCGTTGAAGTCGAGCCCGGTCAGATCGCCGGTGATCGAATCCGGAATATTGTCGGCCGGCACCCACATCTCCACCGAATGGTAGACGATGTTGAGCGCGCCGCCGCGCTTCAGGCCCGGCGCCGCTTCGTGATTGATGAAATGCACCGGAACGTCGACGCGCAGGCGCGAGCCCGCCTTCAGCCGCAGGAAGTCGACATGCAGCGGGAAGTCCTTGACGACATCGAGCTGATAGTCGCGCGGAATGACGCGCTCGGGCTTTCCATCGATGTCGAGCTCGAAGATCGTCGTGAGGAAATGCCCGGCGTAGATGAGCTTGGTCAGCTCTTTCTTGTCGAGCGACAGCGGCGTCGGCGCCTCGCCGCCGCCATAGATGACTCCTGGTATACGGCCCTCACGGCGAACGCTGCGGGCGGCCCCCTTGCCTGTCCCGCTGCGCACCGTGGCCGCGAGCTTCTTGATCTCGGCCATTTCGGTGTCCTTTTTCAATGAGAAATGCGCGCTTTTCGCCTCCAGGGGTGTCGGAAACACAGCGCGCCGCTCGCGGCTTATAGGCGAGCGCAAAATGCGAGGCAAGGCCGGCTCGGCCCTCGCGCCCGTCATGCGCTTCGCGAGATCGTGGTTTTTCACCACCGAGACAGAAGCGCAGGACGCTTGACAGCGATATTCGGTATCAGTTATATAACTAATTAGTTACATATCTCACAGGTAAAATATGTCCGATCCCCTCAGCACGACCCTCGCCGCTCTGGCGGACCCGACGCGGCGGGCGATCCTCGCACGGCTCGCGCAGGGCGAAGCCTCGGTCGGCGAGCTCGCCGCGCCTTTTTCCATCAGCCAGCCGGCGGTCTCGAAGCATCTGAAAGTGCTCGAGCATGCCGGCCTCATCACCCGCGGCCGCGCCGCGCAATCGCGTCCCTGCAAGCTGGATGCGGCGCGGCTGCGCGAAGTTTCCGACTGGCTCGAGACCTATCGGCGTTTCTGGGACGAGAGCTTCGACCGGCTCGACGCCTATCTCGCGCAATTGCAAAAGGGCGACCCCGATGCTCCGAAGAACTGACGAACCCATCCCGCCGCTCGTGATCACGCGCCGCTTCACGGCTCCGCCGGCGCTCCTCTTCGACGCCTGGCTCGACCCTAAAGCCGTCGGCAGCTGGTTGTTTCGCACGCCCTCTGGACAATGCGCGCATGTCGAGATCGACGCGCGCGTCGGCGGCGGCTTCGCCATTCACGAGACGCGCGGCGAAATTCTCGCCACGCATTTCGGCGAATATATCGAGATCGAGCGCCCGGGGCGTCTCGTCTTCACCTTCGGCGTTCAGCGCGAAGGCCCTTTCACGCGCGTCGAAATCGACATTCGCCCCGACGGCGCCGGAAGCCTGCTGACGTTGACGCAATATCTGACGCCGGAATGGGCGCCGAAATCCTTCGCTTTCCGTTCGGGCTGGACCGGATGCCTCGAAGGCCTCGCGCGCGAGCTGGGCGAAGCGGATGCGCCGCATCGGCTCATCCTGCTGCGCACATTCGAGGCGCCGCGCGCGCTGGTCTTCAAATGCTGGACCGAGCCGCAGCATATGATGCGCTGGCTCTGCCCGGCGACATTCAGCGTGCTCTTCGTCGAGAATGAATTGCGCGTCGGCGGCAAATGGCGCGCCGGAATGCGCTCGCCCGAGGGCGAGGAGTTCATCCATCACGGCGAATATCTCGAGATCGAGACGCCCGCGCGACTCGTGCTGACGCATGAATGGGAGCGCAATCACCTCGAGCCGAAAGCGCTGACGACGATCGAGGTGGAGCTCACGGAGCTGAACGGCAAGACCGACATGATCTTCGTGCAGAGTGGCCTCGCAACGGCGGAGTCTGCAGCTTCGCACCAGCATGGCTGGACCGGCGCATTCGATTATCTCGCCGAGCTCGCGCGCGAGCTCGGAGCGAAAGATCATTGAGGAGACGTCATGTCCGACGATGTTCGTATCTCGGCTCCATCGGATGTTCCCGAGATTTCCGGGACGCGCCTCTTCGACGCGCCGCGCGCGCTCGTCTTCGACGCCTTCTCCTCGGCCGATCGGCTCGCGCGATGGTTCGGGCCGAAGGGTTTTTCGCTCACGACGCAAGCCTTCGAATTCGCTCCCGGCGGAGTCTGGCGCTTCGTGATGCACGGCCCGGACGGACGCGATTACGAGAACAAGATCGTCTTTGGCGAGATACAGCGGCCGGAACGCATCGCCTATGTCCATCCGGGCGAAGACGCTGGGGATATTTCGAGGAAAGAAACGACGATCTCCTTCTTTCAGGAGGGCGAGAAGACGCGCATCGACTGGCGTATGCGCTTCCCGACGCTCGTCGAGCGCGATCGCGCCGCACGCGAATATGGCGTCGCGATCGGCCTTTCCGAAAATCTCGAACGTCTCGGCGATTTCGTCGAGGAATCGGCAGGTCCCGTCTTCGTCGCCTCGCGGCGCTTCGCCGTTCCGCGCGACCTTCTGTGGAAAGCGCTCACCGAGCCCGAGCGCATGGCGCAATGGTTCGGGCCGAAGGGCGTTCCGGTCATCGCCGCGCAAATGGATTTTCGTCCCGGCGGCTCCTATCACTATGGGCTGCGGACGCCAGACGGCGGCGCCATGTGGGGCCTCTTCGCCTATCGCGAGATCGAGGCGCCGGCGCGCATCACGCTCATCGCCTCCTTCGCCGATGAGAATCGCGGGCTCGCACGGCATCCGCTCAGCGAGACCTGGCCGCTGAAGGTCGAGACGACCTATCGATTCACGGAAAGCGACGGCGCCAGCGAGCTGACGCTGCGCGCGCGGCCCTTCGAGGCGAGCCCGGAAGAGATCGCGACTTTCGCCGGCGCGCTCGACGCCATGAGCAATGGCTGGGCCGGAACATTCGAGCAGCTCGAGAACTATCTCGTCCAGGGCTGAACGCGCCCGTCATCTTTTAATGCAAGGGAGCATCCAATGACGATAAAGCCTTATCTCTTCTTCTCGGGCCGCGCCGACGAAGCCATCGCCTTCTACCAGCAAGCGCTCGGCGCCGAGGTTCTGTTCCTCATGCGCTACGACGAAAGCCCCGAGCCGCCGCCGCCGGGCGTGCTCGCTCCCGGCTGGGAGCACAAGATCATGCATTCCTCGATCAAGATCGGCGATTCGGAAGTGTTCTTGTCGGATGGCTGTGGCAATCTCTCTCCCGGCTTCAACGGCTTCGGCGTCTCCATAGAGGCCAAGAGCGCGGCCGAGGCCGAGCGCATCTATGGCGCGCTCGCGGATGGCGGCGAAGCGCGCATGCCGCTCGGCGAGACCTTCTTCGCGGTGAGCTTCGGCATGGCGGTCGATCGCTTCGGCGTGCTGTGGATGGTCGTCGTTCCCAAGTAATGTCGTCGACCCCAAGTAATGTCATCGACGACGGTTGACGAAGCGCTTCGCGCGGACATGATCTCCCCCCACGAAACGGGCGCCCGTCCGCGGCGCTCGCAGGGGAGAGATATCATGACCGTTCAACCCTATCTGGTCTTCGACGGCCGCGCCGAAGAAGCCGCCGCCTTCTATGAGACAGCGATCGGAGCGCAGATTCAGATGCTGATGCGCTACAAGGATTCGCCTCTGGCTCCGCCGGTGGACATGATGCCGCCGGGCTGGAACGCCAAGGTGATGCATATGGCGCTGAAGATCGGCGACTCCATCGTCTTCGGCTCGGATGGCGACGGCGCCGAGAGCAGCGGCTTCAAAGGCTTCTCGCTCTCCTATGGCGCCAAGACTCTCGAGGAGGCCGAACGCGTCTTCGCGGCGCTCGCCGATGGCGGCGAGACGCAGATGCGTTTGACCAAGACCTTCTTCTCACCCGCCTTCGGCATACTCACCGATCGCTTCGGCGTTCCCTGGATGGTGGTCGTGCCGCAATGACGGCGCGCGGCGCCTGCGTGAAAGCAGGCGCCGCTCCGCCCCTTCACGAGGTTCGAAATGTTGGAAATCATCGGCGCCGGCGTCGCCCTCATCATCGCCGTCTTTCTCGTGCTGGCGGCGCGCCAGCCGGATGTCTGCCACATCGCCCGCTCCATCTTCGTCGCGGCGCCGCCGGAGCGCGTTTTCCCGCTCGTCGACGATCTGCGCGCGATGAACGAATGGAACCCCTTCGCGAAACAGCCGAGCGTGCGCAATGTGTACAGCGGGCCGGAGCGCGGCGTCGGCGCTGCCGATGATTTTTCGGGTGACGCCGGCTCCGGCTCGGGCCGCATCGAGATCGTCGAATCGATCGAGCCTGCCAAGGTCGCTCTGGCCTTGCGCATGGATCGGCCGATGAAATGCAGCAATCGCGTCGAGTTCACCATTGCGCCGCAGAACGGCGGCTCGCTCGTCACCTGGGACATGAAAGGGCGCCAGCCCTTTATCGGCAAGCTGTTCAGCCTCGTCATGAAGCCGGAAAAAATGGTCGGCGGCGCTTTCGAGCGAGGCCTCGCCGATCTCAAGACGCTCGTCGAGACGGCGCGCGAGGAGGCGGCGCAATGATCACGGCATCGAAGATCAAGCCCTGCCTCTGGTTCGACCGCGAGGGGGAAGAAGCGGCCAATTTCTATGTCTCGCTGTTCCCCGATTCGCGCGTCACCGGCGTGTCTCGCTATAGCGAGGCCGGCCCCGGAGAGCCGGGCTCGGCGATGGTCGTGACATTCGAGCTCTCCGGCCTGCCTTTCATGGCGCTGAACGGCGGCCCGGTCTTCCAATTCACGGAGGCCATCTCGCTCTCTGTCGATTGCGCGGATCAGGCCGAGGTCGACCATTATTGGGAGGCGCTCGGCGCGGGCGGCGAATATAGCCGCTGCGGCTGGCTGAAGGATCGCTACGGCCTCTCCTGGCAGATCACGCCGCGCCGCCTGCCCGAGCTGCTGAGCAGCGCCGACAGGGCCGGCGCCGCGCGCGCGATGCGCGCCATGATGGGCATGGCGAAGATCGACATTGCGGCGATCGAGGCCGCCTATGCCGAGAGCTGACGCTCCGTCCGGGCGACCGGGGCCTTTCGAGAGAGGCGCGTGACGCGCAGCGGCAGCGGCCCCTTCGGCCGCGTCGCGAAGGTCGGCGCCAGCTCCAGCCGATGGCCGGGGACCGTCTCGAAGCGAAATTCACGCAGCAGCGTCGCGACGATGGTCGCCATCTCCGTCAGCGCGAAGCCCATGCCGACGCAGATGCGCGGCCCGGCGCCGAAGGGCAGAAAGGCGTAGCGATGGCGCGCCTTCACCTGCTCCGGCGCGAAACGGTCGGGGTCGAAGCCGGTGGGATCGTCCCAGAGCTTCTCGTGCCGATGCAGGCACCAGGTCAGCACATAGATCGGCTCCTTGGCGGCGACGCGATAGGGGCCGAGCGTCGTATCCTCGCGCGGCTGGCGGCCGAGCGCCGCGAAAGGCGGGAAGAGGCGCATCGATTCCTGCAGGACCTGCCGCGTGAAGGCGAGATTTTCGACAGTCTCCGGCGTGATCTCGCCGTCGCCAGCGACGCGCTCCGCCTCCTCGCGGGCGCGCTCCTGCGTCGCCTGATCCTTGGCCAGCAGCCAGAAGGTCCAGGCCAGCGCGACGGCGGAGGTCTCGTGGCCGGCGAGCAGAAAGCCGTGGAGATTGGCGACGAGCTCGGCGTCGGTCATGACGCGCCCGCTCTCCGGGTCCTTGGCCGAGAGCAGGAGGCCGAGAATATCGCGCGTCTCCTCTTTCCGGGCGCGGCGCTCGGCGAGCAGCTTCACCGTCTCCTCATGCACGAAACGCGAGCCGGCGCGGGCGGCGAGCAGGCCCGGATAGGGCGTCCAATCCGGCGGCAGGTGGAACATCACCGCCAGCATTCGCCAGGCGAAGCTGCCGAGCACCGGCCGCAGCGCCGCGATGAAACGCTCGCCGTCGAAATTCTCCGAGGCGCCGAACACGGCCTTCTCGATGACGGCGAATGTCGTGCGCGACATGGCCTCTGTGATCTCCACCTCGGCGCCGTCGCCGAGGCGGCGCCATTCCTGCGCCTGCGCCTGCGCGCAGCGGACGAAATGGGGAACGAGCGCCAGAATATTGTCATAGCGAAAGGCCGGCGAGATGGCGCGCCGCTGCCATTTCCATTCCGCGCCTTCCGAGAAGAACAGCGTCTCGCCCTCGACCGGCCCGCGCAGCGCCTTGGCGGCGATGTCGTCGCGGCGAAAAGCGTCGGCGCGCGTGACCAGCAGCTCCTCGATCAGCTCGGGACTGACGACATAATGCATGCGCGGGAGGAGCGGCCAAACCGCATTGGCGGAGAAGAAATCGGTCCGATAGGCCTCGGGCGCATAATTCTCGAGGTAATTGCGCGACACCGCCAGATAGGACGGCTTCTCGCGCGGCGTGAAGGGGGTGAAATCGGGATCGTGAAACATGAGGCCTCCGCAATGGTCGAGCTCGGCGCCCGATGCTATCGCGGCAAAATTCGCTTTTTCTGTGATCTGGGCGCTTCTGTGATCTGACCGCCCACCCCCGTCCCGCGGGAGCGCGAATCCCGCCTCTCCGGCCCCGCCGACGCGAGCGGCGGTTGCGTCCTCCCGCAATTGGCGGCATTTAGAAAAAATCCTGTCATCCCCCCGGCCCCGCCGGGCCCGTCTTTAGAAAGAGCGAGAGAGAATGAGCGCTGCGACCGAGACCACCTCCACGACCTGGCTGCCCGAGGCGCAGGCGGCCTTCGCCTCCGTGGAGGCGCTCTATGGGCAAGCGCTCGACGCCGTCCGCGCCCGCGTCACCAAGGACGGCAAGCTCTCCAATGAGCTGATCGAGACCGAGCAGCACGCCGCCCACGGCCTCTCCTGGTTCGCCACCTATGTGCAGGGCCTGCGCGAGCTGCTCGCCTACGCCGATCGGCTCCAGGCCGAGGGCGCCTATGGCGAGGTGGAGAATCTCCTCACCCGCATCGGCTTCGCCGAATATCTGGCGCAGGTCTTCGGCGGCATTCCGATGAGCCAGGGCGAATTCGTCCGCCTCTCGGATTTCGGCCTTACGCCGGAGCAGGTCGCCGCCCGCCGCATTGCCGAGGTCGACCGGCTGATCGCCTCCGGCAACACCGCGCCCAACCGCGCCCGCCTCGCCGAGCTGATCGACCATAATGGCGCCGCCGAGACGATCGGCGCCACCGGCCTCGACGAGACGCTGGAGGCGATCCGCAGCGAGATGCGCAAATTCGCCTCCGACACTGTGACGCCCCATGCCCATGAATGGCATTTGAAGAACGATTATATTCCGCTCGAGGTGATCACTGGCCTCGCGGAGCTGGGCGTCTTCGGCCTCACCATTCCCGAGGAATATGGCGGCTCGGGCCTCGGCAAGATCGCCATGTGCGTCGTCTCCGAGGAGCTGTCCCGCGCCTATATCGGCGTCGGCTCGCTCGGCACGCGCTCGGAGATCGCGGGCGAATTGATCCTCGTCGGCGGCACGGAGGAGCAGAAGCACAAATATCTGCCCAAGATCGCCACCGGCGAAATCCTCCCCACCGCCGTCTTCACCGAGCCGAACAATGGCTCCGACCTCGCCAATCTGCGCACCCGCGCGACGCGCGAAGGCGATGTCTACAAGGTCGTCGGCAATAAGACCTGGATCACCCATCCGGTGCGCGCCGATGTGATGACGCTGCTGGTCCGCACCAATCCGAACGAGAAGGGCTATAAGGGCCTCTCCATGCTGCTGGCCGAGAAGCCGCGCGGCACGGATGAGAATCCCTTCCCGGCCAAGGGCATGACCGGCGGCGAGATCGAGGTGCTCGGCTATCGCGGCATGAAGGAATTCGAGATCGGCTTCGATAATTTCGAGGTGCCGGCCGAGAATCTTCTCGGCGGCGAGGAGGGCAAGGGCTTCAAGCAGCTCATGGAGACCTTCGAATCCGCCCGCATTCAGACGGCGGCGCGCGCGCTCGGCGTCGCCCAGGCGGCGCTCGATCTCGGCCTGCGCTACGCCAAGGAGCGCGTGCAATTCGGCAAGCCGCTGTTCGCTTTCCCACGCGTCTTCGACAAGATCGTCACAATGGCGATCGAGATTCACATCGCCCGCCAGATCACCTATTTCGCCGCCCGCGAGAAGGACGAGGGCAAGCGCTGCGATCTCGAGGCCGGCATGGCCAAGCTGCTCGGCGCGCGCGTCGCCTGGGCGGCGGCGGACAATGCGCTGCAGATTCACGGCGGCAATGGCTTCGCGCTGGAATATCCGGTCTCCCGCGTGCTCTGCGATGCGCGCATCCTCAATATTTTCGAGGGCGCGGCGGAGATTCAGGCGCAGGTGATCGCACGCCGTCTGCTGGAAGGCTGAGGCGGCGCATTGGTGGCGAGGCGGCCGCGAACCGTCTGCCTCGCCCCGGCCCCCTCGTCCAAGGAGCCCGCGCAGCGGGCGTCTCGAAGGACGGGCCAAGGGCGAACTCGTCGGCTCTTTTCCCACTCTGCTCCAGCGCTGAAACGCGGTATTATGCAGCAAACGCACTTCGTGATTTTTCAGGCATTTGGATAGCTTCTTTTGAATGACGGATTTTTAGTTCTGAATCTGCGGAAACGCATTTCATATTTTATATCGCAATGCGCAAAGACGCGCTTCGGTGCGATTCTCATATCATTTCGTGGCGTTCATTTGATGTATGTTTTTTGCCCGATGGAATCGCGCGACATTCTGATGAAATGCCAATGATAGCTCACACGTATTTTATGCGATGAATTCGCCATCCTCATTTCGAGGCAGATATGATGAGGGCCTTAGCTGATGCATATATGTCTGGAATATCCCGTGATGATCCCCTGATTATCCCTTATTTTCCTTGATATTCTAGTCGCGATGCCGCTTACCGCCTCGGCGGCCCGAATCTCCGAAAATATATGGCCGCCATACACAGGGTCCTTGACGATCAATGACCGCCCTGTTACCTCACTATAAGGAAAGGATTCGTCAAATGAGCGACCCGCTCTCGCGCGCCGTGGCAGACCTTGAGAAAAAGGTATCTGCTATGACGGAGTTGCAATCCGAAATCGATCGGCTGCGTTCGTTTATTTCGATGTATCGAAATTATGAGGGCGGCGCGAGAGAGTTAGAGGAAAAGCGAGCGAAGAAGGACATTATCGGCGACGCGGCGGCCACTATCATCAAAGAAAAAGGACCGATGGTGCTTTCCGAACTCTTCACAGCGATAGAAGCGCAGGGAATTGAGATAGGGACGCAAAACCCGAAACAATATCTCTCGACAACTCTCAATAGGGACGGGCGGTTCATATCAATCGAAGGGAAGGGCTGGTCATTAGCTCATAAACGATGAAAGCTCCGAGCTTTCGCTGCGGAGCTTTCATATGAGATTGGGGGTGCACAGTGCAGGGCTCGGCTTTCCATCCATCGCCCCGCGGGTGCAAGTCCCGCTACCTCCACCTTTCCACCGTCAGAGGGCCAATCTTGGCCGAGCAACCCTCTGGCTAATCGTCAACCCCACACGTGCGACCTTCAGCGCTTCAGTCTGAAGGAGACATAGGAGCATCCCGATGTGGCAAGCCGTCAGAAGAGTTCAGGCGGGTAGCGCCCGCTCTATCTGAAGCTTTGCTGAGCGCTCCGATTTGAGCGCTCAGCAATATTTGCTTACCAGAATCGAGAGATTCTGTCCACTACGCTTTGCCTGTTTGAGGCTCGGCGTAAAGGACCCCCCATGTCCCGCTATCGTCCCGGTCAACAATCCGAACGCCTCGAGATTCAAGGGCAGCTCGTATTGCCGCTAGATTGTTTCCAATCGGAACGCGTCGCCCTTTCTCGAAATCCCTCACCGTCGAAAGCCCGACGTTCGCGGCTTTCGCAAGCTCGTCTTGCGACATATCAAGAAATCCGCGAGCGGCGCGGCATTGAGCAGGAATCATGTCTAGAATCTACGCCCTCGTCTTTCGCGCGCCCGCCCGCCTGAAGCGCGGCAATCGACCGCGGTTGTCGTCGCCCCTCGGCGTTCCCAAATGGAGTCCTGTGGGTCTTCAACGAAAGACGAAAAACATGACCAATATTGCCGTTCACAATGGGGCCTGGGTTCTGGTCGGCGACGGCCGCAGGGCCCTGTTTCTGCAAAATCACGGCGATCCCGATCTGCTCGACCTGCGCGTCGTCGAGGCGCGGGTGGACGAAAATCCCGCGACGCGCGACCAGGGCAGCGATGCGCCGGGCCGCGTTTACGGCACCAGCGGAGCGCCGCGCAGCGCCGTCGAGAACGCCGATTGGCACGAGCTGGAGAAGGAGCATTTCGCCAAAACGATCGCCGAGCGCATCAATGTCGCCGCCGAGGCCGGCGAATTGAGCGAGATCGTCATCATCGCCCCGCCGCGCGTGCTCGGCGAGCTGCGCCAGGAGCTGTCGCCCAAGGCCAAGAGCAAGGTGAGGGGCGAGATGGACAAGGATCTGACGCGCCATCCCCTGCCCGAGATCGAGAAGGCCCTCGCGCGCGAGTTCCGCGCGGAAGGATGAGGCTTCGCTCCCCGCCCCTCCCCGCTCACGCGGGTAACGGAGCGGGGGCTTTTCAATAAGGCCCCAGCGGAAAATATTTCAGATAGATTTCCGTATAGACGCCCTTCTGGGCGACGCGCGCCAGCGCGTAATCGAGAGCGCGGCGCAGAACGACATTGTTCCTCTTCACCGCTATGCCGACGCCGTCGCCGAAAAAGGTCGGATCGGAATAGGGCCCGTCCTTGAACATGCAGCAATCGGCCGCGTCCGCGCCATTGAGCCAGAAGGCGAGCGAGATCGCGTCGCCGAACATCGCATGGGCGCGGCCCTCTCTCAGAGCGGTGCGCGCCTGCTGTGCGCTGGGATAGGTGGCAATGGTCGAGGCGGGGAAGAATTTCCGCAGAAAAGCCTCATGCGCGCTGTCGGCGGCCACCGCAATGGTGCGCTCGGCGAGCGAGGCCGGCGTCGCGCCGGGCAGCACCGAATCCTTGCGCACGACGAAACGGCCGGGCGTCGTGTAATAGGGCGAGGTGAAATCCGCTTTCTTGCGCGCCTCGGCGGTGATGGCGAAAGAGGCGATGGCGGCGTCGCCGGCGTTCTCGTCCAGCGCGGCGACGAGCGTGTCCCAGCGGCGGCGCTGAATGGTGCAGGGAAGCTCCAGCTCCTCGCAAATGGCGCGCGCCAGATCGACGTTGAAGCCGGCGATCGCGCCGTCCGGCAGCGCGAAATCGAAGGGCGGGTAATCATCCTCGGTGAGAAAGCGGATCTGCTTGATCGCGGTAAGGTCGGGCTTGTCCATCTTGCGGGCCGGGTCCCAGAAGGAGGGAGCGGCGGCGACGGCCGTTTCCGCCGCGCCCGCCGGCGCGACCGCAATCAGCGGCGTAAAGACGAACAGCGCCGAGACGAACGGCACAAAGCAGAAGCTTGTCAAAATTTCGCTTCTGCGCCAAGCTTCAGCCACAGTTCTTTTCTCGCAGATCATTCGAGGCCTCGCAGCCGCCCGGCGCGGCGGGAGCCGCGTGGCGGAGATTAGCGTATGAGCGTGAATCCGGTCGATAGGGTTTCGCCGTATCCGCCGGTTCCGCATCGCGACGACAGCGCCGGCTTCGCGCGCCGGCGCGAGACCTCGCCCGAGGCCGCGCTCGCCCGCCAGCGCGCCCGCCCGGGGCCGGAGACGCTCGCGCCCGGCGCCGGCCGGCCGCTTCCGCCCGAGATCGCCTTTCTCGCCGCCCATGGCGCGCCGCTGGTCATGCTGCAATATGGCGCGACCATCGCCCGGCGTCAGGGAGCCAGGGCCGACGCCGTGCTGATCGCCGAGGGGATGATCTCCGAGGAGCGCTTCTATCGCATTTTGGCGACGGAGCTGCGGGTCCCCTATCTCGAGGCGCCGCCTGCGCTCGAGCCCTCGGCGAGCCTCGAGCTGGACGTCGCCCGCGGCTACGCCCGCCTCGCCGAGGAGCCGCGGGGTCTGCGCTGGCTGTTCGCGCCGCGCGGCGAGGAGATCGCGCGGCTCCTCGGCGTGACGCGCTCTTCCGCCGGGCGGCCGCTGTTCGCCATCACCGCCCCGTCCTGCTTCGAGGAGGCGCTGCGCCGCTCCTCCGCGCGCCGGCTGGCCGAGGCCGCCGCCTATTCGGTGGAGCGCGTCGCGCCGGAGCTCGCGGCGCGGCGGGCGCTCGGCGGTGGCGCTCCGAGCGCCTTCGTCCTCGGCAATCTCGTCCTGCTCGCGGCCTGGCTGTCGCCCATCTCGACGCTCTCGCTGAGCGTCTCGACGCTGCTCGCCCTGCTGTTTCTCTCCAATATCGGCCTGCGTCTCTATCTCTGCGCGATGCGCGGACGCGCGGGAGAGGCGGCGCCCGCGCTCGGGGAGCGCGATCTGCCGCTCTACTCCATCGTCGTGGCGCTGTATGACGAGGCCGGGGTCGTCCCGCAATTGACCGGAGCGCTCGACGCGATCGACTATCCGCGCGCCAAGCTCGACGTCAAATTCGTCGTCGAATGCGACGACGCCGCGACGACCGCCGCCTTGCGCGCCGCGCGTCTGCGGCCGGGATGGGAGATCATCGTCGCGCCGCCCGGCGAGCCGCGCACCAAGCCGCGCGCGCTCAATGTGGCGACGCCCTTTCTGCGCGGCGCGCTGGTCGCCGTCTTCGACGCCGAGGACCTGCCCGAGCGCGACCAGCTGCGCGACGCCGCGGCGCTGTTCGCCGCCGCCGACGAAAAGCTCGCCTGCCTGCAGGCGAGCCTCTTCATCCACAATCATCGGCGTAACTGGGCGACGGCCATGTTCTGCATCGATTACGCCGTCTTGTTCGATGTGTTCAACAAGGGCGCCGCGGCGGCCGGCCTGCCCTTTTTCCTCGGCGGCTCCTCCAATCATTTTCGCCTGTCGGCGCTGCGCGCGGTGGGCGCCTGGGACGCCTATAATGTGACCGAGGACGCCGATCTCGGCCTGCGGCTGGCGCGCCGCGGCTATGCGATCCGCACCTTTCCCTCGCGCACGCAGGAGCAGGCGCCGACGCGCTTTTCCGCGCTGGTGGCGCAGCGCAGCCGCTGGATGAAGGGCTGGATGCAGACCGCGCTGGTCCATTGCCGCGACCCTTCCGCCTATTTCGCCGATCTCGGCGCGGCGCGCGGAGCGGCGGCTCTGGCGATCTTCGCAGGCGGCTTTCTCGCACCGCTCCATGCGCCGATCTTCCTTTGCTTTCTGATCTACGATTCCGCCTTCGGCGCGCTGCTGGCGCCCGCGACGCTCGGCGACGGGCTTTCCAGCGGGCTTTTTTGTCTCGTCGCCTCCAGCGGCGTCGCGGCGGGCGCCTGGCCGCGCTTCGTCGCCATGGAAGAGGCGGATATTCTGTGGCTCTGGCCGACGCTGCTGCGCTGGCCGTTGTGGAGCCTGATGCTGGCCCTGGCCTCCTGGCGCGCCTTGCGCGACCTCTGCGTCCGGCCATTCTATTGGGACAAGACGGAGCATTTTCCGATCGCGGGAGCGCGGAACGGATGAACCGCAGACGCGCGCGCGCGCCGTCGCCGACGGCTCCGACATCCGATCCGTCGGAGGCCGACAAGGCCTCGACGGTCGCCAAGCATTCGCTGGTCATCGCCGGCCACAGCACCAGCGTGTCGCTCGAGCGCATCTTCTGGGAGGCGCTGAAGGCGGCCGCCGAGGAGCAGGGCTGCTCGCTCGCCGGCCTCGTCGCGCGCATAGACGCAGAGCGCGGCCGCGCCAATCTCTCCTCGGCGCTGCGCGTCTACGCCATGGAGCGGGCGCTCGGCCGCGATCGCGGCTGACGCCGGCGCGAGCGTCTCGGGCGCCGGACGGGGCCGCGCATCGGCGCCCGTCCCGCAGAGCCGCGGCGCCGCCATGGCGGGAACGCCGGCCGCGGCGAGGACGCAGAAAATCGCCCATTGGCGAAGCCGCGCGCGCATCGGCCGATCAAGGACGTTCGCGCGTGAGATCGATCGTCCAGTCGGGACCCGATTCGACGCCATAGCTCTTGGCGAAATCGGCGAGATTGAGCGCGACGGCCATATCGAAGAGGCTGTCGACATAGACGAGCGGCCGTCCCTGCGGGACATCGCCGAACGTGCGCCGATAGGGAGCGACGAGATCGGCGACGAGCCGATCGCCATGATGAATTCGCACGCGAATATTGTCGCCGAGCGCGACCTTCAATTCATCGAAGAGAGATTTCGGAATATTCGTCCAGACGTTCCCGAAATGCGAGTCGAGCACGGGAATGACGCCGGCGACCACATCGCCTTTGCGCTCCGCCGCGCGATAGGGAATCGTGACCAGGATTTCGGGCGGCAGCCTGCGCCCGATCTGCTCGAAGGATTGGACGCCCGCCGCCAGCCGCGCCCCGGCATAAACGAAAATGTCGCGGCCGTGGAAAGTGTGGGACTCCTCGGAGCCGGGCCTGCGGTTCACGCTCTCGTCGATCTCACGCACCTCTTTCACGCCCTCGCGCTCGGCGATGAAAGTGAGCAGCCCATTGTTGGGCGCGAGAAAAAAGCGGCCGCTCAGCGTCTCGAGCGCAATGGCCAGCCGCCCCGTTCCGACCCCGGGATCGACGACGGCGACGAAGACCGATCCCTTCGGCCAATAGGGCTCGGCTTGATAGAGACGGAACGCGCCGGCGAATATGCTCCCCGGATCTTCGTGAGAGAGGTCGGCGACCAGGAGATCCTGCGAGATGGAATAGGCGACGCCCTTCATGGCGGCGACGGCGCCGTCCGCCGTCCCGAAATCCGTGAGCAGCACGAGCGGCGCGCGCGCCAGGACGACGCCGCAGGAGAGACAGAAAAAGAGCGCGACGGCGATCGAGCGATATATCGAGCGACACTTGGAGCGATACTTGGAGCGATACATGGACTTTCCTCTTCCGACCGGAGAGGCCGAGCCCCCTTCGCGCGACCTTCACTCTCGAACGATGTGACGGAAGGGACGTGGGGTGAGGACGAATTCGCTCGCTGGCGCGGCCTCCATGACCGCCCATTCTCTAACATGACTATTTTTGTCGAAAAATCCGAAACACACGCCGAGTGGAATCAGCGCGCCCGCGACGTCTCGAACCGCGCGCGAGCGGGAGAAAAACGATCGCGCTCGCGACGGCGACCGCCCTCGTTCCGCATGGGTCATGATTCGATTTCGGATTTTCTCGCGCGTCGCCGACTCGTCCCTCGCGCGGTCGATTCGAGGCAGGATGGGCGCCGAGGCGATGGCCGTGTCCACGCCGATCCGTCGCCCGATCACGAGGGACCAGCGCCGGCCGCCCGTCAAATAGTCCTGAAATGTCGAATAGTGGCGGAGAGGGAGGGATTTGAACCCCCGATACGGTTGCCCGTATGCCGCATTTCGAGTGCGGTGCTTTCAACCACTCAGCCACCTCTCCGGAGGCGAAAGCGAGGACTTGCCTCGCTCGCGGCGAAGCGCCCAATAGCACGCGTTCGCCTCGGCGATCAAGGCTCGAAACCACGATCCCCAGGGCGATCGGGTGAAGGTTTCCTCATCCTGAGGAGCCGCGAAGCGGCGTCTCGAAGGACGAGGAAACCTTCATGCGCGGCCATCTGGAGCTCCCCCTCGTGCTTCGAGACGGCTCCTGCGGAGCCTCCTCAGCATGAGGGGGAGGATTGTTGGCCTTCACCCGATCGCCCTGCCACAATCCCTGGGCCCCGAATTCGGGTTAACGAGCAGACATGTTCCAGCGTCATGGCCGCGCTCGTCGCGGCCATCCACGCCGCGACGACACGGAAAGCCGAGAACATGAGCGGAACAACGCCGCTTCTTCTCCCCTCGTGTCGCAATGTCCTGGCGTGGATGGCCGCGACGAGCGCGGCCATGACGTGGCTGTGTAGGGTTTGTCAACCTGGATTCGCAGCCCTGACCACGATCCTTCGCCCAGCCTCGCTGAGGCCCGCGCGGCAGATTTGCCGATCGTTAACCTTAATAATGTCTAACAGAACGCAGCCGGCCTCTCCTCGCGCGTTCGCGGCCTCGCGCGCGGGGCCCTCTGGAACAATGCGCATGCCGAAAGCCAACGATCTCAGACCGCGAAAAAAGCGGCTTCCCTTCGTCGTCGAATTCTCGCTCGGCTCGCGTCGGCGGCGCGTGGAGCTCTCCACTCCGACGCTCGTCGTGGTGGGCGTCGCCGCCGTCGCGGCCGGGCTCCTCGCCCCCTGCGCCGCCGCCTATCTCGCCTTTCGCGACGATATGCTCGCCGAGCTCGTCGATCGCCAGACGCAGATGCGCTACGCCTATGAGGATCGCCTCGCCTCTTTGCGGCTGCGGCTCGATCAGGCGACGAGCCGGCAATTCCTCGATCAGGGCGACGTCGAAAGCAAAGTGCAGACGCTCGTCGCCCGCCAGGCCAAGCTGGAGACGCGCGCGGCGCTGGTCGCGCGGCTCGTCGAGGGCGTCGCCGCCAAGGACACGGGCGCGACCGCTCCCGCGCAACGCCGCGCGCCGGCCGCCACAGCCGGATTGCCCGCCGGCGCGAGCGCCTATGCGCCGGCGCCCGACGAGCGGCCGGAGCCTTTCGCCGGCTTCGACAAGCCGCAGCCAGAAGGCCTCGAGCTGAGGCTCCGACGCGACGACGACAGCCCCGCGCGACCCGCCGAGCGGGGCGGCGCCGCCGGCCTGACACAGAACGAATCGCCCCGGCAATCCGGCGAAGCGAGCCTGCCGCTGCAATCGCGCCTCGACCATCTGGAAGCCTCGCTCGATCACGCCGAGCGGGAGCAGACCCAGCGCCTCGGCCGGCTCGTCGAGCCGATTCGGGCGGCGGCGGGGCGGCTGCGACGCGCCTTCGACGTCGCCGGCCTGCCGGTCGAGCGCTACCTCTCCAAAGGCGGCCGCGCCCGCGCCGAGACTTTCGCCGGCGGGCCCTTCGTGCCGGCGGACGCCCAGACCGGCGACCTTCTTTTCGAGCGCGAACTCACCGCCGCGCAGAGCGCCGCCACCGCGCTCGAGGGCCTGCGCAGCGCGCTGCCGAGCGTGCCTTTGCGCAAGCCGCTGGCCGGCGCGCCGGAGACGACCTCCAGCTTCGGCTATCGCACCGACCCCTTCTTCGGCCGGCCGGCGCTGCATACGGGCGTCGATCTTCGCGATGATTACGGCTCGCCCGTGCGCGCCACGGCGGGCGGCGTCGTCGTCTCGGCGGGGCCGAGCGGCGGCTATGGGCAGATGGTGGAGATCGATCACGGCTCCGGTCTCGCCACGCGCTATGCGCATCTCTCCGCCATTTCCGTAGCCGTCGGACAGGAGGTGGCTCCCGGCGAGACGGTCGGCCGCCTCGGCTCGACCGGCCGCTCCACCGGGCCGCATCTTCACTACGAGGTGCGGGTGGACGGCGAGCCGGTCGATCCCACGCGCTTCCTGCGCGCCGCTTCGACGCTCGCCGAGAGCCGATGAGCGGGCGGATGAGGCCCCGGCGGGGTGGCGTTCCGGGGCGAGTGCGATAAAAGAGCCGCGAGCCGGCCGCGTCGCCGGCGCGCACATATCGGACCCCATGGCCCCGCCTCCCCTTCTGACGCTCCAGAACGTCGGCCTGACGCTCGGCGGCACGCCGCTGTTCGAATCGGCCGATCTCTCCGTCTCGCCCGGCGAGCGCCTGTGCCTCGTCGGCCGCAACGGCTCGGGCAAATCGACTCTGCTGCGCATCGCCGCCGGCGAGGTGGAGGCGGATTCGGGAACGCGCTTCCTACAGCCGGGCGCGAGCCTGCGCTATCTGCCGCAGGAGCCCGATCTCTCCGGCTTTGCGACGACGCTCGACTATGTCGTCGCCGGCCTCGGCCCGACCGACGATCCGCATGTCGCCAAGGCGCTGCTGCTCGAGCTCGGCCTCACGGGGGAGGAAAATCCCCGCAGCCTCTCGGGCGGCGAGGGAAGACGGGCGGCGCTCGCCCGCGCGCTCGCGCCAGAGCCCGATGTGCTGCTGCTCGACGAGCCGACCAACCATCTCGATCTGCCGGCGATCATCTGGCTCGAGGAGCGGCTCGCGGGGCTGCGCTCGGCGATCGTCGTCATCAGCCACGACCGCCGCTTCCTGCAGGATCTGACCCGCGCCACAGTCTGGCTCGATCGCGGGCGGACGCGGTATTTATCGCGCGGCTTCAAGGATTTCGAGGCCTGGCGCGACCGCGAGTTCGAGGAAGAGGAAAAGCAGCAGCACAAGATCGACCGCAAGATCGTGGCCGAGGAGCATTGGGTGCGCTATGGCGTGACCGGCCGGCGCAAGCGCAACCAGAAGCGGCTGTCCGATCTCCACGAGATGCGCGCGACGCGGCGCCGGCACGTCGGGCCGGTGGGCGACATCAAGCTCGATGTCGCCGAGGCGCAGGCCTCTGGAACACTGGTCGTCGAGGCGCGCGGAATTTCCAAATCCTTCGGCGAGCGCGTGATCGTCGACAATTTCTCGACGCGGGTGATGCGCGGCGATCGGCTCGGCATCGTGGGCGCGAATGGCGCCGGCAAGACCACGCTGGTCAAGCTGGTGACGGGGACGCTGGCGCCCGACGGCGGCCATGTGCGGCTGGGCGCATCCGTCGAGATGGCGACGCTCGACCAGAGCCGGGCGAGCCTCGATCCGCAGACGACGCTGAAGGACGCGCTGACCGGCGGCGGCTCCGATTTCGTCGACATCAACGGCCAGCGCAAGCATGTCATCGGCTATATGAGGGACTTTCTCTTCGGCCCCGAGCAGGCGAGGACGCCGATCGGCCGTCTCTCGGGCGGGGAACGCGGGCGGCTGCTGCTCGCCCGCGCGCTGGCGCAGCCCTCCAATCTTCTGGTGCTGGACGAGCCGACCAACGATCTCGATCTCGAGACGCTCGATCTGCTCGAGGAAATGCTCGCCGACTATCCCGGCACGCTGATCGTGGTGAGCCACGATCGCGATTTTCTCGATCGCGTCGCCACTTCGGTCCTGATGTGCGATGGCGGGGGCCGCTGGATCGAATATGCCGGCGGCTATTCGGACATGGTGACGCAGCGCGGCGAAGGCGTGCAGGCGAGAGGCGCCGCCGCCGCGCCGCGCGAGGAGAAGACGAAAGCCGCTGCGGCGCCGCGGCCGAAAACCGCCGCCAAGCCGCGGCTCAGCTTCTCCGAGCAACATGCGCTGACGACGCTGCCGGCGAAAATGGAGGAATTACGCGGCAAGCGGGCGAAGCTGCAAAAGGTCTTGGACGATCCCGGACTCTATGCGCGCGATCCGGCGAAATTCGCCGAGGCCAGCAAGCTCTTCGCGAAACTGGAGGCGGAGCTCGCCACGGCGGAGGAGAGCTGGCTGGAGCTCGAGATCAAGCGGGAGGAGATCGGCGGGTAGAGTGGTCGCCGCTCTCGACGTTCGGCCCCTGCCCCGCCGTTGCTTTCGGCCCGCGAAACGACTATCCGCCTCTTTCCCCTTTCGACCGACCGAGGACGTCGCCCATGTCCGCCCCCTCCGCCGACGAGCTGAAACGACAGGCCGCCGCCGTGGCCCTCGAGGCGGTCGAGCCGGGAATGCGGCTCGGCCTCGGCACGGGCTCGACGGCCGCGCATTTCGTCGATCTGCTCGGGGCAAAGGTGAAGGCGGGGCTCGATGTGCTCTGCGTGCCGACCTCCGAGCGCACGCGCGCGCAGGCGCAGGCGCTGGGCATTCCCCTGGCGACGCTGGAGGAGGCGCCGGAGCTGGACCTCACTGTCGACGGCGCCGATGAGTTCGACGCCGATCTGCGCCTCATAAAGGGCGCCGGCGGCGCGCTATTGCGCGAGAAGATCGTCGCTGCGGCGTCCAGGCGTTTCATCGTCATCACCGACGAATCGAAAAAAGTCGCGACGCTCGGCGCCTTTCCGCTACCCGTCGAGATCGACCCCTTCGGCGCCAGGGCGACGCGGCTGCATGTGGAGCGTGCGGCAAAAAACCTCGGCCTTATCGGGACCATCAGCACGCGACTGAAGGCGGACGGCCATGTTTTCGTCACCGACGGCGGCCATTTGATCCTCGATTGCGCATTCGGCGCGATTTCCGATCCCGACGCGCTGGCCGACCGTCTCTCCGCCATTCCCGGCGTCGTCGAGCACGGATTATTCATCGGCCTGGCCACGGCCGTCGTCGTCGCGGGTCGCGACGGCGTCGAGACGCATGGCCGGCTCGGCCGGACGACGCGCTGAAAAATCCTTTCACGAGGAGAAAGCCCGAAGTGTTTTTTCGTCCGACGATCCGTCTCGCCGCTCTCATTCTGGCGACCGCCGCCTCGGCCGGCGAGCAGCGGCCCGGCGCCGCCCCGGCGGCCGCAGTGGCGCCGCCCATCGCCTCCGTTCCGCCTTTGGCCGCCGCCGCCTCGCCGGCGCAGCTGGCGCTGGCGCGCACCATCGTCGTCGATTCCGGCATCGCCTCGTCTTTCCGGCTCATCATTCCGCAATATCTCGAGCAGATCGCCCTTTCGGTGACGCGCACGCGGCCCGAAATGGTGCCGGACCTCAATCTCGTCCTCGCCGCCGTGCGGCCGGAATTCGACAAAAAGGTCGAGGAGATGATCGACAGCGCCGCGCAGCTCTATACGCAGCGCTTCTCGCCAAAGGAGCTCGAGGATGTCGCGGCTTTCTTCAAGAGCGCCTCGGGCCGCAAATATGTCGGCATGCAGCCCGTGCTGATGAGCGACATGTTCGTCGCCATGCAGGCGTGGTCGCAGAAGATTTCCGTCGACATGATGTCGCGCGTGCGCGAAGAGATGCGCAAGAAGGGCCACGAGCTCTAGCCGCCCCCTCGAGCGGGAGAACTCTGGCGGGACCCGGGCGGGCCTTCGCCCCCGGGTCGGAAACTCCGGGGTTCCAAATGACGCAATATGATTATGATCTCGTCGTGATCGGCGCCGGCTCGGGCGGCGTGCGGGCGGCGCGCATCGCGGCCGGCCATGGCGCGAAAGTCGCGATCTGCGAGGAGTTCCGCATCGGCGGCACCTGCGTGATCCGCGGCTGCGTGCCGAAAAAGCTCTATGTGATGGCGAGCCGCTTCCGCGATGATTTCGAGGACGCCGCCGGCTTCGGCTGGCGCGTCGGCGAGATCGAATTCGACTGGAAAGCGCTGGTCGCCGCCAAAGAGGCGGAGATCACCCGCCTCTCCGGCCTCTATGCGCAAAATCTCGAAAAATCGGGCGTCGAGGTCATTCGCGAGCGCGGCGTCATCGCCGGGCCGAATGACGTGTCCTTCGCCGGCGGCAAGCGCGTCTCGACGCGCTACATACTCGTCGCCACGGGCGGCGCGCCCGTGCTGCGGCCGGAGATTCCGGGCCTCGATCTCGCGATCTCCTCCAATGAGATTTTCGACCTGCCGGAACTGCCGAAGAGTCTGCTGGTCGTCGGCGGCGGCTATATCGCTGTGGAATTCGCCAGCGTCTTCGCGCGATTGGGCTCCAAGGTCCATTTGTCGCTGCGCGCCGATCTGCCCTTGCGCGGCTTCGACGAGAATCTGCGCCGCCTGCTCGACGAGGGCCTCGTCAATGCGGGCATAGAGATTCACCGCGGCGCTCTGCCCACCAAGCTCGAGAAGACAGCGAGCGGACTCGTCGCGACGCTGCAGAATGGCGCGCGTCTCGATATCGACGCCGCGCTGCTGGCGACGGGCCGCACGCCGCTGACGCAGGGCCTCGGGCTCGAGGCGGCGGGCGTCGCGATGAAGGAGAGCGGCGCGATCATCGTCGACGCCTATTCGCGCACGAACATTCCGTCCATCTACGCCGTCGGCGATGTGACCGACCGCATCAATCTGACGCCCGTCGCCATTCGCGAGGGCCATGCCTTCGCCGATACGGTATTCGGCGGAAAGGACATCGCCGTCGATCACGATCTGGTGCCGACGGCGGTGTTCACCACGCCGGAGATCGGCACAGTGGGGCTCACGGAAGCCGAGGCCCATGCGAGATACGGCCGCATTCTCGTCTTCGAGGCGAGCTTCCGGCCGATGCGGGCGACGCTGTCGAAACGCGCCGAGAAAGTCTTCATGAAGATATTGGTCGAGGGCGCCAGCGATCTCGTCGTCGGCGTGCATATTCTGGGGCCGGAGGCGGGAGAGATGGCGCAGCTTCTCGCCATTTCGCTGCGGCTCGGCGCGCGCAAGGCGGATTTCGACGCCACAATGGCGCTGCATCCGACGCTCGCCGAAGAGCTGGTGACGATGCGCGCACCGAGCCGCGTCATCGAATAGAGATAAGACGACGAGGCGATCCGCAATCGCGGATCGCCTCGCCCTCGCGATTACTTCACGAAGGACACGTCGAACAACGGCGGCTCGTCGCCTTCGAAGAAGACGCCGCGCTCGCCCTTGTCGCGCCCAAACTCATATTTGCCCGAGATCACGAAAGTGCGCTGCGGGAACGGGTGGAACAGGAAATATTTGTAGTTCCCGATATTGTCGACGCCGAAGTCGAAGCTGACGTGCTTGTTCCATTTGTAATGGATCTTCGTGTCGACGACGAAGAAGCGGTCGAAGCTTCCATAGACGCCATGGGCGATGTCGTTGTTGGCGAGCGTCGTCCACATCTGCCCTTGATAGCGCGCCGCGACGGTGAAGGCCCAATGATCGTCCGGCCGATAGGTCGCCTCCATCGTCGCGCGCCAGTCGGGCACGTTCGGGACCCGCTTGCCGGCGACGGACAGCGCCCAATTGTCATAGTTCGCGCCGCCGGACGGCGCCCATTTGCTGTCGGAGATCACGCGGGCATTGAGATAAGTCACGCTACCGATGAGCTCGAGGCCCTGGATGCCGACATTGTCCTTGCGCGCGGCGAGCTCGACCCCGCTGTTGCGGACGCGATCGACATTGGTGGTCTGCGAGGTCGTGAAGGTCTGATTGGTGACGAAAGTGCTCTGCGAGATGATCGCGTCGCGCACCTCCTCGTCGAACAGAGAGACGCGCACCGAGCCGTCCGCGCCGATCTTGCGCTCGACCGAGAGCTCCTTGCTGAGCGCCACTTCCGGCCGCAGATTGGGATTGGGATTGGCAACAGTTCCCGTCGCGCCGGGAAGCGTCGTCAGATTATAGAGCTCTTTGGCGGTCGGGAAGCGATTGGCGAGGCCGATCGAGCCGGTGACCGTCCAATCCTCGTCCGGCGTCCATTGCAGCGAGCCCTTGGGCGAAAAGCGCGTGTGATAGAGATTGGGCTGATAGAGCGGCGCCATGCTCGCGGCGCTCGCCGTCGAGCCGAAGCCCGTCGCGGCGATGGCGCTGGTGGTGAGCGCCTGATTATAGCCATCCGTCGCCGCCCAATGTTCCCAACGGCCGCCGACGGTGAATTTGAGCTCCTTCGAGATTTTCCACGCGTCCTGCGCCCAAAGAGCCTGGGTGCGCGTCGTGCCATCGCCGATCGAGGCGACGACGCCATAGGACGAGGCCATGCCGCTCGTCCAATTGGTGGTGAGCCAGGTGGGATTGTTCAGATGGAACTGGTCGCCATGCAGGCCGAAGCTGATGTCGTGGCCAGTGAGAGCGCCGTCCGGCCGCAAAATACCTTTGAGGTCGAGCAGCGTCCAATAGGTGCCGTTATAGCGGACGTCCTTGCCGGTGGAGGAATAGCCCAGCGGCGCCGCAGTATAGGGCGAGCGCTGATCGGATTGCAGATAGGTGAAATGCGAGGCGGAGACCTCGAAGTCGAAGGGTCCGCCGCTGTTGGATTTCAGCGCCAGCGCATTGGTGAGCATCTTCTCCTGGATGCGGTAATAGCCGCCGCCGAAGCTCTGCATCGCCGAGGAGCCGATGGAGCCCGTCCCGCTCGTCGCGCCAAAGGCCTGCGAGCCTCCCGAGATATAGGACTGTGGAATCGAGACGCCGTCATTGCTCCAGAAGCCGAGCGTATAGGTCGCGCGAACCGTCGGCGTGAAATCATAGGCTAGCTTCAGCTTGGCGTTGATCTGGTCGTTCTCGAGATTGCCGAGCGAGCCGAGAACGGTCGCGGGCGCGCCGAATTTGGTGTTGGCGAAATAGGCGCCCGGATAGCCGTAGAGATTGCTGTTGGCGGCCGTCGCATAAGTGAGCGGCTGCGCTGTTCCATGGGCGTAATTGCCGGTGAGGAACCACGAGAAGTCGCCGATCTTGTCGCCGATGGAGGCGCTCGTCTCCTCGGTGTGGAACAGCCTGCTCGTTCCATAGAGCGAGAAGTCCTGCAGCGATTGGGTCTGCTTGGCGGTGACTTCCAGCTTGTCCGGCATGCGGGTGGTGATCTGCAGCACGCCGCCCATGGAGTTGCCCGGATATTGCGCCGAGAACGGCCCGTAGAGCATGTCGACGCGCTCGATCTCCTCCGGCGCGACGAGGCCCCAGCGCGGGGCGCCGATGCTGTTGTCGTTGCCGATGAGGGCGGTGAGCAGCAGATCGTCGGCGTAGACGAGGCTTCGAGCGCTGGATGCGACGCCCCAGGTGCGCGTCTGCAGCACGGCCTGGGTGTCGCCATTGTTGCGTTTGCGCAGGAAGAGGCTCGGCAGATATTTGACCACGTCCTCCGTGTCGATGACGTTGATCGTCTCGTCGATCTGCTTGCGGGTGACGCTGGAGACGGTGTTCGGCAACTGGAATTTCTCCACGAAGGCCGGCTTGCCGTCGGGAAGCGTCGGCGACCAGACGGAGGTCGGGGCCGGCCGCCGCGATTGCGCAGGCTGTCCTTCGCCACTGATGTCGATCGTCGGCAGCGCCTCCTGGGCGCGGGCCGGGAGAATCGCGGTGGAGCAGACGACGAAGAGAGCGCCGGCGGAAACGCCGCGCAGCAAATGATGGCGATGCATAGTCTGATGTCCTTCCCCTGACGCCCTCTCCGGAGGGCGCGCGTCGACTTGCGGCGAAACGGCGCCGCGGCGGTGTCGCGTCAGGAGAGGAAGGGCGGCGCGCGCGTCGGCGCGTTATTGTCGTCACGGGAGAAGGGAACGCCGGCGAAGACGATGGAGACGCGGGCGTCCTCTGCGCGGAGCGCAAGAGCGGCGACCCATCCCGCCAGCGCGAGAAGCGGCGGTCCGCCCATGCCGAACGCGCAGAAGGCGCAATCGGCGTGACGGTGAGATTGATCGCTCTTGGGGGCCTGCTGGGCGCGATCGCCGACGCCGGTCGAAGCGCTCGCCTCGGCATGGGCGACGACGCAGAAGATCCGCGCCGCCTCGCCGCTCGCGGCATGCGTTCGCCAGCCGCCGGCAGGCGCCGACAGCGCGTGGCTCAGCAGGGCGAGAAGGAAGAGGAACTTGCCGATCGCCGCCATCGCGCGCGTTAACTCTATCGATAAACCAGCTGCGAATTAGCGCGCTCCGCCAAATAAATCCAAGACCCCGCAGATTGTCAGAAGTTAAAAAATCCGTTAAGAGACATTTATGTCACAGACGGGGGGACAGCGCAGAGAAATGCGTGCGATCTGCGCGATCGCCGCCATTTGCGCGCTTGTTTTCGCTCTCCTCGTTTCCGGCGCGCCGCACCGGCTTTCGAGCGCGGGCGCCGATGGACGCGCGGGCGAGCGGATCGCCGCCCGCAGCATGTGCCACGAGACGCTCTCCGACACGCGCGACGGAACGCCGGACAGTCCCGTCAAGAAAGGCGCGAGCTGCCCCTGCTGCCTCGCCGCGCATTCGGGTCCGGCCGTGCTTCCCGATCGCATCTCGGTCGCCCTGCGCCGCGAGACCTCCGCGCGGCCCGCCGTCTATCGCGCCTTCGCCGCCGCGCCGCCGCCTTTCGCTTTGTCGCAAGCGGTCAATGGCGCCCGAGCGCCGCCCGCCGCCGGCCGCGCTCTCTCCTGACGACAGGCCAATTCCGCGCCGATGGCGCGCGGGAGCGGGCAAAAGAGTTTCGACGGCGCCTCCCCCCTTTGAGCGGGACGCCGCCGCCGGGCGAACAAAATCCTAAGCAACAACAAACTGCTGATCCGCGGCGGCCGCCGCGCGATCGGGGAACCCCAAGCGCGAGTGCGTCCCATGGATTACGGCTCAATTTCTCCTGTCACCATGTTCCTGAACGCCGGGCCCGTAGGCAAGGTGGTCATGGCCGTCCTGCTGCTGGCGTCGGTCTGGACCTGGGTGCTGATCGTCGAGGGCGTCGTCGCCGTCGTGCGCATCGGCAAATCGGCGCGCGCCGCGCGCTCGGGCGGGCCGGCGGGTCTGCTCGCGCCGATCGAGGCCGCCGGCGAGCACGCCGCGGGCTTCGATCTGCCGGGCGAGTCGATCGGCGAAAAGCGTGAGCGCGTCGCCGAGATCATGAGCCGCGTCGGCCGCGAGCTGATGACCAAGGCCGAGGGCGGCCTGCCCAATCTGGCCGTCATCTCCTCCGTCGCCCCCTTCATCGGCCTGTTCGGCACGGTGTGGGGCATTATGACGAGCTTCGCCGGCATCGCCCAATCGCAGGACACCAGCCTCGCGGTCGTCGCGCCGGGCATTGCGGAGGCGCTCGCCGCCACCGCCTATGGCCTCGCGGCGGCCATTCCCGCCTCGGTCGGCTATAACCGCATCGGCGCCGCCTTTGCGCGCACCGGCCAGCAGGTCGCCCATTATATCGAGGACAAGGCGCTCGCCATCACCAGCGGCCATCTGTCCGCGACGAGAAAGCGGGAGGCTGCGTGATGGCCGGACTTCCGACGCGCTTCAAGAATGGCGACAGCCTCTATCAGCCGCTCGCCGACATCAATGTGACGCCGCTCGTCGACGTCATGCTGGTGCTGCTCATCATCTTCATGGTGACGGCGCCCCTGCTCGCCAAAGGCATGAAGGTCAATCTTCCGCAGGCCAAGGCGGCGCAGCCGCTCAATCCCAAGGAGCCGATCGTCGTCGCCGTCTCCAAGGACGGCAAGGTCGCGCTCGGCGCCGATGAAGTGTCGCCCGAAGCGCTCGTCGACGGGATCAAGGCGATGATGGGCGCCGACACGAGCCGCGTCGTCCATGTGCGCGGCGACAAGGAGGCCAATTACGGCGAGGTGATCGCCGTGATGGACAAATTGGCGACCAATGGCATCACCCATATCGCCATCCTCACCGACTCGCGCGCGAAAGGCGCGGCCACACCCGCTGCGGCGGCGCCCGCTGCGGCGCCTGCGTCGGCCGCTCCCGCGGGAGGGGTGGCGAAATGACGGATGCGATCTTCTCCTCCTTCGAGCATAGCGGAACGCCCATAGGCGCGCCGCCGCCCGTCAAGCCGGCCTGGCTGCGACCGGCGAGCATCGCCGGCGTCGTCGTCGCCCATGCGGCGGTCGGATGGCTGCTGCTGAAAATGGCCATCCCCCAGATCGCCAGCCTCGATTCCGTCAGCATGGAGCTCATCCCGCAAGGCGAATATTTCGAGTCGCAGGAAGTGGCCGCCGCGGAGGAAGAGCCGCCGCCGCCGGAAGAGATCGAGACCCCCGATCTCGCCATTCCACCGCCGCAAGTGATGGCGCCCGAGGCGCCCCCGCTGCCGCAGCAGAAGGAATTGGTCGACAAAAAGAAGAAGGTCGTCGAGAAGAAGAAGGATGTCGACCGCGACAAAAAGCGCGAGGCCATCGCCCAGCGTCGACTGGGCGCGCCGGAAGGGCAGTCGCAGAGCGATGGAATGTCGCAGAGCGCCTATAAGGCGCTTCTCGCGGCGGCGATCCGCAGCCACACGCCCGGCAGCTCCGCGCTCGGCGAGGGCACGGCGCATTGCACCTTCAATGTGACCGCCGGCGGCGGCATCGCCAGCATTTCCGCTTCCGGCTCGTCGCCCGCTCATGCTGCGCTGGCGAGGCGCATTTTGGCCTCGGTTCACGCGCCGCCGCCTCCGGGCGGATCGTTCACCGCAACTCAGAGCTTCCATTTCCACTGACCCGCATCGATCCCGATCCTTCGGCCGACGATACGGAAACGAGGCTTGTCGCGGCTCACGCGCTGGCGGCGCGGGCGGGGATGATGGTCTACACGGCTTCCACCGCCTCGGCGGGGGCTTCGCGGTCTGAAAGAGTTTCACTTTTACCGAGCGTATCAAAATAGATCGAGGAACGTCCGAATGAAGAGAACCACTCTATTAATGATCGCCGGCCTTATCTGCGGCCCTGCTTTCGCGGTCGAGGGCGACGCCCCCGCCGCGACGCCGGCCGCCGCCGAGCCGGCCCCGAGCGAGCAAAAGGCCACGGACGCCAAGCTCAAAGCCAAGCCGCACAAGACGGCGGGCGCCGCCGACGCGGAAAAGGACAAGAGCAAGGATAAGAAGCAGGCCGAGAAGGCGAAGCCCGCCATCTCGAAACAGGCCTATGTCAAGCTGCTGGCGGCGGAGATCAAGCGCCACACGCCGAAGGCGTCGGACTCTCAGACGGGCTCGATCCATGTGGCCTTCACCGTCGGCTCCGGCGGCCGCGTGGTGTCGCACAAGGTGCAGAGCGCCTCGAATCCGGCGCTCGAGCCCGTCGTCAATCAGATCCTCGCCGCGGTCCGCACAGTGTCGCCGCCCGGCGGCTCCTTCTCCGCGGTGCAGGAATTCAACTTCCACTGAGGCGTATGTGCGCGGCGGCGCTCGCGCCGCCGCGCGACGGGACATGTGGACACCAAGATGAAACGCGCAACGCTCGTTCTTCTCCTCGCTCTTCCGGCCGCCGGCGCTTTCGCGACCGAGGCCGACAAAGCCGGCGTCCCGGCGCCTGCGGCGACCGCTCCGGCGACGACGGCCTCCTCCGGCCTCTCGCAGAGCAAATTTCTCGGCCTGCTCTATAGCGAGATCGCCAAGCGCACGCCGACGACGAGTCCGGCCGGCGCCGGCTCGGCGACCGCCAGTTTCCACATCGACGCCGCCGGCAAGGTCGACAAGGTGACGATCGCCCAGTCGAGCAGCCCGAAACATGCGGAGATCGTCCGCAAGATCCTCACCGGCCTCGAGACTCCGCCGCCGCCCGGCGGCTCTTTCGAGGGCTCGCAGAGGTTCAACTTCCACTGATCGCAAGGATCGCAGACATGATGACTCGCGCCGCGCTCGCATTCATCGCCCTTCTCGCCGCATCGGGCGCCCTCGCCCAGGAGAAGGGCGGCCGCGAGGAGAGAGCCGGCCAAATGGGCCAGACGAGTCACGCAGCGCCGCCCGCCTGCGCCGATCCCCTGCCCCGATGCGCCGTCACCGCGACGCCCTCCTTCGGCGCCGATGGGCGGCTCTGGCTGACCTATGCCGTCGCCGGCAAGGTCTATGGCGCAATGTCCAGCGACAATGGCAAGAGCTTCGCGTCGCCCTTCATCATAGCGACCCCACCGGGAACGCTCGACGACAATGGCGAGGCGCGGCCCAAGATCGTCGCTCTCGCCGACGGGACGCTGGTGGCCAGCTACACGACGCGGCCCGAGAAGAGCTATGAGGGCACGGTCTATGTCACGCGCTCGACCGACGAGGGCAAGAGCTTCTCGGCGCCGCAGCCGCTCGTCGACGACAAGGGCCAGCGCTTCGAGACTTTCATCGTCGGCCCCGAGGGGCGCGTCTACGCCGCCTGGCTCGACAAGCGCGACGCCGCCAGAGCCAAGGCGGCCGGCGAGAGCTTCGAGGGCAGCGGCATCGCCGTCGCCTGGTCGGACGACGCGGGCAAGAGCTTTTCCGGCAAGAGCATATTGCTCGACCATTCCTGCGAATGCTGCCGCATCGGCGCCGCGCTCGACCGCGACGGCCAGCCCGTCTTCATGTGGCGCCATGTGTTCGAGAATAATCGCCGCGACCATATGGCGGCCAAGCTCTCCGCCGACGGCAGGACGCTGGTCGGCTCGCGCGTCAGCCTCGACGATTGGGCGACGAGCTGCCCGCATCAGGGCCCAGCCATGGCGATCGACGCCGCCGGACGCTGGCATGTCGCCTGGTTCACGCGCGGCAAGACGCGGCAGGGCCTGTTCTATGCGCGCAGCGAGGACGGCGGAAAGAGCTTCTCCGAGCCCGCGCGTCTCGGCGATCCGGAACGCGCCCCACAGCGCCCGCAGCTGCTCGTCTCCGGGGGCAAGCTCTATCGCACCTGGAAGGAGTTCGACGGAACGGTGACGACGATCCTCGGCCAGACGTCGCGTGACGGCGGCGCGAGCTTCGACGCGCCGCGCCTGCTCGCGCAGACGGCGGAGGCCTCGGATCATCCGCTGCTCGTCGAGAGCAAGGGCGTCGCCTATCTCTCCTGGCTGACCCATGAGGAGGGATATCGGCTCATTGCGCTGGAGCGCGGCCACGCCGAGGCCGCGCGCAAATCCACGGCAAGATTCGCGCAGAAAGCGCGGTGAGCCGCGCGCGCGGCGCGCCGACGCCGCCTCACCGATCGGATGTCCGCACTCCGCGATCGGCGACCGCCCGAGCCCCGGGGACATGGCGAGCGGAGCCTTCGCTCTGGCGCCGCGCTCTAAAGTCTTTTGTTCTGACGCGTTTCCAACGCCGAACCGGCGCCCACTTCGGCTGGAAATGCTAACAGGCTTCGACCTGCTCCGTCGTCAATTTGACTTTGACCGGACGGTTGAGCAATTCCATGAGAACGATGACGCGGTCGCGCTCGTCCATGTCGATGACCGTCGCGACGAAGTCCCGGAACGCCCCTCCGGCGATGCGCACCTGCTGGCCGATCTCGAAAGGTCGCGTCGGCTTGGCGATGACGCCGTCGATCTCTCTCATTCTGAGATCATCGACGAAATCTTGCGGAAGAATGCTCGGATGATCGCCGGAGCGCACCAGAGCTCTCACGCCATAGGTCGAGCAGACCGGCCCCCAGCGCGTATCGGGGGCGATCTCGATGAAAACATATCCCGGAAACAGCGGACGCGAGACCTCCTGCGTGCGACGCGCATGGCGGACGCGCTTGAGCGCTAAGGGGCAATAGACCTGGAATTGCTGACGCATCAGATTTTCGACAGCGAGGCGTTCTTGATGGGGCTGCGTGTTCACGACGCCCCATCCATGCTGGCGCAGCATAGGCGCGGTCTCGACGACATTGTCTCTATCTCGGTCTCTATCTCGGAACGACACCATGTTGGACCTCGATGGCTTCGGCGATCCGGCCGCGCCGGATCACGCTCCGGAGCGGATCGTCCGCGCCAGATGAAATGAGGCGACTGAAATTCGAAGACCCGAGAGACGACCTCGCTCGCCGCATGGCGAGACGTCGCTTCGATGCGCGCGAGATTATCTCAGGAACTCGTTGCGACGAGCGGCGGCTCTATGGCTGAACTGGTCATGATCAATCCGCTTTCTGTTCAGGCAATGCGGCGATCATATACAGCCGTGTCCCGCGTGGCAAATTGTGGACGCCTGTGGACAACGGCGTGAGTCGAGCGGCGAAGCCCGTCACGCCCGCTCGATGAAGCTCTCGAGCACCATCTTCCGTCCGGCCTTGTCGAAATCGACCTGCAGCTTATTGCCGTCGACATTGACGACGGCGCCGGGCCCGAACTTCTGGTGAAACACGCGCGCGCCGATCGCAAAGCGCGCGGTCGCTGACGACTTCGCCAGCACTTCCCCTTCGATCGTCGGCGGCGCGCGGCGCCCGGGCTTGCTCGTCCCGGTCTGGCGGGCCGTGGTCTCGCGCGCCATCTGCGCGCGCTTCCAACCCGGCGTCGAATAGCTCGAGCCATAGCTGTCCATATTGGCGAAGCGCGACACGCCATAGGAGCCGTACTGCGAGCCGCCGGAGGCCTCCGTGACCTCGACATTGTCCGCCGGCAGATCGTCGAGGAAGCGCGAGGGCAGCGTCGTCTGCCACAGTCCGTGAATGCGTCGATTGGTGGCGAAGAAAATCCTCAGCCGCCGCTTCGCGCGCGTGATGCCCACATAGGCGAGGCGGCGCTCCTCCTCCAATCCCGCGCGGCCGCTGTCATCCAGCGAGCGCTGATGCGGGAACAGCCCCTCTTCCCAGCCGGGCAGATAGACCGTCTCGAATTCGAGACCCTTGGCGCCATGCAGAGTCATGATCGACACGCGCTGCTGACCGGCGGCCTCGTCGGTCTCCATCACCAGCGACACATGCTCGAGGAAGCCCGCGAGATCGGGGAACTGCTCCATCGCGCGCACCAGCTCTTTCAAATTCTCGAGCCGGCCGGCGGCTTCCGGCGTCTTGTCGTCGCGCCACATCTGCGTGTAGCCGGACTCGTCCAGCACCATTTCGGCGAGCTCGTTCTGCGGCGTCGTCTCGATGAGATTGCGCCAGCGGTCGAAATCCGCGATGAGCGCACGCAGCGTCGCGCGGGGCTTGGGCTTCAGCTCCTCCGTCTCGACGATGACCCGCGCCGCCTGCATCAGCGGCGCATTCTCGCGGCGCGAATATTCGTGCAGCACCTGCAGCGTGGCGTCGCCGAGCCCACGCTTGGGCGTGTTGACGATGCGCTCGAAGGCGAGATCGTCGAAAGGCTGCGCGACGCAGCGCAGATAGGCGAGCGCGTCGCGTATCTCCAGCCGCTCATAGAAGCGCGGGCCGCCGATCACGCGATAGGGCAGGCCGAGCGTGATGAAGCGCTCCTCGAACTCGCGCATCTGGAAAGACGCGCGCACGAGAATGGCGATCTCGTCGAGATTATGCCCCTTGCGCTGCAATTGCTCGATATCTTCGCCGATCGCGCGCGCTTCCTCCTCGCTGTCCCACACGCCGGTGACGCTGGGCTTGTCGCCATCGGCGCCTTCGGTGAACAGCGTCTTGCCGAGCCGCCCCTCATTGCGCGCGATGAGATGCGAGGCCGCCGCGAGAATATGCCCCGTAGAGCGATAATTGCGCTCGAGCCGCACGATTTTCGCGCCGGGAAAATCCTTCTCGAAGCGCAGAATATTCTCGACCTCGGCGCCGCGCCAACCATAGACGCTCTGATCGTCGTCGCCGACGCAGCAGACATTGTGCCGCCCCTGCGCGATGAGGCGCAGCCAGAGATATTGCGCGGTGTTGGTGTCCTGATATTCGTCGACGAGAATATATTTGAAACGCTGCCGATATTCGTCGAGCACATCGGCGTTCTCGCGAAAGAGCCGCAAAGTCTCGAGCAGGAGATCGCCGAAATCGACGGCGTTCAAAACCTTCAAGCGCTCCTGATAGAGCGAATAGAGCTTCTTGCCCTTGCCGTCCGCATAGCTCTGCGCCTCGCCCGCGGGAACCTGCTCCGGCGAGAGGCCGCGGTTCTTCCAGGCGTCGATCTGATGCGCGAGACCGCGCGGCGGCCAACGCTTGTCGTCGATATTCTCGGCCTGCAGCACCTGCTTCAGCAAGCGGATCTGATCGTCGGTGTCGAGAATGGTGAAATTCGACTTCAGCCCGACCAGCTCGGCGTGGCGGCGCAGGATTTTCGCGCTGATCGCGTGAAAGGTTCCGAGCCATTGCAGCGCCTCGGCGCCGGGGCCGGCCAGCATCTCGACGCGCTCGCGCATTTCGCGCGCGGCCTTGTTGGTGAAGGTGACGGCGAGGATTTCCCATGGCCGCGCCCGCCCGCTGGCGAGAATATGCGCGATGCGCGTCGTCAGCACGCGCGTCTTGCCGGTGCCGGCGCCGGCGAGCACCAGCAGCGGTCCGTCGATTGTCTCGACGGCGGCGCGCTGCTCGGGATTGAGCGCCTCCAGAAAGCGCCCGCGTCCGACGAGCGCCGCGGCGCGCGCCGCGACGCCGCCCTCGAGCGGCGTGAAATCTTCCGGCGACGCAGGACGTGACAAGGCGGCGGGTCTCCTTCGACGCTCAGGATACAGGAGAACGGAAGGCGAATCATTGTCCGATTCGCGATTTGCCCCCAATGTGGAGACCGCGGGGCCGCCTGTCACCTCGGAAAAGCCGGGGACGGCGGCCGACGCTCCTTTCCGAGGGAGTGGAAAGCCGCCTTTCGAAGGAGAAACGCCCATGCCCGCATCGCCTCTCCTGTTCCGCTCGCGCCATAGCGCCGCTGTGATTTTCGGCCTTCTCGGGGCCTTTGCCGCTCCGGCTGCGGCCGCGCCGCTCTGCGCGGCGGGGGCGAATTCGACGCCACGCGCGGCGCCGGCGACGCTCGCGCCGGCGATCCGCCGCGCTTTCGGCCTCTCGGGCGCTATCGGCGCCGCCTATTACCGCTGCTCGGGCGGCCGGACGCTCGCCTGCGTCGTCGGCGCGAATATCCCCTGCTTCAAGGCGAACAAGGCTGACGTGCCCCCGAAGTTTCATCCAGCGGCGAGTTGAGTCCCGGCGGTAGATACGCCCGCGGGCGTAGGGTGAGCAACAGGCGATCGGCGGAGCTGGTCCGGGTTGCGCAGCCGATCGCCTGTTGCGGTGAGCGCGGCCGCATAGTCCGCCGGCGTCGCATAGCCGAGGGAAGAGTGCGGGCGCCGGTGGTTATAATCGTGAATCCAAGAGCGGATCTTCTCTCTCGCGTGGTCGAGCCCGAAGAACAGCGTCTCGTTGAGCAGCTCGTCCCGCATGCGGCCGTTGAAGCTCTCACAGAAGCCGTTCTGCATCGGCTGCCCGGCATGATGAAATGCCACTCCACCTTGTTCTCCTCCGACCAGGGCAGGACGGCGTTCGAGGTGAACTCCGTCCCATTGTCGGAAACGATCATGCCGGGCTTGCCGCGCCTTTCGATCAGCGCGGACAGCTCGCGCGCCACCCGCTTGCCGGAGATCGACGTGTCCGGGATCGCCGCCAGGCATTCGCGCGTTACGTCGTCGACGATGTTGAGGATGCGGAATCGTCGGCCGCTGGCGAACTGGTCGTGCACGAAGTCGAGAGACCATCGGGCATTCGGCTTCGCCTCGACGAGAATCGGCGCCCGTGTTCCCACGGCGCGGCGGCGCGCGCGGCGCTTCCTCACCGTCAGCCCTTCCTCGCGGTAGAGCCGATAGATGCGGTTCTTGCCCGAACGCTCGCCCTGCTGCCGGAGCAAGACGAACAGTCGCCGGTAGCCGAAGCGCCGACGCGCGTTGGCGAGATCGCGCAGCTCGGCTCGAAGCTCGGCGTCGGCCGGGCGCGTCGACGTGTAGCGCGCCGTCTTGCGATCGATGGCGACAATCCGGCAGGCCCGACGTTCCGACAGGCCCATGACGGCCCGAAGGTGCGCGACGGCTTCGCGCTCGAGCCGGGCCCTACCATTTTTTTGACAAGAGCTCCCGAAGCGCCGCCGCGTCGAGCATCTGATCGGCCAAGAGTTTCTTCAGACGGGCATTTTCCTCCTCCAGCGCCTTCAGCCGCTTGGCCTCGGAAACGTCCATCCCGCCGAATTTGGCCTTCCAATTGTAGAGCGTCGTCTCCGAAACCGCGTATTTGCGAGCGAGGTCCGCCGCCTTCGCGCCGGCTTCCTGCTCCCGCAAAATCCCGATGATCTGCTCTTCCGTGAACCGTTTCTTCTTCATCGTGTCCGTCCTGCAATCGGTCGGACTCTAATCGATGCTGGTGGGATTTTTCAGGGGCACGTCACCAGTCGTCGCCGCCGAAGGCTGCTCCGACGACGAGGGTGAAACAAGTCTACGTCGACGCAGAAGCGCGCTCCGTCTGCTTACGGAAATTGGCGTCGGAAGCAGAAAACTGGCCAGCTTTGCGTCATCTGATGCGACATAGAGATGTGGAAACGGCAATTTTGGCGTGCCGGATCGGGCTGTCTCGCGGGCCGGATCGGGAAGGGAACGAGGCGTTCCGCTATTTGAATGACCTGTTACCTCGCGCCGATTGGTTACTGCGCGATGACACAAGACGGCGCATGGCGGCATATTCCGGCGCCAGCCGCATGAACGTCCTGGATGGGCCGGGAAGAAAGCGGCCGCTACGAGGAGGCGGACAACAAGAACAATCGACCGCGGCCAAAACACCTCTCAGTTCAGCGCCGAAAAGTTGAAAGAAATATCCTACCGCTTCTCTCAGGCCGCCGCTAATACCGCACCAATTCCAGCGAGAACTGTGGTCTATCTGGTCGGGGGGATCGGCAGTAACGGGCCTCCGCTACCACGAACAGATATTATAACGTGATTTCAAATAGTTGGTGATTTGCAGCCCCGCCGATTACGCGCCGTGCTGCTACGAAGCCGCTACCATCGGTGGCATGTGGCCTCGCTGTGCCTCTTGAATTCGTCGTTACGACGGATATTGGCATTCACTGGGCCTCAAAATCTCGACCAAGTTTTATCTGCCGCATCCATTTGATCACGAATGATTGGTCGCGGCCGATTGCTGTCGCTACAGCAGCACGACGAAGTGCGGATTTCGCGCGACGATCGCCGCGTGCTACGCGAACGCGAGCTGGAGACGCATATCTTGCGTTTCGAGATCGTCGATCGGCTCGTGCGCGAAAGGAACGATTTTGTGTTCAAGCCCGTGCATGGCTTCGCCGGGCGCGGCCTTCTCGACAGCGGCTCGGTTGGGTGCGCACGTCTATGGCGTCTCGTGAACCATGGCTCGGTCTATGTTGCGCAGAGGCGAGTTCCGAAATCGACGCTCGACGTGAGAGAGGCGACCCCTTCGATCGATGTCAGGCTCTGGGCCTATCGGGGAGCGATCACGCTGGTTTCGCGCCGTCGCGTCGCGCAGACCCGGATCGCATGGGCGGCTGGCTGACCTTGTGCGCCCATCGATATTCGCCGGCGCCGCTCGCGGCCGGCTGAAGGAGGCGGGTGTCACTTCGATCGCACGCCGAGTAGCAAGCCGCAGTCCGCCGCGGAGTTTTCGCTCGATCCCACGACGACGGAGGGGTTCGACGCGAGCGCCAGCGCACGGAGACGATAGCGATCGCACTACGGGTTTGCCGCCGCCGATCTCGATAGTCACGTGGAACCACGCCCGCTGTCGCGCATGGCGCCTTTCATTGACGGTCGGAGCTGTGCCCCAACGCCCAAACATAAGCGGCGACCGCCTCGATGTTCTCTTTCGAGAGCTCGACGCCTCCGAGCGGAGGCATGGCGCCCGTATGCTGCTTCGGTTCGGCTACGCCCTCCTCGATCGTCTTAGTGAGTCCGGAGAGGCTGCCGTCCGACCAGAGCCAAGAACCCGTATTCAACGCCGCGCCGACCGGCGTCCCCACACCATCCGCGCCATGGCAGCCGGCGCATGTCGCGCCTCCCGCCTCCCCCTGGAAGACTTTTTTGCCCAGCGCGACTTTCGCCGCACTCGAGCCGTGCGGGACGGGGAGCGCGGCCACAGCTCCGGCATCGGGATGCACGCCCTCGGGCGGCGCAGCCCCAGGCGATGCGGCCGCCTGCGCGCGGATCGCCGGCGCAGCTTCGAGCGGAGCATTTCTCTCGCCGGCATAGGTCACGCGCCAGATGCGTCCGGCTTGATCGTCGGAGATGAAGAGCGAGCCGTCGGGGGCGACGGCGAGGCCGCTCGGCCGATGCGCAGCGCGCCCCGGCTCTTTGTAGCGTCCAGCGAACCCGTCGGCGAAGATGGTGTAATCGCCCGCCGGCTTGCCGTCGGCGAGCGGCTGGAACACCACATTGTAGCCGCCCTGCGGTCCGGGCGCGCGATTCCACGAGCCGTGGAAGGCGATGAAGGCACCGCCCGAATAGGCTTCGGGGAAGAGCGAGCCGCGATAGATTTTCAGATCGTTCGGCGCCCAATGCGCAGGGTAATGGGCGATCGGAGCCTCCGCTTTCTCGCATACGCCGATCTTCTCGCCGTCGCCGCCATATTCCGGCGCGAGAACGAGTCTCTTGCGACGAGGATCGAAATAGCAATTCGGCCAGCCGTACCAGGCGCCGCCCTTCGCCACCATCATCTGTTCGGACGGGAGCTCGAAACCCAGCTGCGCGGTGAAGAGCTCGGGCCAATCCTCATGCAATTGGTCACGGCCATGCTGGGTGACGATGAGGCGCCCGGCGGAGTCGAGATCGAGGCCCTCGGTGTTGCGGCTGCCAGAGAAATAGCGCTCTTTCGGCGAGAAAATCTGCCCGAGCTCATTGGCGTCATAGCGCCAGACGCCGGCGCGAGTCTCCAGCTCCGTGCAGGGATCATTGCCCGGCGAATGCGGCATGCGGTTCTTCACCTCGCAATCATTAGTCGCCGATCCCATGGAGACGAAGAGATCGCCCTTTGCGTCGATGGCGAAAGGATGCATCGGGTGATCGCCGGTGATCGGCATTCCGGAGAGGACGACCTCCGCCCGCGCGTCGGCGCCCGGCGGCCCGGAGGCGATTTCGTAGCGCACGATCTTGTCGTTGGCCTCGGCGTAGATCCAGTTCTTGTAGCGCCAAATTCCCGTCCCGCCATGCGCGCCCTCGGCGAAGCTCGGCCCGAAGCGAACTCGAACATCGGCCTTGCCAGTCCCTTTCGTATCTTTCAGCGCTACGAGAAAACCGCCGTCATGCGGCTTGTCGTTGGCGTAATAGACTCCGCTCCAGCTGTTGACATAAAGCGTGCCGTCGAGCCCGAGCGCCATCTGGCGCGCATGTCCGATACGGTCGGCGAATACAGTGGCGCAGAAGCCTTTCGGCAGAGAGAGGCCGGCGTCCTCGGCGCAGCGGGCTGTCGCTTCCTCGGCCCGAGCGGGCGCGAAAGCGACGCAGGACGAAACGACGCCCGCAGCCAGAGCGAAAGCGCATCGACGGGAGAAAATCGCCAAATTCATCGCATTCTCCTCGAAGTGGACGGTCGCGGCGCAGGGATCGATCATTCTCCGATCGGCGCCGGTATGATCTTGAACGGAAGCTTTGGCGGGCCTTTCTCTTTCCGATCGAAGAGATGCGAGAGCTGGCCTTCCGTCACCCAGGCGACGCCGTCGATGGTCGCGACGGACGTCGGCTCGTCGAGTCCGCTCTCGATGGTTTCGATCTCTGCCACATCTCCCGATATCGTTACGCGGTCGAGCGAGCCGACGCCCTCGACCAGGAGGAAAGCGTTCCCGGAAAGACGCCGCAGGGCGTCCGGCAGGCGGATCGGACGTGAGGTCGTCAATTTGACGACGGCGCCCGCCTTGCCGCGCTCGATCGCCACGCGGAAGAGCTCGCCGCCGTCGTAGGTGTCGACATAGAGATTGCCGTCGCCGCCGATGGCGACGCCGTCGAGGCCGACGCCGTTCGGCGGCTGAAACCGTGCGTCCTCGGCGAAGACTTCCAGAGCCTCGGCTCCGTGGCGAAGGCGCAGAATCTGTGGGGCGAGCGAGTTGGTGACATAGATCGCGCCGTCGTCGGCGACGGCGATGTCGTTGCAGAGCGTCGCTCGGCCCGGGAGAGGGTAGCTCGCCTTGCCGTGGCCGGTCGCGAGGTCGAAAGCTTTCAGATGGCCGCCCGGGACCGTGCTCGGTCCGGCGACGCCAGACCCCGAGGCGTCGTTTGAGCAGACCCAGAGCGTGCTCGTCTTTGCGTCGGCGTGGACGCCGAAGGTCGAGCGGGAGCCGAAGGCCCCCGGAGCGATCCATGCCTCGGCGCGGCCGGCGCCCGGCGCGACGCGCTGGACGCCGCCGGACGCGGCGCTGCCGACATAGAGCGCGCCGTCGGGCCCTGCGGTGACGCTTTCGGGGTAAGCCGCGGCCCCTCCGATCTCGATAGCCGCCGGGGCGGCCGAGGCGCAAGCGTTCGCGGCGACGACTGCGACGATCACGAGGCATGCGCGGACGGCGGAAGGAAGCTTCATCGGCGGCGATCCCTCTCGGTAGACGGTAATTCGAAAGCGGCGGCTCGGGACGAATCCCGGGGGAGACATGGGATAAATGACGCGCGGAGCGATGGAGCAAAGCTCCCCCGTTTCGCGACTGGAGACGATTGCGCTCTATGCCTCCGACCTGTGACGGTTTAGTAGCAACACCCGCTACAGTGACGCTGCGCGAGGCAGCGATGACGAGTTCAACGAGCGGCGCGTTCTACAAATCAGGTGTTCGATGACGTCGACAATCGAGCTGCTCGTCCTATTGCTGGCCGTCGTCGCGGCGATCGCCATCCTCGCCAACCGACTCGAGATACCCTCGTCCATTGTTCTGGTCGCCGCCGGCGTGCTGTTGGCGCTCATGCCGGGGCTGCCCGCCGTCGAGCTGGCGCCCGAGGTCGTCCTCCTGCTCGTTCTGCCGCCTGTCATCTACACCGCCTCCTTCAACATGAGCTGGCGCGAGTTCCGGTTCAACCTGCGCCCGATCGCTCTGCTCGCCGTCGGCGGCGTCCTGTTGACGACCGTCGCCGTCGCCGCCGCGGCGCATTGGCTGCTCGGTCTCGATTGGCCAGTCGGCTTCGTCCTGGGGGCGATCGTGTCTCCGCCGGACGCGATCGCGCCGCTCTCCATCGCGCGGCGATTGCAGCTGCCACGGCGGATACTCGTCATCTTGGAAGGAGAAGGCCTGGCGAACGACGCGACGGCATTAATTCTCTATCGCTTCGCCATCGCCACGGTCAGCCTCGGCGTTTTTTCGTTCGGCGAGGCCGCCGGGACATTCGTCGCGATCATCGCCGGCGAAATCTTATGGGGCGTCGGCGTCGGCTGGGCCACGCTGAGACTGAGACGGTGGGTGAATGAACCTCTGATCGAGATCTTGCTGTCGCTGTTGACGCCCTTTCTCGCCTTCTGGCCGCCCGAACATCTCGGCGGCTCGGGCGTGCTGGCGACCGTGACCGCCGGTCTCTACATCAGCTGGAACGGCCCTCGCCTCATCGGCCCGGCGACGCGATTGCAGGGCGTGTTCTTCTGGGAGTTCTTCACTTATGTGATCGAGGGCATGCTGTTTCTGGTCACGGGGTTGCAGGCGCGCGTCGTCATCGACCGCATCGGTGACTATCCCCCGTCCCGACTCGCGGCCGCTGTCGTCGTCATCACCATCGTGCTGATCGCAGCCCGTCTCCTCGGGATTTTCCCGGCGATATACGTCCCGAGATGGTTGTTTCCCTCCCTGCGGAGACGGGACCCTGCGCCGCCTTGGCAAGAGTCGCTCATGCTGGCGTTCACGGGCGTGCGCGGCGTCGTCTCGCTCGCAGCGGCGCTCGCCATTCCATTCGCGACCGCGGACGGACGGCCTTTCCCCTATCGCGACCTGATCCTTTTCCTGACATTCTCGGTCATCCTCCTGACGCTCATAGGGCAAGGCCTGATGCTGCCCTTCGTCATCCGAAAGCTCGGCCTCACCCATGCCGGACGCGCGGAGCGGGAAATCGACAGAGACGAGGAGCACAAGGCGCGGTCCGACGCCGTGCGCGCCGCAATTGCGAGGCTCGACGAGCTCGCCGTCGAGCGCGATCTTTCGGCGGAGATGATCGAAAAAGTCCGCGCTCAGCATCAGGACCGGCTGCGACACATAGAAGTCCGCAGAAATGGCGACGATGTTTCGAGACGGCTGGGCGAATTATGCGACGAGTTGGAGTTCCTCCTCATCGCGGCGGAACGAATGCGCGTAAATGAGCTTTTCCGCAGCGGTGAGTTGAAGGACGAGGCGCGGCGCCGCATCGAGCGGGAACTCGACATGCGCGAAGCGCATCTCGCTCACCACAGGCCGGGGCGCTGAAGTCTTCGCCGCCTTTCGGCGGCGTCAGAGGCCGATACGACGGCATCCGCGAATCGCCCGAGCCGGACTTCGCCGGGTCGGCCTCCGCTCGCAGACAGTCTATGGGTCGCGCGGCGCTGAACGCCGCGCGTTACGGCGCTACATGCGGGACGGGGCTGCAATCGGGAGAAGACCAATGCCGACGCTCCGGACCAGAGACGGAACCGAAATCTTCTACAAGGACTGGGGGAAGGGGCGGCCGATCGTCTTCTCCCACGGCTGGCCGCTGTCGGCCGACGCCTGGGACGGGCAGATGCTCTTCCTCGGAGCCCATGGCTTTCGGGTCATCGCGCACGACCGGCGAAGCCATGGCAGATCCGAGCAGAGCTGGGACGGCAACACCATGGAACAATATGCCGACGATTTCGCGGACGTGCTCGAGAAGCTCGATGTCGAGGGCGCCGTACTTGTCGGCCATTCGACGGGCGGGGGCGAGATCGCGCGCTACATCGGCAAATATGGCGTCGGGCGCATCGCCAAGGCGGTCCTTGTCAGCGCCGTTCCGCCGCTGATGCTGAAGACGCCGGCCAATCCGCTCGGAACCGAGATCGGCGTGTTCGATGGCATTCGTAAGGCCATCGCTGACAATCGCGCGCAGTTCTACAAGAACCTCACTCTGCCCTTCTTCGGCTATAACCGCCCCGGCGCCGCAGTCTCCGAAGGCGTTCGGGAATCATTTTGGCTCCAGGGCATGATGGGCGGCGTCAAAGGCCAATACGATTGCGTTCGCGAGTTCTCCGAAGTGGACTTCACCGCCGATCTCGAGAAGATGACCATGCCCACGCTGCTCGTGCAGGGCGACGACGATCAGATCGTGCCGATCGACGCAGCGAGCCGTCGCTCGGCCGAGATCGCCCCGAATGCGAGGCTCGAGGTCTATGCCGGAGCGCCGCACGGTCTTCCGATCACGCATCAGGATCGGCTCAACGCCGATCTGCTGGCGTTCATCCGGAGCTGAGACGACGGGCGCGCGACTCGACCGGTGCGGGCTCTGGCCCACTGTTTTCGGCGCCCGCTCATCGTCGCCATGCGAATTCGACTCCTATTTCGCAGGTCGCGCATTGCGGGCGAGGACGAGTTCTCGGAGGCGTGGGCGAAACGCTGAGGCGCTTGCGCGTGAGGCAGATTGTCGCCGATCTCGATCGATTGGCGCTCGTTCTCGCCCGCCAGACGCCGGCCTGGAAGCCAGGAGAGCGGCAGGCCTATCACGCCATCAGTCTCGGCTTTTATGAAGGCGAATTGTTGCGCCGGATCGATCCGCTCCGCCGCAGCCTCGGGCAATTCTTCCAGGACGAGATCGCCGCGCCGCTCGGGCTCGAACTGTATATTCGTTTGCCCGAGGCGATTCCGAATTCTCGGCTCGCCATCCTGGAAAGCCCGGGCCTTTTCGAGCGGCTCTTTGGTTTTCCGATCCGGCTGAGCTTGGCGACGCTCTATCCTCGGTCGAACGTCTACCGCGCGCTCGTCGCGAATCCAGGGGCGGCGACCTGCCTGGATGAGGAGCGCATTTATTCACGCGATCTCGAAGTTCCTTCGGGCGGAGGCGTTGGGACGGCGCGGGCGATCGCGCGCGCCTATGGCGCCTTCGCGACCGGAGGGAAAGAATTGCAGCTGCGCCCCGAGACCCTGCGGCTCCTGATGGCGCCGCCTATCGCGCCCGAGCGCGGCTTTTTCGACGAGTGCCTCATGGGCGAGATTTATTTCTCGCTCGGCTTCGCCAAGCCCGGCCCGACTGCGCCGTTCGGCCATCAGGGCTCCTTCGGACACCCGGGAGCGGGCGGCTCCTTTGGTTTCGCCGATCCGCGAGCCGGAATTGGATACGCCTATGTCACCAATCGCATGGGCGTGTCCTTGCCGTTCGATCCGCGAGATGCGGCGCTCAGAGCGGCAATGCCCTCGCTCGTCTGAATTCACGACCCTAATTTTCCTGTGCGGCGTCCCAGGTCCTTGCCTTGGGCTTCTCTTCTCGGAAGCCTCGCTTCGAGTTCGAAACCGACGCAATTTATTCGTCGCCACAGAAATCAAAAAGGACGCTTCGCGGCGTGGTTCAATAGAAATGTGTCGAGGCGAGATCGAAACCGAGCCGGTGGGTCGATCGATAGCGATCGAACCAAGCCCTCTCCATCTGCCCGCCGTTGAAATAGACCCTATCGTTCTGCGGGTCTCCCGCGGCGAGGCATAGGTCCTGTCTCGACGGAGCAATTCGATATGCGGCGCGCCATTTGTCGGAGAGCTCGGCGATGATGTCGTCACAGGATCGCGTCTCCGCCCAGCTCAACGTGTCGTCGTCGAGGCGAATATCTATCGCCACCTCTTGAGGCTCTGTCGGAGCGGCGCGAACCAGTTCGATCCATTCGCGCTCGCTTCGCCAGTTCGCGTGATCGGCGCGCAAGCTCTGGCTGATCCTTGTCGGAAGTGCGTCGAAATCACCTCGCGTCAGTCTTTCATGTTCGAGATGACGCGCGATTCCCGAATAGAACAGCGGCAGCGCCCAGCGTTGATGTCCGACGCCGACCATTTCGTCGAGGCCGTCGAACAGCTGCTCGAGGGATTGGAGCGAGTCGCGCAACAGAAGCACTCGCTGCTGAAGGTGAAATCCCATGTCTTTCGCGAGACGGAGCGTCTCGAGCTGAAAGCGGTAATTGCCCGGCATATGGTTCCAATAGTCGTGCTTCTCGTCGTGCCCGCTGAATGTCGCGGCGATCGTCTCGACGCCGAGCCGTCGGCGCTTTTCGAGCCAATGCCGCATTTCGTCGTCCGGTTTATGGGCGACGCCTCCGAGCAGAGCGATGGTCGAGGTCCAATTCTGCATTTCGTCGAGACGCCGAATGCCCTGCCAGGTTTCGTCATCATGGTCGTCGCTGTTACCGAACCATGGCCAGATTTCGAAGTCTGGGCGATGCCGGTCGCGCCAGGCGAGAAAGCGCTCGACCAATGCGGAATAGCGATCGAAGGAGACGCCCGAGGTCTTATAGGACCGCAATTGGCAATAGCGGCAATGGTGGAAGCAAGGCGTGGCGTTGGCGTGCAAGGTGACGCCGGTGACGATGATCTCGCGACCCATTTTATCGCCTCTCTTTCTCCGCCGTCCTTGCGAATCGCGCGCCATCGCGCGCATGCGCGTTTTCTTCGACGCTCAACGCCTCGTCGAGCGCCGCTTCGGACAATGTCACGCCGAACGTCTCTTCATACGCGCGCACGAACATCGCGCGCATGCGCGGCGCCGTCGCGTCCGGATAAAGAATTTCGGTCAACCATCTCAGCATCAGCGGCTCCTCGACGAGTCCCTCCATCCGCGCTCCGCCTCTCGGCTCCCGATAGACGCGCCGAGACTTGACGGCGGGAAGGCCGCGAAAGACGGGATCGGCGAGAAAGACGGCCACGGCGTCCTCGTCGATGAAATCGGACAGGATGACGACATCGGGCGCGAGCGCTATGAATTCCTCCTTCTGCGGAAAGCGCGCCGAGTCGACCACATTTGTCGCTCCGATCGTTTCGAAAAGGCTGGATATGCGAGTCCTCGAGTTCGCGAGTGTGAGCGGATCGAGCTGATAGACATAGGCGACGCGCGGAGGGGCGCCGGATCGCAGCGAAGAGCCGGCGAGATCGTCCATCTCCCGCCGATAGCGCCGCGCCAACGCCGCGAAACGTTCGCGCTGTCCCGACAGATCCGCCAGAAGCCGCCAAGTCCATTCCATATTCGCCTGCGCGCCTCCAGCCGGATCGGCGTCGATGGGCGCGAGAGGCGCGCCGATCGTGCGCAGTCGATCCGCCATCCAGCTCCACGAGAGCACGGCGTCGGCGCGTAGCGCCAACACGGACTCCGGATCGCCGGGGATGGCGCTTAGTCCCTGCGTCGGCGCGTGCGGAAGGCGGGCGGTGTCAGGAAAAACGAAGCGTAGGAGGCGCCGGGAGAGTTCGTTTCCACCCGTGTCCGCCGGAAGGCCGGCAATATGGTCGATCCCGTCGAGCGTCGCATAGATCCAAGCGACCGGAGCATAGATGACCGCGCGCTGCGCCGGCGCATCGATCGCGATCGGCCCGCCAAGAGGACCGGAAAACGTCCCTGTCGTCCGGCGCGGGATGACGCTCGGTTTCAGCATCGCACAGCTCAGGCATAAGAGCGCGACGAGAAAGAATGCCAACGAAGAGAAATCATGAAAACACTTCGCCTTCGTTCTCTCTTTTCTTTTGCGCCCTCGCCGTGACGATGTCATTTGTTCCCTCAGAATTTTGCCGCGACCGAAAAGGCGACCGTCCTCGGGGAGCCGAGATAGCCGTCCGTCAGCCAATAATGCGTGTCGGCGACATTGTTGACGTTGACGCGGAAGGTCAAAGGCGTGCCGGCGACGGAAGTCTGATAGCGCAGCCCGAGGTCGAAGGTCGTGTAGGCTGGAACTTTCAGCGTATTGTATATGTCGGCATAGAAGTTTCCGACATGATTGACGCCGCCGGTCAATGTGAGGCCGCGCAGCCATGGAAAATCATATTCGGCGTAGAATTTCACCATATGATTCGCGACGTCCCACGGCCTCTTGTCTTCAAGCTTGGGAGTGGAAGCGTTGGTGACGCGCGGATCGAAGATGGTCACGCCGCCGAGGAGAGTGAGCGAGTCGAGGACCTTTCCGGAGACGCCGAGCTCGACGCCACTATGACGCTCGCGGCCGTCCTGCACGAGCGTGCGCGTTCCGTTGGCGTTGGATTGGAGAAAGGCGTAGCCGCGCTCCGTGTCAAAATAGTTGAAGGTGAAGAGCGCGCCGCCGAGTTTCGCCTTCACGCCCGCCTCATAGCTGGTCGAGCGCGTGGGCGGCATGATTTCGCCGGCGTTGGTGGCGTTGTTGGGCGCGACCTGCCCCTGATCGAGGCCCTCGAGATAGGAGAAATAAGTCGAGAGCCAGTCGGTCGGCTTGACGAGCACGGAGGCCGCCGGAACCCAGGACGATTTCTCGTAAGACGCCTGCCGCACGCCCGTGTCGGGATTATAGGTGAATTGGTTGATCGTCGCCCGCGTCACGCCGGCCATGATCGTCAGATAATCGGTTATGTCGATCTGATCGCCGACGAAGAGATTGAGATTTTGCGTCGTCTGCCGCAATTCCTGCGAGCCGTCGAGGCTCGTCAGATAATTGGGTTTCCAAATATAGACCGGGCCGACGAGAACGCTGCTGGCGCTCGGATAATAGGGCGTGTCCTCCGTCCACCAATTGCGCGGCACGGAGAAATTCTGCGATACGCCATTGGCGCCGAAAGTGAGCGTATGCTCGGCGCCGAATGTGTCGAATTTGGCGTCGAGATATTGATATCCCGACATGGTCGATCTCTGAAAGCCGTCCGACGCCCATACGGTCTGATCATAGGTTCCGTTGGAAGCGACGAAATCATTTTCAGTCGCGAGGAAGGACGACTTCTGGTCGGCGAAGCGGAAACCCGATCGCGATGTGAGGAAGGGTGCGATCTTCCAGGTGAGCGTCGTGTCGGCGTGAACGGTCTGCGCGTGATTGTAAGTCCATTTCTGGCTCCAGTTCCGCGATGGGTCGGGAGTCGCCGGATAGTTCGGCGTATCGTAATAGACGCCCCAACTGGCTTCGAGCGCGTGGATGAGATTGTTGCGATAGCCGGCCTCCACTTGCAACAGCGCATCGGGCCCGAGATGGACGTCGACCGCGGCGGTGATGAGCTGACGGCTGATCGTCTGGTCGGATATGAAGGTCGGGCCATATTGCTCGACGATATTGATGCGATAGCCGATCTCCGGATGGCCCGGAACCGGCCCGCCGAAATCGCCATGCACATAGCCCGACGTGTCGTTGAAGGCGCCGGCCGTCACATTGGCGAGCGGCGTCGCGGTCGGACGCTTCTGGACGAAATTGATCATGCCGCCCGGCGAGTTCTGGCCGTTCAGAAACCCGGTGACGCCCGTTACGACCTCGACGCGCTCCTTGTCTTCGAGGTCTTGCACATTGGAGCCGAGCGTCTTGAATCCGTCTTGCGTCTGCAAGACGCCGCTGCTCGAGCCGAAGCTCGCCGTGCCGAAGCCGCGGATCGTCACGCCGGCCGTATCCGTGTAGCTCGCCGGGACGTAATTCTGGATGAAGGGCGAGACCTTGGCGAGATCGGTCAGCGAATAGACCTGGAGATTTTCGACGAGCTCGCGCGACAGGACGCTCACATTGAGCGGCGTGTCGAGTATGCGTCTCTGGCCGAGCGGGCCGAGGCCGGAGAGAAGCGAGGCGGCGTAGCCATCCGCGGCCGATCCGTCGCTTTGCAGCTTCTGGTCCGGCGTTCCGGCCGCGGGAGCGGCGACGTCGATCGGCGGAAGCACGGCGGCTTCGCTCGCATCGGATGTTTGGCCGGGCAGCGCGAAAGCGGGCGTCGCGCTCACGCAAGACGCCGCCAGGCATGCGAGGCCGACGATGCGCCGAATGTCGGTGTCGGCGCGTCGGTTTCCAGGGCGAATTCTCTTGGCCATTTTTCCACCTCTCGGAGTTCGTGGCGAACGGACGCGCGTCTCCCATGACGCGAGCGAGGGCGCGCGAAGGTTCGAATTTCGTCGTCTTGCAGAACTGTCTCGGCGCGGCGTTACCAGGGCGTCGCGACGATGCGACGCCATGTCGCGTTCATCGCCTTGTCGAGTGCGGCGGCAAGGCAGGCGAAGCCCTCATATCCCCAGAAGGCGTTGCCCTTCCGATCGAAAAATGGGGAAAATGGCAGGGCGATCTGACCACGCTTGCGCCATTCATATTCGCCGCGCGTCTCGCCGTCGCCGAAGTGCAGAACGAGATCGGGCCTGGCTTCCAATAGATAGGCGTCGATGGCCTTCTCGTCGGGATTATCCATGTCACATTTTACGCGCGGCGTTCGCCTCTTGCCGGTCTTCCCGATCCAGCCGGACGCGTCGCCTATGCGCAGCCCGAGAAGGCGATAGGGTTCGAGCTGCGTCTCCGTCATGGGACGAAAATGCAGCACGAGCTTGTTCTCGAGGCGTGGCCGGTGGCGTTCGATCGTCTCGCGCACCAGCGCTTCGCCGCGCGCGATCGTCTGTTCGGCGCGCCGCGCCGTGCGGCGATCGAAACGTTTCGCGATCGCGCGGAGAGAGGCGGTCGTCGAGGCCGGGCTCTCGAAACAGGTCCAAATGATCGGAGCCGAGAACCATTGCCGCAGGAGGTCCGCGTAACCGCCTCGCATGTCCTCCTCCAGCACCTCGACCTTCCCCGCAAAGCCGACGACGAATCGGCAGTCGCCGACGCTCGCAAGGTCTAAAGTCGAAGATTGCGTGACCTCGTGAACGGGTTCGAGCCCCATTTCGGCGAGCAGACGGGACACGATCCAGACGAGCGCCGTCGCCTCGCGGCTATAGGGCAGGGCGACGCGCCTGTCGTTCCGCGCTCGGCGGCCGAACAAGAGCGCCGCCGAGCGCAAAGCGGCGGCCGTCTCGACCGCCCAGGATTTATAGGCGCCGAGCGGCAGGACGAGCTTTTGCGTCTCCCGCATTTTGGCTTTCGCTATGCCCTTGACGTTCGAGTCGAGGAGAGCGACCGGGTCCTCGCTCGCGACGGCGACGCCGCGCGCCAGGGGAAACAGTTCGACGAGCTCGTCCATGGCGCGGCGGAGCCGTTTGTCGCCTCCGTCGTCGAGATCGTCCCATCGAAGGTCCGTACAGGCATGAAGCGCGCTGAAACTCTCGATCCCCTGAAAATGGCCGGGCGCATGTAGCCGCATGCTCTGCCCATAGGCGCCGCAGCCGACCGGTCCATGCTCGAGCGCGATCATGTCGAGCGCGGAGGCCCAACTGGCGACGCTACGGCCGTAGAGTCCGCCGGAGCAGAAATCGATCTTGCCGGCCTCCGGATAGGAAGGCGGAGTCAACCATCGAGGCTTCTCCGGGTCGACGCGCCTCTTCTCCGATTGCTTTTCGCGGTCGTCGACGTGGCGTTTCGGCTTTCGTCCGCGTGGATCTTTTCGATATAATGGAGTTTCGGGTTCCACGAGGCTTTGACAGTCGGCCTGCAGTGACGGGAGCATGTGGGAAATGCCCACCGTTCCCGCGGAAGGTCCCGTGCGCCATCGGATCGGCGAGCCTTTTTCCGACTTCGGCAGGAAAGGGTTAGGAGAGGGGATTCGCATTCGGTCGTCTCATCAGGTAACTCGGCTATATAACGAGGCGACCGCCTTCGACTGTCAATCGGTTTTTTATTTGTCTGTAAAGGAATAGAGCAGTGTTACAAAGTAAACACCGCTCTGCTGATTTCGAACAGTGTCGTCATTCGGGAGCCGAGCGCGGAATGACGACGGCAGGTCGAGCGAAAGGTCGCGAATAGTCGGATGGCGTCACAGTCGAAAGGCTTTCGGCTATACGAGGAGATGCCGTAGGGGCGGGCTCCGCGAAAATTACGTCGAGCCTGGGCAGATAGGGTTCGCGCGAACTCTGCCTTGTCCTGAAGAGGTCTGAGCGTTGTCCTCACAGAATTTTTCGAACCAGTCCGCGGCTGTGGCCAGTCAAGGCGCATGATCTCGTTGATCGTGACGCCTTGCTTATAGCCTGCCGCGAGGAGCTCGAATCGGATGAATCGGTTGTGATTCCTTTGGTGTGACCTGATTCTGCCGGAGGTCGCGATGTGGAGCAACGAAAACCGGGGTCGCTACGACCGCAGCGGCGCTGTGGATATCGGCGGCGATTTCACTGATTTGGAGACGAGTTCCGTGCTCACTATATTTGTAGCGCTGGTATATTGGCCTGGCTCTGACCTGCCCCTGAGAAATTCCTCCACCGGTGCCGGACGGACACGATGAAGTAGCGGTTCAGGGAAGAGCAGATCGTCTGGATTTTGCGAGAGCAGGAAGGCTGTGGACCTGGGCCGGCCAAGCGATAGCGGGCGTCGCGTCGCCGCGGCGATCCAGAAATATCTCGATCCTCGGGCCGCCTTGCGCCGCCGCCGCGCGAAAGGCCCGCGCGCCCTTCCAAGGCGGAGCGCCGCCAGCGCGCCCTCGATGTGCTTGCAAGTCCCGAGCGCATTGACCGGGTGATCGATGCAGCCGCAGGAATTCGCGAAGCCGTCTTTCGGACGACCTTGCTCGCCTCCCTGCGCGCTTTACGTCACAGCGGTCGGCCGCAGGGTCGTGGTGCTCAGGGCCTTTGTGAAGAAGACCCCGCCACGCGCCGAAATCGAGTTCGCATTGCGTCGAGCAAAGGAGGTGACATGGCCATTCCATTCGAAAAGATCAAAGCTCGCCTCATGGCCAACTCCACGGTCAAGGCCGAATACGACGCGCTCGCTCCCGAATTCGAGATTTCCACGGAGCTGGTCTAAGCCCGCCTTCGCGCCGGCCTCTCTCAGGCCGAATTGGCTACACGCATGGGCACCAGTCAGTCGGCTATCGCTCGGCTGGAGAGCGGGCACACGTTGCCGAGCACGAAGACGCTTCTGCGTTTCGCCGAGGCCACTGGTAGCAAGTTTCACGTCCGTCTCTCTGCAGCTTGACCCCCTATCGAGTCGGGAGCGCGTTCAAGCGCAGCAACGGAGACAATAGCGGACGTTTAGGTGTTGTGGAGAAAGGCGATAGCGCTCCTCCGCTACCACAAACAGAATTTAACACATAATTTCATATAGTTATAGATTTGCAGACCCGCCGATTACGCGCCGTGCTGCTACGAAGCCGCTACCATCAGCATGGCGTGCCTCTCGAATTCGTCGGGCGGCTGGCTGCTGACATTGGGCGCCTATCAACATTCGCCGGCGTCGCTCGCAGCCAGCTGAAGGAACGCGGGCGTCACTTCGATCGCACGCCGATCAGCAAGCCGCTATCCGCTGCGGAATTTTCGCTCGATCCCGTGACGACGGCGGGCTTTGTCGCGAGCGTCAGCGCACGGAGACGAGTGGCATTGACACCCAGACGCGTCAACTCCGCGACCACGGCCTCCGCCCGCCGCTTCGACAGCTTCTTGGCGTCGCCATAAGCCGCGACCGTCGCTCTGGCGCCAGGATGAGCGGCCAGAAGGTCGGCGACCGCCCGCAATTGCGTCTGCGCGGCGGGCTGAAGGCCCGCTCCGCGCGGCTCGAAAGCGATGCGGTCGAGTTCGAACCAGACGAGTTTTCGCGCGGGAGGCGCCTCGCCGACTAAGAACGCGCGCAACTTCGACTCCACCCCTTCGCTCGCAGCGACGCTGGATCGCGCGTCCGCCTTCTGCGTTTCGGCCGATTGCTCCGTCGGGAGAGGAGCGGCGGCCCCGGCCGATGGCGCCGCCTCGTTCTGCGCCGACGGAGCCGCCGGCGTCTCGCCGGCGGGAGGGCTCGGTCGCCATTGGAGCCACGCCAGGGCCGCCGCGATCGCCAGCGTGGCCGCCGTCGCTCCCGCCAATGTCAGGCGTCTCGATCCTTCCGGGCGGCGCAGGGCGCCGGCGGCGGCCGGCTCATCGATATGCGATCGGCGCAGCCGTAGCGAGTTGGCGATCACGCTCACCGACGAGAGCGCCATGGCGGCGGCGGCGATCGTCGGCGACAGCAGTAGGCCGAAAGTTGGATAGAGCACGCCGGCGGCGACGGGCACGCCCGCGGCGTTGTAGAAAAAGGCGAAGAAGAGATTTTCGCGAATGTTGCGCATCGTCGCGGCCGAGAGGCGCCGGCCGCGGACGATGCCCAGCAGATCGCCCTTCAGCAAGGTGACGCCGGCGCTCTCGATCGCGACATCGGTTCCCGTCCCCATGGCGATTCCGACATCGGCGGCGGCGAGCGCCGGCGCGTCATTGACGCCGTCGCCCGCCATCGCGACGACGCGGCCGGCCGCCCTCAGCCGGCTCACGACCTCGCTCTTGTCCTCGGGCAGTATCTCGGCTTCGACCTCGTCTATGCCGAGCCGCTTCGCCACCGCGCGCGCCGTCGTCCAATTGTCGCCCGTCAGCATGACCACGCGGACGCCGTCCTTCCGCAGCGCCTGCAAGGCGGCGGGCGTCGTCTCCTTGACGGGATCGGCGATGCCGATCACGCCGGCGACGGCGCCGTCGATGGCGACGAAAATCGCCGTGGCGCCGTCTGCTCTGAGCCGCTCGGCGTCCGCATCGGCGGCCACCGCGTCGATGCCGATCTCGTCCAGGAAGCGGCGATTGCCGATGGCGATCGATCGGCCTTCGATGACGCCCGTCACGCCTTTGCCGACTGGCGAATTGAAATCCCTCGCTTCGGAGAGTTCGAGCCCGCGCGCCAGCGCCGATTGCACGATCGCCTGCGCCAGCGGATGCTCGCTCGCGCGTTCGAGGCTCGCCGCGAAGCGCAGAAGCTCGTTCTCGACGAGCCCCGCGGTCGGGCGGACGGCGGTCACTTGCGGCTTGCCCTCCGTCAGCGTGCCGGTCTTGTCGACGACGAGCGTGTCGATCTTCTCGAAGCGCTCGAGCGCCTCGGCGTTCTTGATGAGTACGCCGCTCTGCGCGCCGCGTCCGACGCCGACCATGATCGACATCGGCGTCGCGAGGCCGAGCGCGCAGGGGCAGGCGATGATGAGGACGGACACGGCCGCGACGAGGCCATAGGCCATGCGCGGCTCCGGCCCCCATATGGCCCAGGCGATGAAGGCGAGGACGGCGACGCCGATGACGGCAGGCACGAACCAGCCGGAAACCTGATCGGCGAGGCGCTGGATCGGCGCACGGCTGCGCTGCGCCGCGGCGACCATCTCGACGATGCGAGCGAGCATCGTGTCGCGGCCGACCTTGTCGGCGCGCATGACGAAGCCGCCGCTCTGGTTGAGCGTGCCGCCGATGAGCCGGTCGCCGGCGCCCTTTGTCACCGGCAGGGACTCGCCCGTGACCAGAGATTCGTCGACAGAGCTGCGGCCGTCGAGCAGCGCGCCGTCGACGGGAATCTTTTCGCCGGGCCGCACGCGAAGCCGATCGCCGACCGCGACATTTTCGAGCGGTATGTCCTCGTCCGATCCATCGGCCGCGACGCGCCGCGCGGATTTCGGCGCGAGATCGAGCAAGGCGCGAATCGCGCCGCCCGTCTGCTCCCTGGCGCGCAACTCCAGCACTTGGCCGAGCAGAACGAGGACAGTGATGACCGCGGCGGCCTCGAAATAGATCGGGACCGAGCCGTCGGCGTTGCGGAAGGCCGGCGGAAACAGCGTCGGGACAAAAGTCGCGAGCACGCTATAGGCCCAGGCGACGCCCGTGCCCATCGCGATGAGCGTGAACATGTTGAGATTGCGCGTGACGAGTGACCGCGCCGCCCGCGCGAAGAAGGGCGCGCCGGCCCACAGCACCACCGGCGTCGCGAGAACAAATTGAATCCAATTGGATATGTGCGGCGGGAGGAAATGGTGAAGGCCGAAAAGATGTCCGCCCATCTCCAAAACGAAGACAGGAACGGCGAGAGCGAGGCCGATCCAGAAGCGCCGCGTCATGTCGACGAGCTCCGGGCTCGGCCCGGTCTCGGCGCTCGCGACGACGGGTTCGAGCGTCATTCCGCAAATCGGGCAATTGCCCGGCTTCGGCTGGCGGATTTGCGGATGCATCGGGCAGGTGTAGATCACGTCCGGGCGAGAGCTTCGCCCGGCGCTTTCTCCGAGCGTGGTCCTTGACGGAGCGGGCGCACGCTCCTCATGCGAGTGATGGTGGGCGTGCTCATGGGCCATCGGAGAACCCTTCAGAGACAATGGAGCGCCGGTCGCGGCATTCGGAACGGCGGGTCATCGATTGAAAAACCAGAATGCGACGCTCAGCGCGACGCTGACGATCAGCGAAGTCGTGATGGGAATATAGAGGCGGAAATCGCCGCGTTCGACCACTATGTCGCCGGGCAGGCGGCCGAGGCCAAACCGCTCGCCGACGAGCCAGACCAGCCCGACGAGGATCAAAACGATTCCGGCGCCGATCAGAAGCTTCGGCATTTCGGCCTGTCCCACGTCACGGCATCTTCGACGGCAATCGGATTGTCTCGCCATCGACGATGAATTCGCCATAGCCTTTATGATGGATGGTCTTCGCCTTTTCGCGCTGCGGATCGATCCATGCCTTCAGACCTTCCAGCACGAATAGGCCGTAACGGTTCACGAGCCTCGTGTCGACGGCCCGGCATTCGACATTGGCGAAACAATCGGCGATCAGCGGCGGCGCCACATGCTGCGCTTTCGCCGTGGTCAGCCCGAAGGACGCGAATTTGTCGACATCTCGCCCCGAGCAATTGCCGATCGCGACGACTTTCTCGGCGAGCTCCGCCGGGGGAATGGCGATCACGCATTCCTTGGTCGCTCGCAGCGCGGCGAAGCTGTGATCGCGATTGCTGACGACGCAGGCTATGAGCGGCGGCTCGAAGTCGACCATCATGTGCCACGACATCGCCATCACATTGGGCCGCCCGTTTCGCGCCGTCGTGAGCAGCACGACAGGCCCAGGCTCGAGCAGCTGATAGACTTGCGATAAGGACAGGTCATTCACGTCGATTACCCTTTCGAGGAGCGCCGAACGCGGCCATGAGAACACTCGCCCGCTTGGCGCCGGGGCGCCGAACTGAAGTTAACGCGATTAACGGATGTGGATTTGTTTAATTCCATGGCGGCGGAATTGTTTTGACTGTCAGTGCTGACGCGCCAAGGCAAACGAGCCGTAGCTCATAGCGCGCGCCGATCGCTATCAGATCGTCGACTTCGATCATCAGGACGAAGGGGTGTCTGTTTCTCGTCGAATATGAGCCTCGCCGTCGATCCACTGCCGCCTCGCGTCTCACCAAACTCGAATGATCCTCCGTGAATTTCCGCAATGCGGCGCACGATCTTCAGGCCGAGGCCGGCGCCTTGCCGACTGGCAGGGACGACTTCCGACGCGAGGCTCCCCGCCTCATCACGAACGCAAAATTCGGGGCCCGGTCCAGCTTCCACCGTGATCACGGCGCGAGCGCTCGTGTGACGGATGGCGTTTTCCACCAAATTGCGAAGCGCGTTCTCGATCAGCGCATGGCGCCCCCAAAACGGTTTCGCCCCCTTGTCGACCAACTCGATGCTTCTGCCGGATTCATAAACGATCGGAGCCAGAGAGGTCACGACACTCTCCGCGATCCCCGCCGGCTCGATGGCCTCGAGCGGATCGAGATCGGCATTTTCCAATCGGGCGAGGGTCGTCATCTGCTCCAACAGCCGATTGAGCGCGTCGAGATCCTGTTCCACTTTCCTCGCGCGCGGGTCGGCGATTTTTTCGAGGTCCAGCCGGGCGGCCGCGATCGGCGTCCTCACCTCGTGCGAAATCGCCGAAGTGAAGATCTTCTGGGCCTGGACGAGTCCGCGAACCGTGTCGAAGCTCGCGTTCACCGCTTGCGTGAGCTTGGCGATCTCCCGAGGCATGCCGGTTGTCGGCAGCCGGGAGCCGGGGGCGATCGGATCGAGGCCGGCGGCGAGGTCGGCGGCGTCTTTTACCGGCTTCAGAGCTCTTCTGATCGAGAGCGTCGTCGCGCCCAGCACGACGACGAGCATCAAGCTCATCGGAAGGAGCATGTGATCGATGACCTCGTGACCGAGCACGCCGGTCAGCACGCTATCGCGGTCCCGGACGATAGCGACGTCGATGAGGATCAGGGCGTCCTTCTCGCCGAACGAGCGACCTCCTGCGACACTCGAGGGCTCGCCGGGCTGAATTCGGGTCACCCAGAACTCCATCGGCGTCGAGCCGAGAGGAAGGAAGCGGCCGTCGCATTGGCCGGAGCAGTTAGAGAAAAGAATCGCGCCGGCTCCGGTTCGCACCCTGGCGAAATAGTCGCCATCGGCGTGGCCGTATCGTCCTCTCATATCCGCAGGAAGCTCGAATTCCAGATGGCCGTCGAGGCGCTGAACCCCTCGATAGAGCGAGCTTGTTTCGCTTTGGATGATGTGGCGTCCGATTTGCTGCTCGTCGAGCCAATATTCGGCAATCACTCCGATCAGCTGCGCCAACATCGCAAGCGCGGAGAACAGGACGATGCGACGCACGACGATCGTGACGAGCGAAGGGGCGGCGCTCGTCACTTTGTCTTCTCGCGCAAGAGATAACCGACGCCGCGCACGGTTTCGAGCGATATGCCGGTCTCCTGTCCCTCGAGCTTTTTCCTCAGACGCGAAATGGCCATTTCCACGGCGTTGCTCGATCGTTCGTCGCCGAACTCCGACAATGCGTGCTCGAGTTTCCGTTTGTTCGTGACGCGTCCTGCGTCGCGCATCAGTATCTCCAATACGGTGCGTTCGCGGGGCGCCAATGAGAGCTCGACATCGCCGCATTTGACCGCGCCGGCCGCCACGTCGAAAACCAATAGGCCCGCGGTCATCACGGGCATCTCCGTATTCGGCGATCGTCGCAGCAAGGCGCGGCAGCGCGCGAGGAATTCACCGTGATTGAACGGCTTGACGAGATAATCGTCGGCGCCGGCGTCCAGCCCCGCGATGCGTTCGTCGACGGCCCCGCGCGCGGTCAAAACAAGGATCGGAGTTTCATTCTTGGCGCGACGAATACCTCGGATCAGGTCGAGGCCGTCGCCGTCCGGGAGGCCGAGATCCACCAACAGGAGATCATAAGGCGCCAACGCGATCGCCTCCTGGGCTTCGCTCAGTGAGGCGACGGCGTCGATGCGCCAGCCGGCGCCATGGACGGCTTCCGTGAGCAGCTCTCTGAGGCGAGCCGTATCCTCGACGAGCAGCAGCCTCATAGGCGCTTGTAGCCTGTGATCATGGACATGATCAGGTTCTCGCTATGCCTCCAGCTTTCGAACAGCGCGGCCGCGGCATGCAGCCCGGCCATGACGAGAATCGAATTGGCCAGCGCCTCATGGATCTCCTCCAGCGCCTCATTGCCGAAATAGACGTCGAGCGTCAGCATCCACCCGGTTATCGAAACGCCCGCGAGCAGCGCCATGAGCAGGAGGATCATCATCGCGCCCGCCGGATTATGACCGACGAACCTTTGCTCCTTTCCCCTGACGAGTGCCCGGACATAGGCGATAAGAGTCGATGGCCTCGGCACAAAATCGCTGAAGCGGGCGCGCCGCGAGCCAATGAAGCCCCATGCTACACGGACGACGAGGGCCGCCGCGACGGCGTATCCGATAGAGCGATGCCAAGTCTTGCCGTCATCGAGGACGAAGAGGTCCAGAAAACAGCCCGCGACCACCGTCCAATGGAAGAGCCGGACCACCGCGTCCCAGACCAGCGCCTTCTGGGGAGACCGGGAGGCGGACGAAACCGCCTCCCGGTCGGCTTCGGAGCGAGTCATTTTCAGCCTCCGATATTGGCTTTTACGACGGCGCCGGTGACAGGATCGAAGTAGACCTCGGCCTTTTTGCCGTCCTTGGCGTAGCCATAGATCTCGTAGCAGTCGCCGGAGACCTTGAAGGTCCGGATCCGCTCATAGCCCAGTTCCGCGACCTTGGCCTTCATGGCCTGTTCGGATAGCCACTTTTCCTTGGGTTCGACGGTGCATTTGGGAGCCGCCAGAGAAAGCTCGGGCGCGACGAGCGCCGCTCCGAGAATCAAGGGTAGGACGATTTTACGCATGCCGATTTCCTTTCTCCGTTCCGCCGGTCCCTAGGCCGACGATACGATGACGGGATATTGCTGCGTCCTTGCTGTCGGTTTGCTGTCGTAAACAACGAATACTGGAAGCCCATGCCGTCTGGCTCTATTTCTGTTTTCCTCTCGGTCTGCGCCTCATCGAGGAAATGCCGCTCGAACGCGGAATCGCCCTCTCCTACGAAACCGTCCGTCGCTGGGCCATGAAATTCGGCTTCGATTACGCTCGCCGTCTGAAGCGAAAGGAGCCGGGCCGGCGCATTGCGGGGATCAGCGCTCCGCTTCGGGAGCTTTTCCTTCCAGCCATTCCCGCCAGATGGCGAGCAGCACGGCGAGAGTGAGCGGGCCGAGAAACAATCCGACGAAGCCGAAGGTGAGCAGGCCGCCCATCACGCCGAGAAAGACGATGACGAGAGGAATGTCGGCGGCGCTGCTGATCAGCAGAGGCTTGAGAATATTGTCGGTCGGATTGACGATGAGCGCGCCCCAGGCGAGCAATCCCAGTCCGGCGCCGATACGATCGGAGAGAAGTAGCCAGACGCCGAGCGGTCCCCAGATCGCCACGGTTCCGACGAAGGGGATCAGCGCCGTCAGCGCCGTCAGCGCGCCGAGCAGAACGGGCGGCCCGGCTCCGATGAACGCATAGCCGAGGCCGGCAATGAATCCTTGCGCCAGCGCGCTGACGATCAGGCCTGAAACCACGGCGTTCGACGTCGTCCCGACTGCTCGGAAATATTGATCCGCCGTTTCCCCCACCACTTTTCGGAGCCCCGCGCGGATCTGCTCGAGCATGAGGTCGCCATCGCGATAGAAGAAGAACAATGCGATCGCCGTGACCCCGAATTGCGCGACGCTGCGGCCGACCGCGCCGACGATTCCCGCGAGCTGGCGCATCCAGGGCTCCAGCCACTCGTTGAGCTGCTGTTTTCGCAACTCCGGGTTGTTCAATACATCGTTCAACGCGTCGTTCAGCAAAGCGCCGATCACCGGCAGGCGCCTGATCGCTTCGGGCAGGACAAGCGGCTCGTCGGCATATTTCGTCGAGAGGTCGCGATAGGCGCCGACCAGTTCGCTCTGCAGATCGACCAGCAGCAGCGACACCGGAACGACGATGAGGACGATCAACAGGATCGTCGTGACCGCGGCGGCGAGATTGCGCCGCTGTCCGCAGAGGCGAAGACTGCGGCGATAGGCGGCGTCGGTAGCGTGAGCGAGAATGGCGGCCCAGGCGAGCGGCGCCCAAAACGGGCTGATGACGACGGCGCCTAGCCCGATCATGCCGGCGAGCAGGATCAAACCGAATATTTGTCGATTTTGCATGTCGCCTCCGTGCTGCGTTCGGACTTATCGAAACTCTCGCAATAAATCTGATTGTGATGGGGGCGTCTAATCGCGGCGATGTCACGTTAACCGATAGGTAGGCCGCGGCGGGCCATTTGGGCGCAATGAACCCACTGACGCCGCGAAGGGACATTTCACTGGGGGCGGTCGCGTGCGAGCCGCCCAGACATTGGTCAATTTGCGGCTGCGGCGGCCTTCGGATCGGCTCACGCTTTCGGTTGAGTCGATCGCACCGGTGGTCGATCCGGCGAACCGCACAGCCATTGGCGCGAGGTTGCGCCGCGCACTCATATGCCCGACATGCATCACCGCCATGATCGTGATCACTGAAATCGTTTCGAGCAGGCGCCCGAGCGCTTCGTCGCTTTCCAGTTGCAGTGCGGCGCGCCTTGTCGTCTCTGGCCAAATCATCGGAGTCTGACGTGCCCCCGAAGTTTCATCCAGCGGCGAGTTGAGTCCCGGCGGTAGATACGCCCGCAGGCGTAGGGTGAGCAACAGGCGATCGGCGGAGCTGGTCCGGGTTGCGCAGCCGATCGCCTGTTGCGGTGAGCGCGGCCGCATAGTCCGCCGGCGTCGCATAGCCGAGGGAAGAGTGCGGGCGCCGGTGGTTATAATCGTGAATCCAAGAGCGGATCTTCTCTCTCGCGTGGTCGAGCCCGAAGAACAGCGTCTCGTTGAGCAGCTCGTCCCGCATGCGGCCGTTGAAGCTCTCACAGAAGCCGTTCTGCATCGGCTGCCCGGCATGATGAAATGCCACTCCACCTTGTTCTCCTCCGACCAGGACAGGACGGCGTTCGAGGTGAACTCCGTCCCATTGTCGGAAACGATCATGCCGGGCTTGCCGCGCCTTTCGATCAGCGCGGACAGCTCACGCGCCACCCGCTTGCCGGAGATCGACGTGTCCGGGATCGCCGCCAGGCATTCGCGCGTTACGTCGTCGACGATGTTGAGGATGCGGAATCGTCGGCCGCTGGCGAACTGGTCGTGCACGAAGTCGAGAGACCATCGGGCATTCGGCTTCGCCTCGACGAGAATCGGCGCCCGTGTTCCCACGGCGCGGCGGCGCGCGCGGCGCTTCCTCACCGTCAGCCCTTCCTCGCGGTAGAGCCGATAGATGCGGTTCTTGCCCGAACGCTCGCCCTGCTGCCGGAGCAAGACGAACAGTCGCCGGTAGCCGAAGCGCCGACGCGCGTTGGCGAGATCGCGCAGCTCGGCTCGAAGCTCGGCGTCGGCCGGGCGCGTCGACGTGTAGCGCGCCGTCTTGCGATCGATGGCGACAATCCGGCAGGCCCGACGTTCCGACAGGCCCATGACGGCCCGAAGGTGCGCGACGGCTTCGCGCTCGAGCCGGGCCCTACCATTTTTTTGACAAGAGCTCCCGAAGCGCCGCCGCGTCGAGCATCTGATCGGCCAAGAGTTTCTTCAGACGGGCATTTTCCTCCTCCAGCGCCTTCAGCCGCTTGGCCTCGGAAACGTCCATCCCGCCGAATTTGGCCTTCCAATTGTAGAGCGTCGTCTCCGAAACCGCGTATTTGCGAGCGAGGTCCGCCGCCTTCGCGCCGGCTTCCTGCTCCCGCAAAATCCCGATGATCTGCTCTTCCGTGAACCGTTTCTTCTTCATCGTGTCCGTCCTGCAATCGGTCGGACTCTAATCGATGCTGGTGGGATTTTTCAGGGGCACGTCAGTGCAACAACTGTCCGAAGTACAGGTGGCTATTCGCCAGGGACAGGCACGCATCGATCAGATCGACCAGGAACTCGCGAACGCCCAGGGCGCCAACCAGCAGCTCGCCGAAGCGCTCACCGCGATCGCCGGTCACATCCACGATGAAGAGTGTCCTGTGTGCGGTCGGGACTTCTCCGAAGTGTCGTCCACCCCTCTCGCGGCACATGTCTCGGATGAGGTCGCGCGGTTGGTTACCGCGGCGGGTCGCGTGGAGGCCTTGGTCCGCGACCGCACTGCCACGGCTGGCTCTATTGTCGCTGCCCAGAGACGCGAAGCCGAGATTCAATCCAAACGCCTTCCGGCCGAGAGGCGAGACAGCCTCAAGAGCGAGCTAGCCACGCTGTCGGAATTGACCAATGCGCTGGCGGCGTCCTTGGACGTCGCGGCCTCGGGATCGCGGCTTATTCGGGAAGCGGCTCAAACCGCGCACGTGGTCTCCCTCCTCAACAGTCGGGTGTCCTCCCTCTCCGGCCTACGAGCCGAACTAGCGACCCATGCGGCGCAACTAGAGCTGCAGCTCTGGCCTGAAGACGCGCCGCTTCAGACGATCAACCGACTTTTTGTGGAGGCGGTGTTGTGGATCGCTCGCACAGGAAGCCCCTGGCGCGATCTGCCAGCGCTTTTCGGTAACTGGAGCACCGCATACACGCGTTTTCGTGACTGGGTGAAGGCTGATGTCTGGCAGCGAATGTTCGACGCTGTCTCCGATGAGCCCGACATGGAATACGTTATGGTCGATGCGACGATCGTGAAGGTCCACCGCCATGGCCAGGGCGCAAAAGGGGGACTTCGAGCCAGGCCATAGACAAATCCAAAGGCGGCATGACCACGAAAATTCTGGCGCTCACCGATGCGCTCGGCAATCTCGTGCGCTTTCGTCTGATGCCGGGGCAGCGTTTCGACGCTGTCGATGTGCCGCCGTTGATCGAAGGATTGTCTTTCGCGGCGCTGATCGCCGACAAGGCCTTCGACAGCAACGCCATCATCGCCGACCTCGACGAGCGCGGCGCCAAGGTCGTGATTTCACAACACTCGCGCCGCAGTCAGCCGCGCAAAATCGATCTGGAAATATATAAATGGCGGCATCTGATCGAAAATTTCTTCGGCAAGCTCAAAGAGTTCAAACGCATCGCGATGCGAGCCGACAAGACAGATCAGAGCTTCGGCGCCATGATCCATCTCGCCGCCGCCGTGATAAGCTCACGGTGAATCCCAACAGGCCCTAGTCGGCGCTTGTCCGTGATGTTGTTGTTGACGAGCGAATGGATCTCGACAGTCAGCGCGTTCGCCTGAGCTTCGATCTCGCGATATTGTGGAAGGACCTGAAATGTGGTCAGGGCCGCACGTTCGCGCTCAAGCTGGGTTGAAAGGCGTAGTCGTTCGGCTTCGAGCTCGCCGAGCGAAGCCAATTCGCCATCAACGGCCCCGGTCTTGATGGCCTGCTTCAGCGCATCAAGTGCATTCCTCTGATCTTTCAACTGCTGCCATAACGCAGCCTTTTCCCAGTCCAGGCCCAGCAGGAAGGCGTTGTGGACCTGTATGTCCCAGACCTTTTGGTTGTCGAAATATTTAAAGGGCATGTTGTAGGCGGCTGGCTGGTTGCGGTTGAAGTAGGATAGGAGCGACCTCGCCGATGGCTTGTACCCCCGGTCCGACGATGCTTCCGTCAGCCCGAACATCGCCCACGCAAGCACCGCTTTCCATTTCTTCGCATCGAAGCCGGGCACGCCTTCCTTGTTGTTCGTGGGATGAAGCGGCCAACCCTCGGTCGGCCCTTCGATCGCAAAGAATGAGGGGGCATCCGTCGCTCGTGTAACGGATATCTCGTTGCCCGCGACCACCAGGTCCAACGTGAACGCCCAACCTCGGAGAAATTCGATACGCAGTCCCTTGCCGGGCGTCGTATTGCTGGCGAGGCAGAAATCGATGATGTCGATCAGCGTCGACTTGCCGAGCGCGTTCGTCGTGTCCTTGTCGCCGGCAATGTTCGACCGGTCGGCGAGCACGAGGTTGACGCCTGTCGTAAAGGTGACAGCCCGGAAACCTCGACGGTTGGCGCGCACACCACGAATCATGAGGCGACCCTCACGATAATCCCGTCCTTTAGGTCGATCGCGCCGATCACATAGAGGAGATTTGCCGCGAGAACGAAGCGCTCGAATGTCCCCACGTTCGGCTCATTTTTGACACGATCCCATAGCCCCGAAACGGTCATCGGCGTGACGAGGTGCGTGAGGACGGTTGCGCCGACTCCGATGAGCGCCTCGTGCTGGGCGATATGTTTCGTCGGCAGGATCATTTTTCGAACACGTCGCAAATTTCGAACAAATAGATCAGGACCGCGATTCCTGCGGTCCGATCGGCGTGATTTCGAAGTCCTCTCTGCGCAAAGGAACACATCAGCTCGAAAAGCTCGTCTCCCTTATGGCCTTTTGCGCGAAGGGAGTAATATTCGGCAAGGAAGCCAGCCTTTAAACGCTCCGGAAAATCTGAATCTAGCTGCGTTTCAGCTTCGACGTAGGCTGCAACGGTGGCACGTGACATCAGCCCGGCAGCGATAACGTGCCGAGAGCCGTTCGTCAGCTCGTTCTTTTTGATCTTTTCGTCTGGTGGAATGAGCTCGAACGAGCCATTCGTTGCTGGCACTTGCGATGTCACCCACGAGATTGACCGCTCAAGCTCCGGAAATGCGATGTCCGCGAACGCGTTCTCCATGGCTTCGCGAACCTGGGCTTCGTGCGTCGCTTTGAGGGCCTGCAACGTGGCCGTCGGCCAGTCGGCCTCGACCTTGTCAATGATGGTGTGGTGATCGGTGCACATGAAGATCAGGTTGCGTACGCTGTCCCGCTCTTCATCGGTCATCGACGCGCGTAGCGGGCAGCAGTCGGCTTCTCTCCTCGAATATGGGCGGCTTCAGCGACGTAGGTGTCCTCGCCGGCCTTCGCCTCATAGGTGAGATGCTTTCCACATTTCGGAAAGGCGCAGACACCACCACTTCGAAAAGCTAAGAGGACCTTTGTGGGATAGCTGGCGCCCATGACTAGATCGCCCCCCTTAGGGGATTGATGTAGTCGACGCCATCGAAGTCCTTTTCGTTGTCAGTGACGACAACACATTCGTTTGCTTCCGCAATGGCCGCGATGATCGTATCGACCGCGCTGCGTGGCCGACCCCGTGCTTTGCCATCGGCCATGAGCTTAGCCCATACGAGGCCGGCTTTCTCGTCGAAGGAAAGCACCCTGCCGGCGAATAAGGCTTGCGGCCCCTCGGGACCCGAAAACCACGTCTCCAGCTCCTGCCGACGTTTGCCCGTCGGCTTTTCCAGCACGCCTCGCCAGATCTCCGCCACCGTTAGGGAGGAGATGTAGAGGTCCTGGTCCGACTGATCTGCCATCCATGCCAGGAGAGCCTCGGAGGGCGCCGGCTTGGTGACGTTTCTGATGATGTTCGTGTCCAGGAGGAAACGCATCAGAGATCGACCTTACGTCCCGCTTCGCGCGGACGCGTCAGGTCGATGTCGACTCCGACGAGAGGAGACCGTCGCAAGGCAGCCAAGATTCCCCCCTTGCGAGGGGGCTCGCCAGCGATGGACCTGCTGACGGTGGCGCGGAGCTCAGACGCTTCTGGTGTGTCTTCGGCGAGCTTGCGGGCGAGAGACCGAATCAACTCGCGATCTCCATCACGGCCGAGCACTTCAAAGCGTGCCAAGCCGCGCTCGCCGAGGCGGGAGCGATAGTTCTGAAGTGCGCGTCTTTGGGCCTTGCTGATGATCGCCTCCTGATCTTTCCAGTAATATAGCCGGCGGCAAGGTGCGTCGCAAGGCGCAGGAACTCGGCCGACAGGCAGAAGCGAGCGGCGTCTCCTTGATGTCGAGCCGGCTCCGCCGCGGCTTGAGCTCCAAGCCTGGTTTGTGGTGCGTCAGGGGGGTGGGTTGTCGCCAAGTGCATTAGACGGGCGAAGTCGTGCGGCGGCGCGGCGGGACGACGTGGACACCATGTGGACACCACGCCGGAAAAGCGAAAGGCCGCCTCGCGGCGGCCTTCTCACAATGCTCTAATTTCCATGAGGAAATTTGGAGCGGGCGAAGGGATTCGAACCCTCGACCCCAACCTTGGCAAGGTTGTGCTCTACCCCTGAGCTACACCCGCATCCGTGTCGCGGCGACGCGACGGGGCCCTTATGCCGTAATCGAAGCGTGATTGCAACTGTCTCGGCGACTGTCTCGAACGGCTGCGCACAGGGTGCGGACGATCTATCTTTTCGCCGCCGGCTGCGCTAATCCGTCGGGCTCGTGCGCCGGCGCCGCAAATGACGGCCCGGCGCGCGACTTCTTGTACGCCGTCCAGTCTCCGTCCGCGGATTTCCGCCCTTGAGCGCCTCTGCTTCAGACGATCCCGACATCCGCCGCCGGCGCATAAAAATTCGCGCCTGGCGCCGCGGCATGCGCGAAATGGACATTTTGATGGGCCGTTTCGTCGACGCAAAGATCGCCGCCCTGCCCGAGGCCGAGCTCGACGATCTCGAAGCGCTGCTGGACGCGCAGGACGACGAGGTCTTCCGCTGGCTGTCGCGCGCCGAGCCGGTTCCGGCGCGCTATGACACGCCCCTCTTCCGCCGGATCGCGGCTTTTCACACCCATGAGAAGCCGATCGATCTTTGAGAGCATGCTCGTCAAGCGCGTGCGAATTCCAATAGCTGCAAAAAGCCAGACGTTTCGATGACCGACCTCAAATCCGCCGTCGCCCGCCTGGAAAAAGGCGACAAGCTCCGCTTCGTGAATGTCCCGGACGGTTTCGACGCCTTCGTCGCCGCCGATCTCACGCGCGCGCTGGCCCGCGCCTCGGAGGGGCGGCCCGCCGTCTTCGTCCATGTGGCGCGCGACGCGCAGCGCTCGGCGGCCTTTCGCGAGGCGCTGCGCTTCGCCGCGCCCGAGGCGGAGGCGCTGGACTTCCCCGGCTGGGACTGCCAACCCTATGACCGCGTCTCGCCCAACGCCGCCATTTCCGCGCGGCGCATGACGGCGCTGGCGCGGCTCGCCCGCTCCAAATCCTCGGCCGAACGGCCGCGCGTCCTCGTCACCACTGTGGATTGCCTGCTCCAGCGCGTCCCGCCGCTGGAAAGCGTCGCCGCCGACACGTTTTCGGCCGCGCCAGGCAATGTCGTGCGTCTGGACGAGCTGGCGCTCTGGCTGGAGACCAATGGCTTTCTGCGCTCCTCCACCGTGCGCGAGACCGGCGAATACGCCCAGCGCGGCGGCATCGTCGATCTCTATGCGCCGGGAATGCCGGGGCCGATCCGCCTCGATTTCTTCGGCGACACGCTCGAATCGATTCGCAGCTTCGATCCCGAGAGCCAGCGCACCATCGGGCAGCTGCGCTCGCTCGATCTCGTGCCGATGAGCGAGCTACGGCTCACCAGCGACACGATGCGGCGCTTTCGCCAAGCCTACACCACGCGCTTCGGCGGGCAGACGCGCGGCGACGCGCTTTATGAGGCGATCAGCGAAGGCCGCCGCCATCAGGGCGCGGAACATTGGCTGCCACTCTTCTATGCGCGCATGGGCAGCGTCTTCGATTATGTCGGCGAGGCGCCGCTGCTGCTCGATCCGCTGGTCGAGGAGGCCGCCGGCGAGCGGCTGACGCAGATCGCCGATTATTACGACGCGCGCAAATTCGCCTATGACGCGGCGCCGGCCGACTCCAATTACAAGCCGCTGCCCCCGGACCAGCTCTATCTCACCTTAGAGGAATGGCGCGGCAAGCTCGAGGGGCGCAGCCTCGCGACATTCTCGCCCTTTGCCGCGCCCGACGGCGCCGGCAAGGAGACGATCGATTGCGCCGCCCGCGCCGGCCGCGATTTCGCGCCGGAGCGCAATAATGAGGACACCAATGTCTTCGAGGCGGCCGTCGAGCATGTGAAGGCGCTGCGCGGCGCCGGCAGAACCGTCGTCGTCGCCGGCTGGTCGGACGGCTCCTGCGAGCGTCTCGGCAGCGTGCTCGCCGAGCATGGATTGCGCGATCTCAAAACCGTCGCCTCTCTGCCGGCGGCTCTGGCGCTCGGCAAGGGCGCGGCGGCGCTCGCCGTGCTCGGCGTGGAGCATGGTTTCGAGACGGAAGGCCTCGCCATTCTCGGCGAGCAGGACATTCTCGGCGACCGCCTCGTGCGGCGCCGGCGCAAGACCAAGCATACGGAAAATCTGCTCGGCGAAGTCGCCGCGCTCTCGGCCGGCGATCTCGTCGTGCATGTCGATCACGGCATCGGCCGCTTCATCGGCCTGGAGACGATCACCGCCGCCGGCGCGCCGCACGACTGCCTCGAGATTCACTATGCCGGCGGCGACAAGCTCTATCTGCCGGTCGAGAATATCGAGCTGCTGACGCGCTACGGCTCCGAGGATACGGAGGCGCAGCTCGACAAGCTCGGCGGCGTCGGCTGGCAGACGCGCAAGGCGCGGATGAAGAACCGCATTCGCGAAATGGCCAAGGGCCTCATCGCGATCGCGGCGCAGCGCAGCCTGCGGCAGGCGGCCAAGCTCGTCCCGCCGGAAGGGCTCTACGACGAATTTTGCGCGCGCTTCCCTTACGACGAGACGGAGGATCAGGCCGCGGCGATCGAGGCCGTGCTGGACGATCTCGCTTCGGGGCGTCCGATGGATCGGCTCGTCTGCGGCGACGTCGGCTTCGGCAAGACGGAAGTGGCGCTGCGCGCCGCTTTCTGCGCGGCGATCAATGGCAAACAAGTGGCCGTCGTCGTGCCGACGACATTGCTCGCGCGCCAGCATTACAAGACTTTCTCCACGCGCTTCTCCGGCCTGCCGATTCGCGTCGCGCAATTGTCGCGCATGACTCACGCCTCCGACATGCGCCTCGCCAAGAGCGGCATTGCGGACGGAACCGTCGACATCGCCGTCGGCACCCATGCCGTGCTCGGCAAGGCGATCTCCTTCAAGGATCTCGGCCTCGTCATCATCGATGAGGAGCAGCATTTCGGCGTCGGCCATAAGGAGCGATTGAAAGAGCTGCGCGCCGAAGTGCATGTGCTGACGCTCTCGGCGACGCCCATTCCGCGCACTTTGCAGCTCGCCATGACCGGCGTGCGCGAATTGTCGCTCATCGCCACCGCGCCGGTCGATCGCCTCGCCGTGCGCAGCTTCGTCTCGCCCTTCGATCCGCTCATCGTGCGCGAGGCGCTGCTGCGCGAGCGCTATCGCGGCGGCCAAGCCTTCTTCGTCTGCCCGCGCATCGAAGATTTGGAAGACGCCGCCGCCTTCCTGCGCGAAAATGTGCCGGAGGCGAAATTCGTCATGGCGCATGGGCAAATGGCGGCCGGCGATCTCGAGGAGCGCATGACCGCCTTCTATGAGGGGAAATTCGACATTCTGCTCTCGACGACGATCGTCGAATCGGGCCTCGACATTCCGACCGCCAACACGCTCATCGTCTGGCGCGCCGATATGTTCGGCCTCGCGCAGCTCTATCAATTGCGCGGTCGCGTCGGCCGCGCCAAGACGCGCGCCTATGCGCTATTCACCACGCCCGCCAACAAAACCATCACGCCGCAAGCGCAGAAGCGTCTCGAAGTGTTGCAGAGCCTCGACACGCTCGGCGCCGGCTTCCAGCTCGCCAGCCATGATCTCGACATTCGCGGCGCCGGCAATCTCCTGGGCGACGAGCAATCCGGCCATATCAAGGAGGTCGGCTACGAGCTCTATCAGCAGATGCTGGGCGACGCGATCACTCTGCTGAAGGCCGGCATAGAGGAGCCGGAGGAGGAGGCCTGGTCGCCGACCATCGCCATCGGCGCGCCGGTGACGATACCGGAAGATTATGTGCAGGACCTCACTCTGCGCCTGCAGCTCTATCGCCGTCTCTCGACGCTGGAGACGGATCAGGACATCGAATCCTTCGCGGCGGAGCTCGTCGACCGCTTCGGCCCGACGCCGCCGGAAGTGGAGCTGCTGCTCAAGATCGTCGCCATCAAGGCGCTGTGCCGCCGCGCGCATGTGGAGAAGCTGGAGGCGGGGCCCAAGGGCGTCATCGTCGCTTTCCGCGACGGCAATTTCGCCGATCCCGCCGGCCTCGCGCGCTTCGTCATGGAGCCGGGCGCGCAGGCCAAGGTGCGCCCGGACATGCGCATCGTCTTCATCCGCGATTTCGCCGATATGAAGAGCCGCTTGGAGGGCGCGCGGCGCATTTTGCGCACGCTGGTGTCGATCGCGGAAAAGAAAAAGGCGGCGTGAAGCCGTCTTTGCGCGCTATGCGCGGACGCACTGACCGCGCGCCGCGAGACGCGCAGACTATTCGATCGAAGATCGATTACGAAGGATAGTCCATTGCATTCGACCAATGAGATCGACAAGCCCGCCGGCCTCCTCGGAGCCTGGCGCGCGACGCCGCTCTATATGCGCATCATCGCGGCCGTGGCGCTCGGCGTCGGCGCCGGCCTCGCGCTGGGCGATGCCGCGCAAATCCTCGAGACGCCGGCCAAGCTGGTCTTGCGCCTGCTCGGCGCGCTGGCGCCGCCGCTGATCCTGCTCGCCATCGTGCAGGCGCTGATGCGCGCGCATTTGGGCGGCGCGCAGGCGCTGCGTCTCGTCACGCTGCTGCTCACCAATACTCTGGTGGCGATCTTCATCGGCCTCGCCGTCGCGAACATCCTGCAGCCCGGCGCCTGGATGTCGGCGCCCCCCGGCGCCCCCGCGGCCAAGCCCGTGGGCGGCGGCTCCGATCCGCTGTCGCAATTCCTCGACAGCGTGCCCAAGAGCATCGTCGGGCCCTTCTCCGACAATGGCGCGGTGATGGGCGTCATCTTCATCGCGGTCGCTTTCGGCATAGCGTTGCGCGGGCTGAGGACGCATGAGGTGCGCACGGTCGAGGATCTCGTGCATGTCGCGCTGACGAGCCTCATCACCATTCTGCATTGGATCATCGATGTCGTGCCCTTCGCCGTCTTCGGCCTCGTCGCCAGCATCGTCGGCGTGAAGGGCTTTCGCGATTTTTTCGCGCTCGGCGGATTCTTCATCGCCGTCGTCACCGCGCTGGCGCTGCAATTTCTCTATTATGCGCTGCGCATAAGGTTCGGCTCATGGGCGAGCCCGCTGCATGTCGTCGGCGGCGTGCGCGACGCGCTGCTGATGGCCTTCTCGACGGGCAGCTCCACAGTGACCATGCCGCTGACCTATGAGCGTCTGCGCGACAAGGTCGGCCTGCGCGAGCAATCGGCGAGCATGGGCGCGCTGGTCGGCTCCAATTTCAACAATGACGGCACCGCCCTCTATGAGGCGATGGCGGCGCTGTTCGTCGCGCAATTGCTGGGGCTGCATTTGACGCTCGGCCAGCAATTTCTGGTCGTGCTGACCTCGGTGGTCGCCTCGGTCGGCGCGGCCGGAATTCCGGAGGCCGGCCTCGTGACCATGACCATGGTGTTCCGCGCCGTCGCGCTGCCGACGGATTATATCGCGCTGCTGCTGACGATCGACTGGCTGCTCGACCGCTGCCGCACGGCGATCAATGTGATGGGCGATGTGACGGTGAGTTGTCTGCTGGATGGGAAGGTGAGGAAGGAGAAATAGCCGGGCCGCGTCGCCCACCCGATCACAGAATGGAAATATTTGCCGCGAGCGAGAAAAGCGCCGGTAAAAATTCACGCGCACCCTGCGCCGGGTAACGTCGCGCGCGGCGTGCGGCGATTTTCGGTTTCGGGTGAGAGCTTGAAGGAAGCGCTCGCGCATTGCGCGGTTGCGGGCATGATGCTGGTCGCCCTCCTGCGCCCGACATTGGGAGCCGATCCCGCCGGCTGCTCGACCTATGCTTTCGTGCCCGCGACGATCTCGGCGGACGGTCAGCGGCTGCTGACCAGGATCGGCAGGGACCGCACCGCCATCCCCATTCTGCCGGAGCCCGGCGATCACAATGGCTGGGCGCGGCTCCAGTCCGCTGCGGCGGCCGCACGCGAGGTCGATCTTTCGGCTGTGGAGGCGCAGGGCGTCGCCGTGTCGCGGGTCGAGGTCGGCGACGCCGCCTATTTCGATCTGCGGCCGCGCGGGCTCGCCGACGACGGATCGACGATCGTCTATCTCCATGGCGGCGCCTTCGTCTATTTCGACGCGCGCGGATCGCTCGCTGGAATGGCGAAGCTCGCGCGCGCTTTCGGCCGCCGCGTGATCGTCGTCGATTATCGCCTCGCGCCCACGGCGAAATGGCCGCAGGTCACCGGCGACGTCGCCGCCGTGGTGAGGAGCCTGCTCGTGGCCGGATCGCAGATGCGGCGCATCGCCATTTTCGGCGATTCCGCCGGCGGCAATCTCGCGGTCGCGACGACGCTGAAAATGCGCGACGAGGGCCTCGGCCTGCCGGCGGCGGTGGTGACATGGTCGCTCGCCGCCGATTTCCGCAACGCCGCCGACACGCGCGTGACGCTGCGCGACGCCGATCCCATAATGTCCTACGAGCGCCAGATCAAAAACGCCATGCTCGCCTATGCGGACGAGAAGGATTGGACCCATCCTTACGTTTCGCCCGTCTATGGCGATTTCGAGAAAGGGTTTCCGCCGGCTCTCATCCAGGCGGGCACGCGGGAAATTCTGCTCAGCGATTCGGTGCGGCTGTATCAGGCGATCGAGGCGGCCGGCGGGACGGCGAAGCTCGACGTCTATGAAGGAATGCCGCATGTGTTCCAGGCGCAGATTCCAGACGCGCCGGAGTCGCGGCTGGCGCTCGCCAAAGTGAAGGCGTTTCTCGATAAGCATTTCGCGCAGTGAGCGAAGCGTCGCTCACCCATGCACCCCCGGCGCCTCGCGCCCGGTGCGCGCGACATATTCCGTATAGCCGCCGCCGAACTGATGCACGCCTTCCGGCGTCAGCTCCAGCACGCGATTGGAGAGCGCCGCCAGAAAGCGCCGGTCATGCGAGACGAACAGCATGGCGCCCTCATAGGCCGCCAGCGCCGCGACCAGCATCTCCTTGGTGCCCAGGTCCAGATGGTTGGTCGGCTCGTCCAGCACCAGGAAATTCGGTGGGTCATAGAGCATTTTCGCCATGACCAGCCGCGCCTTCTCGCCGCCCGAGAGCACGCGGCATTTCTTCTCCACATCGTCGCCGGAGAAGCCGAAGCAGCCGGCGAGCGAGCGCAGCGAACCCTGCCCCGCCTGCGGAAAAGCGTCCTCCAGCGCCTCGAAGACGCTGTGCTCGCCATTCAGCAGCTCCATGGCGTGCTGGGCGAAATAGCCCATCTTCACATTGGCGCCGAGCGCCGCCGCGCCTTCGTCCGGCTGCGTCGCGCCGGCGATGAGCTTCAGCAGCGTGGATTTGCCGGCGCCATTGACGCCCATCACGCACCAGCGCTCCCTGCGCCGCACCTGAAAATCCAGCCCTTCATAGATGCTGCGCGAGCCATAGCGCTTGTGAACGCGCGAGAGCGTCGCCACCTCCTCGCCGGAGCGCGGCGCGGGGGCGAATTCGAATGCGACCGACTGGCGCCGGCGCGGCGGCTCGACGCGCTCGATCTTGTCGAGCTTCTTCACGCGGCTCTGCACCTGCGCGGCATGCGAGGCGCGCGCCTTGAAGCGCTCGATGAATTTGATCTCCTTGGCGAGCATGGCCTGCTGACGCTCGAATTGCGCCTGCTGCTGCTGCTCGTTCTGCGCGCGCTGGCGCTCGTAGAATTCATAATCGCCGGAAAAGCTGCTGAGCGAGCCGCCGTCGATCTCGATGATCTTGCCGACGATGCGATTCATGAACTCGCGATCATGCGAGGTCATCAGCAGCGCCCCGGGATAGCCCTTCAAGAATTCCTCGAGCCAGATGAGGCTTTCGATATCGAGATGGTTGCTCGGCTCGTCGAGCAGCATGGCGTCCGGGCGCATCAGCAGAATGCGCGCCAGAGCGACGCGCATCTTCCAGCCGCCGGAGAGCGAGCCGACATCCCCGTCCATCGTCTCCTGTGAGAAGCCGAGGCCGGCGAGCACCTCGCGCGCGCGGCCGTCCAGCGCATAGCCGTCCAGCTCCTCGAACCGCGCCTGGACCTCGCCATAGCGCTCGAGGATTTCGTCGAAATTCTCCGCGGCGTCCGGATCGGCCATGGCGGCCTCGAGCTCGGCCAGCTCGGCGGCGACGGCGCTCACCGGGCCGGCGCCGTCCATCACCTCGGCGACGGCGCTGCGGCCGGCCATCTCGCCGACATCCTGGTTGAAATAGCCGATGCTGACGCCGCGATCGACCGACACCTGGCCCTCATCCGGGCGCTCCTGCCCCGCGATCATGCGGAACAAGGTCGTCTTGCCGGCGCCATTGGGGCCGACGAGGCCGACCTTCTCGCCGGAAAGGAGAGCCGCAGAGGCTTCGATGAAGAGGAGCTGCTGGCCGTTCTGCTTGGTGATGTTTTCGAGGCGTATCATGTCCGCGCGCTTATCGGTGAATTGCGCGGCTCTTATGGCACGGGCGGCGCCATTCCCGAAACCCCGGGGGCGCGGGCTTTATTCGGTCCCTATCGACAGAAGAAATTCGACCTTGGACACGATGTTCACGAGCGCGAGCGACAGGCCGACGAAAATCGCCGCAGTCAGCAGCGCGAGCTTAGCGCGATAGGACATGGATCGCTTCCCGCGAGGGGAAGGCGACGATAGCATGAATGGGGCCGGCCCTCATCGAGTTTCGCGTGGCGCCCCTCTCCCCCCTCTCCCCGCTCACGCGAGGAGAGGGGGGAGCGCGCTGTCAGGCCACGCCTTTCTCATTGAGGAAGGAGCCGTAGAGCTTGTCGATTTTCGGAATATGATCCGTCAGCCAGCCGACGAGAAAGGCAGCCGTATCGGCGGTCACTTCCGCCTCGCCGGCGTGGAACTTCTTCTGCAGATCGAGCGCTGTGGCGACGAGCTTGTCGTGCTCGGCCTTGTGGCCGGGGAAGGCCGGATAGCCATAGGCTTCGAAATTCGCCTCTTCCGACGCGAAATGCTCGGCCACATAGCCGATGAGCGCGTCGAGATCGCGGCCGACGGCGGCGCGGTCGCCGCTGGCGACCGAATCGCCCAGAACATTCAGCAGTCTGAAAATTTCCTGATGCTCTATGTCATGTTTGGAGACATTGGTGGCGAATTGCTCCGGCGTCCAGGTGATGAGCGACATGCCTTTTCCTCCATCGAAGATTGGCCCGATCGAGGGATGCGCGGGAAAATGCGAGAAGGCGCGCGCCGCGATCGAACGAGGCTCGGCGTAAACGGCGTGCGGACGCGCGTCGTTGATCGGCGTCAATAAAGGACGAATTGCCGCTGCGGCATGATGCGGCCTTAGAGCGTCTCCAGCCGATGTGGATGCCGGTTCGGCGTTGGAAACGCGTCAAAACAAAAGCCTAGAGCGAGCCTTCAGGCTCGCATCTCGAGCGGCCTCACGCCTTCGCCTTGGCGGCCTGATTCTTGGTCTTGCGCCTGCGCTTCTGCTCGGCGGCGCCGGGCCGCGCCGAAGCGGCGGCGGCGCGCTCCTTCTCCTGGCGCAGCGAGCCGGTCATGGCGGCGACGAGCCTCTGCGCGGCGCGCGGCGGCGTCGAGCGCATCAGCGTGACGAGCGAGCGTATGCGCTCCACATCCGGCGCGTCGCGTTCGGCGCCGAGGAAGATGCGGATCGCTGTGTCCTCGCAGACGGAGAGCGCGACGAGGGCGAGCGCCAGCGCCTCGCCGCCGCGGTCCATGAGAATGGCGCGCGCGCGCGATTTACGGCAGTCGAGCGCTTCGGCGAGCGCCTCGGCCAGCCCCTCGAAATCACGGGCGATGGCGCAGGCGTCGATCTCTTCGGCGAGCGCGGGGACGGGCCGCGCGACATGCTCCGGCCCATTGGAGACCAGCGCCCGCGTCGCCGCGTCGAGCAGAATGCGCGAGCGCTCGCCGGAATCGGCGGCGAGGAACAGCGCCTCCGGGTCGAGCGCGAGATCGGCGCGGTCCAGCAATATTCGGGCGAGCCGCAGATCGTCGCGCGCCGCCTGCAGCAGCGAGCGCCGCGCCGCTTGATCGAGATGGAGGCGCCGGTTGGCGGCGAGCGCGCAAAGCACCTCGCTCTCGCCGCGCGAGGCGAGGCTTCCGACGATCTTGCGCTCCAGCGAGGCGCGGCGGGCGATGGCGACGGCGAGCTCCGCGGAGCCGTGCTCGGCGAGCGCGCGGACGAGCCCCGAGTGGATCGCCGGCGCATATTCTATGGCGATGCGCGAGACGCGCCCGCCCTTGTCCAGCAGCTGCGCGATGACGCCGCGCGGCGTGTCCGGGTGGCGGCACAATTCCAACGCCCGCTCGGCGACGATGTCGGCGTCGAGCACCTCGATGAAGCCGCTGGCGAGCGTCTCGAACTGCTCGACATCGGCCGCCGGATGCAGCGGACGCGCGACGAACTGGTCGACGATCTCGCGGAACAGAACCGCCTGGGGCTTTCGCCGTTCGCTTTCGCCTCGTGGCATATACGCACCAATCGCAAACTTAATGCACGATCGGTGAGTTTAGCGTGCGGACATTGACGCAACATTAACCCTCGGCGGCCCCTAATCGCCGCATCGACCAATCGCGCGATTTGCGCGCTTCATTGCGGGGGCGATGAAATGGGCGAACTCATAGCCTTCCCCTCCAAGGCGAGGTCGGCGGCGCCAGCCCCGCCCATCGTCGGCGAGGCGCAAATACTTTTCTTTCTCGGCGTGCGCTACGTGAGGCAGGACGAGACCACGACGAAAGCGCCGAGCGACAGGGGCGGGGCGACGAGCGGCGGCCGCAAGCGCAAACGCCGCGCGTGACGCGGCTTCGGCATGATCGGCTCGCATCGCTCGACCGGAAAGCGCGGGATCCGTCAGTCCGCCAGAATCAGCGCCCAATAGACCTTGTATTTCGTATTGGGCGCATAGGCCGTCGCGAGTCCCATACGCGTCGCTTTCTTCATTAACAAATTCTTATTGTGCGGCGGCGACTGCCGCCATCCCGAAAACGCCTCGGCGAGCGTGTGATAGCCGGCCGAGACATTCTCCGCCGCGCTGACGCTGCGCATTCCGCGCGCGGTGAGGCGCATGTCCAGCGTTCCGCGCACCTCATGGCTCAGCGAATTGGCGCTCGCCATCGCGTTGGCCTGCGCCTGCGCGGCCTCGCGCAGCGATTCGTCCAGCGCCAGCGCGGAGAGGCCGTTATTGCTGCGATAGAGCGAGATCATGTCGCGCGCCGCCTGCGCGTCGACGCGCGCGCCGGGCGCGGCGAGCGAGCGATAGAAGCTCGGCTGCTCCGGCTCTTTCGGCAGCCGGCTGCCGTCGGAACAGGAAAAGAGCGCGAGCAGCGCCGCGGCCGGCGCGACGATACGAAGGAAAGGAGACATGCGCCGTCGCCGATGCGGAGAGTGAAGCGGTTTGCGCGCGTCTTCTACACTCATTCGCCGGCGACCGCATAGTCCCGCTCGCGCCCGGGCTCGAGCGCGCGCGGCGATGGGGCGAAGGGCTCCAGCCCCATCACCTGCACGACCGCGGGCGCTGGCGCGGGCGGCGCGATTTTCACGCCCGCCTCGGCGAAGCGGCGGTAGATGTCGAAATGCAGATCGCTCTTCACCCGCGTCGCCTGCTCGACATCGTCGACGAAGCACCAGAGCTCGAAGCGAAAGGCCGTCTGCTCCATGGAGAGGAACATCACCTGCGGCGCCGGAATGCGCAGCAGCCCGTCCTGCGCCTTGGCGGCGGCGAGGAGAATCTGGCGAATCTCCTCCGGATCGACGCCCGAATGCGGGGCGATGGCGATTTTGATGCGGCCGACGCGATCATTGCGCAACCAATTCTTCACCACGCCGGAAACGAGATTGGAATTGGGCACGATCATCGTTGCGCGATCGAAGGTCTCGATCTCCGTGGAGCGCACATTGATGCGCTTCACATAGCCCTGCTCCTCGCCCAGCACGACCCAATCACCGACGCGGATCGCCCGCTCCCACAGCAGGATGAGGCCGGAGACGAAATTATTGACGATCGACTGCAGGCCGAAGCCGATGCCGACCGACAGCGCGCCGGCGACGATGGCCAGCCGCTCGAGGCTGAGGCCGAGCTCGGCCAGCGCCACAGAGACAGCGAGCAAGAATCCCGCATAGCCGAGACTCGCGCCGATGGAGTGGCGCAGTCCCATGTCGAGGCGCGTCAGCGGCAGCAGGCGCTGATCGAGCCAGCGGCGCAGCGCCTTGGTCGCCCCATAGGTGAGCGCGAAAAGGGCGAGCGCCGTCGCCATGCCGGCCGGCGAGATCGACACTTCGCCGATCTTGAAGCCGGCATAAGCGGTCTGGAGATTGCCGAAGAAATCGCCGGACTGGAATCCGTAAGGGACGAGCGCGACGAAGAGCGCGAAAGCGTAGAGGCCGAGCGTCGCGACGCCGGTCAGCAGCACGGCGAATTGGCCGAGCGATTCCGGCTGCGCGCCGAAGCCGGCGGTGAGCGCGCGGCCGAGCGGCGTCTGCGGCTGGAAGGCGCGCGCGAGGCCGGTCTCGACGAAGGCGAGCAGCAGATAGAGCGCCGCGCCGACCGCCGCGAGCCAGGCGATCTGCAATACGAGGAAATTGGCGAAGGCCACATAGCCGGCCGCCAGCGCGCCGGTGATGACGGCGATCTCCGCCCAGGCGAGCAGGCGCAGCGCATAGATCCAGTCGCGCCCCTCGAGATCGGCGCCGGGGTCGTTCTCGCGCGTCTCGTGGCGCGTGGCGACCACGACGACGAGAAAGACAATGGCGATGAACAAGGCCCCCGCGCCGCGCGTCAGCACGATGACCGGCAGGCCCGCCTGCACGAATTCGGCGATCTGCTCCAGCACGCGCGTCGCCGCGGCGACGAAGCCGACGAGCACGGCGAGATAGAGCAGCCGCCGCGCGAGGCGGTCGCCGAAGCCGACCAGCCGCCATTGCGGCAGGCCCGGCGCCAGCAGGCCGCGCGCCAGCCCATAGGAGACGGCGACGAAAGTCACCGCCTCCGACAGCCGCCGGCCGAGCGGCGCGAGAAAGGCGTCCTCGAGTTGAAAGGCGTCGATGGCCAGCGCGATCGCCGCGACGAGGATGACCGGCAACGCCGCCGTCACCAAAGTCGTCGTCACCGCCGCCGCGGCCTTGCGGAAACGATCCGGCGCCTCGACCTCGGCTTCGCGCTTCGAGAATCGACGGGCGAGCAAAGTCGCCGGCGCGGCGAGCAGCAGCACGCCGAAGATCGTCGCCAGAAAGCTCTCGAGCTGGCCGTCGCGCAGCCGCGCCGAGACGGCGGCGGCGCGCTGCTCGAGCAGCAGGCCGAAGACCTTGGCGTCATAAGGCAGTTCCTGCAGAGCGGCGCTCCACAGCAAGGGGGAGAACAGCCCGCTCGTGCGCAGGAACAGCGTCTTGGCGAAGAGCGCCCGCTGCCGCGCGCGGATGACGAGGCCGGTCTGCCGCGCCTCGATCGACAGCGCCCGCGCCCGTTTCAGCGTGGCGTCCACTTCGTCGTAGAGCTTCTTCTGCTCCGCCCATTCGGCGTTGACGCTCGCCGTCGCCAGCGAGCCGCCCTCGATCGCCGGGGCCGGCGCAGGCGCGGGGATAGCGGCGGGCGCGGGCCGCGTCTCGGCGGAGGCCTTGGCGATGATCGCTCGGCCATTGGTCGGAGCGCGCGCGCCCTTGCCGGGAGCGGCCTCGTCCTTTTTCGGCGGCGCTTCGGCCGGCGCCGGCGCCGGAGCGGCGGGGGCGTCTTTCGTCTCGCTCGCGGGCTTGGCCGGGCCGGAAAGCTCGTCGAGCCGCGCCTGCAGAGCGGCGAGGCGCGGCGTCAGCCGGTCGATGACATCCTGAAGCTCGGCCGGTAGGGCGTCGACCCGATCGCGCAGGCTCTTGAGCGTGGCGTCATTGAGCGAGGGATCGGCGAGCGTCTTCTCCACATCCTCGAGCGTCGCCCGCGCGGCGTCGAGCCTCGCGTTGAACAGATCGAGCGAGGATGACGGCTCCGCGGCGACGGCCGCGCTGGCGAAGAGGAGGATGAGGCAAAGGGCGATAAAACGGCGCAAGGCGAAGCTTTCGTTGATGAGACGAGCCATAGACGCGCAATGAGACGAACAATCCGTCAATCTTGCGGCGACGCCTGACTTTGCTCCCGCTCTCCCGCCGGATAGGGATGCCGCCGTCCGGCGCGATCACGGACGAACCAGCCGTTTTTCTCGTCGCCCTCGAGATGCGATTGCTGAAGCGGAACCTTACCGAAGCCGCCCGGAATGTCGAGAACGTATGACGGCAGCGCTATGCCCGAGACCCGGCGCGCCAGCGCGCCATAGAGCGCCCGCCCGCGCTCGAGCGAAAGGCGGAAATGGCCGGTGCCGGGGGCGAGGTCGGGATGGTGCAGGTAGTAAGGCGTGATCTGCGCCGTGACGAGGGCGCGCATCAGCTGTTCGAGCACGTCCGCATCGTCATTGACGCCGGCGAGCAGCACCGTCTGCGCGAGCGTCGAGATCCCCGCCCTCTGGATGCGGAGCACGGCCTCCCGCGCCGGAGCGGAAAGCTCGCGCGCATGATTGACATGCAGCACCATATAGACGGCCTTGCCGCCGGCCTTCAGCGCCTCCAGCCGCTCCGCCGTGACGAGGCGCGGCGCGGCGGTCGGCGCGCGCGTATGGATGCGCAGCACGGCGGCATGCGGAATGGCCGCGAGCCGCTCGGCCACCGCGCGCAACCGCCGGGCGGACAGCGCCAGCGGATCGCCGCCGGTGAGGATGACCTCGAAAATCTCCGGCCGCGCCGCGACATAGGCCAGCGCCTTGTCGATCGCCTCCTCGGAGAGCGAGGCGCCCTTGCCGAGGCCGACGGTCTCGCGGCGAAAGCAGAAGCGGCAATAGACCGGGCACACCGAGAGCAGCTTCAACAGCACGCGGTCCGCGTAGCGATGCACGAGGCCTTCCGTCGGGCTGAAAGCGTCGTCGCCGATCGGATCGGCGCGCTCCTGCGGAAGCGTCTCCAGCTCGCGCAGATCCGGCAGAAATTGCCGGGCGATCGGGTCTGCAGCATCGGCGGGATCGATCAGCGCGGCGATCTCCGGCGTGACGGCGACGCTGTAGCGCGCCTCGACGGCGCGCAGCGTCTCCGCCCGCGCCGGCTCCAGCAGACCAGCGGCGGCGAGCTCGGCGACGGATTTCGACGTCGTATCATTGCGAGCGGAGCGAGGGCCGGCGGGCGGCTCCTGGATCGCTTCGTCGCTCCGCTTCTCGCGATGACGGGCGCTGGATTCGGTCATCCGCCGCTTATAAGGAGGAATCTGCGGGCGGCAATGGGATCAACATTTCCGTATAGGTCCGGGATAACGGGCCACAATCCGATCCACGGTCAGAAGCTCGACGCCTTCGACGATCGCCTGAGCGACGAGCATTCGGTCGAACGGGTCCTTGTGCAGGTGAGGCAGAGCCTCCACGGCGACCGCATGTCTGCCCGAAATCGGCAGCTCGACATAGCCATTTTCTGAGAGGCAACGCCGGAACACCGCCGAGTCTACATGAAAGTCCTCGCGCCCGAGTCCATTCTTGACGGCGATTTCCCAAAGGCTCGCGACGCTGAAGATCGGCTCGTTGCTCGGATCTTCGAGCAAGGAACGACATATTCGGGGCAATTTCGTCGGTTCCGCCGCGGCCCACAATAAGAGATGAGTGTCGAGCAGCAGCTTCATTCGTCAACGCCGAACAGGCGTTCGATCTCTTCTTCTCCCATTCGGTCGAAGTCGTCTGGCGTGCGAAATCGACCGGCCATGAAGCCGAGCCGCTTGGCCTCGCCGGACGCCGGCGCCGAGAGCGCCGTCACCTGGACCAGCGGCTTGCCGGCTTTCGCGATGATGAAGGACTCGCCCTTGGCGGCCTCGTCGACCAGCCGAGAGAGCTGTGTCTTCGCTTCGTGAATATTGATCATGCGCATGGCGCGCCTCCAAAACTTAGTTCATCTAGTTTAGTCCGATCGGCCCGCCACGGCAATCTTTGCGAAGCGAGGACAGCGCTATCCTCGTTCATCTCGCCGCCTATAGTGGCGCAACCGACCACCCCGCCGCACGCACAGGACCGATATGCCCGCCTCCACCAATCGCGCGTTTTGGGAGATTCTGGCTCTCCTGCGGTTCTTTCTGGCGTGGGTCGTGCTGTCCGGCCATTTGACCTGGTATCCGAAGGCGTCGGGCGGCTGGGTCGAGACATTCGACGATTTCAGCGGAAAGGCCGCGGTCATCGGCTTTCTGCTGGTTTCGGGATTTTCCATGTCCGCCTCGCTCGAGCGAGAGGAAAAGGGATTTTATATCAGACGCTTCCTGCGGATTTATCCGCTCTATCTCGGCGCCGTGCTCATGTCGCTGCTGGTCGAGGCCGTCACACGCGGGCATGTCCAGATCGGCGCGTTTTCCATCGACGGCGAGAAATCGTCGGCGGCGCTCGCGAATCTGTTTTTCCTGCAGGGCTTTTTCGTGAAGCCGCTGCAATTCGACGGGCCACTCTGGTCGCTGGCGATCGAGGTTGTCTACTATGCGCTCGCGCCCGTCTTCCGGAGGACGGAGCCTCGGCTGCTGCTCGCCCTCATGTCCTTGTCGCTGCTCTGCTATCTTCTGCCGCGGCAAAGCGATTCAGGGCTCGTCTACCAGGCTGTCGTCAAATCCAACGCGCTGGATTATCTGTGGTGCTGGTTGCTCGGCTTCCTGCTGTGGCGGGATCGGGCGCTGTCCACTCTCGCCCTCGCCGCCCTCGGCGCGGCCGCGGTGCGTTTCGGGCCCTATACGCCGGAGCCCTTCGCCCTCGTCACCTATCTGTTGACGCTCGCCGCGCTGCTCTTGTGCGATCGAATCGCTTTCCCGGATCGGCTTCGGCCGCTCGCGACCTATCTCGGCGCGTTTTCCTACCCGCTCTATGTCTTTCACTTCCCGGCGATGATCATGGGCTATGCGATCTTCGGCCTCGAATCGCCGGAGGCGCTGCTGGCGATCGCGCTGGCGACGAGCTTCGCCGCGCTCCATGCGATCGACCGCGGTCTGAAGCGGCGATGCCTCGCACTGCTCGAAGGGAGGCGCTACGTCCCCTTTTCCGCCACAGGCGTCCACAACACCTGCTCGATCCGCTCCGCCCCGCTCGCCAGCATGACGAGCCGATCGAAGCCGAGCGCCACCCCGCTCGCCGGCGGCATATGGGCCAGCGCGGCGAGAAAATCCTCGTCGATCGGATAGCGGTCGCCATAGATGCGGGCGCGCTTTTCCATCTGCTCCGTAAAGCGACGGCGCTGCTCGGCCGGGTCGGTCAGCTCGCCGAAACCATTGGCGAGCTCCACCCCGCAGGCGAAAAGCTCGAAACGCTCGGCGAAACGAGGGTCTTCCGCCTTGGGCCGGGCCAGCGCCGCCTCGCTCGCCGGATAGTCGCAGAGCAAAGTCGCCCGCGCCCGGCCGAGCTGCGGCTCCACTTTCTCGGAGAGAATCTTGCTGAAGAGGTCCGACCAATCATCATCCGCCGCGACCCGAATCCCGTCCCGCTCGGCGGCGCGGGCGAGGCCGTCGCGGTCGCCGATCAGCGCGGCGAGGTCTATGCCCGCATAGCGGTCGAAGGCCTCGCGGCAGGAGATCGCCTCGGGCTCCTCATAAGGATCGACGCTCGCGCCGCGATAGGCGAATCGCTCCACGCCCAGCGCCTCGGCGGCGGCGGCGAGCAGGCCGGCGCAATCCTCCATCAGCCGCTCGGGCGGCTCATTCGCCCGATACCACTCCAGCATGGTGAATTCCGGATGGTGGAGGGCGCTGCGCTCGCGGTTGCGGAACACGCGGGCGAAGGTGAAGATGCGCTCCTCCCCCGCCGCCAGCAGCTTTTTGCAGGAAAACTCCGGCGATGTATGGAGATAGAGCCGGCTCGCCGCGCCCACGTCCGAGACCAGATCGACGCCGAAAGCGGAAATATGCGTCTCATTGCCGGGCGAGAGCTGGAGCGCCGCCGTCTCGACCTCGGCGAAGCCTTGGTGGACGAAAAACTGCCGCAGGGCGGCGGCGATTTTCGCGCGAGCCTTGAGAAATGGCTTGCGATCGGCGTAAACATCCCGGGCCCACCAGGGCGACACTCGCGTCATTCGTCGAGCCGTTCAAAGGTTCGAGGGCGGCGGCCGGGTTCCGCGCGTGACGCGCGGATCGAGCCTTCAAGAGCGCTTTCCGCTCGAACGGAACCGTTCGAGCGATCAGAATTCGCTCCAATGCAAATTAGACCCTTTTCCGATCCCCTCGGATCGGAAAAGGGTCTGAGGCGTTCATAGACCCGCCGCGCGCGGCCAGCAATCGAGGATGAAAAATCGTGAAAGTCATCGCCAGTTCGATCCGAAAGGGCAATATCATCGAGAAGGAGGACGGCCATCTCTATGTCGTTCTGAAGGCCGAGAGCTTCTTCCCCGGCAAGGGCACGCCGACGACGCAGATCGACATGCGCCGCCTCGCCGACGGGGTGAAGGTCGCCGACCGCTACAAGACGACAGAGCAGGTCGAGCGCGCCTTCGTCGAGGATCAGGATTTCAGCTATCTCTTCGGCGACGACGACGGCTACACCTTCATGAACACCGCGACCTATGATCAGGTCATCGTGCCCAAGGATGTGATCGGCGATCAGGCCCAATGGCTGCAGGAGGGCATGGTCTGCATCCTCTCGCTGTTCAATGGCGTGGCGGTCGGGATCCAGCTCCCGGCGCGCGTCACGCTCGAGATCACCGAGACCGAGCCGGCGATGAAGGGCCAGACGGCCTCCTCTTCCTACAAGCCCGCGATCGCCTCCAACGGCGCCCGCGTGATGGTGCCGCCGCATATCCAGGCCGGCACGCGCATCGTGATCCAGACGGAAGACGGGTCCTACGTCGAGCGCGCGAAAGACTGAGTCGAGCGAATAGCGAGTAGGGAGTAGCGAATAGAGCTTCTTCTATTCGCTATTCGCTATTCGCCAAAAACTCTCTGAGCTTCGCTTCCACCGCGGCGCGATCCTTCAGCTCGCATTCCCACACGACGAGCGCGCGCCAGCCGAGCGCAGCGAGATTCTCCTGATGCGTCAGATCGCGCGCGCGATTGCGGGCGATCTTGGCGCGCCAATAATCGGCGTTGGTTTTCGGCATTCGCGCGCCGCGCGCGCAATCATGCCCGTGCCAGAAACAGCCATGCACGAAGATGGCGCGTTTACGCCCCACATAAGCGATATCGGGATTGCCGGGCACATCCTTGCGATGCAGCCGGTAATGCGGCGCGAAACCACGCAACAGCGCGCGCACCGCTTTTTCGGGTGAGGTGTCGCGCGATTTCACCGCGCGCATGACGGCGGAGCGTCGGGCGGGGTCTTCGGCCATCGCCGTCAGGCGGCGGCTCTGGCGAAGCCGCGCGACGATCGGAGCAATGGCTCGAGAATATGCGCCGCGAGATGGCGCGCCGCCGGGACGACGACGCCGTCGCCCGTCAAATGATAGGCCTCGTTATAATTGCGCGGCAGAATGTAATCCTCGGGCAGGCCCATCAGCCGCGCCGTCTCGCGCGCCGAGATCAGCCGCGAGCGCACGCGCCCTTTCTCGACGATCAGGACGAATTGCCGGCTGGAGCCGCCGGCCGGCGTGCGCAGGCAGCCGGCGAGATCGTCGAAGCGCGCTTCGGCGCGCTGGATTTTCTCGCCGTCGGCGCCGTAGCGCGTGCGACGGTAGAGCGTTCCCACCATGCGCCGCCCGGCGCTTTTCGCCGCCTCCACCTTGGCGCGATTGACGTCGCTCATTTTGTCGAGCAGCGCCTGCGTCTCCTCGCGACCATGCCAAGCGACGCCCTGCGGCTGCTCGTCGATGATGTCCGCGAGTGATATGTTGCGCGCGGCGGGCGCGGCGAGGCGCCACCAGATCCATTTCTCGCGCAATGCGCGCGGCAGGCGGTCATGCGCGACGATCAACGCGCGCGAATGCGAGAGCGGCGAGGGCTCCGTCATCGTCAATTCCGGCGACGGCGCGACATCGCCATGCAGCGCGACGATGAACAATCGCGGACGCGATTGCGGCACGAACAGCGCCGCGTCTATGACCAGCGCGCCGAACCTATAACCCTCGCCGGCGAGCGCGCGGCAGATGGCCGTGAAATCCTCGCCGCCATGCGAGGTCAACGCGCCGCAGACATTCTCCAGCGCCAGCAGCGGCGGATGTCGCCCTTCCTTGCGCAGCGCTTTGACGATCTGGAAAAAAGGCCAGAAGCTTCCCGAGCGCTCGCCTTTCAGCCCCGCTCCGGCGCCGGCGAGCGAGAGGTCCTGGCAGGGGAAGGAGGCCCAGACGAGATCGGCCCGGCCGGGCAGATCGGCGGTCGTCACCTTGCGCACATCGCCGGGGAAAAGCTCCTCGCCGCCCCAATTGGCGCGATAGGTCTCGCATTTCTTCAAGTCGAAATCATTGGCGAAAAGGCATCGCCAGCCCGCGCCAAGCCCGGCGCGCGCCATGCCGCCGCCGGCGAAGAATTCATAATAGCTCGGCTGTTCCATGCGGCCATGCTAACGCGATTCGCGGGGCGAAAGCGATCCAGAGCGCCCCGCTCTGGATCGCTGACGAAATCACGCCTCCTTCACATCCGGCGGCGTCGCCTCTACGGCAAGCGCGGCCAGCGCCTCCGCGAGGCTCGCGGAGCTCTGCGCCTGCGAGCCGAGACGGCGGATGGAGACCGTGCGCTCGGCCGCCTCCTTCTTGCCGACGACGAGCAAGGCCGGAACCTTGGCCAGCGAATGCTCGCGCACCTTATAGGTGATCTTCTCATTGCGCAGATCGAGATCGACCGCGAGGCCGAGCTTGCGCGCCTCCGCCGCGACCTCGAGCGCGTAATCGTCGGCGTCCTGCGTGATGGTGCACACCACGATCTGCAGCGGCGAGAGCCACAACGGCAGATGACCGGCGTAATGCTCGATCAATATGCCGGTGAAGCGCTCGAGCGAGCCGAACATGGCGCGGTGGATCATCACCGGCGTCTTCTTCTCGCTGTCCGCGCCGATATAAAAGGCGCCAAAACGCCCCGGCAGATTGAAGTCCACCTGCGTGGTGCCGCATTGCCATTCGCGGCCGATGGCGTCGCGCAGCGTATATTCGAGCTTGGGCCCGTAGAAGGCGCCCTCGCCCGGATTGACGCCGGTCTTGAGGCCCCGCGCGGCGAGCTCCTCCAGCACTTTGTGGAGCGCCGCCTCGGCCTTGGCCCAGGCTTCATCGGAGCCGACATGCTTCTCCGGCCGTGTGGAGAGCTTCACCACCACATCGTCGAAGCCGAAGTCCTTATAGATCGTCAGGATGAGGTCGTTGATCTTCAACGCCTCCTCCATGATCTGATCCTCGTTGCAGAAAATATGCGCGTCGTCCTGCGTGAAGGCGCGCACGCGCATCATGCCATGCAGCGCGCCGGACGGCTCATAGCGATGCACGATGCCGAATTCGGCGATCTTCACCGGCAGATCGCGATAGGACTTCAGCCCATTCTTGAAGATCTGCACATGGCCGGGGCAGTTCATCGGCTTCAGCGCGAAAATGCGCTCGTCCTCGGTCTTGGTGAGGAACATATTCTCGCGATAGGTCTGCCAATGGCCGGAGGTCTCCCACAAAGCGCGGTCGAGCACCTGCGGCGTGTTCACCTCTTTGTAGCCTGCGGCCTTCTGGCGCCGGCGCATATAGGAGACGAGGCTCTGGAACAGCGCCCAGCCCTTCTCGTGCCAGAAGATCGTGCCCGGCCCCTCCTCCTGGAAATGGAAGAGGTCCATCTCGCGGCCCAAACGCCGATGATCGCGGCGCTCGGCCTCCTCGAGGCGATGCAGATAGGCGTCGAGGTCCTCCTGCTTGGCGAAGGCCGTCCCGTAGATGCGCGAGAGCATCGGATTATTGTGGTCGCCGCGCCAATAGGCGCCCGCCACCTTCATCAGCTTGAAGGCGGTTCCGACCTTGCCGATCGACGGCAAATGCGGGCCGCGGCACAGGTCGAGCCAATGGCCCTGGCGATAGATCTTCAGATCCTCGCCGCCGGGAATGCTCTCGATCAGCTCGCGCTTGAAGGCCTCGCCCTTCGCCGTGAAATAGGTCTTGGCCTGATCGCGGCTCCAGACTTCCTTGGTGATGGCGGCGTCGCGCGCGACGATCTCGCGCATCTTCTTCTCGATGGCGGGAAGATCGTCCGGCGTGAACGGCTCGGACCGATAGAAATCGTAATAGAAGCCGTTCTCGATCACCGGGCCGATGGTGACCTGCGTGCCGGGAAACAGCTCCTGCACCGCTTCCGCCAGCAGATGCGCGCAATCATGGCGGATCAGCTCCAGCGCGCGCGGGTCCTCGCGGCCGACGAACTCGATTTTGGCGTCGCGGTCGATTCTGTCGACGAGATCGCGCAGCTCTCCATCGAGAGCCATGGCGACGGTTCGCTTGGCGAGGGAAGGGGAAATGCTCTTGGCGATATCGAGGCCGGAGACGCCGGGCTCGAATTGACGGGACGCCCCGTCGGGGAAGGTGACGGCGATCATATGCTCTCCTCATGCGCCCACTCGCCGATACAAGTCGGCGTAAGTCGCGTGTCGCCCGAGATGGGCCGGGGGCATTGATAAGGCAAGCATGTCGCGCTTGGCAATCGCTGGCGCGGCGCCGGCGAATCGAAAGGCAATCCCCCTCGCCCTCATGCTGAGGAGGCTCCGCAGGAGCCGTCTTAAAAGCACGAGGGCGAGCTCCAGAAGGCGGCGCTGAAGGTTTCCTCGTCCTTCGAGACGCGGCCTGCGGCCGCTCCTCAGGATGAGGAAACCTTCACCCGATCGTCCGAGAACCGCTCGAGCATGAGCTATTTCAACGCGAATCCCAACGCCCGCAGCGCCTCCTTCAGCCGGTCGCGGCCGCTGAGGCTCTCGGGGCCGCGCACGCGGGAGAGCGCCTGGCGAATCCAGCCCTGCTCGGGCAGGCCCGCCTCCTTCTGGAAATCGCGGAACTTCTCGTCATAGGTCTTCACCGCCTCGCGCTGCGCCTCATTCCAGGCATATTGCTCGCGATGCAGAACGGCGCCTTGGCCGAGACGCGGGCGCACGCCGCCGGCCTTGGCCGGATCGGGACGGCCGACCGCCATGCCGAAGACGGCGAAAACGCCCGGCGGCAGGTCCAGCTCCTTCGCCACCTCCTCCGGCTTGTTGCGGATGCCGCCGATATAGACCCCGCCATAGCCGAGCGATTCCAGCGCGATCAGCGCATTTTGCGCGGCGAGGCCGGCGTCGATCGCCGCGGTGAGGAACATTTCGAGATAAGGCAGCGCCGCCCCGTCGCGGCCCTGCTCCTTGCCGATATTCTCGAGCCGCGAGAGATCGGCGAGCCACAGAAGAAACAAAGGCGCTTCGCGAATATGCTGCTGATTGCCGGCGAGATCGGCGAGGCGGCTCTTGCGCGCCTCGTCCTCCACGGCGACGAGGCTCCAGACCTGAAGATTGGACGAGGTGGCGGCCGATTGCGCGGCGGCCACGACGGTCGCCAGAGTCTCGGCGGGAATTTTTTCCGGCAGATAGGCGCGGATGGACCGATGCGCGAGCAGAAGGTCCAGCGTCTCGTTCCAAACGGGCGGGGTCGGCGAATCGTCGCGGCGATAGCGGGCGCGGATCGCCTCCGCGCCATCGGCCGCGCTCAATTCCCCTCTCGTGATCGGCTTGTTCATGTCGTCTCCAGAAAACGCCGCGTGACGCGCGCCGTAACGCGCGCTTTATGGCCGCGCACTTTATGGCATGGTGGCGAAAACGGCCGCAAAAATCCACCCTGCCGACCGGCGCGCCTCCGCTGCCCTCGGCGCATACCTCGGTTTGTACGGAGAGCGGCGTCGCCATAGTTGCTCCTTGTGGACAACGCCGGGCAAGTCTGTTAATTCCCCGCGCACGGGTCAGGCGCTCCGTCAGCGCCCGATCGACTATTCTCACCCTCCGCAGCAACGTCTCCAACCGGGGCGCCGCCGCCCCAAGAAACAGGATCGCTTCGTGCAAGTTCTCGTCCGCGACAATAATGTCGACCAGGCTCTCAAGGCGCTGAAGAAGAAGATGCAGCGCGAAGGTATTTTCCGTGAGATGAAGCTCCGCGGCCATTACGAGAAGCCCTCGGAGAAGCGCGCCCGCGAGAAGGCCGAGGCCGTGCGCCGCGCCCGCAAGCTCGCCCGCAAGAAGCTGCAGCGCGAAGGCCTGCTGCCGATGAAGCCGAAGCCCGCCGTCGGCGGCCGCTGAACGTCCAAAACCGGGCGCGCGGTCGAATTCTCGCCGAATTGCCCGGTATAGATCGTCGTCATCGCGCGTCAGGCGCTTTCAGGACATTGTTCTAGGAGGTCGGACGGAATGGAATTGCCGCTCGGCTCGGCGGTTCGCCGGACGTCCGCCCTATCGGCGCGCCGCGCGCCTTCGCGCGTCGGCGCCGCGATTCTGGCGCTGCTCGCCCTCGCCGGCTGCGAGACCGCCGGCATGCTGCGTCCGCCGGGACGGGGCTTCGCCGAGACGGACGCCGCCGATCCCAAGGCCGCCAACGCCAATATCGAATCGCTGTCCGAGGTCATTCGGCGCAATCCGAGCGCCGAGGCGTTCAACACGCGCGGCGTGGCGCTCGCCAAGATCGGCCAGTTCCAGGAGGCGATCGCCGACTTCTCCCAGGCGATCAAGATCGAGCCCAATAACGCCGCCGCCTTCACCAATCGCGCTCTGGCCTTCCGCCAGACCGGCCGCAACGATCAGGCGCGGCTCGATTTCGACCGCGCTATCGACGTCAATCCCAATCACGCCCCGGCCTATATCGGCCGCGCCAATCTCTTGCGGGCGCAGGGCAATTTCGATCAGGCGCTCGCCGATCTCGATGCAGCGATCAAGCTCAATCCCGAGAGCGCCCAGGCGTTTCACGCGCGCGGGCTGATCCATCAGAAGCGCGGCGACAATCAGCGCGCCGTCACCGATTTCGACAACGCCATCGACCGCGACCCCTTCGCGGCGGCGCCCTATCAGGCGCGCGGCGAGAGTCTGGTGACGCTCGGCAATTACGACAAGGCGATCGAGGATTTCAACGCCGCGCTCAATGTCGACAATAGGAGCGCGCCGGCCTGGGCGTGGCTCGGCCTCGCCTATGAGCGCAAGGGCAATCGCCAGAAGGCGACCGAATCCTATCAGCGCGCACTGGCGCTCGATCCACAGCAGCCGATCGCGAAACAAGGCGCCTCGCGCGGCTGACGTGCTAGAGTCTTTCCGTGTTTCATTGAAACACGGAAAGACTCTATGCTTTTGTTTTGACGCGTTTCCAACGCCGAACCGGTGTCCACTTCGGCTGGAAACGCTCTAGTCGCTCGCCTCCAAGCGGCGCGGCGCGGCGAGCGCGGCGTCGACCCAGCGGGCGACGCGCGGAAACACATCCGCCAATCCGATGACGAGATGCTGCCCATCGGGCACGCGCAAGAAAGTCTTCGGCTCATTGGCGAGCTCGAACAGCCGTCGCCCGAGCGCGATCGGCACCACGCCGTCCTTGTCGCCATGGACGATCAGCACCGGCATATGCACATCGCGAATGGCGAGGTCGGAGCGGAACTGATCCAGCATCAGCCAGCGCACCGGCAGGAGGCCATAGCGCGTCGCGGCGACGTCGGCCGCCGAGGTGAAGGGCGAATCGAGCACCAGCGCCGCCGCCTCTCGCCGCGTGGCGAGCTGCGTCGCGACGCCGGAGCCGAGCGATTCGCCGACGAGCACGATGCGCTCCAGCGCATAGCCGCGCGCGCGGACAGCCTCATAGGCGGCCTCGGCGTCGCGCATGACGCCCTCTTGCGTCGGCGCTCCGCTGGAGCCGGCATAGCCGCGATAGGCGATGGCGAGGAAACCATAGCCCTCGCCGATAAAATTGCGGAAGCGCGCGACGCGGTCGACGAGCCCGCCGGCGTTGCCATGGAAATAGAGCAGCACCGGCCGGCCGGCGCGTGGCGTCGCATGCCAGGCGATGATCGTCTCGCCGTCGGGGGTCGCGAGCGCGAGCTCCTCGACGCCGTCGAGGCCCGCCTCATGCGGCGGGATGTGACGCGTATCGGGCAGATATTGCAGCCGCCGCTGAAACAGGCCGAGGCCGGCCGCCGCGAGAATATAGACGCAGACGGCGGCCAGCAGCGCCCATTTCAGCAGCGCGAGCGCCATGGGAGATCAGCCTCCGCCTTGCGCCTTGCGCCGCGCCTCGGCGCGCTCCTCGAGCTTCAGCGCGATCCAGCCCGCGGCGAGCACAAGAACGGCGCCGGCGACGGAGGCGGCCAGATCGAAATGAGCGGGCGCGGTCCAGCCGAATTTTTCCCACACCGGATCGCCGGCGATGAGTTCGCCCGATATCCAGCCGAGCAGGCCCGCGCCGGCCCAGACCAGAATGGGAAAGCGCGACAGCGCCTGCATCAGCAATCCGGCGCCGAAGACGACGATCGGCACCGAGACGGCGAGCCCGAAAATGATGAGCGGCATGGAGCCGCGCGCGGCGCCGGCGATGGCGATGACATTGTCGAGAGACATCACCGCATCGGCCATGACGATGGCCGCCACTGCGCCCCAGAGGTCCTCTTTCGCATCGACGTGATGTTCGGTCTCGTCGATCAGCAGCTTGGTGGCGACGCCGAGCAGCATCACGCCGCCGAGCGCCTTGAGCGCCGGAATGGACATGAGCTGAATGACGACAAAGGCGAAAGCGATGCGCAGCATCACGCCGCCGGCCGCGCCCAGCAATATGCCCCATCGTCGTTGCTTTTTCGGGAGCTTGTGACAGGCGAGAGCGATGAGGATCGCATTGTCGCCCGAGAGAAGCAGATCGATCCAGATGATCTCGAAGATTTCGAAGCCGACGGAAAGCTCGTCGCCGTTCATTGACTTGGGTGTCCAACCCTGCCCGCGGGCAGTATGCGCGCAATCATATCGCCTCGCAGGGGGTGGACGCCAGCAAGATCGGACAATGATTGAATTTACGTGCTATTTTCGTGTCTTGGCCGCGACATTCGCCGGCGCGGCGGCGCAAAGCGGCAGGAATTCGGCGAGCTTCTGCTCGTCCGCGCCGGGCGGATGGGCGTCATGGCCGAGCAATAGAGGCAGCCAGCCGAGCGCGTCATCGGCATGCACATAGACGTCGACGAGCAGCGGCCCGGCGGGGATATCCGCGCGGCGGCAAAACAGGCCGCCGGCGAGATCGAGCGCGCCATGGGTTTTCGCGCCGCTCTCGCGCCAGCGGCCGCCCTCCTCCTGCGCGGCGCGGACGGCGGCGAGATCGCGCCTGTCCGCCTCGATGACCATGAGCGCGCCGCTCGCCGCCGAATCGAGCCCGGCGAGGACGGGACGATCCTCCTCATGCGCGGCGCCGGCGAGGCGAATCGTCAGCGTGCGCTTCGCCGCTTCTTCTCCCTCGCGCCAATAGGTCGCGACGACACGCGCGCCGGCGGGCATTGGCTCGAGCCAGTCCGGCGCCCGCAAAGCGATGCGCAGCGGCGCGACATCCGCCGTCGAGAGATCATAGGAGCGCAGCTTCCACTGCGTGGAGAAAGGAACGCCATTGCATGCGGAAAGGGCGAAAGAGAAGGCGAGCGCGAGTGGGGTGAGGCCGCGGGTCATGGGATCGCTTCCTGTAGATGCCTAATTTTTTCATGTTTGACATTAAAAATAATATGCGTCAAATTGTTTCCATCGTGCTGCCCAGCAATCTTCGCCGGGGCGCGGCGGGAAAGGATGAGACGCATGACCGACAACGCCCCCGCTTTTCAGGACCCGCGCTTCGGCGAGCTGCGGGCGCGCATCGGCTGGATCTGCCAGACGATCCGCGCGCTCGTCATTTTCTTCGCCGGGGCGGACCTCTTGGCGATTCTGACCTTCTGGGCCGATCGCGGAAAGGTCGAGAGCCATTATCGCGAGCTGCTGCAGATCGATGTCGCGGGCGCGTCGCAAGCCCAATATGCGGCGGCGACGGCGCTGAGCCTCGTCGTCTGGGTCTTTGCCGCCGTCATCTGCTTCTGCCTGTGGCGGGTGTTCAGCCTCTATCTGCAGGGCGGCGTCTTCTCCGCGGAGGCGGCGCTATGGCTGCGGCGCGCTGGCTTCATCGGCCTTTTCACAGTGCTTCTGGATGTGGCGATGCGCTCGGCGGTCATTCTCGCCATCGCCTCGCATCTGCCCTTCGAGCAGAGCCATCACGGCTATATCCGGCTCGAGGATCTGCTGAATATCATCTTCCTGCTGATGCTGGTCGCCATTGCGCATATCTTCAAGACGGCCGCCGACATCGCCGGCGAAAACGCGCAATTCGTGTGAGCCGACATGGCGATCGTGGTCAATCTCGACGTGATGCTCGCGCGGCGCAAGATGCGCTCGCGCGATCTCGCGCAACGCATCGGCATCGCCGAGCAGAATGTGAGCCTCTTGAAATCCGGCAAGGTGAAGGGAATTCGCTTCGACACGCTGGAGAAGATCTGCGAGGTCCTCGACTGCCAGCCGGGCGACATTCTCGAATATCGCCCGGAGGAGCAGGAGAAGGGACGGTGATTTTGCGCTCGAAAAAGCCGAGCGCCGACCCTCACTTCAAGAACACGTAAATATCCACCTCGAGCCCGTCGTCGTCGCTGGTCTTCAAATCGGTGAGATATTCCTCGACGAACAGATTCTTGGTGTCGAGGCCCTTCTCATCCAGAAAGGCGGTGATCGCCTCATAGGTCGAGTCGATCTCCTCATAAGGCCCGCGGTGCTGGAACTTCAGCGCCTTGCCGGCGGGAGAGGCGCCGACCTCGACGCCATGGTCGAGCTTCGTCTTGGCCTCCGGCAGCTTCGTCAGCGGCAGCATCGCCTCGAAATGAAAGCCATTGTCATCCGTCTCGGTGAAGGCGACGAGCGGGCGCCCGTCCACGGTGAGGCCGGCCTTGGAAGCGGCGATCCGCACATTGGCGATGGCGTCGGAGAGGGTCTTCAGTCCGTCCGCCCATGTGCCCTGCCCGCGCAATTTGGCGACGGGACGCGCGATGATGTCGATCGCCTGGCCGGCGATCGCCTCGGCCTGCGCCTCCGCCTGCGCATCGGCCGGCGGCTGCGGCTCGTTGAGGTCCAGCGTCGGCTTGGGCGCGACCGGGCTGTCCGGAATTGCGGGCGCGGCGGGCGCTTCCGTCGCGACACGCCCGCCTGGCGGCGGCGCGACGACGGCGGACGGCGGGGTGGCGGACGGCGGCGTGGAGGTCGCGCCGAAAAAGGCGCCGGCCGCGACGGCGAGAACGGCCAGACCCGCCACAAAGGGCCAAGCGCGCTTCAATTTCTGCGTGAAGCCCTCACCGCTCGAATTGCTCATCGGTCTCGTCCTTTTGAAAGCGCGCGCCGGCCATAGCGTCGCGATTCGATTCTCTATATACGCCTGTAACAGGAAATGAACGGCATGATGACCAGCCCGCTCGCCGGCCGCCCGATCTTTCGCATGAACGGGATCGGCAATGAAATTCTCGTGCTCGACTTGCGCGGCGCCGGCCTCGCGGTCGCGCCGGCCGAGGCGCGCGCGATCGCGCGGGCGCCGGGGCTGCGCTACGATCAGCTGATGGTCCTGCACGAGCCGCGCCAGCCCGGCGCCGACGCTTTCATGCGCATCTACAACACCGACGGCTCGCTCTCCGCCGCCTGCGGCAATGGCACGCGCTGCGTCGCCTATATTCTCGGCCGCGCGGGCGAAGGCGACGCGCTGACGCTCGAGACCGACGCCGGCCCGGTGCGCACATGGCGCGCCGGCGAGACGCGCTTTACCGTCGACATGGGCGCCCCGCGTCTCGGCTGGCGGGAGATCCCGCTCGCCACTGACGCCCCAGACACTTCAAATGTGCCGCTCTCGCCTCCCGTCCAGGGGGCGCCCGCCGCCTTTTCGGCGGTCAATATGGGCAATCCGCATGCGGTCTTCTTCGTCGATGACCCGCTCGTCCTCGATCTCGCCACGCTCGGGCCGCAGCTCGAGCATCACCCGCTCTTCCCCGAGCGCGCCAATATCTCCTTCGCCAAAGTCGTGGCGGGTGATGAGATTCTGCTGCGCGTCTGGGAGCGCGGCACGGGCGAGACGCGCGCCTGCGGCTCGGCCGCCTGCGCCGTGCTGGTGGCGGCGGCGAGAGGCGGCCTCTCGGCCCGCGCGGCGCGCGTGCGCCTGCCCGGCGGCGATCTCGTCATCGCCTGGGGGCCGGACGACCATGTGCTGATGACCGGCGACGTCGAGCTCGAATTCGAGACGGCGCTCGAGGCGCGTTTCTTCACCGAGCCGGACGCGTGAGCGCGGCGGTCGACATCGTCACTTTCGGCTGCCGTCTCAATTACGTCGATTCGGAGCGGCTGCTGCGCGAGGCGCGCGCCGGCGCGCGACACGAGCGCGTCATCGTCAACACTTGCGCCGTGACGGCCGAGGCGACGCGCCAGGCGCGGCAGACGATCCGGCGCCTCAACCGCGAGCGTCCCGCGGCGGAAATCATCGTCGCCGGCTGCGCGGCGCGCATCGACCCCGAGAGTTTCGCCGCCATGGACGGCGTCGCGCGCGTCATCGCCGAGCCCCATGCGGCGCCGACCGCCGAGAGCGCCGCCGAGGGGCAGACGCGCGCCTTTCTCGCCGTGCAGAACGGCTGCGACCATCGCTGCACTTTCTGCATCATCCCCTTCGGCCGCGGGCCGTCGCGCTCCATCACGCCGACGGAGGTCGTCGCCGAGGCGCGTCGGCTCGTCGCGAGCGGCAAGCGCGAGATCGTGCTGACCGGCGTCGATCTGACCAGCTATGCCGCGCAGAGCGCCTCGCTCGGCGGGCTCGTGAGCGCCGTGCTCCGCGCGCTGCCAGACCTCGAGCGGCTGCGGCTCTCCTCGATCGACTGCATAGAGGCGGACGCCGAGCTGTTGGACTGCATGGGCGCGGAGCCGCGTCTCATGCCGCATCTGCATCTCTCGCTGCAATCGGGCGACGATCTGATCCTGAAGCGCATGAAGCGCCGCCATTCGCGCGCCGACGCGATCCGCTTTTGCGCAGAGCTGCGCGCGGCGCGGCCGGGAATCGTCTTCGGCGCCGATTTCATCGTCGGCTTTCCGACCGAGACGGAAGAGATGTTCGCCCAAACGCTCGCTCTCGTCGAAGAATGTGGGTTGACGCATCTGCATGTGTTTCCCTATTCGCCGCGTCCCGGAACGCCAGCGGCGCTGATGCCGCAAGTGAATGGCGCAGCGGTGAAGGAGCGCGCCGCCCGCCTGCGCGCGGCCGGAGAGGCGGCCTTCGCGCGCCATCTCGACGCGCAGATCGGCAAGACTTTGCGCGTGCTGACCGAAAAAGGCGGCATGGCCCGCGCCGAAGATTTCACGCCGCTGCGCACGCCCGGCGCGGAGGCGGGGCGGATGCTGGATGTGCGCGTGACGGCGCATGACGGGAGGGCGTTGAGCGGGACACACGCAGAACCGGCCTGATCGCGTGTCATCGCGAGGAGCGGCGCGACGAAGCGATCCAGGCGCCAAGTCACGGCGCTTTATAGACGATCCGATACACTGCCCCATTCTGGTCATCCGTCACTAGCAGCGAGCCGTCCGGCAATTCCGCCACATCCACCGGCCGGCCGAGATATTGCGGATCGCCAATGTTCCAGCCTTCCGCGAAAGGCTCGCTGACGCCGCGCTTTCCCTCCGGGCCGACGCGGGTGAACATCAGCCGCGCGCCGATCGGCATGGTGCGGTCCCAGGAGCCGTGCTGCGCGGAGAAAATCCCGCCGCGGTAATAGGGCGGGAAAGCCGCGCCCCGGTAGAAGACCATGCCGAGATCGGCGGCGTGCGGCGCCTCCTCCACCTGCGGAAAGACGACCCCCGCCGGCGGCTCGTCGCGCGAATATTCGTACGTGCGCACATGGCCGCCGCCATACCAGGGGAAGCCGAAATGCAATCCCGGCTGCGGCGCGCGATTCAATTCGCCGGGCGGCGCGTCGTCGCCCATGCGATCGACCTGATTGTCGGTGAACCAAAGCACGCCGTCTGCGGGATCGAAATCCATCCCCACGGAATTGCGAATGCCGCGCGCGAAAACGTCGCGGCCCGAGCCGTCGCGATTCATGCGGATGATGCCGCCCATGCCGATACGGTCATAGAGCTCGAGCTTTTCGCGCGGGGTGACGTTGTAGGGCTGGCCCAGCGCGACATAGAGCTTGCCATCCGGCCCGATGCGGCAGACGCGCGTCGTGTGATTGGCGCTCTGCTCGGCGGCGGGGACGAGCCCGCCCTGCGGCGCGAGATTGCGCGCATCTTTCCAGGCGAGCCCTCGCCAGTCCTTCTCCGCCTCGGCAAAGCTCGAAATGCGATTCTGCTCGACGACGAACAGCGCGCCCTCCTTGTCGAAGCACAGGCCGTGCGGAATGACGAAAGGGGCGTCCGGCGCGAATGTGTCGATGGAGGCCGCGCGCTCGCCGCCCGGCGTCAGCACATGAACGCGGCTCGCATCCGTGCCGACGAAGATGGCCGCGCCGCGCGCGCCGACGGCGAGCGTGCGCGCATGGGGAACCAGCGCATAGAGCGAGATGGAGAAGCCCTCCGGCAGCCGGATGCGGCGCAGATCCGTCTCGATTCGTCGCGTTTCGGCCTCCACCGAAGGCTCCGCGCGCGCGGCGAGGATCGGCGTCGCGCACAAAATGAGGCAAAGGGCGAATCGGCGAATCATGCGGGCGATCTCCGTCGCGATCCGAAAGGAGCCGCGCACCGAAACAGATAGGGGCGCAGGCGCAGGCCGCCCGCGGATTATTTATTCCGGGTATTATTGACTCTGCTATTTTATAACGGGTATAAATTTCCCATGGAAAACGAAGCGCTCTCCCGTTTGTCGCGGCCCTGCGCCGCTTTCGCCGAAGGCCGGATGCTGGCCGCCGGCCCTCTGATCGAAGTCGCATTGGCGATCAAGAACGCCGACGCGGCCGACGGCTTTATTCTCACCTTTGACGATGCGACCGGCGAAGTCGTCGATCTCGATCTGCGCGGCGCGAAAGCCGAGATCATCGCGAGGCTCGCCGCGCCGCCCGCCCCCGCCGTGGGCGACAGGGCACGCAGCAGGGCCCGAAGCGCGGCGGCGGAGCCGAATGGCGCCGAGCCGGACGCTACCGAGGATGGTGCGCGCGGACGCGGGCGTCCGAAGCTCGGCGTCGTCGCGCGCGAGATCACTCTGCTGCCGCGCCATTGGGACTGGCTCGCCGCGCAGCCAGGCGGCGCTTCGGCGACGCTGCGGCGGCTCGTCGAGAATGCGCGTCGCGACGGCGGAGCGGAAGGGCGTCAGCGCGAGGCGCGCGAGGCCGCCTATCGCTTTTTGTCGGCGGTCGCCGGAAATCTGCCGGGCTATGAGGAGGCGCTACGCGCGCTGTTTGCCGGAGACGCCGCGCGATTCGAAACGCAAATGGCCGATTGGCCGAAGGACGTCCGCGCCTATGCGCTGCGCCTCGCCCGCAGCGAGTGAGCAGGAGCCACGGCTTGCAATGGCGCGGCCTCGAGCGCATGTAATCGCCGGAACGTCTTCTCGGTAACGAGGATATCGATGCCGCTCTATGCCTATAGCTGTAATTCCTGCGACAATGCATTCGAGACATTGGTGCGCTCTGACGACATTCCCGCATGTCCCGCCTGCAGAAGCGTCGAATTGACGCGCCAGCTCTCGCTCATCGCCAAGCCCGCGAGCGGCGGCGAAGCCGAGCCGTCCTGCGCCGCCGAGCCGTCCTGCGCCACTATGGGTGGAGCGGGGGGCTGCGGCGCAGCCTGTCCCGCCTTCGCGGATTGCGGTTGAGCGCGGATTTCGACCACTTCGCCGAGAATAGTTACATCTCGACGGTTGACTTCGTCGAAGAGAGTGAGATTCTTTCGACGTCGGCCATCCGCCGGGTCGTCCCGGGGGAGGTGGCGGCTTTATGCCGCTTTCTCTCGCGAATCGGCTCGGATCGGCTGACGATCGGTTTCATCCTGAAGGGAGAACATCCATTCGCCGTCCAATGAAGAGCACCGCGGCCCCACAGAAGGAGGGTCCGCGCATCAACCGGGAGATTCGCGCGCGCGAGGTGCAACTGATCGACTCGGAAGGCAAGAACCACGGTGTGGTCGCGCTGCCCGACGCCCTCTCTCTGGCGGAGACGGCTGCGCTCGATCTCGTCGAGATCGCGCCCAATTCCGAGCCGCCGGTCTGCAAAATCCTCGATTACGGAAGATTTCGATTTCTCGAACAGAAGAAGGCCGCCGAGGCCCGCAAGAAGCAGAAGATCGTCGAGGTCAAGGAGATCAAGCTCCGCCCCGGCATCGACGAGCACGACTATGATGTGAAGATGAAGGCCGTGCTGCGCTTTTTCGAAGAGGGCGACAAGGTCAAGGTCACATTGCGCTTTCGCGGCCGTGAGATCGCCCATCAGGACATCGGCTACCGTCTGATGAGCCGCGTCAAGGCGGAGACGGCGACCATCGCCAAGGTCGAGCTCGAGCCCTCGATGGAAGGCCGCCAAATGATCATGGTGCTCGCGCCGCGTTGACACGCCGCATCGGACGGGGCCTCGATCCGCACTTGTCGAGGCGCTTTCGAGGGGCTTGTCGAGGCATTTGCCGAAGCACTTGCCGAGGCCGCGTCTTTCAGTCTTTGTTGTCTTTCATGTCCAACGTGTCCTCCCGCGCGATTCTCGGCGCGGCGCTTTTTTCGGCTCTCGCCGCCTCGACCGGCGCCGTCGCGCAGATGGCTCTGCCGGGCGCCATCGCGCCTGCGCCGACGGGCGCTGTCGCGGCGCCGGCCGAAACGCCCAAGCCGAAACCGCGGGCCGCCGTCGCGCCTGTCGCTCCCAAATTGCCGAGCGAGGACTCGATCCTCGGCCGCGTCCTCTATCAGGATGGCGAAGCGCGCGGCTCGATCGAATTGCAGCGCCGCGGCGGCGCGCTCGAGGTGGCGCGGCTGTCGCTGATCGGCGATCGGCTGACGCGCTCCGGCGAGACCTGCCGGATCGAGGTCTCCGAGCCGCTGCGGCTCACGCCGCGGGAGACGGCGAGCGGGCTTCATCGCTATGAGGTGGAGTTTCCAGCCTGCCCCTTCGGCTTCGACGCGCTCGACGGCGCGATTCTGGTCAGCGCCGAGGGTAAGGCCTGCGAGCTGAAGCAGGCCGATTGCCGCGCCGATCCCAATGGGCTCTGGGGCATGGGCGCCGGTGATTTCGACCCCAAGCGCGCCGGTGACATGCTGACGATGCGCGCCCGCATCGACCAGACGGTGCGCAACGACTTCAAGGCGCTCTACGACAAGATCAAATCGGAAAAGGCGCAGCGCAAGGAGCTGGTGCGCGAGCAGGCGGGATTTTCGGCGCGCCGCGAGGAGATTTGCCGTTCCTATATCCAGGAGGCGGATTTCGGCTATTGCGCGCTGCGCGTGACCGAAGCGCGCGCTCTCGCGCTCGGCACGCAGCTCGCGAAGGGCTTCAAGAAAACGGCCGAGGCCGGAGGCCGCAAGAAGCGATAGCGCGATATCGGTCGGCTTGCGGCTGAAGGGCTCGCTGTGTCCAGAACTCCAGCGTCCTAGGGCGGCTCGAAGCCTTCATCCGACCCTCGCTGACGCGAGGGCCACCTTCTCCCGCAGGAGGGAGAAGGGACGCGAGCTTTTTTTGGTTTTGCAAACGAAGGCCGCACGCCCGCGAAGATTCGGCGCGAATCCTTCTTCCACTCGTCAGCACGAAAAAAGGCCGCCGATCGCTGGCGGCCTTTTTCATTATGCGCGGCGCTGGTCTCTTCCTCTACCCGCTGACGAGGAGAGGGAGTGAGGCGTTCCGCCTCACTCCGCCGCGGCGGGCGGCAGGCGCGGCGTCGTCGGACGCGCCTCGGCTTCCGCGGCGCGCTGCTCGATGATGAGATCGTCGCGGCCGGTGGCGATGCCACGGAACTTCGCCATGGCCGCGCCCGTGCCCGCCGGGATCAGCCGGCCGACGATGACATTCTCCTTGAGACCGACCAGCGGATCGACCTTGCCATTGACCGCCGCCTCGGTGAGCACGCGCGTGGTCTCCTGGAAGGAGGCCGCCGAGAAGAAGGAGCGCGTTTGTAGCGAGGCCTTGGTGATGCCGAGCAGAACCGGCGTGCCATGGGCCGGCTTGCCGCCCTCTTCCAGCGCCTTGGCGTTGGCCTCCTCGAGCTCGGTGAGATCGACCTGCTCGCCATCGAGGAAGCCGGTGTCGCCGGCGTCGACGATATCGACCTTCTGCAACATCTGACGCACGATCACTTCTATGTGCTTGTCGTTGATGTTGACGCCCTGCAGCCGATAGACCTCCTGGATCTCGTTGACGAGGTAAGCGGCCAGCTCCTCCACACCCTTGATCGCCAGAATGTCGTGCGGCGCCGGATTGCCGTCGACGATATAGTCGCCCTTCTCCACGACGTCGCCGTCCTGGAGATGGATGTGCTTGCCCTTGGGGATCAGATATTCGACCGGCTCGGCGCCCTCCTCGTGCGGGACGATGGAGAGGCGCTGCTTGTTCTTATAGTCGCGGCCGAATTGCACCGTGCCGGAGATCTCCGCGATGATCGCGTGATCCTTGGGACGGCGCGCCTCGAACAACTCGGCGACGCGCGGCAGACCGCCGGTGATGTCGCGCGTCTTGGCGCTCTCGAGCGAGATACGCGCGACAATGTCGCCGGCCTTAATCTGCCCGCCCGGCTCGACCGCGATGATCGAGTCGGCCGGCAGCGTGTAGCGGGCCTCGCCACCGCGCTGCAGCTTGATCACCTTGCCGTCGGCGCCCTTGATGAGGATCGCCGGCTTGAGGCTCGCCGAGCGCGTGTTGAGACGCCAATCCATGACGACGCGCTTGGTGATGCCGGTCGATTCGTCGGCCGTCTCGGTCACCGATTGGCCTTCGACCAGATCCTCGAAGCCGATCCCGCCGTCGACCTCGCTGACGATGGGACGCGTATAGGGGTCCCATTCCGCGATGCGATCGCCGCGCTTGATCTTGTCGCCCTCGTCGACCTTCAGCCTCGCGCCATATTGGATACGATTGACGGCGCGCTCGACGCCGTCCGGCCCGACGATCACCGCCGCGACGTTACGCGCCATGACGATGAGATCGCCATCCGAGTTGCGTGCGACATGGCGGTTGCGGATATGCACCGTGCCTTCGAAATTCGACTCGACGAAGGACTGGTCGGCGAGCTGCGCCGCGCCGCCGATGTGGAAGGTGCGCATGGTGAGCTGCGTGCCCGGCTCGCCGATCGACTGCGCCGCGATGACGCCCACCGCCTCGCCCATATTGACGGGCGTGCCGCGGGCGAGGTCGCGCCCGTAGCATTTGCCGCAGACGCCGTTCTTGGATTCGCAGGTCAACACCGAACGGATCTTCACCTCCTGAAGACCGGCGGCGTTGATCGGCTCGATATGCCATTCCTGGATCATCTCGCCATTGGGGACGATCACCTTGCCCTGCTGGTCGCGCAGATCCTCCGCCGCGGTGCGGCCGAGAATGCGCGAGGTGAGCGAGGCGACGACCTGGCCGGCGTCGATGATCGCCCGCATGCGAATGCCCTTCTCGGTGCCGCAATCGACCGTGGTGATGATCGAATCCTGCGCCACGTCGACGAGACGACGCGTGAGATAGCCCGAGTTCGCGGTCTTCAACGCCGTGTCCGACAGGCCCTTGCGCGAGCCGTGGGTGGAGTTGAAGTATTCGAGAACGGTGAGGCCCTCTTTGAAGTTCGAGATGATCGGGGTCTCGATGATCTCGCCCGAGGGCTTGGTCATGAGGCCGCGCATCGCCGCGAGCTGCTTCATCTGCGCGGGCGAGCCGCGCGCGCCCGAGTGGGACATCATATAGATGGAGTTGATCGGCAGATCGCGGCCATGCTCGTCCTTGCGGACGGTGGAGATGCGGATCATCATCTCCTCGGCGAGCTTCTCCGAGCACTTCATCCAGGCGTCGACAACCTTATTGTATTTCTCGCCCTGGGTGATGAGGCCGTCATTGTACTGCTGCTCATATTCCTTGGTCGCGCCGCGCGTCTCCTCGATGATGCGCTCCTTCGTCTCCGGGATGACCATGTCGTCCTTGCCGAAGGAGATGCCCGCCTTGAACGCCTCGCGGAAGCCGAGGGACATGATGCGATCGCAGAAGATCACCGTCTCCTTCTGACCGCAGTTGCGGTAGACGGTGTCGATCATGTTGGAGATTTCCTTCTTCGTCATCAGCTTATTGGCTGCGTCGAAGGGAATCTTCGGATTGCGCGGCAGCAGCTGGCCGAGGATCAGACGGCCGGGCGTCGTGTCGAATATCTTCGACACGCGTTGGCCCTTCTCGTCATAGGTCCAGGCGCGGCCCTTGATCTTGGTCTGCAGCGTGATCGCCTTGGCGGCCAGCGCATGCTCGATCTCGCCCTGATCGGCGAACATCATGCCCTGGCCAGGCTCGCCATCGCGCTCCAGCGACAGATAATAGAGGCCGAGAACAATGTCCTGCGACGGCACGATGATCGGCTGACCATTGGCCGGATGCAGGATGTTGTTGGTCGACATCATCAGCACGCGCGCCTCGAGCTGCGCTTCCAGCGACAGCGGGACGTGCACGGCCATCTGGTCGCCGTCGAAGTCGGCGTTGAAGGCCGCGCAGACGAGCGGATGCAGCTGGATCGCCTTGCCCTCGATCAGCACCGGCTCGAAGGCCTGAATGCCGAGGCGGTGGAGCGTGGGCGCGCGATTGAGCAGCACCGGATGCTCGCGGATCACCTCGTCGAGGATGTCCCAAACCTCCGGCTTCTCTTTCTCGACCAGCTTCTTGGCCTGCTTCACCGTGGCCGAATGGCCCTTCGCGTCGAGGCGCGAATAGATGAAGGGCTTGAACAGCTCCAGCGCCATCTTCTTCGGCAGGCCGCATTGATGGAGCTTGAGCTCCGGGCCCACGACGATGACCGAGCGGCCGGAATAGTCGACGCGCTTGCCGAGCAGGTTCTGACGGAAGCGGCCCTGCTTGCCTTTCAGCATGTCGGCGAGCGACTTCAGCGGGCGCTTATTGGCGCCGGTGATGACGCGGCCGCGGCGGCCATTGTCGAACAGAGCGTCGACGGCCTCCTGCAACATGCGCTTCTCGTTGCGGATGATGATGTCCGGCGCGCGCAGCTCGATCAGCCGCTTCAGTCGATTGTTGCGGTTGATGACGCGGCGATAGAGATCATTGAGGTCCGAGGTCGCGAAACGGCCGCCGTCGAGCGGAACCAGCGGGCGCAGGTCCGGCGGAATGACGGGGATTTCCTTCAGGATCATCCATTCCGGCTTATTGCCGGACTGGATGAAGGCCTCGATGATCTTCAGGCGCTTGGCGAGCTTCTTGGGCTTGAGCTCGGTGGTCGCCTCGGCGATCTCCTGGCGCAGCCGCACGGCGATGCCCTCGAGGTCCATCGACTCGAGGATTTTGCGGATCGCCTCGGCGCCGATCATGGCCGTGAAGTGATCCTGCCCATATTCGTCCTGGGCGCGCAGATATTCGTCCTCGGTCAGGAGCTGACGCTCCTTCAGGGGTGTCAGGCCCGCATCGATGACGATATAGCTCTCGAAGTAGAGGATGCGCTCGAGATCCTTCAGCGTCATGTCGAGCAGAAGGCCGATGCGCGAGGGCAGCGACTTCAAGAACCAGATATGCGCGACGGGCGCGGCGAGCGAGATGTGGCCCATGCGGTCGCGGCGCACGCGCGCCAGCGTGACCTCGACGCCACATTTCTCACAGATGACGCCCTTGTATTTCATGCGCTTGTACTTGCCGCACAAGCACTCGTAATCCTTGATCGGACCGAAGATGCGGGCGCAGAACAGGCCGTCGCGCTCCGGCTTGAAGGTCCGGTAGTTGATCGTCTCCGGCTTTTTGATCTCGCCGAACGACCAGGAGAGGATTTTCTCCGGGCTCGCGATCGAAATCTGAATCTGGTCGAACGCCTGCGGCTGGACGACCGGATTGAAGAGATTCATGACCTCTTGCTGATTCATGGTCTTCTCCTAGAGACGCAGGACGGATCGCGCGCTGTGCTCGCCATCTCGGTCCGTCGCGCCCATAAACCTCGGTGCGCACCCCTCTCCCGCTTGCGGGAGAGGGTGGCCCGGCGGAGCCGGGTCGGGTGAGGGTCCTTTAGGCTCGCGCGAGCGGCGCCGGCCCTCATCCGACCCTCGCTGACGCGAGGGCCACCTTCTCCCACAAGTGGGAGAAGGAAGAGCGGCGGCTTTATTCGGCCGCCTCGGCCGTCGTCTCGGCGGGCGGCGTCTCCTCATCCTCCTCGGGCTCGGCGGAGGTGAGCTCGACATTGAGCGCCAGCGAACGCATCTCCTTGATGAGCACGTTGAAGCTCTCGGGAATGCCCGACTCGAAAGTGTCGTCGCCGCGCACGATCGACTCATAGACCTTGGTGCGGCCGGCGACGTCGTCCGATTTCACGGTGAGCATCTCCTGCAGCGTATAGGCCGCGCCATAGGCCTCGAGCGCCCACACCTCCATCTCGCCGAAACGCTGTCCGCCGAACTGGGCCTTGCCGCCCAGCGGCTGCTGCGTGACCAGCGAATAAGGGCCGATCGAGCGGGCGTGGATCTTGTCGTCGACGAGGTGATGCAGCTTCAGCATATAGATGTAGCCGACCGTCACCTTACGATCGAAGGCCTCGCCCGTGCGTCCGTCGAACAAGGTCACCTGACCGGAGGAGGCGAGCCCCGCCCGCGACAGCATCTCGACGATGTCCTTCTCGCGCGCGCCGTCGAACACCGGCGTCGCGATCGGCACGCCGCGGCGCAGATTCTTGCCGACCTCCACCACCGTCGTGTCGTCGAGTCCCTCGAGCGACTCGTTCGGCCCGTAGATGTCGGTGAGCTTCTCCCGAAGCGGCTTCGTATCCTTGCTGCGCATATAGGCGTCGACGGCGGCGCCCACCTGCTTGCCGAGACCGGCGCAGGCCCAGCCCAGATGCGTCTCCAGAATCTGCCCGACATTCATGCGGCTCGGCACGCCGAGCGGGTTCAGCACGATATCGACCGGCTGGCCGTCCTCGAGGAAGGGCATGTCCTCCTGCGGCACGATGCGCGAGACCACGCCCTTATTGCCGTGGCGTCCGGCCATTTTGTCGCCGGGCTGGATCTTGCGCTTCACCGCGACGAAGACCTTGACCATCTTCATCACGCCGGGGGGCAGCTCGTCGCCGCGCTGCAGCTTCTCGACCTTGTCGAGGAAGCGGTTCTCGAGACCCTTCTTCGACTCGTCATATTGCTTGCGCACGGCCTCGATGCCGCTCATCAGATTGTCGTCCTCGATGACGAAGGTCCACCACTGCGAGCGGGGATATTCGTCGAGGATCGCCTGGTTGAGCGGCTGGTCCTTCTTGAAGGTCTTCGGCCCCGCGATCGCGACCTTGCCGACCAGCATCTCGAAGAGACGGGCGTAAGTGTTGCGGTCGAGGATGGCGAGCTCGTCGTCGCGATCCTTGGCGAGACGCTCGATCTCCTCGCGCTCGATCGCCTGGGCGCGCTCGTCCTTCTCGACGCCATGGCGATTGAACACGCGCACTTCGACGATCGTGCCCTGAACGCCCGGCGGCACGCGCAGCGAGGTGTCGCGCACATCGGACGCCTTCTCGCCGAAGATGGCGCGCAGCAGCTTTTCTTCCGGCGTCATCGGGCTCTCGCCCTTGGGCGTGATCTTGCCGACGAGAATGTCGCCCGCCTGCACTTCCGCGCCGATATAGACGATGCCGGCCTCGTCGAGATTCTTCAGCGTCTCTTCCGAGACGTTCGGAATATCGCGCGTGATCTCCTCCGGGCCGAGCTTGGTGTCGCGCGCCATCACCTCGAATTCGTCGATATGGATCGAGGTGAAGACGTCGTCCTTGACGATGCGCTCGTTGAGGAGGATCGAGTCCTCGAAGTTGTAGCCGTTCCACGGCATGAAGGCGACGAGCACATTGCGGCCGAGCGCCAGATCGCCGAGATCGGTCGAGGGACCGTCGGCGATGATGTCGCCCTTCGTCACATAATCGCCGACCTTCACCAGCGGCTTCTGATTGATGCAGGTCGACTGGTTGGAGCGCTGGAACTTCATCAGACGGTAGATGTCGACGCCGGGCTTGGTCGGGTCCTGCTCTTCCGTCGCGCGGACGACGATACGCGTCGCGTCGATCTGATCGACGACGCCGGCGCGGCGCGCGGCGATGGCGGCGCCCGAGTCGGCGGCGACGATCGGCTCCATGCCGGTGCCGACGAGCGGCGCGTCCGCCTTCACCAGCGGCACGGCCTGGCGCTGCATGTTGGAGCCCATCAGCGCGCGGTTGGCGTCATCGTTCTCGAGGAACGGGATGAGCGCCGCGGCGACCGAGACGAGCTGCTTGGGCGACACATCCATCGCGTCGACGCGCTCGCGCGGGACGAGCACGACATCGCCGGCGTGACGACAGAGCACCAGCTCCTCGAGCAGATTACCCTCCGCGTCGATCGGCGCATTGGCCTGGGCGACGTGGTATTTCTGCTCCTCCATGGCGGAGAGATAGGCGACCTCGCTCGTCACCTTGCCGTCGCGCACGCGGCGATACGGCCCCTCGATGAAGCCGTATTTGTTCACGCGCGCAAAAGTCGCGAGCGAGTTGATGAGGCCGATGTTCGGACCTTCCGGCGTCTCGATCGGACAGATGCGGCCGTAATGCGTCGGATGCACGTCGCGCACCTCGAAGCCGGCGCGCTCGCGCGTCAGACCGCCCGGACCGAGCGCCGAGAGGCGGCGCTTATGGGTGATCTCCGACAGCGGATTGGTCTGGTCCATGAATTGCGAGAGCTGCGACGAGCCGAAGAACTCGCGCACCGCCGCCGCCGCCGGCTTGGCGTTGATGAGGTCCTGCGGCATCACCGTGTCGATGTCGACCGAGGACATGCGCTCCTTGATCGCGCGCTCCATGCGCAGGAGGCCGAGACGATACTGATTCTCCATCAGCTCGCCCACGCTGCGGACGCGGCGGTTGCCGAGATGGTCGATGTCGTCGATCTCGCCGCGGCCGTCGCGCAGATCGACGAGCGCGCGCACGACGGCGACGATGTCGTCCTTGCGCAGCACGCGCATCGTGTCGGGCGCGTCGAGGTCGAGACGCATGTTCATCTTCACGCGGCCGACCGCCGAGAGGTCATAGCGCTCGGGATCGAAGAACAGCGAATAGAACATCGCTTCCGCCGTATCCATCGTCGGCGGCTCGCCGGGACGCATGACGCGGTAGATGTCGAACAGCGCTTCCTCGCGCGACGAATTCTTGTCGACGGCCAGCGTGTTCCGAATATAGGGACCGATGTTGATATGGTCGATGTCGAGCACCGGCAGCTCGTCGAAGCCCTTCTCGACGAGCAGCGGCAACGTCTTGAGCGTGATCTCGTCGCCGGCCTCAGCGAAAATCTCGCCCGTCGACGGATCATAGAGGTCCTGGGCGAGGAACTGGCCGTAGAGGTCCTCGGGCTGGATCTTGATCGCCTTGACGCCCTTTTCGGCGAGCTGGCGGGCGGCGCGCGCGGTCAGCTTCTTGCCGGCCTCGACGATCACCTCGCCGGTGTCGGCGTCGACGATGTCGTTGACCGCCTTCACGCCCTTCAGCCGCTCGGGATCGAAGGGCTGGCGCCAGCTGTCGCCCGAGGCCTTGAAAAGGATGGTCTTGTAGAAGGTGGAGAGGATTTCCTCGCCGTCCATGCCGAGCGCGAACAGCAGCGACGACGCCGGAAGTTTGCGGCGACGGTCGATGCGCGCATAGACGATGTCCTTGGCGTCGAACTCTATGTCGAGCCAGGAGCCGCGATAGGGAATGATGCGGGCCGCGAACAAGAGCTTGCCGGAGGAGTGGCTCTTGCCCTTGTCGTGATCGAAGAACACGCCCGGCGAGCGATGCATCTGCGACACGATGACGCGCTCTGTGCCATTGACGATGAAGGTGCCGTTCGCCGTCATGAAGGGCATGTCGCCCATATAGACGTCCTGCTCCTTGATATCCTTGACCGACTTCGCCTGCGTGTCGGGATCGACATCGAACACGATGAGGCGCAGCGTCACCTTCAGCGGCGCGGCGAAGGTCATGCCGCGCTGGCGGCACTCGTCGACGTCGTATTTCGGCGGCTCGAACTCGTAGCGGACGAATTCGAGCAAAGCGACCTGAGAGAAATCGGAAATCGGGAAAACGGATTTGAAGACCGACTGCAGGCCCTCGTCGGGGCGCCCGCCAGCGGGCTCGTCGACGAGCAGGAACTGGTCATAGGAGGCTTTTTGCACTTCGATCAGATTGGGCATTTCCGCGGCTTCGCGGATATGCCCGAAGAATTTGCGGACACGCTTGCGACCGGAGAAAGTCTGCGCCGAAGTCTGAGCCATGTCGCCTCTCGATCCTCTTCGTAATGAAAGCGAATAGCGAGTTGCGAATAGCGAATATCGTGGAGTCTTCTATTCGCTATTCGCTATTCGCCGTCCGCTCCTTAGGGTCAACTTAGGGTCAACGCGCCGAAAGCCCTCTCCCGCGGGACGCGCGGGAGAGGGGTGTTCCTCGTCTTACTTGAGCTCGACCTTGGCGCCGACCTTCTCGAGGGCGGCCTTGATCTTCTCGGCCTCGTCCTTGGACGCGCCTTCCTTGACCGGCTTGGGAGCGCCCTCGACCAGATCCTTGGCCTCCTTGAGGCCGAGGCCGGTGATCGCGCGGACCTCCTTGATGACCTCGATCTTCTTGTCGCCGACGGCGGCCAGAATCACGCTGAACTCGGTCTGCTCCTCCACCGGAGCGGCGGCGGCGGCCGCGCCCGGAGCCGCGGCGACAGCCACGGCGGCGGCGGCGGACACGCCCCACTTCTCCTCGAGAAGCTTGGCGAGCTCGGCGGCCTCGAGCACGGTCAGGCTGGACAGCTCTTCGACGATCTTTTCTAGATTGGCCATTGGTCTTCAGTCCTTCGAATTTGGTTGGTTGGGTATGCGAGCCGCCTGTTTTCAGGCCGCGTTCGCGTCTCTGTCGGCATAGGCCTGGACCACGCGCGCCAGCTTTCCAGCCGGAGCGGTCGTGAGCTGCGCGAGCTTTGTCGCGGGCGCCTGGATGAGGCCCAGGAGCTTCGCGCGCAGCTCGTCGAGCGACGGGAGAGTCGCGAGCGACTTCACACCGTCCGGGTCGAGCGCTTGGGCGCCGAGCGCGCCGCCGAGGATGACGAATTTGTCGTGATCCTTGGCGAAGGCTGCAGCGACCTTCGGCGCCGCCACCGGATCGTCCGAATAGGCGATCAGGGTCGGCCCCTTCAGAAGGGGGCCGATCGAAGCGACGCTCGTGCCGTCGAGAGCGATTTTGGCGAGGCGGTTCTTGGCGACCTGAACGGACGCGCCAGATTCACGAGCCTGCTTGCGCAGCTTCTGCATCTGGGCGACGGTCAGGCCGGAGTAATGCGCCACGACGACGACCGGGGTCTTGGCAAAGACCTCGTTCAACGCCGCGACGGCTTGGGCTTTCTCCGCTCTGTCCACGGTTGCTCTCTCCTCGAGCGGGGCGAACCCCGCCGTTGCGATGAGCCGTCGCATCGCCGCGGGGAGCGGCGAGAACGACGGCGCCGTAGATCCTGTCCCCTCGGCGTGGGGCCGAAACGGCCTCGCCTCGGATCAGAGGGGCGCCAACCAAATTCGAAAGACCGCGCGCGAGCTTTGAAAAGCGCCGCGCCGGCCCTACAATTCCGGTCTTCCCCGTCTATGCAGGCCGCTCGTCGGGGGCGGATGGCTCCGCCGTCCTTCGAGCCGATTGAGCCGGTCCTCGGTGTGACCCTTGGACTAGCGCCGGCAGTCTCGGACAGGACATGGCCGGACGGGACGCGAGGAATCTCCCCCGGGTCCGCCGGCCTATCCACCGCCTCGCCTCTTCCCACTTCGAGGGATCGGGTTCGACGGAAGCTGTTATCTGAAAAGGGGGTCGCGAACGCTGGCCGACCCCCGAAAGACCTTATTAAAGGGGGCTAATGCGTTTGCCAAGCAAAAATTTCGCCCCCGCCTCCGCTCCAGGCGCTGGCCGAGCCTCGGCTCCAGCCCTGAAAAAGCCGCGACTCGCCCGGATGATAGCTCGAGCTTCGACATAGGCAATTTTCAAGAAACCGAAAGCGATGACGAGAGCAATGATCGAATGACCCAGAAGCCGGCAAATTCCCTGAGACAGGAGTTCGAGACGGGCGCCCCGCCCATTCGGACTCTTTCGTTCGTTCGTGCGCCGTTCGGCGCCTGCTTCATTGAACATTTTTTATCCCGAAATTCAGACGTCGCTCTAGATCGAGATCATAACGAAAAAAAGACGGCTTGTTTACCTTAAAGCGTCCTGGCTGAGCATTTGATCAAACAGACGTTCGATCACTCGAATTGTCGAAGCTCGTCGACCCGGATGTTCATCCGGGGATCGGCGTGTCGAACGTATCTATTCGATATCACTATCTTCTCAGAAGATTGACCGTCATGCGGACGGTTCGTTGCGGACAGCCATGCGCCGCGACCCGGAAACACCGCCTCGGCCGCGACTTGAGCGGACCGGGAGCGTCGCTCGAGGGCGGGAGGCGGCATGAGACATCCAGCCAACAGAATATTGTACGATTATTGGAGGGGCTTTAAAGGAGATCGTGCGGCGCCAGACTGCCATGAGATGGATCTGGCAAACACATTTCAGACTCTTTCCGACGCATTCGTCATCGAAACGGAGTTGAGCTATTTCGTTCCGGCCAAGCTCTGCGGCGCGCGCGTCGGCGCCTTTTGGCCGCCAGAGCGGCCGAGCCGATCGTTCCTCGGAATTTGGAGCGAGGCCGGTCGCGAGGATGTGAGAACGATCCTGCGCATCGTCACAGACGACACGACCCCGGTCGTCGCCGGCGCGAGGGGCTATCTGGTCGGCGGGATCGAAATCGCGGATTTCGAGCTCCTGCTCCTGCCTGTCCGGTATTTCGGGAAGACGCACGCCCGCGTGCTGGGCTCTCTGGCCCCGGGAGAGCGGCCGCTATGGCTCGGGCGGACGCCGGTCGAGACGCTGAACATCATGTCTTTGCGCGTGCTCGGCGAGGAAACGGCGCTGATGTTGCCGATTCCCTCGGGGACGCAGACGCGGGATCTGCCGAGGCGGCCGCGTTTCAAAGTCTATGAAGGGGGCGCGACCACAAATGATTCGACGCGAGAAGACGACCCCTCGCGTCGATGATCTTGCGAATAGCGGAGAACAGCGGCCGTCGGCCGCCGTCTCGAGTCAGCCCTGCGTCGCGCCGAGCGTCGCCACATCCACTTTCACGCCGGGCCCCTGGGTGGAGCTGAGCGCAACGCGCTGGATATAGGTGCCCTTGGAGCCGGCGGGCTTGGCCTTGGCCACCGCATCCACGAAGGCGCGGATGTTCTCGGCGAGCTTGCCCTCCTCGAAGGAGGTCTTGCCCACCGTGCCCTGCACGATGCCGGCCTTCTCGACGCGGAACTCGACGGCGCCGCCCTTGGAGGCCTTCACCGCTCCGGCGACGTCCATCGTCACCGTGCCGACCTTGGGGTTCGGCATCATGCCGCGCGGGCCGAGCACCTTGCCGAGACGGCCGACGAGCGGCATCAGCTCGGGCGTCGCAATGCAGCGGTCGAACTCGATCGTGCCGCCCTGGACGATGGCGACGAGTTCCTCCGCGCCGACGATGTCGGCTCCGGCGGCCTTGGCCTCATCGGCCTTGGCGCCGCGGGCGAAGACGGCGACGCGCAGCGTGCGGCCGGTGCCGTTCGGCAGATTGACGACGCCGCGCACCATCTGGTCCGCATGCTTGGGGTCGACGCCGAGATTCATGGCGATTTCGACCGACTCGTCGAATTTGGCGGTGGCGCTGGCGCGAACCAGCTTGATCGCCTCGTCGACGGGGTAGAGCTTGGTGCGCTCGACGCCCTCGCGGGCCTTGGCGATGCGTTTTCCGATATGAGCCATGGTCTCACCCCACCACTTCGAGGCCGATGGAACGGGCCGAGCCCTCGATCATCGACGCGGCCGCGTCGATCGACGTCGTGTTGAGGTCCTGGAGCTTCTTCGCGGCGATCTCGCGGATCTGCGTCCGCGTGACCTGGCCGACGAAACCGCGTCCGGTCGTCTTCGAGCCCGATTTGACGCCCGCCGCCTGCTTGAGGAAGAAAGAGACCGGGGGCTGCTTCAGCTCGAAGGTGAAGGAGCGGTCCTGAAAGGCCGTGATGATGACGGGGATCGGCGTCCCCTTCTCCATCTGCGCCGTCTTGGCGTTGAAGGCCTTGCAGAATTCCATGATGTTGAGGCCGCGCTGACCGAGCGCGGGACCGATGGGCGGCGAGGGATTGGCCGCGCCCGCCGGCACTTGCAGCTTGATGTAGCCGGCGATTTTCTTCGCCATGTCTCATCTCCAACGATTAGCGGTCCCGGAACGCTTCCGCGTCCAGGCCGCCGGTTGCAGTTCGTGGTCCGACGCGGTCTCCCCCTGGCGTCGGGGGCGCGTCCGCCACGGCTTTTCCTCCCGCGGGACGGGAGGCTATCTCCTTCTCCCGCAGAACGAGAGAAGGCGGCCCCGCGAAGCGCGGTCGGATGAGGGTTCTCATCCGAAACCAGATCGCTTGCAAGGGCCCTCACTCGACCCGGCTTACACCGGGCCACCCTCTCCCGCTGGCGGGAGAGGGAATTCGCGTCATCGGACCGCGCGCCTTCAGGCGCGCCTGCAGCCCGCCGAACCTTCAATGCCCTTCGGGCGGGAGCCCCACATGCTGCTCGAGGCGGCGCAGGCGCTCCTCGAACTCGGTCAGCAGCACGCCATGCCGATCGCCGAAGAGGGATATTCCATCACCGAGCGACGCAATCCGACAATCTGATCGCTCAGACGCTTTTCCAGGCTCAGCATGTCAGAGGCCACATCGGCGCGCAGCGAATTGATCTGCGAATTGATTTCCGAACGAACGTCGGCGAATTCGCTTTTGGTCGCCAATCGGAACTCGGACATCTCGTCGCGAAGCGCGTCGACCTTCGCGTCGATCTTGCGCAGCAGCGCCAAGGTGAAATTCTCGGGCTCCTCGCTCATCATGGCTCCGTCGGCCGATTTCGACAACGTCTCACATCTTTAGCACGTTTTCGGCCGCGCCGCCTCAAACCTTCTCCACCTGCGCGAATTCCAGCTCCACCGGAGTCGGCCGGCCGAAGATGGACACCGCCACTTTGAGCCGCGAGCGGGCCTCGTCCACTTCCTCCACCACGCCGTTGAAGGAGGCGAAGGGGCCGTCGGCGACGCGAACGGTCTCGCCGATCTCGAAAGAGATCGAGGGCTTGGGGCGCTCGACGCCCTCGGCCACCTGGCCCTTGATGCGCATCGCCTCCGCCTCGCTGATCGGCATCGGCTTATTGTCCGCCCCGAGGAAGCCGGTCACTTTCGGCGTGTTCTTGATGAGCGAGAACACCTGATCGGAGAGATCGCATTTCACCAGCACATAGCCGGGGAAAAACTTGCGCTCCGAGCTCACCTTGCGGCCGCGGCGCACCTCGACGACCTGCTCGGTCGGCACGAGAATCTCCTCGAACTGGTCGGTGAGATTGCGCTGCGCGGCCCCTTCGCGAATGGAGTCGGCGACCTTCTTCTCGAAGTTCGAATAGGCGTGGACGATATACCAGCGCATGCTCACGGCGCGACAAGCTCCAAAATTTTCGCTCTCGACGATCGGCGCGCCGGCGCTTGTCTCGGCCTTACTGGCCGATCTTCAGCAGCAGGCCGACGGCGAGGCGAAGTCCCTGATCCACGACAACGAAGAACAGACTCGCGGCAAGCACCATGAGCACCACCAGCCCGGAGGTGATCAAGGTCTCGCGGCGCGTCGGCCAGACGACCTTGCTCGCTTCCGAGCGCACGTCTTGCAGAAACTGAAACGGATTGGCCATTCTTCACCGAACCGAGATGTTTTCACCGAGCCGAAGATCGCGGCCTCCAGGATTCGGCGAGGCGCGCCACAAAACAGTCGCGGCGCGGGGCCCCAGGCCGCGCGCCACGCATCCGGGTCTTATAATCGAGTCCAGCGGGGCCGCCAAGCGGAAATTCGACAGCAAATTCGGCCCGGCGTGGGCGGCCCGCCTCCGTCAGCGCAACGCGGCCTCCCCGCCCGCATGCTTGGCGAACCAGGCGCGGGCCTCGTCGCGCGTGCGCTCCAATTCGCGCAGCGCGCCATCGAGCTTCGCCTCGTAATCGGCAAAGCTCGCGCTCGGATCGAAGACATCCGCCGCGAGCGAAAAAGGGGTCGCGATCTTGAGCTCGGCGCGGAGGCCTTCCTCGGTCTCCACAGCCGCAAAATAGAATTTCGTCATGCCTGCCGCTCCTCGTCCATCGGCGCCGCAGATTCAAGATAGAACGGCCAGAGCCTGCGCCAATGCGACGAATCCGCCGATGTCGATCTCCTCGGCCCGGCGCGTCTCCTCAATTCCGGCCCGGGCGAGCAGAGCGGCGACGTCGAGGCCCGCCGCCGGCAGCGCCTTCAGGCTCTGGCGCAGCATTTTGCGCCTCTGGCCGAAGGCGGCTTTCGCCACCTGCGACAACAGCTTCGGATCGCAGGGAAGCGGCGAGGGGTTGGGGACGAGCTCCACCACCGAGGAGGTGACCTTGGGCGGGGGCGTGAAAGCCGCCGGCGAGAGATCGAACAAGATGCGCGCGCGCGTCCGCCAGCCGCAGAGCACGGCGAGCCGTCCATAATCGGCGCGCTGCGCCGGCGTCGCGACGATGCGCTCGGCGACCTCGCGCTGGAACATCAGCACATGGCGGTCGAAGACCGACGGCCAGGGCTCCGCCTCGATCCAGCGCGCCAGCAGCTCGGTGGCGATATTATAGGGAAGATTGGCGCAGATGCGCGCCGGCCCGCCGAGCCCGTGCAGCCGCGCCAGCTCGGCCGGATCGGCGGCGAGCGCGTCGCCCTCCATGATGACGAGACGATCGGGATAGCGCGCCTCGATCTCGCGCAGCGCCGGAATGCAGCGCGCGTCGCGCTCGACGGCGATGACGCGGGAGGCGCCCTCGGCGAGCAGCGCCCGTGTGAGGCCGCCCGGGCCGGGGCCGATCTCGACGATGGTGGCGCCCTCGAGCGGCCCGGCGGCGCGGGCGATGCGGGCGGTGAGGTTGAGGTCGAAGAGGAAATTCTGGCCGAGCGCCCGGCTGGCCATCAGCCCATGGCGCGCGACCACCTCGCGCAAAGGCGGCAGATCGTCGATCATCGCGCCGTCATGCGGTCGGCGAGGCGGATCGCCTCTATGAGGCTCGTCGCCTCGGCGACGCCCTTCCCGGCGACGTCGAAGGCCGTGCCATGATCGGGCGAGGTGCGCACGAAAGGCAGGCCGAGCGTGACATTGACGCCGCGGTCGAAGGCCAGAGTCTTGATCGGGATCAGCGCCTGATCATGCGTCGGACATATGGCGACGTCATAGCGCGCGCGGGCGGCGGCGTGGAACATGGTGTCGGCCGGATGCGGGCCGGTCGCATCTATCCCCCGCGCGCGCAGCTCGGCGACAGCGGGGGCGATGATGTCGATCTCCTCGCGGCCCATGGCGCCGCTCTCGCCGGCGTGCGGATTGAGCCCGGCGAAGGCGAGCCGCGGCGAAGCGAGGCCGAAGCGCGAGGCGAGATCGGCGGCGACGATCTCGCCCGTCTCCACCAGCAGCGCGCGGGTGAGCAGACGCGGAACCTCGGCGAGCGCGACATGGATCGTCGCGGGAACGACGGCGAGCTCCTCGGCGTAGAGCATCATCACCGGGCGGAAGGGGCACCCGAAGCGCCGCGCCGCCAGCGCCGCGAGAAATTCCGTATGGCCCGGATGCGCGAAGCCGGCGGCGTAGAGCACATTTTTGGCGATTGGATTGGTGACGAGCGCACGCGCTTTTCCCTCGGCGACCAGAGCGACGGCCTGCTCGATCGAGCCGATCGTCGCCGCGGCGTCGGCGGGGTCCGGCGCGCCCGGAGCGCCGCAAACCGAAAACCCGTGCGGAACCACCGGCAGAGCCGTGTCGAAGACTGCGCTCGCTTCCTGCGGCGCGACCTCGCGCAGCGCGATCTCGAGCCCGAGCGCGGCGGCGGCGCGGGCGAGCTGCGCCGGATCGGCGAGCACGAAGAAAGGCGGCAGCGCCCGCGCGCGCCGCGCCATCCAGGCCTTCAGCGTCAGCTCGGGGCCGATCCCGGAGGGATCGCCCTGGGTGAGGGCGAGGGAAAGCGTGGTCACTTTATCGTCCTTCCGTGAAGAAGAGCTCATTCGCGAGGAAGATCGCTACCCGCGATTTTGCGCCGACCGTGGACGATCCTGAGAACGATCGCAAACTCCTCGCCCTCGCGATATCGATAGATCAGGACGAAGGGCGAAACGATCGCGATCCGGACGCCTTTGCCGAGCGCGGCCCGCGGACTGCCGCTCTCGGGATGATCCGCGATACGGCGATAGAGACGCTCGAAGAGGCCCTGATATTTCCGCGCCGTCGTGAGCCCTGCGGCATGGGCGAGATGGGATAGAATTCGCTCCAGATCGGCATGCGCCTTTCGGGAGACCAGCAGGCGCGCCATTCAGCGCGTCTTGGCGCGCGTTTCGGCGCCGAGCAATGCGTCGATCCGGCGCGCATGCTCGTCCAGAGACATGGTCTGGCCCGCGGCGACCTCTGAGAGCGCCTCGTCGACGAGCGGCTTCGCCCAGGCCAAATCGTCGTTCTCGATCAATTCGGCCTCGGCGATGCGCTCGTCGAGCAGCTGCCGGACGGCCTCCTCGATCGAGCCGTAGTCTCCGCGGGTCACATGCGCCTCGAGCCAGGCGCGCTGATCGTTCGTCAGTGTGATCGTCATGACTGCCTCATATCACAGCGTCGCGCGGAGCCAAGGCCGCTCGCTACAATCTTTCCCTGTTTCATTGAAACAGGGAAAGATTGTAAGCTTTTGTTTCGACGTGTTTCCAACGCCGAACCGGCGTCTACTTCGGCTGGAAACGTAGCCTTCACTCGCTCCCCGGCGGCCGATAGGTCAAAATATCGTCGGCCTTCAGCCAGCCTTGCGTGCCTTCCTTGAACTGCGCCTGGGCGCGCGTCGCCTGGGTGCGCGCCTCCACATATTTGCCGGCGACGAACAGGCCCTCGGCCGCCGCGAGCTGCGCCTTGGCGTTCTCGCCCTTGCGGAAATAGGCCATGGACAGAAACTCCCAAGCGTCGGCGCTGTCCTCGTCGCGCTGGGTGGCGTTGGCGAGCACGCTCACCGCCTCGTTCAAGAGCTTGGGATCGTCGGCCGAGAGCAGCGCATGGCCGAGCAGCACGCGGATCGGCGTCGAGGCCGGCCCGGCGATCGCCGCGGCCTTGCGCAAAGGCGCGATCGCCTGACTGGCGCGTCCGGCCTCGAGCAATATCTGCCCCTTCAGCTCCCAGAAGTAAGGATTCTTCGGATCGGCGGAAACGAGCGCGTCGGCGCCGCGCAGTGCGTCGTCGAGCCGCCCGAAGCGATTGTCGGCGATGACGCGCGCATAACGCGCCGGCAGCGAGAGGTCGGAGATCGGATAGCGCCGCGCCGCCTCGCCCGAATTCCCCATGAAGCCGATGAGCTTGGCCCGCATCAGATCATGGCGCGCCTGCAGAGCCGGCGAATCCGGAACGTCGAAATAGGGCGATTGCTTGGCGGCCTGATCGAGATTGGAGATGCGCTCATTCGGCAGCGGATGCGATTGCAGATAGGGATCGATCGCCGTCGTCTTGAACAGGGATTCGCTGGCGAAGCGGTTGAACACTTCCAACATGCCCTTGGCGGATTGCTGCGTCGTGGTGAGGAAGCGCACCGCCATGCGGTCGGCGGCCTGCTCCTCGCCGCGCTGATAGGCGAGCAGCGAGCGCTTCACCGCCTCCTGCGGGCCGAGCAAAATTCCGACGGCGCCGGCCGAATCCATGCCCACCTGCCCATCGCGGCGGTTGAAGGCGCCGCGCGCCGCGACCATGGCGCCGGCGCTCGCCAGCATTCCGGCGACGGAGAGGATCGTCGCCTTGGCGAGTTCCTGGCGCCCGCGCGCCAAATGGCCGCCGGCGATATGGCCGGTCTCATGCGCGAGAACGCCGATGATCTCATTGGGCGTCTTCGCCTCCATCAGCGCGCCCGTGTTGACGAAGATCTTCTGCCCGTCGGCGACGAAGGCGTTGAAGGAACGGTCGCCGACCAGAATGATCTTGGCCACTCCGCTGTGGATTCCCGCCGCCTTGAAAACGGGCGCGGTATAGTCGCGCAATAATTGCTCGATTTCCGCGTCGCGGATGATCGAGACGCGCGGGCCATCCTCCTCGGCGCGCGCGGGCGCGCCGAGAGTGAAGATCAGGAGGCCGGTGAGAAGCGTCCGCCGCTTGTCGCGTTTCCGATCCATGGGGCGCGAGAGTGGCGCAACCGGGAGCGGAACGCAAACCCGCCCCCGTCGCGAGCCTGCGATTCAGGCGGTCAAAACAGCGGCTTTGGCCAAATATTGCAGGCAAGCCGCGGTCTGCTCTTCGGCGATCTGCGCCATCGCGTCTTCATCGGTCACCGGCGCGCCATCCCGGGCGAAGTTCAATCGCCCCTCCTTGCCGAGGCGCACCAGATGAGCGGCGAGGTCGGCCGCTGTGGCGGAGCCGTCGAGCTTGGGCAAAAGCGCCTGGGCGACGGCGTCCAACACGACGCGCTCATGCCGCAGATTGGTGGAGACTTGCTCGCCCCGCGCGGCGTCGTCCACGGCGACGGCCCAGCCCTTCGGGCGCGGGCCGGGCTCCACGGCCGCGTCGATGGCGTCGATGGTGACGATCGCCATGCCGATGAGCGTCATTTTCAGCAGAGCGTCGCGCGCCAGCGCCCGGCGCTCCGCGGCGTCGGCGGAGGCCGAATCGGACAGCAGATCGTCGAGCGTGGAGGAGGCCGGAAAGCGCGCGATCAATCGTTCCAAGCAATCGAGCACGGCGGGCGACACCGTCGACAGCACGCGCCCGGCGGCGTCGATGACGCGGCCGCCCTCCCCCTCCCGCTCGATTCGGAGATCGCCTTTGGTCAGAAACGCCAGTCCTTCCATCGCATCCGGATTGATATCCCGGCGCACGCGATCGAAGCGCTCGCGCGCGATCAGCAGGCTCTGGCGGAAGGTGCGGCCGGTCAGCATGTCGAGATATTGCTCGATCGCCAGCAGCTGGCCGCCGCCGAGCCGCCGAGCCTGCTCGGCCGTCTGCGGCGGATAATTCTCGACGATCATCGTCGGCAGCTCGGCCTCCGCGAGAAAGGCGAGGCCGGCGCGCTCGGCCGCGGCGACGAAATCGCGAAACAGGCAGGGGTCGTTGACCTCCTCCAGAAATTCATGCGCGATATAATCGTCTGCAAATTGCTGGAAACGATCGCGCCATGCGGTCAGCGCCTGCTTGTGGAGCCCGCCCTCCGGGCTCGCCTCCGCGAGAATGGCGAGCAACTCGCGCGATTGCGCCACGCGTTGGCGTAAATCGCGGGTTTCGGCCACATGCAGCATCAGGCTGTCGCGCAGCCCTTGCATCATGCGCCAGCCGGGCAGCACATTATAGCTGACATAGGCGACGCCCTGCGGCGACAAGAGCTCGCGACAGATGCGCAATATCGCCTCGCGCACCGGCGCGGGCGCCCAGCTATAGACGCCGTGGCACACGATATAGTCGAATTCGCCGTCATTGGCGCCGAGCTCGGTGAAGCTGCGGCAGAGGATCTCGACATTGGCGAGGCCGAGCCGCGCAATACGGGCGCGGCCAGCGGCGACCTGCGTGCGCGACAGATCGACGCCGACGAAGCGCCCGCCCGGAAATCGCGCGGCGAGCGGAATGAGATTGCCGCCGCCCGCGCAGCCGAGCTCGAGCACGCGCGCCGAGGCGAGCGGCGCCGCCTCCAGCCCCGAGAGCCGGACGATGGCCCCGAGCCGCCCGGGCTGGGTCTGCGGGAAGGGATTCGACGTGTAGGGAAGCAGATCATATTCCAGCGCCATGCGCGCGATGATCTGCTCCAGATCCTCGGTCGGCGGCCTCTCGTCGGATCGGATCATGTGCGGCCGCTTCGACCTCTGTTGGGACATAGCGAAACGCGCGAGGCGGAAGATTTTTCTTCCGCCTCGAAGGAGCGGCGCGGCCGCTCAGAAGCGATAGGACACGCCGCCATTGAGCGCGGCGCCGGTCAGCTTCTCGCCGGTGCGATAATCGCCGCGCAGGAAGCCGACCCAGCCCGTGTCGATGATCTGCGCCGAGACGCCGAGGCCGAATTGCGCGAAAGCGCCGGAGCGCGACACGGTGATCGGCACATAGGTGACGTTCTGCTGGAAGCTCTCCTTCAGATTGGTCTCGAATTCGTTCCAGCCGCTGACCGAGACGAAGGGCTGGAAGGCGAATTTGTTCTCGACGACGAAGGAGGTGCCCGCCCGCAGACCGATGCGGCCGAGCGTCGAGCGCACCGTGTCGAGGGCGAGATAGGCCGGCGTCGTGCCCGCCGCCACCTGCAGTCGGTCGAAGTCGACGCTGGTGACATTGATCGCGGCGGAGGGCTCGATGAACCAGTCATTGGGCAGATCCCAATGATAGCCGAGCGAGGCGGAGCCGGCCCAGCCGCGACCCTGGAGCGGCGTCTCGTTGAGGCCGGCGCGATAATTGGTGATGTCGGCGTTCCAGAAGTCGTGACGGAACTGGACGTCGGCGAAGAAGCCGAAGCCGGTCGCCACCGCATAGACGCCGACGAAGGGCACGTCGAAACGCGTCCGCGTGCCGGAGCCGAGCAGCTCATAAGAGTTCGAGAGATATTGGCCCGCCATCACGCCGGTGTGGAGGTTGATCTGCGTGTTCTCGATATTGGAGAGCGAGGCGTCGAGACCGACCTGATAGCCGCTGTAGAGCGTGCGCGTCTTCTCATTGGTGACGGTCGTGCCGCCCGCCGCCGTCGGCGCGCTGGAGGAGCTCGAGAGATCGGAACGGCCAACGGCGGCGCGCGTCCAAATTCCGAAATCGACGGCGTTGGGCTTGGCGTCGGGACGCGATTGCACGAAGGCCGAGGCGCTCTGGAAGAAGCCGGTGGTCGCCGAAGCGACCGCCGAGGCGACGCTGCCGCCGATCGCCGACAGCGATCCGGTGTCGAGATTGGGAACGAGATACCATTGGCCGGGGGTGAGCTGCTGCAGGTTGAAGCTCACGAGGCCGGTGTTCAGCGCTTGCGCGGCGCCGATGCTGGTGTTGGCGTTGCCGAGCTGGAAGGTCGAGGTCGAGCCGGCATTGGTCTTGGCGATCAGGATCGGGCTGGCGAAAAAGCCGGTCTGATTCTGGAACGGATTGACGATCACCGTGGTCACATTGCCGGCGCCGGCGCCGTTCACCAGCAGCTCGCCGGCCCGCTGTCCGCCGAGATCGGCGAAGCGCGCCGCCACATTGAGCACGCCGCCGCCCGTGTAATTGCCATTGACGGTGAGCGAATTGGCGAGCGCCGCCGCTGTCGCGCCATTGGCGACCACCTGATTCGCCGCGGCGAGATCGAGCGTTCCATTATTGGTGAGATTGCCGGCGATAATGGAATTGACCGTCGTATTCGTCGTGCGGTCGCCGAGCGCGATCGTCGTATTGTTGACGACGCTCGTCGCGCCGAGCGTGCGGCCATGGCCGAGCGAAACGCCGATCCCCTGGAACTGCGCGCCCGCGGTCGCGTCGCCGACGGAGCTGTTCGTCAGCGCGCCGATATTGGTGTAGTCGCCGGCGCCGACGATGAGCGCGCCATTGCCGTTGTTGTCGAACTTGCCGCCATTATTGGCGAGCGCGGCGGTGACATTGAAGGTCCCCGTGTTGGTCACGCCGCCGCCGATGGTTCCGGCGGCGTTGACCTTGCCCTGATTGACGAAACCATTCGTCGTCTGCAGCGCGCCGCCGAAAATCGTGATCGTCGAGCCGGCGGCGTTCGTCGCGCTCGTCGCCGAGAGCGTACGGCCCGAGGCGATCGACACGCCGACCGCGGCGGTGGAGCTATTCGTCAAGGCGCCGACATTCGTATAGTCGCCGCCGGAGACGGAGAGCGTTCCCGCGCCGCTATTGGCGAAATCGCCGGAGCCATTGGCGAGCGCTCCGGTCACGGTGAATGTCCCCTTGTTGGCGACGCCGCCGGTGATCGCGCCCGCCGCATTGGCCACATTGGTGTTGTTGAGCCCGCCGGTGAGCGCGCCCGTCGAGGTCAGCGTGCCGAAATTCTGAATGGCGGCACTGGTCGAAGCCAGCGTCCCGCTATTGACGACCGTCGCGCCGGGACCGTTGGCCACGCTGGTCGCGCTGAGCGTGCGGCCGGTCGAGATGGAGACGCCAGTCGCCGCCGTGGAGATATTCGTGAACGTAGCTATGCTAGTGTAGTCGCCGCCGGTGACGAAGAGCGTTCCTGTGCCATTATTGAGGAAAGAGCCGCCATTATTGGTGAGCGCGCCTGTCACGGTGAAGACGCCCGTATTACCCGTGCCACCAGCGAGCGAGCCGGTCACATTCGCCGTTCCGCTATTGCTCAGGCCGCCGGCGAGCGAGCCGCCCACCAGCTGATTGAAGGCGCCGCTATTGATGAGGCCGCCAGAGACCGCTCCGGAATTGTTGAAGGTTCCGGCGTTCTGGATCAGATTGATCGAAACGAAATTGCCGGAATTGGCGATAGTCGCGCCGGCGGCGTTCGTCACATCGACTGCCGAGAGCGTGCGTCCCGCAGACACAGACACGCCGGACGCGGCGGTCGAATTATTCGTCAGCGTAGCAATATGGAAGTGGTCGCCGCCCTGCACGACGAGCGTTCCGACGCCGTTGTTGGTGAAATTGCCGTCTCCGTTGTCGAGCGCGCCGGTCACGGTGAAGGATCCGGCGTTGGTCACGCCGCCGAGGATCTTGCCGGCCGCTTTCACCACGCCCGCCGCAGCGTTGTTCAATCCGCCGCCGATGGCGCCCGTCGTCGTGAACGAGCCGCTATTGGCCACTCCGTTAGCGATGGTTCCGCCATTGGTCGCCGTCGCGCTATTGGTGAGGCCACCAGAGAGGTTCGCTCCGGCGTTATTGTTGAAGGTCCCCGTATTATTGAGGCCACCGTTCAGCGTTCCGCCATTGTTGTTGTTGACGAGGCCGGCGTTCTGGATCGTCGCGGCCGAATTGATCGTCGCATTACTGTTGATCGTTCCGCCCGCCCCAATGGCGAGCGCAGCAGTCGTCACCTGACCCGCGTTGCTCGTCAACACGCCGCCATTGACAGCGAAAGACGTCGCCACATTGATGATGTTGGTGTTGGTGATGAGGCCGCCGGTCTCCGTGATCGCATTGGCCATGATCACGCCATTGCTCTGAATCGAGCCCGCGGCCTGAGCGATCGTCCCATTCACGACGAACTTGCCGCCGACGATGGTGATCGCGCCATTATTGTTCAGCGCGCCGATATTGGTGAAATTGAACGCGTTGGCGTCGAGCGTCGCGCCGGCGTTGTTGTTGAAGGTCGAGCCATTATTGGCGAGTGCGCCAATCAGCGTGAATTTACCGCTATTGTCGATCTGCCCATTGATCGCGCCGGAGGCGAGCACCGTGCCGGCGACGCCATTGACGAGGCCGCCATTGACGGTTCCCGTCGTCGTCAGCGTTCCGCCCGTGACGGTCGCGCCCTTGTTGATCGTTCCCGTCGAATTTAGCGTTCCGCCGAGGACGAGCGCGCCGCCGTCCAGCACGCCAACGTTGGTCGCCGTTCCCGATGTCGTCAGCAGGCCGCTGAGCTTGGAGGCGGCAGTGGAGTTCTTGAAGGTTCCGCCGGCGCCATTGGTGATCGCGCCGGTCCAGGTCGCCTGATTGTCGATCGTCCCGCTGGCGTTGGTGGCGTCGCCGACCCAGGAGCCCTGATTGACGATTTGCGCGCCGGTCGTGTTCGACAGCACATTGCCGGTCCACACGCCCGTCGATTTGTTGGTGACGACCGCCGCGGCGCCGGAATTGATGAGATCGCCATTATAGGCGCCCGCATTGTTCACAACGCCCGTATTGGTGAGCGCGTCATTGACCTTGCCGCCCTGATCGACGGTGAGCGCGCCGGAATTGGTCACGCCGCCGAGCGCGGTGAGCGTCGCGCCATTGCGCACGAAGAGATTGCCGGCGTTGGCGACCGACAATGCGCCGGAGGCGCCGGTCGTCGTTCCGGCCTTTATATCGACGGTCGCGCCGGCCGAGTTCTGCACGGAATCGGTCTTCAGATCGCCGGTGACGTTGAACGATCCGGCGAGATTTTTCACAATCCCATTGATCGCGCCCTGCGCCTGGGTCGTTCCCGAATTGGTCAGCCCGCCATTCACCACGCCCTTGGTGGTGAATGTCCCGGCCGTCACAGCGACGCCGCCGCTGATCGTCGCGCCGACGGCGTTGGTCGCCGTTCCCGAGGTCTTCAGCCCGCCGGCGACATTGCCGCCGGCGTTGTTGTTGAAGGTCGCGGAATTGTCGACCGAACCGGAGATCGTCGCATTATTGTCGAGCTGGCCGCCAGTGACGGCGACCGCCCCGACGATCTGATTATTATTCGTCAGCAATCCGCCGGTCACAGAAGCGCCGCCATTGAGCGCGCCCGCATTGGTCGTCGCGCCGGCGGCCTGCGTCAGCAGGCCGGAGACGCCGCCGCCCGAAAGATTGTCGAACGCGCCGGAATTGGTCACCGTTCCAGTGATCGTTCCGCTGTTCTTCAGCTGGCCGAGATTATTGCCGATATTGCCGTTCCAGGCGCCGCGATTGTCGATGGAGCCCGTATTGGCGTCGGCGTTGACATTGCCGATCCAATTGGCGCCCGCCTCATTGACGATCGCGCCCTTATTGGTGACGACATTGCCCTGCCAGACGCCGGTCGGGGCCTTGTTGGTCACCGCGCCGGCCGCATTGTTCTGCAGATTGGCCGCCACCAAGCCGCTGTTGTTGACGACGCCATTATTGATGAGATCATCAGTGAGGCGGCCGCCGGCTTCTATGGTGACCGTCCCCTGATTGGTGAGGTTGTTGGTCCCCGCATCGACCGTGCCGCCGGTCTTGATCAGCAGCGTTCCATCGACATTGATCGCGCCGGCATGGTTCGCGGCCGTGCCGATGCCGCCGCCCGCCGCGACTGTGAGGCCCGAGCCGGCGGCGATCTGCGTCGCGCCCGAATAGATGTTCTGCCCCGTGACCGTCAGCGTTTTGCCGCCGGACAACTGGGCCGACAATTTGCCCGCGCCATCGCGCATCACGCCCGCGAAGGTCGAATCCGCCGCGAGGCCGAAGGTCAGCTTCGCGGCGGCGCCATTGGTCGTGACGCTTCCCGCCCCCCCTATGCCGGCCACCGTGGCGTTGAACCCGTTGAGATCGAAGGTTCCCGCCGCATTGACCGTCAGCGCGCTGGCGCCGCTGAGGCCGGTGGCGCTGTTCAGTCGCAGCGTTCCGGCGTTGACCGTGGTGGCGCCGGAATAAGCATTTGCGCCCTCGAGATTGGTCACGCCCGCCGTCGTCGTCAGACCGGTGGAGCCGGAGACGCTCTCGACGAAGCCGCCCGCGGAAGAAATGCCATTGGCGCTCGTCAAGCCGCCATTGCGAATGCGGCCGCCGTTGAGATTGACCGTATCGATATTCTGCGTGACGCCGGCCCCGCCGAGATCCAGCGTTCCTGCGACGGTCGTCGCGCTCCCTTGGCTGAAGGCGTTGGCGACGCCGGCCTTCAGCGTCTGACCGGCCGCGACATTGGTCGCGCCGGTGTAAGTGTTGTTTCCGGCGAGGGTCAGCGTCGTGCCGCCCGAACCCTGCACATCGAGCGCGAGCTTGCCGGCGCCGTCTCTGATGACGCCGGAATAGACTGTGTCCACGGTGTTGCGGGTCGTGAGCGTGCTGGCGACGCCGCCATTATTGGTGATGACGCCTTTCGACGAGCCAGTCAGATTATTGGCGAGGAAGGACTGACCATTGGCGTCCAGCGTCGCGGCGGTCGCCGCATCCTTGCCGACATTGAGGCCGCCCTGATGCGCGCCGACGACGGCAGCCGCGTTCAGATTGCCCAGCTTCAGCGTCCCGCCGTCCACGGACAGGGCGCCGGCGTTGGTGATGACCGCTAAGGCGGGCGTCAAAACGACCGCCCCCGTGTCGGTCGCCGACCCGAAATGAAGAGTGGTTCCCGCGCCGCCATTCAAGGTCAATACATTGCCCGCGCCGGGCGCGATGGTCAGAGCTGTTCCGGCGCCGGCGCCGATGGTGGCCGAGACGCCCGACGCGACTTTCAGAGAATTGGTCAGCGTCGTCGTGACCGCCGATCGGAGCGTCGGAGCGGTCGCGCCGCCCGCGATCAAGCTGATATCCCCCGCTCCGAGGGCGCCGGCCGAGCCGATCGTCAGCGCGCCGCTCTTGATGGCGGCGCCGCCCGTAAAGCTGTTGGCGCCGGAGAGCGTGACCGAATTCACACCCGCGTCGACCGTGATCGCGCCCGCGCCGGTGATGCTATTGGCGTAGGAGACCGAATTGCCCGCGCCGGGCGTATTCTGGTCGAAGGTCAGCGTGCCGCCGCCGAGGCCGATATTTCCGGTCAGCGCGCCCGCGCCGGTCGTCGTCAGCGTATTGGCGCCGCCGGTGAGGGTGAGGGCGTTGGCCCCGCCGGTCCCGATGATCTGGCCGGAATTCTTGATGGTGAGATCGCTGCCGACGACGCCGGCGCCGCCCGCGCCACTGGCGCCGGCCCCGCTAGCGCCCGCGCCGCCGAGGCCGCCCGCGCCGCCCTGGATCACGCCGGAGTTGTCGATCGTGAATTGGGAGCCGGCGAAGCCCGCGCCGCCATTGCCGCCATTGCCGCCGACGCCGAAGCCCGAGCCGCCGAGGCCGCCGGCCCCGCCCGCGCCGCCGGTGATCGAACCCTGAACCGTGACCGTGCTGTTGGCGCCGCCGCCGCCCGCCGCGGCCGTGGTGAACAAGCCGGCGCCTCCGTCGCCGCCCGAGCCGCCATTGCCGCTGACCGCAGTGGCGGAGCCGCCCACGCCGCCCGCGCCGCCGGTGAGCGCGCCCCCGGCGCTGACCGTGCTAGCGCCCGCCGCAGGTAGGGACTTGAGCACCAGGCCGCCGCCAGCGCCGCCGCCGCCGCCCGAGCCGGCTCCAGCCCCGCCCGAGCCGCCCGCTCCGCCGGCCTTGCCGGTGACCGGGGCGAAGACGGTGAATGTGTTGTTGACCGTGAAGGCGCCGCCGCCACCGCCGCCGCCGCCGCCCTGATTCGCTGCGCCATTGGTTCCGGCCGTTCCCGCGGTATCAGTGCCGAAACCGGAATTGCCGCCCGCTCCGCCCGCGGCCACGCCGCCGCCGCCCTTGCCGCCCGTTGAAGCCAGTCCGCCGCCGCCACCGCCGCCCAGTCCGGCGCTCGCAGCGCCGCCGGCCGTCCCGACCGCGTCGGTCGTCGAGCCGCCCGTTCCGCCGCCCGGCCCGCCGCCGACGCCGCCCGCCTGCTGGGCGTGAACCGGCTCGGCAAGACCGACCGAGAGAGCGATGCTGAGCGCCGAGACGCCGAGGAGGAGACCGCGTCGCCGCGCGGCGTCCTCGACTCGGGACGAAAATTTGGAGGCGCCATCTCTACGGCCGCACGAACCGATCATTTCCAGTCTCCAAAAACTCGGCAAAATTCGAACGATAAATCACGACAACGACCGGCCGCGGCGCGGCCGAGTCGGAAACTACGCTACGTTATCGCTTGTATTTTTGATCGGCGCGCCCAGCAAGGTCGCAGCTTTGGGACCGAAAGGGACGGCGGCGATGGCGCGACGACAGAAATCGTCGATAGATGAATTACTTACGTGTTTCTGCGCGTTTTCTGCGCTATTTCTGAAATCAGCCTATTTTGGTGGGTGTGGCAATATTGCCACATATCATCAACGCTCTCGCGCCAATGCGTCGAGCGCCTGGCCGAGCCCGCGGAAGGAGACCGGCAGCAAAGCGTCCTGCCCGGAGGCGCTCTTGAAGGCGATGCGCCCCATGCCGTCATAGCTCCGCCAACGGGCGAGCGTCTGCTCGGCGAGCGCGGCGCTGGCGAAACATCCGGCCTGGGCGCAACGCCGCCAGACGAGATCGAGCGGCAGCGGGTCGGCGTCGCTCATCGTCACGCGCGGGACGGCCTGAAAGGCGACATTGACCGGCACGACGATCGTCATGGCCATCGCGTCATTGGCGTCGGGCTTGCCGAAGGCGATTTCCGCGATCGTCGCGCTCTTGTCCTTGACGAGGACGGATTGCAGGATCTCGCAGCTGCGACGCGGCTGTTGCGGGGCGTCGGCGGCCAGACAGCGCAGCTGCCAATCGCCGAACAGGCGCGGCGCTTCGGCCGCGGGCGCTTGCGCCGCTTTGGCGGGAGCGGCTTTGGCGGGCGCAGTCGAATGGGCCGCGGGCCGTTCCACCGCATGAACGATCTGCGGGACACACAGGAAAACAGCCAATGCGATAGAACGAGCCATAGAGCGAACCATGACGAGCCTCGACGCGCGAAGACGATCGAATGCGCAATATGGCCCTTAAGTAGCCCAGCCGTCGCCCGCCCTCAAGCTCGGCGAATCGGCGCGCCGCTCAAAACCCGTCGCCGCCGGCGCTGGCCACAGGGGCGATCGAGGTCAAAGCGACGAGCGCTATGGCGACGACGAGCAGCAAACTCGCCGCCAGCGTCAGACGCGACGTCGTGATCTCGTCGTCGGGATGAACGGCCTCGGCGCGCTTATATCCGGTGATCATGGCGCGCACGAGATTCTCGCGCTTGACCACCACATAGGCGATCACCGCCGCGACATGAATGAAGACGGCGGCCGCCAGCACATAGAAGCCCTTTTTGTGCAGCGAGGTGAGCAGGAGGCTCGTTTCCTTGCTCACCGCCCCCGCGAAGGGGCCGACATTGAAAATCTCGTCATTCGCGAACAGACCCATCGTCGCCTGCGCCAAAAGGCCGAGCAGCAGAGCGACGACCATGAGCGCGCCGAGCGGATTATGCCCGGCGTAGAGGGGCGCCTCGCCGCGCAGCAGGCTCCGCGCATAGAGCGACGCCTCGCGCGGATGCCGCAAAAAGCTCGCGAAACGCGCATGCTTGGCGCCGAACATGCCCCACAGCACGCGGAAAACGACGAGCGCGAGGACGGCGTAGCCGAATCGGACATGCCAATCGAACCAGGCCACCCCGAGCCTGTTGGTCACATAGGCGCCGATGAACGAGACGACGAGCGACCAGTGGAACAGCCGCACCGGCAGATCCCAGACCAGACGCTTTTCTTTCGATTGCGCGGCCGCCGCCTTTGTTTCGGGCGGCCTGTCGATCACCGTCATCGTTCGTCTCGTTGCGCTATTTCGACTTTTTGCACCGGACTTTGCGGCTACCGGACGCTACGGCTACCGGGCGCTACGGCTACTTGGCCTTGTAAGAGTCGTGGCAGCCCTTGCAATCCTGACCGAGGTTCGCCACGGCGGTCTTGAAGGCTTCCGTCGCGCCCTTCTCCTTGGAGATCGTGTCGGCGAAGACGTGGGCGTCTTCCTTGAATTTGGCGAGCTTCTTGTCGAACTCCGCCTTTTCCTTCCAGAGTTCGGCCTTCGCCTTGCTGTCCGGCTCGCCGACATTGGAAATCTCGGGGAAGGACTCGTCGAGCAGGCCCACGAGATAGGCGATGCGCTCGGCGCGTTTCTTCGCCTCGGCCTCGTCATAGGGGGCGTTGCCCCGGGCGACGGCGCCGAACCAGCGGAAGAAATTACCGATGAGCGTGAATTCCGCCCGGCGATTCTCGACCGCGATTTTCGCCGGAGAGGGGCCGGGCGCCTGCGCAGAGGCGGAGGTCAGAGCGACACAGCTCGCGATGAGCGCGCCGCCGAGGAGAAGGGCGCGCGCGCGCTTCGAATACAGACTCATAATCGTCCCTTTTTGCCGAAGTTGAACGCAATGCTCAAATCTTGCCGGGCTTGTGGCTCTCTTGCCACCGCCGCACGAATTCGAGCGTCTCCGAGACATGCTTGATCGGGTCCGAGCTCACATAGGTCAAGCCGATTTTGCCGTCCGGCGTCACGACATAGGAGATGCGGTCGGAAACCGTATCGCCATTCTGCGTCGGGCGATCGCGCTTGGCGTCGTAGGCGTTGATGACGGAAAAATTCGCGTCGGCCGCCACCGGGAATTTGTCGCGACACTCTTTCGTCGAGAAATCGCGCTGCGTCTCGATCGTATCGGCGGAGACGCCGATCAGCGAGGCGCCGGCCGCGGAGAAATTGTCATAATTCTCGGCGAACTCATGCGCCTCTATGGTGCAGCCGCGCGTGAAGGATTTGGGATAGAAGTAGAGCACCACGGGTCCTTTCTTCAGCGCCTCCGCCAGAGAAAAGACGAAGTCCTTTCCACCGATGGCGGCGGGCGCGCTGAAATCGGGCGCTTCAGCGCCCGTCTTCAAGGCCGCGGAGGCCGGGGAGGCCGCGAAAGCGGCCGAGAGAATCAAAGCAGAAAGTACTGCAGCTTTACGCATGGCTTCGCCTCACTTCGCGCCATTGGTGGTCGCCACTGCGGCGGCAGCGGCTGCGGGAGCCGCGGCCGTCGCGGCCGGAGCCGGCGGCGCGAGCTTCGTCAGAATTCCGCCTTCGTCCTGATAATCGAGCACGCCGATCGCGCCGACGACATGATAGCCGAGGCCGGCGAGAATATCGCCCACCGCGCCAGCGCGATGCGCGCGATTGGACACTGTGACGATGAGCCGATCGCGCGGGATGTAGGAGAGAGATTTCTGAACTTCTTTGGTCTGAATGCTCAGATAGACCGGGAAGCCGCCATTCTTGGTCAGCTCGTCGGGCCGGCGAATATCCAGCACCAGCAGATCTTCCGGCTTCGCCAGCAGGGCGTCGAAGGCGGCGCGATTGAGGCGGAGCGTCTTATAGGTATAGGCCGGGTCGTTGGCCGGGGTGACGGGCGCGGCCGCAGGGGCGGCGGGCGCTACGGCCTGCTGCGCCGTGGCGCCGGCGGTGAGCAGCGCCGTCGAGGCGGCGCCGAGCGCCAGGCCGAAGATGAGCGTCGAGATTTTCATGGCTTTTCCTTATTCGTTCTCAGGCGCGCAGACGGGCGTTGAAGAAATCGACGGTGCGCTTCCAGGCGAGCTCGGCCGCCGCGGCGTCATAGCGCGGCGTCGTGTCATTATTGAAACCGTGCTGCACGCCCGGATAGACGAAGGCCTGATAATCGACATGAGCGGCTTTCAGCGCCGCCTCATAGGCCGGCCAGCCGGCGTTGATGCGATCGTCGACGCCGGCGTATTGGATGAGCAGCGGCGCCTTGATCTTCGCGACCTCCTCGGCCGGCGGCTGCGCCCCATAGAAGGGGACGCCGGCGGCAAGATCGGGGAGCTTGGTGGCGAGGAAATTCACCACGCCGCCGCCATAGCAGAAGCCGACCGCGCCGACCTTGCCATTGCCGATCGGACAGGTTTTCAGCGCGCCATAGGCGGCGATGAAATCATTGCGCGTCTTGGCCTGATCGAGCTTGGGGAAGAGCTCGCGCGCCTTGTCCTCGTCGCCGGGATAGCCGCCGAGCGGCGCCAGCGCATCCGGCGCGAAGACGACGAAATTGTCGAGCGCGAGGCGGCGCGCAATGTCTTCTATATGCGGATTGAGGCCGCGATTCTCGTGGATGACGAGCACGGTCGGCAATTTGCCTTCGACCTTGGCGGGATGGACGAAATAGCCCTTCACCACTCCATTGCCGTCGGGCGAGGGAACCTCGAGCGTCTTGCCGGCGATGCGCGGATCATCCTTCTTCACCACCTCGGCCGCGGCGAAGCGCGGCAGCAGCTCCTCGAGGAAAACCGTGGCGGCGGCGGCGCCGACGGCGCATGTCTTGGCGCCGTCGATGAAGCCGCGGCGGTCGATGTCGCCATGCACGAAGAGATCGAAGAGCTTCAATATTCCGGGCGGGAACTCGTTTGCGGTCTTACGCGTCATCGTTCGTATCCTCGGGTCGTATCTTCGGGGTCAGCGTGCGAGGCGGGGCTTGTAGATCTCATGGCAGGTTTTGCAGACTTGCGTCGCCTCGCGCGCGGAGGCGGCGGCGGCGTCGAACTCGCCTTTTTCGACTTTCTGAACGACGTCGGTGATGAGGCGCGATCCGTCGCGGGAGATCGCCACGGCGTCGTCCTTGCCGCGCTTGGCGAAATAATCCTCCGTATAGCGGAAGCCATCGAGAAGGACTTCGGCGTCCTCCTTGGCGGCTTGCGAATTTTGCGCGGTGATGTCCGGCTCGAAATATTTGATCGTCTTTTCGAGGTCGCGCATCAAATCGTCGTCGTAGTCGCGCAGATCCAGCGCGGCCAGCGCCGGCGTGGCGAGCAGGACGGCGCACAGGGCCGAACGCGAGAAGACCGAACGCGAGAAGACAATGCGATAGGCGGACGTGCGGCTCATGACGCTTTTTGCGATCCTGCTCGTGGTTTCGAATGCGCAGAGGCTCGTTCTCGCGGCGGTCGGGCGCCGCGAGTTCGGGTCGTGTGTCGCGCCGGAGCTTTGAAGCTCCGGCGTCTTTCGTCAGGCGAGAATGTCGTTCACGACCTTGCCGTAGACGACCGTCGGACGCTCGGCGCGGCCGGCGCGCAGATAGATCGTCTTGAGGTGATCGAGGCCGAGGAGCTGCAGCACGGTCGCATGCAGGTCATAGGTGTCGACAGGGTTTGCGACGGTCTTGAGGCCGAGGTCGTCGGTGCGGCCATAGGTGATGCCGTGCTTCAGGCCGCCGCCGGCGAGCCATTGCGTATAGCCCCACGGATTGTGGTCGCGACCGTCGCCGCTCTGGCCGTAAGGCGTGCGACCGAACTCCGACGTCCACACGATGAGCGTGTCGTCGAGGAGGCCGCGCGACTGAAGATCGGCGAGCAGGCCGGCGATCGGCTTGTCGATCGCGCGCGCATGAGCGCCGTGATTGCGCTCGAGCTGGCGATGCGCGTCCCAATTGGCGTCGTCGCCCTGGCCGAGGCCGGCGATGGGTCCCGACACGACATGCACGAAGCGCACATTGCGCTCGACGAGACGGCGGGCGCGCAGCAGCACGGTGCCCATGTCGCGCGTCGCTTCGTCGTCGAGACCGTAGAGCGCCTTGGTGGCCTCGGTCTCCTTCGACAAATCGACGGCCTCTGGCGCGGTCGCCTCCATGCGATAGGCGAGGTCGTAGGAGTTGGTGCGCGCGGCGAGCTCGCTGTCTTCGGGACGCTGAGCGGAGCGGATGTCGTTCAGCTGATGCAGAAGATCGAGGCTCTCGCGCTGCTGCTGCTGGCCGATCAGCTCCGGCGGCGCCTGATGCAGGATCGGCTGCGCGCCAGGACGGAACGCCGTGCCCTGATAGACCGCGGGCAGAAAACCCGAGCTCCAATTGACCGAGCCCGCGCGCGGCTCGCGCTGGCCGCCATAGAGCACGACATAGGGCGGCAGATCAGCATTGGCCGAGCCGAGCGCATAGGCGACCCAGGCGCCGAGCGACGGACGGCCCGGGCTCAGATCGCCGGTGTTGAGCTTCAGGATCGAGATGTCGTGCGTGGCGCCGACGGTGACGCTCGATTTGACGAAGGTCAGCTTGTCGGCTTGCTGCGCGAGATTGGGCAGCAGGTCCGAGAACCAGGCGCCGCTCTGGCCATACTGCTTCCAGGTCCGCTTCGATGCGAAGAGCTTGCCGACGCCGCCCTGGGTGCTCGTCTTGATGCCCTCGAGGAAGGAGGCCGGAATATCCTGGCCGGCCAGACGCTCGAGCTCGGGCTTATAGTCATAGAGATCGATGGTGCTGGGCGCGCCGTCGAGATGCACCCAAATGACCGATTTCACCTTGGCAGGAAAATGTGGCTGCTTGGGCGCAAGCGGATCGACGAAAGTCGCCGCATTGGCGTCCGGAACGCCGAACCAGCCGCCGCCCGGCATCATTCCGCTGACGGCGAATCCGCCAACTCCATAAGCTGCGCTGCGCAGCCACTCACGACGCGATGTCTTGATGAGCATATGCCTGCTCCCCTCGGTTCAGATTGTCCGGTTGTCTCTTTAGAAGCGGTAGACGAAATCGTTGCTGTTCACGACAGTGTGCACGAGATCGACGAAAGCGGAGGCGCGCAGCGGATCGACGAAATGCGCTTTCGTCGTCACCGGCACCGCGATCGAGAACTTGCCGTTCTCCGCCTTGGCGGCGATCGTCTTCTGATGCTGGTCGAGGAAGGCGTGCAGCGCCTGGCGTTCCGTCTCCGTCGGCTTGCGGCCGAAGAGCACGAGATAGAGCCTGTCGAATTGCGCCGCCTCATTGTCGCCGGCCTCCTCGATCACGCGTCCCGCGAGAGCCTGCGACCACTGGAAGATGATGTCGCTATTGTAGAGCGTGAGCGCCTGCAGCGGCGTCGTCGTCACATCCCGCTTGCTGTGAATCTGCTGCGGATTCGCCATGTCGAAGGTTTCGAGCAGCGGATAGGGCAGGCTGCGACGCGTGAAGATGTAGAGGCTGCGACGCGTATAGTCCTGCGGGTCCTTCGAGGTCGTCCAAGCGGGATCGGCGTTGAAATTGCCGCCGCCGGCGAAATTGGCGGGAACGGGCGGGAACACGCTCGGACCGCCGATGCGCTCATTGAGCTTGCCGGACGCCACGAGGATCGAATCGCGAATCTCCTCGGCCTCGAGACGCTTGCGCGGGAAGACGGCGAGCAGCTTGTTCTCCGGATCGGCCTTGGCGACATCCTCTCGATAGTCGGACGATTGCCGATAGGTCGCCGAGAGCAGAATGGAGCGATGCAGACTCTTCACGCTCCAGCCATCCTTCACAAAAGTGAAGGCGAGCTGATCGAGCAGCTCCTGATTGGTCGGCTTGTCGCCGGCCTTGCCGAAATCGCTGACCGTGCCGACAATGCCCTTGCCGAAATATTGGTTCCACACGCGATTGACGAAGACGCGCGCCGTGAGCGGATTCTTCTCGCTCACCAGCCAATCGGCGAGCGCGGTGCGGCGGCCGGAGGAGGTCGCCGTCGGCTTGATGTCGGGCAGCTCGCTCGTGATGCCCTCCGGGAAGGCGGGCTGCACCTCGTCGAGCGGCTTCTCATGATTGCCGACGAAGAGAATATGCGTGGGCGGCGCATCGGCGTGGCCGAGCTCGGTGGCGGCGGTGAAGTTCAGCGACCCTTTGTTCGAGCGCAGATTCTGGAACTTGCGCAGCTCCTGCGTGAGCTTCTGATACTCCTCGGCCTTTTTGACGATCTCGTCGCTGTGCTCCGGCGCGCTCTTGTCGTCGGCGGCGTAGCGCAGGAAGCCGGCGAGCGCAGTGTCGTCGGTCACCACGTCGAGCCGGTGATTGACCCAGCGGTCCATCGCGTTCCACTGGTCCTTCGCCTTGAAGATCGACTCGCGGCTGTCGGTCAGATAGCGCTCCTTATGATATTTGAGCGCCGCCTCGCGGACCGAGTCGATGATCTCCTTCTGCCGCGCGCGAATGGACTTGGTCGCCTCGTTATACGCCGCCTGCTCCTTCTGGAACTCGGCCTCGACCTCGCCTTTCTTGGCGGGGATTTTCTCATCGAAAGCGGTGTTGGCGAAGAAGGCCTGCAGCGAATAATAATCCTTCTGCGTGAATTTGTCGGTCTTGTGATTGTGGCAGCGCGCGCAGCCGACCGTCGTGCCGAGGATCGCCTGACCGACGGTGTCGACCATATCCGTGGTGATCTGATATTTGCGCTGCACCAGATCGCGCGAGTTGCTGTTGTCCGGATAGCCGGCGAGGAAGCCGGTCGCGACCAGCAGCTCCTGATTGCCCGGCGCGATCTCATCCGCCGCGAGCTGCTCGCGGACGAACTGCGAATAGGACTTGTCCTCGTTGAACGACTTGATCACGTAATCGCGATACCGAAACATGTTCGGCCGGTTATTGTCGTTCTGAAAGCCGGTGCTGTCGGCGTAGCGCGCGAGATCGAGCCAGAAACGAGCCTGGCGCTCGCCATAGCGCGGCGAGGCGAGCAGACGGTCGACGAGCTTCTCATAGGCGTCGGGGCTCGTATCGCCCTCGAAGACCGCGACCTCGTCGGGAGTGGGGATGAGACCCCAGGAGTCCAGCGTCGCGCGGCGGATGAAAGTGGCGCGATCGGCGTCGGGCGAGGGCGTCAGGCCGCGCGCCTCGATCTTGGAGAGCACGAAAGCGTCGAAGGACGAGCGCGTCCAATCGGTCTTCTGCACTTTGGGCGCGAAGGGCTGGTAGACCGACTGCCACGCCCAATGCGGCTTGCTGGCGCGCGGCGATTCGGCGGTGGCGGCGGCCGGCGTCTTTTGTTCCTCGGCGATCGCGAGAGCCGCCACGGAGGCGCTCATCAGCATTGCGATCACGGATCGTTTGAAGGTCTTCGTCATGCCCGCAACCTCGTTTTCTCTGTATTGCCGATAGGCGTCATATGCTTACGAGAAGCGACCGTGTTCCGACGACGCGCTCGGCGCGCACGCGTCGTCGTGGCTAGAAGGGGACTTTAAGCGCGAATATCGATTAAGTCTACAAAGAAGATCAACTTATAGTCGGAAAAAAGCCGCATCCGGCGGTGGCGCAGATCGCGGCGGCGCGTGGGGAAGGAGGCGCCTCCGCGATTCACGACATGCGGGGCGCGACAAATGTCAAATTTCGTAGCAGAGGGCCACTTTCTCGGCGAGATCGCGCACATGGGCGAGCGAGCAATTGTCGAGCACGCCCGATAGCGCGCGTTGCGCGTCCTGCATCACGAGGCGGACGGCGCATTTCTCTACATCGACGCAATCGTCGCAGGGCTGATAGCGCGTCTTGCTGGCGCAGGGGAGCGGCGCCAGCGGGCCGTCGAGCGCGCGAATAATATTGCCGACGGAGATCGTCTCGGCGGGACGGGCCAGCGTATAGCCGCCGCCCTTGCCCATTTTCGAGCTCACATAACCGAGATTGCGCAATTCGCAGAGGATGGCGTCGAGAAATTTTTTCGGTATGCGCTGCGTGGTCGCGATCTCCTGGACCGGCACGGTGCGGCCCGGCTCGAAACGCGCCAGATAGGTCATGGCTTTGATGCCGTATTTGCCCTTTTTCGTCAGCACCGCGCCACCCCGTCTACAAAAACAGTAGACTATTGGCGACAGCGCGGGAAGTCAATAAAGACGGTGGAGTTTATCCAGCGCTCAGAAAAAGCCGGCGCGTCCGCTCTGCAGGCGCAAGAGCGCGGCGACCAGCGCGTCGACGTCGGCGCAAGTGTTGTAGAAGGCCAGCGACGGCCGCACCGTCGCCTCGAGGCCGAAGCGGCGCAAAATCGGCTGCGCGCAATGGTGGCCGGCGCGCACCGCTATGCCTTCGCGATCCAGCGCCTTGCCGACATCCTCGGTGCGATGGCCGTCGAGCACGAAGGAGAGCACGCTCGCCTTCTCCGCCGCCGTGCCGATGAAGGTCAGCCCCGGCACGATCCGCATCTTCTCGGTCGCGTAGAGGAGGAGATCATGCTCATAGCGGGCGATCACCTCCATGCCGATCGATTCGATATAGTCGAGCGCGGCGCCGAGACCCACGGCGTCGGCGATATTGCCGGTGCCGGCCTCGAAACGCTCCGGCGGACCCTGATAGATGGTCTTCTCGAAGGTGACGTCGGCGATCATATTGCCGCCGCCCTGCCAGGGCGGCATGTCGGCGAGGACGTCGTCCTTGCCATAGACGACGCCTATGCCCGTCGGGCCGAACACTTTATGGCCGGAGAAGACGAAGAAATCGCAGTCGATCGACTGCACGTCGACCGGCATATGCGAGACCGATTGCGCGCCGTCGATCAGCACGCGGGCGCCATGGCGATGCGCCATCGCCGTGATCTCGCGCACCGGCGTCACCGTGCCGAGCGCATTGGAGACCTGCGTCACCGAGACGATTCGCGTCTTGGGATTCAGCAGCTTCTCGTATTCCTCGAGGATGATCTGGCCGCGGTCGTCCACCGGGGCGACGCGCAGCCGCGCGCCTTTCTCGGCGCAGAGCTGCTGCCAGGGCACGATATTGGCGTGATGCTCGAGCCAGGAGACGACGATCTCGTCGCCCGCCTGCACATTGCGCCGGCCCCAGGCCTGGGCGACGAGATTGATCGCCTCGGTCGCGCCGCGCACGAAGATGATGTCCTTCATCGAGGGCGCCTTCAGAAAGCGGCGCACCTTCTCGCGCGCCGCCTCATAGGCGTCGGTCGAGCGCGCCGCCAGCGCATGGGCGGCGCGATGAATGTTGGAATTCTCATATTCGTAGAAATGCGCAAGACGGTCGATGACCGCCTGCGGCTTTTGCGTCGTCGCGGCATTGTCGAGCCAGACCAGCGGCTTGCCATGCACCTGCTGCTGCAGGATGGGAAAGTCGCGCTTCACCGCATAGGGGTCGAAGGCGGCTCTGCTCGCCGGCGCGCTGGCGGCGAGCTGCGGCGCGAAGCCTTGCGGCTCCGGCTGCGCCGTCGTCGGCGCGGCCGGAACGGCGCCGGCGCGATCGAGGAAATAGAACGAATCGCTCGCCGCCGGGCCGGCGGCGCCGGGCGCGAAGCTGCGCTCCTGGCCGGAGATTTCCGGCATTGCGACATTGGGCGTCCCCAGCGCGAAAGCGTCCGACACGCGATGCGGATCGGCCTCCGAGGGTCCGGAATAGGCGAAGCTCTCCGGCGCGACATCGGGCGCAGAGGCCGGCGCGATATCCGCATCATAGCGGTCGACGAGGGAGAGCGACGGCTCCGCGGGAACGGAGCCCGGCGCGACCGCGGGCGCGCGCTCGCTCAGGAAATAGAGATTGTCGGCGGGCCCCGCCTTCACGCCGCCCGGAACGGCGTCCGCGTCATAGCCGCCATAGGGGGCCGGCGCCTGCATGGGCGCAGCGCCGCCATATTGCGCGAGCGAGTTGGGAATGGCGGAATAATCGATCGCCGCCGCGGCGGGGCTTCCCGGCTCGAAAGCGCCGGCCGAGGCGCCCGGCTGCGGAACATCCGAGAGACCATTGGGCGGAACCGCCGGCTGTAGGCCGACCGGCGCCGAGGGAGCCGAGAGATTGGGCGTCGGCGCGATGGAGGGAATCGTCGTCGGCGGAACGTCGGGCGGCCCCAGCGGCGGGCGCGCGGGCGCGTAGGGCGCGACGCTGGTCACGACGGAGGGCGCGGGCGGCTCGGGCTGCGTCGGCGGCACGATCGGCGCGCCGGGAGAGAGCGTCGCCGGAGACTCGCTGGACGAAGCCTGCGGCGAGGCCTGGAAAAAAGCATTGGCGAGGCGGGCGATCATGGCCGGATCGGGAAAGGCCGGCGCTCCATGGCGCGTCAGCGCCTCCTCGGAGGGCGCGTCCGGCGCGCTCGCGCCGAAGGCCGCGGAATTGGAGGGCGCAGAAGACATGATCGCTCTCTCTCGAACAGTTCGGAAATAGCGCGCCGGCGGCGGATCTCCGCCGGCGCGAGCGGCTCTGGGCCGAAAGATCAGACGTATTTGTCGCCGTAATCGTGGAACTTGCCCACCTCGACGCCCTCGAGCACGCCGAGCGCGTCATGGGTCAGCACGGCGGCCGAGCAGTAGAGCGAGATGAGATAGGAGGCGATCGCCTTGCGGTTGATGCCCATGAAGCGAACCGAGAGGCTCGGCGCGACCTCGCCGGGAATGCCCGGCTGGAACAGGCCGATCACGCCCTGCTTCTTCTCGCCCGTGCGCAGCAGCAATATGTTGGTCTTGCCCGCCTCGTCGATGAACAGCTTGTCGCTCGGCACCAAGGGCAGGCCGCGCCAGGTGACGAAGGGCGAGCCGAACAGAGTGACCGTCGGCGGCGGCACGCCGCGGCGGGTGCATTCACGCCCGAAGGCCGCGATGGCGCGCGGATGCGCGAGGAAGAAGGCCGGCTCCTTCCAGACCTTGGCGATGAGCTCGTCGAGATCGTCCGGCGTCGGCGCGCCCGTCCGCGTCCTGATTTTCATGGACGGATGCACATTGGCGAGCAGGCCGTATTCGGCGTTGTTGATGAGCTCGCTCTCCTGCCGCTCCTTGACCTTCTCCGTGAGCAGGCGGACCTGCTCCTGGATCTGATCGTAAGGATGGCTGTAGAGGTCGGAGACGCGGGTCTGCACGTCGAGCACGGTCGTGACCGCATTCATCGAATATTCGCGCGGATGATCCTCGTAATCGACGAAGGTCTCCGGCAGATCGGCGTCGCGGTCGCGGGCCGGGCTGCAGGTCACGTCGGCGTCGGTGAGGGCGCCCTCCTCCTTGACGCGGTTCAGCCGGTAGATGCCGGCCTCGACAGGCGTCCAGGGCAGAAAGGACACCAGCCAGCGCGGCGTGATGCCCGACCACTGCGCTCTGGTCTTGGTCGCATTGGCGAGCTGGCGGGCCGCAGATTCGCTCAGCGTCCGCCGGACTTCGGGTTCGGTGGTCATGGGTTATTCCTCGGGCGGTTGAACGAAACGCCCGGCGTCCGCGAAGCTCTCGCCACGCGACGCCGATGAACGTCGGCCGTCATCGAAAAAAGCGCGGCGGGACGAATCCGAACCGCGAGCAACAACTATAGACCGCCCCCGACAAAATCAATCATATTCGAAGTAGAAAATTTTACTACTATCAGATACTTACGTTTATTTATTCACCTACTAGACGTCTATAAGAACCATGTACTGTATGTGCGTTTCGAGCTGCGGCTCAGACATCATCCTCGCCCGCCTCGGCGCCGGCGTAGGACAAGACGAGAAAGATCGTCGCCGGCGTCTCGCCGAGATTGCGATAGCTGTGCGGCACATCGGCGAGGAAGTCGACCGCGTCGCCCGCTTCGAGCCGAACCGGCGGCTCGCGTCCCGCGACGATCTCGATCTCGCCCTGCGAGACCACCAGCGTCTCCTTCGCGCCCGGCGCATGCGCTTCGGCGCGCTCCAGATGCAGCGGCGCTATCGTGACCTCGTAGAATTCGACCGGCCGCGCGCTGTCATAGGGAAACAAAGGGCGGGAGAGGAAATTGCCGTCCTGCGAGCCGATCACGCGCGGACTGGCCTTGCGCATGACCAGCACGCCGCTGCGCTCCTGCGAGGCGACGAGGCTTCCGAACGGGACGCCGATCGCATTGGCGACCCGCCACAAATGCGCGATCGTCGGCGCTTTCGATCCCGTGACGATCGATCGCAATTCGTCCAGGTCGACGCCGCTCAGTTCGGCGACGCGCTCGAGCGTGCGGCCCTTGCGCGTGAGCAATCGCTCGAGCCGCCGCGCGACCGTGTCGGCGAGGCGCTCGGAGCCTTCGGATTCGTTGCGGGGCGGCTCGGCGTCGGACGAACGTCTGAATCTAGTCATCGACAAGTCCTATTTTCTAAATATTTTTTAATCTGCCGCTTCGGTCCCGGTCAAGAATTATGACGGGTCTCCGGCGATTCTTCTCGAGGCGCGACCTATTCGCCACACTGCGGATTTTTCGTTCTTTTTATTGTCTTTCCAGAGAAAGGTCCGTGCGCCTCGCCCCGTCGATGCGACAGAATTCGTCCGCCCGCCATACTCGAGCGCAGCGCTTGACTGCTCATAAATTCTATAACAATGATCGATTTATCATCCCATTCGGGATGACCCGCCAGAATTTCGCCTTCCCTGGAGAGACTATGCCGTCGAAAATCCTCGCTTCCTTGGCCGCCGTCGGCGCCCTCGCCGCGGCGCTGGCTCCGGCCCATGCCGAGCTCGTCACGCAGAAGGTCCTGTCCACGCCGGTCGCGCTCGCCATCGCGCAGACCGCCTATGACGTCTGCTATCAGCAGGGCTATCGCATCTCGGTGACTGTCGTGGGCGAAGAGGGCCAGATCCTCATCGCCATCCGCGGCGACGGCTCCTCGCCGCATACATTCGAGAACAGCCATCGCAAGGCCTACACCTCGCGCACCTTCCGCACGCCGTCGGGCGAATTCGCGCAGCGCGTGAAGGACAATCCGACGCTCAGCGCCGTGCATCTCGCCAATGTGATCGCGGCGCAGGGCGCTCTGCCGATCAAGGTCGGCGATGTGGTCGTCGGCGGCGTCGGCGTCTCCGGCGCGCCGGGCGGCGACAAGGACGAAGCCTGCGCCAAGGCCGGCATCGAAAAGGTCGCCGACCAACTCAAATAATACGACAGACCGGAGAGCCGCTCGTCCGAGCGGCTCGTCGTCCTCAGTGAGACGAAAAGAGAGCCGCTCGGACGAGCGGCTCTCCTGCTCAATCCACGGGCAGGCGCAGCCTTATCTCGTCGACGAAAGCCGCGAGGCAGCGCTTCACCGTGTCGAATTGCGCGGTGGTGGGAGCCATCGCTATGCCATGCACGCCGAACTCCTCGTTCAGGCTGTTCACCCGGTCCGCGACCTCCTTGAAGCTGCCGATCAGCGACATGGACAAAAGCGCCTGCGGATCGAGCGTTTCGCCTGCGCCGCCGCTTTCTGCATTGTTGGCGTTGGCCTTGGCGCAATAGTCCTCGAGATAGGGCGTCGCGATCGCCACGGCCTCGTCGCGTTCCTGTGTCGCAAAACCAAATCGCGCCAGCACCAGACGCGGATCGGCGCCCGGAACCTCATCGCGATAAATGCCGAGGATGCGATGCAGCTCGTCATTCGTGCAGGTCGCCGACGCCATGAGCCCATAGCCCTTGCGTGCGGCGAGGCGGATCGTGCTCTCTTCCGTCGTCGCGATCCAGGTCGGAATTTTCTGCTCCGGCCGTGGCGAGAGGGTCAGCTTCTCGACCTGGAAATATTTGCCCTTATGCGTGACCTCGCTCTCCAGCAGCAGGCGCTCGATGAGCTCCAGCGCCTCCAGGCCACGCTCGTTGGCGTCTTCCGGGGCGACGCCGAAATTGACCGTCTGCTTGGGAAAATCGGCGCCGCTGGCGACGCCGAAGCTGAACCGGCCCTTGGTCAACAAATCGATGCTGGCGACATCTTCGGCGAGCTGGATCGGATCGCGCAGCGCCGGCAGAAAGGACGCCGAGCCGATGCGCGCCCGCATGGTGACGCCGGCCGCATAGCCGAGCATGACAGAGTTGGCGCCGCGCGGAAAATGATCGTCGAAATGACGTTCGGCGAACCAGATGTCTTCGAAGCGCATGCGCTCGGCTTCGCGCACCAATATGAGCTGGCGCGTCAATGCGCGACCCGCCTCCGAGGTCGGATTGTCGAACAGGCACAGGTAACCAAAACGCGGATTCATTGCGCCGCTCCAGCTGGCCCGGCCAGACGCCGGGGAGATCGAGCGAAGACGTGCAACAACCGAGCCGCCCGTGCGAGAACCCCGATTTTTCTGCGCTGAACGGCGGGATTCCGCCTTTGAGGCGGTTTTGCCCGCGCTTTCGACGCGAGGTCCGCGTCGGAAATGCGACAACGCCGGGACGACGCCCACGATGACGCCCGCTCGAGGTCGCGCCTCTTGTATCCTATTCGCGGCGCAACCATAATCGCGCCCCGATCAGGGGCTGCGCGCTTTCGCGCGAAGGCCGTTCGCTGAGAAGGGGTCTCCTCGTGGTGCAAGACACGACGACCGGCGCATCCGCGCCGACGCGCAATTTTTTCGCCCGCAAGAGCGTAGACGAAATTCTCGCCGAAAATCATCTCGGGGAAGGCGGCAATTTCGCGCGCGCACTCGGGCCCGTCTCGCTCACCGCGCTCGGCATAGGCGGCATCATCGGCGCCGGCATTTTCGTGCTCACCGGCACGGTGGCGGCGAAATTCGCCGGGCCGGGCGTCGTCATCTCCTTCGCGCTCGCCGGACTCGCCTGCGCCTTCGTCGCGCTCTGCTATTCCGAACTCGCGGCGCTCATCCCCGTGTCGGGCAGCGCCTACACCTACACCTACGCCACGCTCGGCGAGATTTTCGCCTGGATCATCGGCTGGGATCTGGTGCTGGAATATGGCCTCGGCGCCGCCACTGTGGCGGTCGGCTGGGCGGGCTATTTCAACCGCGTTCTGCATGGAATAGGGCTCGATCTGCCGCCACAATGGACGACGGCCTATTTCGCCGATCCGAGCCATGCGGGCGCGGCGGCCGGCCACGGCTTCTTCAACGTGCCGGCGGCGCTGGTGATATTGGCGCTCTCGTTTCTGCTCGCGCGCGGCACGCGCGAATCCTCGCTGTTCAATAATGTCATCGTTTTCGTGAAGCTCGGCGTCGTGCTGATCGTGATCGTCTTCGGCGTCTCCTATATCGACACCGCGCATTGGACGCCCTTCGTGCCCGAGAACACAGGCGAGTTCGGCCATTTCGGCTGGAGCGGCGTGCTGCGCGGCGCCTCTGTCGTGTTCTTCTCCTATATCGGCTTCGACGCCGTCTCGACGGCGGCGCAGGAGGCCAAGCTGCCGCAGCGCGATGTGCCGATCGGCATTATCGCCTCGCTGGCCATCTGCACGATTTTGTTCATCGGCGTCGCCGGCGTGGCGACGGGCGTCGTCTCCTACACGGCGCTGAATGTGCCGGACCCGATCGCCGTGGCGATGGACGCGACCGGCGCCGGCTGGATGGCCTGGGTGGTCAAGTTCGGCGCGCTGGCCGGCCTCACCACCGTCATTCTGGCGCTGCTGTTCGGCCAGACGCGCGTCTTCTACTCCATGGCGCATGACGGAATGCTGCCGTCCGTCTTCGCGCGGCTGCACCCGGTCTGGAAGACGCCGGCGATCAGCCAGATGGTCGTCGGCGTGCTGGTGGCGATCACCGCCGGCCTCTTCCCCATCGAGATCCTCGACGAGATGGTGTCGATCGGCACGCTCTCGGCCTTCGCGCTGGTCTGCGGCGCGGTTCTCTATCTGCGCCGCCACAATCCCGAGCTGCATCGGCCGTTCCGCGCGCCGGGCATTCCATGGGTGCCGATCTGCGGCATTTTCTCCTGTCTCGCGCTGATGGCGGCGCTGCCGATCGAGACCTGGATCCGGCTTTTCGTCTGGATGGCGGCCGGCCTGGCGCTCTATTATTTCTACGGCAGCCTGCGCACGCGCCGCAGGTGATCGCGTGATCGCGCCGGCCATACTCTGGTTTCGGCGCGATCTGCGGCTCGCCGACAATCCCGCCCTGAGCGCGGCCGTCGCCTCCGGCGCGCCGCTGATCCCCTTGTTCATTCTCGATACGGCCGAGGGCGGCGATTGGCGGCTCGGCGGCGCCTCGCGCTGGTGGCTGCGCGAGAGCCTCGCCGCGCTCTCGGGCGAGCTGAAGCGCCTCGGCGCGCCGCTGACGCTGCGGCGCGGGGAGGCCGCATCCGAACTCCTGCGCCTCATCGAGGAAACGGGCGCCTCCGCGGTCTATTGGAGCCGCGTCTACGAGCCCTGGGCCATGGCGCGCGACGCGCGGATCGAGACGGCGCTGCGCGAACGGGGCGTCTCGGCGCAGAGCGGCGCCGGCGCATTACTCGCCGAGCCGGGTTCGGTCCGCAACGCCGAGGGGCGACCCTTCCGCGTCTTCACGCCCTTCTGGCGCGCGCTCACGGAAAGGCTGCAGCCTGCCCCGGCCCTGCCCGCGCCCAAACGCCTGCCCGCGCCCAAACGCCTGCGCGCCGGCTCCGCTCCGGCGAGCGAGCGGCTCGAGGATTGGCGCCTCCAGCCGAAGAGGCCCGATTGGGCCGCGGGTCTGCGCGAGAGCTGGCGACCGGGCGAAGCGGCGGCGCAGCGGCGGCTCGACGATTTCCTGGCGGATGGGATCGACGCCTACGCCCGCCTGCGGGATTTTCCCGCCGAGGACGGCGCCTCACGCCTGTCGCCATATCTCCACTGGGGCGAGATTTCGCCACTGCAAATCTGGCGCGCGGCCGCCGCCGCGCCCGAGGAGGGGCGCCGGGCCTTTCTACGCGAGCTCGGCTGGCGGGAATTCTGCCACCATTTGCTCGCCGCCAATCCCGAAATGCCGGACGCGCCGCTCGATCCCGCCTTCGCGCGCTTTCCCTGGGCGAGCGACGCGCGCGCTCTCGCCGCCTGGCAAAAGGGCGAGACGGGCTATCCGCTGGTCGACGCCGCCATGCGGCAGCTCTGGCGCACGGGCTTCATGCATAATCGCCTGCGCATGGTCGCGGCCTCTTTTCTGGTGAAGCATCTTCTGCTCCCCTGGCGGGAGGGCGAGCGCTGGTTCTGGGACACGCTCGTCGACGCCGATCTCGCGAATAATTCCGGCAATTGGCAGTGGGTCGCCGGCTGCGGCGCCGACGCCGCGCCTTATTTCCGCATTTTCAATCCTGTGCTGCAGGGCGAGAAATTCGACGCCGAGGGGGCCTTCGTGCGCCGCTTCGTCCCGGCGCTCGCGCGCCTCGACGCCAAATATATTCACAAGCCCTGGGCCGCGCCTGAACGCGCGCTCCGCGACGCGGGCGTCGTGCTCGGCGAGACCTATCCGCGCCCGATCGTCGATCACGCGGCGGCGCGCCAGCGCGCGCTCGCGGCTTACGCGACGATCCGCGTCCGCCCCCCGCTCTAGGACCGTCGCATTCAGAGAAGAAGCGACGCGCCCTCTCGCGCAGCCGGGAATTTCTATCTCCCTTCCCTCTTGGTCGGATTCCCTCTAAACAGCCGGGCCATGATCTGGCTCCTCTTCGCTCTCCTGACCGGCGCCGCAGTGATGAGCGTGTTGTGGCCGCTCGCGCGCAAAAGCGACGCCGCCGACGCCGCGGCCTCCGACATCGCCTTTTTCGAGCAGCAGATCGCCGAGATCGACCGCGAGAGCGCCGAGGGGCGCCTCGCCGCCGCCGACGCCGAAACCGCGCGGACCGAGGCCGCCCGCCGCTTATTGCGCGCCCGCGGCATGGGCGTCGGCGCGGCCTCTTCCTCCCGCCGCAATGCGCTGGTCGCGGCGGCCGGCGCGATCCTGCTGATCCCCGCCTTCGCGCTGCTGCTCTATGGCAAGCTCGGCCATCCGAACCTGCCGGACGCCGCGCTCGAGGCGCGGCTCGAGGCCAAGCCCGGCCATAGCGACATAGCGAGCGCAGTGGCGCGCATAGAGGCGCATCTCGCCGAGCATCCGGAGGATGGGCGCGGCTATGAGGTGATCGCGCCCTTCTATCTGCGCAACGGCCGCGCCGCCGAGGCCGCCGCCGCCTATGAGAAGGCGCTGCGCCTGCTGGGGCCGACGCCGCATCGCTACAATGCGCTGGGCGAAGCGCGCGTGCTCGCCTCCGAAGGCCGCGTGACGCCGGAAGCCATACAGGCATTCGAGGCGGCGCTGGCGCTCGACCCGAAATCCGCCATGGCCCGCTTCTATATCGGACTCGAGGCGGCGCAGAACGGCGAGCGCGAGAAGGCCGAGAATGTCTGGTCCGAGTTGCTCGCCGACGGGCCGGCCGACGCCCCCTGGCGTCCGCGCGTCGAGGCGCTGCTCGCGCAATTGCGCGGCGCGCCGGCGGCCGAGGCGCCGCAGGCGAGCGAGGAAGGCGCGAAGATCGCCGCAATGCCCGAGGGCCAGCGGCTGGACGCCATTCGCTCCATGGTCGAGCGGCTGCGCGGCAAGCTCGAGCAGGATGGCGCGGATGTCGACGGCTGGCTGCGGCTCATCCGCGCCTATAGCGTGCTGGCCGAGACCGAAAAAGCGAAGACCGCGCTGGGCGGCGCCCGCAAGGCGCTGGAGCAGGACAAGGACGGGCTCGCCCGCGTCGACGCTCTGGCGCGCGAATTGGGCGTGGGAGGATGACGGAATGACTCGCAAGGGCAAGAGGCTCGCGCTCATCTCCGGCGCGCTCGCGGTTCTGGCGGCGGCCGTCGGCCTCGTACTGTTCGCGCTGCGCGACAATATCGTGTTTTTCTATTCGCCCGCCGAGCTCGCGCAAAAGCATGTCTCGCCGGGAACGCGGCTGCGCATCGGCGGCCTGGTGAAAGAAGGCACGGTCGCGCGCAGCGAGGATCGCAATGTCGCCTTCACCGTCACCGACAAAACCGCCGATTTGCGCGTGAGCTATAAGGGCCTGCTGCCCGATCTCTTCCGCGAGGGTCAGGGCGTCGTCGTCGACGGAACGCTCGGCGCCGACGGCGGCTTCCGCGCCGACAGCGTGCTGGCCAAGCACGATGAACGCTACATGCCGCGCGAGGTCGCCGATGCGCTGAAGAAGCAAGGCGTGTGGCAGGGCGCGGGAGGAGAGGCCAAGAAATGATACGGCTTCCGGGCGATCGCCGCCGATGCGGGCCTGAAGGCTCGCGGTCCAGAGACCGCGGATCGCGAGCCTTCAGGTTCGCTCTCATTCACCTGCGAACCGATCGCGCGGAGGCGAAATGATCGTCGAGACCGGCCATTTCGCGCTCGTCCTGGCTCTGGCCCTGGCGCTCGCGCAGGCGATTCTTCCCTTCGCCGGCGCGCGTCTGCGCGATGTTTCGCTGATGCGCGTCGCCCGCCCCGTGGCGGTGGCGCAATTCCTTCTCGTCGCCTTCGCCTATGGCGCGCTCACTTACGCGCATGTCGTCTCGGATTTCTCGCTCGTCAATGTGATCGAGAATTCGCATTCGCTGAAGCCGATGATCTACAAAATCTCCGGCGTCTGGGGCAATCACGAAGGCTCCATGCTGCTGTGGGTGCTGGTGCTCGCCGCCTGCGGCGCGGCCATCGCCCTGCTCTCGCGCGCCATGCCGGATTTGCTGCGCGCCGACACGCTGGCCGTGCAGGGGCTGATCGGCGCGGCCTTTCTCGCCTTCATCCTGCTGACGTCGAATCCCTTCGCGCGCGTCGCCGATCCGCCGTGGCAGGGCCGCGACCTCAATCCCATCCTTCAGGACCCCGGCCTCGCCATTCATCCGCCGCTGCTCTATCTCGGCTATGTCGGCTTCTCCATCGTCTTCTCCTTCGCCGCCGCGGCGCTGATCGGCGGACGCATAGACGCGGCCTGGGCGCGCTTCGTGCGACCCTGGACACTCGCCGCCTGGATCTTCCTCACGCTCGGCATCGCAATGGGCTCCTACTGGGCCTATTACACGCTCGGCTGGGGCGGCTTCTGGTTCTGGGACCCGGTCGAGAACGCCTCGCTCATGCCCTGGCTCGCCGGCACGGCGCTGCTGCATTGCGCCGCCGTGATGGAGAAGCGCGAGGCGCTGAAGGTCTGGACGATCTTCCTGTCCATTCTCGCCTTCTCGCTATCGCTGCTCGGCACTTTCCTCGTGCGCTCGGGCGTGCTCACGTCGGTTCACGCCTTCGCCAGCGATCCCGAGCGCGGCGTGTTCATCCTCGCCATTCTCGTGCTCTTCATCGGCGGCGCGCTGGCGCTCTTCGCCTTGCGCGCGAGCGCATTGCCGACAGGCGGCCTCTTCGCGCCGATCTCGCGCGAGGGCGCGCTGGTCGTCAATAATCTGCTGCTGACCACTGCCTGCGCGACCGTCGTCATCGGCACGCTCTATCCGCTCGCGCTGGAGGCGCTGACCGGCGACAAAATCTCGGTCGGCGCGCCTTTCTTCGATACGGTGATGATCCCGATCGCTTTGCCGCTCATTCTGCTGATGCCGATCGGACAAATGCTCGCCTGGAAGCGCGGCGATCTGAAAGCGGCGCTGCAGCGCCTGCGCGCGGCTTTCGCGGCCGGCGTCGTCGCGCTGGCGGCTTTCGGCGCGCTCTATGGCGCGCCCGTCCTCTCGGTGGTCTCGGCCGGTCTCGCCGTCTATCTCATCGTCGGCGCCTTTACCGATATCGCGCAGCGCGCGACGCTCGGCAATGCGCTCGCGCGTTTGCGCGGCCTGCCGCTTTCGGCCTGGGGAACCGCCGTCGCCCATGCCGGCATGGGGCTCACCCTGCTCGGCCTCGCCGCGACGGGCTGGGGCGTCGAGCAGATCGTCGCCATGAAGCCCGGCGTCGCCTATGAGGTCGGGCCTTACCAGATCGCGATCGAGGACATCGCCTCGCGCGCCGGCCCCAATTACGCGGAGACCTATGCGGTGATGGCGCTGCGCAAGGGCTCGGAGACGATCGCGCGCCTGGAGCCGGCGAAGCGCTTCTATCAGGCGCGGCGCATGGCGCGCACGGAAGCGGGCATTGTCACGCTCGGCTTCGGACAGGTCTATGCGGCGCTCGGCGAGCAGCATGAGGACGGAACGCTGGATGCGCGGATCTATTACAAGCCGCTGGTGCTGTTGATCTGGCTCGGCGCCGTGGTGATGGCGCTCGGCGGCGGGCTCTCGCTGGCGGATCGGCGTCTGCGCATCGGCGTCGCCTCCCGCGTCCGCACGGCCGCGCAACCGCAGGCGGCGGAATGATGGCGATGTTGCGGAAACTTTCGGCTCTCCCTTCTCCCGCGCACGGGAGAAGGTGGTCCCGCCATAGGGCGTCCGAAAGGACGCCCGTCGCGAGCGCCGGGCTAATGGCGGGGTCGGATGAGGGTCCCGCAGGCCCTCACCCGACTCGACTTCGTCGAGCCACCCTCTCCCGCAGGCGGGAGAGGGGCGCGCCCTTTCTTTTTTCGCTCGCGCTCGGCGTCGCGCTGCTATCTCCCGCCTTCGCCGTCGAGCCCTCCGAAATGCTCGCCGACCCCAAGCTCGAAGCGCGCGCGCGCGCCATCGCCAGCGAATTGCGCTGTCTCGTTTGCCAAAATCAATCGATCGACGATTCCGACGCGCCGCTCGCCAAGGATTTGCGCGTCATCGTGCGCGAGAGGCTGAAAGACGGCGCCAGCGACGCGCAGGTGCGCGACTATGTCGTCGCGCGCTATGGCGATTTCGTGCTGCTGCGCCCGCCCGTCAAGCCGGAGACGCTGCTGCTCTGGGCCGCGCCCGGACTGGCGCTGCTCGGCGGCGTCTGGGCGATCTACGCCGCCGTGCGGCGCGGACGGCGGCGCAGCGACGCCGCCGGCCTGACGCAGGAAGAGCGCGCGCAATTGCAGGCGCTCGGCGTCTCCACAGAGCGCAAAGAGCCGTAAGCCCTTCGTCGAACGCCGCGATCAGTTATCGAAAGCATATGCTGCCCGAAGGGGCGGGGCTCTCACCCCGCCCGCTCGATCGCCTCTTCCAGCGTGTCGCCCGCGCCGACCTGCGTCTCGAACAGCCGCCGATAGACGCCGCCGGGCAGGCGCAGCAACTCGTCATGCGCGCCGTCCTCGACGATGCGGCCATGGTCGAACACCAATATGCGGTCGAGCCGCCGCACCGTCGACAGACGATGCGCGACGACGATCGTCGTGCGTCCCGCCGATAATTGCTCGATCGCCGCCCGAATATGAAATTCGGACACGGAATCGAGCGAGGAGGTCGCCTCGTCCAGCACCAATATCGGCGTCGCCGCGAGGATCGCCCGCGCGATCGCCACACGCTGGCGCTCGCCGCCCGAGAGCTTCACGCCGCGCTCGCCCACCAAAGTCCCATAGGCGTCGGGCAGGCCCTCGATGAAGATATCGGCATGGGCGAGGCGCGCGGCTTCCGCGATCTCGTAGCTCGCCGCCCCGGGCCGGCCATAGGCGATATTCTCGCCGAGCGGTCGGTGGAACAGGATCGGCTCCTGCGCGACAATGCCGATCGCCTGGCGCAGCGAGGCCTGCGTCGCCGTGGCGATGTCGCGCCCGTCGATGAGAATGCGGCCCGCATCGAGATCGAACTGGCGCTGCAAAAGCTTGACGAAGGTCGTCTTGCCGGCGCCCGAGGCGCCGACGAGGCCGACGCGCTCGCCGGGCGGGATCGTCAGAGAGAAATTCTGATAGAGCGGCTTGCGCGCGTTCGGATAGCCGAAGGTCACATTCTCGAAGACGATCTCGCCGCGCGACACGACGAGCGGCGTCGCGTCCGGCGCGTCTACGACATCGGGCTCCTGCGCGGCGAATTCGACGACATCCTCCATCTCGTTGACGGCGCGCTGCAGATTGCGCACATGCTCGCCAATGTCGCGCAAATAGCCGTTGATGAGCCCCTGTATGCCGATGAGGCTCACCACATCGCCCGTCGTCATGCCGCCCTGCGACCACAGCATCAGCCCGCAGCCGAGCAGCGTCGCCTGCATGGCGATCATCACGATCGCCTGCAGCAGCCCGACCGTGGAGCCGCGATACCAGGAGACGAGCGTGCGTCTGCGCCATTCGGCGACGAGCGCGCCGAAGCTCTCGTCCTCGCGCGCTTCGGCGGCGAAGCCTTTGACGATCTGATTGCCGGTGATCGAATCGGCGAGCCGCGCGCTCATCGTGGAGTCGAGCGCCTGCGAGATCTGCGCGGCGGGACTGATCCAGCCGAGCGACAGGCCGACTCCCAGCGCCAGAAACAGCGCTATGCCGATCGCCACGACGAGGCCGAGCAGCGGCCAGCGCCAGGACAAGAGGCAGGTGATCGCGACGATGACCGTGGCCGCCGGCAACATGCCGAAGATGAGCGTGTCGCTCAGCGAGTCGAAAGCCCAGACGCCGCGGGTGATCTTGCGCACCGTCGCGCCGGCGAAGGCGTTGGCGTGCCAATCGGCGGAGAAGCGCTGCACGCGCGCAAAAGCGTCGCGCACCAGCGCCGCCATCGCATGCGCCGCGACATGGCACACGGAGAAGGCGACGAAATTGCGCAGGCAATGAAACAGCAGCACCGTGCCGAGAAACACGGCGAGCGCGGCGAGCGCGGGAGCGAGCTCGCGGCTCTCGCCGGCGACGACATCGGCGAGATGGCCGGAGGCCACCGGAACGAAGACGTCGACGACATTGGAGACGAGGCGGGCGACGAGCATCGCCGCGAGTAGTCGCGGCGAGAGTAGCCAATAGCGGAGCGCGAAGCGCAGCGTGGTCAAATAGGCGGACATGGATCGCACGGGACGCGGAAACGTCCCGATCCCTCAATTGCGTGAATGGACGGAATGCGACGCGGGCTGGCGGCCCCGTCGCGGCTCGTTCCGGAAAGTCTTTCGTGAGAAAACCGTCAGGGCCGACAGGATCGGCCGTAAGACGCGCGCGAGAGAACAGCCCGGAAGTGTAGAACCGGGCTCACTGCCTGAACTCTCTAGGCGCGGCCCGGGGAACGACGAGACATGATGAATGTCATCATAGCGACTCCCCGATAGAGTGACGACCGCATCGCCTGTGCGATGCGACATATTGCAATGCAATATATCGCGATTCATGCGCCGAAAGCGCGGCTCTGTCAACCGCGCCGCCGGAGCTGGTCCTAGGACAAATTAGGACGATAATCCTCTGTTCCCCAATGCAGCAGATGGCCCGCGCGCGCGGGCCCCTGCGCCTCGCTCGCCAGCCCATAGTGCAGAGCGAGGCGCTCCAGCGCGATTTTGAGCACCACTTTGGCGGAGCGCTGCGGCCAGCCGCGCTCGCTCTCGACGAGCTCGAGACCCTTCAGATAGCCGCAGACGTCGGTGAGCAATCCGCCGAGCTCCGGACCCACGGCGTCGAAGGCGCGGGCGAGGCGCCGGCGCGCGTCGATCGCCACATCGGCGATATTGGCGCCGGCGCCGCCGCCACGCGCGGAGCCGAGCGCGGCCTCCCAATCGGCGGTGACGCGCTGGAGAATAGCGGCCTGCGTCACATCGCGACGAAAGCGCTCGCCGGCTTCGATCTGCTCCGGCGCGAGGAAAGGGCGACCATCGCGATTCTTGCGCCGGGCGAGCCAGGCGAGCGGACTCTCCCCTTCATTGACCAGCGTCGGGCTCGCGCCTTCGTCCATGACGCGCGGCGCGAGGACGCTATGCTGGGCGCGAAACGGATCGACCTGCGCGGGCGCGGCGAGACGCCTCAGATGAGCGCGGCCCTCATCGGTCAGGCGCAGACGGCGCGCCTCGCCGGCGCCCTCCCATCGCGCCAGCCCCTGCGCGGCCGCCGCATCGGCGATGGTCTCCGAAATGCGGGCGCGCGCGACAGTGACGCCCTTGCGCGGCGCGGCGACGACGATCGCGCGCGCGCCGAGCGGGTCCGGCATGGCCTCGGCGCCCGGCTCGCTCATCGCCTCCAGCAGGCGTCGAAGCGCGCGCGCATTATTCTCGTCCCTTTGCCGCTGGCTCATGCTCATGAATCGTCTCCGGTCGGATGCTGGGTGAAGGATAGAGCGAGGGCTTCGAGCAGCCGCTTCTGCGCGCCGAGCGCATGTTCCAGCGCGGCGACGGCGCGATCGAAATCGCCGTCGTCACGGCGATCCTCCATGCGCGCGCAGGCGTGGCGAACGCTGGCCCGGTCCCGCGCGATGGCGCGGCCGCAGGCCGAGAGGCTCGCGCCGAAAGCGACATGATCGAGATAGAGGGCGAGATGCCGCGCATCGGCGACAGGGGCGCGGCCGCGGCGCGGCGCGCGCAGCTCGCCGGGGTCGACGCCGCAGGCCGCCGCGGCGGCGGCGGCGCAGAGCGCGAAAGAGCGCAAGGGGGCGGTTGGCGGTCGGCGCATCCTCTCTCGCCTCTACGTGCATCGCGTCTCGCAGCCGAGACCCTCGCCGAGGCTAACATGAATTTAATCCTATACAACGGATAAAAAACTTATCCTCGGCTCTCCCTCCTCGCCGATGCTCGGGCTCTGGAGGACCCGCCATGCCGAGCCAGACATCATCCGATCGCGACCGTCTCACAGCCCCCGCCCATTTGCGTTCCGCCGCGCGAGACAGCTTGCAGATCGCGCTACGCCAGAAGGCGAGCGCCTATCGCCGCGAGGAGTTCCTGCGCTCGTTTCATCGCCTGTCGCTCGGCGCCATCGCCGCCGAGACGGCAGAGGCCGCCGCCGCCGTGCTGAAGGAGCTCGAGCGCGCCCTGCGGGCCGAGCGCGCCCGCGCCGGCCATTGGACCTATGATCTCTCGCGCCACATCGCCCTTCTCGTGGCCCATCGCGCCGAGCAGGAGCGCGCGGCGCGTCTCGCCCGCGCGGCGCGGCGCGGGCGTGTGGAGGACGCCCGCCTGCGCGAGTGAAGCGGCCTTTGTCGGCCGGCGGGATTGCGCTAAAAAAGCCGTTCCATTCGTAGATGCGTTCGAAGGCTCCATTCCTCGTCCGGCGGGCATATCGAGAGACCGACCATGTTTTTGGAAAGGCTGCTCGCTCTGGCGACCGGCGCGATTGTCGCGATTTGTCTGGGCCTCGGACTGGTGATGATGGCGCTCGGGCCGGGCAGGAAGACCACCGAGTCTGCGCATGAGGCGCCGCGCATCGAAGCGGCGACGGCGCCCGAGCCCGCGGATCCGCAGACGTCGGCGCGCGCCCGCATCGAGCAGGCGATCGCGGCGACGGAAGAATATCGGGCGTTCTTTCAGCGCCTGCGTCAGGCGTTTCCGGCCGATTACGCCGCCGCCATCGACGCTTTCGCGGAGGAGCGCCCGGCCGGCGGCATGGAGGCGACGAGCGTCGACTTCTACCTCGCCGAGTCGGTGCGCCGGCTGCGTCAGGCGCGCGGCGTGCTGGCGGCCAAAGCGGAGCCCGTCGTCCTGGCCCGCGTCTTCGATCTGCAGCTCGATGTGCTGCGCGCCATCTCGGCCGAGAACAAGAAGCTCTGCGCGGCGTTTCTCTATGGCGGCGTCGATCAGGATTTTCACAGTTTCGCGGCGCGGCGGCGCGCTCTGGTCGCGGAGATGGCGGTGGTCGGCCTCGAGGCGATCGCCAGCGGCCAGGCCCGACAGCTCGAGCGCTCGGCGCCGAGCGAGGAGGATTTTCGCGCATTGGAGAAGGCGCTGGCCTCGCGCGGCCTGCGCAAGCCGGAGATCGCCTCGCTTCTCGACGGCAAGACGCCCGATCCGCCCTTCGACGACAAGAAGACCTGCACGCTGGGCCAGACCTATCTCGAGGCGCTGCGCGCGCTGCCCGAGCCGATCCGCCTGCGCATCTACGGCCTCGCCGTGGAGCTGATGGCGCGGTCCTGATCATCGCGCTCGACGGGCTCGCAGACGAGCGGCCGCCGCCACGCGCCATATCGCCAGGGCGCGCGCGGATGGGCCGCCACCGGCGTCGTTTGCGGAACCGGATCATATCCGTCGCCGCCGCCCGGCCGGCAGCGGCACAGGCGCGCGAATCCCATCCAGCCGCCGGCCCAGAGGCCATGACGACGGATCGCCTCATCGGCATATTCGGAGCAGCTCGGCAAATAGCGGCAATCGCGGCCGATCAGCGCCGAAAGGCTGAGGCGATAGAGGAGGATGAGCGCGCGGGCGGCGCGGGCGGGGATGGACGGGAGCATAGCCTTCGGCTTCTCATCTCGCTTTCGACGATCGGTCCACACAGGCTGAGCGTCGAAAGGAGGTTCTGTCAACAGCGGCGGCTCGTTTCCGCGGGACCGCGGGCGGAGCGGCGAGCGAGCGATTTCCATCCGCGCCGAGGGGCGTCATGGGAGGGATTTTTCGTCTCGAAGAGCCGCGAGGCGGGCGGTCGAGGTCGAGCTAGCGCTCGTCGGTCGTCGGCGGGCGAGGACATCCCAGTCTCGGTCTCGGGTCCCATGTCGCTCCCGACACGGCCACGAAATTCCTCACGAATCGCGCCATTGCTCGGGATTGTCCGAGAGGCCCAGGAATCCCGAGACGGCGGCTTGACACTTCTGATCGGGGTTGACTATATCCGCCGACGCGCGACCAGACGTGTCGTCGTGGCGGAGTAGCTCAGTCGGCTAGAGCAGAGGAATCATAATCCTTGTGTCGGGGGTTCGAGTCCCTCCTCCGCTACCACCGATCCCCCCGACGCCGCGATCCGCATGTTGGGGTAGACGTTGGGCGCGCCATCAGCAAAGCTAGGCGACCCTGAAGCTCTATCTTGAGCCCCTCTTCGGACGGCCTGACGATCACCTTCGCCACCAGTTCGCGGATTTTTTCTGCCGCCTCCTCGTTGTCCGGGGTCACGCCACGGCCGAAAACGTCGCCCAGCTGCCCGACCAGCTCCTCGTAATGCCGTAGCGCGGCCGGGTGCAGGCCGACGATCTTTTCCGGCTCCGGCTGGGTCTCGAGCTCGGCGATCAGCGACAGCTTTTGCGCCTGGGCCTCCTTCATCCTGGGCCCGAGGACATCGACCGGCACGCGCTCGGTCTCATAGTCCGACCACATCCTGTCGAGAGAGCGCTGAACCTCGGCCAGTCTGCTCTCCAACTTGCCGCGCTGCCGGACTTTGTCCGCCGCCAGCCGCTCCCGCTCTTCCTGGTAGGTGCGCACGAACTCCTTCAAGAGCTTCGGCGCCTTGAGATGCTGTTGAAGACCGGCAAGAACGGCCTTCTCGATTTCGTCGAGATAGAAAATCTTTCGGTTCGTGCAGGTTCCGGCCTCTCGCATCGTCGAACAATGGACCCGGACCCAACCATGATCGCGATCCTTCATCGATAGGCCGCCGCCACAGAACCCGCACTTCAGAAGACCGGATAGCAGAAACTTCGCCTTTCGCTGCTTTTGAGGCGCCTCGAAGGTCCGCTCGGCCTTTCGCTGCTGCGCCGCCTCGAACACGTCCTTGGCGATGATCGCCAAGTGCGGCGCATCCGACCGCTTCCATTCGTCCGGCGGATTCGAGCGTGAAACGCGTCGACCCGTATCCGGATCCTTGATCATTCGGACGCGGTTCCACACGACGACGCCGGCATAGAGCTCGTTGAGGATGATGCCGTGATGTCGCTTCTTGTTCCCGTTGATCGTCGACGGCGTCCAATTGACCCCGCGAGGCGGTTTCGTGCCTTCCTTGTTCAGCGCGTGAGCGATTTCCCGCGGCGTCTTACCGCGCACATAATCCTGGAAAATACCACGAATGACCGCGGCTTCGGATTCGATGATCTCCAATTCGCCCGGCTTGCCGGCCACAGGCCGATAGCCGTAGGCTCGACCGCCGGCGTGGCGCCCGTCTCTCACGACGCCCTGCATTCCGCGTCGAACCTTATGAGCCAAGTCTGTCAGAAAGAGCGACCCGAGAAGTCCGCGCACGCCGATCTGAATCTGATCCGCGACTCCTTCATGAACCGCGCGCAGCTCGACTCCCAGGAAATTGAGCCGTTTCCAAATTCCTGCAAGATCTTCCTGGTCTCGCGAAATACGATCCAGCGCTTCGATCAGTATGACATCGAACGCGCCGTCGCGGGCCGTATCGAGAAGACGCATCAATCCATCGCGGCCATACATCGAAGCGCCGTGACGTGCCCCTGAAAAATCCCACCAGCATCGATTAGAGTCCGACCGATTGCAGGACGGACACGATGAAGAAGAAACGGTTCACGGAAGAGCAGATCATCGGGATTTTGCGGGAGCAGGAAGCCGGCGCGAAGGCGGCGGACCTCGCTCGCAAATACGCGGTTTCGGAGACGACGCTCTACAATTGGAAGGCCAAATTCGGCGGGATGGACGTTTCCGAGGCCAAGCGGCTGAAGGCGCTGGAGGAGGAAAATGCCCGTCTGAAGAAACTCTTGGCCGATCAGATGCTCGACGCGGCGGCGCTTCGGGAGCTCTTGTCAAAAAAATGGTAGGGCCCGGCTCGAGCGCGAAGCCGTCGCGCACCTTCGGGCCGTCATGGGCCTGTCGGAACGTCGGGCCTGCCGGATTGTCGCCATCGATCGCAAGACGGCGCGCTACACGTCGACGCGCCCGGCCGACGCCGAGCTTCGAGCCGAGCTGCGCGATCTCGCCAACGCGCGTCGGCGCTTCGGCTACCGGCGACTGTTCGTCTTGCTCCGGCAGCAGGGCGAGCGTTCGGGCAAGAACCGCATCTATCGGCTCTACCGCGAGGAAGGGCTGACGGTGAGGAAGCGCCGCGCGCGCCGCCGCGCCGTGGGAACACGGGCGCCGATTCTCGTCGAGGCGAAGCCGAATGCCCGATGGTCTCTCGACTTCGTGCACGACCAGTTCGCCAGCGGCCGACGATTCCGCATCCTCAACATCGTCGACGATGTGACGCGCGAATGCCTGGCGGCGATCCCGGACACGTCGATCTCCGGCAAGCGGGTGGCGCGTGAGCTGTCCGCGCTGATCGAAAGGCGCGGCAAACCCGGCATGATCGTTTCCGACAATGGGACGGAGTTCACCTCGAACGCCGTCCTGTCCTGGTCGGAGGAGAACAAGGTGGAGTGGCATTTCATCATGCCGGGCAAGCCGATGCAGAACGGCTTCTGTGAGAGCTTCAACGGCCGCATGCGGGACGAGCTGCTCAACGAGACGCTGTTCTTCGGGCTCGACCACGCGAGAGAGAAGATCCGCTCTTGGATTCACGATTATAACCACCGGCGCCCGCACTCTTCCCTCGGCTATGCGACGCCGGCGGACTATGCGGCCGCGCTCACCGCAACAGGCGATCGGCTGCGCAACCCGGACCAGCTCCGCCGATCGCCTGTTGCTCACCCTACGCCCGCGGGCGTATCTACCGCCGGGACTCAACTCGCCGCTGGATGAAACTTCGGGGGCACGTCACCAGCAGGGCTCCTTCGGACACCCCGGAGCCGGCGGCTCCTTTGGTTTCGCCGATCCGCGAGCCGGAATTGGATACGCCTATGTCACCAATCGCATGGGCGTGTCCTTGCCGTTCGATCCACGAGATGCGGCGCTTAGAACGGCGTTGCCCTCACTCGGCTGAAATTAATCGCGACTCCGCGCTAGCATGCGGAGTTTTCGTTCCAACCGCTCGACGTCGCGGCGATGTGAGATTCCCCGATGAAGTCGGAGCCGAGGTCCTGCCGCGCCGTGTCGGAGTCGAGAGCGTTATCTCGGGGGGGGGGGGCTGTCGGGCGCCGTCGGGTGAAGAGCCTGCAGCGGCAACCGCTCGACGCGGGCGGGCCTCTACCGTCAGAGCGGCGCGATTCCCCGACGATCGCTCCGCGTTTGCCGTTTACATAGCGATCTACCCGATCGGCGTCTGGCGCTGAATCGATTCGAAATTCTGCGCGCCGCAAAGCCAACGAGAATGGATCGGGCGGCGTTTGACAACCGCCCGACCGGGATCAGAAGTTTGCTGTCACGGAAAAACGGAAGGTTCGCGGAGCTCCGGGTGTAATATTATTGTTGCCGTCCGCAGTGGCGATATAACGGTGATCGAGCAGGTTTTCGACGTTGAGCTGCGCCCTCCACTGCTCGTTCAGCTTGAAGTAGACTGCGGCGTCGACCCGCGCGAACCCTGGAATGTTCACCATGTCGTCAGACGACGCAAAATAATCAGTATAGTGGATCACTCCGACGCCAGCCCCCCACATTGGGGTGAACTGGTAGCGGTTCCACAGCGAGAATGTGTTGTAAGGGACGAGCCCCACGCGGTTACCCGCGACAATCGACGCCGACGTATTGCTCTTGATCTTGGCCTCGGTGTGCGCATAGCCGCCCGAGATCTGCCAATCGTCGGTGACGTATCCGGTAAGGCCGACCTCGACCCCCCGCGTTTTCGTCGCGCCGCTGAGAATGAAAAATCCCGCATTGTTGGGGTCGGGCAAACGCTGGTTCGTGCGGTCCAGATCGTAGAACGCCGTCGTGAACTGCAGCTTCGGCAGTATGTCCCACTTCAGGCCGACTTCCTTATTTTCAAATTTCTCGGGCGCGGCGACCACGAGACCCGGGGTCAGCGTGCTGAACTGGTCGCCCGCGCTGGGCAGGTAGGACACGCTATAGCTTCCGTAAATCGATAGGTTCTCTACTGGCTTCACGACGATTCCCCCGCGCGGCGAGACGAGATCGTCCACTCTCGCCTGCATGACCCCCGTGCGCCGATCACGGGATTGCAGATCGAAATGATCAAATCGGACGCCGCCGATCAATTGGAGAAACGGGGTGAGCTCCACCTGATCTTGCAGGTAGACGGCCCCGAGGTCGAGCCCATACGTATTATTGGCGCCAGATGCGATATTGCGGAATGTCACAGGCGTGTAGCTCACGGGGCCGAGCGGATATACCGCGAGCGTCGTCTGCGCCGGATTGTAATTGAAGTAGCCATCCTGCCGATAGCTCAAACCATTTTGATGGCCGACTTCGCCGCCCAAAACCATGGTATGCCGCGCTGGGCCGGTCTCGAACTTGTAGGTCAGATCCGTTTGATTGAAGATGTTTTGGCGATCCGTCTCATTATTATAGGCGGTCAGGTTCACTGACGTTCCGGCCACATTCACGGCGCCGCCAGGATAGATGTTCTGATAAAACTTGTCGTAGCTCGCGCACTGCAACGAATTCTTGATCGATAGACCGCCGCCGAAATCGTGCTCGACGACGCCTGTGGCCATATGAACGTCGGCCACCGCATAGTTGAGATCCGGATTACCAAAATAGGTCGATTTCGAAGTCAGATAGGGATACTGCGGAAGCATCCCCCCAGGTCGCTGTTGAGCCGGGATGCCTCGGTCGGTCACTCTCCAGTCGTGAAGGTACTCGTAGCTCAACTTGATCGTCGTGCTATCCGTCGGCGCGAAGGTGACTGTCGGGTTGAAGGCATAGCGTTCCAGACGCACGAAGTCGCGGTAGCTTTCGGTATTCTCATAGAACGCGTTGAATCTCACGGCTACATTTTCATTCACGGCCTGTCCGACATCGACCGATGTCCTGAAACCGGGAAAAGAATTTCCGCCGACTGTCACTTCCCTGACGGTGACGCCATCTGCTTCCTTCAGAGCGCGATTGACGACGCCGCCGCCGCCACCGCGTCCGAAAATCATCGCATTAGGCCCTTTGAGGACCTCCAATCGTTGAAGATTGTAGAAATCACGGAAATATTGCACGTCGTCGCGTATGCCGTTCACATAAAAATCGGCGTTGCTTCGCTGCCCTCTGATAATGAGGTCGTCCCGATGGGACTCGCCCTGATGCGGAACGAGCCCCGGGACGTAGCGAGCCGCTTCCCCGATCGATGTGAAAGCTTGATCCTTGATGAATTGCTTCGTGATCACTGACACCGATTGGGGAACGTCGATGAGGGGCGTGATTGTCTTTGTCGCGGTCGACACGCTTTGTGTGACGTAGCCCTGCTGGCCCGAGCGCGCATCCTGATTGTTCACGACGGGCGGCAGTCGAGCTGGTTCCGAGACTCGTGCTGGCTCCGAGACGCGCGGCGACCGAGAAGAAGTCGCTAGCCGTGGCGATGCGACGCGCTGGGCTCGGCTCACGTGCTTGGCCGGCCTGCCTACCGTGACCGGCGGAGCAACGGTGACTGGCGGCAAGGCGGTCGAGCCATGTCGACTCTCTTGCGCAGCAGCCGAACCGAGGCCATCCGATGTCGACAGGCAGAGGATCGCACTCGAGGAAATCAGAAGCGCTGACCGCATTCGTCGGCTATTGCTCTGGGCCATTTGCGTTGAAGACATCCTGCACCCCATTTTGTTCCGTGCATTGAACACGGCGGCTTCGCGCGCTTTTTGTTACGGAACGCTACGGTGCAGATGGCGGTAGGAAAATTAGGACACAGTTAGGATCAAGTTACAATCATTCTAAATGCTTGCCGGCACGGGCTGATATAACATTCCCATCCGGCGGCGCACACAGCAGTTCGCGCCGCGCATCCGGTCAGCGAACCAGCGCCGACTTATCGAGCTCGGAAGATTGTTTCGGCTTGCTACTCATAGATCGACGGAATGCGAGAGTTACGGCTCCAAGCGGATTCGGCATTCTCGAGAGAACAAAGACGGCGACATGCGCGCGCTCTTGATCGAAGATGATGAAATGTTTGGAAAGGCGTTGGTCCGAGGGCTGCGCGATAACGCCATGACTGTCGATTGGGTACGAAACGGGCGTGATGGATATGCTGCGGTCGAACAGGCCGAACACACGATCGTGCTGCTCGACATCGGACTGCCGGACATTTCGGGATTCGATGTTCTCAGGGCCGCGCGTAAAGCCGGTGGATCCGTGCCCATATTGATCATCACCGCCCGCGACGGAGTGGAGAGCATGGTCGACGGCCTCGATCTCGGAGCGGATGATTATATCGTCAAGCCCTTTTCGTTGTGCGCGTTGCTGGCGAGAATCAGAGCCGTTCTCCGCCGCGTGAATGGGCAAGCGCATTCCTTGCTGGTGAGCAATGAGATCATTCTCGATCCGTCCATGCGCGTTGCGACGTTTCGCGGCGTCAAGAACGTTCTTTCAGCGCGTGAATACTCACTTCTGTATGCGTTGATGACACGGCCGGGCGCCATTTTGTCGCGCAGTCAGATCGAGGAGCGAATCTACGGATGGGGAGAAGAAGTTCAGAGCAACGCCGTCGACGTGCTCATCCATGGCCTTCGTAAGAAATTCGGCAAAGACGTCATACGAAATGTCTACGGCGCAGGATGGATGGTGACGAAGGACGGCCCATGAGCTCTGTTCGTCGAACCCTGATCGTCAGGATGACGTTGCTTCTCACGATCGTCAGTCTCGCCACGGCGTCGACCTCCTATGTTCTGGCCAAGGGCGAGGCGAACAAGTTTTTGGACGTTCAGCTGGCCGAGGTCGCCATGAATGCCGGCCAGGGACTAAAAGAAGAAGTGAGGCGCAGACATGATCACGAACTGGAGGACAGGCTCGTCGTTCAGATATGGGAACGCTCAGGGACGCTGATTTATGCGTCCGGGCCGGACAACGGTATTCCGCGTCAGCCGAGCGAAGGCTACTTCGATGTGATGGCCGACAATGAAGCGTGGCGGACCTACAAAGCGAGCGACGACGAACTCGTCGTGCAGATCTCCCAACGATGGAGCGCACGGGACGAAATCGCCACTCGTGCGGCGATTGGCGCGACATTGCCTTTTGTGCTCGCTATCCCTTTAGCATGGCTTCTGATCGGCTGGTCGGTCAATCAGGTTCTGGAGGGCCTGGGCGGTCTTTCGGCGGAACTCGAAAAGAGAAGCATCGAAGCGAGAGACGTCCTCAGTCCAGATGGCGTTCCAACCGAAATTGCTCCACTGATCGGCGCGATGAACTCTCTGATCACCCGACAACAACACGCTATCGAAGCGCAGCGTCGTTTTATCGCGGACGCAGCTCACCAGCTCAGAACTCCTCTCGCCACGCTTCAGCTTCAGGTGGACAACCTGTTCGGGCATAATCTGGCTAGTCCCTTCGCGGACCTCGTGGCTGACCTACGAGACGGGATCGGGCGTGGAACCAGGCTCGTCGGTCAACTTCTTCGAATGGCCAGGGCGGAATCTCCTTCCACGAGCGAGCAACAATTGATGAGTGTCGGCGACATCGTACGTGCCGTTGTCGGCGATTGTTTCCCGATCCTGGAAGCCAACAATTTAACGATGGCGGTGAATTTGGATGAGGATATCAAAATCAAAGGAGATAGAGCCGATCTGGAGCTCCTTCTGAGAATTCTGATCGAGAACGCCATCTGTTATACTCCTCGAGGCGGGTCAGTCACCATCACGGCCGAGCGGAGCGCACAGCACGCTGTAATCGAGATTATCGATAGCGGCTGCGGAATTCCGGAGAGCGCACTGCCGTTCGTGTTCGACAGATTCTTCCGCGCCGCGCCGCCGGATGTCGAAGGCGCCGGTTTGGGGCTTGCGATTGCGAAAGCGATTGCAGATCGAAATCGATTTGGTCTCTCCATTCGAAATCGTCGAGATGCTGTCGGCGTGATCGCAGTGATCGAGTTTTCGTAGGTTCATGGCTTATGGGCCTGAAAGCCGCAGATGCCTCTCGATGCGCCGCCGCGACGCGATTGCATGTCGAACGACAGCGCCCGTCGTCGATCGGAGCAGGTTGTGCTCGACCACAGAGAGAATATGCTCCCGATGTCATGGAGATGGGACATCCTCGACTTTCGGTCTGGCGTAGCGCGCATACAGCGCCGGAACCAGGAAGAGATTGAGGATTGTCGAGGTGAACAGGCCGCCGAGGATCACCACGGCCATCGGATATTCGATCTCTTGACCCGGGACCAGGCCCTGGAAGACCAGTGGCAACAAGGCCAGAGCGGCGCAGCTCGCCGTCATCAGTATGGGGGCCAGCCGCTCCTCGGCGCCGCGCATCGCGAGCGCGGGTCCAAACGGCATGTTCTGCCGCGATTCGAGACGCCGATAATGGCTCAGCAACAGAATGCCGTTGCGGGCGGCGATCCCCAGCACGGTCACGAAGCCGACCAGCGACCCGAGCGACAGAACGCCGCCGCCGAGCCAGGCCCCGGCGACGCCGCCGATCAGAGCGAAGGGCAGCGTGAGCGCGGTGAGCGCCACCAGCCGAAGCGAACGGAAATCCACATAGAGCAGCAGCAAGACGCCGAGCAGCGAGCCGGCGACGAGCCACGCCAGCCGATCGCGTGCGGCCTGGCGCGCCGCATATTCGCCGATGACTTCGGCATGGTGGCCCGGCGGGAAGCGCAGCGCCCGGACCCGAGCCTCCACCTCCCGCGCGACGGCGCCGAGGTCGGCGCCTGCGGCCACGTCGAGCGTCACATCGAGTCGACGAGAGGCGTTCTCGCGCTTGATCTCGCTGGGCGCGGGGGCGATCTCGAAATCCGCGACGTCGCTCAGCGGCGCGCGCGCTCCCGACGGCGTGTCGATCACTGCCTCGCGCAGCGCTGCGAGGTCGTGACGCACGCGCTCGTCGCCCCAGACGGTCACTTCGACGATCTTCTGGTCCCGATAGATCTCGCCGACCTTGGCTCCCTGCGTCAGGGTCGCCGCCGCCCGCCGGATCTGCCCCGCCGTCAGGCCGAACAGAGCCGCCGCATCGGGCCGGATCCGTATCTGCGCCTGGGGCGTCAGGGACTGCGGCTCCACCTTCAGATTGGCGACGCCGCGCATACCGGCCAGATCGCGAGCGATCTCGTCGCCCTTCTCCCGGAGCGCCGGCAGATCGGGTCCGAAGAGCCTCACCACGATGGCGCCGCTGGCCCCCGTGAGCACTTCCTTGAGACGTTCCCGAAGATAGGTCAGCAGGTCGCGATAGAGGCCGGGATAGCCGTCGACCACCGTCTTGATGCGCGCGACAGTCGCGTCATAGTCCGCTTTCGCGTCGACGCTGATCCAGAGTTCCGTGAAGTTCGGCCCGACGACCTCATCGGCGGCTTGCGCGCGGCCGATATGGGCGCCAAAGCTCTGAACGCCGGGAATGGCCCGCAGCTCCCGGCTGACGCGCTCGGTAATCCGCCGCATGGCCTCGAGCGAGGTTCCGGGCTTCTCCACCCAGTGCATCAGAAAATCAGTCTCCTTGAAGTCCGGCAGGAAGGCCTGGTCGAGCCGAAGCAGCGCGAGCCCGGCGAGCGCGAAAGCGATCAGAAGCGTCCTCACCGCCACGGTGGGACGGTCGATGATCCAGGGCAGCATGGCGCGGTAGCGCCGCTTCAGGAATCGGGTGAGTGGGGCGTCGCCCTCCCGCCGCGGCGCGCCGGGCAGGAGCGTCAGGCATAGGGCGGGGGTGACGGTCAGAGCTACCGCCAGAGAGGCGAGGATCGCCAGAAGATAGGACCAGGCGAGCGGCCGGAAGAATGCGCCGGCGAGGCCGTCGAGGAAGAATACCGGCACGAACACCAGGGCGATGATCAGGCTGGCGAACACGACGGCGCTGCGCACTTCGAGGGAGGCCTGGAGCACCACCCGGAAGGGCGACAAGGGCCGCTCCGCCAGCTCATTCTGCCGCAGCCTGCGCAGCACATTCTCGACGTCGATGACGGCGTCGTCCACGACCTCCCCCACCGCGATGGCGAGCCCGGCCAGGACCATCGTGTCGAGCGCGCCGCCGCGCAGATGAAGCACCGCGGCCGCCGCCAGCAGAGACAAGGGGATGGCGGATATGCTGATGAGCGCGGCGCGCCATTCGAACAGAAAGGCGACCAGGACCATCGCCACCAAAGCGCAGCCAATCGCCAGCGTATGGGTCAGGCGATCGAGCGCTTCCGATAGCCATTCGTCCCGAGAACGATGTCGTGGCCGAAGCCGAATGTGTCGAAATGGCCAAGCGGACCGGCGCGCGGCCCCATGTGGTCGTCGAGACCGATTCCGCCTTCGCGCCCGCATAGCCGACCTTCGAGCTCGCCCGAAGCGGCGCCGGCGCCGGCCGTCGATCCAGTGGCCACCGCGCTTCTCGACCCGGCGCTGCGCGAATATCCGCAGGCTATGCCCCGTTGGTCTCCGCGGAAATCTTCGCTACAAGCACTTTCCCACGAGCGCCACCAAGTCGTCTCGACGAGCTCATCGGGCCGTCACGACCCATTCCATCACACGCTCATCCGCGAGGCGCGATCGACGTTGCAAGTTCCAGATGCTCTCAGCCTCGCATCGCCGCCTCCGCCCGGCGAATACGCGGCAATGGACCCGCCGAACTCACGAAAATTTGGTGGCGCCGATATCGAACCGACAGATGTTGTCCTTCTTGTAACGATCGAACCAAGCTTTTTCCATCTGCTGCACGTTGAAATACAGCCTATCATTGACGATATCGCCATAACCCTCGCATAGCTCCTGGCGAGACGGCGCGGCGAGATGGGCCGCACGCCAGCGAGCTTCGAGCTCCGTGATGATTTGATCGCAGGAACGGGCCTCCGCCCAGTCGAGACTCTGCTCGTCGAGCGAGAGGCCGATGGCCATGGCTTCCGCTTCGTCATTGGGCGACTGGCGGACAAGTTCGATCCACTTTTTTTCCGATCGCCAATTGGGCCTGTCGTCACGAAGACAGTCTTTCAGGCGCGCGGGAAGCGAATCGATCTCCTCCTCGGTGAGACGCTGCTCCTCGAGACCACGCGCCACGCCGGAATAGAAAAGCGGAATAGCCCAGCGCTCGCGGGACGCCGCTGGAATGCGGTCCAGATCGTCCAGCAGTTCGTCCAAGCTCGGAACACTGTCGCGTATCAGCAATATCCGCTGTTGCAGCTTCAGGCCGACCTCCGTCGCCAAATGCAGAGCATCGAGCTGGAATTGGTAATTGCCAGCCATATTGTTCCAATGATCGTGACGAGCGCCGTGGCCGCTGAAGGTCGCGACCACTGTGGCGATCCCGAGATCGCGCCGCTCCAGCAGCCATTGCTTCATCTCTCGTCGCGGTCGATGAGCGACGCCGCCGAGCAGAACGACGTGGTTTTTCCAGCCGAGCTTCTTCTCCAGCTCGCGAAGAGCTTTCGCCGTCGCCAATGAATAATCATGGCTGTTCCCGTACCAGGGCGCGATCTCGAAACCTTCGTGTCCGTGATTGCGCCATTCGATGAAGCGTTCGACCAGAGCAACAAAGCGTTCGACCGGCGCCGATCGCAGCTTATAGGTCTTGAGCTGGCAATAGCGGCAATGATGGAAGCATGGCGCGGCGTTGGCGTGAAGATGGAGGCCGGTGACGATGATTTCTCTCGGCATGGCTCAGCGTCGCTCCGCGTCATTCGAGGCGAGGAAGCGCGCGTGATCCGCCGCGCCCGCGTTCTCTTCGAAAGCCAGGGCTTCGTCGATCGCATCATCAGTGAGGCGAAAGCCATAGACATCCGCATAGGCCTGCCGCAGCTTCATACGAAATCGCCGCCCGGTCCGCTCCGGATAGATGACTTCCGACATCCATTGCAACATGCTCGGCTCCTCGACCAATCCTTCCATGCGCGTTCCCCCATGCGGCTCGCGCTAGACTCTTCGCGATCGAACGGCGGGCAGACACCGTAGCGCCGGATTGTCCAGCAAGCCACGAACCGCGTCGTCTTTCGGATAGCCGGAAATTATGATGACCTCCGGCTCGCGCGTGATCGGCTCGCAACCATCGTCCCTTTAGAATTTTGCGGTCGCCGAAAAAGCGACTGTGCGCGGCGCACCGAGCATTTCAGTCTGCTGCCAATAGGATGCATTGGCGATATTGGTCACATCGAGGCGCCAGATCGTCTCCGTATCGAAGATGCGCGTCTCATAGCGTAGACCGATGTCGCCGGTCACGTAAGAGGGTAGCCATTCGATCGCGCGCACATTCGTCGGCGCAAAAACATTGCCGACCTGCGGGCCGACATAGTTGAAGCCGCCGGTCAATGTCAGCCCCTGCACGAAGGGCAGCCGATATTCGACATAGAGCTTCCCCATGTTTTTCGCCGAGCCAGAGGGAGGCTGACCCAGCAGATAGAATGTGTTGGTCTGGGTGATCTTCGCATCGAGAAGCGTGAAGCCGCCGGTGACGGTCAGATCGTCCAATATCTTGCCCGTCGCCGTCATTTCGAGACCGCGATGAAGCTGCCGCCCGTCATTGGTGAAAGTGTAGCTGCCACCATTCGCTTTGTAATAAGTGTTGGTCTTGTCGATCTGGAACAAAGCGGCGGTGAGCAGAATTTGCGAGACATTGGCTTTCGCGCCGATCTCGGCTTGCTCGCTGGTCGTCGGGCTGAGCGCCTGGCTGGCGTTGGTCACCGGCAATGAGGAGAAGCCGGTCGAGGCCGTCCCGCCATTTTCGAGCGATTGAATATAGGTGCCATAACCGGTCAGCCAAGGCAGCGGCTTATAGATCAATGAGGCGGTCGGCGTGAGCCGGGTCTTGTCGAAATAGCTCGACACCGTTCCATTGGTATTGAAATTCGTCGCCTTGATGTTGGCGAGGCTCGCGCCTGCGAGCAGAGACCATTGCTCGTTGAAGGCTATGTCCTCGCCGATGATCCAATTCGTCTGGTCCAGCTGCTGCTGCCGGAAGTAGGGCTGCGCGCCATTGGTGAAAGTGGGACGCGCGACATAGACGGGATCGGCAGAAACAGGAAAGGAGCCGAGGCCTTTGAAGAGCGTGTTGTCTTGATGCTGGCGTCGTGAGTAGCTCGATCCATAAAGGCCGAATGTCGTCTTGGCTTTTATCGAGAGAAGATCGAGGTCATAATCAGTGAAGGCGTACCATGCCTGATTGCGCTGCACATGCGGCGCATTGTAGAGAGACGCGAGCGAATAGGAGTACGAGCCGTTGCTATAGGCGATATTGTCGCCAGCGTAGAGGTTCTCGCTCTCTATATCGACATATTGATAGGCGGCGCGGAATTTAATGTTACGCGTCACGTCATAGGTAACATTGGCCCCGAGCACGTCCATATCGTTCTTGTTGAACGTCCACGGCTGGCCGTAATTTTTCGCAGGGTCGAGAATGCTCGCGCTGAAATGCGGAAAAGTCCCGTTGAACGATCCCCAATCGGCGAGCGTGCCTTTCTCGTAAATATGCTGATGCGAATAATTGAGCTGAAACAGCAGCTGTTGCAGCGGTCGCCAATCGAGCGCGCCGCTGACGAGCCATCTGTCGACGAAATTATCGTCGACCACCGTTTCGCCACTGCTCTTCACCAAGTTGAGCCTATACCCGAAATCGCTTCCCTTCTCGAACGGGCCGCCGAGATCGACATGCACGAAAGGTTGCGAGCCGCCGTAATTGCCGAAAGTGACGCTCGAGAAAGGCGTCGGCGTCGGCCGCTTGGTGACGAAATTGACGAGTCCGCCGACATGCGCAGGCCCATAGAGGAAGCCGGAGAGGCCGGAGAGAACGTCGACGCGCTCCTTGTCCTCCAAAGGCATGACGAGATCGCTGACGCCCGACATGTTGAGGCCGTCGATCTGGCTGAAGCCGCCCTGCTGCTTGACGCCGCGAATAAAGATCGCCGAGCCATAGCCGCGCCCCTGCCCCATATTGAGCTGGGTGAGCGGATTGACGCGGAAGACTTCGTCCGTCGTCGAGAAGACGCGGTTTTCTATATAGGGAGCGCTCACCGAATAGACCGAATAAGGCGTATCCTGCATCGCCCTTTCGCCCCAAGGGCCAGTCGTCGACGTCGCGCCGAAGCGATAGCCGGCCGCGGCGCCGCCATCCGCGCCAGAGCGTTGGTGATCGTTGGGGGCGCGCGCGGCGGCGACATCGATCGGAGGAAGCGTCGTCGCCTCCTGCGCGTTCGCTCGGCCGAGCGAACCCGCCACGACGACGACCGAAGCGCCGCCCATTAACGCGCGAGCGATCAAGCCAATCGTAGATAGTGTCGTGGTCTTCATCCTTCAGCACCCCCGTGGTTGCCGCTCGGCGGCCAGACTGAGAATCGTGATCCGTGACACGGAACTCATGGACGGGAGCCGCACGGACGCGCGTACCCGCGCCGCGAACATGCGACTTTCGGAGTTCCGATCCCGGTTGAAAATATCGACGCAGAAACGTCACCAAGGCGGCTGGACAAGCCCCCGCCAAGTCGCATTCATCGCGCGGTCGAGAGCGGCCGCGAGACAAGCAAAGCCATCATATCCCCAGAAGGCGTTGCCCTTTCGGTCGAAGAAAGGCGAGAAGGGAAGCGCCACCTGACCACGCTTGCGCCATTCATATTCGCCTCGCGTTTCGCCATTGCCGAAATGAAGCACGAGATCGGGCTTCGCCTCAGATATGTACGAATCGATGGCTCTCTCATCGTGATTGTCGCCATCGCATTTCAGGCGCGGGGCGCGCTGCTTTCCGGTCTTGCCCGTCCAGCCGGATGCGTCACCGATGCGGAGCCCGAGAAGACGATAGGGCTCGAGTTGCGCCTCCGTCATCGGCCGAAAGAACAGGACCAGCTTCCCCTCGAGCCGAGGTCGGTAGCGCTCGATCGTCTGCTGGACGAGCGCCTCACCTTTCGCGATCACGGCATCGGCGCCACGCGCGACACGACGATCGAAGCGCTTCGCGATGGCGCGCAACGACTCCGTCGTCGTGGACGGACTTTCGAAGCAGGTCCAGACGATCGGCGTGGCGAACCATCTCTGCAGCAGATCCGCATAGCCGCCGCGCAACTGCTCGTCAACCACATCGACCTTGCTCGCGAAGCCGATCACCAATTTGCAATCGCTCACGCGGGCAAGATCGATCGCGGATGATTGCGTCATTTCATTAATGGGCTCGAGGCCGATCTCCATGAGCAGCTTGCCGACGATCCAGACGAGGGCCGTCGCCTCGCGGGAATAAGGAAGGACCACGCGCCTGCTGCTGCTCGTCGCGAGCGGATGCAGAAATTCGGCGGAGCGTAGCGCCGCCGCTGTCTCGACCGCCCAGGATCGATAGCCGCAGAGCGGCAGAAACAGTTTTCGCTGCTCCGCCATTTTGGCTTTCGCTATTCCAGCGATGTTGGCGCCCAGCGCCGGCATGGGCTCCTGGCTCGCGATGACGGCGCCGCGCGCCAGCGGAAACAATTCCGCGATTTCGTCGATCGCGCGCGCAAGGCGCCGGTCGCCGGCGTCGCCTATATCTTCGCTTCGAAGATCGGTGCAAGCGTGAAGCGCGCCGAAGCTCTCGACCCCTTGGAAATAGCCGGGCGCGGTCAAGCGCATGGTCTGCCCATAGGCGCCGCAGCCGACAGGACAGTGATCGAGCGGGACCATGTCCAGCGCAGACGCCCAACTCGCGACCGTGTGACCGAGCAGACCGCCCGAGCAGAAGTCGATTTTTCCAGCATTCGGATAGGACGGCGGCGTGCGCGTTTCGATGGTCTCGAAATGACCCGAATCTCGGCGAAGATCACGCGTCGGGCGAGCCTTCGCGGGCGGTTTTGGTTTCCGTCCCCGAGGATCTTTTTTGTAGAGGGCCTCACGGAGCTCTTCGACTTTCGCGAGGGGCGGCGCGGCGGCCATCGAGGGGACGCCTATCGTGCCTTTGAGAGTTCCGATGCGCCATCGGATCGGCTTTTTCTCTGGTTTCGGAAGCAGCGGGTTGCGAGGCACGGCACGCTCGATCGAAGGGACAACGCCATATAGCCAACAGAATAGTCGAAAGCAGTCAATTGCTTTTTATTTGTCTGTAAATAAATAGAAATTTTGTCCGTTATGTAACATAATATATGGACGATTCGACGTTTGAGGTTGGAGGGTTTGCCGCCCCGCCGGTGTGGCGTTCGAGATCGATGGACGTCTGCGATAATCATGAGCGAGTTTCCGCGCAATACGGACTAAATTCCTCTACATGAGCGCATTCCTTGTTCGCAAATCACTGTTAGACAACAATTTTGCCAGCGTCAGTCTCCGACCGCTTTCTCGGTCTCGTATTCGAACACGATCTCGATGGAGCCGTCTTCGGGCAGAACGGCGTTCCCTTCGCCCGAGACTACGTCCCCTTCGCCGAAGCCGATCCAGGTGAAGGCGACGGGTGTCGGACGGTATTCGATATCGACGCAGCGCCTGCATCGCGCCGAACGCAACCTGATCGCTCCCTGCCTCGATCTCCGAACCAGATCGCGGAATTGCAATCGCAGTGGCCCTACGATTCAGCTATTTGCCCGGGTTTCACGCGATTGCCCAAAGAGGCGCCGAAGCGAGGCGCAGGCCCGATATTGCGGCATATCGCAGGCCCCTGCGCTTAAAGAAGCGGCTTTTTCTCGCTAAATAATCAATATAGCGTAATTACATAAACACCGCATACCAAGCGGCCAGGCAGGATCTTATGATGAGGATCGGGTCGGCAATGCTTCGTAAGCCAAGCGCTGACTGCGTTCCCGTCCTTCTCTTGATAGCCATCGCTCTATTGATGCTGTTTTCACTGACGCTGGGGCGCAATCCGGTCCCCTTCGGTCGCCGCGCAAGTCTCCGTCTCCGGCGGCGTCGCCTGGGTCGGGCTCATCGCGCCGCATCGCGCGCGCATGCCGGTCGGGTCCGCGACCAGGAGCGCGGAATGGCGCTTTCCTTTTGGCGCACTAGCCGGAGCGCCATCCCTTGGCGCGATAGCGGCAAAACAAGATCGCGAAGACCGGCGTCCCGACAAAGGCGGTGAGAAGGCCAATGGGAATCTCCTGCGGCGTCAATGTGCGAGCTATGTCGTCCATCGCCAGGAGATAGATGCCGCCCAGCAGCGTGGAGGCGGGCAGCAGCGCCCGGTGGTCGGGCCCGCATATCATGCGAGCGAGATGGGGAATGACGAGCCCGACCCAGCCGACGCCGCCACTGACCGCGACCTGCGCGGCGATGATCATGGCGACAGTCCCGATGATGAGCCAACGCAAGAAGCCGACCTTCAGGCCGAGAGCCGAAGCGTCGTCGTCGCCGAGCGAGAGAAGATTGATTCGCCAGCGGAGGCAAAGAAGCAGCGTCCCGCCGAAAAAGCACGGAAGGACGAGAGTCGAGAACTTCCTCCAATCGGCGGAGGCGAAGCTTCCGAGCAGCCAAAACACGATCGTTGGCAATTGAACGTCGGGATCGGCGATGAATTCGCCGACGCCGACGGCGGCTCCGAAAAAGGCGCCGACGATCATTCCGGCAAGTATGAGCGAGCTCACATTCGCTCCGCCGTCGGCCAGTCGCGCGAGGCCGAAGCATGCCGCGAGCGCAGCGACGCCCCCTGCGAATGCGCCGATGACCACCCCGAAGCCGGAAAGGCCGAATAGGATGGCCATGACGCCGCCGAACGCCGCGCCGTGTGAGACGCCCGCGACCTCGGGGCCGACGAGCGGATTGCGAAACAGGCCTTGCAACGTCGCGCCGCAGAGCGCGAGGCCCATGCCGGAGATCGTTGCGACGAGAACGCGCGGAAGTCTCACATATTCGACGATGACCCATTGCGACTGCGTCCAGGCTCCGCCGCTTCCATCGGCGGTCGGCCGCAACAGAAGATATTCGAGAATGTCGACGACGGTTCCGATCGGAATGGCGAGCCGACCCATTCCGAGCGAGGCGACGACGAGCCCGGCGAGCACGAGGACGAGTCCTGCGTGAAGGGCGGCGATGCGAGCGCGCGCGGTCTCGCGGCGGCGGCTCAGAGCAGGAGGTCGATTGGGCGCGGTCGCTTCCACGGATGGCGATCGCATCGCGCTAATTGCCCAAGATCACGCGCGCATCATCGTCGCTGATGTCCGCGCCGAGAAACTGCCGGTAGAATGTCCGGGTCTCCGAGATCATGTTGACCTTGTAGCGATCCGGGTAGAGAAGAGACGCGATCCATTTGGCGCCGAGGATTCGCATGAAGGAGGGGGGCCGCGTCACCCAATTGAAGGGCGCGCTCGGGATGAGATAGACGCGTCGCTCGCGAACCGCTTTCAATTGCCGCCATTTCGGGCTCTCGGCGCTCTCGCGCAGGAAGACCGAGCTGATGGTGACGATGACGTCCGGGTCATAGGCGACGAGCTCCTCGAAGCTCAGCGTCGCATTCACATAGGCGCTCGCGGCTCGGCATTCGGGGACAACATGGGCGCCCGCGAGCTTCAGCATTTCGCCGTGAGTCGAGTTGTCGCAGCGGCTCGCGAGCCCGTCGTCGCTTTCGGCGAGATAGAGCTTCGGCCGATCTTTGGGAGCGACGCGCTCGACCATTGCGGCAATGTCGCGATAGGAACGGCGCGCATAATCGGCGAGCTCCCGCGCTCTCTCGTCATGGCCGGTCAAGGCTCCCAAGAACAACAGTCCCGCGACGATATCCTCATAGGTCCGGTGCTTGGTGAGCAGGACGGGGATATGAGCGGCGCTCAGCGCCTTGCGGAAATTCTCATTGCCCGAGGTCTCGTTCCAGAGCAGCGCCACATCGGGCTTCAAAGCCGTCACGGCTTCGATATTGACGGTCGAACCGCGGACGAATCCCGTGACGATCGGCAAATTCTGGAACGCCGGATCGAGATAGCGCAGTCCCTCCTGCCGGAAGGACGACGTCCGCGCCGAAATGAGCTTCGGATCGATCGCATAGATGAGCCACTGGTCCGGCGGTCCCGCGCCATAGATGCTCTTGATCTTTTCGGGAACCTCGACCCGATTGCCCTCCATGTCGACGATTTCGCGCGCATGGGCCGGGCGCGAGATCGAGGCCGAAACCGCGAGGAGCAGAAGGGCGATGACGAGACATCGAGGCGTTTTCATACGAGCGCGGTCCTTCAGAAATTGATCTGCATCGCAGCGGCGAATTCTCGCGGAGCGCCGAGAGTCAATTGATAGGAGCCGGAGGCGGCGCCGGTGATGTTCGCGGGGAGGACGGAGGTCCAATAGCGCTTGTCGGCGATATTGTTCACTCCGAAGCGGAAGGTCATTTTCACGCCATCGAGGCTCGCCGTGTAGCGCAGACCGATATCGACGGTCGCATATTCATTGATGAAAACGGTATTGGCGTCGTCCGCTGCGCGTCGGCCCGTGTAGTGAATATTGGTCCCGAGTGTGAGGCCGCGAATTTGCGGCAGATCATATTCGAGAAGCATATTGGCTTGGAGCCGCGGCACGCCGACGACGTCGCGGCCTTCCGTGGAGGGTTTCCCCGTGCTGGAGAGCTTCGGATCGATGAGAGTCACGCCGCCGAAGATCGAAAAATATTCGGCGAATCGTCCCGAGGACAAGAACTCGAATCCTTGGTTGGTTTGGTCGCCGATCACGCGGTAGAGGTTCGTCGCCGAATCGACATTCGCGAAAGGGCGTTTGATGTGGAAGTAGTCGGCGGACAGATCGAGTCCGAATATCGAAGCTTTCGCTCCGACTTCCCACTGGTGGCTCCGATAAGGCCGCAAAGCGGCGCCGGCGTTCGCAGCGGTTGCAGGGGCTGGGTCGCCTTGCTGGAGACTCTGCGCGTAAGTCGCGTAGGTGGTGACGAATTCGACCGGCTTGAAGATCAGGCCCGCGGTCGGGCTGATGCCCGAGTCTTCGTATTTCGCCGTTATCAGCCCCACATTGTTGTGGCTCGTGCTGCGGATCCAGTCATGGCTCGCCGTGAGCATGATCTGCAATTGGCGATTCAATGTGATCGTATCACCGAGGATCAGGCTCTGCTCGATGGGCGTCGACGAATTATAGATCGCTTTGTTGTACGAGATGTTCGGAAACGAATAGGCGATCGGCGCGGCGATGTTCGCCGACCCCAATGTTATGGAGGGCGGCGTGTAGGGCGAATAGAAGGCCGTTTTGAAACCATTCGTGCCGATCACGACGTCGTGCCCGACGCCGAATGTGTCGATATGGCCATTCAGATAAGCGATATTGCTGGTCGTCTTGAGCGTGGTGTTTTGCGGAACGGCCATCACGGTCGTATAGGCGCCGAGGTTGTTCGTCAACGTGTTGGTGATGGCGAGAGGCCATCGCGAAGACAGCTGATAGAGCCCGCCGACGACGAGAGACCAATCCTGATTGAACTTGTGCTTGAGGCGGATGCTGACCGTATCGGTTTCGACGTCGGCGACGGAAAAATTTTGTCCATAGCCGACCTTGGTCGGGTCGAGCGCGCCGGGAATTGTCACTTTCGATTGGCCGAGCGTGGTCTGGCCATAGGCGAAAACCCCGGGATATCCGCGCTGATTGGCGTCGGCATGGGTCAGATTGGCTTCGACCACAGTGTCGTCGAGACCGCTCCAATCGAGCGCGACGCTTTCGAAGTCGCGTCGAAATCGGCTGCCGCCGACATAACCCTCGCCGTTCTGATAGAGCGCCGTGACGCGATAGGCGAGGCCGGTGTCGGGCAGCGAATTGCTGACGTCCCAAATCCCATAGCCGATCCCGTTGCTGTGATAATTCCCGGTGAATTCATAGAGCGGCGCGGCGGTCGGACGCTTCTGGACGAAATTGAACGTTCCCGACGGATTGGCGGCGCCATAGAGCGACCCCGACAATCCGTTGAGCACCTCCATCCGTTCGAACTCCTCCATCGGAAGCGCGGAATTCGCCGCATTCATTCCATCGATGCGCAAATTCGCCGTGACGCTGCTTTGGAAGCCGCGCGTCTGCGGGCGGCCGGTTCCGACGCCGCCGCCGAACTCCATCATTTGCGCCGACGGCAGATATTTCACGATATTGGAAAAGCTCGTCACCTGGACGTTGCGGATGAGATCGGAAGAGACGACGCCGATCGAATAGGGCGTGTCCAACATCTGTTTTTGTCCGAGCGGGCCGAACTCGATTTGTCGGACCTTATAGCCGTCGGCGGCCGAGCCCTGCTGCGTCGGCGCTGCGTCTCGAGGGGGGACCATCGGCGCCGGCTGAGAGCCGACGTCGATTTCCGGAAGGCTCGTGGGCTCTTCGCCATGGCCCGGCCCCGTCGACGCCGACAGGGCGCCACAGACGATGAGAAACGAGATGGGGCGCCGTTTGGCGGCGGTAGGCGGCTTGTCGAACATCGGATTCTACTTTCTGGCGCGAAGGGGAGTGTCTGCCGAGGTCGTTCGGCCTCTGGCAGGGAGAATTCAATGCGCCATGCGCGCGGCCTCGGCGCAGAGCGTTTTCCAGGACGCGAGGTAGTCCGGTGGGCGCCATCGGGCGCCGTCCTGGTCGCCTTTGTGCGAGGCGAGAAGGATCAGATCGAAGCCGCGCTTGCCCGAGAGATAGCCGTCGTGCGGAAAGGCGGGCGTCGGAGCGATATAGCCTTGGCCCGGCTCGATGGTGAGCCGAACGACGGGATAGTCGGAATAGGCCTCCATGAAGGCGTTCGCGATCATTCCCTGGGCGCCTCGCTCCGTCATCGCGGCGGAAAGGGCGCCGTGAAATCGGGGAAGAGTCAGAAGCTCCGGACGCCGCTGGATCATCGTCGCGAGGCGGAGATTGATGAACACGATATGGCGTGTCTCATCGCCGAGATTGAGCACGATACGAGAACCATTATAGGTCTGCCGGAGCTGATCGCCGACGATCGGGCCATAAAGATCGATGTGCAGCCCGAGCCATCCGGATGCGAAGGTGCGACCGGGTAGTCCCGCGCGAATGTTGAACATCGCCCAGCCTTCGTGAGTCAGGATGTTTTCCGCCAACCAGCGGTCGAACATGGCGATCAAATCGCCGAGGCTCTCCGCGCCGATATCCATCAGCCCATCATCGAATTCGTATCGACCTTCGAGCAAATGCAGTTCGCTCAGTCGAGCCGCCAGATCGATGACGTCGGGCGGGGCTTGGAAGAGCTGGATCGTCGAATGCAGGTCCGTCTCACCCGTCACCCCCAAGAGGCGTCGCAGCTCACTTTCTTCGGGGGCTCGCCAATCGCCTTTCAGCGGATATCGACCGCCGACCGCCCGCGCTGCGGTCACGAAGCCGCGCGGACGTCGTCCCGCACGGCGCTCCTGCTCGACGAGTTCGTCCTTGCGGCGAAATGTATCGACGAGCGCACTCCACTTGGCTGGCTCCGCGATTTCGACGCCGGAATTGATCCGAAGCTGAGTCGAGGCGTTCCAATCGGGAATCGTCGAAACGATTTTCACATCGGCTTCCAATGCCGACTTGCCGGCGGCAAGATCATCGAAACGCGCTCGCTCCATCGCATGCCCCTTCGGGGAGAGAATGACATCCGCGCCGGGCGCGCTCAGACCGCCGAACGACGCTATATTGAGATATTACATATCGTTTGCACGGTCCTTCAAGCATCTTGTTTCGTCAATTTGTACATTTTAATCAAATGGTTTGCCCAATCTACGGGCGATTTTCTCTCTCGACGACCGCAATAGTACCCGAGCTCGATCGGATATCTAAAATAGACCGGGGCAGCGGAGCTAGATAACTGTATGGTTTTTCGATCGTTGGCCGAGATGTAACAGCCCGTTTCGAGTATGCAGCTTTCGAAATGGACTGACATTGGATCGTCCATGACCTGATTGACCAGGCGCCACCACGCGAGTTCCTTGTTATTCGGATCGTCCGCCGCTGTTGCCGCAGTGGCGGCAAGCACAGATAGAACTGCGATCGAAGCTCGGATCATGATATCTCCAATGTGAAACGTGCGGCTGTGAATTAGGCTCAGCACACTCGGAGGATGTAACTCAGAAAGCGAGCCCTGTCGCCACAGGGGCGAAAAAATCCTCGATTTCCCAGTCGCTTATGGACTGTTCACTTCGGGTATGCCCGGAGTAGACGTTCACTCGACCTCGAAAACTTGTTCGCTATGGGTTGACTCCGTATTTTATGAACACTATCGAAGGAGGGTCAAAACCCATGGTAAGCACTTCGAGGAACAAATGGCCGCCTACGGATACGCGCGTGTTTCGACCACGGATCAACGCCACGACACACAAATTGAGAAGCTGAGAGCCGCCGGATGCGACGTTGTCCGCGCCGAGAAGATTTCTGGGCGGTCGCGCGACGGTCGCGAGGAACTGGACACGTTGCTTGAGTTCCTCCGCCCCGGCGACTCTCTCGTCGTCGCCAAGTTGGACAGACTCGGCCGCTCGACGCGCGACGTTCTCAACATCGTGCATGAACTCGAGCAAAAGGGCGCGGCATTGCGAGTCCTCGAGCCTGCCATCGATACCGCGGGGCCAATGGGGAAAATGGTTCTCACCGTCCTCGGAATGGTGGCGGAAATGGAACTCGGATTCATCAAAGAGCGTCAGCGTGCAGGCATTGACGCTGCGAAGGCGGCGGGCGTTTACAAGGGCCGGCCCGTCACACTTGACCACGGGAAGATTTTGGAACTGAGAGCGGCCGGAAAGGGCGTGACCGAGATTGCTCGCGAACTTGGGTGCTCGCGCGGCGCCATTTACAAAGCTTTGGGCGCCGCTGAGCCGGAGAGCGTGGCGAACTGAAATGGCGGGGCGCGAGCCGCGCCAGCAAAGATCAGGTTGACGCGCGGCACAGATGCGCATAGCAATCGAGTGTCGCGCATCCAATGCGCACGCTCCCCCGCCTTCAACCACCAGCGGGCCAGCGGATCGATCAACGCAAAGTGGAACAACCCAAACAAGGGAACCCTTTGCCATGCGTGATAGCGACAACTCTCTCCTGCTTGAACACCTCTCCCGCCAAGTCGCGCCGAAAAAGCGCGTGCCGGTACCGCTCCGCGCGGCCCTCGCGCGCATCAATCGAAAGCTGAGACCGTATGCGCGCATGTCGGTTGTGCGCAATTACCGGGGAGATCAGCTAGGATGTTTCCTGCTAGTCGAATCGAATATCGTCAAGAATGGCTGGAAAGATATCGACGGACTCGAATGGTATGCCCACGAATTGGGCGTGCTGACGGAGCATGAGACCATTATCGACCCTGACTGAGGGAACGGGGCGCAATAGCTGATTGGCGCCGAACGCCGGACGTTCTGTTCCGAGCGTTCGCGCGGGAGTCCCATGAATCTTTGTGCGCCATGACGTGCCCCCGAAGTTTCATCCAGCGGCGAGTTGAGTCCCGGCGGTAGATACGCCCGCGGGCGTAGGGTGAGCAACAGGCGATCGGCGGAGCTGGTCCGGGTTGCGCAGCCGATCGCCTGTTGCGGTGAGCGCGGCCGCATAGTCCGCCGGTGTCGCATAGCCGAGGGAAGAGTGCGGGCGCCGGTGGTTATAATCGTGAATCCAAGAGCGGATCTTCTCTCTCGCGTGGTCGAGGCCGAAGAACAGCGTCTCGTTGAGCAGCTCGTCCCGCATGCGGCCGTTGAAGCTCTCACAGAAGCCGTTCTGCATCGGTTTACCCGGCATGATGAAATGCCACTCCACCTTGTTCTCCTCCGACCAGGACAGGACGGCGTTCGAGGTGAACTCCGTCCCATTGTCGGAAACGATCATGCCGGGCTTGCCGCGCCTTTCGATCAGCGCGGACAGCTCACGCGCCACCCGCTTGCCGGAGATCGACGTGTCCGGGATCGCCGCCAGGCATTCGCGCGTTACGTCGTCGACGATGTTGAGGATGCGGAATCGTCGGCCGCTGGCGAACTGGTCGTGCACGAAGTCGAGAGACCATCGGGCATTCGGCTTCGCCTCGACGAGAATCGGCGCCCGTGTTCCCACGGCGCGGCGGCGCGCGCGGCGCTTCCTCACCGTCAGCCCTTCCTCGCGGTAGAGCCGATAGATGCGGTTCTTGCCCGAACGCTCGCCCTGCTGCCGGAGCAAGACGAACAGTCGCCGGTAGCCGAAGCGCCGACGCGCGTTGGCGAGATCGCGCAGCTCGGCTCGAAGCTCGGCGTCGGCCGGGCGCGTCGACGTGTAGCGCGCCGTCTTGCGATCGATGGCGACAATCCGGCAGGCCCGACGTTCCGACAGGCCCATGACGGCCCGAAGGTGCGCGACGGCTTCGCGCTCGAGCCGGGCCCTACCATTTTTTTGACAAGAGCTCCCGAAGCGCCGCCGCGTCGAGCATCTGATCGGCCAAGAGTTTCTTCAGACGGGCATTTTCCTCCTCCAGCGCCTTCAGCCGCTTGGCCTCGGAAACGTCCATCCCGCCGAATTTGGCCTTCCAATTGTAGAGCGTCGTCTCCGAAACCGCGTATTTGCGAGCGAGGTCCGCCGCCTTCGCGCCGGCTTCCTGCTCCCGCAAAATCCCGATGATCTGCTCTTCCGTGAACCGTTTCTTCTTCATCGTGTCCGTCCTGCAATCGGTCGGACTCTAATCGATGCTGGTGGGATTTTTCAGGGGCACGTCACCCACCTTGCGCCGAAGCACATGGAAGAAGTGATGAAGGCATTGGAAAGCGGCGCGCCCGTTCAGGTGTCCTCAGAGACGGCCGAACAGGCGGAAAGAGACGCGGCCCCAGAATGAGCGGGCAACATACGCAACTTTCTGCGGAGCGCGGCAATAAGCGGCCCCAAGATCGTCCTCTGACTCGGCGCGGGCCATGTGGCGGCCATTTTGGGGTATAGCTCTGGGGGAGAGTTGGGGGATAGCGGCCTTAACGCCACCACCTAAACAATTGATTTTACAATGACTATCAGAGCGTGGTTTGACTGGCGGAGGGGGCGGGACACTCCGCCGATTTCGTCAAAATCCCCGGATTTGCGGGCTTCCAACCGGCGCGCGACCGGTGAGGCTGCGCGCAGGATTACATTTTTTCGCGGTCGCCATCAATGGCTCCGCGGACGAATCCCCCGATGCATGCCGACCGGCTTATCTCGAACCGGAGTCCGAGCATGCCGAAAAAACCCACGCTCTCTATTTCCCAAACCCCTACGCTGCCCTTCGTCGTTGCGTTCGCCAACATGAAGGGCGGCTGCGGAAAAACCACGACCGCCGTAAATTTCGCCGTCGCGGCCCAGCAATCTGGACAGAAAGTCATCATCTTCGACTGCGACGTCTCCCAGCGCTCCGCTGTTGCGTGGAGTGACCTACGAAATGGAGCGCCGCCCGTCGCAAGAACCGTGGAGGTGGGTATATTCGACCGAGCGTTCGACTGGGCGTCACGCAAAGGCTACTCGCTGATCGTCGTCGACCTGCCCGGCCGGGATGGAGCCGATGTCACGGACCTGTTGCGACGCGTCGATTTCGCCATTGTCCCAGCGCAACCGACTGTGCTCGACCTACGGGGGTCACTGTCGATACGGCGAGCCCTCAGGGATCTTCGTATTCCTCACAGCGTTCTTATGACCCGGCTGAATTCCGCGACGACTCAGCGCGCCGCCCACTATCGGGAAGCCTATGGCGCTTCCGGCGCTGTTCTCGATGCGGCCATCACCGATCGCGTCGCCCATCCAGACGCGATGGCGCGAGGTCTTTCGGTGTTAGAATATTCTGGGCAGGGCGCTCGGCTCGCCGCCGAGGAGGTGTGGTCCGCCTACGATGCGTTTCTTCAGCTGGCGGAGCGCGCCGATGGATGACCGTAAGTTCGTGTCCCTGGGGCACTCCCTCCCGCCATCCTCCTCGTTGGAGCGAATCTTGTCGAACGCCGACGCTGGCGGCGCCACGCCGCGTGATCAACTCCGACGTTGGACTGTTCGACTGCCGGAAGGCGTTGCTTCGGAACTCGAGGCTATCGCCGAAATCAAAGGGCTGTCGATCAACGCCTTGATAATGACGGCGCTCGATGAGTTGCTGGTGAGGCAGGGCAGACGCAAAATGGTTGAACTGGCGCCATGGTTTCCCGAATATCTCCAACGCGTCGGCGCGGGAAAGCGGAAACGGCGCCTACCCTCGACGGAGACCGACTTTGATTGAGCAACCCTTCGGCGCAATGCCTCGATGTCATGACGTCGCGACGACATGACATCAAAAATCTGTAGCGTCTCCGTTTTTGAACTTCGGCGGTAAACGTCCGCCGTGGGCTCCAGGCGGCGGAAGGCCCGTAAGCCGTTTTGGCTTCTGAACGCTGCTCTCGAAAAGCGCTAAGTGAAAGCGTTCCCGTCGAACGAACACTTGCTCAAACTCAAAGGTCCTGGCCTGATAGGGGCAGCCCGGTACCCGGCTTCACAAAACAGCAAGCGGGAAGCGTCCCGCCAAAATAAGCCGCCGGAATGAAATAGTCGCTTGCCGTGCGTCCAAACGCCCGGGAAGCTTGTGAACGGAGCGATTCTAATGGCTGACGAAGACAAGAGACTCACGTTCGATAAGGACAAGGCGGTTTTCGAGCAGAACTGCGCGCAACTGCGCACGCTTGTGCAGGAAATGCACAAGAAGCCGATCATGTCGGCTACCCTTACCGGCGCCCTGTTAACGGCACTTTCGGTATTCAAGATGGAGCAGCCCGAAACCGTCGGCCTCCTGGCTCTCATCGCGGTCTTGAACGCTTTCGTAGCAGTTACGTGCATTCGACTTCGCGACGTTATCGAATCCTACATCGAGAAGGCGGGACTTTTCAGCGCGGACTTCGGGATGAAGGGCGGTCGGCCTACGAGGTCGATGCTGCCATGGCTCGGCGGCTTCTCAATTGCTTTCGGCTACGCGTTCATGATGGGAACCATCGTTATCGCCGCATGGTCCGCGCCATTTTTCCTGTTCGGCTGGGCGTGGAGCAGCCTTTTCCCGCTGCTGCTCACGATCCTGGGCTTGGGGGCTTGGGCGGGGTTTAGCATCTGGCGCCGCAGGAAGGATGAACGCGACACGACACTCGCCTACTACGACGAGAAGTGGAGCGAGTACGTGGCCAAGACCGAAAATCTCGACATGACCGACGTGCTGGATCGTTTCGCAAACCGGCTGCCGGCCAATGCACGCGTCCTCGACGTTGGCGCCGGCTCTGGGCGCGACTCAAAGTCGTTCTTGTCGCGCGGATATTCCGTCGTAGCCCTCGAACCGTCCACGAAACTAGCCGCATATTTGCGCGGAATTTCGGGGCTCGAAGTTGTGCAGTGCGGTGCCGAGCAGGTCGAGGAGGCCGCCTGCTACGACGGCATCTGGGCCTGTGCGTCCCTCGTCCACCTCGACGAGAAACTTCTCGACGCCGCTATGGAGCGCCTGTCCCACGCCCTCAAGCGCGACGGCTATCTGTACATGAGCTTCAAGGATGGCGCCCGCGTCCGCAAGGCCGCCGATGGACTGCTATTCCATGATATGTCAGCCGATGCGCTCGGACGGCTCGCCAGGGACCACGGCCTCGTCGTGGAGGATGCCTGGCGGTCAAGATCGAAGCTGCAAGGCACCAACGAGGCCGAATGGAACAACGTCATCGTCCGGAAGACGGGGTAACGACGATGGCATCAAGCGAGGATTCACAGGCCTTCGACGATCCCAACCAACAGGGGCCTCACACTCGACCATTCCGGCTCACGGGCGTCGTCGCCGAAAAGTTTCGTCTCCGCCATCGCCGCCTCGACCCTCTTTTGCCTGTCCCGGCCTGGATGATCATAGGGGAGGTATCGCGACTTGAAATAGACCGGCGTCGTCTCTGGATCGCGTCGATCGACCGACACCTTCAACCGACCGAGATCGACCCTGACGCGCTCGGCGACGAAGGGCACGGGCCGCTCGATGTCGTCGCAGACGGTCATGGTGATACGCGGTACCTCAAGATCGACGTCAACGAAATCGCACGCGTCCAATCCGCCTTGGAGGACCTCAGCGCAGCCGACGAGCACCCTCAGCCGGGCCGGCAGGCGTGCAAGAGCGGACGCCAAGAAGCGAAAGTTTCGCTCGCGGCGTATCCCGCCTAAGCCGGCGGCTACCGCCGCTTCTACGTCCGAGCGCACTCCCGCCCGGTCGCCCGCCGCGAAGAGCAAACGGCGAGCCTCTTCCTGCGCGGCGGCGTTCGCTCCGAAGAAGGACTTGATGTCCACCTGGATTGATTGCGGCAGACTTCGGTATTTCGGCGAACCGGGGAACTGCATCAGGGCGAAGTGGACGAGCAGGTCTTCGCGGCGAATCCTGGCGGCGGCGACGAACTCCTCGTCCGCCTCCAAATCTTCGCGCAGGGCGTCCAATGCGTGCGGCCAAGAGACGCGGAGATCGGCCAAGTTGGCGTTCGCCTCGGGCGGCGCCTCATCCGGTTCCGGCAGGCGACCCAATGACACCGCCAGTTCCCGGAGGGATTCGAGCACCGGAGCCAGGCGCTCGCGCAGCCCGGCGCGGGCGACAAAAATCCGCTCGCGCCTCGGCGGACGCGGAATGGCGCGGGCGAGGAACGCGCGCGACCGATGCCGCAGCAGCACCTCCTGCTCCAAGTCCTTGTCCTTGAACACGGCGACGATGCCCTGAGCCACGCTGAGCGGTTGCTGGCCGATCGCCGACCCGACAAAGTCGCGAAGCTCCTGCTGGGTGAAGTACTTCTGGAACGTGCCACGGGAGGTGAGAAAGCCGTCCCGATGCGGCTTCTGCCCCGTCGTTACGGCCCGGCCCTGCACCATAACCGCGATGCATAGCGCCTTCTTCGCGAATCCCCACGCCGCCCTGAGCGTCTCGACCCGCTCTCTCTGGTCCTCGATCACATTGAGGACGAAGCCCAGATTCACGACATCCGCCGGACGGCGTTGCCCCTCGACGGCGTGGTGCGGATCCCAGCCGAACGCCTCATAACCCTTGGCAGTTAGCGCCGCGACGTCCTCGCCCTGGCCGCAGCCGTAATCGAAAACCGAGCGGTCCGTTGCGACCACCCCGAGCCGAAGCATGACCTGCATCGGCTGCGACAGATCGCCGCGCACGATCGCGGTCCGGTGGCGCGAGATGTCGATGTGCTCCTCGCCTGCGGCCAGAAGCCTATGGCCACGCAGGACGAGGCCCGCCTCGGCGATCCTGGCCTCCCAGGCCTTGCGGGTGCCGATCCTGTGCGCGTCGCGGAACAGCCCGTGCTCCTCGGCCGCGGCCGTCAGCGCGCGGAAACGGGGTAGATCTGGGTCGTCAGGCGGCAGCAGCAGTTCCTTGCGATGCAGGATCGGGGGATTGGCGCGCCCACTATAATCGGTTCGCGTTACGGCGCCTGAGCCGAGGTCGACCTTCACTGAAGCGATGAGCGCAGGGAACGCAATAGTGTCGAACGGCTCATAGAGCAGGAACGAGACCGCGTCATTGGCCACCTTGACTACGTTCCAGTCGGCGTCGCCTACAGATGCCTCGGCCTGCGCGAACCCATTCGCGTGTTTTCGCGACAGAAGCCCGACCGCGCTCCTGTGCACGTAGATGGACGCTCTGACGCGCTTGCCAACTCCGTCAGCCATCAGCTAACTCTCGCTTGCCCTCATGCGCCAGACCGAGGCGTGTCATCGCCCAGATTCCGCGCCAACGGTCGACGCCTTTGCTGGTCCTTGACAGAATCCAGTTTCCATGAGTCATTAAGGATAAGTTTATCCATTCTATCCCCTCTTCCATGGAACGGAGATCATTGTGCCTCGCTCGCATCAAGTCGAATGCGACGACCGCCAAGACATTTTCCTACGAGCACCTGACGCCGTCTACCAGTTCGAGGGATTTTCGAACCTGACTATACCCGATCCTAGGTCTACCACCGCGTCGGAGGCACGATAATGGCTCCGCCGATCGGGCCAGGCCTTTCATTCAAGCGCCACTTTTCGGCCATCCCCGACGAGAAGGTCAGATCGCTCTTCGACCCGCAGATTTTGGATCTACTAAAACTCGTCGATCCTCGCATGATGGAAGGCGGTCCCCTCAGGAATCTGGCCGGCCGTCTCCTCGATCCGATCGAGATATTGAAGGCGCCCGACAGCAGGGAAATACTGATCGAATTGCTGCCGGTTGCCAAGCGACAGGAAGTCGCCCGGAGAATGGACCTGCCCGAGAACTCCACTGCGCGAAGCCTTTCCGCGGGCATGCTGACTAAGCCACAAATGGAAGCTTTGCTGGAGTTCTTCGGAATAGAGCCGGAGATTCGGACGGCTCTCGTCGCGCCCCCCTCGGCGACGACAATTATTCCGCGATATGGCCTGTTCAATCACCAAACGCGCTTGGCGAACGAGGCTTGGAAGAAGCTGGAAGCCGCGCCGCACACGGTCGTCCTTCACATGCCGACAGGTGGCGGAAAGACGCGAACCGCGATGCACCTTATCGCGCAACACCTCCACGCCTATGCCCCTTCGGTTGTCGTATGGCTCGCTCAAAGCAGAGAGTTGCTCGAACAGGCGGCGACAGAATTCGAGAAATCATGGTCTCTGCTCGGGAACCGTCCCGCCGGTCTGGCCCGATTTTGGGGCGATTACGACGCGGATCCCCTGAACGTCAAAGACGGGCTCATCGTTGCCGGCCTCCAGAAGCTGCACTTTTTCAAGCAAGCCAGATTCAACGACTTTCTCCGACTTGCCGACCGAGCGCACCTCACCATTATCGACGAAGCGCATGTCGCGACAGCCCCGACGTATCACGATCTTATTTCCAGCCTGTGGTCCAAGAGGCGCGACAATCGTCTGCTCGGATTGACAGCTACGCCGGGGAGAACATGGGCCGACGTCGCTGTTGACCGGGAATTATCCGAGGTTTTCCACGGGCAAAAAGTATCGTTGGAAATCGAGGGATACGCGAACCCCGTGTCGTATCTCATCGACGAGGGGTATCTTGCGCGGCCGATGTTCAAGCTCTTGAACGCCGAGCCCGGACTCACGCTATCGGCGGAAGAACAGAGGGCGCTCGCCGATCGTTTCGAGGTGCCTGAGGCCGTGCTTGATCGTCTGGGCAACGCTCCGGTCAGAAATCTGAAGATCGTCGAGTGCGTCAACGAACTCATTTCGCGACACAAGCGAGTGATTGTATTCGCGCCGTCGGTGGGTTCCGCCAAAGCGATCAGCGCGGTTCTGAACGTCCAGAACCATGTTAGCCTGTGCGTCTCGGCGGAAACCGAATCTTCCGAACGACAACGAGCGATCAACCTGTATAAAAGCGACAGTACAGAGCCAGTGATTCTTTGCAATTATGGCGTCCTCACCGCCGGGTTTGACGCGCCGAGAACAAGCGCCGCAGTGATCGCTCGACCAACCCTCTCGCTCGTGCTTTACAGCCAGATGGTGGGACGGGCGCTTCGGGGACTGAGGGCCGGCGGAAACGCCGAAGCCGAGATCGTTACGGTCGTGGATACTGAGCTGCCCGGCTTCGGCATGATCGAAGAGGCATTTCGAAACTGGGAGGATGTTTGGGATGGGTCGTCCAATTGACAGGGGTGGTCGGATCTTCTCGGAGGATCTTCTGGCCAAGGCGATGCGCGACAGCGGCTACAAGAACACCGCGTACGCGCTTGCAGAGCTCATCGACAACTCCATACAAGCAGAAGCCTCTGAAATAGAGGTGATCGGCATCGAAGAAAGGCAGTTGGTCGAGCAGCGCATTCGGAAGCGCCTTTCCCAAGTCGCCGTGTTCGACAACGGCTGGGGGATGGACGGCGAAGTTCTTCGCGCGGCGCTGATGTTTGGCAACGGAACCCATCTCGACGATCGGTCCGGGATCGGGCGGTTCGGCATGGGTTTGCCCAACGCGTCGTTCTCACAGGCAAGACGTGTCGAAGTGTGGAGCTGGAAGGACGGGGTGACAAATGCCCTGTGGACCTATCTGGATTTGGAGGAGATCGTCGCCGGTACACAAGCAGTCGTCCCGGAACCGATACCGAAACGGATCCCGGTCGAATGGCGGAATCGCGTGAAACATGCACCAGGGGATAGCGGCACTCTCGTCCTATGGTCGTCCCTCGACGACTCTCGTCTGTCTTGGAAACAGGCAAAAGCGACTCTGGCGCATACCGAAGAAGTGGTTGGTCGAATCTATCGGCGCTACATCGCTAGCGGGAAAGCTCAGATCCGAATGCTCGTTTATGAGGACGACGCGTGCGTTTTCGACGAGTACGCGAAGGTCAATGATCCGATGTACCTGCTGGCGCCATCGTCGACACCCGCACCGTTCGACCGCGAACCAATGTTCGAGAAATGGGGCAGCGAGGACGAAGAGTTCACGGTCACATTGAACGAAAACGAAACTCATCCCATTTTTGTGCGCTTTTCCTTCGCGAGACAGGAAACTGTAACCAAGGAAGGTCAGGAGAGAGGAAACACACCCTACGGTCGACATGCGGGAAAGAACATCGGTGTATCCCTGATGCGCGCCGACCGCGAACTTGAGCTGGATAAGAATTGGGCGATCGGATACGATCCGCGCGAGCGCTGGTGGGGCTGCGAAGTCGAATTCTCACCCGAATTGGACGAGTTCTTCGGCGTCACGATCAACAAGCAGGCTGCAACACTGTGGTCTCAGTTCGCCCAACTGCAATGGGTTGCTCTTGCCGATGAAGGCGAGACGACCAGCAGCCAAGTAATCGACCGGCTCCGGTCCGAGCACGATCCTCGCGGCATACTTCTTGACGTCGCCGAATACATTGGGCGTCAACTAAGAAAACTTCGGGAGGCGGTTCAAAACCAGAACAAAGGTCGGCGAGAGAGAGAAAAGCGGCACGAGGCACCGACCGTAGAGGAAGTCGCGACCGAGAAGATAAACGAGCGGGCGAAGGACCACCCGACCCCTCACGATGAGCAAAGTTTCGGGACACCTGAAGCCAAGGAGTTGGAGTTCGATCTCGTAGGCAAGAAAATGTACTCGGAACAGGTCGCAAAAGACATTGTAAAGGCCGTTTGGGAAAGGAAATTGCGGCTCATTTTCCTGACGGCCGATCTGGACGGCCATGCGTTCTTCAAGGTGGAGGAGAAGCCGGGTGGAATCGCAGAGGTCATCATCAACCGAGATCATCCGTTTTATGAAAAGTTGTACGAGACGCTGAACCCCGACGAGATCATTCCTGAAACTACCCCTGAAGAGAGATTGGACATCGCTCTTTCAACGCTTCGCCTGATGTTCGCCGCTTGGGCGAGGTTCGAACAGGAAAGCAACGACAAGGAAAGACGGCGTCTCGACGACGTCCGACAAGACTGGGGTCGCATGGCCCGTTTCTTCCTGTCAGACGAGGATTGATCGCCGTGCGCTTTGGCGAAGAATTGATTACCCTCTGCAAAGGTGCCCAAACGGACGTTATTCTTGTGGCGCCGTTCATCAAAATCGGTGCGCTTAGGCGTCTAGTGGAAGCGATCCCACCGGGCGTGCCGCTCACCGTAGTCGTGCGATTTTTGCCCGTCGATCTGGCTGCCGGGGTGACTGATTTTGAGATAGTCGAGTATGTTTTGGCGCGAGACGGCGCCAAACTGCTGGCACAGCCCGTGTTGCACGCGAAACTGTATCGCGTCGATCAGAGAGCGATGATCGGGTCGGCGAACATTTCCGGTCGTGCACTGGGGTGGAGTTCCAAGCCCAATCTTGAGTTGCTCCTCGAAATGCCGGTCGCACACGAGCGCGTCCATGAGGTCGAATCCGCGATCATGGTAACGTCTTATCCATTGACGATGGAAATCGCGGAAAGCGTCCGGTCAGCGGCAGAATCAATCGCACCTGCGGAACAGGCAACGCAACTTCTTGACGCCGAAACGCAGTCCGCATCCGATCCTTGGATACCGGCATGTTTTCGCCCTGAAATCCTTTGGGACGTACAAGCGAGCGGAGATGTTGCTAGTGTGACGCGAAGCGTAGTCAATGACGCAAGACGCGACCTCGAAATTCTGGCTGTGCCCCGAGGGCTTCCTAGGGACCTGTTCCACAAAATGGTGAAGGGGATATTCATGTCCTCTCCATTCTACGAAAGGCTTGTTGAAGCGCTTCCGGACGATGGCTTCGCCGATTCGGGAGCAGCGGCATGGTTGGCGCAGGAGTATGGCGACTCGCTGCCAAAATCCCCGACCGACACTTGGGCTACAATCAAGAATTGGATGCGATGCTACAACCCAACTGGCACGCACATAATGCCCGAAGCCGAACGAACCAAGCTCGTCCATGTCATCGGGTGAATGAGCGGCAGTCGGCGCTACAATCCAATAATCTCAAGACTCGCATTCGTCATTTGTGGCAGGCGATGCAGACCTTCGCCTGCCCGTAAAGCTCGTCCATGTCCAACATCTCGTTGTCCGACCGAAGCGGGTTTACCTTCCGTCGGTTACGCAACCGCTCCACGCGTTTGTCGTGATCCGCGTGTATCTCGGCGATCCGCTCCGGCGCCGAGAGTTCAATCAAGGATTCGCCCTGCGACCAAGTGAACGGTGAGCCATGCTCCAAGGCGTTCTTCTCGTATGCCTTGGCGTCTTCGAAGGCATCAGGATGCTCCTCCATCAGCCGCACCCATTCGATCTTCTGCTGGTAGAAACAGAAGGTACAGCCGCTACGCGAGCGCCAGCGGTAATAGTCTGGCAGCCCAACCCCTGACGCCTCAAGGATTTCAATGACGCCAGCCTTATCGATGCCGAACTCGCGGAACGGCAGCCGGACTTTCAGGTTAGCGTTCGTCGAGGTGTAGCCTTCGCGGTAATCCTCGTCCGACCGGATGGCGACGTAGCTAGTGATCACGTCGCCCTTGGCCAAGGCCGGACGCACCCATTCTTCGAAGGGCCGAATCTTCAATTGCCGGGTGCACCAGCGCGTCTTCGGCGACGGCAGGAAGCTCTTGTACTGAGTCAGCCAGAAGTCGAAATCGCGATCCGGATTCAGGCGGAGGATCGGCTTGCCGAGAAACCCTTCGAGACGGCCGAGGAAGGTGTATACCTCCGGCAATTCCTTGCCGGTGTCGGTGAAGAAATACTCCGCGTCGATCTCCGGGTGGTTCTGCCGCATGTACACCGCCAGAGCGGCGCTGTCGCGACCGCCCGACAGGCCGAGAACGTGCCGCTCTGTCATACGATCTTCCTTTTCGTCGTCTTCGGCGTCGTCTCCGGTTCGCGGGCCACTACGGCGCCAAGTTCGGCGATGACTGCAAGCGCGACATCCCGTTCGACATTCTCGCGGCGAAACAGGGCCTCGACCTGTTCGACGAGCGCGGCGATCTTGCCGTCGTCCGACGAAGTGACGTCGAACTCCGCTTTCACCGGCGCGTCCTTGCGCCAGTCCGAGGTATAGATAGCCAGATTTACCCGATGGTCTTCCCGTCCCTTGACGTGAGCGAACCCCTCGGCCTTGACGAACTCCTGAGCCAGTGCGGCCAATTCGATCCGCGCATGGTCGACATCCCGGTCCACCCAGTCGCGCGACGGCTTGCCGGCGGCGAGCGAAGCGATTCCCTCAATCCCCTCGATCCGCTCGCGAGCGAATTCATAAGTCGCGAGGCGCGTCGCGAAGGCGTCCAGCCGGTAGTTGCCTGTCAGCCCCTTGATGACACCTGCGCGTTCCCGGAGGTCGTCCAAAGCTTCCTGCGACCGGCCCCTGACCCGAAGCTCCTGAAGCATCACGGTCTCAAGGCCATCCAGCAAAGCCGGATAGGCGGCAAGTAGGGATTCCAGGCCCTCGTTAACGAGCCCAGCGAGCCGCGTGCCGTCGTCGTCCTTCGCGTCACCCATGACGGACGGGAGATCATCGAGCAGGAACTTGTCCGGATCGTTCGCCGTCTTGGCGAGATTGCGAACCTGTGTCGCAGTCACCGCCAGGCTGGTCGTCCGAATTACCCACGTCGGAAGCTCGTTGACTAGCCTTACGAGACCCTTGGCGGTGTCGAGCGCCGTCGGACACGTGACTTCTGGGCCGAAGCCGCCATGCTTCGCGACGATCTCGGTGAGTCTGATGAGCGCCATTCTTTGAACATCCGACAGGTCGTTCCTGCGCAGCCGGACCGACCCGAAGTCCTGCGCCAGCCTATCAATCAGCATCGTCGACAACTTCACCTGGTAGATCCCGTCGAGATAGATCGACAGCTTGCTGAGGTGAGAGAGAATGAACGCCATGCCGAGGACGGGCAGAAGTCCGTCGCGAACTCCATAAGGAGCGGCGCGCCAAGCGTCGAACACGTCGGCCATCGACACCTGCGTCGAACCAGCATTCGCGAAGAGTTCCTCCGCCGATGCCCAAAGTCCATGCAGCCGACTCGGATTAGCTGGATCCGGCGAAACGAAGTGGAATACGCCGGGGCGGCCTGGATCAGGAACATGCAGCCCCGTACGCTCGATTAGAGCCGCATACAGACCGCCCTCAGCCGGGAACCCGACGATCCCGAGCCTAGGCTCCGAGGGACGCTCGACCATGGATCGCAAAAGCAGCTTCTGCGCGGCGTTCGCGTTGCTTGACGGCTTGATTCTGTTGAGAAGTTCGTTCTGGATGTGGGGAATCTTGTGAAAGAAGGCGTCGGCCAATTTGGTGGCCAGCAGATTTAGGGTGACCGATCCGTTCTCGCTAGCGGCGCGGATGGGCTTGTCGTCAGCGTCCTTGACGTTGGCGACCCACGAAGCGTCGGCGAACGCCTCGCGAAGCTTGTCCTCAAGGTCGGCAGCCGACCTCGCAATACGGGCATCGACTTCCCGGCGTGCGACGGCGTCGCCGTTCAGTTCGGACCGACCAGCCCGAACGGCTTCGAGCGCGAGCAACTCGGTTGCCGCCTCGCGGATTGAATAGTTGTCGTGCGATCGTCCCACGGCCGCCGGAAAGTCCTTCGCCGCTTCGGCGGCCATCCCGGCAATCCTACGCGCCGTCTTGTCGTTCTCCCCCTCGGTTCCGACCAACAGGAGGAAAAGGCCCGCCGACCCATTCGCCGGCCTGTAGCCGCGCATCATCTCCACCCCGCTCGAAAGCGGTGCGACGTCGACGTCAAACCAGATGAGGGCGCCGGTCTTGTGATAGAATCTCTTTGCGAGTATGGGCTGCAACATCGCGACCGACTTGAGCCGCGCGAAATCGAGGCCCGTCATTTTCTGGCGGGCTTCGAGTACAGCCGATTCAATATCGAAATCGCTGCCAGCATAGATGGCGAAGGCGCCCAGATGCCTCTTATGGATCACCACTGACCATTCAACTAAGTGCGCAAGCACCTCCTTCATCCGAGCGGGCTTGATCGACGGCAGGCAGACCTTCAGCACATCCTGCGATGCGGACAGGCCAGAGCGCTCCTTGAACAGGTCCATCAGGGCAACTACTTTGACGACGTCGATGTGTTCGGCGTCGCCACCTCGCGCCTCGCACCGTTCCAGCGCGTCCACGGCGAGCGCCCATCGGTGCCCGTCCGGCGATGCGAGGATCGAAGGTTCGAGGTTGGCCCGCAGATAGTCCCAAAGCCTGGGAAGTCCGTAGACGGCGTCGTCACCGATTTTGGCTTCGGCCAGAAACGACTGGAACCCCATCGGTTCAGCCGAGTTGAGGAAGCCGAAGATGCTGCGCTGGCTCTGGCCGAAACGACGGCGGGACAGCGGGCCTAGCAAGCATGCTACGGCAGGATCGAGCGGCCAGCAGTCGCTCAGTTTCAGGGCAAAGGCCTCCGCGTCGGCCCGGTTCATCGCCGTAGCCAACTCTTTGGCTGCGCGCGAGTCAGGCTTGTCACACTTCGCCTCGATCGCTCGCGAGATCAGTTCGATCTGCTCCTCCGCGGCGATGTTCAGCGGGATGTCCGCGAATCGTCCCTGAACCTTCAGCCATTCGTTCCGCGCTTCGCGAGAGAGCCGATGGGCATAGTCATCAAAGGCCTGATGGAGGATGCCTACGACGAGGAGCTTGCCATTCGAACGCGAAGCCTCCTCCGCAAGTTGCTGGAAGAAGTAGACATCGCCGCCGCCATTGGCGACGTTCTCCAAGAACTTGCCCATCTCGTCGATGATGATGAGAAGACCGTCCGGGGAACCATCAGCGATGGCGCCAAGTATTGAAAGCGCAGACCCGTCGCCACGCCGGCGCTTTGCTTTCGCAGGGAGCGCCTCTACGGCTTCGAGGATCACCGCCTCCGGATCGGCGCGACGCCCGATCACAGGGAGGACCAACCGACCGGAACCAAGATGCTTCTGGATGTAATCCGCGTTCTTCGCCCCGACCACCGTGCGGGCGATGCTCCGTCGACGGTCGTCGCTGCCGATCAGCGAGGCAATCACCAGCGCAAGCGACGACTTACCACCGCCGTAGGGGCCGGTCCACGTGAATGCGCCTTGGCCGGTCCCGGAGACCTGCGCGGCCATCTGCCTCAGGATGTGCGTCGCCGACGGAGGACAGACATAGCCTTCCAAGGCACCGATGTCAGACATATCGGCATCGACGCGGATCGCCTTCTGGAAGCGACGGGCAACACGAACCTTGCTGGATAGCGACGTCATTAGGCGGCTCTCTTGTGCAACGCTGCCTTGAACAGATTGCGGACGTGTTGAATCAGATCGATCGACGTCAAATCGTGCGCGTAAATCTGCCGCAGGCCGGTGCTTTCGTCCCATCGGATTGCGCCTTTGGTCAGGTCCGCCATGTTGGCGAGACGTTCGGCGACAGACTCCTCGTCAAGGAGGAAAACCCTGCCGGGCGAGCCGGGATCGTGGGTCAGCGACTCGACGGAGAACTCGCGCCGTGTCGGGTAGAGTTCGCGCCAGAACCCGACGAGCCCGCACAGGAACACCTCGTCCGGCAACGTCGGCTTGGGGCCACGTCGGAACTGGAACCCGCCGCCAATCCCCATCGGCTTGATGAGCGACAATTCGGAGATCGGAGACTCAAGGTTCTCTTCGTGTAGCCCCTTGCCGGTGAGCGACCTGACAAGATAAGTCCTGACGAAGCACTCCACGTCGCGGCGGACCGTCGTCTCGGAAAGCCGAGACTCCTTTAAACGTCCGGATTCGCGGAGCGACACGATGCGCTGCATGAGTCTAGAAACAAGCAGATCGCGGTCAAAGCTCGGCTCGTTCAATTCGTTGAACGCCCAATACCATGTCGTGGCGCGCCCCGGCATCGCCGCGAGATGCCAATGGAGAAGCCAAAGCGACCCGGGATGTTCGAGATAGGGGTCGCCCTGCTCCCCGAAAATGAGTCGTCCCAGCGGGGTGACATCCAAGCGCTGACCACCTGCCGGCAATGGTTCGTAACGAAGAACTCCAGTCGCCAAACCCCAATGGCGAATAGATTGAACCATGTTCTTGCCAACGCCAAACTCTGCGATTGATTTGTCGTCGTAAAAAACAGAATTAGCATCATAGTTCTGAATATAATTTGCTTCGATGACAGCATCAGCTCCCTTCTTTAGCCAACCATAACGCAAAGTAAACGTTTCATGGCCTGCAAATTGAAGTCTTAATTCTTTGATCTCGATGAGGCTTTTCAAATTCCGAATTCCCACTGGCCGGTTTCTCCAGCTCAGGGTAAAGTGCGAATAGGAAAAAATCAACGGGACTGGCGGATATCGCCAGTCTCCAAATTCTCATTTTCTGAATTGGCGGAACCACCGATGACGACCAATTCCATCTATCTCGATCATCAGGCATCAACCCCTACGGACCCGGAAGTCATAGAGGCGATGGCGCGCTATTGGACCGAAGAGTTCGGAAATCCGCATTCTTCGAAACACGCCTATGGTTGGCGGGCCGACGACGCGGTGACGGTGGCACGTCAAAGCCTTGCTGACCTGATCGGCGCGACCGCCGAGGAGATCGTCTTCACGTCGGGGGCAACGGAGGCGAACAATCTCGCGATTCTCGGACTGCTTCAACATGCCGCAGGTGCGAGACGGAACATCGTGGTGAGCGCCATCGAGCACAAATGTGTCCTTGAATCGGCCCGGCAGTTGGAGAGGAACGGATACGAGGTCCGCAAGGCACCCGTACTCCCGTCGGGACACGTCGACCTCGAGGCCATCGCCACGCTCATCGACGGCGAAACCGCACTCGTCTCCGTGATGTTGGTCAACAACGAAATCGGAACCGTTCAGCCCGTGGCGAAAGTCGGCGATCTGTGCAGAGCTGTCGGAGCGGCGCTCCACTGCGACGCCGCGCAGGCTCCGACGGGCGTCCCAATAAACGTCGAGGCGCTTGGCGTCGACATGCTGAGCCTGTCCTCCCACAAAATGTATGGGCCGAAGGGTATCGGAGCCCTGTTCGTCTCCCATTCGATCAGACGCCGACTTCGTCCGATCATCCATGGTGGCGGCCAAGAAGGCGGACTCCGGTCAGGGACCTTACCAACCCCTCTCTGCGTCGGCTTCGGCGAAGCTGCGCGCATCATGCAAAAACGCTTCGATAAGGATGGAGTGCGACTAGCCGAGTGCAGGCTCGCATTCATCGAAGCCATGCGTACAAAGATCGCTGATATCGCGATCAATGGCGAGGAACCGCGTCACCCCGGACACCTCAATATTCGCATCTCGGGTATCGACGCCGATCATCTCACCACCAACATGCAACCGATGCTCGCTATCTCTACCGGAGCGGCATGCTCGTCAGGAATTCCAGAGCCGTCACATGTGCTGAGCGCGCTTGGGTTGAGCGCCAAAGAGTCGTCGGAATGCGTGCGGATCGGATTTGGTCGTTTCAACGATGTGGGCCATGCACGAATTGCTGCGGACATTCTTATAAAAGAGATCATCGGCAACGAATTCACCGGAGAAGACATTTATATATGACGATGGGGGAATATAACGCGATCGTAGATGTTGAACGCGAACTTCTCGGTTCTCGGTCGTCGACCTTGTCGAAGCGGGCGATACGCGGGCGAACCCGCGTCGAAAACACGCCGGTCGAACCAGAGACCTGGACAGCTCTCGCTCAACTATGCGAGGAGATACTCGAACCAGTCAGGGCAGGCTTCGAGGATCCCGTCATCATCTCTACCGGGTCGCGTCCACGGCGTTGATGCGTAAGATACCTCGTTGGATCGACCTCATCATCGACCAAGCTACCGCCCATGAGCGAAGGGCTGACGGCGATCTGCTCGCGGTTGGGACGAGCCAACACCCAGCTCGACAACAGGATGACCATACCGGCGGGCCCTTACCCGAAATAGCGTCAAGCCGAGAGCCTAGCAAGATTTGCCGAGCGGTGCCGTCGTGGATTGTGTTGAAATTGGCTGACGCAGCTCCGAGGCAAACGAGGATATCCGATCAAGCGGCAAGATCAATGGGCTGATCGGAGGGCCGCTCGGTGAGGCTCTGCCAACCGGCGACCTTTCGCATGGTGATCTGACCTGACGCCAGCAGCGCCCAGAACAACATGGCGGCGGTGTCCGCGCTCGGCAGCACGGTCTGCGTCTTGATCCGTCGCTTGAACTCCTCGTGCAATCGCTCGATCGCATTCGAGGTGCGGATCGACTTCCATTGGCTCGGCGGAAAGCGCGTGAAGGTGAGGAGCTTGTCGCCCGCCTCCTCCAGGCTGTCGGCGACGGGCTTGTGCTTCAACCGCCATTTACGAATGAACGCCTTACGCCTCGCTTCGACGTCCTGCTTGCTGTCGGCGTAGATCATATCTTTGTAGTCGTTCGATATTTCCTCATGTAGCCGCTCCGGCGCGTGAGCGAGAAGATTTCGATGCTTGTGCACCGTGCAGCGCCGAACCGCTATATCGGACCACAAGGCCGCCAGCGCCTTCTCGAGGCCGGGCGCGCCGTCGACGATGACCAGCTCCGGCGTCTGCATGCCGCGTTTCACGAGATCGTCGAGCAGCGCCCGCCAAGCGGCCTCGCTCTCCCCGCCCATGTTCTTGATCGCGAGCAACACCTTCTGCCCGTCCTGCCGCACGCCGAGCGCGACCAGAAGCGAGATCGACGTCGCCTTCTTGTCGAGGCGGACGCGCACGACCGTGCCGTCGAGAATGAGCCGGACGATCGGCTCTTCGCCGAGCAAACGCTGGTTCCAGGCCTCCCAATCGCCCTTCACTTTGCGCCAGGCGCGGCTGACCACATCCTTTCCGACCGCCCCGGCGAAAACAGCATTCAACGCGCGGCGCACGCGGCGCGTGTTGGTCCCGGCGAGATAGGCGCCGGCTATCAAGGCGTCGGCGGCTTTGGTGCGGCGGTGATAGGCCCGTAGCGATGCGCTCTTCCACTCGCTGGTCTTGCCGTTCTCGTCCTGGATGCGGGCTCGCGGCACGGCGATCTCCGTCTTTCCGAACGTGCCCGTCAGCGCGCGGTTGCGATGGCCATGCCGGCAGCCGACGATCGGCGTGGAGGCCTCTTCGTCCGGGCTCGCTTTGCGGCGTGCGTAGCGTGGCCGCGACAGCGCGCTCTCCAATTCCTCTTCCAGCATCGTCTCGATGAAGCCGCGCACGCGCTCCCGAACGCCGTCCTCGATCGGGTCGAACCAATTGTCGAAAAGCATGATGTCGGCGGCGACAGCCGCCGTCTTCGTGGTATCCTTCGTCATGGCGTGGTCTCCTTTCCAGCGCTCCAACGCTGGAATCAGTCGGGTTCGGCACCCCGGAGACTACGCCACCCCAATTCCAACCACTCCCGCGACGGCACCTGCCGAGCTGATGAAGCTTTCATCCCTGAAAGGGGAGGGACGTGGGAACAGTGTGACCCTGCCGAAAGCGCCATCTACGGCACGCAGCCGGCGGTTTCGAGCTTCACGTGCGCAGCGACGATTAAGTTGGCCGGTTCTGCGACAATTATCTTGGCCGGTTAGGGCGTCCGCGAGCGCCGCTTGAAAGGAGGGGCGAAGCCCCGACTGCGTGTGCCTGGCATGGGCACTGGATTGGAGGTGAAAGTCCTTTGCGGGGCGAGATGGTAGCAACCGCGAGTCGGAGGCAACTGCATGCAGCATTCTTGTCGCGAGGCGGGGTGCTGGCGCCGTGAGGCCGTGTGGGGAAGAAGCCCGAGGCGAACCGCAGCACCGAACGGAAGTGAACCCCTGTGCAAGCCGAACCGGCCGGGTCAGCGTGTTTGGAAACGCGACGCCCGAAATCCATTCGAGGCCGAGGCGGTATTGGGGGCGGGCGCGGCGGGACATCCAGTGACCTTACCCAGGGTGTCGATTTCCGTCGAGATTTGACCCAGGATTTCCGTTGAGAACTGATGGAGTGGATGCCCCCTCCGACGGCATTGTGATGTGCCAATGTGATGTTTGTTCAAACGTCACAGTAAGGAGATTGCATCCATGACTGAGATTAGCATCATCGGACTTGATCTGGCAAAGCGGGTTTTCCAGCTCCACGGAGCGCGGGCCGACGGCAGTATCGGCTTTCGGAGGAAGGTGACGCGAGGCCAGCTTCTGGCATTTCTGGGCACTGTGCCGCGTTGTATCGTGGCGATGGAAGCCTGTGCGACGGCGCACTATTGGGCGCGCGAGATCGATGCGCTGGGGCACTCGGTTCGACTGATTCCTCCGATCTACGTCAAGCCGTTCGTCAAGCGCCAGAAGAACGACGCTGCCGACGCGGAGGCGATCGCGGAGGCGGCGGTGCGACCGACCATGCGGTTCGTCGCCGCCAAGACCATCCGGCAGCAGGCCGGAGCGATGGTCTTTCGAACGCGCGACCTGTTCGTGCGTCAGCGTACGCAGCTGATCAACGCCCTACGGGCTCATCTGGCCGAGCATGGCGTTATCGCGGCGCAGGGCGTCGCCAACGTCACGGCGCTTGCCGACGTCGTCGAAGACGAGGCGAACGGTCTCGATGTTGTGGTGGTCGAGACGGCGCGGCTTTACCTCGAACAGATAGATCTCCTGTCGGCCAGGATCGGGACCCTGGAAAAGACGTTGAAAAGCGAAGCCGCTCATGCAGCCACGACATCGCGGCTGATGACCATGCCTGGGATCGGGCCGGTGTCTGCGATGGCGATCGAAACCTTCGCTCCGGCGATGACGGCCTTTAAGAGAGGAAGGGACTTTGCCGCCTGGGTGGGCCTCGTGCCGAGGCAGCACTCCAGCGGCGGCAAGCCGGTTCTCGGCGGCATCTCCAAAATGGGCCAGCGCGACATAAGGCGGCTTCTGATCACCGGCGCCATGGCCGTGGTGCGTTGGGCCTGCCGCAAGGGGGGCGCCGAGGGAAGCTGGCTGGCCCGCATGCTGGCGCGCAAGCCACGCAAACTGGTGGCGATCGCGTTGGCCAACAAGATGGCGCGGGCGGTCTGGGCCATGCTGACCAGGAATGAGGATTACAGACAAGCAGACCCCGTTCCGGCCTGATCGGCAACGATCCGGTCCGGGCGCGTCGGCGTGCGAGGAGGTCAGTGAACGGTAAGGGCAAAGCGATCGGTCAGGGCGGGCCTGGAAAAGCATGCGAGTCATCGAGCTTCAAAGCTCGCAGAACTGATCTGCACTAGGTCCGCGCATCTCCATACCGGCCAGCGGTCCGCATCCGGCCGCAAGCAAAGGCCTGATACATGACCGCACCCGATCGCACGCCGGCGCCGATCAAAGACCACTTGCGCGAACGGGGGCATCCATACATGACCCGGGTTGAAGATGGCTTGCGGGTCAGTCGGTCGTCAAGTTTTGGTCTTCTCCTTTGCTGGTTTGTCCGCCTTCGCCGAGCTGTCCTTGAATCGGAAGCTGTCGTTCCCGGTTTCGAGGATATGGCAGCGGTGAGTGAGACGATCGAGCAGAGCCGTCGTCATCTTGGCGTCCCCGAAGACGGCGGCCCATTCGCCGAAGCTGAGATTCGTCGTGATGATGACGCTGGTTCGCTCGTAGAGCTTGCTCGGCAGATGGAACAGCAGCGCCCCGCCGGAGCCGCTGAACGGCAGGTAGCCGAGCTCATCGAGTTATGTTTAGCACCACATAACTCGATGAGCTCGGCTACCTGCCCTTCGCGCAGTCCGGCGGACAATTGCTCTTCCATCTGATCAGCCGGCTCTACGAACGAACCTCGATCATCGTCACCACCAATCTCGCTTTTGGCGAATGGCCCAGCGTGTTCGGCGATGCGAAAATGACCAGCGCTCTGCTCGATCGCCTCACTCACCATTGCGACATCGTCGAGACCGGCAACGAAAGCTGGCGTTTCAAGAACCGCGCCGGCCGCTCCCGAGCCCGCAGAGCTGAAAGCGAGGAACCGCCGCCATCGGCCTGAGCTTGCCATAGAAACACATCACCTCACTCCCGGTAATCGCCGCCCATCGAACCGCCAACGGCAATTACCCTCACCAAAGCCATAAACAGCCAGCGTCAATTAACGTAATTGTCGCTACAATACCCTCTTGCAAAACGACAACTATACAGATAGCGATCCTGATCTCTACTTGACGCAGGGCAGAGATGGTTAGTCTAATTGTCGGTAAGCGGTCTCCATAATTGTCGCTCTGCATTCACGGCCCGCGTCGCGCTGCGCTAAGTTCATTCCCTATTGTCGTCACATCGAAAGATCGAAGCCTCCGATCTCCCCAAGCATCGAGCGCAGGCGCTCATTCTCGTCTTCAGCTCGCTCGGCACGCGCGCGCTCGTGTTCGAGGTCGCGGCGCACCTGATCAAGCGCATTCTGCATCGCCCTCATCTCCTCCCGAACTCTTTCGCGTCCCTGGTAAACGGCGTTCAGCAAGGCCTCGTGTTCCGCGGTCTGGACTTCGTGCAGCATGAGCGCGCGCTCGGCTTCCAACTCGATCTGCGCATGTCTCTCCATTCGAGACACACGGGCGCGCTGGGGGCCAAAACGCTCATGCCCGAAGAAGTCACTGACAGCATTGTAATACGCGTCCTGGAACTGACGCATCGCCTCGCGATAGGCTTGCTCTTGCAATTTCTTGTCCTTGTCCGCCTGCGCAGCGCTCCGCTTGGCGGCGAGGCCAGGATGGGCGCCAGACCAATTCAAAGTGTTGTTTGGAGCGAGCAAGGGCAAGATAATGAAGTGGAGATGCGGCCGAGCCTCGTCCTCGTGTTCGACGACGGAACGCAACGATACGCCGAATGTCGATTTCAGCCACTTTATGGTTTCGGAGCGCCACAGATAATAGGCATCTTTCGCGACAGGATCGATGTGCAGTTCCTCGACGCTCGCCGGATAACTGGCGACGCCGGCGATAAGGACCGCGCCGTCGCATCGAAGCCTCCGTCCCTTCGCGTCGACCGCTGTGCGAGCGAGCCGTTCGGCTTCATCAAGGAGGGATTCCGGCGCGACGCCGTACAGAATCGTCGGCGGCACGGGCGTCGCGATGTGCCCCACCGCGCCCGCCACTCGACCGGCCTCCGACAGGATGCCGCTTATAGTAGCCCATTTGGGCGCATCGACCCGCGGCGATCTTCCATAGGTCTCGATGTGAATGAATTGTCCGGCCATTGCGTTGCTCCTCCGTGTCGACAGGAGCATCGAGCTGAACGTAGAAAGTTTCAAACGGGAGCGCCATACAGCTAAGGCCATGGTCAGCGCCATTGATATGCTACTGACCGACTAGGATGTCCATTGCCCCTCGTCTCGCCGTCGCCGGATTTAGCGGCGGCCGCCTCGCGAATGTAACGAATAAATCCGCTTGTGAAACGGATTTGTCTGCGGACAAAAACGTTTCAGAGAAGGACAAATCCGTTACATCGTGTTCCGTTCACTGGCATAGGACTGGGGCTCGATGGTCTGCCATGGCGCGTAAATGACGAAGCGCGACTTCATTCATTGATGAGAGACGACTGCGCGCGCAGAGATGCTGGCCTCGATGTGGCGCATGATCGTGGAAGGCTCGGACGGCCGCCAAACCCGGCTCGCGGATTTCGTGGAGCCGGTGACGATGCGCGCCGCCTCGGTGAGAGAATTCGCTACACACGGCCGTGCGACGCGCCAACGATCGCGACGATCGGTGGCAGTCGTGAGGACCCCCTGTCGGACCAGCTCCGCGCGCTGCTTCCGAGCCGACAACGCCAGGCAGGGCGCCTCGGAAGGCGAGACCTCCGTTCCCTGTTCGATCAGGAACCCGTCGTCCGTTCGACGCAGGCGCCCGGCAAGCCCCTCGTAATGCAGAGTGAATTGCTCCCCCGCACGACAGAGCGACCCTGCGTCGTCCTGATCGTCATCGTGACGATGATGTTCTCTGTGAGATGACACGTCGAAGTCCGGCGTGGCCTCTACGTCGCTTCGCGACTGCTCCGGAAAAAGAGGAGACACCTTGGACGAGCCTCGGACGGATTCGGCGTCGTTGGTCAACAAATCGATCCCACGCTGCGCGAGCTCCTGTCGAACGACGCCGATCAGAAAATCCATCGCCGCGTCTCTCGCGGAGTCGAGGCGCCGCAATTTCGGCGCGGCGTCTCGATCGACAGTCGCGGATCGATTTCCCTCGATGATCGCGGTGAGCCTATGTTCCAGCACCTCAGCGCAGGTCTTGTCGAATTGTCCATGCTCGCATGTGACGAGAATTGCGAGATCGTAGGTGTCGAGCCAGGACTCTCGCTTTCCGTCCAGGCGACGTGCGACGTTGAGACCCTCGCCAATCCTGACCGTCGGACGCTCCCCGCCTAAGTTCGAAGGACGATTGAAGAACACGTAGGAGCCGGGCCGCTGCAAGAAATCGGCTACGAGCAATGCGTCGATCTGTGAAGGGGCCCCGATCGTGATCGTTGGCACGAAGATCAGCGGACGTACGATCTGCGTCGAAGACAGAAACCCGCCGATCGAGTGCGATTCTGCGGTGTGGAGCACGGTGTTCTTTTGAAGCGGACGCTGCGGATTGTCGAGCAAGTGGGACATTCTGTATTATTGTATGGTAAATAAAAGGGAGCGTGCCTGTGCCCGAACGGCAAATCTCACCGCAACAACTACGTGCAGCCAGGGCCTGGCTAGAAATTTCGCAAGACGACTTGGCGAAATCGGCCGGCGTCGGCCGTCGAGCGATCGCGGACTATGAACGTGGGGCGCGGCTGCCTCACGATCGAACGCTGGCCCAGCTTCGCCAAACGCTCGAAGAGCACGGTGTGAGGTTTTTGTTCGAAAACTCCCGGGCGATCGGCATTGTCGACAGTCGTGGGCTCGAGAACTCATGAGAACTCGTGACGCGCCGATATCGGCGTGCCGCTTTGCCTTGCCTATCCGCGTTGTCGACACGCGCTCGCCGTTTGATAGCCGGTCCAGTGTCGGGCCATCGTCGACGTCACGACATCACGACGTCTCAACAATAAGACGCATGATAGCCGTCCGAGGAACTTAACCGTTCGAGCAGGGGGAAGGCGCAAAGCACACACCGATCTGGCGAGCTATCCGTCCGGGACCTCGACCGCGCCGCCTGTGGTCAACATCGATTGAAGTTTTCTCTCGCAACCACAATAATCGCGCCGGATGATGCGAACTATGTGGATCGACTTGCGCGGCAGGCGTAGGGTCATATGCGATGCGGGGAGCAATTCGTCGAAACGAAAGTTAACGCTAGCTTCGCTTTTTTCGGCGACGCCGAAGCCGCAGCTCAGCACGCAGCAACCGCCCGAAAATGCTTGAGTTGCGCATGTCGAAGACTGCTTTGTCGGAATCGATGTCGTGGCCAGGGGCGGTACACAAACGAGGCCTTTCCGCCACTCGTAATGTCGAGCCGCCTCGCTTCGGTACGTAATGACGTCGTGACATCACGGTGCCATTTCGTCTCTCGCTCGCGCTCTTTGACCCAATGAGAGGGTTCCGCGAAGGGCGGCTTTTCGCGAACGTGGAAGTGAGACGAAGCTTCACAGCCAAGTCGGCGTTATGACCGAGGCAAAGCTGGACGGCTCGGGTCGGACAAAGATCGTCGCGGCGGTGAGCGGCGCCGCCGGAACCACGAAGTTAAGACGAGGACAGAGGCTGTGATCGCGGAGACGCACATGGCTGACGTTGATGCGGCCAAGTCGCGAATTTCATGCATTGCGATGTCATGACATCACGACACCGTCGAACAGCGGGACCGATCATCGCTTCTTGGGCCGTCGCCCAGGTTTGACGCGGTGCTTCCACAGGGCTTCGAAGTCCAAGTCTCTATAGATCGACCAGTCGATGGATTTCGACAGGGGCGCCGACGAGAGGGTGACCAATTCTCGAGGACGCAGTCCTTTCGAGCCGTAATTGTCATGGATATCGAGCAGTTCGTGGCCGACTTGTATGCGAATCGTACGCGCCGGGATTTGCAAGTCCCGGCACTCGTCGATCCGAAGATCGCGCAACGCATGGAATGTCTTGACTCTTTTCCTGTCGATCTCGCCGCGGTCGAACAGAGCCGTCGTCCTCTTTTGAGCGGCGTCGCCGGGGTCCTTGATCCTGCCGCTGTGCAGCTCCTCGAAGATATACCCTTCACCTTTCTGCTTGAGAAAATCGATCAGACCGATTTCCTCCACGAAATTATGCAGCACAAAGTAACTCAAGGACTCGTCGGTTTTCAGCGGCGCATGTTTCCATTCACCATCTTCGAACACGACAGGGCGCGGAATTGCGATCCAGACCCCATAGTATTTCCAGATATCTTCACGCCGGAGATAGGCGAGCAGGGAGAGCCGACGCCCGGTGAGATAACCGAGCAGAGGTAGGAAAGCCCCGACAAAATTTCCCGTTTCGATTCCTGCGCGGAAAAGGCGGTTGAGCATGAGGTCGTCAGGCAGCAGCTTCACCTTCGGGGGCGGCACGTATTTGGGGACCTTGATGCGCGCATCCGAGAGCTCGTATCGAGCTTTGACGCTCACGCAACCCGCTCGAATTATCGTCTTAACCCGGCCGAGATAGTTGTTGACGAGGGTATTGCGTGCGATGCCGACCCCGCCGGTCTCCTTGGCCGCGGCGATATAATCCAAGACCTTGCTGACGTCGTAATCAGCGTCGGTTTTCGAGAAATTGGGCGGCAGTCTGCTGACCTCGTTCACGAAAAACTGAAGGTCGTCTTGCGTGTACTCGGTGACCGGCCTATCGCCACAAAGCCTTATGAATATCTCCGTGCGGTGACGAAGGTATTGAATTTCTTTATCCCCTTCGCCCTTGGCTGCGGCAATGCCAGCGCAATAGGCTTTCGACGCTTCGCTGAACAAAGGGCCGACCTTCGGCGCGATGGATTTCGCGAGATTCTCGAGCAGCGACCTGCTGGCCTGCTGTTCCACGCGCATCTCGGCGAGCTGAGCCTCCAGGGTGCGGTCCGAAGACGGCGGCGGCAGCCCGAGATGGGCGCGGCCGGTCGCCTCGTCGGCGATGACCCGCTGATAATAATTTTCGAGCCGGTCCCCGTCCGCGGCGACCAGAGCGCTGCCGGCGTCCCGGTCGACGCCGAGCGCGAGAAGTCCGCCGAGTCCCGCCTCGACCATCGCCCGCGCGACGTCGAGATCGGCCGTCTCGTTGCAGGCGACTGCGTCCAGGCCGCGCAGCAGAGACGCCATGATGTCGCGCGGAACGAGGCCGTTGGGGGAGACGATCGAATCGAAAAAATCCATTTTACGGCCACGCGAGAGGGCGAACAGAAACTCGGCCGCGCCGGCGAGGCGCCGCGCCCTGCGGCGCGCCTCGCGAATCGGCACGTCCCCGAGTGTGACGCGAATCGGAGCAAGGGACGAATCCGGATAGAGGTCGCGGGGCAGTCGGATCTGGAAGACGAATGATTCGCCGCGCCGGGTGAGACCGCGGTCGCGAATGGGGCGCTGGCGCATGATTACAAACCCGATTACAATCGGGTCGCGCGCCGCGGCGGGATTCCAGCTTTTCCGGGGGATCAGAAACTGGCGGAGGGGGCGGGATTCGAACCCGCGATACGGTTTCCCGTATACACACTTTCCAGGCGTGCGCCTTCAACCACTCGGCCACCCCTCCGCAAACCCTGGCCGGCTCAGATTCGGCGCTGGATCGGCGCGCACTATATTCACAAGCCGCCAGAGTGCAAATCATTCCGTAACGCGTCCACACTCTAGGCGCCGCTCGACGCCCCGTAGCGCCCCGCCGTGGACAGACGGCCCCGCTCATTCTATTCATGAGCCCCCGCATCGGGCTCGAAAACCGTCATGCTGAGATTGCTCATCCGTTTTCTCGGTCTCATCCTCCTGGCCGGTGGATTCGCGGCCCTGATCGTCGATGGCACGCGCTCGCTCGCCGGCGACGGGCTCCATGTCACGCCGCTGAGCGAGGGCGCCGCCGATCTTCTGCCGGCTCAGATGAAGGCCTTTCGTATCGCCATCGAGCAGAAAGCCCCGCAAATCTGGGGCTCGGTTATCTTCACTTTGCTGCTCGCGCCGCTGAGCCTCACGCTCACCGGCCTCGGCGGCCTGCTCATTGCATTGAGCCGCAAGCGCCGCCGGCCGATCGACTATCCCTTGCGCTGACCGCCCCCTTTCGCCGCCGGCGCCCTGGGGCCATATCGGGGGTCTCGGCGCTCGGACCCGTTTGCGATCCAATGAGATCCGAAGCGAGTCCGGCTTTCCATTCGGAGCGAATTCGGATCGCTCCAGAGCGTTTCCGGCCGAAGTGGACACAGGTTCGGCGTTGGAAACGTGTCAAAGACTCTCGCGAAAGGTCGACCGATATGAGCGATCACTTCGTCAATCACCATCCGATCCACGGCCCCTTCCCGCCGGGGCTGGAACAGGCCGTCTTCGGGCTCGGATGTTTCTGGGGCGCGGAGCGGCGCTTCTGGAAGCTCGGCGAGAGCGTCTATACGACCGCTGTCGGCTATGCCGGCGGGACCACGGAAAACCCCACTTACAAGGACGTCTGCACCGGCCGCACCTTCCATGCGGAAGTGGTGCTCGTCGTCTTCGATCCGGCGAAAATCTCCTTCGAGGAGCTGCTTCGCGTCTTCTGGGAGAGCCACGACCCGACCCAGGGCAACCGGCAGGGCAATGATATCGGCACACAATATCGCTCGGCGATCTTCTGCTATTCCGACGAACAGCTGCGGCTCGCCGAGGCTTCCAAGCGCGCCTATGGCGAGGCGCTCGCGGCGCGGGGCTTCGGGCCGATCACGACGCAGATCGCGCCGGCCCCGCACTTCTATTACGCCGAGGACTACCACCAGCAATATCTGGCCAAGAATCCGGACGGCTATTGCGGGCTCGGCGGCACCGGCGTCGCCTGCCCCGTCGGGCTCGGCGTCGATCCGGGCGCGAATCCAGGCTGAATTCAATTCATCTATTTCGCCTTCAACACTTCGCGGCACTCGGCGGGGAGCTTGGACATGGTCATGGGCGGCCAGGTCTTGGTCGATTTCTTCGGATGCAGCGCCTCGTCGGTGAACCACCAGGCCAGGGATGAATCGCAGCCGTCGCCCGGCGGCACGGGGTCCTGATCCTTGCATCCCTCCGCGCCGCGCGGGCAGTAGAGCCTGATGTGAAAATGATAATTGTGCCCGAACATGGGGCGCACCTTGGCGAGCCAGGAGCGGTCGCCCGTCGCCTGCCGGCACAGCGCCCTTTTGATGGCGGCGTTGACGAAGATGCGCTGCACCTCCGGCGCCCGCGCCGCCGTGCGCAGAACCGCGAGATGGCCCTCGGTCCACACGCTCGGATCGATATCGAGCCGATCCTCGCGCACCATATCGGTGGCCGACATCTCCTCCCGCTCGGCGCGGGACAATTCCCGCTGCGGCATCGGCGTGAGCCATATGTCGGCGTCCAGGCCGATCTGATGCGAGGCGTGGCCGGTGAGCATGGGGCCGCCGCGCGGCTGTGAAATATCGCCGATGAGCAGGCCCGGCCAGCCGGAGGCCTGCGACGCCGCAGGCGCGAGGCGCTTTAAAAAGGCGATGAGCGACGGATAGCCCCAGAAGCGATTGCGCGACAACCGCATGATCTGCCAATTCGGCCCGTCGACCGGCAGCGGCTCGGCGCCAGCGAGACAGCCGTGCGAGTAGAAGCCGATCGGATCGGGATCGAGCGGGGCGGGGCTGGTCGCGCGGCCGAAAAGCTCCTTGGCCGGCGTCGACGGATCATCGGGATGGGTGAGCGGCGGCAAGGGCCTGGGGTCCAGCGTCCCCTTGTCCTGCGCGAAAGCCGGGGCGATCGCGGCGAGCCAGAGCGCGAATGCGGCCGATCTCAAAGGGATCATGTCTGCGGCCTTCGTGGCGTTGCGAGTGACGGCGAGCGAGAATCGGACAGATTCTGGTCGCTTTTCGGTCTTTTCGCCAGTCCGCGCGGCAAGGAGAAGAAGAGGTGATTCGATTCGCCTCGTTTTTCCGCTTTCATGTCAACCTTACCGTCGGATATAGATTGCCCCTACGTAGGAGACAGGATTTATGTCGCTCTAACTGTGCGGCGTGTGTCTCGTGTTCGCGGGGAGTGTTTGTGATGCGTTGTTTCAAAGCCCTCGTGCTCGTTCTCGCTGCGATGATCGCATCGATCGGAGCGGCGCAGGCGACCGTGCAAATCCATATCGATCTCTCGACCCAGAGAATGCAGGTCGAGTCCTCCAAGGGCTCCTATAGCTGGCCGGTCTCGACGGCCCGCGCGGGCTATGTGACGCCGCGCGGCACATATTCGCCCACCGGCCTGCAGAAAATGCACTATTCGCGCAAATATCACATGTCGCCCATGCCGCATTCGATCTTCTTCAACGGCGGCTATGCGATCCATGGCACTTATGCGACTGGCGCGCTGGGCCGTCCGGCCTCGCATGGCTGCGTGCGCATCTCGCCGGCCAATGCGGCGACGCTCTACAAGCTGGTGCAGGAAGAGGGCGCGCATATCTCGATCACCGGCTCGTCGCCCACGCGCTATGCGGCGCATAAGTCGCATCGGCCCAATGTCGCCAGCCTGCATGGGTCGCATCGCGCCCATGCGCTCGCCTATGCGCCGGGCCACCGCTATCGCTCCGTCACCAGCGTGAAGAGCTGGCAATCGGCGCCGATGACGAGCCCCTTCGGCAATTGACCGAAGCCGGAACGCACGGCGCGTCTCCGGAGAGTCAATGTCAAGGCGTCCCGCGCTCGCTTCAGCCGGCGGAGACGCTGGACGGCTGGGTCGCGAATTCGGCGATGACCCAGTCCTTCAGCGCGGCGACCGCCGGTCGGTCGTCCGCGCCGAGCGGATGGACGAAGTCATATTGCAACCCGTCGAGCACGGGGCCGAAGGGCTGCACCAGCGCCCCGGCGTCGAGCTCCGCGGCGACGAGCGTCAGGCTCGCCAGCGCCACGCCCTGTCCGGCGATGGCGGCGCGGATGGCGCTCTCCTCATCCGCGGCGATGACGCCGGCCTCCGGGTCGAAGCTCTTGGCGCCGCGCTCATCCGCCCAGCGGCGCCAGCTCGGCAGGCGCGGCCCATTGGCGTGCGGGCCCCATTCGCGATGGATGAGCACCGTTCCGGCGAGATGCTTGGGACGGCGTATGTCGAGGCGCGGGCTGCAGACCGGCGCGTAACGATCGGTGAAGAGCGGCGTCGCCACCTGGCCGGAATAATGGCCGGCGCCGCAACGGATCGCGGCGTCCGCCTCGCCGGCGCGCAGATCGGCGGGGCGGTCGGAGGCGTGCAGCCGCAAGTCCCAGCCGGGATTGCGGCCCCGGAAGGATTCGGCGCGCGGGGCCAGCGCGCGTGAGGTGAAGGCGACCGTGGCGGAGAGCGTCGCAGCCTGCTTGCGATTTGGCGTCCGGCGCAGGCGAGCGATGGACTCCGCCATGGAATCGAATGCGACGCGCAGATCGAGATAGAGCGCCAGCCCGTCCGGCGTCAGCGCGATCTCACGCGCCTTGCGCGTGAACAGCCGCATGCCGACCTCCGTCTCGAGGCTCTTGATCTGATGGCTGATCGCCGTCGGCGTCACGCCGAGCTCGGCCGCTGCGAGCTTGAAGCTCTCCCGCCGTGCGGCCGCCTCGAACGCGCGCAAGGACACAAGCGAGGGCAGAGCCCGCATCGCCGCCTCCTATGGATGAGAATTATTCATCTCATGGAGCCGATCGGGCGGTATGTCAAAAGCTTTGCCGTAAGATGATGAATGAATTCAGCTCATCTATCGGGAAGGGCGCTCCCTTCTCCCGCTCGGCGGGAGAAGGTGGCCCGGCGCAGCCGGGTCGGATGAGGGCCCGTCGCAGCCTTCGCGCCATTCCGGATCGCGCAGCAGTCCTTCGAGCCCTCATCCGACCCTCGCTGACGCGAGGGCTGCCTTCTCCCACGAGTGGGAGAAGGAGAGAACGTCGAGATGCCGCCTTTTCAGCCGGCGAGCTGGCGCAGCACGTAAGGCAAGATGCCGCCATTCTTGAAATATTCGAGCTCGTCGAGCGTGTCGATGCGCGCCAGCAGCGGGACGCTCGTCACCTTGCCGTCCGCATAGACGATCTCGGCGTGCAGCGTCTGGCGCGGCGTCAGCGTGTCGCCGGCGAGGCCGCGAATCGTCACCTTCTCCGCTCCGGTGAGGCCGAGCGAGGCCCAGCTCGTCCCCGCCTCGAAGGTCAAAGGCAGAATGCCCATGCCGACGAGATTGGAGCGGTGGATGCGCTCGAAGCTCTGCGCGATGACGGCGCGCACGCCGAGCAGCATCGTGCCCTTGGCCGCCCAGTCGCGCGAGGAGCCATTGCCATATTCCGCCCCGGCGAAAACGACCAGCGGCGCGCTCTCCTCGGCATATTTGGCGGCGGCGTCATAGATGGAGAGCGTCTCGCCATCGGGGAAATGCTTGGTGGCGCCCCCCTCCGGCGTATTGCCCGCCTCATCACGCAGAATATGGTTCTTGATGCGGATATTGGCGAATGTGCCGCGCATCATCACCTCGTGATTGCCGCGGCGCGTGCCATATTGGTTGAAATCCGCCGGCGCGACCTGACGCTCGGTGAGCCAGCGTCCCGCGGGCGAGGCGGCTTTGATCGAGCCCGCCGGCGAGATGTGGTCGGTGGTGATCTTGTCGCCGAACAGCGCCAGAATGCGCGCGTCGACAATGTCCTGAATGGGCTTGGGCTCTTTGGTCAGCCCCTCGAAATAGGGCGGATTGCGCACATAGGTGGAGCCGCCCGACCATTTGTAGGTCTCGCCCGAGGGGGCGTCGACCTTGCGCCAATGCTTGTCGCCCTCGAACACATCCTCGTAAGTGTCGCGGAACAGCGAGCGCGTGACATTCTTGCGGATATATTTCTGAATGTCGGCGTTGCTCGGCCAGATGTCGCGCAGGAAGACCGGCTCGCCCTTCTTGTCATGGCCGAGCGGCTCCTTGGTCAGATCCTTGGCGACCGAGCCGGCGAGGGCAAAAGCAACGACGAGCGGCGGCGAGGCGAGATAATTCGCCTGCACGTCGGGATTGACGCGGCCCTCGAAATTGCGATTGCCGGACAGCACCGCCGCCGCGACAATGTCATGGTCGTTGATCGCCTTGGAGACGGCGGGCGGCAGCGGGCCGGAATTGCCGATGCAGGTCGTGCAGCCGAAGCCCACGAGATTGAAGCCGAGCTTGTCCAAGTCCTTCTGCAAGCCGGCCTTGTCGAGATATTCGGCGACGACGCGGCTTCCCGGCGCGAGCGAGGTCTTCACCCAGGGCTTCACCTTGAGGCCGCGATCGACGGCGTTGGCGGCGAGCAGGCCGGCACCGATCAGCACGCTGGGGTTAGAGGTGTTGGTGCATGACGTGATGGCGGCGATGACGACGTCGCCATGGCCGAGATCGTAATTCGCGTCCTCCACCGAGAAGCGCTGCGTCACATCGCCCGGCTTCTTATATTCGCTCGCGAGCGCGGCGGCGAAAGCCGTTCCCACATCCTCGAGCGCGACGCGGCCCTCTGGGCGCTTCGGTCCGGCGAGGGACGGAACGACGGTCGACAGATCGAGCGAGATGGTGTCGGTGAATTCGGGATCCGGCGTGTCGGCCTCGCGGAAGAGGCCCTGCGCCTTGGCGTAGGCCTCGACGAGATCGATGCGCGAATTGGAGCGGCCGGACATTTTCAAATAGTCGAGCGTCTCGGCGTCGACGGGGAAGAAGCCGCAGGTCGCGCCATATTCCGGCGCCATATTGGCGATGGTCGCGCGATCGGCGAGCGAGAGATGCTCGAGCCCCTTGCCGTAGAATTCGACGAATTTGCCGACGACGCCCTTTTTGCGCAGCATTTGCGTGACGGTGAGCACGATATCGGTGGCGGTGACGCCCTCTTTCGGCTCGGCCGTCAGCTCGAAGCCGACGACCTCGGGAATGAGCATGGATAGTGGCTGGCCGAGCATGGCGGCCTCCGCTTCGATACCGCCGACGCCCCAGCCGAGCACGGCGAGGCCGTTCACCATGGTCGTATGCGAATCGGTGCCGACCAGAGTGTCGGGATAGGCGTATTCGATCGTCTCCTTCTTACCGTCGGCGTTGCGGGTCTTCTCCTTTTTCGTCCAGACGGTCTGGGCGAGATATTCGAGATTGACCTGATGGCAAATGCCAGTGCCGGGCGGCACGACGCGGAAATTGTCGAAGGAGGATTGACCCCATTTCAGGAAGCGATAGCGCTCGCCATTGCGCTCATATTCGAGCTCGACATTGGCGTCGAGCGCTTTCTTCGTGCCGAATTCGTCGACGATGACGGAATGATCGATGACGAGATCGACGGGGACCAGAGGATTGATCTTCTGCGGATCGCCGCCGAGCGCGACAAAAGCGTCGCGCATCGCCGCGAGATCGACGACGGCCGGCACGCCGGTGAAGTCCTGCATCAGCACGCGCGCGGGGCGGAAGGCGATCTCACGCTCGGCCTTGCCCTTCTCGGTCAGCCATTTGGCGAAGCCTTCGATATGCTCCTTGGTGACGGAGCGGCCGTCCTCGTGGCGCAGCAGATTCTCCAGCAGCACGCGAAGGGAATAGGGCAGGCGCGACACGCCCTCGAGGCCATTGGCCTCCGCCGCCTTCAGCGAGAAGAAATGATAGGAATCGTCTCCGACCTCGAGCGTCTCGAGGGCTTTGAAACTGTCGAGCGATGGCATTGTCGCGCTTCCTTCGCTGGTGGGGTCAGATAAAGAATATGGACGCCGGTCGTTGCATCATTGCGAACGAGGCGAAGCAATCCAGAGCCATGGGGAAGGCTCTGGATTGCTTCGTCGCTCCGCTCCTCGCAATGACCGCGTCGCGCCCGCGGCAAATCCTTCTAGAGAATTTCAGGCCGGCGAGCAAAGACGAAGCGGGGACGCGACGTCGCGCCCCCGCCGAAAATGCGGGGCTCAGCCCGCCTTCATCGCCTCGGGCTTGGTCTTGCCGCGCTTGACCATCAATTTGTTGAGCGCCGCCACATAGGCGCGCGCCGAAGCGACCAGCGTGTCCGGATCGGCGCCGCGGCCCGTAACGGATTTGCCATTCTCCGAGAGGCGCACGGAGACTTCCGCTTGAGCATCCGTGCCTTCCGTTACGGCATGGACCTGGAACAATTCGAGCGCCGCCTCATGCGGGGCGAGCGCCTTTATGGCGTTGAAGATCGCGTCGACGGGACCATTGCCGGTCGCCTGATGCGTCTTCTTCTCGCCATCTATGTCCAGCGTCAGCGCCGCCGTCTGCGGTCCGCCCGTGCCGGCGATGACGGTGAGCGCCGCGACCTTTATATGGTCGTTGGCGGTCACGATCTCGTCGTCGACCAGAGCGACGATGTCCTCGTCATAGACGAGCTTCTTGCGATCGGCCAAATCCTTGAAGCGCTTGAAGGCGTCCTCCAGCGCATTCTCGCCCAGCTCATAGCCCAGCTCTTTGAGCTTCTCCTTGAAAGCGTGGCGGCCGGAATGCTTGCCCATGACCAGCGAGGTCTTGGACACGCCGACGCTCTCCGGCGTCATGATTTCGTACGTATGCGCGTTCTTGAGCATGCCGTCCTGATGGATGCCGCTCTCATGCGCGAAGGCGTTCCGGCCGACGATGGCCTTATTATATTGCACCGGGAAGGAGGTCACGGCGGACACGAGCTTCGACGCGCGCGTCAGCAGCTTGGCGTCTATATTGGTGTGATAGGGCAGCGCGTCGGGACGCGTGCGCATCGCCATCACTACCTCTTCCAGCGCGGCGTTGCCGGCGCGCTCGCCTATGCCGTTGATGGTGCATTCGATCTGCCGCGCGCCGCCGCGCACGCCGGCCAGCGAATTGGCGACGGCGAGGCCGAGATCGTCATGGCAATGGACCGAGAAGATCGCCTTGTCGGCGTTCGGCACGCGCTCGCGCACCATGCGGAACAGCGCCTCATATTCCTGCGGCGTGGAATAGCCGACCGTATCGGGGATGTTGATCGTCGTCGCGCCGGCGTCGATCGCCGTCTCCACGCAGCGGCACAGGAAATCATGCTCGGTGCGCGTGCCGTCCTCGGCCGACCATTCGACGTCCGCGACATGATTTCGCGCGCGAGACACGGAGGAGGCGATCATCTCCAATACTTTTTCCGGCTCCATCTGGAGCTTGTATCTCATATGGACCGGAGAGGTCGAGATGAAGGTATGGATGCGCGGATTGCGGGCGTGGCGCAGCGCCTCGGCGCAGCGGTCGATATCCTTGGCGGCGGCGCGGGCGAGGCCGGCGATGGTCGCGTTCTTCACGCGCTTGGCGATCTCCAGCACCGAGTCGAAATCGCCCTGGCTGGCGACGGGAAAGCCGGCCTCGATAATGTCGACGCCCAGTTCGTCCAATATGTCGGCGACCTCGAGCTTCTCCTCGAAGTTCATGGAGGCGCCGGGCGATTGTTCGCCGTCGCGCAGAGTGGTGTCGAAAATGACGACGCGATCGGCGTTGGATGCGTCAGAGGTCTTGTCGGTCATGATGTTTCGTCCTGAACTGCTGGGCCCGTCGCGCGGGCGCTCTCGTTTCGTCTCTCGTCGCAGTCCCCTGAATGCCTGGGCCGGATGGCCCTGGGGGCGTTCAGGGGCGACTAAGAAGCAGCAGGCTCGAAAGCAGACGCGCGGCCTCATGCGCCGAGGAGCGCGCCGCGTCATTCGTGATGGAGGCCCTTGCCGCCAAATCCAACATCCTCGGTCTCATCGGCGCTTTGCCGATCCGCCCGCGAAAATACGCGCCTTCGCCTCTGGTTGCAAGCATGAGGACGCATGAAGGCCCGTCGGACCGTCAGCCCGCCAGCCGCGCCAGCGCCTCGGCGAGAGCGCGAGTCTGCGTCCAATCCAGAAATATATCCGGGCAGCCGGGAGCCTTCACGGCGACGCCATCGTCCTGGGCGAAGGCCTCGAACTCGTGATCGCTGGCGATCGGGCTCATGAAAATCTGCTTTTCGGCGCTCGCGCCATTGGCGACGGCCGCCAGCGCGCGGGAGAGAATGCCGGCCTCGTTCGGGGTCAGCCGGCGCGCCGGCTGCTCGCCCACCCGAATCGTCACCAATGCGCCAAAATGCCTATGCTCGACGGCGGCGACTTCGACGATTTGCGACATTGCGAGGCTCCTTTGCCCGAGCCGTTCCCTGTCCGATACGGCTATATTTTTTCAACGTGTTGATTTTGCTAGAGTCGATCATTTTTTTGCGGCGCAGCGAACAAGGCACGATCCTTGAATCCTATAGGCCGCGGGGCGAGCTCCGCCGAGTTGGTCTCGTGAGGGGACCGACAATCAAAATCCATACCTTCCCCGCTGTTTGAAGAGCGGCGGAGCGGGAGACGAGATGAGTTCCGACGACCGCGACACGATGCCGACGGATATTCGCGGCTATCATCGGCGCACTAAACATGCGCCGAACCGCTATGCGATGGGTCCGGGCTTTCTCGATTGGACGTCGCAGCCCGCGCCCTTTCGCCTGTTCGAGGGCGTGACGCAGACGCCGTTGCCGCTCATCGACGAAACCCCGGCCTTCCCCGGGCCGGCGGCGCAGCCGGCCGCGCTCGATCTTCGGGCGCTGGGGCTGTTCCTGGAGCTCGCCTTCGGCATCAGCGCCTGGAAGAGCTATGAGGGCTCGACCTGGGCGCTGCGCAACAATCCCTCCTCCGGCAATCTGCATCCGACCGAATCCTATGTGCTGCTCGACGCGGTCGCGGGCCTCGCGGGCGCCGCCGCTCTCTATCATTATGCGCCGCTGCTGCATGCGCTCGAGGAGCGGGCGGTCTATACGGCCGAGCGCGTGCTGCCCAAGGGCGGCTTTCTGCTGGCGCTTTCCTCGGTTCCCTGGCGCGAGGCCTGGAAATATGGCGAGCGCGCCTATCGCTATTGCCAGCTCGACGCCGGCCATGCAATCGGCGCCGTCGCCCAGGCTGCGGCCGCGCTCGGCTGGCGCGCGCAGGCGCTGGCCGAGCCCTCCGACGGCGAGATCGCCGCGCTCGTCGGCCTCGATCGCGAGGACGCCTGGCACAGGCGCGAGCCCGAGCACCCCGATCTGCTAATGTGGATCGCGACCGAGCCGGGGCCGGCGACGCCGCTCGACCTTTTCGCGCTGATCGACGCGCCGCGGGAGTTCCACGGGCAAGCCAATCGGCTGAGCGAGGATCACGACGGCTGGCCGATCATCGATCTCGCCGGGCAATTCTGCCGCAAGCCGCGCCAGCCGAGGCCCCAGGCGCCGACGCGCGCGCAATGGCCGGCGCCGGCGATAGACGGCGTCTCGATCGGCGCCGCCGTGCGCAAGCGCCGCAGCGCGCAGAAGATGGACGGAACCACCTCCATCTCGCGCCAGGCCTTCGCCGCGCTCATCGCCTCGACTCTGCCGAGCGAATCCACGCTGCTCTCCGCCTTCCCCTGGGGCGCGGCGATCACGCTCATTCTCTTCGTGCATCGCGTCGATGGCCTGGAGCCCGGCCTCTATGCGCTGCAACGCGACAGCGATGTCGCCGCGCGGCTGCGCGAAGCCGCGCGCAAGGATTTCGAATGGGCGCTCGTCGATCTCGATGGGCTGCCGCTCTATCGGCTCTATGCGGGCTCCGTCGAAAAAGAGGCGACGAAGCTCGCCTGTCTGCAGCCCATTTCCGGCAAGGGCTGCTTCAGCGTCGCGATGATCGCCGATTTCGATCGCGGGCTCGTGGTGGACGGCGCCTTCGCCTATCGCCGCCTGCATTTCGAGGCCGGGCTCATCGGCCAGGCGCTCTATCTCTGGGCGACCGCGGTCGGCGTCGCCGGGACCGGCATAGGCTGCTTCTTCGACGACACGGTCCATGAGCTCCTGGGCCTGCCGCTGGGCGACACGCAATTCCAGGACGTCTACCACTTCACCGTCGGTGCGCCTGTCGAGGACACGCGCATTCTGACGCTTCCCCCCTATCCCGATGACAGGCGAGAGCGGCGATGAATATTCAAATCGAACGCCAATATGTCGAAGCGCTGATGGAGCGTTTTCCGGCCCGCGCCGGACTCGCCGAGCAATTGCGCTTCGGCGACAGGGTCGAAATCGACTTCGTCCATCTCTCCGACGACGAATTGACCTTCCTCGAGGACGCCTATCGCGCGGCGGGTCCGGACATGCGGGCGCGGGCCGCGCAGCTCGCGACGCTGCGCGACGCGCTGAAGGCGGGCGGCAAGCGCTTCGAGCCCAATGAGCTCGAGCAAGTGCTCCCGGCGATGGTGCGCTATTTGACCGCCAACGCCATTCGCGGCTGGCTGTTCACGGCGAGCGTCGCCTCCAAGCCGCTGCCCTATGTCATCACGCGCTTCGACTATGTGCCGGCGTCGAACGACGAAGCCGGCAAGGTGATGATCGAATTGAAATCCAACGCCAAGGGCGTGCTGACCACCACCGCCATTCGCATCATGGCGGCGGAGGTCGCCGGGCGCACCATCAACGAGATCCTCGCCGCCAAAGGCTTTTTGCGCGAGACGCCGGAGCTGATCGAGGCTTTCGACGCGGCGACCGATACCTATTTCGACTGGCGCGGCCGCTATGGTCAGCAGTTCACGGGCCGCGGCACGGGCTTTCACGCGGAGGACCCCAACGCCTCGCATCGCGACATGGACTGGTCGCGCAAGGATGTCGTCGTGCTGTCGACGAGCGGCGGCGACGCCCGCCTCGTCAATGACGAAGCCATATTGGCGGCCCGCAGCCTGACGCTGGAATCACCCGGCGACGTGCTCGGCCATTTCATCCGCAAAGCGTCCAAGAGCAATCGCTTCAATGTCGAGGACGAGCTCGCGGAATTGCAGCAGCACATCCCCGAGGGGCTGTTCAAGCGCGTTCCCGTGCATCCTTACATTCTGATGTTCCATCTCGATCTGCATCACCATGTGTGGGTGCATGTCGACGAGATGGCGCTCTATCAATACAAGCCGGCGCTGAAGCAGAAGCTCGTGCTGCCGCCCGAGCAGACCGACCTCATCGACATTCTGACCGCCGAGATGGACATGCTGATGGACGATATCGTCGCCGGCAAGTCGGGCGGCACCACAGTGCTCTGCGCCGGCCCGCCCGGCGTCGGCAAGACGCTGACGGCCGAGGTCTATTCGGAGATCATCCAGCGCCCGCTCTATCGCGTGCATTCCGGCCAGCTCGGCCTCAATGTCGCGACGATGGAGACGGCGCTGAAGGAAATCCTCACCCGCGCGCAACGCTGGGGCGCGGTGATGCTGATCGACGAGGCCGACGTCTATATCAAGCGGCGCGACGACAATATCGCCATGAACGCCGTCGTCGGCGTGTTCCTGCGCGTGCTCGAATATTTCAACGGCCTGCTGTTCCTGACGACCAATCGCGTCGACGACATAGACGAGGCGATCGTGTCGCGCTGCATCGCGCTCATCAAATATAATCCGCCGGACGATGACGCGAAGCGGCGCATCTGGCGGGTGATGGCGGATCAGTTCGAGCTGAAGCTCGCCGACGCGCTGATCGACGATCTCGTCTCCGTATTCCCTCGCGCCACCGGCCGCGACATCAAGGGCCTCGCCAAGCTGACGGCGAAATTCTGCCATCAGAAGAAGGTGCCGCCCGATCTCGGCGTGTTCCAGCGCTGCGCGATCTTCCGCGGGCTGGATGTCGTGCGCGTGGAGGAGTTGAAGACCGCGGCGGAGTGAAGCGCTCCGATCGGCGGCGCGTGAAGCCTCCCTCGTGCTTCGAGACGCCCCGCTCTGCGGGGCTCCTCAGCATGAGGGAGGCTTCAGCCGTTTTTATCGGCGGCGACGCATTCGTGCAGCGCTCTCCGGGCGCACGCCAATCGAACAGCACAAATCCCCCTCATGCTGAGGAGGTCGCGAAGCGACCGTCTCGAAGCACGAGGGCTCCAGAACGCGGCGCATGATGGCCCCTTACGCTTCAAAAAAGAAAACGCCCGCTCTCGATGAAGAGAGCGGGCGCTGAATTTCGAACGAGGGGGAACAGCGTCCCTCGTCGTCTTACTTCTTCGGCGCTTCCTCGCGGGCCTTGAGGGCCGCGCCGAGAATGTCGCCGAGCGAGGCGCCCGAATCGGCGGAGCCGTATTGGGCGATCGCCTCCTTCTCCTCGGCCATTTCCAGCGCCTTGATCGAAACGGCGACCTTGCGCGCCTTGCGGTCGAAGAGGGTGATGCGAACGTCCACCTTCTCGCCGACGGCGAAACGCTCCGGACGCTGGTCGGCGCGATCGCGCGCCAGCTCGTTGCGCTTGATGAAGGTGGTGAGGTCGGTCCCCAGGATCTTCACCTCGAGGCCGGCTTCCTTCACCTCGAGCACCTCGGTCGTCACGACAGCGCCCTTCTTCACCTCGCCCCCCGCGCCTTCTTCGGCGACCGAGGCGAAAGGATCATTGGCGAGCTGCTTCACCCCAAGCGAGATGCGCTCCTTCTCTATGTCGACGTCGAGCACCTGAGCGGTGATGACGTCGCCCTTCTTATACTCTTCGATGACCTGCTCGCCGGGGCGGTTCCAGTCGAGATCGGAGAGATGGACCATGCCGTCCACATCGCCGTCGAGACCGATGAACAAGCCGAACTCGGTCTTGTTCTTGACCTCGCCGCTGACGGTCGAGCCCTGCGGATGCTTCTCGGCGAAGGCCTCCCACGGATTCTGCAGCGTCTGCTTGAGGCCGAGCGAGATGCGGCGCTTGACCGGATCGACCTCGAGCACCTGAACGTCGACTTCCTGGCTCGTCGAGACGATCTTGCCGGGATGCACGTTCTTCTTCGTCCAGGACATTTCCGAGACGTGGACGAGGCCCTCGATCCCGGGCTCCAGCTCCACGAAGGCGCCGTAGTCGGTGATGTTGGTCACGCGGCCATGGAACTTCGCGCCGATCGGATATTTGGCTTCGATGCCCTGCCACGGATCCTCGAGCAGCTGCTTCATGCCCAGCGAGATGCGATGCGTCTCGTGATTGATCTTGATGATCTTCACGCGCACGGTCTGGCCGATGGACAGAACCTCGCTCGGATGATTGACGCGGCGCCAGGCCACATCGGTGACATGCAGCAGCCCGTCTATGCCGCCGAGATCGACGAAGGCGCCGTAATCGGTGATGTTCTTGACGACGCCCTCGATGACCTGACCCTCTTCGAGGTTGGCCACGATCTCGTGACGCTGCTCGGCGCGGCTCTCCTCGAGCACGGTGCGGCGCGACACGACGATATTGCCGCGGCGGCGATCCATCTTCAGAATATGGAACGGCTGCGGAACATTGAGCAGCGGGCCGACGTCGCGGATCGGACGAATGTCCACCTGCGAACGCGGCAGGAAGGCCACGGCGCCGTCGAGATCGACGGTGAAGCCGCCCTTGACCTGATTGAAGATGACGCCTTCGACCTTCTCATTGTTCTCGAAGGCCTTCTCGAGCTTGACCCAGCTCTCCTCGCGGCGCGCCTTGTCGCGCGAGATGACGGCTTCGCCGAGCGCATTCTCGATGCGCTCGAGATAGACCTCGACCTCTTCGCCCACTTTCGGGGCCGGGTCGCGGCCGAAGCCGGTGAATTCCTTGAGGGCGACGCGCCCTTCGGTCTTGAGGCCCACATCGATGACGGCGACGTCCTTCTCGATGGCGACCACGCGGCCCTTGATGACGGAACCCTCGAAAGCTTCGTTCTCTCCGTAGCTTTCTTCGAGCAGGGCGGCAAAATCCTCGCGCGACGGGGTGCGCTCAGTAGCAGCTGACATGAGTTCTCCTGGAATGCCCTCTTCGGGCGTGGCGCCGGCTTGAGGTTTGCGTTACGGATCGGGCGTCTTCGATCGGAGGTCTCCTCCCGCCGCGCGAGCGTGGCTATGGAGGAAACGAGCGTTCTGTCGAGAGAACTGGCCGGCGCGGCCCGATCGAAAATGCCCGGGTTTTCAAAACGGGAAGGCTGGAAGGGAAACCCCGCCAGCCATCCACCGATTTATTTAGCAAGTCGAACCGTTCGGAGCAAGCGCTTCAGCGTGCGCCGCCCGGCAGCTTCGACAAATCGAAATGATAGTTCACGCCAACGCGGACCGTGTGGAAATCCGAGCCGCCACGCGCGGCCCCGGGGTCGCGACCGCCGCCTTTTCCGAGATCGGTGAAGAGATATTCCGTCTTGACCGACCAGCGCGGCGCAAAGGCCCATTCCACGCCGCCGCCCGCGGTCCAGCCTTCGCGGACGTCTCCGCTCGTCTCGCCATAGGCGAAGCCGCCGGTTCCATAGAAGAGAACGCGGGAATCGAAGCCGGTGACGCCGGCGCGCCCGCGGACGGTCCCGAACCAGGGGAGCGTCCGCGCGCCTCCCGGCGGGCGCAGGCCGAGAGGGTCCGCGCCGCCGCGGCCGCTGAGGCTCGTTCCCTGGATGTCGGTCTCGAGGCCGACGACGAAGAGCGGGCCGATGCGATGATTATAGCCGACGAGGCCGCCGCCGGAGACGCCGATGTCCGACTTGCCGGAGGCGAGCGAGCCGGCGCCGATGTCGAGACCCGCATAGACGCCGCTCCAGGCGAAGGCCGGCGGCGTCGGGGGCAGATCGAAGGCGGTTTTGCGAGACGGCAGATCCGCCGCCAAGGCCGCGCCGGAGGAGAAAACTGCGGCCAGAGCCAGAGCCCTATTGTCATGCTTCATGAAAAAATCCTCGTTTCGACGCCCCCGCTTTGGCTTCGTCGATCAGGATTTCTTTCGTTTGTCCGGCAGGTTGGAAATATTTCCGGCTCGCGGCGAAGTCGCGCCGAATTTCCGACGGATCGGCGACGGTCGAACTCGAACGCGGCTATTGTGGACAAAATGCGCTCGCGCTAGAAAAGCGTCGTCGCTCCCCAATGGATTTCCGGCAATGTCCTTTCCTCGCATCGCTCTATTAGCGGCCGCGCTCGGCCTCTCCGCCTGCAACGCCGGCCCGCGCGCCTATATCTACGCTGGCGGCAGCCAAGCCTCGGTGCAACGGACGATCTCCGTTCCGCGCGGCTCCACCGCCTCGCTCGGCTTTGCGGCCAAGATCAATCCCGATTGCACGCGCGCCGACAGCCCCGATCGCGTCACCCTCACCCAGGCGCCGTCACAGGGGCGGGTCGATATCCGGCACGAGGCCGGCTACGCCTATTTCCGTCCCGCCAATCCGCGGTCGCGTTGCAACACCCAGCGCGTGCCCGGGACGAAGCTTTTCTACCACGCCAATCCCAACGCCTCCGGGACCGACACCTTCTCTTATGACTGGTACACGGGCTCGGGCGGCGTCGCGCATTTCAACGTCACGGTGAATATTCTGTAGCGCTCGCGCGCGATCAGAAATAGCCGAACTTCGTCCCCTGCACGCTCAGCAGCAGGCTCGAGTCGAGTCCAAAGCTCGACCCGGAGCTCGACGTGTCGAACAGCGTCGAGAGCAGCGAGCTCTGTGAATTGGCGGCGCCGCCATTGTTATAGTCATATTGGGCGGAGAAGCGGGAGATGAACTGCTGCAGCTTCGTCGGATCCTTGAAATCGGCGAGATTCACCTTCGATGACAGCAGCCGATATTGCGTGTCGATCGATTGCGACGAGGTGCTCGACGAAATGCCGAGCGCCGTCTGCACGACCGTCAAAATATTGCTGTCCGCGAGAATGCCATAGACGCTGGTCAGGCTCGGCGCGCGCTGCTGGAAATAGAGCGCGAGCTGCACGCCGGGATTCTGCTGGCCCTGGCTCGTCTCCAGCGCTTGCTCCGTATAGCGGCTCACCACATTGTCGACGAGCGTCGAGGAAGATGTGGTCGTCTCGCCATTGTCGGCGAAGTCGAAGGCCGTCACAAAGGCCTTTATGTTGGCGTTGTTGAGCGTGTTGGCGAGCGCCGAGCTGCTGGAGACGCCGCCGTCCAACGCTTTCTGCATCAAGCCCTTGGCGTATGTCATGCTGCCGAGGCCAAAGGCGGTCATCGCATAATTGAACAGCCGCGTGTCCTTCATGAAGGCGTCGGCCGACGTCACCTTGCCGATATTGTCCTTGAAATATTGCGTCTGCGTCGCGACGTCCGGCGATTTGGCGGTGATCGCCTGCCATTTGGACTGATTATTGGCGATCTGCAGATAGGTGGAGAGCGTCGTCATGGAGACATTCCAGAAAGCGGCTGTCGATCATGCCCCGGAAGTCGTTGACGCATGGTTAAGTTTCAGCCGAGCTCATTGGCCTCGACGATGAGCCGGGGATATTTCGCCGCGGCGCCCGGCCGCGCGACGTCTCCCGGCAGAATATCCTGGCCGGCGATTGCCGCGATCGCCGCCTTTTTCGCGCCGATGAGCGTGTTGCGCGCGATGACGGCGGGCCCGACGCCCTCGCCGATCTGGAAGGTCACGCCATAATCATTGTCGACGAGGCGATTGCCCTCGACGCGGATGTTCTGCCGATAGCCGCCGCAGCGCACGCCCATCCAGCCGCCGACCACCGTATTGCCGGCGATCTCGACATTGCTCTCCGCCTCTATTCCGGTGAGCCAGCTCATCGCGGGTCCGAATTCATCGTCCGGATGCGTCGCGTGCAGGCCGGTGATTTGATTGCCGATCACGAGGCCGATGTCGGTGCCGCGCTCGGCGTTGGCCAGCGCTATGCCGGCGCCGGCGTCGTCGATTTTATTGTCGCGGAATGTCGCGCGCTTGGCGCCGAATTCCGCATACATCGCGCGCTCGCCGAAGCCGGAGCAGTCGTTGCCGGCGACCTCGACGTCATGGCCGGCGTTATTGCGAACGGCCGTATAGGCGCAGCGGCGGATGACATTCTTCTCCACCCGCACGAAGCCGGAGCCCCAAATGCTCACGCCATTGCCAAAGGCGCCATCGCCGCCGGAGAGATTGCGAATATCGCTGATCTCATTATTGCGGATGCGCGAGCCCTCATAGCATCCGGCCGCGGTGGTCCACACCTGCACGCCATTGTCGCCGCAGCGGCGCACCTTGTTATTGTCTATGTCGACGCCGAGTCCGTCGAGCGAGAAATAGCCGGCGTCGCGCACATCCTCGACAATATTCTGCGCGAAACGGCCGCCGCAGCGCAGGAGATTGATCCCCCGTCCGCCAGAGCGGCGGATCGCGCAACCATGGATCGCGAGCCTGGGAATATCTGCGAGATCGAGGAGACCCTGTTTCGGATCGGCGAAGCGCGCGCCGGCGCCCTCGAAACGCAAATTCTCGAGCGTCAGCGCCGCGACATTGGCGGCGCGCAGCAAAGGGCCGGGCTCGATCGCCTGCAACACGGTCCCGCCGGCGGCGCCGAGGATCGTGACCTCGTCCTCGATCATGATCGGGCGAATGCGCAAGACGCCGGCCGGCAGGCGCAGCGCGCCGCCCGCGCGGGCCGTCTCGCTCAGGCGCCGGCGCAGCCATTGGGTCGCATCGGGCGCGGCGGCGTGGGAGCGCGCGGACGCCGCGAGGGCGGCGATGCCCGCCGCTCCATAGGCGAAAATTTCTCGTCGGGTCTGCCGCACCAGCGCCCGATTAGCTCGAGAGACGCATCGCGTCGAGCCCGAATTGCCGGTTGTTTCGGCGCCGGCTGCACGCCAAATTGGGCAGGCTGCCTTGTTTATGTAGTTGCGTTACATAACGAGACGAGGCATAAAGAGAGCGCCCAAACGGGTAATCGTCTTGCAAAGAACAAGTTAAGGTCCCGCCTCGAAGGCTCTGCGACTTGCGACATCGCTCTGTCCGGAGAGGCGGTTCTCCCTTCGATCTCGCTCTTCCCTCCGGAGCGCGGCCTCATCCGTCGAGGTCGGTCTCTTTGCGGTTCAGGTTCTCACGGTGTTGTCCAAACTCCCCGTCTCGCGCACGCGCGGGGCGGGGAGCCCCTTTTCTATCCCGAAAATGCGTCATGCGGGAAGAATCATTCGGCGGGTCGCGCGCCGCAGCTTCCTCGTTTCGCCGATCAGGAGTCCTTCCCCGATGCCGCTCGCAGTCGACGATCTATTGCGTCGCTGGGTCGAGGAGCGCGCCGCGAGTCGCGAGCCGGGCGACGGCGAATATGCGCAATTCATCGCCGATTGGCTGCCGCTCGCCTCGACCGACGATTGGCACAGAATGATTCTCGGCCATAATCGCGATCTCGGCGACGCGCCCTTGTTCTGGATCATGCGGCAGGCGCGCTGCGAGAAAGCCACCGCGCTCGGAATTTTCTATCTCGCCCGCCCCGGCCTGCTGCTCGACTATGGACGCGATCGCGACAGCGTTCCGGATCGGATGAAGCGCGCCTTCGATTTGATCGGCGAGATCAGAATGCGTTATGTCAACGGCTTCTATCGGACGGCGACGATCGGCTTCGACGCGGTCGAAGCTCTGCGCCGGGAAGCCCGTCTGCCGGCCGGTTTCGACCGGAAGGCGCTCGACCTCGTCATTCCGCCGGAAATGCGAATTTCGATCGCCGGAAGAAGGCTCGGCCTGAAATATGGCGTCAGAAACGGCTTCTTCGAGGATTTGCCGCACGGCGCACGCTGATGGCGTGACCGCCGACGCTCCCGAACGACTTCCCGCGCTCTCTTTCATTCGCTCCGCGCGCGAGGCCCCGGCCGCGCCGGGCGCCTATGTGCTGCTCGTCGAGCTGTCGCGCCCGCTCGCGGCCAAGGCGGGCCGCAGCGGAGCGACGCTCGCGCCGGGGCGCTATCTCTATTGCGGCTCGGCCAAAGGGCCGGGTGGCCTGCGCGCCCGCCTCGCCCGCCATATGCGGCAGGGCAAGCGGCGCCGCTGGCATATCGACCAGCTGACCGAGGCCGGCGAATCGCTCGGCGCCTGGATCACGCGGGATATGGGCGAATGCGACCTCGTCGCCGCGCTCGCTGCGCTGCCGGTCCCGCTCGCGGGATTCGGCTCCTCGGACTGCCCGCGCTGCCGCAGCCATCTGCTGTTCTGGCCCATGGGCGAAGGCCCGGCTTTCCTCGCCGCGCAAAAATGCTAGGAAGAGCGCCGAAAAGGCGCACCCCATGTCAGACGAAAAAATGTCAGACGAAAAAAAATCCAAGATCGAGGCGCGTTCCCCGCGCGGCCTCGCCGACCGCGACGCCGCCGAGCTCTCGGCGACGGGCAGAATGCTCGACGTCATCCGCTCCGTCTATGAGCTCTACGGCTTCGAGGCGCTGGAGACGCCGGCGATCGAATATACCGATGCGCTCGGCAAATTCCTGCCCGACCAGGACCGCCCCAATGAGGGCGTGTTCTCCTTCCAGGACGATGACGAGCAATGGCTGTCGCTGCGCTATGATTTGACGGCGCCGCTCGCCCGCTATGTCGCGCAGAATTTCGACCGGCTGCCAAAGCCCTTCCGGTCCTATCGCTTCGGCAATGTCTATCGAAACGAGAAGCCGGGGCCGGGGCGCTTCCGCCAATTCATGCAATTCGACGCCGACACCGTCGGCGCGGCCTCGCCGGCCGCCGACGCGGAAATCTGCATGATGGCCGCCGACACGCTGGAGCGGCTCGGCATCCCGCGCGGCGATTACGTCATCAAGATCAACAGCCGCAAAGTGCTGGACGGGGTGATGAAGGCGATCGGCCTCGAGGGCGAGGAGAACGCCGGCCGCCGCCTCATCGTGCTGCGCGCCATCGACAAGATGGACCGGCTCGGCCCCGAGGGCGTGAAGCTGCTGCTCGGCCCCGGCCGCAAGGACGAGAGCGGCGATTTCACCAAAGGCGCCGGCCTTCCCGACGACGCCGTGGCGACGATCCTCTCCTTCACGCTGGGCGGGCAATATAAGGACGGCGAGCCGCGCTTCGGCCTGTTCGAGCTGCTCGGCCGCAGCAATGTCGGGGCGGAGGGCGCCGAGGAATTGCTCGAGATCGAGGATCTGGTGCGCGACGCCGGCTTCGGCCCGGACCGCATCCGCATCGACCCCTCCATCGTGCGCGGACTCGAATATTATACGGGGCCGGTGTTCGAGGCCGACCTGACCTTCGAGACCAAGGACGAGAAGGGCCATCCAGTGCGCTTCGGCTCGGTCGGCGGCGGCGGGCGCTATGACGGGCTCATCGGCCGCTTCCGCTCCGAGAACACCCCGGCGACGGGCTTTTCGATCGGCGTCTCGCGCCTCTATGCGGCGTTGAAGCTGGTTGGAAGCCCGGTCGTCTCGGCGACGACGCGACTCGGCCCGGTGGTGGTGCTCGCGCTCGACCGCGACCATATCGCCGATTATCAGCGCATGGTCGCCGCGCTGCGCAATGCCGGAATTGCGGCGGAACTCTATCTCGGCTCCTCGGGCATGAAGGCGCAGATGAAATACGCCGACAAGCGCAACAGCCCGGCCGTGGTGATCCAGGGCTCGGACGAGCGCGCCAAGGGCGAGGTGCAGATCAAGGATCTGATCGCCGGCGCCCGCGCCAGCGCCGCCATCGCCACCAATGAGGAATGGAAATCGGCGCGTCCGGCGCAATTCTCCGCACCGGAGAGCGAGCTGGTGGAGCAGATCAAAGCGCTGCTGACGCGCCAGGGATAACAGCGGCGTCGCGCATTCGCGCCCCTTCTCCCCTCGCGGGAGAAGGTGTCGCGCGAATGCGCGACGGATGAGGGACCACCGCACGTTCTTTGTGGTCTCCTGCTCACGAAGAGCCCTCATCCGACCCGGCTTCGCCGGGCCACCTTCTCCCACGAGGGGAGAAGGAGTCGCGCACGACGATTATCGACGAACTACATCCGCCGCAGCACGTCCTTCTCGAAGGCCGCGCGGATCGCTTCTTCCTTCAGCTTGCGGCCGATGAAGACGAGGCGCGCGCTGCGCTTCTCGTCGGGGCGCCAGTCGCGCTGGAGATCGCCGTCCAGAATCATATGCACGCCTTGGAAGACGAAGCGCTTCGGCTCGTCGGTGAAAGCGACGATGCCCTTGCAGCGCAGAATATCCGCCCCTTCGCGCTGCACGAATTCATTGAGCCAGGGCACGAAGATGTTGGGATCGACCTCGCCCTCGTGGAGAATCGAAACCGAGCCCATCTCCTCGTCGTGATAATGCTTCAGCCCGTGGCCATGATCATCGTGATGATCTGCGTGGCCATGCTCGTGATGATCGTGATGATCGTGGCCGCAGTCCGGCCCGCATTCATGATCGTGAGCGTGATCGTGATGATGATCATGCTCATGGTCGTGGTGATCGTGATCCTCGGACTCGAGGAAATGCGGCTCGAATTCGAGGATGCGATCGAGATCGAAGGCGTTGCGCTCCAGCACCGCCTCTATCGGCACCTGCGCATTCACCGCATGATGCAGCGTGGCGTAGGGATTGATCGCGCGAATGCGTCCCTCGACCTCGGCGAGCTCGTCGCGCGTCACGAGATCGGTCTTGTTCAGCACGATGACATCGGCGAAGGCGATCTGATTCTTCGCCTCCGGCGCATCGGCGAGCCGTTGCAGCAGAAACTTCGCATCGGCGAGCGTCACCACGGCGTCGAGCCGCGCCGCCTCTTTCACATCGGCGTCGACAAAGAAGGTCTGCGCGACCGGCGCCGGATCGGCGACGCCTGTCGTCTCGACGATAATGGCGTCGAACTTCCCGCGGCGCTTCAGCAGTCCTTCGATGATGCGGATGAGATCGCCGCGCACGGTGCAGCAGATGCAGCCATTGTTCATCTCGAAGATTTCTTCGTCGGCGCCGACGACGAGGTCATTGTCTATGCCGATCTCGCCGAATTCATTGACGATGACGGCGTAGCGCCGCCCGTGCTGCTCGGTGAGGATGCGGTTCAGCAGAGTCGTCTTGCCGGCGCCGAGATAGCCGGTCAGGACGGTGACGGGAATCTTGTCGGTCAAGGCGTATCTCCTATTGCGCGCCTTTGCGGAGCTGATCGCGCATCTTCATGAGCTCCTGAACATTCATCTGGCCGCCCGGGCCGCCGAGGGCTTTGAGCCCCGGCGCGTCTATGTCGCCCGGCTTTTGCCCGGGCTTGCAGGGACCGAGCCATTTCGCCTCCATGACGATATCGGAAGCGGCCCGCGTATGGAGCGGCGGGTCGAAGGTGACATGAAGCTCGGCGCGATAGGCGGAGTCGAAGCTCCCGGTGAAGGTCCCTTCCGTCGTCGCCACCGTCTGCTCGATTTTGCAGATGGAGCTGACGCGATATTTGTCGCCGTCGCGCCTGAAGCTGATCTTCTCGCATTTCTGCTCTTGATCGCCCATGCGCTGGCGCATGATGTCGTCGGTCTTCTCGTCGATGCACATTTCCATCGGGCCGAACCGCGACGGCGCGCCTTGCGTCATCCGCTCGATACGCCACAGCCCGGCCTTGCGATGCGGAATTTCATCCGCCGCGGCCATGAGGACAGGGAGACCGAGAACGCAAAAAGCTGCGCCGAGAGGGACATGAAATCGCATGGGATAGGGCTCCGCGGCGCGCGATCGTCGGCGCGCCTTTGCCGAGTATAGACGAAAATCGGGCCGAAAGGGGCCGGCCCGAGGCCTCACGGCGCGAGCGCGTCGGTCAATTCCTTCACATTGTGGCGCATCAGCCGGAGATAGGTCGGGGCCGGCCCATCGGGCGCGGAAAGCGCGTCCGAATAGAGCGTGCCGCCGATCTTGGCCCCCGTCTCCGCGGCAATGCGCCGGGCGAAGCGGGGATCGACGATATTCTCGAGGAACACGGCCGCGACCTTATGCGTCTTCACCGCATCGATGATGCGGGCGAGGTCGCGCGCGCTCGCCTCGGCGTCGGTAGAGACGCCCTGCGGCGCGATGAACTCGACGCCATAGCGCGCCGCGAAATAGCCGAAAGCGTCATGGGTGGAGACGACGCGGCGACGCCTCTGCGGAATGGCGCCGATCGCCGCGACGATCTCGGCGTCCAGCACGCCCAGCGCGGTGAGATAATGGCCGGCGTTGGCCTTATAGAGCTCCGCGCCCTCTGGATCGGCGTCGATGAGCGCGTCGCGAATATTGGCGACATAGATTTTGACATTGGCGACATCTTGCCAGGCGTGCGGATCGATCCCCTCCCCGTCCTTGCGGGGCGTCACGGCGCGGCTCGTGGTTACGACTCGGGCCTTGGTCTTGGAGGCGGCGACGAGCCGATCGATCCAGCCTTCGAAACCGAGGCCGTTGACGAAGACGAGCCGCGCCGCGGCGAGACGACGGCCGTCCTGCGGGCTCGGCTGATAGACATGAGCGTCGCCATCCGGCCCGACAATGGTCGTGACATCGACGCGGGCGCCGCCGACGGAGCGGACGAGATCGCCGAGAATGGAAAAGCTCGCGACGACGGGAAGCCGCGGCGGCGGCGATGGCTGGGCGCGAAGCGGCGCGGCGAATAGGGCGAGCGCCCCGAGGAGCGCGCGGCGGGACAGAGTGCGGGACAGGGCGGCGGGCGTCTCGAGAAACGGGTCCATGCGTCACCCCTCCAAATGTCGGCTCGGCCTCCGCAGGCGAATGATTCCGCCCGTCCGTCCAAAAATCAGCGAGAGGAAATAGGCGCCCCCGGCCACGAGAATGATGACCGGGCCAGCGGCGAGGCCGGAGCGGAAGGACAGGACCAGGCCGAAATAGGAGGAGACCACGCCGATCGCCGCCGCCAGCGGGAGCGTCATCGTGAGATCGCGCGTCCACAGCCGCGCCGAGGCGGCCGGCAGCATGATGATTCCCACCGCCATCAGCGTGCCCAGCGCATGGAATCCGGCCACCAGATTGAGCACCACCAGCGCCAGAAAAGCGAAGGGAATCCATTCCCCGAGCGGACCGATGCGCCGGGCGAACAAGGGATCGAAAGTGTCCAGCGCCAGCGCCCGATAGGCGAGCGCGAGCGCCGACAAAGTGAAGCTGGCGATCGCGGCGAGAAAGATCAGCGTGGCGTCGTCGAGCGCCAGCACCGAGCCGAAGAGCACATGCAGAAGATCGACATTGGAGCCCTTGAGCGAGACGAGCGCGACGCCGAGCGCGAGCGACACCAGATAGAAAGCGGCGAGCGAGGCGTCCTCGCGCAAAGCCGTCCAGCGCGCCGCCGCGCTCGACGCCACGGCGACGGCGAGGCCGGCGACGAGCCCGCCGAAGGTCATGGCCGGCAGCGACAGGCCACAGGTCAGGTAGCCGATCGCCGCGCCCGGCAATATCGCATGGGAGAGCGCGTCGCCGGCGAGCGACATGCGCCGCAGAATCAAGAACACGCCGAGCGGGCAGCCGGAAATGGAGAGCGCCACCGCGCCGATGAGCGCGCGGCGCATGAACTCATAATCGGCGAAAGGCGCGACGAAGAGATCATGCAGCATGGGGGGTCTCGTCGCGCCGGCATTCTTCCGCGTCGCGATCGAAAGCCTCGACCATGCGGCTGGCCTCGGCGAGGCGCGCGTCGGACAGCGCCTCGCGCGTCGGGCCCCAGAAGATCGGCTCACGCGCCAGGAGCAGCGTCCGCGGAAAGGCGCGGCGGGCGAGATCCAGATCGTGCAGAATGGCGATCACCGTGCGGCGCTCCTCGCGCCAGCGCGCGATGATCTTCACCAGATCGTCGATCGTCTTGGCGTCGATCGCGCCGAAGGGCTCGTCGAGCAGAATGACCGGACTGTCCTCGACGAGAAGCCGCGCGAACAGCGCCCGCTGCATCTGGCCGCCGGAGAGCGTCCCGATCTGGCGATCTTCGAATCCCTCGAGCCCGACCGCGGCGAGCGCCGCCGCGACGCGCGCGCGCTCCTCCCGGCCGATGCTGCCGAAGAGGCCGATGCGGCGCATCGCGCCCATCGAGACGAAATCCAGCACGTCGATCGGAAAAGCGTGGTCGATCTCGGCGGATTGCGGCAGATAGGCGATATCGTGGGGGGACAGCCCGTCCCAGACGATGCGGCCGCCGATCGGCGCGAGCAGGCCGGCGAGGCCTTTCAACAGTGTGGATTTGCCCGCGCCATTGGGCCCGCAAACGGCGAGCGCCGCGCCGGCCTCGACGACGCCGGAAAGATGATGCACGGCCGGCCAGCGCTCATAGCCGAGCGTCACATTGTCCAGCCGAATCGCGCCAGCGCTCATGAGTCGCGCCTCAGTTCAGCGCCCAATAGACGCCCGCCCACAGCAGCGCCAGCACGGCGGCGGCGGCCAGGAGCCGCTCGGCCGCCGACAGCCGCAGCAGCGAGATGCGATCGCGGGCGCGCTCGCCGTGCGAATGAGCGGCGGGCGCGGCCTTTTGGAAGATCGCCGATTGCGGACGGTTCATTCCCGAATGTTATATTATTACACCAGTCGTCGGCAAGCTCGGAATGCCCTCAGCTCGCCCGGCCGGGCACGAGAATGACGCGGAAGTCGTTCACATTGGTGCGCGTCGGGCCGGTGACGAGGAGGTCGCCGAGCTTCTCGAAGGCGGTGTAGGCGTCATTATTGGCGAAGAGCGCCTTGAGGTCGACGCCCTGCGCCGCCGCCCGCGCGAAAGAATCGGCGGTCATGATCGCGCCGGCGTTGTCCTCGCTGCCGTCGATCCCGTCCGTGTCGCAGGCGATGGCGGAAATTCCGCCGAAGCCCTCGAGCGCCAGCGTCAGCGCCAGCAGGAACTCCGCGTCGCGACCGCCCTTGCCATTGCCGCGCACGGTGACGGTGGTCTCGCCGCCGGAGATGATGGCGACCGGCGGCGCGATCGGCTGCGCATGGCGGGCGATCTGACGCGCTATGCCGGCATGGACCAGCGCCACATCGCGCGATTCGCCCTCGAGATCGCCGAGGATGAGCGGCGTGAAGCCGGCCTTGCGCGCCACTTCGGCGGCGGCGTCCAGCGAGCCTTGCGGCGTCGCGATGAGGATATTCTCCACCCGGTCGAAAATCTTGTCGCCGGGCTTGGGCGTCTCGCAATCTTGCTTGGCCAGATGCGCGAGCACGGCGGCGGGGGCGTCGATTTTATATTTGGCGAGGACGGCGAGCGCCTCCTCACGCGTCGTCGGGTCCGGCACGGTGGGGCCGGAGGCGATGACGGAGAGATCGTCATTGGGGACGTCTGAGATCAGCAGCGCGACCACCTTGGCCGGCGCCGCGGCGCGTGCGAGGCGGCCGCCCTTGATCGCGGAAAGGTGCTTGCGCACGCAATTCATCTCGGAAATGGTCGCGCCGCTCTTCAAGAGCGCTTTGTTGACGGCCTGCTTCTCCTCGAGGCTGACGCCGTCCGCCGGCAGCGCCATCAGCGCCGAGCCGCCGCCGGAAATGAGCGCGAGCACGAGATCGTCTTCCGTGAGGCCCTGAACCTTCGCGAGGATGCGGCCCGCGGCGGCGCGCCCAGCGGCGTCCGGCACCGGATGGGAGGCCTCGATCACCTCGATCTTGGAAGTAGGGGCGCCATGCTCATAGCGGGTAACGACGAGGCCCTCGATCGGATGCGGCCAATGCTTTTCGACCGCCGCGGCCATGGAGGCGGCAGCCTTGCCCGCGCCGACGACGATGGTGCGGCCTTTGGGCGGCTCGATCTTCTCGAGAAAGGCCGGCAGGCAGACGGACGGATGCGCCGCGCCGACGGCGGCGTCGAACATGGCGCGGAGAAGACCACGATAATCGTCAGACATTCCTAAGCCTCGGTGTTCTCCCTTCTCCCACTCGTGGGAGAAGGTGGCCCGGCGAAGCCGGGTCGGATGAGGGCTCGCGCCGCTCCGCGATCGTTCTATCCGCCTCACGAAGAGTTTCCAACGGAATCCGATTCTCTTCCCCGGCCCTCATCCGACCCTCGCTGACGCGAGGGCCACCTTCTCCCGCCCTGCGGGAGAAGGAAGAGGCGCCCTAGGATCTTCGTGTTCTCCCTTCTCCCACTCGCGGGAGAAGGTGGCCCGACGAAGTCGGGTCGGATGAGGGCTCGGGACGATTGGCGATCGTCTTGATCGCCTCCCGAATCCACTCCAACGGAATATTCCCTCCGCCGATGACGAGGTCATTGTCGAGGCGGAGCACTTGGTAGCCTTGATCCCGCAGCCAGCGGTCGCGAACGCGTCATGGCGGCGTTGGTCTTCGTTCTCGTGGGGCCGGCCGTCTAGCTCGACGATCTGCCGGTGTTCGATGCAGAGAAAATCCGCGACATAATTCCCGATCGGGACCTGCCGCCGGAATTTCAAGCCGTCGAGCCCAGAGCCGCGCAACGAACGCCAGAGGATGTCCTCCGCATTCATCATCTCGCGCCGCAAACGCCGAGCGAAAGCTGTCTTGGACTTCGAGACTCGCGCAGACATGCGAGGACCTTCATCCGACTCGGCTTCGCCGGGCCACCTTCTCCCACGAATGGGAGAAGGAGCGCGCCCGACGATTCTCGTAATATACCCACCCTCGCCGTTCTCCCTTCTCCCGCAAGGCGGGAGAAGGTGGCCCCGCGAAAGCGGGGTCGGATGAGGGCCAGGCCGATTGCCCCGCCTTACGACGCGGCGATCTGGTCCGCCTTGTCGATCAGCGCCTGCGCCATGCGGATGCTGGCGATGTCGATCAGGCGGCCGTCGAGCGAGACGGCGCCCTTGCCTTCCTTGGCGGCCTGGTCCATCGCCTCGAGAATGCGGCGGGCCTTCTTCACTTCCGCCTCGGACGGCGTGAAGACCTGATTGGCCAGCTCGATCTGCGACGGATGAATCGCCCACTTGCCCTCGAAGCCGAGAACCGCAGCGCGCTTGGCGGCCGCGATATAGCCGTCCGTATCGCCGAAGTCGCCGAAGGGCCCGTCGATCGGACGCAGGCCATAGGCGCGCGCCGCGACGAGGAAGCGCGTCTGCGCCGCATGCCACTGGTCGGCCCAGAAATACTGGCGATTGCCCTCGGCGTCCTTGTCCGAGAGAACGCCGTAATCCGGGTTCACGCCGCCGATGACGGTGGTGCGGGCGCGGGTCGAGGCGGCGTAATCGGCGACGCCGAAGGAGAGCGCCTCATTGCGCTTGGACGCCTGAGCGATCGCCTCGACATTGGCCATGCCGAGCGCGGTCTCGATCAGCAGCTCGAAGCCGATGCGCTTGGTGCGCTTCTTATACTGCTCGATCTGCGTGACCAGCATGTCGATGGCGTAGACGTCCTGCGAAACGCCGACCTTCGGAATGAGGATCACGTCGAGACGCGGGCAGTTCTCGACCACGTCCACCACATCGCGATAGGCGAAATGCGTGTCGAGGCCGTTTATGCGCAAGGTCATGGTCTTGGAGCCCCAATCGATCTCGTTGAGGCCCTGGATGATGTTCTTGCGCGCCTGCTCCTTGTCGTCCGGAGCGACCGCGTCCTCGAGGTCGAGGAAGACCTGGTCGGACTTGGAGGCCGCGGCCTTCTCGAACATGCCGGGGGCGGAGCCCGGAACGGCCAGCTCGGAGCGATGGAGACGCGGCGTCGCCTGCTCGATCAAAGTGAAGCTCATGGGTATTCTTCCTTTCCCTCGTTGTGACTTTATCCGGTGGCGCCGAGGCCGGCGGCGATGCAGCTGATCGACAGCAGCAGAGCCGACTTGTATTCCTCCTTCAGCGCTTCCTCTTCGGTGGTGCGGAACAGGCGCAGCAATTCCACCTGCTCGCGGTTGACCTCATTGATGGTGACGAGGCGATGCGCGAGCCGCGCCTGATAGTCGGTGAAGCGCGCGCCGATCTCGCCGCCACCGGTGATGCGCAGCACGCTCTCGCAAGTGAGATGATATTCGGCCTCGATCGCCGAGAAGATATTCTTGCGCACGACCTCGTCGGCGACGAGCGAGGCGTATTGCCGGGCAATGCCGAGATCGACCATCGCCAGCGTCTTCTCCACCTCGTCGAGAATGAGACGGAAGAGCCGCGAATCCTCGAACATGCGATGCAGCAGCTGCAGGCCGCGCTCGCCGCGCACTTCGATGAAGCTGGTGAGGCCGGAGCCGACGCCATACCAGCCGGTGATGGCGTGACGATTCTGCGCCCAGGCGAAGACCCACGGAATGGCGCGCAGATCGGCGAGGCTGCGCGCGCCGAAACGCCGCGCCGGCCGCGAGCCGATATTGAGCAGCGAGATTTCCTCGAGCGGGCTCGCCGCCTGGAAATAAGCGACGAGATCGGGATCGGCGATGAATTTGCCATAGGCCGCGAGCGAGGCGCCGGACAGCGCCTCCAGCGCATCGTCGAACTCGGCGCGGGGAACGAGCGCATCCTCGCGCTCGGACTTCAGCGCATGGGCGAAGACGCTGCTCGCCAGCAGCTCCATCTGATAGGAGGCCGTGCCGCGATTGGCGTATTTGAACGAGACGACCTCGCCCTGCTCGGTCACGCGGAAACGGCCGCGAATGGAGCCGGCCGGCTGCGCGGCGATGGCGTGGCCGGTCGGCGCGCCGCCGCGGCTCACCGAGCCGCCGCGGCCGTGGAAGAAGGCGATGGCGACGCCCAATTCCTCGCCGAGGCGCGTGAGCTTCGATTGCGCTTTCGCCAGCTCCCAGTTCGACGCCATGAAGCCGCCGTCCTTGTTGGAGTCGGAATAGCCGATCATCACCTCTTGCACATTGCCCTGCCAGCGCGTGCTGCGACGCACGACCGGCACGCGCAGCAGCTCGCGCATGATGACCGGCGCGGCGCGCAGATCGGGGATCGTCTCGAATAGCGGAACGATGGGCAGAGTGCAGAGCTCGAGGCCGGCGTCGTCGAGATAGAGCCCGCCCTCCTTCGCCAGCACATAGGCCCCGAGAACATCGGCGACCGTATGCGTCATGGAGAGAATGAAGCTGCCGAAGGCCTCGCGATCGAGCCGCGAACGCATATCCGCGACGAGCGCGAACATGTCCAGCGTGTCCTGCGACTCGGGCGCGAGCCCGGCGAGCGCGACGCCGGTGCGCGGCTGCGCCAGCTCGGCGATGAGCCAGGCCTGCCACTCGGGCGAATCGCATTCCGGCGCGTCCTTGCCGGTCTTGACGCGATAGATGTCGCACAAGGCGTTATTGGTGCGCGTCGTATTCTCGCGCAGATCGAGACGCACGGTGCTGAAGCGGAAAATCTCCACCGCGCGCCGCACTGGCCGCACCATGTCATTGGCCAGCGAGGGACTGCGGCTCTCGGTCAGAGCCTGCTCGAGAATGCGCAGATCATGGATCAGCTCGTCGGCGTTGGCGTAGCGCGGCTTTCCGCGTCCCTCGCCCTTCGTCGTGAGGATCGTCTCGTCGAGCTTGCGCAGCACGCAGGTGAGATATTGGCGGAAGGCCTCGCCCTGATTGCGCGTGCGAATTCTGTCGCCGTCCTCGACCTGCGCCAGCTCCGCCTCCAGCGCCTCGCGGAACGGCGCCGGAATGGTGACGGAGCGCTCGCTGATCGACAGCACGCGGGCGAGATCGAGAATGCGCTGGCGATAATATTCGAGGCTGGCGAGCGCGTTGACGACCATCGTCTCGCGCGTCACCGAATTGGTGACGAAAGGATTGCCGTCGCGGTCGCCGCCGATCCATGAGCCGAATTGGAAGAACGGCGTCACGTCGAAACGCTCGTTGGGATAATGGCTCTGCAGAGCGCTCTCGAAGGAGGCGAGCATCTCCGGCGCGAGATCGAAGATATTCTCGGCGAAGAAATGCAGGCCCCAGGCGACCTCGTGCTCGACGGTCGGCTTCTCGAGATGCAATTCGCCGGTGAGCCACAGAAGCTCGATCTGATCGCCGACGGCGCCGATGCGGCTGGCGCGCTCGCGATCGGTCCAGCGCGAGGATTCGAGATCCTTCAGCAGCAGATAGATCTTGCGATTCTTCTCGAGGACGGTGACGCGCTTGGCCTCGGTCGGATGGGCGGTGATGACCGGCCTTATGCGCAGCGATTTGAGCTGCGCGCGAATCTCATCGGCGGTGACGCCGGATTTGGCGGCGTCAGCCAGCACATGCGCGAAGGAGCCGAGCAATTCGTCGCGGCCCTTGGCGCGCTCGATGGTGCGGCGGCGGCGCATGGCCGACGCCTGCTCGGCGATCGACAGCAGCTGGAACCAGATGCCCTGCGCCTGCAGCGCGCGCGCCATCAGCGTCGGCGGCAGCCCGGCGGAGGAGCCGAAACCGCGCAGCACCGGCGCGATCTCCGGCTGATGGCGATTCACCACGCCGACGAGCTGATCGAACAGGAAGGCCGCCGCCTCTTTGACCGACCGCGTCGCCAGCGCCGAAGGGGCTGCGGGCGAAGTCGATTCGGACAATGAGACCTTCGGGTCGGCGGTCATGCAGTCTTCCTGGCGGTTTGCTCCTCTCCCCGCTTTGCGGGGAGAGGCCGGGTGAGGGGCCGGGGCTTTATCCAGAACTCGGATGACAGGAGGAATGCGCCGGCGTCATCTGCATGGCGCGCGACGCCTCGAGCCTTTCACCCTCGCTTCGCTCGACCTCTCCCCGCTTGCGGGGAGAGGCGTCTTCGTCAAGCGCGCTTCAGCACGGAGGCGACGGCCGAGCCGAACTCCGCCGGGCTCGGCGCGACGGTGAGGCCGTAGGACTTCATGATCTCGGTCTTCTCGGCGGCGCTGTCGCCGGTCGCCGAGATGATCGCGCCGGCATGGCCCATGCGACGACCCTTGGGCGCCGTGAGGCCGGCGACGAAGCCGACCACGGGCTTGGAGAAATTCTCCTTGATCCAGGCCGCGGCCTCGGCCTCCTGCGGCCCGCCGATCTCGCCGATGATAAGGACAGCTTCCGTCTCCGGGTCCTGATCGAACAGCACGAGATGATCCAGGAACGACGAGCCATTGATCGGGTCGCCGCCTATGCCGACGGAGGTCGAGATGCCGATCCCGAGATCCTTCAATTGCGAGGCCGCCTCATAGCCGAGCGTGCCCGAGCGCGAGATGAGGCCGACATTGCCCTGCTTGTAGATATGGCCGGGCATGATGCCGAGCATGGCTTTGCCGGGGCTGATGATGCCGGCGCAGTTCGGCCCCACCATCATCGGCCGGCGCTCACGCGGATAGCGCAGGAAATAGCGCTTCACGCGCATCATGTCCTGCGCCGGAATGCCGTCGGTGATCGAGCAGATGAGGCGGATGCCCGCGTCCGCGGCTTCCATGATCGCGTCGGCCGCGAAGGGCGGCGCCACGAAGGTGATGCTGGTCGTCGCGCCGGTCTGCTTCACCGCCTCGCGCACCGTGTCGAAGATCGGCACGCCATGAACGGTCTTCCCGCCTTTGCCCGGAGTGACGCCGGCGACGACATTGGTGCCGTAGTCGATCATCTCCTTGGCATGGAAGCTGCCCTTGTCGCCGGTGATGCCCTGGACGAGGATCGGAGTCTTTTCGTCGATCAGAATGCTCATTGTTTCCTCCCGGCCACGCCGCTCACTTCACGGAGCGGTAAGCGGCGACGGCCTTTTGGGCGGCGTCGGCCAGCGAATCGGCGGTGATGACATTGATGCCGCTTTCATCGAGCAGCTTGCGGCCGGCCTCGACATTGGTGCCGGCGAGACGCACGACGAGCGGCGCGGTGATATTCGTCGCCTTCACCGCGTCGATGACGCCCTGAGCGACCCAGTCGCAGCGATTGATGCCGGCGAAAATGTTGACCAGCACCACCTTCACATTGGCGTCGGAGAGCACGAGACGGAAGGCCGTCGCGACGCGCTCGGCCGAGGCGCCGCCGCCGACATCGAGGAAGTTCGCCGGATTGCCGCCGGCGTGCTTGATCATGTCCATCGTCGCCATGGCGAGTCCAGCGCCATTGACGATGCAGCCGATCTCGCCATCGAGGCCGATGTAGTTCAGCGCATGCTCGAGCGCCTGCGCCTCGCGCGGGTCGGACTGCGACGGATCGTTCATGTCGACGATGTTGCGGCGGCGGAACAGAGCATTGTCGTCGAAGGACATTTTCGCGTCGAGCGCGAGCACCTTGTCGTCCTTGGTGACGACCAGCGGATTGATCTCCAGCATGGTCGCGTCATTGTCGCGGAAGGCGCGATAGGCGCCGAGGATCGACTGCACCGCGCGCGACACTTGCTTCAGGTTCAAGCCGAGCTGAAAGGCCAGCTCGCGCGCCTGGAAGGGCAGCAGGCCGACGGCCGGCTCGACGATGACCTGCAGAATAGCGTCGGGATCGGTCTTGGCGATCTCCTCGATCTCCATTCCGCCATGTTTGGAAGCGATGACGCGCACGCGCTCGAGCTTACGGTCGAGAACGAAACCGAGATAGAGCTCGCGCTCATAGGGATCGGCGAGCTCGACATAGACGCGCTGCACCGGCTTGCCTTCCGGCCCGGTCTGCTTGGTGACGAGACGCTTGCCGAGCAATTCGCGCGCGGCCTGCTGAACCTCGTGATAGGTGCGGCACAGCTTGATGCCGCCCGCCTTTCCGCGCGCGCCGGCGTGGATTTGCGCCTTCACCACCCAATGCGAGCCGCCGAGCTCGGTGGCGGCGTAAACGGCCTGGTCGGGGCTGAAGGCGACGGTGCCGGGGGGCACGGCGACGCCGCAGCTCGCCAATAATTCCTTGGCTTGATACTCATGGACGTCCATGTTCCCTCTCCCGCTTTCCGTTATTGTCGCCGCGCGAGCGGCGAAATCGTCACGAGCCGATCTTGTTGCGCACGGTCGTATAGACGGCCTCGGTCTTCTCGGCCGCCGCCACGAGCAGAGCCTCGACCTCGGCGATCTGCGTCTCGGCGAAATCGCGATCCTTGATCGCCTTTGCGTTGATGTAGACGTTGAGCGCGGCGCTCCGCAATCCGGCATTGGCCGCGAGAACGGCGACGCCGGCGTCGCTGATGACGTTGAGATTGCCCTTGTCGGCGGCGACCTCCGAGAGACGGATCACCTCGAAGCAGGCCTTCACCGCGCGCAAGGGCGCGAGCGTCGCATCCTTCAGTGCGGCCTGGATCGCGGCGCTGCGCGCGGCCTTCTCCTCGTCGGTGGCGCGCGGCAGGCCATAGGCCCCCATCACGCTATTGAAGGCGACGACGTCTTCCTCGATCGCCGCGGTCAGCTCGGCGCGCAGGCGCTCGGCCTCGGCGCGCGCGGCTTTCAGATCGGCCTCGACGGCTTCGTAATTCTTCTTGCCGATGGTCAGATTGGCGACCATCGACACCAGCGCCGCGCCGATTGCGCCCGACACCGCCGCCGCGCCGCCGCCGCCGGGCGTCGGGCGCTCGCTGGCGAGATCGTCGAGAAATTTGCCGATCGTCTCGTTCTTGGTCATCTCGTCGATCCCTTAAAAAAATCAGGCGTTCGCCTTGGCCTGCGCGTAGATTTCCTCGGCGTCGAGCACTTTGTCGGCGCTCTCGAACAGCTGCGCGATGCAGGCGCGATGCAGCTTCAGCTTCAAGCCGCCGACGCCGAGCGCGCCGATGACGATCTTGCCGTGACGCTCCTTGGCCTTGTCGATCGCCTCGACGCCGCCGACGCCGAGCGGGGGCTGCGCATTCACATCGGCGATGAGCTCGATCGTCGGATCGTTCTGCCAATCCTTCTCGTCGAGCAGCGGCACGCCGATGGCGCCGGCCGCGAAGACGATATGCGAGCCTTTGACGGCGGAAGCGCGCGCATCATTGTCGAAGGCTTCGATCGCCGTCGGCGTGAAGCCGAAGCGTTCCTGGAGCGCCGCCGCCGCGGCGTCGGCCCGCGCCTTGACGCGCGAGGTGATGGCGACTTCCGCGCCCTCCGAATGCAGGAAGGCGGCGGCGCGCAGTCCGACGGGGCCGGTGCCGGCGAGCACGATGGCCTTCTTGCCGGCGAGCGGCTTGGCCTTGGCGAGCAGCGCCACACCCGCGGCGGCGGTCGTGTTGGAGCCATTGGAGTCGAGCATCACGGAGACGCGGAAATTGCTGAAGAAGCGCTTGCGCACCGCTTTGAACAGCGCCTCGCCGGCGACCATGTCGCCGCCGCCGACGAACAGCGCCGTGAACTGCTTCTCCTTCGGGCCGCGCGTATAGATGGCGCCGTCGACGAGCGCGCCGACATTCGCAGGCGTCACATTGGCGTAGCCGATGACGTGATCCGCGCCGCCGTCATAGGCGACCACAGTGTCGAACACGCTCGGAACGGCGTCGGTGTCGAGAAGGAAGAGAAGCTTCTGAGTCATAGCAGTTCCTGCAAAAGGCTGGCCGTTATGGCCGGGCTCGTCATTGCCGGGCTCGTCCCGGCCATGACGCGCGGGTCGGGCGCGAGACGTTCTGCAACTTCGTTTACGCCGTCACCATATTGCGCGGCGCGCCGGCGACGAAAGCGTCGATATTGTCCACGAGCTGATCGGCGAGCACCTGCATCGCCTCTTTGGAGGCCCAGGCGACATGCGGCGTGACGATGAGATTGGGAATCGTCGGATCGAGCAGAATATTGCCCTGCTTGGGCGGCTCGACTGTCAGCACGTCGAAGCCCGCGCCGGCGATGACGCCGCCCCGCAGCGCATCGGCGAGCGCCTGCTCGTCGACGATGCCGCCGCGCGCGGTGTTGATGATGATCGCCGTCTTCTTCATCGAGGCGAGCTCTTTGGCGCCGATGAGATGTTTCGTCTGCGGCGTCAGCGGCAGATTGAGCGTGACGACATCGGCCTCGCGCAGAATCGTCGGAATGTCGACGATGCCCGGACCCGGAACGACGTCATTGATCAGTAGCTTCATGCCCAGCGCCTCGGCGCGCGTCGCGATCGACTTGCCGAGCGCGCCATAGCCGATGATGCCGAGCGTCGAGCCGGCGATGTCATAGATCGGATAGTCGAAATAGCAGAACTGATTGGATTCCTGCCAACGGCCGCGGCGCACGGAGTCCACATAGTTCACGAGATTGCGGCGCAGCGCGAAAATCAGCGCGATCACATGCTCGGGAAGCGTGTTGAAGGCGTAATTCCGAATGTTGGAGACGGTGATTCCATTGGCCGTCGTATAGGCCTTGTCGATCACGTCGGTTCCGGTGGCGGCGACGGCGATCAGCTTCAGATCGGGAAGCTGCTTCAGCGTCTCCTCGCGCAGCGGCACCTTATTGGTGATGGCGATGGTCGCGCCCTTCAGGCGCAGGGCGACGTCTGCCGGGGAGCTCTGGGCGTATTCCGTATAGTCGTGCGGGAAATTCGGCTTGCGCAAATTGGCGTCGAGCGTCTCACGATCGAGAAAGACGATTTTGTGCGACATGCTTGTTTTTCCCCCAAAGTCGCCGCCAATTTCGGCTTGCGCGGATAGTTTCGAAAACCGGGTGGCGGCCTCGCCCGTCGCGGGGCGAGGCCGCGTTTTTTCAGGCCTGCAGGATCGGATTGGCGCGATAGACGGCCTGGGCCGCGGCGACGCCGCTGCCAGCCGTGACCGGAATGCCGACGTCGAGCATCGCCATCTCCGCGCCGGCGATGGCGCCGAGCAGCATCAGCTCATTGAGGTCGCCGAGATGGCCGATGCGGAACACCTTGCCCGCGACCTTGGAGAGGCCGGCGCCGAGCGCGAGATTGTAGCGCTTATAGGCGATCTCGATCACCTTGGCGGCGTCGAAGCCTTCCGGCACAACGATGGCGGTCACCGTGTCGGAGTTCCACTTGGCTTCCTTGGCGCAGGGCTTCAGGCCCCAGGCCGCGACCGCGGCGCGCACGCCCTCGGCGAGATGGTGATGGCGCGCATAGACCTGATCGAGGCCTTCCTCGAACAGCACATTGAGCGACTCGCGCAGGCCGTAGAGCAGCGGCAGCGCCGGCGTATAGGGGAAGTAGCCGGTGGCGTTCGCCTTCACATGATCCTGGAAGTCGAAATAGGCGCGATGCAGCTTGGCCGTCTCGCCGGCCTTCAGCGCCTTCTGGCTGACGCTGAGGAGGGCGAGGCCCGCCGGCAGCATGAAGCCCTTCTGCGAGCCGGAGACCGCGACGTCGACGCCCCACTCGTCCTGTTTGAAGTCGAGCGAGCCGACCGAGCTCACGCCGTCGACGAACAGCAGCGCCGGATGCTTGGCGTTGTCGATCGCCTTGCGCACCGCGCCGATGTCCGAGGTCACGCCCGTGGCGGTCTCGTTATGCGTGGCGAAGACCGCCTTGATCTCGTGATTCTTGTCGGCCTTCAGCGTCTCTTCGATGCGGTCGGGATTGTTGCCGACGCCCCACTCCTCGTCCTGCTCGATCACATCGAGGCCGATGCGCTTGGCGAGATCGATCCAAAGATGGGTGAACTGGCCGAAACGCTGCGCGATGACCTTGTCGCCGGGCGACAGAGTATTGGTGATCGCCGCTTCCCAGCCGCCGGTGCCCGAAGCCGGGAAGATGAAGGCCTGGCCGGTCTCGGTCTTGAACACCTTCTTGAGCTGCGTGAACAGCGGCAGCGTCAGCTCGGGGAACTTCGGAGAACGATGATCCTCGGAGACGACATTCATCGCGCGCAGGATACGGTCCGGAATATTGGTCGGGCCGGGGACGAACAGAAAATTGCGGCCCGGAATTCTGGAATTCGACATGTCTTGGGCTCCCTTCGAGCTCATCGGTTCGAGTTTGTTTTCGCCGGACGCGACGACGCGCGCGCCCCTTGCTTCTTCCCGCTGCGGCCGCGAGTGGTTTTTGCTCCGATTGGATCAAAAACCGCTCTCGCTTTTCGCTTGGAGCGAATTCCGATCGCTCGAACGATTCCGTTCGAGCGGAACGCGCTCTAGAACAGGCCGGCGATCCGCCCGTCCGCGCCGACCTCGATGTTGTTGGCGGCGGGGACCTTCGGCAGGCCCGGCATGGTCATGATGTCGCCGCAGATGACGACGACGAATTCGGCGCCGGCCGAGAGCCGAAGCTCGCGCACCGGGATCACATGACCCGAGGGCGCCCCCTTGGCGTTGGCGTCGGTCGAGAAGCTGTATTGCGTCTTGGCGATGCAGACCGGCAGATGGCCGAAGCCCTCTTTCTCCAGCTCGGCGAAGCGCGTCTTCACCGACGGATCGAGCGCGATGTCGGAGGCGCCATAGAGCTCGCGCGCGATGGTGCGCACTTTCTCGACGAGCGGCAGTTCATCGGCGTAGAGCGGCTTGAACTGTGACGGCTTGGCCTCGATCGTCGAGACGACCTTATGGGCGAGCTCCGCCGCGCCTTCGCCGCCCGAACCCCAATGATCCGCGAGCACGCAATCGACGCCCTCGGCCTCGGAGAGCTTTTGCAGCAGCGCGATCTCCGCCTGCGTGTCGGTGCTGAAGCGGTTGACGGAAACAATCACCGGCACGCCGAATTTCTGCACATTGGCGATATGGCGCTTCAGATTGGCGAAGCCCTTCTCCAGCGCCGCGACATTCTCGACCTTCAGATCGTCCTTGGCGACGCCGCCATGCATCTTCAGCGCGCGAATTGTCGCGACGATGACAGTGACGTCGGGCTTCAGCCCCGCCTTGCGGCATTTGATGTCGAAGAATTTCTCCGCGCCGAGATCGGCGCCGAAGCCCGCTTCCGTCACCACATAATCGGCGAGCTTCAAAGCCGCCTTGGTGGCGATCACCGAATTGCAGCCATGGGCGATATTGGCGAAGGGGCCGCCATGGATGAAGGCCGGATTATTCTCGAGCGTCTGCACCAGATTGGGCGCGATGGCGTCCTTCAGCAGCGCGGCCATCGAGCCCTGCGCCTTCAGCTCGGAAGCGCGAATGCTCTTCTTGTCACGCGTCTGGGCGACGATGATGTCACCGAGCCGGCGCTGCAAATCCTCGAGGCTGGTGGCGAGGCAGAAGATCGCCATCACCTCCGAGGCGACGGTGATGTCGAACCCATCCTCGCGCGGAAACCCATTGGCGACGCCGCCGAGCGAGGAGACGATCGAGCGCAGCGAACGGTCGTTCATGTCGACGGCGCGGCGCCAGGAGATGCGGCGCGGATCGATGCCGAGCGAATTGCCCCAATAGACATGATTGTCGATGAGCGCGGAGAGCAGATTATTGGCCGCGCCGATGGCGTGGAAGTCGCCGGTGAAATGGAGGTTGATGTCCTCCATCGGCACGACTTGTGCATAGCCGCCACCGGCGGCGCCGCCCTTCACGCCGAAGCAGGGGCCGAGGCTCGGCTCGCGAAGGCACATGATGGCCTTCTTGCCGATGTGGTTGAGCGCGTCGCCGAGGCCGACGGTCGTCGTCGTCTTGCCTTCGCCGGCGGGCGTCGGCGAGATGGCGGTGACGAGGACGAGCTTGCCGTCCGGACGGTCTTGCAGGGAGCTCAGATAGTCGAGGGAGATTTTCGCCTTGTAATGTCCGTAAGGCAACACATGTTCGGCGGGGATGCCGAGCTTCTCGCGAGCGACGTCGACGATCGGACGCATGGACGCCGCTTGGGAGATCTCGATATCGGATTTGGGAGAAAGATGCTGGTTGCCTTTCCCGCTGGCCGGGATGGTCGTATAGGACATTACAATTTCTCTCCCCTCGCAGAAAGCGTTTCGCCCGCCCTCGAAGATTTATCCGGGCCGAATGGCATCGCCCCGCGCAGTGGAATCTCTACGCGCGCAGCCGACGACCGTCGGGCCAAGACCGAGAACGCCCCGAGGAACGCCCAGTCTTCGCCGTCATTGTCTCGCGAAACTAGAACCTTCCGATAGTTTCATCAAGAACCACGGCTAGCGGACATCCGGCCCCGCGCGACGTCGTCTCCTCGCCTCGCAAAAGGCCGATCTGAAATCCGCGGCCCCGTGGCTATGGAGAGATCGAATTTCCCCGTCAAGCGAAATTATCGAGCGATATCGGCCGCAGTTTCCGCAGAAATCGGGCGATTGCGACGCTCTCCTCTTCGTTCGGAGACGTCTCTAGTCTTGTCTGCATATTCGAACAGCCGGGGTCTTTCGCCTACCCTTGGCCTATCTGCTCCGATAGGGCCAAGTCACATGCCGAAAACCGCAAAGGACGCCATACGAGCGAAATTTATTGAATTAAATCAATACAATGATGCGACTGTGCTTTTGAATTAGGAATTCGAGGCCGCCTGAAAGGCGTGATCGATCTAGCGGCGTGCGCCGTCCTCTCCCTACCCGTACCCCTTCGAGCGGGGGAGGGAAGGGTCGCTCGACGTATGGGCCGGCACCCACCCTTTCGTCACTCCGGAAAAAAAGTCAGCGCCACGCCATTGATGCAATAGCGAAGGCCGGTGGGCGGCGGTCCATCGGGAAACACATGGCCGAGATGCGAGCCGCAGCGGCTGCAATGCACCTCGGTGCGAGTCATGCCATAGGCATGGTCGACCGAGACGGCGATAGCGCCGTCGAGGGGATCGAAGAAGCTCGGCCAGCCCGTGCCGCTGGAGAATTTCTGGCGCGTCGCGAACAGCGGCTGATCGCATCCCGCGCAGACGAAGACGCCAGGGCGCTTCTCATTGTCGAGCGCGCAACTCCCGGGACGCTCGGTGCCATGCTCCCGCATGACGGCATATTGCTCCGGGGTGAGGCGCGCGCGCCATTCGTCCTCGCTGTGGGTGATGGGAAAATGCTGGGCCTTGGGTTCCGGTTCGCCCATGGCGGTCCTCCTCGACAACTTGCATCGGCCGAACCGGAAATAGCACAAAATTGGCCCGCGACGTAGAGCCGCAAGGGATGGAGCCCCCCAAAGCCGCTCTATAGACTCGTTCGAACCTTCGAACAGTTCGAGAGGCCCCCGCCCCCCCGTTCGAACGTCAAAATCGTTATACCCTCCCGCGCATCCAGAAGCGACGCTCGAAAGGCCATCAGCCCCTTGCCATTGCCGGCGGAATCGAGATAAATGTTTGAAATGCATATTTTGGCACATCGTGGCTGGTGGTGCTCACCGGAAGAAAAAAATTCGGCCGTTGCGATGCAGCGCGCCTTCGCGGCTGGATTCGGCGTCGAGACAGACGTTCGCGATTGTGACGGAGCGCTCGTCATTAGTCATGACATGCCGCGGACGGGGCAGGGGAAGCCACTTTTCGCGTTTGACGACTTCCTCGCGCTCTACTCAAGCTTCGGTACGCCATCGACACTGGCGCTCAACATAAAATCGGACGGCTTGGTCGGTCCGCTGCAGGCGGCTCTGGCGGCGCATGGCGTCACCCGATATTTTGTTTTCGACATGTCCATTCCAGACACACGATCGTATCTGTCTCACGGTGTGACTGTTTTTACACGGCGGAGCGAGTACGAGCCAGGTTCACGCCTCGATGAAGCGGCCTCCGGCTTTTGGCTCGACGTTTTCGAGGGGGCGTTTGTCGAGCCGGAGACGATTCTATCCGGCGTTGGCGGTGGAAAAAAGGTCGCAATTGTGTCCCCGGAGTTGCATCGCAAGCCGCATCTCGACGCATGGCGGGCATGGCGCCGCACGTTCGAAACGATGAGCCCTACCGCCCAGGAACTCATATTGCTTTGCACCGATCTTCCAGGCGACGCCAATGATTTCTTTAAAGCCGTCGCGTTGCCGTCATCGAGCGCATATCAGGCTCAATAATGGGCGCCGACGTCCCCATCGGCGAACGGGAGAGGGTTCTAGTAGATGATCAAAGCCATTCTATTCGACATGGACGGCGTTCTGATCGAGGCGAAGGACTGGCACTATGATGCTTTGAACGATGTGCTCGGCATTTTCGGGATGGCGATCGACTATGACGCTCATCTCGCCACGTTCGATGGCCTGCCTACGCGCCGCAAGCTCGATATCCTTAGCAAAAGTCGCGGCTTTCCGCGTGGTCTCCATGATTTCGTGAATAAGCTGAAGCAGGATCGGACAGTCGAGATCACGACGGCAAAATGCCGCCCGCTTTTTCAGCATCGTTTCGCGCTGTCGCGTCTCAAGCGAGACAATCTGAAGCTCGCCGTGTGTTCAAATTCCGTGCGGCAGACTGTTGAGTTGATGATGCGGCTATCTAACTTGGCGCCTCTTCTCGACCTGATGATTTCTAATGAGGATGTCAAGAATGCAAAGCCTGATCCAGAGATGTATCAATACGCCATCGGAAGATTCGGCTTGCAACCGCATGAGGTGTTGATCCTCGAAGACAATGACCATGGCATCGCAGCCGCGCGCGCGTCTGGCGCGCATCTGATGATCATCGGTACGGTCGAGGACGTACGCTATGATAAGATTCGTGAGGCCATCGAAATAGCTGAGCGTCAACCGCTTCAAGCCAACACGGCATAACTCGCCAAGGCCTGACCTCCCCCGATATAATTGCGAGCAACGGATCATGCAGATCATAGTCCCCCTTGCCGGAAAGTCCCAATTTTTCCCGCCTGAGCACTATTTTTTCCCGAAGTGCTTGGTGGAAGTGCGCGGCAGGCCGATGATCGAATGGGTGGTCGAAAACCTGAAAAATTTGAAACTCGACGCTCGCTTCCTTTTTGTCATTCATCAGGAGGAGATCGCGCGCTTTTCGCTCGATCGTACTTTGCGGCTTTTGACCAACGGCCAATGCGAGATCGTCGCATTGCGGCAGCCGACACAGGGCGCGCTGTGTTCCGCGTTACTCACTATCGACCAACTCGACTTGGACAAACCGGTCGTGGTTGCGAATGGAGACCAAATTATCGACACTGATCTGCCCGCGGCTCTGACGAGCTTCCGCAACATCGGCGCGCAGGCAGGCGTGATCACCTTTGACAGTGTGCATCCCCGCTGGTCCTATGTCGCGATCGACGGTGTGGGGAGCGTCGTTCAGGCCGCGGAAAAAAACGTGATCAGCCGCAACGCCATCGCAGGCCTATATTACTTCGAAACAGCTCGCATATTTATCGAGGCGGCGATGCGCAGCATCGAAAACAAAGCGCAGGTCGACGGCCAATACTTTATCGCGCCATGCCTTAATGAAATTATATTAAGCGGCGGGAAAGTCGCTCATTTTCCTATTTCAGACCGAGAGTATTATAGCTTCTATTCACCAGACAGGATTAGCCACTTCGAGAACTCGGCGCCTATTCGAGATCACTTGGCGCGCGGCGACGCCATTATAGCGCAGACGCGAGTAGTGGTTCCGGCAGCGGGTCTCGGCAGTCGCTTCGCGAAAGTCGGCTACGCAAAGCCAAAACCATTCATCGATGTTCTCGGGATACCCATGATCGAACACGTCATCCGTAACGTAACGCCGGTAGGCGCCCAGGTTCATCTCCTATTGCGCAAAGAGCACATTCTCGCGGAATCCCGGCTCGTCGAAAGCTTTATCGGGCGGCGCTACCAACTGCATGAAGTCGAGAATACCACTGAGGGTACCGCCTGCACTTTGCTCCTGGCCCGAGGGCATTTCGACGATGACAAACCTATGTTGGTCGCGAATGCCGATCAGCTCGTCGATTTTTCCGTCGACGATTTCGTCCGCGACTGCGCTATGCGCGGCCTCGACGGATCGATTCTAGTGTTCCGCGATCCAGGTCGCAATCCAAAATGGTCCTTCGCACGGGTCGACGAAAATGGACTTGTCGTTGAAGTCGCGGAAAAGAAAGCGATTTCTGATCTCGCAACGGTCGGAATCTATCTGTTTCGACGCGGTGCGGATTTCGTCGCCGCGGCCATAGATATGATCGCGCGCAATGACCGTGTGAATGACGAATTCTACACGTGTCCCGTCTACAACTATATGATCGCAGCAGGCCTCAAAATCGGCGTATATGAGGTCGCTCAATCCGCGATGCACGGCCTCGGAACGCCTGAAGATCTGGATGCTTATCTCTCCAGCCATCGGCCACGCTGATGCACGTTGTGGTTCCTCTTGCCGGTCCGGATTTTGAGCGCGTTGACGGTTATGTAAAGGCTGAGCTCGATGTCGACGGCGCGCCATTGCTGCGGCGGACACTCGACACGCGTGCTTGGCTGTGTAACTGTCTGATGGGCGAATGCGACCTCACCTTCGTATTGCGCGACACGTCTGTCAGCCGCCGATTCGGGCACGGGCCGCTGAATGCATGGTATCCGAAAGCGAGAACGGTTTTCCTGTCTGGAGAGACACAGGGTGCCGCTTTGTCGGCATTAGCCGGGATCGCGCTGACGAGAAGCATGAATGAGCCGTTATGTATCGACCTCGTCGATATCGAATATGTATCGACTTTCAATCCTCGTCGGTTGTTCGCCGACCGAACGGATGTGGGCGCCGCCGCGCTCGTTTTTCCTTCCAGCAAGCCCTCCTATAGCTATCTGCGGACCGATGAGACGGGGGAGGTCGTCGAGGCTGCCGAGAAACGTGTAATTTCCCAGAATGCATCCGCAGGCACCTATTTTTTTGCCTCTCCAGCAGTTTACTTCTCCGCTCTGGCCCACAATCTCGCGAACGCAGACCGAGTCGTGTATAATGACTTGTTTTACGTATGTCCCCTGTTCAACGGTGTTCTCTCTAGCGGATTCAGAGTGGTTTTGGAGGGCGTGGAGAACGTGCGTGACATAAAATTCGACGCCGGTGGCGCGATGTAGATGTAGGCGCACCTGCGTTCGGTCGCGATAAAACGATTACGCCGTCTCTCCATAGCAACTTGAAACGCCGCGTTCTTGCGTCTTACCATCAAGCCCCGAGACGTCGACGCCCTTCCGCGGTAGAGGAAGCGAGAACTAGATGAAACTCTCTCTGCTAATCACCGGGCAAATTCGGGATCCCGGTCAATTTAGGTGGATTGCGGAAGGTGTCGTGGCGACAATGAGCCGTTTCGACAAAATCATATTTTCGTCTTGGAGCGATCAAATTTACCTCGCCGGGTCGGTATGGGCGTCCTTGGAGGCTGGTGGGCGGATCACCTACTGTGACTGCGGACAAATATTGCCAATAGAGCCGGTGATAAATCGGGACATAAAGAGCTTTATTGCGCAGCATCAACAACTGTCATTGGGACTTGCGCACATTGAAGAATCGCACGTCATCAGAATGAGGGCTGATGCAAAAATTAACTCTTCCGAGCACTTTGTTGAAATAATAGACTTGATAGAGACATGCTGGAAACGTGGCAATAATTCCGAAAAGTCCCTAGTTCTAGGGGCCTCTCTTAATATTCCGTTCTTTTTTGATGATAGAGTACTTATACTATCCCCTAGCGCGGCCGAATCTGTGAAGTCAATATCATTGAGCTGCCTATACGGGCTAGATCATCACAATCTATTTCCTGAGTACTTGATATATTCAAACATCTTGAGGAACGATATCCACGACGCGTTCGTCCGGCACGACCATCGATACAGATATAGGGCGCCCAATACCCGTGGTGGATTTCTAAATTACGACTTTGCGGCGTTTGGATCGACTTATCCATCTCTTGCAACCAATTATCTGAGCGCTTTTCAGTCGAAATTCGCATTCTTGCGAGAGATCGCGGTCGAGACCGGGCAGGCCGACGTCTTTGATAGATTATTTGCGGGCCTTTTTTTCGATGGCCTGGACTTCTTTAGCCTACAAGTAAAGTGGACATCGCACATCAACGATTATTTAGAACAATTTTCCATTTGGACACAGATCGCCGGTCGCGAGGAAATCATCTCGATTGAGCCTGCTAAGCAAACTTTTAATTTTGCTTACACTGAATATTTCAACAAAAGATATGAGAATGTTATCCGTCTATCACATATGTGCAAAAATACGTACTTCGATGAAAGCTATCTAGAACTTGAGGGATGTTCGCTGTTCTTGTTGGGACAAATAGATCAGGCACGAGAAATTTTGACCAATAGCTTTGCAAACGGACACAGAGGTTTTGAGCAGATGTTTTACCTGATCACAATCCTTTCAAGTGTACGAGATCTCGATAGGTTGAGTGCCGTTTCAAAAGAGTTCTTAGAATTGTATCCGGACGACGTCCGATCCATTCAGCATGTAATTGCCGCATACTCCTCACTGGGAATCGACTTGCCGAACGATGACAGCCAGAACTCCGATGGGTCGCCGAGCGCAATCAAGTTAGCGCTGGATTCACTCGGCAGCAACGCTGCCGGGAAGGTCGGCCCGCTTATCACAGCGCTAAAAGCCGCAGGAAAGCTGATTAGACATTAAAAGAGCTTTTGGCTGCTTGGAACTGTTGTAAAGTCACTAGATCATGACCTCATGTCATGGACGAAGGACGCGGAACGCGCATGTCCGACGCAAAGCATTACGACGCGGTGGTCATCGGCTCGGGACTCGGCGGCCTCACGGCCGGCGCTTTGCTCGCTAGCCGAGGCTATGGCGTGCTGCTGCTCGAGCGCAATTTCAGCCTCGGCGGCGCGGCCTCGGTCTATAAGGTCGGCGGGCTGACCGTCGAAGCCTCGCTCCACCAGACCTCCGACCCGCGCAATCCGCGCGATCCCAAGCGCCGCATCCTCGACGAGCTCGGCCTATTGGACCAGATCGAATGGATTTCGACCGGCCCGCTCTACACGGTCCGGGGCGGCCCGCTGGCCGAGCCCTTCGCGCTGCCCGCCGGTTTCGACGCCGCGGCGAGCGCGCTCGCCGAGCGCTTTCCCGCGCAGGGTAAAGCGATCGAGCGTTTCCTCGGATCGCTCGATTCGATCCAGGACGCGCTCTGGAACCTTTCCGGCGAGACTGCGCCGATCGGCAAATCGGCGAGCCGGCTCGCCTCTTGCGCGCCGGCGGCCGCCGATTGGACCGCCTCACTCGCCGATGTTTTCGCGCGCGAATTCGGCGCGGACGAGGCGATCAAATGCGCGCTCGGCGCGAACCTCTTTTATTACGGCGATGATCCGCGCCGCATGTGGTTCATCTATTATGCGCTCACCCAGGGCTCCAACATCGGCTGCGGCGGCGCCTATATAAAGGGCGGCTCGCGGCAATTGAGCCTCAAGCTCGCCAAGGCGATCACCAAGGCGGGCGGCTCGGTACGGCTCGGCCGCTCGGCGAGCGCGATCGAGACCGACGCCGACGGCAGGCCCGTCGCGGTGCGCCATGTGAGCCGCAAGACCGGCGAGGACGAGGAGCGCGTCGAAACGCGCATGGTTCTCGCCGGCTGCGGTCCAAATATCGTCGGCGAGCTTCTGCCCGGCCCGGCGCGCGCGGCCTTCGACGCCGCCTTCGGCGCGCGCGAGCTCTCGACCTCGCTGTTCTGCGCTCATTACGGATTGAGCGCGGCGCCGACCGCCGTCGGCCTCACCGATTATTCATCCATCCTGCTGCCGGATCGAATGACGGGTTTCGACCAATATGACGCCGCCGGCCTGCTCGCCGACGCGCCGAAGGGCGCGCTGCCGCCGCTCGGCGTCGCCAATTTCGGCGCGATCGATTCCGGATTATGGGAGACGGCGCCGGTGCTGCTCAGCGTTCTGGGCCTCGACCGCATCGGCAATTGGGAGGGCGTCGACCGCGACGCCGCGCGCGAGCGCCGCGAGCTCTGGCTCGATGCGCTGCTGGCGCGGCTCGAGCGCGATTATCCCGGCGTCTCGGCCTTGGTGCAGGAGCGCACGTTGCTCACCGCCAATTCCATGCGCGGCTATCTGAGCACGCCGGCGGGCGCCGTCTATGGTTACGCGGCGTTGCCGCCGACGACCCCCATCGAAGCAGGCTTCCCGCGCACCCCGCATACGCCGCTGCCGGGACTCTATCTCGCTTCCGCCTTCGGCGGCGAGCACGGCTTCAATGGCACCATGCTGTCGGGAGCCGAGGCCGCGAAACTCGCGGCCCTGGACCTCGCGACCACGAAATCTCAGTAGAAGGGCGAGTAGATCGCCTTGCTCGCTTCGGCGACGACATCGCCATTGTAGAGCCGCACCGTCAGCGAGCCGCCGAGCTGCCGCGCCGCCTCGGCGAGATAGCCGGTAGCGTAGGCTTTGGCGTTCTCCAGCGAGTCGAATTCGTAGAAGCCGCCGATCGTATTGGTGTTGATCCCGCTGAGCCAGGTCTTGCTCTTGATGCCGGGATTTTTCTTCATCGCGATATCGATCTCCCGCCAGGGGATTTGCTCGAAAGGAATCGACACTTGGATTTCCGCGTAGAGAAATATTTTCTCGCCCATTCCGGCCTCCGCGAGCCTGTCGCGCCTCATGCGCATTCCGACGCAATTAGAATCATAATTCTGCTAGACTAACAACGGTATATTTCGCCGTGGCGTCAGCGGAACAATATGACAGTTTTGTTTTATATATGATATTTCGTCTGCCCAATTTTTATATCTTGATCTTTTCGATGTGATTTAGCAGCCTCTGTCGACCCGATGTGGAGGCACGCGTGACCGAGGCCTATTACTCGCAGAAGACCCATGGCCCGTTCGAAACCGAGGAACTCGGCGATTTCGAGCTCCTGAGCGGCGAGAAAATTCGCGGCCTGAACATCGCCTACGCCACATTCGGAAAGCTCTCGCCGGCGCGCGACAACGCCGTGCTGTTTCCGAGCTGGTATTCCGGCTCGTCGAAAATTCTCGAGCTCGCCTATGTCGGCGCCGGCCGCGCGCTCGATCCAGAAAAATACTTCATCATCCTGGTCAATCAGATCGGCGCCGGCCTCTCGAGCGCGCCGAGCAATACGCCCTCGCCTTTCGGCGCGGCGCGCTTTCCGAAGGTCGAGATCGCCGACGATGTGCGCGCCCAGCATCGTCTGGTGACGGAGAAATTCGGGATCGAGCGCCTCGCTCTCGTGCTCGGCGGCTCGATGGGCGCGCAGCAGACTTACGAATGGGCGGTGCGCTTTCCGGGCGCGCTGCGCCGCGCCGCGCCCATCGCGGGCCTCGCGCGCGGCACGCCGCATAATCGGCTGCTGGTGCAGACATTCATCGACGCGATCACCTCCGATCCCGCCTATGAGGACGGCTGGTACGAGAGCGCCGCGCGCGTTCATCGCGGCCTGCGCCGTCACGCGCGCGTCTTCGCGGCCTCCGGCTTCTCGCCGGCGCTCTACAACACGCGCGGCTTTGCGGAGCTGGGCTTCACGACGACGGATGATTTCGTCACCGGCTTTGTCGAAAATCACTTCCTGCCGCAGGACCCGAACAATTTGCTCCTGCTGCTGCGCAAATGGCGCGACGCCGATGTGTCGCGAAGCACGAACGGCGATCTCGCGGCGGCGCTCGGCGGCGTGCGCGCCAAGACCTTCGTCATCGCCATCGACGAAGACGGATTCTTCCCGCTCGCCGACATAGAAGCCGAGCAGAAGCTCATCCCGGGGAGCGAGTTGCGACGCGTGTCGTCGCCATGGGGCCATCTCGCTCTGTTCGGAGCCGACCCCGCCTACAACGCGAGCGTCGATCGTCATCTGAGAGAACTGCTCGCCGCGTGACACGCGCGCTAAGCCTCTGTGCAAGCGTAAACCAAGCGGAAGCCAAGCGTAAACAAGGAGCACGCAATGTCGAACAGCACCGCCGAGGCCATCGCCATTCCCGCGGATCGCCCGCCGATCGATCCCTATCCGCTGAGCCCCTATGTCGCCTGGGCGGGAAATCGCAATCGCGATCCCATTCTGCAGGTGTTCAAGGAGATTTTTCCCAAGAGCGGAAACGTGCTCGAGCTGGCGAGCGGCGCGGGCAACCACATCAATTATTTCGCGCCGCATTTTTCGGAGCTGTTTTTCCAGCCCTCCGATTATGATGCGGATGTCTTCGAGACGATCAAGCAAAAGCGCGCGGAAGCCGGCAACGCCAATGTCGCCGATCCGCTGAAGATCGATCTCACGAGATCGGAGAGCTGGCCCGACGCGAAGGATCGCCTCTATGACGTGATCTTCGTCGTCAATCTGTTCCAGGTCGCGCCGGTCGCCATCGCCAACGGCATTGCGCAGCTCGCCGCGCGCGTGCTGGCGAAGGATGGATTCGTCGCGATCTACGGTCCGTTCAAGGTGGAAGGCGGCTATACGACCGCCTCCAACGAAGCCTTCGACAAAGAGATTCTCGCCGCCAAGGTCTCCGAATGGGGATTGAAGGATGTGAAGGATCTCGAGAAGGCGGCGGCGCCGCATGGAATCGCGCTGAAGAAGATCCTCGATCTTCCCGCCAATAATTTCATCCTGGTCTTCGGACGGGCCTGAATCTCAGGCGCCGACGAGGCGCGAGGACCAGTCCTCCACGGCGCCGCGCGCGAGACGGCGCGCGGCGAGCTCGCGCCAGGAGGGCGCGAGCTCATGCAATTGCGCCATTTGCGCCAGCGCGTCGCGATCGAGCATGCGCAGATAGAGCAATTCATTGAGCCGCGACAATGGCCAGTCCGGCAGAGGCCGCTCGACGCGCGCGAGACTTTCGCCGGGCTCGGCGACGCCCTCGCGCAGCACGCGATAATACCAGCCGGTGCGCCCGCTCGTCTGCACGCGGCGCGCCATATCCGGCCGCGCGAAACGGGCGTTGAGCTTCCAGCAGGGCTGGCGCCCCTGGCTCACCTGCAGCAGCGCCGAACCGAAGGCGAAGACGTCGCCGATGCAGACGTCGCTCTCCGTGACGCCCAGCGTCGAGATATTCTCGCCGAAGACCGGCGGCGCGCTGAGCGCCTCGACCAGTTCCGGCCCCTCCTTCGCCCAGGCGTCGTAATGATCGCGCGGATAATGATGCAGCGCCTTTTCCGGGCCGCCGTGGTGACGCAGATCGCCCTGATGGTCGCCGGCGAGACCGTCGCGCAGAATGCGCCAAGGGGCAGGCGCCGCGATCTTGACGATGCCGCTCGGCGCGTCGCGCGGGCCGAGCGGGACGAGAGCGGGCGCCGCGAACATGGTGGTGATCGTCGGGGACATCATGACAATCTCGCTTAAAAAAGGCCTCGCGCGAGCAGGGCTCGGCGAGGCAGTTCGGAGTCGTCGAAGTGACATCGGTAGGCGGGGGGACGCCCCGCTTATTTCAGCGCAGCGAGATCCGCGCCGAAATTAATGTGATAGGCGCGCCCGTCGATAACGAAGGCGGGCACGGATTTGACGCCGGCGGCCTCGGCCTCTCCGAGCCGCGCCTTGTTCTCGCCGAGATGGACGATCTCGACATCGAAGACGTGCGGGTCGAGCGATTGCGCGAAGGCGGTCTCGGCATCCGCGCAAACCGGGCAACCCGCATGGTAGAATGTCGCTTTCTTCGCCATGGCCTTGGTCCTCCTCTCTCCTGCATTCGGCGCGCCGAAATCATGTGGCGAGCCGTTCTTCTGCGAGGCCGCCGACGGCTTCTGGCGGCGGCGCCATATGCCTTTGCGCCTCGAGAAACTGCGATACATCGGCCCCTCCGGCGGCTAAGGAGCGCGGCGCTCGAAGACGCGCCACGCCTCTTCGAGAAGCGGCGGCGGAGCCGCATCATGTTCCGGGCAATCCAGCCGCAAATGGCGGCCGCCGAAGGCCGCGTCGACGAGCGCGCAATGATGCGGAAGCTCCGCATCCTCATGCGCATAGGGCCGGAAATGGCGGCAGGTGACGCAGAGCCGCTGCGGCGGAATGGCTTTGGCCTGCTGCAAGGCGCGGATCGTCTTGATGACGAGCTCGAGCAGCGTCTGCTGCTCGGGCGGCGTCAAGCTCTCGAGCGCCCGCTCGGCGGAGGTCATGGCGAGGCCGATCGCGCGAACGACGTCGCAGCCGGCCAGGGTGACTCGAATGGCGACGGCGCGCTTGTCCTGCGCGTCGGTGAGCTTGACGACGAGACCCTTGCGCGCGAGCGCGGCGATGGAATCGGTGGCTGTCGGCTGGGTGACGCCCAGATGCTCGGCGACGGCGCGCAGACGCAGGCCCGTCTCGCCGCGTCCGGCGATGAAGGTGAGCGCGTGCAATTGCGTCGGCGTGAGGCCCGCCTCTTCCGCGACGCCCCATTCATCGGCGCGCATGGCGGCGGCGATGCGGTCGAGCCCCTCGCGCAAGCGGCGCGGCAGCGGAGTGGAGATGGCGTCGAAAAGCGTCATGGGTTTTTAATTAGGAATCCTATCTATATTTGTCAAGCGTCATGCGCGCTTGCGGTTCGCCATGCGCTTGCGCTAGGCCATCGGGGCCCTCGCCCACCGCAGGATCGCCCCCGATGCTCCGTCCCGCCGCCGCCTGTCTGCTCGCCCTCGCCGCCGCCCTGCCCGCGCACGCCGCGGACCTCAATGATTATCCGACCTCGGCGCGGGCGGATTATGTGTTCGGCTGCATGAAGGCCAATGGCGATTCGCGGCAAGCGTTGGAGCAATGCTCCTGCTCGATCGACATCGTCGCCACCATTCTTCCCTATGACCGCTATGTTTCGGCGGAGACCGTCGCCAGCATGGACCAGCAAGCCGGGCAGATCGGCTCCTTGTTCCGCAACTCGCGCCTCGCCAAAGAAGCGCTGGAGGAGCTGCGTCGCGCCCAGGCCGAGGCGCAGGTGCGGTGTTTCTGAAATAGCTCCGGAACGGGGCCTGCCTCACGCCCCCGAGAGCCGGGCCACGGCCCGCGCATGGCCGATCAGCGGCAATAGAAGCGACAGCTCCGGCCCATTCTCGGCGCCCGTCAGCGCCAGCCGCAGCGGATGGAACAGCGCCTTGCCCTTGCGGCCCGCGCCCGCCTTCACCGCGCTGGTCCAGGCCGACCATGTGGTCTCGTCCCAGGGCTCGGGCGGCAGCAGCGCCAGCGCCTCGGCCAAAAATCCCGCGTCCTCGCGGACGGGCGCGATCTCGCCCTCGACGACGCGCCACCAGTCCAGCACATCGGCGAAGCTCGTCAAATTCCCGCGCACGGCGCGCCAAAAGGGCTCGACCTTGAAGCCGACGATGTCATGCGCCTCGAGCCGCTCGCGGACGTCGTCGCAATCGAGAATCGCCAGAGTGCGATGGGTGAGCGGGCCGAGATCGGCGGGATCGAAACGCGCGGCGTTGCGCGAGAGATGCGCGAGATCGAAAGACGTCGCGAGATCGGCGAGCGAGCGCACCGCATGGACGCTGTCCGACGAGCCGGTCAGCACGGCGAGCGCGGCCACGGCCAGCGCCTCATAGCCCTCCTCGCGCAGCGAGGCGATGGCGAGCGAGCCCGTGCGCTTGGAGAGCGCCTCGCCGGTTCCGCCGACGAGCAGATTGTGATGGGCGAAGATGGGATAGGGCCGTTCCGGCGCCAGCGCCTGGAACAGGCGGATCTGCACCGCCGTATTGGTCACATGATCCTCGCCGCGAATCACATGCGTGACGCCGAGCTCTATGTCGTCGACGACCGAGGGCAGCGTGTAGAGAAAGCTGCCGTCCTCGCGCAGCAGCACGGGATCGGAGAGCGTGGCGCAATCGATCGCGCAATCGCCGCGCACGAGATCGCGCCAATCGACGACGCCCGCCGGCAGCCGGAAGCGCCAATGCGGCTTGCGTCCTTCCGCCTCGAGCCGCGCCCGATCCTCGGCCGAAAGCTTCAGCGCGGCGCGGTCATAGACCGGCGGCAGGCCGCGCGCCTGCTGCAATTTGCGGCGCTTCTCCAATTCCTCCGGCGTCTCGTAGCATGGGTAGAGCAGCCCCGCCGCCTGGAGCCGCGCAGACGCCGCCTCATAGAGCGCAACGCGCTGCGACTGGCGGACCACCATGTCCGGGCGCACGCCGAGCCAGGCGAGATCGACCTCGATCGCCTGCGCGAACTCCTCGCTCGAGCGGGCGAAATCGGTGTCATCGAATCGCAGCACGAATCTTCCATGGTGGGAGAGGGCGTATAGATAGTTCAGCAAAGCCGGGCGCGCATTGCCGATATGAATGCGGCCGGTCGGCGAAGGCGCGAAGCGAACGATCGGAGTGGTCATGAGCAAACTTCGGCAGGAGGAGAATGCGAGGGCCGCGCGACGCGACAAGATTCTCGCGCCGCCCCCCTTTTGCCAAGAGCTGAGCGAGTTGTCAGGCGGAATATCGGTCTGGCCCGCTCCGGGGCTGCGCAGCCGTCGCCGCTCGCCGGCGCAGGCCAAGGCCGTCGCCGCCGCCCGTCTCGAATCCCGCAAGTGACAGGCAGGGACCACGCATGATCATCGCCTATGTGTGCGCCGCCTTCTGCGCGACGCTGCTCACGCTCAACCTCGCCAGCATCGCCATCACCGCCTTCCGCTGCAAAGCCCGTCCCCGCACCCGGCCCGTCCCCGCCCATGCGCCGCCGGTCAGCATCGTGCGGCCTCTGCGCGGGCTCGAGACCTTCAGCGAGGAGACGCTCGGCTCGACCTTCGCGCTGAATTATCCGAGCTATGAGGTCCTCTTCTGCGTGCAATGCGCCAATGATCCGGTGATTCCGCTGGTCGAGCGGCTCATCGCGGCGCATCCGCAGGTTCCGGCGCGGCTGCTCGTCGGCGATGATTTCGTGAGCGTCAATCCCAAGCTCAACAATTGCGTGAAGGGCTGGGACGCCGCGCGCCATTCCTGGGTCGTGCTCGCCGACTCCAACGCGCTGCTGCCGCCGGACTATATCCAGACCATGCTCGCCGCCTTCCGCAAGGACACGGCGCTGTCCATCTCCATGCCGATCGGCTCGCGGCCCAAGGGCTTCTGGGCGGAGGTCGAATGCGGCTTCCTCAACACCTTCCAGGCGCGCTGGCAATATGGCGCGGAGGCCGTCGGCATCGGCTTCGCGCAGGGCAAGAATATGATGTGGCGCCGCGAGGTGCTGGAGCGCGCCGGCGGCATCAGAGCGCTCGGCGCCGAGATCGCCGAGGACGCCGCCTCCACTAAGATCATCCGCGCGCAGAAGATGAAGGTGCGGCTCGTCGACATGCCCTTCGAGCAGCCGCTCGGCCATCGCAGCGCGCTCGAGGTCTATTCGCGCCATGTGCGCTGGGCGCGGCTGCGCCGCGTGACCTTCCCGGCCTATTTCGCGCCGGAGTTCATGAATGGCAGCTTCATGCCCGTGGTGACGGGCGCCTATGCCGCGCATCTGCTCGACGCCAATGTGGCGCTCACCGCCGGCGCCATTCTGGCGTCGCTCTATGGCGCGGAATGTCTCCTGGCCCGCGTCGCCGGCTGGCGCCTGTCCTGGCGCAGCCCGCTGGCGCTGCTGACGCGCGACATTCTGCTGCCGGTAATGTTTGTCGACGCCTGCCTCTTCGATGATTTCGTCTGGCACGGCAACGCCATGACCGTGCGCGACCAGGAAGAGCAGACGACCGGCTGAACCATCCCCCACGACCCGCGAAGACGAAGGGGCGCCGCGAGGCGCCCCTTTTTCATTTCGCCGGCTCCTCCGGCGTCGCTATGTCGATCTTGCGAATGACGCGCTCCGGCTCCGGCCGCACGAGATCGATGGACAAGAGTCCGTTGACGAGATCGGCGCCCAGAACCTGCATCCCTTCCGCCAGCAGAAAGGCGCGCTGGAACTGCCGCGCGGCGATGCCGCGATGCAGGAACTGCCGCTCACGATCGTCCACCTGCTTGCCGCGAATGACGAGCTGGCTCTCCTCCAGCGAGATCTCGAGCTGGTCGCGCGTGAAGCCGGCGACGGCGAGCGTCAGCCGCAGCCGATCCGGGCAGGACTCCGAGCGCGGCAGCCTTTCTATATTATAGGGGGGATAGCCGTCGGAGCCCGAGCGGGTGACGCGGTCCAGCGCGCGTTCGATCTCGTCGAACCCCAAGAGGAAGGGGGAATTCAGCGTCGGCAGTCGTGCCATGTCGAAGCCCTCGCGGCGCTTCTCTCTTGCGAAGATTGCGAGGCCCGGCGTCGGCGCCTCGCGGCGTATATGGAGCCGAAGCTCAGCGCGATCAAGCGGGGCCGAAACGCGCCGAAAACTCTTCGCGGAACCGCCGAGCGCCGCCCTCGAGAGCGATCGGCGGCCCAGTCGAGGCTAGCCATGCGCGCCGATTTGTTGTATGCGCCCCACACGAGTTTTCACCCCGCCCCCGATGCGGGGAGTTGGAGATCGAGACAAATGGCCGTTCCGAAGCGAAAAACCTCCCCGATGAAGCGCGGGTTCCGCCGCTCCGCCGACGCGATCAAAGCGCCGACCTATGTCGAGGACAAGGATTCGGGCGAGCTGCGCCGTCCGCATCACATCGACCTCAAGACCGGCATTTATCGCGGCCGGCAGGTGCTGAAGGTCAAGGCTCAGGAAGCCTGATCCATTCAGCCGGTGGGAATTTGCGAGCCCGACGCGCGAAAGCGCCGTCGGGCTCGCGGCGTTTCAATGCGCCTGCTATTCAGCGCGCCTGCTGCGCCTTGGCCAGCAGCGGCAGTAGAATCGCGCGCGGCGCCGCGCGTCCCGCCGCGACGAAGAATTTGTTGACGAGCCCCGGCACCACGACGCGCCGGCCGGAGAACAGCGCCTCATAGCCCTGCCGCGCGACCTCCTCGGCCGGCAACAGCGCGGGCTTCACCGCTTTCATCTCGCCCTTGTAGTCGAAGCCGGCGCGCGCCTGGAAACCGGTCTGCACCGGGCCGGGGCAGAGCGCAGTGACGCGCACGCCATGCGGCTTCAGCTCCTCGGCCAGAGCCTCGCTGAAGGAGCGGACATAGGCCTTGCTGGCGTAATAGACGGCGAAGCCCGGCCCCGGCATGAAGGAGGCGACGGAGGCGACATTCAATATGCCGCCGCGCGCCTCTATGACCGAGGGCAGAAAGCGCAGGGTCAGCGCCGTCAGCACGCGGATATTGAGATCGACGATCGACAATTGCTCGGCGGCGTCCAGCTCGGCGACCCGGCCGACGAGGCCGAAGCCCGCATTGTTGACGAGAATGTCCGGCTTGCGCCCGGCCGCGCTCAGCGTCTCGGCCAGACTCTCGCAGGCGCCCGACTCGCAGAGGTCGAGGTCGACGACCAGCGGCCGTTCGGGAGCGCCCGCGGCCTCGATCTCGCCGGCCAGCGCCTCCAGCCGCTCGCGGCGGCGGGCAACCAAGGTCACATGATGGCCCTTGCGGGCGAAGAGCTTGGCCAGCTCGAGGCCGATGCCGTCCGAGGCTCCGGTGACGATTGTGGTGGTCGCGGCGTCGCTCATGGCTCTAGCCTCCCCAGGGTCCGGGCCGGACCGGCTTGCCCACGTCCTTCGCGGCCTGACGCAGCGCGACGCGATCGCGCGTCGAGACGCCGAGCAGCTCGGCGACGCGCCAGATCACATTCTCCTCGAACTCATGCACCTCGCCGTCGGCATAGGCCATTTCCCACAACATGCCGATGACGGCGCGGCGTCCGTCCTCGTCGAGCAGCCGCTTCAGCACTTGGGTGAAGCGATAGAGGTCGACGGCCTCGCGCTCGCTGTCGGCCGCGGCCTCGATGAGCGCGCGGGCGGCGGCGTGATCGAGGCCGAAACGGCTCTCCACCAGCTTTTGCAGCAATGCGCGCTCGCCGGCGTCGAACTCCCCGTCGATGGAAGCGAGATGCACCAGCAGCGCGACGGCGGCCAGACGATAATCGGCCGCCTCGAGCGGCCGCGGCCGCCCGGCGCCGGAGACTTCGTCGAGAAAAGCGCGGAGGGCGTCGAGCATGGAAGGCGCGGCCTCGAGGTCAGGGGACGTCCCAAGCTCTATATGGCGGCCGGCGCGCGAAGCATAGCCCGCGACTGCGCCCTCTTTGTGCGCCGCCGGGCGCCGCGGACTCGCCGCGACGACAGGAACTGCGCAATTGGCGATTGACAATGCTTTGAATTCTCTTTACCTACGTTGTTGCTGCAATGCAGCGTGACTCGTTCCGGCCGCGTGGATCGCTTCCCACAGGGGATCGGAGCCGTAGAGCGGGTCCTCTTCACGACGACGGCCCGATACGCGGGGCAGGTCTCCCATCCATCGCTGCATGGCCACGCGCGGGAGCCGTTTTCGCGCGCATGCCGCCCATTTCGAAAGTTACGCAGTGACCAATTTCGCAGATCTCGGCTTCGCCGAGGTCATTCTGCGCGCGCTCGCGCAGGAAGATTATGTGACGCCCACGCCCATTCAGGCCCAGGCGATTCCCGCGCTTCTCCAAGGCCGAGACCTGCTCGGCATCGCCCAGACGGGCACCGGCAAGACCGCCGCATTCGCACTGCCGATCCTGCAACGGCTGCTCGACGAGCGCCGCCGTCCGGCCCCCAACACGACGCGCGCGCTGGTGCTCGCGCCGACGCGCGAGCTCGCCGCGCAAATCGCCGAAAGCTTCCGCGCCTATGGGCGCTTCGCCCGCATGAACATCGGCGTCATCGTCGGCGGCGTCGCCCATGGCCCGCAGATCCGAATGCTCGCCGGCGGGCTCGACGTGCTCGTCGCGACGCCCGGCCGCCTGCTCGATCATGTCGCCGCCGGCCATATGCGGCTCGAGTCGACGCGGACGATCGTGCTGGACGAAGCCGACCATATGCTCGATCTCGGCTTTGTCGTTCCGATTCGCAAGATCGTCTCGCGTCTCCCCAAGGAGCGGCAGAATCTCTTCTTCTCGGCGACCATGCCGAAGGAGATCGCCTCGCTCGCCGACGACATGCTGCGCGATCCCGTCACCGTGCGCGTGACGCCGGAGGCGACAACGGCCGAGCGCGTCGCGCAAAGGGTGATCCTCGTCGACGGGGCCGCCAAGCGCGACGTTCTGCTCGAGCTCTTTTCCGATCCGAGCTTCTCGCGCGCCATCGTCTTCACGCGCACGAAGCGCGGCGCCGATCGCGTCGCGCAGCATCTCGCGGTGAACGCCGTCGGGGCCTCGGCGATTCATGGCAATAAGAGCCAGAATCAGCGCCAACGCGCGCTCGAGGACTTCCGCGCCGGGCGCACGCGCGCGCTGGTGGCGACCGATATCGCCGCGCGCGGCATCGATATAGACGGCGTCAGCCATGTGGTGAATTTCGAGCTGCCGGAAACGCCCGAGGCCTATGTTCATCGCATCGGCCGCACCGCGCGCGCCGGCGCTGCGGGCGCCGCCGTCTCGCTCTGCGACAATAGCGAGAAGCCGCTGCTCAAGCAGATCGAGCGCGTGACCCGCCAGACGCTGGCTGTCGTCGACCGCCGTAGCGCCGGGGGCGCCGCCGCCGAGAGCGATTCGCCGCGCCGTCCGCATGAGCACAGGCGCACGCATCAGGAGCCGGGCCGCGCCGCGCGTCATCCGGGCAAGCCGGGCGAGCATGCGCGCCCGCCGCAGCAGCAGCAGCGCCGCTCCGGCAAGCCGGGCGGACGTCGGCCGGATCATTCCGCGCCGCGCTCGCTCGCCTCCGAGTAAGCAAATCTCCGAGTAAGCAAATCCTGCGACTCTCCGCTTTATTCTCGTGAAGCTCTTCGTGTCTTAGTGGTTCCTTCACCACGAAGACACGAAACTCACGCAGTCGAAGCGGGGAGCCGACAATGGTCTTCGATCTCGTCATCGTCGGCGGCGGCGTCAATGGCTGCGCCATAGCGCGCGACGCCGCCGGGCGGGGCCTCCGCGTCCTTCTGCTCGAGCAGAAGGATCTTGCCGCCGCCACCTCCTCCGCCTCGACCAAGCTCGTCCATGGCGGCCTGCGCTATCTCGAGCACTGTGAATTCCGCCTCGTGCATGAGGCGCTGGCCGAGCGCGAGCTGCTGCTCGCCGCCGCGCCGCATATCATTCATCCGCTGCAATTCATCCTGCCGCATGAGCGCTCGATCCGCCCCGCCTGGCTGGTGCGGCTCGGGCTCTTTCTCTACGACCATCTCGCACGGCGCGAGCGCATCCCCGGCTCGGCGACGGTCCTGCTCGACGGAACGCCTTTCGGCGCGCCGCTCACGGCCGATCATCGCCTCGGCTTCTCCTATTATGATTGTCGGGTCGATGATTCGCGGCTCGTCGCGCTGGAGGCGATCGACGCTTTCGAACGCGGCGCCGATATTCGCGTCGGCGCGAAGCTCGTCGGCGCGCGGCGGGACGGCGCGCAATGGATCGCCAGCGTCGCCGACGCCGATGGAAGGCTGGAAGAGATCCGCGCCCGCGTGCTGGTCAACGCCTCCGGGCCCTGGGTCTCGGAGACGCTGGGGCAGCGCCTCGGCCTCAGCTCGCGCAAGCATGTGCGGCTGGTCAAAGGCTCGCATATCGTCACGCGCAGGCTCTATGAGGGCGCGCAGGCCTATATGCTGCAGCGTCCGGACAAGCGCATCATCTTCGCCATTCCCTTCGAAGAGGATTTCACCCTCGTCGGCACGACCGACATTCCCTTCCCCGGCGCGCCTGGGCCCGTCGCGATCAGCGCGGAGGAGACCGATTATCTGCTCGCGGCGATCGATCATTTCTTCCGCCGGAAGATCGCGCGCAGCGATGTCGTCTGGAGCTATTCGGGCCTGCGCCCGCTCTTTGACGACGGCTCGCTCGAGGCCTCCGTCGTCACGCGCCACTATGCTTTCGATCTCGACGTCGAGGGCGGCGCCGCGCCGGCGCTGTCGATCTTCGGCGGCAAGATCACCACCGCGCGGCGCCTCGCCGAACATGCGCTGGATACGCTCGCGCCTTTCTTTCCGCATATGCGCGCGGCCTGGACCGGCGGCGCCGTTCTGCCGGGCGGCGACCTCGGCCCCGGCGGCTTCGACGCCTTTCTCGCCGATGTGATTCGCGCCAAGCCTTTTCTCGAGCCCCGCCTCGCGCGCCGGCTGGCGGGCGCCTATGGGACGCGGCTCTGGCGCTTTCTCGAGCCGGCGAAATCTCTCGCCGATCTCGGCGCCGAGATCGGCTGCGGCCTGACCGAGGCGGAGCTCGATTATCTCCGCGCGCAGGAATGGGCGCGCACGGCGGAGGACGTGCTGTGGCGGCGCTCCAAGCTCGGCCTGCGCTTCGACGCCGCGCAGACGGAGGCGCTCGCGCGCGCCCTCATGCCGCGCGGCGCCGCGTGACGCCGGCACCACCGAGACACGAAAGACGAGCAAGGCGGAGACGATCATGACCAGATATGTCGGCGCGATCGATCAGGGCACGACGAGCTCTCGCTTCATCGTCTTCGATCACGAGGGAGAGATCGTCGCGCTCGACCAGCGCGCGCATGCGCAAATCTACCCGCGTCCCGGCTGGGTCGAGCATGACGCGACAGAAATCTGGCGCAACACGCGCGACGTCATCGCCGGCGCGCTGGCGAAGGCGGGGCTTTCTCCCGCCGATCTAACCTGCGTCGGTATCGCCAATCAGCGTGAGACGACGCTGCTCTGGGACCGCCGGACAGGCGCGCCGCTGCACAACGCGATCGTCTGGATGGACACGCGCACCGATGCGCTGGTCGCGCGCTTTTCCGCGCAGGGCGGCAAGGATCGATTGCGCGCCAAGACGGGCCTGCCGCTCTCCACCTATTTCTCGAGCCTGAAGCTCGTCTGGCTGCTCGAGAACATTCCCGGCGCGCGCGCGAAGGCGGCGGCCGGCGAGGCGCTGTTCGGCACGATGGATTCATGGATCGCCTGGAATCTCTCCGGCCGCCATTTCACCGACGCGACCAACGCCGCGCGCACGCAGCTGATGAATCTCGCGACGCTGCAATGGGACGAGGAGCTGCTCGCGCTCTTCGATATTCCACGCGCCTGCCTGCCGGAGATTTGCTCGTCGAGCGAGATCTATTGTTCCTGCCGCGCGCCGCTCGAAGGCGTCGCTCTCGCGGGCGCGCTCGGCGATCAGCATGCGGCGCTGATCGGCCAGGCCTGCTTTTCTCCCGGCGACGCGAAAAACACCTATGGCACAGGCTGCTTTCTGTTGATGAACATCGGCGAGACGCCGCGTCTCTCCACCAAGGGCCTGCTCACGACGCTCGCCTATAAGCTCGGCGACGCAAAGCCCGTCTATGCGCTCGAGGGCTCTGTCGCCATCGCCGGCGCGCTGGTGCAATGGCTGCGCGACAATCTCGGACTCATCGAGAAGAGCGCGGACATAGAACAGCTCGCGGCCAGCGTTCCCGACAATGGCGACGTCTATTTCGCGCCCGCATTCTCGGGACTCTATGCGCCCTATTGGCGCGAGAGCGCGCGCGGGGTGATCGCCGGGCTCACGCGCTTCTCGACGAAAGCGCATATCGCGCGCGCCGCGCTGGAGGCTGTCGCCTTTCAAACGCTCGACGTCGTCGCGGCGATGGCGGCCGATTCCGGCGTCGCGCTCGAGGAGCTGCGCGTCGACGGCGGCATGGCGGTGAATGAGCTGCTGATGCAGTTCCAGGCGGATATTCTCGCGGCGCCGGTGGTGCGGCCGCGCTGCATTGAGACGACGGCTCTCGGCGCCGCTTATGCCGCGGGACTCGCCACGGGCTTCTGGAGCGGCGCGCAGGAGATCGCCGCGCATTGGCGCGCCGAGAAGCGATGGAGCCCGGCGATGTCGCAGGAGGAACGCGAGCGCCGCATCGCCAAATGGGCGAAGGCGGTGACGCGCTCGCTCGATTGGACGGAGTGACGCGCGCGATTTTCTGTTCGGGAGCGAATTCTGATCGATCGAACGATTCCGTTCGATCGGAAAGCGCTCTAGAATTTTGCGAGCACCGGAATCGTCGGCGCCTTGCCCTCGAAGGGATAGTAACGGAAGCTGGTGAAGACCATGCTGTCGCGCGCCTGCGGCGCGCCGCCGATGCCGGAAAAGCCGTCCTTGATCGTGTAGGAATATTGCACGCCGCCGCGCACCTTGCCGAATTGCCCTTCGTAAAAAGTGTGCCAGAAGCCGCCGGTGACCTGTCGAACGTCTTTGATGATTCCGGCGCAAGAGAAGGCTCCGCCGAGCGGAATATTGGCCGCCGTGCCGCCGGGCAGGAAAACCGGCTGCCCGGCCGCGACCGCCAATAGCTGATCATTCTCTATGTTGCAGCCGAGATTGTTGAAATAAGGATTGGCGAAGCCGCCGAAAATCACATTTCCCGGTATGGCCGCATATTGCGGATTGCGGCTCGTGAACTCGCCGCCCGCATAGGCGTAGATGTCCAAGTCGGGCCTCGGATGCAGCACGCCGCCGATGAGAATCATGCGTTCGTTGATCGGCAACGGGCCGCCGTCGTAGATCGACCATGTGGCGTCCGCGAGCTGCCCGGCGCCGTAGCGGCCGATGCCGTGACCAGCCGCGCCGGAGACCTGGAAGTCGAGCAAGTCGGGAACGACCGGCACGAAGACGCCGCCCCCGAATCCGCCCCCCCAGGCGCTGCGATTGCCCCAATAGGCGCGTGTGGTGAAATTTCGCATCAGGCCGAAACCCTCCACATGCACGATGCGGTCGCCGAGTTTGGCGTCCCATGCGGCCTTGCCGATGAGATCGGGAGCGCGATTGAGCGAATAGCTGTTCACGACGTTGAAGAGTCCGCCGCCCGCAGCTTGTCCGAACAGGATCGGATTTTGCAACGGCAGCGCGGTCGTGCCGAAGACTCCCGGCGGCAGGGAGCCATAGCCGGCGAATGTCGTCGCGGCGCCCTCGGCCGCCAGCGACAGCCAGAGCTCCTTGTTGAAATCCACGGTGAGGCGCATGCCCGGCTGCCGCGCCCAAGTGTAGCCGGGGACATATTGCGCATCGATGGTCAACGGCTGAACCGTCGTGTCGGGCTTGATGCCGATCCTGTTCAACGTCACGAGCGACCAGGCCTGTCCCGCCATGAAATGCGCGCCGAACGACTCCCAATCGATATTCGCATACATCTGTCGCAAGCGCAGATTATAGGAATTGCTCTCGTTCGAATTGGCGGTCTGCGCCGCGCCGAGAAAATCGGTTTCGACATAGCCGGTGATCTTGGTGAGAGGATCGATGTCGCCCTTCACCAGCATCGACAAGCGGCTCTGTCGCGCGCTGAAGCGGAACTCGCTCGAATGCGCGGTCGCGAAGAAATTATAGGGAATATTCTGAAACGGCGTGTTGACGTCCGCGCCGATCCAACGGCTGCGCCAGACGCTTTCGAGCGCGATGAAGCCGCCGGGCGTGATCGTGATCCCTCGAAAACGAAAATTGTCGGGCCCTTTCTTTTCGGCCTCCTCCTTCTTCTCTTTTTCTTTCTGCTTCTCCTCCTTCTCTTTTTTCTTATCGGCTTGCGCGGTCTTCTGGGTCTTGTCGAGCCGGGCCTCTAGCTTGTGCAAGCGCTCGACGAGCGCGCGAACCTCGGCGCGCAACTCCTCTTCGCTGGCGCGAGCCCAGTTCGTCGAATCGGCGAAGAACGCGATCGCGAGCGAGCCGCGCACGAGCGCCGCCCGACATTGAGGATGGAAAAGTATCATTTGCGCCGATCCCTCTGGACGGCGCCGCGCCGATGAATAGGGCGAACCGGCGAGCATCGCCGAGACGGCCCGCAGGAAGCAGCCGAAACGCTGTGCGGCGCGACGCCATGATCACTGTCGAAAACGAAGAGGTGATAAAATCGCACGCGACGCGAATGCGCGCGGTCAATGCCGGCGCGCGGCCGATTCGCTCGGCGTCGTGATGCTACGTGCAGGCTATGACGAATCGACGACCGAGGGAATGGCTGCGCGGACTCGCGTTGCGCCGCATACCGACGTTCCCGCGCGCGACATGCGCTAAAGGCGACGCGAGCGTCGCCTGCGCAGCGCGATCTGGAAAGCATCGCGAATCGAATGCGTCGTCGAATCGTGCGCGGCGAAGCCATGCGCGACGAATCGATGCGCGAGCGTCGCTTTTTCGGGCGACCGCCCGCGCTCGCGGCGGCGCGATCGGCGCGCTCTGCGCCGCACGGCCGCGGACGCCCCGGCAACATCTTGCTTTTTATCGAAATTTTCGACGCTTTACGGCTGCCGCGCGAGCGAAGGCTTCGCTGGTGTTTCCGCGGCGATTCGTCCCTGTCACGGCGGTAGGTGATTTGTGTCGCGATTATGTATATAAGGCGACACGAAGCGGAACGTCGGCCCTGTTTCGGCCGGCGTCATGCGAATGGCCGAGGCCAGCCACATTTCGGCCGCCAACGCGCTCGAACGTGGCGGCCGAACGGCGATGTTCCGAAAGCGGCGCGGTCAGACGAGCCGCCGATAACGACGAGTCGCAGCGTGGGCGCAAGACAAGCTCACGCCTCTCGATTCGAACATCGAGCCCGACATCGGACGTAACAGTAAAGGTTGAAGATGCCGACAATCGCTCTCGTCGACGACGACCGCAATATTCTGACCTCCGTCTCGATCGCTCTGGAAGGCGAGGGCTACCGCGTTCAGACCTATACCGATGGCGCTGCTGCGCTCGACGGTCTGCGCGCCAATCCGCCGGACCTCGCCATTTTCGACATAAAGATGCCGCGCATGGACGGGATGGAGCTGCTGCGCCGCCTGCGGCAGAAATCCGACCTTCCGGTGATCTTCCTCACCTCCAAGGACGAGGAGATCGACGAATTGTTCGGCCTCAAAATGGGCGCCGACGATTTCATCCATAAGCCCTTCTCGCAGCGCCTGCTGGTGGAGCGCGTGAAGGCGATCCTGCGCCGCGCCAATCCCAAGGAGGCCGCCGCGCAGAAGGAGTCCGAGGCCAAGGTGCTGGAGCGCGGCGCGCTGGTCATGGACCCGGAGCGCCACACCTGCACCTGGCGCGGCGATCCGGTCGTGCTCACGGTCACGGAATTCCTCATCCTGCAAGCGCTGGCGCAGCGCCCCGGCGTGGTGAAGAGCCGCAATGCGCTGATGGACGCCGCCTATGACGATCAGGTCTATGTCGACGATCGCACCATCGACAGCCACATCAAGCGGCTGCGCAAAAAATTCAAGGTCGTCGACAATGAGTTCGAGATGATCGAAACTCTGTATGGCGTCGGCTATCGATTCAAGGAAGCGCAATAACGATCCCGCTCATGACCGTCACGACAGAAAACGACCATGGCGTCGTCGAGACGCAGGCGCGGCAAAAGCGCATCGGCCGCGCCGCGTCGGTTCGCTTCGCGCGTCTCGCGCGCGCCATTCAGTCGCGTCTGTCGTCGTCGCTCACCCGGCGCATCGTCGTCCTCAATCTGGGCGGCCTCGTGGCGCTGCTCGGCGGCTTCCTCTATCTCAACCAGTTCCGCGAAGGCCTGATCGACGCGCGCGTGCAGAGCCTGCAGACGCAGGGCGAGATCATCGCCGCGGCGATCGCCGCCTCCGCCACCGTCGACACGGACGCCATCACCATCGATCCGGAGAAGCTGCTGCGGCTCGCGCCCGGCGAGAGCTACAGCCTCGCCGAGGGCAGCCAGCCCTCGATGGAGTTCTCGCTCAATCCCGAGCGCATCGGCCCGCTGCTGCGCCGTCTCGTGTCGCCGACGCGCACGCGCGCGCGCATCTATGATCGCGACGGCTATCTCTTGCTCGATTCGCGCTCCGTCACCGGCCGCTCCAATATTCTGCGCTTCGAGCTCGGACCGGCCGGCGGCGCGGCCGAGTCGACCGGCTATCTCGAGCGCGGGATCGATGCGCTGCGGCGCTGGACGCGGCGGCCGGAGCTGCCGCTCTATGAGGATATCGGCGCCGGCAATGGCAAAGCCTATCCGGAGGTGGCCGCCGCGCTCACCGGCGGCGCGCTCTCCGTGGTGCGCGCCAACGCCAAGGGCGAGACCATCATCTCGGTCGCCGTGCCGGTGCAGCGCTTCCGCTCCGTGCGCGGCGCGCTGCTACTGTCGACGCTCGGCGGCGACATAGACGCCATTCTCGCGCAGGAGCGCTGGGGCATCATCCGCATCTTCCTGGTCTCGGCCGGCGTCATGCTGCTGTTGTCGCTGTTCTTCGCCGGCACCATCGCCGAGCCCATGCGCCGTCTCGCCGAGGCGGCCGATCGCGTGCGCCGCGGCGTCAAATCGCGCCAGGAGATTCCGGATTTCTCGCAGCGCCAGGACGAGATCGGCCATCTCTCCGGCGCGCTGCGCGACATGACGCGCGCGCTCTACAATCGCATAGAGGCGATCGAGCATTTCGCCGCCGATGTCGCGCATGAGCTCAAGAATCCGCTGACCTCGCTGCGCAGCGCGGTGGAGACTCTGCCCATCGTCAAGGACGACAACGCCCGCTCGCGCCTGCTCACCATCATCAAGCATGATGTCGGCCGGCTCGATCGGCTCATCAGCGACATTTCCGACGCCTCGCGTCTCGACGCCGAGCTCGCGCGCGCGGATATGGAGATCGTCGACGTCGCCGGCGTGCTGAAGACGGTCGTCGGCATGGCGCATGACCTCGACCGCGGCGACGGCGTCGCGATCACGCTCGACATTCAGCCGGCCGATCCGCGGCGGCGCTGGCGCATTCTCGGCCATGATTCGCGCCTCGCGCAGGTGTTCGACAATCTCATCGACAACGCCCGCTCCTTCTCCTCGCCGGGCGGCGGCGTGCGCGTCTATCTGCGGCCGGAGCAGGCGATCGGGCCGGGCGGCGCGCCGATCGACGGCTATGAGATCATCGTCGACGACGATGGTCCGGGCATTCCCGCCCATGCTTTCGAGCGTGTCTTCGAGCGTTTCTACACGGATCGGCCGGAGCAGGGCTTCGGCCAGAATTCCGGGCTCGGCCTGTCGATCTCACGGCAGATCGTGGAGGCGCACAATGGCCGCATCCGCGCGATGAACCGCACGCGCGCCGAGCCGGAGGGAACCGACGAGATCGCGCCGGACGACGCCGTGCTGGGCGCGCGCTTCGTGCTCTGGCTTCCGGCGGCGCGATGAGCGGCGCATCCAGCCCGCGCCAAGTCAACGGCCAGGACGGCGGCCAGGACGACGGCCATGACCAAGACTGCGACGAAGACCGCGTCATGATTCACGCCGATGCTCTGCTCCTGGGCTCGGCCGGCGTTCTGCTGCGCGGCCCCTCCGGCGCCGGCAAGAGCGGGCTTTGCCTCGAGCTGATCCATCTCGCGCAGGGGCGGGGCCTTTTCGCGCGTCTCATCGGCGATGATCGCGTCGAGCTCGTCCGCCGCCACGGCCGTCTGCTGGCGCGGCCGCATCCGGCCATCGCCGGCGCGATAGAGGAACGCGGCAGGGGCGTCCTTCCGGCGGAATTCGAGCCGGCGGGGGTGCTGCGCTGTCTCGTGGATCTGCGCGGGCCGCGCGATGACGCGCCGCATCGATATCCGATGGAGGGGGACGAAGAGGCGAAACTCTGCGGGGTGACGCTGCCGCGGCTCGCCGCGGACGCCCGGGAGGCCGGGGCGACAAGAAAGATTTTGTCGTTTATTCATCAGTTTGTGGCATTTTAACGAGGATAGGAGGTTTTCGCTTGCCAATTTCGCCGCAACGCACAAAATGGCGCCCGAAACGCTGCGAACGTCGGGGCGACATTCGCGTTAGTAAATTGGTGAGCCGCAATGCCGGTCTGCTTCGGTTCTCCGGTTTCGACGATCTCGTTCTCCTGCGAGACGGTCTTCATGAGCGGTAGCTGCGAATGATCGGAATGGTCCTGGTGACCCATGGCCACCTCGCCACGGAGTTTCGCGCGGCCCTCGAGCATGTGGTCGGCCCGCAGAAACAGCTCGTGTCGATCTCGATTGGCCCCGAGGACGATATGGAGCGGCGGCGCCGGGACATTATCGACGCCATCGCCGAGGCCGACAGCGGCGACGGCGTCGTCGTGCTGACCGACATGTTCGGCGGCACGCCGTCGAATCTGGCGATTTCCGTGATGAATGGCGGCAAGGTCGAGGTGCTGGCCGGCATCAACCTGCCCATGCTGATCAAGCTGGCCTCGGTGCGCGAGACCGCTCCGCTGGAGCAGGCGGTGTTGCAAGCCCAGGACGCCGGGCGCAAATATGTCTATATCGCCAGCCGAGTTCTCAACGCCAAATGACCGATCAGTCCGTTTCCGCCGCGACCGAGGGCGGCCGCATCATCCGCGACCTCGTCATCGTCAACCGCAAGGGCCTGCACGCGCGGGCGACCGCCAAATTCGTCCAGTGCTGCGAGGCCTATGAGGCCGAGATCACCGTGTCCAAATGCGGCGACACGGTCGGCGGCAGCTCGATCATGGGCATATTGACGCTGGGCGCGGCGCAGGGCTCGACGATCACCGTGACCGCCGCCGGCCCCCAGGCCGCCCAAGCGATAGAGGCTCTGGCGGCGCTGGTCGGCAATCGCTTCGGCGAGGACGAGTAGCGGAAGGCCCCTCCCTCACTCTCCCCGCTATTCGCGGGAGAGGGAGGCGGCGAGCGTTTCGCGAAATCTCCCTGAAGCGCGGAATCTGCTCCCTCTCCCGCGCAGCGGGGGAGGGCTGGGGAGGGGGCCTGCGCGCTAAGCTTCCCCCCGCCGCGGCTTGAACAGCTCGCTCAGATCCGGCTCCCCGCAGCGCGCGAGAATGGCGGCGCGGACATGGTCCCGCAACCGCAGCGCGCAGATGAAATCCGCCCCGCCGGCGCGGATCGGCGGCAAAATAGTCAGCGACAGATCCGCCCGGCGCGGAAACCATTGCCCGCCGCGCAACATGCCGCGGGTTCCGCGCAAAACGCCCGGATAGACCGGCAGATCGGCCTCGGCGGCGATCTTGAACGCGCCGAGATAGAAGCCGCAGAGACCCGCGCGGCGGGTGAACGTCCCCTCCGGGAAGAAGACCAGATTGCGCCCCTCCCGCGCCGCGGCCGCGAGCTTCTCCGCATCGGCGACGCTCGCGGCTATGTCGAAGCGCTCGACGAAAAGCGCCCCGAGCCGCCGCAGGAAAGGACCGGCGAAGAATTGCCCGGCGAGCTCCATCTTGGCGACGAAGGCCGGCTCGCCCGGCAGGCGGGCGGCGAGCAGCATCACATCGACATAGCTCGAATGATTGAAGGCGAGCACGGCGCCGCCGGCGGGCAGAAGCTCCAGCCCTTCCGTCGTGATCTTCGCGCCGAGCCCGCGAAGCATGGTTCCGGCGATTTTCCGCACGGCGGACCAGCGCGTCGCGCGGCCGGGCAGACTCATCACCGCGACAAAGGTCGCGAAATAACCCCCGCAGACGAGGAGCCACCACCAGGCGGCGTAGAGCAGCTCGCCCGCCCGCCGCGCCGCGCCGCGCGTCGCCGGCCACAGGCCTGAGAACGCCAGCCGCGCGATCTGGAACCAGACCGGGCCGCGCGGCTCGCCGAGCCGGCCCTCCTCGAACAGCGTCTTGGCGGCGCTGCGGCGGATCTTGCCGCTCGAGGTCTTGGGGGTCGAGCGCGGCGGGACGAAGCGGACCTCATCCGCCGGCGCGCCGCAGACGGCGCCCACAGCGGTCTGGACCTTGGTCTCGAGCGCGCCGAGCGCCTCGGGGACCGTCTCATAGGTCTCGGCGACGACGATCAGCCGTTCCGTGCCCGTTTCCGTATCCGCCACGCCGAAGGCGGCGACGCAGCCCTTGCGGATTCCGTCCACCTCGGCGACGGCCTCCTCGATCTCCTGCGGATAGAGATGGCGCCCGGCGCGAATGACGATATCCTTGACCCTTCCGGTCACATAGAGCTCGCCGCCGGCCATATAGGCGCGGTCGCCGCTGTCGAGCCAGCCGTCGCGAATCAGCGCCTTCGTCTTCTCCTCATTGCGAAAATAGCCCGCGGTCGCGGACGGCCCGCGGAACTCGAGCCGCCCTTCGCGCCGCTCGCCGAGCTCGCGTCCCGCCGCGTCGACGATGCGGATCTCATGGTCCGGCAGCGGCGCGCCGCAGGAGACGATCTCCAGCTTGGGCGAATCCTGCGTGGGCGAATCCTGCTTGGACGAATCCTTCCCCGCCGGCTCGGCGCGTTCGCCCGTCGAAAGCGCGTCGCGGTCGATGCGGTCGATCATCGGCGCGCGGCCGGGCGGCGGGAAGGCGAGGCCCACAGAATTCTCGGCGAGCCCATAGACCGGCGCCATGGCCTCCGCCCGAAAACCATATCTGGCGAATTTCTCGGCGAAACGGCGGATGGTGCGCGGCGAGATCGGCTCGGCGCCATTGGCGACCAGACGCAGCGAGCCGAGATCGAGCCCTTCGATCTGCGCGGGATCGATCTTGTCGAGGCAGAGCTCGAAGGCGAAATTGGGCGCGGCGCTCAGCGTGCCGCGATGGCGATCGATCGCCTCCAGCCAGCTCGCCGGCCGCGACAGAAAGGTGAGCGGCGACATCACATAGAGCGGCGCGCCGAAATGCAGGCAGCCGAGCCAGGCGCCGATCAATCCCATATCGTGATAGAGCGGCAGCCAGCTCACGAAAGTGTCGGCCGAGCTCGCGCCTATGGCGAGGCCCATGGCGCGCACATTGGCCAGAAGATTGGCGTGGCTCAGCACCACGCCTTTGGGATCGCCGGTGCTGCCCGACGTATATTGCAGCATGGCGGTCGCGCCCGCCTCGCGCGTCGGCGGCAGCGGCGCGCCGCTCGCCGCGCTCACGAGATCGGCGACGGCGACGATCTCCTCCAGCGTCTCGACCTGCCGGCGGGCGAGGCCGGCGAGGCGCAGCCCCTCCGGCGCAGTGATGAGCATTTTGACGCCGGCGTTGCGCAATATGCCGATCTGGCGGGTGAGATGCTCCTCGATCTGCGCCATGCGCATCGGCGGATAGATCGGCACGGGAATGGCGCCCGCATAGAGAATGCCGAAAAAGCCGACAAAAAATTCGATTCCCGTCGGCAGCATCAGCGCGATTCGATCGCCCGGCGCGACATCGCGGGCGACGAGCCCTTCCGCCGCCCGGCGCGCGTCGTCGGCGAACCGCCAATAGGTGAGCGCGCCGCCGGGCGTCGCCGCATCGCGCAGAAAGGTGAGGTGCAGGCGCTCGGGATTTTGCGCGGCGTGCCAGTCCAGCGCCTCGGTCAGCGTACGCGCCTCGAAGGCGGCGCGAATATGCGGCAGCGCCTCCCCGGCCGGTGGCTCGACGAAGGGCGGCGGCTCGGCGCCGGGCGCGTGCTCGAGCGCATTCAGCAGATCGCCGACCGTATCGGCGCGGCCGAGCTCCTCGATCGGCAGAGGGGCGTGAAAAGCCCGCTCGAGCCGCATGTTCAATTCGGCGCGCGCCAGGCTGTCGACGCCGAGATCCTGCTCCAGCCGGCTGGACAGGGAAATCTCGGCCGGCGCGTTTCGCCGCGGATGCATCTCCCGCGCAAGCGAGCCGACGACCGCGAACACCTCCCGCCGCGCCGCCTCCTGCGTCGCGCGCCGACGTCCTGGATAATTGGAGACTGCATGCATGGACGCCCCTCCCGCGCCGCTCCCTTGCGACGCAGATAGAGCGGGGTCGGCGGCATTCGACTCTTTTCTGTAACCCGGCGTCGACAGGGCGCCGCGATAATCGCTCCGGTTGCGCTCGCGTCAGCTTCGCGCAAGCCGGACAGCCGAAACTGCGCGCGCGTACGACGCGCCTGGATGGTCTCGAGACATGGTTTCGCCGATTTCCGCCGTCACATCGAGAGCGCCCAGCGTGCGCGCGTTGTCGCGCGTCTCGCCGGTCGCCGCAAAGGCCGAGCCGGTCGAAGAGGCCGCCAGCGCGACGACACTCGTCAAGACGCCGCCCCCCGGCCCCGGGCTTCGGGATGCGCTTCCCGCCGGCTATCGAAATTTCGCCGTGCCGCTCGGCGCCGAGTCGGACGAGCAGCTCTCCCGCGAGGAAGCGGCTGTATTGTCCGCCTATGGGCCGAGCGCTGCGGCGCTCTCCGGCCTTCCGCGCCTCGTCGGCGAACGCATTCCGCTGCGGATCATCGTTCGCGAGGCGCAGGCGGCGGCGCGCTCCGCCGCCGAGGCGCGGGGCGAATCGACCGAGAAATTCCTCGACGAGGCGGCGATCGTTCCGCGCTCGCGCCTGCCGTCGCGCAACGCCGATGACGCCGCGGCGACGATTCGCGCCGCTCTGCTGGTCCGCGACGGCGAGCGCGACACGGCGACCATCGACATTTATCTGACCAAGACCGGACCCGGCGCCTTCGAGGCGACGACCTATGACCGCGACTTCGCCTCGCCTGCGGGCGGCTTTCCCTATTCGGCGCCGCCGCTCTCGGTGGATCGCTTCATTTTCGACCCCGCCTATCAGGCGATCGTCTCGGTCGTCGCCGGCCAGCCGCGCCGGCGCAGCGCGGCGGCGGCGGCCGGCTCCGCATCGCCGCTCGGCTCGTTCATCGTCACCACAGTGATCGGCGTCGCGACTTTCGTCGCCGTCATGCTCACGCTCGCCGCTGGCCAGCCGATTTTCGCCGCCACGATCGCGCTGCTGGGCGCGATGGGCTTCGTCTCCGCCGTGCGGTCGCGCGCAGGCGGCTGAACTGTCGCGGCTGAACTGCCGGCCGAACGGCTTGCGCTCCGGCGCTTCCCCCGCTAACCCTGCGGCCACCCTCAGCAGCCGAACCCATGGAAAGCCGCCGCATGAAAGCCCGCGTCATCGTCACATTGAAGACAGGCGTGCTCGATCCGCAGGGCAAGGCCATAGAAGGGGCGCTCGCCTCGCTCGGCGTCGAGGGCGTCGCCGGCGTGCGGCAGGGCAAAGTGTTCGATATCGAAATCGCGGACTCGGAGCTCGAGGGCGAAGATCGCGCCGGCGCCGAGGCGCGGCTGCGCGCCGCCTGCGAGAAGCTGCTCGCCAACACCGTCATCGAGAACTTCCAGATCGAGATATGATCCCATGAAAGCCGCCGTCATCGTCTTTCCCGGCTCCAATCGCGAAGGCGATATGGCGCGCGCGCTCGCCCAGGCGACCGGCCATGAGCCCGCCATGGTCTGGCATTCGCAGACCGAGCTGCCGGCGGGCACGGATCTCGTCGTGCTGCCGGGCGGCTTTTCCTATGGCGATTATCTGCGCTGCGGGGCCATCGCCGGGCGCGCGGCGATCATGGACGCGGTGCGCGCCCATGCGGCGCGCGGCGGGCTGACGCTCGGCGTCTGCAACGGCTTCCAGATTCTCTGCGAGGGCGGCCTGCTGCCCGGCGTGCTGATGCGCAACGCCAATCTGCGCTTCGTCTGCCGCATGCAGCATTTGCGCGTCGAGCGCGCCGACACCGCTTTCACCAGACACTACCGCCAAGGCCAGACGATCAAAGTGGCCATCGCCCATGGCGAGGGCAATTACGAGGCCGATGACGAGACGATCGCGCGGCTCGAGGGCGAGGGACGCGTCGCCTTCCGCTATTGCGATTCGCTCGGGCGCGTCGGCGGCGAGGCCAATCCCAATGGCTCGCGCAACGACATCGCCGGAATCTATTCCGAGCGGCGCAATGTGCTCGGCCTGATGCCGCATCCGGAAAATCTCATCGATCCGCTGGTCGGCGGAATCGACGGCCGCGGATTATTCGAGAGCCTCGCGGCGGCGTGAGGCTGATCGGCTCGCGCGGCCTTCGCCGCCGGCCCTCTCCCCGCGAGCGGCTATCGAATGCACATCCTCCTCGCCCCCGCGACGTCTTGGCCGGGCTCGTCCCGGCCATCCACGCCAGCACGGCGAGGCGTCTCGAAATTTTGGCGTGACGCCGAAGCTCCAGCGGCGCCCGCCATGAAATGAAATCCGTCGATAGCGGGCGCTTTCCTTTGGTTTCTCAGCTGCTCGGCGTGGATGGCCGGGACGAGCCCGGCCAGGACGGCCGCAGTGTTTCGCGATGTGTGAATCCGATAGCCGCACGCTGCGAGCGGCCGCGAGCTCCGCTAGCGCTCGCGTCTCCTGATCCACACCAGCGCGACAAAAGCCGCCGCCGCGGAGGCGACGCAGATCGCCGCCGCATAGAGCGTGCCCTGCTCATTGTCGGCGAAGAACAGACTCTTCGTGTTCATCCCGAAAATGCCCGAGACGAGAGTCGGCGGCATCAGCAGCGTGCCGAGAATGGTCAGCACATAGAGCTGGCGATTGGTCTCGGCGGTGAGATTGGAGACGATCTCGTCCTGCAGCAGACGCGCGCGCTCCTCCGCCGCCTGCAGCTCCTGCTGCAGCGAATCGAAGCGTTGCGTCAGCCGGCGCAGCGCCGCATGGGTGGGCTGCGAGATGCGCGGCGAGAAGGCGGCGCGCGAGAAGACGCGCTGCCCGTCCGCGAGCTCGCGCCGCAGCCGGATCGTCTGGCGACGCAAGGCGCCGAGCTCGCGCCGCTCGTCATGCGCTTCGTCGTCGAGCACGCGATCTTCGATCTGATTGAATTTGACCAGCAGCCTGTCGAGACCGACGTCTATGGCGACGAGGCTGCGCGACACCAGCGCCTCGAAGAGGTCGAGCGGCGTGGGCAGACGCTGGCCCTCCAGCGCCGCCTGCCGAATGGTCGCCGTCGATTCGACGGCGTAGCGACGCGCGGTGACGATGCAGCGATCGGTGACGGCGACCCGCAACGGGCGCAGCACATCCTCCTCACGCTCGAGATCGCGGCCGTAATCGGCGATCACGCCCCATAGCGCCTGCTCGTCGGCGTCGAGCCGCTGATGGCTGTCCTGGTCGATGAGCAGGGCGCGCGCTTCCGCCGGAATTTGCGTTCGGCCGGCGACCCAGTCGCGATAGCGCAGATCGGCGACATTGAGATGGACCCAGAAATAGCCGCCGACGCCGGAGTCGAGCTGCGGCAATTCGTGATCCGCCATCAGCGTGGACGCTCCGTCCTCGTCGAAGCGCAGGACCCAGAGAAAGGGCGAATCGCCCACGATCGGGCCGCTCGGCGGTGGCTTCATTTTCGCGCGTCCTCGCGGGCGCGCCCCCGCGGCGGCGCCAGTCGCCGCGCCAATAGCGGAAGGATGCGACGTTTCGTCGACAGGCCGCTCTGCGGACGGGTCCGCGCTCATGCGTCGGCTTTCTCGGGCTCACGGACGATCTCCTCCGTGACCGGCGGCGGGAAGCGCCTGCGCCGCCAGTCCTCGGCCGCCTCGAAGCCCGCGCGCAGCGCCCGCCGCGCGGCGTTGGTGCGCGCCTCCGTCACGCGGGAGAACAGAAAGCCGAAGAGGATTGCGGCCGTCATCACCGCCGCCATCGTGATCCAATGGGCGGGGGTCGCCAGCTCGCGCGCCCATAGCGCGCCGAAACGCTGGTCGACAATGGCGCGGGCGAGGATCAGCAGCGGCATATGCACGCTGTAGAGCGAGAAGGAGAAATCGGCGAGACGCCGGTGCAGCTGCGGCCGGAACAGCGCCCAGCCCTCCTGCGGCCCGAAGCGCAGCGACACCACCAGATTGAGGAAGAGGACGGCCGCGAGCAGATCGGCGAGATCGGGGAGGAAAGGAAACGCCACGAGAATGGGGCCGCGCACCAAGAGGCGAATGGGGATGACGGCGGCGACATAAAGAGCGAGCGCGAGCCAGCGCGATTTGACCAGCGGACGCGTCGCCAGCGTCGCCAGCGCGCCGAGGCCCCAGAGCAGATAGCCGAAACGAAACCAGCCGCCAGACGGAATCGACATCACGACGACAATGGCGAGGCCGAGCGCAAATCCCAGCGCGCGCGTCCGCGGCGAATAGGCGCGGGCGAAGGGCAGCAGCAGCAGCGGGAAGGAGATGTAGTACCAGAATTCGCAGGCGAGCGACCACAGCGGCCCATTGGTGCCGAAGAAGTCGCAATAGATCGCCGCGAGATTGCCGAGCGAGCCGAGGAAGAGATCGGCGCGGAAATGGTCCTTGAACACGGGCCAGTCATAGACGCCGCTGTCGCCGAACCAGCTGCGGCCGATCCAATCTACCGCCGCCGTGGCGAGCAGCGCCGGGGCGAGAACGATATAGATGCGCGCGAAGCGATGGATGAGATAATCGCGCAGAAAGGGCTTGTCCTTGCGCAACTGCGCGAGCACCGCGCCGCCGACGAGATAGCCCGAAATGGCGAAGAAGCCGACGACGGCCTGATGACCGAGCTCGAAGCTGACGAAGAACCACCAAGCGTAGACGCTCGCCGAATGCGGAGCGCTCATTATGTCGGCGAGATTGACGAACATATTGGTGGAATGGACGGCGAGCACCAGCAGCGCGCCCACCCAACGACAGGCTTCGATGAATTGCGACAAGAGGACCGGCATGAGTCTCCGATGGCTTTTGGCCTCGCTCGGCTTATAGCCCCTCGGCTCGACCTTGGCCAACCCAGCGCGCGCGCTCGCCGAGACGGGCGCGCCGATCCGCCATGGCGAAAGCCGCCTGCAGCAATCGGCGCAGCGCCGCGGTCCGCGCCTCGGTGGCGAGCGAGAAGACCCAGGCCGCGGCGAGCGCGACGAGAAGGACAGTCGCCGCCGCGATCCAATGCGCCGGCGTCGGAAGAAGTCTGTGCCAGTCCTTGCCGAAAATATGGCCCGTTCCCGCCCAGAAGAAGAAAACGATCGGCATATGCGTGGCGTAGAGCGAGAAGGAGAAATCCGCGAGCCGGCGATGCAGCGCCGCATGGCGCACGCAAAAGCCGGTCTCGCAGAAGCGAAGCGTCGTCAGCAGATTGGCGAAGGTCGCCGCAGTGAGCGCGTCGGCGACGTCGTGCAGCGCCGGATGCGCCTCGACGAAGGGGCCGCGCACGGCGAGCCGCGCGACCACGACGACCGCGAGAAAAAGCAAGAACGACAGATATTTGCCGCGCAGGAGCGGGCGCGGCGCGCGGGCCGCCAGCGCGCCCATCGACCAGATCGCGAAGCCGAAGGGAATACGCGAGGAGGGTAGTGAGAGGAGCAGGAGGAGGAGGACGCCGGCGCAAAAGGCGGCGAGGCGGACCGTCTTAGAATAGCAGCGCGCGAAGGGCAGCAGCAGCAGCGGGAAGAGCAGATAGCACCAGAATTCGCAGGCCAGCGACCAGAGCGGGCCATTGGTGCCCGCCTGGCCGGCCCAGATATGCTGCTGCATGGCGAGCGTCGTGAGAATGCGCGAGGGCTCATAGGCGCCTTCGAGGCCGGCGAGCTCATAGACGCCGGCTCCGGCGAAAAGGTCCCGGCCGAGGGCGTCGAGCGCAAAGGTCAGCGCCAGCGCCGGCGCCAGCACGATATAGATGCGGCTGATGCGATCGATGAAATAGGCGCGCAGGAACGGCCTCTGCCGCTCTATGGCCGTGAAGACGCGGCCGCCGACGAGAAAGCCCGAGAGCACGAAGAAGACCGTCACCGCCTGACGCGAGAAGGCGGCGGCGAACCACCAGACATAGACCAGCGGCCCATGCGGCGCGACCATTATGTCGCTCAAGGCGATGAGCACACCGGCGTGAGCGAGAAGAACGGCGAAAGCAGCGATCCAACGGGCGGCATGGATGAAATTCGATAAAGCGACAGGCATGAAAAAAGCGCTCGTCCGAAAAAGGCGCGGACGAGGCTAGGGAAATGGCGGTCGCGCGTCATCTTGCGGAAAAACCGCAGGCGCGGGCCGGCGGGGCGCCACGGCCGAGCTTGCGGCGCGGCGGCAAAATTGTCGCCTCGCCGGCCGGGGTCCTGTATAGCTGGGCCGCGCGGGGGAGCGGCGAGCAGGAGCTGGACGATCGTGGAGAATTGGACGCCCGGAAGCTGGAGAGCCAGGCCGATCGAGCAGACGCCGGTCTATCGGGATCCGGCGGCGCTCGCCGATGTCGAGCGGCAGCTCGCTGGATTTCCGCCGCTGGTCTTCGCCGGCGAGGCGCGCAATCTGAAGCGCTCGCTGGCGCAAGTGGCGGAGGGCCGCGCCTTTCTGCTGCAGGGCGGCGATTGCGCCGAGAGCTTCAGCGAGCATTCGGCCGACAATATCCGCGATTTCTTCCGCGTCTTCCTGCAAATGTCGGTGGTGCTCACCTATGCGGCGGCCTCGCCCGTGGTCAAGATCGGCCGCATCGCCGGGCAATTCGCCAAGCCGCGCTCCGCCCCCACCGAGAAGCAAGGCGACATCGAGCTGCCGAGCTATCGCGGCGACATCGTCAACGACATAGAATTCACCGCCGCCGCCCGCACGCCCGATCCGCATCGGCAGCTGATGGCCTATCGGCAATCGGCGGCGACGCTCAATCTCCTCCGCGCCTTCGCGACCGGCGGTTTCGCCAATCTCGTCAACGCGCATCGCTGGATGCTGGGCTTCGTGCGCAACAGCCCGCTCTCCGAGCGCTATTCGCAGCTCGCCGACCATATCAGCGAGACGCTCGGCTTCATGCGCGCCATCGGCCTCGATCCGGAGCATCATCCCGAGCTGCGGCAGACGGATTTCTACACCTCTCACGAGGCTCTGCTGCTCGGCTATGAGCAGGCGCTGACGCGCGTCGATTCGCTCGACGGCGGCTATTTCGCCACCTCCGGCCATTTCCTGTGGATCGGCGACCGCACGCGCCAGGAGGACGGCGCCCATATCGAATATTTGCGCGGCGTGCAGAATCCGATCGGCCTCAAATGCGGGCCGAGCCTGAAACCCGACGCGCTGCTGCGCCTCATCGACAGACTCGATCCGCAGAACGAGGCGGGGCGGCTGACGCTCATCTGCCGTTTCGGCGCGGACAAGGCGGCCGAAGCGCTGCCGCCGATCTTGCGCGCCGTCGCCCGCGAGGGGCGCAAAGTCGTGTGGTGCTGCGACCCGATGCATGGCAACACGATCAGCGCCGGCGGCCGCAAGACCCGGCCTTTCGATCGCGTGATGGCGGAAATCCGCAATTTCTTCGAGGTTCACCGCGCCGAGGGGACTTACGCCGGCGGCATTCACCTCGAGATGACGGGACAGAATGTCACCGAATGCATGGGCGGCGCGCGCGATATTTCCGAGCAGGAGCTCGGCGTGCGCTATGACACGACCTGCGATCCGCGCCTCAACGCCGAGCAGGCGATAGAGGTGGCGTTCCTGGTGGCGGAATTGCTGAAGGCCGAGCGGCTCGCGCGCGGCGCGCAGGAGCAGGACGCGGCGGAGTAAAGGCAAATCGGCGATGCGCTCTTGCGAGCCTGAAGGCTCGCGGTCCAAAGCGCTCCCTGGACCGCGAGCCTTCAGGCTCGCAAGCAGCCGTCACTCCGCCGCGGCGTGGACATTGGCGGCGCGAGCCCGCGGGGCGGCGAGGCGGGTGGCGATGAATATGCCCGCCAGCGTCGCCACATAGACGACGACCTGCAGCGCCGTCGGCTGGTCGACATAGCCGATCAACGTATGCAGCACACGGCCGAAGAGGCTCGAATCCGGCAGCACGCCGGAGGTGTCCCACATCGTCTGCGACAGAGCGGTGACGATCCAGGCCTGTTGCAGGAAGCCCGCGCATTGCGCCGCGAGACCGGCCGCGAGCAGAGTGATCATCGCCGTCGTCACCGCGAACAAATGCCGCGCCGGAATGGTGACGAGGCCGAAATAGGTGAGCGCGCTGACCAGCGCGCCGAGCACGAGGCCCGCGACGCCGCCCGCCAAGAGATCGGCCGCCGGCTCGCCGGAGGCCAGAATTCCATAGAGGAACAGCGCCACCTCCGAGCCCTCGCGCAGCACGGCGAGCGCGACGACAAGCGCCAGAGCGAGGAAGGATTTGTCGCCGGAGACGGCGGCGCGGCCGGCGGCCGCCAGCTCGCTCGCGAGCTCGCGGCCATGGCGCGCCATCCATATGTTGTGAGAGGCGAGCATCACCACCGCCACCGCGAGGACGCCGGCGTTGAACAGCTCCTGTCCGCGTCCGGCGACGGCCTGCGACAGCGCATCGGCGAAGAGCGCGACGACGCCAGCGCCGAGCGCGCCCGCGGCCACGCCGCCGAAGACATAGGCCCGCGAGCCGCGCGCCCCGCGCGTGACCGCGAGCACGATGCCGATGACGAGACCCGCCTCTATGACCTCGCGAAAGACGATGATGAGAGCGCCCAGCATTGTTCTGTCCTTACTCGACGACGAGATCGCCCTTGGCGGTCGCCTCGTGATATTCGCCGACGAAATGATAGCGGCCGGGCTTCAGCGGACGCACGCGAACCGTGATCTCGGCGGAGCCGGCGACGACCTTCTCGATCTTGAGCGCCTTGCTCTCGAATTCCTCCGGCGTCGCATCGAGGTTCTTCACGACGATGGTGATCGGCTTGTCGGCGGGCGCGTGCAGCTCGGCAGGCGAGAAGCGATGATCCTTGATGGAGATTTCGAGAGAGGTCTCGTCGGTCGCGCCGGCGGCGCCTGCGCCCGCCGCGAGCGCGGCGGCGACGAGAAGAATTCGGGAGGATGTCATTTCACGCCTTTCGGTGAATCGTTTCGACGCCTTCGCCCACGCCCGCAGTCAGCAAAGCAAGAACCGGCCCAACGCCCACGCGCGACGCCGCCGTCGCGAGCCTGGCCGCGAATGCGCTAGAGCTTGAATATCAAGGTAGTAGAAGGCCTGTCGCGCCACAACGCCTCGAGTTGAGATTGCTTCCAATCTGACTGGACGAAATGTCGCGAGCGCTCAGCCCGGATAGCCGTGGCGCGCCTTGCTCGCCCGCACCAGCGCGACGGCCTGAGCGTCCCGGCCCGCCGAGCAGGCCGCGGCGGCGGCGTCGATCTCGCTGTGAATGGTCGAATAGACGCCCTGATTGACGTGGCCCATGGCGAGGTCGTTGTCCATGATCGCGCGATAGCGAGCGATGGCGCCCGAGCAACCGGCGCCCTCGGGAAGATTGAAACCGGCCGGCGTCGTATTGCGCGTCGCCGGCGCCTCGGCGACGACGGCGGGCTGCATGGAGTTGCAGGCGGCGATGGAGAGGGCCGCGAACGCCGCGGCGAGGAGCTTTGCGGGCGTCATCTTCGAAACCGGTCCTTCTACCTGTTTCCCTCGAGCGAGCCTTCAGGCTCGCATCGCGAGCAATCACCCAGAAACCGTATCACTCGCTCAACAGACGCGCGACGAAAGCCTCTATGCCGGCGACGCGCCGCGGCCGGCGCTGACGCTCGGCGCGCAATATGGCGAGCAGATCGTCGAAGCTGCGCTGCAGATCGTCGTTGACGAGCACATAGTCATATTGCTTCCAACGCTGGATCTCGTTGCGGGCGTTCTCGAGGCGGCGCTCGATCGCCTCGCGCGAATCCTCGGCGCGGCGCTCGAGACGCGCGCGCAGCTCCTTCATCGACGGCGGCAGGATGAAGACGGTGACAGTGTCCGCGCCCATCTTCTCGCGCACCTGCTGCGTGCCCTGATAGTCGATGTCGAAGAGCGCGTCGCGGCCTTCGCCCAATATCTCGTCGACGGGTCCACGCGGCGTGCCGTAATAATTGCCGTGCACCTCGGCCCATTCCAGCAATTCGCCATTGTCGCGCATCGACTCGAAGCGGCTCTTCGAGATGAAGAAATAATGGATGCCGTCGACCTCGCTGGAGCGGCGCGGGCGCGTCGTCACCGAAATGGAGAGGGTGAGGTCGAGCTCGCGGTTCTGCAGCAGCATGCGCGTCAGCGTCGTCTTCCCCGCGCCGGAGGGCGAGGAGAGGATGAGAACGATTCCGCGGCGGTCCGGCGTTATGGGCATCTTTGGTCCAGCGAATAGCGAAGAGCGAATAGGAAGTAGCGAGTAGCGAGTAGCGAGTGGCGCGTCCCTGCTCGCTACTCGCTACTCCCTATTCGCTATTTTCTCCTCACTCAATATTCTGCACCTGCTCGCGCCACTGCTCGACCTCGATCTTGAGCTCGAGGCCGATTGCGGTGAGCGCGCCGTCATTGGATTTGGCGCAGAGCGTGTTGGTCTCACGCGACAATTCCTGGGCGAGGAAATCGAGGCGCCGGCCGATCGGCCCGCCCTTCTCGATGAGCGCGCGGCCGCTCGTCACATGGGCCTTCAGCCGGTCCAACTCCTCGCGAATATCGGCCTTCACCGCGAGCAGCACCGCCTCCTGATGCAGGCGCTGCGAATCGAAGGAATGGCCCGTCTCGAGCAGAGCGGCGATCTGGCTCGCGAGCCGCGCGCGCACCGCCTCGGCCGAGCGGCCCGGCAGCGCTTCCGCCTGCGCGGTCAATTCGCCGATGCGCGCCAGCCGCGCCGTCAGCACATCGCCTATGGCCGCGCCTTCCGCCGCGCGCGAGGCCGCGAGCGCGTCGAGCGCCTGCGCCAGAGTCGCGAGCACCTGCGCGTCGAGCGCATTGCGCTGCTCCTCGTCGTCCTCCTGCTCGATGACCTCGACAATGCCGCGCACGGCGAGCAGACCATCGAGCGACGCCGGTCTCAACGACGCATGCAGCGGCACGTCGTCCAGCGCCTTCAACAGACGCTCGAGCGCGGCGCGATTGACGCGTGTCTCGACGAGCGCGTCGTCGCGCTTGGCGGTGAGATTGGCGAAGCAGGAGCCGCGAGCGATCTTGGCGGCGATGAGCGCGCGCGCCTTCACCTCCACCGCGTCGAAATTGGGCGGGACGCGCAAACGCAGGTCCAGCCCCTTGGAATTGACGGTCTTGATCTCCCAGGCGTAGCGCCACGGTCCGAGACTGTCATGGGCGCGAGCGAAACCGGTCATGCTGGCGAGGGACATTGCGATCCTTGGTAGGGGCGAATAGCGAGCGGCCGTCTATTCGCTACTCACTATTCGCCGTAACCGCTGCTCGCTGTTTCGTCACCGAAACTTCGCCACGTCGGGCACGGTCTTGGCGGAGTTCAAATCCCAGCCGCGGTCGCGCAGCGGATCGAGCGCCGTGCCTTCCGAAGCGTCGAAGGCGCGCGCCCGGGCGGAGCGCGGCGGCTGGCCGGCGTCCGCCGAAGCCGAGAGCGGCAATGGCCGCTCCTCCACGGATAATCCCAGCCGGGCGGCGCGGGCGCGCTGCTCGGCGCGCAGGGCCCCGGAGACCGGATAGCTCGCAGAATCGAGCCCGTCGTCCTCGACAGCCTCCGCGAGCTCGTCGGAGCCGGCCTGCGAATCATCCGAGGCGGCGCTCGCCATCATCATGACGGCTGCGCGCGCCTCGGGCTGCGCGCGCTGCGCGAATTGCGTGGTGAACAGGGGCGTCGCCATCGCGGCCGCGGCGGCGCGCTCGGCGGCGAGCCGCAGGCTCTCCTCATTGTCGCCGGCATATTCGAAAGGAATGGCCGGCAGAGCGGCGCCGATTCGCTTCAACGCGCCATGACGCGGATCGCCCGCCGCGATCGGCGGCTCCATCGTCGCATCGGCGAGCGCGACGAGCCGGCCGATCGCCGCATCGCCGCGCTTCTCGCGCGGGGCCGGCTGCGTCGGCCCGACCACGGAGCCGGGCTCCAGCCGGTCGACGCCCGAGGAGGCCCGGTCCTTCTCGATCTGCCGCCAGCGCTGGACATTGCGCGAATGCTGTTCGAGCGTCTCGGCGAACACATGGCCGCCCGTGCCATCGGCGACGAAATAATACTCCTGCGTGCGCGAGGGATTGGCGACCGCCTCCAGCGCCGCGCGGCCCGGATTGGCGATCGGCCCCGGCGGCAGGCCGTCGACGGCGTAAGTGTTGTAGGGCGTCCACTTCTCGACCTCGGACCTCAATATGCCGCGGCCGAGCGTGGCGCGGCCGCCGACGAGGCCGTAGACGATGGTGGGGTCCGATTGCAGGCGCATGCCCTTGCGCAGGCGGTTGACGAAAACGGCGGCGACGCGCGGGCGCTCGTCGGCCCTGCCGGTCTCCTTCTCGACGATGGAGGCGAGCGTCACCAGCTCATAGGGCGTCTTCACCGGCAGATCGGGATTGCGGCGCGCCCAGATCTGATCGAGCAGCTTGCGCTGATCCTCCTGCATCTTCAGCAGCAGCTTGGCGCGTGGATAGCCGCGCGCGACCTTATAGGTCTCCGGCAGCAGCGCGCCTTCCTTGGGCAGTTCCGCCATGTCGCCGGCCAGAAAGTCGCTCTCGCGCAGCCGCGAGACGATCTGCTCGGTCGTCAGCCCCTCGGGAATGGTCACGCCATGCAGGATCTGCCGGCCATTGACCAGCTCGTCCATGACCTCGCGCAGGCTGGCGTTCTGCTTGAACGCATATTCGCCGGGCTTCAGCTTGCCGCGCACGCCCTCGATGACCAGCGCGATATTCATCAGCATGGGATTGTCGATGACGCCGTCCCGCTCGAGCTGCGCGAGAATCTCGGGGACGTCGCTGTGCGGAGCGATATAGACGATCTTCTCGGCGGCGAGCGGACCCGGCTCGCGCAGCTTGTGCAGCACGGCGATGAGGCCGAAGACGCCGGCCACGGCGAGCACCAGCAGGAAGGAGAGGAAGCTGCTGACCACGGAGAGCGCTCCCTCGCGCTTCTTCGCGCGCGGAGGAGGCGGAGGCGGCGCGTCCGGCTGCAACGCCCCGCCGGGGCTGCGCAGGCTGGCGCGGCGGCGAAAGAAAGAGGAGGACTCCTCGCCCTTGGGTTCGGATTTGGGGGCGGGCGCGGCGTCCTTCGGCGTCTCGGACGAATCGTTTGGAGCATCGCTCATCGGGAAACTCCGTCTCTTGGGTTTCGGGCCGCGTCGTGATTCGGATCAAAACCAAATTCGCCGACCAGAAAAAACGCGACGGACCGACAATAAAGCGCCGCCGCGCCGCGCTCGGAAAGAAATGCGACGACTTTGCGGCGCCCCCCCGCGTCCGTTACCCTATCGTTCTTTGTGGCGAAATCAGGAACGGCCTCTCGTCCACAGGCGCGAGCGGAAGCGCGGCCGCGCCCCTCATTGCGGACGCCGGAAGACGAGGGACGCGTTGGTGCCGCCGAAACCGAAGGAATTGGACAAAACGATATCGATTTTCCGCTCCCGCGCCTTGTGCGGCACGAGGTCTATTTCGGTCTCGACCGAAGGATTGTCCAGATTGCGCGTGGGCGGCGCGACGCCGTGATTGAGCGCCAATATGGAATAGATCGCCTCCACGGCTCCGGCCGCGCCGAGCAGATGTCCGATCGCCGATTTGGTCGAGGACATGGACAGGCGCGGCGTCTCATTGCCGACGAGCCGCTGCACCGCCGAAAGCTCGATCTCGTCGCCGAGCGGCGTCGATGTGCCGTGCGAATTGACATAGTCCACGTCGGACACGCTGACGCCGGCGCGCTTCAGCGCGATCTCCATGCAGCGATAGGCGCCGTCGCCATCCGGCGCGGGCGCCGTGATGTGATAGGCGTCGCCCGACATGCCATAGCCGATGAGCTCGGCATAGATTTTCGCGCCGCGCGCCATGGCGTGCTCATAGGATTCGAGCACGACGCAACCCGCGCCCTCGCCCATGACGAAGCCGTCGCGATCGCGGTCATAGGGACGCGATCCCGCCTCGGGGCGATCGTTGAAGCCGGTCGACAGCGCCTTGCAGGCGGCGAAGCCCGCGACGCCGATGCGGTTCACCGGCGATTCGGCCCCGCCGGCGACCATCACCTCCGCCTCGCCGAGCGCGATCAGCCGGCCCGCGTCGCCGATGGCGTGCGCGCCGGTCGAGCAGGCCGTGACGACGGCGTGATTGGGGCCCTTGAGGCGGTGCATGATCGACACATAGCCGGAGGCCAGATTGATGATGCGGCCGGAGATGAAGAAGGGCGACACGCGCCGCGGACCCTTGTCCTTCAGCGTGACCGAGGTCTCGTAGATTCCGCCGAGCCCGCCTATGCCGGAGCCGATCAGAACGCCGGTCGAATTCTGCTTCTCGGGCGTGTCCGCCACCCATCCGGCGTCGGCCAGCGCCTGAGTCGCCGCGCTGACGCCATAGATGATGAAGTCGTCGACCTTGCGCTGCTCCTTCGGCTCGAACCAGGCGTTCGGATCGAAGGTTCCGTCGGTTCCGTCGCCGCGCGGCACGAAACCTGCTATTTGACACGGGAGGTCCGACGCCTCGAAAGTATCGATGCGACGAAAGCCGTGTTCTCCGGCGATCAACCGTCGCCAATTGACGTCCACGCCACAGCCCAACGGCGAAACGATGCCGAGACCAGTGACCACCACCCTGCGCATGGATTCTCTTCTCGAGCGCTATGCCTTACTTTTCAGTGAGTGTCTCGAAACCGCGACAGCGCGGATCGTCCGACGATCCGCGTCGCGAAGGCTCGTCGCCTCAAGCCGCCTTGGCTTTTTCGAGATAGTTGATCGCGTCGCCGACCGTGTTGATCTTCTCGGCCTCTTCGTCCGGGATCTCGACGCCGAACTCCTCCTCGAAGGCCATGACCAGCTCGACGGTATCGAGCGAGTCGGCCCCGAGATCGTCGACGAAAGACGCCTCCGGCTTCACCTCTTCTTCTTTGACGCCGAGATGTTCGACAACGATACTCTTAACGCGCGGGGCGATATCGCTCATCTGCTCTGATCCTCGTTCGATCGCTCTGCTGACACCGATGTGGCGGATCCCGAGTTCGGCTCGGACCACGCTCGATCGCTTCAGGGGTAAACTACGTCACATTTCTGCGGTTTCGCTCGCACGATCCGCCGAAATGTCGCCATTGGGAGGCGGGCCGATTGGCCGGCCCGAATTGCTCTTACGGCGTCGCCCCCGGCCAGCGACGCGTCTGGTAGCATAATTAATTCGCCGTGGCGAGAGGCGCCCCGCGGCAATTCGGGGGCTTCAGATCATCGCCATTCCGCCATTCACATGCAGAGTCTGGCCGGTCACATAGGCCGCCTCCTCGCTCGAAAGATAGACCACGGCGGCGGCGACATCGGCCCCCGTTCCGAGCCGCCCGGCCGGCACGGCGCGCAGAATCGTCTGTTTCTGCGTCTCGTTCAGCGCGTCGGTCATCGGGCTCTCGATGAAGCCCGGCGCGACGCAATTGACGGTGATGTTGCGCGAGGCGACCTCGGCCGCCAGCGACTTGGTCATGCCGATCATGCCGGCCTTGGCGGCGGCGTAATTCCCTTGGCCGGCGTTGCCGGTGACGCCGACGATCGAGGTGATGCCGATGATGCGCCCGAAGCGCTTGCGCATCATGCCGCGCAGCGCCGCCCGCGACAGGCGAAAGGCCGAGGTGAGATTGACGTTCAGCACCGCGTCCCAATCCTCGTCCTTGAGGCGCATGAACAGCATGTCGCGGGTGATTCCGGCGTTGTTGACCAGAATATCCAGCCCGCCCATGGCCTTTTCCGCCGCCGGGACCAGCGCCTCGGCCTGCGCCTTGTCGGAGAGGTCGCAGGGCAGCACATGGACGCGGTCGCCGAGCTCGGCGGCGAGCGTGGCCAGCGCCTCCTCGCGCGTTCCCGAAAGCGCCACGACCGCGCCGCTCTTATGCAGCGCGCGCGCGATGTCCCGGCCGATGCCGCCGCTCGCGCCGGTGACCAGCGCCGTCTTGCCGCTCAGTTCGAACATCTTTCCCCCCCTCGCCGCCGCTTTCGTCGCGCGGCTTCGCGAAACTCGATGCGCTTCTATAGGGCGCCGGCCGCGCGGCGCGCAATCGGAGGGCGGGGCGCCTTTCTTTGTCGCCTTAGGTAGTTTCGCGGAGAGAAAAACCTGATCAGTCATAGTACAAATTCAGCAACTCGTAATTACTTAGGGGTGCTTTTTTATCACACCGCCGACAGAAAGCAGCGATAGGCTCGAATATAGCCTTTTTAGGCGTTTACAGTGTCAGCATTTTACGAAATCTTGGCTCCGCAGCGGTTCGAATGCTTTTGTTGCTGGGGTCGAACAGCGAGATTGGCGTGTGTGCGCCGAGTTTATAGAGAATTGAAGGAGCCATCTATGAAACACAGGATTTCCGTTCTGGCGATCTCTACGGCGCTGCTCGCCGGCTCGGCCAGTGCGGCCGATCTGCCCTCCCGCAAAGAAGTCGTGCCGGTCTTCATCCCGCCGCCAGTTTTTTCCTGGACCGGCCCCTATGTCGGCCTGAACATCGGCGGCGGCTGGGTCGACCGCAGCCGCAACAACAACAATTGGGCCTGGGGCGGGAACAACAACAACGGCAACAACAGCGGCGGCGTCGTCGGCGGCGTCCAGCTCGGCTGGAACTATCAGATCTCGCCGCTCTTCGTCGTCGGCCTCGAGACGGATATCCAGGGCACGAGCATCGGCAGCGGCCGCAACAACAATAATAATTGGTGGGGCGGCTTGGGCAATGTCGATCGCGTGCGCGTGCCGTGGTTCGGCACTGTGCGCGCCCGTATCGGCCTCGCGCTGCTCGATTCGCGGCTCCTGATCTACGGCACCGGCGGCTTCGCCTATGGCGAGGTGGATCGTCCCTTGATCGGCTGGTGGGGCAACAACAACAATGATGTGCGCGGCGGCTGGACCGCCGGCGGCGGCGTCGAATGGGCTTTCCTGCCCAATTGGTCGGCCAAGCTCGAATATCTCTATACGGAGCTCAACGACAACGCCAACAACAACAATAATAATTGGTTGCTGCTCGCGCCGGTCATTGCGCCCGGCCCTCTCGGCGTCGGGGCTTTGGGCTGGAACTGGAACCGCCGCACGCAGGTCAACACTGTGCGCGCCGGGGTCAATTACCACTTCAATCTCTTCAGCCCCATTCCCGTGGTGGCGAGATACTGAAGCGTCCTCCTCCTCCCGGACGGAGAGCCCGGCCCGCGCGGCCGGGCTCTTTTTTTCGCGCTCAGGCGAAAGCGCGATAGGCGTCGAGATCCTCCGGCGCGCCAACGGTGAGGCCCGCGGCCCCGGAGACGATGCGCTTCAACAGGCCGGTCAGCACTTTGCCGGCGCCGCATTCGACGAATTTGTCGACGCCCTCGCCGGCCATGAAGACGACGCATTCGCGCCAGCGCACAGTTCCCGTCACCTGCTCGACGAGAAGGCTGCGGATATCGTCCGGCGAAACGACGGGCCGCGCCGTCACATTGGCGACCACGGCGACCTTGGGCGCGAGGATCGTCGTCGTCGCCAGCGCCTCGCGCATGGCGTCGGCGGCGCCTCGCATCAGCGCGCAATGGAAGGGGGCCGAGACGGGCAGCGCCACGGCGCGCTTCACGCCGCGCTCCTTGGCGATGAGAATCGCCTTCTCGACCGCACCCTTGGCGCCGGAGACGACGATCTGGCCGCCGCCATTGTCATTGGCGACCTGGCAGACCTCGCCCGCCGCCACGGCGGCGGCCTCGGCGATGGCGCGGGCGGCCTCCAGCTCGACGCCGATGAGCGCGGCCATCGCGCCCGCGCCGACCGGAACCGCCGCCTGCATCGCCTGCCCGCGCAGACGCAGCAGGCGGGCGGTGTCGGCGATGGAGAGCGCCCCTGCGGCGGCGAGCGCCGAATATTCGCCGAGCGAATGGCCGGCGACGAATTTCGCGTCGCGGGAAAGATCGAGCCCGGCCTCGGCCTCGAGCACACGGATAGCGGCGAGCGAGACCGCCATCAGCGCCGGCTGGGCGTTGGTGGTGAGTGTCAGCTCCGCTTCCGGGCCCTCGAACATGATCGTCGAGAGAGGCGCGCCGAGCGCGGCGTCCACTTCCTCATAGACGGCGCGCGCCTGAGGAAAGGCCTCGCCGAGCGCCTTGCCCATGCCGACCGCCTGCGATCCCTGCCCCGGAAATACGAATGCCTTCGCCATGCGCTGCTCGTCCCTCTTTTGGATTGACGAGCGCCGAGTGGCGCAGGCGGGGGCGAGTGTCAAGCCTGACGGCGACGAACGCGACCGCTCAATGGAGGAAGAGCTTCAGCGCCACGGCGGAAAGAATGGCGATGACAAAGCCGAGCATCCATTTGATGACGGCCATATCGTTCTCGATCTTGGAAAATCGGCTTTCGTAAACGGTCAGCGCCTCCGCCGCTCGACGAGCCTTCTCCTCCGGCGCTCCAGCCGAGACAAAGGCGTCGTAGACCTCGGAAATCATAATGCTCATGTCGAGTCCCTGTCGCCAAAAGCCACTTTTACGGTCGGCGCCTCATAAAACATAGCGCGGAAAGGGTCTGCGCGCGAGAGGCGCTCGTCGCCAACGCGCGCGCCCCGCCCGATCTCGCTCCCCTCGTCACCCCGCCGGCCGGTTCTTGATCAGATCCTCCACCACGCTCGGATCGGCGAGCGTCGACGTATCGCCCAGCGCGCCGAATTCATTCTCCGCGATCTTGCGCAATATGCGCCGCATGATCTTGCCGGAGCGCGTCTTCGGCAGGCCGGGCGCGAATTGGATCACATCCGGCGAGGCGATGGCGGAAATCTCCTTGCGCACGAAATCGACCAGCTCCTTGCGCAGACGCTCGGACGGCAGGGCGCCGCCCATCAAGGTCACATAGGCGTAAATGCCCTGGCCCTTGATCGCATGCGGGAAGCCGACGACCGCCGCCTCGGCGACCTTCTCATGGGCGACGAGCGCGCTCTCTATCTCCGCCGTGCCGAGGCGATGGCCGGAGACATTGATGACGTCGTCGACGCGGCCGGTGATCCAATAATAGCCGTCGGAATCGCGCCGGCAGCCGTCGCCGGTGAAATATTTGCCCGGATAGGCGGTGAAATAGGTCTGCACGAAACGCTCGTGATCGCCGAACACGGTGCGCGCCTGTCCCGGCCAGCTATCGGCGATGACCAGATTGCCCTCGCAGGCGCCCTCGAGGACTTTGCCATTGGCGTCGACGATCTCCGGCTGCACGCCGAAGAAGGGAAGCGTCGCCGAGCCCGGCTTCAACGCCGTCGCGCCCGGCAACGGCGAGATCAGAATGCCGCCCGTCTCCGTTTGCCACCATGTATCGACGATGGGGCAACGGCCCTCGCCGACGACGCGGTGATACCACTCCCAGGCTTCCGGATTGATCGGCTCGCCGACCGAGCCGAGCAGGCGCAGAGATTTGCGGCTGGTCTTTTTCACCGGCTCCTCGCCCGCGCTCATCAGCGCGCGGATCGCCGTCGGCGCGGTATAGAAGATGTCGACCTTGTGCTTGTCGATCACTTCCCAGAAGCGCGAGACGGTCGGATAATTCGGCACGCCTTCGAACATCAGCGTCGTCGCGCCATTGGCGAGCGGGCCATAGACGATATAGCTGTGGCCCGTCACCCAGCCCACATCCGCCGTGCACCAATAAACGTCGCCCTCGCGATAATCGAAGACGAGCTCATGGGTGAGCGAGGCGTGGACGAGATAGCCGCCCGTCGTATGCAGCACGCCTTTGGGCTTTCCGGTCGAGCCCGATGTGTAGAGGATGAACAGCGGATCCTCGGCGCCGACCTCGGCGTAAGGGCAATCCTCGGGAACCTTCTTCGCCTCGTCCTCGTAACGGAAATCGCGGCCGGGCTTCATATCCACTTTCGCGCCGGTGCGCGTGACGACGATGACGGTCTTGGCGGAGACCTTCTCCAGCGCGGCGTCGACATTGTCCTTGAGCGGCGATTTGCGGCCGCCGCGCACGCCTTCATCCGCCGTGATGACGACATCCGATTGCGCATCTTCTATGCGGCCGGCGAGCGCGTCCGGCGAGAAGCCGCCGAACACCACCGAATGCACGGCCCCGATGCGCGCGCAGGCGAGCATGGCGTAGGCGGCCTCCGGTATCATCGGCAGATAGATCGTCACCCGATCGCCTTTGCGCACATTATGCGCCTTCAGCACATTGGCGAAACGGCAGACCTGCTCGTGCAATTCGCGATAGGTGATGTGACGCGAGAGCGAGGGGTCGTCGCCCTCCCATATGATCGCGACTTGATCGGCGCGATGCGGAAGATGCCGATCGATGCAGTTCATCGCGACATTGGTGGAGCCGTCGCCGAACCATTCGATCGCGACATTATGCGTGTCGAAGCTGACGTCTTTCACGCGCGTGAACGGCGCGATCCATTCGATGCGCTGCGCCTGCTCCGCCCAGAAACCATTCGGATCGGCGACGGAGCGCCGGTAGAGCTCTGCATATTGCTCGGCGTCTATACGCGCTTCCTTGCCCCAGGCCTCCGGCACAGCATAGATCTTGTCAGACATTCGAGCGTTCCCTCGGGTGACCGCGGCGCGTTGGCGCGCCGTCTGCTTTGTCGTCAATATGACCTTTTTCGTCGCCTCGGGCTATGGCGTCCTCGCGCCAGGGGCGCCCGCCTTTTCGGCGCCGCGAGCCTGGCCGGGCTCTGCGACGCGGCGCCGCGCGGGCGCGACATCAGGTCGCAGATCGTTTCGAAGTGCTACGTATTACAGGAGCAATGCGCATGCTGCGAGCTGAATTTCTTCCCGGCGAGAGACTGGTCGGCGCCGGATTTGCGGCTCTTTTAGACGGCGTGACGCCCCAATGCCTTCGAGGAGCCGAGATGAAGACCCCTTTGTTCGACGACATTCGCGAACTATGCCTTCGCCGTTGCGACACGATTTTCTATTCCCTCGTGGCGATCGTCGCCCTGGCCCGCGCGATCGTCGACTTCCAGGACGGCGCCTTCAGCCTCGAGCTCTATTCGATGCTCGTCAATATCGTCGGCTATCGCGAATTGCTGCGGCTGTTCCTGTGGGCGCGCGAGAATCCGCGCTATGCGATCGCCTCGCTCTATGGCGCGGTCATCGCTTCGGCGCTGCCGGTCATGTTCTCGCATCCCAGCGCCTTCCTCTTCGAATGCACGGTCTATCTGCTGCTGCGCCTTGCCGCTCATATGCTGTTCGGCCTCGATGAGAAGATCGTCATCAAGCTGTATCGCGAAGTGCTGTTCGATTATTACAATCGCAAGCCGCCGCAGAAGCGCGACCGCAAGCGTCGTAAATCTCTGCTCGAGCGTCTCGGCCTCGAGGAAGGCTTCGCTCCGGGGACGGCGTGAGCTGTGACGCTCAGCGCTTCGGCCCCGTCTCCGGCCGCGTCTCCGGCATGGCGACGATCACCAGAGCGAGACCCGCGAGCGCGATCACGGCGAGCGTCAGAAAGCCCGCCGCATAGCCGCTCGAGGTGACGATGAAGCCGGCGACGGAGAGGCTTGTCGCGCCGCCGACGCCCTGCACGAAGCCGAGGCCGCCGCGCGCGAGACTGTAATGGCCCGTGCCGCGCATGATATCGGCGAGCACGAGCGGCAGCAGCGCGTCGAACAGTCCGCCGCCGACGCCGTCCAGCAATTGCGCCGCGAGCAGATGCAGCGGCGTTTGCGCAAAGACGCAGGCGAGATCGCGCGCAAAGAGCGCGGCGAAGGCGAGAACGAGCAGCGGCTTGCGGCCGATGACGTCGGCGCGCTCGACGAGCAGCGCCATGGCGATCGTCGAGAGCTGTGCGAGAATGATCGCCGCCGAGGTGACGCCGCTCTCGAGGCCGGGGTTTTCCGAAGCGAGCTTCTGCGCGATCAGCGACAGAGTCGGCGCATTGGCGAAATTGAACAGCGCCGCCGCCGCCGCATAGATCAACAGCGTGCGGTAATGCAGGAGATCGCGCAGCCTGCCGGGCTGCGGCGGATGCGCGGGATCGAGCTCCTCGAGCCCGCGCTCGAGCCCGCGGGCGCGGTCGTGATCGATCGACGCGGCCGGAATGGCGAAAGCCGCCCGCGCCGCGAGCGCGGCGAAGATCGGCGTCAGATAGAAAGGCGCCGTCTGCGAGACGAGGACGCCGACGAGGCCGACGATTCCGGCGATGAAAATATTGCCGGCGCGATCGAAGGCGGCGTTGCGGCCGAGCCGCTCGGCCAGCCTGTCGCGGCCATAGAGGCCGAGCGTGATCGCCGCCACAGCGGGCGCGAAAACGGCGCCGAGAGTCGCCATGACGACATCCGCCGCCACCACGACCGGAACGCTCGGCGCATGAATGATGGCGAGCCCGCAGGCGCAGAGGACGAAGCTCGACAGAACCAAAAGCTCGCGCTTGGCGCGCGTGCGGTCGATGAAGGCGCCGACGGCCGGATGGGCGGCGATGCCGACGAGGCCGCTCACCGTCAGCACGGCGCCGATCTCCGCCTGGCTCCAATGCGCCTGCGTGAAGAGAAAGACCCCGACATAAGGCCCGAGCCCGCCGCGCACATCGGCGAGGAAAAAATTGAGCCGGTCGAGAGCGTCCAGGCGCATGGAACAGAACCGGTAATTATGCTGTGTTGAATAGCCGTCGGGTGAATCGGGAGCTTTAGCTAGGTAGCGACATCACGCGACGCGCTTTTCGGGCAGCGCAGGCTTTCGGGGACTAGGTATGATTGCAGCTATCTGTCAGCTACATATATGTTTGGCGACTATGCGCAGCTACGCCATTCAGGCAGCATTGGCCGAGAAAGCGGCGGACCGCGACGCGCGCATAGCTGATCTTTTAATACGCGCACACGAAAGACTTTCGGCCTTGCAGAAGTATTGCGTCGATTTTGAAATGCAGCAAACGATAGCCTTTATAAAAGGCGTATCTTCACAACTAAATACAAATTCTTCGTGTGAAAGAATATCAACATTTCTTCATTCTATATATCAGGTTGCAGAGGATGAGGGCAGGAATCGCACAGTTTATTATGTTAAATATCACAAATCTATTATATATAGAAATGAGTTAGATTTTATAGAAAAACTTTCTGTTTCATTTCCTGAGTTATCAGCTGATCTATGCTCTGCAATAAAATGTTATGCTGTTGATGAAAATACGGCATGCGTTTTCCATTTAATGAGAGTTCTTGAGCACGGATTAGCATATATGGCCGCTGATGTTGGGCTAAGTTTCGATCGAGAGCAATGGTATAATATATTGAATAATATAGAAAGAAATATAAAAATTGAACGATCTTCTGGGATAAAAAGTTCAGAGCGTAACGAGCGGCTACAATTTCTGTCTGAGGCTGCAAAGGAGTTCTCGTATTTTAAGGACGGCTGGAGGAATCACGTATCTCATAACAGAGCACAGTATGATGAGCACCAAGCGCGCGTAGTATATGATCATGTAAAATATTTTATGGTAATTCTTATATCGAACCTCAAGAAGCAGCCCGCCAAGTTATAGCTGTAGCCTTTCCGCGACGGCGTCCTTCCTTGAACGCGGCCAAGACAGGCCGGGGACAACATGCTCCCTCCGATGAGTAAAATTTCAGACGAAGTGTCAAGGGACGTTTCCGAAACGGTGCTTTTGGGCTAGAGCGACTATCGAGCAGGCGGAGGGGCCGCATATGGGGCAGTTCTTTCGGGACAGGCTGCGGCGTCTCCGGGATCGGCTCGTGTCGAGCCCGCGCTTCCAGCGCCTCGCCGCCGCGCATCCGCTGACCCGCGCCAAGGCGCGGCGGCGCGCGCGAGACATGCTCGATCTCTGCGCCGGCTTCGTCTATTCGCAGGTGCTGCTCGCCTGCGTGCGGCTGAAGCTCCTGGAGCTTCTGCTGGAGCAGCCGCGCAATGTGGAGCAGATCGCCGAGAAGCTCGAGCTCTCCGTCGACGCCGCGGCGCGGCTGCTGGACGCCGCCGCCTCGCTCGGCCTCGTCGAGCGGCGCGGCAAGGAGCGCTTCGGCCTCGGCGAGCTCGGCGCAGCGCTCATCGGCAATCCGGCGGCGCTCTCGCTCGTCGCGCATCAGCCCATGCTCTACGCCGATCTCGCCGATCCCGTGGCTCTGCTGCGCGGCGATGAATCGGCGGAGCCGCGGCTCGCCGATTATTGGCCCTATTCGGCCGCGGAAAATCCCGCCGCCCTCTCCGCCGAGGAGGTCGCGCCCTATAGCGCGCTGATGGCCGCCTCGCAGCCGCTGGTCGCGCAGGAGCTGCTCGACGTCTACCCCATTCGCCGCCACAAGAAGCTGCTCGACGTCGGCGGCGGCGAAGGCGCCTTTCTCGCCGCGGCGGCGGCGCGCGCGCCGCGGCTGCAGCTGATGCTCTTCGATCTGCCGTCCGTGGTGGAGCGCGCCCGCGCCCGGCTCGACGAAGCGGGGCTGACCAAGCGGACGAGCTTCTTCTCCGGCAATTTTCTCGTCGATCCGCTACCCCGGGGCGCGGATGTGATCACGCTGATTCGCATCGTCCATGATCACGACGACGCCTCGGCGCTGGAGCTGCTGCGCAATGTGCGCCGCGCCCTGCCGCGCGACGGGACGCTGCTCGTCATCGAGGCCATGTCCGGCGTCGAGGGGGCGGAGCCGCTCGACGCCTATTACGGCTTCTATACGCTGGCCATGGGCCGCGGCGAGCCGCGCACTGTCGCCGAGCTGCAGAAGCTCGCGAAAAAAGCGGGCTTTGGGCGCTTCCGCCTGCTGAGCAATCCCATGCCCATCGTCGCGAGCATTCTGGTCGCGCGGCCGGATCCGGACTATCACGGGCCCTGAGCTTATCGGGAATGGTCGGCGCGTCGCCCCATCGCGCCCGTCCCGACTTGCCGGGACCGGGTGGAGCGGCCATGTCTCCGATGAGAGAAAGGCCGGCCGATGATCGAACCTCTGCTGCTCACCACCGCGCGCGTCTGCACCTTCGAGGGCCGAGCCCCGCTGACCAACGCCAGCGGCTTCTTCTTCGAGCGCGGCGAGCGCCTGTTTCTGGTGACGAGCCGGCATGTGCTGAGCGATGCGGCGAGCGGCCATTTTCCCGACCGCATCGAGATCGAGCTGCACAATGACGCGCAGAATATGGCCCAATCGACCGGCTTCTCGATTCCGCTCTACGAGAATGGCAAGAGCATCTGGCGCCAGGGCGTCGACGCCGGCGGTGAAGTGGATGTGGCGGCGATCGAGATCGAGCGACAGGCGCTGCCGAATCCGACCATCTATCGGGCCTTCGGCCCGGCGAATCTTCCCGGCGGCTTCGATCAGGTCGAGATCGGCTCCTCGGTGCTGATCCTCGGCTTTCCGCTCGGCTTTCACGACACTCTGCACCACATGCCGGTGGCGCGGCAGGGCGTCGTCGCCTCCTCCTTCGGCCTGCGCTTCCAGGGCCAGGGCTATTTTCTGACCGACGCGCGCACCCATCGCGGCGCCAGCGGCGCGCCCGTCGTCGCCCGTATTCCGGCGCTGGAGGCGCGGCAGGGCGATCTGCCTTGGACGTTGCTCGGCGTCCATTCGGCGCGGCTCGACGTCGGCCGCGACGCCCAGCAGGACGAGGCGCTCGGCCTCAATTGCGCTTGGTACGCGGATATTCTGCTGCCGCTGACCGAGGGCTGAGCCGCCGCCGCTTTGCGCCTTGTTCGGCGATTTGGTAAAGGGCGCGGAGTTTCGCGCGATGCGCCCAATGCCGCCGAGGACACGAGATATGGAAAAATTCGTCACGCTGACCGGCGTCGCCGCGCCGCTGCCGATCATGAATATCGACACCGACATGATCATCCCCAAGCAATTTCTGAAGACGATCGCCCGCACCGGCCTCGGCAAGGGTCTCTTCTCGGAGATGCGCTATAAGGACGACGGTTCGGACAATCCCGATTTCGTGCTCAACAAGCCCGCCTATCGCAACGCCAAAATATTGGTGGCGGGCGATAATTTCGGCTGCGGCTCGTCACGCGAGCACGCCCCCTGGGCGCTGCTGGACTTCGGCGTGAGGGCGGTGATCTCCACCAGCTTCGCCGACATCTTCTATAATAACTGCTTCAAGAACGGCATTCTGCCGATCATGGTCGCGCAGGCCGATCTCGACAAGCTCATGGACGACGCCGCGCGCGGCGCCAACGCCACTTTGACGATCGACCTCGCCGCCCAGGAAATCCGCGGCCCGGACGGCGGGGTGGTGACATTCGACATCGACCCGTTCCGCAAGCACTGCCTGCTCGAGGGCCTCGACGATATCGGCCTCACGCTGCAGAAGCAGAGCGCCATCGACGCCTTCGAGGCGAAATCGGCGACCGCCCGGCCCTGGGCCTGATCGCGGTTTCCCGGATTGCAAAAAAGTAACGAGGGTTTTTCGTCGGGGAGGCTTAGGATCGCAGCGAGGCGGCGCGCGATCCCACATTCCGTCTCTCACTTCCAGGGCGCCAAAGCTTGAGCTTCCGATCCTACCCATCCGCGAGCGACACCCGCCGATCCGGCCTGCTGAGCCGGATCGCCGAACGCTTGCGCCTGCGTCGGCCGGCCGCGCGAGAGAACGCTTCGGCCCATTTCACGGCCGAGATCGACGCTTGGAAGGGAGACGGCGCCGAAAATTTAGGCGCCGAGGAGCCCCCCGCCGAATTCGCCGCCGACTCGGGCGACGCGGCCCTTTCGGAGGAGGAGAACGCCTGCGCGGCGCATAAGGGCGTTCTGGCGATCCAGCATCTCGCCAAGGCCTATAAAACCCGCCGCGTCGTCGAGGATGTGAGCCTGCATGTGGCGCGCGGCGAGGCGGTCGGATTGCTCGGCCCCAACGGCGCCGGCAAGACCACGGTTTTCTACATGATCACCGGGCTGGTGAAGCCGGACCGCGGACTCATCGCGCTCGACGGCTATGACGTCACCGGCCTGCCCATGTATCGGCGCGCGCGGCTCGGCATCGGCTATCTGCCGCAGGAGGCGTCGATCTTCCGCGGCCTCACCGTCGAAGACAATATTCGCGCCGTGCTTGAGATCACCCAGCCGGACAAACGCCTGCGCGAGCAGGAGCTCGACGCGCTGCTCGAGGAGTTCAAGCTCGAGCGCCTGCGCCGGACGCCGGCGGTGGCGCTCTCGGGCGGCGAGCGGCGCCGCTGCGAGATCGCCCGCGCTCTGGCCGGCAAGCCCTCCTTCATGCTGCTGGACGAGCCCTTCGCCGGCATCGATCCCATCGCCGTCGGCGGCATTCAGGATCTCGTGCGCCATCTCAAGGCGCGCGGCATTGGCGTGCTGATCACCGACCATAGCGTGCGCGAGACTCTGGGCCTCACCGACCGCGCCTACATCATCCACAACGGCCATGTCTTGACCGAGGGAACGCCCGAGGAGATCGTCGCCAATCCCGATGTGCGGCGAATTTATCTCGGCGAAGATTTCCGCATGTGATTTTGGGATCGTGTGATTTTCAAGATGATGTGATTTTCGAGATGTGATTTCGGACCGGAAGCGTCGCGGCGATTAACTGCTAGGCGGAATTTCCGGGGGGCGCCGAATAATTGGTCCTGCGCCCAATTCCTCCCCGTGCTATAAGCAAGAAACAGGCCGAGAACAGCCGTTGCGGCGGTCCACAGCCGTGCGTAATGGCGGAAAGTTTCGAGTAGGCGGAAAATGGCTATTTCCACCAAACTGATGATGCGTCAGGGCCAAGCCCTGGTGATGACGCCCCAGCTTCTGCAGGCGATCAAGCTGCTGCAATTCTCCAATCTCGAACTTTCCGCTTTCCTACACGAGGAACTGGAACGTAATCCTCTGCTCGAGGCGGTGGAATCGGACGACATTCCCGATCCGCACCAGGAGCCGCGCGGCGAGGGCGACGGCGGCGACGCTTCTTTCGAGGGAGCCGGCGAGCCGCGCGAGGGCGATTGGGCGCAGGACAGCCTCGCCGTCGACGCCGGCCAGCTCGCCGCCGAGCTCGGCACGGAGATCGGCAACGCTTTCGAGCTCGAGGGCCCGCGCAGCGTGGCCGTCGACTCCTCCGGCTCGCTGGAGGGCGCGGGTCTCTCGGCCAATTCCTGGACCGGCGCGAGCGGCGCCGGGAGCGATGGCGAGACGCCCAATCTCGAGGCCTATGTCGCCGCCGACGCCAGCCTCCACGATCATCTCGCCGAGCAGCTCGCCCTCGCCTCCGCCGATGCGCGCGACCGGCTGATCGGCCACGCCATCATCGACGCCATCGACGAGACCGGCTATCTGCGCGAGGACGTCGACGAGATCGCCCTGCGGCTCGACGCCGATCCCGTGCGCGCCGCGGCCGTGCTGGCGACCATACAGAGCTTCGACCCGTCCGGCGTCGCCGCGCGCGATCTGCAGGAATGTCTCGCCATTCAGCTGCGCGAGCGCGATCGCTTCGATCCGGCGATGCAGATTTTCATCGCCAATCTTCCGCTGCTGGCCAAGCGCGATTTCCCCGCTCTCGCGCGCCTCTGCGGCGTCGACGAGGAAGACATCGCCGATATGGCGGCGGAGGTTCGCCGCCTCGATCCCAAGCCCGGCCGCGCCTTCGGCGGCGCGCCGATCCAGCCGCTCGTCGCCGACGTGATCGTGCGGCCGGCGACCGACGGCAGCTGGATGGTGGAGCTCAACTCCGATGCGCTGCCGCGCGTGCTGGTCAACCACTCCTACGCCGCCCGGGTGAGCGCCGGCGCCAAGCGCGACGGCGACAAGACCTTCATCTCGAGCTGCCTGCAGAACGCCAATTGGCTGACCAAGAGCCTCGAGCAACGCTCGCGCACCATTCTGAAGGTCGCCTCCGAGATCGTGCGGCTGCAGGACGCTTTTCTCGCCAAGGGCGTCGAGCATTTGCGCCCGCTCAATCTGCGCACCATCGCCGACGCCATCGGCATGCACGAGTCGACCGTCTCCCGCGTCACCTCGAACAAATATATGATGACGCCGCGCGGCATATTCGAGCTCAAATATTTCTTCTCGGCCTCCATCGCCACGACCAGCGGCGGCGAAGCCCATTCGGCCGAAGCGGTGCGCTACAAGATCAAGCAGATGATCGATAAGGAGAGCCCTTTCGACGTGCTCTCCGACGACGCCATCGTCGCCCGCCTCAAGGAGATCGACATCGACATCGCCCGGCGCACCGTCGCAAAATATCGCGACAGCCTGCGCATTCCTTCCTCGGTCGACCGCCGCCGCGCGAAACAGGCGATGGCGCGGGAGAGCGCTCCGGCGCTCTGAGCGGCTCCGGGTCGCCACCAACTCGAAGGCGCCTCGGTGCCGTGTGAATGGGCAAATCGCTCACCCATTGACTTCGCCGGCCGGGACACTTAGAGCCTGTCGCCGAAGCGGACCGGGCGCAAAAAGCGTCTTTGGCCCGTCTTCCGCCACGTTCGAACGGCAAGAATGACGCTCGGGGCTCTGGACCGAGACTTCGCCGACGTCGCGGCGAGGACCGTGGGGGACGGTCGAAACCGAAGCTCACGAAAGCCATCGCGGATTTTTTTCGAAGGAATGCGCTCTCGCGCCCGGCGCGAGCGCTCGAATGGACGAGGCAGATCCGACATGTCGCTGCGAGTGTCCGGCAAGAACATCAATATCGGCGAAGCCTTGCGGACTCACGTCGCCGAGCGGCTGACGACGGCCGCCGGCAAATTCTTCGACGGCGACATCAGCGGCCATGTGACGATCTCGCCGGAAGGATCGGGCTTTCGCGCCGATTGCAGCCTTCATCTGGCCTCCGGCGTCGATGTGCAGGCGGACGGCCGCGCGCAGGAGCCCTACGCCTCCTTCGATCAGGCGGCCGACCGCATCGAGAAGCGTCTGCGGCGCTACAAGAGCCGGCTGAAGGATCATCACGGCGCGGCGCGAGACGGCGAGGGCGAGACGGCCCAGAGCTATGTGCTCGAGGCGCCCGATCAGGAGCAGGACGCGCCCAAGGAATTCGCGCCGACGATCGTCGCCGAGACGACGTCGCGGCTGCGGCGGCTGTCAGTCTCGTCCGCGGTGCTGGACCTCGATCTGACCGGCGCGCCGGTGATCGTTTTCCGCAACGCCGACACGGGTCGGCTCAATGTTGTCTATCGACGCGACGACGACCATATCGGTTGGATCGACGCGCCGGGCGGCGAATAAGCGGCATATATCTTGCCTTTAGATTGGACGCGACAGCTGTGAGGGCGGCTATGCTCATTATGCGCGATCGGAGTTCGCCCTGCGACCCGAAGAACGGCGTGAACCGCCGCAGCGGGTCGCGATGCATCCTTTGAACAATAACTACGACCTCGCGCGCCGCGATTCGCGCGGCGGCGGAGCTCGGCCCGGACAAGGCCTCGAATGGGATAGACGCCACATGCGGCTCGCGGATTTGCTCTCCACAGAAGCGGTCATTCCCGCGCTCAAGGCGAACAACAAGAAGCAGGCGCTCCAGGAGCTCAGCGACAAGGCGGCCGAGATTTCCGGCCTGCCCGCCCGCGAGATATTCGACGCGCTGCTGCAACGCGAGCGTCTCGGCTCGACCGGCATAGGCGACGGCGTCGCCATTCCGCATGGCAAGCTGGCGCGAATCAAGTCGATCTTCGGGATTTTCGCGCGGCTCGAGCGGCCGATCGACTTCGACGCGCTGGACGGCGCTCCGGTCGATCTCATTTTCCTGCTGGTGACGCCGGAGGCTTCCGGCGCCGATCACCTCAAAGCGCTGGCCTGCGCGGCGCGCGTGCTGCGCGACCCCGGCATCGTCGCGACGATTCGCGCGACGCGGGACCCTTCGGCCCTCTATTCGATCATCGCGCAAACCTCTACGCCCCACGCCGCCTGAGGCTCTCGCGCCGCTGACGTCAGCCGGCCGCGATACGGCGAAGGAACGAGCCGCGGATTACTCCGCGGCTGTTCTCGGCTTGCTGTGGGAGGCGTGGCCGCCCTTGCGTCCGGCCTCTGACGCGAGCTGGTGATCGCGGGAAAAGCTCCGCTTCGTCGGATCGACGCTCTGGCCGCCCTTGCGGCCGGCCTTGGCCGCGAGCTCGGGATTTTGGGAGAAGCTGCGCTTTTCGTCCGGGACGTTCTGGCCGCCCTTGCGCGCGATCGCCCGCTGCTTCTCAGGGTCCATCGAAGCAAAGCCACGGTTCGACTTTTTCGTTTCCTGGATCGCCGTCATATCTTCTACCTTCTCTTGTCCCCCGGGAGTCAACGCCCGAGTCAAGACAAGGTTGCGCTCTATTCGTTCCCGATTGAAGTTTTTTTTGCCGCAATTGGGCCTGTGGTCTTTACGTACGAAATCGAACGATTACATCAGCTATGGCTTATTTCTTCACTTGTGCTTATCGTTGTATTTGAGATGGGACCGTCTGTCGAAAAATAAAGCTTGGCTGATAATCGCTTTCAAACTGTCGACGCTGAACGGCTTGGCGATCAAAAAGGCCGGCTCCGGCGGCTCTCCGGTCAGAAATCGCTCCGGATAGGCGGTGACGAAGATCACCGGGGTCGACAGCGAGCCGAGTATTTCATTGACCGCCTCGAGACCAGAGCTGCCGTCCGCCAACTGAATGTCGGCCAGAATGAGGCCGGGGGGAGTCTTGGATATGGCCTCGACCGCCTCCTTATGGGTGCGCGCCACCGCGACGACCTTATGCCCGAGCTCCTCGACGAGCCCGCGCAAGTCCAGCGCGATCAGCGGTTCGTCCTCTATGATCAGCACGTCGGTGGCCAATTGGCCGGCAATCTCCGAGCTCGCCGTGTCGATCAGCGCCGCCGCCCGCGCCTCGGTGACGGCGAGCGCGCGGGCGATCTCGCCGAGCGGGAAGCCCTCCAGCGCATGCAGCAGAAAGGCGATGCGCGGCTGCAGCGAAATGGCGTCGAGATTGCGCCGCGCGCTCGCCTCGTCGCCGGGCGCGACGCCGGACGTGTCGGTATGGTCGTTGATCGGGCTCGACGTCCAGATTTCCAGAAACAGGCGATAGAGGGAGATTTTCAGATCCTCGTCCGCGACGAGGCGGGAGGGGTCGGCGACCGCGGTTTCGAGAGTCGCCAGCACATAGGCGTCGCCGCCCTCGCGACTGCCCGACAGGGCGCGGGCGAAACGCCGCAAATATGGCACATGCCTTAGAATCGCCTGAGAAATGGACATCATGCCCTCGTTTCGCGTTGCGAAAGTCACGCCATCATGGCGCGGTGATGCTGCGTCAAATCGTCGCCTGAAATACGGGAACTATTTGGTAAAATTAGCGTTGTGAGTTGGTCGGCGCAATGCAGTACTAGCGCGGCCGCGTCCGCTCGCCAGAGTTGGGCCTCACGAGAATTCTCGAGGAGCAGATGGTAAAAAGCAGCCGGAAGTCCACTGCCGCCGCCTTGAGCACAAACGAAGCCACAGAGATAGAGGACAGGACGACCGATACGGCCGTCGCGCAGGACGCCGCCGACAGCGATGGGCTCGTCGTCCTGAACTCCCGCCGCCCGTCGCGGAGCCCGCGCTCCAAGGCCGAAGCCCCCAATGATGTGGGCGAGCAGATCGGCGAACAGCTCCGCGGCCTCTATGACGACATCCTCAATCAGCCCATCCCGGATCGTTTCCTAGAGCTCTTGAACCAGCTCGAGAGCGACCCGATATCCCGATCTCGGTCGAAGACGCCCGGGGAGGGATAGTGTCGACATCCGCAGCGGCGAAGGCCGGAGGAACGGGGACGAAAGCCGATCTCGTCGCGGCGATCCCCAATCTGCGCGCATTCGCGGTTTCGCTTTGCGGCAATGCCGACCGCGCCGACGACCTCGTCCAGGAGACTCTGGTCAAGGCCTGGAGCAGCCTCGCCTCCTTCACCGAAGGCACCAATCTCACGGCCTGGCTGTTCACCATTCTGCGCAACATCCACTACAGCGACTATCGCAAGCGGCGGCGCGAGGCGCCGGATCCCGACGGCGCCATCGCCGCGCGGCTGGTGTCGCTGCCGGCGCAGAACGCCCATATGGATTTTCTCGACTTCCGCACCGCTCTGCAGAAGCTTCCGCTCGACCAGCGCGAGGCGCTGATCCTGGTCGCCGCCTCGGGCCTCTCCTATGAGGAGGCGGCGGCGATCTGCAATTGCGCGCCCGGCACGATGAAAAGCAGAGTCAATCGCGCCCGCAACCGGCTCGCCGAGGTTCTCTCGCTCTCTTCGACGAGCGACATCGGCGATTGCTATTTCATCGGCGAGCAATCGATTCTGCCGCGCACGGGCAATGATTGATAGACGGGCCGAAATGCCCCATAGGGAAGCTCGAGCCTTAGAATTTTCCTGCGAGCGAGACCCGAGCGAGACCCATGAGCGAAAAGACGACCGAATTCCGAACCGAGCGTGATTCCTTCGGCGACATAGAGGTTCCGGCCTCCGCCTATTGGGGCGCGCAAACGGAGCGGTCGCGGCAGAATTTCCCCATCGGCGTCGGCCGCATGCCGATCGAGATCATCCATGCGCTGGCGCGGGTGAAGCTCGCCGCCGCCGAGGCCAATCTCGAAAAAGGCCTGCTGAAGCCGGAGGTCGCCGCCGCCATTGCCGCCGCCGCCCGCGAGGTGATCGAGGGCAGGCTGGACGAGCATTTCCCGCTCGTCGTCTGGCAGACCGGCTCCGGCACGCAATCGAACATGAACGTCAATGAGGTGATCGCCAATCGCGCCAATGAGGCGCTGGGCGCCGGCCGCGGGGCCAAGGAGCCGGTTCACCCGAACGACCACGTCAATCTCGGCCAATCCTCCAACGACAGCTTCCCGACGGCGATTCATGTCGCTGCGGCGATCGCCATCTCGCAGCGCCTGCTGCCGGCGGTGGAGCGGCTGCACGCGGCGCTGGCCGCCAAATCCAAGGCCTTCGAGCATATCGTCAAGATCGGCCGCACCCATTTGCAGGATGCGACGCCGGTCACTCTCGGCCAGGAATTCTCCGGCTACGCCGCTCAGGCGGAGTTCGGCGCCAAGCGCATCCGCCAGGGGCTCGAGGATTTGTTCCTGCTCGCCCAGGGCGGCACCGCCGTCGGCACGGGCGTCAACACTTACAAAGGCTTCGCCGAGGCGGTCGCCGCAAGAATCGCGGCGCAGACCGGCCTGCCCTTCGTCACGGCGCCGAATAAATTCGAGGCGCTCGCCGCCCATGACGCCGCAGTCTTCGCTCATGGCGCGCTGAATGCGCTCGCGGCGGGTCTCTATAAGATCGGTTGCGACATTCGCCTGCTCGGCTGCGGCCCGCGCGCCGGCCTCGCCGAGCTGAAGCTGCCCGAGAACGAGCCTGGCTCCTCCATCATGCCGGGCAAGGTCAATCCGACCCAGGTCGAAGCGCTGACCATGGTCTGCACGCGCGTCTTCGGCAATAATGCGACGATCACCTTCGCCGCCTCGCAGGGCCATCTAGAGCTCAACGTGCTGAAGCCGGTCATCGCCGCGGCGCTGCTCGAATCGACGATATTGCTCGCCGACGGCATCGACAGCTTCATCACCCGCTGCGTCGACGGGATCGAGCCGGACGAGGCGAATATCAAGAATTTCCTGGAGCGCTCGCTGATGCTGGTGACGGCGCTCGCGCCCAAGATCGGTTATGACGCCGCCTCCAAGATCGCCCGCGCCGCGCATCACAATGGCGCGACGCTGCGCGAGGAGGCGCTGAAGTCCGGCAAGGTGACGGACGCGGAATTCGACGCGCTGGTGCGGCCGGAGAATATGCTCGCGCCGAATGATTGAGGGCGGTCGAAACGATCATCGCGCGTTCATGCCGACAATCGATAACAATCACCCTCGCCCTCATGCTGAGGAGGCGGCGCCACCGCCGTCTCGAAGCACGAGGGCGAGCTCCAGAAAACGCCGCTGACGGTTTCCTCGTCCTTCGAGACGCCCGCGCCAAAGTCGGGCTCCTCAGGATGAGGAAACCTTCACCCGATCAGGCGGCGACCGAATCGATCGATCACTTCGCCACGCAAGAGCGCGCGATTCGCTCGAGACGCGCGCGTCCTTCGTCTGTCGTAGCCTCGGGCAGAATATCCTCCCGCGCCGCCTCGCGCGCCGCGCAATCGCAGGCCTTTTCGCATTTCTGAGCGTCCGCGCCCGAGGCGACGCATTGCGCGCGGCAGGCCTCCTCGAAACCCGCATTCTGCATCGGCGCGAGCAGCATTGCCGCCGCGGTGAAGCCCGCGAAGAACACAGGCTGATGGATGAGATAGAGCGCGAGACTGTGCCGCCCGAGAAAGGCGAGGCCCCGCGTCGGCGCGCCGCCGCGCGAATCCTTGACGACCGCAGAGCCGAGGCGCGCCAGCTTGGCCGCGCCGACGCCGATCAGCAGCGCGCCCGCCCAAGGCGCGAGCGGCCGATAATCATTGGTCAGCGGCTCGAATGTCGATAGCCCCATCCACCAGAAGACGGGCGCATCGAAGAAAGGCGCGCGCGCGAAGAACGACGCGGCGACGAGCGCGACGCCCGCGACGAAAGCCGCCGGCCAGGGCAGGAACAGAAACGGCAGAGCCAGCAGGCTCGCCGCGGCGATGCAATGCAGAATGCCGAAGAAGACGAAGCTCGACGGGAAGGCGACATAGGTTCCGCCGCTCACCAGCAGCGCGGCGCCGATGAGGAGCGCGAGCCTGCGCCAATAGGCGCCGGCTCGAAAGACGCGTCCATGCGCCAGCGCGAGCGATACGCCCGCGATGAACAGAAAGCTCGCCGCGGTCGCATGGCCGAAAGCCTTATAGGCGTCCGTATAGGGAATATCCGGATCGATATGGCCGAAATGGCCGAGGTCCCAGCCGAAGTGAAAGGCGAACATGGCCAGCACGGCGAGGCCGCGCGCGACATCGAGCCATAAGAACCGCGCGGTCATTTGACCGCCGTCGTCGCCGTCGATTGGAATTTGCCGAACACCATATCCGGCGCCGAGAGATTATGGCGCGAGGGCATATGCCGGCCGAGCCAGATCTCCGTCGCCGGCGCGCCGGGAAAGCCGATGACCGGGGCCTCCTGCCAGCCTATGCCGCGCTTGGCGCGCCAGGCGACCAGCGCGGCGTCGCTCATCGACTGCGTGGTGTACATCGACCGCAGCGAGGCGAAGGGCAGTCCGTCCGGCATTGCGTCGCTATAGGAGACATCGAGCACGATGCGATCCTGATCGATGGTCGCGAGACGTAGCCGCGCCTCGCCGCCACGGCGGAAACGCAGGGTGAAGCTGCGCGTCTGCGGATCGAAGACGATCTCGTTCAACGCCACGATGGGGCGCTCCTGCACCTCCACCGGGCCGATGAGGAAGGAGGAGCCATAGGCCGTCCAACGCATATCCTCGAAGGGCAGCGGCCGCGCGCGCCAATAGCCGTCCGGCGGATAGAAGACGAGAATTTCTTCGGCGCGCTCGCGATAGGTCATCCACAGCTGCACGAGATGAAAGCCCGTCTCGACGCGGTCGCCGACCCGCACCGGCACGTCATTCGGCCGCCAGAAGGACGGAAACGTGTAGCCGACCAACCAGAATTCGGGCGTCTCCCAAAAAGTGTGGCGGCGCGCGTCGGCGGCGAATTTGGGATCATGCGAGAGATCGCAGCTCGTCCAATCCGGCGCCCAGCGATCGGAGCCGATCATGCCGATATAGGAGGGATGAATCGCCTGCACGCGCATGCGCCGCACCTGCGGCGAGACGAAATCGAGCTCGATATTGTCTTTTTCGGCGCAGAGCTCGGGCGCGGATCGGTTCTCGATCCGCACTTGCAGATCCTCCTCCGGCTCCTGCGCCTGCTGCGCGAAGGACGGCCGGGCGAAGGGCAGGCTCGAGGCGGCGAGGAGAAGCCGGCGGCGGTCGATCAGCGGTGCGGACATGGGCGGTATCGGATTCCTGTAGCGGCGGGGGCGACGATGCGCCCGATATTATTGCGCAGGACGCAGGGCGAAAACATGGAAAGGCGAGTGCTCGAGTGGGATTTTCTCGAGGAAGGGGACGCTCTCGCCGCGCGCGAGCGCCGCCGCCAGCCCATGCGGGGCGCGCTCGGTGAGGGCGTTTCCGGTCTCGCCGCCGCCGCACCAGAGCAGCAGCTCGGCGCCCGCGGCGCGCAGCAGGCGCTCGGCCGCGGCGGGCTCGGCCAGAAAAGCGTCGACCGCGAGGCGATTGCCGCGATTGTCGCGATGATAGGGCGCCGCGAAGACATAATGCGGCGTGAAGGCGAGGATATGCGCCCCCATATCCACGGGCGCGACGATGCGCGCCGGCGGCAGCGCCGCGAGGGATGAGAAGGCGCCGGCCTCGAGGCAGGCGCGGCGCGTCTCCAGGGGGGCGGCGTCGCCTTCCGATTGCAGCGCCAGGGCGAGGCCCATGGGCGAGACGCAAAGGCACAGCAGGCCGACGCTGAGGCCGCGCAACAGCGGCGTCACCGAAGCGAGCCGCGCGGAAATGGCCGCAGCGGCGCCGGCGAGCGCGATCATCGCCAGCGGCGTGACGGAAGAAAAGACGCGGATCTGCCAGAGCGCGGCGCAAAAGCCGATGAGGATCGCCGCCGCGAGCATCGCCCAACGCCCGCGCGCGAGACCCTGCGCACGCCAGGCGAGGACGAACGCCGCGAGAAGGCCGAGCAGCACCGGCGCCGCGGTGGAGACGAGCAGCGCCGGATCGCCGAGAAACGCCTTCAGCGGCTTGGCCTCGGTGACATGGGACAGCCAGAGATCGCGCAGCAGCGGATCGAGCCCGACCAGCGGATCGCCGAGACATTGCGGCGCGCTGGCGAGGAATGCGCCGAGCGCGGCGGCGCCGACGAGGCCGAGCCCGGCGATGCGACGCGCCGGACTTTCGAGACGCGGCGTCAATGCGGCGAGCGCCGCGAAGCCGAGCGCGCCGACGATGAGCGCGCGAATATGCGCCGCCGAATAGGCGTCGCAGGCCGAGAGGCCATATCGCGACGGCGCGACCGTCGCCACGAAAGTCAGCGGCGCGAAGACGAGCAGCCCGAGCGCGAAAGAGCGCAGGCGCCGCGACGCCGCTTCGCCCTCGAGCAGAAAGAGGATCGCGGGCGCCGCGAGCAGCACGACGAAGAAAGGGAGATTTTCGAGACTGATCGCCAGCGACAGCGACAGCGGCGCGGCGGCCGCCGCGAGCGCGAGCAGGCGCCTGGAATCGAGGCCGAGCGCGACGAGGCCGAAGCTCGCCATCAGCAGAACGATCTGCGGCGCATGATGATCGATGCGGCCCGGCGTGAATTGCATGAACATGGGCGCCGAGAGAAAGACCAGCCACACGGCGACGATGCGCGCCGAGCGATCGGCGACGACGCGCGCGACGAAAGCGGCGAGCGCGAAGAGCAGAGCCAGGCAGACGAAAGGAAAGACGAGCCGCGTCGCGCGCTCGGCCATATCCGGCGCGAGAAACAGCCCGAACAACAGATCGAGCCCGGCGAGCGGCGTATCGACGATGCGCGACCAATGCATGAAGAGCCCGTCCGGCGGATCGAGCCGGCGCGCCGTCATATCGAACCAGGATTGGCCGGCGAGGAGATCGCGGAGCTGCACGGCGCGCATAGCGTCGTCGGAATCGTAGAATTCGCCGGCGCTCCATATCGCGCGCGCGGGGGGCAGCGTCGACAGCGCGGCGCCGGCGAGCGCGGGGATGACGGCGGCGAGAAGTGGAATTTCGCGGCGCGCGCGCGCGCGGATTTCCGTCGCCTCGCCGGTGAGCGCGCTCACGCGGAGGCCTTCGCGCCCGACGCGGGCGCCGAGAACAAGAGCGCGCGGCGCGCGGTGAAATTGAACAGGAAGACGACGCCCGCGGTCGGAATTTTCGCAAAGGCGGGATCGAAGCCGAGACGGCCGACGAAGAAAAGCATCAGCGCCTCGGTCAGCAGCAATCCGGCGAGGCCGATAGCGCAGAAGACGGAGAATTCCGACGCCGGCCGCACGCTGCGGCGATCACGAAACACCAGTGTGACGCTGAGCCCATAAACGAGCGCGAGCCCGCCGGAAAAGCCGATCGCCGCCGCGACGAGATAGGGCAGGCCGAGCGTCTTTTGACAGAGCAGCAGCAGGCCATAGTCGAGCGCCAGCGCCGCGCCGCTCGCCAGCCCATAGGCGATGAGATCGCGCAGCACGCGCGTTGCGGCGAAGACGCGATGCGTCGAGGCGCTCGTGCTCTGCATCATTCGAAGCCGAGACGCGAAGTCCCCCTCCCCAGCCCTCCCCCGCTACGCGGGAGAGGGAGCAGATCGCGCGCTGCATCGAGATGTCGCGGAATGTCGGCCGCCCCCTCTCCCGCGCAGAGAGGGAGGGAGGGGGCGCGATGGCCTTTCCTCACGAGAGCGCAAGCCACTAGGCGACCCGCTTCGGCACGAGACGCTCGCTCGCCAGAGCCTGCTCGGCGCCGGAGACGCCGGCCTCCGAATATTCGGCGTCCTCGTTCACGCCCCAGACGTCATAGAGCGCGCGGCCGGCGATGATGTTGAGCGCGGTCAACATGCCGGTCATCATCGCATGATCCTGGTTGTTGTATTTGTGCATGCCGTTGCGGCCGACGAGATGCAGGCCGGGAAAGCGCGCGGCGAGCTCGAGGCGGATCGCCTGCACATTGGCGGCGTAGGAATCGTCGTAGACCGGATAGGCCTTGGCCTGGCGCACGACGCAGGCGTCGCGCACATCCTCCGCCTTCATGAGGCCGATCTTCTCGATCTCCTGTTTCGCGAGCGCGACGAGGTCGGCGTCGGCGGCGTTCCACAAACCATCGCCCTCGAAGCAGAAATATTCGAGGCCGAGGCAAATGGAGACGCCATCGGCGATCATCTCCGGCGACCAGGATTTGAAATTCTGCACGCGGCCGACCTGCACCGACGGATCATGAATATAAATCCAATTGTCGGGGAACTCGTGTCGCGGCCGTCCGATCAGCACCACAGTGAGAAAATCGCGATAGGCCAGCGCGCGCGCGTTGAACAGGCTGAGCGGCGTCGGCGTCAGCGCATTCATCACCTCGCGCAGCGGCGCGGAGGAGAGCACATTGCGCGCGCGATGAGTCTCGCTGGCGCCCTGCGAATCGCGCGTCGTGACCGTCCAAATACCGCTCGCTTCGTCGAAGGCGAGCGCCTCCACCTTGCGGCCCATTTGCAGGCGGCCGCCGAGCTTTTGCATCTTGCGCGCGGCGGCTTCCCACATCATGCCGGGGCCACGGCGCGGATAGCGGAAGGATTCGATCAGCGTCTTCGCCGTTCCGCCGGATTTGCCGAGCTTCAACGAGCGGCGCAATCCGTCGACGATCGCCGCGCCGAGGCTCAGCCCCTTGATGCGCTGCGCCGCCCAATCCGCGGAAATCTCGTCGCAGCTCATGCCCCAGACCTTTTCCGTATAGGTCTTGAAGAAGATGCCGAAGAGACGCTCGCCGAATTGATTGCGCACCCATTGATGGAAGGAGCGCGGCTCCTTCACCGGAAACGCCTTGGCGAAAGCGAAGGACGTCATGCAGAGCGCGCTCTCGAAAATGCCGAGATTCTTCAGCGCCTCGAACGCCTTCAGCGGATAGGCGTAGAATTTCTCGCGATAGAAGATGCGCGACAGACGCGGGCGCTCGATGAAATCATGCGGGAGCAGCTCGTCCCAGAGATCGACGATCTCCTTCGACTTGGAGAAGAAGCGATGCCCGCCGATGTCGAAGAGAAAGCGCTTGTAGCTCGCAGTGCGGCTGATGCCGCCGACATAGGTTTCGTCCTGCTCGAGGACGAGAACCTCGCGTCCGTTCTTCGCGAGAATATAAGCGGCGGTGAGGCCAGCGGGCCCCGCGCCGATCACTATCGATTCGATGATCTCGCCCATGACGGCCCTGAAACAGCGTGGGATGCGCGGGCCGGCCGCGTCATGCGGCAAGGCTCACGGCACGTAGGGGGCACTATGGACGAGCTTTGGTTAACGCGCTGTTACGCTCAGGGCCTCGCCCTGTTTCATCGAAACACGGAAAGACTCTCGTGGTCTGCGTCAGATGAATTGACGTGTCTCGAAGAGCGAACTTCAGGCGCGCTCTTTCGAAACCCTCTTTTGTCTTGACGCGTTTCCGACGTCGGCGAGGCTTCATGCGCTCGCGAAAATGACGCGGTTTCGCCCTTCGGCCTTGGCGCGATAGAGCGCATCGTCGGCGATGCGCGTCATGGCCGCGAGATCCGGCGCCGCGCCCTCGAGCACGGTGACGCCGACGCTGACGGTCGCCGCGCCTTCCGCCAGATGCGCGGCGTCGCGGATGAAGGCGGAACGAATGCGCTCCGCGATCGCCAATGCGCTCGCCTGATCGGCCGGGGCGAGAATGGCGACGAATTCCTCGCCGCCGATGCGCGCCAGCATGTCGCTCGAACGAATATTGCGCGTCGCCGTCGCGCCGAAAGCGGCCAGCACGCGGTCGCCGATCGCATGGCCGAAGCGGTCGTTGATATATTTGAAATTGTCGAGATCGAAGACGAGCACCGCCGTCGCCGGCGACGAAACCGAACGCTTCGCGCGCTCGACCGCCCGATCGAAGGCGCGTCGATTGGGCAGGCCCGTCAGCGGATCGATCATCGCCGCGATCTCGCGCCGGCTGGCGAGGCGCTCCTTGGAGAGAAGCGCCAAAAGAAAGCCGAGAATGGCGATGAAGCCGGAAAGCTCGAGGAAGCGATATTTCAGATAGGGGCTGGTGACGAAGCTCTCGTCGTCGACCGCGAGAAAGGGCGCGGCGATCGCCAGCGCGGCGTCGAACCCCGCCTGCAGCGCGAGAATCCAGGCGGTCGCATGCGACGAGACGAGGCGCTGGTCGCGGATGCGATTGTAACGGAACAGCTCGACGGCGGCGGCGGCTTCGTAGAGCGCCGAGACGGCGGAGATTTCCGCGATTCGAAAGTGAAGTTCCGCGCGCCAGAGTCCAGCGATCCAGATCACGCCGCCGAGCGCGGCGAGCAGCGGCCGAACCGGCCTGCCGACGAAAACGACGACGCCCGTCCACAGCAGACCGCTCGCCCATAGGGTGAGGGCGTTTCCAAAAATGATCGACAGCCATTCCGCCTCGTTGCGAAAGGCGTAGCAGAGCGCCGAGGCGCCGGCCGTCGCGAAGACCGCGGCCCACCACCATAATTCTTCCGCTTCCTCGTCGCCGCGCCAGATCGCATAGAGGAAGACGCCCAGCAGCGAGAGCATGAAGGCGCCAAATAAAAATAAGGTCGGCGCCAATGCGATCATCGCGTTTCACGATCCCATGAGTTGCAAATAACGGGGACGCCTGGACGTTCGGCGCTCCGGCCGAAACTTTGCATCGAATATGCCATGCTCTGAAAGTCATAAACAGCAACGCCGTCGCGTCGTCGCCGGGCAAGATGTCGCGAAGGTAAAAAATCTGGACCCTGCGCTCTATCCTTCCGCTTCCACTCGACCCGGCCGGTTTTTCTCCTCCGCGACGGCGCGCTCGGCCTCCTCTATCGCCGCCATCGTGCCGACATGCAGCCATTTGCCGTCCAGCGCAACACCGAAAAGCCGTCCCTGCTCCGCCGCCCGGAAAAAGAACGGCGCGAGCCCGAACGCCTCCTGCTCCACGCTCTCGAAAAGCTGCGGTTTCACGATGCCGATCCCGGCATATACGTGATCGGCCGTCTCGCCAGCGGCGCGCTTCGTCAGCCTACCGTCCTCGGCGCGATGGAAATCGCCGTCCCATTCGACTCCGACGCTGCCGAGGCGCGGGGCGAGCAGCAGGGCGACATCCATGATCTTCGGGTCCCACAGCTCGGCGAGGCGGCGCAGATTATCGTCGCGCGCGCCGATCCAGAAGGCGTCCGTGTTGCAGATGAAAAAAGGCCGCCCGCTGAATTGGGGCAGGACCTTCTTGATGCCGCCGCCCTGGTCGAGCAGCCTCTCGCGCTCGTCGGAGACGATGACGCGCGGGCGCACCCGCCCCTCGAGGCTCCGCTCGATCTGATCGGCGAGGTGATGGACATTGACGATCGCCGTGGCGACGCCCGCCGCCGCGAAAGCGTCCAGCGCGCGATCGAGCAGCGTCACGCCGGCGATGGCGACGAGCGGCTTGGGCAGCCGGTCGGTCAAGGGCCGCATGCGCGAGCCGAGCCCGGCCGCGAAGACGAAAGCCGCGTCAGGCATGAAAGAGCGCCGGGAGATGCGCGACATACCAGGCCTCGAGATCGGCGAGCGCGGGATGACGCAGGCCCTTGCGCAGATAGGTTTCGACGCGCGGCAGATGAACGAGATATTGCGGCTTGCGGTCGCGCTGGTCGAGCCGCGCGAAAATGCCGAGGATTTTCGTCGCGCGCTGGGCGCCGAGAATGGCGTAGGCGCGCGCGAAAGCCGGCATATCGAACAAAGGGTCGGCCTCGCGGCGCTTGCGCGCGTAATAGCCGAGCAGCCGCATTTCCAGCTCGTCCGGCACGTCGACGCGCGCGTCCTGCGTCAGCGAGACGACGTCATAGGCCGGATGGCCGAGCACGGCGTCCTGGAAATCGATGACGCCGACGCGCGCCGTTCCCTCGCGGTCGGCGAGCCAGAGCAGATTGGGCGAATGAAAATCGCGCAAGCTCCAGGTCGGCGCCGACATCACGATCTCGATCAGCGCCTGCCGCCAGAGATTGACAAAGGTCGCCTTGGCCCCGGAGGAGATGCCGCCGCCGCCGACGCGGCTCGCATACCATTCGAGCAGCAGCTCGACCTCGATCAGCAGCGCGTCGAGATCATAGGGCGGGACATGATAGGGGCTCGCGCCCTCGACCGGGAGCACATCCGGCAGGCGGCGGGCATGAAGCGGCGCGAGCGCCGACAGCGCCTCGAAATAGCGATCGGCGATGGGCGCGCCCGCGGCGACGACGCCGTCGCGGCCGAGATCCTCGAGCAGCACGAATCCGGCGGAGAGATCATAGGCGTAGATCTGCGGCGCGGAGAGGCCCTGCGCGCGCAGCGCGTCGGCCATGGCGACGAAGGGCTTCACCGTCTCGGCGAGCCGGGCGATGGCGCTATAGGGCTTGCCATAGCGGATCGGCGGGCCGTCCGGCCGCGCCGGCGAGATCATCAATATGGCCTGCGCGCCATCCGGCCGGCGCAGCACCTCATAGACGCGCGAGGAGGCGTCGCCCTGCAGATATTCCCGCGAGGCGTCGCACCAGCCGGCGCGCTCCAGAAACTCGCGCATGGAACGGAAGGCTTTGAGCCGCCCCGCCGCCTTGCCATGGGCGAGGATGCCGATGCGGCGCGCATCCGGCGTCTCCGGCGCGGCGAAGGCGAGCCGCACATCCATACGCTCGCCGGCGAAGAGGCCGGGCGCGCGCTCGGGCCATTCGACCAGCACCAGCGCATCCTCGGCCGCCTCCTCGAAGCCCATGGCCTCGAGCTCCGCCTCGCCGCCGGCGATGCGATAGAGATCGGCGTGGAGAATGCGGCAGGACGGCGTCTCATAGAGCTGCATCAGCGTGAAGGTGGGGCTCGGCGTCTCCAGCGTCGGGTCCTGCGCCAGAGCGCGGATCAGCGCGCGCGCAAAGGCCGTCTTGCCCGCGCCGAGATCGCCGGAGAGGGTGACGAGCCGCACCGTGTCGCGAATGAGCGGCGCGAGCCGCGCGGCGAGCTCGGCGGTCTGCGTTTCGTCGGCGACGTCGATCAGCCATTCGGCCTCTTCGGTCATGAGGCCTGTCCTTTTTCACGCTGCGTGACATCCTGCATCTTCCCGGCGCCCTGGGGCGCCGGGAAGATGCAGGTGACGGTGGTGCCTTCGCCGAGCGCGGAATCGATGAGCACGCGCCCGCCATGCAGCTCGGTGAAGGCGCGAACGATGGAGAGGCCGAGCCCGACGCCCCTGTGGCGAGAGCCAGAGGTGTGCGACTCGAAGCGGTCGAAGACTTTCTCGAGGACGTCCGGGGCGATGCCCCGCCCCCGATCGGCGACCTTGAACACGATTTCCCCCTCCCGCCGCAATGCCGCGAGCGTAATCGTTTGTCCCGGCCGAGAAAAGCCGATCGCATTGGCGAGCAGGTTGAACAGGATCTGGCGGATGCGCTTGCCGTCGCCGCGAAAGCGCCCGACCTCGCCGGTGGCGACGATCTGCAACTCTATGTCGTTCTCGGCGAGCCGGTCCTGAACGCCCTCGGCCGCGGCGCGCATGGCGTCGGCGGCGTCGACCTCCTCGAGCTCGAGCTCCATGGCGTCGCTGTCGATCGTCGCGAGATCGAGAATATCGTTGATGATGGCCAGCAGCGCCGCCGAGGATTTGCCGACATAGCCGAGATATTCGAGCTGCTTGGCGTTGAGTTCGCCGGTCGTCTTCTCGCCGAGCAGATGGATGAAGCCGATGATGTTGTTGAGCGGCGAGCGCAGCTCGTAGGACACATGATGGACGAAGTCGTTGCGGATCTTCTCCGCCGCGATCAGCGCCTGATTGCGCTCGGTGAGCGCGCGCTCGACATTCACGCCCGCGGTGACATCGACGAAGGTGAGCAGCGCCGCGCCTTCCGGCAAAGGCTGCGCCGTGCAGTCGAGCACGACGCCATCCGAGCGCTCGATGCGCCGCGTGAAGCCCTGGCGCATGTCCTGCAGCCCGGTCACGAAGCCGCGCAATTCGGTCCAGGTCTCCTCGTTGAGATGCAGCGGCCGGCACAGATTGGCCACGGCGTCGAAACGCGGCTTGTCGTCGAGAATATGCTTGTCCAGCGCCCAGAGCGCGAGGAAGGCGGGATTGCAGAAGCGCAGCCTTCCGTCCGGGCCGAAGACGGCGACGCCCTCGCGCAGATTTTCCAGCGTCTCGTTCTGCATGCGGTCGAGCGCATGGAAACGCGATTCGAGGAAATAGCGCTCGCTCACATCGTCATAGAGATAGGTGACGCCGCCTTGCGGATTGGCGTTGACCACGACGCGCAGCGTGCGTCCGTTCGGCATGTGCCAGACATGCACGTGATGCTCTTCGGACGCCTGATAGGCCTCCAGCAGGCGCGCCTTCCAGGCCTTGTAATCGGCTTCGACGGGAAGGCGCTGCTCGGCGCGCAGGCGATCGAGGATCTCGCTGTCGCTCGGCCCCTGATCCAGATAGGCCCTGTCGAGCGGCCAGAGACTCTCATAGGCGGCGTTGCGATAGACGAGGCGCCTGGCGCGATCGAAAATAGCGACGGCGATGGGCAATTGATCCAGCGTGCGCGAATGCGCCTGCATCTGCTGCTCGAGATCGGCGCGCGTCGTGTCGATCTCATGGCGATCGATGGCGAGAGCCGCGGCGGCGCCATGGCAGGGCGCCTCGACGATATCGAGACGATGCCGCTCTCCGGCGACGACCGCCGTCACCCGCGCGCGCCATACGTCGTCTTGGGCGCGCGCCGCCTGGGCCTGCGTGCGCGCGTCATTGTCCAGCAGCTCGATCTGACGACGCAGCGCGTCGGCCGGATTTTCCGCCTCCACCGCCTGCGCATAGGCCGAGTTCACGAAAACGAGTCGGCCCTCGGCGTCGCGCATCCAGACCGGCGTCGGCAGCGCCTCGAGCAGAGCGCGCAGCCCGTCCACCTCGGCCACGCTGCGCGTGTGGCGCTCGCGCAGCGACAGCAGCTCCAGCCGCTCGCCGGAGACTTCGCGGATACGCAGCACGGCGCGGCCGGCGACGGCGCGGCCCTCGGCGTCGAAGCGCCGGCCCTGCAGGCTGGCGAGCGAGAGATGAAAACCGTCGCCATTCTGGCGCAGCCGATCGATGCGCTCTTGGAGCGCGCTCGCCTCCTCCGGGCCGAGCCAAGTGCCGAAGGCGAGCACGCGCCGCGCGAAGGCCGGATCGTTGAGGCCGTTCTCTATGTCCGGCTCGCCCGCGGCATTGTCCCAGGAGACGAACAGTTGTGGCTCGCTCGACAGAAAAATCTCGGCGCGATCGAGCCGCGTGCGCGTCGCTTCGAGCTCGGCGGCAAGACGCGCCTCGCGACGGCTCCACGCCTTGCGCTCGCCGAGATGGGTGAAGGCGACGACGACAGCAAAAAGCGCGAGCCCGCCGGTCAGAGCGAGATTGACGAATTCGGCGTTATTCGTGGTGGCGAGAAGATTGGCGAGCGCCTCCGCCCGCGCCGGCCCGCCGAGCGGCAAGAGGCTGGCCGTCGTGAGCCCACGCGCCACGCCGCGAACGAGCGTCGAGGACGCTTCCCGACGTCGCGCAGGCGGCAACGCTTTCGGCCCGAAGGCCGCATCGTGACACATGCGAACAGGTCTCCACGTTCGATTTGCAAAGGCTCATCGCAAACAAACGCCGTAAGCCGTCCGCGCGCCACCGAGGCGCCGTCTCGAATCGCGTCTAATCTAAAGCGCGCCGTCGAAAAGTGAAACGCAGATCGTGACCGGGAGATTGGCGCCTAAGGATTTCGCCGAACTGGCGTCGCGAAAAAAAACGGCGGAGCGAGAGAATCGCTCCGCCGTCTCGCTCTCGCAGGCGAGAGAAATCAGTAGCGGTAGTGGTCCGGCTTGAACGGGCCGCTCTGCGGCAGGTTCAGATAGGCGGCCTGCTGCTCGGTCATCTTGGTGAGCTTCACGCCGATCTTGTCGAGATGCAGCGCCGCGACCTTCTCGTCGAGATGCTTGGGCAGCGTGTAGACGCCGACCGGATACTGGCCCTGCTTGGTCCACAACTCGATCTGCGCCAGCGTCTGGTTGGTGAAGGACGCGGACATCACGAAGGACGGATGGCCGGTCGCGCAGCCGAGATTCACCAGGCGGCCTTCGGCGAGCAGGATGATGCGCTTGCCGTCGGCGAACTCGACCTCGTCGACCTGCGGCTTCACATTGTGCCATTTGAGATTGCGCAGGCCGGAGACCTGGATCTCGCTGTCGAAATGGCCGATGTTGCAGACGATGGCGCGATCCTTCATGGCGCGCATATGCTCGGTCGTGATGACGTCGACATTGCCCGTCGCGGTGCAGAAGATGTCGGCGCGCGAGGCCGCGTCTTCCATCGTCGTGACCTCATAGCCTTCCATCGCCGCCTGCAGCGCGCAGATCGGATCGATCTCGGTGACCAGCACGCGGCAGCCGGCGTTGCGCAGCGAAGCGGCCGAGCCCTTGCCCACATCGCCATAGCCGGCGATGCACGCGACCTTGCCGGCCATCATCACATCGGTGGCGCGGCGAATGCCGTCGACCAACGACTCGCGGCAGCCGTAGAGATTGTCGAACTTCGACTTGGTGACCGAATCATTGACGTTGATCGCCGGCCACAGGAGCTTGCCTTCCTTGTGCATGACATAGAGGCGATGCACGCCGGTGGTGGTCTCCTCGGTCACGCCCTTGATGGCCTCGGCGTTGCGCTTGTAGAAGCCCGGATTGGCCTTGAGGCGCTTCTTGATCGCGGCGAAGAGGACTTCCTCTTCCTCATTGGTCGCCTTGTCGAGGAAAGCCGTGTCGCCATTCTCGGCGCGCAGGCCGAGATGGATGAGCAGCGTCGCGTCGCCGCCATCGTCGAGAATTATGTTCGGCGTGCCGCCGTCGCCCCATTCGAAGATGCGATGGGTGTAGTCCCAATAATCCTCGAGGCTCTCGCCCTTGATGGCGAAGACCGGCGTGCCGGCGGCGGCGATGGCCGCAGCGGCGTGGTCCTGCGTCGAATAAATGTTGCACGACGCCCAGCGGACATCCGCGCCGAGCGCCTTCAGCGTCTCGATCAGCACGGCCGTCTGAATGGTCATATGCAGCGAGCCGGCGACGCGCGCGCCTTTGAGCGGCTGCGACGGGCCATATTCGGCGCGGGTCGCCATCAGACCGGGCATTTCGGTCTCGGCGATGTTGAGCTCCTTGCGGCCCCAATCGGCGAGGCCGATGTCGGCGACGACATAATCGTTGAAATGGGTGGTCATGACGCTCCCTTCAGGCGTTGTCTCGCCTGTGGGAAGGCGAGTGCGACGGGCCCTGGCCGCCTATAGCAAGGCGGCGGAGCAGATGCAATAAAGATATAAACAAGTCTTTATGTGAGCGTCGCGACTCGAGCCGGCTTGCGGTCGCGCAGGAAGACAAAAGCCCCGATAGCCGCGATCACGGCGACGATCAGCAGGATCAGCAGCGTCGATTCCTCGAGCCAGGCGATCGCCGGCACGGCGAGGCCCAGCAGCAGCCCGACGAACGACACACGCCAGGCCTCGGCGTGAATGCCCGCGGTGAAGGAGCCGAGCGCCAGCACCGTCAGCACGGTGAGCGCGCTGCTGTCCGAATTCATCATCTGCTTCACATCGCCGATGAAGATGAGGCACATTGCGGCGAGAACCGCGCCCCAATGGAGGATCTGCGTGCGCACGAGCCGCCATTTCTCGTCGGCGTTCTCCGCCTCCGGCCAGCCGGCCACTATGCTGATCAGTCCGAAGATCGGCGCGAGGACGATCCAATAGGTGGTCATGCCCTGGCGCGTCACGCTCGTATAGGCGACGCCGAACAGCGCCAGCAGGAGCATGGCGAAATAAGGCCATTGTCGCAGAAGGAAGGACGCCCCCCCGTGATGAGAATGGGCCTCGGGCGAGAGAATTTCCGGCGCGCGCTCGATCACTTTGCAGGCTCCGTTTCGATGGTGTCATTCGCGACACGCGGGAGGATGGACCGACGGCTCCTCGAGAAAAATCTCGCGAGACCTCGAAATCAGCGCCTTCGGCCGCCGCGGCGCACAATACACAATATAATCGTCATATCGTCGGAGACGAGACGCGCCATAGCGCGTCCCGCGATTTGGTCTCGAGCCCTTCCCGTCAGGCCGTGACCTTCTGGCACTCGTCGGCGCAGGCTTTGCAGGCCTCGCCGCAAGCCTTGCATTCCGCGATATCCGGGAATTTGTCGCATTCCTTCTTGCAGGCGAGGCAGGCCTCGGTCACGGCCTTGGCGAAGGCGGGCGTGAGGCTCGAGTTCGTCCCCGCCAGCGACGCCAGAGCCTTGCAGGCCGCGACGACGTCGAAAGTGGACTTGGTGCAGGCTCCCATGCTGGCGTCGTTCATCGCCAACATCTCGAAGCAGTGACGCAGGCAGTCCTCGCCCGCGGCGACGCATTTGGTGGTCGATTCGAACAGCGCCTTATATTTGGCGCCGCCGTGATGATGATGCGCATGCGGATCTTCGGCCGCCAATGCCCCAGAGGCGGCTGTCGCGGCGGCCAATACGCCCATAGCTGTTACAAATTCCCGGCGTTCCATGAATCTCCCCCTGAGTTTAGGAACAACAACATTTTCAAATTTAAGCTTTTGTGAGCAAGATTCAATCATGTCGCGAGTTGATCGAGCAAAAATCGTCGCACGGTTCAATGACTGTGTCCGACGGGAGACAATGATTCGCCGCGTGGTATAAGGCCCCGTCGGACAAGAATACGGAAGCGGACGATGGCGGCCATAGCGAACTTCAACGCGCCGGAATTTCTCAATTCATTGATTTCTCTGCTCGTAGCGCTGCTTCTCGGCACGCTGATCGGCGCCGAGCGGCAATATCGCCAACGCACCGCGGGACTGCGCACCAATGCGCTGGTGGCGCTGGGCGCGGCGGCTTTCGTCGATCTCGGCATGCGCCTCAACGGCAATGTCGGCGCGACCCAGGTGCTCGCCTATATCGCCTCGGGCGTGGGCTTTCTCGGCGCCGGCGTCATCATCAAGGACGGCGCCAATATTTCCGGCCTCAACACCGCGGCGACCATCTGGTGCTCGGCGGTCACCGGCGCCTTCGCCGGCGCCGATCATGCGGCGGAGGCGATATTGATGGCCGTTTTCACGCTCGCCGGCAATATGCTGTTGCGCCCGCTGGTCCATCTCATCGAGCGCGCGCCGATCGACGAACGCTCGACGGAAGCGATCTACCGCCTGCATGTCACCGTCTCACAGACGCGGCGCGACGCCTTGCGCGATCTGCTGGTGGAGAAGCTCGAGGCCGCCGACTATCCGGTGCGCGAGATCGAGGAATTGGAGCGCGGCGAAGGCGAGGTGGAGCTCGTCGCCATTTTGACCTCGACCAGCGTCGATCCCAAAGAGCTGGACGCCGTCGCCGCCGATCTCGAGAAGATCGCAGGCGTCGAGCATGCGAGCTGGACCGCGCAGACGAGCGAATGAAATACGCGAGTTCCGTATCTGAAAGAAAGGGCGCTTCCTTCTCCCGCTTGCGGGAGAAAGTGGCCCTCGCGTCAGCGAGGGTCGGATGAGGGCTCTCTCCGCCACAGCGACCTGAAACTCTTCATCGCGCCTGCGAACCGCAGCCGCCCTCATCCGACCCCGCCAAAGCCCGTCGCTAGCGACGGGCGTCCTCACGGACGCCCTGTGGCGGGGCCACTCCCACCAGTGGGAGAAGGAATCGCGCGTCCCGATTCTCGGCCGACGTCGAGGCGATAGGCGAAGCGATAAAACAGCTCCCCACTCACCCCGTCAGCCGGCGGCACAGCCCGTCGAGCTGCTCCAGCGTCGCATAGCGGATGCGCAATTCGCCGCTCTCGCCGCTATGATGGATCGACACATAGAGCCCGAGCGCATCGGTCAGAAGCTTTTCCATCGCCACCGTATCCGCGTCTTTCTCGACACGCGGCTTGCGCGACTTCGTCTCCAGCTTGGCGCCGGAATCCGCCTGCGCGAGCCGCTCGACGTCGCGCACGGTGAGGCCCTCCTCGACGACGCGCCGCGCCACCGAATCGGGATTGTCGAGGGCGAGCAGCGCGCGCGCATGGCCGGCCGAGATCGCGCCTTCCGTCACCAGCCGCCGGCTCGCCTCGGGCAGGTTGAGCAGACGCAGCGTATTGGCCACATGCGAGCGGCTCTTGCCGATGATCTTGGCAAGATCGGATTGGGAATAGCCGAACTCCTTGCCCAGCCGCTCATAGCCGCGCGCCTCCTCGATCGCATTGAGATCGGCGCGCTGGACATTCTCGATGATGGCGAGCTCGAGCGCCTCGCGATCATCCGCCTCATGCACGATGATCGGAACATCGGCGAGATTGGCGAGCTGCGCGGCGCGCCAGCGGCGCTCGCCGGCGATGATCTCATAGGCGTCGGCGACGCCCGGCACGGTGCGCACGACGATCGGCTGGATGATGCCCTTCTCGCGGATGGAGGCGGCGAGATCGGCGAGATCCTCCTCATTGAAGGCGACGCGCGGATTGCGCGGATTGGGCCGCAGAAACTCGATCGGCGCCTTGCGCTGACCGCGCGCGCGCTCCACCGCCGGCGCTTCCTCGCCCGCGTCTCCGATCAGAGCCGCGAGCCCTCGCCCCAATCTTCTGCGCGTCGCTTCTTCGGCCATTTCGAGAGAAATCCTTCAATCCATTAACCGGAGATTGCCTAATGCGAGCGACGAAGCCACAGCTCAGGCGGCCCGTAGCTGCTTCTCGCGCTGGATGACCTCCGTCGCGAGCTTGAGATAGGCCTGGCTGCCGCTGCATTTGAGGTCATAGAGCAGCACGGGCTTGCCATGCGACGGCGCCTCCGACACGCGCACATTGCGCGGGATCACCGTCTCATAGACCTTGTCGCCCATGAAGCGCCGCACATCGGCGACGACCTGGGTCGCCAGATTATTGCGCGGATCGAACATGGTCAGCACAATGCCATGGATCGAGAGCCGCGGATTGAGCGAACGCCTCACCTGCTCCACGGTCGACAGCAGCTGCGACAGACCCTCGAGCGCGAAGAATTCGCATTGCAACGGCACCAGCACCGCGTCGGCGCAGGCGAGCGCGTTGATGGTCAGAAGATTGAGCGAGGGCGGACAGTCGATCAGAATATAGCTGAAGGCGAGGGCCAGGTCGTGGCGCTCTGTTGCGATCATCTCGGCGACCGCGCGCTTCAGGCGAAAGGCGCGCTCCTTGTCGCTGGCGATCTCGAGCTCGACGCCGAGCAGATCCAGCGTCGAAGGCGCGATCGAGAGCCGCGGCACGGCGGTGGCGACGATGGCCTCGGCGAGGCTGCTCTCGGCGAGCAGGACGTCATAGGTCGAAATCCGGCGGGCCTTGCGGTCGACGCCGAGCCCGGTCGAGGCGTTGCCCTGCGGATCGAGATCGATGACGAGCACCGACTCGCCCACGGCGGCGAGCGCGGTGCCGAGATTAATGGCCGTCGTCGTCTTGCCGACGCCGCCCTTTTGATTTGCGAGGACGAGAATGCGGGGGACGATGCGGGGATGAGTAACGTCGGTCACGTCAAGCTCCAAAATCCCGCGCAAGGGCGATAATGCGGCCGGATGAATGCGTCCGGCTCTGCAAAGTCCAGATCTGGAAACTATCTGCGGCGCTCGAGCCGGTCAATTCATTGGCCCAGTCTTCACCCTTTAAAAACACGCCTTTGACGTTTTTCAACAGAAGTTCGCGTGACCAGTCGATCAATTGCGGCATCGGCGCCAGCGCGCGGGCGGTGACGCCCGCCACGGCGTCGGTGATGAGCGGCAGCTCGTTTTCGATTCGGCCGACATGAATTTCCGTCACAGCGCCTGTTTCACGTGAAACAGCGCGCAGAAAGGCGGCCTTGCGCTGATCGCTCTCGATGAGATGGACCTTGGCCCCCGGACGATCCTTCAAGCAGATCGCCAGCACCATGCCGGGAAAGCCAGCCCCGGAGCCGAGATCGATCCAGCTTTCCAGGCTCGGAAAAAACTCACGAATCTGCGCCGCATCGGCGAAGTGACGCGTCCATAATTGGTCCAGCGTGCTGTCCGCGATGAGATTGATCGACTTCTGCCATTTGCGCAGCAGCGATTCGTAGATCTCGAACTCGCGCAAATAGGGCCGCAAAGAGGGCGCGAGCTTCAGAGCCGCTTCACGATCGCTGACGCGATCCTTCGCCTTACCGACCATTTTTCCGCTCACCCGCGCCGCGCCCGCGCCGCCAGAAGAGTGAGCGCCGCCGGAGTGACGCCTTCGATGCGTTGCGCCTGGCCCAGCGTGCGTGGTCGCAGCACTGACAGCTTGGCGCACAGCTCCGCGGAGAGCCCGCCGATCTCGCCATAGTCGAGCGTCGAGGGCAGAGCGAGCTGCTCGTCCCGACGGTAGGAATCGATATCGGCGCTCTGCCGGTCGAGATAGACGGCGTAGCGCGCATCGGTCTCGACGCGCGCCGCCGTCTCCGAATCGATCGCGAGAAGCTCCGGCCAGATCGCTGCGAGCCGCCCCAGATCAATCCCGGGAAAGGACAGCAGGGCAAAGCCGCTGCGCCTCTGCCCATCCTGATTGATCGGGAGGCCGGCCTTGGCCGCCGCCGCGGAGGTCAAAGACAATTGCTCGAGCAGAACGCGCGCGCGGCCGAGCCGGTCCATCCGCTCGCGATGAACCCGCTCGCGCTCGCCCCCGATGCAGCCGATCTCGAGCCCTTTGCCGGTCAATCTCTCATCGGCATTGTCCGAGCGCAGCGACAGTCGATATTCGGCGCGCGAGGTGAACATGCGATAGGGCTCGCTGACCCCGCGGGTGACGAGATCGTCGATCATCACGCCGAGATAGGCCTCGGCGCGGTCGAAGACGATCGCGTCCTTTCCCGCCGCACGCGCGGCGGCGTTGAGCCCGGCCACCAGTCCCTGCGCGGCCGCCTCTTCATAGCCTGTCGTGCCATTGATCTGCCCGGCGAAGAAGAGGCCCTGGATTCGCTTCGTCTCCAGCGTGGAGTCGAGCTCGCGGGGGTCGACGAAATCATATTCGATCGCATAGCCCGGCCGCAGAATCCGCGCCGCCTCCAGCCCCTCGATCTGCTGAATGAACGCGCGCTGGACCGCTTCCGGCAGCGAGGTGGAGACGCCATTGGGATAGACGGTGTCGTCGTCGAGCCCTTCCGGCTCGAGGAAAATCTGATGGGCGTCTCGATCGCCGAAGCGCGTGACCTTGTCCTCGATCGACGGGCAATAGCGCGGGCCGGGCCCGGAGATTGCGCCGCTGCGCATCGGAGAATGCTGGAGATTGTCGAGAATGACCCGATGCGCCGCCGCATTGGTCCTGGTGATGTGGCAGGCGATCTGCGGATTGACGATTGATTTGGTGAGATAGGAGAAGGGCTCCGGCGTCTCATCGCCCTTCTGTTCCTCGAGACGGGCCCAATCGATCGTGCGTCCGTCGAGGCGCGGCGGCGTGCCGGTCTTGAGGCGCCTGGTCGCAAAGCCGATCCGCCGCAAATCTTCCGCCAGGCCGATCGACGGGCGCTCGCCCATGCGCCCGGCCGAAAGCTGCGTCGCGCCGATATGAATCACCCCGTTCAAGAAAGTGCCGGTGGTCACCACAATGGCGCGCGCGGCGATCCTGTCTCCATCCAGATCGACGCCGATGATGCGGCCCTGCTCCACCGCCAATCCTTCAGCCGAGCCCTCGATGACGTCGAGATTGGGCGTCGCGGCGATCACCGCCTGCATCGCCGCGCGATAGAGCTTGCGGTCGGCCTGAGCGCGCGGGCCGCGCACGGCGGGGCCCTTAGAACGATTCAGCAGGCGAAATTGGATTCCGGCGGCGTCGGCGACGCGGCCCATGAGGCCGTCGAGCGCATCGATCTCGCGGACGAGCTGGCCTTTGCCGAGCCCGCCGATCGCCGGATTGCACGACATGGCGCCGATCGTGGCGCGGTCATGCGTGAGCAGCGCCGTGCGCGCGCCACGTCGCGCCGCCGCCGCAGCGGCCTCGCAGCCGGCATGGCCGCCGCCGATCACGATCACGTCATAGGCCGGTCGGCTCACTTCTTCATCCTCGATCCTGTTTCACGTGAAACTTTATTTGCCAATGCAAAATTGCGAGAAAATCGCATCCAACACATCCTCGACATCGACGGCGCCGACAATGCGGCCGAACGCCCGGCCGGCGACACGAAGATCGTCTGCGACGAATTCGAGAGGCTTGCCGGAATCGAGACTCGTCTCGATCGCGTCTTTCGCCTCCTGAATGAGTCGCCGATGCCGTTCGCGCGTGAGAAGCGCCGTCGAGCCGTCGCCCAGACGTCGCTTCGCGCGATCCGTCATTGCATCCAGAAGTCGGTCTATTCCAAACCCTGTTCTAGCAGAAATTGCAAGATCATCTGATGTGCAGCCGAGCAAATCCGCCTTGGTCGCGACGCGAATCAGCTCGACGCCTTCGACCGGCTCCAGCTGCGGCGCATCGGTCCCTCCTTCCGAGAGCCAGAGGAGCAGATCGGCCTCGCCGATCCGCGCCCGCGTGCGCGCGACGCCGATGCGCTCGATCTCATCCGTCGCCTCGCGCAGACCGGCCGTGTCGACCAGAGTGACCGGCATTCCGCCGAGATCGAGATGGACCTCGATCATGTCCCGCGTCGTCCCCGGAACCGGAGAGACGATCGCGGCGTCGCGGCGGGCCAGCGTGTTGAGCAGTGTCGACTTGCCGGAATTCGGAGGGCCGAGCAGAAGCACGACAAAACCATCCCGGAGCCGCTCGGTCCGCTCGCCTGCCGCCAGCACGCTCGCCATTTCCTCGGTCAGCGGCGCGAGCAATGGGCGAAGCGCGGTCGCCGGCTCGAACACATCTCCCTCATCGGAAAAATCCAGCTCCGCCTCGACCAGCGCCAGAGCGCGGATCAGCCCGTCGCGCCAGCTCTCGACCCGCTCGCGCAATGCCCCGCCCAACGCCCGAATGGCTTGGCGGCGCTGAAACTCCGTTTCCGCCTCGATCAGATCGGCGAGGCCTTCGACCTGCGACAAATCCATCTTGCCATTGGCCAGGCTGCGCCGTGCGAACTCCCCCGGCTGCGCTTCTCGCAGCCCGGGAAAATCGCTCAATGCCCGCAGAAGCGCACGCATGACCGCGCGGCCGCCGTGTATCTGCAATTCGGCGTAATCCTCGCCGGTCGGCGAATGGGGCTGCGGAAAATAGAGCACCAGACCGCGATCGATCGTCTCGTCGTTTCGCGGGTCCACGAGACGCGCATAATGAGCGAATCTCGGCTCCGGGAGCAGCCCTGCGAGCCGTTCCACCACCGCGCGGACCTTCGGTCCAGACAGCCGAATCACCGCAATCGCCGCGCGCCCGGCGCCTGTGGCCGAGGCAAAGACCGTTTCAGTCGACATCGCCAGTCATCCGAGGGAAGAACGCATCGCTCTACTCGAATTTCCTTCCCGGAGAAAGCACGCGCCCCCGCGCGGTCGCCGCCTCTCCCGGCACGGCGCGCAGCCAGAGCCGTGGCGCGGAGATTGTCGCGCTCGGCGTCGGGATTTCGGGGGATGAACCGATTGTTCGTTCCGGCGGAACGGGACGACAGCCTCGTCCGCTGCTGTGAGCCGGGAGGCGCGTCCGTTTTTAGCTCGCATACGCGGTCGACGATCGCCCAGACCTAGAGCGTTTCCAGCCGAAGTGGACGCCGGTTCGGCGTTGGAAACGCATCAAAACAAAAGCCGAGAGTCTTTCCGCATTCAATGAAACACGGAAACACGGAAAGACTCTCGGCGAAGCCCTCGAACACGCTCTCCCCGCGAATTCACATCGCCGGCGCGTCCGAGCCGAGGGCGCCGACTCAGGTGTTCATCGAATCGAAGAAGCTGGCGTTGCCCTTCGGCGTCTCACGCAGCTTGCCGAGCAGGAACTCGATCGCGTCGACCGTGCCCATCGGATTGAGGATGCGGCGCAGCACATACATCTTTTTGAGCACGTCCGCTGGCACCAGCAGCTCTTCCTTGCGGGTGCCGGAGCGGGTAATGTCGATTCCCGGGAACACGCGCTTGTCGGAGACCTTGCGGTCGAGAATGATCTCCGAATTGCCCGTGCCCTTGAATTCCTCGAAGATCACCTCGTCCATGCGCGAGCCGGTGTCGATCAGCGCCGTGGCGATGATGGTCAGCGAGCCGCCCTCCTCGATATTGCGCGCGGCGCCGAAGAAGCGCTTGGGACGCTGCAGAGCATTGGCGTCGACGCCGCCGGTCAACACCTTGCCGGAGGACGGCACCACAGTGTTGTAGGCGCGGCCGAGACGCGTAATCGAGTCGAGCAGGATCACGACGTCGCGGTGATGCTCGACCAGGCGCTTGGCCTTCTCGATGACCATTTCCGCGACCTGAACGTGACGCACGGCCGGCTCGTCGAAAGTCGAGGACACCACCTCGCCCTTCACGGAGCGCTGCATGTCGGTCACTTCCTCGGGGCGCTCGTCGATGAGCAGCACGATCAGATAGCATTCCGGATGATTGGTGGTGATCGACTGCGCGATATTCTGCAGCAGCACCGTCTTGCCGGTGCGCGGCGGCGCGACGACCAGCGCGCGCTGGCCCTTGCCGATCGGCGCGACGAGATCGATGACGCGCGCGGAGAGATCCTTGCGCGTCGGATCGTCGATCTCGAGCTTCAAGCGCTCGTCGGGATAGAGCGGCGTCAGATTGTCGAAGGGGACCTTGTGCCGCACTTTCTCCGGGTCTTCGAAATTGATCGAATTGACCTTGAGCAGGGCGAAATAGCGCTCGCCCTCCTTGGGGCTGCGGATCATGCCCTCGACCGTGTCGCCAGTGCGCAGGCCGAAGCGCCTGATCTGCGAGGGCGACACGTAAATATCGTCGGGGCCGGCGAGATAATTGGCGTCCGGCGAACGCAGGAAGCCGAAGCCGTCCTGCAGCACCTCGACGACGCCTTCGCCGACGATCTCGACGTCGCGACCGGCGAATTGCTTCAATATGGCGAAGAGCAGTTCCTGACGCCGCATGAGCGATGCGCCCTCGACCTCATGCTCCTCCGCGAAAGCGAGAAGTTCGGCGGCCGATTTGGACTTCAGGTCCTGAAGCTTGATTTCCCCCATTTGGGACAATCCTCGACGATATTCGGATGAAACTCGGGCTAGGGCGGGATGGGCAGAAGGGAAGCGGGGCCGATGCCCCGAAGAGCCGGTCTGGATCCGGCTGTCGTTTGAAACGACGATCTGCCTGAGGTGAGCGATAGAGCAATTAATCCCTTTCGGGCGGAAACGCAAGCCATCCGCCCGAAGCCCATGACATTTACGTGAAGGACGGGGAAAACTCCCTGCCTTCAGAACGGCTTGACGATCACCAAAATGACGATGCCGATCATCAGCAGCGTCGGAACCTCATTGACGAATCGGAAGAATCGCGCCGGCTTGTGATTCTCGTCGCGCTCGAAAGCCTTCTGCGTGACGCCGAAATAGAAGTGGACGCCCGTCAGCAGGACGACGAGCGCCAATTTGGCGTGCAGCCATCCCGCGCCGTGGAAGGAGCCGAAATAGATCAACGCCAGGCCGGCCGCCCAGGAGACGATCATCGCCGGCGCCATGATGTAGAGGGCGAGCCGGCGCTCCATCTTCTTGAACAGAGCGGAAGGCGCGCCCTGCCCGACTTGCGTGTGATAGACGAAGAGTCGCGGCAGATAGAGCAGCCCGGCCATCCAGCAGATCACTGCGATCACATGCAAAGCTTTGATCCAGAGATACATGACTCAATTTCCTGTTCTGCGAACGCGTTCGATCAATTGCGAGACATGCTCTAGTGGCGTCTCCGGCAAGACGCCGTGACCTAGGTTGAATATATGCGGACGTCCCGCGAAGCTCCGCAAGATCGAATCGATCTCACGATCGAGCGCCGCCCCGCCCGCGAGCAGAGCGAGCGGATCGAGATTTCCCTGCAGCACCGTCCCTTCGGGAATCTCCTTCACCGCCCAGGCGGGGTCGATCGCCGTGTCGAGCCCGAGAGCGTCGGCCCCGAGTCGTTCGGCGAGCCCCGGCAGATGCGTCGCGCCCCCGCGCACGAAAGCGATGATCGGAACGCCCGGCCGCGCGGCTTTCACCTCGCCGATGATCTTTTTCAGCGGCGCGACCACCCAGCTCTCGAATTCGAGCGGCGGCAGCACGCCCGCCCAGCTGTCGAACAGCTGCAGCGTCTCGACGCCGGCGTCGATCTGCCGAATGAGATAAGCGACCGAGGCCGCGACCAGACTGTCGATGAGCCGCGCGAAGGCCTCCGGCCGCCGAAAGGCGAAGAGCCGCGCCGGCGCCTGATCCGGCGTGCCGCGGCCGGCGATCATATAGCTCGCCACCGTCCACGGCGCCCCGCAAAAGCCGATGAAAGCCACTGATTTCGGCAGCTCGCCTTTCACCCGGTCGATGGTCTCGAAGACCGGCGCGAGTTTTTCGATGTCGAAGCTCTCGGCCAGCGCCGCAATGTCGTCGTCGCTCTCGACCGGGACGAGCCGCGGGCCGGCCCCCGCTTCGAACCAGACCTTCTGCCCGAGCGCGTCCGGCACGACGAGAATATCGCTGAACAAAATCGCCGCGTCGAAGCCGAAACGCTCGATCGGCTGCAGAGTGATCCGCGCCGCGGTCTGCGGATTGTAGCAGGTGTCGAGAAAGCTCCCGGCCTTGGCCCGGAGCTCTTGATATTCCGGGAGATAACGGCCCGCTTGTCGCATCAGCCAGATCGGCGGGACGGCCTGTGCTTCGCCGCTCAGAACGGCGAGGAGCGGCTTACGATCACCCATTGCGCTTTGGCTCCGGCGAGGTCAGGAAATTGGGGGAGAAAGACGCCCGGCGCTCTTCCCGGCATTGGAGCTAGCCCAAAACGACACAAAAAGAAAATTCAATCTTTAAGAGATTTTTTTGATTTTATTAGGGCTTTCTTAACGGAGGTTAATTTGTGTCAACCTTTTGTCCACACCTTACGTAGCACGAACGTTGCTGTATAGAGATTCCCCGACCCCTTGTGGACAGGCTGGTAAACGAAATATTAACAGCGCCTTGTCGCCATGTTCCCACATGGATGGCGTTTGATGGCGAAGAAACGCGTCTTGTCATGGTCGTGCTCCTGCTTTTCCCCACGCGTTCTTTCGCCTGTTGATCGATCCGCCAGGTTATGCGCAGCTGTGCACATGGCCTCGTCCGGCGGCGTTATTTTTCCCCACTATGCTCACGAGCGCGCAGGGCCTGTGGGTAACATGGCCTGGTAACGAAGCGAGGAGGTTTCGGTGTCGTTCGATCGCTCGCGCGGCTTCTGGCTCCACGCCGAGCCGCTGATTCTCGCCTCCAAGAGCAAAGGTCGCCGCGCGGCGCTCGAGCAGACCGGCGCGCCTTTTCTCGTCCATCCGGCGGAGATCGACGAGCGCGCTGTCGAAGCAGAGGTCGTCGCGGCCGGCGGCGACGCCGACGCCGTCGCGGCGCGACTGGCGCGCGACAAGGCGAACCTCGTCTCGCTGGTGCGGCCGGGCGCTCTCGTCCTCGGCGCCGATCAGGTGGCGAGCTGCGAGGGGCGCCGATTCGGCAAGCCCGCGACTGTCGCCGCCGCCGGGGAGCAGCTGCGCTTTCTCTCCGGCCGGACCCATCGCCTGCATTCGGCGGTCGCCATCGCGCGCGACGGCGCTCTTATTTTCGAGACCGTCGCCCATGCGGATTTGACGATGCGCGCTTTCTCCGACGAATTTCTGGCCGGCTATCTCGACATTGTGGACATGGAGGCGACGACCAGCGCCGGCGCCTATCAGATCGAAGGCCTCGGCGTTCATCTCTTCGAGCGCATTCTCGGCGATCACTGGACCATCATCGGCCTGCCGCTGCTGCCGGTGCTGGAGGCGCTGCGTCGCGAAGGCGCGCTTCTCGCATGAGCGCCGATGCGCCGGCGCGCCCTCTCACCATCGGGCTCACCGGCTCGATCGGCATGGGCAAATCGACAACGGCGGATCTCTTCCGCGCCGAGGGCGTCCCCGTCTATGATTCCGATCGCGCCGTGCATGAGATTTATCGCGGCTCCGCCGCAGCGCGCATAGAAGAGATGTTTCCCGGAACCACCCTCGACGGAAGCGTCGATCGCGCCCGCCTCGCCGCCCGCGTGCTCGGCGACGCCGAGGCTCTGCGCCGTCTCGAGGCGCTGGTGCATCCGCTCGTCGCGGCCGAGCGCGACGCATTTCTCGAATCCTGCCGGCGCGCCGGAGACAGCGTCGTCGTCTTCGACATCCCTCTTCTCTTCGAGATCGGCGCGGAAAAGGACGTCGACGCCGTCGTCGTCGTCTCGGCGCCGCTGGATGTGCAGCGCGCCCGCGTGCTCGCGCGTCCCGGCATGACGGAAGAGAAATTCGCCGCCATACTCGCCAAGCAGATACCAGACGTCGAAAAGCGCGCCGGCGCCGATTTCGTGGTGCATAGCGACCATGGGCTGGATTCCGCTCGGCGAGAAGTTCGGCTAATTCTCGAGGAGCTGGCGCGGCGAAGACCGCCGCGTTGATTTTATCGAAAGAGGCGAGCGATGCGTGAGATCGTCTTCGACACGGAGACGACCGGCTTGGATCCGACCAAGGGTCATCGCATCGTCGAGATCGGCGCGGTCGAGATTTCCAATCTCATCCCCACCGGCCGCACCTTCCATTTCTATCTCGATCCGGAACGCGACATGCCGGAGGAGGCCTTTCGCGTGCACGGGCTCTCCTCGGCCTTTCTCACCGGCCAGAAGAAATTCCGCGAGATCGCCGCGAGCTTCCTCGAATTCGTCGACGACGCCAATCTCGTCGCGCATAACGCCGAATTCGACATGCGCTTCGTCAATTTCGAGCTCGGCGCGCTGGGGATGGCGGCGATCCCTTTCGATCGCGTCGTCGACACTCTGACGATGGCCCGTCGCCGTCACCCCGGCGCCTCCAACACGCTGGACGCGCTCTGCCAACGCTATGGCGTCGATCTCACGCGGCGCGACAAGCATGGCGCGCTGCTCGACGCGGGCCTTCTCGCCGAGGTCTATGCGGAGCTGATGGGTGGTCGCCAATCCGCTCTGACACTGCAGGCGGACGCCGAGGCGCTGGCCGAGGAGAGGGGCGACGAATTTTTGCGCAGCCGTCCGCAGAAGCTGGAGCCGCTTCTCACCGAGGCGGAGAGAAGGGCGCATGAGGCTTTCGTCGTCAAGCTCGGAAAAGAGCCCTTATGGCTGCGCTATCTCGCGGAGCCTCGAGAGGAGGAGGTCCGAGAGGAGAAGAGTATGGAGAGGCGAGCCTGACGGCCCGCCTTCCTTAAATCTCAATTGGCGTTGGCCGGGGTCTGCTGCGCCTGGGCCGCGCGCTGCTGATAGAGCGCGAAAAAGTCGATCGGATCGATATAGAGGGGCGGGAAGCCGCCATTGCGCGTGGCGTCGGCGACGACCTGGCGCAGGAAGGGAAACAGCAGCCGCGGGCATTCGATCATCACGATGGGATGAAGCTGCTCGGCGGGAATGTTGAGCAGGCGGAACACGCCGCCGTAATCGACCTCGAGCTTGAACAGCACCTCTTCGCTCTCGGTCGCCGAGGCTTCCAGCGTCACCGAGACCTCGAAGTCTTCCTCCGACATCTGGCGGGCGTTCACATTGACCTGAATGCCGATCTCCGGCGGATTCTGGCGCGGCTGCAGCGAGCGCGGCGCATTCGGATTCTCGAAAGACAGGTCCTTCACATATTGCACGAGCACATTGAGCGCCGGGGCGCCGGCCGGGCCGGAGCCGCTTCCATTCGTGTCGGTCATCGTCGAACTCCCAGCCGATTTCGGCTCCCGACAGGCGCAACGGGATGGCGACGCCTGTCACGGCCGCCCGCCTAACACGTCCCCTCGCGGGCGACAACGGGGTTTGATGTCAGTGCGCTTTCCGCTCGAACGGAATCGTTCGCGCGATCAGAAATTCGCTTCCACCGAGGCTGGTCGCGTCCGGTCAGACGACTTTGGCCGGAGCCGCGCGGCGCGAGCGCACGCGGCGTTTTGGGCCCTCGTCGACGACCGCCTTCCATTCGCCGGGCGAAAGATCGATCGTCTGCGGACCTTTCCGCTCCGTTTTGCCGCGAATGCGGTCGGCGACATGGGAGCGGATCGACGGCGACTTCAGCGCGAGGCCGACGAGATCGGAGGCGAAGCCGGGCAGGATCAGCAGCAGCGAGCCGACCGCCTCCAGCCCGCCGTCGAGCAGAGCGACGCCGGATTTCGTCTCCTCGCGTGGCTGGCCGACCCGGCCGCGAAGGTAGAGGAACAGTCGCTTGACGTCGGCGAGGCCGAGCAGAGTGGTGCCGACGCCGAGCGCGACGGCCGCCAGCACGCCGAGAAACTGCACGACGAGCACGAAAGCGATGATTTCGACGAAGAGCCAGCCAGTCAGCACATAGGCGACGAGTTTCGACTTGTTCACGTCGGTGCGCCCTCCATCCCCAAACGCGGCCTAATCGCGCGCGTCCCCCGGCGAGGGGGTTGATTCGTGACATCTGGGACGCGACATGATACCGGACAATCCCTGCGACTGGGAGACGCCCTTTGTCGGGATCCGATTTCGACCCCTCCATCTTTGTCTTCGCCGCTCTGGCGGCTTTCGTCGTCTGGAAATTGTGGTCGGTCCTCGGCGTGCGCGTCGATCGGGAAGGCCCCGCCGCGGATCGCACGCCGGGTCCAGCGCGACGCATCGGCCCGGCGCCGGCGCCGCAAGGCTCCGCTTTCGCCCCCGCGCCCGCTTCCGGCCCGCTCGACGCCGATCGCTGGAAAGGCCTCGCCGAATCGGGCAGCGCCGGCTGGCGTGGGCTCGACCAGATCGCGGCCGCCGATCGCGGCTTTTCCGCCCCGGCCTTCGTCGATGGCGCGAAAAAAGCCTATGAGATGATCGTCGAGGCTTTCGCCAAAGGCGACCGCGACACGCTGCGCAATCTCCTCTCGACGGAAGTGTTCGACAGTTTCGCGGGCGAGATCGCCGCGCGCGAGCAACGCGGCGACACCGCCGAAGCCCATGTCGTCTCCATCGACACGGCGACGGTGGAGGACGCCAAGGTCGAGCTCCGCAAAGCGCAGATCACTCTTCGTTTCGTCGTCAAGCTCCAATCGGTCCGCCGCGATAGCGCCGGCGCCGCGATCGAGGGCGATCCCGAGCGGCCGCTCGAGATCGTCGACCTCTGGACTTTCGCGCGCGACGTCGCCGCGCGTGATCCGAATTGGAAGCTCGTCGCGACCGAAACGGTCCATTAGGCGGACCTTGCGTGACGGCGTCCATCGATCTCGAGCCGGTCGGTTTCGACTCGATCGACGCAATATTTCAAGATGATCTCCGCGCGGCCTTTCGCGTCTTTCGGCGTTCGGCCGGCGTCATCCTCTCCTCCGCATCGCCCTTGCGCCCGGCGCTGCCGGCGGACGAAGCCTTGTCGCATGTCTGCCGGATAGCGCTCGCCGCAGACGAGGCGACGCTCTCCAACGACGCCGCGCTCGATTTCTTCGCCGCGCATTTCCGGCCGTTTCGCCTGCGCGCGCCTGGATTCGTCACCGCCTATTACGAGCCGGTCGTCGAGGCGCGCAAAACGCCGGACGCCGAGTTCGCGACCCCCGTTCCGGCGCGCCCGGCCGATCTCGTCACGCTGAATGACGCGCCGATCCTCGGCGAGGCGGGCGAGACGCTCACCTCGGCGCGGCGCCGGCCAGACGGCGGCCTCGAGCCCTATCCCGACCGCCGCGCCCTGGAGGAAGGCCCGGCGGACATTCGGCCACGGCCGATCGCTTTTCTGCGCGACCGGGTCGAGCTGTTCCTGATCCAGGTGCAGGGCTCGGCGCGCTTGCGCTTTCCCGACGGGCGCGAATTGCCGCTCACTTACGACGGCCGCAACGGCCGCCCCTATACGTCGATCGGCCGCCTGCTGATCGAGCGCGGGCTCGTGCCGCCGGGAGACATGACGCTCGATCGGCTGAAAGCCGAGATTCGCGCGCTCGGTCAGGATGACGGCGCGCCCGGAGCGCGGCTGATGCAGGAGAACCGCTCCTATGTGTTCTTCCGCGCCGATTCCTCGCCCGAGCGGCGCGATGGGCCGATCGGCGGCCAAGGTTGCGCGCTGACGCCGCTGCGCTCCATCGCCGTCGACCGCTCGCTGTGGAGCTACGGCCTGCCTTTCTGGATCACGGGGACTCTGCCCTGGCGCAGCGCGACGCCGGAGCCTTTCGGGCGGCTGATGATCGCGCAGGATACGGGCTCGGCGATTCTCGGGCCCGCCCGCGCCGATCTCTTCTTCGGCGCCGGGGAGCGGGCCGGGGCGCTCGCCGGCCTCGTCCGCCACGGCGCCGAATTCACCGTCCTGCTGCCGCGGGGAGCGGGCGGCGATGACTGACCCGCCGCGCGAATCGCGTCGCTCGCGTTTTCTGTCTCGGGACGAGATCGAGCTCTGGAACAAGGTGACGGCGGATGTGCGGCCGGCGCGGGGTCGCCGCCGCCGCCCGGCGGACGAGCAGCCCGCCGATTGTCCCGAGACTAAGAAGGGCGCCGCGGCGCCGGCCGCGCCCGCCCCGCCGCCGGCCGAGAAGAAATCGCGTCCGCGGCCCGCGCCGCCGCCGGCGGAGATCGATCACCGAACACGCACGAAATTGCGCCGCGGCCGGCTCGAGGTGGAGGCGAAGCTCGATCTGCACGGTTTGCGTCAGGCGGAGGCGCAGACGGCGCTCTATGATTTTCTGCGCCGCGCCCAGGCGGCGGGGGCGCGCATGGCGATCGTGGTGACGGGCAAGGGCGTTCGCAGCGAGGAAGGCGGCGTGCTGCGTCGGCTCGCGCCCATTTGGCTGAGCTCGCCGGCCATGCGCGATCTCGTCGTCGGCTATGGCGAGGCGGCGCGCCATCACGGTGGCGAAGGCGCGCTCTATGTGCAGATCAGGCGCCCGCGCGGCGCCAAATAGCGAAGCGAGAGCCCCCCTCCCTGGATCGTGTCCCAGCGGGAGAGGGAGCAGGCTCCGCGTGAACCAAATCAGCCGGAAGCCGTCTCAATTCGCCGCCACGGCGGCGATATAGAGCGCGCGCGCCTGCGGCGCCGCGACGCCGCGCGGGCCGAAGACGTCGCGCTGCAGAAAATGCCCCGTCAGGCGAAAGGCCTCCACGAGCGCCCCCGCATCGGCTCCCGCCGGCGCTGGCGCGCGCAGAAAGGCCGGATAAGGCAGCAGCCTGTCCTGCCAGGGCGCGGCCGCCGCGCGGGCCACGGCGCGGCCGGTCTTGGGCGACACAAAGGCGAGGTCCGTGGTCTCCCCCGTCAGCGCGCAGCGCTCGAGATCGAGGCCGAAGCCGAGCGCCGCCAGCAACGACAGCTCGAATCGCGCCATCAGCGCCGGGGCGACATCGAGCGAATCGAGCCGATCGGCGATGACCTCCGCCATGCCGAACAATTCGCCATGCGGATCGCGCTCCGGCAGGAGGCGCAGCAGCGCGCAGAGATGGCCGACGCCATGCAGGGCGAAGGCGCGATCGATGAGCCGCGCTGCGCGCGAGCGCACCGGCTCCACGGCGAAGGAGCCGAGGTGCTGCTCGATCCGCGCCCGCCACAGCGCCTCGACGCTATTGCCCGGCTGCAGCACGGAGCGCAGCGCGCGCCCGGCGCCGCCGCGCACCAGCCCCATATGGCGGCCATGCGCGCGCGTCATCAGCTCCAATATGATCGCGGACTCGCCATGGCGCTTGACGCCGATGACGAGCCCTTCGTCCCGCCACTCCATTCGCCCGTCACAGCTCGGAGAGATTCACATCCGACGTGTATTTGAAATCATAGACGTCCTTGGTGATCGCCTGACCGCAGATCACCTTCCCCTTGGTCGCGTCGAAGGTGAGCGTCGGCGAGCCATAGAGCGACCAGCCCAGGCTCAGCGCCTCGGTGACGCGCTTGCAGAACTCCACATCGTCGGGACCGGTCAGATAGCGATAGACGGTCGATCTCTTGCCTAGCGTAGCGGACATTGTGACGCCTCGAATGATTGCACGGAATAGTTGCGCGAGATGGTTGCGCAGCTCGACGCGGCCGGCGGGCGATTCGCCCGGGCGCTTCCGCCGTCATCCTCGCGCCGGCGGCCTGGCGCAAGGATTTTCTCTCAGCGCCGCCCGGCGCTCAGCAGCCGCAGCACGAGCCAGATCGGCACCACGATGATCGCGCCGGTGATCACATAGCCGAGGACGGTGTGGACCGCCCCGAAGCCGAGCGAGGAAATGCGGTCGAAAAAGCGCCGCGCGCCATGGACGAGGTCCATGGGCTCGATCTCGAGCCACATCAGCAGCGCGCCGACGACGAGCGAGACGAATAGCAGCTTGACGAGCACTTGCAGCGGCGAGCCGCCGAGAAAATCATGGATTTGGCTATTGGAGGCCATGCGCGTCCTTCGGTCTCGATTGCGCGGGTCAGAGGCTCTCGCCCTGTGGAGCCTCCTCGCGGAAGAGCTTCATCATGCGCCGCAGGAATCTTTCGGTAAAGGAGAGCGCGCGCTCGAGCTCCTCCTCTCCGGGCAGACCCTTGCGCGCCGCCGCCTCCGCGCCGGCGCCGCCGGGAAGCTTGGCGCGCAATTCGGCGTTCTCGCGAGCGAGGCGCTCGATCTCGGCCTGCAGCGCGGCGCGCTCCTCGGCGGCGACGCGGCAGACGGAGAGCCCGCCCTCCACCGTGCAGAAGGAGACCGCGCCGCTCTGCTTGTCGAGCCGCAGCAGTCCGCCCTCGGCCGGGCTCATGGCGAAGCGGCCGGCCTCGCTCTGGGACGGCTCCGCCGCGGGGGCTTCGGCCCGCGCGCCGCCGGCGGCGAGGAGAACAGCGAAAAAGACGAGGGAAATGACGCGCATCGGCTCTGACCAGGTTCAGGAGGCCGCCCCTCGAGACCCCGCTCCGATGTGGCGAGCCGCGCCGAGCGCGTCAATAGGGGGCGCAGCGCTTCTCCCTCAGCGGCCGCTGCGCGGCCGCGAATAGACGCCGGTTCGGCCGCCTTCGAAGCGCCGCGACAGGCCGCCCCGCGGCGTGACGGCGAGCTCGAGCCGATCGAATTTCATCGGATCGTCCATGCTCGCCTGGAATTTCGAGACGATGAGCGTGACCACATCGCCCTTGCGCGACCAGCAGCCGGAGGCGAGCTCATCCAGCGCGCCATAGGCGAGCATGTAATCGAAACGCCCGTCCGGACGCAGCAGCAACTCGGAGCCGACCTCCATCACGCCGCTCAGATAATAATGGCCAGCGAGCGAAGCGTTGGCCGTCTCGCATTCCGCCGCCCGGGTGGCGGCGCCCGAAAGCAGCGCAGCCGCGAGACAGGCCGCGCGCAACGATCTCACTGCGCGTTCTTCATCGCGGAGGGCAGCATCGCCGGGTCCTCCTCGATCAGCTTCTCGAGGCTGCGATTGTCGATCGGCTTGGCCGCCGCCGTCGAAACCGGCCGCGCCTCGAGGCCGGTGCTCGAGGAGAGCCATTCGCGCCATTGCCCAGGGCTGCCGTTGAAGGTGTTCTGGTCCACGGCGACGGAGATTCCGGGCACATGGCCGTCCGACCGATATTGCCAGAAGGTCCATTTGCGGTCGCCGTAGCGCACCGCCGGATGATATTTCGTCGAGCGCACCCAGATCGGATATTCCGCCAGCGCGCCGGAATGCAGGATCGCCTGATAGAAATCCACCGAGCTGTAGATGATCGGCTTCTTGCCGTAATGCCGCTCCAGATCCTCGAGCATGACGCGCATGTCGCGCAGCACTTCCTCGCGATAGAGCGTGCGCTTGCAGCTCCGCGAGGTCGGCGTCGCCTCGACGTCGAGAACCGGCGGCAGCGCGTCCGGCTCCACGGGCACGACGGATTTGAAGAATCCCGTCTCCTCGTGCGGCGGCCGGCACCAATAGACGAAATGATAGGCGCCGCGCGGCACGCCGGCCGCCTTGGCCGCCGCCCAATTGCGCTGGAATTTGGAGTCGAGCGCGTCGCCGCCCTCGGTCGCCTTGATGAAGGCGAAGCCGACGCCGGATTCCTTCGCCGCCTGCCAGTCGATGTCGCCCTGATATTTGGAGACGTCGACGCCATGCACCGAGAATTCGGCGCTGCGCGTCGCCGGATAGGCGTGCAGCTCCGATTCCGGCACCGCATAGGCGAGATAGGTCGGGTCCTTGCGCGCATTGACCAGCGGCGCGCTGGTCGCAAAGCGCGGACGGGCGCTGTAGGACGGGTCGATCGCGCTGCCGCATCCGGCGAGCGCGGTGGAGAGGAGAACGGCCGTAGCGGCCGCAAAAATATCGTTCGATCGCATTGCGTGAAAATATCCCGCAAGCCGGTAACGAAGCGTTAATTCCCCGAGCCGCGCGCGATTCGCCGCGCGACTCAGCCGAGACGGAACCATAATGTCGCTATGCCCAGAAAGGAACCATAACCGACGACATCGGTGACAGTGGTGACGAAGGCGCTGGAGGAGATCGCTGGATCGACCTTCCAGCGCTCGAGCAGCATGGGCACGAGAATGCCGCCCAGCGCGCCGGCGGCGAGATTGGTGAACATGGCCATCGCCATCACCGGGCCGAGCCCGACACTCTGGAACCAATTGGCCGCGACCAGCCCCGTGATCAGGCCGAAAGTCGCGCCGTTGAAGGCCCCGGTCGCCAGCTCGCGCAGGATGATGCGGAGCGCGTTGGAGCGCGAGAGCTGGCGCGTCGCCAGCGCCCGCACCGTGACCGTCATCGTCTGCGTCGCCGAATTGCCGCCCTGGCTCGCCACGATCGGCGCGAGCACGGCCAGCGCCACCATCTGCTGAAGCTGCGATTCGAACGCTTTCAGCACGCTCGCCGAAATGAAGGCGGTGCCGAGATTGATGAGCAGCCACAAAAAGCGGCTCTTGACGATCCACCAGAAGCTGTCGGTCAGCTCCTCATGCGGATTGACGCCGCCGAGCGCCTTGATCTCCTCGGAGGCCGCCTCCTGAATGACGTCGACGACGTCGTCGATGGTGATGACGCCGACGAGCCGCTCCGCCTCGTCGACGACCGGAACGGAGACGAGATTATAGCGCTCGAAGAGCCGCGCCACCTCCTCCGTGTCGTCGCCGAAGTGCACGCGGCGGCGGTCCGCCTGCATGATCTTCTCGACCGGCGTCTTGGGATGGGCGCGCACCAGCGCGTCGAGAAAGACGGTGCCGAGCAGGCGATAGGCCGGATCGACGACGAAGACCTCGAAGAAATTGTCCGGCAGCTCGTCCGGCTCGGTCTCGCGAAAGAAATCCAGCACCTCGCCCGCCGACCAGAAGGGCGGCACGGCGATGAGCGTCGTCTGCATCAGGCGGCCGGCCGTGCCCTCGGCGGCCTCAAGCGAGCGGCGCAGCACGATGCGCTCTTGCGCCGGCAGCGCCTCGAGGACCTCCGCCTGCTCCTTGGGCTCCAGCGTCTCCAGAATGGCGACGGCGTCGTCGCTCTCGAGCTCGCGCATCGCCTCGGCGAGCGTCGCGACCGGCAGCTCCTCGAGAATATCTTCTCTCGTCGATTCGCCGACCTCGGTCAGAGCGGCGAAATCGAACTCGTCGCCCATCAGCTCGACGAGGCGCGGGCGCTCCTCATGGTCGAGCAATTCGAGGAGCGCGCCGAGGTCCGCCTCGTGCAGCGGCGAGACCAGCTCCCTCACATGTCCAGAGTCGCCCTCGGCGATGGCGTCTTCCACCGCGGCGACGAAATCGGCGCGCGGCTCGCCCGTGTCCTCGTCGCGAAAATTTCCTTCCGCAGGCGCCGATTTTTCATGGTCTTGCGACATATGGGGCCCTGATCGATGCGCGAGGGGGTCCGCCCGGCCGGCGAGACCGGGACAAGGGCTCCCCATAGCGCGCCGCGCCGGGAAAGCAAACCGCCGATGCAATTTCTTTCGCCCCGCCTTCGCCTTCTGTCGATTCTGCTCGCGCTCGGGCCGTCCGCCGCCGGCGCCGCCGAATGCGGCCCGCAAGCGCTCGGCGTCTCGCGAACCATGGCGATCGACGGAAGCGAGCGGCTGGCGCTCGGCCTGCAGACCTATCCGCGCACGCTGGCGCTCGCCGATCGGGAAGTGGTGCTGACCTTCGACGACGGCCCAGCCCATGGCGCGACCGAGCGCGTGCTGGACGCGCTGAAAGCCGAATGCGCGCGGGCGACCTTCTTCCTCGTCGGCTCGCATGCGGCGGAAGCGCCGGCGCTGGTTCGGCGCATCGTCGCCGAGGGCCATAACGCCGGCCATCATTCCTACAGCCACCCCGCCCGCACGCTGCGGCTGATGAGCGAGGATGCGGCGCAGGCCGACATAGAAAAAGGCTTCCGCGCCGTCGACGCCGCCGCTGGCTTTCCGGCCGGCGAGCCCTCGCCGCATTTCCCCTTCTTCCGCTTTCCCGGCTTCGCCGACACGCCGGAGTTGGTGCGCTGGCTGGAGGATCGCGACGTCACGGTCTTCGGCGCCGATCTCTGGGCCTCGGACTGGCAGGAGATGACGCCGCGCGCCGAGCTGGAGCTGGTGATGGCGCGGCTCGAGGCGGCGCGGAAAGGCATTGTGCTGTTCCACGATCCGCGCCCCTCCACGGCGGCGATGATGCCGGAGTTTCTGCGCGAGCTGAAAGCGCGCGGCTTTCGCCTGGTTCACATCGTCCCCGGCGAGGGGCCAACGCCGATCGTCCATGCGAAGCCCGGCTGGACCTCGGCGACCGAGGCGATCATCGCCAAGACGCTCGGCCCCAAGGGCCTGCGCAGCGAGCCGCAGGAGGAAGGCCGGGGGGTGAAATCGCAGTGATTAGCGGGGCTTCGCGCTTTCTCAGATCCGCCCGCGGTCGCAGGCGTAGAAGCCCTTTGCGCCCCAGCAGGGCCCGGTCTTGTAGACATTGCCGAGATCGCGGTCCTTGAGCCGCGCGGTCCACACCCGGCCCTGGCGCAGCTTTATGGTCAGCGGCCCCTCGTCGATCTCGAAGATCACTTCCTTGTCCTTGTCGCGCAGAATGCGGCAGGGCTTGGCGATCACCACGCGGCCGTCGAGCTTCACGAAGCAGCGCGCCTCATATTCGTCGAGCCCGGTCGACGGCGTGGACGCCGGCTCGGAAGACGACGGCGGCTGGGTCGATGGCTCCTGGGTCGATGGCTCCTGGCTCGGCGCCGGCTCGACTGCTTCCGCCTGGACCGTCGGAGCGGGCGCGGAAGGCGAGGCCGCGGGCGGCGGAGCAGGGGACGGAGCCGCGGTCTGCTCCGTGAGGAGCGGTATGGCGAGGGGCGCGACGATCGGCGGCGCCTTATCGAAGGAGGTTCGCGGCTTGGCCGAAAACTCCCCGAGCGCGGAGGCCGGATAGCCGAGATCGCCCGCGCCGGCCGTCGTCGCGAGGCCGACGCCGAGCGCGGCGCCGAGCAGCGGGACTCTCACGCTCATGCCCTTTGTCTCCTCGCCCGGCCGCCGCGGGGATCGGCGGCCGGCCTCTCGTCGTTCGGCGCGGATCGCCATGCGTTTCGCCTCGATGGGCCTTCGTGGGAAGAAGCATGCCCGACCCACGGCGCGTCTCGCCTGACTATCCTGCGGAACGCGAAGGCGTTTTTCTTGCGTGAGCGTGACGGCGAAAAAGGGCGCTTGTTCGGCGCCGAAAGGGCCGGCCCGTGTCGCGATTGCGTAAGCGCCGAGCCGATGAGCGCGACCGGCCCGCTCCGAAATGGACTCCGGTTCGGCGGAGGCGCGCTAAAACAACGCCATACAGGCGGCGCTCGCCCGCGCTTATCCGCGCCGGCGGGACGAAAAAGGTCGGCGGCTCAGGCCGAGGCGGCGGGCTTGGCCAATTGCGCGGCGCGGGTCGCCTGCTCGCGGCTCGGCACCATGACCCAGGCCTCGCCGTCCAGCACCACCTTGCCGTCGACGAGGCATTCGCAATGCAGGCGCGCGCGGCGGCCCTTCTCGATCAGCTCGACGATCTCGACGACGACATGAATCACGTCGCCGATCTTGACCGGGGCGCGGAAATTCAGCGTCTGCGACAGATAGACCGCGCCCGGACCCGGCAGATACATGCCGATGACGGTCGAGATCAGCGAGGCCGTGTAGAGCCCGTGGACGATACGCTCGCCGAAGCGCGTCTTGCTGGCGAAATGGTCCGACAGATGGATCGGATTGCGGTCGCCGGAGAGATCGGCGAAGGCGATGACGTCGTCGTCCATGACGGCCTTCATCAAGGTCTCGCGCATTCCGATGGCGAGGTCTTCGAAATAATAGGTCTTGAAGGGCGTCGACATGGATCCGGTCACCGGCCTTTGGCGCCCAGGCGGCAGAGGCCGCTGGGCCGTTTCCCCATCTACCACACCAGAAACGGCGCAAATGCAACCGGTTTGACGCCTGCGCCGGCCAGAAGCGCGGCCATTGCGGCCGCGTTTAGCCGGCGTTCCGGCGGCGGGTAGAGCTCGTCGCGATGCACGCCCTCGGTCAGAAACAGCGAATCGAGGCCGGCGCGGGAAGCTCCCAGCAAATCCGTGGCCACGCCGTCGCCGATGGCGAGAACGCGTCCGGCCGGCGGCGCCGCGCCCGCGAGCTCGGCGATGCGGGCGAGAGCGGCGGCGTAGATGGGCGAATGCGGCTTGCCGGCCATCACCACCTCGCCGCCCAGCGCCGAATAGCGCTCGGCGAGAGCGCCGGCGCAATAGACGAGCTCCCCGGCGATGCCGACGACAATGTCCGGATTGGCGCAGAGCATGGGAAGGCCGCGCGCGCGCATGAATTCCAGCGTCCTCGCATAATCGTCGGGCGTCTCGCGTCTTTCGTCGATGAGCCCGGTGCAGACGACATAATCGGCGTCGGCGAGCGGAACGCGGCGGAATTTTCCGCCGAGCAGGCGGTCCGCGGCCTCGAACAGCCCATTGTCGCGCGGCGGCCCGAGATGGTGACAGGCCTGACCCTTTCGCCCGACCATCTGCTCGAGCGTCAATTGGCCGGCGCTGACGAGATCGTCATAGGCCGCGCGCGGCAGGCCGAGCCCGTCGAGCTGCCGGCCAACCTCCTCGCTCGGCCGCGAGGCGTTGGTGACGAGCGCCACCCTGCCGCCCTGCGCGCGAAAACGCTCGAGCGCCGCAGCGGCGACCGGAAAATGCGAGCGGCCGTCGATGAGCACGCCCCAGACGTCGCAGAGGATCGCGTCATAGCGATCGGCGAGCTGCGCCAGGCCGGCGATCTGCGGGATCGACATATCAGAACCGCGGCTGCGCGAAGGCGGCGGCATGGGCCTGCGGCGCGACCTGCGAGAATTCGCCCGACGCCTCGTCCAGCGCCAGCAGCCTGCCGTCCATCACGCCGAAATAGGCGCCATGCAGCGAGAGATAATGGCGCTGCTCCAGCGTCGCGATCCACGGGAAGCTGCGCAGATTGGCGACGCCCTGCTTGATCGATTCGAAGGCGAGCCGCTCGACATAATCGGGCGTCACCGGATCGGGGATGGCGCCGGCGCGCTCGGCGGCCGGGGCCAGCAGCTTGATCCAGCTGCCGATGAAATCGCCGGAAGAGAGCGGCCGCGTGTAGGGATCGGCCTGGCTCTCCGCATAGGCGCGCACGCCGCCGCATTGGGCGTGGCCGAGGATGACGAGATGATTCACCTTCAGCGCCATCACCGCATATTCCAGCGCGGCGGAGGTGCCGTGATATTGATTGTCCGGCGCATAGGGCGGCACGAGATTGCCGACGTTGCGAATGACGAACAGCTCGCCCGGACCGGCGTCGAAGATCGCCTCCGGCGCGACGCGCGAATCGCAGCAGCCGATCACCATCGTCCGCGGCTTCTGGCCATCCGCCGCCAGCTCGTGGAAACGCTGCTGCTCGCCGCGAAACCGCCCCGAGAGAAAGGTCTCGTAGCCTTTCGCGAGATGGGCGGGGAGAACATCGCCGGGCTGATCGATCGGGCCGGCATCGGTCATATTCGCTCCTCGTGACGGCCGGCGATGGCGCGCCGACGGCCGCTCCTTTATTGTGGAGCGCGACCGACGAGGCAAGGGGAGAAAAAGAGAGCCATGATTTCGCGACCGCGACGCAGCGTGCTGGCCATGCCGGGTTCCAACGCCAGAGCGCTGGAGAAGGGCAAGACGCTCGCAGCCGATGTGCTGATGTTCGAGCTCGAGGACGGGGTCGCCGAGGCCGCCAAGGAGGCGGCGCGCGAGCAGGTCGTCGCCGCGGTGAAGGGCGGCGGCTATGGCTCCCGCGAGATCATCGTGCGCGTGAACGTCTTTGATTCGCCGTGGTACGCCGCCGATATTGCCGCCGTCGCCGCCGCGGGGCCGGACGCCATCGTCGTCCCCAAGGCCAATAGCCGCGAGGATATTCTGCGCGCCGCGCGCGACATGAAAGCCGCCGGCGCCCCCGCCCACACCACGCTCTGGGCGATGATCGAGACGCCGCGCGCGCTTTTCGACATAGAGAAGATCGCCAGCGCCGCGCAGGAGGCGCCGCTCTCCGCCATGATGCTGGGGCCGAACGACATCGCCAAATCGACGCGCGCAAGGCTGACGCCCGGCCGGCCGGCGCTGGTCTCCTGGCTCTCCGCATCCGTGCTCGCCGCGCGTCTGCACAATGTCGATATCATCGACGGTATCTACAATGATTTCAACGATCTCGATGGGCTACGGCGGGAGGCGGAGCAGGGCCGCGACCTCGGCATGGACGGCAAGATGCTGATTCATCCGGGCCAGATCGCGACCGTCAACGAGGTCTTCGCGCCCTCGCCGGCCGAGATCGAATTCGCGCGCAGAATCGTCGAGCTGTTCGACGCGCCGGAGAATGCGGCGATCGGCGTCGCGCAGATCGACGGCCGCATGGTGGAGCGCCTGCATCTCGACGGCGCGCGCCGCACGCTGGCGCTTTCGGGCGCGACGGCCTGACGCGTCGTTTCGAGCGAAGCGGAAGCGCCCCTGTCCCGCTTGGCTGGCTATCGGATTCGCACTTCGCGAGACACTGCGGCCGTCATGGCCGGGCTTGTCCCGGCCATCCACGCCAAGCAGCTGAGAAACCGAAGGAAAGCGCCCGCTATCGACGGATTCATCCCACCGCGGGCGCCGCCGGCGCTTCGGTGTCATGCCAAACTTCTTAAGACGCCTCGGCGTCCTGGCGTGGATGGCCGGGACAAGCCCGGCCATGACGTCGCGGGGGCATTCAATAGCGCGTAGCGGGGGGAGGGGCGCTTCCCTGCCCTGCGCTCGCGTCGCCGCGAGTCCGGCGGTCTGAAATTCCCGGCGCGCCGTGGCTGGAACGAAACGGCGGCTGTTTCGCGGAATGGCCGCTTCCTCTATAAGGGGCTGCGGCGAGGAGCCCCCAGCACATGGCGCAGCACGACAAAGACCCCGCAGCGGATAGCCACGAGGCCACGGAAACAGCGGCCGGAGACGTCTGGACGACGACGAGCGTCGATCATCCCGTCGAGTCCGAGCCCACTGAGCCGCAAGCAAATTCGGCGCCCGTAGGCGAGGTCGCGCCTGCGCCGAGGCCGCGCCGCAAGAATTGGCACCGCTTCACCCTCTTCGCGGCGACGCTCGGCCTGCTCGCGACGGCGGGAGCGATCGCCGCCTATCGCTTCCGCGACAAGCACGAGAAGCTCGCCGCCTTCGCCGCTGTCGTCGACGAGACGTTCGCGCGGCCGGAGAGTCTCGTCTCGGCGCTGCGCGAGAATGTCGTGAAATGGACCGGCAAGGCGGCGAAACCCGCCGAGACCGCGAAAACCACGGCGCCGATCGATCGCGGCGAGATCAGCGCGACACCGGCTCCCAAGCCGGCCCCTGTCGAGGCGAAGCCGCCGGAGCCCGCCCCGCCGTCGCGCTCGGGCGACCGCGTCACCTGGTCGTCGCCTGCTCCCGCCCCTGCGTCGGTCGCCCCTGCGCCGGTTGCGGCTCCCGAGCCGCCAGCCAAGCCGGTAGCGGCTGCCAAGCCCGCCGCTGCGCCGTCCAGCGAGCAGACCGAGGCGCTGGCGCGGCGCGTGGACGAATTGGAGCAGATCGCGCGCTCGGCTCTGGCGCTCGCCGAACAGGCCCGCGCCAGCGGCGAAGCCCCTCGCGCGGAGCTGAAGCTGCCCGACCAGAAAGTCCAAGAACCAAAGTTGCTGGAACCGAAATTGCGGGCCGTCGAGGACAATGTCAGCGGTCTCGAAGGCCGCATCGACTGGCTCTCCGATCGGCTCGACGAGCTGCGCGAGAAGCTCGAAACCTCCAAGAACGAGAGCCGCGTCGCGCGCGAGGCCGAAGCGGCGCCGCCTCCTCCGGTCGTCGTCGCGCCCCCGATCGTCGCGCCGGAGGAGACTCCCAAGGGCCCCAATCCGGCGACGCTGGTGGTGGTCGCGCATTCGCTGCAGCGGGCGCTGGACCGGGGAGCGCCCTTCGCCTCCGAATATGCCGTGCTCTCGACTCATGGCGCCGATTCGGAGGCGCTGGCCGCGCTCGCCCCTTCGGCCGAGAAGGGCGCGCCCGACGCGCGCGCGCTTCGCGCCGCCTTCCATCCGCTGATTCGCAAGCTCGAGGCCTCCGCGGAGCTGAAGCCCGACGCGCCGCTCGCCGACCGCCTGCTGCAGGGCGCCTCCAAGCTGGTGAAGGTCCGCACCAGCGCGGAAAAGGAAAAAGCCACGATCGGCGACATCGCCGTGAAATTGGAGGCGGCGCTCGATCGCGGCGAGATCGACGCGGCGCTCGCCGCTTTCGCCGAGTTTCCCGACGACGCCAAAGCCGTCGCGCGCGAGTGGGAAGAGGCCGCCCGCCGCCGCGTCGAGGCCGAGAAAGCGGCGGCGTCCATTCTGGCGGGCGCGCTGGACGCGCTCGCAAAATCCAAGAACTGAGCGGTGTTTCGGAAAAAGCGGGACCATTTTTCCGATGATAATCCGGCCGGAACAAAAAATTCCGCGCAGACGCGCTCAGAGCGTTTGCAGCCGAAGTGGACGCCGGTTCGGCGTTGGAAGCGCGTCAAAACAAAAGCCTGGAGTCTTTCCGAGTTTCCATGAAGCACGAAAAGACTCTAGAGCCGAGGCGAGGATCTACGACCCATGATTCTGCTGCTCATTTTCATTGCGGCGCTGGCCGCACTGTCCATCGGCCTCCACTGGCTCATCGAGCAGCCCGGCTCGATCACGCTCGACTGGGGCGGCTATCACATAGAGACCTCGCTCGTCGTCGGCGCGGGCGCGCTGATCGCGACGGTCGCGGCGATCATCTTCGCCTGGGCGATCATCGTCTATTTCTTCCAGGCGCCCGCCCGCCTGAAGCAGGGCTCCCGCGCCAAGCGCCGGGAAAGAGGCTTTCAGGCGCTCTCGCGCGGCATTGTGGCGGCCGGCGCCGGCCATTTGGCCGAGGCCAAGCGCGCCGCCAAGGAAGCGGTCAAAAATCTGGAAAAGGAGCCGCTGACCTATCTGCTGCGCGCGCAGGTCGCCCAGCTCGAGGGTGATCGCGTCGGCGCCGAGACCGCTTTTCACGAGATGACGCAGCTCTCCGAAACGCGGCTGCTCGGCCTGCGCGGCCTGCACATAGAGGCCAAGCGCCGCAAGGACGACGAGGCCGCGCATCATTTCGCCGATCGGGCGCATCAGCTCGCGCCGCTGCCCTGGGCCGGCCATGCGCTGCTCGAGCATCATGGCGCGCAGGGCGATTGGGAAGAGGCCCGCGTCGCCGTCGAAGCCAATCTGAAGGCCAAGGCCATCGATCTGCCGACCGCGCAGCGCCTGCGCGCCGTGGTCGAGACCGCCATGGCGCTGGAGAAGCAGGCCGAGCATCCGAGCGAGGCGCTGCATCTCGCCCGCCAGGCGGCAAAGCGCGCGCCCGATCTGGTGCCGGCCATAGCGCTGATCGGGCGGCTGCTCGCCCGCCATGGCGACAGCGCCAAGGCGCTGAAGCTGTTGGAAAAGGCCTATGCCGAACAGCCGCATCCCGATATCGCCGAGGCGTTTCTCGAGACGGCGCCGAGCGAGTCCAACGCCGAGCGTCTGGCGCGCGTGAAGAAATTCGCCTCCTCGGCCTCCCATGCGCCGGAATCGGGAATCCTCGTCGCCCGCGTGGCGCTGGCGGCGCGTGATTTCGCCGCGGCGCGCAAGGCGCTGGCCCCGCTCGTCGCCGAGGGCAAGACGCCGACCGCCCAGCTGTGCCTGCTGATGGCCGAGCTGGAAGACGCCGAGAACGGCCCGAGCGGGCCGGTGCGGGAATGGTTGGCTCGCGGCTCGCGCGCGCCGCGCGATCCGGCCTGGATCGCCGATGGCGTCATCTCGAGGCGTTGGGCGCCGGCGTCGCCGGTGACCGGCAAGCTCGACGCCTTCGTCTGGGCGACGCCGCCCGAGCCCCTGCGCGCCCCGACCGAGGACGCCCGCGCCGATATTCCAGCGGCTTTTCTGACGCGCCCCGAGCGGCTGCTGGAAGCCAAGATCGAGGAAGAAAGCGCGGCTGTCTGACGCGTTTTTGCGAAGACGCAGGCGCCCTCTCTCACCCGCTCGCGGGGAGAGGGGGAACGCGCCGAACCGTTCAGCCGGAAGTCGTATGAGACGAGCTCACTCGTCCTCGCAGACGACGCGCCGCTCGCGCCGGCTGACGCCATAACCCTCGTCGAGCGGCACTTCCACCTCCTTGCACAGCGCCTGCGGCGAACGGGCGCGGCGCGCATCCTTTTTCTCCGCCGCATCCTCGTGCAGGAAAGGAAGCCAGTCGAACAATGAAAATTCGAGCGCCTTCGATTGGGCGCTGGCCGCCGCGAGGCCGGCGCCGACAATGAACGCGAACAACAGAGGCTTCTTCATGAGATGCGGCTCGAAACAGGCGTCGAAGCGGGAGGAGGCCGAAAGCTCGGTTGTCTTAGTGGAAGCGCGGAGGGACGGCAATGGTTCACGCCAGAGTCGCGACGGGATATAAGCGCACGCGGTAAACGCCGAAAGGGCGGGAGTCGGCGATATGGCGAAGAGCGGAGCAACCACTGGCGACGAGGGCGGCGGCGACGCCGTGCCGGTCCAATTGCGCACGGCGCTCGAGGAGCGCTATCTCACCTATGCGCTGTCGACGATCACCGGACGCGCGCTGCCGGATGCGCGCGACGGGCTGAAGCCCGTGCATCGCCGCATTCTCTACGGCATGCAGATGCTGCGCCTCGATCCGAACACGCCGTTCAAGAAATGCGCGAAGATCGTCGGCGATGTGATGGGCTCCTTCCATCCGCATGGCGATCAGGCGATCTATGACGCGCTGGTGCGGCTCGCGCAGGATTTCTCCTCGCGCTATCCGCTGGTCGACGGGCAAGGCAATTTCGGCAATGTCGACGGCGACGCCGCCGCCGCCTATCGCTACACGGAAGCGCGCATGACCGCGGTGGCGCGGCTGCTGCTCGAGGGCATAAACGAGGACGCCATCGACTTTCGCCCCAATTATTCGGGCGAGGAGCAGGAGCCGGTGGTGCTGCCGGCGGCCTTCCCCAATCTGCTCGCCAATGGCGCGCAGGGCATCGCCGTCGGCATGGCGACCTCCATTCCGCCGCATAATCTCGGCGAGCTCTGCGACGCGGCGCTGTATCTGATCGCCCATCGCGACGCCAATGCCGAGCAATTGCTGACCTTCGTGCAAGGGCCCGATTTTCCGACCGGCGGCATTGTCGTCGATCCGCGCGCGCAGATCGTCGAGACCTATCGCACCGGGCGCGGCTCCTTCCGCCTGCGCGCCCGCTGGCACAAGGAGGAGACGGCGCGCGGACAATGGGTCGCGGTCGTCACCGAGGTTCCCTATGGCGTGCAGAAGTCGCGCCTCATCGAGAAGCTCGCCGAGCTGATCGTCGAGAAGAAGGCGCCGCTCGCCGGCGATGTGCGCGACGAATCGGCCGAGGATGTGCGCGTCGTCATCGAGCCGCGCACGCGCGCCGTCGATCCGGCGTTGATGATGGAGACTTTGTTCAAGCTCTCCGAGCTGGAGGTGCGTTTCCCCGTCAATATGAATGTGCTCGTCGACGGCGCCGTGCCGCGCGTCGTCTCGCTGGACGAGGCGTTGCGCCAATGGCTCGACCATCGTCGCGAGGTGCTGGAGCGCCGCTCGCGTCATCGTTTGGCGGAGATCGTGCGCCGGCTCGAGGTGCTCGAGGGCATGATCATCGTCTTCCTCAATCTCGACGAGGTGATTCGCATCATCCGCGAGGAGGACGAGCCCAAGCAGGCGTTGAAGGCGCGCTTCGAGCTCTCGGATCTGCAAGCCGACTATATTCTCGACACGCGGCTGCGCGCTCTGCGCAAGCTGGAAGAGATGGAGCTGCGCAAGGAGCATGACAAGCTCGGCGTGGAGAAAAAGGAAGTCGAGTCGCTGCTCGCCGATGAGGGCAAGCAGTGGAAGGCGATCACCACGCAGATTCGCGAGCTGAAGAAGACGATCAACGCCGACGCCAAGCTCGGCAAGCGCCGCACCACCTTCGAGGATGCGCCCGAGGCGACCGACATCGATCTCGCCGAGGCGCTGATCGAGCGCGAGCCGATCACCATCGTCGTGACGCAGAAAGGCTGGATACGCGCGTTGAAGGGCCATGTGGCCGATCTGACGCAATTGCAGTTCAAGGGCGACGACGGGCTGGAGACCTCCTTCTTCGCGCAGACGACATCGAAGATTCTGGCGCTCGCCTCCAATGGCAAGGCCTATACGCTGGACGCCGCCAAGCTGCCGGGCGGGCGCGGGCATGGCGAGCCGATGCGGCTGATGGCCGATATCGACGAGGATGCGGCGATCGTGAAGGTGCTGCCGCAGACGCCGGACGCGCTGCTGCTGCTGGTCGCCGACGACGGGCGCGGCTTCATCGTCTCGCAGAACGATCTCGTCGCGACGACGCGCAAGGGCCGCGCGGTCTTCAATGTCGAGCCGCCGTTCAAGCTGAAGGTGGTGACGCCAGCCGACGGCGACCATGTCGCCATCATCGGCGAGAATCGCAAGCTTCTGGTGTTCCCCCTCGCCGAGGCGCCGCAAATGGCGCGTGGCAAGGGCGTGCGTCTACAGCGCTACAAGGACGGCGGCGTCGCCGACGCCAAGGTTTTCGCGCTGGCGGATGGGCTGACCTGGATCGATTCGTCGGGGCGCACCTTCACCGTGGACAAGCGCGAGCTGAAAGAATGGATCGCCCATCGGGCGGAGGCGGGGCGGCTGCCGCCGCGGGGGTTCCCGAAGAGCAATCGATTCGGGGGGTGAGCTCGGCTCCTGGGTCAGCGTGGCATTTGATTGGCGGCGCTGCCGCAACTCGCCTTAATCACCGGGCTGCTTTCCCACGGCCGGAGCCATCCGTAGTGCCACGAGCCGTTCGCGCAATACATCCCGCGATGGACGGGGACCGATAAGTCGCCGCCTTTTACATCAGGTATCGGGTTGTAATACGTGCCCAGCGGCGCCGCGAATAGAGGCGTCACGCCAACAAGCGACAGGCCAAGCGCAATTGGAGCCAGGAGCTTGCGCATTGTGCTCTCCATGTCTTGTCACACCTCTCCATGTTTTGTCGCACACGGGTCGGTAACCCGATCCACTCGCGATGGTTCCAATATTTACGGCTCAGCGTGGCAATGCGCGTAATTCGAGACGCGGCCTTCGGCCGCTGAGGGAAGGTCGTGGCGCCGACGTGTGTGGGCTCCTACAGCCCCGGATCATGCGACTCGTCGATGATCTGATCCATCGTCAGCGCCGGCTCGGCGGTGCCCACATCGCCGATGACGCGCGCCGGGACGCCGGCCACGGTCTTGTGCGCCGGCACCGATTCCAGCACCAGCGAGCCCGCCGCGACGCGGGCGCGCTCGCCGATCTCTATGTCGCCGAGCAGCTTCGCCCCCGCCCCGATCAGCACGCCATGGCGCACCTTGGGATGGCGCGCGCCGCCCGCTGTGCCGGAGCCGCCCAGCGTCACCCCATGCAGCATGGAGACGTCGTGCTCTATGACGCTGGTGGCGCCGATCACCACGCCGGTCGCGTGATCGAGGAAGAAGCCGGCGCCGATTCGCGCCTGTGGATGGATGTCGGTCTGGAATTTCGCCGAGGACAGGCTCTGCAGCCAGAGTGCGAGATCGCTGCGGCCGGAGCGCCACAGCGCATGGGCGAGCCGATAGCTCTGGATCGCGTGGAAGCCCTTGAAATAGAGCGCTGGCTCGAGCAGACGCGTGCAGGCCGGGTCGCGGTCGAAAACGGCCATCAGATCGGCGCGCAGCGCGGCGCCGAAGGCCGGATCGCGCGCCATCTGGTCGAGGCAGAGGCGCTGGATGACCGCCGCCGGCAGATCCGGCCCGGCGAGGCGCTGGGCGATGCGATGCGCGATGACGCCCTCCAGGCTGTCCTGCGCGAGAATCGCCGCATAGAGGAAGGCCGCCATATTCGGCTCGCGGGTCGCGGCGGTCTCGGCCTCGGCGGCGAGGCGGGCGAACAGCGGATCGACGCCGGAAAGGGCGACGAGCTGGGCCGGCCCGCGGTCATTCGCCATGGCTGTCGCTCCGTGTCGCTGGCCGTCCTTCGGCCTATTCCCGTTGCGCGAGGAAATCGAGCACGGCCTGCTTGAACACACGATCGCCGACGGCGCGATTATGGTCGCGGCCGGGAATATCGACGACATGGGCGTCCGCGAACAGCGGCTCGAGGGGATGTGGATCGCCGGCCACCTCGTCCCGCGTGCCGACGCAGATCAGCACCGGAATCGCGATCTTCGCGAGCCGCGCGCGGTCGATGATCTGATTCGGGCCGCGCGCGCAGGCCGCCAGAGAGCGAAGATCGCCGCGCGTCGCCTCGGCGAAGCCGCGGAACATTTTGAGCAGAGGATCGTCGATATCCTCTATGCGCTCGGCCTCCATGGCCTCGGGGAGGCCGCGCGGCAGGCCTGTGGTCACGAGATTGGCGCCGATGCCGCCGAGGATGAGGGAGCGCATCAGCTCCGGATGGTCGAGCGCTAGCGTGACGGCGATGCGCGCGCCCATGGAATAGCCCATCACATCGGCCCGCTCGACCTCGAGATGGCGCAGCAGCGCGGCGACGTCCCCGGCCATGAGGGAGAGGTCATATGCGGCCGGCTCGTAGATTTTTTCGGACCTGCCATGGCCGCGATTGTCCAGCACGATGACGCGCCGCCCATCCTCGGTGAGCGTTTTGACCCATTGGGGGAAGAGCCAATTCACGGCATGTGTCGAGGCGAAGCCGTGAATGAGAACGATCGGCTCCAGGCGATCCTCCGTCAGCGGCGGAAAATCGATATAGGCGATCTGTGCGCCGGTCGACCCGAACTCGTCCATCATCAATCCTATTTTATTACATTCAAGGAGCGTTGGCATCAGGATCGTCGGTAATTATCGCAGCCTTAGGGCGGCGCAAGCGTCTCGCGTCGCGAAATATCTTCCTATTGCCAAGCGGCCTCGTAGCCGCTAAACGACCACCTCGCCGGTTCGACGCGTCCTTTGGGCGCAGAGCGGACCGCGGGCGCCCGTAGCTCAGCTGGATAGAGCACCAGACTACGAATCTGGGGGTCAGGAGTTCGAATCTCTTCGGGCGCGCCATTTCCCTGTCAAATCGCCGACACCTCACGCCGATTCGGTCTCCGGCGACGGACAGCCCGTCCGAGGCCGGGTGCGACCATAGGCCCTTGCGAACGAAGTTTCGCCGAATCGTGATCTTTTTTTTGCGAACGCCTCGAAGCGTCCGAGCCGTCTGGTTCGAGCGCGATCTGCGGCGCGGCCCGGATTTTTCGCGCGCCCGCCGATTCGGACTCCCCGTCGACGCGGCGATGCGACTCGCCGCGCAATAATGACCTGAGCCGGCTCCCTGTCCTATGCGGCGGAGACGCCGTCCGTCACGGATAGGAGAAGTTGAAGCTCTCCGAGAAGCCGTCCGGCAGGCTGAAGAAGGAGTTCGTCGATGTGGCCGGCGGTTCGAGAACAATGCCGGACGCATTCACGAAATTCAGCGTGTCGCTGCCGCTGACGGTGAATGTCGTCGGAACGCCATTCGCCGACACGACTCCCGACCAGCTCAGATTCTCGCTGACGACCAGATTATAGGTGTTCGTCTGCACCGCGCCGCCATTGGCGGGGTGATAGGCGATGTTCGCGGCGATCGCGCCGCTGAAGCTCGCCGAGGTCTGTCCCGCAGAATAATTGACGCTCGCGGCGTTCACGGTCAAAGCGATCAGAAAATAGCCATATCCGGGGAAGGTCGCCTGCAGCGTGATGATCGAAGCGGAGCCCGAGACGCTCTGCGAAACGACGGTCGGCGTCACACAGCCCCAAACGCAAAATCCGCTGGCGAACAGCGCGCCCACTGCGCCGCTGGCGGGATTGGACGGATCGAATGTCACTCCGGAGGATGCGGCTCCATTGCTCGCCGCGGCGTGGGCGGCCGCATTTTGCGCCGCCACGACCGCCGCGATCGCTTGCTGGGTGTGCGTCGCGACCGTCTGATTATTCGTCTGGGCGCGGCTCTGCGCTATGCCGGCGCCGCCCCAATGCGCGCCGATCGCGCCGAGTCCGGCCCAGGGCGTGCGGTCGGGCTCGCGAATAACGCCGAGATGCGCGATCGCCTGCGCGTCGCTCGGCAGGGCGCCGAGGCTCGCGCCCCCGGTCTGGCCGGGCAGGCTGGCGAATTGCTGGTCGAAACCTTCTATGGCGGCTTCCCCCGCTGGCGCGGGATCGGAAATGTCGCCGCTTTCCGAGCCGACGAACACGCCATAGCCCGGGCGGGTCAAACGCAGCATTCGGCCTTTGGCCGTGACGATGGTGGCGACGCCGTTCAGCAGCACGATCTCGTCGCAGCCGCCCGCGGATTGCGCCATCTCTCCGCAATCGCCGCCGACGCGCACCAGCACCATGCCGCCGCGCACGCCGATCGTCGCCGATGGCGTCTTGATCTCCATGCCGGCGCCATGGCTCACCTCGCCGCCGATGAAACGCAGCGCGCCCTTGGCGATGGACAGGCTCTGCTTGCCGGCGCCGGCCGTGGCGTCATAGACGAAGCGATCGATCGTCACCGAGCTGTTCGCGCCGACGCCGAGCGTCGATTTGTCGAGAAAGACGATTTGCGCGCGGCCGTCCGATTTGGTGTCGATGCGCTCGCGGTCGACGACTCCGGCGCCGAGCGCCAGTCCTTTGGACGCGCCGCCGGGCGGCGTTCCCTGCGCCGCCGGATTGACCGCGCCGACATTGCCGACGACATCCGCGCGGACATTCGTCGTACCGAGGCATAGAAGCGCGAGGAGCGCGATGGAGGGCGGATTTCGCATGGCCTCTCCCTAGAATTTCGCGGTCGGCCCGAACGTCAGAGAGACGTTCTGCATTTTGAAGCTCGAAATATTCGAATCATTGCGCAGAAATTCGAGATGGCCGGAGACGCCGAGCTGCGCGGTGATGGGCGCATCCAGCGCCAGGCCATAGGTCCAGGCGTCGTCGCGCCGCACGCGGAAGGGATCGAGCGCGAGATTGGCGATGTCGAAAGCGATCTGCGTGAAGCGGGCATAGGGCGCGATGGTCCAACGCCGCGGCATTTCCGGGAGCGGCGGATCGACCTCGAGGCGCAACATCGCCTGCACATCGAGCTGGTCCGACGCCTGCGCCGCGACATAGGCCGCTGCGCGCGAGAAGGCGCCGCGCCCTTCCAGTCGCACATTGTCGAAAATGCGCAGGCTGACGCCGAGCGAGCCGGTGAACACGTCGCCGCTCGCGATCGTCGCCACCGTTTGCGTATCGCTTCCGGGCGCGGAGCCCGAATTGACCCAGAGCCGCGTCCATTCGAAACCGGGCTCGAGCGTGAGCCGGTTCCCGAACGTCTGGCGCAGGCCGACGCCGGCGCCGCCGGTGTTGAGATAATTCAGATTGCCGACGAGCGAAGCGGAGCCGGCGACATAGGGCTTCACCGTGAGGCCGGGCGCGATCTCCGGCAGCGCGAAGCGGGGTCCGACCGAGAGCGAGAACAAGGCGACATTATATTGCGACAGCGAGAATTGCTGCGTCGCATAGGCCATCCCGCGCGTTTCGAGCATGTCGCCGCGCTGAGTCTGGAAATCATAATCATGCGCGATCTGCGCCTGCTCGAATGTGTTGGCGTCGGACTGGCGGCCCGTCACGCCGCCGAACGACTGCACGCCGCCGACGTCGAAGAGGCCGCTCGACGGAAGATAGGCGGCGTTGGATTGCGTCCGCACGCCGATTTGCAGGCTTCCCGAGAATCGGCTGGCCTGCGTCTGTCTCTCTATATCGGGAAGCTGCGCCTCGATCTGCGCTTTTTGCGCGGGATCGAGATCGGACGATTTCAACGCCGCGCGAAGATTGGACACGGCGCTCTGCGCGGCGCCGATCCGCGCATAGAGAAACCCGAGCTCCTTGCGCGCCAGGCCGAGGCCGGGATTGTACATGAGCAAACGCTCGAGCGCGCCGATCGCGGCTTCGTCATGCAGCTCGGTCGCGAGCCGAATATAGGTGAAAGTCTGCTCGTAATCGGTCGGATGCGTGCGGACATGAGCCGCCAGACGCTCCAATTCGGATTGCGGCGCCGGGGGCTCCGATTGTGCGAACGCGGTGGCCTTCCCGAGCAGGACGCAAGCCAGCAGAGCCAATGCGCTGATTTGTCTGTCTCTCACGAACTCTCGTCCCTGACGCGCACGTCTCACTGATGGCTGTTATGTGTTCAAATAGTTTCTCAATTGCGTCGATTTTAGGGCAACGGAGTCTCGATCCCGACCTGGAGCGTTGTCGGGCGTGGCGCGGATTCGTCGGATCGCATTCGAGAGCGACGCGGACCGAATTTAAGCGCGCGGCCGACGTTTTGCGCCGAGAAATGCGCTCCCACGCCATTGGAGGGAAAACTTCCTCGCCCGACAAAATGCCTGCCGGGCGAATCCGACGACGCTCACCCCCACTCATATCCGAAGGCGCCGTCCGCCACCGTCACCCGCGCCTCGCGCAATTCCTCCTTCGCCAGCGAGCGTTTCAAAAATTCGCGCGAGAGCGAGGGCAGCAGCGTGTTGGTGATGATGTTGTCGATGATGCGCCCGCCCGAATCCGGATCATTGCATTGCGCGACGATGTGATCGACCACGGCGTCGTCATAGACGAAAGCCGCCTTGTGATTCTCCTCGATGCGCTTGCCGATGCGATTCAATTGCAGCCGCACTATGCCGGACAGCATATCCGGCGACAGCGGGAAATAGGGAATGACGACGATGCGCCCGAGCAGCGCCGGCGGAAACACGCGTTGCAGCTCCGGCCGCAGCGCGGCGGCGAGCGCTTCGGGATCGTCGTGATAAGCGGGATCGGCGCCGAGCTCCATGATGAGATCGGTGCCGACATTGGAAGTGAGGATGATAAGCGTGTTCTTGAAGTCGATGCGCCGCCCCGAACCATCTTCCATTTGTCCCTTGTCGAAGACTTGGAAGAAAATCTCATGCACGTCGGGATGCGCTTTCTCGATCTCGTCGAGCAGCACGACGCTGTAAGGCTTGCGCCGCACGGCCTCGGTGAGCCGGCCGCCCTCGCCATAACCGACATAGCCGGGAGGCGCGCCCTTCAGCGTCGAGACGGTGTGCGCCTCCTGAAACTCCGACATGTTGATGGTAATGATATTCTGCTCGCCGCCATAGATGGCTTCGGCGAGCGCCAGCGCCGTCTCGGTCTTGCCGACGCCGGACGGGCCGCACAGCATGAAGACGCCGATCGGCTTATTGGGATTGTCGAGCCGCGCGCGATTGGTCTCGATGCGCTTGGAGATCATCGCGAGACCATGGCTCTGGCCGACGACGCGCTTGTTCAATATCTCCGGCAGGCGGAGGATGTTCTCGATCTCATCCTTGACCATGCGCCCGACCGGAATGCCGGTCCAATCGGAGACGACGGCGGCCACCGCCTGCTCGTCGACATGAGGATAAATAGCGCGCGTCTCGGGATCGAGCGCGGACAATGCGCCGAGCTTTTCCCCGAGCTTGGCGCGCTCGCTCTCCTGCGCGTCTTCATCCGGCGTCTGGGCGAGAATCTCGCGCAGCGACCGCACCTCGTCGACGATGGATTTCTCTTGGCTCCAAGCGCTCTCGAGCAGGCCGAGCCTGTCCTTCGCCGCCGCTATCGCATCGTCGATCTCATTCACCCGCGCGCGCGTGTCCGCGCCGAGATCGCGATCGGCGAGCAGCGACGCCTTCTCCTGCGTGAGATGGTCGATCTCGACGCGCTTGTCGGCGATGGCGGCGGGCGTCGTCGATTGGCTGATGGCGACGCGGGCGCTCGCCGTGTCGAGCAGGCTCACCGCCTTGTCCGGCAATTGCCGCGCCGGAATATAGCGCTGCGATAATGTGACGGCGGCGGTGACGGCGGCGTCGGAGATGCGCACGCCATGGTGCTTTTCCATCGGCGCGAGAATGCCGCGCAGCATTGCGGCGGCGCGCGCGGCGTCCGGCTCGTCGATCTGGATCGGCTGGAAGCGCCGCGTCAGCGCCGGGTCCTTCTCGAAATATTGCCGATATTCGCTCCAGGTGGTCGCGGCTATGGTGCGCAGCGTTCCGCGCGCGAGCGCCGGCTTCAGCAGATTGGCGGCGTCGCCCGTGCCGGCGGCGCCGCCGGCGCCGATCAGCGTATGCGCCTCGTCGATGAAGAGAATGATCGGCTTGGGCGATTTCTGCACTTCGTCGATGACGGAGCGCAGCCGTTGCTCGAACTCGCCCTTCATCGAGGCGCCGGCCTGCAGCAGCCCGACATCGAGCGCGCGCAGAGTGACGCCGCGCAAGGGCGGCGGCACGTCGCCGGAGACGATCGCCTGCGCGAAACCTTCCACAACCGCCGTCTTGCCGACGCCCGCCTCGCCGGTGAGAATCGGATTATTCTGCCGGCGGCGCATCAGCACATCGACGATTTTTCTTATCTCCTCGTCGCGGCCCAATATGCGGTCCATTTCGCCGGAGCGCGCTCGCGCGGTCAAATCCTGCGAGAAGCGATCGAGCGCAGTCTGGCCGCGCGTCTCGCCCGCGGCGCCGCCGCCGTTCGCCGGCGCGAGGCCGCTGCCGTCGATGGGGCGCAGATTCTCCTCGTCCGAGCGCGAGAGAATCTTCTTGTGCTCGTCGAGCAGCGCATCGACGGCGATCTTGCCGAATTCGCGCGAGACCGCGAGCAGCGCAGTGCGCAGCCTTTCGGTCTTCAGCACGCCGACGAGCACATGGCCGGTGCGAATCTGCGCCTCGGCGAAGAAGAGCGTGGAATAGTGCCAGCCGCGGTCGAGCGCCTCGATCACCGCGCCGGAATAATAGGGCGTCTCGGTCTGGCTCGGCGTCAGGCCATCGATGGCGCGCTCCACATCGATGAGCAGCTTGGCGCGATCGAGATTGAAATGATCGGCGACGATATCGACGTCGGAGCCGGTCTTCTCGAGCATGTGCAGCAGCCAATGGGCGAGCTCCACATAGCGATTGCCGAGGCTTTTCGCTTGGCGATGCGCTTTGGCGATCGTCTCGAATCCGACGAGATTGAGCTTGCCGGTGACTGTCTCGAGTCCAATGTCGGTCATGATTTGATCGCCTCCGCCTCGCGTCTGGCTGTTTCGCGCTCGCGCCTTTTGCGCTCCGCCGGTTGGAAGCGCGCGTCGGCTCGATAGCCGTCTTTCTTCGATGCGCCCTCGTCGACGAGCCAGCTCGTCCAGCCGAGACGCGCGCCGCCGGCCGGCCCCGCGGCGGAGCCGGATGTGAGCCGGATCGGCTCGACGCAGCGCGCCGGCACGGCGAGCTCGACATCCCAATCGAGCTCGTCGCCGACATAGAAGAACAAAATATCGACCAGCCGGTCGCAATCGTCGCCGATCGGCAGGAACTTCCGATATTGCGCCATATCGGCGACGAACAGGCGGATGCGGATCTTGTCCTGCACGCTGAACGACGCAGCGCCGACGAGAAAATCCGTTCCGAGCGTGCTGTTGCGTCCGCCGAGGATGGAGCGCTCCGTCTCGTCGAATTCGAGCCATGAGCCGATGAACTCGTCGATTTCGGTCTCGACGCGAAGCATGCCGCGGATCGCCTGCCGCAGGCGCGAGGCGGATTTGACTTGGCAGCCGAGCAGTCCCGCATAGAGCCCGACGCCTTCCGGTATGAAGGTCTCGCGACGCTCGCCGCCATGCTTTGCCGGCGTGGTCTCGAAAGCTCGCGTGGTGTCGAAGGCTTGCGAGCCGACGCCGACCATGGAGGTCACATAGGCGCCGAAGCGATCATATTCCGGTCGGTCGGCCTGCACGATGGGACGCGAATCGGCCCAAACGCGGAAGAACAATTGGATGAAGCGATTGTTGAAGAGATCGAGGAAATGGACGAAGGACGGATCCTCGGCCTGCACGAAGGCGTAGGCTTCTTCCGTCAAATGATAGGGCAGCGGCCCCTGCGGGCCGAGCAGGCCGAGAAAGGCCGAGACGATATGCACGCGATCCGCCGGCGTCTCCGCTCGCGCGAGCCTCTCGGCGGGAGGAAGCGGCCTGTTCCAGCGCGGCGTGATCTCGCGCAGCGTCGATCCGGGAAAGGCCATCCAGGCCTCCTGGCCGAAGGAGACCGCGACCTCTTTCGCGAATTCCTCCGTGCGCAGGCGCACGACCTCGTCGCGCCGTGTGGCGCTGTCGCCGATGCGCGGGCGCGGATGCGCGAAGACGCTGTCGCCGTCGAGCCGCTCGCCGAGGCTGCGCTCGACGCGGCGCATCATGTCGAGAAAGTCGAAGCGCCAGGGCTCGCGCTTCATTCTTTCGAAATAGCTCAAAGCGCCCTCCGCGCGCCGAGCCGCGCCGGCCAACGCATGATCTCGCCGCGCTCATTCGTTCGCAGGACGAGCTGCGTGAAATGGTTGAAGGCGGCGTATTCGCAATAGAAGCGGTCGAGAATCGCGCCGAGCAGAAAAGCGCCGGTTCCCTCGAAGGCCTTCTCGTCCAGAGTGACGGTGACCTCCGTGCCGCGCGCCGGACCGACGCCGCCGCCGCAACGAATGCGCCTGACCACCGGCCGGCTCTCCACCGACAGCACGCCGCGCACGCGCCTTTCGCCGGCGGCGTCATTGGGCTCGGTGAAGGTCGTCAATATTTCGCGCAGCGCGCGCGCATTGTCGCCCGCCTCGCGTTCGGTGAGGCCGAGATGGTTGAGGCTCAGCATATTGATGAGCCGCCAGGAGACGGTTCCCGTATGCGAGGTCTCGGCGCGGCGTCGCTGATAGGAGACGATGGGCTCGCCGGGTCGCGTCGGGCCGGCGACGCAGACGAGATCGAGCTCGACATCGTCGGTGAGACGAAAATCCACGCGGTTCTGCCCGATCGGCAAATGCTCGGGCAAATGCCGGTTCGAGCACAAGGCGCGCACGCTCAACTCGATGACGCCGGCGGTCTCCTCCGACAAGGAGCCGGTGTCGCTCAGCGAGATGAAGAGATCCGTGCCGAAATAATCGCCTGCCGGCCCATAGCGCTTCTCCTCGATGGTTCGCCGGCGCGGCGCGCGACGAATCGTGTATTGCAACGCATTCTTCTCGCGCAGATCGGTCGAGGAGGCGTAGAGCGGCCGCACCGGGCGCTTCTCGGCGCTGCCGGGAAAATGCGCGAAGACGTCGACGAGCCGATGCGGCTCATAATCGAGATAGCGGCTCTTGTCGGGAACGATGTGATATTCGTGCTGATTGGCTTTGATGGAAACGCGGTCGGTCGCCATCTCGAAGAGATTGACCGCCGGCGCCGCATAGAGCGCGAACATGTCCTTCTGCACGCTGGCGGCGAGCGCGGTGTTGACCTCGTCGAAGCCGAAGACGATGTCGATCACGCGTGCGGGCAGGCGGCTCGTCACTTTCGCGCGGTCGAGCGCGAGCTCGAAGCCCAGGAACTTTCGCGAGAACATGAAATATTCATGCAGCAGGTCGAAGCCGCGGAAGATGCGGTCGTCGCGCGGCAGCAGCGATTCCTCTTCGTCCATGCCGAGCTGGCGGAGACAATCCTTCGGCGCCTCGATCACCGTCGCGTCGTTGTTGGCGTCGACATAGCGGAACCACACGCCCGTGCAATGGCCGAAGATCTGCTCGTAGATCGCATTGGCGTGCGCCTCCGCGCCGGCGAGATAGAAGGGCAGCTCGGTCGCCTTATTGTCGCTGAACAATGACCAGGGCTGGGGAGGCGCGGCCTTCTCGCGCGCGTCATCGGCGGGTTCCGACGTCGCGGCGACGACGAGCGTGATGCGCATGCCCGCGATCGTCTCGCGACGCACATTGATCTTGAGCGGCTGCAGTGCGGCGGCGCTCGTGTAATATTCCGCGGATTTTATGTAGAAGGGCCAGAGCCGGATCGGCGCGGTCAGCGTATAGCGGCAGGCGATCTCCTTATCGGCCTCGACATAGGTCGCGTCGATCTGCGAGCCGCGCGGGAACAAGCGCCCATCTGCGAGCGCCGAGTCGCCATATTGCGGCAGCGCTTTCACCAGCAGGGCGGAGGGCGTCGGCGCGAGATAATGCGGAACCAGCTGCTCCAGGAGATTATTGGCGAATTCCGGAAACTCGTGCTTGATCTTCAATTGCACGCGCGCCGCCAGAAAGGCCGCGCCTTCCAAGAGGCCGGCGGCCATCGGATCGGCGCGGTCGCGGATGAGCCCGCCGAGGCGTTTGGCGATCTCGGGATATTCTTCCGCGAATTCGGCGGCGTGCTCATAGAAGAGATCGAGCTCGCGATTATAGAGATCGAGAAATTCGCGGTTCATCGATCAGCGCCGCGTGAAATGCAGCTTGCCCGTCGTTTCCTCGAATTTGGCGACGAATTCGATCGGGACGTTCAGCGGTTGGCAGAGGAGATGACCGTCGACGATATAGCGGATCTCTTGAAGCGCCTCGGGCGAGCGGTCGCGCGTCACGCGCACGGTTCCGGGAATGAGGCGCGGCTCATATTGCTTCAGCACGGCGATGATCTCGCCGTCGAGATCGCGGGCCTCCAATTCGTCCATCGTGCGATTGGCGAGATCGGGGAAGCCGTAATTGAGAATGGAGCCGCGCACGCGCGGAAAGGATTCGAGATCGACGGTCGAATCCATCGCGACATGATTCATCAGCGCGGCGACGTCGTGCTCGACCTCGGTCTTCAGCTCCTGCTCGTTGATCGGGGCGCGCTGCGGCCGCGTCTTGCGCTCCGGCTCCGGCGCTGCGCCGTCGCGGGCGAGAGCCTGCCGCCGCGCCGTCTCGCGCGCCTGCTCGCGGCGGTCGCGATGCGCGGCGCGAAACACATGCATGAGGGGCGGGCTGAGCCGGTCGGCCGGCTGGACGCTTGTCGTCGACGCGAAGGTCATGGAGCTTTTCCCGCGCGGCGTCCCGGATCGGCGCGCCGACCGGCGCGCAAAGCGCTGTGCGGTCGGCGGCCTCGTCGCGCGACGGCCGCCGACACGTCATCCATCAGAACGACTTGTTTTCCTTCACATCGTAACCGCCGCTGATGCTCGGGTCGAGCGAGCCGTCGGCCTTTTGCGGGCTGTATTCGAGCTTCACCTTGGTGAAGTTGAGCGTGAAGCTCTCCGTCGGCACCGCGCCGCTGTGGCCGTCGCTGTGGAAGGAGGTGATGAACACGTCGTTGAGCGTGATCTTGAGATATTCCTGCTGGCCGCCGCCGGCTTTGCGGACGGTGATCAGCGTCTCCTCGAAATGCTTTCCTTCGGCGGCGAATTTCAGCAGATTGGGCGAGGATTTGTCGACCGATTTGGTGAAATGGAGATCCTGGAAATCCGCCTTGCCGGCGCCGGCGCCGCCGCCGTGAGACGACGTGCCCTGATTGGTCACGCCGAATCCATAGCTCATGATCTCGATCTCGCCCTTGTGCTTGGAGTCGGTGGACTCGCCTTCGACCTTGGGGCTGAACTTGATGAAAATATCGGTAGCCATTGTCTATATCCTTATGATCCGGTTCGAATGATCGATGCGTGAAACCGCGAAAGGCGTTCCTCGCATCGTCCCTATTTGATCGGGAGACGAGACACGAGGCGCATTCCGATATTCATGCCTTCGAGTTGATAATGTGGCCGCAACTCGAATGTCGCGGAATAATATCCTGGATTTTCCTCATTCGGGACGATGGTGATCTTCGCGCCGGCGAGAGGCTTCTTGCGTTTGACCTCGTCGGACGAATTGGTCGGGTCGCCGTCGACATATTGGACGATCCAATTCTGCAACCATCTCTGCAGCTCCTCCTTCTCCTTGGTGGAGCCAATCTTATCGCGCACCATGACCTTCAAATAATGTGCGAAGCGACACACTGCGAACATATAGGGGAGCCGCGCCGCCAGATTGCTGGAGGCGGTGGCGTCCGGATCATTGTTGTATTCCTTGGGGCGCGCCAGCGATTGCGCGCCGATGAACACCGCGCGGTCGGTGTTCTTGCGGTGGATGAGCGGCATCAGGCCCGCTTTGGCCAGCTCCGCCTCGCGGCGGTCGCTGATGGCGATCTCCGTCGGGCATTTCAGATCGACGCCGCCATCGTCGGTCGGGAAAGTATGGGTCGGCAGATCCTCGACCTCGCCGCCCGATTCGACGCCGCGAATGCGCGAGCACCAGCCGTGCTCCTTGAAGGCGCGGGTGATGTTCGCCGCCATCGCATAGGCGGAATTCATCCAGGCGTAATTCTCGCCCTTGTGGCCGTCGGTGTCCTCCTCGAAGCCGAACTCCTCGACCGGCTCGGACGCGGCTCCATAGGGCAGACGCGCCAGCACGCGCGGCAGCGTCAGGCCGAGATATTTGGCGTCTTCCGAATCGCGCAGGCTCTTCCAGGCCGCATATTCCGGCGTGTCGAACACTTTGCCGATGTCGCGCGGATTGGACAGCTCGTTCCAGCTGTCCATGCGCATCAGGCTCGGATCGGCGGCGGAGATGAAGGGCGCATGGGCGGCCGCCGCGATCTTGCAGAGATCACGCAGCAGCTGCACATCGGTCGGATGATGGCTGAAATAATAGTCGCCGACGAGCGCGCCATAGGGCTGGCCGCCGAGCTGTCCATATTCCTCTTCATAGACTTTCTTGAAGAGCTCGCTCTGGTCCCATTTGGCCTTGGGATAATCTTTGAGGTGCTGATAGAGCTCGGTCTTGGAGATGTTCAGCACGCGGATTTTCAGCGTGGCGTCGGTCTCCGAGCTATAGACGAGGTGATGCAGCCCCCGCCAAGCGCTCTCGATCTTCTGGAACTCCTCGGCGTGGATGATCTCGTTGAGCTGCGCCGTCAGCTTCTCGTCGATCGAGGCGATCAGCCGCTCGATCGTGTCGAGCACATCGTCCTTGATCACGGCGTCCGTGTTGGACAAGGCCTGATCGACGAAGATGGAGATGGCGTCCTGGACGCGGGCGTTCTGCTCCCGCGCCGCAGATTCTTCTTTCGGCGGCTTGAAGCTCTGCTTCAGCGATTGGAGAAATTCGTCGAGTTCGCCGCCGGTCGCGGAGACGGCGGCTTCGGTCTGGGAGAGCTCTGTCGTCATTTCGCGCCTCGATTATTTGTCGCCGGAATGCGTCGCGGCGAGAAATTCCTTCAACGCCTCCATCTTCTGCGGGTCTTTCAGCAGAGTCCGCAATTGCTGGTTGGCGGCGTCCTTGCCGTCCATATAGACGCGCAGATTGGCGAGCTTCTGCCGCGCTTCGAGCAGCTCGGCGAGAATCGGCACCTGCTTGGCGACGGCGGCGGGACTGAAATCGGCCATGCTCTTGAAATCGAGCTTCACGCTCAATTTCTCGCCCGATTGCTCGGTCAGTTTGTTTTCGACATGGAAGCTGACGCCCGGCCGAACGCCGTGCTCCGAGCTCATGCGCTCGTCGAAATTGTCCATGTCGAATTCGACGAACTTGCGGCTCGCCGCCGTTCCCTTGTCGAAGTCTTCCTTGCCGTGCCCGGGCGAATTGCCGGACAGATCGGCCAGCACGCCCATCACGAACGGAAGCTCGACCTTCTCATCGGCGGTCGGATCGACATATTCGATTTGGACTCGCGGGGGCCGATTGCGCGCGATGAACTTTTGCCCACTCATCTTCGCCATGTACAATAATCCCAGTTAAGCGACTTCATCAATTCGCGATAGAGAAACCGAGCGTTCGTGTTCTGTCAAGCCATTGGACAGGGCGCGTTCGCTCTCGCGCGTCGCGCGATCGTCGGAGCTTTCTTCGGACCGCGTTGAATCGAGGCACGGTCGAGCCGCCTCATGGCGATTTTACGACGATCAATAGGCATTCTCGCGTTCGAACACGGCTCCGAGCACCGCTATGAAGTCCTTGTCGGCGAGCGCGCGCGCGCGATCGATCAGGCAGGGAATGGGGCTCGACGGCTCGGCGAGACGAAAATAGCGCGCGATATCGTCGAGCAGCAGCAAGGCCTGCGCGCGCGTCGTCGCCGCAAAGCTCGGCGCGGCGGCTTCGTATTCCTCGATCTCCTCGTATTCGATTTCCTCGAGCTCGGGCTCCGCGACGACGAGCGGCGCGGGCGCCTCGACCGGCGGCGGATCGGCTCCGATCGTCTCCTCGGGGCTCGCGTCCGCCGGCGCGATCGCTTCCTCCGCGATCGGCGTCTCGTCTTCGATCGGCGCCTCCACGATCGGCTCCCGCGCTTCGATCGGCGCGGGCCGCTCCACGCGGCGGCGCGTCTTGCGCGGCGTTTGGCGCTCGTCGAAATATTCCGCGCGGGTCGGCGTCATCTCGCCGAGCGGCGCGACGGCGAGCTTGAAGGGTTGCTCGCCGCCGATCGCGAATTGCGCATAGGCGTGCCGATCGGGCAGCAGGGCGGCGAGCACCTCGATGAATGTCCTGCCTTGCAGTCCGATCGCCTGCGCGACGAGCGGGAGCGCGGGATTGGAGGGCTCGTAGAGGCAGAAATAGTCTTTCGCCGCCTCCAGCGCGCGACGCGCGTGAGCGGCGCAGGCGATGGCCCCGCGCGGGGCGTCGAGGCCGCTCTCGCCCTCCTCTCCCTCTTGCGGCTCGGGGGCGGTCGGGTCGGGAAAGGCGAGCGAGAAGAAGGCCAGCACGCCGCCGACGACCTTCAGCAACTGGCCGAATTCCGGCGTTTCCGCGCCGCTCGTGTGCTCGGCGAAGCGCGCGCGAATCGTCTTCAGCGCCGCTTCGAGACGCCGAAAGCTCGCGCGCGTCGCGCCGACGGTTTCCTCGCCGGCGTCGGCGAGGGCGCGCGCGATCTGCTCTTGCGTCATCGCCGCTATGCGGCCGCCGGCGGGCTTCTCGGAGCCCTCGCCGCCTTCGGTCGCTTTCTCCTGCTCGGCGAGCACGGTGGAGCGGTAGGCGATATTGCCCTTGCGGCGATCGGAGTGGAGGGTGACGAATTGCAGCGAGATCGTCACGACAGAGGCGTCGAGCTCGTCGAGAATATCGGCGCGCGCCTTCACCGAGCCGTCGCGGGGCCGCGGATGCACCGCCTCCCAATGGCGCTCCAGCAGCGTCGCCATGGCTGCGACCGTGTCGACGAACTCGTCGAGGTTGCGCTTGAGTATCGCTAGACGCCCCAGAAAAACCATGAGGCGCAGATCGCGTGTGCGCTTCATCACATCGGCGAGCATCGCCGGAATATATTCTGTGGCCTCTCGGAATTCATTGGCGGTCGGATCGAAGGGTCGACCGTCGGTAAAGAAGGTGTCGGGAAGTTGAAACGGCGCGAAGGCGAAGAAATTCATGAAGGCGGCGTCGCCGCTCTCGTCGAGATCGGGGCCGCAGGGGTCCGTTTCCGTGACCGGCGACGACAACAGCGCGGGATCGACGATCGCCATGGCCGCTCAATCCGCCGCGCGCGTTTCGACGCGGCGATTGGCCGGATCGAGCGGATCATTCACCTTCGGCCGCGTCTTTCCATAGCCCTGCGCGTCGAGGCGGGCCGGATCGACGCCCGCCGAAACCAGATAGTTGCGCACCGACTCGGCGCGTCTTTGCGAGAGGCGCCGATTCATCTCGTCGCGCCCGCGCCCGTCAGTGTGCCCATCGACGTGGAAACGCCGCGCGGCGAGCGCGGGATCGCGCAGCGCCTTGGCGAATTCGTCCAAATTCTTGCGCGCGCCGGCGGTCAGCCGTTCGGAGCCGAGCTCGAATGTCACTTCGAGGTCGAAGGCCTCGTCCTGCGCGGCTTTCGGCGCATCGGCGCCGCAATCCGTCGCTGCGCCGATGCAGATGGATCGCGCCGCGCCGAAGGAGGGCTCGGAAGCGAAACGCCGAACGATATCCGTTGCGGAATAGGCCGGCGCGTCATCGGCTCGGCACTTTGTCCACGAGAGGGACGCGGCAGCGAGCGACAGAAGCAATGCGAGATGAGCCTTGCGTCGCAATATGTCGTCCCCATCACAAAAATACCTCTCGACACTATTTTTGCCGTTACGTATCGTCAAGGGCTTGCCCGTTTGGCTTTCTAGGTTGTTTCGAGATTCGGACACACGATGGCTGATTTTTTGAGTCAGGAAGGCCGCATCGCGGTCCTGTCCACTCCTTTGGGAAAGGACAGACTGGCGATCACGGCGTTGGACGCGACCGAAGGGTTGAGCGAGCTCTTCGAGTTTCGAGTCGAGGCCGTGAGCGTCGACGGGAACATCGATTTCGATCAATTGCTCGGGCGCGAATGCACTGTCGCCTTCACGCTGCTCGACCGGCCGAAGCGCTTTTTCAGCGGGATCGTGGCGGAGGCGCAGGCGATCGGCTCCTATGAGGACCTCTTCGTCTATCGTTTCGTTCTGCGGCCGGCCTTCTGGCTGCTGACGCGCGCCACCAATTGCCGGATCTTTCATCGCAAGACGGCGATGACGATCGTCACCGACGTGCTCGGCGAGCGCAATGTCTCGATCGAGGATGCGACCAAGCGCAGCTATCCCGAGCTCGACTATTGCGTGCAATATCGAGAGACGGATTTCGATTTCGTCTCGCGTCTCATGGAGCAGCACGGAATCTATTACTACTTCAAGCATTCGGACGGCGCGCACAAGCTCGTTTTGGCGGATTCGCGCTCGTCGCACGAGCCGATCGCGGGCGGGGCCTCCATCGCCTTCGCCAATGCGCTCGCCGGACTGACGCAACAGGAGCAGGGGCTGTTCTCCTGGTCGTCGGAGCGCCGTTTCCGCACCGGCAAGATCGAATTGCGGGACTATGCGTTTCGCGAGCCGGGCGCCAATCTCAAGACCAACGCCCAGGGCTCCGAGCGCTACGCGAAGGCGACGACCTACGAATATTACGACTATCCCGGCAAATATGAGAAGACGAGCGACGGCCGGCTCTATGCGGACGCCCGGCTGGAGGCCGAGCAGGCGATCGACTATCGCCGCTACGGCTCGGGCCAGGCCGCCAATCTCTTTCCCGGCGGGCTCGCCGCGCTCGGCCGCCATCCGACGCAGGCGGAGAACAAGCAATATCTCGTCATCCGCTGCTCGCATCATTTCGCCGACGAGGCGTTTCGCTCCTCCGGCGTCGTCGATGGGCAGCCCTATCACGGCAATTACGAGCTGCAGCCGGCGGACCGCGTTTTCCGCGCGCCCATCGTGACGCCGCGGCCGCTCGTCCATGGGCCGCAGACCGCCAAGGTGGTCGCGCGCGGCAAGGACGCCGACAGCGAGGAGATCGACACCGATCCCGACGGCCACGGGATGATCAAGGTGCGCTTCCATTGGGACCGCGAGGACAAGCGCTCCTGCTGGATGCGCGTCGCGCAGCTCTGGTCCGGACCCGGCTGGGGCGCGCAATTCATTCCGCGCATCGGCATGGAGGTGGTCGTCGAATTTCTCGAGGGCGATCCCGACAAGCCCATCGTCGTCGGCGCCGTTTATAATGGCGGCAATAAATTCCCCTACAAGCTGCCGGAAAACAACACGCAGTCGGGGATCAAATCCGATTCCTCGAAGGGCCATGGCGGCTACAATGAATTCATGTTCGAGGACAAGAAGAGCTCCGAGAAGATCCGCATGCACGCCGAGAAGGATCATCAGGTGGTGATCCGCAATTCGCAGACCGTCGAGATCGGCGAGGCTTTCTCGGGCGGCGGCGCCTCGCGCAAGACGACTCTGAAGCAGGGCGGCGACGAGCTGACGCTGCAATCGGGCTCGCGCGCGACGACGATTCATGGCGGCAAGGATGCGACGACCGTCGATCAGAGCATAAAGATCGAATCGCTCGGCGACACCATCACGCTGCAAACGGGCGCGAGCTCGATCAAGCTCACGCCGAGCAAGATCGAGATCAGCTCGACGATCATCGCTTTGTCGGCGACCAAGATCGACTTGAACTGAAGGGGGCGTTTTTGACCGCGTCGAGCAAGATCCGCTTCGCCACGGTGCGAGACCTCTACGCCGCCTTTCCCACTGCGGAGGTCGACGTCGGGGTGGAGAGCTGCGACGAGCCCTCCGCCGCTTTCGTCTCCCGCTTGACGAAAGAGGGAGAGCGGCGCGCGGCTCTGTCCTATTGCGCCTATCTGCTCGCACGGCGCGAGGCGGTGTGGTGGGCCGCGCGCTGCGTGCGCCAGACCGCACCGGACGACGCCGTCTCGCTGCGCTGCCTGCAGGCGGCGGACGAATGGGTCACGGAGCCGAGCGAGGCGCGGCGGCGACGCGCGCTCGACGAGGCGACGCAGGCGCGAAAATCGCTCGCGGCGGCCTGGGTCGCCCAGGCGGCGGGATGGTCGGGAGGCAATGTCTCGTCCAATCCGGCCCAGTTTATCGAGCCGCCGCCGCAGGCGACGGCGCAGGCGGCGCGCGGCGCCGTGCTGATCGCTGTCGGCGCGCTGTCGGCCGATCGCCGCGACGCCGCGCAGGTCGAATGGATCGAGGCGGCGCTGCGCTGCGCCGTCGGCGATATCGGCCGGTCGTGAGGCTGCGAGGCGCGGGCGAGTCGCGCGCGGGGGGAGCCATCGGGGAATGCGCCTGACATTGACCATCGAGAATTTCAGCCGGCGGCCGGACGGCGGCCCGCTGACCTATGTCGCGGAGGGCCGCCGCAGCGTCGACATCGGCCGCAATCAGCATCTCGACTGGTGCCTGCCGGACGAAAACCATTTCATCTCGGGACGCCATTGCGAGATCGCCCCGCGCGACGGCTGCTATTATCTCACCGACGTCTCGATGAACGGGACTTTCGTCAATCATCCCGAAACGCGCGTCCAGTCCCCCTATCGGCTGCGCGACGGCGATCGCCTCTATATCGGCGAATATGTGGTCGTCGTGCATGTGGAGGGCGACGCGCCCGCGCTCGAGACCGCTGCGGTCTCGGCGACGCCGCCGGCGCCGTCCTATGATGATTTCTGGAGCTCTTCGGAGCCGGCGCCGCCGCCGATTGATCCGCGATCGCTCGATCCGCGTCGACTCGATCCGACGCCGCATGTCGATTGGATCGATCATGTCGCCGACGCGCCGACGCCGATGACGCCGACGCCGCGGCGCCCGTCCACGGAGCCCGCGGGCGAACCGGCTTCGATTTGGGGCCTCGCGCCTGCGCCGCCCGAGGCCGCTCCGCTCGTCGCGCCTGCGCCGCCCGCCTCCGACGATATATGGGGCGCGTCGCCGCCTCCTTCCGCGCCGCCGATGCGTGAGACAATGTCCACGCCGGTGGTGGACTGGGCGCCGCCTCCTCCTTCGGCGCCTCCCGCCCCGCCATCGATCGCCGTCGCGCCCGCTCCGCCGCCGCGCGTCGCTGTCGTGCCGCCGGCGCCCGCTCCCGCCGCGCCGGGGGTGGACGGCGCCTATTCCGAGTTTCTGGCGAGCTTTGCGCGCGCGCTCGGATTGCCGGAGCAGCCTTTCGCGGGCGCGACGCCGGCGCAATTGGGCGAGCAGCTCGGCGCGCTGACGCGCCTCATCGCCGAGGAGACGCGGCAATTGCTACGCGCCCGCGCCGAGGCCAAGCGGCTCACGCGCAGCGCCAGCCATACGATCATCGAGGCGCAGGGCAACAACCCGCTGAAATTCGCGCCGACGACGGAAGAGGCGCTGCGCATCGTCCTCGGGGCGCCGCGGCCGGGCTATCTCTCCGCCGGTCCCGCCTTCGCCCAGGCCTTCGTCGATGTGAAGGCGCATGAGCTGCGCACCTACGCCGCCATGCAGGAGGCGGTGCGCATGTTGAGCGACAGTCTCGATCCGGCGAGCCTCGAGAAAGCGCAGGGCAAGGATTCAGGCATCGCCTCGCTCGTCGGCTCGCGCAAGGCGCGCCTCTGGGACCGCTATGTCGAGCGCTGGACGGCGATGAGCCCGCGCTCCGGCGACAAGCTCGCCGACGCCTTCATGCGCAATTTCGCCGACTGCTACGACCGGGCCGACGCCCGGAAATAAAAATAACAGGGGGAGCAAATGTCTTGGCGCAGCAAGGTCGTGTGGAGCGAAGGATTGTTCCTGCGCCCGCACCACTTCCAGCAGGGCGACCGCTATCTCGAATGGGCGACGACGGCCCGCACGCGCCATCTCGCGCCCTTCTCCTGGGGCTTCTCCCGCCTCGACATCGACCATGGCCTCGCGCAGCGCGGCAAATTCGGGCTCGAGGCCGCCTGGGGCGTGATGCAGGACGGCACGCCCTTCCAGCTCGAGGGCAAGGAGGAATTGCCCGAGCCTCTGCCGATCGACGACAAGATCGCCAATCGCATCGTCTGGCTCGCCTTTCCCGAGGCCTCGCCCAACACGCGCGAGGTGGCGCGGCGCGACAGCGTCTCGGCCAGCCGCTATTTCCACGCCTCCGAGACTTTCATCGACTCCACTTCCGAGCTGCGCAGCGAGGAGGAGATAGAGGTCGCGCATCCGCGGATGGAGCTGCATCTCGAGAGCGAGCGCAAGCGCGGCTACAACAACCTCCCCGTCGCGCGCATCGTGAAGCTCGAGAATGGCGCGATCCTGCTCGATCCGGAATTCGCGCCCACAGTGCTCGTCTGCCGCGCGCATGACGTCGTCGTCGGCTGGCTCAATCGCGTCATCGGCTGGATCGAGAACAAGCTCGACGCCATCGCCCGCTACGCCGCCGATCCCACCGCCGGCGGCGGCCTCCAAAATCGCGATTATCTGCTGCTGCAGACGCTCAATCGCGCGATACCGGCGCTCCAGCATTTCGAGCATACGGCCAATCATCTGCATCCCGAGCGGCTCTATGTGTTTCTCGTCTCGCTCGCCGGGGAGCTCGCCACCTTCTGCGCCAGCGACCGCCGCGCGCCGAGCTATCGCGCCTACGATCACGACAATCTGAAGAGCACTTTCGAGCCGGTGCTGCGCGATCTGCAGGACTTCCTCAGCAAGGACGCCGATCATCGCGCCATTCGCCTCGAGCTGCAGCAGCTCGCGCCCAACGCGTTCAAATCGCCGATCAAGGATCGCTCGCTGTTCCAGAACGCCTCCTTCTATCTCGAGGTCGCCTCGCGTCGCCCGCTCACCGAGATTCAGATGCAGTTTCCCAATCTGCTGAAGATCGGTCCCGACACGCGCATGAACGAGATCGTGCATTACAATCTCCCCGGCGTGCCGATCGTGCATCGGCCTTCGCCGCCGCCGCAGATTCGGCTACTCGGCGACCATGTGTATTTCTACATCGACAAGAAGAGTCCGCTCTGGGCCGATTTCAGCGTCGCCGCCGCGATCGGCCTGCATTTCTCCGGCGATTGGCCGGACCTCGAGCTCGAGCTCTGGGCCATTCGGGAGGATAAGAGATGAGCGACAAGGACAATCCTTTCGGTCCTCCGGGCGGCGACCGCACCGTGTTCCAGCCCAATCCCGGCGGACGCCGTCCGCCTCCGCGCCCCGCTGCGCCGCCCCCGCCCGCTCCGCCGACGCCCGGCTACACGCCGCAGACGGCGCCCGCCTATGCGCCGCAGCCCGATTTCGGCGCGCCGCGCCCGGCCGAGCATCCTTACGGCCAATTCGCGCCCTCGCCTTTCGAGACCGCGAGCGCGCCACGCGCGCCGGCGCCCGACGCCTGGGTGACGGGACGCGGGCAGCAGCAGGCGGCCGCGCCCTTGCAGCGCGCCGAGGATTTGGATTTCGACGCGCTCGTCGCGCAGCATCCCAATCCCATATTGCGCGCCGCCGGCCCGCTGCTGCATCTGCTGGGGCGGCTGCGCGTCGCCGCGCTCAGCGCCGATCTCGAGAGCCTGCTCGAGCAGGTCGCCGCCGCCGTCGCCTTTTTCGACAAGGATATTCGCAGCGCCGGCGTCACGCCGGAGCAGGCCAATGTCGCCAAATATCTCATTTGCTCGACGGCCGACGACATCGTCCAGAACATACCGACCGACGATCGCCATTTGTGGACGCGCTACAGCATGACCTCGCGCTTCTTCGGCGAGCGTCTCGGCGGCGTGAATTTCTTCAAGCAGCTCGAATGGCTGCAGCGCGATCCGGGCGCCAATTTCGACGTGCTGGAATTGCAGCATGTCTGCCTCGCGCTCGGCTTTCAAGGCCAATATCGCGCCGCCGAGGGCGGCCCCAATCAGCTGCAATATATCCAGCGCAATCTCTATGAGCTGCTGCGCCGCGTGCGGCCGAAGCAAGTGCTCGATCTCTCGCCGCGCTGGAAGGGCCAGGCGCTGCCGCTCGGCCGCAAAGGCTTCGTTTTGCCCGTATGGGCGACCGCCGCAGTGGCGGCGCTCTTGCTCTTCGGCGTCTTCATCGGCCTGCGCGCAAAGCTCGGCGGAATCGGCGAATCCGTCGCCGCAGAGATCGAGACGCTTCACCCTTCCACCAAGATCGCGCTGCAGGAGCGGCTCAATCTGCCGCGCGTGGAGCCGCCGCCGAAACCTTCCGTGCAATGCAAGCGCATCGGCGAGCAAGTGGGCGACGGCGTGAGCGTCACCTGCAATGGCAAATGGGTGCAGATCAAAGTCGGCGACGCGGTTCTGTTCCAATCCGGCAAGGCGGCGGTGCTGCCGCAATTCTCGCCCATCGCCGAGCGCATCGCGCGCGCCATAGACGGCGAGACCGGGCCGATCAAAGTGATCGGCCACACCGACAATCAACCTTTGAGCCCGCTCAATCCCTTCCGCGACAATCAGCGTCTGTCCGAGGAGCGCGCGCGCGCCGTCGCTTCGCTGTTGCGGCCGCTGCTCAAGGATGCGTCGCGCGTCACCGAGGCCGGCCGCGGCCCATCCGAGCCGATCGCCGACAACGCCAATGAAGCCGGACGGCGCCTCAATCGGCGCGTCGAAGTGCTGATCAGCCGCATAGACTGAGGATTTTTCCCAATGTCCGACAAGTCCGGCGTCAAGGGCGACATCGTCCGCATCATTCTGCTCGGCCTCGGCCTCGCGTCGATCTCGAGCATCGTCTATCTCGCCGGGCCCTTCATCGCCTTCGGCGGCTGGCGCCCGCTCGAGAATGAGATCGTCCGCGAGATCGTCATCGTCGTCATCATCGCGCTCGCGGCCTCGGTCGCCGGCTTCGCCTTCTGGCGGCGGCGCAAGAACGCCAAATCCTTGGCCGATGGCGTCGCCGACGCGGCGGCCGACGAGGACGATTCCATCGTGCTCGGCGAGCGCATGAAGGACGCGCTCGCCACTTTGAAGAAATCCGCCAATGGCGGCGCCACCTATCTCTATGATCTGCCCTGGTATGTGATCATCGGCCCACCCGGCGCCGGCAAGACGACCGCGCTGGTCAATTCGGGCCTGCGTTTTCCACTGTCCGGCGGCGCGACGCCGGAGGCGGTCGCCGGCGCCGGCGGCACGCGCTATTGCGACTGGTGGTTCGCAGAGGACGCCGTCTTCATCGACACGGCGGGCCGCTACACGACGCAGGATTCGGATGCGACGCTCGACAAGCGCAGCTGGTTCTCCTTCCTCGATCTCATGAAGAAGCACCGCCCGCGCCAGCCCATCAATGGCGTGCTGGTGGCGATCAGCATTCAGGATTTGTTGCTGATGCCGCGCGAGGAGCGCGCCGCCCATGCGCGCGCCATTCGCGCCCGCCTCTTGGAGCTGCACGAGCGCCTGAAGGTGGATTTTCCAGTTTACGCCGTCTTCACCAAGGCCGATCTCGTCGCCGGCTTCACCGAATTTTTCGCCAATCTCGACAATGACAAATTGCAGAGCGTCTTCGGCGCGACTTTCCAGACCGCCGACAAGAAGCTCAATCTGGTCGCCGATATTCCGCGCGAGTTCGACGCACTGATCGAGCGCTTGAATCAGAACATGCTCGACCGCCTGCAGGAGGAGCCCAATCCCGCCAATCGCGCGGCGCTCTATGGCTTCCCCGCGCAAATGGCGGCGCTCAAGCGCCCGGTGCATGATTTCCTCAACGCGATCTTCGAGCCGACGCGCTATCACTCCAACGCCAATCTGCGCGGCTTCTATTTCACCTCCGGCACGCAGGAGGGCACGCCGATCGATCAGCTCATCAATGCGCTGGTCAAGAATTTCGGCGCGCGCGACGTCGGCGGGATCGGCTTCCGGGGTTTGGGCAAGAGCTTCTTCCTCTATGATCTCGTGGAGAAGGTCGTCATCGGCGAGGCCGCTTGGGTGTCGACCGATCTGCGCGCGGTGCGGCGCGCCTTTTTCCTGAAGACCGCGGCCTTCGCGTTCGTCGCGCTCATCAGCGCGGGCGCCTGCTTCGCGATGTGGAGGAGTTATGCCGCCAATGCCGAATTGACCGCGACCGCGCAGACGCTGGCGCGCGAATATGCGGCGGACGCCGCCTATCCGCTGACGCGGCAAATGATCGTCGAGGATCGCGACTACGGCAAGATTCTCGGCCTGTTGCAGAAGCTGCGCGACGCGCCGACGGGCTACGCCCATCGCAACGATCCCGAAACCTTCTTCGAAGGTCTGGGGCTCGGCCAGCGGCCACGGCTCGTCGCGGCGTCGACGGCCTCCTATCGCCTCGCGCTCGAGCGTCTGTTGCGGCCGCGTCTCCTGTTCCGCCTCGAGGAATTGCTCGAGGAGCATCGCGACGATCCGGGCTTCATCTATGAGGCGCTGAAGGTCTATCTGATGCTCGGCCATGCGCGCACGCCCGTCGATCGCGAGGTGATTCTCGCATGGGAGCGGCGCGACTGGCGCGACAATCTCTTCCGCGGTCCCTTGGCCGACAACGCCAAGGCGCTGGAGCAGCATCTCGACGCCATGCTCGAGCTCGACAATGGCGAGCTGCTCGTCCATCCCAATCAGACGCTCATCGACGAGAGCCAAAAGACGCTCGCGCGCTTGAAGCTCTCCGAGCGCGCCTATGAGCTGCTGAAATCGGAAGCGCGCACGCTCGACATCGCCGATTGGACCGCGCCCGGCGCCGGCGGTCTTCTCTTCGATCAATTGTTCGAGGAGGCGAGCGGCAAGGATCTCGACACGATCCGCGTGCCCGGCTTCTACACTTACGAGGGTTTCCGGCGCGCCTTTCTGCGCGGACTTCCCGGCATCTCCGATCGCGTGCGCAATGAGCGCTGGGTGCTGGGCCGCCCCGGCGAGGAGGAGACGCTCGGCGATCAATATCGCGCGCTCGGCAATGATCTGCTGGCGCTCTACGGCCGCGATTTCGACGCCGCCTGGCGCGGCGCGCTCTCCCGGCTGAAGATGAAGCGCCTCAACGCCGACAAGCCGCAATATAAGGCGCTCGGCGCCGCGACCGCCTCCAACTCGCCCTTGAAGGCGCTGTTCGAATCTGTCGTCGAGGAGACCTCTCTCACCAAGGAGCGCAAGCTGCGCAAGGAGGCGCCGGCCAAGGAAGGCGCCGCCGCGCCGCAGATCGCTTTGAGCGATCTCTTCCCCGGTCGCGGCGACCGTCCGCCGGGCGAGGAGATCGAGAAGCGCTTCGTCCCCTTCCAGATCTGGCTCGACGGCTCGGGACCGCGCAAGCCGATCGACGAGCTGCTCGCCGAGCTGAACGACATAAAGGACAATCTCGTCGTCGGCGCCACTCTGCCGGAGAATTCGCCGCAGGCGAATGCGGCGCTCGCCATGCAGCTCAAAAAATTCCGCGGCACGGCGGATCGGCTGCCCGAGCCCTTCCGCCCCATGCTGACCGGCGCGGCAGGTGATTTCGATCGCGCCGTGCTCGATTCGGAATTGATCCGGCTGACCGGCGCCTTTCGCGAGCAGGTCGCGACCTCCTGCCAGCAATTGACGCCCGGGCGCTATCCTTTCGTCAAAGGCGCGGCCAGCGAGATCGGCCTCGCCGAATTCGGCCGGCTGTTCGGGCCGAATGGGATACTCGACAGCTTCTTCAAACAGTCGCTCGCCAAATATGTCGACACGGCGAAGACGCCCTGGAGCTTCCGGCCGGAATATCCGTTGACCGCGCGCCTTTCGGCGGCCAGCCTGCGCGAGTTCCAGCGCGCCGCGCAGATACGCGACGCCTTCTTCCCGTCGGGCGGCAACATGCCCAATCTCGCGCTCACCGTCTTTCCGCCGCCGCTCAGCGGCGCGGGCCGCACGGCGAAATTCGAGGTGAACGGCCAGGAGGCGACTTCCGTCGCCGGAACCTCGGTGACGCCGCGCGCGATCCAATGGCCCGGCGCCGGCGGCGGCCGCGCGGCGGTGAGCCTCGCCACCGAACTCGCGCCGAGCCAGACCGCCGCGGCGGACGGCTCGGCGCCGGCGGCGGCGCCCATAGTGCTCGAGCGTTTCGGCGGCTGGGCGCTGTTCCGCCTGCTCGACGCCGCCGGCCGCTCCTATGCCGGCGAGCGGTTGAATGCGACCTTCTCGCTCGGCAAGCAGACGCTGAGCTTCGGCTTCCAGGCGGGCTCCACATTGAAGCCGCTCACCCTGCCGGCGCTGACGGAGTTCCACTGCCCGACGCAATTGTGAGGGACGAAAGGATGCGGCGCGGATTGTTCGGCAAGTTGCAGGCCAAGCGCGATTTCGTGTCCCAGGGCGCGCCGCGCGGCTTTCTGTCCGCTTTCGAGCCCTGGATTCAGGGCGGCGTCGCCTCCAGCCGGGCGCAGCTCGGCGCCGATTGGCAGGCCGCCTATCTCACCGCGCCCATCTGGCGCTTCTGGCTCGGGCCGCAGCTCTGCGCCGGCGCGACGGCGATCGGCGCCTTCATGCCCTCCATGGATGGCGTCGGCCGCTATTTTCCGCTCAGCGTCGCAATGTTCGCCGAGGAGGGCGAGAGTCTGCCGCCGCCGGAGGCGGATCCGCAGGAGGGCTGGTTCGCGGCGATAGAGGATTTCCTGCTCTCGACGCTGGAGCCGGGCCTCGCCTTCGAAGCGTCGCTCGAAGCGTTGGAGGCGTTGCCGGCGCCGGTGCCCGGCCTCGCGGAGACGCGCCTGCTGACGCCGGCCGCCGCCGCGGCGCGCGTCGGCGAGGCGGGTTTCGGCGAGGCTTGCCGCCTCGCGCGCGAGGCGCTCGCCCGCGCCCGCGCGGTCGCCGACCAGAGCTTCTGGTGGACGCAGGGCGGCGAGGGTTTTGCGCGCGTCGCGCTGGCGTCGACCGGCCTGCCCGATCCGGCGATCTTCTCCGCCATGATCACCGGCCGCTTCGCGCTCGAAGCGCCCGCCGGCGAGGCGCGAGCGCCATGACCGACATTCGCCCCATGCGCGCCTTCGCGCTCTCCGACAAGGGCAGGGTGCGCGCGGAGAATGAGGATAATTTCCTGTCCAAGCCGCAGACCGGCCTTTTCGCGGTGGCGGACGGCATGGGCGGCCATGCGGCGGGCGCGACGGCGAGCGCGGTGGTCGTCGACAGCCTCAGCCGCGTCGCCCCGCAGGGCGTGGCGGCGGAGCTACGCCGCCAATGCGAGGCGGCCTTGCAAGGCGCGCATCGCGATATCCAGCGCCAGGCGGCACTGCGCGGCGTCGCGACAATGGGATCGACAATCGTCATGCTGCTGACCTTCGACCGCTATTACGCCTGTCTGTGGGCCGGCGACAGCCGCGCCTATCTGCTGCGCGGCGGCGATATCCTGCAGATCACCATCGATCACACCGAGGCCGAGCAGCTGCTCGCCGATGGCGTGCTCACCCCGGAGGAGGCGCGCAACTGGCCGCGCCGCAATGTCATCACCCGCGCGGTCGGTGCCGGCGAGACGCTGGCGCTCGATTTCGTCAATGGCGAGCTGTTCGAGGGCGACATGTTCGTGCTCTGCTCGGACGGGCTCACCGGCCATCTCTCGGCGGCGGAGATCGCCGGCCTCGCCAGCGGCCGCGCGCCGGAGGAGGCCTGCCGCGCGCTGATCGATCTGGCGCTGGCGCGCGGCGGAACCGACAATGTCACCGTGCTCGTCGCCGCCTATCGGCAGCAGCAGGAGCGGCAGCCGACCCGCTTGCGTCCGGCGCGCGAGGAGTCCAGAGAGACGACGAGGCCGCGTTGAAGAAATTCGCGCGGACGATCTATCATTCATTCTCATGCGTACGGTTCGCCGCGCCAGATCGTATGAGACTGGGATTTTATAGAGCGATACAATGTCTTACCCGCCGGATGTCCATTCGATCCACGGCGCCCTGCCACCCGGCACGCGGCTCAACGCCAATTACGAGATCGACGCCTTTCTGAAGGCGGGCGGCATGGGCGATGTCTATCGCGGCCACGAGATAGAGACCGGCGACACGGTCGCCATAAAGCTCATTCGCGACCAGCTCGCCGGCGACGAGGCCGTGCTGGCCATGTTCCGCAATGAGGCGCTGGCGCTGCGCCGTATCCATCACGAAGCGATCGTGCGCTATTTCGGCTTCACTCTGGAGCCGCAGCTCCGCCGGCACTATCTCGCCATGGAGTTCGTCGAGGGCCAGCCGCTCTCCGACCTCTTGGACCGCGGCCCGCTGCCGGCGCCGCAGGTTCTGGCGCTGATGCGCCGCATCGCCGCCGGCCTGCAGGCCGCGCATGAGCAGAATGTCGTCCATCGCGACGTCTCGCCGGACAATATCATCGTGCCGGAGACCGGCATCGCCCGCTCGCGCATCATCGATTTCGGCATAGCGCGTTCGCTGCGGGTCGGCGACAGCACGGTGATCGGCTCTGGATTCGCCGGCAAATACAAATATGTCTCGCCGGAGCAGCTCGGCCTCTTCGGCGGCGATGTGCGCGCGGCCTCCGATATCTACAGTCTCGGCCTCGTGCTCGCGGCCTGCCTCCTCGGCAAGCCGCTGCCGATGGATGGCACGCAGGTGGAGGTGATCGAGCGCCGCCGCGTTCTTCCCGATCTCTCGGCGATCGATCCGATGATGCGGCCGATCATCGCCGCAATGCTGCAACCGGACCCCGAGGCGCGGCCGCGCAGCATGGCCGAGCTCGCCGCCTGGGCGCCCGACGCCGACGAGCGCGGCTCCACCGTCTTCGCGCCGCGTGGGCCGCGCGCGACATCTCCCACGCCCGCCCCGGTTCCGCCGCCGATTCCGGTCCCGATCGAATCGGCTCCTCTCGCGCCGCCGAAACCCGTCTCGCCGCCGAAGGCGGAAAAGCCGCGGCGTGTCGGCGTTCTCGTCGGCTCTCTCCTCGGCGTCGTCGCGCTCGCCGCCGCGGGCTTCGGCGGCTGGCGCTATCTTCATCACGATGCGCCGGCGACGACGACCGAAGTCCAGACCACCACGACGACGGACGTCTCCGCCGCCGAACCGCCGCCGCCCCTCGTCGATCCGCCGCAAAAGCCCGCCGAGACGCGGCCCGATCCTTTCGTGCGCCTGCGCGAATACGCCCGTGATTTCGACGGCGGCGATTGTTTTCTGGCCGTCGTCGGCGAGATTTCCGCCGGCGAGGCGCAGATCGAGGGCTATGGCCGCGGCCGCGAGCCCTTCGACGCGCTCGACAAATCCTTCCGGGACGCCATGGGCGTTCCGGCTGCGATCGGCGTGCGCAAAGTGACGGCGCCGCAATGTCCGGCGCTCGGCTTCGCCAAGAAATTCATGGGCGTGCGCGAGCCGCCGCGTTTCGATGTCGCGCGCACGCAATTGCAGCGCAGCGGCGACAAGCTCGAGGGCGCTATCGAGACGCGCGCCGAACATGTGCGTTTTCTCATAGTCGACGACGACGGACTGGTGAATGATCTCACCGCTCGGCTCGGACAGGAGCCGGGGCGGCGCGACTTCGCCATGGAGCTGCGCGCGACCCGGCCCGGTCCGGTGCTGCTGGTGGCGATCGTCGGCGCGACGCCCATCTCCATCGCCAGCGCGGCCCGCGCGGCGACGGCTAGGGACGTGTTCGCAAAGCTCGCCGAGGAGCTCGCCGATGCGTCGCCGCCGCCCGCGGTGGCGCTGAAATATGTGTCGCTGGTCTCGGGGCGCTGAGCGCCGCCGGGACGAGCGAAGGATAGGCCCGAGATTTTTTTGCCTCGGAGTTTGGAATTTGCATTTTCCGGCGCCGCGCCGGGCGGAGGATCTCATGACGCGATCGATGATAGGGATTTTCGATCGATCGTTTCGCGCGGCCCTCGCCGCCTTCTTTCTCCCCGCGAGCGGGGAGACGGTGAGGATGAGGGGCCGGGGCGTTTTCCGCTGCGCTTCACGCTCCGAGCCACTCACCCTTTCTCTCTCCCCGCGGGCGGGGAGAGGGGGACATGCGCCGGCCGATCGGTCGTGCGACGAACATTCCTCGAAGAGGCGTTTTCACCTCTCCCTCGCCCCCGCGACGTCATGGCCGGGCTTGTCCCGGCCATCCACGCCAGGACGCCGAGGCGTCTCGAAAGCTTGGCGTGACGCCGAAGCTCCGGTGGGGCGTCCGCCGTGTGACGGATCCGTCGATAGCGGGCGCTTTCCTTTGGTTTCTCAGCTGCTTGGCGTGGATGGCCGGGACAAGCCCGGCTATGACGGCTGCAGCGTTTCGCGATGTGCGAATCCGATAGCCCTCGAGGGGGGAGGTCGAGCGCCGCAGGCGATTGGGTGGGGGCGTCTTTGCCGAGTCTTTGCCGTGCGACCCCACCCCGGATGGCTTCGCCATCCGCCCCTCCCCCTGAAGGGGAGGGTGATCACGCCCCTTCTGGCCTTGGCGACGCTCGCTCTGCTGCACGGAAGCGCGCTCGCGGAGGATGCGCTCGTCCGCAGCTTCCGCCAGGGCGGTGACGTCGCTTCCGTCGGCGTGGTCGAGGCCGGCGCGGATACGGAGATCGAGGGCCCGCAGGCGATCTATTCCGGCGCGGAAGGCGAGATCTATCTGCTCGACCAGGTGAATGGCCGCGTGCTGCGCTTCGATCCGCGCAAGCCCGCCGAGGCGACCCGCTCGCTCGAATTGCCGGGCGACCTGCGGCCGACCGACATCGTCGTCGCCAAGGACACGATCTATGTGTGGGACGAAGGTCCGCGCGCCTTGCAGGCGACGGGGCCGGAGGATGCGCAGACGCGCAGCCTCGCGGTGACGCGCTCGGTCGCCGCGCCGGACGAGGCGACGCTCTCCGCCTTCGCGCAGACCGGCTCGCAGGAGATCGGCGACGATGCGGGGGGCGCCCGCGGGCTCACCGACGGCAAGCCCATGCGGTCGCGCCAGACGATCGCCTCGCATGGCCGCGGGCAGGTGGTCGCCGATGTGAACGCGCTCGACAAAAAGGGCGTCTCCATCTCCCTTCAGATCAAGGATGGCGCGGCGCTCGCCAGACTGAAAATGCAGGTGCGCAGCCGCATCGGCTCGGTGGAGCTGCTGGACATCGACCAGCGCGGCCGCATTTTCGTGCTCGGCGAGAATGTGCCGACCGACGCGACCGACCAGCCCTCGACCTTCGTCGCGCGCTACGCCTCCAATGGCGCGCTCGAGGGCGTCTATGAGCTGCCGCTCGACAAGCAAATGGCGCTGTCGCGACGCTTCGTCACCGTCTCGGCGGAGGGCGACGTCTATTTCCTGCGCACGCGCAAGGGCTCGGTCGATCTGCTCGGCGTCGGCTTCCGCCCGATGAAGAATGGGCAGGTCATCGATCTCGCGCCGCCCGCTCCGGCGATTCCCTCTTATGCGCTGACCGATTTCGGCAAGCGCAAGGGGGCCACGGCGGCGATGCGTCCGCTCGATCGCGCCCAGGTCATCCAGACTGCGCTGCAATTCGCCAATGTGCGCTGGCGCGTCAATGCGGGCGCCTATGGGCCCGATCCCGACCGCGGCTGCAGCGGCTTCGCGCGCATAAGGCGACCCGGCTATCTGCACGGCAAGATGGGGCAGGAGGTGGTGGGCATTCCCTATTGCTGGGGCTGCCATGGCGCGCTGCCGCGCATAGCGGCGGAGATCGGCGCCGGCCGTCTCGCCGGCAATGTCTGCACCCGCAATGATCCGCGTCCGGATGTCGCCGGCGTCGATTGCTCGGCCTTCGTCAGCGCCTCCTGGGGCCTCGCGACGCATTTCACGACAATGGCCATTCCGGCGATCTCGCGCGAATTGAGCAATCCTTGGGACCTTCTGCCCGGCGACGCGCTCAACAAGCCGGGCTCGCATGTGATGCTGTTCGTGCGCTTCACGCCCGATCGCCGCGCCGAGGTGATCGAATCCTCGACCGGCGGCTGCAATGGCAAAGTGTGCCGTAACATCTATCCGCTCGGCTCGCTGCTGGCGCGCGGCTATCGCCCGGTGCGCTTCCGCGGCCTCGCCAATGACATGAGCGCGCCGACGCCGGTCGCCGCCGTCGCCACCGCGACGCCCATGGGCAAGACCAAACCGGAGACTGGGCCGGAGGCTCTCGACCAGAACGGCGCCGAGACGCCCGCGCACGCCAAGCCGAAAGGCGCCGCCAGGACGCAGGCGCGGTGAGCGCGACATGATCCTGCGGCTGCGAGCCGGCGCGGAGACGCTGATCCTCGGTCCGCGCGCGGCGTTCGCATCCTTCGCGGCGCGCGCCGGCGGCGCCTTGGCGAGCGAATATGAGGTGCGCCGCCGGCTGCGCATCGCGCTCGCCGATCCCGAGGGCGCCGACGCCTTGCGCCGCGCCTTCGGGCGCTGGCGGGAGGAGGGCGCGCGCATTCGCGAGGCGGACGATCGCGCTCTGATCGACCGCATCGCGCGGATGAGCCGCAATGGGACGCTCGCGGCCTTCGTCGTCGCGGATCGCTCCGAGCGGCTCGCCGGCATGGGCCTGAAAGAGCGCATCGCGACGACGCTGAGGCTCGTCCCCAACCATCTGACCGGAGCGACGAAGCAGGAATTCGCCGCGCTCGTCGAGCCGAAGGCGCTCGCGACCACTGTCGAGGTGCTGGCGGTCTGGGCGGTCTCCCATGCTTTCGGGGCGGGAGAGGCGATCGACGCCGTGCTTCTCGCCGTCGGGCTCTATTTCGGCGGCCCGCAGCTGTGGCGAGGTCTCCAGGCGCTGTTCCATGCGCTCGAGCTGATGGGGACGGCGTCGAGCCGCGCGCAGCTCGATGAAGCGGCGTCGATTTTCGCCGATGGCGTGGCCAAGCTCGGCGTCGTCGTGCTGATCGCCGCGCTCACCCATGGCGCCGCGAAGAAAGCCGGGCGCTGGACGGAAAAAAAGCTGAGCCTGCGCAACACGCCGCCGGAGAAGGCGCCGAAGCCGGAGAGATATGAGTCGAAGCCGAGCAAGCCGACGGCCGACGAGCCGAAGCTGCTGCAGCCCGGACTGACCGAGCAGCTCGGCCGCATGTATGAGAAGGCGCCGGCCGCAAAGGCGGAGATCGACGCCATCGCCGCGGAAATCGCCGAGAAGACCGGCGGCTCTGTCGCGCAGGCGCCGCTCAAGGACGCGGCCCGCGCGCGCGCCAAGATCATCGAGGACTATCAAGGAGATGCAACGCGCATCAAGGATATTGCGCGCAATACGATCGTCGTCGAGAAAGAGAATTTCGACGCTGCGGTGGCGCTGCTGAAGGAGAAGGGCGCCAAATGCAAAGTCATCGACGCGGAATCCAATGCGCTCGGTTACAGCGGCGCCAATACGGTGTTGAAGACAGAATCGGGGATCATGGCGGAGATACAAGTCAATACGCCCGAAATGATCTACGCCAAGGAGACGCCCGAGATCGCAAGGCGGATTTTGGGCGAGGACAAATATGCGGAAATCGCCAACGCCGCGAAAATGGAAGGCGGGCGCGGGCATGTCCTGTATGAGGAATACCGCGTTCTGTCGAGCGGCGACGCGAGAGCCGCAGAAATAGAGGCCGAGAGCAGAGCCTATTACGACGCTATTCGGCGAGGAGGAAAGTGATGGGGCTTTCGAAAGCGGATTTTCGCGACCGCGACATCTATGTCGACTATCCGTTCGAGGATGTCATGTTTCGATTCGATCACAAGACGAACGGCTTCTATCAGAAATTCTACGGCGCCGCGCAGGAGGCGGTCGTGCCGCAGGACAATAAGCTGCTCACCGACGCCATTCTCTATGGAGAGGAGATCGACGCCGGCGTCTATAGAGCGGGGAAAAAATGATCCGCGCGCCGGCCGAGATGTGCGCCAACTCACATCGCCGCCGTTCCCTCCTCTGATATTCGTTGCGACGATGAGAAGCGGGATGGTAGCGTGCGCCGATTGGGTCGCTGCCATTTCATCCGACCACGGCGTTCGACGAAAATGACAACCTATTGGAGATCATTCGTCTTTGCCTTCGCGAGCCTCGTTCTCGCGGCCGTCGTCGCGTCTCCCGCCTGCGCCGAGCGGCGCGTCGCTCTCGTGCTCGGCAACGCCGAATATGACCATATCGCCCGGCTCAAAAATCCGGTCAATGACGCCAGGGACGTCGCCGAGACGTTGGCGAAGGATCTCGGCTTCGAGGTGATCTCGCTCGTCAACGCCCGCAAGGACCAGCTCGACGGCGCGCTCGCCGATTTCTCGCGCAAGGCCGCCGGCGCCGATGTCGCTCTGTTCTATTACGCCGGCCATGGCGTTCAGAACGAGGGCAAGAATTATCTCCTGCCCACCGACATCGCCGTGAAGGACGTCGCCGACGTCGAGTTCAAGGCGCTGGACATGGACCGCGTGCGCCTCGCGCTCTCCAAATCCGCCGGCGTCAACATTCTCATCCTCGACGCCTGCCGCAACAATCCGTTCGACAGTCTCCTCACCGCCTCACGCTCGATGGACGGCGGCATGCTGCCGCGCGGGCTCGAGCGGATGAGCGTCGCAGTGAACAAGGGCGCCAAGGGCATTCTCGTCGCCTATGCCGCCGCGCCGCATGAGGTGGCGCTGGACGGCGCCGGTCGCAACAGCCCCTTCGCCGAGGCGCTGCTCAAGAATCTGAAAGCGCCGGAGGTGGAGATTCGCCGCCTGTTCAATCTCGTCAGCGACGATGTCGCGCGCACGACCAAGGGCAGGCAGTCGCCGGAAATCTCCAGCCGCATCTATGGCGATTTCTATTTCCTGAGCCCGGACGAGATGGCCGAGCGCGCGTGGCAGAAGGCCTCCAAGACGCAGGACCCCGCCGATTTCCGGGCCGTTCTCACGCTCTATCCGACCTCGCCCCGCGCCCGCGACGCGCAGCTGCGGCTCGATCTCTTCGAGAGCGTGCAGCGCTGCAACGCCGAGCAGAAGGAGCTGGACGCGATCGGCCCCAATGATCTTCCGCGCCTGCGCGCCGCCGCCGGGCGCTTCTCCTGCGACGCCGCGCGCAAGGGCGCCGAAGCGCTCGTCGCCAAGGCCGAGGAGAAAGAGCGTCGCGAGCTGGCGAGCTGCGAGGCCGACAATAAATCCCTCGGCGCGCTGCGCGAGGACGACCTCGCCGGCCTGCGCGCCGCCGCTGCGAGAATGACCTGCCCCGACGCGCGTCGGCGCGCCGGCGATCGCGTCGCTTCTCTCGAGGAGAAGGAGCGTCGCGAGCGGGACATCTGCAACGCCGATCTCGCATCGCTGCGCTCCGTCGCGCGGGACGATCTTCCGGGCCTGCGCGCAGTCGCCGGACGGCTGGCCTGCCGCGCGGCGATCGAGGAGGCGAGGCCCCTCGTGGCGGCGCTGGAGGCCAAAGAGCGTCGCGAGCGCGAGACCTGCGAGGCCGAGCGCAAGGCTTTCGCCGCCGTCGATCCGAGCGATCTTCCCGGCATGCGCGCCGCCGTCGGCCGCATGACTTGCGCCGCCGCGCTGGAAGGCGCGCGTTTCGTGCTCGCGCGTCTCGAGGAGAAAGAGCGCCGCGAGCGCGATATTTGCGACGCCGATCGCAAGGCGCTGGGCGCCGCCGGCGTGAGCGATGTCGCCGCGCTGAAATCCGCCGCCGCCAAAATGCGCTGCGAGGCGGTGCGCAACGACGCCAATCTTCGGGTCGCCGAGCTGGAGAGCAAGGCGATCCGCGTCGAAGGGCAGAGCTGCGACGCCGAGCGCAAATCCGTCGCCGGAATGGGCGGCGACCTCGCCCGGCTGCGCGCCGCTTCGCTCGGCATGAAATGCGACGCCGCGCGCGAGGACGCCAAAGCCCGCCTCGCCAAGCTCGAGGAGCAGGAGACGCTGGCGCGCCAGACCTGCGACGCCGAGCGCAAGTCGCTGCAGTCCAAGGCCGACGATCTCATCGCTCTGCGCGCCGCCGTGCTGGCGACGACCTGCGAGGATGCGCGCAAGGACGGCAAGGCGCTGGCGGCCGAGCTCGAGAAGAAGCAGCGCCTCGCCAAGGAGAGCTGCGACGCCGATCGCAAGGCCTCGGAGGCGAAATCCGGCGATCTCGCCGGCCTGCGCGCCGCTCTCGACGGCATGAGCTGCGACGCGGCCCGCGTCGAGACCCGCCGCAAGATCGCCGAGCTGGAAGGCGCCTGCGCCGCCGATCGCAAGAGCGTCGCCGACGTCGATGCGACGAGCTTCGACGCGCAGCAGAAATTGGGCGCGCTGCGCGGCCGCAAATTCTCCTGCGCCGATGCGCGCGGCGATCTCGACAAGGCCGTCGCCGCCGTCGAGATGCGCGTGCGCGCGGCGCAGACGCAATTGAAGACGCTCGGCTGCTATGCGGCCGCCGCCAATGGCAAGCTCGACGAGCCGACCAAGGCCGCCGTCGCCGCTTATGCGAGCAAGAAGGGCGAAGCCGCGCCGAGCCGGCTGACGGATGAATTCGTCGCCGGGCTGCAGGGCCAGACCGAGACCGTCTGCGTGCAGCAGTCCGCGCCTGTCGCCGCCAAGCCCGTGGAAGCGCCCGTCAAGGACGCGAGCCGGGAAGAGGCCGCTCCGACCAGCAAGCCGGCCAAGCACAATGCTCGTCGCCATGACGAGGAGGACGAGCGGCCGGCGCGGAGCAGCAAGCGCCATCAGATCGTGGAGCCGGTCGCCCCGCGTCACATGCGCGAGCGGGCCCCGGTCGAGCGGCCGGCGCAGATCGCCCGTCCGGCGCGTGCGGCCCCGCCGGTCCAGGCCGCTGCGCCCGCCCCGGTGGCGGCGAAGCCCCTCTCCTGGTCGCATAATCCGGGCTTCTGAAACCGCGCCGCCGAGCGCTCAGTCGGCGGGACTGCGGGTCAGCCCCCAGAGCGCGAAGGTCGCCAGCGCCGCCTCCACTTTCGCGCGCGTGTCGCCCGTCCCCGACGCGCTCCCGGCCATTGCGTCGACGAGCGCGTCGATCGTCCGCGTTCCATCGAGAAGCGCGAGAAAGCGGCGCGTGTCGTCGCCTTCCAGCGACACTTGCGAATGCCGATAGCTCGTCACCGAGCCGAGGCCGAGCCGCGCCTGGGCGCGCGCCAGCGGATTGGCGAAAGGCGTTTCGCCGGCGTCGCGGCCGACAGGAAAAGGCTCCGTCGCCAGCCGCGCCATATTGCCGGCGTAGAGCCGCAGCAACGCCGCCCGCGCCGGCGCCTCGGCGGCGATCTCGTCTATGGCGAGCGCGCGCGGATAGGCCGCGCCGAGCCGCCGCATGGCCGCGGCGAAAGCCGGATCGCGCGTCGAGACCTCGCCGCGGCCCGCGGTCTTGAAGGCGAATTCGCCTTCGCCGACGCTGGCGTCGACGAAAGGCTCGAGCGGCGCCTCGAGATAGAGGCCGGAGAGACGCTCCGGCGCAAAGCGTCGCTCCAGCGGAGCGCCGGCGCGGCAGAACAGGCTGCGGCGAAAAAAGCGCGTCTCGACGAAATCGAGCGTCTGCTCATAGGCGATCTGATCGCCGCCGGTTAGCGGCAGCGCCTTGCTCCACAGCTCGCTGTCCCACAGCGCATGGGCGACGAGCGAGGGATCATTGTCGCAAAGATAATCGAGCCCCTGCGCGCGCGCCTTCCCGACGACGTCGGAGAAGAGCTGCGGATCATAGATTTCGCCGAGCTCGTCATGAAAGATGAGCCCGTCCGGCCGGCCGAGCCAATCGCGCGCCTCGAGCTCCAGCGCCTTGCGAAAGGCGTTGTCGCTCGTCGACCATTGCTCGGCGTAGAAGGCCGCCGACGCGCGCGCCGCGGCGATCTTGCGCTCCGGCTCCTCTATTCCGGCGACGGCGGAAAGCAGCAGGTCGCGCACGCCCTGACGCAGGCGGCATCCCGGCAGCGCATTATAGCTGATCATGGCGACGCCGCGCGGCGACAGCAGCCGGCCGCACAACGCCAGCAGCGCGTCTTGCACAGTCTTCGGCGCCCAGGCGTAGACGCCATGCGCGATGATATAATCGAAGGAGCCCGCCGGCGCGTCGAAATCGCGCAGATCGGCGCATTCGAGCCGCAGATTGCCGACGCGAGCCGCGGCGATCAGCTCGCGGCCTGCGGCGACGGCGCGCTCGGAGAGATCGACGCCGACGAATTGCGAATGCGGCGCGCCGATCGCCATGCTCGCGAGATTGACGCCGTCGCCGGCGCCGATCTCGAGCACGTTGCAGTCCTGGAAGGGCGCGGCGGCGCGCCCCATCAATTGCGCGAGAGCGCCGAGCTGCGTCGGATGCGTCCAATGGCGGACGGCGTAAGGATAGTCTTGCTCGTCATAGACATTGCTCATGGGAATGCGCTCGCAATAATGGCGTCGGCCCGCGACCTATCGATCTTCGATCTATGCCGCCGATCCTCGATGAATTCCCGCGCTCTGGCAAGGCGCGCCGCTCAGGCGGCAGGGCTCCGAATCCAAATTGACAAAACCCAAGCAGCCGCGTCATGGCAGCGACAAGTGCGGCCATGATGCTTGAAACCCTGATCGAGCAGGCGCGTCAGGCCGTCACGAGCTGCGCGGGCCGAAAAGTGTCGGCGCGCGCGCGGCGCCATGCGGCGGCGAAGCGCGCGTCTATGTCGCCGGCGAGAAAAGCGCCCGGCGCCGGCGCCGGATAGAGATCGGCGAAGCTCGCCGCTTCATGAGGGGAGATGCGGCGGCAGAAATGCTCGGGCGCGAATTGGCTCGGATGATCGAGGCCCGCCGCGGCGGCGAGCTCGGCGAGGGCGATGAGCGTCGCGCGATGGAAATTGCGCACGCGCTCCGCCTTGTCCGAGACCACCAGCGCGCGGGCGCGCGAAGAATCTTGCGTGGCGACGCCGGTCGGACAGCGATCCGTATGGCAGGACAGAGATTGAATGCAGCCGAGCGCGAACATGAAGCCGCGCCCGCTATTGCACCAATCCGCGCCGAGCGCGAGAGCGCGCGCCATGTCGAAGCCGGTGGCGATCTTGCCGGCGGCGCCGATGCGGATCGTCTCGCGCAGGCCGACGCCGATCAGAGCGTGATGAACGAAAACGAGGCCGTCGCGCATCGGCATGCCGATGTGATCCATGAATTCGAGCGGCGCCGAGCCCGTCCCGCCCTCCTTGCCGTCGACGACGATGAAATCGGGATGCAGGCCCGTCTCCAGCATCGCCTTGCAGATGGCGAGGAACTCCCAGGGCTGGCCGACACAGAGCTTGAAGCCGACCGGCTTGCCGCCGGAGAGCGCGCGCAGCCGCGCCAGAAATTGCAGCAATTCGATCGGCGTCGAAAAGGCCGAATGCGCCGCCGGCGACACGCAATCCTCGCCCATGGGCACGCCGCGAATGCGCGCGATCTCCGCGCTCACTTTCGCGGCCGGCAGCACGCCGCCATGGCCGGGCTTGGCGCCCTGGCTCAATTTCACCTCGATCATCTTGATCTGATCGCTCGCGGCGATAGCGGCGAATGTCTCGGGGTCGAAAGCGCCCGCGCGCGTGCGGCAGCCGAAATAGCCGGAGGCGATCTGCCAGACGATGTCGCCGCCGCTCTCCTGATGATAGGGGCTGAAGCCGCCTTCGCCCGTGTCCTGCGCGAACTCGCCCTTGCGCGCGCCGAGATTGAGCGCGCGTATGGCGTTGCGGCTCAAGGCGCCGAAGCTCATCGCCGAAACATTCAGCAGCGAGATGTCATAAGGGAGCGCGCAGCTCGCGGCGCCGACGCGCGTGCGGAAATGCTCATGCGAGACGGGCTGCGTCGCGATCGAGTGACGCAGCCATTCGAAGCCTTCCTCATAGACGTCGATCTCCGTGCCGAAAGGTCGCTTGTCTATGTTCATCTTGGCGCGCTGATAGACGATGGCGCGTTTGTCGCGGCTGAACGGACGGCCGTCCTTATTGTCCTCGAAGAAATATTGCCGCAGCTCCGGCCTTATGTCCTCGAGCAGAAAACGCAGATGCGCGGAGATGGGATAGGCGCGCAATATCGCATGCTCGCGCTGAAAGAGATCATGCGCTCCGATCAGGCAGAGGGCGCCGAAGGCGAGCGTCGCGAGGAAGAAGAGGCTCGACCAATCGCCCTTCGCCGCGATGGCGCAGGCGAGAAAGCCGGCGACGCTGAGGGTGAGCGCGACGAAGCGCGGCGTGAAGGGGAGAATGAGCAGGCGCAGCATGGTCGAATTCTCCTCCGGGAATATGACAGGCGCGCCGCGCCTCGGCGGCTTTTCCGGGGCGGCCGGGCGAATGCGTCGAGAGTTTTCATATCCGATGTCTTTTTGCAACGATCACGCTCGGTCCTCGAGGGCTCCGAACTCGCGTTGACGAGCGGCCGTCTTTCAATCGTCATGGCCGCGACAAGCGCGGGCAAGACGCGGCTGCATAGGATTTGCTAACCTGGATTGGGAGCCCTGGCGGGCTCCTGCGCGGCTTGCGGGCGCTGCACGGCGAATGATAGTCTCGCCTCGCTTGTTCGGGCCTTTTCGTCATTCGAGATCTGTCGCGCGCATGATCGCTTTTCCTGTTCTTTCGGCGGCTTTTCCGCGGCGCGTCCGCGCGGCGCTCGCGATTTCATGCGCAATGCTCGCTCTTCCTGCTTTCGCTGTCGCGCAGGAGACGCGCGCCATCGTCATCGGCGTCGATCGCTATGAGCATGCGCCGCCTCTGCGCGGCGCCGTGGCGGATGCGCGCGATCTCGAGGCTGTTCTGCGCGGGCGCGGCGCGCGCGATGTCGTGACGCTCATCGACGAGGCTGCGGAGCGCGCCGCCATATTGCGTGCGCTCGACGCGATGCTCGCGCGGACGCAGAAAGGCGACACGATCTTCTTGACCATCGCCGGCTATGGCGCGCTGGAGCCGCGACAGGAAAAAGGCGCGCAGACTGACGAAGCCGTCTTCCCGCTGCCGAAATTCGATCCGCAGGACAAGCGCAAGAGCGGCGAGAAAATCCTGCGCGCGGAGCTCGATCGCTATATCGAATCTTTCGAGAAGAAAGGCGCGCGGGTCGTCCTCGTCGTCGACGCCTCCTTCGGCGGCGGCCTCGCTCGCGCGGTCGATCCGCGCGCGCAGCGGCTCGTCTATCGCTCGCTGAGCGATCGGCCGCTTCCCGATCGGCTCGCGCTCGTCGCGCCGCGCGATTTTACGCGCTCGGTGGTCCTCGCCGCGGCCGACGCGCAATCGAAGGCGCCCGAGGTGGACATTCCCGGCGCCGGCTTTCGCGGCGCGCTGAGCTATTGCGTGGCGCGCGCGCTCGAGGGCGTGGCCGACGCCGATGGCGATGGGCGCGTCACGACGCAAGAGCTCATCGCCTATGTGCGGCAATTCACCTATCAGCTCAGCGACCAGCGGCAGAACATCGTCGCCCTTCATCCGCGCGGGCTCGACGCGTCGAAGGATGTGATCGCGCAGCTCGCGGCGCCGCTCGGCCGCGGCGTCGGCGTGCAGGCGGTCGGCGCGCCGCCGGGCGGCGAGGAGGAGGACGCCGCTCCGGGCGGCAGGCTGACGATCACCCCGCTGACGCCCAAATCCATGGCGATCGGGCCGGGCCAGAGCCTGCCGCCGGCAAAGCCCGCCGCTTTGCCGCCGCGGCCCAAGGAGCCGATCCGCGTGGCCGTGCGGGGCGCCGCGGCGGAGCGCGGAATGGGAGCGGGCGCGCATGCGCCTTTCGTCCTGGTCGGCGCCGATGCGGCGGCCGATATCGTCTGGGACGCGGCGAGTCGCGACGCGCTCGCTGGCGGCGACGTGCTCGCGCATAATGTCGACGCGCATGAGCTCGACGTTCTCATCGACCGCGCGGCGACGGTGCGCTGGCTGAAGCTCGTCGCCGGCAAAGGGCCGCTGCCGATGCGCGTCTCGCCGGAGGGGCTGCATCGCAAGGGCCAGCGCGTCGAGATCGTCATCGGCGGGGTGGCCGGCCGCAATCTCCTGCTGTTCGACCTCACCGGCGACGGCGTGCTGCAATTGCTCTATCCGCTGCCCACGGACCCGCCCGTCGTGCAATCGTCGGAGTACCGGCTGACGGTCGTCGCGGGCGAGCCCTTCGGCGCCGATCAGATCGTCGCCATCGCCTCGACGCGGGCCATGCCGCAACTCGAGACGGCGCTGCGCCAGCTCGATCGCTTGCGCGATCCCGCCAAGGTCGTCGACATTATCTCGCAATTCGCCAATGGCGACGCGCAGCTCGGCGCCGTCGGCATTTTCACGACCCGCTGAGGAGGGAGCGATGCGGCGTCTTTGTCTCGGCTTGCTCTGCTGCGTTTCCGGCGCCGTCCTCGCCGAGCCGCAGGACGCGACCCGCTCGGTGCGCATTCTCGACGAGGCGCCCGCGGAGGCGCCGGCTCCGCAGACGCCAGCGCCGGCGATTCCGAAGCCGCCGGGCAAAGGCGCCGGCTCTGGCGTGCGGATCGAGGTGCTGCCGCAGGAGGAATTCGCGCTCGGCGCGCCGATGAGCTTTCGCGTGACGGCGGAGAAATCCGGCTATGTCATTCTGGTCGATGTCGACGCGCAGGGAAGGCTGGCGCAGATCTTTCCCAATATGGTGACGCTGGCCGATCCCGCGGGCGTCGACGAGAAAGCCAATTTCCTGAAAGCCGGCCAGTCGATGACGCTGCCGGAGGCGGGCGGCAAGGCGGCCTATCGCTTCGTCGCCTCGCCGCCGACGGGCGTCGGCATGGTGGTCGCGATATTGAGCGACACGCCGTTGCAGATCGTCGATCTGCCGGATGTGCCGGCGGCGCTCGCCGGCCAGGCGGAGGCGGTCGATTTCGTGAAGGATTCGACGCGCATGCTGCAGATTCTGCCGGCCGAGGGCGAGCGTCCGACGCGCGCGCCCAAATGGTCCTTCGCGACGAAATTCTACGGGATCAAGTGACGCGCGAGTGGGGCCTTCCGGCTCTTTCGAACGTTAGCCGCCGATGAACACGGTCGGCAGGCCCATGGTGATCTTGTTCGGCGGGCCGACGGCCTCGACGATCGTGTCGCCCTGCCGGCAGGCGGGCAGGCCGTTGATGAAGACGCTGGTGGAGCCGTCCACCACCACGCCCGGCCCATGCGGCGGAATCGGCAGAGGCGTCGCGCAGATGTGAATGTCGGCGCCGCCGGCCGCCCCGCTGATCATCGATCCCATGCTGGCCGCCGCCGCGGCTTTGGTCGCCTCCTCGGCGGCTTTGGCGGCGGGCGCGCCCGGCGTGCCGGCGGCGGCGAGCGTCGCCGCCTCCGCGACCTGGATCGTCGTGTCGGAAACCGATTTCGCGGATTGGATCGCCGCCGCGGCCGCGCCGCCGACGCCGCGCCAGGCCGGCAATTGGCCGATGAACACATTGAAGCTGCCGGGGCCGGGCGTCAGCACCGGCGGCAGAGGATGCGCCACGGGATCGGTCACGCGCGCCGCAGGCCGGCCCATATGTCTCCTCCTCCGATGATCTCGAACAACGACTGTCAGCCTATTGCATAAGCCATCGAGGTCAACCGCGCTGTGCGCGCGCCCATATCGCTTTCGCGCGGGAGACGATATTCTCGCCGCCATTGCAGGCGTCGCGCGACGCGCAACGAAAGGCGGCTTTCGATGAGTCTTCTCTTCCCCTGGAGCGCCCGTTTGGCGGCGGCGGTTCTGGCGCTCGGCTTTTGTGGGGCGCGGGCGGAGGAAACGCTTCAGGAGCTCGTCCATCGCGGGCCGGAACTCGCCGGGCTGGAGGCGACCGGGCTGATCGTCGAGACGATGGAGCTCGCGCTCGGGCCGCAGAACAGCTCGCTCAAATATCGGATCGTCAATCCGACGGCGGCGCCGGTGCGAGCCACTGTGACCTTCCCGCTTCCCGAGATCGATTTTTCCGATCCCGATGCGGCATGGTCCATTCCGGGCGCGGACCCGGTGAATTATGTCGGCCTCGCCGCGACCATCGATCAAAAGCCGGCCCCGCTCTCCGTCTCGCAGAGCGCCGTCGTCGAGGGCAAGGATGTGACCGCGGCGCTGCGGCGCAGCGGCCTGCCGCTCGTTCCGGTCGGCCTGTTTCACGACAAGCTCGCCGGCCTGACCGCGGATGCCCGCGCGCGCCTCGTCAAGGACGGGCTCATCGGCGAGAATGGGACCGATCCGGCGGGAAACCCCATATATTCGCCGCGCTGGTCGGTTCGTGGCGCGGCGTCGCGGGCGCTGGAGCTCGCGCCCGGGCAAGCCGTCCTCGTGGACTATCGTTTTCGCTCTAGCCTTGGTCTCGCGCGCGACAGCGTGCTGCGCGAGCCGCTGCGCTCCTCCAAGGAGCTCGCATCGGAGGTGGAGCGCCGCCGCGCCGATTATTGCCTCGATCGCAGCTTTCTGGCGGGCGTCGACAAGATCGTCTCCACGGCCGCGGCGCGTCGCGCGGCGACGCAGGAGGCCGTCATTCCCGCCGCGGAGGGCGCCGCGCCGGAGGCCGCCGCGACCGACGCCGCGAAAAAACAGCCGGCGATCCGTATGTTCCCGGAGGCCAATGTCGCCGAGCTGCAGGAGCGCCGCATCTCCTTCGATCTCGGGGCCGGCGCGCCGACGGCGCCGGTGCGCCAGTTCCGCCTCGTCGTGGACAAGGGAAAGCCGACCCGCCTCGTGAGCTTCTGTCTCGTCGATCTGAAGAAAATCTCCCCCACCGCCTTCGAGATGCGGGCCGCCGATTTTCGCCCCACGGGCGTGCTGCGCGTGCTCCTCCTCGGCCCGAAGGACTGAGCGGGGCGGCCCGTGCTGGCCAAGACCCCGTGCTGGCCAAGACCGCCCAAATCGTCTACTGTGCCGGGCATCGAGAGTGTGAACGCTTTTGCGAGAGCGTGAACGCTTTTGAAAGAGCTTTGGCGTCGTAATATCGGCGCGGATTTCAGCGCGTGTGGTTTATCGGATTTCGACGGCCGGGGCGGGGAACGCCCGAGGCGACGACTTCAACGACGAAAGGATGAGGCCATGCGGCTTGCTGCGGCGATCTTCGCCACTTGCTGTTCTTTTTCCGCGCTGGCGCTCGAATCGCCCGCCGCGACGCCCGCGGACATGACCCTTGCCCCCGCCGCCGTCGCCCAGCTCGATGTCGGCGCTTCCGAGCCCGTCGGCCCGGTCGTCGAGACCGCTCCGCTTCCTCCCATCGTGGAGCGCACGCTCGTCACGCGGCCGACGCCCGTCGCCCACCACAAGATTCGCCATATCGTCCGGCGGCCGGGCGCGCTCGCGCATCATTCGTATCCGCCGCGCCGCCGCATCGAGGCGCGCACGCCGATCCTTCCGACGCCGGTGGCGGAGGCGCTGCGTCCCGCGCCGCGGCGTTGCGAAGTAATCACCTGCCCCCGTTTCGTGCTGGTGGGCGTCGGCTTCTGAGCACAGACGCGGTTTCCCTCGTCGACTGACACGGCCGCGCCCCGAGAGGCGCGGCCTTTTTCATTTTGCTCGCGAGAACGAATGAAAAAAGGCCGCATCCCTCGGATGCGGCCTTGTTCTCGCGCTTCGCTTTCGCGTCAGCGATCGCGGTGGTGATGATCGTGATCGTGATCGTGATCGTCGTCGTCATCGCGATCGTGATCGGAGAAGACGAAGAGATTCACGAGATCGCCGATCGCCGGCCGATTGGCGGGAATATAGGGATTCTCGTGCGAGGGGATCGGGTTCGGCAGATTGTCGCGGCTCAGATGCGAGACCGTCGGCAGCTTCCAGTTCCGCTCGATGAATTTCAGCAGCGAGACATGGTCGTAATAAGTGTGGTCGACATAGCCCTTCTTGGCGTAGGGCGAGACCACGACGAGCGGAATGCGCGTGCCGTCGCCGAAGAAGTCGACCGGCTGAATATAGCCCGAGTCGTAATAGCCGCCGCCTTCGTCCGTGGTGATGAAGATCGCGGTCGAGCCCCACTCCGAGGAGCCCTGCACGCGCGCGATCACCGTCTTCAGGAACTGCTCATAGAGATGGCTGGTCGAATCCGCCGGATGCGCGGCGAAGGCCTCGAAGGGACGCACGAAGGACACGGCGGGCAGCGTTCCGTCGGTCAGATCCTTCAGGAAGGCGCCGTAGTTCTGCAGCTTGGCGTATTCGCCCGTCGTCATCACCTGGAGATAGCCGGTGAGCGGATCGCAAATGCCGCAATAGGAGTGGAACGGCTGGCCGCCCGAAACGGGGAAGTTCACGCCGTCGACCGAATTGGCGAAGACGGTCGGATCGTCGCCGCGGTCGGCGCTGTAATATTTCCACGACACGCCATGCGCCTTCAGCACGTCGACGATGGTCGAGGCCTTCTGCGGCGGCAGGGTGAATTGCGTCGCGCCGAGCGTGCGCGTCGACGACGGCGTCTGGTTCCAATACATGTTGTAGTTGTTGACGAGATAATAATGTCCCGGCGCGCATTTGCGCTCATAGGCTCCATGGCTGCGCAGCTGCTGATCCACTGCCGCGACGCCCGGCTGCGACAGATCGTGGCAGTTGACATAGGAGCCGCCGCCATAACCGTCCTGCGTATAATAATTATTCGTGCCGCTGACCGGATCGGGGTTTTCGATCTGATTGGTCGGAGGCGTCGCCAGCGAGCCGTCGAGGCTCGTCGGATCGGTGTAGAAGGCCGCATGGCCGGTGACGAGCGCCTGGAAATTGGCGCCCGTGCCGCCCATTACCGCCTGATGATAATTGTCGCTGATCGCGAAGCTGTCGGCGAGCGATTTGAAATAGGGCGCGTCGCCGGTCTGCGCGACGCCGTGCGAATCCGTATAGGCGTTCATATTGAAGAAGCCCATGGAGATCGCGCCCTCCTTGGGATCGAAGCCGGCGGGCGGATTGCCGTTGGAGCCCGTGCCGATCGTCTTCTCGACCCAGACGAATTTGTCGAGCTTGCCGCCGTCCCACTGCTGCCACATCTGGAAGAAGCGATGCACGGGATCGCCGGTATAGGCGGCGTAGGGCACATATTTGCTGATCTGATAGGGCCCATTGGGCAGATCGGTCGGGAAGCGCGTATCCGGAACGCCCTGGGGCACGCCCGCCGCATAAGTGGTGTAGGGCTGCGGCAGCGTGGCGTAGGCGCCGGTCGAAGGCGTCACGACGTCATAATGATAGAGATCGGAGCCGATGTTCTGCGCGGCCTTGGCGAAATGCGCGCCCGGCGCGCCGTCGGCCTGGATGATGCCCTTGCTCAGCAGATTGTCGACGCTCTGGCCGGCGACAGGCTGATAGCCGCCGAACAGATTGTCGAAGGTGCGGTTCTCGCCGACGATGATGACGACATGCTTGATCGGCGTGCGCGTCGCCGGATCGGCATTCGCGGTCGCGATCGCCGTGAGCGCCGTCGTCGCGAGGCAAGCGGTTTTCAAAAGCAAACGAATTTTCATGGTCGCCCTCGAGTTCGTAAAGATAAAGAACCTCGACCTAATGCGGCGGAGTCTCGCTCGTTGCGAGCGTCGCCGTGAGCGAAGCTAGGGACGCCCGATCTCAGCGTGATGGCGGCCGAATGAAGCTCTCGTGACCACGACGAATCCCTCGCTCTCGTGGCGCGCCGATGCGACAGGGCGCGCGCCTGTGTCGCATCCTTGACGACGCCGATCGCGCGACTAGCTGAAGCGATTGAATTGCGCGTTTCTCGCTGTTTTTTCCGGCCGAGTGAAAGAAGCGCATTTTTGGCGCGCGTTTGCGTCGAACGCGCGCCGTTTTCGCATATTGCGAGCGAGTCCCACGAGTTGTACGCAGACCAACGACCACGGATCGATCAGGCGAAATGACGAAAGGCGTCCTAATGGCCAATACGACAGCGGAGCTCGAGGCGCTCCTCATGCAGCGATCGTTGACCGACGCGGATCTTCTCGCCGCGACGGAGACGGCGAGCGACTTTCGCATTCTGCCGGATGCGACGGTGATCAAGATCGGCGGCCAGAGCGTCATCGATCGCGGCCGCGCGGCGGTCTATCCGCTGGTGGAGGAGATCGTCGCCGCGCGCAAGCTCCACAAGATGCTGATCGGCACGGGCGCGGGCACGCGGGCGCGGCACCTCTACTCCATCGCGGCGGGGCTCGGCCTGCCGGCGGGCGTGCTGTCGCAGCTCGGCGCCTCGGTCGCCGATCAGAACGCCGCCATGCTGGGGCAGCTTCTCGCCAAGCACGGCATCTCCGCGGTGGACGGCGCCGGGCTTTCGGCGGTGCCGCTCTATCTCGCCGAGGTGAACGCCGTCGTGTTCAGCGGCATGCCGCCTTATAATTTGTGGATGCGTCCCGCGGCCGAGGGCGTCATTCCGCCCTATCGCACCGACGCCGGCTGCTTCCTCGTCGCCGAGCAATTCGGCTGCAAGGCGATGATCTTCGTCAAGGACGAGCAGGGCCTGTTCACCGCCAATCCCAAGACCGACAAAAGCGCGAAATTCATCCCGAAGATTTCCATCGATGAGATGAAGGCCAAGGGGCTGCATGATTCGATCCTCGAATTTCCGCTGCTCGATCTCATGAAATCGGCGCGTCATATCCGCGAGGTGCAGGTCGTCAACGGCCTCGTCCCCGGCAATCTGACCCGCGCTCTGGCCGGCGAGCATGTCGGCACCATCATCACCGCGAGCTGAGATTTCATCATGACCAAGACCGACAGCATCAAGCACGTCGCCTCGCCGCTCGCGCGCCAGACTCTGCTGGACGGCGCGCTCACGCGTCCCGTCGCCGGCCGTCGCCCGATCCGCCTCCTGCCCTGGCTGCAGGTGGTGAAGATCGGCGGCCGCTCCATCATGGATCGCGGCGCCGAGGCGATCCTTCCGATCGTCGACGAGATCCGCAAGCTCCTGCCCGAGCATCGTCTGCTCATTCTCACCGGCGCCGGCGTGCGCGCCCGCCATGTCTATGGCGTCGGCCTCGATCTCGGCCTGCCGGTGGGCTCGCTGGCGCCATTGGCGGCGAGCGAGGCCGGGCAGAACGGCCATATGCTGGCTTCGCTGCTCGCGCCGGAGGGCGTCTCCTACGTCGAGCATCCGACGATCGCCACGCAGCTGGCGATTCATCTGACCGCGACCCGCGCGGTGGTGGGCAGCGCCTTTCCGCCCTATCACCACCATGAGTTTCCCGGCTCGCGCATTCCGCCGCATCGGGGCGACACGGGCGCCTTTCTGCTCGCCGACGCCTATGGCGCCGCCGGCCTCACCATCGTCGAGGATGTGGACGGCGTCTACACGGCCGATCCCAAGGCTCCCGGCGGCGAGAAGGCGCAGCTCATCCGCGAGACGAGCGCCGCCGAGCTCGCCGAGCAGAAGGGCCCGCTGCCCTTCGATCGCGCAATGCTGGAGGTGATGGCGACGGCGCGGCATATCGAGCGCGTGCAGATCGTCAATGGGCTCGTTCCGGGCCGGCTCACCGCGGCGCTGCGCGGCGAGCATGTGGGCACGCTCGTGCATACGGGCGCGCAGCGGAACAGCTGAGAAGAACAGCGGCCGAGGGGCGCGGAGGCGCCTTTCGGCCTTTTGCCCGAGCCGCGCCGAGTGGGCGCTTATGAACGTACGAAGAAGGTAGTGTCGAGCATCTGCGAGGCGACGTCGCTATTCCGACGGAATGGAACGCGCTCCGACTCTCGTCGCGCTGCGACCGATCCGTCCATTGAGCTCGCGACATACGCATGACGGGTAAGAGACGAACGGCGGTTTTCGCGGCTGCGTTCACTGTCGGGCTGTGAGAGAGGCCAGAACGATCGGGTGAAGGTTTCCTCATCCTGAGGAGCCCGCGCAGCGGGCGTCTCGAAGGACGAGGAAGCCTTCATGCGCCGCCTTCTGGACTCGCCATCGTGCTTCGAGACGGCTCCTGCGGAGCCTCCTCAGCATGAGGGCGAGGGTGGCTGCCCTTCACCCGATTGCCCTATGAGAGCGGCCCTTATGAGTTGCATCGAGTGTTTAGGCGAGCCATGTCAGTTTGGCATCGTGAGCTGCGACATAGATAAATGCATTCCAGGCCCTGACGAATATCCAGCTGACAAAGCAGCCCACGGGCGCGGAAGGTAATGCCGGAGATGGCGGCGTGGCAAGCGTCTCGACCGCGCCGATGTCGATCACGACTTCGCCTTTAGCGTCATACGGGTAGCCAGTGCATGGCGGCTCGCAGACCCAAAAAAACAAACCTGACAGAGACACTTCTGCTTGCTTGTATGCTTCACGATCAGCAGCCGAGGACGCATCGCCGTCGGCCATCCAGATTTCAAGTGAAAGCTCCACCTTGCGGTTTACATAGTCAATCGTGACGACCTTCAACACTGAGTCGTGAAATCCGTTCGGTAGCGAAGCAGCAAGGTCATCAAGGGTCATAGCTGTAAGTCTGCCACAGGGCAGCAAAGCCGCACAGGGCTATTTTAATTGCCCGTGAACTCTTTGAACGGCCGCCAGGCGCCCTGATTTTCAATGGATAGCGGCGGCAAAAGTCGTCCAGCGCGTTCAGGCTCAAAAAGCGCAACTCCCCCTCACCCCTCCCCGTGCAAATTCCTCTCCTCCATCCGCGCGAGGAAGACGAAGCATACGGCGATGAAGATCGCGCCCACCAGAAACGCCGTGCGGAACGTCTCGCGCAGCGCTTCGACATCGGCGCCCGTGGCCGCTTCCGCCGCCAGCGCATTATGGCCGTCGCCGATGACGATCGCGCCGAAGACCGCGACGATCAGCGCGGCGCCGAGCTGCCGGAAGAATTGCATCACCGCCGTCGCCGTGCCGAGATTATGCCCCGGCGCCGCGCTCTGCACGCAGACCGTCGTCACCGGCAGCATGGTTCCGACGCCGAGCCCGACGATCGCGAGCAGCGCGTCCAGCGCGGCGAGCGGCAGATCGGCGAGAAATTGCCGCGCCGCGAGCAGCGAGACGAAGGCCAAAGCGAGGGCGGCGAGCGGCGCCGCTTTGTAGTGGCGCACGCGGCTCAGCAGTCGGCCGGAGATCGTCGCGCCCGTCACCGTCGCCACGGTGAGCGGGATCAGCGCGAGGCCGGACTGGTCGGCCGTGAGGCGCAGCGCGCCCTCGAAATAGATCGGCATGAACATGGTCAGCGCGACGAAAGTGCCGAGGCCGAAGCCGCCGGAGAGAATGGCGTTGCGAATGACGCCGTCGGCGAGCACGGCGAGCGGGATGAGCGGCTCCTCGGCCGTCTTGGTGCGCCAGGCGAAGATCGCCCAGCCGATGAGCGCCGTGGCGAACAGGCTCAGAACCGGCGCCGAGCCCCAGGGATAGCGCACGCCGCCCCATGAGAGCGCCAGCAGCGAGGCGACCGAGGCGGTGACGAGCAGCGCCGCGCCGGAAAGATCGACGCGATGCGGATGGCGGCGCAGCGGCAGCCGCGCCAGCTTGAAATAAGTCATGAAGAAAGCGGCGAGGCCGAGCGGCACATTGATCCAGAAGATCAGCGACCAATGCAGATATTCGGCGAAGACGCCGCCGAGGATCGGCCCGCCGACGCTGGCGCCGGCGAAGACGACCGAAAAATAGGTGAGCGCGCGGCCGCGCTCGCGCACGCTGACGAGATCGGCGACGATGGTCTGCGCCAGAGCGATGAGCCCGCCGCCGCCCATGCCCTGCACGGCGCGTGCGATCGCGAGCGTGGTGATGTTCGGCGACAATGCGCAGGCGATGGAGCCCAGCACGAAAGTGAAAATTCCGATGAGCAGCATCACGCGCACGCCATGGATATCGGCGAGCTTGCCATAGAGCGGCGTCACCGCGGTGGCGGCGACGAGATAGGCGGTGACGATCCACGGCAGATGCGCGAAATCGCCGAGGTCCTGGCCGATCGTCGGCAGAGCGGTGGCGACGATCGTCTGGTCGAGCGCCGAGAGCAGCATGGCGAGGCCGAGCCCCACCATGATCATCAGAATTTCGCCTCTGCTCAGATCGGCGCGGGAAAATCCCGTGGCGGGCTTGTTCACTCGGTTTCGTCCTCTGCACGAATCGCCGGCCGGAAGCAGGAGCGCGCGAGTATGGCGCCGTCGCGACCGACGACGATGATCTCGAGCTCCGTCGCGCGATTGCCGAGAGCGCGGGCGGCGGTATCGAAGGCTCGTCGCGCGATCGGGGAAGCAAGGTCCAGTCCTGCCGCGCTCGCGATGGCCAGCGCCTCGAGCGCGCTATTGGCGTTTCGAATCGCCGCGCCCGTCGCCTCGTCTGCGCCCGCCGCGCGGGCTGTCGCCGCGAGATCGCCGAGATCGACCGAGGAGCGGCCGGAATGGAGATCGAGCCGCCCTTGCGCGAGCTTGGTCAGCTTGGCGAAGCCGCCGGCGATCGTCACCCGCGGAACCGTGTGGGTGCGCAAATATTTGAGCAGCCCGCCGGCGAAATCGCCCATCTCGATCAGCGCCTCCTCCTTCAGACCGTAGAGCTTGCGCACGGCCTCTTCCGAGGTGGAGCCGGTGGAGCCGGCGATATGGTCGAGGCCGCAGGCGAGGGCGACATCGATCCCGCGATGGATGGTGTCGATCCAGGCGGAGCAGGAATAGGGCACGACGATTCCCGTCGTGCCGAGAATGGAGAGCCCGCCGATGATGCCGAGCCTCCCGTTGAGCGTCGAGCGGGCGAGCTCCTCGCCCCGATCGACGGAGATTTCGACTGTCGCGTCCGGCGTCACGCCCAGTTCCGCCGCGGCCTCCTCGATCGTCTGCCGCATCATGGCGCGGGGGACGGGGTTGATGGCCGGCTCGCCCGGCGGCAGCGGCAGGCCGGGGCGCGTCACCATGCCGACGCCGGGCCCGGCCGCAAAGCCGACGCCCGTCCCCGGCGGCGCGCGGCGCACTCGGGCGCGGATCAGCGCGCCATGGGTGACGTCGGGATCATCGCCCGCGTCCTTCACCACGCCGGCCTCGGCATAGTCTTCACCGCGCGTAAAATTCGCCAGAGCGAAGGCGACGCGCGTCCCGCCCGGCAGGCCGATCTCCACCGGATCGGGCGGGTCGCGGCCGGAGACGAGCGCGGCGAAGGCCGCCCGCGTCGCCGCCGTGGCGCAGGCGCCCGTGGTCCAGCCGCGGCGCAGCGGCGGCTTTTTCGGCGTGTCCGGGCTTTGCGACGCGTCTGTCATGGGCGACACATAAACCGCATTCTCTCCTCGCGACACTGCGCGCGAGTTGGACTAGAAGAAGCCTCCTCATCGAAGGAGCGAGACAGGGAGCCGAAATGACGCGCAATCTTCTCAATTCCCGGATTTTCCTCGCGCCGGCGGAGGCCGCGGGCGGCGGTTTTTCGCTCACGAGCCCCGATATCGCCGAGGGCGCGGCCATCGACCGCAAATTCGTTTTCAACGGCTTCGGCGGGACGGGCGACAATGTCTCGCCGGAGCTGCGCTGGAGCGAGCCGCCCGCCGGAACCAAGAGCTTCGCGCTCTTTTGCCATGATCCCGATGCGCCGACCGGCGGCGCGGGCTTTTGGCATTGGCTGGTCATCGATATCCCCGCCGACGCGCGCGGGCTGAAGCAGGGCGCGGGAACGCCGGACGGCGCCGGCTTGCCTTCGGGCGCAAAGCAAATTCGCAGCGATTACGGCTTTGTCCATTGGGGCGGCCCGTGTCCGCCGGTCGGCGATCCGCCGCATCGCTATGTCTTCACAATCTATGCGCTCGGCGTCGAGAAGGTGGAGGCGCCCGATGGCGCGACGGCCTCGCTGGTCGGCTTCATCGTCAATCAGAACGTCCTCGCCAAGGCGAGCCTCACCGGCCTCTTCGGCCGCTGAATTTTGCTCGACGCCCTTGCGGATCATCTCGCGCTGGCCGCGCTCGGTCTTTCGATCGAGGCGGCGATCGGCTATCCGCAATGGCTCTTTTCCGCCATCGGCCATCCGGTCACCTGGATCGGCGCGCTGATCGCATGGCTCGATCGCCGCCTCAATCGCGACGGCGCGCCGCCTCTTCTGCGCCGTCTCGTGGGCGTCGGCGCGATTCTCGTGATCGTCTCGATCGCGCTGGCCGTAGGCGTGCTGTTGCAGCGGGCCTGTCTCGCTTTGCCTTTCGGCATCGTTCCGCTCGCTGTGCTGACGTCGAGCCTCTATGCGCAGCGCAGCCTCTATTCGCATGTGAGGGATGTGGCGGATGCGCTCGACCAATCGCTGGAGCGCGGCCGCGCCAGCGTGGGAAAAATCGTCGGCCGTGATGTGTCGCGTCTCGACGAGGCGGGCGTGAGCCGGGCGGCGATCGAAAGTCTGGCCGAGAATTTCTCGGACGGGGTGATCGGCCCCGCCCTCGCCACGGCCTTGTTCGGCCTGCCCGGAGCGCTCATATACAAGGCCTCTAATACGGCCGACAGCATGATAGGCCATAGGACGATGCGATATGAAGCGTTCGGTTGGGCGAGCGCCCGGCTGGACGATCTCCTCAATCTCTCGGCGGCGCGCCTCTCCGCGCTATTCGTCGCGGCAGGCGCCGCGATGACGGGAGCCTCCTTCCGGGCCGCGCTCTCGACCTGCAGCCGCGACGCGCGCGCGCATGCCTCGCCCAACGCCGGCTGGCCGGAGGCGGCGATGGCCGGCGCGCTGGGGCTGCGCCTCGGCGGGCCGCGCGCCTATGGATCGCATGAGGTCGACGGCGCCTGGCTCGGCTCGGGGCGCGCCGAAGCGACGCCGGCCGATATTCGGCGCGCTTTGCGGATTTTCCGATGCGCTGCGGCGACGGCAATCTGCGTTTTCGCGGGCGTCGCTCTAGCACTGCTCAGTAAATAGGCGATTTAGCTGGTCCTTAGGCGTAAGGAGTGAAAAATTTTCGGCGCCTCGCGTAAAACAACATCAGATTTCATTTCCCGTGACATTGACTATGCTATAATTTCTTTTTTGTGCGCTGCAACAAAGCTCGAATGAGCTGCGACGCATGAATAGGAGCGCGGAGAGATGGATCGGTTGTCGTACCAGTTCTATGAGATGATGCATCTGGCGTTCGCCCCGGCGCGGGCGATGTCGGACGCCACGCTCACGACCTTCAAGAACCCGTTCAATCCCTTCTCGCACACATCCGTAGGGCGCAGCGTCGCAGCGGCGGCCGAATTGTTCGAGCGCATGACGCGTCGCTATGGCAAGCCCGTCTTCGGCCTTCCCGAGACGCTGATCGACGGCGTCGCGACGCCCATTATCGAGGAGGTCGTCTGGGAGCGCCCCTTCTGCCGGCTGCTGCATTTCCGCCGCGCTTTTGTGGGAGCCGCGCTCCATGGCGTCGAGCCTCGCCAGTCCAAGCTGCTGATCGTCGCGCCAATGTCCGGCCATTACGCCACGCTGCTGCGCGGCACGGTCGAGGCTTTTCTGCCGAGCCATGACGTCTACATCACCGATTGGAGCGACGCCCGCGCGGTGCCGACCGAGAAAGGCGTCTTCGGCCTCGACGATTATGTCGATTATCTCGTCGACGCTCTGCGCCTCTTGTCGAAGCGCGACGACGGCGTGCCGCTGCATACGCTCGGCGTCTGTCAGGCGTCGGTGCCGCTGATCTGCGCCGTCGCGGCGCTGGATGGCGAGGGCGGCGTAGACGCGCCCGAATCCATGGTGCTGATGGGCGGCCCCATCGATCCGCGCCGCAGCCCGACGGCGGTCAATCGCCTCGCGGTGGAGCGCGGCGTCGACTGGTTCCATCGCAATTGCATCCATAGCGTGCCCTTTCCCCATGCGGGCCTCGGGCGCAAGGTCTATCCGGGCTTTCTGCAGCTCTCGGGCTTCATGGCGATGAATCTCGAGAAGCATGTCGCCGCCCATTTCGACATGTTCAACCATCTCGTCGAGGGCGACGGCGATTCGGCCGAGAAGCATCGCGATTTCTACGACGAATATCTCGCCGTCATGGACCTCGCGGGGGAGTTCTATCTCGAGACGGTCGAGAAAGTGTTCATCCGCCACGAGATTCCGCAGGGCCTGCTGCGCCATCGCGGCGAGATCATCGATCTTGCGGCGGTCCAGCGCACCGCGCTGATGACGGTGGAAGGCGAGAAGGACGACATCTCCGGCGTCGGCCAGACTTACGCCGCGCAAGAGCTGTGCATGAACATTCCCGAGGCCCGCAAGCAGCATTATCTGCAAGAGGGCGTCGGCCATTACGGCGTGTTCAACGGTTCGCGCTTTCGCCGCGACATCGTCCCGCGCATCCGCGATTTCTTCACGCGGGTGGAGACGAGGCCGTCCTGAACGAAGCGAGAGCGAATTATCGAGGGGCGTGAAATGGCCGATCTCAGAGAGATCAGCGTCACTCTTTCTTCGGAGGCGGTCGCCACGATCGAGGAAGCGATCGAAGCCGGAGAATATGCTTCGGCGAGCGAAGTGGTGCGCGACGCGCTGCGGGATTGGCGAGAGCGCCGCGCCTTGGTCTCGCTCAGTCCCGAGGAATTGCGCCAATTATGGCGGGAGGGGCTGGAGAGTGGCGAGCCCGTCGAAGCGCGGCCGGTCTTCGAACGGCTGCTCGACAAGTTTCGCAATATGGCTTCCGGCGGACGGTGACGCGCCTTCTCGTCAAGCCGCGCGCCGCCCTCGATCTCGAGCAGATCGGCGAAGTGATCGCATCGCATAGCCCGGCGGCCGCGCTGAGAGTCCTCACGCGGCTTCAGAAGGCCTCCGAACTATTGTCCGAACGGCCGAAGCTCGGCATGGCTCGACCGGACATCGCGCCGAATCTTCGCTATTTTCCTGCCGGGACCTATTTGATCCTCTATCGCGAGATCGAGGACGGCGTCGAAATCGTCCGCTATGTCCACGGGCGCCGAAAGTTGCAGGATCTGATCTGATCCACGCTCCGGCGCACTATGCCGGCAACAGCCCCTTGCGCAAATTCTCCCCCGCCAGCGTGATGATGCGACCGACGGCGGCGGGATCGGCGAGCCAGGCCTCTATGCGCGGATGGGTGAGCTGCGCCGGCGTGCAGCGGCGATAGACCTTGTAGCACTCGGAAAGATAGTACGGCAGCGTGACGAACTCGCCGACCTCGCTCGAGAGATGATAATTCTCGAGCTTGAAAGTGTAGCTGCCCTGCACGCCATACCATTCGCCGATCGGCGGATAGATGGGAAAAATCTCCGCGCGTCCGAGATCGTCGATCGCATAATAGTCGATGTTGATCGCCGGCGTCGGCAGGCCGACGCGCGCAAAGAGCTTCTTGGCGAGATCGAAGAGCACGAAGGGCTTGGGGTGCACGAGCGAATACATGAACACGCCGCGCCGCGACCAATTGGCGATCTCGGGCGAGAGGTCCATATCATATTTGCTCTTGCTCGCCTCGACCAGCTCCGTCACCGCATCGTTCCACACGTCGAAATAGCCGAGCGCCTCATAGACATTGCGGTTGAACAGCGCATGCGCCTCCTCGACCGAGAGGCCGCGGCGGAAGGCGAAGACGGCGAGCGCCGAATGATAGGGGCCGACCGGGCCGATCGTCGGCGCATGGCCGCGCGTCGCGTCGAGCAGGTAGACGAGATCGGGATGAAAGGCGGCGAAGGTGATCGCCGGAAACATGATCACTCTGTCGAGCAGCGCGCACAGCTCCGCCGAGCCGCCGCCGCGCACATGCCCGGGCAGAAACTCATGGCTGAACACATAGTCGTAAGTGGCGAGCGTTTTCGCCAGCAGCTTCATATCGGCGAGCGTCTTGCCGATCGCCGAGAAATGCGAGACGCGCGCGCTCGGATCGAGCAGCTTCATCGCATAGGCGACGCCGAAAGCCTGGCAATTGCCGATGACGGCGACGCTCGGCCCGGTGAGGCGCGGGCCCTTCGAATAGAAGGGCGCGAGCCGCGGCGCCACGAGGTGATTGTACCAGGAGCGGATGATCTGTCGGTCGATCTGAGACAACATGCGCGCGTGATGCCGTTGTGTCGCGGCCCGAAATCAAGTCGGCGCCGTAGGATGACAAGCGCCCGGTCGCCGTCTATGCTCCCGGACGCATCGATGAGGCCGCCGCATTCATCCCGATCCGGCGCGCCGTTCTCGCCTTTGCGAAGGCGGACCGCGCGTCTTCGATGAACCGGCTCGACGAGCCCTGCGGCCGGCGGCTTTCCAGGAGACCGACAATTGGCGGAACATCCCTATAGCTCCCTACCCGACCATCGCTTCTGGCGCAAGGCGGTGACGCAGACGCCGCCCTTCGCGATCGACCCCATTCTCTCCACGCCGTTCAAAATCTCTCTGAAAGACAGAGTGGCGACCGGCGGGAGCTGTTTCGCGCAAGAAATCGCTCAGAAACTAAAGGCGAGCGGCTACCACTATTATCTCGCCGAGCAGCCGCCGGAGGGCATGTCCGCCGCCGAGGCGGAGCGGCGCAATTATTCGATGTATTCCTGCCGCTACGGCAATCTCTACACCACGACGGCGCTGCTCCAGCTGTTCGACCGCGCCTATGGCGCCTTCAAGCCCGAGCTCGTGCATTGGGTGCGGCAGGAGGACGGCCGCATCGTCGATCCGTTCCGCCCGAGCATAGAGCCGGACGGCTATGAGTCGATCGACGACATGCTGGCCGAGCGCGAGCGGCATTTTGCCGCCGTGCGCAAAATGTTCGAGACGCTCGACGTCTTCGTCTTCACTTTCGGCCATACCGAATCCTGGCGCTGCCATGACGGCGCGGTGCTGCAGCAGGCGCCGGGCGTCGCCGGCGGCGTCTGGGACCCGTCGGTCTTCGCCTTCCACAATATGACAGTGTCGGAGGTGGTGCGCGACTTCCTCGCCTCCGTCGATCGCATCCGTTCCGTCAATGCGAATGCGCGCATCATTCTCACCGTCTCGCCGGTCGGCATCATCGCCACCTATGAGGATCGCCATGTGCTCGAGGCCAATTCGGCGATCAAGGCGATTTTGCGCGCCGCGGCCGACGAGGTGGTGCGGGCGCGGCCCAACATCGCCTATTTCCCGTCTTATGACGTCGCCACGGCGCCGCCCAATGTCGCGCGTTTCTACCGGGAGGATGTGCGGCGCATAAATTCCTTCGGCATCGGCCAGACGATGCGCCTGTTCTTCGACCATTTCACCGAGCGCGAGACGCAGACGGCCAAGATCGAGCCGCTGAAATTCGACGTGGCGGCGGAGGCGGAGAGCAATTCCCGCATCGTCTGCGACGAAGAGGCGATCGAAACCGCCTGACCCGCACGAGCTCCGACCACGAGCTCCGACTTGGCGGCGCGGATCGCGAAACGATCCGCGCTCCCTGAGGAGACGAGCGGATGGGCCGTGAAAGCGAGGTCCTTCGTTTTCTGAAACTAGAGCTTATATATCAACCGTCGCAGTTCGAACGGAGAATGACGCCTCATGGTCACGGGCTCGCTCGCTCTCGCCGCCGCCGGCGCCTTCACGGGGGCGTCTCTCTACGTCAATCTGGTCGAGCAGCCCGCGCGGCTGAAGCTCGACGACAAAGCGCTCGTCGAGGAATGGGAGACCTCGGACCATCGCGGATTCGCGCTGCTCGCCGGGCTCTCGCTCGCTTCGGCGATTCTCGGCTTCATCGACTACAAGACCTCGGACGATTCGCGCTGGCTCGCCGGCGCGGCGACGATCATCGCCGCTTGGCCCTTCATGTTCTACGCGGTGGCGCCGCTCAATAACCGCATTCTCGCGCTGATCGGCGCCGAGGACCGCGCCGATGCGCGCAAGGCGATCGTGCTCTGGGGCGCTCTGGAGCAGGCGCTCACCGCGCTCGGCGCGCTGGCGGTGGCCCTCTTCGTCTTCGCGAGCGGCTGAGATGGCGAGCGGCTGAGACGGCGGCCGAAGATTCGACAAGATGATCGTCGATCCTCCTTCTCCAATGCAGAAGGAGGATCGACATGACGCGCTCTTTCGCCCTCGATGTTCTCGCGCCATCGGCCTGCGCGCTTCTGGCGGCGGCGACGCTGGCCTCGGGCCCGGCCGCCGGCGCCTCGTCCAATGATCCGCGCGGCGTCTGGCTGCGGCCGGAAGGCGGCGTGCAGTTCAGCTTCTATGATTGCGAGGCCGGCAAGCTCTGCGCCAAGGTCGTCGCCGCGCAAAACGCCGAGGATCGCTCATCCATCGGCGCGGTGATCCTGCGCGGCGCCAGGCAGACCGGGCCCAATGAATGGGCCGGACAGCTCTTCAATGTCGAGGACGGCAAGACCTATGACGGCTTCATCACCGTCAAGAGCCCGACGCGATTGACGCTGAAAGGGTGCCTCTGGGGCATGCTGTGCAGCGATGAGACCTGGACGCGCGTCTCCGCGCCGCCGGCCGCGCACGCCATGGTCGACGCCGATCTGCGTTAGCGTTTCCAGCCGAAGTGGACGCCGGTTCGGCGTTGGAAACGCGTCGAAATAAAAGCCGAGAGTCTTTTTCGTGTTTCATGAAACAGGGAAAGACTCTCGGTCTTCGCGTCAAATCTCGTTGGAATAGACGCGGATCGATTTGATCTCGAAGCGTGCCGGCATCGCGCTCTTGTCGATGGGTCCGCCCCAGGAGCCGCCGAGCGCGAGATTGATGCGAATGCGCATCGGCTTTCGCAGCGGATCGTCGGGACCGCGCGGCGTCACGGCGAGCACTTGCCGGCCGTCGATCGAGACGGCGATGATCTCGGCGCTCCAATCCAGCCGATAGCGGTGCCATTGCGTGGAGAGCGCCGGCACATTGGTCTCGGCCGACCAATTGGTCAGCTCCTCCAGCGTCGGCCCGGCATGGACGCTGGTGAAGGCGATGTCGGGCTGCTTGCCGACCGCCTCCAGAATGTCGATCTCGCGATAGGGCGCGCCATCCTCGCCGCCGAGCATCCAGATCGCCGGCCAGGTGCCGGCGCCTTTCGGCGCGCGCGCGACGATCTCGACGGAGCCATAGCGCATGGAGCGCCGCGACACGATGCTGCCGGAGGTGAATTCGGCGCAGAGCGTCGAGCGCGTCCAATCGCTGGAGGCGCGGTCGTAGCGCGGGTTCACGACGCCTTCCGCGCGGCCTTCCAGCACCAGCGCGCCATTGGCGACGAAGACATTCGACTGCCGATAATATTGCTCCTCACGATTGCGGATGAGGCCGATCTCATAGGACCAGAAATTCTCGTCCAGCGCGGCGGCGCGCGAAAAATCCTCCTCATGGACGAGACGGGTGGCCGCGGGCGCCGCGCGCTTCGTCTCGGCGGCGAGGCTTTTGCCGGCGAAAGCGAAGGCCGTGACGCCGAGCGCGCAGAACAGCAGCGCAGCCGCGTCCGCGCGCCGGTCGAGGCGCGTCGAGACGAGAGGGAGCGAGGGCGCGGCGGCGACAGCGGCTCGTCGCGGCGCGCGCCGCAGCAGGCGGCGACGCAGAAAGGCGAGCAAGGGCTTTTCGATGAAGAGATGGGTGAGAACGCCCGCGGCGATGGAGAGCGACAGCGTGGAGACGACCGCGGCCATGCCGATGAGCGGCTGATCGACCGGAAGATGCAGCGCCCGCGCCGCGACGCGCGCGAGCGTCAACACCAGCGGATGCGCGAGATAGATCGAATAGGAGGCGTCGCCGAGCAGCATCAGCATGGGCGAGCGCGGCAGCCGCCCATGCGCCTCGTTCGACAGCAGGCCGAGCAGAAGCGCAGCCGAGGCGATCCCCGTCTGGACGCGCGTGAAATCATCGGCGTCGAACATCACGACGATGACGAAGCTTCCGCCGCCGATGAGCATGGCCGCATAGCGCGGCGCGATCTTCGCCATTTTCTTCTGCAGGAAGAGATAGCCGACCGCCGCGCCGATGACGAATTCGAGGATGATCGGATTGCAATAGATATGCGGAAAGGGATCGACCGGCAGAAAGGCGAGATAATAGGCCGCCGCCGCCGAGAACAGAAAAGCCAGCGTCACCAGCCGCAGGCGGATGGACGGAAGGACGAGCAGCGCCGCGAAGACGATGTAGAAATAGATCTCGTAATTGAGCGTCCATCCCAGCTTGAAAAAGGGCGTGTAATTGCTTTCGAGCGGATTGAAGTGGGGGATGAACAGCAGCGACAGCGCGACATGGTCGAATGTCACGAGATTATGCAGCATGGCCGCCGGCCAGACGAGGCAGACGGCGAGGATCGCGAGCGTGAACAGCCAGTAGAGCGGCGCGACGCGGATGAGACGGCGCGCCAAAAATTCGCCCGGCGTGGTCGGCCGCTGCGCGGTGACGACCATCATGATGAAGCCGCTGATCACGAAGAACAGATCGACTCCGGCCGCGCCGAAGGCGCGCGGCGTCGGCCAGTAGAATTGCTCGGTGTAGACTCCGGTATGGCTGAAGACGACGAGAATCGCCGCGGCCGCCCGCAAATATTGGACGGCGCGGATTTCCTCGCTCCCGTTCACGCTGCTGTCGGACAACGCCGCTCCTTTCGACACATTTCGACGTCGCGGCCGCGGGGGCCACGGATATGCTGTGCCAATCGGGGACGCCCCCGACGGCTCGTGCGATCGGTTGAAGGAAACATGCCAAGCGGCCGGAGCGGAATCTGGACCGCGAGTCTTCAGGCTCGCTTCATCTGCGCGCCGCGAGCGGGATCGACGCGTCAGCGAATCGCTTGCGCGGCGGCGCTCTCGGCCGCGGCCTGCGCCGTTTCGGCGGCGAGCGGGCCGATGAGGATGAAGGCGAAGCCCGCCGCCCGCCACTCCACCGCGGCGAGGCCGGGCGCGGTCTTGGGCGGGGCGGCCGAAGGATGCTCGCCGCCGGCGCGCTCGAAATAGAGAGCGGCGCGCGCGCCGCCGCCGGAGGATTGGTAGATCAACAGCCCGGCCGGGGCGAGAACGCCCGGAATCAGCCGGCCGCCGATGAGCTCGAGGCCGGCTCCGGTCAGATCGGGCAGGCGTCCGAAGCCGGCGCGCTCGCCGAGCCAGAGCGAGAGCTCGCCTTTGCGGTCGGCGCCGATCTCCACCGGCCGCGCATCCTGCGCGAAGGTCTGATAGGCGAGCTGGGCGTGGGCGACGAGGCCCGGCGGCTCGATGATCACACGCTGCGCGGGGGCGGGCGGCGAGGCGGGGCCGGTGAAGGCGAGCAGCGCCGCTCCCGCCACCACGGCGCCGGCGAGCAGCGTCAGCAGCGACATGACGATGGCCGGCCGGCGCGGGAGCTTGCGGCTCGTGTCCGACCGCCGCATGGCCCGCAGCGAAGCGCCCTTGCTGGGGCTGAAGCGCGCCCAATTGACGCCGGAGCCGAAGCTGCGGGTGAGGCTCGTCACCGAGGCGGTCCGCAGCCCGGCGGGCACGGGCTCCTTCACCGTCTGCGCGAAGGCCGCGCGCAGCGCCGCATTCTGACGCCGCCAGCCCTCGACCAGCGCGGCGTCCTCGGCGTGGCTGTGCAGATGGTCCTCTATGCGCCGGCGATTTTCGGCGTCGAGCTCGCCGTCGACGAAAGCGTGCAGCTCGGATTCGTCGACATGCTCGCGGGGGCTCATCTTCGCCGGCTCGCTATTTCACGACGCGCAAATGCGGCCCGGGCCGTCGGCCGGCTTCGGCCCCCGGCGAGGGGTGGCGGTCCAGCGCGGTCAGCGCCGAGCGGGCGCGCATCAGCCGCATCAGCGCCACCGGACGATCGGTGCGGGTGATGCGCGCGACCTCGTCGTAAGTGAATCCCTCGAGCACGACGAGCAGAAGCGTCTCTCTCTCCTCGAAGGGAAGATCGGCGAGCCGATGCATGATCGCCGGCTGGCGCAGCGAGGGTCGGTGCGGCGCGGCGGCGCGCAGCCGACGTTGCGCGGCGTGGGTCAGAGTGGCGTAGAGGTCGACGCGCAGGTCGAGCACGGCGCCGGGGGAATCTTGTCTCGATTCGTCGGCCGTGGTCTGCAGCGCGCTCTGGACGAGCTCGTCGGCGAGATCATTGACCGCGCCGGAAAGCAGCGCGCGGGCGTAGCGACGCAGGCCCGGCGTGAGCCTTTCCAAGGTCTCGTCGAAATCCTCCGCCTGTCCCATCGCTCGGCCCGTCTCGCGCGGCCCTTACGCCTCGTCCGCGCGGCGCTGGTTCTGTTTCTTCCCGGACGGATATTATGCCAGTCCGGCGCGATTGACTATCTCCGCGCCCTGAGATTTATGTGTTTTTGTATGTCGGGCCGCATGCGCGGCCGGAGACGCCTCCGGTCGGTCGGACCGCTCCAAATACCCAGCTCGCGCGCCAAGCTCACGCGAAAGCCGCGCGCGTTTTGCGCAGCCCTCCAACGGCGTTGCCGACAGGCGGCGGAACCCCGCCTCTCGATCGCAGATTTATGGACCTTTGCTCCCATGTCGCAACCGGAACCGACGTCGAACGGCAATATTTTCAGCGGCGTTCTCGCCGGCAAGCGTGGCCTCGTGCTGGGCGTCGCCAATAACAAGTCGATCGCCTGGGGCATCGCCAAGGCCGCGGCCGACGCCGGCGCGCAGCTCGCCCTCACCTTCCAGGTCGAGGCGCTGGAAAAGCGCGTTCGCCCGCTCGCCGCGGAGATCGGCGCGACGGTGGTCGGCCGCTGCGACGTCTCCGAGCCGGAGACGATCGACGCCGTCTTCGCCGAGGTCGAGAAGATGTGGGGCAGAATCGACTTCGTCGTCCATTGCCTCGCCTTCTCGGACAAGGATCAGCTCGACGGCCGCTATGTCGACACGACGGCGGAGAATTTCACGCAATCGCTGCTGATCTCCTGCTTCTCCTTCACGGCGGTCGCCCAGCGCGCCGAGAAGCTGATGACCGAGGGCGGCTCGCTGCTCACGCTCACTTATTACGGCGCCGAGAAATGGATGCCGCATTACAATGTGATGGGCGTCGCCAAGGCCGCGCTGGAGGCGTCGGTGCGCTATCTCGCCGCCGATCTCGGCGAGAAGAATATTCGTGTCAACGCCATTTCCGCCGGGCCGATCAAGACTTTGGCGGCGTCGGGCATCGGCGACTTCCGCTATATTCTGCGCTGGAACGAATATAATGCGCCGCTGCGCCGCGTGGTGACGATCGAGGAAGTGGGCGAGACGGCGGTCTATCTGCTCTCGCCCATGGCGCGCGGCGTCACCGGCGAGGTGCTGCATGTCGACGCCGGCTATCATGTGGTGGGCATGATGAATCCGGGCGCCGCGCCGAAAATGGCCTCGCTGCTGGCCCTGCTGCCGCAGCATACGACCGAGACGAAATAGTCTTCATTCGGTAACGGCCGTCGTTCCCGACGCGCGCGAAATCGCGCGTTCGGGAATGCGCAGGCTATGCGCGAAAGCCTCGAGTCGTGGCGCGGGAGTCCCCGCAGGGCTGCGAATCCAGGTTGACAAACCCTACACAGCCACGTCATGCCCGCGCTTGTCGCGGGCATCCACGCCAGGACATTGCAACACGCGGGGAGACGAAGCGGCGTTGTGCCGCTCATGTTCTCAGCTTTCCGTGTCGTCGCGGCGTGGATGGCCGCGACGAGCGCGGCCATGACGCTGCAACACGTCTGCTCGTTAACCCGAATTCGGAGCCCAGGGAATTCCCCCACGCCAGTTGATAACGTATCTCAATTGAGATACGTTATCGGGCGAATAGGGGGTAGACACATGGCTGCGCGCACTTCCATGCTGCATGTCCGAGTGGACGATGAAACCAAGGCGCAAGCGACGGCTGCGCTCAGCGCCATGGGCTTGTCCGTCTCCGACGCCGTGCGGCTGTTCTTGCGTCGAGTCGTGGCGGAGCAAGCCTTCCCGCTGGAACTCAAGGCGCCCAACGCCGAAACGCGTTCCGCCATGGCGGAGGCCGAAGAAATAGCCCGGACTCGCCGCGGCCGCTTCGCCACCGCCGGCGAATTGTTTGCCGATCTTGAAAAAGTCCGCGGCGAGTAAGAGAGCGCAACTGCCTCGCGCGGCAGATTATGCAAAGTCGTTCCGGAAAGATTGGGAACGACTGTCGCGCTCCGGTCGGTTCGATATGAACCGGCTCAAAGAGGCCATGTTGCTGCTGATCGCCAATAGCGCCCCACTCGGACCGGAGTGGCGCGACCATCCGTTGAAAGGCGAATGGAAGGGCTACCGAGAATGCCACATCGGTGGCGATTTCCTGCTGGCCCATAAGGTGGACGATAGCGACGAGGCCGGCCTCGTCGTGTTCATTCGCGCCGGCGCGCATGCCGACCTTTTCGACGAGTAGCCGGTCGCGTCCTCGGCGCGTCCACTGATGCTCCATAATTTAGCGTCGCGAAACGCTCGAGGAGCCGCCCCTCAGCGGAACTTCACCGTGAGATCGGTGCCGACGGCGCCGGTCTCCGAGCTCGGCCCCTGATCGGAGACGATGATCGAGCCGCCGAGCCAAAGACGGTCGGCGATCTTCTGGCGCACCTCCTCGGAGAGCTCGATGCGATCCAGAGCGTCGGCGGCGCTGGAGGCGGGGCCCATGGGCGCTGCGCTGCGCTCCTCCACCATGCCCTTCTTTTTATGGGTGGCGCGCGCCTCCGCGATGCGCGGCGGCATGGAGAGAGCCGACCATTTGAGCGCGCCGTCCTCGCCCGTCGCCGTGGCGATATAGAGATGCGAGCCGAGCGGGCGCTCCGGCTCGCGGATCGTCGCCGGCGCCTCGAAGATCGGCGTCAGCCCCTGGCGCACATAGATGCGCTGATTCTTCTTGCTCACCAGAATGGAGATCGGCGCGGTCCGCAATTGCGCGTCCTTATCCGCCTTGGCCGCGGCGGCCGAGGCTTCCGCCGCCTCGCGGGAGCGGCGCGCGGCGTCGACAAATTCGGCGTCGCTCGCATTGTAGGCGGTCCTGGCCGCCTCGAGCCGCGTCTTGGCTTCGGCGAGGGTGGCGTCGGCCTTCGTCCTCGCCGCTTCGGCCGGGCTCGCGCCATCGTTGGTGGGCAGTTCCGGCTTTGCGGTCGCGACATCCTGCCGCTTGGCGGCGGCGCTCTCCGCCGCCTTGGCGGCGGTTTCGGCCTTGGCGCGTGCGACGACCTCGGCCGCTTCGGCGGATTTCAGCTCGGCCGAGGCGCGCGCTGCCTCCTGCCGCTTGGCGTTCAGCGCGAGCGAGGCTTCGGTCGCCGCTTTGGAGGCGGCCGCCGCATCGGCCGCGGCCTTGGTTTTCAGCTGCTCGGCGTAGCGCCGCGGATTGAGCAGCGGAGCGGAGCCGCCATCGGCGAAGCCGTCGCGCAGCCCCGTATCGGCGAGCGTCGCCGCCGAGGCCTCCGTGGGCGAGCGCATCAGCGGCGCGGGCAGCGCCGGATGCGAGATTTCCGTCGGCGAGAGATCATAGGGCGCGATGACGACGCGCTCGCCGATGCGCGTCATGCCCCAGAGCTTCTGCGCGAAGGCGCCCGGCAGGCGGATGCAGCCGTGCGAGGCCGGATGGCCGGTCACATGGCCCGTGTGCATGGCGACGCCGGACCAGGTGACGCGCTGCATGAAGGGCATGGGCGCGCCGGAATAGAGATTGGAGCGGTGGAAGCGCTCGCGGCCGAGAATGGTGAACATGCCCTCCGGCGTCGGATGGCCGGGCACGCCGGTGGAGATCGTCGAGCGGTCGACGAGGCCATTGTGATTATAGATGGAGATGTGCTGGCCGCCGAGCGACACCACGGCGAAGAGCGGCCGGGCGAGGCTCACAGTCTCGCTCGGCTTGGCGTCGGCGGCGGATTTTGCCCGCTTGCCATGCCCCTTGCGCGGCGCCCTCGGGGCGTCGGCGTCGGAAGCGGAATAGCCCAGCGCCGCGGCGGGCCTCGCCTCCAGAACGACGACGGCGGCGGCGAGGACGGCGGCGGCGGAGACGCCGGCGGTGCAGACCGCGGAAAAGGCGCGAACGCAGACCCTGCGGCTGCGCGCTACAGCAGCGACTTCCGACATGACGCGAAAACTCCCGACACACACGAACACGTTGCTCGACCAGATAACGCTCCCATCCGATCTGGACAGAGCGTCACCCTCGCCTGCATTGCTCTTATTGGTTAACGATCGGCTGACATCTATGCGCCGGCGCACTTTACGAAGAATTGCATCGCTTTTTCCGCGTTCGCGCCACAATGCCTCGAGGCCGTTCGCGTCTTTGGTCCGCCCCGCGTGCGCCGCCCCCGGATCGAGCCTTATTTGTCGATGTGGATTCTTCGGAAGCGGAAAATCCCGGGAGAGCATGATTCTGGAAGAGCGGGATTCGGGGAGAGGAAAATCGTGGCGACCTCGTTTCGTAACGCGCTGGGGCGGCTGGCGGCGCTGCCGCTGGCTCTCGCGCTCGCGCTCGCGCCGGCCGGGGCCTGTACGAGCTTTCTGCTGAAGGCCGCCGACGGCTCGCCCGTCTATGGCCGCACATTGGAGTTCGGCTTTCCGCTCGAATCGGAGGCGATCGTCATTCCGCGCCATTACGCCGCGCGGGCGACGGGGCCGGAGGGCAAGCCCAGTTGGGGCTGGAAGTCCCGCTATGCGATCGCCGGGCTCAACGCCTTCGGCCTGCCGGTCGTCGTCGACGGGCTGAACGAAAAAGGCCTCGCCGGCGGCATTCTCTATTTTCCGGGCTTCGCCGGCTATGCCGATCCCGCGACCGCCGATCCCAATTCCGCCGATTACCGCCATGCGCTCGCGCCCTGGGATTTCCTCACCTGGGCGCTGGGCAATTTCGCCAGCGTCGCCGAGCTGCGCGCCGCGCTCGACACGATCGCCATCGTCGATCTCGTCCAGCCGACGCTCGGCATCACGCCGCCCTTCCACTATGCGCTGCACGACGCCAGCGGCGCCTCGCTCGTCGTCGAGCCGATCGGCGGCCGGCTGAAGGTCTATGACAATCCGCTCGGCGTGATGACCAACGCCCCGTCCTTCGACTGGCATATGACCAATCTGCGCAATTATGTGAAGCTCTCGCCGGTCGACGCTCCGCCGCTGAAAATCGCCGGCGAGTCATTCGCCCCGCTCGGCGCGGGCTCCGGCCTGCTCGGCGTTCCCGGCGATCCGACCCCGCCCTCGCGCTTCGTGCGCGCGGTGGGCCTCACCCTCTCCGCCGAGCCGCAGAAGAACGCCGCCGAGACGGTGCGCCTCGCCGAGCATATTCTCAATAATTTCGACATTCCGATGGGGCTGGTGCGCGTTTCGCCGCAGGAGACGTCGCGCTTCGAATACACGCAATGGTCGTCGATCGCCGATCTCTCCGGGCGTGTCTATTATGTGAAGAGCTATGATAATCAATCGCTGCGCAGCATCGATCTGACGAAGCTCGAGCTCGAAGGCCGCAGCGTGCGGGCGGCCCCGCTGCGACCTTCCTCGAGGGCGGCTCCGGTCGAATTTCCCCGACATTGAGGCCCGGCCGGCGTTCGTCGCTGCGTCGGCGAACGCCGGCTAAAAGATTTCCGAGAAAGCCGGATTTATCGAAAAACCGATCCCCGCTTTTTGTAAAATCCGGCCCGGGACGTCGAGAACGCCTTGTCACGGGTGAGGCTTTTTGTTAGACGGGCCGCCTGCCGGAGCTTCGGTCTCGATCGAGGCGCCCCGGAGCGGTCGTGGCGGAATTGGTAGACGCGCTAGCTTGAGGTGCTAGTTGGGCAACCAGTGGAGGTTCGAGTCCTCTCGACCGCACCAAGTCTCGAGGCCTCGAGGCTCCTTATCGGTCGGCTATCGGCGCGGCGCTCGGCCGCGGATCGACGTCGGCGAAAGCCTCCCCCCCCCCGATCGGAAGACCAGCGCTGTCGTCGCCCCATCTGGTCCGAGCCGGATGGAAAATGCGCCCGGCCGGCAAAGATCGGGACGAATTCCCGCGTCCGCCGCAGCTTCTATTGTAGAACCTCGAGCGTCGACGCCGAATGAGAGAAGCGGCGGTCGGTCGATAGAGAGCATGGAATCGAAAAATGTCGGGTCGCGTATTCAATTGGGACAGGTTCGCGAAAATTTTTCAGCGAAAGGAGCCGACATTCGATCGTTACGTGGACGCGCTTCCGACGCATCAGAACGCCATAGACGCGATCGAAGGTTGGAGCACCGCTTTTCCCGAGGCCTATAATGTGAAGGCCGGCATTGTTCCGACCTTTTATGACGCGCGAATCTTCTGGGCCATCGAATGTTTCGGCTCGCTCGAGGGTCGCGAGGTGCTGGAGCTCGGCCCGCTCGAGGCCGGCCACACCTATATGCTGGAGAGCGCCGGCGCGGTGGTCGACGCGGTGGAGGCAAATCAGCTCGCCTTCATGCGCTGCCTCGTCGCCAAGGAAATCTTCCGCTTGCAGAAGGCGCGCTTCTGGCTCGGCGATTTCGTCAAATGGCTGGAGCATACCGACAAGAGCTATGATCTGATCGTCGCCTCCGGCGTGCTGTATCATCAGCACGATCCTCTGCGCCTGCTCGAGCTCATCGCGCAGCGCGCCTCGGCGGTGTTCATCTGGACGCATGTCGTGTCGGATGCGATGCCGCTCTCCGATCCGCGGCGCAGCGTCATGTCGAATCTTCCCGAGGAGCATTCCTTTCACGGCGTCACCGTGCGGGCCTATCCCAGAAGCTATATCAAGGCGGAGGCCAATCCGGCCTTTTGCGGCGGCATGCGCGACGATCATCGTTGGCTCGACAAGGACGATCTGCTCGCGGCGCTGCGGGCGCTCGGCTTCGACGATATTCGCACCACCCATGACGATCCGGACCATTTCTTCGGGCCGGCCATATCGATCTTCGCGCGCAAATCATAGTGGTCTGCCTCACGCGAGCCGATAGCAAGAGGCGGGGCGGGAAGGCGATATGAGAGTGCTGCTGCTCGGCGGCTCCAACGCCGGCGTCTATTTCGGCTGGGCCTCCCAATTGAAGGGGCTCATGTCGGAACATGAGATCACCAATATGTTTCTCGGCGCCGTCGGCTCGCTCTATGGCCTCGCGCGCCTTCAGGAGGCGGAGCGGCGCGAGCAGGCGCCGCCCGATCTCGTCGTTTTCGAATATGCGCTCAACGACATTATCCTGCTCGATGCGGGCTTTGCGACCACGGCCCTGGTTCACGACGCGCTCGCCAGCGTCGCGCAGCATTGCGCGGAGCGCGGCGTCCCGCTGCTTTTCTTGTGTCTTCGTCCGCGTCCGACCGGACGCGCGCGCATCTACTCCTGCGTGAGGCGCATCGAGCGCGTCTATCACGGCGTCGCGAAAGCGCATGGAATGGCGCGCTGCGTGACGCTGGAGACGATCTTCGGCGGCGAGCGTTCCGAGGATTTCGTGGACGCCCATCATCTGACTTCCGAGGCGTCGCTGCGCTGCGCGCAAGTGGTGGCGAAGATCATTTCCCGCGGCGAAATCCCGGTTCCGAGGGCCAGCCGGTTGCACACGCCCATGTTCGATTATGTTCCGGCGACGGCGGCCGAGCCGCAGGGCCGCTGCCGCAGCCTGGACATCACAGCGACGGTTTTCTCCGGGACTTTTCTCGAGATCGCCCGGCCCGGCTCCAGCCGCTGGCCCGGCCGCGGCCGGCTCGCCGGGCTGATGCTGCGCTCGACGGAGACGAGCGGGATATTTCGCATCGCGGCCGGCGGGCGGGCCTTCGCCCGGACGGCGCAATCGAGCATGCGCGAGATCGTGCCCAATCTCATCCTTCTGCATTATTGCCGGTGGCGGCCCTGGGCGGAATTCGATCTCGAGGTCGCAATGCCCGACGAAGAGAGCGCCCTGGCCGGCCTGCCTCAGGACAAGGCGCTGCTGCCGGCGGAGCCGCAGGCGCCCTTCTCCGAGCAGACGCTGCAGATCGCCGGAGTCATGTTCTGGCGTCCGTCCTTCTGGCGGCGCTGGCTGGGGTTTTTCCTGCTCCGTTTCAGCCGCTGGCAGTAGAGCTCTCGCTAGACCAGGGGCTTCTAGGGGCCTCGGCCAAGCGGCGACCACAATTGGACGGCAGTGTCCGCCGCGCTGACGCGTTGAACCAGAGAGGGTCCTGCCATTCATGTCCGACGAGACGAGTGATCACACGGTCGATCTGAGCGACCCTTCCGAATATGAGGACATCGTCTCTCAGCGCGCCATCGCCTTCTGCCACCTCGCAAAAGTCGCCGATTCCGTCCGCGACGAGCAGGTCAAGGAGCAGTGCCTCATCATGCTGCGCAAGCTCAACGCCAGCATAAGGGCGCCCTCGACCGCCGAAGTGCGCTCGATCGATGGCGGACAGATCTGACGCGAGCTCAGCGACGCTCGAGCCGGGCGAAGACTGCTTGCCGGGCGAAGATCGCTTGACGCGCCTCGGCGAGGCGCGCCTCGAGCCGAGCCTGCGAGTCTCGAGCTCCCGTGTCTCGAGCCTCGGCCAGGGCGGATTCATAGTCTTCTGCCGCATCGCCGAGCGCGAAGGCGCCGATGGCGCGCGCCGCGCCTTTGAGCGTGTGGACGAGATCGAGTCGCGCCTTGTCGGAGGCGGCCGCCGCCAGCTTTCCGCAAAATTCCGCCGCCTGGGCGTCGAACAGCTCCAGGAGCTCGGCTTCGAGCGCAACGTCGCCCATCGTCTGCCGCGAAAGATAGGCCCAGTCGATCGCCGGTTCTCCCGCTTCGGGCGCCGCTTTCTCGGCTCGAGGGTTCTCACCATCCGTCATTCTACGTCTCCGATCCGCGCCTGCGGGAAAAGCCGCGCTTTTCCTGTGGATTGCGCCCCACCCGCGCGAGCGGCGCCGGCGATTGCGCTCGCGGCGCCGAATCGGGCGTCGTATTCTCATTCGAATCAATTCTATGTAAGCATTGCTCGCGGTTTCCGGCCCAGCTCCAGATGGCCCGTTTCGTTCCGCTCGAGGTTGAACGCGAAGCATCTTCCTCCAGTCGCGTTAACGACGATTTCGATTGCCGGCGAGGCCCGGTTTCATTTGCGCGCCGACGGCGGTAATATTTGGTTAATCTTTTCTGCTCGATGTGAACGGCAAAGTAAGGTGAGCGGCGTCATAAAGCGGAACCATGACCGCTCGGAGAGGTGACGATGGCGAAATCGGGCAAGCCCCAGGACGCGGCTATCGCTGCGCTGTCGGCGGTCGAAGAGGCGTTGAATCTGGGCGTGGAGCCCGCCGCCGAGGCCGTGACGGAAGCGGGTGAGAAAGCCGCGTCGCCGGCCGATGCGGGCGCCAAGCCTGCCGATAAGGCCGAAGGCAAGGGTCAGGCCAAGACGGCCCCGGGCTTCAACTTCAGCCTGCCCTCGTCACGTCGACAAGATGCGCGCGAGAGCGCTCGGGAGAGCGCCCGTCCGGCCGAGGGCTCCGCCTCGCCGCCGGCCCGTGGCGCCGCCGCCAAGCCGCCCGTCGCCCCGGCCGGCGCGCCGGCCAATGACGATCGGCAGACGATCGGCGAGCTGCGCGCGGCGCTGCAGGTGCGTCCCAACACCGCCATTCTCGGCTACACGTTCCTGTCCATCGCCGCCTGGGCGATGCTGTGGACCTTGTTCGTGTATTTCAACCAGGGCGAGATTCTCGATCGCGAGAACGGCTCCTTCCTCGCGCCCAAGCCGGTGCTGACGCTGCTCGCTCTTTTGGCGCCGATCGTTTTCATCTTCGTGACCGGCGTGATGGCGCGGCGCGCCCATGAGATGAAGCAGGTCGCCAATTCCATGGCCGAGGTGGCGATCCGCCTCATCGAGCCGGAGACCATCGCCACCGAGCAGATGGTGACGCTCTCGCAGGCAATCCGCCGCGAAGCCGCGTCCATGGGCGACGGCATAGAGCGCGCGCTGGCGCGGGCCAGCGAGCTCGAGATCATCGTGCGCACCGAGGTCTCCAATCTCGAGCGCTCCTATTCCGAGAACGAGCGCCGCATTCGCGTGCTCATCGACGAGCTGACGCGCGAGCGCGAGGCGATTCTCGTCAACGCCGACAACGCCCGCACGGCGCTGCTCGGCGCGCGCGAGTCGCTGTCGGCGGAGCTGCAAACGAGCTCCTCCCATCTCGCCGAGACGGTGAGCGAGGCCGGCGGCCGCGTGACCGCCGCGCTCGGCTCCAAGGGCGAGGAGATTCGTCTGGCGCTGGAGCGCGTCGGCGACGGCTTCAACTCCACGCTCTCGACGCGCGGGGAAGACATGGTGCAGCGCCTCTCCGTCGCCGGGGAGACGATCGCCGCCAGCCTCAATCTGGCCTCCGAGGAGGTCACCCGCCGCTTCTCCGACGGCATAGCCGAGGCGGACCGCCGTCTGCTGGAGCGCGGCGAAGCGCTCGCGGGCGATTTCGAGTCGCGCGGCGTCTCCGTCGTCGAGCGGCTCGACTCCATCGGCGGCCATCTCGTCCAGGCGGTCGGCGACCGCGGCGACAGTTTCGTCGATCGTCTCGCCGAGACCAGCGGGCGCGTCGACGAGGCGATCGAGACGCATGGCGGCGCCATCGAGCGCTCGCTGCTGATCGCCTCCGAAAATCTCGCCGCCCAGCTCGCCGACAAGGTGGCGGCGACGGAATCGGCCTTCCAGACCGCCGGCGACCGCGTCGCCGAGCTGCTCGAGGAAACGCGCGAGCGCGCCCGCGGCGAGCTCGAGGCGCATGGGACGGGCCTGCACGAGCGTTTCGCGCAGACTCTGGCCGAAAGCGCCGGCGCTTTCACCGAGCAAGCCGACGCTCTGCACGAGCGTTTCGCCGCCGTCGCCGGAGAGGCGATCGCGGCCATCGCTTCGCATGGCGACCGCGTCACCGAGACGCTGGCCGATCGGCTCGGCGCCTTCGAGGAGACGGTGATCGTCCATGGCGGCGAGATCGCGACGCGTTTCGCGGAGCAGAGCGAGCAGATCAGCGCAGTGTTAACGCAGGGTGTCGCGGAATTCGAGCAGAGCGTCGCTCGGCGCAGCGCCGAGGCGACGGCGCATCTCGCCGAAGAAGGCGCGCGTCTCGGTCAAACGGTGGCGGAGGGCCTCGCAGCCTTCGAGGAGCGCGTGACGGGCCACAGCGAAGAGGTCGCGGCGCGTTTGTCGACGCAGGGCGAGGAGATCGGCGCGGCGGTGGCCGCGGGTCTCTCGGCCTTCGAGGAGCGCGTGACCGGCCACAGCGAGGAGGCGACGGCGCGTCTCTCGGCGCAGGGCGAGACGATCGGCGCGACAGTGGCCGCCGGCCTCGCGGTCTTCGAGGAGCGTGTCGCGGGCCGCAGCGAGGAAGTGGCGGCGCGCCTCGTGCTGCATGGCGACGCCATCGGCTCGGCGGTGACGGAAGGTCTGGCGGCCTTCGAGGATCGCGTCCTCGGCCACAGCGAAGAGGTGGCGACGCGTCTCTCGGCGCAGGGCGAGGAGATCGGCGCGGCGGTGGCCGCTGGCCTCGCGGCTTTCGAGGAGCGTGTCGCGGGCCGCAGCGAAGAGGCGGCGACGCGACTTTCGACGCAGGGCGAGACGATCGGTTCCGCCGTGGCCGCGGGTCTCGCAGCCTTCGAGGAGCGCGTCACCGGCCACAGCGAGGAAGTGGCGGCGCGCCTCGTGCTGCATGGCGACGCGATCGGCTCGGCGGTGGCGGAAGGTCTGGCGGCCTTCGAGGATCGCGTCCTCGGCCACAGCGAAGAGGTGGCGACGCGTCTCTCGACGCAGGGCGAGGACATCGGCGCGGCAGTGGCCGCGGGCCTCGCGGCTTTCGAGGAGCGTGTCGCGGGCCGCAGCGAAGAGGCGGCGACGCGACTTTCGACGCAGGGCGAGACGATCGGTTCCGCCGTGGCTGCGGGTCTCGCGGCCTTCGAGGAGCGTGTCACCGGCCACAGCGAGGATGTGGCGGCGCGTCTCGTGCTGCATGGCGATGCGATCGGCTCGGCGGTGGCGGAAGGTCTGGCGGCTTTCGAGGAGCGCGTCATCGGCCACAGCGAGGATGTCGCCATTCGCCTCGTGTCGCATGGCGACACGATCGGCGCCGCCGTCACCGAGGGTCTGGCGGCCTTCGAGGAGCGGGTCGCCGGCCAGAGCGAGGATGTCGCGGCCCGGCTCGCGGCCCATGCGGACGCCATTGGGACGGCGGTCGCCGAAGGTTTCGCCTCTTTCGAGGAGCGCGTCGCCGGACAGGGCGTCGCGGCGGCCGAGCGCCTCATCGAGGAAGGCGCGCGCATCGGCCTGTCGGTTTCGGAGGGCGTCGCGGCTTTCGAGGCGCGCGTCATCGGCCACAGCGAGGTGGTGGCGGATCGTCTCGTCGCCCATGGCGACGCCATCGGCGCGGCGGTTTCGGAAGGCCTCGCGGCCTTCGAGGAGCGGGTGACCGGCCATAGCGCCGAAGTGACGGATCGTCTCGTCGCCCATGCGGATGCGATCGGCTCCACTGTGTCCGAGAGCCTCGCCGCTTTCGAGGAGCGCGTGGTCGGCCAGGGCGAGCAGGCGGCGGAACGCCTCGTCGCTCATGGCGATTCGATCGGCGTCGCCGTGGCCGAGGGCCTCGCCGCCTTCGAGTCGCGCATCGTCGGACATGGCGAGGATGTGGCGCAGCGCCTCGTCGCGCATGGCGACACGATCGGCGGCATCGTCACCGAAGGACTCGCCAAATTCGAGACGCGCGTGCTCGGCCAGAGCGACGAGGCCGCGGCGCGGCTCTCCGCCCATGGCGAAGCGCTGGGCCTCGCCGTGGCGGAAGGCATCGCCGCCTTTGAGGATCGCCTCGCGCAGCAGCACGAGGCGACATTGTCGAGCCTCGAGGAGCAGAGCGAGCGCGCGACAGCGGCCGTCGCCGGCGGGCTCGAGGCCTTCCGCGAGCAGGTCGTCCAGCAGAGCGAGGAGACCGCGTCTCGGTTCCTGCAGCAGGGCGAGCGGGTCGGCGCGGCCATTGCCGAAGGGCTCGCCTCTTTCGAGGAGCGCATCGCCGGCCGCAGCGACGAGACCGTGCTGCGGCTCGTCGAGCGTGGCGACGAGATCGGCGCCTTTCTGTCGCAGGGGCTCGCGGCCTTCGAGGAGACCGTCGTGCGCCATGGCGACGAGGTCGCGACGCGCGTCACCGAGCAGTCGGACCGCATCGCCTCGGTGCTGTCCGAGCGGCTCACCGCTTTCGAGGATCAGGTCGCGCGGCAGAGCGGCGACGTCGTCGCCCGCGTCACCGAGCAGGCCGAATGGGTCGATGGCGTGCTGGTCAATCGGCTGGACGCGCTGGAGGAAGCCACGGCGCAAGTGTCGCGCACGCTGGAGGAGACGCAGAGCCGCGCCGAGACGGCCTTCGCCGTCGGCGGCGCCGAGCTGCGCGCCGGCCTCACCCAGGGCGTCGCCGAAGTCGCGACGACGCTCGCCGAGCAATCGGCGTCGCTGCAGCAGCGTTTCGCCGCCACGGCGAGCGAGGCGGCTCTCGCCATCGCCACCCAGGGCGAACGCATAGAGGAGGCGCTCGCCTTCCGCATCGCCGCTTTCGAGGCGATGGCGATCGACCAGGGCGGCGCGCTGGTGGCCGCGCTCGCCGCGAGCGGCGACGGGCTTTCGCGCGACGTCGGCGAGCAGCTGGCGGCTTTCGACGAGACCTTGCGCACGCATAGCGGCCTGCTCGCCGCGCAGATCGGCGAGCATTCGCAGCAGCTCGCGGCGGAGCTCTCCGACCGTCTGGCGGCGGTCGACTCGGCCATCGTCAACGAGGGCGCCGCATTGGTGGCGGCGATCGCCGCAAACGGCGAGGGTTTTACGCGCGACGTCGGCGAGCAGCTGGCGGCATTCGACGAGGCGCTGCGCAATCGCGGCGGCGAGCTCACGGCGCAGATCGGCGAGCATTCGCAGCAGCTCGCGGCGGAGCTCTCCGATCGTCTGGCGGCGGTCGATTCGACCATCGTCAACGAGGGCGCGGCTCTGGTGGCGGCGCTCGCCGCCAATGGCGAGGGTTTTACGCGCGACGTGGGCGAGCAGCTGGCGGCATTCGACGAGGCGCTGCGCAATCGCGGCGGCGAGCTCACGGCGCAGATCGGCGAGCATTCGCAGCAGCTCGCGGCGGAGCTCTCCGACCGCATGGCGGCGGTCGACTCGACCATCGTCAACGAAGGCGCCGCGCTGGTGGCGGCGCTCGCCGCCAATGGCGAGGGCTTCAGCCGCGACGTCGGCGAGCAGCTCGCGGCTTTCGACGAGGCGCTGCGCAATCGCGGCAATCTGCTCGCCGCGCAGATTGGCGAACATTCCGAGCAGCTCGCCGCGGCGCTCGCCGAGCGGCTTGCGGCGGTCGACACGACGATCATCGATCAGGGCGGCGCGCTGGTCGCGGCGCTGGCGGCGAGCGGCGACGGCGTCGCGCGCGGCGTCGAGGATCAGCTCGCGGCCTTCGACGAAAGGCTGCGCTATCACGGCGGCGAGCTCGCGGCGCAGATCGGCGAACGCTCGCAGCAGCTCGCGGCGGCGCTCGCCGAGGGGCTGTCGGCGGTGGATACGTCGATCGTCGATCGGGGCGGCGCGCTGGTCGCGGCGCTGGCGGCGAGCGGCGACGGCGTCACGCGCGGCGTCGAGGATCAGCTCGCGGCTTTCGACGAGCGGCTGCGCCATCAGGGCGGCCAGATCGCCGCGCAGATCGGCGAACATGCGCAGCAGCTCGCGACGACTTTGGCGGAGCGTCTGGCGGCGGTCGATTCGGCCATCGTCCAGGAGGGTGGCGCGCTGGCCGATCGTCTGGCGGAGCGCGCCGACGAGATCGCGGCGCGCATCGGCGATCAATCGCAGCGCCTGTCGGAGGATGTCGGCGAGCGGCTCGCGGCCATCGACAAGACGATTTCCGGCGACGGCACGGCGCTGGTCGAATTGCTCGGCGCCCGCGCCGAGGAGATCGCCGCGGTCATGTCCTCGAAGATCGAGAGCTTCGAGACCGTGTCCAACGCCCGCACGCGTCAGGCCGCCGACCGCATCGACGCGCTCGTCGGCCGCGTCGATTCCGGGCTCGAATCGGCGGGCAAGGCGTTCCAGGACACGCTCGCCCGCCACGCCGTCGAAGTGGCGCGCGCGATGGGCGAGGGCGGCCGCGAGGTCATTCGCTCGCTCGACGAGAAGGTCAAGGATATCGATGCGGTGCTGCTCGCCCGCTCGACCCAGCTCACCGAGACGCTCTCCTCCAAGGCGGAGGAGATCAACGCCACGCTCGGCGGCCGCGCGGAAGAGATCGCCGGCACGCTGGACGGCCGCATCGGCGTCTTCGAGAACAATGTCGTCGGCCGCCTGGACGCGGTCTCCGGCGAGATCGGCGAACGCAGCCGCGTCGTCGTCGAGACGATCAACGCCCGCATCGAGGAGATCAACGCGACGCTGGCCTCGGCGCGGCGCGATCTCGACACTACGCTGCACGCCCGCACCGGCGATCTCGGCCAGGCGCTCACCGAGCGCGTCGGCGAGATCAGCTCGACGCTCGAGCAGCGGCTCACCCAGATCCACGCCACGCTCGGCGACCGCGGCGGCGAGGTGACGCGTGAGCTCGCCAATGTCGGCGAGCTGGTGGCCCATGCGATCGAGAGCCGCGGCTCGACCATCGTGCAGCATCTCGGCGAGAAGCGCGTCGAGCTGGCGGCGGCGATCGACCAGTCCACTCAGGAACTCAAGCAGGCGCTCACCGACGGCGCCGAAGGCTCCGTGCGGGCGCTGCTCGACGTCAATGAGAAGCTGCGCTCCGAGCTGCCCGAGGTGCTCGATCGGCTCGGCGCGACCAATTCCTCGCTGCAGACGATCATTTCGGCGGCCGGCGGCAATCTCGCCAATCTCGACAGAGAGCTCGGCGGCAAGCTGCGCGAGTTCCAGGGCGCGATCGAGACGGTCGGACAACATATCGCGCAGATCGGCGAAGTGTCGGGCGGCGTGATGCGCGACGCCGGCTCGGTCGTCGGCGCGATGGAGACGCATCAGCAGAGCCTGACGCAGAGCGCCGAGCGGCTGGCGCAGAGCCAGTCCGAGCTGGACGCCGCGCTCGATGCGCGCCGCCGCTCGCTGGAGAGCCTGGTGCTGCTCGTCGAGGACAAGCGCAAGGACTTCGAGGAGACCGTCGCCGCCTTCTCCGGCCTCGTCGAGGAGAATTTCCGCCGCGTCGAGCAGCGCGCTCGCGATGTCGGCGGCTTCATCGCCCAGGCGACGACCGAGACGGCCGAGCTCGTCGACGAGCGTTTCGGCGCCGTGCGCGAGGCCGCGTCGCGGGAGCGCGAGGAGACCGCCGCGGCGCTGCGTTCGGCCTATGAGCAGGCCAATGACGAGCTGGCGGATATTTTCGGCCGGGCGACGGAGAAATTCGCCGCCGCCGCGACCGAGATCCGCGGCATGTCGTTGCAGATCCAGAGCGAGCTCGAGCAGACGCGCGCCGAAGTGCGTCGCGGCGCCACCGAATTGCCGCGCGAGACGGCCGAGCAGGCCGCCGCGCTGCGCCGCGTGGTCGGCGAGCAGGTGAAGGCGCTCAACGAGCTGACCGACATCGTCGCGCGCTCGGGCCGCGCCTATGACATAGCGGAGCCCGCCCCCGCGCCGGCCGCTCCGCCGCGCCGCAGCTTCGAGGCCCCGCCGCCGGCCGCCGCCGCGCCGGCTCCGCCGCCCCCCGCGCCGCCGGTCGCTCCCCCCGCGCCGCGCGCGCCCGAGCCGAGCTGGACGAGCCGCGCCCCGCGGGAGGAGCCGCAACGCGTCGTGCGGCCGATGCAGCCTCCGCCGCCGCCCCCGCCGCCGGCTCCCCCGGGGCGGACGCCGGCCGCCGCCACCGAGGACGGCTGGCTCACCGATCTATTGGCGCGCGCCTCGCGAGACGAAGCGCCCGCCGCGCCCGCGCCGCGCGCCAACACCACGGCCGGCCGAGCCAAGGCGGCCGGCGCGCTGGACAATCTCACGCTCGATATCGCCCGCATGGTCGACCATGGCGCGGTGAGCGAATTCTGGGATCGCTTCCAGCGCGGCGAGAAAGGCAAGTTCAGCCGTCGGCTCTACACGGCCCAGGGCCAGCAGACCTATGAGGAGATCCGCCGTCGCTACCGCGTCGATCCGGACTTCCACGCCACCGTCGATCATTATGTCCAGGAGTTCGAGCGGCTCGTCGCCGAGACCAGCCGCAATGATCGCGAGGGCGCGCTGACGCGCGGCTATCTCGTCTCCGACGCCGGCAAGGTCTACACCATGCTCGGTCACGCGGCGGGCCGTTTCGAATGACGCTCCCCCGCCCTCGGCGCCGAAAAAACCGGCGCCGAGGGCGAGCCATAGCGCCGTGATCGGTATCTCGTAATCCGTAATCCATGTCTGGTTTCGGCTTGGTCGCTCCACGGCCCGCGCCGCCATGGCTTATCTCGTGTCAAATCGACAAAATTTGTCGGCTTCCGTACGCAAATGTGACATTTTCGCCACTCCTGTACCAGAAAACGCGTCGAAATCCCGAATCTGCTCGAGACGTACGCATTTGCTTCCCTGTTCCGCTTGAGTGCCTACGGGCTTTGTCGCAACAATTGCGACGAGGTTGATTCCAGTATCGGGGAGCCTAAGACTATGAAATCCGCTCTGTTTGCCGGCGTCGCCGCGCTCGCGCTCTTCGCGCCCGCCGCCTATGCCGCCGAAGAAAAGAAGCCTGAAGAGAAGCCGCTGATCGCTTGGCCGGAGCCGAATCTCGACGTCCTCGACGCCGGCTTCGACTACGCCTATGGCGCGAAATTCATGTCGGACTACATTGTCCGCGGCATTTCCAACAGCGCCCACCGCCCGGCCGGCAGCGTCTATGAGGAGCTGCGCTACGGCTGGTTCTACACGGGCCTCGCCGCAACCAATGTGACGCTGCCCACGAGCCCGCTCGCCGAGATCGACATCACCGCCGGCATCCGCCCCGTCTGGGGTCCGCTGACGCTGGACTTCGGCGCGATCTACTACGCCTATCCGAGCAACCACCAGCAGTGGTTCATCGGCGGCGCGATCCCGGTCACGACCTTCAAGAACTCTTACACCGCCCTGCCTACCACGGCTTTCGACCCGAGCTATGTCGAGATCTACTTCAAGCCGAGCTGGGCGGTGAACGACTATCTGACGCTCGGCGGCCAGGTCGCCTATGATCCGAACTGGAACAATTATAGCGCCCACGCGCTCTATTCCGAGATCAACGCCAAGGTCGTCCCCTTCGCCAACACCGATTATTCGGGGCTGTCGCTCTCGGGCGCCTTCGGCCATTACTACATCGGCAATTCGAGCCCGGCCTATGGCGGCAGCTATATCGATCCGGACTACGCCTTCCTGGCGACCGGCATTCTGGGCACCAAGGGCTTCAAATTCGCCAGCTACAACACTTGGAACGTCGGCGCGTCCTATAATTGGAACGTGGTGACGCTCGACCTGCGCTACTACGACTCCAATCTGACCCGCGCGGGCTGCTTCCTCAACACCTCCGACCCGGCGGGCAATTTCGTGGCCTCGGTGAACACCATCACCGGCCAGAGCTCGTCGAGCTGGTGCGGCGCGCGCTTCGTCGCCTCGCTGTCCATCGACTTCAGCTCGGCGACCTTCAAGTAAGGCCGTCGAACTCTTTCGACTTCATCCTTCGAGAAACGGACCCGTGGCCACGCGGGTCCGTTTTTTGTCCGTCATTGCGTGAGGATTTCGACGTCGCGATCCTGGGTCGAGGTCACTTTGAACGTCGTCTGGAAGGTCTTGCCTTCGCGGCGGGCGATGGCGACATATTCGCCCTCGGCCAGCACCAGCGACGGAAAGGCGCCGATCAATTCGCGGATCACGTCGCCGCCCGGGGTCAGCACGGAGAAGGAGGTGTTGGCCAGCGCCTCGCCGCCCGGCGCCTTGACCAGCTTCAGCGTCATCGTCGCGGCGCGGTGCCGCAGAGTGGCCTCGATGATTTTGCCGGCCGGCACGCGCAGATCGGCGGTGACGACGGAATTGGTCGTGTTGTTGTCGCCCTGCGATCCCTGGCTCGCGTCGAGCAGCGTCGAGACGACGTGATAGGCGCCCTCGGGCAGGCAGACGATCTCGCCCGATCTGGCGTTGGCGAGCACCAGCTTCGCCTCGGAATTTCCCCGCTCCGGCACATAGATGGAGATCGCCAGACGCTGCGCCGGAAGCTGCGCGTCGCCGAGCGTGTCGACGAGCTTCAGCCCGCCGGCGTTCAGCACCAGCTTCTCGCTGACATTGAGCCCGTCGATGACGACGCGCCGCGTCGCCCCGGCGAGGCCGAAGGCGGCGTGGACGATATAGACGCCATCCGGCAATGGCCGGGAGAAGCTCGCCTCGCGCGATTCCGCGACCAGCTTGCGGGCGCCGTCCGGCTGCGCGGCGTCCTCGAAAATCCGCCAGACGAGGCCGCTGCGGATCGCGCCCGCATCATTTGGCGTCAGCACTGCGGAGAGGCGCAACGTGGAGCCGGCGACCGGCTTTTCCTCTTCCACGGGGGCGGCGGCGGGCTTGGCCGCGCGGCTCTTCTGCTGGGCGGGCGGGGCGGTCTGCGCCGCGGCGCAGCCGGCTCCGGCGACGAGGATCGCAAAGGTGACGAGGATTTGTGACTTCATGCGCCGCATCAGAGGGGCGGGCGCGAACGCCCGAATTTCGAGGATCTGGAGTCTTTCCCTGTTTCATGGAAACAGGGAAAGACTCCAGACTTTTGTTTTGACGCGTTTCCGACGCCGAACCGGCGTCTGCTTCGGCTGGAAACGCTCTATTCTCACGTCCGCCGTCCGCCCTGTCACTCCTCCCGATGGTCGAGCAGAGTGGAGGCGGCGGAGGCGAGATTGGCGAGGGAAAACGGCCGAAATAGGAATTCGACCCGGTGGCGCCCCTTCGTCGTCGGCACGCCGCGGAACAGAATATTGGCTTTGACGATCGGCGCCGGCGCGCCGTCCACGAGCGCTTCCCAGCCCGGATAATAGAGATCGTGGAGCACGAGCAGCCCGTCCCGATCCGATTCGACATCGACGAGAATGCGCTCGCTCTCATAGGAGACGATCGTCGCTCTGGCCTCCGCTCCGCCGGCTCGCGCGGGATCGGCCAAAGCGGGATCGGCAAGTGCGGGATCAGCAAGCGCGGGATCGAGCCGCGGCAAATCCGCCTGATCGACGAGCGCCGCGCGCGTCCCGTCGAAATCGGGAATGTCGTCCTCGGCGATGGCGGCGTCGGAATCGACGCCGGCGATCTGCGTGGCGAAATAGGCGCGCGGCGCGGCGCGGCCGAGCTTGTAGACATAGATCTGGTCGGAGACGAAGATCGGCAGAGCATTGGGGCGCGGCATATGCCGCGGCATGCGCGCCAGCGGGCGGCCGAGCACGAGATAATCGAGGCCGAGCAAGCGCGCGAGCTTGCATCTATAGCCGCGGAACGTGCCGGGATAATGCCGCAGATTGGGATCGACGGCATTGTCGCCCGGCCCCACGGCCCGCTCATAATCGGCGATGCGCAGGGGATTGTAGCCGAGCGTGTCCTCGAGGCCGAGAATCATGGAGGCGTTCTGCCAGCCGCCCGGCAGGCCGAGAATTTCGACGCGCGGGCGTTCGCCCTTGGCGGCGCGCTCGGAAATGTCCTTGCGCAGGGCCGCTATGGCGCCGCGTTCCTGAGGCGAGGCCTCGTCGAGGATGGAATAGCGCGTCGCCGGCTCGGCGTTCAGCGGATCGGCGGCGTTGCGCCACAAGAGCTCGCCGGCCGTCGCGGCGACGAGGAGGATGGCGACGATCCCGCGCTTGTCGAATCTATCGCCGATGGCGAGCGTCGCCGCCACCGCGCCCGCCGTCGCCAGCGCCGCCGCCACGGCGACCAGCGCCTCCTTGCCATGGCCATTGGCGAAGGAGAAGCCGAGCCCGCCGATGATGAGCGCGAGCGTGACGCCCACCGCCGCGGCGGAAAGGCCATGGGCGAGCGCGCGCGGCATTTTCTGAAAGGGCCGCGGCGCGCCGTGAGCGACATAGCGATGCAGAAGATAGGCGGCGCTGAGCGCGAAGCCGGCGTTGAGCACGAAGGCGGCGTCGGCCGGCCGGCGATAGAGCGACACGCCGGGGAAGAAATCGTAGATCGGCGCGAACAGCGGCGTCCAGCGGCCGAGCGTGTAGATCAGCGCGGCGGCGAGCATGTAATGGACGAAGCGCATCTCCTTGGCGAAGATGCGCCCGCCCGCGAGCCCGTGCCAGAAGCCCAGAACGACGGGCGCGGCGCCGATGAAGAGATAGTCTATGGCGCGATCGGTCCAGTCCGGCGCGACCATGGTGTCATAGCCAGGGCCCCAATAATCATAGCTCTTGTCGAGCGAGCCGAATATGTCCGGCGCGAGCAGAGTGGCGAGATTGACCGGCGCGAGCGAGCCGGCCGCCGCGACCCCGAAGGCGATGCCCGGCCGGTTGGAGGTCGCCAGAAATTGCAGGGTGAGCAGCACCGGCGCGGCGAGAATCGCCCCGCCCGTCGCCGCGGCGGCCAGCAGAGCCGGCGAGCGGCCGAGCAGATAGTCGAGCGGCCGGCGCGAGACGGCGGCGGCGTAGAGCACGCGGGCGATGAGCACGAGGCAGAAGAGATAGGCGACCTGATCGCGTCCCAGCGCCATCAGGCTGGCGAGAATTCCGAAGCCGACGCCATAGAGAAGGCGCGGGCGCTCCAGCATGATTTCCAGCGTCAGCAGCGCGAGCGGGAAGAAGCTGTAGGAGATGATCATCCCCGTATGCTGAAGGCGCGAGGCGGCGACCCCGCCCAGCATGAAGATCAGCCCGGCGAGCACGGAGGCCGATGGGATGAAGCCGCGCCGCGCGCAGAGCCCCAATACGCCCGCGCCGCCCATCAGCAGATGCGCGAGCACGAAGAGATCGAATTGCTGCATCGTCGCCGCGGGCCGCAGCAGCGCGAAGAGAAAGAATGTGGGCGTGAAGATCAGCGATTGCGGATCGGCGACGGAGGGGTGGCCGGCGAAATGATAGGGATTCCAGAGCGGCACCTCGCCCCGGCCCAGCGCCTCGCCGAGGAAGCGGAACATGGGATAGAAATGGTTCTTCGAGTCCCAGGGCACCACCGCGCCGCTGGCGATCCAGAGGCCCGCCGCGAGCGCCATGAAAAGGGAGATGGCGCCGAAGGCGGCCAGCGCGTCGCGGCGCGTCCAGACATGGGCGTGGGCGCCGTCGGGTCCGGCGAGCGCCCGTCGCGTCTCGACGAGCGCGAGCGGGGTTTCCTCGGCGGCCAATGCGCCGAGCGGGCGGTCGCTGATGGACATGTTCGAACCTGTCTCGACTGTCGCGAGCCGCCCTTCGGCGCGCGCCCGCTGGCGGCGCCGCGCGACGGCCGCTCGCCATATGCGCGGGACGCCTAAATTGATTTCGTCTTCATGAACTCATGATGAACGTTTGGGCGCCGCCTGTTTATAGCGCAGGCCGCGCCGCGGCGAAAGTCTGGTTTATCGGTGGGATTTGTGCGCCATCCAGGGCCAGCTTGGCCGCAAAGCCGTCGCGCCTTGCGGCCCGACATTCCGCGAGAAAGCCGGGTGCGTCGGCGAGATCGGCGAAAGGCAGGTCTATGGCCGCGACGCCCGCCGCGGCGGCGCCCAGCAGCAGGCCCGCGCGCGCCATAGCGAAGGGCGATGCGGGGCTCGTCGATGCGAGGCTCTCCGGCTCCGCCCCCAGCGCCCGGCGCAGCGGCTCGACATCGAAGGCGAGCGCCTCGAGGCGCGCGGAGGCGCCGCCATAGTCGCCGAGCGCGAAAATCGCGGCCGGAGTCTGCGTCGCCAGAGCGATGATGCGCGTGGCGCCGTCCGGGCGGCCGCATTCGGCCTCCTGCACGGCGAGCTTGGCGGCGAGATGCTGCACGCTCGCCCCGCCGCAGGCCTTGGGCAGAAAGACGCCATCCGCGCCCGCCGCGACGACGGCCGCGAGATCGGCGTCGATCGCCGCGCTGGCGAGCGGCGCGACGCGCGCATAGAGGCGCAGTCCCGGCGGGCGCGGCAGCCGCAGCAGCGCGGCGGATGGGTCGCCGAGATCGAGGACGAGCGCGTCGGCGCCGCTCGCGAGAGCGGCGGCGAAGGCCGCCTCGCCTGGCGCGAGGAGAAGAAACGACCGCATCTTCGACACATCCGCCATTCGCCGCCGTGATCTTAAGCGGGCATTTACCATAAATCGCGATTCTGCCCAGGATCGCGTCAAGTCCGGTCGAGCACTTAGAGCGCTTCCAGCCGAAGTGGACGCCGGTTCGGCGTTGGAAACGCGTAAAAAACAAAAGCACAGAGTCTTTTCATGGAAACATGAAAAGACTCCAGGGCGGAGCCCAGAGCGCCGATGATCGTGAGAAATTTTCTGCAATGGGCGCAAACCGCGCCGACGGCCCTCAGAGTGGAAGGCGCTGGCGCTCTGGCGCGCGCCTATCTGGTGAGCGATCTCGACGCGGCGATGAAGCGCGAGGCGGAGACGGCGCTCGCGGTTCTGCTCGACGATCCCTCGCCGCTGGTGCGCCGCGCGATGGCCAAGGTCTTCGCCGGCGCGCCCAATGCGCCGCATTGCATCGTCTCGGCGCTGGCCAATGATCAATCGGACATAGCGGCGATGGTGCTGTCGCGCTCGCCGCTGCTCAGCGAGAGCGAGCTGATCGATTGCGCGGCGGTCGGCGACGTCTTCTCGCAGAGCGCCATAGCGCTGCGCGCCCATGTGCCGACCGGCCTCGCCTCGGCGATCGCCGAGATCGGCGCCTGCGAGGCGTTGATCTCGCTCGCCGTCAATCCGGGCGCCGAGCTGCCGGCCTTCGCCATGCGCCGCATGATCGAGCGCTTCGGCGACGATGCGCAATTGCGCGAGGCGCTGCTCGCCCGGCCTTTCCTGCCGGCGGCGGTGCGCGTCGATCTCGTCGAGGCGACGGCGGAATGCCTCGCCTCCTTCGTGCTGGATCGCGATTGGCTGTCGCCCGAGCGCACCCGCCGCATCATGCAGGAGGCGCGCGACAAGGCCAATATCGTCATCGCCGCCTCGGCCGACGATTCCGAGGGCCGCCGAGGCGTGCGCATGTTGGTCGGCCATTTGCGCCGCAAGGCGCGGCTGACGCCGAGCCTCGCGCTGCGGGCGCTGCTCTCCGGCAATCGCGCACTGTTCGAGGCGACGCTGGCCGAATTGTCGGGCCTCGACGAGGACAAGGTCGCGGGGCTCACGCGCGATTTCGACGGCGCGGGTTTTGCGGCGCTCTATGCGCGGGCGGGGATGCCGGCAAATCTTCTGCCGGCCTATCGCGCCGCGCTGGAGGCGCAGCGGGCCTTTGGTTATGCGGGAGCGCCGTCCGGCGCGCGTCTGTCGCTCGCCATGGTGCAGCGCGTGCTGACCTCCTGCGACGGGATCAATGGCGGCGAGCTCGATCGGCTGATGGCGCTGCTGCGCCGCTTCGAGGCCGAGGCGCTGCGCGAGGACGCGCGCGAGGCGGCCGCGGCGCTCACCAGCGAGCCGCTCGTCGATATGGCGGCGCTGGAAGCGCAACTGCTCGTGGCGGCGTGAGGGGGCGGCCCTCTACGATGCGAGCCTTAGAGGCTCGCTCCATGTCCACAGGCTCAGTCCACAGGCTCTCAATAGCCGAATTGCTCGCGCAATATGCGTTCTTCGAGCGAATGTCCGGCGTCGTGCAGCAGCATGAGATCGGTCCCGTGATCCATCTCGATATCGACCTGTAGCGCGTCGCGGAATTCATCGTGATCGGCGACGACGGAGACGGGGCGCTTCTCCGCCTCCAGCACTTCCAGCCGCACTTTGGCGACGTCCGGCAGCAGCGCGCCGCGCCAGCGCCGTGGGCGGAAGGCGGAGATGGGCGTCAGCGCCATCAGCGGCGCGTCGAGCGGCAGAATAGGGCCGTTGGCCGAGAGATTATAGGCGGTGGAGCCGGCCGGCGTCGCCACCAGCACGCCATCGGTGATGAGCTCTGGCAGGCGCTCCTTGCCATTCACCAATATGCGCAGCTTGGCGATCTGCGAGCTCTGACGCAGCAGCGAGACTTCATTGATCGCATGGGCGGCGAATTCGTCGCCATGCGTGTTGACGGCGCGCATCAGCAGCGGATGGATGATCGAGGGCTTGGATTCGGCGATGCGCTTGCGCAGCCCGCTCTCGCGATATTCATTCATCAGAAAGCCGACGGAGCCGCGGTTCATTCCGTAGATCGGCTTGCCGGCGCCCATGAAGCGATGCAGCGTGCGCAGCATCAGCCCGTCGCCGCCGAGCGCGACGATGCAATCGGCCTCCTCGGGCGGAACCTCGCCATATTTGGCGACGAGCCGCGTCCGCGCCTCATCGGCCTCCGGCGTGCCGGAGGACAGAAAGGCGAGTCTCTTGAGATGATTCGGCGTTTCGCCGGACGCGGACATGGATCGACCTGGCTCGGCGGGGCCGCGCTCGCGGCGGCGGGGGCCGAACTCCATACACCCGGCGAAGTCGGAAGGAAACGGGCGCGGGCCTCATGGTTTTCCGCTCCTCCCTGCGACGCTCCTCCCGGCGACGTATGGCCGGGAGGAGCGGCGTTTCGTCACATGATCTGGCGCAGCAGGAAGTAGAGCGACGCCGACAGCGTGATGGCGGCGGGAAGCGTGAGCACCCAGGCCATCAGCAGCTTCTGGATCGTCGCCATTTGCACGCCGGCGCCGTTCGCCGCCATCGTGCCGGCGACGCCCGAGGAGAGCACATGCGTGGTCGAGACCGGCAGGCCGTACATGTCGGCGGCGGCGATCGTGCCCATGGCGACGAGCTCCGCGGAGGCGCCCTGGCCATAGGTGAGATGCTGCTTGCCAATCTTCTCGCCGACGGTGACGACGATGCGCTTCCAGCCGATCATGGTGCCGAGGCCGAGCGCGATGGCGACGGCGATCTTCACCCATAGCGGGATGAATTTCGTCGCCTGATCGATCTGCTCCTTATAGTCCTTCAGCACTTTCTTGTCGGAGTCGGTCAGTTCCGCCGCCTTGTCCTTGGCGAGGAAGCGCAGCGCCTCCGACACGAGATAAATGTCGTTACGCGTGTTGCCCACCGCGGCGAAGGGGATTTTCGCGATCGAGCCATAACCCTCGATCTGCTGGGAGATGTCGCGGATCAGCACGGCGAGCGAGGGATAGGTGCCCTCGTTGATCTGATGCTGGGCGACATAATTGGTCACCGCCGGGCGCGGATCGCCGAGGACATTATAGCCCGCGGCCTTGGTTTCGACGACCTTCGAGGCCGCATGGGAAGCGGTCGAGAAGCTCGCCAGATGGCTCGCCGGCAGCGCGCGGTTCAGCGCATAAGAGGTGGGCACCGTGCCGATGAGGATCAGCATGATGAGGCCCATGCCCTTCTGGCCATCGTTGGAGCCGTGCGCGAAGGAGACGCCGGTGCAGGTCAGCACCAGCAGGCTGCGAATCCACCACGGGGGAGCCGCCTGGCCCTTGGGCTCGCTATAGAGCTCGGGCTTGCGCACGAGGAATTTCAGCGCCAGCAGCAGCAGCGCCGCGGAGACGAAGCCGACGACCGGCGACGCCAGCAGCGCATAGCCGATGTCGGTGGCCTTGCCCCAATCGACGCCGGAGGTTCCATCACGACCGCGCATGAGGGCGTTGGCGATGCCGACGCCGATGATCGAGCCGATCAGCGTGTGCGAGGAGGAGGCCGGCAGGCCGAGCCACCAGGTGCCGAGGTTCCACATGATCGCCGCGATGAGCAGAGCGAACACCATGGCGAAACCGGCTTGCGAGCCGACCTGCAGAATGAGCTCCACGGGCAGCAGCGAGACGATGCCGAAGGCGACCGCGCCAGTCGAGAACAGCACGCCGAGGAAATTGAAGAAGCCCGACCACACGACGGCGATCGGCGCCGGCATGGAGTGGGTGTAGATCACCGTCGCCACGGCGTTGGCCGTGTCGTGGAAGCCGTTCACGAATTCGAAGCCGAGCGCGATGAGCAGCGCGACGCCGAGCAGGATGAAGGGGAGATAATTGGTGACCGGCGCGCCGGACTCCTGAATATCCTTGTAGATGCTCCAGGCCGTGAAGGCGAGACCGAGCGCGACGATCGCGAGGAAGACGAGAATCGCGCGTATGTCGAGTGGGTGATCGAGCTTGGGCTTCGGACTATGCGCGTCGGCGCCCGACGGCAGTTCGACGCTCGAGGCAACGGATGTCATTCGTTTCTCCCGCAACTGAAAGGCGAGAATATTCAACAATTGGAGGCGACAGCCGTGTGACGCCCACGCTTGTCGCCGGCCCTGAGCAGAAATTCATCGTCCGGTCCGCGCCCGGGAGCGAGTTCATCCTCCCGGGCGATGTTCTTTCAAAAGAACATTCCATTTGACATAACGAACGATTCCCATGAGCCTATAGGCTCCGAAAGAGGCGCGCGGCGCGTCCCGCGGAAATTTCGATATGGGTGCGGAAATGTCGGACATTGCATTGTCTTCCGCCGAAAAGCGGCCATTTCGTCTGACCGAGGACGGATCATCCGTCGTGGTCGGTCTCCTTTTCTTCGCCTTGGCGCTCGCCGGCGTCGCCGGTCTCGATCTGCTCGGTTGGGCGGCGACGACCTCCGTCTGGGTCGATCCCGCAAAGGCGCTCTCGGCAGTGTCGAAGAGCTATGCGGAACTCAATGGCGCGTTCGCTCTGGTCGCGACCTTTTTCGCTCTGCTCGCCACTTTGAGCGCGGCGGTCTGGGCGACGGGCGGCGATGTGAAACGTTTCGCGCTCGCCTTCGTCATCGTCTTCGTCATCGCCTATGCGAGCTGGTTCATCGGCTCCTACGCGCATCTCGCGGCGGTGACGCCGGCCGATTACGCCAAATTCGGCATAGATTGGTCGCTGAAGCTCACCAATGAGGGCGGCTTCGTCGTCGCTCTGCTCGCCGGCCTCGTCATCGCCAATTTGTTTCCGAAATTCGCCGAATGGCTGAAGGAGGCGATCAGGCCGGAACTCTATATCAAGATCGCCATCGTCATTCTCGGCGGCTTCGTCGCGGCGACGGCTGCCAGCAAGCTGACGCTCGCGTCGTCGCTGCTGCTGCGCGGCGTCGCGGCGATCATCGAGGCCTATCTCATCTATTGGGCGGTGGTTTATTTCGTCGCGCGCAAATATTTCGGCTTCTCGCGCGAATGGGCGGCGCCGCTCGCCTCGGGAATCTCGATCTGCGGCGTCTCGGCGGCGATCGCGACCGGCGGCGCCATTCGCGCGCGGCCGCAGATTCCGGTCATCGTCTCCTCGCTCGTGGTCATTTTCGCGGTGGTGGAAGTGCTGGTCCTTCCCTTCTTCGCGCAGACTTTCCTCTCGCATGAGCCGCTCGTCGCGGCGGCCTGGCTCGGCCTCGCGGTGAAGACCGATGGCGCCGCCATCGCCGCCGGCGGCATAGCCGAAGGGCTGCTGCTCTCCCAGGCCGCGGCCGAGGGCGTGAAATACGAGGCCGGCTGGATTCTCTCGACGACGACGACGGTGAAAGTCTTCATCGACGTGTTCATCGGCATATGGGCCTTCGTGCTCGCCTATATTTGGACCAATCACATCGATCGCGAGAAGGGCGAGCGCGCCAAGCTCTCCGAGATCTGGGAGCGCTTTCCGAAATTCATCCTCGGATTCATTGTCACTTTCGCTATCGTTCTCGCCTTGGCGCTCGGCGGCGGGCTCACGCAGCGACTGACGCCGGCGCTCGCCGAGGCCAACACCTTCCGCGTCATCTTCTTCATCCTTACCTTCTTCTCGATCGGCGTGCTCTCGAACTTCCGCAAGCTGTGGGATGACGGCGTCGCGCGCTTGGCCGCGGTCTATCTCGTGAGCCTGTTCGGTTTCGTGATCTGGGTGGGACTGCTCATTTCCTGGATTTTCTTCGCGGGCGTGAAACCGCCGCTGGCCGGCTGATCGAGAGGAGGAGCTATCATGACCGAACCGACGATCGAGGACGAAGCCGCGCAGCGCTTCAACGAACCGCTGCTGCCGATCGAAAAGAAACTGATCGGCTGGAGTCTCGGAATCGGCGTCGCGGCGCTCGTCGCCCTCGCCGCGCTCAATCACTTCGTTCCGCTCTGAGCGGATTCCACGCCTGAGAAGAGGAGGCCGAAAATGTCAGACGCCTATATCATCGAGCTCGGCGAGGAAGCGGTCGGCGTAATCGCCCGCGACGCCAACGGCTATCGCTTCTATGCGGCGAAACAATCGTTCCGCCCGCTGGAAGGACGTCTGTTCCATTCGGCCGAAAATGCGCGCAATGCGGCGCTCGAATTGCGCCGCGAAGCGCCGCCGATGCTCTCGGCGTTGACATCTCTCGGCCTTTCCGAGCGGCGCGGTCGCGCGTGATCCGCGCTTTGCGGAGTGAAATCGCAGCCGCGTTTTGGAGTCCCGGTCGGGCCTTCGGCCCGACCGGGAACGACAAGGGTTTTCGTCGCGAGGGTTTTCGTCGCGAGGAGCGCGGCGACTATTCGCGGCCGACGCTCAGATAGGTGAAGCCGCGTTTGCGAATGTCGGCGGCGCGATAAATGTTGCGCAGATCGACGATCACCGGCGTCTTCAGCAGCGATTTGACGCGGTCGAAGTCGAGCGCGCGGAACGCGTCCCATTCGGTGACGATGACCAGAGCGTCGGCGCCTTCCGCCGTCGCATAGGGGTCGTCGCAGAAGGTCACTTCCGGCATCAGCGGCTTCGCCTGGCTCATGCTCTCGGGATCATAGGCGTAGACCTTGGCGCCGTCGCCGGCGAGCGAGGCCACGATGGCGAGCGAAGGCGCGTCGCGCATGTCATCGGTGTTGGGCTTGAAGGCGAGGCCGAGCAGGCCGATCTTCTTGCCGCGCACCGAGCCGCCCAGCGCCGCGATCACCTTGCGGGCCATGGCGCGCTTGCGCGAATCATTCACCGCGACGACCGTCTCGACGATGCGCAGCGGCGCGCTGTAATCTTGGCCGGTCTTCAGCAGAGCGAGCGTGTCCTTGGGGAAGCAGGAGCCGCCATAGCCCGGCCCCGCGTGCAAAAATTTGCCGCCGATGCGCTTGTCGAGGCCGATGCCGCGCGCGACGTCCTGAACATCGGCGCCGACCTTCTCGCAGAGATCGGCGATCTCGTTGATGAAGGTGATCTTGGTGGCGAGAAAAGCGTTGGCCGCATATTTGGTGAGCTCGGAGGTGCGGCGGCCGACGAAGACCAGCGGCGGCTCGTTGAGGCTGAGCGGCCGATAGATTTCCGCCATCACCTCGCGCGCGCGCTCGTCCTCTATGCCGATGACGACGCGGTCGGGACGCTTGAAATCCTCGATCGCCGCGCCTTCGCGCAGAAACTCCGGATTGGAGACGACGGCGAAATCCGCTTTCGGGTTGGCCTCGCGGATGAGGCGCTCGACCTCGTCGCCCGTGCCGACCGGAACGGTGGACTTGTTGACGATGACGGTGAAGCGGTCCAGCGCCCGGCCGATCGTCTCGGCGGCGGCGTAGACATAGGAGAGGTCCGCATGGCCGTCGCCGCGGCGCGAGGGCGTGCCCACCGCGATGAAGACGGCGTCGGCGCCGCGCACGGCGGGGCCGAGATCGGTGGTGAAGAACAGGCGATTTTGTCGCACATTGGTGGCCACGAGCTCGTCGAGGCCGGGCTCGTAGATGGGGATTTCGCCGCGCAGCAGCCGCTCGATCTTGGAAGCGTCGCTGTCGACGCAGGTCACGACATGGCCGAAATCGGCGAAGCAGGCGCCGGATACGAGGCCGACATAGCCCGATCCAATCATCGTAATGTTCATCGTCTCTGGTCTCTCGTTCGGTCCAAAGGATTGTCAATGCAACGAATTTATTTCGTCGCCATGACAAAATCGCAGTTCCGGGCGTCGGTGTCGCCCGCGGGTCGGCCGGTTCTAACCCCCGACCCCGAAGGCGGCCAAAGCGGCCATATTGACGATATCGGCGTCGGTCGCGCCCAATTGAACGATTTGGATCGGCTTGTCGAGCCCGACGATCAATGGACCCAGCACCGTCGCCCCGCCCAGCTCCTGCAGCATTTTGGTGGAGATGGACGCCGAGTGAAAGGCCGGCATGATCAGCACATTGGCGGTGTCGCTGAGGCGCGAGAACGGGTAGGCCGCCATGGCATGTCGGCTGAGCGCCACGTCGGCCGCCATCTCGCCCTCATATTCGAAATCGACGCGCCGCGAATCGAGCACGCGCACCGCGTCATGGACGCGGGCCGTGCGCTCGCCCGGCGGATAGCCGAAGGTCGAGAAGGCCAGCATGGCGACGCGCGGCTCGAGGCCGATGCGCCGCGCGACGCCCGCCGCCTCGATCGCTATGTCGGCGAGATCGGCGGCCTCGGGCATTTCGGTGATCGCGGTGTCGGCGACGACGACGATGCGCCCATGCGCCAGCACCAGCGAGGCGCCGATGAGCCTGTGCCCGGGCTTCTGATCGACGACATGGCGCACATCCTCCAGCGCATTGGAGAAATTGCGGGTGACGCCGGTCACCATCGCGTCGGCGTCGCCCTGCGCCACCATGGCCGCGGCGAAATGATTGCGGTCGGTGTTGATGAGGCGCTGACAGTCGCGGAACAGAAAGCCCTTGCGCTGCAGGCGCTCGAACAGAAATTGCGCATAGACGCCATTGCGCGAGGAGAGCTTGGCGTTATGCACCTCGATCTGATCGCCGAGCTCCAATCCGGCGTTGCGCGCCGTTTCCGCCACGCGCTCCTCGCGGCCGACGAGGATCGGCCGCCCCAGCCCCTGCGCGACAAAGGAGAGCGCGGCGCGAATGACCTGCTCCTCCTCGCCCTCGGCGAAGACGACGCGCTTGGGATCGCGCCGCACGCGATCATAGATCGTATGCATGAGGCCGGCGATCGGATCGCGCCGCGCCGAGAGCTCGGCGCGATAGGCGTTCATATCGACGATGGGATGCCGCGCGACGCCGGAATCCATCGCCGCCCGCGCCACCGCCGGCGGCACGATGGAAATGAGCCGCGGATCGAAGGGCGCGGGGATGAGATAGTCGCGGCCGAAACGCGGTCGTGCGCCCTGATAGGCGTTGGCGACCTCATCCGGCACATCCTCGCGCGCGAGCTCGGCGAGGGCTTGCGCTGCGGCGATCTTCATTTCCATATTGATGGTCTTGGCGCGCACGTCGAGCGCGCCGCGGAAGATGTAAGGGAAGCCGAGGACATTGTTGATCTGGTTCGGATAGTCCGAGCGCCCCGTGGCGACGATGGCGTCCGGCCGCGCGGCGAGCGCTTCCTCCGGCGTGATCTCGGGGTCTGGATTCGCCATTGCGAAAATGATCGGATCGGGCGCCATCGTCTTCAGCATATCGGGCGTCAGCGCGCCTTTCACGGAGAGGCCGAAGAAAATGTCGGCGCCGTCCAGCGCCTCGGCGAGGGTGCGCGCGCTGGTGTCGACCGCATGCGCGCTCTTCCACTGATTCATGCCTTCGACGCGGCCGCGATAGACGACGCCCTTGGTGTCGCAGAGCGTGACATTCTGCGCCGCGAAGCCCATGGCCTTGGCGAGATCGAGACAGGCGATGCCCGCGGCTCCCGCGCCATTGCAGACGAGCCGCGTGTCCTTGATGTCGCGGCCGGTGAGATGCAGCGCGTTGAGCAGGCCCGCGGTGGAGATGATCGCCGTGCCGTGCTGATCATCGTGGAAGACGGGAATGTCCATCAATTCGCGCAGGCGCTCCTCGATGATGAAACATTCCGGCGCTTTGATATCCTCGAGATTTATGCCGCCGAAGGAGGGGCCGAGATAGCGCACGGCGGCGATGAAGGCCTCGACCTCCTGCGTGTCGATCTCGAGGTCGATGGAGTCGATATCGGCGAAGCGCTTGAACAGCGTCGCCTTGCCTTCCATCACCGGCTTGGCGGCGAGGGCGCCGAGATTGCCGAGGCCGAGGACGGCCGTGCCATTGGTGATGACGGCGACGAGATTGCCTTTGACTGTGTAGTCATAGGCCAGCGAGGGGTCGGCGGCGATCGCCAGCACGGGGGCGGCGACGCCGGGCGAATAGGCGAGCGACAGATCGCGCTGCGTCGCCATGGGTTTGGTGGGCACGACGGCAATTTTGCCGGGGCGACCGCGTGAGTGGTAGAGCAGAGCCTCCTTGTCGGTGAAGACAGGACGTTCGCGTTTTTGAGGCATGTCGGCCATGTCCTTGTTCTTCCTCCTCCGAGTTGTCGGGGATCCTGACAATGTTTCGGTTCGAATTGCGGCGGCTTCGCGTCGGATTTCGGATGAACGCGACCTCGCAATCGATCCCAGTGGCTGGCCGTGAGGCGTGTGGGATGCCCCGCACTGGATTTTGCCAGAATGAGATGGCATATTGTTTAATTGATTGTATATATATACGAAAAGGGTTTTCGCATGATCGCTTCTGGATTTCTGGAACGTTTATTCAAGAAGCGTGCATTGTGGACCATCGCTTTGTATATTATCGACAATAAAAGAGACATTTTTGGATTAGATAAACTCGAGCCGTTCGCATTCGTTGGCGAGCGAGGCGTCAGAGTGTCGAGAAAATATCAATCGACTGTCGCAGACCCGTTTCTATTCGATCATGAAGGCAAGGTATATCTTTTTTATGAAGTAAAAACTGATTTCGATATTGGAGAAATACATGCGAAATCAATTGATTCTGAGGGCCATGTCGCAGATTATGGTTCGATTATAAAAGAAGATTTTCATATGTCGTATCCTCAGGTGTTCGATCATGGCGGTCGAATTTGGATGATTCCCGAAACGGCGGCCAGCGGCAAGGTATGGCTATATGGTTGCAACAAATTTCCAGACAAATGGGAACGAAAGCAAATATTAATCGACGAAGAAATCGTTGACGCTTCTGTCATAATAAATAATGATGGTATTTACCTTCTCGGCACCGACAGGGCTGGTTCTTTAAGACTATTTCATGCAGGCGACCTCAATGAATGCTTTGTAGATACCGGAGTCGTCGTCACGAATGACAAGAGTATTTCGAGAAACGCCGGGCGTCCATTGTCGATCGACGGAAATTTGTATCGCTTCGCTCAAAACTGTAAAAACGCATATGGTGAATGTATACATGTTCTCAACATAGAAAAAATAGATAAAAAAGAATTTTCAGAGGAGCTTGTCGTTGATGGATTGTTTAAAAATAAGCCTGAATGGATGGCGCTTGGATACCATCATATAAGCTTAGCGCCTATCAATGACAAATACATCGTTGCCATAGATGGAATGAGGCCGGATAAATTTATAAATACTATGACACTCGCTTATTTTAAGCTGTTCGGAGCAAATTCATGAACGATATTTCATTTCGAGAAATTTTTATCGAAGACGAATTGTGCTTACAAGAGCGTATATCTGTATTAATCTCAGAGGAGCTTGGTGGGAAGCGTGATTTTGATACTATAAAACGCGCCATTAATTACGAGTCAGGGGGCACAAAAATTGTTGGTGCGTTTCATAGAGATGAGTTAGTAAGCATAAATATTTTTATCGGCATGGAGTTCTATTTTAATGACACGATCGTGCTTGGATATCAATCCGCATTCAGCGCTACGAGCGGAGCGCACCGAGGGAAAGGCTTCTGGCCGAAGCTTATGAATTTTAGTGACATGTATCTCTCGGATCATGGCGCCTCTTTTATATTTGGATATCCTAATAATGTTTCATACCCTATTTTTGTAAAAAAACTCGGATTCACGTCAATTAATATGTATAAATTCAAGATATTATGCCTGCCTATGTCGGGGCGCTTCAATTTTGATATCGAGAGGGCAAGTAAAATTAAAAATAATTCAAAAGGCGTTTTGCGACCGAGCTCCGCCAAAAATATCTCATGGAAGCGGCAGGCAAATGATATTGATGTCATAGAGACCTATTCATTCAAAGAATCTTTAGCCTGGGGAAAAAAACGAACTACGAACATTCGTGGAATAAAATTTAAGTTCTTAGATATTGGCGGTATCGATCTTAGAAATCCAGAAGATATTCAAAGTCTAATAGAGTTATCTGCAAAATCATCAGGTGTAAAATTCGTGTATATGTCTGTCAACGAGGAAAACGAGTGCTTTCCATTTTTTAGATTGCGACATTCCGGATTTTCTCCAGTAATTATAAAATCACTCACTGCTTCTTTAGATCCCGCCGATTACCGGCTGAATTTTTTCGGGGGTATGTGCGATACCTATTAGAGCGCTTTCTGCTCGCACGGAATCGTTCGAGCGATCAGAATTTACTCTATAGCGTTTCCAGCCGAAGCGGACGCCGGTTCGGCGCCGGAAACGCGTCAAAAAGAAACAGGGAAAGACTCTCGGGTCAGGACCCAACCGCTTATGGAAAACCGCTTCTCGCCATTTTTCGATCGCAACCGGAACGGCGTCGCGCGAATGTTCCTCCGCCGGAAGGATGTCCACCGCGTCGCGACCAGATACGATCGCAACGCCGCGAACGTCCTCGCCACCATTTGCATCGTCGTCATCGTCGGCTATTGGTTATGAGTCCGGCCCCTGGTTTCCACTTTCTCTTCACCGAAAAGCGCGCCATTTTGCGCCTCGCACGTCAATAGAGAGAAGCGGACACTATGATGAACGCGATCTATTGGGACCCTCTGATTCCCAATGCTGGAAGAACAATTAGACTGGTTTGCGAGGCGTCCTGGAGACCGAGGCGGGGCCGGCTCGACGGCGGCAGATTCGACTTTGGGATCATGCCGCGGAGGTTCCGCGGCGTCGACGAAGGCTGTGCGCGGTGAAACTCGTCGTCGGCGAGGCGCGCGAGGAGCTGCTGGCCGTCTTTCGACGAAGACCCATGCCCATGGCGCTTTGAGCTTCTCGGCCTTTATGTCTATGTGAGCGCGAAGACGCGAACAGCGCCGAGGACGAGACTTTGCAGCCGCCGCCCGCCCGCCCCACGCCGATGATGGCGCAATATATAGAGATCAAATCGGCCAATCCCGATTGCCTGCTCTTCTATCGCATGGGCGATTTCTACGAGCTGTTCTTCGAGGACGCCGAGACCGCCTCGCGCGCGCTCGGCATCATGCTGACGAAGCGCGGCAAGCACCTCGGCGAAGACATTCCCATGTGCGGCGTGCCGGTGGAGCGCGCCGATGATTATCTGCAAAAGCTCATCTCGCTCGGCCATCGAGTCGCCGTCTGCGAGCAGATGGAGAACCCCGCCGAAGCGCGCAAGCGCGGCAATAAATCCGTCGTCAAACGCGACGTCGTGCGTCTCGTCACGCCCGGCACTATCACCGAGGAGCAGCTTCTCGATCCCGGCCGTCCCAATGCTTTCGTCGCGCTGGCGCGGCTGCGCGCGGGCGACGGAGGCTGGCGCTACGGCCTCGCCTGCGTCGATATCTCGACCGGCGCCTTCGATGTCGCCGAGGTCGGCGAGGCGGAACTCGTGGGCGAATTGGCGCGGCTCGAGCCGCGCGAGATCGTCGCAGTCGAGGCGCTCTGCGCCGATGCGGGGCTCACCTCGCAGCTCGCCCATCTCGACGCGCCACTGACGCCGTTCGGCCGCGACGCCGGCGGCGGCGAGAGCGCGGCGCGGCGGCTCAAGGATTTCTTCGCCGTCGCGACGCTCGAGGGATTCGGCGCGCTCGGCGAGGCGGAGATCGCGGCGGCGGCCGCGGCCATCCTCTATGTCGAGCGCACGCAAAAGGGAAAACGTCCGGCGCTGCGGCGGCCCTCGAGCCTGCGCCGCAGCGCGACGCTGGAGATAGACGCGGCGACGCGCGTGAACCTCGAGTTGACGCGCACGCTGAAGGGCGAGCGCGACGGCTCGCTGCTGGCGACGATCGACATGACCGCGACGCCCGCCGGCGCGCGCCTGCTCGCCGAGCGCATCGCCGCGCCTGCGACAGAGCCGGCGCTGATCGCGCAGCGGCTCGACGCCGTCTCCTTCTTCGTCACGGAGCCGGAGCTGCGCGCGCGGCTGCGCGCCATTCTCGCCCGCGCGCCGGATGTGGCGCGGGCGCTCTCGCGTCTGTCGCTCCAGCGCGGGGGCCCACGCGATCTCGGCAATATTCGCGCGGCGCTCGTCGCGGCGCGGGAGATCGTCGCTCTCTTTTCCACACGCGAGGCGGCGGCGCTGGTCGCGCAGGAGATCGCCGAGCTCGCCGTCTGCGACGGCGAATTGGAGCACGCCATAGCAGCGCGGCTCGCGGCCGATCCGCCGCTCGACAAGCGCGCCGGAAATTTCATCGCGCCAGGCTTCGACGCCGAGCTGGACGAGGCGCGCGCGCTGCGCGACGAGAGCCGCCGCGTCATCGCCTCACTGCAGCAGCGCTATGTCGAGCTGGCCGAGACCAAGCAGCTCAAGATCAAGCACAATAATTTTCTCGGCTTCTTCATCGAGGTTCCGCAGGCGCAGGGCGAGAAGCTGCTGCGTCCGCCTTTCGACACTGTGTTCACCCATCGCCAGACAATGCAGGACGCCATGCGCTTCTCGACGCGCGATCTGGCGGAGCTGGAGGCGAAGATCGCCTCCGCCGCCGATCGCGCGCAGGAGCGCGAGCTGGCGCTGTTCGAGGAATTGGCGGGCGCGGTTCTCGCGCGCGCGCAAGAGCTGCAAAGATTGGCGCAAGCATTCGCCGCGCTCGATGTCTTCGCGGCGCTCGGCGCGCTGGCGGCAAAGCGCGATTGGACGCGCCCGCATGTCGATTCCTCGCTCGATTTCGAGATCGTCGGCGGGCGTCATCCCGTCGTCGAGGCGTCGCTGGAAGCGCAGGGAAAACTCTTCGCGGCCAATGATTGCGATCTCGGCGACGCGCGCGCGGGCAAGATCGCCGTCGTCACCGGGCCGAACATGGCCGGCAAATCCACCTATCTGCGGCAGAATGCGCTCATCGCCATTCTCGCTCAGGCGGGCTCTTTCGTTCCGGCGAGGAGCGCGCGGCTCGGCGCCGTCGATCGCTTGTTCTCGCGCGTCGGCGCGGCGGATGATCTGGCGCGCGGGCGCTCCACCTTCATGGTGGAGATGGTGGAGACGGCGGCCATATTGAATTGCGCCGGCCCGCGCTCGCTGGTCATTCTCGACGAGATCGGGCGCGGCACGGCGACATTCGACGGGCTCTCCATCGCCTGGGCGACGATCGAGCATCTGCACGAGGTCAATCGCGCGCGCGCGCTGTTCGCGACGCATTTCCACGAGCTGACGCAATTGACGAAGCGCATGGGACGGCTCGTCAATCTCACCATGAAGGTGAAGGACCACGCCGGCGAGGTGGTGTTTCTGCACGAGGTGGCGAAGGGCGCGGCCGATCGCTCCTATGGCGTGCATGTCGCCGAGCTCGCGGGGCTTCCGGCGAGCGTGGTGGCGCGGGCGCATGCGATTCTCGCGGAGCTGGAGGCCGCGGATCGGCGCGTGCCGGTGACCAGGCTCATCGACGATCTGCCGCTCTTCGCGCATGTCGCGGCTCATATCACGACCTGCGCGCCGCCGAAGGACGAATTGCGTGAGGCGTTGGCGGCGATCGATCCCGACGCGCTCACGCCGCGAGAGGCGCTCGCCGCGCTCTATGAGCTGAAGGCGAAGGCCGGCGGGCGCTGAGCGCGCGTCTCGTGGTCTGCTTCATCGAAGCTGAAGGGAGACATGCGTTTCCAACGCCGAATCGGCGCCCGCTTCCGCCGGAGTCGCTCTAGTCTCACGCATAGGCGGCGTAGGCGGCGTTCGCCTGCGACGTGGTCGAGGCGCTGTCGAGCTTCGCGCCGCCGAGCGTGAGATCGCGCAGGCTGGCGAGCAGCGCGTCGATCTGGGCGTAAGGGTCCTGCCCCGTTCCCGTGTCGGTTTCCGAAGCGTCGACATCCGCGGCGCGGGGGGCGGCCTGCGTGTTCTGCGTATTGCTCGCGGCGACCTCGGGAGACGTCGGCCGCCGCTCGACGCTCGATACTGCGGGGACGTTGTAAGAGAGGCTGGAAAGGGCCAGTGACAAGACCATGCTCCCGTCTGTCGGTTTTTCGAGACGAGAAACGTCTTAGACGACGGGATTTAACGTCCGTAGCGGAAGGTCTACGCAATTTTACCTATTCGTGGCCTCGCGCCGTCAGCGGCCGATCACCTGCACGCCGGGCGCAAAGCGCAGCGCCTCGCCCACCGTGGTCGCCTGAATGTCGTCCATGAATTTGCGCGACACGATGGTCACGTTGCCGGGGACGTCCATCACATGGCGTTTCTCGCCGCCGGGGGTGGTGACATAGGGGACGTAATAGCCGTCTTCCGCGGGTGGGGCGGGGGCGCGTTTCGCCTTTTGAGACGAGGCGGCGAGCGCGGTCGTCGAGATCAGCGCCAAAGCGACGCCGGCCAGAATTCGAACAAGGCGCATGATGATTTCTCCTCGCGGTCGTTCGAGACGCTCGCGCATTTCTATCATGAACGCCGGACTCTCCGAAGAGCTCTGCCGCACGGAGGATCGCTTTGCGCCGCCGGTCCGCTCCCCGGTCGCGCCCGACAGGCGATGGCCGTCATTGTCGGTTTGGCTCGCCTGGAAAAAATTATGGCTCGGGCGACGCGTCGGCGCGATCGTGTCGCGAGTGGCGGGGCTCGGCCACAGGTCGCGGCGACGCGGCCCGAGCTCCAATGGGTGCTCGACGAGCGATCTCGCGCCGTCGAGGCGGAGGCCGGGCGCGCCGAAAGCGAGCTTGCGTGAGCGCTGGTCTCGGATCCGCTCTCCCGCGAACCGGCGCGGCGCCGCTCAGGGCCGCGGTCGTCTCTCGGCGGATCGGGCGACGCAGGCGCCGAGCCGGCGGGCCGAAACGCGTCCTTCGTCGTCGCGTCGGTGGAATAGCGCTGCGGCGGCGCTAGAATGAGAAAGCGATTCTTTTTGGAGCCCCCTCATGCCCTATCGCGCGCCTCTCGACGATCTGCTCTTCGCCATGCGGCGGGCGGCGGGCGAGGCGGCGTTCGCGCCGGGCGGGCTCTATGCCGATCTCGATGCGGCCACCGCCGCCGCGACGCTCGGGGAGGCGGCCAAATTCGCCGAGAGCGCGCTGCTGCCGCTCGACCCGATCGGCGACCGCGCCGCCGTGACGTTCTCGGCCGGCGCGGTGGCGACCGCGCCGGGCTGGCGCGAGGCCTATGCGCTCTGGGTCGAGGGCGGCTGGAACGCGCTCGCCGCGCCGCCCGAGCATGGCGGCATGGGCTTGCCGCTGCTGCTCGCCGCCGCCTGCACGGAGATATGGAACGCCGCCAATATCTCTTTCGCGCTGTGCCCGCTGCTCGGCCAGGGCGCGATAGAGGCGATGGAGTTCCATGCGAGCGAGGCGCTGAAATCCGCCTATCTGCCGAAGATGATCTCCGGCGAATGGACGGCGACGATGAATCTCACCGAGCCGCAGGCCGGCTCCGATCTCGCCCATTTGCGCATGCGCGCCGAGCGCGCCGGCGACGGCTCCTATCGTCTGTTCGGGCAGAAGATCTTCATCACCTATGGCGAGCACGATCTTTCCGAGAATATCGTCCATATGGTGCTGGCGCGGCTTCCCGACGCGCCCGCCGGCACGCGCGGAATTTCCCTGTTTCTGGCGCCGAAATTCCTGCCGGGGCCGGACGGCGGTCCCGGCGCGCGCAATGATGTCCGCTGCGTCGGCGTCGAGCATAAGCTCGGCGTCCATGGCTCGCCGACCTGCACAATGTCCTATGGCGAGGCCGGCGGCGCGGTCGCATTTCTCGTCGGCGCCGAGAATGAGGGGCTCGCCTGCATGTTCACCATGATGAACAATGCGCGGCTCTCGGTCGGGCTGCAGGGCGTCGGCCTCGCCGAGCGGGCGACGCAGACGGCGCTCGCCTATGCCCGCGAGCGCCGCCAGGGCCGCTCCGCTCGGCGCGATCCGGCGCCGATCGTCGAGCATCCAGACGTCGCCCGCATGTTGATGACGATGAAGGCGAAGACCGCCGCGGCGCGGGCGATCTGCTATCTCACGGCGGCGGCGATGGATCGCGCCCGGCGGCTCGAGGGCGCGGCGGCCGCGGCGGCGCAGGAGCGCGCCGGCCTGCTGACGCCGCTCGCCAAGGCCTATTCCACCGATATAGGAGTCGAGGTCGCCTCGCTCGGCGTGCAGGTCCATGGCGGCATGGGCTTCATAGAGGAGACCGGCGCCGCGCGATTGCTGCGCGATGTGCGCATCACGCCCATCTATGAGGGGACCAACGGCATTCAGGCCATCGATCTCGTCACCCGCAAGCTGCGCCTCTCCAAAGGCGCGGCCATGTGGCGGGAGATCGACGACATGCGCGACGACATAGACGCGCTGGCCGCGAGCAATGAGGCCGTCTTCGTCAATATCGCGCATCGCGCCGCGGCGGCGGTCGACGCGCTCGAGCGGGCGACCGATTTTCTGTCCGCCGCCGTCGATCCGCGTGGGCCGGAGGCGCTCGCCGGAGCGACGCCCTATCTGCGGCTGTTCGCGCTCGCGCGCGGCGTCACTCTGCTCGGAGCGGGCGCGCTCGCCTCGCATCGCGCGGCCGCCGCCGAGCCGGCGACGCAAAACAGAATCGTCACGGCGCGTTTCTTCGCCGATAATATCGCCGTGGCGGCGGAGGGGCTGGAGCGCGCCGTCGTCGACGGCGGCGAGTCCATCATCGCCGGACTGGCGCTGCTGTCGTCCGGCGGGGATTGAAACCAGCGGCGGAGCCCCGAGAGATGAAAGAGACGTTCATGCAGAATCGCGAGCCGAATCGCGAGATCGTCGTGCGCCGGGACGGTCCCGTCATGCGGATCGTCATCGATCGGCCAGCCAAGCGCAATGCGCTCGACAAGCCCATGTACGAGGCGATGATCGCCGCCTTCGCCCAGGCCGATGCGGATGAGGATATTCGCGCGATCGTGCTCGCCAGCTCGGGCGACGATTTCACTGCCGGCAACGACCTCGAGGATTTCCGGCGTCCGCTGGACAATCTGCAGGAGTTCCCGGCGCTGCGTTTCGTCCGCGCGCTGGCGGCGCTGCAGACGCCCATCGTCGCCGCCGTCGTCGGCGACGCGGTCGGCGTCGGCGTGACCATGCTGTTCCATTGCGATCTCGTCTACGCCTCGCATGGCGCGCGCTTCAAAATGCCTTTCGTCGATCTCGGCGTCATTCCGGAGGCGGCCTCGACGCTGCTGATCCCGCAGCGCATCGGCCTCGTGAAAGCGACCGAATTCATGCTGCTGTGCGAGAGCTTCGGGGCCAGCGAGGCGCTGCGCCTCGGCGTCGTCAACGCCGTCGCCGGCTTCGACGAGGTGGAGGGGATGGCGGTCGACGCGGCCCGTCGGCTCGCCGCCAAGCCGCGCGCCGCCCTCGCCGCGACGCGGCGGCTGCTGCGGGGCGATGCGGCGGCCGTCGCCGCGCGGCTCGAGGAGGAGGCGGCGCTATTCGCGGCGGCGCTGACGATGCGGGAGACGCGCGCCCGGCTCGAGGCTTTTTTCGCGGGCGTGAAGGAGAGCGAGAGCGGCTCGCTGATTCAGTCGTCGGACAATCGGGCGTAGTTCACCAGACGCGACGCCTTCAGCAATATGGCGCGCATTTTTTCGCCGGCGCGCGCGCAGGTCCCGGCGAGGCGGTCGAAATTCTGCGGAGCGCCGGAGCGATATTGCAGGCGAACCGCGGCGACGCTGGCGACGGCGATCGTGTCGAGCTCGGCGACATAGGCTTCGAAGCGGCGCTTGAAGTCCGGGCTCACCCTTTCATAGGCGGCGAGCGCGGAGTGCCGGCCGGGAAGCTGCGATCGCTCGAAATATTCCTTATAGGTCACCGGGCGCCAGGCCAGCAGATCGTCGATGAGCTCGGGCATGTGCGGGAGCTGCTCCAGCATCATGACGAGCTCGTTGAACAGATTGAGATAGTCATTGGCCAGTCCGGAGACCGGACTGATCAGCGGCTTGGTCGAGGAAAAAGGATTCGGCGCCCGATTGCCGTCGACTTGATCGAGCGTTGCGAATTGCGCGTCAGCCGTCATAGGAAATCCCGATATGTTGGGTTCCACTATGGGCGCCAATTGATAAGAATCTCTTTCCGCGTCTCATCGGCGATCGCGGGAATGTGCGGGATTTCCGCGGCTTCGCGGCGCCGAGAGAAGAGGAGGATCATAAGCGGATCATGTGCGGGAGATACGCCATCACCCTGCCGCCGCAGGCGGCGCGCGATTATTTCGGCTATGTCGACCAGCCGAATTTTCCGCCGCGCTACAATGTGGCGCCGACCCAGCCCGTCCCCATCGTGCGGCAGGAGCGCGATCCGCGCGGCGGCGAGGCGCGGCGGTTCCAGCTCGTCCGCTGGGGCTTTCTGCCCGGCTTCGTGAAAGATCCGGCGCGCTTTCCGCTCATTATCAACGCCCGCGCCGAGGGCGCGCCGGAAAAGCCCAGCTTTCGCGCCGCGATGAAGCGGCGCCGCTGTCTCTTCATCGCCGACGCTTATTACGAGTGGCGACGCGAGGGGGGTAAGTCCCGCGCGCGGGCGAGCCGGCCCTATCTCTTCCGCCACGCCGACGCCACGCCGCTGGCGCTCGCCGGCCTCTATGAGACATGGATCGGCAGCGACGGCAGCGAGCTCGACACCGCCTGCATCCTCACCGTCTCCGCCAATGGCGCGACGGTCGCCGTTCACGATCGCATGCCGGCGATTCTCGCGCCGAAGGATTTCGATCTCTGGTTGAGCCTCGACGAATATGCAGCCGAGGCGGCATGGCGCCTGCTCGTCTCGGCGCCCGACGACGCGCTCGAATTTTTCGAGATCGGCGCGGACGTCAATAAGGCGGCCAATGACGGACCCTGGATTCAACAGCCTCGCGCCGACCTGCTCGCCTGAGCGACCCAGAGGGCGACGCGGGCGAAAAACGCCTTGGCGGCTCGCCGGCGGGTGATATGACTCTCGGCCGTCGCTCGTTTCGACGTGAGATTTTCTCGAAGGGAGTTTTGGAATGCGTATAGGCATGCGCGCCGCCGCTGCGGCGCTCGCGATCGTTCTGACTTCGTCCGTCGGCTCGGCGAGTCTGGCCGGCCCCTATAATCCGGTTACGCATGCGGCGCAGTCGAAACTCGCCGCGCAGGGCTTCGATCCGGGAACGCTCGACGGCGTTGTCGGGGCGAAGACGACGGCGGCGATCACCGGCTTCCAGCAGAAATCGGGCCTGCCGCAGAATGGCGCGCTCGATCCCGCGACGCTCGATAAGCTCGGGGTCGGCGTCTCGACGTCGAAGCCGGTCGCTGATTGGATCGCTGTTCCGACCCAGGAGGAGATCGACAAGCTCGTCGCCGCCAAGAATAGTCCGGCCCAGCCCTACAGCAATTATGCGCCCAACGCCGCGGGCGCGGGCCTGTCGCTGCCGGGCGCGGCGATCCTCGCGGCGATGAACCAGAGCGCCGACATTTACGGCAGCCGCCGCGCCGGCGAGCCCAAGCACACGGATCAAGGCTATCAATATACGGCCGATTGCCTGAAGACGAATTACTCGCCGACCGACTGGTCGGACATTGCGATTCATTATTATTGCCAGATGTCGAAGCCGCGCGCCTGCTACACTTATGCGCTTTCCGGCAAGTCGACGCCCGCGGGATTCAAATATCAGCGTCCGGCCGCCTATCGAGGCTGCGCGGCGGGCAGACTGAAGGAGGCCGCCGATTTCGTTGCCTTCGTGCCGAAGACGCAGTCGCTGATCTTCCAATATGTGATGTTCGGCCAGACGCACGCTTTCGATCACGAGCAGGAGCAGACGATCATCAACGCCTTCTACGGCGTCAAAAATCCCGCCGACAAGGCCGAATGCAACGCCAAGCGCCCCCGCCGCACCGAGGATCCGAACGACGGCACGCATTGCCTCGTGAGCAAGATCCTATTGCCGCGCCTCGCCGGCAAGGGCGATTGAGGCATGGCGGGAGGCGGGCGAAGGCCCCCTCCCTCACCCTCCCCCGCTACGCGGGAGAGGGGGCGGCAAACGCTTCGCGAAATCCCGATGAAACGCGGAATCTTCTCCCTCTCCCGCGAAGCGGGGGAGGGCTGGGGAGGGGGCCTTTCGCGACGACTAGAGTCTTTCCCTGTTTCATGGAAACAGGGAAAGACTCTATGCTTTTGTTTTGACGCGTTTCCAACGCCGAACCGGCGTCCACTTCGGCTGGAACCGCTATAGCCGCCCGCACGCCAACTATCGGAACGCCGCGCCCTGCGTCACAGCCGTCGCGTCGCCTGCGTGAGCCATTTGCGCGTCTTGGCGTCGAGATGCGGCGACAATTCCGCCCGCACCCGCGCGTGATAGGCGTTGAGCCAGCGCGTCTCCTCGAGGCTCAAGAGCTTCGGCTCGACGAGCGCGAGATCGAAGGGCGCGAGGGTGAGTGTCTCGAAGCCGAGCATCTCGCGCTCGGCGCCTTCGATCTCGCGCTTCTCCACCACGATCAGATTCTCGAGGCGAATGCCATATTCGCCGGCGCGATAATAGCCCGGCTCGTCGGAGAGGATCATGCCCGGCTGCAAGGGCGTCGAGCCGAGCTTCGAGATGCGCTGCGGCCCCTCGTGCACAGAGAGATAGGCGCCGACGCCATGGCCTGTGCCATGGTCGAAGTCGAGCCCCGCCTCCCACAGGCTGCGGCGCGCGAAAGCGTCGAGCTGCGCGCCGCTGACGCCGACCGGAAACACCGCGCGGGCGACGCCGATATGGCCCTGCAGCACGCGCGTGAAATGCTCGCGCAATTGCTTCGACGGCCGGCCGACGCCGATGGTGCGCGTCACATCCGTGGTGCCGTCGAGATATTGCGCGCCGGAATCGACGAGATAGCAGCCGCGCGCAATGCGCAGATCGCTCGCCTCGGTCACGCGGTAATGCGGAATGGCGGCGTGCGGGCCGAAGGCGGAGATGGTCGGAAAGGAGAGATCGCGCAGCTCGCCATTCTCGCGGCGGAAGGTCTCCAGCGCCTGAGCGGCGGAGATCTCCGTGAGTCTGCCTTTGGGCGCGGTCTCGGCGAACCAGGCGAGGAAGCGCGTCAGCGCGACGCCGTCGCGTAAATGCGCGGCGCGCGCGCCATCCAGCTCTATGTCGTTCTTGACCGCCTTCAGCAGCGCGATCGGGTCCTCGCCGAGCTTTTGGCGTCCGCCCGCCGCGCGGAAGAGCTCGACGAGCTTCGCCGGCGCGGTCGCCGAATCGAACAAAATCGTCATTCCCCGCGCGCCGGCGGCGGAGAGATCGTCGACGACCTCCGCCGCCTCGCCTATGTCGGCGAGGCCCTCGAGGCTGGCCCGCGTCTTTGCCGAGAGCTTTGCGGGATCGACATAGAGAAGCGGCCGGCCCTCCTTCGGCAGAAGCGCGAAGCCGAGCGCGATGGGCGTATGCGCGACATCGGCGCCGCGCAAATTGAAGAGCCAGGCCAGCGCATGCGGATCGGAGACGAGCAGCGCATCGGCCTCGCCCAGCGCCTTGCGCACGCGCGCGATCTTGGTCTTGGCGGCGACGCCCGCGAGCCGCGGCGGATAGAGCGAGATGGCGCCGCAGGGCGGCTCGGGGCGGTCGCTCCACACCGCATCGATCGGGTTGTCGTCGAGCGCGACCAGCGTGACGCCCTTGGCCTCCAGCGCCTTGGCGTAACGCTCGATCTGCGCCGGCGTATGCACCCAAGGATCGTAGCCGATGCGCGCGCCTGCCTTCGCCTTTTCGGCGAGCCAGCGCGCGGGTGACGTCTGCGCTATGTCGAAGACGGCGACGCGCTTCGTGTCGACCTGCTCGGGCGCCTGCAGCGTATAGCGGCCGTCGACGAAGAGCGCCGCTCTGTCGGCGAGCACGACGACGACGCCGGCCGAGCCGGTGAAGCCGGTGAGCCAGGCGAGGCGCTCCGCCGATTTCGGCACATATTCGTTCTGATGCTCGTCGGCGCGGGGCGCGATGAAGCCATCGACTTTACGGCGCGCGAGCTCTGCGCGCAGGGCCGCGAGGCGCTCCGCGCTGTCCTGCGCGCTGGCGTCGTCGGCGAAGCTCTGGAATCTGCTCTCGAACATATCTCGAACCTATGCCCTTCCCCGCTGTGCGGCAATATGGCGGCCAGAGCATGTTCCTTAAAAAGCGCGAAGCGGTTTTCGGAAAAGAACATGCGAATTCAAATAGCGCTGGAGGCGAGCCGCAACGCCATCAGCGCTTCGTCGAGATAGAGGCCGTCCGCGGTCTTCACGGACGCGGGCTCGACTCCATAGATTATAAACCCCCAACGCTCGTAGAAACGCAGCGCTCTCACATTGTCGCGCATCACGGTCAGCGTGACGATCTCGTACGCGCCGCGCGCATGCTCCATCAGCGCGGCCATCAGCGCGTCGGCGCCGCCTTCGCCTCTGTGTCGCTCGCGCAGATACATTCCCCACAGCAGCGCTTTGTGCTTCGTCTTTGCGCCGGCGAAACCCGCGAGCCCTGCGACGCCGACCAGCGTCGCGCCCTCGAAGGCGCCGACGACGAAATCGCGCGCCAGCCGCGCCGCGACCTCCTGCGTCGCAAGATGCGCCTCGTCCTCCGGCGCGAAGCGGAACTCGCGCTCGTGCAGGCGGAATCCCTCTTGCCGCAGAGCGTGGAACTCCGCCGCATCGGCGGGCGTGAGCCGGCGAATCGTCAGCGCCATGGTCGCGGTTTCGTCCTCTCGAGTCGGGCTTCGCGAAGCAAGGCGCGCGCCGATTTCGGATCGAAACGGCTTTCGGCGGCTCGCGGCGCGCGCTAGATTAGCGGCGATGACCAAACTTCTCGACGAGGCCGTCGCGGCTGCGCGCAATCTCCCGGCGGCTATGCAGGACGATCTCGCGCGCGTCATCATAGCGCGCGCCGGAGGCGAGCCCGCTCTCATTCGATTGAGCGCGGAAGAAGAAGCGTCTTTCGACGCCTCTTTCGCCGAGGCGGAGCGCGGCGAATTTGCGACCGAGGAGCAAATCCGCGCCATTTGGTCGAAGCACGGGCTGTGACGCTGCGTTTCACGCTTCGCGCCGCGGCCGAGCTCGAGCGTGTTCTCGTCTAAATCGACAAGCATTTTCCGCCAAGCCGGGCAACGCGGAAATCATCGTCCACGGCGTTCGCCACGGCGCGCATGACCCCGGTTCCATGCCGATGTGACGTCGTCCTTCTCAGTCGTCGTCTTCGTCGTCGTCGAGCAAACGCCAATCCGGCCGCGCTGCGGCGCCGCCGCTGCGCAGCAGCAGCGTCGCCCAGCCGTCGATGTCGCGGCGCTTCGCCAGCGTGAAACCCTGGGCGCGATAGGCCGAGAGCACGCCCGCCACATCGCGCGCCAGCAGGCCCGAGAGCACGAGCTCGGCCCCCGGAGCGGCGACTGCAGCGATCTTGGGCGCGAGCAGGCGCAAGGGCTTGGCGAGAATATTGGCGAAGATCAGATCATATCGCCCCGGCGCGAGCGCGGGATGGCGCACGCCCACGGCGACGACCGGCCGCACCAGTCCGCCGACGCCGTTGAAGCGGGCGTTGACCCCCGCGGTCTCCACCGCGACAGGATCGATATCGCCGCAGGCGATCGGCTGGCGCAGCAGGCGCGCGGCGGCGATGGCGAGCACGCCGGTGCCGGTTCCGACATCGAGCACATTTTGCGGGCGCCGCTGCTTGCAAATTTCAGCGAGCGTCAACAGGCAGCCGAGCGTGGTGCCATGATGCCCAGTGCCGAAGGCGAGCGCCGCCTCTATCTCAATGCCTATGTCGCTCGCGCCCACACGGCCGCGGTCGTGCGAGCCATGGACGAGGAAGCGGCCGGCGCGCACGGGCCGCAGCCCCTCGAGCGAGGCGCCGACCCAATCCTTCTGCGAAATCTCGAAAAAGCGCGCCGAGGCGGCGGCTTCGGCGCCCGCCGCGGCCTCGATCAGCGCGCGGATCTGCGCCTCGTCCGGCGGATCGCCGAAATAGACCTCGACGGCCCAGCTTTTTTCGTCCGGTTCCTCGAAAGCCGTGGCCGCGGTCTCGGCGGGATCGAAGGTCTCGACGATGAGATCGGCGATGGCGCGCGCGGTTTTTTCGTCGGAGACGAGGCGCAAGCCGTGGCTCGCGCCATTGGGGGGAAGTCCTTCCAGCATAGGCGCGCTTAGCACGCCCGCGCCGCGCCGTCACCCGGCGCGCGCTTCGACGCGCCAACAGGCTGCGGAAAAGCGCGCCTCGCGCACCTCGACATGAGGGTCGTACGCCTGTTTCGCGGCCTCGTCGATTTGCGCGCGCGTCTCCTCGTTGGCGAGACGCCGCGCGCGAAGACGCCGAAGGCGCGCTGTCAGCCCTTCGGCTTGGCTTGAATTTCCTGCTTGCTGAAATTGGAGAGATCGCCCTCTGCAGCGGCCGCCCTGCGCCAGGATTTGGCGATGGCCGGATATTTGATCTCGACGCAGATCTTGGCGACTCGCTGCTGCAATTTCTCGCTGCCGCAGGACGGGCAGACCGGCGTGTCCGAACCGCGGACCAGCAGTTCGCACTCCGCATGACAATCTTCGCATTCATAGGAGTAGAGCGGCATGCTGTTCCTCTCGTCCATTCCTCTCGTCGGCGGGCCGCTCAGGCGGCGCCTATTTTTAAAGCAATAACTGTGCCGGCGCGACGTGACCACCGCCGCGGCGCCGGCGAAAAATCCGATTGGAACGCCTTTCGCTACGCATAGAGTGTGAAGCTCTCTCCAAAACCGCGGGCGCCATGTCTTCCGATCATTCGACGTCCTCCACTCGTCTGACGGCCCGTTTCATCCCCTCGCTCGAGCAGGTCGACGCGGCGGCCTGGGACGCGCTCGCCAATCCTTGCGGGCTCACGGCCGAGGAGGCCGGCGGCGAGCGCTTCAATCCCTTCATCTCAAGCGCCTTTCTGCTGGCGCTCGAGCAGTCGAGATCGGTCGGCGCGCGCACCGGCTGGACGCCGCTCTACACGATTTTGGAGGACGCCGAGGGCAGGCTCGTCGCCGCCGCGCCCTCTTATGTGAAGACGCACAGCATGGGCGAATATGTCTTCGATTTCGGCTGGGCGCAGGCCTATGAGAACGCCGGCGGGCGCTATTATCCCAAGGTGCAGGTCGCGGTTCCCTTCACGCCGGCGACGGGGCGGCGTCTGCTCGTTGCCCGCGACGCGCCGGAGGGCGCGCTGCCCGGGCTCGTCCATGCGTTGCGCGCGCTGCGCCAGGCGGCGGAGGCCTCCTCCATCCATGTCACCTTCGCGACAGAGGGCGAGGTCGGGGCGCTGGCGGCCGAGGGCTTCGCGCCCCGCGCCGGCGAGCAATTCCATTTCTTCAACGAGAACTATCGCGATTTCGACGATTTTCTCGCCGCGCTCTCCTCGCGCAAGCGCAAGACGATCAAGCGCGAGCGGCGCGACGCGCTGGGCGACGATCTCGCGATCGACGTCCTCACCGGCGCCGACATAAAGCCCGCGCATTGGGACAAATTCTTCGCTTTCTATATGGACACGGGCGCGCGCAAATGGGGCCGGCCCTATCTGACGCGCGACTTTTTCGACCGCATCGGCGCGACGATGGCCGAGCGCATTCTCCTGGTCATGGCGCGGCGGGACGGGGACCATATCGCCGGGGCGATCAATTTTCTGGGCGACGACGCGATCTACGGCCGCAATTGGGGCGCGCTCGAGGAGCGGCCCTTTCTGCATTTCGAGGTCTGCTATTATCAGGCGATCGAATACGCCATCCGCCATGGATACAAGCGCGTGGAGGCCGGCGCCCAGGGCGAGCACAAGCTCGCGCGCGGCTATCGGCCCGTCGCCACACATTCGGCGCATGATTTCGCCGATCCCAGGCTGCGGACCGCGATCGTCGAATTTCTGTCGCGCGAGAAAGTGGCGGTCGACGAATCCATCGCCGATTACGAGGCGAGCCTGCCCTTCCGCCGCGCCGAGGCCGGCGGGGACGATCACTGACGGCTTTGCGGCGCGAGGGGATCAGGGCGAATCGGGCGACGGCCGCTTCTTCGGCTCCGGCCGGCTCCCGTCCTCGCGCGGCGATTGCGCGTTCGACTTGCGCCGGCGCAGATTGGCTTTGAGCGCGGCCGCCAGCGCCGTGGCGTTCTTCTTGGCCGGAGCGGGGGGCTTCTTGCCGTTTTCGGTCATTTCGGGGCTCTGATCGGCGACGCCGTCATGCGGCTCTGGGTCGGGAGCGGGCGCTCGAGCGCTTTCCGATCGAGCGGAATCGTTCGATCGATCAGAATTCGCTCCAACGAACGAAAACTAGAGCGCTCTAGGCGGCACGAAACTTGCTGACTTTTTCTGCGCGGCCCGGGGGTGGCCGCGAGTTCAATCCAGCACGAGTGGCGACGACGATGCAAACGACTTTCATCAGAAATACCGACGATGGCCACAAAGTCGAAGTCGTTGGTCCTTATGTCTGCGTCGACGGAAAGCCGGTCGCCGACCGGGTCGTCGAGGTCAAGGACCATCCCAATCGCTTTGCGATCCTGCACACGCTTCCCAATGCCGCCTTCATGGCCGGCCCGGTCGTTCTGACCGCCGAGGAGGCTTCGGTCGTGCGTGGCGCGCTGCTGATGGCCAAGCCCTCGCCGACCGATCCGGTCGCGATCAACGAGCAGCTCCGCCATGCGGTCAACGCCCGCAACCGCGAGTCCGGCATCGAGTAATCGCTTCGAATTACGGGCGCAGGCCCCCTCCCCCGCTATCGCGGGAGAGGGGGCAGATTCGGCGCTTCATCGAAGCTTCGCGAGACGTCGCAGACCCCCTCTCCCGCGATAGCGGGGGAGGGAGGGGGCGTCGGGGCTCAATAATCGACGGCGACGAGATAGAGCCCATGCGGCGGGGCGACCTGCCCGCAGCGGGTTCGGTCCTTTGCCTCGAGGGCGGCGCGCAGATCGTCGGCGCTCCATCGGCCGGAGCCGACATGCTCCAGCGAGCCGGCGAGCGAGCGCACCTGATTATGCAGGAATGAGCGCGCGCAGGTGACGATCTCTATGATGTCGTCCATGCGCCGCACGTCGAGCCGCTCCAGCGTTCGCACCGGCGAATTGGCCTGACATTCCGTCGAGCGAAAGGTCGTGAAGTCGTGGCGGCCGACGAGCGCCTGCGCGGCCTCGTGCATCGCCTCCGCATCGATGCGGCGCTTCACATGCCAGGCGCGGCCGCGTTGCAGCGTCAGCGGCGCGCGGCGATTGTCGATCACATAGCGATAATGCCGGCGGATCGCCGAGAAGCGCGCCTCGAAACTCTGCGCGACGCGGCGAGTCTCCAGCACGGCGATCGGGTCGGGCCGCAAATGGGCGTTGAGCGCATCGCGCAGCCGGTCCTCGCGCCAGTCGCGCGTCAGATCGACGTGGCCGACCTGTCCCAGCGCATGCACGCCGGCGTCGGTGCGCCCGGCCCCATGCACGACGCGCCGCTCGCCATGCTCGAGCGCCGCGACCGCCTCCTCGAGCCGCTGCTGCACGGAGGCGCCATTGGCCTGCCGCTGCCAGCCGACGAAGGGCGAGCCGTCATATTCGATGGTCAGCGCGTAGCGGTAGGCGGCGCGCCCTTCGCCCTCCGCTTCGGGGGGAGGCGAAGAGCCCGCCTCGAATGTGGTCGCCATTTTTACGTCGCCAGAGTCATGCCGGGGGCGAGCGGTCGGCCGCGCAAAAAATCGGCGATCGCCATCGGCGCCTTGCCGCCGCGCTGCACCTCCACCAGCCGCAGCGCGCCCTCGCCGCAGGCGACGAGTCCCTTGTCGTCGAGCGCCGCGCCGGGCGCGCCCGCGCCTGCTTCGAGCTTCGTGCGCAGCACTTTCACGCGCTCGAGCCCATGGCCGAGATCGCTCTCGAAAAAGGCGCCGGGAAAGGGTGAGAGGCCGCGCACGAGATTGTGAATCTCGTGCGCCGGGCGGCGCCAATCGATGCGGCTCTCGCTCTTGTCGATCTTCTGCGCGTAAGTGACGCCCGCCTCGGCCTGCGGCGCGAAGGAGAGCGCGCCGGCCGCGAGATCGCGCAGCGATCTCGTCATCAGCTCGGCGCCCGCGGCGGCGAGCGCGTCGTGCAACTCGCCCGTCGTCATATCCTCGCCGATCGAAACGCGCGCGGTCGCGGCGACGGGGCCGGTGTCGAGGCCTGCCTCCATTTTCATCACCATCACGCCGGTCTCGGCGTCGCCGGCCATGACCGCGCGCTGGATCGGCGCCGCGCCGCGCCAGCGCGGCAGCAGCGAACCGTGCAGATTGAGGCAGCCCAAACGCGGCGCATCCAGCGCCGCCTGCGGCAGAATGAGCCCATAGGCCGCGACCACCGCCACATCGGCGCCGAGCGCGGCGAAAGCGCGGATCGTCTCCTCGCTCTTGAAGCTCTTGGGCGTGAAGACGGGAATCGACAGTTTTTCGGCCAGCCGATGCACGGGCGAGAGCTTCAGCTCCATGCCGCGGCCGGCCGGCGCCGGCGCGCGCGTGTAGACCGCCACGACCTCGTGACCCTCGGCGACGATTTTCTCGAGCAGCGGCGCGGCGAAATCGGGCGTGCCCATGAAGACGACGCGCATGCTCCCGATCACGCCTCGACCTTATCCGTGACGGGAGCGGCGCGGGCGGCGGCCTTAGCGAATTTCTTCACCACGCGGTCGCGCTTCAGCCGCGAGAGATGGTCGATGAACAGCCCGCCCTCGAGGTGGTCGATCTCGTGCTGGAGCACGGTGGCGAGCAATCCGTCGGCCTCGATCTCCTGCGTCGCGCCGGCGCGGTCGAGATAGCGCACGCGCACGCGCGCCGGGCGCTGCACATCCTCGAAATAATCGGGAACGGAGAGGCAGCCCTCCTGATAGACGAAGAGCTCCTCGGACGCCCAGACGATCTGAGGATTGATGACGAACAACGGATTCTTCGGCTCGTCGCCGCGCGTGGCGTCGGCGACGACGATGCGCTTGGGAACCGCGATCTGGATCGCCGCGAGGCCGACGCCGGGGGCTTCGTACATGGTCTCGAGCATATCGTCGAGCAGCTGCTGGAGCTCGCCGTCGAAGGTCGTGACGGGGTCGGAAACGAGCCGCAGCCGCGGATCGGGCAGGGTGATGATGGGACGAATGGCCATTTGCTTGCTTTCGCGCCTGGACTTTCTGGCGGTCTCGACCGTCGAGATAGGGATGCGCCCGGTCTCCGTCAAATGGACGCCGGCGCGGGTTTGATGCAGATTATATTCCGCTTCCGCGCGCAATGTAAGAGATCGGGGGTCGCGACAGGATGGTCGGCCGAAGCTTTCCTCACCCTGAGGAGGGCGAGGGGCGTTGTTTCTCGATGGTCGCTTGCTTCCCCGCAGGCGGGGCTGTGCGCCGGCGCACTTTCGCGCGTCGTGAAAGCCGGCTACGACTTCGGCCGTCCGCCGTTGGCGCGCGACGCGAAAAATCGTGGAGCCCGATCATGACCGCTCTCATCCTTCTCGGCGTATTGGTTCTCGCCGTCCTCTGGCTCGTCGGCTCCTACAACGGCCTGGTGACGCTGCGGCAGCGCTGCCGCCAGGCGTTCTCGGACATAGACGTCCAGCTCAAGCAGCGTCACGACCTCATCCCCAATCTGGTGGAGACGGTGAAGGGCTACGCCGCCCATGAGCGCGGCACGCTCGAGGAAGTGGTCGCCGCCCGCAACAAGGCGGTGGCCGCGCAGGGCCCGCAGGCGCAGGGCGCCGCCGAGAGCGCGCTCAATGGCGTGCTCGGCCGGCTCTTCGCCCTCGCCGAGCATTATCCGGATCTCAAAGCCAATCAGAACTTCCAGCAGCTGCAGAGCGAATTGTCCGACGTGGAGAACAAGATCGCGGCGTCGCGGCGTTTCTTCAACAACGCCTCGGCCGAATACAACGCCGCCCGCGAGAGCGTCCCGGCGGCGTTCTATGCGGCGTCATTCGGCTTCTCGCCGCAGGAGTTCTTCAATCTCGAGGAAGGCGAGCGCAAAGCCGTCCAGGAGACTCCCAAGGTCCAATTCTAAAGGGAAGTTTTCTCCTTCTCCCCTCGCGGGAGAAGGTGGCCCCGCGCAGCGGGGTCGGATGAGGGGGCGCCGCGATGACAATCCCGCAAGAGGTGATGCTGCGTCTGGCGCGCGAGCAGCGCGCCGACGCCGTGAACGCTGAGGCGATAATGTGGCGCGCCCTGCGTGGACGCCGTCTCGGCGGTTTCAAATTCCGCCGTCAGGTTCCCATCGGCCGCTACATCGTCGATTTCGTTTGTTTCGAGGCGCGGCTGATCGTGGAGATCGATGGGCCGTCCCATGACGCGGATTTGCAGCACAAGCGGGATGTAGCTCGCGATCAATGGCTCGAGCAGCAAGGCTTTCGCATCATGCGCCTCCCGAATGATCTCGTGATCGGCTCGCCTGAATTGGCGACGCAGCGCATCACGCGCGCCTTGCGAGATTGCGCGGCTCCCCCCTCATCCGACCCGGCCAAAGCCCGTCGCTCGACGGGCGTCCTCACGGACGCCCTATGGCCGGGCCACCTTCTCCCGCAAGGGGAGAAGGGGAAAACGCGTTAGCCCCATGTTTCACGCCTACGGCCTCTACACCCATATTCAGGCGAACCGGCTGCGCTCGCTGCTGCTGCTCGCGGGATTCGTCATGCTGCTGCTGGCGCTGATGTTCGCTGTCGCGCTTCTCTATGAGGCGGCGCAGGATGGAACGCTGCCGCAGATCACGGCGCGCGCGCTGCGTGATCTCGAGCATGGCTGGCCGATCGCCTTCGCCGCGGCCGGGCTGTGGTTCGTGATCGCCTATTTCTTCCATCAAAAGCTCATCGACGCCGCCACCGGCGCCGCCGATGTCGCGCGCGAGGACGCCCCGCGCCTCTATAATCTGCTCGAGAATCTCTGCATCTCGCGCGGCATTCCCATGCCCTCGCTGAAGATTATCGAGGATGGCGCGCTCAACGCCTATGCCTCCGGCGTGAGGGAGGCCCATTACGCCGTCACCGTCACGCGCGGCCTAATGGAGACGCTGGACGATGTCGAGATCGAGGCCGTGCTCGGCCATGAGCTGACCCATATTCGCAATCGCGACGTTCAGCTCATGGTGGTCGCCGCCATTTTCGCGGGGATATTCGCTTTCGTCGGCGATCTCGTCTTCCGCAATTGGGGCTTCCGCTTTTCGCCCAAGCGCGCGACCGAGGAGGGGCGCGATCGCGGCGGGGCGAGCGGCGCGGGAATCGCCATCGTCATCGCTCTGGCGATCATCGCATTGAGCTGGGGGCTCTCTGTGCTGATCCGCTTCGCCATCTCGCGCTCGCGCGAATTTCTCGCCGACGCCGGCTCGGTGGAGCTCACCAAAAATCCGGATGCGATGATCTCGGCGCTGCGCAAGATCGAGGCGAACGCCATCATTCCCGACATGCCCTCGCGCATGGGCGCTTTTTTCATCGAGAGCCCGGCGCGCAAGGCGCGCGCTCTATTCTCGACGCATCCTTCCGTCGATGATCGCGTCGCGGCGCTGGTGCGCTATGCGGGCGGCCGCGACATGCCGAAGCTGGAGCCGCCGCCGGCGCCGATCGAGGATCATGGACCGTGGGAGGCCGCGCCGGCCCCGCCGCCAGGCGCGCCCGGCTTTCTGCCGAGCGACGGCCGCAGCCCGCTCGATCCGCCGTCGCATGGGCCCTGGGGTTAGAGGCCTCTGTTTCGAACCGGCGTCCACTTCGGTTGGAAAGGCTAGCCTGTCGCGAAGCGGGCCAGAAACTCGGCCGCCTCCCGCAGTGATCGGCGCGCCTCGGGCATGAAGGCGGCGCCCAATTGCCAGCCATGCGGCACGACCGGGAAAATCGTCAATTCGACGGGTGTTCCCGCCGCCGTGGCGCGCTCGGCGAGGCGGCGCGAATCGTCGAGCAGCAGCTCGTCCTCGCCCACATGGATGAGAAGCGGCGGCAGGCCGGAGAGATCGTCGAACAGCGGCGAGGCGTCCTTGTCTCGGACGCTCGCCTCGCCGAGATATTGCCGCGCGGCGAGCCGCAGCGCGCGCCGCGTGAAGATCGGGTCCTTCCCCTCATTGGCGCGCGCCGAGGCGCCGCCGGCGGAAAGATCGGTCCAGGGCGAGAACAGCGCCGCGGCGCGCGGGAGCGGCAGGCCGCGCGCGCGCAGCCGCAGCATCAGCGACAAGGCGAGGCCGCCGCCGGCCGAATCTCCGGCGATCACCAGCGGGCCGCGCGCGGCGAGACCTTCATAGGCGGCCGCCACATCGTCGAGCGCGGCGGGAAATCGGTGTTCCTGCGCCAGCCGATAGGTGGGGGTGAAAACGTCGAAGCCGGCCTTTGCGAAATAGCGCGCGGTCGATCGGTAGAGGCGCGGCGCGCCGGCCATGAAGGCCCCGCCATGCAGATAGAGCAGCGTCGCCTCGGCCGATCGCGCCCGGATCCACTCGCCGGGAATTTCGGGGTCGGCCTCGGCGGCGCCGGCCGGCGGCCAGGGCCAGCGCAGATTCAGCGCCTGCGCCGCCGCCTCGCCGCCCGCCTCGCCGTTGACGCGCGGGCGCAAATAGCGGCGCAGATAGGCGCGCGCAAGACGCGCCGAAAGGCTCGCCATGGCGCCCTATTTCGCAGCCGCTGGAGGAGGGGGCGTCGCGGGCTTTTCAGCTGCGGTCTTTTCCGCCGGCGGGATCGTCGCTTCCAGCAGCGCGTCGAGCTTGTCGTCGAAGAGCCCGGAGGCCTTGGCGCGGCTGTTCCAGAGCATGGCCTCGGAATGGTTCTTCTCGACGCCGAGCCCTTCGGCCAGCAATCGCGCCAGCCGGTTCTGCGCCACGACATTGCCGGCCGCGGCCGCCTGCCGCAGCAGCTTCACCGCATGGGTCCGGTCGCGGGCGACGCCGGCGCCGTTGAATTCCATAATGGCGAATTCGACCATGGCCGCCGTATGGCCCGCCTCGGAGCCCTTGCGGAGCCATTTCGCCGCCTCGGCCGGATCGGCGGCAACGCCGCGCCCATTCTTGTAGAGCAGCGCCAGCGCATAGGCGGCGTCGGAATCGTCGAGCAGCGCGGCGCGGCGGAAATAGGCGATGGCGCGGGCGAAATCGGGCTCCTTGCCGTCATTCTCGAGCGCGATCTCGCCGAGCAGCTCGAGCGCCGCCGGATGGTCCTGCGCCTTCTCGAGATAGGCGCGGGCGAGCGCATGATCCTTCAGCGTGTCGCGGCCGGTGAGCGCCGCTGCGCCGAAGAAATAGGCCGCGTCCCTGCCGCCGGCGTCGGCGGCGCGGCGGAACCATTGCATCGCCTTGGCCCGGTCGGGCGCGACGCCCTGCCCGTCGAGATAGAGCCGGCCGATCAAGGTCAGAGCGGCGGCGTCCTTCGGGTTGGCGGCGAGGCGCTTCTCGGCCTCGCCCCTGGCCGCGACATAATCGCCGCGCTGATAGGCGCCGAAGGCGAGATCGGGCCCCGGCGGCGTCGGCTCGGCGGCGACGGCCGCGCCGGCGAGCAGGCAGAGCGCGAGCGCGAGGCGAAGCCGCGTTGTCATCGCGCCGCCTCCGCCGCGAGCCGCGCGGCGTCGCGAACGGCTTCGGCGGGGCCGCGCGGATCGTCCCAGACCGCCTCGGCCAGAAGGACGAATTCGGCGCCCGCCGCCGAGAGCGGGCCGATTTCCGCGAGGCTGTGCGCCCAGGCGACGCAGGGCGTGTTGAAAATCTCCGCCCACCAGGCGACGCGCTCCGCGGTCCAATCGAGCGTAAGCGGCTCGCCCTCTTCGCCGATATCGCCGAAGAGGAGATAATCCGCGCCCGCCTCGCCGGCGCGCATCGCCTCGTCCCGCGTGGCGAGGCCGCCGACGCCGACGATGAAATCCGGCGAAAGCCGCTTTATCGCCGCGGCGAGACGTTTGTCGTCGAAGGCAAGATGCAGCCCGTCTGCGCCGCAACGCGACACGAACTCCGGCTCGCCCTCGATCAGCAGAGCGACGCCGGCGGGCTGGGCTATGCCGGCGACGGCGCGGATGGCGCGCTCGGCCACCGGCGGCGGCATAGTCTCGAGGCGCAGCAGCAGGCTGGCGACCTCGGCGGCTGCGAGCGCGGCCGCGAGGCGCAGCAGAAAGGGCTCGACCTCGGCGAGGCGCGGCGTCGCGAGGTAGAGGCGGGCGAAATCTTCGGGCAGATCTTCCGACATGGGCTCTTCTTCTACGATTCGGCGGCGGCCGATTCAATTCGGCGCGAATCCGCGCCGTTGTATGGCGCCGCGAAGCGGATTATGCGACTGCGCAGGTAGGAACGGCATGAGCGGCGGAACGGCATGAGCGGCCCTCGCATATTGATCGTCGACGACGAGCCGCAAATGCTGCGCGTGCTGCGGCCGGCGCTGGCGGCGAGCGGCTATGAGACGCTCGAGGCCGCGACCGGGCGCGAGGCGCTGAAGGCGATCGCCGCAAGAGCGCCGGATGCGGTCCTGCTCGATCTCGGCCTGCCGGATATGGACGGCAAGGAGGTTCTCCGCCAGGCGCGGGCCTTCTCGCAGGCGCCGATCCTGATTCTTTCGGCGCGCGATCGCGAGGCCGAGAAGATCGCCGCGCTCGACGCCGGCGCCGACGACTATGTGGAAAAACCCTTTTCGATCGGCGAATTATTGGCGCGGCTGCGGGCGGCGCTGCGCCATGGGGCGAAAGGCGCGGCCGAGACGGGCGAGATCGAGAGCGGCGGATTGCGCGTCGATCTTTCGCGGCGGCTGGTGACCAAGAACGGCGTGGCCGTGAAGCTGACGCCCAAGGAATATGAGCTGCTGGCGACGCTCGCGCGTCACGCGGACCGCCTGCTCACCCATCGCCAGATTCTGACGGCGGTCTGGGGGCCGGCGCATGGCGAGGACACGCAATATTTGCGGGTCTTCATCGGCCAGCTGCGCGCCAAGATCGAGGAGGACGCCGCGGCGCCCGCGATCATTCTGACGGAGCCGGGGGTCGGCTATCGTTTCGTGAGGCTGTGACGGCGCGCGTTCAGCGCGCCTTGCGGCAGACGATTCGGATCGCCTGTCCGGTCGCGAGACCCTCGCTCGACTCGACCGGGACGAAGCGGCAGCGGCCCTCGGCGTGCTCGGCGACGGCGAAAACGGCCGACTCGGCGACAGGCGCGGCGCTGCGTGAAAGAAGCGCCTTGCCGCCCGCCAGAGCGACGGTCGCGCCCAGAATGACGAAAGCGATTTTGATCGCGGAGGCGGTCTCGACGGGGCGCGAAGCGAATTCGGAAACGGCGAAGGTCATTGGTCTCTTCCTTTAAAAGCTCGTGTCGCGGGCGGCGCCCTGCGAATGATGCGAGTCTTAAGGGAGCGGCGCGCCCCTGTTTGTGCGCGGGGGCACAGAGGGAGCCGGCCGATCAATAGGCTTTGCGGCAGACCCAGCGGGTGACCTGGCCGCGCACGCCATAACCCTCGTCGATCTCGACGTTGACGCGGCGGCAGACGCTCTGCGTGGCTTCGGCGCCGGCGAAAGTCGCGGGCTCGGCGATGGCGGCGACAGCCTCGGTCGGGGCGAGTGGGGCGGCGACGCTCTGCGCCATGAAGGCCTTGGCGCCGGCGAGCGCGACGGTCGCTCCGAGAAGGACGAACGCCATGCGCATGGCGGCGGCGGTCTGGACAGGGCGCGAAGCGAATTCGGTAACGGCGAAAGTCATTGTCTCTACTCCCCCAGCGTCCGGGCTTCATGCCCGGCCAACGATGCTGTTTCTAAGGGAGCGGCGCCCACGTGTTTGTGCTTAGGCGCACAGGGCCGCGAAGGAGGTGATTTCGACCTCGGCCACTCGGAGCCCTGGCGCGAAGGCGGCGATATTGACTTGGCGATCGCCGGCTGCTTCCCTTTCATCGTTCTTTTCGATGACGGGCTCGTTGTTCAAAGATGAAATGCGCGAAAATCTTAGCGATTTGCGTCGCTTTGTCGGCGCCGGCCACATCTGCGGCCGGAGAGGAGATCATGGTTCTCGGCCCGCGTCAGTTCGAAGCGGACCGCAGCGGCGCGGGAGCCGTGCTCTGCGCTTGGTCGATCTATCTTTCGGTCCAGAATTATATGAGGTCCTGCGGCGTGGCCCGGAGCCCGGCGGATGACGCGATCGACGAAGCGATTGTCGCGATCGACGACTTCGTTCTCGCCAATTCCTCGCTCCATCCGACGCGCGCGGCGCTCGAAGCTTTCAAGCGCCGCGTCGCGGAATCGGATGCGAGGCGCAAATCCGGCGATCGGACGATCTGCGAAAACCGCGATCTCGAGCATTTGCGCGGCGTCGCGCCGCAGGCGTTGCGCGAATCGGTGAAAAAGTTGCTCGCCGTCCCGCGCGAGCCGGTCATGAATCCCTGCCTCTGAGCGTCAGAAAAATCAGCGGCTGTCGGACGGCGGGATCGGATCGCCTGCGCCCCAGACCGGCGAGCGATCGCCGTCGAAAGGCGCGAGATTGAGACAATACCGGGCGATGATAGCGCCATCGCCCTGAATGACGACATGTTTGATGGAATGCACCGTATATCGCCGGGGGGCCTCGGCCGAGCCCGAAGGATCGTTCGGGTCGAGGCGCGGCCAGCCTTCGTCGTCGAAGCGCTCTCCGACCGAGACGGTCGGAAAGGGGCTCGCCGCATGGAAGATCGCGACCGGACGATGCTCGCCCGATATGTCGCAGAGCTCCAACCGATATTCGATACGGTCCATGCTCTCGTCAGCCGCCGACCACCGTGGTGATCACCTGCCCCTCGCGGGCGAGCGTGATCTTCCAATAATAATGGCGGTTGATCGTCGCCCGCTCGAGGTCGCGCGTCGTGGCGATCTTCTCGTCATTGATCACCAGAATCACATCGCCTTTCTGTAGGTTCAGCTGCGCGGCGACCGATTGCGGGTCGATCTCCGCCACGACGACGCCATTGGCCGCGCCCTGCACGGAGAATTCCTCGAGCACGGCGGGCGAGATGTTGACGACGGTCGCGCCGGCGAAAGGCGAGGGGCCCTTCACCTTGACCGCATCGCGCGCGGGAATCTCTGGAGCGGCCGCGAGCTTCAGAGGCACGGCGATGGTCTTGCCGGAGCGCAGCACGCCCAGCGTCGCCTGCCCGCCGAGCGGCTTGGTGGCGAGGCGATAGCCGACCGCCTCCGGATCATCGGCAGATTGGCCGTCGACGGAGACGATGACGTCGCCGCGCTTCAAGCCGGCGTCGAGCGCCGGGCCCTTGGGATAGAGATCGGCGATCAGCGCGCCGGCCGGGCGCTCCAGCCCCAGGCCGTCGGAAATCTCCTTGGAGAGATTCTGCAGCGTCGCCCCCAGCCAGGGGCGCTTGACTTGCTTGCCGCCGCCCTTGGCCGCCGCCACGACGATCTTGACCATATTGACGGGGATCGCGAAGCCGATGCCGACCGAGCCGCCGGATTTGGAGAAGATCGCCGAGTTGATGCCGACGACGCGCCCGCTCATATCCACCAGCGGCCCGCCGGAATTGCCGGGATTGATGGAGGCGTCGGTCTGGATGAAGAAGCCGTAATCGGAAATGCCGACCTGCGTGCGCGCCAGCGCCGAGACGATGCCCTGCGTCACCGTCTGGCCGACGCCGAAGGGATTGCCGATGGCGAGCGCGAGATCGCCGACCTCGAGCGCATCCGAATCGCCGAGCTCCATCGTCGGATAATTGGCGGTCTCGGTCAGCTTCAGAACGGCGAGATCGGTGCGCGGGTCGCGCAGCAGGATTTTCGCCGGTATCTCGCGCTTGTCGGAAAGGGAGACCTTCACGTCGGTCATGCCCTCGATGACGTGATTATTGGTGACGACGAGGCCCGAGGCGTCCACGATGACGCCGGAGCCGAGCGATTGCGCGGTCGGCCCGCGCGGGCCGCCGCCGCCCTCGCCGAAGAAGCGGCGGAAGATCGGATCGTCGAAAAAGGGATTGGCGGGCCGCTGCTCGACGCGCGTCGCAAAGACATTCACCACGGCGGGCGCCGCCTTTTTGACAATGGGCGCGAAGGACAAGACGACATCGGCGCGCGATTGCGGCAGCGCGCGCTCCGCCTGGGGCGCCAGCGCGACCTGCGCGCGCGCGGCGGGCGCCGCGGCGGCGACGAGCGCGAGAAGGGTGAGAGCCGCAATGAATTGGCGCCGAAGAAAAAGCATCGCTCGTCCTCTGGAGGTGAGATTCGTTTGGGCATATTAGCCCGAAAAGCGTCAGACTCGTGGAATTCGCATGGGCGCGTAGGGGTGGCCGTTCAATCCCGCGCTCGGGCCAGATAGATGGTGTGGCGCGGATCGCCGGCGCCGCCGCGCGCGGCGACCTCGCTCGCCCGGAAGGAGAAGCGAGTCTCCTCGAGACGTTCCTCGAAGCGCGGCGAGGGATCGGCCGACCAGACCGCGAGCACGCCCGCGGCGGCGAGCGCGCGCCGCATCTTGCGCAGGCCGCGCGCCGAGAACAGCGCCGAGTTGATGTCGCAGAGCACCGCCTCCGGCCCATTGTCGATGTCGAGGAGGATGGCGTCATAGGCGCCCTCGGCGGCCTCCATCACAGCGGCGACATCGGCTTGGCGCAGCGCGACGCGGACGTCCTCGAGCGGGCGGCCGGCGAGCGGCGCCAGCGGACCGCGGTTCCAGGCGATGATCTCGGGAAGCAGCTCGGCCACGGTGATGCGCGCGTCCTTCGGCGCGGCGTCGAGCGCGGCGCGCAGCGTGAAGCCCATGCCGAGTCCGCCGATCAGAATGCGCGGCGCTTCGGGGCGGGTCTCCTCGAGCGCGAGCCGCGCCAGCGCCTCCTCGGAGCGATGGGCGCGGTTGGACATGAGATCATAGCCGTTGCAGCGGATCTCGAAGATTCCGCCGCGCTGGCGCAGCAGCAGCTCGTCGCCCGCCGCGGTGCGCGCGCGGGCGAGCTCGTCCCAGGGCTCGAGGATCATTTCGCCGCGTCCGACGCCGGCGGACGCCCGACGCGGCCGAGGTGAGTGTCGCCGAAGGCGGTTCCATATTTCAGGCCGAAGCCGAGCATTCGGTCGAGGCCGATATGCGAAAGATGGATGAGCGCGATGGAGATCATCAGCCCCTGGCCGAGATAGACGCCGGCGCCGAGCACGGCGAAGGGGATGATCGTCGTATGGGCGGTATTATAGGCGATGGCGCCGATGCGCGGGCCGGCGAGATAGAAGGCCATCGACAGATCGGGAAAAAGGAACAGCCAGGCGAGAAGGCGCCAATCCGCGCCGAGGCCGAAATAAGCGAAAAGGGCGGCCGCCATCAGCGCCGCCCCCTCGAGCCTCAATAGAATTTTCGGCCAACCGAGAACGCTTCCGCTCGCGGGGCTGGAGAGCATCGGCTTACGCCGCCTCTTCCTGAGTCTGGACGGGGCCGGAATCCTGGCCCTTGGCGTCCACGTCGCGGTCGACGAATTCGATGACGGCGAGCGGGGCGTTGTCGCCGTAGCGGAAGCCCGCCTTCAGCACGCGCGTGTAGCCGCCGTTGCGCTCCTTGTAGCGCGGGCCGAGCACGTCGAAGAGCTTTCTGACGAGATCGACGTCCTTCAAGCGGGAGATGGCCTGACGGCGCGCATGCAGATCGCCGCGCTTGCCGAGCGTCACCAGCTTCTCGACCACCGGGCGAAGATCCTTCGCCTTGGGGAGGGTGGTGACGATCTGCTCATGCTTGATGAGCGCCTGGGCGAGATTGGCGAACATCGCCTTGCGATGCTCATGGGTGCGGCCGAAGCGGCGCTTCTTGTTACGATGATACATTGTGGCGGTCTCCGTTTTTCTGCGGCCGCCGTGCCAAGGAACGGCCGTCGTGATGAGCGAGTAGGGAGTAGCGAGTAGAAAATTCTATTCGCTACTCGCTATTTCGCTATTCGCTCGCTCAATAATGCTCTTCGAATCTCTTGGCGAGATCGTCGATGTTCTCCGGCGGCCAGCCGGGCACTTCCATGCCCAGGTGCAGGCCCATTTGCGCCAGCACTTCCTTGATCTCGTTCAAGGACTTGCGGCCGAAGTTCGGCGTGCGGAGCATTTCCGCCTCCGACTTCTGGATCAGATCGCCGATATAGACGATATTGTCGTTCTTCAGGCAGTTGGCCGAGCGCACCGAGAGCTCGAGCTCGTCCACCTTCTTCAGCAGCGCCGGGTTGAAGGCGAGCTGCGGGATGGACGGAGCGGCCTCCTCGCGGCGCGGCTCCTCGAAATTCACGAAGACCGAGAGCTGGTCCTGCAGAATGCGCGCCGCATAGGCGAGCGAATCCTCCGGCGAGATGGCGCCATTGGTCTCGATCGTCAGCGTCAGCTTGTCCTTGTCGAGCTCCTGGCCCTCGCGGGTGTTCTCGACGCGATAGCTCACCTTCTTGACCGGCGAATAGAGGCTGTCGATCGGGATGAGGCCGATCGGCGCATCCTCGGCGCGGTTGCGGTCGGCCGGGACATAGCCCTTGCCGGTCGCGATGGTGAATTCGACGCGGAACTCGGCGCCCTCGTCCAGCGTGCAGATGACGAGATCGGGATTGAGGATCTGCAGATCGCCGGAGGTCTGGATGTCGCCCGCGGTGACGGGCCCCGGACCCAGCTTCTTCAGCGTCAGGCGCTTCACGCCCTCGCCAGCGTATTTGATCGCGATGTCCTTGATGTTGAGGACGATGTCGGTCACGTCCTCACGCACGCCGGGGATCGACGAGAATTCGTGCAGCACGCCGTCGATGTGGATGGAGGTGATCGCCGCGCCCTGCAGGGAGGAGAGCAGGATGCGACGCAGCGCATTGCCGAGCGTCAGGCCGAAGCCGCGCTCGAGCGGCGAAGCCACGGCGACGGCGATGCGGCGCGGATCGTCGCCCGCCGTCACCTCGAGCTTGCTGGGCTTGATGAGTTCCTGCCAGTTCTTCTGGATGCTCACTGTGGCGCCTTTCCTTCAGCTCTCGGCCGGGTTCCGCGCGCCCGGCGCGAGACCCCGTCGCAATTCGTCCCGATGAAATAGGTCTCGTCAGACGCGGCGGCGCTTGCGCGGGCGGCAGCCATTGTGCGGAATGGGCGTCACGTCGCGAATCGAGGTTACGGTGAAGCCCGCGGCCTGCAGCGCGCGCAGCGCCGATTCACGGCCGGAGCCCGGCCCGGAGACCTCGACCTCGAGGGTGCGCACGCCATGCTCGCCCGCCTTGCGGGCCGCGTCCTCGGCGGCCATCTGCGCGGCGTAGGGCGTCGATTTGCGCGAGCCCTTGAAGCCCATCGTGCCCGCCGACGACCAGGACACGGTGTTGCCCTGCGCGTCGGTAATGGTGATCATCGTATTGTTGAACGTCGAATTCACATGCGCGACGCCGGAAACGATGTTCTTGCGCTCCCTACGGCGAACGCGGGTGGTCTCTTTGGCCATGGTCTCTTTCTCGTCCTTCGAACGCGCCCGTAATGCCGGGCGCTAGGGCTCGATGCGGGCGGAAGCAATCCTCGCTCCCTGCCCAGGTGATCGTCGCGAAGCGCTTCGCGACACGTAAGACGGAGCTTACTTCTTCTTGCCGGCGATCGGCTTCGCCTTGCCCTTGCGGGTGCGGGCGTTGGTGTGCGTGCGCTGGCCGCGGACGGGAAGCTGGCGGCGATGGCGCAGGCCGCGATAGCAGCCGAGGTCCATCAGACGCTTGATGTTGATCGCCACCTCGCGGCGCAGGTCGCCTTCGACCAGATAATCGCGGTCGATCGTCTCGCGGATCTGCAGCACTTCGGCGTCGGTCAGCTGGGCGACGCGGCGCTCCGGCGGGATGTTCACCTTCTCCACGATCTCCTGAGCGTTCTTCGCTCCGATTCCGTGGATATACTGCAGGGCGATCACGACGCGCTTGTTGGTCGGAATGTTGACGCCGGCGATACGGGCCATCTTCTCGTCTCTCCATTTGGGGCGAACGGGCGTTCGCCGCTGTCTGCGCCCGCGTCCGGTGGAGGCCGGCCCATGCGGGCTTTTTATACGACGACGGCTCCGTTCCCGCTGAGGAACGGAGCGCGTTGCCGAAGTGGTGAAGGTGGGGTTCCTAGGCGAAAGCCGTCGACCCGTCAAGGCGCCCATGCCGGCGGTCGATCACTTTTCCTCGCTATATTCCTCGAGCTCCAGCCACATGGCGTTGATGACGCCGAAAGCGCAGGCGAGGCCGACGCCGAGAATCCAGGAAAAATACCACATGGCGATCTCCTTTGCGCGATAGGGGAAATTGCGTGCCGATACGGGAAGCTGCGGTCAGTAGGGAAATTCGTCCTTGTCGGCGACGCCCGTCTCCGTCACCGGCCCGCGCAGCGCGTGATAGATCCAGGCCGTATAGGCGAGCACGATGGGCAGGAAGACGATGACCACCGCCAGCATCAGCGTCAATGTGCGCTGGCTCGAGGAAGCGTCCCATAGGGTGAGGCTGTGGTTGGGGTCGAGCGAGGAGGGGAGCAGGAAGGGAAACAGCGTGAAGCCCGCCGTGGCGACGACCCCGGCCGTCGCCAGGCTGGAGCCGATGAAAGCGACGAGCGGCGCCGAGAGGGCGAGGGCCAGCACGGCGACCAGCACGCCGAAATAGGCGGCGGCGGGCGCGGCCAGCGTCCACGGCCGGGCCTCATAGGCGGCCCGCCAGGCGCCCGCCTCATGCGCGACGGTCTTGCCGAGTGGATTGGACGGGCCGGCGGGATCGACCGCGCTGGTCAGCACATAGCCGTCGATATTCTCCGATCCCCAATAGCCGGCATAGGTGAAGGCGGCCAGCAGCACGATCGCCGCGAGCCAGCCGGCGAGCTTGGCGTGAAAGGCGACCGGGCCTTCCGTCTTGCCGGCGAGCCATGTCGCCCCTTGCAGCGTGATCATGGCGAGGCTGACGAGGCCGGCGAGCAGAGCGAAGGGGCTGAGCAGGCCGAAGAGATTGCCCTCATAGACGACGTTCAGCTGATCGTCGAAGCGGAAGGGGGCGCCGAGCAACACATTGCCGAAGGCGACCCCGAACAGAAGCGCCGGGACGAAGCCGGAGACGAAGAAGATCCAGTCCCAGGCGCGCCGCCAGCCGAGCGTCTCGACCTTGCTGCGATAGGTGATCGCGACCGGCCGCAGAATGAGGCCGAGCAGCACGAGGAACATCGCCAGATAGAAGCCGGAGAAGGAGACGGCGTAGAGCGCCGGAAAGGCGGCGAAGATCGCGCCGCCGCCGAGGATCAGCCAGACCTGATTGCCTTCCCACACCGGGCCGATGGCGTTGAGCGTCTGCCGGCGCTCGGCGTCGGTGCGGGCGACGAAGGGATGCAGCACGGCGGCGCCGAGGTCGAAGCCGTCGAATATCGCAAATCCGATGAGCAGCGTTCCGAGCAGGGCCCACCAGACCAGCCGCAGGATTCCATAATCGATCATGTCGAAATCTCCTCGATGAGGATTTCATGCCGGGACGATGGGAAGCCGGCGCCGACCATCCCCGCTCGAAGGCCCCCTCCCCGACCCTCCCCCGCGACGCGGGAGAGGGGGGCGGCGACGTTTCGCGAAGCTTCGATGAAGCGCCGAACTGCTCCCTCTCCCGCGAAGCGGGGGAGGGTCGGGGAGGGGGCCAGACGCGTCACGCGACGAGGAAGGGCCGCTCCGGCGCATCTTGCGGGAAGCTTTCGATCGTCGGGCCGAGCCGGATATATTTGAGCATGAGCCACACTTCGACGATCGCCAGCGCGGTGTAGAACAGCACGAAGCCGCCGAGACTGAGCAGAACATTATAGGCCGGCACATTGGAGGCGCCGAGGAAGGTCGGCAGCACGCTGTCGATGATCCAGGGCTGGCGGCCATATTCGGCGACGATCCAGCCGAGCTCGGCGGCGATCCACGGCAGCGGCAGGCTGTAGAAGGCGAGCTTCAGCAGCCAGGGATTTTGTCTCAGGCGCCGGCGGCTCGCCACCAAGAAGGCCGCGGCGAACAGGAAGATGAAATAAAAGCCCAGCGCCACCATGATGCGGAACGACCAGAACAGCACCGGCACATTGGGGATGGTGGTGAGCGCCGCCTCATGGACCTGCGCGTCGGTGGCGTTCTCTATGTCGGGCCGGATCTGCTTCAGCAGCAGCGAATGGCCGAGGTCCTTGAAGGCCGGCTCGAGCTCGGCGGGGATGGGCGCGCTCGGCCCGTCGGGACGCGCGGCGAGCCATTCATAGGCCGGCATTCCGGCGCGGATGCGCGTCTCCGATTTGGCGACGAGCGATTTTATGCCCTCCACCGGCGTATCCAGCGAGCGCGTCGCGATGAGGCCGAGGAGGTAAGGCGCCTCGAGCTTCAAATGCGTCGTCTGCTCCTTCACGTCCGGAATTCCGAATATGGTGAAGGAGGCCGGCGGCGGCTCCGTCTCCCACATGGCCTCGATCGCCGCGATCTTCATTTTCTGGTTGAAGCTCGCCGTATAGCCGCTCTCGTCGCCGAGCACGACGACGGAGAGCGCCGAGGCGAGGCCGAAGCTCGCCGCCACGTTGGCGGAGCGCCGTGCGATCTCGCGATGCTGGCGGTCAAAGAGCAGATAATAGGCCGAGATGGAGAGCACGAACATCGCGCCGGTCACATAGCCGGCGCTGACGGTGTGCACGAATTTCGACTGCGCGACGGGGTTGAAGAACACTTCCGTGAAGGAGGTGAGCTCCATGCGCAAGGTCTGCGGATTGAACTGCGCCCCGACCGGATTGAGCATCCAGCTGTTGGCGATGAGAATCCACAGCGCCGAGAAATTGGCGCCGAGCGCGACGAGCCAGGTGACGGCGAGATGCGCCACCTTGCTCAGCCGGTTCCAGCCGAAGAAGAACAGGCCGACGAAAGAGGCCTCGAGGAAGAAGGCCATCAGCCCTTCGATCGCCAGCGGCGCGCCGAAAATATCGCCGACATAATGGGAGTAGTAGGACCAGTTGGTTCCGAACTGGAACTCCATGGTGATGCCGGTGGCGACGCCCATCGCGAAATTAATGCCGAACAGCACGCCCCAGAATTTGACCGCATCGCGCCAGATGGTGCGGCCAGTCATCACGAAGACGCTCTCCATTATGGCGAGGATGAGCGACAGGCCGAGCGTCAACGGCACGAAGAGGAAGTGATAGAGGGCGGTCAACGCGAATTGCAGTCTTGAAAGCGTCACCACGTCGAGCTCGAACATCATGCGCTCCTGAAAGAGGAATCAGCCCCGGTCCCGCGCAAACAGCTTTTCCGCGACGGCGGCCGGCGAGATCTGCGGCCGCTTGGAGGCGTCGAAGCACAGGAAGTAGAGCAGGGCGAGGGCCGCGGTCTTGAGAGCGAGGATAGCGGCGATCTCTCGCCAGAGCCGATGCGTCGCCGGAATGGCCGACATGAGCGTCCCCCCGCCCGAAGCGCCGGGCCTGCGGGGACACTAGCCCCTAACGGCTTCGGCTTCATGACCGAGAAAGTCCTGACGGCCCGTACGTGATCGCCGAAGGCCCCGGTCACGCTATATGGAGCACAGAGCGGGGCCGATTCGAAAGGCTCGAATGGCCGCTGCGCGGTTTTGTCGCCGCGGCCGGCGGGCGGGAAACCGCGGGGAGCGGGGCCTCGGCCGAGTCTCTAGCCAAGTTTCTTGACTTTGGCCGGCGTGTGCCTTATTCGGCGCCTCTCGCTAGCGCGATGCGTTGCGCAGTGCTTGCGGGGGAGTAGCTCAGTTGGTTAGAGCGCCGGCCTGTCACGCCGGAGGTCGCGGGTTCGAGCCCCGTCTCTCTCGCCAGATAAATCAGTCGTTTGCATCGCTTTGACGCCTCGTTTTCAGAGGACTGCGTCCGGCTGCTGGTCTGAAATTCACGATTTCGTTCCACTTGCGCCCGTTCCCGCGGACGGCGTCGTCGGCGCGCATGACTGGACGCGAAAGCGGAGCCACGCCATATTGAGGGCGTCCAAAGGGAAATGCCGTGACAGCCGTCGCCTTCGACACTCTGAAGAAGCTCGAGGCCGCAGGCGTGGCCAAGGCGACCGCGGAGGCGTTCGCAGAAGCGACGGGCCAGGAACTCGTCACCAAATCCGATCTCGCCGCCAGCAAAGCGGAGCTGAAAGCCGACATTGCCGCGGTTCGGGCGGAGCTTCGCGAAGTCGAGCTGCGCATGACGGTGAAGCTCGGAGGGCTGATCGTCGCCGCGGTCGGCGTCCTCCTCGCCGTGATCCGCTATTTGCCGGCCGGACATTGACGCAGCGCGCCGCGCGCCGCTCAGCTCTCCATCAACCAGCGCGCGCAATCGTCCCAATAGGGGCGGCCGGGGTCGCGGAAAAAACCGAAATGCCCGATCGCTTTCGCCTCGGGGCGAATCGCCATGGGCTCGATTCTGGCGCGCCGGTAGCGACGCATCAGCGCGTCGACCGCCGGTTTCGGCGCCATCCAATCGTCCTCGATGGCCAAGGCCCGAATCGCTCCCGTGAAGCCCTCGAAACATCCCGGAAAAGGCCGCCCCGCCGCGTCGACGAAATAGTCCGGGCTGCGGCACCAGCGCGCCCATTCGAGCGCCGCCTCCTTCGGCAGGTCTTCGCCGAGCCCGAGGCGCGCCGCCGGAAAATAGCCGAGCAGAGCGGCCGGGATCGGCAAGAGCGCGTTCCAGAGCAGCCAGAGCGCATATTTGCGCGGCGCCGGCCATAGCCGCCAATCGCCGATCTGCGTGCTGATCGCCAGCATGGCGCGAATGCGATGATTATTCTCGGCGAGCCCGACCATCTGGCCGCCGACGCTATGGGCGACGACGCGCAAGGGCGCATCGGGCGCCAGCGCGAGCGCGTGATCCAGAGCGCCGGCGAGATCCTGCTCGCCCCAGGCGCGCAGGCCGCCGTGCGGCGTTCCGAATTGGCGCGAGGCGCCGACGCCGCGATAATCGAAAGTGAGAACCGCGGCGCCGCGCGCGGCGAGAAAGCGCGCGAGGCGCTCGTAGAATTTCTGCTTCACAGCGATCGCGCCGGCGATGACGACGACGGGCCCTTCGCCGCCGGGCGGCGAAAACAGCGTCGCCGCGAGAGACGCTCCGTCTCTCGCGGCGATGGTCACCGAACTCACATTGCCGTCGCCGGCGTGGCTCATGCGCTCATGCTTTCCCCATCGCCGTCTCGCCAGTCGGCTCGGCGAGCGGCGCCTCGGCTTCGCGGTGGATTCTGCTCTGCTGCTGATAATGAGCGGCGAGCGGCAGGTTTTCAACCGCGGGGAACTCCTCCTCGATCTTCTTCGGCTCGAAGAGGGTGACGACGGATTTCCAGGTGGCGATCCCCCAGCCTTGCGAGCGATAGGGATAGCCGTGCTCCTCGCAGAACCGGCGCAGCATGGGCGCGAGCTGCGGATAGTGACGCGGGCTGATCCAGGGGAAGAGGTGATGCTCGATCTGGAAATCGACGCCGCCGCACAGCAGCCGGCCGATCGGACCCGTCTCGAAATTCACCGCGGTCGCCGTCTGCAGCATCAGATAATTGTCGCGCGTCGCATCCTTCGTCACCTGGATCGCTTCTTCCGGATAATGCGCCGGAGCGAAGAGGGCGAACATGACATAAGACATCATGAACATCTGCACGACGAAGAACAGCGCGACATTGGCGAAGCCGAAAATAGCGATCGGGATGACGATCCACACGATCCAATGTCCGATCATGCAGGAAAGATCGATCCAGCTCTGCCGGTTGCGGCGCTCGTCGTCCTTCAGCTCGCGGATGAGGAAGCGCCAGCCCTTGAAGGCGACCCCGAAAGAATTGCCGAGCAGAACGATGGGGAAGAAATAGCCCTGATGCTCGAACCACCATCGGACGAGGCCGCTGGCCTTCTTCAGATCGCGGTCGTTGAGCGTGAACACCGGCGCCAGATCGGCGTCGTCGTCCACGCCGATCACGTTCGGATTGGGATGATGCACGACGACATGCTTATGACGCCAGTAATTGCCCGACACTCCGAGAAAGAACGGAAAGTCGAAATACATGATGAACTCATTGACCCATGGCGTGTTGCTGATCGCATGATGCGAGGCGGTGTGGCCATTGGTCGACATGCCCATGCAGCCATAGGCGACGAGGATCATGCCGATCGCCTTGACGATGAGCATGTCCGAGACGATGACGAGCGAGACGCCCGTCGCCGTCAAGGCGATGAACAGCAGCCATTCGGCAATGCCGATCGCCGTCAGCTTGCGGCCGTATCCTGCGCGACGGACCTGTTCCCGCAGACGCGCGAAATCCTGATTTGCTTCCCTAGACATATGCACCCCCGAAAAACGAAAATTCGTCTCAGACGCGCTGCAGGCGATACGGCGCGTGAAAATCCTTGGTGAAGAGGAGCTGATAGAGCGCCTGGTCTCCCGCCATCGCAGAAGCGACGCCGCAGCTGAGGTAATATTCCCACATGCGCTTGAAGACCGTGTCGTAGCGCACAGGATCGAGCGTTCCGCAATTGGCGCGGAAGGCCTCCAGCCAGCGGCGCAGGGTCACGGCGTAATGGCGCGCCATATTCTCGACGTCGAGAATGGCGAGGCTGTTGTTCTCGAGCTCCGTCGTCATGGCCGAGAGTTTCGGCGTGTCGGAGCCGGGGAAGACATATTTCTGGATGAAGGGATCGTGGCGATTGATCGCCGTGTTGCAGCCGATGACATGCACGAGGCCGCGGCCCGTCGGCGCGAGCAGACGCTCGATGGCGCCGAAATAGGCCGAATAATCTTTGGCCCGCACATGCTCCAGCATGCCGACGCTGACGATGCGGTCGAAGGAGCCTTCGATCTCGCGATAATCGCCGAGGATGAAGCGGACGCGATCGGAGACGCCGTATTTCTCGGCGTTTTCCTGCGCGCGCGCATGATGCGCGACGCTATTGGTGACGCCGACGCCGCGCGCGCCGAAATTCAGCGCAGCGTGAATCAGCATGCCGCCCTTGCCGCAGCCGATATCGAGCAGCGACTGGCCCGGCTCGATCTCGAGCTTGCGGCAAATGCGATCGAGCTTGCGCTGCTGCAGCAGATCGGCGTCATCGTCCTGCGAATGCGCATAGCCGCAGGAATAGACCTGGTAGCGGTCGAGCAGAAAAGCGTCGAACACGTCTTCGCCGATGTCGTAATGACGGCGGACATTGGTCGCAGGGCTCGAGAGGCGATTGCTCGCGAGCATGCCGGCATAGCGGAAGAGGAAGCTCCAATCGGAGCGCAGCTTCTTATGCAGGCCGGCGCGGCACAGCATGGTGAGGCAATCGACGAGGCGGCCGTCCTCGACCTCGAAATCCTGCGCCATGAAGGCTTCGCCCATGCCGAGATTGCCGAAGGCGAGCACGCGGCTGAAGAAATCCTCGCGCAGGACGCGCAGCACGATCGGCGCCTCGTCGCCGGCGCCGAAGCGATGATCGACGCCATTGTAGCGCACGATCAGCGTTCCGCGATGGAGATGACGCGACAGCATTTCGAAGAAAGCGTCTTTCGGCCGACGCGCTCCCAGCATCTGCGCGATGGAAATTTGTCCGCGCGACGTCTTCGCGTCGAAATCATGCGCGGTGTGTTCAGGCATCAATCTCGCATTCGTCATTCTGACTCTCCAAATGATGTTGCGCGCTTCCAAAAAGAATTTCCGCGCTCACTCGCGCCGGAAACGACACGCGAAACCTTTCGCGCACCTGCGCCATCTGCGCTGCGCCCTTGTTCTTCATGCCGTTCGCCTTGCTGCGCGGAGACGCTGCACGACAACATTGTGACAATATTTGTCACATTATTTCTGCATGTTGACAAGCTGCTCAGCTTGCGCTCGCATTCCATTCGTCGTTTCTTGTGGGCGACGTCCGGCTCGAGCCTGTCCCGAAGTGTTAGAGAGGAGCCGGATGAAATTGTGTGCGCCGCCACACAGGGCGCGTCGGTGCGCCCGCTCTATAGAAATCCGGCGCGAGCGCGATTGCCGCGCGCATCGATTTCAAAGGGCGGCGAGGAGACGGAAAAAATGGACGCAATCGAAATGTCGCGCTGGTTGTGGGCGGATCGGCGCGCGCGCGCCGCTCGCAGCGAGGCGGGGCCCACGCTCAATGGCGCGACCGGCCGTTTCATCGAGACGCGCGGCGCGACCTTGCGCACGCTCATCGCGCCGCAAAAGAGCGGCGCTGGAGATAAAACCCTGGTGATCGTGCCCGATCCGCCCAATGTCATCGAGCAATATCTGCCGATCATCGACGAAATGTCGAACCACGCGCGCGTCATTTGCGTGGAGACGCCCGGCTTCGGCCAGTCCTTCGTGAAATCGGGCTTTCGCTTCGACGTCCCGAGCTATTGCGAGGTCTTCGACGAATTCTTCGCGCAGCTCGACATAAGAGACGCTGTGCTGGACATGGCCTGTCTCGGCGGCTTCGCCGGAGTGGCCTTCTCGGCGGCGCGGCCGGATCGCGTGCGCCATTTGATGCTGCAACAGACCGTGTCGATCTCGCAGGCGCAGAAATGGGCGGCGGGAACCGATCGCATGAATTTGATTCGGCGGCCCTATGTCGGGCAGATGTTCATGCGCGCGCTCGATCACGTGGTGACGCGCCATTGGTATAAGGTCGCCCTGCCGCCGGCGACCGCGGCTCTCGCGCCGAGGCTCGCCGAGGAGGCGATCGCCGGCCTCGATCGCGGCGGCTGCTTTTGCCTCTGCAACGCCTATCAGGCCTTGATGGCGACGCCGGAGAAGCCCTATGTCGCAAGTCCGCGCAAGGTGACGATCGTCTGGGGCGACAGCGATCCGACGCATAATCTCGTGGCGACGATCGGGGATTCGCTGAAGGCGTTTCTGCCGGAGGCGGAATTCGTGCTCTTCGAGAATTGCGGGCATTTTCCCATGCTGGAAAATCCGCAGCGCTATCTGCCCATGCTGCGCGCGGCGCTGGACGCAGCGTGAGGCGGTTGCTTTCCCCCTCTCCCCGCGAGCGGGGTGAGGGCCGGGGTGTGGGGCTCGGGGCGTTGGTCAGACGCCGAAAATGCTCCAGGCCCCTCATCCTCACCTTCTCCCCGCGAGCGGGGAGAAGGAAGGCGGCGAGCGCCGCGTGACGCGATCACCCTGAGGAGGCTCGCGCGTTCAGCTCGGCTGCGACAGGCGGCGCATCTCGGCGAGGGCGGGATTTCCTTCCGCCTCCAGCCGCGCGATCGTCTCCAGGCCCCATTTATAGGAAAATTCCGCGACCTCGCGGTGCTTGTCCCAGGTCATGAAGCTCGCGCCGGGACAGACGGGCGGCTGCACGGTGAGGTCGAACGCGCCGGCGAACTCCGGCTTCTCGCGAATATTGCTGAACACCGCCTGTTGAATGACGCTGGCGAGCGAGGGGCAATCGGGCAAAGGCTTGCGGCGCAGCGGATTGAGCATGGACGCCAGCAATTCATTGCGGCCGGGCAGCGATCGATAGTCGAAATCATAGAGCCGCGGGTCGGAGTTTCGCAGATCGACGACCACATTGGGGCCGTTCTTCAGCGAATGCATCGGCGCGATCGGCGCATTGTCGGAGACCGCGCCGTCGACGAGCATATGCCCGTCCTCGTCGAAGAAGGGCGGCAGCACGCCAGGGATGGCGCAGGAGGCGCGGACCGCCTGCCATGTCGGGCCGGAGCGAATGACGCGCATGGAATAGGTGGAGAGATCGGTCGCTATGGCGAAGCTCGGGCGCCACAAATCCTCGAAAGCGATGGCGCCGTAGGACTTCGCCAAGGCCGCCTCCAGAATGGTGTGGTCGAGCAGCCCGAACTTCGGCAGAGTGAGGCGCTTCAGCGCGGCGTCCTGCACGAAGATTTCGTGAATGGCGGCCTCCACCTCCTCCGGGCTTTTCAATTGCGCGAAGGCCACCGCCATGCCGGAGCCGATGCTGCTGCCGCCGAAAATATCGAAGACGACGCCCGCCTCCTGAAAGGCTTTGACGATTCCGATATGGGCGAGGCCGAGCGCGCCGCCGGCGCCGGCGACGAAGCCGATCGCCTGGCCGGTGAGAAAGCGGGCGAAGCAATCGAAATCCGCGCCGGAATCCAGGGCGATGTGATGCAGCATGAAGACTTCGCGCTCGCGCAGCCAGGGCGCCGAAGGATCGGCGTCCTGCGTCCGATGCGGACAGAGCTTGACGATACGCCGATGACTCGCGGGAAAGAGCGTGAAGGCGAAATTCTCGATCGGATTGAGCGCCTGCGACCCGCCATTCACGGCCATGATCAGCAGATCGGCCGAATGCAGGACTGCGCGGGTCCATTCGTTCAATTCGCCGTCGGCGACGCAGACGACGAAATCATTCTCCTGCTCCAGCGCGCCGAGCCAATCCGCGACGGCGTAGCGATCGTAGTCGCTGTTCGAAAAATGCGCGCGGGCGTCGGCGGAATCGCGCACGCAGCCGCGCGCGCGCGCGTTGATCGCCCGCAGCAGGCGCGCGCTGAAGCCGTCCGGAATGGACCCGCCGCCCGCGGCGATCAGCGCGATCACGCGCACGCGGCTGCTCTGGCGGAAATTGCGCCGGGTGATCTCGCCGAGCCGGGCGAGGCGCTTGGCCAGCGAGCGGGTGACGGCGCGCTGCATATCGGGGAATTGCGCGACGAGCGCGTCGAATTGCGCGCGGTCGATCTCCAGAACCTCGGAATCGCGCATGGCGATCACGCTGGTGCTGCGCGGCTCGTCGGTGAAGAAGCCCATTTCGCCGATGAGCTGGTCCTTGCCGATCTCGGCGACGATCTCGCCATTGGCGGCGTTGGTCACGCCGAACTGGCCGAAATTGACGATATAGAGCGTCTCCGACGGAGCGCCTCTCTCGATCAGCGCCTCGCCGCGCGCGATTCGGCGAATCCGCACGCCGGCCTTGATCTTGTTGCGATCCTCATCGTCGAGGTCCTGCCAGAAGCTCTGATCTTCCGGTACGAGCGTCTTCGCCATGGAAATGCGTTGGCCCCGGTGCGGTTCGTCGCGCCCCGCCGCGCGACCAAGCGGGGCGCATGATCATCGGCCGGGCGCGAGAATGCAAGGGCGGTTTCTAGCGACCGCTCACGCCGGCGCGACTTCCAGCAGCGCGTCGAGGACCGCGCATTGCTCCTCGCGCAGGCGAAAGTCGAAAATCGCCAAATCCTGGCGCATGTGATCTTCCGAGGACGTGCCGGTCAGGCACAGAATGTCCCGCTGGGTCAGAAAGCGGAAGAACAGCTGGGCCGGGCTTCGCCGATATTCGTCGGCCAGAGCGACGAGCTCCGGCCTCGCCAAAAGCTCCGGATTGGCGGTCAGGGTCCAAAAGCTCTCATAGAGAACGCCGTGGTCCCGGCAGAAGGCGCGCAGCTCCCGATCATAGGAGGTCTTGGCGTAGAAGCGATTCTGGATCACGGCGGGCTTGATCCTCGCATTCGTCCACAGGGTCTCCAGCCGGGACGGCTCATAGCAATTGCTGACGCCCAATTGGCGCACGCCGCCTTGCTCCTGGAGGGCCTCCATCGCCCGCCACGCCTCCAGAGTGTCGCTGTCCTTAGGATAGGGGGAGTGGAGGACCAATCCGTCGAGATGATCGACGCCCAGATTGCGCAGAGACACCTGAAACGACTGCCGCACCTGCTCCGCTATGGGGGCTTCGGCGTCATAGGGGATGTTCTCGGGGTCTTGCCCGCCGAAGGGTGTGAATTTGGTCTGTAGATAGAGGTCCGAGCGCGCGAGGCCTGCGCCGAGCGCCGCGGCCAGCCCTTCGCCCACTCCGGCCTCATTGTAATGCTTGGGCTGGCAGGCGGTGTCGATCCCCCGAAAGCCCGCGCGCAGAGCCAGCTCCACCAGAGACGCGGTGCGCTCCTTCTTCCAGGCCGTGCCATAGATGATGCGGGGCATGACCACCCCTTGGGCGGAGACGATTTTGCTCGGATCGTCTCGTCTCGGCTCCGCCGGCTCTGGCGTCATTTTGGCGCTGTCCTCGTCGTCAGGCTCCGGCGAAAACCGTCAGCACCCCAGTATAGCCGTAGAGATGATGCCGGGCGATCTCCCCGCCGGCGAAAAAGCCGATCAGCGGCGTCGTCCCGCCCAGCGCCTGATGAACCATGCGGAATTCCGCATTGGGCTCGCCGAAATGCGGTCCGCCGCGTCCCGAGCAGCTGATATAGAGGGCGCCCCTCATGCCGCCGGCGGCCTCCGCCTGGGCGCGCACCTCCGCGACGATGCGCAGCAGATCATGCTTGGCCGCCTCCGCATTGCGCTTGCAGAAGGCGAGCCGCATGCCGGCCTCGAGCTGCTCGGCGATCATCAGCAGCCCGCCCTTGCGGCCGACCCCGACGATATGGCGCACTTCCGTATTCGTGCCGAATTGCCCCGGCCGGGCGGAGACATCCTCGCCGGTGGCGACGAGCCCGGCCAGAGTCTGGGCCAGCTCCTGGCGCAGCTCCACGTCGCCGACGTCGGGCGAGAGGCCGATATCCTCGAACACGCAGTCGAGGGCGCGTTTCTCGTCGAGAGTCACGAGATAATTGCCTTGCGCGCGCGTGACCGTGCGCAGCGGCCCGATCGGCTGGCAGCCCTGGGTGACGCGTGAGAACACTGTCGCCTGCGGGCCGAAGGCCACGCCGGAAAGGCCGCCCGGCAGAACCTCGTCCGCAAAGCACAGCGCCTGATTGCGCGCCGAGGACAGGCCGCCGAACAAATAGCCAGTGGTGAGCTTCGCGCTCGCGGCTTCGAGCTTGGCCTGCAGATCGGGGGTTCCGCCGCTGGCGTGGACCAGAGCCGTGAAAGGCTCGAAGCCCTTTGCGGCGCCTTCCAGCCGCTCGGGAGCGGAAAACAGCTCGAAGGAGCCGGCGGGCAGGTCCGCCAGCATGATCGCGATGCCCGGCGCGTCGAAATATTCCACCGCCTCGGCGCCGACGCCGACCCCGACCGTTCCCACCCAATGGACGCCGGGCAAATGCTCGCGCAGCGCGGATATGATGCTTCCCGCCGCCTGGGTGTGATGGTCGGTGACATAGCACCAGCCGAGATTGGGCGCGGGAGCGTCCCCCCGCTGGCGCTCGGCCTGCTCGAGGCAGGAGGCCAGGGCGCTTTTCCAATCGGCGTCGCCGGCATGGGCGTAAATGAACTTGCTCATCGTCTCGTCCTCAGAACCGACGACATCCCATTCCGACGTCGCTGAGCGGTTAGCAACGAGCGTGCCGCGCGACGCCGGGCCCGCTCTCGGGCCGGGGAAGGGGGCTTCCCGCGACGTCGAGGAGGCTTCTACCGCGCGCCCTCGACGGAGGCCGACAGCTCGGCGAGATCGAGCAAAACGAAGGCGCCGCGGCGGCGTTCGAGCAGGCCCGCCCGCTCCATCCGGTTCAGCTCGCGTGTGACCGCCTCGCGATGCGTGCTGACGCGCGCGGCGATCTCCGCATGCGTCGGGACGGGCGAGATCACGCCGCGATTCTCGCCGCCGGCGTCGCTGCGCGCCAGCCGCAGCAATTCCGCATGAATGCGCCCACGCACGTCGAGATTGGTGAATTCATTGACGCGCGTCGTGAGACGGCGCACCTCGGACGTCAGCGTCTCGAGCACTTTGTCGCAGACATTCGGATAGCGATGAATGACCTCGCGGAACGTGGTGGGGCTCATGCGGGCGATGATCGTATCGGTTATCGCATGGATCGCCGCCGAGCGCGGCTTGCCGTCGAGCGCGGAGAGCTCGCCGAAGAACTCGCCCTCCTTGATGACGCGCAGCATCAGATCCTTGCCGGCGACGCTCTGGATCGACACGCGCACGTCGCCATAGGCCACGAAATAAATATCGGCGCTGTCGTCCTTATAATTGAGTATGCACTCCTTCTCCTGCGCGCGGCGCCACACGCAACGCGCGTCGAGCTGCGCGATCTCCGCCTCGGGCAGCGAGCGAAACAAACTAACGCGTGCAAGAGTCTGGTTTTTCCGTATCATGCGCCGCGTTCCTGAAAATTCGCCATTCTACCGTTCCGAAGGATGATCCATGTCGGTTTCGAGTGTCAACTTCGATCTCGAGCGCAAGACGCGGCTCATCACCGGCCTCATACTCTTCACTTATGCGACCTGCCATTTCATCTCTCACGCGACCGGGCTGCTCTTTCTCGACAACCTCCAGGCGATCGGCCACGACGTCATTCTCGTTCCCTGGCGCACGAGCTTCGGCGTCGTCCTGCTGCTGACATGCTTCACGATTCATATGTCGCTCGGCCTTTATGCGCTCTATCGCCGACGGCATTTGCGCATGCCGGCGATAGAGGCCTGGCAGCTCTGTCTCGGCCTCACCATTCCGCTGCTGCTCGCGCCCCATGTCACCGACACGCGCGTCGCCGTGCTCGCCTTCGGATTGGAGGATTCCTACTTTCGCATCCTCTATCACTTTTGGATCACCGATCCGACGATCGGCCTGCCGCGGCAATTTCTGCTGATGGTGTTCATCTGGACGCATGGCTGCATCGGCATTCACATGTGGCTGCGCTATCGCGACTGGTATCGGCGGCGTCAGACGCTGTTTCTGCTGCTGGCCCTCGCCGTGCCGGCGCTCGCCATCGCCGGCCTGCTCAACTCCGGTTGGGAGCTCATTCTGCGCGCCTATATGGACGAGAGCGTCATCGAGGCGCATGGGCCGCCGGCGAAGGGCTCGCCGCATGCGCAGGTTCCGGCGATGCTCGCCGCGATCATCCTCGATCTGCAGGTCGGCTATCTCGTGCTTCTCGCGGCCGTTCTGCTGCTGCGCACCCTTCGCAATCTTCGCGAACGTCTGTTCGACACGGTGCGCATCGATTATCGCGACGGGCGCAGCGTCCGCGCGCCCGTCGGCTTTTCCGTGCTGGAGGCCAGCCGCTTCGAGGGCATTCCGCACGCCTCCGTCTGCGGAGGGCGCGCGCGCTGCTCCACCTGCCGCATTCGCGTGCTCTATGGCGAGGCGGATCTGCCGCCGCCGAGCCCCGCGGAGCTCGCGACATTGCGGCGCATCGGCGCGCCGGAGGGCGTGCGCCTCGCCTGTCAGACGCGGCCGTGCTGCGATCTCGGCGTCTATCCCATGCTGCCGGCGGACAGCCCGCTCGACGGCTTGCGCGTGCTGCTCGATCAGGGCCGCGAGATTTTCGTGACGGCGATGTTCGTCGATCTGCGCGATTCGACCAAGCTCGCCGCCAACCGCCTTCCCTATGACGCGATCTATATCGTCGACGCCTATATTCGCGCGACGACAAACGCCATTTTGGCGGAGGGCGGACATGTGACGAGCGTCGCCGGCGACGGCGTCATGAGCCTGTTTCGTCTCGATGGCGACGCCGGCGAGGGCGCCCGCGCCGCATTGCGCGCGGCGCGGGGCGTCTGGCGCGCGATCCGGCGCGTCAGCCGCGAATTCGCTCATGATCTCGACGCGCCGCTCGCCTTCGGCGTCGGATTGCACAGCGGTCTCTCCATCGTCGGGGCGGTCGGCTCCTCGGATCGGCAGTCGCTGCAATTTCTCGGCGACACCGGCAATATAGCCGCGCGCCTCGAGGCGTTGACGAAGGAGATGAATTGCGTGGCGCTCGTCTCCGCGCAGACCTGCGCCGCCGCGGAGCTGCGGCCGCCGCACGCCGTCGTCGAGGCGCCGATCCGCGGCCGTGACGAATCGCTGCCCGCCTTTCCGTTTCAGCGGCTCGGCGATTTCGAGCGCTGGCTGGCGAGCGGCGAGCGGGCCGCGGTCTGATCCCCGACCTGCGTCGGCCTGGCGACGCAGGTCGGCGCGATCAATAGGTTTCCGGGCAAGCGACCTCTGTTCCGTCGGCGTTCGCGCAGGTGCAGCCGCCGAGCGACAGCGCCGCGGCGCTAAGAGCGAGGCCCAAAATCAGCGTGAGGGCTTTCGCGCGCAGATTCGTCAAAAATCGAAAAGCGGAAAGGTCGAGTTTCATTGTCGTTCCCCCTATTGGTCGGATGAAGTCGTCGTGTTCGCCGGGCGTCGCCGACGTCGCTGTTCTCGCCCGGAGCGCGGCTCGAAGATGTGGCGAAAGCCACGAGTCACGGCGATGCGTCGGTCGACGGCCTGCTCCCCGCGCCTGGACCCCGAATTTGCATCGCTCTGGCGCGCCGGACGAGCGCATAGGGCCTCGTCCGGCAAAATCGGGCTGTCGCCGAGATATGCTCGGCGAAGCCCTCGGAGATCCAAGGCGCCATGGCGGATATCGCTCGATCGCTGCTCGCTTTCCTCTGCTTCCTTCTCCTCGCCTTCGCGGTCAGCGACGATCGGCGGCGCATTCCCTGGCGCGTCGTGCTCGGCGGACTGGCGCTGCAATTGGCCGTGGCGCTGGTCCTCGCGCATTTTCCGCCGGCCAGACAGGCGGTGATGCTCGCCAATGACGCCGCCAACGCGCTCCAGACGGCGACCGAGGCGGGGTCGGGCTTCGTTTTCGGCTATCTCGGCGGCGGCCCGACGCCCTTCGAGGAGAAGACGCCGGGCGCCGGCTTCATTCTCGCCTTCAGGGCGCTGCCCATGGTGCTGACCGTATCGGCGCTGGCCTCGCTGCTCTTCTATTGGGGCGTCTTGCAGCGTATCGCCGGCGGCTTCGCCTTTTTATTGCGGCGCTCCATGGGCCTTTCCGGCGCGCTGGCGCTCGGCGCGGCGGTTCACATCTTCGTCGGCATGATCGAGGCGCCGCTGCTGATCCGCCCCTATCTCGCGCGCATGCAGCGCGGCGAGCTGTTCGCGCTGATGAGCTGCGGAATGGCCGGCGTCGCCGGCACGGTCATGGTCATTTATGCGGGTTTCGTCGCGCCCTTCCTGCCGGACGCGCTCGGCCATATCCTCATCGCCTCGGTGATCGCGACGCCGGCGGCGATCGCCGTCGCCGCGGTGATGTCGCCCTGGGACATCTATAAAGACAATTCCGAAGCGCAACTCGCCGTCGAAAATCCGCCGACTGGGGCGTTCGACGCCATCGTCAAGGGCGTCGCCGACGGCGTCGGGCCGCTGGTCGGCATCATCAGCGTGCTGCTGACGACGATCGCGCTGGTGACGCTGGTCAATATGGCGCTCGCGCATCTGCCGCAGATCGGCGGCGAGACGCCGAGCCTGCAGCTCGCTTTCGCCTATGCCTTCCGTCCGGTCGTCTGGCTGATCGGCGTCCCCTGGAGCGAGACGCCAGCGGCCGCTTTGCTGATGGCGACGAAGACGGTGGTCAATGAATTCGTCGCCTATCGCGATATGAGCGCGCTAGGCGCCGAGGCGCTGTCGCCGCGGAGCCGGCTGATCCTCACCTATGCGCTGTGCGGCTTCGCCAATTTCGGCAGCATGGGCATTCTCGTCGGCGGGCTGAATGTGATGCTGCCGGGCCGGCGCGCGGAGGTCACGCGTCTCGGCCTGCGCTCCATTCTGTCCGGCACGCTCGCCACCTGCATGAGCGCCACAGTCGCCGGGCTGCTCTTCGGCGGCTGAGGAAGGCGGCGGCCGCCGTCAGAAGCAGCCCTGGGCCTTCAGCTGCACGAGCCAGGCGCCGCATTCCGATCCGCCGCGGCGATGCTCGCGCGGGCCGCGGCCCCATTCGTCCTCATATTCGTGATGGCGCCGCTCCCTGCCGCGCTCACGACGCACGCATTCGTTGTAATTATTCTGCATCGCGAGACACAGCGGCACATTGGGCCCGGCCCAGGCCGCTTTCGGGGCGAAGCCGCCCGAAAGCGAGAGGACCGCCGCCAGAATCAGGGAGAGAAGAGAGACGCGCGTCATTCCTCGAAACCTTTCTGTTGGAGGCAAGTCTAACAGATTCGGTCACGCCGAAACAGCGCGGCGGCGGCGCTGCTGCCGCCAGCGGATGAAGCCGGTGACATAGAGAAAGGCGGGCGCGAGGCCGGCGAGGACGATGACGGCCTGGCCGCCGACGCCGAAGGCCTCGCCCGAATGGAGCGGCGGCAGCCATTCGAGGAGGCGCTCGCCGGCGCTGAAGGCGCTGCGATCCTCGGTGAAGAGAATCTGTCCGCTGAACTGGTCGATCGTCACCCTATTGCGGCCATTGGCGTGATTGGGCTCCTCCGACGCGCGCATGGAGACGACATAGACGCCCTTCTCATTCGTGTTCCAGTGGTCTTGCCGCCTTCGGAAAATATGATCGTTACGTGTATACACGCGACGCCGCATTGCTCGCCGCCAAGGAGCGCTTCCGTCCCATTCTGATGACGATTCTCGCGGCCATGTTCGGCGCTTGCCGCTCGCTTTCGCCGCCGGCATAGGCGCGGATCTGCGCCCGCCGCTCGGCATCACCATCGTCGGCGGCCTGCTGCTCAGCCAGATTCTCACGCTCTACACGACGCCGGTGATCTATCTGCTGATGAGCAAGGCGCGCATGCCGCGCCGCAGCGCCGCCCTTCCCGGCGCGCTGACGCCGTCACGATAGAACAACGCCATTCTCGTCGGCGCGGCGACGCTTTCGCCGGCCGCCTGCGCGCATGGAAATTCGCTCAGCGAACGATCCGCGTCTCACCCTCATGCATCGAAATGTCGCGAAGCGAAACTATGCTCTGCGCGTGATGGCGAATGATTGCGACGTGATTCTTCTTGACCTCGTGAAGCAAGGGTGAGACCTTTCTAAAAGTTGAGTGAAACGGAGTTCATAGACGTTTTTCAAAGGGCGACGCGAGGGCGCGCCCTGTCATCGGCCGAGTCGGGGCATGGGCTCGCGACTCTTCGCATGTGAAACAAAATCGAAACGCGGCCGACGCCGATTGCGCCGGCGTATAGCGTCATGTCTGTCGCCGATTTGCGGAGACGAGACGGCGATGACGCTCATGCTGGTTTTTCTATGCGCCACGGCTCGCCGAGGGCGCACGCCGATGTCGTGTGTTCGAAGGAGGCGATTTCGATGGCGCAGCTTTCTTATCCGGGCGTTTATATTGTCGAGAAATCCAGCGGCGTGCATACGATCGCGGGCGTCGCCACATCGATCGCCGCCTTCGTCGGCTTCACGCGCAAGGGCGAGCCCGACCGCGCGATCTCCATCACCAGCTTCTCGGATTTCGAGCGTCTCTATGGCGGGCTCGATCGCGACAGCCCGGCGTCCTACGCCGTGCGGCAGTTCTTCCTCAATGGCGGCTCGCTCGCCTATGTCGTGCGCGTCGCGACAGGCTTTGCGACGACCGGCTGGACGCTTTCCGACGTCGCGCCCGCGCCCGTTCTCGACATAAGAGCGGCCAGTCCCGGGCGCTGGGGCAATGATCTTCGCGTCAGCGTGCAGACGACGGGCGTGCGCAATGCGGATGCGGATTTCAATCTCGTCGTGCGGCAATTGCAGAGCGACGGCGTCACGCTCGTCGATGTCGAGACGCATCGCAATCTGAGTCTCGACTCCAGATCGTCGCAATATGTCGAGTCGGTGGTCGATAACGCCTCCGCCTATATTCGCGTGAAGCGTCGCGCCGGGCTCGCCTTCGCGCAGGCGGGCGCGGCGGTGAGCGGGGCGCCGACATTCCCGCTCAATCCGAGCGACACAACGATCGGCGGCGTCGTCGACGGGGTGACGCCTTTTCTGCTCGCGCTCGCAGGCGCGCCCTTCGCCGATATCGCTGCGCTCGTCACCGCGGCGACGGCGGCGATCGCCGCCGTGCCCGGCCTTTCGGCGCTTCTCGCCGCTTCGGATTCGGGCGCCGACGGCGCGGCCGGAACCGGCCATTTGAAGCTCGCATCGCTGACGGCGGGCGAATCCTCGAGCGTGGTGATCGCCGGCGGCGCCTTCGGCGGCCTCGCCGCGAGCGTGAGGCTCGGCCTCGCCAATGGAGGGCGCGAATTCACCGGCGCCGCGGCGCATCGTCCGGCCGCCGTCGCCAATGTCGCGCCGTCGACGGCCGGCGTCGACGGCTCCAAGGGCGGCCCGACCGATCTCATCGGCAATGAGAGCGCCAAGACCGGCATTTATGCGCTGCTCGATGTCGATCTCTTCAATCTTCTGCTGCTTCCCGAGACCTTCGACATGACGGCGGGCCAGGAGCTCGCGGTGATCGCCGCGGGCGTCGCGCTCTGCGAGAAGCGGCGCGCCTTCTACATCGTGGACGCGCCCTCCAATCGCACGCTGGCCAATATCGGAAGCTGGGGCGCGACGACGTCGCGTAACGCCGCGAGCTATTTTCCGCCGCTGCGCATACAGGACCCACTCGATGGGCTGCGTCCGCGCGCCATGGCGCCGTCGGGCACGCTCGCCGGCGTCTATGCGCGCACCGATGCGCAGCGCGGCGTGTGGAAGGCGCCGGCCGGCGTCGAGGCGACATTGAACGGCGTGCTCGATCTCACACTGCCGATCAATGATACGGAGAACGGCCAGATCAATCCGCTCGGCGTCAATGTGCTGCGCAATTTCCCGGTCTATGGCCGCGTCGCCTGGGGCGCGCGCACCATGCGCGGCGCCGATGCGCAGGCCGACGAATATAAATATATTCCCATTCGCCGCCTCGCGCTGTTCCTCGAGGAGAGCCTCTATCGCGGCACGCAATGGATCGTCTTCGAGCCGAATGACGAACCCTTATGGGCGCAGATCAGGCTCAATCTCAATGCTTTCATGAATGGGCTGTTCCGCCAGGGCGCCTTTCAGGGGACGACGCCCGCCGACGCCTATTTCGTGAAGTGCGACAAGGAGACCACGACGCAGGCGGATCGCAATCTCGGCGTCGTGAACATCGTCGTGGGTTTCGCGCCGCTGAAGCCGGCCGAATTCGTCGTGATCACCATACAGCAGATCGCCGGCGATCTGTGACGAGGGGGATTCGGACATGGCGCAGTTCACCGTCAACACTCACCGCTTCGACCCCTATAAAAACTTCAAGTTCCGCGTGAAATGGGACGGCCGCTATGTGCTCGGCGTGAGCAAGGTGGGCGCGCTGAAGCGCAGCACCGAGGTCGTCGAGTTCCGCGAGGGCGGCGATCCCTCCACCTCGCGCAAATCGCCGGGCCGCACGAAATACGAGGCGATAACGCTGGAGCGCGGCGTCACCCATGATCTCGAATTCGAGGCCTGGGCGAATAAGGTCTGGCATGTGAACGCCGGCTTGGGCGCGGAAGCGAGCCTGAAGGACTTTCGCAAGGACCTCATCATCGAGGTCTATAATGAGGCGGGCCAATTGGCGCTCGCCTATAAGGTGTTCCGCGCCTGGGTGTCGGAATATCAGGCGCTGCCGGATCTCGACGCCAACGCCAATGCGATCGCCATTCAGACGATCAAATTGGAGAATGAGGGCTGGGAACGCGATTCCGTCGTCGTCGAGCCGAGCGAACCCTCGCTCGCCGGCTGACGCGAGAAAGGCCGCCGACATGGATGTCACGGCGACGATGGCGATGCGCGAAGCCTTTGGCGCGGCGAGCGATCTCGATCTCGATTTCGCCGCTCCGCGTCCACGGCTCGTCGCGGCTCTGCTCGCCGGCTCTGGCGATGCGGAGGCCTGGCGCCGGCGCCCGGTGGGAGAGCGTATCGTCGCTCTCTTGCGTTTCTGTCGGGCGCATCTCGAGACGAATGAATTGGAGCTCGCCGCGCGCTGCGGGAGCGCCGAATGCGGCGAGACGTTCGGCTTTGCGCTTCCGATCGACGAATTGGCGGCTCTGCCGGCGCTGCGGGAGCCTTTTCGCGTGACCTTGCCGGAGGGACGCGCGGTGACGCTGCGCGCTCCGCTCGGCGTCGATCTCGAGCGCTGGCGCGCGGCGCGTCCCGCCTCGCGCGAAGAGGCGGCGCGCATCATGCTCGCCGATCTCGTCGTCGAAGGCCGCGCGGAGCCGCAGGATGAAGCGGCGATCGCCGAGGCGATGAGCGCCGCCGATCCGCTGACGGCGCTGACGGTCGCCGCGGCCTGTCCGGCCTGCGGCCGCGAGCAGAGCGTGGCGGTCGATATCGAGGGTCTCGCGCTCGCGCATTTCGCGCGGCGCCGGCAGACGCTGCTTCGCGATATCCATCGGCTCGCTGCGCATTACGGTTGGACGGAGGCGCACTGTCTCGCCGTGCCGCCGGCCCGCCGCGCCGCCTATCTGGCGTTGATCGAAGGAGAGGCGCCATGAGCCTCTATTTCGACGGCTTGATGCGATCGAGCGGCCTACCTCTGGGCGAGGCTCCGGTCGTCGGCCCGCTCGCTCGTCGCCCGGAGCCTCTCGCGCTCGAGGAGGCTTTGCCGGAACAGCCGGCGGCCCGCCCCGTTCCGGTGATCCCGTCCGCGGCGCCCTCGCCGCGCGGATGGATCGAAGCGCCGCCCGCGGACGTCTCGCATCCGATCGCGGCCACGACGAGGCCCGTCTCGGCCGCGGCGGCGGCGCCGGTCGCGGGTGCCGCGGCGGCTCTGTCGCCCTCCGTCATCACGCCATTGGCGGAGCCCGCCGTCGCGATGTCGGCGGAGGCGGGCATAGTGGCGCCGGCCCTCGCTCCCACCCTCTCGCAGGAGCATGTGCTGCAGAGCGTCATGCGCTGGATCGCCGCCGTCCCCGACGAGCGAGACGCAGAGGTCGAGGAAGCGCCCTCGCGCGCTCACGCGCCATCGCCCCTAGCGTCGGCGGCGCCCGCCAAAGCCCTCGTCTTCGCCGCCAGCCCGCCCGCGCCCGACGCCGAGGCCGGTCTCGATCGGCCTGTTTCGGCGTATGAAATCACCGCAGTCGAGCCGGCGATCCCGGCCCTCGCTTTCGCCGAGGCGCCGCGGCCGCCGCGCGCGGGCTTCGAGCTGTCGATCGGCGCCATTCATATCGAGATCGAAGCGCCTCCGCCGCCCGCTCTTCGCGTCGCCGAGCGCGCGCCGGCTCCCGCCCCGCGTCCGGCGCCGGAGCGCAGCGGGCTCTGGCGTCGCTCCTTGCGTGGGTTCTGACCATGGCGCTCGCGGACTCCGGCAGAGCGATCGGCGCGGCGACGAGGCTGTTGCGCGACCATCTGGTCCGACGCGGCTTCGACGTTTCGGTCGGCCGTCCGGAGGAGGCGGCGGCGACCGACGCCAACGACAAGCTCAATCTCTTCCTCTATGAGGTCGCGCTCGACGCCTCCATGCGCAATCTCTCGACGCGGCCCGGCGATCCGCCGCCGCTCTGGTTCGCGCTGCGCTATCTCATCACCGCCTTCGACGCGGGCGAGCGCAGCGATTCGGCCGCAGCCCATGAGCTGCTCGGCCGCGGCGCCTCGGCGCTCGCCGAGCTCGCCTTTCTGCGCCTCGACCCGTCCGTCGATCCGCTGGTGCGGCTCGCGCTCGAGAATAATCCCGAGCCGATAAAGCTCAGCTTCGACGAGGCCAGCGTCGAGCTCTTGTCGAAGATCATGCAGGGGAGCGAGGAGCATTATCGGCTCTCGCTGGCCTTTCAGCTGCGGCCGATCATGATCGTCCCGCCCGTGACGCCGCGCGGAACGCTGCTCGTCGGCGTCGATTATACGACGACTCCGCGCAGGATCATCGGGCCGGACGGCGTGAAGATCGAGACGCTTCCCTCGCTCGGCCCGGCGCTGTCGAGCGTGGAGCCGGATCGTTTCGAGGCCGGCGCGCTCATCACGTTGCGCGGCGACGATCTGCTCGGCGCCGATCTCGAGGTCGTGCTCGGCGATGTGGCGCTCGCCATTCTCGAGCGCGCGCCCGATCGCATCGTCGCGCGCGTCGAGGGCAGCCCCGGAACGCCCATCGCCGATGGCGCCGCGCTCTCGGCCGGCGAGCTGCCGCTCACCATCCGCAAGCGCTTGTCGCCGACGCGCGCGCGCAGCAGCAACATGCTCATCACGCGCCTGTCGCCGAGCGTCGGCGGCGCCTCCGTCGTCGCCGGAACGCTGACGATCACGGGCCTGCTGCTCGGAACGGAAGCGGATGACGTCTCCGTGCTGCTCTATCGGCCGGACGATGGCGCGACACTGCGCGTCTTCGAGGCGCCGGTCTCGGCCGCAGATCAAAAGAGCCTGGCCATCGCCAACGCCGCCGTGGGAACGCCGGCCGGGACCTATCGCGTCATCTTGCGCGTAAACGGTCAGCAGGCGCTGGCGAGCCCGACGGTGACGCTATGAATGCGGCCTCGCTCCGCGACGTCGCCGAGCCGGTCGGCTTCACGCCGGGACTGCGCGGCCGCGACCTCTGCGCGCGCTATTGGATGAGCCAGGTGACGCTCCGACTGCGGCGCGAAATCTGCTGGCTCTGGCGCCGCGCGCCGCAGGAGGAGCGCGTCGACGCGCTGCCGCCGCGTGTCGAGCGCTCGCTCGCCGCGCTCGATCTGCTGCGCTATGAGCGCGACAAGCGCCGTTTCTTCGGCGAAGATCCGACCGCCCGCTTTCTCACCGAGCGCATCGAAGCCGCCCCCGCGCCGATGGAGGCGCCGGCGCGGGGCTCCTTCGGCTGGGCGGCGGAACGGCTCGCCCTCGCGCCGGCGGAGCGCTTCCTGCTGGCGCTCGCTCTGCTGCCGGCGGTCGATGGCGCCGCGGGGCCAGTGCTCGCCGCCTGTCTCGACGATCCGGCCCGCACGGCGCCCACTCTCGCGCTGGCGCAGCGCCTATGGGACGAGCCCGAGGCGCTGCTCGCTTGTCTCGATCCGGCGCATCGCTTGTTCGCGCACGGACTCCTCGCGGCGAATGCGCAGGTGGGCGCGGTGGAATGGGACCGCCCGCTCGGCGTCCCGGCGCTGGTCGCGCGCGAGCTGCTGGCGCCGGGCGAGGACGCGCCGGGCCTGCGCATCGTCGCGCCGGAGCCGCTTCCCGCCGGCCTCGCCCCGGGCGCGCGGGCGCGGGTCACGGCGGCGCTCGCCGGCGACCGGCGGACGCTGGTCCCGCTCTACGGCGCGCCGGGCGCCGCGCTCGCCGGCGCCGCCGCCGCATTGGCGCGCGACGCCGGCGCGACTCTGGCGCGACCGGATGTCGCCCTGACGCGCGACGATCTCGCCCAGGCGATGACGACGGCGTGGCTGCGCGGCCATGCGCTCTATGTCGACGCCGGCCTGCTCTCCGACCCCGCGCACGAGACGCTCGCGCCGCCGCCGCTCCCAGCGCTGCCGCTGGCCATGCTGATCGGCGTCGCGCGTCGCGACACGCTGCGCAGCCTCGCGGATGCGACGCCGCCGATCGAAATTCCCGCACTCTCCTACGACGAGCGCCTCGCCGCCTGGCGCGCGGCGATCGACGATCCCGCGCTCGCGCCCAGCCTGCCGGAGACGGCGCGCCGCTTCCGCTACGAGCGGCCGGCCATCGCCCGCGTCGGCGCGGAGCTCGCGCGGCTCGGCCACGCTGGGCGCGAGCGCGACCTCTTCGAGGCGGCGCGCGCCGATCTCGATCTCGGCGGATTGGCGCAGAAAGTCCCGCCGCGCTTCTCGCGCAAGGAGCTGATGCTCGCGCCGGCGCGCGAGCGGCAGATCGACGAGATCGTGCGGGCGATGCGCAATCTCACCCGCGCCCATCACGAATGGGGAACCGCCCGCGCCTGGAGCGAGAGCGGCCTCGCCGTGCTGTTTTCCGGGCCGCCCGGCTGCGGCAAGACGATGGCGGCCGAAGTCATCGCGGCGGAGTCGTCGCTGCCGCTCTATCGCATCGATCTGTCGCAGGTCGTCGACAAATATATCGGCGAGACCGAGAAGAATCTGCGTCGATTGTTCGACGCCGCGGACGCCGCCGACATCGTGCTCTTCTTCGACGAGGCGGATGCGCTGTTCGGCAAGCGCAGCGAAGTGAAGGATTCGCACGATCGCTACGCCAATCTCGAGATCGGCTATCTGCTCGAGCGCATGGAGCGTTTCAAGGGCCTCGCCATTCTCGCCACCAATCGCCGCAAGGATCTGGACGAGGCCTTTTTGCGACGCCTGCGCTTCGTCGTCGAGTTCACGCAGCCCGCCGCCGAGGAGCGGCTGCGCATATGGCGCGCGGTCATTCCGGACGGCGTCGATGCGAGCGGGCTCGATCTCGAATTTCTGGCGCAGCGCTTTCCGCTGGCGGGCGGGCACATACGCTCGATCGTCTTTCAGGCGTTGCTGCAATGCGCCGAGCCCGGCGCGGCCAAGGCGCTCGACATGCCGGCGGTGATCCGCGCCGTGCAACGCGAATACGACAAGCTCGAGCGCGCTAGCAGCCTGGAGCAATATGGCCCCTACGCCGCTCTGGCGGCTGCGGAGAGGACGCAGAAATGACGCGCCGCGTGACGATCGATCGGCTGGAGCTGAAACTCCGCGGCGTCGCGCCGCGGACCGCGGAAGCGGCCGCGCGTCTGCTCGGCGGCGAGATCGCGCGCGCTCTGCGCGAGGCCGGCGTCGAGGGACGCGGCGCGATCGGCGGGCTCGACGCCGGACGCATCGATACGCCGCCGCGCGCCGACGCCGCGACTCTGGCGCAGCAGATCGGCGCGCGCATCGCGAGGCGGATCGGGGAGGGGCGGTCATGACGCGGCTGCGCGGCGCGCTCGTCGAATATGGGGCCGGCCTCGTCGGGCCGATCCCCAATGTGGTGATTTTCCAGTTCAATCCCGAGCAATTGTCGCGCTCGCTGGAGATACCGCAGCGCCCTACCGGCCCGACGCGCCGCGAGCAGACGCAGGCCGGCGAGAAGACATTCGAGCGCATCACGCTGAAGGCGCAATTTTCCGCCGCCGATATGCTGGCCGAAGGCAAAGCGCTCGCCGAGCTCTTCGGCATAGGCCCACAGCTCGCCGCGCTCGAGAAAATGGCGCAGCCCAGCGGCGCGCTCGCGGGGCTGATCGGCGCCGCGATCGACGCCATAGGCGCCGCGCTCGGCGGCGGCGACGACGACGCTCCGGCGCAACCCATACCGCGCGAAAAATATCCGCGCATTTTGTTCATCTGGGGTCTCACCCGCGTGCTGCCGGTGACGATCGATCAATTGAGCATCTCCGAGATCCAGCATGATTCCGCGCTCAATCCGCTGCGCGCGGAAGTCGACATTACGATGAGCGTCATCTCCGTCGACCAGTGCTCCGACGACACGCTCGCCAAGGGCGCGCTGGATTTCTCGACAATGGCCAAGGAGGCGCAGGCGATCGCCAATCTCGCCAACACGGCCGACCAGATCGTCGAGCTCATTCCGCTCTGAAGGAGTCTTGCGCATGTTCCTCCCCAATTCGCGCTACGCCGCCGTCGCGACGGTGGAGACCACGGCCTCGACGGGCGAGAGAATCGTCGCGCTGAAATTGCGTCGCCTCGCGGCGGCGGTCGGCGAGCCGCATGTCGTCGCGGGCGGCGACCGGCTCGATCTCATCGCGCAATCGGTCAATGGCGACGCCACGCAATTCTGGCATGTCGCCGACGCCAACGCCGCGCTCGACGCGAGCACGCTCGTCGCGACCGTCGGCGACACGCTGCTCGTTCCGAAGGGCTGAGGCGATGAGCGAGCCGCGCTTTCGAGTCTGGTTCGGCGATACGGCCGCCTCGGCCGATGTGTTGCGGCGCATAGAGCGCATAGAGGTCGTCCAGGAAATGGACGCCATATGGGAGGCGCGCATCGAGATGGCGCTCTGCCTCGACGAGAAAGGCGTGTGGCTGCATTGGCCGGGCGCGACGAGCGAGCCTTTCTCGCGCATTCGCGTCGAGATCGACATAGGCGACGGGCGCTTCGTTCCGCTCATCGACGGACCGCTCGTCTCCATCGACGGCGCGCTCGACGCCGAGCCCGGCCGCAGCGTCGCGTCCATGATCGTGCGCGACGACAGCGCCTTTCTCGATCGCGACGAAGATGTGGAGCCGCCTTTCGAGCATCGCAGCGACAGCGATATAGCGGAGGAATTGTTCCGCCGCTTCGCGCAGATTCGCGATACGCGCGTCGAGCGCACACAGGCGACGCCGCAAACGACGACGCGGCGCGGCACAGTGCTGCAATTCCTGCGCACGCTGGCGAGTCGCAACGACCGTCACGCCTATGTGCTGCCCGGCGCGACGCCCGGCGCCGCCATCGGCTGCTTCCTCGCCGATCCCGCCGGCCCCGAGGATCTGCCGCCGCTGCGGCTGCTCGGCGCGGATCGCAATCTCGCCGACGCGCGCATCGTCGAAAATCCGCATGGCGCCGAACGCACCGCCGCGCGCGTGCTGAGTCTGGATGATCGCGGCGTCGTCACTTTCGAGACCAGCGCCGCCGATCTCGGGCTGATGCGCGATCTTCCGGCGCGTCCGGTCGATCTGACGCCGCGCCGCCTGCTGCCGCCCGCCGACAATCTGCGCGCCGATCCGAGCGCCGCGGCGAGCGGGCGGGCGCGCCGCGCCGGCTATGTCTACACGCTGACCAGCGAGCTCGCGCCGGGCTGCTATGGCGCCGTGCTCGCGCCCTATCGAAAGCTGCGCGTCGACGCCGGCGCGACGCCCTATAGCGGCGCCTATCTGCTCACGCGCGTGACGCATCGCATCACGCCATCCGTCTATTCGCAGCACATTGAAGCCAAGACCGACTCGCTCACCCGCGTCTCGGGCGCGCAGGTCGCCGAGGCCGCGGGCGGCGCATTGCAGCTGTCCGTTTCCGCCAGCGTGGAGATTTTCTGACGATGTCCGATCTCATGATGTCCGATCTCATGGAGCAGACGCTCGAGCGCCTCGTCGAACGCGCCGGGACCAGCTTTTATGGCAAATATCGCGGGACCGTCACCGATGTCGACGATCCCGACAATCGCGGCCGCATCCGCGCCAGCGTCCCCGCCATTCTCGGCGATCATCCCTGCGGCTGGGCCATGCCCGCCGCGCCTTTCGCCGGCGACGGCCATGGATTCCTCATGCTGCCGAAAATCGACTCCGGCGTGTGGATCGAGTTCGAAGCCGGTCAATTGGACAATCCCATTTGGAGCGGCGGCTGGTGGGGCGCGGGCGAGCGTCCGCAGCCGGAGGGCGAGAAACTGCGCGTCATCGTCTCGGAGGCGGGCCATAAAATCGTCTTCGACGACGAGGGGCGCGAATTGCGCATCGTCCATGGCGACGGGGCGGAGATCAAAATGACGTCCGACGCGATCACGCTTTCCGTCGGCGGCTGCGCGATCGAGATCGGCGCGACGAAAATCTCCATCAACAATGGCATGATCGAAATCGGCCTCGGCGGCGTCGGCCTCGTCAAAGGCGCCATGGCTTTCGGAGTTCCGCCGACATGATCCCGCTTCTCACAACCACGAGCGTCGTGGCCTGCCCGCATGGCGGCCAGGCGCTGCTCGCCACCTCCAACACCGAGGCGATGGTCGACGGCGCCTATGCGCTGCTGCTCACCGACGAGCATCCGATCATCGGTTGCCCCTTCGCGCCGGTCGCGCCATCGCCCTGCGTCAAAATTCGATGGATCACCGGCGCGACGATGACATCGCTGCGTGGCGTTCCCTTCCTACTGCAGACGAGCGTCGGCCTCTGCCTCAACGCCGCGGAGGCGCCGCAGGGGCCGGCGCTGGTGCTGCAGACGCAACGCCGCGCCATGGGCGTGTGACGGAGAGGAAACGGATATGGCTCTGTCGAACGGCCGTCATCTCGCCTTCCCCTTCCGCATCGGACCGGACGGCCGCACGGCGGCGCCCGCGGACGACACCGCGCAATTGCGCGACGAAGTGCTGCAATTGCTGCTGACCAGCCCCGGCGAGCGGCTGTTTCAGCCGGAGATCGGCGGCGGCGTGCGCAAGCTCGTTTTCGAGCCGGCCTCGGAGACGCTTCGCGGCGTCGTCAATGCGCGCATCGCCAATGCGCTGGCGCGCTGGCTCGGCCATCGGCTGACGGTGCAGCAGATCGAGGTGAGATGGGACAGCGCCGGCGCGACGCTGGAGGTCGACATCGGTTATCGCGCCGCCGGCAGCCCGGATGTGCGCGTGCTGCGCTTCCAGCGCAGCGCGTCATAGGAGGCGGCATGGGCGCGATCAACTCTTTCGATATGATCGACGACCGCGCCGACGCGCTGGCCGCTGCGGGGCTCGACGGCCTGCGCCTCGCTCTGGTGTCGCTGCCGGCGGGGCCCTCGCCCGATCACGCCGACATAGAGCTGCATTTCTACACCGGCCTGCATCTGCCGGCGATCCTCGCCTTCATCGGCGCCGACGCCGCGCGCGCGCGGCAGACGTTCCGCATCAGCGGCGGGTCGCGCATTCTCGCCGGCGCGCTCGCGGGCCAGACGCAGACCGTCGCCGTCTCCACCATAGACGCGCGCCGATTGTCGCTGCGCGTCGCGCCGGTCGGCGATTATTCGACCTATCGCATGGCGCTCGTTTGGGATGCGAGCGCGATCGATCCTTTCTTCGCCGAGATCGGCTTCAAATTCCGGCCCGGCTGCTTCACCAACGACTGCGCGCCGAAATTGCCCGGCCGTCCGGCCGCGCCCGGCCCGGACATCGACTATCTCGCGCGCGATTTCGATTCCTTCCGTCATACGCTGATGGTCGCCATGGCGGCGCGCGTTCCCGGATGGAAGAGCACGAGCGAGGTCGATCTCGATCAGACTCTCATCAGCCTGCTGGCGGCGACGGGCGACGAGCTCGCCGATCATCAGGACCGCGTGATGGCGGAGGCGACGCTGGCCACGGCGCGCAAGCGCGTGTCGCTCGCCCGCCATGCCCGCCTCGTCGATTATCACATAGACGAGGGCCAGCAGGCGAGCGCATGGCTGTGCCTCGATGTGGCCGGAGGCGTCGCGCCTTTCTCGCTCGGCGATCAGGAGCTCGTCGCCTATACGGGCGCCGATCCGACGCTCGCGGACACGGTGTTCTTCGCCAGCCGGCAGGGGCGTCTGCCGGCGGAACAGCGGCAGCGTCTCGATCCGGCGCTAAATCGCCTGCGTTTGCACACATGGCGCGACGCGCGTCCGGCGCTGGCGGCGGGAAGCGTCGAGGCGGATATCGCGCCCTTCGGCGGCCTCGTTTCGCAGGCGGATGCGGATGCGCTGCGCGATCTCGTGCGCAATGGCCTGTGGCGCGAGATGATCGTCGCCGAGGTGTTGAATCCGCTGACCGGCGGTGGCGCCGGCGCGCGGCGCGCCAAGCGGCAATTGCTGCGCTTTCTCGCGGGCGAGGCGGCGGCGCAAACAGTGTTCGATCCGGTGGCCGCGACCTGGCTCGTGCGTGTGAGATGGCGCGACGAGGATGCGCTGCGCGCCGATTACAGCTTCACCACCTTCTGCCCTGGTCCGCCGCCAAAGCGCGTGACCGATGTGTCGATCTTCTACGGCAATGCGCTGCCGGTTCACGAAGGCCGGCCGATGACGGCGCATTTCTACGAGCCGGCGAGCGCATTGCCCTCGGACAGCCAGACGGAAAAGCACCTCTATTTCCAGCGGCGCGGGCGCCGGGCGGAGGATTGGGTGCTCGCGCCTCTGCCGGATGAGGGCCCGCTCGCTTATCTGCCGTCGCGGCCGGGCGCGGGGCCGGGCGAGGAGCCGTCGCGCTCGACGTTGCTCGTCGCCGTCGACGCACCCGGCGCGCCGCGCGAAATATGGCGCGAGGTGGAGACGCTCGTTCACAGCGACGACACGGTGGAGAACGGCTCCTGCTTCATGACGGAGATCGACGAGCGCGGCCGCGCGACGCTGCGCTTCGGCGACGGCGTGAATGGGCGATTGCTTCCGGATGCGGCGATCGTCCATGCGCAATATCAGATCGGCCGCGGCGCCGGCGGCAATATCGGCGCGGACCAGTTGCTCTCTTTCCTTCCGCTCACAGGCGCGCTCGGCGGCGCGGTGACGGGAATCGCCAATCCCTTCGACGTGACCGACGGACGCGATCCGGAGCCGGTCGAGCGCCTGCGCCGCTTCGCGCCCGAGGCGTTTCGCGCGCGGCAGGCGCGGGCGGTGACGCTCGCCGATTATGTCGCGCGCGTGGAGGAAGTTCCCGGCGTCTCGCGCGCCGTCGCCCGCTACGCCTGGACGGGAAGCTGGCGCACGGTGCGGATCGCGCTCGATCCGAAAGGCTTCGTGGCGATCGGCGACGAAGCGTCGGATGCGCTATGGGAGGCTCTGCGCCGCGCGGCGGCGGATCATCTCGAATCCGTGCGCCTCATCGGCGAGGACATGGAATTGCGGCCGCCGCGCTATGTCCCGCTCGACGTGAGCGTCGTCGTCTGCGCGCATCCCGACTATTGGCGCGAGGATCTGCGCTTCGTGCTCGAGCAGGAATTCTCCGACGGCTGGACGTCCGACGGGCGCCCCGGCTTCTTCCATCCCGATCAATGGACCTTCGGCCAGGCGCTGCATCGCGCCATGATCGAAGGCCGCATTCATCGCATCGCCGGCGTCGAGCATATCGTGCGCATCGTCATGAAGCGCTTCTCGGCGCCGCAGCCGGGCGCGCCGAACGGCGAGGTCCTGGAGCTCGCTTTCGACGAGACGCTGCTCGTCGCCAATGATCCCGACCATCTCGAGCGCGGCTTCATCCGCTTCGAGATGCAGGGCGGCGGCGGTTAGGGAGGCGCGCATGGTCTGCGATCCGCTCATCGACGATCCTTTCCGCTTCCCGCGGCCGATCGACAATCGGCCGGGCCTGCCGCGCATCGCCTATCGCATCGGCCGTTACGCCGATTTCGTCGAGGCGATGACGCGCGGGATCGACGCGGCGCCGGAGCTTTCCGCCTTCACCCATCGCGCGGCCGATGATCCGGCCATAGCGCTGCTGCAGGGCGCGGCGATCGTCTGCGACATATTGAGCTTCTATCAGGAGCATTACGCCAATGAGGCGTTTCTGCGCACGGCGGCGTGGCGGGAGAGCGTCGCCGGCCTCGTGCGGCTCACCGGCTATCGTCTCGCGCCGGGCCTCGGCGGACGCGCGACCCTCGCCATGGAGGCGCGCGGCGCGGCGCCGCTCGTCCTGCGGCAGGGCTTTCCGGTCAAGCTCGAATTGCAGGGCGCGAGCGCGCCCGCCGATTTCGAGACCGACGGAGAGCTGACGGTCTTTCCGCATCTCGGCCGGTTCGATCTCTATTCCCCGCGCCACTACGAGAGCGTCGTCGCGGAGAATGCGACGCGCTTCGAGATCGCCGCCGTCGACGGCGCCGCCGACAGCCGCAGCCTCGCCGCCTTCGAGGTGAAAGTCGGCGACAGATTGCTCTTGCAGCCGCCCGAGCCGTCCTATGCTTTCACCGGCTCGGCCGTCGTTCCGCAGCAGGAGCCGCAACTGGTCAAAGTGAAGAGCGTGAAGCATGTGCTCGACCGGCTGATCGTCGAAACGGATGCGCCGCTCGCGCAAGCCTTCGCGGCGCCGGCGACGGCCTATCGCATCGGCCGCTCCTTCCGCCATTTCGGCCATGACGCGCCGCCGCAGACGACATCGACGATCGTCGGCGGCTCCGGCAAGATCACCGGCTCCCGGCAGTCGGACACGGGCTTCGATCGCCATGTGAGCGCCGGCCATGTCTGCTCGCTGTCGAGCGCCTCTACACCTCTGCCCGCGACGCTCTGGCCGCTCGACCGGCCCGTCGATGATCTTGCGCCCGGCGCGCGCGTCATCGTCGAATGCCGCATCGGCGCCGATGTCGATGCGGCGCGCGTTCCGCTCTCGGTCACGCGCCGCATCGTCGCCGCGCATAAGGGCTCGCTCGGCTTCGGCAATCTGAATGGCGCGAGCGCAAAGCTCACATTGGACGCGCCGCTCATTCGCATCGACATGTCGCCGCGTCCCGTCTGCGACATACGCGATGTGAATATCTACGAAGTCACGAGCCCGCCGCTGACGATTCGTCCACTCTCCGCTCCGCCGACCGAGGCTTTCGTCGATGGAACGCGCGCGCTCTATTTTTATGGCGTGGCGGCGGAGGCGCGCGCGCTCGCGGGCCGGCGGCTGTTCCTCTCCCATGCCGACGGCCGCAGCGTCGTGCTCGTCAACACCAATGAGCCGGATGATTTTTCCGCCGCGCCCTCTGCGCCGCCGCGCCGCTGGGCGCTCTCCTTCGACCGCGCGCCCGCACCTTTCGGCCGCGCGGATTTCGACGATGAGACGCCCATTGTGACCGTCTTCGGCAATCTGGTCGACGCCTCGCAAGGCAAGAGCGAGCCGCAGGCCGTTCTCGGCAATGGCGACGCGCGGGCGATCTGGCAGACCTTCCCGCTGCCCAAGGCGCCATTGACCTATTTCCTCGCGTCCGATTCGACGCCGCCGCAGGCGCCGCAGCTCGATATTTTCGTCGGCGGCCGAGCGTGGACGCGCGTCGACAGCTTCTATGGCCATGGGCCGAAGGAGACGATCTATATTCTGCGCGAGGACGAAGAAGGCCGCAGCTTCGTGCAATTCGGCGACGGCGAGACGGGCGCGCGCCTGCCCTCCGGATTGAAGAATGTCATCGCCGCCTATCGCAGCGGCTCCGGCGCGCATGGCGCGATCGCGCCCGGCAAATCGCCGACGGCGCCCGAGCGTCCGCCCGGCTTCGACAAGGTCTCGCTCGTCGGCGTCGTGTCCGGCGGCGCCGATCCGGAGAGCGGCGACAAGGCGCGCGAGGCCGCGCCCGGCAAGGCGCAGAGCCTCGGGCGGCTGGTGAGCGTGCAGGACTACGAGACCGAGCTCTTGTCCATCCCCGGCGTCATCCGCGCCGCCGCCGCCTTCGATCTCCACGCCGGCGCCCCGGCCATGCTGCTGCGCGTGCTGGTGCAAGCCGGCCGCGAGGCGGAATTCGCCGCCATTCGCGACGCCATTCTCTCCGCCCATCGCAAACGCGGCGCGGATCGCTTTCCGCTCGTCGTGCGCCAGGCGCTGCCGCGCTTCGTCCATGTCGATCTGAATTACGCGCTCGATCCGAGCTATCGGCGCGCGGATGTCGAAGCGGGCCTGCGCGCCGCCTTCGGCCTCGCCGGCGATGCGGCGAACGAAGCCGCGGGACTTTTCGGCCTTCGCGCGCGAAAGCTCGGCGATCCCGAATATGCGAGCCGCATCGAGGGTCGCATGCAGACTGTCGCGGGCGTGCTCTGGTGCGCGATCGTCGGCCTCGGCCGCTTCGCCGCCGGCGTCGTCGATCCGGCGACGCTGCTGCTTCCGACGCATCGCCGCGCCGCCGCGCGGCTGCCCTGCGGCGCGCTCGAAATTCTGCGGCTCGATGCGCGCCATCTGACGCTGACGTCCGTCGCCGATGCAGGAGCGCGCGCATGAGCGAGGAAAAAACGAAGCTCTTCGACCGCCTGCCGGAAATCCATCGCACGCGCGATATGGAGCAGTCGCCGCCGGGGCAATTGCGCGCCTTTCTCGATGCGCTCGAAATTCCCTTCGATGCGCTGCAAGAGGCGATCGCGCAGCTCTATGAAGACCTCTTCATCGACACATGCGAGGATTGGGTCGTCCCCTATATCGGCGATCTGCTCGGCGTCTCACATCTCGACGGCGATCCGCGCACGCTACGCGCCGATGTCGCCGACACGATCGCCCTGCGTCGCCGCAAGGGAACGCTCGGCGCGATCGAGCGTCTCGCCGCCGATCTCACCTTCTGGTCGGCGCGCGCCGTCGAGATGCGCGAAGCTCTCGGCTGGACGCAGCACATGAATCATCAGCGTCCCGACGCCGGCGGCAGGCCGCCGCTCGCCGATCCCGCGCGCACCCGCTTCGCGCCGCCGCGCGGCGGCTTCGCCTCGATCCGCGATCCGGCCATGCTGGCGCTCATCGGCACGCCCTTCGATCCCTTCGCCTATGCCGCGGATGTGAAGCCGCCGCCAGCGGGGGCGCGTGCGGTGAATCTGCCCGATCTCGCCGTCTTTCTGTGGCGGCTCGCGGCCTATCGCCTGCCGCGCATTCTGCCGCTCGCCAAAGGCCGCGCCGATCGCGGCGCGCCGCCTTCCGGCGAGGCGCGCTTCGTGCTGCGCTTTGATCTGCATCAGCTCGATCAGCCCGTGCGTTTGTTCAACACCGGGCGGCCGGGCTTTCTGCGCGGCGATGGCGCGATCTCGCCGCTCACGCAGCCGGACGACGTCCCCGGTCCCATGCTCGACGCGCGGTTGACCAGCGGGGCGCCGGCCGGCCATCCAGAAGCCTATGCGCGCATCGATTTCTACGACGCTTCGACCGCTCCGCCCTCCGGCTTCGACATTGGCGATGTCGGGCTGCAATTGTTCATGCCCTCGACGCTCGCGGCGCTGCTGCCCGCCGGCTGGGCGTGGCGCTGGCGCGGCGACAATCTCTGCGCCTTCGAGACGGGTCTGCGCCGTCCCGTCGCCAGCGGCGAGATCGTCGTCGATCCCGACATAGGCCGTCTCCTCATCGGCCTCGACACGGCCGCGCAGGCCGACGCGCTGATGGCGCCGAACGGCGCCGGCTTCGTCTCGCGTATGTTCGCGGCTTTCGCCTATGGCGCGGTGGGGCCGGTCGGCGCGCATCCCGTCTCGCGCGGCGCCCTGGCGACGGCGGGCGCGGAGCTGCGCCGCGTCGGCGACATCGCCGGCGGGCTGACGCTGCAGGCGGCGCTCGCCGGCCTCGACAGCGCGACGACGCCGATCATCGTGCAGATCGAGGACAGCCTCACCCATGCGCTCGATCTCGCGGCCATCGCCGGAACCACGATCGACGGCGGCCTGTCCTTGCGTCTCGCGGGCTCGCTGACGATCCGCGCCGCCGACGGCCATCGGCCGATCCTGCGGCTGGCGACGCCGCTCGCCTTTCGTCCCGTGGCGGCGAGCGCGGCCGGGCTGGGCGATCCCGTGGTGCGGCTGGAAGGCCTCTATCTCGCGCCCGACGCCGCTTTTCCGGCGGGCGCGGCGCTGATCTCGCGCGCGGCCGTCGCGCGGCTGGAGGTCGCCGGCTGCACGCTCGCGCCCGGCGGCCATTCTCTGCGCAATGGCGCGCGCGCGCCGGCCCAAACGGCGTTGCGGCTCGCCAATGGCTATGGTTTCGCAAATCCCGCCGAGGAGGCCGCCTTCGCGCCGACGCCCGACATCATTCTCCAGCGCAGCATCGCCGGCGCGCTCGCCATCGACGATCGCTATCGGCTGGACATCGAGGATTCGATCGTCGACGCGGCCGGCGCCGCGACGCCGGCGATCGGCGCGGCCACAAATCCGGCGACGGGCTGGGGCGCGGCGCTCGCCTTCTCGGGCCTCACCTGTTTCGGCGCCGCGCGCGTTTCGTCCGTCGGCGGCTCGGGCGCGATCTTCACGGGGCGTTTCGAGGTCCTCGACAATCAGCATGGCTGCGTCAAATGGTCGGCCTTCGCCGGCGATCCGCTCGATCGCCCGCCGCCCAATCATTTTTGCGTGCGCGCCAGCGAGGCGCGCATCGTCTTCACGTCGCGGCGCTTCGGCGACGGCGCCTATGCGCAGCTCGCGCGCGAGACCGATCATCGCGTGCTGACGCTCGGCCCGCGCGACGACGCCATGGGCGCCTTCGGCTTTGCGCTCGAGGCGCATAAATTCGCCAATCTGACTATTCGTCTGCGTGAATTTATGCCCGCCGGCGTGCGGGCGCTCGTCGTCCCTGTGCTCGAGTGAAAAGGGAATTGCCGTGAAGGGTGACTTCTCCGTTCTCCATTTCGATCCGCTCGAAAACGAGCGTGGCGTCGCCGAGCCGCGCGACGGCGCATTGCGCAATATGGGCGCGGTGCTGTTCCAGCAGGGACGCGTCATGACCGACGCCGACCACACCGAAAGCGAGCTCTTGGATCTCGCCTGGCGCGAGCAGGCGGCGCGCGACATTATCGGCGCCGGCGTCTGCGCGGTTCCGGCGGAGGCGCCCGATTCTTTCAAAATCGTCTCGGCCAATGCGACCAGCGGGGAGACGATCGTCTCGCTGCTGCCGGGCCGCTGCTGGGCGGACGGACTGCTCACGCGCCTCGCCGGCGATGCGCCGAACCCGAGCGCGCCGGTGACGCGGCGCGCGACCTATCTCGGCCCGCCGATCGCGTCGCCCATGCCGACGACCGGCGAGATCGGCGACGGCGTGCGCGACGCCGTGGTGCTGGAAGTCCGCATCGATTCGCTGCACGCGTTTCAATATGCCGAGCGCCTGCTGGAGCCGGCGCTCGGCGGCCCCGACACCAGCGAGCGCGCCTTCCTCGACTGGCGGCTGCGGCTATTGCGGCTCGCGGACGGCGAGAGCTGCGCGACCATAGGAACAAAGCTGCGCGACGATCCCGCCACGAAAGGCCGGCTCGAGGTCACGCTCGCGCCAAAGGTCGCGATCGTCGGCGATTGCCCCGTCGTCGGCGGAGGCGGCTACACGGGCTTCGAGCATGCGCTCTATCGCATAGAGATCGCCGATGTGCGGCCGGGTGATCCGGCGCGATTCAAATGGAGCAGATGGAACGGCTCGCTCGTCGGCTCCGGCGTCTTCGACGCGACGGTCACGCCCCATCGCGTGACGATCGAGGCCGGCCGCGCGGCGATCGTCACTTGCGGCGAGACGGATTTCTACCTCGAGGCGCTGGCCTATGACGCGCTCGACGGCGGCTGGAGCGTGATCTACGCCGCGCGCGCGACATTGAACGCGGATCATGACATAGAGCTCGCGGCGCCGCCGCTCTTCGGCGCCTTTCCCGCGACGACCGACTCCGTCTTCTTCCGCCTGTGGAACGGCGTCGCCGACATCGCCTCCTTCACCGACGCCGCCGATCCGGTGGAGCTGCGCGACGGCGTGAGGCTCGCTTTCGACGCGCCGGCGCCGGGCAAATATCGGCCGGGCGATTATTGGACCTTCGATGTGCGCGCGGGCGAGATCGCCAATCCGCAGACGCTGATCGACCATGCGCCGCCGCAGGGCTCGGTGACGCATCGCGTCGCGCTCGCCGAGATCGAATGGACGGGCCGGCGCGACACGACGATCTCCGGCGCGATCGAGGATTGCCGCAAGCGCTTTCGTCCGCTCGTGAATCAGAAGCTCTGCTGCACGTTTCTCATCGGCGACGGCGTGACCAGCTTCGGCGATTTCAACTCGCTCGAGGAAGCGGCCGCGCATCTGCCGGCGACGGGCGGCGAATTATGCCTGCTGCCCGGCGCGCATCGCGCCAATCTTCGTCTCGAGGGCAAGCGCCATGTGAAGATTCACGGCTGCAAATGGCGCACGCTCGTGCTGCCGCGCGAGACTGCGCCGCAGGCGCCCATAGTGACCATCGTCGATTGTCTCGGCGTCGAGATCGAAGGGCTCGACCTCGTCACTTTCGACGGCGTCGCCGTGCTGGCGCAGAGCACGGGCGAGGGCGTCTGCGCCGATCTGCGCATTCACGACAATCGCATCTTCGCGCGCGCCAACGCCATTCGCGTCGAGGGGGCGCGCGAGCTCGTCATCGCCCGCAATCGGCTGCATCTGCTCGATACGACGGACGGGCTGGCGACGCTGTCGCTGCTCGCCGAGGATGCGCTCGTCGAGCGCAATGTGCTCGCGCTGCTGCCCTTCACGGAGCCGCCGCGCGGCGGCGGCGGCAATGATCCGCCCGGCGATCCCGCCGACCCCTGCGCCAGGACGCCGATGCTCTATCGCTATCCGGCGCAAGTGTTGAAATATGTCGTCGCCGCCTGGATTTTTCCCATCGCGCAGCTCGCGCCGAAGCAGCCTTATCGCGCCTTGGGCGGCGTCCATTTGCGGGCGGGCTGCGAGCGCGTGCGCCTCGTCGAGAATCGCATCGCCGGCGGCGCGGGCAATGGCGTGACGCTCGGCGGCGATCTCGATCCCGTCGTCACCACCGCCGACGCCGAGACCAAGGACGCGCCGACGATCAATGTGAATGAAACGGGCTATGTCGTCGCGCTGGCGCAGGACGAGTCGGGGCGTCCGATCACGGATGTCGACATATGGCTCGAAGGCGACGACACCGCCGCCGACCGCAGCGACGCGCGCGGCATGGTCGCCGTCAAGACTGCCCCCGGCCGGCGCCGCGTCGCCGCTTCGCCGCCCTATGAGGTGGCGCGCATCGCCGAGACGCGCGATTCGGGACGGCCGATGGAGGTGATCACGCTGACGACGAAAGCCTCGGTCGCGCGCGGGCTGCGGGGATTTCTGCACGAGATCGCCATAGAGGGGAACGATATTTCGGCGATGGGGCTCTCCGGCATAGGCTTCGCGACGCGCGCCGGCGCCAGGCTCGCGAGCAAGAAGCCCGTCATTCCCGCTAATGACCCCAAAGGCGCGTTGCTCGCCCAGATCGATCTCGCCATCGCCGAGCTCGCGGCGACGCCTCTGCTGCGCGCCAGCGATCCGGTGCGCGATCTCGTCATTCGCGGCAATCGCATCCACGGCAATCTGCGCAATCCTTTCACCGAGGCGATGCTCGCCGAGGCGCAGGACATCGGCCGCGGCGGCGTCTCGCTCGGCGTCGTCGACGCGCTCGTGCTCGCCGACAATCATATCGACGACAATGGGCCGGACGCCGCCGATCCGGTCTGCGGCGTTTTCGTCGGCTATGGGAATAATCTCGAGGTCACCGGCAATTCGCTCTCCGGCAATGGCGCGCCGTCCAGCGATTATGAGCGCAAGCGCCGCGCCGGGCTGCGCGGCGGAGTCTATGTGCGCTTCGCCGGCGCGCTCACCTCTTCGCTCTCGACCTCCTCGGGTCGCGAGGCGGCGTTGCGCGTGCTCGACAATCGCATCGATCAGCCGGCGGGCCGCGCGCTGACCGCTTTCGCCTTCGGTCCGGTCACTATCGCCGACAATCATTTCAACAGCATCTACACGGGCCTCTTCGGCTTCATCGACGCGGTGTTCGGCGTCATGCTGCTCGTCAATCTCGGCGGCGCGCATCGCCTGCTGGCGCGCCGCTTCCAGAATTATCTCGCGCGCGGCAAGGAGTTCGCCGGCGTCGCCGAACGCGCGCTGCCGGGCGGCGAGACGATCGTCGACGGCAATTATCTGCGGCTCGATCCGCTCAATCGTTCGATCGTCTCGCATGCCGTGCTGGCGCTGGACGATATCGGCTATGCGACCAACACCTCTTCCGTCTATCGCTCCGATCCGTTCTTCGCCAACGCCGTTCTCGTCGCGGACACGCTGCGGGCCACGGGCGCGCGTCTGCGCGAGGACGCCACGACGACGCTCTCCATGCTCAGCCAGGCGCTGCGCGCCAATGTGACGGCGCTGAACCAGGGCGATCATTGCATTATCGCGCGGCCCGGCGTCATTCTCGGCAATCCGCTGCCGACCGTCGCCGAGGGCAATCAGATCCTCGATCCGCGCATATGCGGCCGTCTCGCCGAGCCACAGGGCCTGCTCGCCTTCGCCATCTCCGTGCTGCGCGCGCAGGCGGAGGGGCTCGGCGGGACGCTCGACGAAAAGGCCTTCACCGGCGCCGAGATCGTCGGCCTCGGGCAGAGCGCCGTGGCCAAAGTGACCGCGACGATCGCGGCGGCGCAGACGGCCGCCATGCACGGCATGCAGACGGAGGCGGCGCGACTCGCCGAAATCCACGGCGCCGATTATCCGGCGGCGACGCTCTTGCGCGCGCGCGCCGAGGCCGGCCTCGCGCAAAAGCGGCTGATGACGCAGGGCGCCGAGGCGTTCGGCGTCGCGCCGGTCGTCGCGCCGGACGGCGGCGCGGCGATCTCGGGCCGTGTCGTGGACGATCGCGGGCTCGGCCTGCGCGATCTCACCGTGGAGCTCGTCCGCCGCGACGCCACGATCGCGGAGACGCTCGGCCGCACCGACGCCGCGGGCGTCTTCGTCGCGCGCTTCGAGAAGGATCAGGCGGCCATTCTGGCCCGCGAGCCGACGCTGTTCCTGCGCGTGCGCGACGCCAGGGGCGAGGAGCTGCTGCTCGACAAGGAGCAGATTCGCATCGCCGCCGACGCGGCCGCGCAATTGACGCTCGAGGTTCCGCTCGCGGTCGCGCCGCTCGCTGTCATTCAGACGGCGACGCCCATTTATACGCGAGCGAGCGGGGCGACGCAGGCCAATGCGCCGCCGACATCGGCGACCACGGCGCCGGCCGCCGGCGCGCGCACGCCGCTCGCCAAGCTCGACATTGACGCGGCGTCGCAGGAGCGGCTGCGCGTCGCGGGCGTCGCCGATGTCGAGTCGATCCTCGCGCTCGACCCCGCCAAGCTCGCCGACATCGTCGGCGGAAAGGCGCCGGCCGAGACGATCGTCGCACGGGCCAGGGCGCTGCTCGCGACGAGATGAGAGCGCCGACGTTCGGCAGGAAGGAGAGCAAAATGCATGCGAGGCTCAGCAAGACCACGCCGGACCGCGCCGCGGCGACCCGGCCCCGCGCGGCCGCGCGGCCGTCGCGCGGCGGGGAGTTGCTGCAACGCAAGAGCGGCTGCGCCTGCGGCGGCGGCTGCCCGCGTTGCCGAGCGGCGAGCGCCGGCTTGACGATCGGCGCGCCGAACGACCGCTATGAGCAGGAGGCCGATCGCGTGGCGGAGCGAGTCATGCGCGCGGAGAGCGTCGACGCCGCCGTGACGCCGGCGCCGTCCGAGCCGCAGCGCAAATGCGCCGCCTGCGATGCGCCGGGCGAATCTTCCTCGAGCGTGCAGGATGCGTTGCGCGCGCCCGGGCGCGCGCTTCCGACGAGCGCGCGCTCTTTCTTCGAGCCGCTGTTCGGCCGTGATTTCTCGAAGGTGAGGATTCATGCCGACGCGGCCGCGGCGCAGTCGGCGCGCGATATCGGCGCGCACGCCTATACGGTCGGGCGCGACGTCGTCTTCGCCGAAGGCCGTTTCGCGCCGGAGACGAGCGCAGGGCGGCGGCTGCTCGCCCATGAGCTCACCCATGTCGCGCAGCAGAGCGAGGGCGGCGAGAGACGCATTTCCCGAGAGCCGGAGGAGGAGCCGGCGTCGGAAACCCAGACCGAGACCGAAACCGATGCGCCGCGATCGCTGGAGGCGGCGCCGGGCGAGACGGCGACGGGCGAGACGTCGGCGGGGGAGACGGCGACGGAATTGGGCGAGAAGCCCGCCGCCGACGAGGCCGATCCCTGCTCCTATAAGGGAAAAGCCGTCAAGGATCGGGAAATCCATCTCAATCTCGCGATTCCCGCGGTGCGCGTGTTCCAGCGCGGCTCGTCCCACGTCCAATTCGACAATATCATCATCGGCCCGAACACGAGCCAGCTCGCGCGGCAGAACGGCTGGTGCCACATGTATCCGGTGCAGGGACATCAGCGTCTGACATCAAAAAAAGGGCTCGTCAATTTCGTCAATTATTGCGGAAACTTCGGGTTTCACAGCAATTTTTGGAACAAGGGCGGCGTGATCTCGCGCATTCCCGGAAGCCAGTCGCACGGCTGCGCGCGATTGCACGACGCCGACGCCAAATCGACCGCGAGCGATGAATCGAACAAGTTTTTCAATCTCGTGCAGGATGGCGATTGCGTGCGCCTGTATCATCGCGGCTTCTGGCGCACGCCGAGCTTCAAGCCCTGCAAATCAGACGGAGATTGCAGCCTCGACGAATGAGAGCGCTCGGGATGATCTTGAAATTCGCGCGTGAAATTTCGGTCGGGCGGCGTTCGCAAATTGCCGGCTCCGCATATGTTTTTCGCCGTCGATCGGGGTTTTTGAGATCAGCCGGTCGCGCGTGCTCGATGGACGGATTGCCAAAACAAATGTTCTGGGCCAGTCTTGCGCCCCCGCATTTGATGATTGTCGGAAAGCGCTTGTGCCGAGTACCAGGCTTTTTTGGGGGGTCGCAGGAGCGCCGCGCCGAATGAGCGCAACCGTCGTCGCCGGGCTCCGGGCCCTTTCCGCTCCCTATGCCCGATGCCGCGAATTCGCCGCGCGGAGACCTGTCGGATTCGGCGCGACGCTCGCGGCCTTCGGCGCGCTGGCGCGTTTCGGTCTGGAGGCGTCGTTCGGAGAGCAATTCTCTTCCGCGTCCTTCTATGTCGCCGCGCAATTCGCCGCTCTGGTCGGCGGCCTCGCAGCCGTGGTTTCGGCGGCGCTCGCCTCGGGGCTGCTCGCACGGTTTTTCTTCGAGCCATTCGACGCCGCCGCCTGGGTCGGTCTCGCCGTCGGGCTCGCTCTCGCCGTGCTGACGGCCGTGGTGATCGACGCGCTGCGCGCCCGTCCCCGCGACGAGACGCTCGCCGATCGCTTCGCAAGCGACGCAGCCTGTCTGCGCGCGCTATGGGAAGGCGGGCTGGTCGGCGCCTTCCGTTGGAGCAGCTGCGGCGCCGTCACCGACGCCAATGACGAATTTCTCCGAATGGTCGGTTATGGTCGCGACGATCTCGCCGCCGGCCGGATCGATTGGCGGGAGGCGGCGCGGCTCCGATCGCCCGGCGCGAGCGGCGCCGGCTTCGTCGAGACGGAGTTCGCGCGCAAGGACGGCGGGCGCACGCGGCTGCGCCTCCTCTTCGTCCCGCTCGACGAGAGATGCGCGCGCGGAGTCGCTTTCGCGCAGGGCCTCGACGACGCGCCGGAACCGTGCCGCCATGCGGAGCGACTGCGGGCGCTCGAACGCGAGGCCGTCGGCTTCGCTCACGATATCAATCAGCCGCTCACCGCGGCCACCGCCTATCTTCAGGCCGCGCGTCGCCAGGCGACGCTCGGCGGCGCGCCGCGATCGGAGGATCAGCTGGCCGCGATGGACCGCGCCGGCGCGCAATTATATCGCGCCGCGCGGCTCGTCGGCGAATGGCGCGAGCTTTTCGCTCACGACGATAACGAGATCGCGCTGCACGAGCTGATTCGCGACGCATGGGCGACCGTCCGCCGCGGCGCCGGAGAGACCGTTCACGTCGAGCTGCGCTTGGCGGCGGAGCGCGATCTCGTGATCGGCGATCGGTCGCAGATCGAGCAGGACTTGGTCGATCTCTTGCGCAGCGCCGTCGAGACGGCGAACGCCTCGCTCCACCCCGGGCTGATCCTCGCGACATCGACGAGCGGCGGGAAGATCGTCGTCGAAATCCGCGACGCGGGCGTCACGCCTCTGGCGTCGGCCGTGTCGCGGCGCGCCGAGGAGATCGCCGCGACGGAGCCGGCGACGTCGCGCGCCATCGTCGAGGGTCCTGGCGGCTGCGGCCGCTCGGAGGCGCGCGACGCCGGCCATGCGGCGTTCAAACTCGCTTTGCCTCTGGTCGTCGAGACCTGTGGATAGCGGGACTCACGCGGCGCAGTAGCTGGCGTGTCACAGCGAAATGAGCAAAATTATCGGCCCGCTGATGAAGCGGTAACGGAGGCGTAACCTATGGCTGCGTCCAAGCATTTCTCTGCCATTGCGCAAGCCAATGAAAGTAAAAGCGCTCGCAGGACAGGTTAGTATTAGTACCAAGCACTATCACTAAAAGTAATTCTCCTATAGTATAATTACTAGTGTTACCTGCGAGCCACAGGCGTCGTCTTTCTAGCGCAGACCTATATTAGGTTGTTTCCTTTACGATCGAGGCGGGCTAAAGAAGAGAAGTAGTCGATCGATAGTGGATAAATTATTCCCCGACGGAATTTGCAACGGCGCAGGGGTTCGGCGTCAGCCGAACCCCTTTTTTCATGACGATCCGTCGGGCGCCGCAGGTTGCGGCGCCCGTTTTCTTTTGCAGAAGATCGCTGAATTTCAGAGAAAAAGACCGCTGGCGCGCGGCCGCGGCGGTTTAGAGTGCTTCCAGCCTAGGTGGACGCCGGTTCGGCGTTGAAAGAGCGAGCCTCTAAGGCTCGCTCTTTCAAAACCCTTCAGTTCCGATGAAGCAGACCGCTAGAGTCCCTGCGGCCGCCCGGCGATCGACACCAGCAGCTCGCCATTGCCGAGCAGGCGTTTGGCCACGCGCCGCGCATCGTCGAGCGTCACCGCGTCGATCCGGCCATTGCGCTCGTCGAGATAGGAGGGCGAGAATCCGTCGAGCTGGAGATTGACCAACTGGCCGGCGATCTTCGTCGATGTGTCGAAGCGCAGCGCATAGGAGCCGGTCAGATATTTTTTCGCCTTGTCGAGCTCGTCCTCGCTCGGGCCCTCATTGGCGAGATCGGCGAATTGGCTCTGGATCACCTCCAGCGATTCGCGGGCGCGCTCGTTCTTCGTTGCCGCGCCGCCGACCAGCATGGCGCATTTGTCATATTCGTTGAGATGCGAATAGACCGAATAGGCGAGGCCGCGCTTCTCGCGCACCTCGTTGAAGAGCCGCGCCGTGAACACGCCGCCGCCGAGGATATGGTTGATGACCACGGCGCCGAAATAATCGGGATCATGGCGCTGCATGCCGGGTCGGCCGAAGCGGATCGCCGATTGCGGCACGTCGAGATCGATGATGCGGCGCTCGCCGAGCGCGTGAATGTCGATCTCGGCGACGGGGGTGAGACGGCTCTGCGCCGGCAGCGCGCCGAAGGTGGAGTCGAGCTTGGCGGCGAGCGTCGCCGCGTCTATGGCGCCGACGACGGCGATCTCGAGATCGCTGCGCGCCAGCAGGCGGGTCCGCAGCGCGTCGAGATCGTCGCGCGTCAGGCCGTCGAGGCTCTCCACGTCGCCGCGCGCCGGCCGGCCATAGGGATGGTCGGGGAAGGCGGCCTCGCGGAAGGCCCTGGCGACCATCGCGTCCGGATCATTGGCGTCGCGCTTCAGCCCGGCGGCGATCTGGCCGCGCACGCGGTCGATCGCCTGTTGCTCGAGCCGCGGCTCGCAGAGCGCGACGCGCAGCAGCTCGAAGGCCTCGTCGCTGTTGCGGGCGAGCGTCTGCATATGGCCGGAGATCGCGTCCCGGTCGCAGCCGAATCCGAGCCGAATCGCCAGATCCTCGACGGCGAGGTGGAAGGCGCGCGCGTCATAGGGACCGGCGCCCTCGTCGAGCAGTCCGGCGAGCAGAGTCGCGAGGCCGGCCTTGCCGGCCGGGTCCTGGGAGGCGCCGCCGCGCATGGCGAATTCGAGCGCGACGAGCGGAACGGCGTAGCTCTCGACGAGCCAGGCTTCGATCCCGCCGGGCGTGACGACGCGCTGAATGGTCTCGGCGCGGCTGCGGGCAGGCGCGATGGCGTGGGCTGTCATTGAAATTCGCTCCGATGTCAGGCGGCGAGCTCGGCTTCGTCTTCGCCTTCGAGGAAACCGGTGACGGCCCGGCGCTTCTGCAGCCATTTGCGGGCGGCGGCGGCTATGTCTTCGGCGCTCACCGCGTCGATGCGCTCCGGCCAGGCGGCGACGTCCTCGACCGCGAGGCCGGTGGCGAGCGATTCGCCATACCAGCGGGCGAGCGACACCTGGCTGTCCTGCGCATAGACCGCATCGGCGACGAGCCGGTTCTTGGCGCGCTTCAGATCGGCCTCGGCGATCTCGGCCGCGGCGAATTTGTCGAGCGCCGCGTCGATCGCGGCGTCGAGCTGCTCCAGCGAGACGCCGGGGCCGGGCGTGGCGAAGATCCAGAAGCGCGTGTCGTCCAGCGCCGAGCCCATGTAATAGGCGCCGGCGTTGACCGCGACCTTCTGCTCCACGACGAGCGAATCATAGAGCACGCTCGACGGCCCGCCGCCCAGCACATGGGCGAGAACCTCGAGCGTCTCGGCCGCGCCGGGCGCGCCGGTCGTATAGGAGGGCACGAGGAAGACGCGCTCATGCGTCGGCTGCTCGACCTTCTCGTCGGCGAGCGTCACCAGCCGATGGGCGCGCGGCTCCGGCTCGCGCGGGCGGCGGCGGCTCGGCGCGTCGTCGCTGGCGGGGATGCGGCCATAGGTCTTCTCGGCGAGGTCGCGCACCGTCTCGAAATCGACGTCGCCGGCGACGATGAGGATGGCGTTCTCGGGCGTGTAGAAGCGATGATAATAATGGAGCGCGTCCTCGCGGCCGAGCGTCTCGATCTCATGGCCCCAGCCGATGATCGGCGTTCCATAGGGATGGTGCGGGAACAGCGCCGCCTGCACCGCCTCGTCGAGCTGGGCGGAGGGGTCGTTCTCGGTGCGCATGCGGCGCTCCTCGAGCACCACCTCGCGCTCCGGCCCCACCACCTCGTCGGAGAGGACGAGATTGGTCATGCGGTCGGCCTCGAACTCCATCAGCGTGCCGAGATGCTCCTTGCCGATGCGCTGGAAATAGGCGGTGTAGTCATAGCTGGTGAAGGCGTTCTCCTGGCCGCCGAGCTCGGAGACGAGATTGGAGAACTCGCCCTGCGGATGGGCATGCGTGCCCTTGAACATCAGATGTTCGAGAAAATGCGCGATTCCCGACTTGCCGAGCGGGTCGTCGGCGGAGCCGTTGCGATACCAGATCATATGGGTGACGACCGGCGCGCGGCGGTCGGCGATGACGACGATCTCTAGCCCGTTGGCGAGGCGCGAATGGACGACTCCGGCGGCGGCGTTCTCGCTCTTGGCGGTTCCGGCGCGCGCGGCGTCGGTTTTGGCGGCGGCGGAGCTGGCGGCATGATCGGCCGCGATCGCCTCGGCCCCCGGCTGTGTCATCGGCATAATGATCTTTCCTCGCTATAGCGCGTTCGACCGCGTCCGGCGCCCGGGCGCGCGCCGGCCAAGAGAATTCGGCGCCAGTTCGTCCCCCGGGGTCTCGCCCGTACGCTTCGACGCGAGCATTCGATCTATATAAGCATGAAAGCGTGGCCTGTCAGGCGCCGCGAAAGCTCGGCCCAGGGCGCCCAGGGCTCCGAATCCCGGTTAACAGTTCCTACACAATCGTGTCATGGCCGCGCTTGCCGTCGACAAGCGCGGCCATGACGCTTGAAAGGTGTCGGCTCGTCAGCCCGAGTTCGGAGCCCTGCCTCGGCGCCTGGAGCGTTGCCGCGGCCGCGGCTCGCAGGCATTATCCAGCGATCCGAATCGTCGGCGCGAAACCCGAGCGCCGCATGGGGGATCGCATGGCTTTCACGAGACGTTCTTTTCTGGCCGGCCTCGCCGCCTGTCCGCTCTGCGCCGCGGCGGCGCGCTCCGAGAGCGCGCATTGGACCTATGACGATCCGCAGCATTGGGGCGCGCATGACGAGGCGGCCAAGGCCTGCTCGCTCGGCGCCGAGCAATCGCCGATCGACCTCACCGATGCGGTGAAGGCCGACGCTCGCCCGCCCAAGCTCGGCTGGAAGCCGCAAGCTTACGAGATCGTCAATAATGGCCATACGATCCAGGCCAACGCCGCCGCCGGGGGTGGCGTCGCCGAGCTCGACGGCCGCAAATTCGAGTTGAAGCAATTCCATTTCCACACGCCGAGCGAGCATGCCCTCGGCGGCAAGCGCACGGCCATGGAGGCGCATTTCGTCCATGCCGGCGACAATGGCGATCTATTGGTGGTCGGCGCTTTCCTCGTCGCGGGCCGGGCGAACAAGGCTTTTTCGGCGTTGATGGCCGCCGCGCCGAAGGAGGAGGGCAAGGCCGCGCTGAAGGCGCCTCTCGACGCCTCCGCTCTGCTGCCCAAGGGAAAGAAATTCTTTCGCTACGAGGGCTCGCTGACGACGCCGCCCTGCTCGGAAGTGGTGCATTGGAACGTCTTCGCCGAGCCTGTGGCCGTCGCCCAGGCCGACATAGACGCCTTCAAGACGCTGTTCCCGATGAACGCCCGCCCGCTGCAGCCGACGCATCGCCGCATCCTGCTGAGCGGCGGCTGAGGAGCGGGGTTCAGGCTCGGCGGCTCAGGAGCCGCCGAAAAGCTTGCCGATCATCCCCACGGGATTGGTCCAGCCGGGCTTTTCCTCTTCTTCCTTGGCGCCCTTGCCGCCCGCGACCTTCTGGCGATAGGCCTGCGGCGGCTCCGTCAGATAGGAGCGCGTCGAGGACTCGCCGGCGCCGCGGGTCTTGGTGGCGCTGGCGCCGGGCTCGTCGGCGTCGGTGGTGATCGTGCAATGGCCGTCCGAGGCCGTGACCAGACATTTGCGCGGGCCGTCGTGCTCGCCATTCTTCGAGCCGGCGACATTGGGATTTTCGTTGAGGCCGGGCTGGCGCGCCGGCGCCTGGGCGCCCTTGCGGCGCGCGATCTCCTGATCGACCGGCCAGGAGGCGGGGCGCTCGGTCTCCGCCTGCGGCGAGGGAAGCCCCTGACGATTGGGCGGCACGACGAGCTTGGGATGCTCGCGGAAGACGATCTTCTGATTTTCCTCGTCGTCGGAATAGACGCCAATGAAGCCGAGGACCGATGTGACCGTCGATTTGTCGTCATAGGCCGCGGCCGGCGCGACTCCCGCGCCGCCGAGAAGGACGAGCGCGAGCCCGCAACACGCCGGCGCCCGATGCAGAGAGGCTGTCGCCCGTTTCATCGCCCAGATCTCCTCCCATGGACGCGGCCCCCTTGCCGAAGCGCGCGCAATTCCCAGAGCCGCATTGTTACGGCCCGCTTATTGGCATTTTAGAGGCGCGCGGCCCTCCGGGCCAGCCGAAATCGACGCGAGATCTAGCTGGCCGCCGGGGTGGGCCGCGCGGCGCCGGCGCGAAAGCTCTCCAGCAGCAGCAGAACGACCCCGAGAAAAATCGCCGCATCGGCGACATTGAACACGTAATTGGCCAGCGGCCCCACCGGCAAGGCCGTGTGAAAGAAGAAGAAATCCGCCACCGCCCCGCGCGTGAGCCGGTCCGCGACATTGCCGAGCGCGCCGCCTACGACGAGGCCGAGCGCCGCCGCCGTCAGCCGTCTCGGGGCGCGCCACAGCCAATAGGCGAGGCAGCCGACGATCGACAGTTGGAACGCCACCAGCAGCGCGCGCGTCGCCTCGGTCTGCGAGGAGAGCAGAGAATAGGAGACCCCGAAATTCCACGACAGCACGAGGTCGAGAAAAGAGGTGAGGCGAATCGGCTGGCGCTGCCCGATGTCGAAGACATGCAGCATCCAGAATTTATGCGCTTGGTCGAGCGCCAGGGCGGCCGCCACCGCCGCGAGGCCGAAGGCGCGAGGGCTGGAAAATCCGGGGCCGGAAAACCAGGGGCGATAGACCAATAAACTCCCTCCAGCCATCGGCGGCGCCGGGCCTCATTTCGACGAAATGGTCACGCCCGAGGCGGCGACGAATGGATAGACGCAATCGCCGAAATTCACGACCTCTTTCGAGACAGCGTGGATATCTTGCAGCAATTGTTGGAAGTTCCCGCTCACCATGGTCTCGCTCGAGGCGTGTCTCACCTCGCCGTCCTCGATATAGAACGAGTTTTTGGCGATTCCAGAAAAATCCAGATTGTCATTGGGCGCGCCGCCCGAGAAGCGGGAGAACAGAATTCCGCGCTTCACCCCGGCGATCATATCGGCGAGGCTCGTCTCCCCCGGCCGCACGCGGCTGTTGCGCACGCCCGCCGTCTGCGCCATGCCGAGCTTGCGCGAGAAGAAATAACCGATGAGGAAATCCTTCAGCACGCCATCCTCTATGATCGGCAGATCGCGTGTCGGCACGCCGAAATCGTCGAAATCCGAACCCTCCGAGAAATCCGCGGAGCGCGGGGCGTTGTCGAGCGAGAACAATGGACTGGCGATGCGCTCGCCGCGCTTGTCCTTGAACGGCGAGGAGCCGGCGAGCAGCGCCGGGCCGGAGAGCGCGCCGGCGATGGAGGGCAGCAGCCCGGTGAGGCAATGCGGCGTGACGATCACATCGCCGACGAATTTTCCCGCGACAGGCCGGCGCTCCAGCGAGCGCTCGCATTCGGCCATCAGCCGCCCGACCCCGGCGGCGTCATAGAGCGAGGCGAAGGGCGAAAAAGCGCTCCCGCCCGCGGCGTTGAAAGATGTGGTGAGCGGCCCGTCCTTGGCCATGAACATGGCGCGATAACCGTGGCGGCCACGCCGCTCGCGCTGGCGCAGGCCGCCCGAATTGGCGAATTCGGTCTCCTGTTCCGTAAACGTATAGAGACTGTCGCGCAGCCGCAGCAGCGGATGGCGCGAGGGCAGGCTCTCCAGAAACTCATCGACCTGCGCGCGCATGGCGGCGCGATCCGGCTCGGTGGGGCCGTGATCGCCGGGCGGCAGCGAAGGCGCCTCGGCGATGTCGTTGGCGGGATCGGCGACGCCCGCTTCGGCCGCCGTGGCTGCGGCGGCGATCGCCGCCTCGACCTCCTCCGGCCGGCGGCCGTTGAGCGTTGCGCCGCCGCGCTTGCCGTCGCGAAACAGGGTGATCGTCGTCGTCTCATTCTCGGTGGAGCGGACAAGATCGACGCTGCGATGATCGAATTCGATCTCGAAATAGCGCGTGCGGCTGCTCAGCGCCTGCGCCGCAGTGGCGCCGGCCGCTTTCGCTCGCGCGAGAATCTGGTCGAGAAAATCATCCGAAGCGGCGCTCATCCGCGTCCTCCCAGAGTGACGCGGCATTTGATCGAAGGGCCGCCCATGCCGACGGCGATCGGCTGCTTCTTGCCGCACCAGCCGCCGCCCGCCGCCCAGCGGAAATCATCGCCGACATGGGTGACGCTCTTCAGCATGTCGAAGGCGACGCCGGAGATCGTCGTGTCGCGAATGGCGCGGCCGAGCTTGCCGTCGCGAATCTCATAGCCGCAATTGACGCCGAACATGAATTCGCTGGTGGCGTCCGCCTGGCCATTGGTGGAGCGCTTCAGATAATAGCCGCGCTCGATCGCACCGATCATGTCGGAGAGCTTGTCGTTTCCCTTGGCGATGAAGGTGTTGCGCATGCGCACCAGCGGCTCGTCCTGGAAGGAGAAGGCGCGCGCGTTGCCGGCGGGCTCCGCGTCCAGCATTTGCGCGGTGCGTTTATTGTGCAGAAAGTTTTTCAGCACGCCATTCTCGATGATGGCGACGTCGCGGCAGGGCGTGCCTTCGTCATCGACATGAATGGCGAAGGAGGATTTGCCATCCGGCCCGCGTCCGCCATAATCGCCGAGCGTGATCTTCTCGCTCGCCACCAGCTCGCCGAGATGATCGCCGGCGACCGAGCCCGCGAGCACGAGATCGGCCTCGCAAGTATGGCCGATCGCCTCATGGGCGAGAATGCCGGCGAGCGCTGCGTCGAGCACGACATCGTGATCGCCGGCCTCGCATTGGCCGCCCTCGGCCTTGCGCCGCAAATTCTCGTGCAGCTCCTCGAGCCAGGGCGCGAGCGTCGCCTCGTCGAAGGATTGATCCTCGATCTCGCCGAAGCCGCCGAGAATGTCATAGAGCTCGACGATTCCGTCATTGGCGGCGACGCTCATCGAGACGACGAGCGCCGCGCGCGGCACGAAGGAATAGGTCGCGGCGCCGTCGCTATTGGCGAGAATCTTCTCGCTCGCATGGCTGGACAGAGCGATATCGACATTGACGAGGCCCGGATAACGCGCGCGGATCGCCTCGTCGAGCCGCCGCACAATGTCGACGCGCTGCTCTGCCGAGAGCGGCGCGCGCTTGCTGCGATAATCATAGCTTCCGCTTCCGGCGGCGGTGGAGAGCGCGCCGCTCGCGGCGTGACCGCCGGCGAATTCGGCATTGTCCTTGGCGGTGGCGATGACGGCGGAAAGGCTCGTCTCGTCATCGGCCGGCGCGGCGGCGAAGCCGAAGGCGCCGTTGCGATAGAGCCGCGCCGAGACGCCGCTGTCGCGCGAGCGTCCATTGGCGAGCAGCACGCCTTTGCGCATCATGATGCGGGAGGAATGATTGGCGTGCCAGCGTAATTCCCCATAGGCGGGCAATTGCGCCGCGCGCGCGACGAGCCGGTCGAGCATATTCGCGGCCTTTCGGGTGAAATGAGCTTCTGGCGGCAATATAGCGGAACGAGTCGGTGAGCGAAATGACGACCTATCGGCCGCCGCGGCGATCGAGTGAAGTTCTCCTCATCCTGAGGAGGGCCCGAAGGGCCCGTCTCGAAGGACGAGGAGAGCTTCATGCGCCGCCTCGGAAATCGCCCTCGGAAATCGCCCTCGAAAGACCGCGCGTGACGCGCTTCCCTCTCCTTCGTCCTTCGAGACGGCCTCTGCGAGGCCTCCTCAGGATGAAGGAGAGGAAGGCGCTTCGTCGATACGCCGCGTGTCGGCGAGCGATTGCGGCGCCGTCAATATTCCCATTCGACGCCGACGCCGAGCGAGGATTTGCCGTCGACCTTGGTTTCGCCCTTCACGCGGACATTCTTGGTGACGTCCACGCCGACGCTGACGGCGGTCTGCTCCGGCTTGGCGCCTGTGCGCACGCCGACGCTGATATTGTCGGAAATATAGCGCGAGGCGCCGACTGTCGGCCCGCTGGAGCCGCCGGCCTCGAGATCGAGCGAATCGACGCCGAGCGCCTTGCGCATTTTCTCGAATGCGTCGACGCCGGTTCCGGCGCCGGAGAATTGCGCCAGAGCGGTGGCGAGCTGCACCGCCTGAAAGGCCGACAGCGAGCCCGACGCTTTGGCGAAGAGCAGGCGCGAGAGAACCTCGTCCTGCGGCAGCTCCGGCGAGGAGGAGAAGGTGAAGCTCGGCAGCGAGGCCGGCCCGGAGACGCCGATTTTCGCGGTGACGTCGCTGGCCGTCGTCTCGGCGGTGAAATCGAGCTGCGGCGTCAATCCGCCGGCGAAGGTCAATTTGCCGCGCGTGATGTCGATGCGCTGCGTCAGCAATTGCAGCTTGCCGCGGCGCAGATCGAAAGCGCCGTTGACGACGGGCTTTTGAACCGCGCCGCTCAGTTTCAATTCGCCGCCGAATTCCGCGTCTATGCCGCGGCCGCGCACGAAAATGCGATTGGGCGCGGCGATGGTGAGGTCGATCGCCGCGTCGAAGGGCGAACGCTTGGCCGCGCGCGCTTTCTCCTTGGCTTCCAGCGCCAACATTTGCTTGGCGAAATCGCGCGGCGAAATATGGACCGCGCCGCGCGGCGCCTGGAAGGAGGCGGGCAGCCGATCGGGAACATTCACCTCCATCGTCGTCAGCGTCACGCGGCCGGAGACTTTCGGCGAACGTGCGAGCGGGCCGCCTATGTCGAGGTCGAGATCGGCGGTGGCGGAGACGAGATCGCTGCTGACGAGCTGCGCATTTTTGGCCTTGATGCGAATGGCGCCGGGCATTCCGGCTTGCGGCTCGATGGCGATCTGGCCGGTCGCGGCGATCTGCCCGCCATTCTTGGTGAGCGCGGTCAATCGCGTGATCGCGATCTCGCGGCCATGTCCGTCGAGCTTGGCGTCTATATGGTCGAGATAGACGCCGTTCAGCGGATCGGAGAAGGAGCCGTTGGCGAGCGTGACGCCGCCCTCGATCGCCGGCGCCGAGACGGAGCCGGCGATGCGCAGATCGACATTGGCCTTGCCGCGCAGGCTCTGGCCATTGGTGGCGAGCGCCGTGTCGGCGAGCTTGGCGTCGGCCTCGCCTTTGACCTTCAGATCGAGCGCGCCGGTTGTGTCGATCGGCGCCGAGCCCGTGATGGCGAAACGCCCGCCGGAGCCGAGCGCAATGTCGGCGTCGAGGCTGGTGCGCGCGCCGGCGAGCGCTCCATGCGCGGCGAGATCCAGCGGCGGCAGGCCATTGCTGCGCAATTGCGGCGCGGAGAGCTTGGCGATCTTTAGCTTCCAATCGCCGTTCGGCGCTTTCTTGTCGCCGGTGATGCGCGCTTCCGCGTCCAGCGCGCCGTCGAGCGAGAGGCTCGCATCGGCGATGGAAGCGATGGAGAGCGGAATGGCGCGGGCTCTCGCGGTGAGATCGAGCCGCTCGCCGATCGTTCCGTCTATGTCGAGCCGGCCGGCGCCGAGCGCGAGAGCGATTCCTTTCAGCTCCACGACGCCGGCGCCCAGCGTGACGCTCGCCGGGCCGGTCAGGGCGATGCGCTTGCCGGCGCGTTGCGCGGACAGCGATTGAATGTCGAGCCGCGTCCGCTCGCCCGGCGTCAGCGTGGAGCGGCTGGCGATTGCGAAACCTTCCGCATCGACGGAGAGGTCGAGAGAGGTGGCGGCGCCGGCGGGCGCGGCGAGAAGGCGCGCCTTGGAAATCACCTTGCCGGCGATGCGCGCCGATTCCACCGCGACGCTTCCATCGAGCGCGGGACGGCGGCGCAGATCATGGCCGGAGAGTTTCGCGCTCAGCCTTTCGATGGCGGCGTCGGCGGCGCGAATGCGCGTCCCCTGCGCTTCGATCGTCACATTCTGCGCGCCCTGCTCCGCGTCGAGGGATATGTCCGCCTGCAGCGCGCCGGAGAGCTTGCGCAGGGCCAGCGCCGAGAGATCGTCGAGATCGGGCGCGGCGAGCGAGAGGCGCCCGCTGGCGAGGCCTTGCGCATCGAGCATGACGGCGCCGTGGAGCGTCGCGCGGCCGATCGCGAGATCGAGATTGTCGAGCCTCCAGCCGGCCTCCTTGCGCGCGTTCAATTTTCCGCGCGCCGGGGCGCCGTCAATGGCGCCGTCCAGCGTCGCGGTCGCGACGAGCGCGCCGGTGAGATCGCGCGCGGAGCCATAGAGCGCGAGCTTTTGGATCGCATGGCCGTCGAGGCGGGCGTCTTCGAGCCGCGCGTCGAAATCGGCGTTCGGCCTGTCGGCCGAGCCCATCGCCTTCACGGAGATTTCGGCGCGGCCGGAGAGCCGCGGATCGGCCGGGCGCAGATCGGCGATGTCGATCTTCGCGCCGACGTCGAGGGCTTCGCGCATCGCCGCGCCGTCGATCTTGGCGGAGAGATGTTCGCCGCGCAGCGACAGGCCTTCGAAGCGCAGACCGCCGCCGGGAAGCGAGGCGACCGCGCCGCCGAGCGCGAGGCGGCGGCCGAGCAGTCTTTCGAGCGCGGGCGCGCCGAGCGGCGGAGCGGCGAGCGTTCCGCTCAGCGTCGCGGTCATCCGCTCGTCTTTCGGAACGCCCTTCAGCGCTATGGCGAGATCGAGCGGGCGCGGCGCGTCGCTCGACGCCGTCGCGCTGCGGATGGCGATGTCGCCGGCAAGCGCGCCATCGTCGCGCAAACTCGCTGCGCCGGCGAGCTGCGTGGTCCCTTCGAAGAGCGCTGCGGCGGCGCCGGGCAGCAGCGGGGCGAGACGGCTCGCGAGATCGAATTCGAGCCGCCGCGCCGCGCCATTGCGCGTCAAATGGGCCCGGCCCTCGGCGCCGATCTTCTCGCCCGCTTTCGCGGCGAGATGGGCGGCGAAATCGTCGAGCCGTCCTTCGCCGGTCAAAGCGATATCGACAGGCGGCAGGCCGGGCAGCGCAGCGAGGCGGGCGATGGCGCCGCCCTCGGGCTCCTGCGCCGTGACGGAAAGGGCGATCTTGCCCCCGTCCGCCGCTATATCGGCTTTCGCGGCGATGGAGCCGGGCGCGTCCAGCCGGCGAATGTCCAAGGCGAGGCGCGCGCCATTGTCGAGCGCGGCGTCGCCGCTCGCGGTGAATTTCGCCGCGGCGCCGAGAACCGGCTCGGCGAGCGAGAGCGAATCCAGCGCCAGCCGGCCGAGGCGGATGCGCATGGGAAGATTCGGGAGCGCAAAGCCGCCGCCGCTCTTGGACGTTTCCGCCGCCGCCGCCGCGCGCGCGGGCGCCGGACGGCGCGCTATGTCGATCGCGCCTATGGCGAGCGTCTCGACATCGACACGCAGAGAGAAGAGCGCGGAGGGCGACCAGTCGATGGCGATCCGGTCGATCTTCGCAAAGACGCCGTCCCGATCGGCGATGGAAATGTCGCGCAGCAGCGGATGCGCCGACAAAGGGTCCTCGAAGGCGCCGATGTCGATTTTCAGATCGGGCGAGGAGGCGGCGCGCGAGACGAGATCGGCGAGGACGCTCTTGCCCTCGCGCGCCTGCATGCGCAGCGCGAGCGCGCCCGCGACGCCGAGCAGCAGCAGAGCGCCGAAGGCATAAGCGAGAATGCGGCGAAAGCGCATCAGAACGACTCCCCGACGCCGATGAAGATCGCGAATTTGTTCTCGCCGGGACGCCGGCCGAGCGGCGTCGCCACATCGAGGCGGACGGGGCCGATCCCTGTGTAATAGCGCAGGCCTATGCCGACAGAAGAACGCATGGACGACTGGAAGTCGGGAAATGGCGCGGAGAAGGCCGAGCCGATATCGTAGAAGGGAACCACGCCGATCTCGCGCGTCACTTTTATGCGCGCCTCGGCCGAGCCCTCGAGCAGGCTGCGTCCGCCGACCGGAAAGCCGAGGCCGGCGTCCGGGCTCAGCGAGCGATAGCGATAGCCGCGCACCGAGCCGCCGCCGCCGGCGAAGAAGCGATGGCTCGCTGGAATATCCGCTATGCTCGCGCCGACGATCGAGCCCGCGGCCATGCGGCCGGCGAGCACATACCAGCCGTCCTCGTCCAGCGCCTGATAGAAGGAGATCTGCGTCTTCGATTGCACCATGCCGACGCTGTCGCCGAAGGCTTTCACATAGGGCGTGACATTGGCGACGGCGCGAAAGCCGCTGGTCGGCGCGAGAAGATCATTGGTTCCGTCGTAACTGGCCGAGAGCGGGACGCCGAGCAGCGAATAGTCGTGCGGGCCGAAGGCGTCGAATGTGTGCCCGCGCTCGAATTCGAGGCCTGCCTGCACAGAGGCGGAATCGCTGAAGCGATGGCGGATCGCGGCGGAGGCGGCGCCGTAATAGGCCCAGTAATAATCGGTCTTCTCGCGCACGACGCCGGCGTCGAGGAGCAGATCGTCGCGCGAGCCGAACAGCGCCGGCTTCACGAAGCTCGCCTTGGCGCGGCCGATGACGTCGTCGAGGCGAATGGAGGAGAGGCCGTGATAGGTCGCCGAGCTGCCGAAGGGCGCGAGGCCGCCCTCGACATCGAAACGCAGCCTTTCGGCGCCGCCGAAGAGATTGCGGTCGGTCCAATAGGCGCGCAGGCCCGGCCCGTCGACATTGGAGAAAAAGGCGTCCGCGCCCACCGCATGGCGCTTGCGCTCGCTTGTCTGCACGAAGATCGGCAGATCGCCATTGGCGTCGAGCTTTTCGCCGTCCTCGACCTTCACCGAGCCGACGGCCTCCAGCCGGCCGACGGATTTGCGCAGATCGGCGAGCTTCTGCGGACTATAGGGCTCGCCCTGTTCCAGATAGATGAAGGAGCGAAGCACCTCCGGGTCTATGCCGGGCGAGCCGCTCGCCGTCACCTTGCCGATTCCCGCGCGCGGGCCGGGGTCGATCGTCACGACCACATCCATCGCCGTTTCGGGATGCAGAATGGTCGGCTTCGCCGCGACGACCTTGGCGAGCGGATAGGAATTGGCGCGCAGCGCGTCGATCCAGGCGGTCTGCATGGATTGCAGGGCGGCGGCGCGCGCCGGCTCATCCTTGTCGCGCTCCAGCGATTTTTTGGAGAGCAGCGCTTCGTCGAGCGGCTTGCCGCTGCGGGCGTCGAGAAGCGCGACATTGCGCAAATGGAACAGCGGGCCGGGCACGATCTCTATGCGGATCGGCGCGAGCGCCTGGCCGCGCAGCCGCTCGGCCGCGGCCGCCGCGACATCGGCGCCATGCCCGTCCGGGCGCACCGGCACGCCGACGATCGTCGCCTTTATCTCCGCGTCATAATAGCCGCTCGCCCACAGCGCCTCGGCGAGGCGCGGGAAATCGGCGACGACGCGCCGCGCGAGGCCTGCGCCGGTGGGCGGCGCCTGCAGGCGCAGCCGCCATGTGTTGGAGACGTCCTGGAGATTGCGGGCGAGGCCCTCCGCCTCGTCGAGGCCGGCGAATTCGATTGTGTAGGGCAGGGCGTCGCGGCTCGGCTCGGGCGTCTCCTCGGCGGAGCCGAAGAGGCCGAACAGATCGAACGCGCGGGCGGGAGTGGCCGCATCCTGCCCGCAGCACGCCAGGAGCGCAGTCATGCCCGCGAGTCGCACGCCAAGGAGTCGCACGCGCAGGAATCGTACGTCCAGGAAACGCACGCTCAGGAAACGCTTCACATATTTCACTTCGACAACGACCCGAGCCAAGGATGCCCGCACCATAAGCGGAGCCCTGCAAGCGGTCCATCGCGTTAAGCTTAACGATACAACCTATGGTTAAGGATATCTTACTCTTCTCGGGCGTGTGACGTTCGCGTCACACCGCTCTCTCGATCCCAGGCTCGCGGGCCGCCTGCCGCCGCGCGGGAGCGAGCACCGGAGCGATCGTCTCGAGGTTTCGCCCCTCATGGTCGAAGGCGAGGCGCTTCAGTGGCGCGCCATAGAGCGCGCGCAGATTCTCCTCGGTCAGCAGCGCATTCGCCGGGCCGACGAGATAATCGCCGTGGCCGCGCATCAGCAGCACATCGTCGGCGACGGCCAGCGCATGATGGGGATGATGCGTCGTCATCACCACTGTCAGGCCGTCGTCGCGCGTCAGCGCGGCGATGCGCTCCAGCACCAGCGCCTGATTCTCGAGATCGAGCGCCGAGGTCGGCTCGTCGAGCACGAGAATATCGGCCTCGGCGACGAGCGCGCGTGCGAAAATGACGAGCTGGCGCTGGCCGCCGGAGAGCGCGTGGAACGGGCGCTCGGCGTAAGCGGCCATGCCGAAGCGGTCGAGCGCCGCCAGCGCCGCCTCCTCATCCGCGCGCGAGGGCTGCGCGAACAGGCCGATTTTGCGCGCGCGTCCCATCAGCGCCATGTCGAGCACAGTATAGTCGAAGCTCACCTCGAAGAGCTGTGGCACGAAGGCCACGCGCCCTTTCACCTCGAGGGCGCCCTCGCAGGGCTTCAGCGCGCCGATGACGAGATGCAGCAGAGTGGTCTTGCCGCGCCCATTGGGGCCGAGCAGAGCGAACACGCCGCCGCGCGCGATCTCCGCCTCGCAATGGCGCAGCGCCCAGACCTCCGGCGAATAGAAAAAGCCGAGATCGCGAAGAGAAATGGCTGTTTCACTCACGCATCCAGCCTTTCGATTGCGTCTTCCAGAACAGGAACGCGAAGATCGGCGCGCCCACCGCGCTCGTCAGCAGGCCGATCGGAATCTCCTGCTCGGTGAGGCTGCGCGCGATATCGTCCATGGCGAGGAGATAGAGGCCGCCGAGCGCCGCCGCCGTCGGCAACAGGCGCGTATGCTCCGGCCCGACCAGCATGCGCGCGAGATGCGGCACGATGAGCCCGACCCAGCCGACGCCGCCGGAGACGGAGACCTGCGCCGCAACAATCAGCGCGACGAGTCCCATCAGCCCCCAGCGCAGAGCGTCGACATCGAGGCCGAGCGCCTTTGCGTCGGTCTCGCCGAGCGAGAGGAGATTTATGCGCCAGCGCAGCGCCAGCAGCATCGTCCCTGCGAAAAGCGTCACGCCGGCGACGATCGCCACTTTCTCATAGGTCGCGCCGGCGAAGCTGCCGAGCAGCCAATAGACGATGGAGGGCAGCTTCACCATCGGATCGGCGAGCGTCTGCAATAGACCGACCAGCGAGCCGCAGAAGCCGCCGATGATGACGCCCGAGAGCACGAGAGCGAGCGCGCCGCCGCGTCCCGCGAGCCGGGCCAGCGCGAAAGCGGCGGCAAGCGCGGCGAGACCGGAGCCGAAGGCGAGGCCGACGACGCCGAGCGGCGGCCAGGAGAGCATGATCGCCGCGACGCCGCCGAGCGACGCGCCGGAGGAGACGCCGGCGATCTCCGGCCCGACGAGCGGATTGCGAAAGACGCCCTGCATGGCCGCGCCCGACATCGCGAGCCCTATGCCGCAGAGCGTGACGAGAAGAATGCGCGGCATGCGCACGATCTCGACCACGACCCAGGGCGCGTTCTCATAGTCGCCGACGGCGTTGATCGGGAAAGTGGTGAAGACGATATGCGCCACCTGCGCGAAGGGAACGGGATAGCGCCCCAGCGTCAGCGAGAACAGCATCAGCAGAAACAGCAGGGCATAGAGCAGGATCGGAAGGCTCTCGATGAAGGGCCTGCGAGCCGGTCCCGAATCGACTCCGACGGCGAAAGCCAATGTCTCCCTCCCTCATCCGCGTTATGCAGGTGAGATATATTGCATGGGCTCGCTACGGTGCAAAAGCCGATTCTTGTGGCGCCGATGGCGTTTTCTTCTGTTTTGACGGCCTTTTGCGGTCCGAATGCGAGCGTGGCGACAGCGGGCGCGACGCGCCGGACGCACGCGCATCTCAGCAAAGGGCCCGCTCTCTCCCGGTTTTGCGAGCAAAGCGCCTCGTCGGAAAGCGGAACAGCAATTATTTGTTTCTGGACAAATGATTATCCGATTGCAAACAAATAAAAAAACGTTGACAGCGCCGCGTCTCGCTCACTCGATCTCATCATGTCGACGCTCGAGGTCGTGGGCGCGCTCGGCATGGCGCTCGGCGTGCGCCTCTTCGTCGCCGCGAGCACGCTCGCCGATCTGCCTGCGCTGAATGATCGCCTGGATCGTCTGCCGCAAAATCCGAGCGGCTGGCGCTATCTCTGCCCGTTCTTCTATTTCGGCTGGGGCGTGCGGCATGAAGACGAGCGCGTCGACGAGACGACGCGCTCGGCGCGTGGCGCGCTTCTCTGCCCCGAGGGACGATGCGCGAGGAGCTGGCGATCCGAGCGCGAATGGATCGAGCGCATTCGGTCGGGGACAGCGGAGCCGCGCGAAGTCGATCTCGTCATCAATGTCGACGACGACAATATCGATGCGCTCGAGAGCATGAGCTGCGAGGCGATCGGCGCCGACTACCGCGCGCGCACGTGCGCCGCCTATGCCGCTATTCCCTCGCTCGCGGAATTATGCGATCGCTATGGCTGTCGCGACGGGACGAAAATCTATCCGCTCGAGCGCGGCATAGAGATGAAATGGCTCGATCGCCACCTCTTGGAGCATCCGACCGATTTCGAACGCCAGCTCACCCATCTGCAAATGGGAAATTAGAATGCGCCATTCGCGATCGAGAGGCCGTGACGGCCGCGTGCAAAACGCCGGCTTCGCCGTCGCTTGCGGGCTCGCTCTCGTCATCGGACTGCTCGCGCCGAAGGTCCGGCCGAAAGCCACGAGCGCTTCGACGACGCCCTATGTCGACATGCTCGGCCGCGCGCATGATTTTTCCGCGCCGCCGCGCCGCATGGTCTTCACGGCCAATATTCTGCCGGCCTATCTCTCGTCGACGCAGAGCCTCGACGCAGTGGTCGGCGCGAGCGAGCTCGGCCGGTCGTCGATGAGCTCGGGCCGTCTCGATCGAATATTTCCGCAGGTGAATCGGCTCGCCCGGGTCGGCGGCTTCGACATTCCGAATTTCGAAGAGACGATGAAGCTGTCGCCGGACGCCGTGCTCGGCTGGGCGATGCAGCTGCGCCTGTTCGAAAATTCGGCCTTCGATTTCGTCGGCTTCCAGATCGGCTTTCCGCTCATGCCGACCGAAATCCTTCTCTGGCGTAAATTGGTCGAGTTTTGCGGTGATTCGACGATCGTCGGCCCCACTCTCACGCGTTATGACGCCGATATGGCGGCGATCGTGGCGAGCCTGCGCGATGTCGAGCAGCCGGTGAGCATCCTCGCGGTCGTGGCCAATTCCACGAAAAGCTGGGTCGGGGGATCGAAATATTATCTCAATGAGCGGCTCGATCTCGCGCGCGGCGTCAATGTCGCGCGCGTCGGCGCGGCGACCGCGACGTTCTCGCTCGAGCAGCTCGCGCTCTTCGATCCGGACGTCATTTTGCTGCAAGCCTTTCCGTCGCCGCTCGAGCCGAGCGTTTTCCTCGACGATCCCGCCTGGCGGCTGCTCCGCGCGGTTCGCGCCGGCAGAGTCTATCGCATGCCGGATTTTCCGCTCTTCCTCGCTCCGGTGTTCGATCCGCTGCTGGTGCGATGGCTGGCCGAGGTCCTGCACCCGCGCGTCGACGCGGGCGATATGCGCGCCGCGCTGCGCCGCGCCTATCGAGACACATTTCACTATGAGCTCGACGATCGGGACATTGACGAGCTGATCGCCGTCGAGGCCAATCGACGCTCCTTCGGCTATCGCCGCTTCGAATCGGAGCGGCGCGCTTCCGCAAAGTGAAGAGGCCGCGAAGGGCTTTCGGCCTTTTTTCAGAGCGTTTCCAGTCGAAGTGGACGCCGGTTCGGCGTTGGAAACGCGTCAAAAGCAAAAGCTCTCGCTTTCTTTCATTGGAGCGAATTCTGATCGATCGAACGATTCCGTTCGATCGGAAAGCGCTCTAGAATTTGAATCCGACCTTCGCCAGCACGGTGCGCGGCGCGCCGGGGAAGTAGATGCCATTGCTCGACGTCTGCTGATAATAGCCGCTGCTGATCTGGCCGATATAGGCGGTGTCGAACATATTCATGCAGGTGACGCTGGCGGTGATCGTTCCCCAGTCGATCTTGTGCTCATATTTCACGGTGAGATCGAATGTCGAATAGCCGGCCAGCGGCTGATAGCCGGATGTGTCGCCGGCGCGCGAGCCGACGATGTGCAACACCGGCGTGATGGTGAATTGCTCTATGCGCAGATCGCCGCCGATCGTCGAAACAAAATAGGGCACATCCGGCAATTGCTTGCCCTTCACGCGCGTCGAATAATAGATCGTCGATGAGGCGCCGGGCAGGATCGGCAGGTCTTCGACGAATTCGGCGCGCTGATAGCCGAGCGAAGCGAAGAGATCGACGCTTTCGAGCGGCGAATAGCGCACGACCGCCTGCGCGCCGTAATTCTGGCTCTCGCCGACATTCGCGCCATATTGCGTGCCGACGCCCGGATCATAGGAAACGAGCTTATTATGGTTGCGCGAGTAATAGACCGTCGGCTCCACATAGCCGGAGCCATAGGCGCCGGAGAAGGACCAGCGCAGGCCGAGATCGAGCAGAGTCGAGGTTTCCGGCTTGATCGAGCGCCACAGCTGATCGGCGGTGATGCCCTTGGCGAGGAAGGTCGCCGCATTCTGCTGGAACACAGGCCACGCGTCATAGCCCGGCCCGCCATAGCCGCCGCCGCCGCTGAATTTCAGCAATAGATCGTCGGTCAGCCGATAGCTGAGCGCGCCAAAGGGCAGGAAGGTGCCGATGGTGAAGGGCGACACGCTGCGATTGGCGATGACGCCCTGGGACAGCGACAGCGCCGTGTCATAGGAGACATCGCCTATGCCGGTCGTATTATAGGCGTCTATGCCGGCCATGCGCTCCCAAATATAGCGCGCGCCGGCCTCCACATGCAGCGGTCCGAAATCATGGCTCGCGAGGCCATAGGCGGAATCGAATGTGTGCGACGCGGTCTGCTTGGAGAGGATCGCCCAGCTCGGGCTGGTGAGGCCGCCGCCCGCATTGGGGGCGAAGGTCTCCCAGGCCGTCGGCGGTCCGGGAAGATTCTGCACGCCATGCCAGAAGCCGAGCTTGGCGTCCGTGTCCAGCACGCGCGTCTGCAGCTCGCTCACCACGCCCCACATATCGTGGTCGATGATCCATTTGCGGATGCGGCCATTGGCCTGTCCGTCGAGATAATAGCCGTCCTCGCGGAAATAATAGGGCTTGACCGTCAAGTGCGTCGTCTCGTCGACCTTGACGGTGATCTCGGAGAGCGCCGTCCAGGAATCGAAATGCTGCAGATTATAGCCGTAGTAATTGACCTGGGAGGCCGTCGTCGGACCCGGATAGGCCGCGAAATCGAAGCGGCGGTAGGCGCCGAGATTGCTCGCCTGCTGGTAATTGAGGCCGGCGTAGCTGTGCTCGTCGAAGCTGCTCTTGGCGACGAAGAGTTTCGCCTCCAGCCAGTCGACGGGCTTGGTGTCTATGCCGACGGCGAAACCCGATTTGCCCTGCGGGTCCTTGCCGGAGCCGCGCCATTTGTCGGCGTCGGTGAATGAGCCGGAGACGAAAGCCTTGGTCGTGCCGTTCAAAATCTCGCCCGTGTCGATGCGGGCGAAAGTGCGCAGAAAGGAGAAGGAGCCGACGCTCTGCGAAATTTCGCCGCCGAATTTCTCCGCGGGCCAGCGCAGGCGGCTGTCGAAATTGCCGCCGACGGTGAAATAGGAGTTCACATCGGAGGGCATGGGGCCCTGACGCAGCACGATCTTGCTCAGATTTTCATTGTCGATGAGCCAGGTGGCGCCGGGGCCGGGATTGATGCCGGAGAGCGGCAGCCCCTCCACCGTGCCGATGCTGTTGCCATGCTGGCTGACCTCGCCGCGGATGCGAATTCCCTTATTGCCGCCCGGCATATTGGCGAGGCCATAAGGATCGATCGCCGGCGCGTCGACGGAGGGCAGCCAGGAGACGCCGCGAATGGGATTGGAGCCGCCGCCGCCGCTGGCGAGATCGAGCCCGCGGGCGTCCGCGGCATAGGCGGTGGAGCTATCGGACGCCGAGCCGATGACGCCGCTGTCGGGCTTTTTCTTCGGCGCGGCCGGCTCCGCCCCGATGGAGATTTCCGGCAGAGGCGTGAAGGTCTCGGCGATCGCGCTATCGGCGACGGCGAGCAATGCGACGAAAGACGCGCCGCCGAGGAGAAGGGAGGAGCCGCGTCGAGAGGAGCCGCGTCTCTTGCGCGCAAACATCGTCATGTCGTCAGCCTTTCGCCGTCCCGGGCCGACGCCCCGCTCGGCCGCCGCTCGATTCGTGATGTAAGCCAGTTACCTAAATAGACGCGCTTCAGGCGGCAAGTCTATTCTGACGGCAAATCGACGCATATCACGTCACAACTCGTGATATAGAAGGCATGTAATCGTCGCGATCAGCGAAATTTCTTCGCCGTCTCGACGCTCGCCGTCGTCCACATTCCTTCGCCGATGCGGCGCAAAGGCAGGACGGCGCGCCCGGCGACGAGCCGGGGCCGCAGCCAGCCATGCGTGTCGACCCAATCTTCGGGCGCCGGCGCCTGGGCGTCCGTCTCCAGGGAGACGAGAAACATGCCCTGCGCCCTGAGCTCGCGAGCCTGCACGGCGCGCTCGAAACGGCGCAGGCCGCCGAATTCGACCCAGCGGCCCGACCATCCGCGCGCCGTCAGCCCCACTGCGGCGGCCGCGCCGACGAGGCCGCGGCGCGCGCGCAAGCCGGTCGCGCGCAGCCCGATGAGCGAGGGCTCGATCTCGTCGCCGCGGATTTCGCGACGGCTCGCCTCGCGGCCGAAGTCGATCAGCCGTTCCGCCTCTTCGCCCACGACGACGACGCCGGGGGCGCTCGATGGCGCGGCATGCGCTTCGACATAGGCGGCGGCGAGCTGGAAGAGAGCGTCGAGCGCGTCCGTTCGCTCGGTCTCGACGACGAGGCAGGAGGCCTTGTTGTTCGTCGTCGCCGCGACGCCGGAAAACAGCATATGGCCGACCGAGCCGATGAAGCGCGCCTCGCCGTCCAGCGTGTCGCCGAATTCGCGCGCCAGCCGCGCCGTGCTCGCCGCCCAGCCGGCCCCGTCGGTGTCGTCTATGCCGATGAGAATGCGCATCAGTCGGCGACCTCCGCATCGCGCGGCCGCTTGCCGAGGGCGATGAGACGTCCGTCCTTCTCCTCGACCGGCGCGACGGCGCGCCCGCCCCACAGCCGCGGCGACAGCCAGCCGCCGGTATGGATCAGCGCTCGCGGGTCGAGCTCGCGGGCGTGCTTGTCGATCGCCACCGCCTCTATGCCGGCTTCCGCGAGCGCCGCGACGGAGATCGGATCGGGGAGGCGGCGCAGCCGGCCATATTCCAAGAATCGGCCGGACCAGCCATAGGCGGAGAGGCCGACCGCCGCCAGCGCGCCGATGATTCCGTCATTCGTGCCGCCGAGTCCGAGTAGCTCCACTCCGGCGCGCGCGGCGACCGTTCTCGCATGATCCTGTGTCTCGATTTCATGCGTGCAGGAGAGGCCGAACTCGATCACTTCGGAGAGGTCGTCGCTGTCCCGCGCGACGCAGAGGCCGGGGTCGGAGCCCTCGCTGGCGAGCTCGGCGATATGCGCGATCGCGCGGGCGGTGAGCGCGGGGATCAGCGCTGCATCCTCTATCTCCACCACGGCGCAGGCCGGGCTGTTGTGGGAGGTGAAGGGAATGCGCGGATCGATCAGCAATTGATGCCGCAGCGCGCCCCAGAGCCGCGCGCCCTCGGGAAGCTTGCGCTCGAACATCCGCACCAGCCGCCCGGTGCCGATCTTCGCGCCGGCGACGTCGGTGTCGTCGAAACCCATATAGAGCTTCATCTATCGGGCCTCGCTGTCTTGTCGCGCGACGATGGGCGCGAGCCGCCGGGCGCCGAAAGGATCATCGAAGACCTCCACCTCGACGCCATAGAGGCGCCGCATCCGCTCCGCCGTCACCACTTGCTGCGGCGGCCCGTCGGCCTCTATGCGGCCCTCGTGCAGAATAGCGATGCGCGTCGCGATCTGCATCGCATGTTCGGGATGATGTGTGCTGACCAGCACGCCATGTCCCTCGGCGCAAAGATCGGACAAATGCCGCATCAGGCGCAGCTGATAGCCATAGTCGAGGCCCGTCGCCGGCTCGTCCATCACCAAGAGGCGCGCGCCTTGCGCCAGCGCGCGGGCGATGAGGGTGAGCTGCCGCTCGCCGCCGGAAATCTCCGTATAGGGGCGGTCGATCAGCCGCTCTATGCCGAGCCGCGCGATGATGGATTCGACAATCTCGCGATCTTCCGCGCGGGGCGCGCGCAAAAGCCCTGTCTCCGGCAGACGGCCGAGCATGACCACCTCGCGCACCGTATAGGGAAAGGGCGTGACATGGCCCTGCGGCACATAGGCGACGCGCCTGGCGATCTCACGCCGCGAAAAGGAGGAGAGCGGCGCGCCGTCGAGCCGCACTTCGCCGCGCTTCGCCGAGAGAAAGCCGAGCAGCAGGCGGAACAAAGTGCTTTTTCCGGCGCCATTGGCGCCGAGCAGGGCGAGAATTTCCCCGGCGCCGAAGCCGAGCGTCACGCCCCCCAGCACGCTTCGTTTTCCGCGCGAAAAATGCAGGTCGAGGCCTTGGAGCTGGGTTCGAGGAGAGGGTTCTCTCACGGCGCGCTTCCTCTCCGGCGCTCCATCGCCGCCCGCCTCACGCCCAGGCCCTCCGCGCCCGGCCGAGGACGAGGATGAAGACCGGAATGCCGAGCAATTCGGTGACGACGCCGATCGGAATCTCCGCGCGGGTGATGTTTCGCGCCACACAATCGGCGGCGATGAGGAAGCTCGCGCCGAGCAGGGCGCTCGCCGGCAGCAGCTTGCTGTTGGTCGGCCCGATGGCGAGCCGCGCCACATGCGGCACGACCAGCCCCACCCAGCCGATCATGCCGGCGAGTGAGACCGAGAGCGAGGAGACCAGAGTTGCCGTGGCGATGACGCCATAGCGCGTCGCATGCACCGGCACGCCGAGCGAGCGCGCCTCGTCGTCGCCCATGGAGAGCGCGTCGAGCGCCCGGCCGGCGAGCGTCAGCGCGCCGACGCCCAAGAGGATCGCCGGCGCCGCGGCCTTCAGCTGCTTCAGATCGACGGCGCCGAGGCTCCCCATCATCCAATAGACGATCGCCGGCAGTTGGTCATAAGGATCGGCGGCATATTTCACGAGCGACAGCGCCGAGGCGAAAAGCGCGCCGGAGATCATGCCGCCGAGCACCAGCGTGACCATGGAGGCGGCGCCGAAGAGATTGGCGATGAGAACACCGACGCCGACGGCGACGAGCCCCATGGCGAAGGCGGAGATTTGCACGGTGAGAATATCGCCGGAGAGCAGAATGCCGAGCGCCGCGCCGAAGCCGGCCCCTCCCAGCACGCCGAGAATGCCCGGCGACACCAGCGGATTGCGGAACACCGCCTGAAACGACGCGCCCGAGGCCGAGAGCGCCGCGCCGATGAGCCCCGCCGCCAGCACGCGCGGCAGGCGGATCTCGACGATGAGATTGCGCAGCAGATCGAAACGCTCCGGCGGCAGATCGACGAGGCCGAGGCAGGCGCCGAGAAAGCCGAGAATATCGCTCGGCGCGAGCGGATAGCGCCCGACCGACAAGGCGACGAGAACGACCGCGAGCAGGAGGAATGGCAGGAGGGCGAGGCGCATCGAACGAGCCGCTCACTCCATGATGCGTGAGAAATCGGCGTCGGAAATATCGACGCCGAGGAAGAGCCGGTAGAATTTCTTCGTCTCGGCCTTCACATCGAGCGGAAAGCGCGCCGGATAGAAGAGATTGGCGAGCCATTGAACGCCGAGCGCGCGCATATAGCTCGGCGGGCGATCGAGCCAGTTGAAGGGCGCATGGGGCACGTCCACGATGCGGCCATTCTTCACCGCCTCCACATTGCGCCAGAGCTCGCTGCCCTTGGCCAGCGCGACGAAACCCTTGTTTTGCGTCAGTATCAGCGAAGGCTTCAGCGCGACGATCTGCTCGACGCTGATCTTCTCCATGCCGACATGCGAGGTCTGCTTGCAATGATAGATATTGTCGCCGCCGGCGATGAGGATCGGCTCGGTGTGGAAGCTCTTGTCGCAATCGGTCGCGAGCCCGTCCGGCGATTCGGCGTAATAGACGCGCAGCCTCTCGGCCGGCGGAATATCGGCGGCAGCCTTGCGCACGCGGGCCAGCGCGTCGCGAATATAGGCGGCCATCTCATTCGCCTGCGCCTCGCGGCCGAACACGCGGCCGAGAAAGGCGAAGGCCTCCGCGTAATCGTCGAGCGTGTCGAGCTTCAGGAAAATCACCGGAACTTTGATCTTGGCGAAGCTCGCCTCGACCTGTGTCTTCTCCTGATAGAAGCCGAGCCAGGCGATCACGAGATCCGGGCGCATCGCCGCGATCTCTTCGAGATTGAGCTGGCGGCCCATGCCCGCATTGCTGCCGAGGACGGGCAGATCGAGCGCCTCCTTGCGATAGAGGGATTTCTCGTCGCCGCGCATCGGCACATTGATGCCGATGAGCCGCTCCGGCGCTATGGCGTAGAGCGTCACCGCGACCGGAGGCGCCGCGCCGAAAACGCGGCGAGGGTCGGCCGGGATGACGATTTTGCGGCCGGCCATGTCGGTGATCTCGCGCGTCTCCGCGCGCGCGGGTCCAGCGCCGAGCGCGAGCAGCGCCAGCAGGGCGCAGAGGAAGCGGTTCCGGGCGAAGCGATGCGTCGAGGGCATGGACGAGGCCTTTCGACCTTCGGCGATGGCGGGAAGACGCAGACGATATGTATGCATCTTATATAGATAGCGACCATAGAGACCGAAGGCTGCGCCGCGCAAGGCCAAATTCTAGCCTCGGCTATCCTTTTCGACGCGGCGCGGCTGTTCGGCAGATCGGCGGAAAAGAGCGAGCCTGGGCTATCCTCTTTCGTATCGATATATTCGGCACATATGTTTCTGAACGGCGGCGGCCATTCCCGCGTATCGGCGGCGTCCTGACGAGATTATAGGCTTCGCCTATCGATCGACGATTTGCAGATATTGACAAAACCTCGCCGCCATTCGTTATGTAAACAAACTACAGTCATTCCTTCCGGCCCGCGGGGACCAGAAACATGAGCCTCATCAAGGAAATCGACTATGGCACGCCGGCTTCCCGCTCGGAAAAGGAAGTCACTCTGACGATCGACGGAACGGAAATCACCGTCCCCGAGGGCACGTCGATCATGCGCGCGGCGATGCAGATCGGCGTCGAGATCCCCAAGCTCTGCGCCTCGGACAATCTCCACTCTTTCGGCTCCTGTCGCCTCTGCCTCATCGAGATCGAGGGGCGCGGCAATCTCTCCGCCTCCTGCACGACGCCGGTCATGCCGGGCATTGCAGTGAAGACCTATTCGCCGCGGCTCGACACCATCCGCCGCGGCATAATGGAGCTCTATATCTCCGATCACCCTCTCGATTGCTTGACTTGCGCCGCCAATGGCGATTGCGAGTTGCAGTCCATGGCCGGCGCGGTGAGCCTGCGCGAGGTGCGTTATGGCGGCGGCCGCAACCATGTGAAGGCCCGCCTCGAAGGGCGCCGCAACGAGGATTGGAAGCCCAAGGACAAATCCAATCCTTATTTCACCTATGATCCCGCCAAATGCATCGTCTGCAATCGCTGCGTGCGCGCCTGCCAAGAAGTGCAGGGCGCCTTCGCGCTGACGATCGAAGGCCGCGGCTTCGACAGCCGTGTCTCGCCCGGCGCCGGCGAGGCCTTCATGGAATCCGAATGCGTCTCCTGCGGCGCCTGTGTGCAGGCCTGCCCCACGGCGACTCTCACCGAGAATTCCGTCGTGGCCATCGGCCAGCCGGAGCATTCCGCCGTCACCACTTGCGCCTATTGCGGCGTCGGCTGCGCCTTCAAGGCGGAGATGCGCGGCGAGGAGATCGTGCGCATGGTGCCGTGGAAGGACGGCAAGGCCAATCACGGCCATAGTTGCATCAAGGGCCGTTTCGCCTATGGCTATGCGCTACATCGCGACCGCGTGACCAGCCCGATGATCCGCGAGAAGATCACCGACCCTTGGCGCGAAGTGTCCTGGGAGGAGGCGATCTCCCACGCCGCCTCCGAGTTCAAGCGCATTCAGGCGAAATACGGCCGGCTCGCGGTGGGCGGCATCACCTCCTCGCGCTGCACCAGCGAGGAGACCTTCCTCGTGCAAAAGCTCATTCGTAGCGGCTTCGGCAATAATAATGTCGACACTTGCGCGCGCGTCTGCCATTCGCCGACGGGCTACGGCCTCAGCCAAGCCTTCGGCACCTCCGCCGGCACGCAGGATTTCGACTCGGTCGCCGAGGCCGATGTCATTCTCATCATCGGCTGCAATCCGACCGATGCGCATCCGGTCGTCGGCTCGCAGATCAAGCGGCGTATTCGCGAGGGCGCCAAGCTCATCGTCGTCGATCCGCGCCGCACGGAACTGGTGCGCTCGCCCCACATCAGCGCGGCCTTCCATCTTCCGCTGCGGCCGGGCACCAATGTCGCCATCGTCACCGCGCTCGCCCATGTAGTGGTGAAAGAGGGGCTCGTGAACGAGGCCTTCGTGCGCGAGCGTTGCGATTGGGACGAATATTTGGAATGGGCCGCCTTCGTCGGCGAGGAGAGCAACAGCCCCGAGGCGGTGGAGAAGTTCACCGGCGTTCCGGCGCATCTCGTGCGTGGCGCGGCGCGTCTCTACGCCACTGGCGGCAACGCCACCATTTATTACGGCCTCGGCGTCACCGAGCACAGCCAGGGCTCGACCACTGTGATGGCCATAGCCAATCTCGCAATGGCGACCGGCAATCTCGGTCGCCCCGGCGTCGGCGTGAACCCTCTGCGCGGGCAGAACAATGTGCAGGGCTCCTGCGACATGGGCTCCTTCCCGCATGAGTTCCCCGGCTATCGCCATGTCTCCGACGACAATGTGCGCAAGCTGTTCGAGGAGGCCTGGGGCGTGCCGCTGGACGGCGAGCCGGGCCTGCGCATTCCCAATATGTTCGACGCCGCCGTCGATGGCGTGTTCAAGGGCCTCTATGTGCAGGGCGAGGATATTCTGCAATCGGACCCGGACATCAAGCATGTCTCCGCCGGTCTCGGCGCGCTGGAGTGTCTCGTGGTGCAGGATCTCTTCCTCAATGAGACGGCCAATTACGCGCATGTCTTTTTGCCCGGCGCGAGCTTCCTCGAGAAGGACGGCGTCTTCATCAACGCCGAGCGGCGCATTCAGCGCGTGCGCCGCGTGATGAGCCCCAAGGCGCGCTACGCGGATTGGGAGGCGACGCAGCTCTTCGCCAATGCGCTCGGCTGCAATTGGAGCTACACGCATCCGAGCGAGATCATGGACGAGATCGCCAAGCTCACGCCCTCCTTCGCCCATGTCTCCTACGCCAAGCTCGACGAGGTGGGCTCGGTGCAATGGCCCTGCAATGATCTGTCGCCGGAAGGCATGCCGATCATGCACATCGACAAATTCGCGCGCGGCAAGGGCAAGTTCGTCATCACCGAATATGTGCCGACGGAGGAGCGTACCGGGCCGCGCTTCCCGCTGCTGCTGACTACGGGGCGCATACTCTCCCAATATAATGTCGGCGCGCAGACCCGCCGCACCGAGAACAGCCAATGGCATCCCGAGGATGTGCTGGAGCTCCATCCGCATGACGCCGAGGTGCGCGGCGTGCGCGAGGGCGATTGGGTGCGCGTGCAGAGCCGCGCCGGCGAGACGACGCTGCATGCCAAGATCACCGATCGCGTCGCGCCCGGCGTCGTCTACACGACCTTTCACCATCCTCTGTGCCAGACCAATGTCGTCACCACCGACAATTCCGATTGGGCGACCAATTGCCCGGAATATAAGGTGACGGCGGTGCAGGTCTCGCCTTCCAACGGTCCTACCGAATGGCAGGAGCGCTATCGCGAAATGTCGGAGAAGAGCCGACAGATCGTCGCCGTCGAGGAGGCGCGCTAGCGCGCTTCCAGCCGAATTGGACGCCGGTTCGGCGTTGGAAACGCGTCGAAACAAACGCCTGGAGTCTTTCCATGTTTCATTGAAACACGGAAAGACTCCAGTGGTCTGCTTCATCGGAACTGAAGGGTTTTAGAAAGAGCGAGCCTTTAGGCTCGCTTCTCGAGACACGTCAATTCATCTGACGCAGACCACTTGTGCGTGTTTCGATCGAGCGAACAGCGGCGATTGCGCGCTTCGCCGAGGGTCCGGCGACTTATCCACAAATTAGCCCCGTGCGGCGACGCACGCCTTCGCGCCGGCCGCTTTTGCGGCTCAGGCCGCGCTGCGTATCTCGTCGATCATCATGGCGCGCTTTGCGATTCGATCGCTCGTCCGATGATCTCTCCCGCTCCGCGCGTCCCCCCGTCGCGGCTTCGCGAGAGCGCGTTATGACGCCGTCGCGACCGCGTTCCGTCACGCGCGTCCGTCATTGGACTTAGACGCCAGCCCGGAGTGACTTTTCGTAAAATGCGGGCCAGTTTCCGGTTGCGATCGGAGAATTTGCGCCATGCGATTGGCTTCGCCTGCATCGAGAGACCGAATTCGTTTTCGAATCGAGGCCGCCGATCTTCTGTCTGCGATCGCTGCGCCTTTTGTCGCTCTCGCATTGCGTGATCCCGTCTTGCTCGATCCTGGCGCGTTTCCTTCGGACATTCCGGCGTCCTATCAATACGCCTTCATCTCGACCGGTTGCGCCGTCCTCATGATGCTGTGCTTCCGGCTGAGCGATCGCATGGGGCAGTTCTTCTCCGTGCGCGACGCCTTCGCCGTCTGCGGCGCCTCGGCGGGCGCCGTCGCTTCCAGCGCCGCGATTCTCTTCGCTCTCACGCGCTTCGAGGGCGTGCCGCGCTCGACCCCGCTGATCTACGGGCTCGTGCTGAGCGCCTCGATGATCGCGATACGCATGGCGACGCGCCTGCTTCACAAGGATCTCGGGCGCAAGCACGGGCTCGACTCCCGGGCGAGCGAGGCCGATCTGCGACGCGTCATCGTGGTCGGCGTCGATCGCTTCGCCTCGGCCGCGATCAAATTGACCGATTACCTGCGGCCCCGCAAAACGCAGATCGTCGCCGCGCTCGATGCGAGGCCGTATCTCGTCGGTCGAAAGATCGCCGGCGTCTCGATCGTCGGCGATCCTTTGGACATCGGCTCGATCATCGACGAATATGCGGTCCATGGCGTCTATGTCGATGAGGTTTGGCTCGTCGAAGACAGGACGCTTCTGGCCCCCGGGCTGCTCGGGCAGCTCGGCGCGCAATGCGCGGCGCGCGGCGTGGCGATCGTCGGCATAACGGAAGCCTTGAATTTCATCGCTTCGCCGCCGACCTCCTCGGTCGCGGGCGCGGTGATCGACGCGGCGGAAAAATTCGAGGCGCCCGACTACTTCAAGTCGAAGCGTCTGATCGATCTATGCGCGGCGAGCCTTTTGAGCGTCGCGACTCTCCCTCTCGCGCTCTGCGTCGCCTATGTTGTCTTTCTCGATGTCGGCGCGCCTGTGCTGTTCTGGCAGCAACGAATCGGGAAGAACGGCAAGAAATTCCTGCTCTACAAATTCCGCACCTATCGCGCTCCCTTCGACGAGAACGGCCGGCCGGCGCCGGAGGACCAGCGTCTCTCGAGAGTCGGACGCATCATCCGCGCGACCCGCCTCGACGAGCTTCCGCAGCTCTATAATGTGATCGTCGGTCACATGTCGCTCATTGGTCCGCGGCCCCTATTGCCGCACGATCAACCCGATGATCCGGGCCCGCGTCTCAGCGTGCGTCCGGGCCTCACCGGATGGGCGCAGATCAATGGCGGAACAGTCGTTTCGCCGGAGGAAAAAAACGCGCTCGATCTCTGGTACATCAGGCACGCCGGCCTGAGGCTCGATCTCGAGATCGTCATCGGCACGCTGCTGGTGGCTCTGGCGGGGGAAAAGCTGAACGGTCACGCCGTCGACCTCGCGGTCCGCTGGTATCGAGACGAATTCGACGCGGCTGGACGCGAAGCTGCGCGAGGCGATGAAGCGCCGCGCGACCGTCATCGGCGCGAAGGAGCCTCCGACCAGACCGCTCGGCGTCGGAAGCTCGGCGCCGTGCAAATCGATTACCCATATCGCGCGGTCGAACCCGGTTGAGTCGATCGTCCGACGAATTTTGGACGATATGGGCTTGCTGCATGGCGCGAAACGATCGCGCGACGGATGGCGAGGCCGATCCGCAGCATTCCATCTGTTCTTCATCCGATCGAGCGTCATCGGCCACATTTTTTCTCTGGGTCGTCGAACCGGGCTTTGCGCCGTCACGGGCAGGATTTTGACGCGCGCTGCGCGTGGCGCGCGGGTCGCCATTGCTCCGCTTATTCAGTCGGCGCTCGAAGCGAGCAAGAGATTTCACGAGCAGGAGATTTCAGATGCAGCATGACGTCAATTTTCAGGACGAGGCGAAGCGCGCATTGCTCGGGCTCGTCGATGTCACAGGCTTGCGCTACAGGGCCGGCGACGGGACGCTTCGCATAACGATATCGGACCCGCCCAATCACAATGCTCTGACCCGGGCGGCGATGGACAGTCTCTATGAAACGCTTTGCCGCTTTCGCGAGCTGCCTTTCGATCGGCTGACGCTCGAGTTCGATACGGCGTCCGGCTCGGTCGCCTGCGCCGGTCTCAATCTGAAGGATTTCGAAGCGGCGGCGCGGCAATTGCGCTCCGGGGAGGATTTGCTGGGGACGGACAGCTATTTCGTTCGAGCGGTCTCTGCTCTGCGCAGATTGAGCCGCATCATTCCCACATCGGCTTTCGTCGACGGACATCTCGTCGGCGCGGGCGTCGAGCTGGCTCTGAGCTGCCGTGAGGTCGCCTGCATGCGATCGGACAGCAAAATTCTGCTGCCGCATCTGCGGATCGGCGTTCCCTATCATACGTCCGGGCTCTGCCATATGGCCGGCGTCATCGGATGGGACGTGATGTCGCGAGCGATGGTGACGGATGCGATTCCGGTGCTTCTGGCTCAGGTCCTCGCCGATCGCGGGAGGATCGAAAGCTTGTCGCCGGCCGAGCGCATCGCCGACGCGAAAATCGCGCTCGATCGCATGGCCGCCGTCTTTCAGGGCCGGGCGGCGCAAATCGGCGACGCGTTTTTCGCCGTGGAGGATCGTACCGGCAAGACCCGAAACATCGCCGAAGCGCATCTGATCCAGATCATGTCGCATCTATTCTTCGGCGACGACATGGATGCGCTGCCGCTGGCGTTGCAGGAGATCATCGATGCGCCGCGCGTGCGCGCATCGTCAGGCGCGGACAGCCGGCTGGCCGAATCGCTCGCGGCTCATCGCAAAAAGCCGAAGCGTCTCAACCATCATTTCTCGAAAGCTATCGACGCTTCCGAGGAGCCGGGCGATTTTGATCGCATCCTGTCCACCACACCGAATTAACGGCTGCCGACCCGCGCATCGGAGCGCGATGCGCGGCGGCTTTATGCGAACCAGCGATAGTCAGCGGCGTCTGCCGGAATGCAGGAGCAACCGCATGGAAAAGATAGGCCTCGAACAAGGATTGCGCGAGCGGAGAGCCGTCAGGCATTACAGCGACGCGCCTGTCGACGACGATCTGCTCGCGGAGGTTATCGAGCTCGCGTCATGGGCTCCTTCGCCAGGCAATACTCAGGGCTGGAAAGTGATCGCGCTCGGCGATGAAGCCTCGAAGGATGTGATCGCGCGCTTCGAGCTGGCGGGATGGGAATCGGTCTTTCCCGTGCTGGAGCAGGTGCTCCGCAACGACGCCGCCGAGCGCTCGGCCATCGCGCCGGACGGCGATGCGGATGATAGGAGGCCGGCGACCGCGGATGAATGGAGCCGGCGCGTGATCTCCATGTATCAGCGGCATTTCGAGGTGAAAGGCGCGCCGAGGCTGCTGTTCGTCTATCACACCGTCGACCGAAGGAGATACGCGAATCTCGTGCGTCTGTCGCTGTCGGCGCTGATACGACGCGCAATTCGAAAGCCTTCGCCTCTCGAAGGGTTGCGCTGCTTGTTTTCGTCGCTGCGAAACGTGCCTGTGCTCGTGCGCGTGAATGCGTTGACGCGAACATTCGGTCTGGCCAATTTCACTTACGCCCTCACTCTCGCCGCCGCCTCGCGTGGCCTGGCGACTTGCATTCAATCCAACTATCTCAACGTTCAACACGATCTTCGGCATTATCTCGGCCTGGGCGCCGATGTCGATATCGTCGCCTCCCTATTGATCGGCTATCAGGCGGCCGACGCCCTGCCGGCGCCGGAGATGTTCCGCACGCGCAAGCCGGTCGCGGTCGATTGGATCGATGTCACTCCCGGCTTCGTGGCGCCGTCGCGACGCGACGAGAAGATCTGTGAAACTGTCGAGTGAGGCGGGGCGGCTCAGCCGCCCTTGCGCGTCAGCATGCCCTTGGCCGGATCATAGGCGATGAGCGCGCCGGCGGAGAAGAACGTCGTGTAGCCGGCGACGGCGGCGAGCGAGTCCCAGGAGATTTTCTCATAAAAGGCGAAGCGGATCAGCTCCACCGCATGGGTGAAGGGATTGACGAGGCAAATCCAGTAGAGGACGGGGCTCGACTCCTGCACGCGCCACAGAGGATAGAGCGCGGAAGAGGCGAAAAACATAGGGAAGATAACGAAATTCATCACGCCGGCGAAATTCTCGAGCTGCTTGATCGCCGAGGAGAGCAGCATGCCGAGCGCGCCGAACATCAGCCCCGCGAGGACGAGCGCCGGCAGCACGGTGAGATAGCCGAGCGGCGTCGGCGGCTCGATCTCCCAGAAATAGGCGATGATCAGATAGGCGTAGACCTGCAATATCGACACGGCGACGCCGGCGAAGAGCTTTGCGCCGAGCAGGAACCAGCGCGGGAAGGGCGAGACCAGCAGCGTGCGCATATTGCCCATCTCCCGGTCATAGACCATGGAGAGCGAGGATTGCATGCCGTTGAAGAGCTGGATCATCGCCATCAGGCCGGGCGTGATATAGACATCATAGAGCACATAGGTCTCATAGGGCGGGATGATGGAGACGCCGAGCACCTGGCGAAAGCCCGCCGCGAAGATGAAGAGCCACACCAGCGGGCGCACCAGAGCGGAGACGAAGCGCTCGCGCTGATGCAGAAAGCGCAGCGCCTCGCGCCAGACAACGCCGGCGAGGCAAATGGCGTATTGGCGCGCGGTGAAGCCGCTCGTCTCGCTGGTCATGCCGCGTCTCGCGCCTTCGCGCCGGTCAGGCGCTCGAAGGCGGCACCGATAGTCTGCGCGCCGGTCGCGGCCATTATGCTCGCTGCTGTGTCGGCCGCCAGCACCTTGCCCTGATGCAGCACGACGACATCATTGGTCGGCTCCACCTCGTCGATGAGATGCGTCGTCCACAGCACGGCGAGGTTTCGCTCGGCGACGAGCGCGCGCACCTGCGCGAGAATATCGGCGCGCGCCTTTATGTCGAGGCCGACGGTCGGTTCGTCGAGCAGCAGCAGAAGCGGCTCATGCAGCAGCGCGCGCAAAATTTCGACGCGGCGCATCTGTCCGCCGGAGAGATCGCGCGCCTTGTCCTTGGCGCGATCGGCGAGGCCGGAACGCTCCAGCGCCGCCTCGCCGCGACGCTTCGCCTCGGCGGGGCCGATGCCGTGCAGCGCGGCGTGATAGACGAAATTCTGCATCACGCTCAATTCGAGATCGAGCGTGCGCGCCTGGAAGACGACGCCGAGCCGGCGCAGCGCCTCGCCGCTCTCGCGCGCGACATCATGGCCGAAGATCTCGATCTTTCCCTCGCGCGCGGCGTAGAGGCGGGTGATCAGCGAGAAGAGCGTGCTCTTGCCCGCGCCATTGAGGCCGAGCAGCACGGTGAAGCTTCCCGCCGCGACGGAAAAGCTCACATCGTCGAGAGCGCGCCGCGCGCCATAGGAATGGCCGATATGCGCGATGTCGAGAGCGGGCGGCTCGACGCTCATTTCGTCGCGACCGCTATGCCCCAGGGGAAGGCGCCGACAGGAATGGACTTCAGCACCTTCAGGCTGGCGACGTCGATGATGGAGACGTCATTGGAGACGCCATTGGCGGTCAGGAGATATTTCTCGTCCGGCGTGAAGGCGAGATGCCAGACGCGCTGGCCGACGAGCAGATATTTCTCGATTTTCTTCGTCGCCGTGTCGATGACGGCGACGCGATTGGCCGGGCCGAGCGCGACGAAAGCGCGCTTGCCGTCGCCGGTGAAGGAGACGCCGATCGGCTGGATCGCCTCCTTGGAGAGGCCCGGAATCTCGAAGCGGATTTTCTGCGTCACCTTATGGCTCTGCGGATCGATGACGGCGACGGTGCCGCCGATCTCCGACGACACCCACAGCTCGGAGGCGTCCGGCTTGAAGGCGGCGAAGCGCGGGCGCGCGTCGACGAGCACATTGGCGATGATCTGCTTCGTCTGCGTGTCGATGAGATGCGCCATATTGGTGGTCTCGGACGTATTGACGAGAATGCGTCCGTCCGGGCTCACCGCCATGCCTTCCGGCTCGACGCCGACAGGCACGTCGCCGATCTGTCGCTTCGACTTGGTGTCGATCAATGTGACGAGATTGTCGTTCTCGTTGGACACATAGATGGTCTTGCCGTCCGGGCTCAATATCATCAGCTCGGGATCGGGACCGGAGGGCAGATTGCCGGTGATCTTCAGCGTCTTGGTGTCGAGCACTTGAATCGTGTCGTCGTCGCCGGCGCAGATATAGAGCTCGGAATTGTCCTTGGAGATTTCGACGCCGCGCGGCCGGCGCCCGACCTTCACGGTCTTGATCGCCTCCATCTTCTCAGTGTCGATGATGGTGATGCTGTTGCCCTTCTCATTGCTGACATAGGCGGTGAAGGCCTGCGCCGGAGCAGCGAGGAGAAGAGCCGCGACCGCAGCCGAGCAGAACACGCGCTCGGATGAGGGGGAGCCGCAGCGCTGTCCTGAACGGGCCCTCATCCGACCCGGCTGCGCCGGGCCACCTTCTCCCGTAAACGGGAGAAGGAGTCGCGCACGGAGATTTTTGATCATCGTCATTGCAGCCTGCATTTGGTTTCGGGCTTGTCGACGCCCAATGTGTCGAGCTCGGAGGTCTGGTGCAGGAAGCCCTCCTGCGGCGACACCGAAACAATCATGCGGCCGTCGCCGAGCAGAATAGGCTGACGCAGCTGCCGATTCCAGGGCCGCAGCGACAGACGCACGCCCTTGAACGCCGCAATGGTGAAATCCGAGCCGAGGAGAAAGTCGCGCAGCGCCTTCGGATCGGCGGAGCCGGAGCGCGTCGCCGCCTCGCCGATCATGCGCGCGGCGATCCAGGCCTGATGATCGCGGGCGTTCATGCCGCGATGGAACTGCTTGCGGAAACGATTTTGCAGCTGCACCGCGCCCCATTGCTCGTGCGAGGCGTCCCAGCTCGTCGGCGCGAGGCCGGCCGAGCCCGCCACCGGCCGGGGATCGAAACTGCGATAGGGCAGATAATTGGCGAACACATCGCTCTCATCGGCGGCGATCAACACGTCATAGCTCGCGCCCTGCGTCAGCGGCGGGATCAGCCGCTGCGTCTGCACGCTGCCCGAATCGGAGCGGCGCCCGCCCTCCGTGTCCACATAGATGCGCTCGTCGACGATCTTCGCGCCGAATTTCTTGGCGCTGGCGCGATAGGCCTTGGCGAGAAGCTCGTCCTGAGGATGCGAGCCCTTGACGAGGAGCCAGCGGCGCCATTGCTTCCAGACGAGATATTGCGCGAGCCCGTCGGTCAGCATGGAGCGCGTCGGCGCGACATGGACGACATTGGCGCGGCAATCCTCCTCACGCAGCGAATCATCGGTCGCGCTCACATTGAAGAGCAGCGCATCGCGCGATTTCAGCGCGTCGGCGACGCGGAGAAGATCGGCGGCGGGAAGATCGACGAGAATAGCGATCGCGCCGTCGTCGACGAGCTTTTGCGCGGCGGCGACTGCGTCTTCGTCGCTCGCGAGCTTCGTGTCGACGGCCTCATAGCTCTGGCCGGTGAAGCGTCCGGTCGTATTGTCGTCGGCGACGCCGATCAGCGCGCCGGCGAGCGTGTCGTCCTCGGCCGGCAGATCGAGGATCGACAGGGTCTCGCTCGAATGCGGCTGGCGCAGCACGCCGAATTTCACCCGCAGCGGCTCGGCCGCGGCGGGAAGGATAGAGAGCAGAGCGGCGATCGCAACGCCGATGACGCAACTCTTCATCATGACGTGTGACGGCCGCTCCTTCCTTAGCTCAGCGAATCAGCTTCAGCAGCGCCTTGCCCGCCTTGGATTTCAGCTCCTTGGCGTCGAGCGTGCCTTCGTCGTCCTTGTCCGCCGCTTTGAACAGCTTGGCGACGAGGGCGAGATATTCCTCTTTCGTGAGCGTTTTGTCATCGTCCGGATCGGCGGCGGCGAATTCTTTCTTGCCGATGCGCGCGCCGATCTCCTTGCGGTCGACGGTGCCGTCATTGTCCTTCTCGAGCTTGTCGAAGACGGCCGCGGCGGCCTTGCTCACCTCGGCGAGATCGAGCGTGCCGTCATTGTCCGTGTCGAAGCTCTTGATCGGCGAGGGCGCGGCGAAAACAGGTTGCGCGACAATGGCGGACGCGAGGCTCAGTCCCGCGCCGAGGGCGATCACATGAAATTTAGAAATCATATCTTGCCTCCTTTTCTCGTTCAGCATCGTGCAGAGTCGGCAAACCAACTGTCCGATTCTCCCAATATAGGCGGAGGCGGCCGATCGCACAAAGCGCGCGGGCGAGCGCGGCTCCGCTACAGATCGTCGCCCTCCCGCTCCTCGACCTCGGGTAGGGGCAGCAGGACCTCTATCCGCGTCCCGCCGTCCGGCCGGGGCTCCATGCGCATGAGGCCGCCGAGCGCATGGACGCGCTCGCTCATGCCGATGAGGCCGAGGCCGAATCTGTGCTCCTCCGGCAGCCCGACGCCATCGTCCTCCACGACGACGCGCAGCGCTTCGGTCCCGCCGGCTTCGGCGAGCTCCGGCGGCGCCTCGACGAATTCGAGCCGCGCCTCGGCGTTGGCGGCGCGAGAGTGCCGGAAAATATTGGTGAGCGCCTCCTGCACGACGCGATAGGCGGTGAGCGCGATCTTCTCGTCGAGGCAGAAGAGATCATGGGCGATGCGCAGCGAAAGCCGCACATCGGCGCGGCTGCCGGTCCAGGAGGCGACGAGGCCGCGCAACGCCGTCTCCAGGCCGAGCTCGCTCATGGGCGGCGGACGTAGCCGCTCCAGCATGCGGCGCAGCAGCGTCTGCAGCGCCTGTCCGGCGGCGTCGATATTGGCGCAGGTCCGCCGCAGCAGATCGTGATCGGGAAAATTGCCCGAAGTGGAGGCGGCGAGCGTCGCCGCGCCGGCGCGGATGGAGAAGAGGCAGGGGCCGGCCTCGTCATGCAGATCGCGCGCTATGTCGCGGCGCTCGGAGTCCTGCACGGCGAACAGTCGGTCGATGAGCGAGTGATTCTCGTCCTGCACGCGGTCGAGCGTCGCGGCGAGCGAGTTGAGCTTATGCGAGATATGCTGGAATTCCGAGGCGCCGCGCAGATCGAGACGCACCTCCTTCTCGCCCGCCTCGAGCCGCGCCAATCCGCGTCCGAGCGAGTCGAAAGGCGAGAGCGTGCGGCGCAGCAGCTCGAGCACCAGAGCCAGCATCAGCAAAGTGACGGCGAGGCTGATCGCGCCGAGCCACAGAAGGTCGGACCAGATTTCGGCGAGCTCGTCGACCGGATTGGAGATGATGGCGATATTGCCATATTGCACGTCGCCGATGCGCGCCGGGATGATGTCGACCTTGGGCGCGGGCGCGACGAGGCTCACGAACCAATCGGGCACGCCGGTCTGCATTTCGGCGCGCAATTTCGAGTCGAAGCTCGGCGCAATGTCGTCATTGGGCAGGATCTCGATCTCGATGTGGCGCAGATTGCGCAGATTCTCGAAGAGCCGCCGCAGCGATGGAATAGGGTCCCTGGTCTCCTGCAGGCTGGCGAGCGCCGTCTCGACGAGCTCATGCGACAAATGCTCTATGCTGTCCGCCTCGGCGCGCACGCGCGGTCCGGCATGGCCGATCATGATGGCCACATTGACCGCCAGCATGGCGGTGAGCACGACGGCGATGAGCCAGCCGAGCCGGGCCTTCAACGACATGGTTCGCTCCCGTTTTGGTCCTGCGCCGGCGCGCCGGCCGGTGATTGACAAACAAGATTTTGTCTTCCCATAGTAATCTTGCTCCAGAACAGTGGCTATGCCCGATGCGCGTGCTGATCGTCGACGACCATCCCATGGTGATTGCCGGATGCCGCGGCATGTTGTCCGGCCAATCGGACATAGAAGTGCTGGAGGCGCGCGACGCCGACGCCGCGCTGGAAGCGCATGCCTCAGCGCAGCCGGACGTCATCGTGCTCGACATCAATCTGCCGGGGCTTTCGGGTTTCGAGCTGCTGCGCCGTATGCTCAAGCGCAAGCCGGACACGAAGGCGATCGTCTTCACCATGAATGACGATCCGGTCTTCGCCGCGCGCTCCATCGAGCATGGCGCCAAGGGCTATCTCGCCAAGAGCGAGGACCCGGCGCTGTTCGTGAAGGCGGTGCGCATGGTCGCCGCCGGCGAGCGCTATCTCTCCAATCAAGTGGCGCAGAAGCTCGCTTTTTTCGATCAAAAATACGGCGCCAATCCGCTCGAGGGCCTCAACGGCCGCGAGCTGGAGATTTTGCGCCTGCTCGCCGAGGGCAAGGGCATGGCGGAGATCGCGCATATCATGCGCGTGTCCTACAAGACAGTGGCGAACAGCTGCTCGCTGCTGAAGCGCAAGCTCGGCGCCCGCTCGCGCGCGGATTTGATCCGCATCGCCGTCGAGAACAGACTGGCCAAGGAATTGGTCTGACTCTCCGTGCGCGCTCCTTCTCCCGCTCGCGGGAGAAGGTGACCCTCGCGTCAGCGAGGGTCGGATGAGGGCGCCGCGTGTTCAGAATGTCGATTATGCTCGGGAAATTTCGGACGTCACGCTCGGGACATTTTAGAAAGCGAGCGCGTTCGAGCCCTCATCCGTCGCGCATTCGCGCGACACCTTCTCCCGCGAGCGGGAGAAGGAAGAAACGCCCCTCACGCCAACCGCTGCTCGATCGCGATGCGCACCAGATCCATCGGCGTGCGCGCGCCGAGCTTGCGCTTCAGCAGCGAGCATGTGTTGGCGATCGTCTTGTAGGAGACATGCACCGCATCGGCGATCTCGGTCATGCTCGAGCCCTTGCCGAGCATGCGCAATATCTCCAGCTCGCGCGTGCTCAGCTCCGCCAGAGGATTGGCGAGCGCCGCGGTCTTGTCGAAGGCGAGGCGATTGGCGAGCCGCGGCATCAGGAACACGCCGCCGGCGGCGACCTCGCGCACGGCTCTCAGCAGCAGAAAAGGATCGTCGTTCTTCGTCACATAGCCGCGCGCGCCGGCCTCGATCGCCCGCGCGGCGAAGATCGGATCGTCATTCATGGAAAAAATGACGATGCGCGCCTCGGCGTCGTGACGCAGCATGCGGCGCGTCAGCTCGAAGCCCGAGGCGCCGGGGAGGTTGATGTCCACGACGGAGACGTCCGGCCGCCATTCGACGAAAATGGCGAGCGCCGCTTCGGCGTCGCCGGCGTCGCGCGCTTCTATGTCGCCCTCGCCGGAGAGCATGGAAGCGCAGCCGGAGACGATGATCGGATGATCGTCGACGATCAGGACACGCATCTCATCGCTCGTGACGCCTCGTTTTCAGGACGCTTCGTTGCAAAGCGCCGGAACGGATTGACCGGGCGCTACCCTTACGTAAAGTCGCCGCGCATTGCAAAGGCGGGTCCCCATGCTGAAAGGATTGTCGTTGCGCGCCCGGCTGCTGGCGCTGCTCGGCGCGACGCTCGCGGCCGGCCTCGCTCTCGGCGTCGGGCTCTTGATGCTGCACGCCGCCTCGCGCGTGCGCGCCGAATCGGAGAGCACCGCCCGCCTCGCCCGCGAATTCGTGGCGACGACGCTGGCCAGCGTCGAGGAGAGCGATGATCCTCTTCCCGCTCTGCGCGGCCGCCTCGCCGATGTCGAGCGGCTGCGGCACATTCACATTTTCATGGCGGGCTCGGATGAGGAGAGGGCGCTGGCCGGGGGTGGCCGGCGCGCGCCCTCCTGGTTCGCGGCGCTGGTGGCCGGCCCGCCCAGCGTGACGCGCATCGCCCTCGATGGCCGCGGCCGCCTGCGCGGGGGGCTGGCGCTCGCCGCCGATCCCGGCGACGAGATCGACGAGATCTGGGAGGAGGTCGGCATGCTGGCGCTGGGCGCCGCGGCCCTGGCGCTGGCCGGCTTCGGCGTCGTGTCGGTCGTCGTCGCGCGCGCGCTCGCGCCCGTCTCGACGCTGGTCGAGGCGCTGCAGCGGCTCGAGCGCGGCGACCGCAGCGTGCGCATGGTCGCCGGCGACGCGCCGGAATTCGTCGCCATCGCCAGCGGAGTCGATGCGCTGGCGGAGACGCTCGCGCGCTTCGACGCGGAAAATCGCGCGCTGGTCGAGCGCATCATCCATGTCCAGGACGAGGAGCGGCGCGACATCGCCCGCGATCTGCATGACGAGATCGGCCCTTTTCTCTTCAGCATCCGCGCCGGGCTCGGCGCGCTGGCCCGCAAGCTCGAGGGCGCGCGTCGGGAAGATTGCCTGACTATCGACGGGCAGCTCGGCGCGCTGCAGCAGGTCAATCGGCGCATTCTCGGACGCTTGCGGCCGGCGGCTCTGGACGAGATGGGCCTCGACGGCGCGCTGCAGGCGCTCGCCCAGGGCTGGCGCGATCTCGATCCGAAGGTCGCCGTCGGGCTGCATGTCGCGGAGGCGGGGAAGCCGCTCGACGAGTCGATCGCGCTCACCGCCTATCGCATCGTCCAGGAAGGCCTGACCAATGTGTTCCGCCATGCGAGCGCCTCGCAGGTCGATGTGACGGTGGAGCGCATTTTTTCGGGCGGCAAAAGCGAATTGCGCGTCGCCGTGCGCGACGACGGCGCCGGCGTCGCGAATGGCGTGCGCGAAGGCATCGGCTTGCGCGGCATGAGCGAACGCGTCGCCGCGCTCGGCGGCCGGCTGACATTCGACTCCGCATCTCCGCGCGGCGCGCTGCTCGAGGCGAGATTGCCGCTCGAGACTTTGTGCGATGCAAAATAGATTTTGGTCCCGAAACGGGAAATTCTTTCACGCTCACGCTCGCGGAGAGAAAAGGATTCATGGCCTTTTCATGACTTCGTCTCGGCGCGACGATCTGCCTCTCGCCAAGCCTCTTCAGATGGTTTATGTAGCAAAACGCACAAAGCGGGAGCAGCGCGGTCAGAGCGCGCGGCGATCTCGCGAGGGGCGAAGCGTATCCGTCCCCCTATCGCGGCATAAAGGGTCGTCACATGGACTATCGGCGCTTTTTCGAGACGGCAGTCACTCGTCTCCAGGAGGAACGTCGGTACCGGGTCTTCGCCCATCTCGAACGCTGCGTCGAAACGTTCCCACAAGCGGTCTGGCATCGCGACGACGGTTCCACCCGCGATGTGACGGTGTGGTGCTCCAATGATTATCTCGGCATGGGTCAGCACCCGGAGGTGATCGCCGCAATGGTGGAGACCGCTTCGCGCGTCGGCGCCGGCGCCGGCGGCACGCGCAACATCTCCGGCACCAGCCATGCGATCGTGGAGCTCGAGAGCGAGCTCGCCGACCTCCACGGAAAGGAGGCCGCGCTCGTCTTCACTTCCGGCTGGATCTCCAATCTCGCGGCCATTTCGACGATCGCCGATCTCTTGCCCGATTGCGTCATTCTCTCCGACGCCTCCAACCACAATTCCATGATCGAGGGCGTCAGGCGCTCGCGCGCCGAGCGCAAGATCTTCCGCCACAATGATCTCGCCCATCTCGAGGAGCTGCTCGTCGAGGCCGGAAATCGGCCCAAACTCATCGTCTTCGAGAGCCTCTATTCGATGAATGGCAATATCGCCCCGGTCGCCGAGATCGCCGCGCTCGCCGAGCGTCATGGCGCAATGACCTATATCGACGAGGTCCACGCCGTCGGCATGTATGGCGCGCGCGGCGGCGGCATCTGCGAGCGCGAGGGCGTGATGCATCGCATCGACGTCATCGAGGGCACGCTGGCCAAGGGCTTCGGCACGCTGGGCGGCTATGTGGCGGGCGACCGCGTCGTGATCGACGCCATTCGCAGCTATGCGGCCTCCTTCATCTTCACCACCGCCCTGCCGCCGGCCGTGGCCGCCGCGGCGACGGCCGCCGTTCGCGTGTTGAAGACACGCTCCGATCTGCGCGCCGCCCATCAGCGCGCCTCGCATATCACCAAACATGCGTTGGCCGCGGCCGGCCTGCCGGTGCTGGAGAATGGCTCGCATATCGTGCCGGTGATGGTGCGCGAAGCCGAGCTGTGCAAGGCGGCGAGCGACATGCTGCTCGAGCGCCACGACATCTACATTCAGCCGATCAACTATCCGACCGTCGCGCGCGGATCGGAGCGTCTGCGCATCACGCCGACGCCGCGCCATACGCCGGAGCATATCGTCGCTCTGGTCGAGGCGGTGGTCGATGTGTGGCACACGCTGGGCATCCCCTTCGTGGAGCCGCCACAGCATCTGCATGTCGATGTGGAGAGCCGCGAGCGCTGTACCTATCCCGAGATCAAGCTCGCCGCGCAGTGAGCGGCCGTGACTCGGATAGATCGAGATTCAGGAAGGCGCGCGTTTCCTTCTCCCGCCTGCGGGAGAAGGTGGCCCCGCGAAGCGGGGTCGGATGAGGGCGCCTGACGATTTCCGGGAAAGATTCGGCCTCGCGCGGCGCGAGCCCTCATCCGACCCTCGCTGACGCGAGGGCCACCTTCTCCCACGAGTGGGAGAAGGATTCGCGCCGAATGATTCCGCTTTACTGCACCAGCTTGGGCTGGCTCGGGCGGGGCGTTTCGTTCTCTTGCAGAATGCCGAGACGGCGCGCCACTTCCGTATAGGCCTCGACGAGGCCGCCCATGTCGCGGCGGAAGCGGTCCTTGTCCAGCTTGTCGTTGGACTTGATGTCCCACAGCCGGCAGGAGTCGGGAGAAATCTCGTCGGCGACGACGATGCGCATCATGTCGCCTTCCCACAGCCGCCCGCACTCCATCTTGAAGTCGACGAGGCGGATGCCGACGCCGAGGAAGAGGCCGGAGAGGAAATCATTGACGCGAATGGCCAAGGCCATGATGTCGTCGATCTCCTGCGGGCTCGCCCAGCCGAAGGCGGTGATGTGCTCTTCCGAGACCATCGGGTCGTCGAGCGCGTCGTTCTTGTAGTAGAATTCGATGATGGAGCGGGGCAGCTGCGTGCCTTCCTCCATGCCGAGGCGCTTGGACAGCGAGCCGGCTGCGACATTGCGCACCACGATCTCGAGCGGAACGATCTCGACCTCGCGAATCAGCTGCTCGCGCATGTTCAACCTGCGGATGAAATGCGTCGGCACGCCAATGTCGTTGAGGTGCTGGAAGACGAATTCCGAGATGCGATTGTTGAGGACGCCCTTCCCGTCGATGACTTCGTGCTTCTTGGCGTTGAACGCGGTGGCGTCGTCCTTGAAATGCTGGATCAACGTCCCGGGCTCCGGGCCCTCATAGAGGACCTTGGCCTTGCCTTCGTAGATGCGGCGGCGGCGATTCATCGGGATCAACCGGGGCTTGAGAAAATCCATTGACGGGCCCGTGGCTCCTCGGTTCGGCTCCGGAAACGACCGCCGCCCCGACCAGAGCGCGAGCTCGGGAGAAGGGACGTCCGTCCGAAGCGGCGTTCGCAATAGCCGCGGATGGAACCGGGTCCTATCCTGTTCCAGCGGCCGTTACAACCCGCGACGCCAGACTAACCGAATCGAGGGGCGGACACAACTTGACTGAAATTCTCGTTAATTGCGTGAACGTCATTGGATTTTAGATCGAATCGCCTACATCCAGAAATGGGCCTGATCAGCGCGGGCCGACAAAGCATCCGAGGGTTGCCATGAGCACATTCGACAACCGGGAAGAATCATTCGAGAAGCGCTATGTCCATGAGCAGGAGCTCCAGTTCCGCGCCGAGGCGCGGCGAAACAAGCTTTTCGGCCTTTGGGCCGCGGAAAAACTCGGCAAAACAGGCCCGGAGGCCGAGGCCTACGCCGAGGCGCTGGTGACGGCCGAGGCCTCCGCCAATGCGGACGAGTTGGTCTTATCCAAAGTGAGGGCCGATTTCACCGCCGCCGGCGTCGACCAGTCCGACCATCAGCTTCGCCGCACCCTCGACGAATTGCTGGAAAAAGCGAAGGCCGAGGCGAAGGGCTGAGCCTCGCGGGCGGGCCTGCTTTACCCTTCCTTTATCCGCGGGCGTCACCACTTATCGCCATGCGCGATTCCCCAAGAGCCGCAACCAAGCGATCGGGCGCCGCCTTTTTGGCGGCGCCCGATGTCGTGGCGGAGGCCGGAGCCTGGCTCGACCATCTCGCCGGCGAGCGGCGCGCCTCCCGCCACACGCTCGACGCCTATGCGCGCGACGCGCGGTTTTTCCTGGGCTTTCTCGCCGAGAATCGCGGCGCCCCGGCCGACGCCGCCACATTGAGCGCGCTCACTCCCGCCGACATACGCGCCTTCATGGCGCGCCGCCGCGCGGAGGGGCTCGAGAATCGCTCGCTGCTGCGGGCGCTGGCCGCCGTGCGCTCACTCATGCGTTTCCTCGAGAAAAAGGGCCTCGCCAAGACCGATGTCTTCGGCGCCGTCCGCGCGCCCAAAAAGCCGCACAGCCTGCCCAAGGCGCTGAGCGTCGCCGACGCCCGCGACCTCACCGACGCCAGGACCCGCGCCGGCGAAGCGCGCGAGCCCTGGATCCTCGCCCGCGACGCCGCCGCTCTGGCGCTGCTCTATGGCGCGGGATTGCGCATTTCCGAGGCGCTGTCGATCAAGCGCGACCGCGCGCCGATCGGCGCCGTCGATCGCGTCTCCATCACCGGCAAGGGTGGCAAGACCCGCGTCGTTCCGGTCATCGAGCCGGTTCGCCGCGCGCTGGAGGAATATATCGCGCTGTGCCCCTATCACCTCGGCGGCGGCCCTTTGTTCGTCGGCGCGCGAGGCGGCCCGCTCTCACCGCGCATATTGCAGCTCGCCGTGGAGCGCATGCGCGGCGCGCTGGGCCTGCCGGCGAGCGCCACGCCCCATGCGCTGCGCCATTCCTTCGCGACGCATCTGCTCGGCCGCGGCGGCGATCTGCGCAGCATACAGGAGCTGCTCGGCCACGCCTCGCTCTCGACGACGCAGATCTATGCCGCGGTCGATAAGACGCGGCTGCTCGAGGCCTGGCGCTCGGCGCATCCGCGCGGCGCCCGCGGTCCCGCCAAATCGATTTGATTTTGCTTAGAATTCAATCGATCTCGTCAAGCGCTCCGTCGCCGAAATATTGATTTCCGACGAGGTCTCGCTTTTTCTTTTTTCCGCCCTTCCTTCCTTGCGAGCCTGCCGGTTTTCTCGCTTCGTGCGATCGCGCACGCACGTGATTTTCCGGCTCAGGCAGGTTGACGGCGTCCGTTGCGGGGACGGGCGCCGGCGATCGGTGGAGGGGAAAATGGGTCAGACGCCGAGGCTGTCGCTGCTCGGAGCGGTTCTCGTCATGGCTTTCGCCTATGGCATATGGATCATCGTCACCTCGGGACAGGCGGCTTCGGCCGACGCCTGCCTCGGCTATGCGCTCTGCCGCTAGCGTTTCCAGCCGAAGTGGACGCCGGTTCGGCGTCGGAAACGCGGCGACATGAAAAGACTCTGAGCGGCGGAGCGGACGGCCCTCGTCAGGCCGCGCCGCGGCGGCGCACGAGGGCGCGCAACAGGGCGAGCTTGCGCAGGAACAGCGAGCGGCCTTCCTCGCCCAGAGCGCGGGAAAGTCGCGCCTTCACGAAATCCTTCGCCTCGCGAATCCGTTGCTTGAACGGCTCGACGCGCGCATGCGCCCAGCGGCTCACGCGCAGCGTGGTCTCATAGAGCTTCGCGAACCAGCCGATCTGCAGCAGTTTTTCGCGGCTCGCGTCGAAGAGGAAGGATGTGACGCCGAGCGCCAGCGTCTTGGCGGCGAGGATCACCGAGATCCCGGCGATCACATGGCCATGCGCTATGGCCGCGACCGCGAGCAGCTTCAACGGAAAAATCGTGATCGCCGGCAGGGCGAAGACGGCGAGCGTCGCCATCGGCGAAAGGTCGGCGATGAAGCCGCGCAGCCGCGTCTCCAGCTCCTTCAGCCCGAGCGCGCTCGCCAGCCGGACGAGCGCGATTTTCACATTGTCCCACAGCCAGCTCTCGACGAGGAAGAGTATCGCCAGCGTGAACCAGAAGGCGCGAATGAGGCGCCGGCCGAATGCTTCCATTTGGTGTCTCGTAACCTCTCGCAGCCGCCGCAGGAGTCGATCACTCTCCCGCCACGAAAGCAAGCGGCGCCGCCCAATCGCGCGGCGCGCGCCTTGACGAAAGCCGAAGCGCATATTCTAATATAGTAGTTCTATAGACAATGGAGACAAACAAATGCGCTTCGTCATGGCCGCCGCCGCGCTCGGCGCCCTCTTCCTCTCCGTCCCTGCGGCCTTTTCGGCGGAGGGCGACACCAAAGGCGTGAAGCAGAAGTTTTCACTCACACTGGACGGCGCCAAGAAAGCGGCCGCCGCCGCCGAGGCGGAGGCTCTCAAGAACGGCTGGAATGTCGTGATCGCCATCGTCGACGACGGCGGCAATCTTCTCTATCTCCAGCGCCTCGACGGCACGCAGGCCTCGTCGTCCGAGACCGCCACGCGCAAGGCCCGCACCTCGGCGCTGTTCAAGCGGCCGACCAAGGCGCTCGAGGACGCTGTCGCCGGCGGCCGCGTCGCGCTGCTGAGCCTGCCCAATGTCACCCCGCTCGAGGGCGGCGTCCCGCTCGTCTATAAGGGCGAGATCATCGGCGCGATCGGCGTTTCCGGCGCTACGTCGCAGCAGGACGCGCAGGTCGCCAAGATCGGCGCCGACACACTCGTGCAGTAAGGCGGATTACTCGAGGAACAACGTCCGCGCTCCCCGATGTTCGGAGCGCGGACGCCACAGCGATCAGCACTCACTCGCTTCTGCTGCTAGCATATTGTTTTTAAAAGTTTATTCGGCATTCTCCTTGCATCTTGATCGCAGTCGAACCTATCGTTCTCACGCGATCGAAGAGGAGGCGTCGAATGGCGTCGCGCGAATTTCGCCGCATGCTGGAAGGCTATGGGCTGACGACGGCAAATATTTTCTACCGTCTGCCCGATCATCCCGCGATCATGCAGTCCTACATCTGGCAGGACTACGATCTGCAGCCCGAATTTCCGCAATTGCGCAAATTCCTGGATTTCTGGCAGAGGAGTCTCGATGGGCGGCTCCACTCGGTGCAAGTGGCGCATAGCGGCCTCATTCGCCCGGCGGAAATCTCGCTGGTGGGCGAGGAGTTCCGTCTGCACTGAGATTCGCAGCTCGAATCCTTCTCCCACAAGTGGGAGAAGGGGACGCGAACTTTTTTTAGCCGAAGCAGGCGCCGCGAGGGGCGCTGGCCGCTCACAAATGGATCGAGCGCTTGGCGACGCCGAGCGCCGCTTCCTTGATCGCCTCCGACAAGGTCGGATGCGCGTGACAGGTGCGGGCCAGATCCTCGGCCGCGCCGGAGAACTCCATCAGCACGCCGCCCTCGGCGATCAATTCGCCGGCGTCCGAGCCCAGAATATGCACGCCGATCACGCGGTCGGTGGCGGCGTCGGCCAGCACTTTGACGAAACCCTCCGTCTGCCGATTGGCGCGCGCGCGGCCATTGGCCGAGAAGGGGAATTTGCCGACATTATAGGCGACGCCCGCCGATTTCGCCTCCTCCTCGGTCATGCCGACCCAGGCGACCTCGGGCATCGTATAGACCACAGAGGGAATGACCCCGTAATTCACATGCCCCGCCTGGCCGGCGAGGATTTCCGCCACGGCGACGCCCTCCTCCTCGGCCTTATGGGCCAGCATGGCGCCGCGCACCACATCGCCGATGGCGAAAATTCCCGGCACATTCGTGCGGAAATGCTCGTCGATGACGACGCGCCCGCGCTCGGTGGCGACGGCGGTCTCCTCGAGGCCGAGGCCCGCCGTATAGGGAATGCGGCCGGTGGCGATCAGCACGGCGTCCGCGACGATCGGGGTGCCGCCGCCGCCCTTGGTGGAGGCGTAGGCGACCGAGACGCCCTCCGCGGTCTTCTCGATCTTGGTGACCTTGGCGGCGAGATGGAAGGCGAAGCCCTGCTTCTCCAGAATCTTCTGGAAGCGCGTCGCGATCTCGGCGTCGGCGCCCGGCAATATGCGGTCGAGATATTCGATGACCGTCACCTGCGCGCCGAGCCGGCGCCAGACCGAGCCCAGCTCGAGGCCGATGACGCCGGCGCCGACGACGACGAGATGCTTGGGCGCGGAGTCGAGCTCGAGCGCCCCGGTCGAAGAGAGAATCGTCTTCTCGTCGAAGGCGATCTCCTTGCCGTCCACGTCGCGCAGCGGCGCGACCGCCGAGCCCGTCGCGATCACGATATTTTGTGTTTCGAGAATCTGCGTCCCGCCATTCTCGTCGGTCACCTCGACGCGTCCGGCGCCGAGAATGCGGCCGACGCCATGATATGAATCGATCTTGTTCTTCTTGAACAGAAAGGCGACGCCGCCGACATTGGCGGCGACCGTATCGGCCTTGTGCTTCATCATCGTCTTCAGATCGAGGCGCGGCGGATCGACGATCACGCCGAGATCGGCGAGGCCATGGGCCGCCTCGTCGAACATATGCGAGGCGTGCAGCAGCGCCTTGGAGGGGATGCAGCCGACATTGCCGCAAGTGCCGCCATGGGTGGCGCGCTTCTCGACGACGGCGGTCTTGAGGCCGAGCTGCGCGGCCCGGATCGCGCAGACATAGCCGCCCGGCCCCGTGCCGATGACGATGAGATCATAAGCCATCCGCCAACTCCCTTTGTCGCACCGCGATCGATCGCCAGATATCTTTTATCGAAGGAGAATATCCGCTTCGCAGGGCGAAGGTCGAAACATTTCTTTCGCATCTGCTCGAGAGCCGCGCGTCGTGGGCCTGCCACGGGCGCGTCATGGGCGCGTCATGGGCCTGCCGAGAGCAGACGCTCATAGGCGTCGAGCGTCGCGCCGCACATGCGCTCGACGGAAAAATGCGTCTGCACATGCAGCCGCGCGCGGTTCGTCAACCCCTCCCGCGCGGAGGGGCGCAGCTCCAGCGCCTCGCGAATCGCGCGCGCCAGCGCGGCCGCATCGCCGGCCGGAGCGCGCCAGCCGGTCGCATCCGCGGCGTCGACCTGCGGCGAGGCGAGCACGGTCTCCACGGCGGCGCCGAGATCGGAGACGATCACCGGCGCGCCCATCGCCTGCGCCTCTATGGCGATGCGGCCGAAGGCTTCCGGCGTCGTCGAGGGCGCGACGGCGACGGCGGCGGCGAGATAGGCGGCCGGCATATCGGCGCAATAGCCGGGCGTGCGCACGATTCCCGCGAGACCGGCGCGCGCGATATGGGCATCGACATTGGCGCGAAAGGCCGCATTGGGCGCGTCGCCGACGCAGACGAAGCGCACATCGCAGAGACCCTCGCCGACGAGTTGCTTCGCCGCCTCGACGAGCACGAGATGGCCCTTGCGCGCCGAGAGCCGCGCCGGCAGCAGCACGACTCGCTCATGCCGCGCGACGCCCCAGGAGGCGCGCACGCGCTCGACGCGCGCCGGTTCGACGGCGGAGGGCGAGAAGGCGCGCAGATCGAGCCCGCGCGCGATCACGACGATGCGCCGCTCGGCCTGCGGATAGAGCGCGGCGACATGGCAGGCGGTGAAATGCGAATTGGCGATGACGAGATCGCCCGCCGCCATGATCGAATTATAGCGCTGCTTGATGGGCGAGGCGCCGCCATAGATGCTGTGGAAAGTGGTGACGAAACGCGCGCCCGCTCGGCGTGCGGCGTAATGGCCGACCCAGGCGCAGGCCCGCGAGCGCGCATGGACGATATCCACCACCTCCTCGCGCAAGATGCGCGCGAGGCGGAAGGAGTTCAGCGCCATCGACAGCGGATTCTTCGTCGCGGCGGGGAAAGGCAGCCAGACCCCGCCCTTGGCCTGCAGCTCGCTGACCATGCGGCCGCCCTCGGAGGCGACGAGCGCGCGCGCGCCGGCCAAATGCAACGCCTCGGCGATGTCGATCGTCGCGCGTTCGGCGCCGCCGGACTGGAGATCGGGCACGATCTGCAAAATCGTCCGACCCGCGAGCGGGCGGCTGGTCGAGGGGAAGCCGTGGAAATTCTCTAGCATGGAGCCGATCTGCCCAGTAAACGAGATCGTCGTCGTGGTCGAGAGGCGAGGGGGCCTTCTTCGCCTCAGAAATGGGCCGGCAATATGGCCCCTTTGGTCCGCAGATCGGACCATGTTATTGAGCAGCCGAGAAATTTTTATTCATTGGAGCGTCGGCGCGCCCGCGCCGCGGAGGAGTGGATGGCTGTGGACGGCGTCGAGGAGGGATTGAGCTTCGTCGATCTCGCCCTCGCGGGGCAGGAGCCCTGGCGCATCGCCCGCCGCTTTCGCGCCGCGCGCGGGCCGGGGGCGGAGCGCCCCGGCGTCATGTTGCTCGGCGGCTTCAAATCCGACATGCTGGGCGCCAAGGCCTCGCATCTCGACGCCTGGGCGGAACGTGAGGGGCGCGCTTTCCTGCGTTTCGATTATTCCGGCCATGGCGAATCGAGCGGACGCTTCGAGGATGGAACGATCGGCGATTGGCTCGCGCAGAGCCTCGCCGTCTTCGACGCTTCGACGCGCGGCCCGCAGATTCTCGTCGGCAGCTCGATGGGCGGCTGGCTCGCTCTGCTGATGGCGCGCCGCCTCGCCGAAACTGGCCGCCGCTTGCACGGCCTCGTGCTGATCGCGCCCGCCGTCGATTTCACGCAAGAGCTTTTGTGGAAGAACGCCGACGAAAACATTCGCCGCGCGATTCTCGAAGAGGGCGCATGGCTGCGCCCCTCGCCCTATGCGCCGGAGCCGACGCCGATCACGCGCAGGCTCATCGAGGAAGGACGCGCGCATCTCATGCTCGGCGACCTCATTCGCGTCGACGCGCCCGTGCATATATTGCAGGGGATGCGCGACGAGGACGTGCCCTATCGCCATGCGCTGCGGCTCATGGATTGCCTGGCGAGCGATCCCGTCGTGCTGACGCTGGTGATGGAAGGCGACCATCGCCTCTCGCGCGACGCGGACCTCGACCATCTCACGGCCACGATCGAGGCGCTCGGCTAGAGCGCTTTCCGATCGAACGGAATCGTTCGATCGATCAGAATTCGCTCCAACGAAAGAAAGCTAGACCACTATCCGATCCAATCGGATCGGATAGTGGTCTAAGTCGCGCTCCAGCTCCGCCGCAGCAATGCTCGAAGCTTTGCAGTACCGTGTGTTAGGCATAACGGCTGCTTTCCGAAGCGCTAAAGGATTCAATAAAGATTGTCCCATTAACCTCCATTCTTAAGGAAGCGCCATGTCAGGCGCTCTTGATCGAGAGACGCGAATGCTATCGCGGATAGTCCCGCGCGCGTCACCTGATCGGGCCTGGGAATGAAGAGTCATGATGCTCTCGAAAAAGGCTATGCCGCTGGTATTGTGCGCGGCAATGTGGTCGACGGCGCGCGCCGCCGACTGGTATACGGGCGCTCCCGCAGAGGAGACGCCGCCCCCTCCTGCTACGCCTCAGCCGACCGTCTCCATCGATCTTTCTGTCGATGGCACGTCGCGCAGCTCCATCGCCGGCGCCGCCATCGGCAAGATCGCGCCTTTCGGCTCGCTCGCGGAGAGCGGCCCGCGCATTCGCGTCTCGACCGTCATCGGCAAATACGCCTATGACGCGAGCGATCTTCCCGTCTTCATCCCCGTCGGCGCGGCTTTCATTCCGAGCAATTCCGGCTATGGGCGCGTGCATGGAACGCTCGAGGACGGCTCCTTCATGGTCGGCTACGAGGTCGTCACCAATCAGGGCGGCGTCGCTGTCTATGTCGGCCCGGATGTGATGAATCACAGCCTGTCGCCTTTCGATCCGGGGAATCAGGTGCGCGGCGTTTCCGTCGGCGCCAAGGTCGGAGTCGAGGCCTTCACGCGGCCGACCGACTCCACCATGCTGGCGCTCATCGCCTATTATTCGACGGTTCACAATTCTTACTACACGCGGCTGAAATTCGGCGTCGAGCTCGCCGATTATGTCTATGTCGGCCCGGAGGCGCTGGCGCTCGGCGATGATTATTTCGCGCAATGGCGCGTCGGCGCGCATGTCACCGGATTGAAATTCGGCGCGCTGCAGATCGGCGTCTCCAGCGGCTATCTGCGCGATCGCGTGCGCGGCAGCGGCGCCTATGGAATTCTCGACACGCATATCGCTTTCTGATTCCACGGCCGATTTTTCCGGCCGGCCAGTTTCATTCGTCCTTTATCGAAGGCGTCGCCATGTCGACCTTGCGCTTTCTCGCTTTTCTCCTGTTCGGCGCCGTCGCCGTCGCTCTCGCCACGCAGCCGGTCAGCGTGCAGGCGCAGCTCGTCACCAGTCTCGCCGTCATCTTCCTGCTCGCGGCGCTGTGGAAATTCGCGCGCGGCCCGGAATCGCGCCAGCTGTTCATCGCGCTCGCGCTGTTCGTGGTGCTGCGCTATGTCTATTGGCGCGTCACCTCCACTCTGCCGCCGCTCTCCGATCCGGTCGGCCTCACCTGCGGCTCCATATTGCTCGCCGCCGAGCTCTATTGCGTGGCGATGCTGTTCCTCACGCTCGTCGTCAACGCCGAGCCGCTGACGCGCGAGCCGGCGCCGCAGATCGAGGACGAGGCGCTGCCGGTCGTCGACGTGCTGGTGCCGAGCTATGACGAGGACGCCGCCATTCTCGCGACGACTCTCGCGGCGGCGAAATCCATGGATTATCCCGCCGATCGTCTGAATGTCTTCCTGCTCGACGACGGCGGCACGGATCAAAAATGCGCGCATCCCGATCCGCAGATCGCCGAGCGCGCCCGCGCGCGCCGCGCCGCTCTGCAAGAGCTCTGCGATGCGCTCGGCTGCTATTATCTCACGAGAGAGCGTAACGAGCACGCCAAGGCCGGCAATCTCAACGCCGCGCTCGAGCATGTCTGCGGCGATATCGTCGTCGTGCTGGACGCCGATCACGCGCCCTTCCGCTCCTTCCTGCGCGAGACGATCGGCTATTTCTTCGAGGATGATCGGCTCTTTCTGGTGCAGACGCCGCATGTCTTCCTCAATCCCGATCCGATCGAGCAGAATCTGCGCACCTTCCGCCGCATGCCCTCCGAGAACGAGATGTTCTATGGCGTCACGCAGCGTGGGCTCGACAAATGGAACGCCGCCTTCTTCTGCGGCTCGGCTGCGCTGCTGCGCCGCGCCGCGCTGGATGAGGCCGGCGGCTTCTCCGGCGTCTCCGTCACCGAGGATTGCGAGACGGCGCTGGAGCTGCATGCGCGCGGCTGGACCAGCGTCTATGTCGACAAGCCGCTCGTCGCTGGATTGCAGCCGGAGACTTTCGCCGCCTTCATCGGCCAGCGCGTGCGCTGGTGTCAGGGCATGCTGCAAATCTTCCTGCTGCGCAATCCGCTGCTGAAGCACGGCCTCGAGCCCTTGCAGCGGCTCGGCTATCTGTCGAGCATGAGCTTCTGGTTCTTTCCCTTCCCGCGTCTCGTCTTCATGCTGGCGCCGCTCGCCTTCATCCTCTTCGACGTGAAGATCTTCGTCTCCAACATAGAAGAGGCGATCGCCTATACCGCGACCTATGTCGTCGTGAATGCGATGCTGCAGAATTATCTCTTCGGCAAGGTGCGCTGGCCCTGGGTGTCGGAACTCTATGAATATTGCCAGGGCGTGTTCCTGTCCAAGGCGATCGTCTCGGTCTTTCTGCGGCCGCGCAGCCCGTCCTTCGAGGTGACCGCCAAAGGCTCGGCGCCGACGCAGGATCGCCTCTCCGAATTCGCCTGGCCCTTCTTCGCCATCTATGGATTGCTCGCGCTCGCCGCCGTCGTCGCCGTCTATCGTTGCGTCGCCGAGCCGGGCGTGCGCCAGCTGATGTTCTTCGTCGGCCTGTGGAACATGTTCAATCTCGTCACCGCCGGCGTCGCGCTCGGCGCCGTGGCGGAGCGTCGCCGTCGCGAGACGCATCCCCATCTTGCCGTAGAGCGTCGCGGGGCGCTGACTCTCGGCGAGGCGCATATTCGCGTCGCCATAGAGGAGGTCTCGGCCGGCGGCTGCCGCCTGCGCGCCGCGACAGACGCCGACGCCGAGGCGCTCGCCGCCGCGAAGCTCTCGGAGGGGCGTCTCTTCATCGACTCCTGCGTCGACGCCGCGCGCCGCCCGAGCCTCGCCGCGCGCATCGTGAGCGTCGCGCCGGACGGACGCCGCGCCGTCGCCTTCGCGCTTTCGCAGCCGCAGGATTATCTCGCGCTCGCCGATCTCATGTATGGCGACGCCTCCGCGCTCGAGCGCTTCCTCGCCGCGCGCCGCAAGCACAAGGGCATTGTCGCCGGCACGGTGCAGTTTCTCTGGTGGGGCGCGATCGAGCCTTTGCGCGCCTTCGCCTATCTGCGCCCGCGCGCCGGCGATCCCTCGCTGCGCGAGCCGCCGCCCTTCGCCGATCTCTCCACCCTCATCGGCCGTCGCCAGCCGCGTCTGCGAGCGCCGGCGCAGGAAAGAGTCCCGGCGCAGGAAAGCAGTTCGACGCAGGAGAGAAGGCCGCCCGCCATAGAGCGCAAGCGCTCCTCCACCGATGAGAAAATCTGATCCTCTCGCTCGCAAGACATTCTCGAAAAACAAGACATTCTCGAAAAAAATGAGTGCCAAGATGCAGTTCCGAGTCCTCGCCGCTCTGCTCGCGACCACGACGGCGCTGACGCCGATCGCGGCCTTTGCCCAGGCGATCTTCACGACGGCGCCGCAAGAGCAGCTGTTCCGTTTGAAATTCGACAGGCCGAGGCCGTCCGTCTCCGGCCTCCAGCCGATCGTCCCCGCGCATTTCGCCGCACGCGCGCCGTCTCGCGAGGTCGCCGCCGTCGAGATTCCCGCGACGCCCGCCGCCGTCCCGGCGCACGCGCCATCGCCTGCGCCCGTAGCGGCTCCTCCACTGGCGCCGCGGCCGCCCATCGCCGGCGCGATGCTGCGGCATCTCACCAATAATATTCAGGGCTATCGCCTCGCCGGCGAGATCGGCGCCTCGGAATGGCCGATCTATGTCACCGAGGCGCAGGCGTCGCGTCGGCTGCAATTTCGCGTCGGCTATCTCGCCGCCGTGTCGGTGATGCCGGAAGCCTCGGCGCTGACGCTGACGATCAATGATCAGACGATCGGCGACACGCCGATCCGCGCGGTGCAGGAGGTCGAGACCATCGTCTTCGACATTCCGCCGGGCGTGATGCGGCCGGGCTTCAACTCGGTGCGGCTCTCGACGAGCCAGCGCCATCGCGTCGATTGCTCGCTCGAGGCCACTTACGAATTGTGGACGCAGATCGATCCGACCGAGACGGGCCTCGTGCTGCCGGAGGACGACGCCGGAGTCGCCAGCCTCGCCGATCTCGGCGCGCTGCCGCCGGACGAGCAGGGCGCGCTGCCGATCCGCGCCGTGCTCGGCGCCAATGCGCGCCCCTTCGAGATCGAGCGCATGTTGCGCGCGGCGCAGGCGATCTCGCTGGCCGGGCGTTTCGAGCAGCCCGTCGTCGACGCGGGCCCCGCGGCCGGCGGGCGCTATGGCGCCAATCTCTTCGTCGGCGCGGTCGCCGAGCTCGCCGGCAGAGTCGATCTCTCGCGCGCCGGCCCGATCGACGAGCCGCGCGCTTTCGTGCTGCCGGCGGCGCCCGGACGGCGCGCCAGCATCGTCGTGACGGGCGCGACCTCGGCGCAGGTCGACGAGGCGATCCGCCGCCTGCTCGTCTCGCCGGCGCCCAAGGGCTCGCCGCAGGGATTGCGCGCCACCGCCGCTTTTCCCGGCTATCGGCTCGATGGCGGCCGCAAGGTGAAGCTGCGCGATCTCGGCGTCGCCAGCGAGGAGTTCACCGGCCATCTCTATCGCGCCGCCTTCAACATCGTCATGCCGCCGGATTTCTATGCGGCGGATTACGGCAATGCGCTGCTGCGCCTCGCCGGCGGCTATGCGGCCGGGCTCGACTCCAATGCGCAGATCGTCGTCAAGGTCGACGAGCGCACGGCGGTCAGCCTCAATCTCTTGAAAGCCTCGGGCGAGGTGTTCCGCGACAATCCGCTGCCGCTGCCGCTCGGCTTTCTCAAGCCAGGCCTCAATCGCATCGAGATCGAGGCGCATGTGCCGACGAGCCAGGACGCCGATTGCGATCCGCTCGCCTCGCTGCGCGCGGCCAAGCGCTTCCTGTTCCTCGACGAGACGGAGATCGAGCTGCCGCCGATCGCGCGCATCGCGCGAATGCCCGATCTGGCGGTGACGGCGAGTGGCGGTTTCCCTTACGCCGGCTCCAAAGGGCGGCCGAAGCTCTATATGCCCTCGCTCGATTCCGACGCGGTCGGCGCGGCGGCGACGATCGTCGCGCATTTCGCCATCGCCGCCGGCAAGCCGATCGATTTCGAGATCGTCGATACGCCGCCGGGCGAGGGCCAGGGGCCGACGCTCGCCGTGGCGCCGCTCGATTCGTTCGACGCCGCGCTGCTGCAGCGTCTCGACATGCCGGCGGACATGCTGCGCGAGGCCTGGGGTCCGCATCTGACCGCCGATCGCCGCAAGGCCTCGGAGAAGCGTCTCTCGCAGCTCGAGATCGCCGCGCGCAATCGCTTCGTGTTGCAGCGCAATTTCCCCATGGCCTGCTACGCGCCGCGCATGATGCTCGACAAGACGATCACCGCCCAGGCCATGCCCGCGACCGCGGCGCCGGCCGGCGAGCCGGAGCGCCTCGATTTCGCGCCCGTCGGCTCGGTGCGGCGAAGCATAGAGCGCGGCGAGGGCGAGCAGGATCTGCTCGAGGCCTGGCGCGACGATCTGCGCCGCGAGGGGCGCTGGGGCTATGGCGTCGTCGAGCGGCTGCGCGTCGCGGGCGCCTGGAGCGCCGCGCGCGTCGCCGATGCGGCGCAATGGTTGCGCGCCGGCTTCGAGGCGGAGGCGGCCGACCGCGCCGCCACGCAGCACGCCTCGCTGGCGATGAGCCAGACGATCACCGGCGACACGGCCAAGGACGTCTGGACCATCGTCACCGCGCCCAACGCCGCGACGCTGGCGGAAGCCTCCGCCTGTCTCGTCGATCCGCGCGTCACGCGCCGCGTGCAGGGCCAGCTGGCCATGCTCGACATGACCAATGCTTCCATTGCGGCGACCGCGGCCGACAGTCCGCGCTTCATCGTCACGCGTCCGCTTTCTTTCGGCAATCTCAGGCTCATCGCCGCCGGCTGGATGTCGCTGCATCCCGGCGTCTATGTCGGCCTCGCCATTCTCGCCGCGGCGCTCTTCGCCGCTTCGACGCGCTGGCTGACGCGCAATATCGGAAGGAGCTCGCGATGAGAATTCTGTCCCTCGCGGCCCTCGCCGCTCTCGGCCTCGCGGTCGCCTCGGCGCCGACGGCGCCGCGCGCGGAGCCTCTCGCCGAGATCGCCGCGGCGATCGGCGTCCCGCTCTCGCTCGACGCGCATAAGATGAAGCTCGGCGGCGCGCTCAAGGCGCCCGACGCCTGGACAGCCTATAAGAAGCGCTTCATCGCCGAGCAGGGCCGCGTCATCGACACGGCCAATGATCAGGTCAGCCATAGCGAGGGGCAGGGCTACGCCATGCTGCTCGCCGTCGCCGCCAATGATCGCGCAACCTTCGATCGCCTATGGGGCTGGACGCGCGCCAATCTCATGGTGCGCAACGACGAGCTCGTCGCCTGGCGCTTCGATCCGCAGCATCGACCCGCCGTCGGCGATATGAACAATGCTTCGGACGGCGATCTGCTGATCGCTTGGGCGCTGGCGGAAGCGGCCGATCATTGGGACGATCTGCCTTATCGCATGGCGGGGCGGCGCATCGCCGTGGAGCTGTCGCGCAAAGTGGTGCTGTTCAAGACGAAGATCGGCGCGCTGCTGCTGCCGGCGGTCGCCGGCTTCAACGCCTCGGACCGCTCCGACGGACCGGTGGTCAATCTCTCCTATTACGTCTTCCCGGCCTTTGCGCGGCTGGACAGCGTCGCGCCGGAGGTGGATTGGGCGGGCCTCACTCAGACGGGCCTCGATCTGCTCGAGGCGACGCGGCCGACGCCGCAGGCCCTGCCCGCCGATTGGGTCGCGCTCGAAGGCTGGCGGGCGCGGCCGGCCGAAGGCTTCGCGCCGGAGTTCGCCTATAACGCCGTGCGCATCCCGCTCTATCTCGCCTGGGCGGGCGTCGGCGAGCGCGCCCAATACGCGCCTTTCCTCGCCTGGGCGCAGCGCGCCAAGGCGGCGCCGCCGATCGTCGACGTCTTGACCGGCAATGACGTCGGCCAGTTCGGCGGGGCGGGCATCGCCTCGATCGCCGCGCTGGTCGGCTGCGTCGTCGACGGCGCCAAGCTGCCCGCAGACTTCGCCGCTCCCAAGGCCGATGAAGACTATTACCCCGCCACTCTGCATCTGTTGGCGCTGCTCGCGGCGCAAATGAGGTATCCGTCGTGTCTCACCAATTGAGAGCCCTCCTCGTCGCGGCCTGCGCCGTCTCTCTCTCGGCGGTCCCTTTCGCGCTCCGCGCTCAAGGCGCCGCGCCGCAATCCATCCTCGTCGCGCCGGCCCGCGCCGACGCTCCATCCGCCGAGCGCGAGAAGCCCGACGATCTCGCTCTGCGCTATTACGCGGCGCTCGATCAGCGCGCGCGCGTTCGCGCCGAATTCTCGCGGCTGCGCCGTCTCTATCCCAATTTCGAGCCGCCGGCCGATCTCTACGGTCCGCGCCGCGGCGACATAGACGAGGCGGGGCTTTGGGAGCTCTTCTCGGCCGACAAGCTCGACGAATTGCACGAGACGATCGCGGCGCGCCGCAAGGACATGCCCGGCTGGCGCCCCTCCGAGGATCTGTTGCGCAAGCTCGAGCAAAAGGAGCAGCGCAATACGATCTTCGCCTTCTGGCGCGAGGGGCGCTGGCTCGACATCGCCTCCTTCGCGCGCGACAGCCGCTATTTCGCGGCCAACGCCGATGTCGAGGCGCAATGGGCGATCGCCGAGGCCTTCGCGCGCACCGGCCAGATCAATGAGGCCGCCGACGTCTATAAGGCGATCTTCGCCTCCAACGAGGACAAGCATCTGCGCCTCGCCACCATGCAGAAGGCGATGGCCACGCTGCATATGAGCGATGTCGAGGCGCTGCTCGTCGAGGCGCGCAAGACCTCCAAAGGGCCGGATGACGAATTCGTCCCCGTCGCCATAGACATCACCCGCGCGCGCATCGTCGCCGTGCTGCGCGACGAGCGCAAGGACGAGATTTCCGCCGACGAGCTGCAGCGCTTCGAGAGCTTCGCCAGACTGACGCGCGCGCCGCAGCAGCTCGGCCTCGTCGCCTGGCTGCAATATAAGCGCCGCGATTTCCGCGCCGCGCTCGAATCCTTCAAGGCGGCGATCGAGAATGGCGGCGACGCGATGATCGCGCATGGCCTCGCCCATACGCTGCGCGCGCTCGATCTGCGGCGCGAGGCGGAGGAGGTCTCCTACGCCTGGCGCGCGCCGCTGGTGAACAATGGCATCCTTTTTCTCGACCTGCTCGAGCGCGATCTCACGCAGGAGACGCCGGCCTATGTCGAGCCGGCGCGGCTCGCCCGCTATGCGGCGGTGACGATCGAATCGGCCTCGGGCGAGGGCGCGCAGGGCCTCGGCTGGTACGCCTATAATTCCTGCCAGTTCGACGTCGCGCGTTTCTGGTTCGAGCGCGCGGTCGCCTGGTTCCCGAAAGAGGCGACCGTCTATGGCTATGTGCTGACGCTCAAGCGCTTGCGCAAGGACAAGGAGGCGCTGGAGCTCATCAACCGCTATGACGGCCTGTTTCCGAAGGTCGTCGAGCTGTTGTTCGCGGATGATTATTATCATCCGCCCTTCCCTTGCGACTCGCGCGTCGCCGCCAAGGCGCATGGGCCGGCGGTGAAAATGGCCGGCTATATCGTCCCGGGGCCGGCGGGCCCGGCGCTCGCGGCGGAGCGCGATCGGCTACGCGTCGAGGTCGAGAAGAAGGAGACGACGACGCCGGACGCCGCCAAGCTGGCCGCGCAGACGCAGGATCGCGACCGCGTGCTGAAAGCTGTGCGCGGCAAATTCCCGATCGCCGTCACGGCGGAAAATCCGCTGCGCTTCGCGCCTTTGTCCTCGGTCGTCGCCGCGCGCTCGGCCTTCGCGCCGCCGGCGCCGATCGCGGTCGCCGCGCCCGTCGGCCTGCGGCCGGAGCCGGCGCCCGGCAAGGCGCCGCTGGTGGCGCGGCGCGTGCCGGGCGTCGGCCCGATGCCGTCCGAGCGCTATGGGTTCATTCTCTCGCCGGGTTGGAACGCCGTCGATCTCGCGACTTGGCCGCCGGCCTCCGAGCAGGTCGCGCCGCTCGGCACGCAATGGGCCAATCAGGAGGCCGATCCGGCCTGGATCGGCCAGCAGAAGGCCGACGCCGCCACCAAGCTCTCGGCCAGCGCGGCCGAGCATGTCGCGACCGCCATGGCGCCCCGCAACCGTTACGGCGCCGCGCCGCCGCCGCCGGACCTCGCCGCTATGCTCTCCCTCCCGTCGGCCAAGCAGAGCCAGACCCGTTGATCCTTTCGGAGATTGCGTCATGAGACATTTTTCGAGACATTCGCCGCCGCTGCTGATTTTGGCGCTCGGCCTCTCCGCCTGCTCGACCATGCCGACGCGCGGCGTTCTCGCCGTCGATCCGACGCCGACCGGCGCCACCGCCGGCCCGCCGGCGGCGCAGGGCGTCGAGGCGCGCAGCGGCGCCGCCTCCATTCTGGCGCTGCCCGCCGAGGCGCGCGTGCGCGGCGGCCTCGAGGAGCGCCGCTACGCCAATGGCTGGCGCCAGAGCGTCGCGCTCGACCGCGCTTTGATGGGCAAGGGCTGGAACGAGCTGACGATCGACATGCGCGTGGCCCCGGCGGGGAGCGGCCGCGAGGGCGAGATCCCGATGGGCAGGCCGACCGAGGAGGGGGTGCGTCAGGAGCTGGCGATGCGCTTCCCGACGACGCGCATGCGTATCCTCGCCAAGCCGCTGCGCAATGAGCTCGGCCCCTTCGGCCTCGCTGTGGGGCCGGGGCCGGAAGGGACGCGCTGCGCCTTCGCCTGGCAATGGGTCGACGATCTGCGCGCCGTCGCCCGCCCCGAGGCCGCCGCCACGACGATCGTCCGCGGCGACGAGATCCCGGCCTCGATCCGGTTGCGCCTGTGCCGCAAGGGCGTCGCCGAGCAGCAGCTCGCCGATTGGTTCTCGCGGCTGCGCGCCACCGAGGCCGCCAATGTGGAGCGCGTCGTCGAAGCCGCGCGCAACGGCGTCGACGCTCCGGCCCCGACGCCCGCCGCCGGCGACCGGCTCGCGGCGCCGGGAACGGTGGCGAGCATCGCCGCTCCGACGAAGCGGCCGTTCGCCCATAAGGTCAGGGCGCGGCCCGCCCATCGCCACGAGGAGACGACGACCGAGGTTCGTCGCTATAGCGAGCCGGCGAGGCCCATAGAGGCCCGCGCGGCCTCGGTCCGCCTCGATCCGGCGCTGCCGCCCCAGGCGTTCGCCGGGCCGCCCAAGCCAACGGCGCGGTGAGGGTCGATCGCCCAGGACCCTGACGCCCGAGGCCTTGACACTCTCCCCTCGGCCGTCGATGCTGCCGAACAAAATGTTCGGCATATCGAACAGGAGAGAAGAATTTGGCCAATGCGCTTCCTGCCATAGAGACGTTGTCCTCTTCGGACCCGCTCAATGGGCGCATCGTCGAGTTCCCGCTGGACCAGCCGCTCCTCACCGACGGAGGCGGCTGCGTCGCGCCTTTGACGATCGCCTATCAGACCTATGGCGAATTGAACGCCCAGCGCTCCAACGCCATTTTGCTATGCCATGCGCTGACCGGCGACCAGCACGCCGCCAATGTGCATCCGCTGACCGGCAAGCCGGGCTGGTGGGATGTGATGGTCGGTCCCGGCAAGCCCTTCGACACGGAGCGATTTTTCATCGTCAGCTCCAATGTCGTCGGCGGTTGCCTCGGCACATCGGGTCCGTCCTCGATCAATCCCGCGACCGGCCGCGCCTATGGGCTCGATTTTCCGGTCGTCACCATTCACGACATGGTGCGCGCCCAGGCGATGCTGATCGATCATCTGGGCATAGACACGCTGTTCTGCGTCGCCGGCGGCTCGATGGGCGGCATGCAGGTTCTGCAATGGGCGGCGAGTTATCCCGAGCGCGTGTTCTCGGCCATGCCGATCGCCACCGCGCCCAAGCATTCGTCGCAGAATATCGCGTTTCACGAGGTCGGCCGTCAGGCGGTGATGGCCGATCCCGACTGGCGCGGCGGGCGCTATCTCGAATATGGGATAAGGCCGGAGAAAGGCCTCGCCGTCGCGCGCATGGCCGCGCATATCACCTATCTCTCGGAGCCGGCGCTGCAACGCAAATTCGGCCGCAAGCTGCAGGACCGCGCCGCGCCCACCTTCTCCTTCGACGCCGATTTCCAGATCGAGAATTATCTGCGTCATCAGGGCATGGCCTTCGTCGACCGTTTCGACGCCAATTCCTATCTCTATGTCACGCGCGCCTGCGATTACTTCGATCTCGCGGCCGATTACGGCGGCTCGCTGGCGCAGGCGTTCAAGGGAACCAAGACGCGTTTTTGCGTCGTCTCCTTCAACACCGATTGGCTCTATCCGACCTCCGCCTCGCGCGCCATCATGCATGCGCTCAACGCCGGCGGCGCCTCGGTCTCCTTCGTCGAGATCGACAGCGACAAGGGCCATGACGCGTTTCTCGTCTATGAGCCGGATTTCATCGCGACGACGCGCGGCTTTCTCGAAGCCGCCGCGGCGGCGCGCGGCCTGCCGCGGGTCTCGGGAGGTTCGAGCCGATGAACGCCCCCTCCTTTCCGCAGAGCGAGCAGGCGCGTCCGCAGAGCGCGCAGGCGCGCTCGGTCCGCCTCGATCTCGCCGCCGTCGCGGCGATGGTCGCGCCCGGCAGCCGCGTGCTCGACGTCGGCTGCGGCGATGGCGCGCTGCTGCAATTGCTGGCCGAGACCAAGCAGGTCGACGGACGCGGCGTGGAATTGTCGCAGCGCGGCGTCAATGATTGCGTCGCCAAGGGCCTGTCGGTCATTCAAGGCGACGCCGACACCGATCTGCGCGACTATCCGACCGACGGATTCGACTATGTGATTCTCTCGCAGACCTTGCAGGCGACGCATCACCCGCGGCAGGTGCTCGTCGACATGCTGCGCATCGGCCGGCGGGCGATCGTGTCCTTCCCCAATTTCGGCCATTGGAAAGTGCGCCTGTCGCTGCTGGCCAAAGGCCGCATGCCGCAGACCACCACTCTGGCGCACGCCTGGTACGACACGCCCAACATACATCTCTGCACGATCAGGGATTTCGTCGATCTCGTGGAAGCGCTGGGGGCGCATATAGAGCGCGGCGCCGCGCTCGATCACGCTGGCGCGCCGATCCGCGTGAACGCGCCCTGGTGGGTGTGGAACCTGTTCGGCGCGCAGGCGATCTTCCTGCTCGAGCGCGATCCGCCGAAAAAAATATCGTCTTTTGCTGCGAAAAATACTTAGGCGATTGAATTCGGCGGCGCTCGGCGGCTGCGTAATACTGCGGAGGCGACGAGCGCGCATTCGCCGCCGCGCCGCCGCGAGATTTACGAAAGATATGGAAATTCAAGGCCGAGCGCTGCTTTTCGCCTGCGCTCGAGCGTGTCTTAGACGCGCCTCGTGCGACCTCCTGTCCGGGAGCGACGGCTTTCCCAAGGGGAAGCTTCGCGATAGATTGCCCGCAATGACCGACGGACACGCGCCGATTTGCGCAAAAATCGTCGGCGACCGCGGGAGCGCGCTAATGTTGGAGCCGCCGTCTCTTCGGGACGTGCCGATGTTCGCGACTGTCGATGCGCAGTCGATGCAACGGTTGACGCGCGACGCGAAATTAGAACAATTCGAAGATGGACAGACGATTTTTCGTCAGGGCGATCGCGCGCTCTATGTGGCGATCGTGCTCGACGGCTTCGTGAAATTGACGCGCACCGCCTCCTGCGGCGACGAGACTCTCATCAATATCTGCAATATCGGCGAAAGCCTCTACGAGGCGCTGACGCCGGACGGCGAGAGCTATCGCATCGGCGCGGAAGCGGTCGGACATGCGCATGTGATGAAGCTGTCCGCGCCGCGATTTCGTTACATGCTGCGCGAATCTCCCTCGCTCGCGATGGCGGTGATCGAAGAGGCGTCGCGCAAATTGAACGGGCTCATCGGCGAGATCGAATCGCTCAAGGGGCAGACCGCCGAGCAGCGGCTCGCGCGTTTCCTCTTGTCGCTGTGCCCGCCGAACGCCGAATCCTGCTGCCTGCGGCTGCCCTATGACAAGCGGCTCATCGCCGCGCGGCTCGGCGTGAAGCAGGAGACGCTGTCGCGCGCTTTCGCCAAGCTGCGTGAGATCGGCGTGCGCACGGAGACGCGGGACGTCACCATCGAGAATGTCGCGCGCCTCTCCAGCGAATGCTGCGGCGGCGAGCGCGAGCCCGGTCTGCCCTCCGAGCGCCGCGATCTGATCGAGAGCCGCGGCGCGCTCGCCTGAGCCTCCAGCCGCCCGCGCGCTCGCCTTAATTTCGGCCTCGCATGACGCGATTCTCCGCCGCTCGCGCGCGACGCGCGGACGAAGGGGAATTACGCATGAAACGGATTTTTTCGACGGCCATTTTCATTCTCGCGGCCAATGGCGCCGCGCTCGCCGGCGCCACGACGGATGGAGCCGGCGCATTGTCCCTGGCGGCGCTGGCCGGCAAGCATTCGCCGGCGGTCAAGCCGGCCGAGAAGGCGGCGCTCGCCAAGCTCGCCGACGGCCATGCCACGATCCCTTTCCCCAAGGGCAAGACCATCGAGGTCGTCGTCGATGCGATCAGCTGCCGTTCGAGCAATGTGGACATCACGCAGCACGCATGCGAATTGACCTTCGGCGAGAAGAAGGCGCAAGTCGCCGGCCGCCTCGCCCATGAGATATTCGCGACGCTGCTCGAGGTCGGCGTTCCGCCGGACGGCGCCGCCGGAACGATTTATGCTGCGGTCTCGGCTCTCGACTGCACGGTCGATCCGGGCGAGATCGCGCAAAAGGCCGGCGGCGGTGCGCAGTGCAAATACGAGCCGCCGAAGTGAGCGGCCGAGGAGGTCAGTTGAGCCAGCCGGAAACGACGGTCCAGACAACAGTTTATGTGTGCACTGTTTGCCGCGGCAAGGACGATCCCGAAGCGCGTCCCGGCCAGGCGCTGCTGGAGGCGTTCGACGCGCGTCTGACCCCGGAGGATCGCGCGATCGTCGCGGCCGAGCCGGTGGAATGTCTCGGCGTCTGCTCGCGCCCCTGCACAGTCGCCATCGCCGCGCGCGGCAAATGGACCTATGTGCTGGGCGATTTCGACAATGCTGTCCATGTCGACGATCTCGTCGAAGCGGCGCGTCGCTATACGGCCTCGGAGAATGGCCTCGTGCCGAAGAAGGATCGGCCCGAGGCCATGCGCAAGGGCGTCGTGTCGCGCACGCCGCCGGCGCCGAGGGGGTGAGTGAGTAGCGAATAGCGAGATAGCGAATAGCGAGTAGCAAAAACTATTCGCTACTCGCTACTCGCTACTCGCTGTCTTCTACTCGCCCTTCTTCGCGCGCTCGATCGCCTCATTGATGATCTTGCGCGCCGCCTCGGCGTCGCCCCAGCCGGCCGCCTCGACCCATTTGCCGGGCTCGAGGTCCTTGTAATGGGCGAAGAAATGCTCGATCTGCCGCGTCGTGATCTCGGGCAGATCGGTGTAGGTCTGCACCTTGTCGTAGCGCTTGGTCAGCTTGGGCGCCGGCACGGCGATGATCTTCTCGTCGCCGCCGGCCTCGTCGCGCATATAGAGGACGCCGATCGGGCGCACCGCGATGAGCGCGCCGGGCGCGATCGGCCGCGTATTGGCGACCAGCACATCGCAGGGGTCGCCATCCTCCGACAGAGTGTGGGGAATGAAGCCGTAATTGCCGGGATAGCGCATGGACGTATAGAGGAAACGGTCGACGACGAGTGTTCCCGAGGCTTTGTCCAGCTCATATTTGATCGGCTCGCCGCCGAGCGGCACCTCGATCACGACATTGACTTCGAATGGAGGATTGGCGCCGATTTCAATGGCGTCGAGACGCATTTCATAACTCCTGGAGGGGGTAGTTCAGCGGACTGGCGCGGAGACGAATCCGAAGGCGACGCGCGTCAGCATGTCGTCGCCGAAGCGCTCTTCCGCGCGGCGTATGGTCAGGCCGCCGAGCCGGCGATAGAAGGCGAGCGCCTTGTCATTGTCGGCCAAGGCCCAGACCACGGTGGAGAGATAGCCGTGCTCGGCGAGCTCCTGCCTGGCGGCGTTGAACAGGCGTCGGCCGAAGCCGAGGCCCTGATATTCCGGCAGCAGGTATATCTCGAAAATCTCGCCCGAGTAAGGCATGGAGGGGACGCGATTGCGTCCATAGGTGACATAGCCGACGACTTCCCGTCCGAATTCCAGGACGAGAATGCCGCTGCCGCGCACGATCGCCCGCGCCCACCATTGCGGCCCGCGACGCGCGATCATGCGCTCGAGCTCGCCGCCCGGAATGACGCCGCGATAGGCGTCCCGCCAGGAGGCGTCGTGCACATGGGTGATCGCCTCGGCGTCGCCGGGTCCAGCGTGGCGAATGAGGGTGGCGGTCTCGACCATGGCCCCGATGTTAGGTCTCGAGGGCCTGTTTGGGCAAGAGCCGGGCGCCGACAAAGCGAACAAAAATAAAAGATCGCGGCGCCGAAACGGGGAGATCGGCGCCTGCCCCCTTTGGCCTCAAGACAATAGGCCGGTGGTCCAGCCGACGAGCAGAACCACGCCGATGAAGGCGCGGTAGGCGACGAAGGGCCAAGTCGAGAATCGCTCCAGAAAGCGCATCAGCCCCCAGATCGCGGCGAAGGCCGAAATGGAGGCGACCACGAGGCCGACGGCCAGCACCGACCAGCCATGCGCGTCGAGTTGCGCCTTATGCAATTCGTAGAGCTCTTTCAGGCCGGCGAGGGTGATCGCCGGCAGGCCGAGCAGGAAGGAGAATTGCGCCGCCTGCTCGCGCTTGAGGTCCAAGAACAGCGCCGCGGTCAAGGTCGAGCCGGAGCGCGAGACGCCCGGCACCAGCGCGCCCACCTGGGCGAAGCCGACGACCAGCGCGTCCTTCAGGCTCACATGCTCCAGCGTGCGGGAGTGGTTGCAATAGAGCTCGGCGATGGCGAGCAGCGCCGCCATGACGAGGCAGGAGATGCCGATGACCGGCAGGGTCCGCAGCGGCGAGCCGCAGGCGTTGAGCACGCCCGAGAGCGCGATTCCGGCGAGGCCGATCGGTATCGTCGCGAGGACGATCCAGACGACGAAGCGGAAATACCAGTCGCTGAAATCGCGCCTGGCGAGGGCGCGAACGGAGCCGAAGGCGATCTCGCGAATATCCTTCCAGAAATAGCTGACCACCGCAGCGAGCGCGGCGAGCTGCATGGCGGCCGAGAAGGCCGAGCCGGGGTCCTTCCAGCCGAGCAGCGCCGGCACGATGCGCATATGGGCGGTGGAGGAGATGGGGAGGAGCTCGGTGATGCCCTGCACGACGCCGAGCGCCGCCACTTTCGCATAGCCGAGCTCGACGAAGCCGGTGTCGAGACCTGAAGTGCAAGCCAAGGCCATGAAGCGCTCTCCGAAACGAGGCCCGCGGCCGCGCCCTCGGGGCGAATCGCCCCCCGCGCGGCGGTTATGGCCTTGTCTCAGACAGATGGTTAACGATCAACCTAGGACGCGAGCGAGCCGTCGAAAGAAGTCGCTCTCGGCCTCTGTGCGGCCGAGCGCCAGGGCTCGCCCGGCGCGTCGGCGTTGCGTCACAGGATTTCGGCGGGCGCCGGCCGCGGGCTCGTCGTCGCTCGCGCGGGGTCCGGCCCGATCACCGGCCGTAATAATCGCGATACCAGTCGACAAAGGCCGAGACGCCGTCCTCGACCGAAGTCTGCGGCCGATAGGAGGTGAGGCGCTCCAGCAGCGAGCAATCGGCGAAAGTGCGGGGCGCGTCGCCCTTCTGCATGTCGAGATAATTGCGGATCGCCGTCTTGCCCAGCTTGCGTTCGATCGCCTCGACGAAATCGAGTAGCCCCACAGGCTCGCCGCGCCCGATATTGACGATGCGGAAGGGAGCCACCGGCGAGACGGAGTCATCGGCGCCGATCTCCGGCGCGCGGTCCAGCAGGCGCGAGATCGCCTCGACGAGATCGCCGACATAGGTGAAATCACGCTGCATCTTGCCGTGATTGTAGATGTCGATCGGCTGCCCCTTCTCGATCGCGTCGACGAATTTGAACAGCGCCATATCCGGCCGGCCCCAGGGGCCGTAGACGGTGAAGAAGCGGAACATGGTCGTCGGAATGCGCCACAGATGCGCATAGGAATGCGCCATCGCCTCATTGGCTTTTTTCGTCGCCGCATAGAGCGTCAGCGGAAAATCGGCGCGCTCGCTCTCGAGGAAGGGAACATTCTGATTGCCGCCATAGACGGAGCTGGTCGAGGCCATCAGCAGATGGCGAACCGCGCGGGCGCGGGCGATCTCCAGCACATTGAAGCCGCCGACGAGATTGGCGTCGACATAGGCGCGCGGATTCTCGAGGCTGTAGCGAACGCCCGCCTGCGCGGCCAGATGGACGATGATCTCGGGCTCCGCCGTCTCCACCGCGCGGGTCAGCGCCGCCATATCCTCGAGCATGGCGATATGGGCGCGAAAGCCGGGAAAACGCGCGAGCTCGGCGTGGCGCGCCTGTTTCAGCGTCACGTCGTAATAGGGGGTCAGGCCGTCATAGCCGTCGACCTCGTAGCCGAGCTCGAGCAGGCGCTTTGCGAGATGGAAGCCGATGAAACCGGCCGTGCCGGTCACGAAGACGCGCATGCGACCGCTCCTGGAGCGCTTTCCGATAATCGTTCGATCGATCGGATCGGATAGCGCTCCTAGCGGGGGCGCGAGCCGTCCCGCCCCCTCTTGCGGAAAAGGCGCGCCGCTGTCAACTTTCGCGGCCTGACGAAACGCTTTTCACTTGGCCGCAAAAGGCGCTAAACATCGCGCCGAGCCTTTTATCCTCGAGCGGAACCGATCACCCATGGCGCGGCAGTTCATCTATCATATGAAGGGTCTGACCAAGACCTATCCGGGCGGCAAGAAGGTCCTCGACAACGTCCACCTCTCCTTCTACCCGGACGCGAAGATCGGCGTGCTCGGCGTCAACGGCGCCGGCAAATCGACGCTGCTTCGCATCATGGCCGGCATGGACAAGGAGTACACCGGCGAGGGCTTCGTCGCCGAGGGCGCCCGTGTCGGCTATCTGCCGCAGGAGCCGCAGCTCGATCCCGAGCTCGACGTGCGCGGCAATGTGATGCTCGGCGTCGCCGATAAGAAGGCCGTGCTCGACCGCTACAATGATCTCGCGGTGAATTACTCCGACGAGACCGCCGACGAGATGACCCGCCTGCAGGACGAGATCGAGGCCAAGGGCCTCTGGGATCTCGACAGCCAGGTCGATCAGGCCATGGAGGCGCTCGGCTGCGCGGCCGACGACGCCGACGTCGCCAAGCTCTCGGGCGGCGAGCGGCGCCGCGTGGCGCTCTGCCGCCTGCTGCTCGAGCAGCCGGAGATGCTGCTGCTCGACGAGCCGACCAACCATCTCGACGCCGAGACGGTGAACTGGCTCGAGGGCCATTTGCGCAATTATCCGGGCGCGATACTGATCGTCACCCATGACCGCTACTTCCTGGACAATGTGACGGGCTGGATTCTCGAGCTCGATCGCGGCCGCGGCATTCCCTACGAGGGCAATTACTCGACCTGGCTGAGGCAGAAGCAGAAGCGCCTCGCCCAGGAGAGCAGCGAGGACAAGGCCCGCCAGCGCGCCCTCGAGATGGAGAGCGAGTGGATCGCCTCCTCGCCCAAGGCGCGGCAGGCCAAGTCCAAGGCGCGCATTCAGCGCTATGAGGATCTCGTCGCCAAGCAGAACGAGAAGGCGCCGACGACCGCGCAGATCGTCATTCCGGTGGCCGAGCGCCTCGGCGACAATGTCATCGCCTTCGATCATTTGTCGAAGGGCTTCGCCGATCGTCTCCTGATCGACGATCTCTCCTTCAAGCTGCCGCCGGGCGGCATCGTCGGCGTGATCGGCCCGAACGGCGCCGGCAAGACGACCTTGTTCCGCATGATCACCGGCCAGGAGACGCCGGACAATGGCTCCATCACCGTCGGCGAGAGCGTGCAGCTCGGCTATGTCGATCAGTCGCGCGACGCGCTCGACGACAAGAAGACCGTCTGGGAAGAGATTTCCGCCGGCAATGACATCATCTATCTCGGCAAGCGCGAGATCAATTCGCGCGCCTATTGCGGCGCCTTCAACTTCAAGGGCTCCGATCAGCAGAAGAAGGTCGGCGGCCTCTCGGGCGGCGAGCGCAACCGCGTGCATCTCGCCAAAATATTGAAGCAGGGCGCCAATGTTCTGCTGCTCGACGAGCCGACCAATGATCTCGACGTCGACACGCTGCGCGCGCTGGAAGAGGCGCTCGACGATTTCGCCGGCTGCGCCGTGGTGATCTCGCATGATCGCTTCTTCCTCGACCGCATAGCGACGCATATTCTCGCCTTCGAGGGCGAGTCCCACGTCGAATGGTTCGAGGGCAATTTCGCCGATTACGAGGAGGACAAGAAGCGTCGCCTCGGCCTCGACAGCGTGGTTCCGCATCGGCTGAAATATAAGAAATTCTCGCGCTGAGCAGGGCGCGCCGCGCCCCCTCCCCGGCCCTCTCCCACGCAGCGGGCTATCGAACGCACATATCCTCGCCCCCACGACGTCTTGGCCGGGCTTGTCCCGGCCATCCACGCCAACACGCCGCGGCTTCTCGGATGGTTGGCGTGATGTCGAAGTTCCGGCGACCTCTCCGGGCCCTGCCACAAACCCGCCCGACGCAAGCCGAAATCCGTCTATTTCCTCAAATTTCTCAGCTGCTTGGCGTGGGTGGCCGGGACAAGCCCGGCCATGACGGCCGCTGGGTGTGAATCCGATAGCGCAAAGAGGGAGAGGGTGCGGGAGGGGGCTTTTCCGAATGTCCGAAGCGTGTGATCTCACGCCGGCTCTCGGCCCTTCGCCCGCGCCGGCCGCGGCGCTTCCTCGACCGGCGGCTCCACGACGCCACGGCAAATCTCGACGATCTCCCGCCGCAGCCAGGCGTGCGCCGGCTCGCGGTCTTGCAGCGAGTGCCAGACCATCAGCAGATCATAGGTCGGGAACTCGATCGGTATCTCCAAAATCTTTAGCGGCGCCAGACGCACGAAATGCTCGGCGATGCGCAGCGGCAGCGAGAAGACGAGATCGGTGCTCGCCAATATCCACGGCGCGGAGAGAAAATTCGGCACGACCAGCGCGACCTTGCGCGCGAGGCCGCGCTGCTCCAGCCAATCGTCGATGATCCCGGTGCCGGCCTCGCGGCGCGACATCAGCATATGCTTGGCCGCGACGAATTGCTCGAGGGTCGGCTCGTCGCTCGGAAAATCCGGATGGTCCGAACGCACCAGCGAGACGATGCGGTCGGTGTAGAGCCGCTCGCGCCGCACATAGGGCGTCGAATCCAAAATCACATCGAAGCCGATGACGAGATCGACATCGCCGGCGTCGGCCGCCTCGCGCAGCGAGCCCGACGTCTGCACGAGATGAATCTCCACATTGGGCGCCTGGCGGCTCACCGATTTCATCAGCGGCGGCAGCAGGCAGAATTCGACATAATCATTCGTCGCAATGGTGAAGCGCCGCTGCGTCGTCGCCGGCGAAAACGCTTTCGAGCCGCGGATCACCTGCTCGACCTCGTTCAATATCGCCGCGACCGGCTCGACGAGGGCGAGGGCGCGCTGGGTCGGCTTCATGCCCTGCGGCGTCTTCACCAGCACCGGATCATCGAGCTGCTGCCGCAAGCGTTGCAGCACATGGCTCATCGCCGATTGGGTGATGAACATCTTCTGCGCCGCGCGCGACACATTGCGCTCCTCCATCAAAAAATCGAAGGCGACGAGAAGATTGAGATCGAAGTTCCGCAGCTCGGTCATATGTCCGCCCTTCGTCCCTCGCGCGCCCCTCGCGCGAAACGAGGATCGCGCCTGAAGATGACGCCAGAACGGCGCCCGCCACGCCACTGAATTTTTTAGATAGTGCGATGAAAACAATGCATTTTACGTGAAGTCGAGACGGACCTTACCTCTCCTGACGGCCGCGCGGAAGAGCGCGCGGACGCAAGACGAAAAAAGGAGAGAAACATGAGCCTCACGACGGAGACGGCCGGCAAGGCCGGCGTCGCAGACGACACGGATGTGATCGTCGATATGAAGCCGTTCTGGATCGGCGCCGCGGCGCTCTGCACATTCTACCTGATCGTGCGCATTTATGAGCAGATTTTCGGCTGGCGCGCCGGCCTCGATTCCTTCGCGCCGGAGTTCCAGACCTATTGGCTGTCGATCCTGTGGACCGAGATCCCGCTGGAGCTCGTCGCCGGCCTTGGCCTCGCCGGCTATTTGTGGAAGACGCGCACCCGCGACATGTCCGCGGTGACGCCGCGGCAGGAATTCCGCGCGCTCGTCGACAATCTCAAATGGCTGACGATCTACGCCATCGCCATCTATTGGGGCGCGAGCTTCTTCACCGAGCAGGACGGCACCTGGCATATGACGGTGATCCGCGACACCGATTTCACCCCGTCGCATATCATCGAATTCTACATGAGCTATCCGATCTACTCGATCATGGCGGTGGGCGCCTTTTTTCACGCCAAGACGCGCATCCCCTATTTCGCCAAGGGCTATTCGCTGGCCTATCTGATCGTCGCGGTCGGCCCCTTCATGATCATTCCCAATGTCGGCCTCAATGAATGGGGCCACACCTTCTGGTTCATGGAGGAGCTCTTCGTCGCGCCGCTGCATTGGGGATTCGTCTTCTTCGGCTGGATGGCGCTCGGCGTGTTCGGCGTCGTGCTGCAGCTCTTGATGCGCATCAAGGCGCTGCTCGGCGAGGATGGCGTGAAGGCGATCATCGACTGACGCGCCCTCCCGCGCCTGCTCCTCTGGCGGCTGGCGCGGGGCGGCTTGCCGGCTCCGTCATGCTCCCGGGGACCCGTGAAAGCGAGCCGTCCATCGCGACGCCCGAAGGGGCGAGCGAGGGGCGGCTTTCGCGCGTCGCCGCCGTCGCGGCATCTCGCAACCGCGAAAACGAGACTGCGCAAGAATTGGACAATCGTGAAAAACCCCTGGTTTTCCGTGCGATTCGCGGCGGCGGCTGCGGCTTGACACGAATGGACGCCGCCCATATGTTGCGCGCGGCTCGAACGACTTGGCCGCCCGGCCCATATCGCGTCGCGTCGAAATCCCTTCCGTCGCCCCTGTCCGGGCGTTTCTTCGGCGATCATCTATGCTGCTCGCGCGCGCTTCATGAGCTTTTGCGCGAGGGGGAGAGCCGATGAAAACGGACAAGAACGAGAGCGACGACGAGCTGCGCGCGAGGCTGGAGAGGCTCCAGGCCGCGCTCGGCAAGCAGGAAGCGGAGCGACGCGCCGAGACAGACGGGGGTTTGCCGGTCGGCGGGTCGTTCGGAAAGGCGTTGAGCGCGGGCTTCACCGTGCTGTCCGAATTCGTGGCGGCGATCCTCGTCGGCGCGCTGATCGGCTGGCAGGCGGATCTCTGGTTGGGCGCCAAGCCGTGGCTGCTGATCCTGTTCCTGGGGCTCGGCGTCGCCGCGGGCTTCTACAATGTGTTTCGCTTCGCCGCGTCGAAAAACGCGCGAGGCGGCGGATGAAACGGGCGGCCCGACTTCCTCGGCGCCGCGGAGATGAAGGGCCGGGCGCGCCGTCCGGATCGAGCGATGAATCCTATCGAGCAGTTCGAGCTCCAACGCATTGCGCCTTACTTCATCAACGGCGTCGACGTCTCCTTCACCAATTCCGCGCTCTATATGCTGCTCGCGGCGTCGGGAGCCATAATCCTCACCCTGTTCACGACGTCCAAGCGCGCGCTGGTGCCGGGACGCGGGCAGGCGCTCGCCGAAGTTCTCTATGAGTTCGTCGCCAATACGGTGCGCCAGACGGCGGGCAAGGAAGGGATGCGCTTCTTCCCCTTCGTCTTCACGCTGTTCACCTTCATTCTGGTGTCGAATCTGATCGGCCTCGTCCCCTACACCTTCTCGCTGTCGAGCCAGATCGTCGTCACTTTCGCCTTCGCGGCCTTCGTCATCACACTGGTGATCCTCTACGGGCTCTATCGCAACGGCCTCGGCTTTCTGAAGCTGTTCGTGCCGCATGGCGTTCCGGCGCCGGTGCTGGTCGTGCTGATCCCGATCGAGATCATCTCCTTCCTTTCGCGCCCGGTGTCGCTCTCCGTTCGTCTCTTCGCGAACATCCTCGCCGGCCACATCACGCTCGCCGTCTTCGGCGGCTTCGTGGTGATGCTGCTCGGCGCCGGCGCCTGGGCCGCGCTCGCGCCCATTCCGATCCTCGCGGTCGTGGCGATGTATGCGCTGGAGCTGCTGGTCAATTGTCTTCAGGCGTTCGTCTTCGCCGTCCTCACTTGCGTCTATCTCAATGACGCGATCCACCCGGGCCACTGATAAACATCCAACAATAAATAGTCGCCCACATAGCTAAGAGCAGGAGTTACCTATGGCTGATGCTTCCTCCTTCCAACTGATCGGCGCGGGCCTCGCCGCGATCGGCACGGGCGCCGCCGCTATCGGCGTTGGTCTGATCTTCGGCAATTTCGTCAATGGCGCGCTGCGCAATCCGTCGGCCGCGGCCGGCCAGTTCACCAACGCCATCATCGGCGCGGCGCTCGCCGAAGGCCTCGGCATCTTCGCGTTTCTGATCGCGATCCTGCTCTATCTGAAGTGATCCGTTTCGAAGGCCCGGGCCAAAGCGCTCCGGGCCTTCGTCGCATTTGAGCGCACTCGAGAGGTTTCGGAGCCGTCATGGCGAATATCGTTCTCGCCGCCGCCGAGGAAGCGGTGCCGCACGCCGCGCAAGGCGCGACGCATGAGTCCGCGGGCCATGGGACCGTCGAGCACGGGACGGAGCACCGCGGCGGGGGCGACTTTCCGCCCTTCGACACGAATAATTTCGTACCGCAGCTCGTCTGGCTGGCGCTGATCTTCGGCGTCCTCTACGTCCTCATGTCGCGCATCGCGCTGCCGCGCATCGGCTCGATCCTGAGCGAGCGCGAGAGCCGCATCGAGAGCGACCTCTTCGCCTCTCGCGAGCTGCAGGGGAAGGCGCAGGCCGCCGCCGCCGAGCATGACGAGACGCTGCGCGCCACCAAGGCGCAGGCGCAGGAGATCGGCCGCGCCGCGCAGCAGCAGGCCGCCGCCGAGACGGCCTCGCGTCGCGCGGCGGAGGAAGCCGCCTTCGCCAAGAAGGTCGCGGAGGCCGAGGCGCAGATCCTCGCCGCCAAATCCGAGGCGCTGTCGCATGTCGAGCAGATCGCCACCGAGGCGGCCGGCTCCATCCTCGAGAAGCTGACCGGCGCCCGCCTCGCCGCTGAGACGCTGCAGAGCGAATTCCGCACCATCAAGGCGAGCTGAGCAGGGGATTGGCCATGCATTACGACGCGGAACTTTTCGTCGCCATCGGCTTCGGCATTTTCCTCTGCGTGCTCCTCTATGTGGGCGCGCATAAGAAGCTCGGCGCCGCGCTCGACGCGCGTGTGAATCGGATCAAGGGCGAGCTGGCCGAGGCCGAGCGCCTGCGCAGCGAGGCGGAGAGCCTGCTCGCCTCCTTCGAGAAGAAGCGTGAGGACGCCGAGACCGAGGCCAAGGCGATCGTCGCCCAGGCCAAGAGCGAGGCCGAGCTGCTGGCCGCCGAGGCGCGCCAGCGCCTCGAGGATTATGTGACCCGCCGCACCAAGCAGGTCGAGGACAAGATCGCCCAGGCCGAGGCGCAGGCCGCCGCCGAAGTGCGCGCCAGCGCCGCCGACGCCGCCGTGAAGGTCGCCGAGGCCGTGCTGCGCAAGGGCGTCGCCGGAACCGATTTCGTCTCCGCCGGCATTGCGGATGTGAAGTCGCTGGCGCACTGACGCATCGCTTCATCGACGGACAAAACAAAAGGCCCGAAGTCATGCGACTTCGGGCCTTTTGTTTTGTCGGCCCCTCGTCGCCATTGGGAGGAGCGTAGCGACGAAGCGATCCAGCAGCGCTCGTGCGCCTCCGGATCGCTTCGCTCCGCCCGAGATGACGGGAGGGGCTTTCGGTCTTGTCGAATCAGTGGCGAAAGGGCTTCGCGTCAGGCCGCGCGCGCCAGCACCGGGGAAGTGGAGCGGAGCGCCTTCGACGCGCGCGCGCCGGCGCCCGAGATGCGGCCCTGCGCGCCCTCGAGCGCGCCCTTCGAAAGCTCGAGGCCGAGGAAACGCTCACGCTCCACCGGCCCCGGCATGATCAGCGCATCCGTGAAGCGCCGCTCGAAGCCGAAGCGCGCATAATAGGGCGCGTCGCCGACCAGCAGCACCGCGCGATGATTGCGGGCCGCGGCGCGGCAGAGGCCTTCCTCGATCATGGCGGCGCCGAGCCCCAGCGAACGATAGTCGCGCGCGACCGCCAGCGGACCGAGCAGCAGCGCCGGACGGCCCGCCCCCGCGAAGATCGGCCACAGGCGCATGGTCGCCACGACGCGATCCTCGTCCTTGGCGACGAGCGCGAGGCCGCGCGCCGGCATGCGCCCTTCACGAAGACGCTCGCAGGTCTTCAGAAAGCGCGCCGGGCCGAAGGAGGCGTCGAGCAACGCTTCGCGCGCCGCGACATCATCCGGCGATTCGTCGAGGATATCGAAGGCCGGACCGCGAGCCTTCAGGCTCGCCGCCGCAATCTCGGGAGCGAGCGCGAAGGCTCGCGGCGCAGGCTGATGACAAGAGAATTCAAAGGCCATCTCTTCCCCCATTCGAGGACGGACGACCCTCGCGCCTGGCGCGCATGAGCGCGCCCGCCGAACGGGACTGTGACGATAGGGCGGATCGAAATGCGAGGGGGAGCCCCCTCACAGGCGCGTCAGATGACGAAGGATTCGAGCGGCGGGAAGCCGTTGAAGCCCACCGACGAATAGGTCGTCGTATAGGCGCCCGTCCCCTCGATCAGCACTTTCGAGCCGATCTCCAGGCTGATGGGAAGGAGGTAGGGCTCCTTCTCATACAGCACGTCGACCGAATCGCAGCTCGGCCCGGCGATGACGCAAGGCGCGGTCGCGGAGCCGTCCGCCTGGGTGCGGATCGGATAGCGAATCATCTCGTCGGTCGTCTCGGCGAGGCCATTGAATTTGCCGATGTCGAGATAGACCCAGCGGACCTCGTCCTCCTGCGACTTCTTCGACACCAGCACGACCTCGGCCTCGATCACGCCGGCGTTGCCGACCATGCCGCGGCCGGGCTCGATGATCGTCTCGGGAATGCGATTGCCGAAATGCTTCGACAGCGCCCGGAAGATCGCTTGCCCATAGGCCTTCACGGCCGGCACATTCTTGAGATAGCGGGTCGGAAATCCGCCGCCGAGATTGACCATCTGCAGCTGAATGCCGCGCTCGGCGAGATCGCGGAAGATCGCCGAGGCGGATTTCAGCGCGCCGTCCCACATGTTCGGATTGCCCTGCTGCGAGCCGACATGGAAGGAGACGCCATAGGCGGAAAGCCCCAGCGAAAAGGCGTGCTCGAGGACGCGCGGCGCCATCTCCGGCGCGCAGCCGAATTTGCGCGACAGCGGCCATTCGGCGCCGCTGCCGTCGCAGAGAATGCGGCAGAAGACCTTGGAGCCGGGCGCGGAGCGGGCGATCTTCTCGACCTCCGCCTCGCAATCGACCGCGAAGAGGCGCACGCCTAGCGCATAGGCGCGGGCGATGTCACGCTCCTTCTTGATCGTATTGCCGAAGCTCACGCGATCGGGTGACGCGCCGGCGGCGAGCGCCTGCTCGATCTCCACCACCGAGGCGGTGTCGAAGCAGGAGCCGAGCGTGGCGAGAAGCGACAGCACCTCCGGCGCCGGATTGGCCTTCACCGCATAGAACACGCGCGTGTCCGGCAGCGCCTTGGCGAAGCTCGTGTAATTGTCGCGCACGACCTCGAGGTCGACGACGAGGCAGGGACCCGCGTCACGTCCGGCGCGACGGCGGGCCTCCAAAAATTCGCGAATACGATCGGTCATTTGCGGCATCCCCAACGAAGTCGCGGCGCGAAAGCCGCGGAGTGGCCAAGGGCTTCGATCGGACGCAGACCGCCGTTTGCGCAGGCGCGGTGGAGGCGCGCTGCACATCGACACGACTGCGTTCCATGACCGTCACGGCTCCGCTGGAGGCGAAGCGCGAGACGGTCGGGTGATGCGCCGTCGGCTAGACGAGGCGCGGACGCGCATGTCCAGACGGACATGGAATCCGAGTCGAATAGCCATCGCTTGGAAGGGGATTTATCCCTTTCCGCACGCCCGGCAAGAAAGACAAGCCTCTTCGGTACGCCGACCTTTGGAGGGTCGACAGAGACGAAAAAGCCCGGTCCGTCGTTGCTTTAAGTCGCGATCCCTCGCTCAGGCGAGGTTCGCCGGTTTCGCCTCCGGCTGCCGGTTTTATTCCGATGGTTGACCGGCCTCTTGTCCGGATCCCCATCGACCGACACACGACCACAGGCACGTGCGAAAGTGGGCGAGAACGTAAATACGCGCTTTCGCCGGCTCTGCAAGGGCTTTTTCGCCATGCCGCGCATTTTGTCGCCATTGCGCCCATTTTGCGCGCCGTGACGGGAGAGGGGCGGGCGTCTTGCGGGCGGCGGCAAAGCCGGATAGGCAGAAGCACGGACGGGGCCGGCGGCGGCGGGCCGCGCGCCGAGGCCGGGTCCGGCGTCCCCAAGAACGCCCGATTCGTCTGCGATCCGAAGACGGGCTCCGCCCGTCGCATTTTCCGGAAACCGACTGAAATGATCGACATCACACGCCGCCGGCTCCTCGGCGCGATGGTCGCGGCGGGCGCGCAGGCCGCGCCGCTCGGACGCGCCGTGGCGCAGTCCATCCAAAACGGGCTAGGGCCGCGATTCGGGCTCGAGGATGTGGCGCGCCGCGCCCGCGACCTCGCCGGCGCGCCGTTCGAGGCGGCGCCGCCGCAGCTGCCGGAGGAATTGGCGAAGCTCGACTTCGACTCCTATCGCGACCTCCGCTTCCGTCCCGAAAAGGCGCTGTTCTCCAACATCCCCGGCTCCTTCCGCCTGCACGCCTTCCATCTGGGATTTCTCTACAAGCGTCCGGTGACGGTGAACACGATCCGTGACGGCATACCGACGCCCATTCCCTATTCGGCGTCGCTGTTCGACTCGGGCCGCAACAAATTCGAGAAGACGCTGCCGATCAACATCGGCTTCGCCGGCTTCCGCCTGCATTTCCCGCTCAACGACCCGCATGTTCACGACGAGGTGATCTCCTTCCTCGGCGCGAGCTATTTCCGCTTTCTCGGCCGCGGCCAGCGCTATGGCCTCTCGGCGCGCGCGCTCTGCGTCGACTGCGGCGACAATACGGAAGTCTTCCCCTTCTTCCGCGAATTCTGGATCGAGACGCCGCAGCCGGGGAGCAATCGCATCACCATCTATGCGCTGCTCGACGGCGAGGCGGCGACGGGCGCCTATCGCTTCGATCTCACGACCGGGCAGGAGAGCACGATCGATGTGCAGGCGACCTTGTTCCCGCGTCGCAAGGCGAAATTCGGCCTCGCGCCGCTCACCTCCATGTATCTCACCGGCGAGAACGACCGCCGCATGCGCGACGGCTTCCGCACCGAGCTGCATGATTCGGACGGCCTGCTCGTCTATGGCGAGTCGAAGGAATGGCTCTGGCGTCCGCTCGCCAACGCGCCCATCGCGCGGCTCACCTCCTTCTCCGATTCCAATATTCGCGGCTTCGGGCTCATGCAGCGCGACCGCAATTTCGAGACCTATCAGGACATAGATCTCGCCTATGAGCGCCGGCCGAGCTATTTCATCGAGCCGCAGAACGCCTGGGGCGAGGGGGCGGTCGAGCTGCTCGAGCTGCCGACGCTCGACGAGACCAACGACAATATCGTCGCCGCCTGGGTCGGCGCGCAGCCGCCGGAAATCGGCAAGCCCTACTCCTACGCCTATCGCATCACCTCGCTGCTCGATCTGCCGCGCCTCTCGCCCAATGGCCGCGCGGCGAATACTTTCGAGACGGGCGCGCGCGCGCTCGGCTCCGGCGAGCCGATGACGCCCGGCGCGCATCGCTTCATCGTCGATTTCGCCGGCGGCGAGCTGCCCTTCTACGCCAATGACCCCTCGCAGGTGGAGGTCGTCGCCTCGGCGGCGAATGGCGTCGTCATCCGCTCGAGCGTCGCCGCCAATCCGCATATAGACGGCATACGCGTGATGTTCGACGTCGTCGTGAAATCCGGACAGACGGCGGATATTCGCGCCTTCCTCAAGGCCGGCTCGCAGACTTTGACCGAGACCTGGACCTATCCCTGGACCGCGCCGTGAGGGCGAATAGGGAGTAGCGAATAGGGAGTAGGGAGTAGGGAGTAGGGCGTCTATTCGCTACTCGCTACTCGCTACTCGCCTCACACGGCGAGGCTGAGCTGCGGATCGGCGCTCGCATCCGCGGGAGCGAGCGAGGAGAGCGTGACGCCGAGCAGGCGCACGCCCTTCGGCGAGGGAAACAGCGGATGCAGCAAGGCGCGCGCCGCCGCCTCCAGCGCGGCGCGGGAGGCGATCGGCGCCGCGCAGGTGCTGCGGCGCGTGATCTGCTGAAAATCCGCATATTTGACTTTGAGCGTCACCGTGCGCCCGCTGATGCGCGCGCTCTCGCAATGCGAGGAGACGCGCGCGGCGATGGGCGCGAGCGCGGCGACGGCCTCGTCGAGCGCGAAGAGATCGTGGGCGAAAGTGACCTCGGCGCCGATCGATTTGCGAATGCGGTCCGGCCGCACCGGGCGCTCGTCGACGCCGCGCGCAATTCCATAATAATAGCTCCCCGATTTGCCGAAGTGTTTCTGCAGAAAGGGCAGCGTCTTGCCGCGCAGATCGAGCCCGGTCTCTATGCCGAGCGCGTTCATCTTCTTCGTCGTCGCCGGCCCGACGCCATGGAATTTGCCGATCGGCAGAGCGGCGACGAAATCGGCGCCCATATTCGGCGTGACGACGAAGAGCCCGTCCGGCTTGTTCTGATCCGAGGCGAGCTTCGCCAGAAATTTATTATAGGAGACGCCGGCCGAGGCGGTCAGCTGCGTCTCCTCGCGAATGCGCGCTCTGATCTCTTCCGCTATGCGCGTCGCCGAGGCGATGCGCTTGCGATTTTCGGTGACGTCGAGATAGGCCTCGTCGAGCGAGAGCGGCTCGACCAGCGGCGTATAGTCGAAGAAGATCGCGCGAATTCGCCGCGAAACGTCGCGATAGACGTCGAAGCGCGGCGGAACGAAGACGAGATCGGGACAGCGACGTATGGCGGTGACGGAGGGCATGGCCGAGCGCACGCCGAAGGCGCGCGCCTCATAGCTCGCCGCCACCACGACGCCGCGCTCGCGCGGCGAGCCGACCGCGACGGGCCGGCCGCGCAATCGCGGATCGTCGCGCTGCTCCACCGACGCATAGAAAGCGTCCATGTCGACGTGGATGATCTTGCGTTGCGACGCCATGTTGCGATTGCGGCGAGTTGCGAGCGGCGCCCTAGCGAGAGAGGCGTCGAGCGGAATGTCTCGGGACCGCAGAGTCTCACGTCGATCCGCCGGATTCAATAACGAGGCGCCGCCTCCGTCGTCCGCCGAGCCTTGACGATCCCGCCGCCTCGCCAATCTGTCCACAATGGCGCGCGCCCGCGCGTCGCATGGGAGCGTCGGCGCGAGCAAAATGCGGGAGACCTTATCGGCGATTTTCGAGGCGCAGCTCGATTTCATTTTCTTTTTCTATGGCTTGGCCTTTCTGCTGCTCGGCGCGATCTGCTTCGCCGTGGCCGGAGACGGCCCGCGCCGCGCGGGCTGGGTCACGCTCGGCCTGTTCGGCTATGCGCATGGCGCGGTCGAATGGCTCGATCTGCTCGCGCTCATCACCGGCGACGGCTTCGCTTTCGCGCTTGCGCGCAAAGCGTTGATGACCATCTCTTTTCTCCTATTGCTCGAATTCGGACGATCGGCGGCGGCAGGGCTCGGCGGCGGCGGGATCGGCCGATGGATCCACATTCCGCTCGCGCTCATCGTCGCCGCGGTCGCAGCCATCGCCGGCCCCGCCTCGGCCGCGGCGGTCGCGCGCTATCTGATCGGCTTTCCCGCCGCTCTCGGCGCGGCTCTCGTCTTCGTCGCCGGCGCCCGCGTGCTCACGCCCGTCGCGCGCCGCTACGCCTATCTCGCCGCCGCCGGCTTCGCGCTCTACGCCTTTTGCGCCGGGCTCGTCGTCGCGCCGGCGCCGTTCTGGCCGGCGAACGCGCTCAACAAAGACAGTTTCGCGGCGGCGACCGGCGTTCCGATCCAGCTGCTGCGCGGCCTGCTCGCCTGCGCCATCGCGTTTTCGGTGTGGTCTATCCGCCAGCATCAGCTGGCGCTCGAGCTCTCGTCCCGCCGCTTCGCCGATTATCTGCGCCGGCAGTTCGTCTGGACAGCGGCGGCTCTGGCGGCGATTTTGCTCTGCGGCTGGGCGCTCACCGATTTTCTCGGCGTGATCTATCAGCGCAATATTCAGACGGAGACGCGCAGCGATCTCGATCTGCTCGCCAGCCGCTTCGTCGGCGAGACCGTCGCGCTCTCCGCGATGACGACGACGCTCGCCGGCGCGCCCTCGGTGCGGCCGGCGCCCGGCGGCGAGGCGCCGCGAGCCGATGACGCGGCTCGCGCGGCTCTACAGCTTCATGTCGACGCCTCCGGCGCGGCGACGGGGCTGCTGCTCGACGCATCCGGCCGCGTCGTCCTCGCCGCCGCCGCCTCGGGCGAAAAGACGCCGATCGACGACGATCATGCGGCGCGGCCCCCGTTTCGCGAGGCGATCGGCGGCGTCGCGAGCCGCTGCCTGATCTATGACGCCTCCGATCGCGACGTCATCTTTCATGCGAGCGCTCCCATTCGCGACGCCGGCGGGGGCGTCGTCGGCGTCGCCGTCCTCGCCAAGCCGCTTCTCGCCCTGCGCGCCGATCTGCGCCGCTTCGACCGGCGCTATTTTCTTCTCGACGCCGATGGCGTGGTGGCGATGACCAATCGCGACGCCGATATGTCGCGGCCCATGTGGCCGCTCTCGCCAGAGCGGCTGCGCGACGCCGAGCGCCGCTATGGCGCGCTCGACGATCGGCCTCTGCTCGATCATGAGCTGGCCGAATCCAATTGGGTCGCGCTCGAGGGCGAGCAGGGCTATATCCGCCGCCGCTTCATCGACACGGGCGGCTGGTCGGTGGCGATCGCGACGCCGACGCGCGAGATTTTCGCCTCGCGCGTGCTCGGCATCATCGTCACTCTGCTGGTGACGATGATGACGCTGATCTATCTCATCGGCCAGGAGCGCCGGCTGCAGGACGGCATACAGATGGAGAAGCGCCTGCGCCTGCAGGAGCTGGCGCGCGATCTCGGCCAGCAGGCGGTCACCGATCGGCTCACCGGCCTCTTCAACCGGCTGAAATTCGATCAGGCGCTGGCGAGCGAGATGCTGCGCGCGCAGCGCTATGGCGCGCCGCTCTCGCTCGTGCTCTTCGACGTCGACAATTTCAAATCCATCAATGACGCCTATGGGCATCAGATCGGCGACCGCGCGCTCGTCGCCCTCGCCGAGGCGACGGCCGGGCTCGTGCGCGGCTCGGATATTCTGGCGCGCTGGGGCGGCGAGGAATTCGCGCTGCTGACCCCGGGGACCGACGGGGCCGCGGCGCTGCGCACGGCCGAGAAATTGCGCGCCGCCATAGAGGCGCTCGACCTCGAAGGACTCGGCGGCGTCGAAGGACTCGGCGTCACTTGCAGCTTCGGCGTCACGCAATTCTCGCAGGACGACAGCGCCGAGGATTTCGTCGGCCGCGCCGATGAGGCGCTCTATCTCGCCAAGATCCGCGGCCGCAATCGCGTCGAGATGGTCTCGCGCTCGCCGGCCTCGGGCGGCCGGGCGTGAACGATCTCAGCCGACCGTCTGGAAAGCGAGCATGAACGTCGCCGGCGTCTCCTCCGCCACCTCGGCGTCTTCCTCTTGGAACCTCGGCCGCCTGCGCCAGTTGAGAGGCGTTAGCCCTCGACGCCGCGGCGCGGTCATGATCCGATTGGAGCACGTCAGCAAAATCTTCGGCGGCGCGCGCGTCGTCGACGACGTCACGCTGACGATAGAGCCCGCGCGCACGACGGCGCTGATCGGCCCGTCCGGCTCCGGCAAATCCACGCTGCTTTCCATGATCGTCGGCCTCGAGACGCCGGATGACGGCGAGATCGAGGTCGCGAGCCATTTGCTGACGCCGCTCTCGGCGGAGAAGCTCAGGCGGCTGATGGGCTATGTCATTCAGGACGGCGGCCTCTTCCCGCATCTTTCCGCGCGCCGCAACATAGAGCTGATGGCATGCGAGATGGGCTGGCCCGCGGAACGCCGCGCGGCGCGGCTCGAGGAGCTGCTTCGCCTCACGCGCTTTCCGGCAGAGGCGCAGGATCGTTACCCGGCCGAGCTCTCCGGCGGCCAGAAGCAACGCGTGGCGCTGATGCGCGCGCTCATGCTCGATCCGGAAATATTGCTGATGGACGAGCCCTTGGGCGCGCTCGATCCGCTGATCCGCGCCGATCTGCAGGATGATCTCGCCGATATTTTCGCGCGACTCGCAAAGACCGTCGTCATCGTCACCCATGATCTCGCCGAGGCCGGATTCTTCGCCGAACGAATCGTTCTGATGAATCACGGCCGCATCGTGCAGCAGGGACGCTTCGCCGATTTCGTCGAGCGTCCGGCGGAGGAATTCGTCACGCGCTTCGTGCGCGCCAGCGCGCGGCGTCTCGCCGATCTTCCGCTCCCGCCGGATGGCGCGCGATGACGCGCGTTCTGCGCATCATGCTCGCGCTGCTTTTTCTTTCCGCCTGCGTGCGCGATGCGGAAACGGGCGTGCGCATAGGCTCCAAGACTTTCACCGAATCGGTCATTCTCTCCGATATCGTCGCCGATCTCGTCGCGGCCTCGGGCGCGCGCGCGATCCGCCGACCGGCGCTCGGCGGCACGCGGCTCGTCTGGAATGCGCTGCTCTCCGGCGAGATCGACGCCTATCCCGAATATACCGGCACGTTGCGGCAGGAGATTCTCGCCGAGCTGCGGCTTTCCAACGATCGCGAGATCGCGGATGCGCTGGGCGAGCTCGGGCTGCGCATGAGCCTGCCGCTCGGCTTCGGCAATGGCTATGCGCTCGGCATGCGGCGCGACAAGGCCGAGGCGCTCGGCGTCAGGACGATCTCCGATCTCGCGCAGCATCCCTCGCTCGTCTTCGGCTTGAGCGAGGAATTGCTCGCCCGCGCCGACGGCTGGCCGGCGCTGCGCGCGGCCTATGGGCTTTCCGACGAGGAGGTCCGCGGGCTCGATCACGACATCGCCTATAAGGGGCTTCTCGACGGCGCCATCGATGTCGTCGATCTCTACACCACCGATCCGCAAGTCGCCGACGGCCGCATTCTCGTGCTCGCCGACGACCGCAAGCTCTTTTCGGAAAATCGCGCCATTCTGCTCTATCGTGCCGATCTCGAGCAGCGCGCGCCGAAAGCGGTCGCCGCCATGCTGCGGCTCGAGGGGCGGATAGACGCGGCCCGAATGATCGCGATGAATGTCGCGGTGAAGACCGGCCTGCGAAGCGAGCGCGAGGCGGCGGCGAATTTCGTTTCCGCGCAATTCGGCGTCGAGGCGCCGGCGCCGTCGCAGGGGCTCGTCGAGCGCGTGCTGAGGCGCACGCAGGAGCATCTCTTTCTGGTCGGCGTCTCGCTGGCCGCGGCGATCCTCGTCGCTGTGCCGCTCGGCGTGGCGGCCGCCAAGCGGCCGGCGCTCGGCCATGCGATTCTCGGCGTCGCCAGCGTGCTGCAGACCATTCCGTCGCTGGCGCTGCTCGTTTTCATGATTCCGCTGCTGGGCATTGGCGCGCCGCCGGCGATCGCCGCGCTCTTCCTCTACAGCCTGCTGCCGATCGTGCGGAATGTCGCGACCGGCCTCGCGAGCATTCCGCGCGCCATCGGCGATTCGGCGATCGCCATCGGGCTGACGCCCTGGCGCCGGCTGCTGCTCGTCGAATTGCCCATGGCTTCGCCGGCCATTCTCGCGGGGCTGAAGACGGCGGCGGTCATCAATGTCGGCACGGCGACGCTGGGCGCGCTCATCGGCGCTGGCGGCTATGGCCAGCCGATCTTCACCGGCGTGCGCCTCGATAATTTCGCGTTGATCCTCGAGGGAGCGATACCGGCGGCGCTCATGGCGCTCGCCGCTCAGGGGCTGTTCGATGCGATCGAGCCGTGGGTGGTGCCGCGGGGGTTGCGGTTGAAGGCGAGCGGGTGATCTTTTCGCGCAACGCCGGCCGTTCCTTCTCCCGCCTGCGGGAGAAGGTGGCCCTCGCGCAAGCGAGGGTCGGATGAGGGCGCGTCGTAATTTTGCGCGCGCTATGGCGCGAAGCTTTCTAAACTCTCTGGAGCGGCGAGACCCCTCATCCGACCTCGCTTCGCGAGGCCACCTTCTCCCGCAAGGGGAGAAGGGGTCGCGCGTAACTTAAAAAGGGGCCAAAGTCGGCATCACTCCTTCGGAAAATCCAGCCGCATCTCGCGGTAGCGTTCGGGGTCGTCGGCCCAGTTCTCGCGCACCTTCACGAACAAGAAGAGATGCACCTTCTGCTCGGCGGCTTCCGCGATCTCGCGGCGCGCGGCCTGGCCGATCGCCTTGATCGTGCGGCCGCCTTCGCCGATGACGATCTTCTTCTGCCCGTCGCGGGTGACATAGATCGTCTGCTCTATGCGCGCCGAGCCGTCCTTCTGATTTTCCCAGGATTCCGTCTCGACAGTGGACTGATACGGCAATTCGTCATGCAGCCGCTCGAAGATTTTTTCGCGCGTGATCTCGGCGGCGAGAATCCGCAAGGGCGCGTCGGAGAGCTGGTCTTCCGGATAGAGCCAGGGAGAGGGCTGCATCAGCGCGCCGAGCTTGGCCTTCAGATCGGCGACGCCGTCGCCATTGAGCGCCGAGATCATATAGGTCTCGATGAAATCCGCCTTCGCCGTGAGCGCGGCCGTGAGCGCCAGCAGCGAGTCGCGCGGCACCAGATCGATCTTGTTGAGCGCCAGAATTTTCGGCGCGGAGAGCGCGGCGAGCTTGGCGACGATCTCCTCCACCTCGGCGACGAGGCCGCGGCGCGCGTCGACGAGCAGCACGATCGCGTCGGCGTCGCCGGCGCCGGCGATGGCGCTCGCCACCATGGCGCGGTCGAGCCGGCGCTTGGGCGCGAAAATGCCGGGCGTGTCGACCAATATGATCTGCGCTTCCCCTTCGAGCGCTATGCCGCGCACGAGGGCGCGGGTCGTCTGCGCCTTGCGCGAGACGATCGACACTTTGGCGCCGACGAGCTGGTTCAGCAGCGTCGACTTGCCGGCGTTGGGCGCGCCGACCAGAGCGACGAAGCCGCAGCTTGTTTCTGTCACGAATATGCGCCTTTCGATGCGAGGCAGAAGCTTTTGTCAAAACCAGCGCCCTCACCCTGAGGAGCCGGCGAAGCCGGCGTCTCGAAGGGGCCGGACCGCGCGCGCTGGAGCATCCTTCGAGGCTTTTTGCGGTCCGCAAAAAGCGCCTCAGAATGAGGGGATCGGAGTTGCATGCGGTTCATCAGCCGTCTTCCCGCTCTATGCCTTCGCGATCGAGAAAGGCCTGGGCGGCGGATTGCTCGGCGGCGCGCTTGGAGGCGCCGGCGCCTTCCGCTGCGACAAAACCTTCCACATCGACCGCCACCTCGAAGAAGGGCGCGTGATCCGGCCCGCTGCGCGCGGCGAGGCGGTAGCGCGGCGTCGCCAGCCGGCGCGCCTGCGCCCATTCCTGCAGCGCGGTCTTGGCGTCGCGGAGCCTTCGCCCCGGCGCGAGCATGCGTTCGACGAAGGCCGCGCGCACCACGGCCTCGGCCGCATGCGGACCGCCGTCGAGATAGACCGCGCCGATGATCGCCTCGCACATATCGCCCAATATGGCGCGTTTCTTCCGCCCGCCCGTCTGCGCCTCGCCGTCGCCGAGCCGCATGAAGGGGCCGACGCCCCAGCGCTCGGCGACTTCGGCGCAGGATTCCTTGCGGACGAGATCGGCGAGCCGCCGCGACAATTCGCCCTCGCTCTCCTGCGGGAAATTCTCATAGAGCATATGGGCGACGACGACGCCGAGCACACGATCGCCGAGAAACTCCAGCCGCTCATAGGAGTCCGGCCGCGCCGCGGAGGCGCTGACATGGGTCAGCGCATGCTCCAGCAGGCGACGGTTGACGAAGCCATGGCCGACGCTCGCCTCGAGCGCGGCGAGGTCCTCCCGAGCGAGAGCTCCCATTTCCGTCCGCTTTATGCCGAGCGGCGTCAATGCGCGGGCTTGAACAGCCGATCCCACCTGACCGTCCATGGCCAGCGCCAGAAGGCCAGAGCATATTCGTCTTTCTGCACCGAGAAGAAGATGATCTCGGCGCGGCCCACGAGATTTTCGAAGGGCACATAGCCGACGCCGCCTTCTTCCTGCGCGAAGCGCGAGTCGGTCGAATTGTCGCGATTGTCGCCCATCATGAAATAATTGTTCGGCGGCACCACGAAGAGCTCGGTGTTGTCCTTATAGCCGTGGTCGCCCTCGATCTCGATGATCGTATGGGCGACGCCGCCGGGCAGCGTCTCGGTATAGGTCGGCACCTCCGCCTCGCGTCCGTCGCGGCCCTCGTGCTTCTCCTTGGGCTTGACCGCGCGCGGCACGATCTCGCCATTGATATAGAGCCGTCCCTCGATCATCTGGATGCGGTCGCCGGGCAGGCCGATGACGCGCTTGATGTAATCGGTCTCATTGTCGCGCGGCAGCTTGAACACCACCACATCGCCGCGCTTGGGCTGCGAGCCGAGCACGCGGCCGGAGAAGAGATCGGCCCGCCAGTCGAGATAAGGCACGGAGGGCAGCGAATAATTCGAATAGCCGTAAGCGTATTTCGAGACGAATACATAATCGCCGATCAGCAATGTCGGGATCATCGAGCCCGAGGGAATGTTGAAGGGCTGAAACAGCAGCGTGCGAATGACGAGCGCAATGACCAGCGCCTGGACGATCACCTTGATCGTCTCGAGCAAACCACCTTCGTCGCGCCGTTCGGCGACCGAGACGTTCCTGCTCAAACCGCGTCACTCCCTTTTGGCCGAAGCCGCGTTCGGTCGTCTTGGATCAATTTGCGAGCGAGCCTGAAGGCTCGCGGTCGCCGGGCTGCGGACCGCGAGCCTTCAGGCTCGTCTGCTCGTCTATCACGTCAGCGCCTCTATGAGAACCTGGGCCTGCGCGAGCGGATATTCGTCGGTCAATGTGAGGTGAATGATGACTTTCACGCCTTCCGGCGCGATCTCGGCCAGCCGCGCGGCGGCGGCGCCGGTCAGCTCGACCGTGGGCTTGCCCGAGGGCAGATTCACCACCCCCATGGTTTTCCAGGTGATTCCATCGCTCATGCCGGTGCCGAGCGCCTTGGCGCAGGCCTCTTTGGCGGCGAAACGCTTGGCGTAGGAGGCCGCGCGGGCGGCGCGGCCTTCCGATTTCTCGCGTTCTATATCGGTGAAGCAGCGGCGGATGAAACGCTCGCCATAGCGCTCGAGCGCCTGCTCGATGCGGCGTATGTCGCAGAGATCGCTGCCGAAGCCGATGATCATGCGGCGCCCGCGCCCTCGTCGATCGCGCGGCGCATCATGCGGATCGATTCGGCGAGGCCGACGAACACCGCCTCGCCGATGAGGAAATGGCCGATGTTCAATTCGACGATCTGCGGCAGAGCGGCGATGCGCCGCGCCGTCGCATAGTCGAGCCCATGGCCGGCGTGGCACTCGAGCCCGCGCTCCGCCGTATGGGCCGCGGCGGCGACGATGCGGGCGAACTCGCGCTCTGCGGCCTCATAGTCTCCCACTTCGACGGCGTGGCACCATGCGCCTGTATGCAGCTCGACGACCGGCGCGCGAATAGAGTCGGCGGCGTCGATCGCCTCGGCGCCCGGCTCGATGAACAGAGAGACGCGAATGCCGGCCCGGTTCAACTCGTCGACGAAGGGGACGAGATGGTTATGGCCGCCGATGACGTCGAGCCCGCCCTCCGTGGTGCGCTCCGTGCGACGTTCGGGCACGAGGCAGACGGCGTGCGGCTTCGTCTTCAGCGCGATATCGAGCATTTGCTCGGTCGCGGCCATCTCGAAATTCAGCGGTTTGGAGATCTCGGCCTTGAGGCGCGCCATATCCTCGTCGCGAATATGGCGGCGATCCTCGCGCAAATGCGCCGTTATGCCGTCGGCGCCGGCCTCGATCGCGAGCAGAGCGGCGCGCACGGGATCGGGCCCCTGGCCTCCGCGGGCGTTACGTATCGTCGCGACGTGATCGACATTCACGCCGAGGCGGATGCGGCGAGCATTCATCTTTCCTCACCTCGAGCCTTGTTTGGCCTCACCCAATCACGCGCTCGACCTTGCTGACCAGAGCGCTGGCCCGCAGCCGGGCGACGATGTCGTTCAAATGCTTCAGATCGACGACTTCGAGATCGAATCGCATCTCACGAAAGTCGGGAGAATGAATGGCGAAGGCGACATTGTCGATATTGGCTCCCGTCTCGCCGATCAGCGTCGCCAGCCCGCCGAGCGTTCCCGGCTCGTTGATCGCCGTCACCACGAGCCGGGCCGGAAACAGCTCCCGGCTCTCCGGATCGATGTCCCAGCGCACGTCGAGCCAGCGGTCGGGCTGATCGTCGAAGGCGGTGAGCGCCGGCGATTGAATCGGATAGATGGTGATGCCCTCGCCCGGCGTCAGTATGCCGACGATGCGGTCGCCCGGCACGGCGCCGCCCTCCGGCGCGAAGCGCACCGGCACGTCGCCGCGCAGGCCGCGGATCGGAATGGCGCTCGCCTGATCGGCGACGCCCGGCGCCTTGAACACCACATTGACATTGGACTTCATGCCGAACCAGCCGGCCTCGCCCGGCTCGAGCCGCATCTGTTGCGCGGGCTTGCGCTCCTCGCTGAAGTCCGGATAGACGGATTTCACCACATCGCCCGAATAGATCTCGCCGCGGCCGACGGCGGCGAACGCATCCTCCAGCGAGGCGCGGGCGAGCCGTGGCAGCGCGGCCTTGAGCTTCTCGTCCGAGACCGCTCGGCCGGCGCGCTCGAAGGCGCGGGTCACGATCTGCCGACCGAGACCGGCATATTGCATGCGCACGGCCTCACGCGTCGCGCGGCGAATGGCGGAGCGCGCCTTGCCGGTGACGACGAGCGACTCCCAGGCCGCCGGCGGCACATGGCCCTCGGCGCGGATGATCTCCACCTCGTCGCCATTCTGCAATTGCGACAGAACCGGGGCGATGCGTCCGTTGATCTTGGCGCCGACCGCGGAGTCGCCGACGCGCGTATGCACCGCATAGGCGAAATCGATCGGCGTCGCGCCGCGCGGCAAGGCGATGAGGCCGCCCTTCGGCGTGAAGCAGAACACCTGGTCCTGGAACAATTCGAGCCGCGTATGCTCCAGAAACTCTTCCGGACTGTCTCCATGGGCGAGCAGCTCCAGCGTATCCTGCAGCCATTTGAAGGCGCGGCTCTCCTTGGCGAGATCCTCTTTGCCCTCGATGCTCGACGAATCCTTGTAGAGCGCATGGGCGGCGATGCCGAAACGCGCGATCTCGTGCATGGCGGCGGTGCGGATCTGCAATTCCACGCGCTGATGGCCGGGGCCGATCACAGTGGTGTGGAGAGAGCGATAATCATTCTGCTTGGGCGTCGAAATATAGTCCTTGAAGCGCCCGGGAACGCTCGGCCATTTGGTGTGCACGATGCCGAGGGCGCGATAGCAATCCTCGACATCGTCGACGATGATGCGAAAGCCGAATATGTCGGAGAGCTGCTCGAAGGCGATCGATTTGCGCTCCATCTTGCGCCAGACGGAGAAGGGCGTCTTCTGCCGCCCGGTGACCGCCGCATGAATGCCGCGATCGGCGAACTCCTGCGTCAGCTCCTTCTCGATCTTCTTGATGATGCGGCCGTTCTTGGCGCGCAGATCGTGCAGGCGCGATTCGATCGCCTGATAGGCCTCCGGCGTCAGATGGCGGAAGGCGAGGCCCTCCAGCTCCTCGCGCAGCCGCTGCATGCCCATGCGGCCGGCGAGCGGCGCGTAGATGTCGAGCGTCTCCTGCGCGATGCGCGCGCGCTTTTCCGGCGGCACGAAATGCAGCGTGCGCATATTGTGCAGCCGATCCGCGAGCTTGACCAGAAGCACGCGCACATCCTCGGCGACGGCGAGCAGCAGCTTGCGGAAATTCTCGCCCTGAGCGGCTTTTTTGGAAACGAGGTCGAGCTTCTCGATCTTGGTCAGCCCGTCGACCAGCTTGCCGATCTGCGGCCCGAACAGGCGATTGATCTCGTCGAGCGTGGAGCTCGTGTCCTCGACCGTGTCATGCAGCACGGCGGCGACGATGGTGGCGTCGTCGAGCTTGAGGTCGGTGAGGATGGCCGCCACTTCGAGCGGATGGGAGAAATAAGGGTCGCCGGAGGCGCGGGTCTGCTGCCCATGCGCCTTCATGGCGTAGACATAGGCCCGGTTCAGCAGATCCTCGTCGACCTGCGGGTTGTATTTGCGCACCCGCTCGACGAGTTCATATTGGCGCATCATCGGCGTCGACCAACGATCTGGTTGCGCGGATCGTCGGGGGCGTCGCGGAACTCACGGGGAAGATCGGACGGGAGACGGCGCGAGGGCCCGAAGCCGGCCGACGGCCGCATTCGCGCCGGATTGTAGAGCACCTCGCGGCCGGCCTCTAGCGATTTCGGCGGCCGCCCCTCGCGGGGGCGGCGCGACTTGCCGGCGAATTACTCGCCTTCGTCCTCGACCTCGGCCGGCGGCACCAGACCTTCGAGGCCGCGGAGGAGATCCTCCTCCGTCATGCGGTCGAATTGCGCGTCGCCGCCGTCGGAATCCGGCGCGGCGGCGGCGAGCGCGGGCACGGTCTCGGTCTCGGGCTCGTCGACCTCGACATGGCGCTGCAGCGAATGGATGAAGTCTTCCTTGAGATCGTCCGGCGACAGCGCGGTCTCGGCGATCTCGCGAAGCGCGACGACGGGATTCTTGTCCTTGTCGCGCTCCACCAGGATCGACTGGCCGGAGGAGATCAGCCGCGCGCGATGCGCCGCGAGGAGAACCAGATCGAAGCGGTTCTCGATCTTGTCGATGCAGTCTTCGACGGTGACGCGCGCCATGTCGTGCGGACTCCTCTAGCTTTCGAGCGAGCCGCCTGCTACACCAATTCCTTGCCGCTGGCAATGCGCGGCCGCTGGCAATGCGTGCGATGGGACGCCGCTCGCCCGAGAGCCGAAGGCCGCGCCCGATCACGCCGACGGTAGGCCAAGATCTGTTGCTGTAGTATTTCTGAGACGGATTTTTCGCCTACCCCCCTTGACGACCGTCGATACATGGTCGATTTACGACCTTAACGAAGGGCGTGACTGTAATGTGACCAAGGCTGTTCGCGGATGGCGCGCCTGTTTGCGACGCGTACGCTAGAGGCGACGTGGCGCGGGCGGAAGCGACGGCGCGCGCGAAGAGCGTCACTGTAGACGCGAAGAGCGTCACTGTAGAGATGCGTGCTGCCAGTAGGGTCGACAGCGCGTTCGGCAAGCGGCGGCCCCTCGATTACTGGACCCGACAAGCGAGACCTAGATGGCAGACCCGGAACGAATTGCCTTATTCATTGATGGCGCCAACCTCTATGCGACAGCCAAATCGCTCGGTTTCGACATCGACTATAAGCGGCTGCTGCGCGAGTTCCAGGGCAAGGGCCGGCTGATTCGCGCCTTCTATTACACGGCGCTGATCGAGGATCAGGAATATTCGTCGATCCGTCCGCTGATCGATTGGCTCGACTACAATGGCTACGCCGTCGTGACCAAGCCGACCAAAGAGTTCGTCGATTCGCTCGGCCGCCGCAAGGTCAAGGGCAATATGGACATAGAGCTCGCCGTCGACGCGATGGAGATGGCGGAGCATATCGACCATATGGTGCTGTTCTCCGGCGACGGCGACTTCCGCTCGCTGGTCGAGGCGGTGCAGCGCAAGGGCGTGCGCGTCTCGGTGATCTCGACGATCACCACCCAGCCGCCGATGATCGCCGACGAACTTCGCCGTCAGGCCGACGAATTCGTCGATCTCATCCATCTCGTCGGCAAGATCGGCCGCGATCCGGGCGAGCGCGCCGAGCGCATGCAGCGCTTCCAGGAGCGCCGGCCGCAGCCGGTGACGCCGGGCGGCGCGCCCGACGACGATCACGAGGCTTGATCGGCCATCGAAAACAGCTATTTGCGCGGACGAGCCCGGCCATGATTGCCCGCTCTGTCCGCGCCTCGTCGTTTATCGGCGTGAGCTGCGGGAGAGCCATCCCGATTGGCATAATGCGCCCGTCGCCGATTTCGGGCCTCTCGATGCGCGTCTGCTGGTGGTCGGCCTCGCGCCGGGACGCATGGGCGCCAATCGCACCAGCCGCCCTTTCACCGGCGATGACGCGGGCCGTCTCCTCTACGCCACTCTCGCGGAATTCGGCTTTTCGAGCGGCGTCTATGACGCCCGCGCCGACGATGGCGTCGCCCTCGTCGATTGCCGCATCACCAATGTCCTGCGCTGCGTTCCGCCCGGCAATAAGCCGCTCCCGGCCGAGCTTTCGGCCTGCCGCCCCTTCTTCGTCGCGACGCTCCGCCACCTGAAACGGCCGCGACTTATCGTCGCACTCGGCCGCATCGCCCATGAGGGCGTGCTGCGCGGCTTGGCGCTGAAGCCCGGCGGATTCCCCTTCGCCCATGGGCGCGAGCATGAGATCGCCGCCAATACTACGACGTCGTCGATTATTCTTATCGACAGCTATCATTGCTCGCGGCTCAACACGAACACGGGCGCGCTGACGCCGCAAATGTTTCGGGCGATCTTCGCGCGGGCGCGGGAGATTTTGAACGAGAGCTGATCCCGCGCGCCTCAGCCGCGGTCGCGCAGCAGCCGGCTCTTCTCGCGACCCCAATCGCGCTTCTTCTCGACCTCGCGCTTGTCGTGCAGCTTCTTGCCGCGCCCCAGCGCGATCTGCAGCTTGGCGCGGCCGCGCTCGTTGAAATAGAGCTTCATCGGCACGATGGTCATGCCCTCGCGCTCGACGCCCTGCGCCAGCTTGGCGAGCTCGCGCTGCTTCAACAGCAGCTTGCGCAGCCTTTTGGGCTCGTGATTGAAGCGATTGCCGGAGAGATATTGGGGGATAGTGGCGTTGACGAGCCACGCCTCGCCCTTGCGGTCGACATGGGCATAGCTCTCGGCGATGGTCGCCTTGCCGGTGCGCAGCGACTTCACCTCCGTGCCCGTCAGCGACAGGCCGGCCTCGAAGGTCTCGCCGATCTCATAATCATAGCGTGCGCGCCGATTGTCGGCGACGACCTTGAAATTGGGGTTTTCCTTCTCGGCCACGGTTTTGAGGTCCTGCGTTCGGCTCAGGCGTCCAGCACGCCCGCCGAGACGAGGGCGTCGCGAATCGCCTTCTTCGTCGGCTCGGAGGAGGGAACGAGCGGCAGGCGGACCTCTTCCCGCGCGCGGCCGAGCAGCGAGAGGCCGTATTTGGCCCCGGTCACGCCGGCCTCGAGGAAAATCGCCTGCTGCAGCGCGGTGAGGCGGTCCTGCAGCGCCAGCGCCGTCTTGAAATCCCCGGCGAGCGCGGCGGTCTGCAGATCGGCGCAGAGCCTCGGCGCGACATTGGAGACGACGGAGATGACGCCGATCGCGCCGACGGCGACGCTCGCCAGAGCGAGAATGTCGTCGCCGGAGAATTGCACGAACTCCGGCCCGATGGCGGCGCGCTGCTGGAGAATGCGGCCGACATTGCCGGTCGCGTCCTTGACGCCGACGATGGTCTTCAGCTCGGCGAGCCGGGCGAGCGTGGCGACGCTCATATCGACCACCGAGCGCGGCGGGATGTTGTAGACGATGATCGGAATGGAGATCGCCTCCGCCACAGCGGCGAAATGCTGGTAGAGGCCTTCCTGATTCGGCTTATTGTAATAGGGCGTGACGACGAGCACGCCGTCGGCGCCCGCCTCCTGCGCATGGCGGGCGAGCTCGACCGCCTCGCGCGTGTTGTTGGAGCCCGCGCCGGCGATGACGGGGACGCGGCCGGCGGCCTGCCGGATCACGGTCTCGACGACGGCGCGGTGCTCTTCATGGCTCAAAGTCGGGCTCTCGCCCGTCGTGCCCACGGGAACCAGGCCCTGCGTCCCGCTCTCGATCTGCCAGTCGACGAGCGCGCGCAGAGCCGCGTGGTCGACCGCGCCATCGGCGAAAGGCGTGACCAGAGCCGTGTAAGATCCTCGGAAGACTGCCTTGTCGTTCATATGCCGTCGCTTTCGCTGCGCCACGCGGGCGCCGTAATCGCCGCGCTTACTGACTGGGACTGGTACGGAGAATTTATCGGCCTTTCCCCCGCGGCGGCCGATCCGCTTCGGAGCTCGGCGCCTGTCATAGCCTCTGGGCGTTTAGGTGAAAAGGGTTCGCGACCTCCCTGCGAGCGGAATCGCCGAATAGCTCGAGCGACGGGTCGACGCGGAGAAGAAAATTCGAAAATCCCGAGGCTTATCGATTTGGTTGACAGTTCCGCAACGAAATGACCGCAGGCTGGATGACGTTGTGTGTCCGGGAGCGTGAGGCTGATGACGAATCGCAAGAGGGGCGCCGCGCGCCTCGTTCTTCTCGTCGCCGCCCTGGGCGTGGCGGCGGCTCTCTATCCGGCGACGCAGCGCCGCATCCCCGACCGCGACAGCGATGATCCGCCGGCCCCGGCCGCCGCCTCTTCGCCGCAGGAGCCCTCTTCGCCACAGGAGTCCTGGCGGCCGCGCGATTCGGCGCGTGAGGCGCTGCATGATTTTCTCGGTCCCGGCGACGGCGCCGCCCCGCCGGACCCGCGCGCGGCGAGCATGCTGCGCCGGCCGGCGGCGGGCGACGCCGCCTCCAAGCTGCTCTCCTACGCCCCGGCCGATGGCGGGCTCGATTTCGACGCGCAGGCGCCGCAGCCGCCGGAGGCGGCGGTTCTGCTCGGCCCGGATTACGAGGCTTTCGGCCGCGCGCTCGCCGCCTTCAAATCCGGCGATTTCGCCGCCGGCGATCAGGCGCTCGTCGGCGTCGAGGCGCCGCTCGCCCGCGCCGCCGCGCAATGGGCCGGCCTGCGCCAGCATCCGCGCGAGGCCGGTTTCGCGCGGCTGTCGAAATTCCTCGCCGAGCATCCGAGCTGGCCGGCCTCCGCCTGGCTGCGCCAGCGCGTCGAGGAGGCGCTCTATGGCGACAAGCACCCCGATCGGCTGATCGTCGATTATTTCGCCGAGCGGCCGCCCAAGACGCCGGCCGGCCGGCTGGCGCTCGCCCGCGTCATGGCGCGCCGCGGCGAGCCGCTGGAGGTCGCGGCGCTGATCAAGCCCATGTGGCGCGAGGATGATTTCAACGAGCCGCTGGAGCAGGCGGCGAAGAAGGAATTCGCCGACTATCTCGACGCCGCCGATCACAAATATCGCGCCGACCGGCTGCTCTACGCCGAGAAGATCGGGCCCGCCCTGCGTATTGCCGCCCATGCCGGCAAGGATACGCTCGATCTCGCCCGCGCCCGCGCGCTGGCGATCAATGAGAGCGCTTCGGAAAAGACGTTCTCCGCTCTGCCGGCCGAAGCGCAGAAGGACCCCGGCCTCCTGTTCGCGCGCATTCATATGCTGCGCCATCAAAAGAAGCTCGTGGAGGCGGCGGCGCTGCTGCGCACGGCGCCGCGCGATCCGCGCCTCATCGTCGATGGCGACGCCTGGTGGGTGGAGCGGCGGCTCATCTCCCGCAAGCTGATGGATATCGGCCAATTCGCGCAGGCCTATGAGCTCTGCGCGCAGCATTCGGCGCGCTCGCTCTCCTATCGCGTCGAAGCGGAGTTCCACGCCGGCTGGATCGCGCTGCGTTTCCTGAGCGATCCCGCCAAGGCGCAGCGCCATTTCGAGGAGATCGCCCGCATCGCCGAGACGCCGATCCAGAAATCGCGCGGCGCCTATTGGCTCGCCCGCGCCGAGGAGGCGGCCGGCGCGGCGGAGGCGGCGCGCGCGTCCTATGAGAACGCCGCGCTGCAATCGACGACCTTCTATGGCCAGCTCGCCCGCGCCAAGCTCGGCGCTTTCGACTCGCCGCTGCGCCCGACGCCCGAGCCCGCCCGCGGCGACGCCCGCGACGAATCGGTGCGCGCGGTGGAGCTGTTCTTCGCCGCCGGCGAGAAGGAGATCGCCGCGCAGCTCGCCGCCGACGCCGCCAGGATATTGGTCGGCGAGGCGCAGCTCTCGGCGCTGGCCGATGTGGCGCAGCGCCGCCGCGAGGCGAAGATTTCGCTCACCCTCGGCAAGCTCGCCTCCTATCGCGGCATCGCCATAGACGATGCGGCTTTTCCGTCTTTCGGCATTCCCACTTTCGCGGCGCTGCCTCGTTCGGCCTCGCGAGCGATCGTCTACGCCATAGCGCGGCAGGAGAGCGCCTTCGATCCCAAGGCGGTCTCCAGCGCCGGCGCCATGGGGCTGATGCAGATGATCGCCTCCACCGCGCGCCACACCGCGCAGCAGACGGGCGTCGTCGGCTTCGATCTGAAGCGCATGCTCGACGAGCCGGCCTTCAATGCGCGGCTCGGCGCGGCGCATCTCGGCATGCTGCTCGACGAGCACAAGGGCTCCTACATACTCGCCTTCGCCGCCTATAACGCCGGCGGAAAGAGGGTGAAGGAGTGGATCGACGCCTATGGCGATCCGCGCAAGACGGAGGTCGATCCGATCGATTGGGTGGAGCGCATTCCGATCAGCGAGACACGCAATTATGTGCAGCGGGTGATCGAGAATCTGACCGTCTATCGCGCCCGCTTCGGCGACCGCGAGACGCGCGCGCCGCAGGGCGATCTGTGGCGGATGCACGCGGCGAATTGAGGGGCGGCGATTTCGCCTCTCGCTTCATTGGCGCGGGCGCGGCGAGCCCTTATATTGAAGCCGCCACAGACTGGAGACGTCCCGTGTCGCAGAAGCACGATATCGACAGACCGGCCGAGATCGAGATCCTCCCGCCCGATCGCGAGAGCGGACCGCGCCTGCGCTCGCGCGCGCGCATTTGGATCGGCGGGACCGAGGGCGTGAAGGTCATCAAGGTCGGGCCCATCGGCGCCGCCCTGCTGACGCTCGCCGGCGCGGTGGCGCTGGCGATGGGCCTCATCTTCTTCGCCAGCGCTTTTCTGGTGCTGCTGCCCGTCGCTCTGGTGATCGGCGCGATCGCCTATCTGACCGGCGCCGCGGGCAATCCCTTCCGCCGCATTCCCTGACCGCGGATCGGCCGCGCCCGGCGTCCAGATTCCGGGCTTTGCGGAGGCGGCCGGCGCTGGTAGATAGGGCCATGGTCCTGCGCCGCAGCATTCGAATTATTTGCCCGGCCCGCGCTCGAGCCTGAGAGGTTCGCGCGGCGACCGGGTTCTCGCGCCTCGTTCGGCGCCCCTTCCGCCTGTTTTCCCTCGAGTTTCGCGCTCCGCCCATCCGAGGCGCCGCCGCGACCGCAATGGTTTCCGACGAGATGAACGACAAAACCCGAGACAAAGGCCGCGACGACAAAGGCCCCGATTTCTCCAAGAGCCTCTATCTGCCGCAGACGGATTTTCCGATGCGCGCCGGCTTGCCGCAGCGCGAGCCGGAAATCCTCGCGCGCTGGGAGGAGATCGGCCTCTACGCCAAGCTGCGCGCGGCCGCCGAGGGACGGCCGAAATTCGTGCTGCATGACGGCCCGCCCTACGCCAATGGCAATATCCATATCGGCCATGCGCTGAACAAGATCCTCAAGGATCTCGTCACCCGCAGCCGGCAAATGGCCGGCAAGGACAGCAATTACGTCCCCGGCTGGGACTGCCACGGCCTGCCGATCGAATGGAAGATCGAGGAGGAGAATTACCGCTCCAAGGGCAAGAAGAAGCCGGATTTCGCCGATCCGGCGGCGATCGTCGCCTTCCGCCAGGAGTGCCGCGCCTATGCGGGGCATTGGCTCTCCGTGCAGCGCGAGGAGTTCAAGCGCCTCGGCGTCACCGGCGACTGGGCCAATCCCTACGCCACGATGAATTTCCCCGCCGAGGCGCATATCGCCCGCGAGCTGATGAAATTCGCCGAGAATGGGCTGCTGTACCGCGGATCGAAGCCGGTGATGTGGAGCGTCGTCGAGAAGACCGCGCTCGCCGAGGCGGAGGTGGAGTACGAGGATCATGTCAGCGACACGGTGCATGTCGCCTTTCCGGTGAAGGACGGGCCGGGCGCCGTCGTCATCTGGACGACGACTCCCTGGACGCTGCCGGGCAATCGCGCCATCTCTTATTCGCACAAGATCGCCTATGGCCTCTATCGCGTGACCGCGGCTCCCGAGAATAATTGGGCGAAGGTCGGCGCGACCTATGTGCTCGCCGACAAGCTCGGCGAAGATGTATTCAAAGCGGCGAAGGTGGAAGGCTTCGAGCGTTTGCGCGACGTTCCGGCGCAGGAGCTGTCGAGCTTTGTCGCGTCGCATCCGCTCAGCGCTTTGGGCTATGATTTCAAAGTGCCCCTCCTCGACGGCGACCATGTCACCGACGACACCGGAACGGGCTTCGTCCATACGGCGCCCGGCCATGGCCGCGAGGACTTCGATATTTGGATGGCGAGCGGGCGTATGCTCGCCGAGCGCGGCATCGATGCGCGCATTCCTTATACGGTCGACGCCGACGGCTTCTATACCGATGAAGCGCCGGGCTTTCCCGGCAAGCGCGTGCTCACCGAGAAGGGCGACAAGGGCGACGCCAATGAGGCGGTGATTCAAGCGCTGGTCGCGGCGGGCAATCTCGTCGCGCGCGGGCGGCTGAAGCATCAATATCCGCATTCGTGGCGGTCGAAGAAGCCGGTCATCTTCCGCAACACGCCGCAATGGTTCATCGCGCTCGACAAGAAATTCTCTCATTCGAACCCTCACCCTGAGGAGGCGCGAAGCGCCGTCTCGAAGGGCGAGGGGGCGCCCCGCGGCCCATCCTTCGAGACGCCGGCTGCGCCGGCTCCTCAGGATGAGGGGTTGGGGTCGACACGAGATGAGGGGGCTGGCGGGAATGCGCCCACCTTGCGCGATATCGCGCTCGATGAAATCTCCCGCACGCAATGGGTTCCCGCCGCCGGCGAGAATCGCATTCGCGGCATGATCGCCAATCGTCCCGATTGGGTGGTCTCGCGTCAGCGCGCCTGGGGCGTGCCGATCGCCGTCTTCGTGAAGAAGGGCGGCCACGACATTCTCGTCGATGCGCGCGTCAACGCCCGCATCGTGGACGCCTTCGAGAAGGAGGGCGCCGACGCCTGGTACGAGGAAGGCGCGGCGACGCGTTTCCTTTCGCCCGACTACGACCCTGCCGATTACGAGAAGATCGACGATGTTCTCGATGTGTGGTTCGACTCGGGCTCGACGCATTCCTTCACGCTCGAGGACCCGGCGCATTTCCCCGGCCTCGCTGGCATCAAACGCAAGCGCGACGGCGGCGCCGACGAGGTGCTCTATCTCGAGGGCTCGGATCAGCATCGCGGCTGGTTCCATTCCTCGCTGCTGGAATCCTGCGGCACGCGCGGCCGCGCGCCCTATGACATCGTGCTGACGCATGGCTTCACGCTCGACGAGCACGGCCATAAAATGTCGAAGTCGAAAGGCAATGTCGTCGCGCCGCAAAAGGTCATCGCCGACGCCGGCGCCGACATATTGCGCCTGTGGGTGGCGAGCGTCGATTACAGCGACGATCAGCGCATCGGGCCGGAAATCCTCAAAAGCGTCACCGATAATTACCGCAAGCTGCGCAACACCATCCGCTGGATGCTCGGCACGCTCGCGCATTATCGCACCGAGGAGCGCGTCGCCTATGCCGATCTGCCGGAGCTGGAACGCCTCGTGCTGCATCGTCTGTCGGAGCTCGGCGAGGAGGTCGCTGCGGCCTATGCGGAGTTCGATTACAAGAAGGTCGTCGCGCTGCTGACGCCCTTCCTGACCAGCGATCTCTCGGCCTTCTATTTCGACATTCGCAAGGACGCGCTCTATTGCGATCCGCCGTCGAGCGTGAAGCGCAAGGCGGCGCTGACCGTGGTGGAGGAAGTGTTCCGCGCGGTGACTTTGTGGCTCGCGCCCATCCTCGCCTTCACGGCGGAGGAATCGTGGCTGTCGCGCTACGCCGACGCCGTCTCCGTGCATCTCGAGACGTTCGTCGATTTACCGGCCGGCTGGCGCGACGAGGCGCTCGCTGCGAAGTGGGAAAAGCTGCGCGCGCTTCGCTCCGTCGTCACCGGGGCGCTGGAGATCGAGCGCGCGCAAAAGCGCATCGGCTCCTCGCTCGAGGCGGCGCCGCTCGTTCATGTGGCGGACGCCGATCTGCGCGCGGCGCTGGAGGGCGTGGACTTCGCCGAAATCTGCATCGTGTCGGATATAGCGATCGATGCGGGCGAGGGGCCGGCTGATGCGTTCCGTCTTCCCGAGGTCGTCGGCGTGGCGGTGGTTCCGCGGCGGGCGGAGGGCGTCAAATGCGCGCGCTCCTGGAGATATTTCGATCCCGCGACGGCCGAGCCAGACTTCCCCGGCGTCACCCCCCGCGACGCGCAAGCGCTGCGGGAGCTGACGGCGGCGGGCAAATGGTCGGCGTAAGGGTTTCTTCGTCCCTGGGTCGCTAGCCTCGATCTGCGTGCGCGCTCCTTCTCCCACTCGTGGGAGAAGGTGGCCTCGCGAAGCGAGGTCGGATGAGGGTCCGCGCCGCGCACTGATCCGCCAGTTCGAGTAGCTGCCGTCGCCCTCATCCGACCCGGCTACGCCGGGCCACCTTCTCCCGCAGAGCGGGAGAAGGGATCGCGCACCTAGAGTTCGCTCGGGAGACGTCGTAAATTGAAGGTTCTCGCCGCCTTCCTCGCCAACACAGTCGCAAACTTCCTCATCGGCCTGCTCGTGGCGAAATTCCTCGGGCCGGAGGAATATGGCCGTTTCGCGCTGGCTTTCGCGATCGGCGTCGTCATTCAGACGGGCGCTTTCGATTGGATGCGCCTCTCGGCGACGCGCTTTTATTCGACGCGCGTGCGCGAGGCCGAGCCGGCCATACGCTCGACGCTCGATTTCGCCTATCTCGCGACCACGGCGGCGCTCATCCTCTGCGGCGGCCTCTTCCTCTTCGTCGCGTCGCCCTTCGCGCTCGGCGACACTCTCATCGCGCTGGCGCTGGCGACGGCGGCGATCAATGGGCTCTTCGACTATTCCACCGCGCTGCTGCGCGCGCGCTTCGAGGACAAAAGCTATAGCCGCGTCGTTCTCGCCAAGAATATTCTGGCCCTCGCGCTCACCGGCGGCGGCGCCTTTATTTTCCACTCGGCGGGAATGGCGATCGCCGGCAGCCTCGCCAGCCTGTTCGGCGCCGTGCTCACCGCGCGCGCCTCGCTGACGGACCCCGGCGCCTCGCCGCGCGGCGCGCGCATGGCGACGGCGCGCACGCTCGTCGCCTATAGCGCGCCCATCGTCGCGGCGAACATGCTCTATCAATCGGTGCCGCTGGCGGCGCGGGCGCTCGTCACCGCCTATTACGGCTTCGCCGAGACGGGGCAGTTCTCGCTCGCCTATGATCTCGGCATTCGCGCCATTTTCGCCATGGGCTCGGCGCTGGATGTGCTGCTGTTCCAGATCGCCGTCGCCGCCCATGAGCGGCATGGGGCGCAGAAGGGCAAGGAGCAGATCGCCCGCAATATGACGATCGTCGCCGCCTTCCTGCTGCCCGCCTGCGCCGGCATCTGGCTGACCATGCCCTCGATCGAGGCGCTGATCGTGCCGGCGCAATTTCGCGGGCCCTTCGGCCATTATCTCGATCTTCTGCTGCCCGGCCTCTTCGCCATGGGGCTGATTCAATTCGCGGTCAATCCGGTGTTCCAGATCGAGAAGAAGACCGCCCCGCTCATCGGCGCGGCCTCGGTCGCGGTGGTCTCGGGCCTCGTCCTCGCCTTTCTCATCCCGCGCGGCGCGGACGCCTCCAGCCTGGCGCTCGCCCAATGCGGCGCCTATGTGGCGGCGCTCGTCGCGCTGGTTCTCTTCGCCGCGCGCACCTCGCCGCAATGGCCGCGCGGGCGCGATATATTCGGCGCGCTGGCGGCGACGGGGGCGATGGTTCTGGCGCTGCGTCCGCTCGCCGGCCTCGAGCCCGGAATTCTCGCCCTGCTCCTGCAGGTGGGCGTCGGCGGCGCGGTCTATTGCGCAGCGGTTCTCGCCTTGGACATCGCCGGGCTGCGCGGCCTCGCCCTCTCCTGGGCGGGCCCCATATTGGCCAGAGCTCGGGCCGCGCTATAAACTCCTGGCCGAGCGAGTATCGCTCGGGCGATAAAGGGCGGCGGCCGGGGGAGAATAATCGCGATGGTGCTGCCGCTTCACGACGACGCGCCGCTCAAATATGTGCGGCGGCCCTATGTCAATTGGGCGCTCATCGCGATCAATATCATCGTCTTCGTCGCCGTGTTCAGCGAATTCTTCGGCGATCCGCTCACCGTGGTGCGCGGCTTCGGCCTCATACCGGCGGTGCTGTTCGGCCGCGCCGAGCTCGCCCCCTGGATCGTCACCCCCGGACCCGAGTGGACGCTGCTGACCAGCCTCTTTTTCCATTCCGGGCTCGGCCATCTGGCGGGAAACATGATTTTTCTCTATGTCTTCGGCGATAATGTCGAGGACGCCATGGGGTCCGCCGGCTATCTGCTCTTCTATCTGCTCTGCGGCGTCTCGGCCGCCATGCTGTTCGCTGTGGGCGCGCCGCTCACCCTTACGCCGCTCGTCGGCGCCTCGGGCGCGATCTCCGGCGTCTGCGCCGCCTTCATCCTGCTCTATCCGCGCTCGACCATCTTCGGCCTCGTCGCCGGCATCATCCCGATCCATGCGCCGGCCTCGCTCTTCGTCGGCACCTGGATTCTCTTTCAGCTATTCAACGCCTTGACCGACGATCAGGGCCAGGTCGGCTGGTGGGCCCATATCGGCGGCATTCTGGCGGGCCTCATTCTGACGCCGCTGTTCAAGCGGCGCGACGTGCGCTGGTTCGGCCCGCGACCCTTCGAGGGGCCGTGGGGGTGACGCCGGGACGCTCGTCATGATGACCCGGCCGACCCTCATATTGATGACCGCGACCGTCGATCCCGGCGATTATGCGGCCGATATCGCGCGCCGCGACCTGGAGGTCAGAAAGGCCGACTATCGCGACGCATTGCGATTTTTCATGAGCCTGGAGGACCCGCGTATCTCGGGAGTCGTGTTCTGCGAGAATTCCGGCGCCGATCTCTCCTTCCTGGAGGCGGATGCGCTGCGCCGCGAAACGCAGCGGCCGCTCGAGATCATCGGCTTTTGCGGCAATCATCGGCCGAGCGGCCTTCATTACGGCTATTCGGAGCTCGGAATCGTCGATCACGCCTGCCGGAGCAGCCGATTGCTCGCCCGAGGCGACCGCTTTTTCAAAGTGACCGGCCGGCTGACCTTCGAGCGGATTTCCGCGCTGATGGATCATCTGCCCGATGACTGCCGCTTCGGCGCCGATTTCCGCCGCGCCTATTCCAGAGAGGGCGGGGCGCCGATGCGGGCGCGCACCGAATTAATGTTCTTTCGCAAGGATTTCTATCTCGAGCATATTTTCGAGCGGCGCGGCGTCATGATCGAGCCGCCCCTCGTCTTCGAAGAATTCGTCGTGCGAGTGATTTTGCCTCTCCGCAGCCGGGGGGGCGAGGGCGGCCTGATGCTGCGATGGCCGATCGAATGCGGAGCCTCCGGCTACGCCGCCGGCGACAATTCCGACTATGATTCCGGCCCTGTTCGCGCAAAACGCCGGATTCGCGCCCTCGCGCGCCGGGTGATCCCATGGCTCTGGATTTGATCGGCCAGTGTCCCGGCGACGGCTCGGGCTCCGATCGAGCGGGCCGAAGGGGAGCTTCGGCGGGAACCGCGCGGGCGGGCGCGAGTGTGGGCGGGCGAGTATGGGCGGGCGCGAGTGTGGGTTTGACAGGGCGGCGAGCCGACGTTACCAGAACGGCTTCCGAGCATTCCGCGCAGGCCTCGCGCCGCGCGGCGCTAATTCGTTCTCGACGCGGCGCTCGAAAAAGCCGATCGGGGCCATTCGGCCAAAGGGCGCGATTTTTCGAAACAATCGAGACGAAGGTCAATCTCGCCGGGAGTTGCGCGATGAAGGTTCTCGTGCCCGTGAAACGGGTGGTCGACTATAATGTCAAGATCAGGGTCAAGCCGGACGGTTCGGGCGTCGACGTCGCCAATGTGAAATTTTCGATGAATCCTTTCGACGAGATCGCCGTCGAGGAGGCTATTCGCTTGAGAGAGGCCGGCAAGGCGACGGAAGTCGTGCTCGTCACCATCGGCCCGGCCAAGGCGGACGAGACTTTGCGGTCCGGCATGGCCATCGGCGCCGACCGCGGCATTCACGTCAAGACCGACGAGCTGGTCGAGCCGCTGGCGGTCGCCAAGATTCTCGCCAAGATCGTCGCCGAGGAGGCTCCTGGCCTCGTCATTCTCGGCAAGCAGGCGATCGACGACGACAGCAATCAGACCGGCCAGATGCTCGCCGCTCTGCTCGGCTGGGGCCAGGGCACTTTCGCCTCCAAGGTGGAGATCGGCGACGGCTCCGTGGATGTGACGCGCGAGGTCGACGGCGGCCTGCAGACGGTAACGCTGAAGCTGCCGGCCGTGGTGACGACGGATCTGCGCCTCAACGAGCCGCGCTACGCCAGCCTGCCGAATATCATCAAGGCGAAGAAGAAAGAGGTCGCGGCCAAGACCCCGGCCGATTACGGCGTCGACATCACGCCGCGCCTCGAAGTGTTGAAGACGGCCGAGCCGCCAGCCCGCAAGGCCGGCATAAAGGTCGGCTCGGTGCCCGAATTGCTGGAAAAGCTCAAGACTGCGGGAGTTCTGTAAATGACGGCGCTCATCGTCGCGGAAGTCACGGAATCCGCGCTCGCCCCCTCCACCGCCAAGGCGCTGACGGCGGCGCTGCAGATCGGCGGCGGCGTTCATATTCTCGTCGCGGGCGAAAACGTCGGCCCGGCGGCCGAGGCCGCGGCCAAGCTCTCGGGCGTCGAGAAAGTGCTGGTCGCCGACAATGCGGCCTATGGCCATCATCTGGCCGAGCCGCTGGCGGCGCTGATCGTCGGCCTCGCCGGCCCCTATGACGCGATCCTCGCGCCTTCGACCTCCAACTCGAAGAATGTGCTGCCGCGCGTCGCCGCTCTGCTCGATGTGGCGCAGGTGTCGGACGTCATCAAGATTATCTCCGCCGACACGTTCGAGCGGCCGATCTACGCCGGCAACGCCATTCAGACCGTGCGGTCCAAGGACGCCAAAAAGGTCATCACCGTGCGCACCGCCTCCTTCACGGCGACGGGCGAGGGCGGCTCGGCGGCGATCGAGGCGATCGGCGCCGGCTCCGATCCGGCGGTGTCGAGCTTCAAGAGCGAGGCGCTGGCCAAATCCGAGCGGCCGGAGCTGACGGCGGCCAAGATCATCGTCTCGGGCGGCCGCGGCCTCGCCAGCGCGGAGAATTTCAAGGAATATATCGAGCCTGTCGCGACCCGCCTCGGCGCGGCAATCGGCGCCTCGCGCGCGGCGGTCGACGCCGGCTACGCCCCCAACGATCTGCAGGTCGGCCAGACCGGCAAGGTGGTGGCGCCGGACCTCTATGTCGCCATCGGCATATCGGGCGCGATCCAGCATCTGGCCGGCATGAAGGACTCCAAGGTCATCGTGGCGATCAACAAGGACGAGGAGGCGCCGATCTTCCAGGTCGCCGATTATGGCCTGGTGGCGGATCTCTTCCCGAGCTTGAAGGAGCTCGACGCGGAGCTGGCCAAGGCCGGCCGCTGAGGTGTGGCTCGGCTTTCGCGGCCCTTGCCGAGGGAGCCACAAAGCCGTCATGGCCGGGCTCGTCCCGGCCATCCACGCCTGAGCGCTGCTGATTGTTGCAGAATTGCGCGTGGCGCCACAGTCGCGGCGAAAGTCTTCATGACCTCGCTCCGCGACGACGCCCGCAAATGCGAAAATCGAGAAATCCGCAGATCGCCGGCGCTTTCGGGCGATGTCTCCGTCGCTCGGCGTGGAAGGCCGGGACGAGCCCGGCCATGACGGCCTCGGCGGCTTTCGAAGCGTGGTTTCGCTGCGGTGCGAAACGGCGGTTTTCACAAAGGCCGAACGCGCGCTATACTGAATTGGAAGCGCTCCGCTTCTCGCTGGTGGTGTTCGAAAGATGGGCTCTGAAATTCGCAAGATCGGCATTGTCGGCGCCGGGCAGATGGGCAAGGGCATCGCTCAGGTCTGCGCGGTCGCGGGTTTCGATGTGGCGCTCAACGACCTGTCGGAGAGCCGCATCACCGCCGGCATAGACGATATAACGGCGCATCTCGGCAAGGCCGTGGAGCGCGGCCAGTTCGACGAGGAGGCCCGCAAGGCCGCCGTCGCGCGCATCCGGCCGGCCAAGGATTACGCCGATTTCGCGGATAGCGACCTCGTCATCGAGGCCGCCACCGAGAATGAGGAGGTCAAGCGCGGCATCCTCACCGAGCTCGGCCCCAAGCTGCGCCCCGGGGCCTTCATCGGCACCAACACCTCCTCCATCTCCATCACCCGCCTCGCCGCGGTGACGGGGCGGCCGGAGCAGTTCATCGGCATTCATTTCATGAATCCGGTGCCGAAGATGCAGCTGGTCGAGGTGATTCGCGGCATCGCCACCGAGGACAAGACCTTCGAGGCGGCCAAGCAGTTCATCGGCGAGCTCGGCAAGACAGTCACGGTGTCGGAGGATTTTCCGGCCTTCATCGTCAATCGCATTCTGCTGCCGATGATCAATGAGGCGATCTACACGCTCTATGAGGGCGTGGGCTCGGTGGAGGCGATCGACACCGCCATGCGGCTCGGCGCCAATCATCCGATGGGCCCGCTGCAGCTCGCCGATTTCATCGGGCTCGACGTGTGCCTCTCGGTGATGCAGGTGCTGCACGAGGGGCTCGCCGATTCGAAATATCGGCCCTGTCCGCTGCTGGTGAAATATGTCGAGGCCGGCTGGCTCGGCCGCAAGACGCAGCGCGGCTTCTACGATTATCGCAGCGGCACGCCGGTCCCGACGCGCTGAGGATAAGCGGCGAGGCGACGCCTCAGGGATCCGAACCCAAGTAGATACAACCACGTCATGCCCGCGCTCGTCGCGGGCATCCACGCCGAGACATTGCGACGTGCTTGGAGAAGAGGCGGCGCGGTTCCGCTCATATTTTAAGCTTTCCGAGGCGTCGCGGCGTGGATGGCCGCGAGCGCGGCCATGACGCTGGAAACATCGCGACGCCGACCGATCAGGACGCCGGTGCGGTTCGCCTGCGGCGCGGCGCCGCTGGAATCGCCCGCACGGCCAATAGCGCGAATGTCGCGGCGGCGTAGAGCAGGGGCTCCGCCGGCCAGGATTTCACGATCAGCAGAAAATGCGCCGCCGCCAACAAAGCGGCGACATAGACGAGCCGATGCAGCCGCGCCCAGGCCTTAGCCCCGAGGCGACGAATCGCGGCGTTATTGGAGGTCGCGGCCAGCGGGACGAGGATGACAAAAGCCGCCATGCCGATCGTCACATAAGGCCGCTTCAAAATGTCGCGGCCTATGGCCGGCCAGTCGAAGCCATGGTCGAGCGCGACATAGGCGGCAAGATGCAGCGCCGCATAATAGAAGGCGAGCAGCCCCAGCGCGCGGCGATAGCGCAAGAGATCGACGCCCGCCGCGCGGCGCAGCGGCGAGATCGCGAGGCAGAGCAGCAGAAAGCGCAGCGACCAGAGCCCGAGCTCCTGCTCCAGCGCCTTGATCGGCTCCGGCCCCAGCCGATCCATGACGCCGAGAGAAAAGGTCCAGACCGCCGGGACGAAGCCGATGACATAGACCGCGAGCTTGGGAACGCGCCAATGCGCCGGCAGGGAAACGAACGTGGCGCGCATCAAAAATACCGCTCGAGGTCCATGCCGCCATAGAGCGAGGCGACCTGATCCGCATAGCCATTGTACATCAGCGTCGGCCGCCGTTTGGCGAAGAGGCCGCCCTCGCCGATCCGCCGCTCCGTCGCCTGGCTCCAGCGCGGATGGTCGACATTGGGATTGACGTTGGAATAGAAGCCGTATTCGCGCGGATTTTGAATGTTCCAGGAGGTCTTGGGCTGCGTCTCCGAGAATGAGATGCGCACGATCGATTTGATGCCCTTGAAGCCATATTTCCACGGAACGACGAGCCGCAGCGGCGCGCCATTCTGGTTCGGCAGCGTCTCGCCATAGAGGCCGATGGCGAGAATGGCGAGCGGATGCAGCGCCTCGTCGAGCCGCAGCCCCTCGACATAGGGCCAAGGCAGAAGCTGCAGCAGGCCTTTCTGGCCGGGCATCTCCTCCGGCCGCACCAGAGTCTCGAAGGCGACATATTTGGCGGAGCCCAGAGGCTGGGCGCGCTTCACGATCTCGGAGAGCTGCACGCCGATCCAGGGAATGACCATGGACCAGCCCTCGACGCAGCGCATGCGATAGACGCGCTCCTCGAGCGCGAGCGGCTTGATGAGGTCCTCGAGAAGGTAGTCGGCGGGCTCGGCGACGAGACCGTCGATCCGCACCTTCCAGGGCGTGGTGGTCAGCGTGTGGGCGTTGTCGGCGGGGTCGCTCTTGCGGCCGCCGAACTCGTAGAAATTATTATAGGCGAGCACATCCGTCCGCGGCGTCTTCGGCTCGTGGGTCGAGAAGCGGCTCTCGGCGGCCGCGAGCGGCTTCGCCTGCGCCGCGCCTGCGAACGCCATGGCCGCGCCGAAGCCGGCGAGAAACTCGCGCCGTCGCAGATAGACGGAGCGCGGCGTGATCTCGGATGGGGCGATATCGGGCGAATGACGGATCAGCATTTGCGCCTCGGGCAAAAAGAAAGAGCGGCCGGCCCGAATGGACCCGCCGCTCCTATTTCGTGAGCCGGCGCGAGAGCGTTACGGCCGCTCCCGGCTTCGGCGTCAGAGCGAGGCCGCGGGCAGCGCCTCGAGCCGCGCAATGCCGGCGCGCACCGCGGACTGCACCTTCTCGAAGGCGCGGACCTCGATCTGCCGCACGCGCTCGCGGGAGACGCCGAACTCCTCCGACAAATCCTCGAGCGTGACGGGATCGTCGGAGAGGCGGCGCGCCTCGAAGATGCGGCGCTCGCGCGGATTGAGAACCGTCAGCGCGCCACGCAGCGCGTCGAGCCGATTATTGCTCTCCTCCTGACGCAGGAGCAAATGCTCTTGATCGGTGGAAGTATCGTCGACGAGCCAATCCTGCCATTCGCCTTCGCCCTCCTCGCGCAGGGGCGCGTTCAGCGAGGCGTCGCCGGCCATGCGGCGATTCATCTCGATGACATCCTGCTTCGAGACGCCGAGACGGGTGGCGATATTCTCGACATGCTCGGGCGTGAGATCGCCCTCCTCGAAGGCCGAGATGCGGCTCTTGGCCTTGCGGAGATTGAAGAACAGCTTCTTCTGGCTCGCCGTGGTGCCCATTTTCACGAGCGACCATGAGCGCAATATGTATTCCTGGATCGAGGCGCGGATCCACCACATGGCGTAGGTGGCCAGCCGAAAGCCGCGGTCCGGCTCGAAGCGCTTGACGGCCTGCATGAGGCCGACATTGCCCTCCGACACGATCTCGCCGATCGGCAGTCCGTAGCCGCGATAGCCCATGGCGATCTTGGCGACGAGCCGAAGGTGGGACGTGACGAGCTTCTGCGCGGCTTTCGGGTCCTCGTGCTCGCGCCAGCGCTTTGCGAGCATATATTCTTCCTGCGGCTCCAGCATGGGGAACCGGCGGATCTCGGCGAGGTACCGCGCGAGGCCGCTTTCACCGGAGACGATGGGCAGGGCGTTCGCCATTTTCACCTCCTGACGGGCCCCCGAATACGGCGAGCCCGTAATGCGCGACCGCAAGCGCCGGCCGCAACGCCTCAATATAGACCGATCCGAGCATGGCCGAAAGATGGCTCGGCGCTAAGTGCCAAATGACGGCCGGGTTAAATTTCTGTAATGTGCGTAGGGGCTTCGGCAATTCGCATTCGCCCAACTAGGGCGGCGCGCGCGCTCGTCACGCGCATCGCCTGCGCCCGATCAGACCGTTACGACGATCTTGCCGACCTGCTCATTCGACTCGAGATAGCGATGCGCTTCGACGATTCTCTCGAGCGGAAAGCTGCGCGCGATGATCGGCCGAAGGCGCCCCGCCGCCAGTCCGTCGAGCACGAAGCGGACTCCGCGCTCGCGCTTTTGCGGATCGCGCGTCACCGAAAACAAGGTGTAGCCGCGCAGCGTGAGCTGCTTGCGAATGGCCGCGAACAAGGGAAAAGGCGTCGGCGCGCCGGACAGCGCGCCATAGAGGAAGATGGTTCCACCGATCGCAGCCGCTTCCGCGAGCGCTTCGACGCCGGGCCCGCCGATCGGATCGAAGAGAAGACGCGCGCCTTCGCCTTCGGTGATGCGCTGCGTCTTTTCAATGAGGTCTTCGCTTTGCGTCACGACGACATGGCGCGCGCCGGCTTTCTCCAACGCCTCGCGCTTGGCCTTGGTGCGGGTGACGGCGATCGGCGTCGCGCCGGCGGCGTTCACGATCTGAATAGCGGCGAGGCCGACGCTGCTCGAAGCCGCGGTGACGATGACCGTGTCGCCGGGCGCGACGCCACCGATCTCGACCAGCGCGCCATAGGCGGTGAGATATTGCATCCAGATCGCGGCCGCCTCGCTCCAGGAGAGTGAGCCCGGATGCTTCACCACCGCATGAGCGGGGACGATGGCGGCGTCGCCATAGACGCCATACTCCGTCATCGAGAAAGCCGGCATGGTGCTCACGGCGTCGCCGATGGAAAAGCCCGTCACGCCTTCGCCGATCGCCTCGATCTCGCCCGAGGCCTCATAGCCGAGCCGCGAAGGCAGGCTCGCCGTTTCGATATAGGCGCCCGAGCGGAACATGGATTCGGCGCGATTGAGGCCGATCGCCCGGACGCGCAGGCGAATCTCGCCGGCTTTCGGGGCTCCGAGCGCCATTTCGTCGATCTGCAGAACATCCGGGCCGCCGAGACGATGAAAGCGAACGATGCGCGACATTTGCGGGTCTCCTCATTGGAAATATCGGTCGATCCTAGCGTTGGGCGAACGGTGCGAAAATTCCGCGATCGCTCACAGGAAACGTGCGATAATTCGCCGATGGATTGGGAAGACCTGCGCTTTTTTCTGGTTCTGTCGCGCTGCGGCTCGCTGTCGGCGGCCGCGCGCGAGCTCGGCGTCGATCATGCGACGGTCGGCCGGCGCATCGCCGCTCTGGAGGCGTCGCTGGGGCTGCGGCTGATCGACCGCCTGCCGCGCAGCCGGCCGCTCACGGAGGACGGCGCCGCCATCGCCGCGGCGGCCGAGCGCATGGAGGCGCTGGCCGAGGAAGTGCTGCGGCGCTCGCGCGGGGCCTCGCTGACCCTGTCGGGCGCCGTGCGCGTCAGCCTTCCGCCGGTTCTGGCGACGCTCTGCGTCGCGCCGCGGATCGAGACGCTGCGCCGGCTCCATCCGCAGTTGAAGCTCGTGCTGCTCGCCTCGCCGACCTTTGCGGCGCTCGAGCGCGGCGAGGCCGATATAGCGATCCGCATGAGCCGGCCGGAGGAGCCGGACGCCGTCGCGCGGCGGGTCGGAGCCATGCGATTTCGTCTCTACGCCAGCCAGGATTTGGCGGCGCGGCCGGCGGAGCAATGGGAGTTCGTCGGCTTCGACGAATCGCTCGGCCATCTGGGGCAGCAGCTCTGGCTGCGCAAGGTCGCGGGCGCGAGGCGGATCGTCTTCGAGGCCAATGATCTCTTCGCCCAGCAGGCCGCCGCTCGCGCCGGAGCGGGCGCGGCGGTTCTGCCGAGCTTCATGGGCGACGAGGACGCGGCTCTCGTGAGCCTGCCGATCGAGCCCGAGCCGCCGAAACGGGATCTGTGGCTGATCGCCTATCCTGATCTGCGCCGCTCGCCCGCGGTGCGCGCCGTCATGGATTTTCTGGCCGAATGCATCGGCGCCGAGCCGCGTCTGCGGCCTTGAATCGTCAGCCGCGCCAGAAGTCCGCGGCTCCGGGGGGAAGCGTCGCCAGAAGGCGATCGAATTCCGCTCCGTCGAGGCAGGCGCGCAGGGCGTAGGCGACATCTGCGATGGCGCTGTCGGGCGAGAAATTATGGTCCAGCCGCAGCGACCTGACCTCCTCGAGCAGAGCCGATCGGGACGAAAAGGCGCGCGGCTCCTCCTGCGTGTCCCAATCGGCGACGAATATCGCCCGCAACACGGGCGGAAGCACGCCGGCGAAGCGGATCGCATCGCGCATCTCGAGGCGGCGGCGGAATGTCAGCAGGACGCTCTGGGCTGTCGTATAGGCCTGGTTGCGCGTCGTCAGGCCCGAGCGCTCGATGACGAGTCGCAAGAAGCGTTCGAACTCCTCCGACGCGTGCTGATAGTCCATCGGAATGGGCATGGCCGTCTCCGCCCCGTTCAATTTCCTACGAGCGCTTTCTGCAGAGCGGCGAGGTCGGCCGGCAGCTCGCTCTCGAACATCAGCTCTTCGCGCGTCACCGGATGCGTGAAGCCGAGCGTCGCCGCATGCAGCGCCTGCCTCCCCAGCGCCTCGACGGCGGCGCGGGCGGCGGACGAGAGCAGAGCGGTCTTGGTCTTGAAGCCGGCGCCATAGGTCGCGTCGCCGATCAGCGGATGGCCGATATGCGCCATATGCACGCGAATCTGATGCGTGCGGCCGGTCTCCAGCCGGCAGGCGACGAGCGAGGCGGGTCCGAGATGCTCGACCAGCTCCCAATGCGTCACCGCCTCGCGGCCGCGCTCCTGCGGCACGACGGCCATTTTCTCGCGCTGGGTCGAGTGGCGGCCGATGGGCGCCTCGATCACGCCATGGCCGCGCTCCGGCGCGCCCCAGACGAAGGCGAGATATTCGCGCACCAGATGCAGCTTGCGGCCGTGATCCTCGAACAGGCGTGAGAGCCCTTTGTGCGCGGCGTCGGTCTTGGCGACGACGAGCAGGCCGGAGGTGTCCTTGTCGATGCGATGCACGATGCCGGGCTTTTTGACGCCGCCAATGCCGGAGAGGCTGGCGCCGCAATGGGCGATGAGGGCGTTCACCAGCGTCCCGGTCTCATGGCCATGGGCGGGATGCACGACGAGGCCGGCCGGCTTGTCGACGACGAGCAGATGCGCATCCTCGAACACGACAGTCAGCGGAATATTTTCCGCCTGCGGCTCGGCGGGCTCGGGCGGCGGCACGGCGAGCGCGATGGCGTCGCCGGCGGCGAGGCGACGGCTGGCGTCGCGCACGGTCGCGGCGCCGATGGCGAGCCGTCCGTCCTCGATCAGCGCCTTGAGCCGCGTGCGGGAAAGATGCGCGGCGACGAGCTCCGGCCGCTCGGCGAGGAAACGGTCCAGCCGCGAGCCCGCCGCCTCGGGCGGAACCTCGAAGGAGAACATGAGGTCCTCGTCCTCGTCGATAAGCTCGCTCGCGTCGATCAGCTCTCTTTTGTCGATCTCCGGGGCCGGGGCGTGCTCGCGCATAAATTTCCTTCTCATGCTGTCGGCGTGCTAACCAGCGCGCCTGTCCTCGATCCGCATCGGAGCCGCGCCATCCCGCCCGCCCCTCGCTCGCCGAGCTGCGCCATCGTCGGCGGCGGGCCGGCCGGCCTCTTCGCCGCGGACCTGCTCTCGCGCCAGGGCGCGAGCGTGACCGTCTATGAGCGCAAGCCGAGCGTCGCCCGCAAATTTTTGATGGCGGGGCGCGGCGGCCTCAATATCACGCATAGCGAGCCGCTCGATAAATTTGTCGCCCGCTATGGCGCGGCGGCCGAGCCTCTGGCGGCGATCATCGGCGCTTTTCCGCCCGAGCGGCTGCGCGCCTTTTGCGCCGAATTCGGCGAGGAGACTTTCGTCGGCTCGAGCGGGCGCGTCTTTCCCAAGAGCTTCAAAACCTCGCCCCTGTTGCGCGGGCTGCTCGCACGCCTCGCCGCAAATGGCGTCCGCATCGAGACGCGCTGTCGTTTCGACGGCTTTTCGGAGAGCGGCGAATTGCTGATCGCCGATGCGAGCGGCGCGCGGCGCATCATTTCCGCCGACGCCACCATATTGGCGCTCGGCGGCGCCTCCTGGCCGCGGCTCGGCGCCGATGGCGGCTGGGTCGATCTGCTCGCGGCGAAGGGCGTCGCGATCGAGCCGCTCGCGCCCGCCAATTGCGCGGCGATCGTCGAATGGCCGGAAGGATTCGCCGACGCCTTCGAAGGCGCGGCGCTGAAGACGATCGCCTTGCGCCTCGGCGAGGAGCGCGTCTTCGGCGACATCGTCGTCACGCGGAGCGGCCTCGAAGGCGGCCCGGTCTATGCGCTCTCTTCTGGCCTCAGACGCAAAGTCGCGCGCGAGGGCGCCGCGACTCTGCATATCGATCTGCGTCCGAGCAGCCCGGTCGAGGCGCTGGCGCAAAAGCTCGCGCGTCCGCGCGCAAAGCAATCGCTCGCGACCTTTCTGCGCAAGACGCTGCGGCTGTCGAAACAGGAAATCGCTCTGCTGCGCCTCTCCGCGCCTCTGCCGGACGATCCCGGCGCGCTCGCGTCGCGCGTGAAAAATCTGCCCATCGCGGTGGTCGCCACGGCGGGGCTCGAGCGCGCGATTTCCAGCGCCGGCGGCGTGCGTTTCGACCAGCTCGACGATGATCTGATGCTGAAGACGCTGCCCGGCGTCTTCGTCGCCGGCGAGATGCTGGATTTCGACGCGCCGACCGGCGGCTATCTGCTGCAGGCGGCTTTTTCGAGCGGCTTTATGGCGGCCCGCGGCGCGTCGCGGCGACTCGGCCTCGGGGACTGTCTCGCCTGACCGGGCGGGGACTGCCTCGCCGGAACGGGAATGGACGACCTCTCTAAATCGGTCGGCGCAGCACATTGGTCCTTCTGGGCCGAGCTTCCAGGCGAAATTCCCCCAATCGCTAAAAGCCGCAATTAAACCCATTGCGTCTATAGGAATTATAATCTTTAATAGAGAATAATGTTTCGCACGAGGGGGTCATTCCATGACGGCTGCGGCTGCAGAGGCGCTCATTGGCGCGCAGGAACCGATCGCGACGACGGGGGAATTCCGCAACACTCAATCTCTCCTGCTGCCCGGCGGCGGCCGCCCGAATTATCCGGTGCGCCTCGCCGCCGTACTCGCCTATGCGTTGCTTCTCACGGCCGCGGTGAATCTCTCCCTGCCGCATACGGAGCCGACCGTCGAGGAGCCACTAGAGTTGGTCGTCGTTCCCAATCCGGCGGTCGACCAGCCGCCGCCGGAGGAGATTCCGCAACCCGAGGAGCTCGACGACACGCCGCCGCCGCCCGAGGCGATCGAGCCTGTCGCCCCGATCGAGCCGCCGAAGCCGCCGGCGCCCAAGCCCGTTCCCAAAGTGGTGGAGAAGAAGCCGCCGACGCCGCGTCCCGCCGTGGCGCGCACCGACGCCGCTCCGACGCAGAGCGCCAACGCCAACGCCAATGCGCAGCAATCCATCGCGGCCAATCAATTCTTGTCCTGCATGCAGCGTTCGGCGAGAAGCGCCGCGCCCGACTCGCCCATTCCCAAGCACGGCCGCGTCGCCTATCGCGCGACCTTCGGCGCCAATGGCGGGATGACCGGCTTCAGCATCGTGTCCTCCTCCGGCAATCCCACGCTCGACGCCATAGCGACGCGCGTCGGCTCGCGCTGCGGATCGCTGCCGGCGATCGGACGCGTCTTCGCGATCAGCGGCGGCGTCGTCTTCTAGAGTCTTGACGCGTTTCCAACGCCGAACCGGCATCCACTTCGGCTGGAAACGCTCTAGCGAAATTCGCGGCGACGCGCCTCGCCGCATCCTGTCTCTCTGGTCGACAAAGGACGAAAACCAAGATGAGTGATCCAGCAATCGGCGCGGCTTCGGCCGCGGTCGCCCACGCCCTCTCACCGGTCGAGCTGTTTGTGCAGGCGGATTCGATCGTCAAGACCGTCATCATCCTGCTGCTGCTCGCCTCGGCCTGGGGTTGGGGCGTGATCGCCGAGAAGCTCATTCGCCTGTCGCTGTTGCATCGCCGCGCCAGCGCGCTCATCGAGAGCGTCCAGAGCGATCTTCCGGTGACGGAAGTGGCGCCCGCCTTCCTCGCCGCGCCGGCGAGCGATCCGCTGGCGCAGGTCTACAAGGCCGCGGTGGAGGAATATCAGCGCTCCTCCGATCTCGTCGCCAGCGAGTCGCAGCGCGACGCTCTGCAGGAGCGCATCCATCGCGTCTCCGTGCTGGCGAGCGCCTCGGCCCTCGATCAGCTCCAGCAGCGTCTGCCGGCGCTCGCCACCATCGGCGCCGTCGCGCCCTTCGTCGGCCTGTTCGGCACGGTCTGGGGCATTATGAACTCCTTCCAGGGCATCGCCGCCTCCAACAATACGAGCCTCGCCGTGGTCGCGCCGGGCATCGCCGAGGCGCTGTTCGCGACGGCGCTCGGCCTCGTGGCCGCTATTCCGGCCGTCATTTTCTACAACCGCATCAGCGGCGACATCGGGGCCTATGGCAAGCGCCTGACCGCCTTCATCGGCGTCTTCGAGGTCGAGCTGTCCCGTCATCTGTCGCGCAAGGGAGAGCGTCATGGCCTTCGCGTTGCGTAAGCACGATTCGGAATTCGATTCTCAGCCGATCGCCGACATCAATGTCACGCCGCTCGTCGATGTGATGCTCGTCCTGCTCATCGTCTTCATGGTCGCCGCGCCGCTGATGACGTCGGGCATTCCCGTCGATCTGCCCAAGGTGCAAGCCAAGCAGCTCAACGACCAGAAGCCGCCGATCGTCGTCAGCGTCGACGCCGGGGGCGGGTTCTTCGTCGACAAGCGCGAGGTGCCGGCCGACGGATTGCTCGCCGCACTGAGCGACGGCAGCGACAACAATAAGGATCGCCGCATCCATGTGCGCGCCGACAAAGCCGTGCCCTATGGGCGCGTCGTCGAAGCCATGGGCGCGATCAATTCAGCCGGCTACTCGAAAGTGGCGCTGGTCTCCGAGGCGCCGACCGGCGGAGCGAAACCCGCTTCGGCGCCGTGATACGAACCCCCGTTCGCTCCGCTCGCGGCGATCGGATTCACACATTGCGAAACGCTGCAGCCGTCATGGCCGGGCTTGTCCCAGCCATGACGGCGCGGGGGCGAGGATGCGTGCAACGCTGACCTAATTCGAGCCTGCCCCGACTTTTACCATCCTCGACGCTTTTGCATCCTCGACTTGGCCCGACTACGGGTCGTCGGCGCAACACCTCCCCAGGCGCGCCGGCGACCCGGTTTTTCTTTGCGGGCGAGATGCGAGGCTCGTTCGCTTCTTTTCAGAACGCCGTGCGGCGCTCGAGCGCCGCGGCGAGCGTGCCTTCGTCGAGATAATCGAGCTCGCCGCCGACGGGCACGCCATGGGCGAGGCGCGTCGTCTTGACGCCGAGCGGCGCCAGAAGATCGGCGAGATAATGCGCCGTCGTCTGGCCGTCGACAGTGGCGTTCACCGCTATGATCGCCTCGCGCACGCCGCCGTCGGCGATGCGCTGCACCAGATTCGCGATGTTCAGCTCGTTCGGCCCGACGCCGTCGAGCGGCGACAGCACGCCGCCGAGCACATGATAGCGCGCGGCGAGCAGGCCGGCGCGCTCCAGCGCCCAGAGATCGGCCACCGTCTCGACGATGACCAGAATGCCGGCGTCGCGCCGCTCGTCGCGACAGATCGCGCAAGGATCGCTGGTGTCGATATTGCCGCAGGTCTTGCAGGTGAGAATGCGCTCATGGGCGACGCGCATGGCTTCGCCGAGCGGGCCCAGCAATTCCTCGCGCTTGCGGATGAGATGCAGCACGGCGCGTCGCGCCGAACGCGGCCCGAGGCCGGGCAGCCGCGCCAGCAATTGCACGAGGCGCTCGATCTCGGGTCCGGCGATGCGTTCGGCCAATGGGGAAAGCCTGGTGAGTGGCGAATAGCGAGTAGCGAGTAGCGAATAGGTCTACTCGCTATTCGCTACTCGCTCCAATCAGAACGGCAGCTTCAGCCCCGGCGGCAATTGCAGCCCGCCGGTCACCGCCTTCATCTTCTCGGCGAGCGTCTCCTCCGCCTTGGCGCGCGCCTGCGCATGGGCGGTGACGATCAGATCCTCGACAATATCGCTCTCCTCCGGCTTCAGCAGGCTCGGATCGATCGCGACGCGCTGCAGCGCGCCCTTGGCGGTCATCGTTACTTTCACCAGCCCGCCGCCGGCCTCGCCTTCGACGAGAGTCTGGTCGAGCTCGCCCTGCAGCTCGGCCATTTTCGATTGCATGGCTTGCGCCTGCTTCATCAGTCCCATGAAGTCGAGCATGTTTTAACTCCTCGCGCGTCGACGCCTCACGCGTCGTCCGGCTCCTCGTCGTCATAAGCCAATTCGGCGCCGGCCGTCGCGACCTGCTCCGTCTCCTTGCCGCGCACGGCGACGATCTCCGCGCCGGGAAACCGCGCCAATATGCTGGCGACGAGCGGATCGGCCTCGATCCCGGAGCGCTTCTCGCTCTCGCGGGCCTCGGCCTCCTCGCGCAGCGTCGGCGCGCCGCCGGAGGCGAGCGCCACCAGCCAGCGCGTCCCGGTCCAGTCCTGCAGCTTCTGCATCAAGAGCTGCGGAAGCCGCGTCGAGCCGCCCGGCGCGAGCTCGAACTCGATGCGCCCCTGCTCGAAGCGCACGAGGCGCACTTCCGATTCGAGCGCGATCTTCAATTGTATGTCGCGCTTCTCGCTCGCCAGGGCCACGAGGGCGCGGAAATCGGCGATTTTCACGCCCGGCGGGGGCGGGGAGAGGTCCGGCTCGCGGCGCGGGGCGGCCGCCGCGCGCGGCGCGCCGGCGGACGGCGCCGCCCGAGGGACCGGCGCCAGAGCAACGGGAGGCCGCTCGGCGGGAGCAGCCGCCGGAGCCGCGCCCGGCGCGGGACGGGGCGCCCCGCTTTGGCCGAAGCCGAGCCGCCGCAGCGCCTCCTCCGGCGAGGGCATGTCGGCGGCGTGGGTGAGGCGCACCAGCACCATATCGGCGCTGGCGAGCGGCCGCGGCGAGCCGCGCAGCTCATCGACGCCCTTCATCAGAATTTGCCAGGCGCGGGTCAGCACGGAGATGGACAGCGTTCCCGCCGCCGCGGCGCCGCGGCGGCGCTCCTCCTCGGTCAGCGCCGTGGATTGCCCGGCGTCGGGCGCGAGCTTCAGCCGCGTGACGAGATGGGTGAATTCGGCGAGCTCCAGCAGCACCTGCGCCGGATCGGCGCCGCCGTCATATTGATCTTGCAGCAGAGCGAGCGCCGTGGCGATGTCGCCCTTCATCGCCGCCTCGAAGAGATCGATGACGCGCGATTTGTCGGCGACGCCGAGCATCAGCCGCAGATCCTGCGCGGCAATCGCGCCGCCGCCCGCGGCGCCATGGGCGATGGCCTGATCGAGCAGCGACAGCGCGTCGCGCGCCGAGCCCTCGGCGGCGCGGGCGACCATGGCCAGCGCCTCGTCCTCGATCGTCACGCCCTCGAGATCGCAGATCTTGCGCAAATGCGCCGCGAGCAGGCCGGCGTCTATGCGGCGCAGATCGAAGCGCTGGCAGCGCGAGCGCACGGTGACGGGAACCTTGTCGATCTCCGTCGTCGCGAAGATGAATTTCACATGCTCCGGCGGCTCTTCCAGCGTCTTCAGCAGGCCGTTGAAGGCGGCCTTGGAGAGCATGTGCACTTCGTCGATGATATAGACTTTGACGCGCGCCATCACCGGGCGATAGCGGGCGTTCTCGATGATCTCGCGAATGTCGTCGATGCCGGTGTGCGAGGCGGCGTCCATCTCCAGCACATCGGGATGGCGCGAATCGATGATCGCCTGACAATGCGCGCCGAGCGCGCTCATATGGATCGTCGGGCGGTCCACGGCGGGGCGGCCGCCCTCGGCGGGCAGCTCGTAATTGAAGGCGCGGGCGAGGATGCGGGCGGTCGTCGTCTTGCCGACGCCGCGCACGCCGGTCAGCAGATAGGCCTGATGGATGCGGTTCAGCTCGAAGGCGTTCTCGAGCGTGCGCACCATCGGCTCCTGGCCGATGAGGTCGGCGAAGCCGGAGGGGCGATATTTGCGCGCCAGCACGCGATAGACGGCCTGCCCGTCGCGCTTGCCTTGCGGCTCGGCGGGAAACAGGGCGTCGGATGGCGCAGAATGCTCGTCGTCCATCTCGTCGCCCGGAGGAAGGTCCGCCCTTTGGTTAGCGCCGGGGCGGCGGCGCGAAAAGTGGGAGGCTGGACGAAGACCCGCCCGGAACTCGTTAGGGCTGCTTCCTTCCGGACCTGACCCGGTTGGCGAGTGGAGCGTCCACCGCCAACCTCCCGCGCCCTATGTGGCAAAACTCGCGCGCCGGCGCAAGGGCGAGATCGCAGGGTCGCTGAAGGCCGAGGCCGAGGCGCGCGACTCCTTCTCCCCTCGTGGGAGAAGGTGGCCCTCGCGTCAGCGAGGGTCGGATGAGGGGGCGCCGCGCTGCAAAAAACTCTATCCCGAGAACCGCGGCAGCCCTCATCCGACCCCGCTTCGCGGGGCCACCTTCTCCCGCAAGGGGAGAAGGGGCGCAGCGTCCTGTTTTCCGCCTAATTCTGCTTGTCCGCGTCCCGCGCCTTGGCGGCCAATTTCTCGGTCTGCTCGCCAATGTCGGCGACGATTTTGCTGGTCGCCTCGGTCGCGGCCTTCGTCGCCTGCTCGCTCGCCGTCTGGGCGGAGACGAAAGCCTCCTTGGCGAGATTGGAGCACAGCTCGCCGACGCGCGTCGCGCGGGCGAAAAAATCGCCATAGGCGTTGCGGTAGAATTCCGACTGCAATTGCACGATGTCGTCGATCTTCTGCACGCGCAGCAGCTTGTCGAAATAGGCGCGGCCATTGTCGAGCGACGCCTTGGAATAATCGGTCGCCTCCGCCGCGATCGCGCGCAGGCCCTTGGCCGTCGAGCTGCTCGCCGTGTTGAAGGCGTCGAGCTGATGTTTGCCGAGATCGCGAAACTCGTCGAAATTCAGATTGGCCATAGGACATCCTCCCGCCGGTCGCCGCACGGGGGAAGGCGGCGCCCTCCGACGCTACGCGCGCGACTTCGCTCGCGAACGAGATTTTCGGGAATGAGCGCCCGAAGGGAAATAAGGGAAACCACGTAGACCTGCGCTCGCGCCCGCGCTCAGATCGTGAGCTGAGCGCCGAGCTCGACCACGCGATCGGTCGGGATGGAGAAGAAGTCGGTGGCGTTGGCCGATTGCTTGGTCAGAGCGACATAGAGCCGGTCCTGCCAGGCCGGCATTTCCGAGGCCGGGCTCTCCTTGATCGAGCGCCGGCCGAGGAAGAAAGAGGTGGTCATAATGTCGTATTTGACGCCCGCCTTGCGCATGGCGGCGAGCGCCGCCGGCACGCGCGGACTTTCCATATAGCCGTAATGCAGCGTCGCACGGGTGAAGTCGTGCGACAGTTTCTCGATCTCGAAGCGCTTTTCCGGCGGCACGCGCGGCGTGTCCTCCGTGTTCACGCAAATGACCAGCACGCGCTCGTGCAGCACCTTATTGTGCTTGAGATTGTGCAGCAGCGCGGTGGGCGCGACATTGGGGTCGCTGGTCAAGAAGATCGCCGTGCCCGGCACGCGCGTCGGCTTGGATTTTTCCAGCATGGCGATGAGATCGCTGATCGGGATCGAATCGCGATGTGTCTTCTCGGCGAGCAGCGCGGTGCCGCGCACCCAGGTCCACATCACCACCATGGAGCAGCCGCCGAGCAGCAGCGGCGCCCAGCCGCCCTCGACCACTTTCATCAGATTGGCGGCGAGGAAGGCGAGATCGACCACGAGAAAGGCGAGGATGAACAGCGCCGCCGCCCATAGCGGCCAGCGCCATTTGCGCCACACCACGATGAAGGCGAGCGCTGTCGTCGTCACCATCGTGCCGGTGACGGCGATGCCATAGGCCGAGGCCAGCGCGCTCGAGCTCTTGAATGTGGTGACCAGCACCAGCACGCCGATCAGCAGCAGCCGATTGACGCGGCCGATATAGATCTGCCCCTCCTGCGTCGCGGAGGTATGGGTGATCTCGAGACGCGGCAGCAGGCCGAGCTGAATCGCCTGGCGCACGATCGAGAAGGCGCCGGTGATGACCGCCTGGCTGGCGATGACCGTCGCCAGCGTCGAGAGGATGACGAGCGGCAGCAGCGCCCAGTCCGGGGCGAGCAGGAAGAAGGGGTTCTCGATCGCCTTGGGATCGGCGAGGATCAGCGCGCCCTGGCCGAGATAATTGAGGAACAAGGCCGGCAGCACGAAGAATATCCAGGCGATCTGGATCGGCGCGCGGCCGAAATGGCCCATATCGGCGTAGAGCGCCTCCGCGCCGGTGACGACGAGGAAGACCGAGCCGAGCACGGCGAAGCCGATCCAGCCGTGATGCATCAGGAAGACGAAGCCGCGGCGCGGATCGAAGGCGTGCAAGACCTGCGGCGCGTCGCCGATATGCGCGGCGCCGAGCACCGCCATTACGACGAAGAAGATCGCCATCACCGGGCCGAACAGCGCGGCGACGCGGGCCGTGCCATGGCTCTGGCCCCAGAACAGCGAGACGAGAATCGCCACCGTGATGGGGAAGACGAATTCGCCGAATTTCGGATTGACGATCTCGAGGCCCTCGACCGCCGAGAGCACGGAGATCGCCGGGGTGATGATGGCGTCGCCCGAGAACAGCGCCGCGCCGGCGACGCCGAGCAGGAAGACCGGCGTCGCACGCCGCCCCAGCGCATTCTGCGCCAGCGCCATCAGCGAGAGAATGCCGCCCTCGCCGCGATTGTCGGCGCGCATCAGGAAGAACACATATTTCGCCGTGACCGTGAAGATCAGCGCGAAAATGAGCAGCGAGATCGTCCCGATGACGACATCCTCGCCGAGGCCGCCCGATTTGGCGTGGGCGAGCGACTCGCGCAGCGCATAGAGCGGGCTGGTGCCGATGTCGCCATAGACGACGCCGATCGAGCCGACGATGAGCGCCGCCATATTCGGCGCGCGCTCCGCATGGGCGGCCGGCGGCGGTGTCGCCGGACCTTCCGTGTCGCATCGAGAGGAAGAGCCCGCCGCGTCACGCGCCACTTTGGGATCCATGAAAATTTCCTCGAAAGACACCGGATGCGCGGCGCGCCGATCGGTCCTCGCTACGCTCGGGCCCGACCGCGCCGGCGCGGCGATATACGCCTGTTCCAGATAGAAGAGAAGCCGTCGCAGTCATTTCCGGGGAAAATCGCGTCGTCGCCGGGACTTGGAGCCGCGTCTCCCGACGCGCTCGCCGCCCGACCAATCAGGCGAAGGTGAGAGAAGGCGCGCCACCCGCCCCTTCAGGGGGAGGGTCGGCGGCGAAGCCGTCCGGGGCGGGGATTACCGAGGAAGACTCGGCGGAATCACCCCCTCCCGAACGCCTTCGGCGCTCGACCTCCCCCAACGAGGGGGAGGTGGAAACGCCTCTCATCCGGCGCCTCGTCTCATTCACCCGATCACTCTGCGCCCGCTGGCCTCGCGGCCGCGGCGATGCTATGGCCGAGCCTCCGTCACATCGTCCCGGGCGCTCCCCGCGACGCGAGCGCGAGAAGATGGTCGCGATTGTCCTCGGAGGCGCCGGCCTCGTCATATGGCTCTATCTGCTCATCGGCCACGGCGGCTTCTGGCGCCTCGCCGAGCATGACCGCCGTTTCGCCCCCGCGGGCGCGGCCGTTCCGCCGGGAACGCGCGTCGTCGCCGTCATTCCCGCGCGCGACGAGGCCGATGTCGTCGCGGCGGCGCTGCGCTCGCTGTTCCGCCAGCAATTCTCCGGGCGGCTCGAGATCGTGCTCGTCGACGACGAGAGCTCCGACGGCACGGCGGAGGTCGCGCGCGCCTGCGCCGGCGAGGAAGGGGCGCAGGATCGGCTCACCGTGCTCCAGGGCCGCCCCGAGCAGGGCTGGACCGGCAAGCTCGCGGCCATGGACCGCGGCTTCGCCCATGTCCTCTCCTGCGGCGCGCGCTCCTGCGGCGTCTCGCCCGATTTCGTGCTGTTCTGCGACGCCGACATCGCCTTTGCGCCCGGCCTCGTCGAGCGTCTCGTCGCCGGCGCGGCGGCGCGGGGAACCGTGCTCGCCTCGCTCATGGTCAAGCTGCGCTGCGAGAGCCTCGCCGAGCGCTGGTTCGTGCCGGCTTTCGTTTTTTTCTTCCAGATGCTCTATCCGTTCTCGCGCGTGAATGATCCCAAAAGCCCGGTCGCGGCGGCGGCGGGCGGGGTGATGCTGGTCCGCCCCGCGGCGCTCGAGGAGGCCGGCGGGCTGCAGCAGATCCGCGGCGCGCTGATCGACGATTGCGCGCTCGGCAAGCTCTTGAAGAAGCAGGGGCCGATATGGCTCGGCCTCACCGACGACGCCTTCAGCCTGCGGCCCTATCCGCATTTGCGCGACATAGAGCAGATGGTCACGCGCTCGGCCTATGCGCAATTGCGCTATTCGCCTTGGCGGCTCGCCGGCGCGGTGGCTGGAATGGTCGTCGTCTATCTGGCGCCGCCCATACTCGCCTTCACGGCGCCGGAGCCGGCCGCCTATCTCGCCCTCGTCGCCTATTTCCTGATGGCGCAGTCCTATATGCCGTCTCTGCGATTCTACGGACGCAATCGGCTCGGCGCCTTCGCCTTGCCCGCGGTCGCCGCCTGCTATACGTGGTTCACCATACTGTCCGCCTGGCGGCATGGACGCGGGCGCGGCGGCGCCTGGAAGGGCCGCTATCAGGCCCCCTGACACGAGCAGGCCCGTAGACACGAGCAGGCCTGTAGACACGAGGATGAGCGAGTTCACATGAGCGACATCGCCGCCGCCGGATCGGGGAAGGGCCATAAGGACGAGAATTTTCCCGTCGCCTCTCTCTTCGCGCCGCGCCACCGCGCGGCCGTGCTGGCCTTTTACGATTTCGTGCGCGCGGCGGACGATATCTCCGACCATATGACGCTCCCGGGCGAGCAGAAGATCGCCATGCTGGACCGCATGGAGGCGGCGTTGCTGGGCGCGGGCGAGGATATTCCCGTCGCAGCCAAGCTCCGCGCGGAACTCGACGCCCGCGGCCTCGAGCCCCGCCATGCGCAGGATCTGCTGATCGCCTTCCGCCGCGACGTGACGCAATTGCGCTATCGCGATTGGGACGATCTCATCGACTACTGCCGCTATTCGGCGATGCCGGTCGGCCGCTTCGTGCTCGACGTCCATGGCGAGGATCGCGCGACGTGCTGGGGGCCGAATGACGCGCTCTGCGCAGCGTTGCAGATCATCAATCACCTTCAGGACTGCGCGAAGGATTATCGCGGCCTCGATCGCGTCTATCTGCCGCAGGATGCGCTCGCCGCCCATGGCACGAGCGTCGAGATGCTGTCCGCCGAGCGCGCCTCGCCGCAGCTCGCCGCAAGCTTGCGCGCGCTGGCCGAGCGCACGCAGGAGCTGCTGAGAGAGAGCGCGCCATTCGCCGATCTCATCGCCGATACGCGGCTCGCCATGGAAGTGGGCGCGATTCAGCGCCTCGCCGAGACGCTGACGGCGCGCCTTCTCGTCGCCGATCCGTTGAGCGAGAAAGTTCACGCCGCCAAGGGCGCGTTCCTGCGCACGGCGCTCGTCGGGGCCGGAACGGTGCTGTTGCGCCGGTTGCTGTGGCCGCGCGCCGCCTCCGCCGCGAGCGTCGCGCGATGAGCATGGAGACGATCGCTCCCGAGGCGCCGCGGGTCGCCGCGAAAAGCTCCTTCTATCTCGCCATGCGCATCCTCGAGCCCGAGCGGCGCGACGCCATGTATGCGATCTACGGCTTCTGCCGCGCCGTCGACGACATAGCGGACGAAGAGGGCGACCGCGCCCTTCGCCTTTCCCAGCTCGATGATTGGCGGCGCGATCTCGACGCGCTCTACGCCGGCCGCACGCATCAGCGTTGCGCCGATCTGGCGCGGCCGGTGCGCCGCTTCGGTCTCGAGCGCGGCGATTTCGAGGCGGTCATCGATGGCATGGCCATGGATGTGGTCGAGGATATTCGCGCGCCGGAATGGGATCGGCTCGACCTCTATTGCGATCATGTCGCGAGCGCCGTGGGGCGGCTCTCCGTGCGCGTTTTCGGCCTCGCCGACGAGGCGGATAGCGCCCGCGGCGCGCTGCCGACCAAAGCGCGCATGCTCGCCTATCACATGGGCCGCGCCTTGCAGCTCACCAATATTCTGCGCGATCTCGACGAGGACGAGGCGCGTGGGCGCCTCTATCTGCCCCGCGAGGCGCTGGAGGCGGCCGGCGTCACGAATTTCGCGCGTGGCGCGGTGTTGACGCATCCGGGCCTGCCTGATGTCTGCGCGGCGGTGGCCGAGCGCGCGCGCAAGCATTATGCGGAATCGGAGCTTCTCATGCGCGTCTCGCCGCAGCGCGCGGTGAAGGCGCCTTATCTGATGGCGACAGCCTATCGCTCCGTTCTCGATCGTCTGGTGGCGCGCGGCTTTGCGCCGCCGCGCGAGCCCGTCTCCGCCTCGCGGACGAAAGTCCTGCTGGCCCTGCTCAGATTCGCGCTGACGTGACCGGAACCACGCATATTGTCGGCGCGGGTCTCGCCGGCCTCTCCTGCGCCATTCGCCTGACCGACGAGGGCCGCGGCGTCGCGCTCTATGAAGCCGCGCGCATGGCGGGCGGGCGCTGCCGCTCCTATTATGATTCCAGCCTCGATCTCACCATAGACAATGGCAATCATCTTCTGCTCTCCGGCAATGCCGCCGCGCTGGATTATGCGCGACGCATCGGCTCGGTCGGCGAGTTGGTGGGGCCGAAGGAGTGCGCCTTCGATTTTCTCGACACGCGCGACGGAACGCGCTGGCGCATGAGGCCCAATTCCTCGCGCCTGCCCTGGTGGATTTTCGTGCGCGATCGCCGCGTCCCCGGCACGTCGCCCGGCGATTATCTCGGCGCGATCGGCATTCTCCTTGCCAAAAAGGGCGCGACGATCGGCGAGGCGATGAATTGCTCCGGCGCGCTCTATGAGCGGCTGTGGGGTCCGGTTCTGCTCTCCGCGCTCAATACGGAGCCGCGCGAGTCCTCCGCCGCTCTCGCCGCCGCCGTGCTGCGCGAGACGCTCGCCGCCGGCGGCGCCGCCTGTCGTCCGCTGGTCGCGCGGCGCGGGCTCGGGACAGCTTTCATCGAGCCGGCGCTGACGAGGCTCGCCGCGCGTGGCGCCGGTCCGCGTTTCGCTGCACGGCTGAGGGGAATCGAGTTTGCCGATGAGCGCGCCGTGGCGCTCGATTTCGGCGATGAGAAAATCGCGCTCGGCGAGAATGATCGGGTCGCGCTCGCGGTTCCGCCCTGGGCGGCGCAGGAGCTGCTGCCGGGGCTCGTGGCGCCGGATGATTTCCGCGGCATCGTCAATGCGCATTTCAAGATCGCGCCGCCGCCCGGCCAGCCGGCGCTGCTCGGCATGATCGGCTCGCTCACCGAATGGCTGTTCGCTTTCGAGGACCGCCTCTCGGTGACGATCAGCGGCGCCGATCGGCTGATAGACGAGCCGCGCGAGAGCCTCGCCGAGCGCATATGGGCCGAGGTCGCCGCCGCCACCGGCCTGCCGGCCGCGCTGCCGCAATGGCAGATCGTGAAGGAGAAGCGCGCCACCTTCGCCGCGACGCCGGCGCAGCAGGAGCGCCGCCCCGGCGCTGTGACGCGCTGGCGCAATCTCTTCCTCGCCGGCGATTGGACCGCGACGGGCCTGCCGGCGACGATCGAAGGGGCGATAAGGTCGGGTTATCGCGCAGCGGAGCTGGCGGGGCGCTCGTAGAAGGGCTTCCGTGTCCCGGCCTTTGGCGCGCAGCGATGCCGGGTGCGCGAGGAGCTTTTCACCTCATTCAATTGACGCGTATTCAACATGTCATTGATTAAAAGGAGACTCAACGATGGAGCTCGTTGAACGCAGACTCGCGGAAATTCACATTTGTTTGGCGCGCGAGAAGGCGCTTCACCTGTTTGCGTTTGCGAGTTCTGTTTTTCCGAGCGAATGGTCAAAACCGTATATTGAACAAATAATCATTGAGGTTTTTGAGTTCGCTTTCCATGCGCGAAGGGTCAATGAGCTTTGTGGACTTTACGGCACAAAATTTCCAAGTGCAGGACGACTGCTGATTGAGCTTTCGGAGCATCCGGAAGGAGTTTTGGAGGAAAATTATTGGGATGCCCTCAACTACTTGGTTCATACCCGTCGTTTTATTTTCGGAAATGTTCACCACGATCATAGAAGAGTTTTTTTAGACAACGATACGAACCTCTGCCCCACATATCTGCGCATTACGACGGATAGGAAAGAGGAAAAACTCATCAGCATATTTGGGATCGTAGAGTGCTTCCTGTCGACTGCGATACCTGAGATAAAGAAGAGATTTCCGGAACTTCAATTCTGACGGCCTTTGGGAAGAGCCTAGCTCCTCCCAAAGGTCTCGTCGAAGGAATAGCCGGTGCCGCGCACGGTGCGGATCGGGTCTTTCTCGCGGCCGCGGATGATCGCCTTGCGCAGACGCCCGACATGCACGTCGACGGTGCGCTCGTCGATCTCCGCCGAGAGCCCCCACACGCTGTCCAGCAATTGCGCGCGCGAGAAGACGCGGCCGGGCTTTTCCATCAGATATTCGAGCAGGCGGAATTCCGTCGGCCCGAGATGAATCTCGCGCCCGCCGCGCTTCACGCGCCGCGTCTCGCGGTCGAGGTCTATGTCGCCGGCGACGAGCCGCGTCGCCACGCGCTCCGGCCGCGCGCGGCGCAGCAGAGCGTGAACGCGCGCCATCAGCTCCGGCGTCGAGAAGGGCTTCACCACATAATCATCGGCCCCGACGGAGAGGCCGCGCACCCGCTCGTTCTCGTCGCCGCGCGCGGTGAGCATGATGATCGGCATGGTGCGCGTGTCGTCGCGGGCGCGCAGCCGCCGGCAGATCTCCAGCCCCGAGACGCCGGGCAGCATCCAGTCGAGAATGACGAGATCGGGCACGGATTCGGCGAGGCGGATTTCCGCCTCGTCGCCGCGCTCCACATGCTCGACCTGGAAGCCCTCGGATTCGAGATTATAGGCGAGCAGCAGCGCGAGCGCCGCCTCGTCCTCGACGACGAGAATGCGCGGCGCGCGGTCGTGCGGCGCATCGCGCGGCGTTGCGACGCGTATCTCGTTCATTGCGTGGGCTCATCCGTTGCCGCGCTGGCGCCGAGGATCGTCGACTTTCCCTTCGGACGGTCGGTCGGCATCGCCTCGCCAGTGACGAGATAGACGATCGTTTCGGCGATATTGGTCGTATGATCGCCGATGCGCTCTATGTTCTTCGAGCAGAACAGCAGATGCGTGCAGAAGGAGATGTTGCGCGGGTCCTCCATCATGAAGGTCAGGAGATCGCGGAACACCGAATCTTCGAGCGCGTCGAGCTCGCTGTCGTTCGTCCAGACGGCGCGGGCGCGTTCGACATCGCGCTGGGCGTAGGCGTCGAGCACGTCCTTCAATTGCATGGCCGCCACTTCGGCCATGGTCTTCAGCCCGATGATGGCGCGGGGCACGCGCGCCTCGGAGAGGATTTTCACCGTGCGCTTGGCGATGCTCTTGGCGAGATCGCCGACGCGCTCGAGATCGGCGGCGATGCGCATCGCGGCGATGCATTCGCGCAGATCGATGGCCAGCGGCTGCCGCCGCGCGATGGTGAGGATGGCGTTCTCCTCTATCTCGCGCTGCAGCGCGTCGAGGCGCTGATCGGTGGCGACGACGCGATGGGCGAGCTCAATGTCGAAATTGGCGAGCGCATCCATGGCTTCGGCGAGCATTTTTTCGGCGATGCCCCCCATCTCGGCGATTCGGCGGCCGAGCACTTCGAGGTCGCGGTCATAGGAGCTGACGATATGTTCGCTCATGTCTCATATTCCTCGTGCGCGTAGCGCGCTCAGCCGAAGCGGCCGGTGATATAGTCCTGCGTCTTTTTGTTCTGCGGCGCGGTGAACAGATTGTTCGTCTCGCCGAATTCGACGAGATCGCCGAGATACATGAAGGCGGTGAAATCGGAGACGCGCGCCGCCTGCTGCATATTGTGGGTGACGATGGCGATCGTGTAGCGCTCCGACAATTCGTCGATGAGCTCCTCGATCTTCGCCGTCGAGATCGGGTCCAGCGCCGAGCAGGGCTCGTCGAACAGGATCACCTCCGGCTGAATGGCGACGGTGCGGGCGATGCACAGGCGCTGCTGCTGGCCGCCCGAGAGGCCGAGGCCGCTCGTATTCAGCTTGTCGCGCACCTCGTCCCACAACGCCGCGCCACGCAGCGCCGCCTCGACGCGCCCGTCGAGCTCGCTGCGCGAGAGCTTCTCGTAGAGGCGTATGCCGAAGGCGATATTGTCGTAGATCGACATGGGGAAGGGCGTCGGCTTCTGAAACACCATGCCGACGCGCGAGCGCAGCAGGTTGAGGTCGATGCGCGAATCCAGAATATTCTCGCCGTCGAGCAGCACCTCGCCCTCGGCGCGCTGCCGCGGATAGAGGTCGTACATGCGGTTCAATATGCGCAGCAGAGTCGATTTGCCGCAGCCAGACGGGCCGATGAAGGCCGTCACCTTATTGGTGTAGAGCGGCAGCGAGATCGATTTCAGCGCGCGCGACTGGCCGTAATAAAAGTCCAGATCACGAACCGAGACCTTGGTTGGAATAGTGGCTTCGACAACCGGCATGGCGGTCATTGTTGTTTTCCCTGGCTGCTGAGCGCACGCGCGGTGATGGAGAGCAGAAGGACGGCGATGGTGACGAGCAGAGCGCCGGTCCAGGCGAGCTGCTGCCAATCCTTGTAGGGCGAGAGCGCGAATTGGAAGATGACGACGGGCAGGCTGGAGACCGGCGCATTGAGATCCGTGCTCCAGAACTGATTGTTCAGCGAGGTGAACAGCAGGGGCGCGGTCTCGCCGGAGACGCGCGCGATGGCCAGCAGCACGCCGGTGATGATGCCCGATTTCGCCGCGCGATAGGCGACGCGCAGCAGCATATGCGAGCGCGGCAGGCCGAGCGCCGCCGCCGCCTCGCGCAGCGGGCTCGGCACCAGCAGCAGCATGTCCTCCGTGGTGCGCACCACGACGGGCACGACCAGCACGGCGAGCGCCAGAGCGCCGGCGATGCCGGAGAAATGCCCGACCTGCGCCACCACCACCGTATAGACGAAGAGGCCGATGACGATGGAGGGCGCGCTGAGCAGAATGTCGTTGATGAAGCGCACGACCATGCTGAGCTTCGAATAGCGGCCATATTCGGCCATATAGGTGCCGGCGAGCATTCCGAGCGGCGTGCCGAGCAGCACGCCGATCGTCGTCATCACCAGCGAGCCGGCGATGGCGTTGAGCAGGCCGCCGGTGGAGCCGGGCGGCGGCGTCATCTCGGTGAAGACGGCCGGCGTGAGGCCGCGCGCGCCCTCATAGATCAGCGCGCCGAGGATCAGCACCAGCCAAGCGAGGCCGAAGACCGTGCCGGTCCAGCACAGCGTCGTGGCGAGCGCGTTGGTGCGGCGGCGGGAGGCGGAGATGGACAAGGGTCAGGCTCCCGATTTCTGCTCGATGCGCATCAGCATGAAGCGCGCCGCCGCCAGCACGAAGAAGGTGATGACGAAGAGGATGAGGCCGAGCTCGATCAGCGCGGAGGTGTAGAGATCGCCGACCGCCTCGGTGAATTCATTGGCGATCGTCGCCGAGATGGTCGTGCCGGGCGCGAGCAGCGAGCTCGACACCTTATGCGCGTTGCCGATGACGAAGGTCACGGCCATCGTCTCGCCGAGCGCGCGGCCGAGGCCGAGCATCACGCCGCCGATGACGCCGACGCGCGTATAGGGGATCACCACATAGCGCATGACTTCCCAGGTCGTGCAGCCTATGCCCGAGGCCGCCTCCTTCAGCATCGGCGGCACGGTGTCGAACACGTCCCGCGAGATGGAGGTGATGAAGGGCAGCACCATGATCGCCAGGATGAAGCCCGCCGTCAGCATGCCGATGCCATAGGGCGGGCCGGCGAACAGGTTCGACAGCACGGGAATGTCGCCGGTGAGGGAGATCAGCGCCGGCTGCACATGCTGCTGCAGGAAGGGCGCGAGCACGAACAGGCCCCAAATGCCGTAGATGATCGACGGAATGCCGGCGAGCAGCTCTATGGCGACGCCGATCGGGCGGCGCAGCGCATGGGGGCAGAGCTCGGTGAGGAAAATGGCGATGCCGAGCCCGAGCGGCACGGCGATGATCATGGCGATGGCCGATGTCACCACAGTTCCGTAGATGGGCGCGACCGCGCCGAATTTCTCGGTGACCGGATTCCAGGACTCGGTCGTCAGAAAACCGAAGCCGAAGGCCTTGATGGCCGGCAGCGAGCCATAGATCAGCGAGAAGATCACGCCGCCGAGGATCAGCAGCACGAGAATCGCCGAGGCGCGCGTCAGATTGTGGAAGAAGAAGTCGAACAGGGCCATGCGGCCGAGAACTTTCCCGCGGTCGACTTCGGCGGCGCGGGGCTGCGCTTCTACGATTGCTAGGTCCGACACGCTATTGTCTCTCGTTTGGCGGGTGAAGCCGGCTTCCATCGCGCGCTCCCGAAGGCGGATTTTTCATCTGAGGTCATAGCGCAGGTCTTTGGTGAACTCACTGCGCCGTGGGGGCGCCGCGTCGAAAGGAAGCGGGCGGAGTTCGTCCTCGGGCGGTCGTTTCGCGGCATTTAGCCATCCGTGGCTCTCATGCGTCTCGCGTCGAGGGGCGCCGGCGAAATATTCCATCGGGAATTTCGCCGGCGCGTATCGACGATGCGCTTAGTTGATCGACGCCAGCGGCTTGCCGCTCGCATCCTTCACATTGGCGGTCCAGCTCTTCTTGATCAGAGTCACGACATTGGCCGGCAGCGGGATATAGTCGAGCTCCTCGGCCGCCTTATTCCCCTTGGCGAAGGCCCAGCTGAAGAATTTCAGCGCCTCGCCGGCCGCGGCCGTGTCCTGCGGCGCCTTGGGCAGCAGGATGAAGGTGGCGGCGGTGATCGGCCAGGACTGCGCGCCCGGCTGGTCGGTGAGGATCTGATAGAAGCCCGGCGCGTTGGCCCAATCGGCGTTGGAGGCCGCGGCCTGGAAGGTCGGCGTCGTCGGGGCGACGGTCTTGCCGTCCTTGTTGACGAGCTTGGTGAAGTTCAGCTTGTTCTGCTTGGCATAGGCGTATTCGACATAGCCGATGGCGCCCTTGGTGTTGGCGACATTGTTGGCGACGCCCTCATTGCCCTTGGCGCCGATGCCGACCGGCCATTCGACCGAGGCGTTCTCGCCGACCTTGGACTTCCAGTCCGCGCTGACCTTGGACAAATAATTGGTGAAGTTGAAGGTGGTGCCCGATCCGTCCGAACGATGCACGACGGCGATCGCGGCCGACGGCAGCTTGGCCTTCGGGTTCAGCTTCTTGATCGCGGCGTCGTCCCAGCTCTTGATCTCGCCGAGGAAGATGGCGCCGAGCGTCTTGCCGTCGAGGACGAGATCGCCGGAGGCGACGCCATCCAGATTGATGACCGGCACGATGCCGCCGATCACCTGCGGCCATTGGGTGAGGCCGGCGGCCTCCAGCTCCTCGGCCTTCAGCGGCTGGTCGGAGGCGCCGAAAGTGACCGTGCGGGCCTTGATCTGCTTGATGCCGCCGCCGGAGCCGATCGACTGATAATTGAGGCCGTTGCCGGTCTCTTTCTTATAGGTGTCCGCCCATTTGGCGTAGATCGGATAGGGGAAGGTGGCGCCGGCGCCGGAGATATCGATCGCGAAGGCGGCGCCGGCCGTCGCCACGGCCAGGCTCGTCGCCAGTGCGACTCGATGAAGAACTTTGGAGATCATGTTCGGTCTCTTTCGAACTCGAGGTTCACTGTGTCGGCGCGCGTTCAGCGCCCCAGCGACGCGCACCCTAGAGCCGCGCGACGAGGGTTTTACGACAGTCGAGTGACTGTCACATGACAAATCATCTAATTGAATATATTAGCTAATTTAACGCATCGTCAGGCATTCTCGGCTTTTTCCGGGTCGATCAAGGGCAGAAACACCCGAAATGTGGCGCCTTTCCCCGGCGCGGAATCTATGGCGAGACGGCCGCGGTGGCGAGCCACGATGTGCTTGACAATGGCCAGGCCGAGGCCGGTGCCGCCCTTGGCCCGGCTCTTGCCGGCGTCGACGCGATAGAAGCGCTCGGTGAGGCGCGGCAGATGTTCGGGCGGGATGCCGGGGCCGTGGTCGCGCACCGAGAAGACGGCGGAGGCGCCGAGCGGGGAGAGCGAGATCTCGACCGGCCCGGCCCCGTATTTGATGGCGTTCTCGATGAGATTTTCGGCGACGCGGGCGAGCTCGTCGCGGTCGCCGGGGGCGACGACCTGCCCGACGATGTCGAGCTTCAGCTCTATGCCGCCATCCTCCGCCATGGGCGCGAGCGTGTCGACGATATGGGCGACCAGAATGCCGAGATCGACCGGCGTGTCCGGGCGCAGATGCAGATGCTGCTCGATGCGCGAGAGCGAGAGCAGATCGTCGACGAGCCGCGACATGCGCTGCGCCTGGTCGCGCATGATGGAGAGGAAGCGGTCGCGCGCCTTGGCGTCATCGTGGGCGGGGCCGAGCAGCGTCTCCACGAAGCCGAGCAGCGAGGCGAGCGGCGTGCGCAGCTCATGGCTGGCGTTGGCGACGAAGTCGACGCGCATGCGCTCGACGCGCCGCGATTCGGTCAAGTCGCGCAGGCTCACCACGGCGGCGTTCTCATAGCCTTCGAGGCGCAGCGGCGCGATATGCACCTCGAACCAGCATTCCACCGGCAGGCGCTCGAGCCAGATGACCTTTTCCGGCTGGGCGCCGCGCAGCACGCGATCCAGCGCGTCGAGCACATCGGGCGAGCGCAGGCTGCGCGCCAGCGGGTCATTGGGGCGCAGGGACGGCAGCACGGAGCGCGCCGAGCGATTGGCGGCGACGATGCGCGCCTCCGAATCGATGACGAAGACCGCCTCCGGCAGCGCGTCGATGACCAGGCCGAGCAGAGCTTCGCCCTGATAGCGTCTGCGTAGATCGGGCATGGTCCCCTCGGTCGGAGTTAAACGCGGTCGAAAGCGAGCCTGAGGGCTCGCGGTCCGGGGCGCGCATTGGACCGCGAGCCTTCAGGCTCGCATCGGAAACGAGTGGTTGGAAGCCGGATCACTCTCTCGCCTCCAATATACGCGCGATCGTCTCGCGCAGGCTGTTCCAGCGCCGCGAGCCTTCGTCCGCCCCGAGAAGCGCGAGCGCGAATATGAAGGGCAGGAAATAATAGATGACGCGGAACAGCAGCAGCGAGGCGAGCAGGCTCTCCTGCGAATGGGAGGGCAGCGCGTTCAGCATCGTCGCCTCGAAAACGCCAATGCCGCCCGGCGCATGGCTGATGACGCCGAGAATGCAGGCGAAGACATAGACGGAGACGAAAGTCGCGAAGTCGAGATTCACATCCTGCGGCAAGATTGCATAGAGCGCGGCCGCCGCGCAGCAGAGATCGGCGACGCCGAGCATCGTCTGGCCGACGGTGGGCGCGAGCCCCGGCAGCTCGAAGAAATGCCCGCGCAGCCGCACACGGCGCGGGCGCAGCGAGACCCACACGACATAATAGCCGACGCCGGCGCAGATCATGAGGCCGAGCGCGAAATTGAGAAAGGCCGGCAATTTGTCGATCGCGCCGATCTCGCCGGCGCGCGCCATGAGGCCGACGCCGACGACCGAGGTCATGCCGAGCCAGAAGGTCACGCCCGCGATGACGGTGATATTGGCGACCTGCACGGCGGTGACGCCGACGCGCGCATAGATCCAATAGCGGACCGCGGCGGCGGTGACGACCGGAAAGCCGAGATTGAAGGAGAAGGCGTAGCTCGCGAAAGAGGCGAGCGCGGCGACGCGATAGCGCACGCGCAGCCGCAATTGGCGCAGCGCCAGCGCGTCATAGCCGGTGAGCGCGACGTAAGAGAGCGCGGTGAGCAGCAAAGCGGCGAAAATCTGCTCCGCGCTCATCGCCGCTATGGCGGCGCGGACGTCGGAGAATTTGACGCTCGAGATCGCGCTCGCCAGAGCAAAGCCCGCCAGCGCGAAGACGGCGAGGCTGGCGATTCCGCCGAGCGCCTTGCCGAGGCTCGGCGCGATATAGCGGCGGGCCGTCGAAAGGAGATCGAGGCCGGCTGCGCCCTGGTCCGGATTCGGCTTTTCGTCGGTGGGCGCGGCGACGCCCGTCTCGGTGAGATCGCTGTCTGGCCGCTTCAATTTCTCTTTTTCCTCGAGGCGTCTTCGAAAATGCGCAGAATAAGCCTCTTCGATACGACGTCGGGCGGCGGAGTTCAAAGGCGACCGACGGGCCTCGCGGCGTCCGTTCATAGGATTTTCGGGTCCCTGTTGCACGCGCCTTCCAGGCGCTCGCCCCTCGAAGGGGCGGCGGACGCTCGTTCACCGGAACGTCGAAAGAAAACGTCGCGGGGAAAGCATGGTTCGGTTTCGCCCCGAAGCGTGACAATAAGATGACGCGCCGGCGGGAACAGGCCATCAGAACAGGCCATGCACGAACCAGCGCGGCTGCGCGCTCTCGCGGCCGAGCAGTCCCTCGCGAAACAGCCAGAAACGGCAGCCTTCGCGGTCCTCCACGTAGAAATAGTCGCGGGTCGCGGCGTCCGCGGGCGCGCTCCACCATTGCGGCGCGATGCGCTCTGGCCCCTCATATGTCGCGAGCTCGTGCAGGAGCCGCCGCCAGCGAAAGCGCAGCGGAGGCCCGTCGGGCGTGAGCGCCACGGCCTCGATCGGCTCCGGCCGCTCGAACAGCCGCGAAGGCCGCGCCGGCGCGCCGCCTTCGCGGAGATGAGTGGGCGCCGCGGCCGCTTCCATCGCCGCGGCGGGGGCGGGGGCGGAGGCTGGTCGAAGCGCCACGGCGAGCTCTGGAATATGCGAGGCCTGCGGATAGACTCGCAGCACGCGACGGGGGCCGAGCCGCGCGCCGAGCCGGTCGACGAGATCGTCGAGGCTCGCGCGGCTTTCCTCTTCCCGACCGGCCAGATCGATTTTTCCGAGCCCGAGATATTCCTGCGGCGCGTCGCACAGCTCGACCCGCGCCGCGCCGAGCCGCAGCACGTCATAGCCATAGCCGGTGTCGAGCCCTTCCTCCGCCAGCACGGCGAGGCGCTCGCGCAGCAGCAGGGCGATCGTCTCGGGGTCGCGCAGCGGCCGGCTGGTCCCCGTCTCTATATGCGCGACCGCGCCGTCGACGCGGTAGAAGACCGCTTCGAGCTCCCGCGCGCCGACGCCATGGCGCTCGAGCAGCAGGCACAACTCGCGGGCGAGGCCGGCCAGCGTGCGCTCTATGTCCTCCTGCCGCGTGAGCCCCTCGGGAAAGCGGCGCTCGGCCATGAAATCCGGGGCCTCGAAGCGCGGCGAGATCGGCTCGCGACTGCGGCAGGCGATGGCGTCGAGCTGCGCCATGGCCTTTGTCCCGAGTCTTGCTGCGAGCGGCGCGCGCGGCCGCGCCAGCAGGTCGCCCAGGCTGCGCAGCCCGGCGCGGTCGAGCCTGTGGCGCGCCGTCTCGTCGAGAGCGAGCGCGGCGACGGGCAAGCGCGCGGCGATCGCCTCCAGCTCCGCCTGCGTCGCCCCCTCCGGCACATGGCGCAGGCGGGAGAAGCGCGCCAGCGCCCGCGCCAGCGCCGGGCCGGGCGCGATCGCCCCTCGGGCCGCGAAACCCTGGGCGGCGAGGCGGCGCTCGACCTCCGCCAGCAGCGCGGTCTCGCCGCCGAAGAGATGCGCCGCGCCGGTGACATCCATGAGGAGTCCGTCCGGCGGATCGGTCGCGGCGAGCGGCGTGAAGCGGCGGCACCAATCGGCGATCCGCCCGAGCAGATCGGCGTCGGCTCGGGGGTCGGCTTCCGCCAGCCGCAGAGCGGGGCGCATGGCGCGGGCGTCGGCGACCGTCATGCCGGGGACGAGCCCGGCCGCCTCGGCGCGCGCGTCGACGACGGTCAGCCGCTCGGCGCCGCCGAGCTTGGCCCAGACGGCGAAGGGCGCCTCAGGCGAGGGCGCGTTTTTGCGCGCGAGCCGGTCGGTCGGAAGGCGCGGCAGAAACAGGGCGAGGCAACGTATGGAAAGGCGCCCCATGGAACTCGGCCTCCTCATGGTCGAAGACGATGTCGCGCCATGCCTGCGGGTCGAAGGCGCCGACGATGCCGCGCGCCTTGACGACGCGCAGGCGAAAAGCGGGCGGGCCGGGCAGGGGCCGCGGCGCGCCCTCGGCCCGCGGCGGCGGCGCGCAGGCGGCGATCTCGAAGCGCGTCTCGGCGGCGCTGGCGAGTCTTTGCGCGGCGCCGGCCGCGCGTGGCAGCAGCAGCAGGCCGGCGCTCCCGTTGCGGCGGGCGGCGAGGGCCAGCCGCCGCGAGGCGGTGAGGTCGTAGGCGCCGGCCTCGGCCCAGCTCTCGGCCCAGCTCTCGGCGATGACGACGGCGGCGCCGCTTTTCAGCGCCTCCTCCATGGCCCAGAGCGTCTCGCGCGGGCGGCGGGTGCGCGCCAGCACCAGCCGCTCCGGCGGCAGGCCCGCCGCCTGCAGGCCGCGCCCATAGGGCAGGCCGAGCTCGCGCGCCGCCATATCCTCGGCGATCCAGACGATCCCGCCCTGCGGTCGCAGGCGCAAACGGCGCAGCGCGAGGGCGAAGGCGAAGCCGGCCGCCGCCGCCGCGTCGGTCGGCCGCGCCGGCAGCGCCTCGCTGAGGCCGCCGCCGCGGCCGGGATCGAACAGGCGCGACAGCCCGTCGTCCCGCAGGCTCGGCGTCGGAACGGCCGTGGGCGCCGCGCCGCCCGCCGTCTCCAGCGCGGCGATCCGACGACGCAAAAAAACAATGCGTTCCGATGAGCCGCTGCGCGACATCGGGTCCCCGATCTCCAGAGTGTTGCCTATTTGTTCTCAGACTGACTCCGCTGTGGGGGAGAGTCAAGCGGGGGTGTTTCCAGTTTCTCCCGATGGGCCGACCGGGAATAGCGGCCGGGGCTCGGCGGGGTCGCGCGTCCCGCTATCCGAAGTCCCGCTCGTCGAGCGCCAGCCGGGGAAAGGGCGTGAGCGGCTTTTCGGGCGTGTGATCGGAAAGCGTCATGCCCATGGACAGCACGTCGCGCCATGCCTCGAATTTGAATCCGACCTCGCGATAGACGCCGATCTCTCTCATCCCCAATGAGCGATGGAGGCCGATGCTGGCCTCGTTCGGCAGAGTGATCATGGCGAACAGACCATGGACGCCCTGGCGCTTCAAAAGCCCGAAAAGCATTTCATAGAGTCGTCTCGCGATGCGCTTCCGATGGTAATCGGGGTGGAGATAGACGGTCGCCTCGGCGGACCAGTCATAGGCCGCCCGGCCGCTGTATCGGCCCGCATAGACATAGCCCGCGATCCTTTCGCCATCCTCCGCGACGAGCCAAGGATACATCGCCATGCAGGCCTCTATGCGCCGCGACATTTCTTCCGTGTCGGGAGGCGTGGTCTCGAAGGAGACCGCCGTTTCGCGCACATAGGGCGCGTAGATGGACGCTATGGCGGCGGCGTCCTCCGGGCGGGCGGGTCTGATCGTCGGCATTGTGAAACGCCTCGGCTTGATCGGTCATGTCGTCAACTATATAATACGATATGTCCAATATAATGGAAAGTGTCGATCGAGCTCTCGCCAACCGCGTCCGCGAAGAACGAGAGGGCCGCCGCTGGTCGCTCGCGGAGCTCGCGGCGCGTTCCAGCGTCTCCAAGGCGATGCTGAGCAAGATCGAACGCGTCGAAGCGAGCCCGACGGCGAATACTCTGGCCCGGGTCGCCGCGGCCTTCGGCCTGACGCTGGCCGAATTGCTGAATTTCGAGCGGGCGGCGCCTCCTGCGCGTCTGCTGCGCGCCGACGGCCAGCCGATCTGGCGCGACCCGGAGACGGATTACCTGCGCAGGCAGATTTTCGTCGATCCGGGAGTGGATTTCGAATTGGTCGAGATCACTTTGCCGGCCGGCCGGAGCGTATTCTTCCCGGCGAGCGCCTATAAGGACCGCCGGCATGTCGTCTGGATTTTGGAGGGAGAGCTGCGTCTGCGGGAGGGCGACGAAGACCATCTCCTGTCCGTCGGCGACCGCCTTCGATTCGGCGAGCCGCAGGACGTGACCTATCTGAACGCCGCTTCCGAGCCGTGCCGTTATCTCGTGGCGGTCCTGCGGAGATAGGAGGCTTCGCCGAATGGCGAGAGCGTCACTCGATGGGCCGGGCCGTTCGCAATGCGGCGCTGAAGGCGGTGGCGCGCTAGCGTGCCAAGCCGCAGAAAATAAACACGCTTCCGCCTCTCCCCGGGGAAATTCCGCCGGGGAGGGCTGCTCGCGTCGACGAATGTGTCGCGTCTGGCGTCACGCAGGGACGCAAGTGTCGGGAACCGGACAAACCTCGGCGCAATGCGGAGACTCGCCGTCGCATTCCGTGCACTTCTTGGGGTCGATGATATAGGTGTCGCCCTTCATGCGAATGGCGGCGGTGGGACAGTCGAACTCACAAGCTCCGCAAACCGTGCATTGCGAAGCGATGATCTTCAAGGCCATTATGCTCTCCCCGATTGTGCTGGGGCGCGGCTCCCGTGGAAAGGCGCCGCGCGTCTCGACGCGACAGATGGGGGTAAGCAAGAATCGTTTCAATTTACCCGCGGCGGGTGCGGGCCGCTTCCGCTCGCGGCGGATCGTCGCGCCGACGCAGGGCGGCGACGGTTCGAAACCCCACATTGCTCGTAGACTAATAATCCGGTTTAATCCGCCGAGAATCTGCGCCCCGAGAATGCGTGAATGCGCGCCCCACGAACGCGCCGATGCGCGATAAAAGAACGAGGACGGAAATGCCTGTCGACACCAAGCATCCCGAGACCCTGGCCCTCCACGCCGGCTGGCGTTCCGATCCGGCGACCGGCGCCGTCGCGCCGCCCATCTATCAGACGACCTCCTATCAGTTCCGCGATTCGCAGCATGCGGCCGATCTCTTCGCGCTGAAGGAGCTCGGCAATATCTACACGCGCATCGGCAATCCGACGACCTCCATCCTCGAGGAGCGTCTCGCCGCGCTCGAGGGCGGCGTCGCGGCGCTCGCTCTTTCCTCGGGACAGGCGGCTTCGGCCTTTGCGCTGCAGAATCTGGCGCGCGCCGGCGACAATGTCGTCGCCTCCACCGATCTCTATGGCGGCACCTGGAATCTCTTCGCCAACACGCTGAAGGACCAGGGCCTCGAGGTGCGCTTCGTCGATCCGAGCGATCCGGAGAATTTTCGACGCGCCACCGATGATCGCACGCGCGCCTATTACGCCGAGACTCTGCCCAATCCCAAGCTCACCGTCTTCCCCATTGCGGAAGTGGCGGCGATCGGCCGCGAATATGGCATTCCGCTCATCGCCGACAACACCGCGGCGCCGCTATTGGTGAAGCCGCTCGAGCATGGCGCGGCGATCGTCGTCTATTCGACGACCAAATATATCGGCGGCCATGGCACGTCGATCGGCGGCGCCATCATCGACGGCGGTAATTGCGATTGGGAGAAATTTCCCGAGCGTCAGCCTGCGCTCAACACGCCGGATGCGAGCTATCACGGCGCGGTCTGGGTGGAGGCGGTCAAGCCTCTCGGCCCCGTCGCCTATATCATCAAGGCGCGCACGACATTGCTGCGCGATCTCGGCTCAGCGCCTTCGCCCTTCAATTCTTTCCTCACGCTGCAGGGCGTCGAGACGCTGCCGCTGCGCATCGAGCGGCATGTCGCCAATGCGCAGGCGGTCGCGGATTTTCTTTCGACGCGCTTCGAGGTCACGAAAGTCATTCATCCCTCGCGCCAGAGCGGCGCGGAGCGCGAGCGCGCCGACAAATATCTGAAGGGCAAATATGGCGCGCTGGTCGGTTTCGAGCTCGCCGGCGGCCTCGAGGCGGGGCGCAATTTCATCGATGCGCTGAAGCTCTTCTATCATGTCGCCAATATCGGCGATGCGCGCAGCCTCGCCATTCATCCGGCGACGACGACGCATTCGCAGCTGTCGCCGGAAGCGCAGCTCGCGACCGGCGTGACGCCCGGCTATGTGCGCCTCGCCATCGGCATAGAGCATATCGACGATATTCTCGCCGATCTGGATCAGGCGCTGAAGGCGGCGAGCTGACGCGCGGGAAATTGTGAAAGAGGGCGTGGAATCGCCCCCTCCCCGGCCCTCCCGCGAATAGCGCTATCGGATTCACACATCGCGAGACATCGGCCGTCATGGCCGGGCTTGTCCCGGCCATCCACGCCAAGCAGATGGAGAAGCCAAAGGAAAGCGCCCGCCATCGACGGATTCGTCCCCCGGCTGGCGCCGCCTGAGCTGCGGCGTCACGCCAAACTTCTATGACGCCGCGGCGCACGTTGGCGTGGATGGCCGGGACAAGCCCGGCCAGGACGTCGTGGGGACGAGGAGGATATGTGCGTTCGATAGGGGGGAGAGGGCCTCCCGCGTCCTCAGACCGCCTGCGCGTATCTCTCGGCCTGCTCGAGATCGACGGAGACGAGCTGCGAAATGCCGCGCTCGGCCTGGGTCACACCGAACAGACGATCCATGCGCGCCATCGTGATGGGATTATGCGTGATGGCGACGAAACGCGTGTCGGTCTTCTTGCGCATGTCCTCGAGCAGATCGCAGAAGCGCTCGACATTGTAATCGTCGAGCGGCGCGTCCACCTCGTCGAGCACGCAGATCGGCGACGGATTGGTGAGGAAGACCGCGAAGATCAGCGACATTGCGGTCAGCGCCTGCTCGCCGCCGGAGAGCAGCGTCATCGTCTGCGGCTTCTTGCCCGGCGGGCGCGCGAGAATGTCGAGGCCGGCCTCCAGCGGATCGTCACTCTCGATGAGCTGCAATTCCGCCGTGCCGCCGCCGAACAGCAGGCTGAACAAATCCTTGAAATGCGCGTTCACCTGCTCGAAGGCGACGAGCAGGCGCTCGCGGCCTTCCTTGTTGAGGCTGGCGATGGCGCCGCGCAATTTCTTGATCGCCTCGGCGAGATCCTCGCGCTCGGCGATCATCTTGTCGCGCTGCGTCTCGATCTCGCCGAGCTCCTCCTCGGCGCGCAGATTCACCGCGCCCAATCTTTCGCGATCCGTCTTCAGCCCTTCCAGCTTGCGCTCTATGTCGGGGATGGAGGGCAGCTGCGTCTCCTCGCCGGTGACGCCGGCGAGCTCGGCGAGCGAATGGTCCTCGCTCTCCAATTCCATGGCGATGGCGTGCTCGACGTCGGCCGAGCGGCGGCGCGCGGCTTCGAGCTGCGCCTCGCCGCGGGCTTTCTCCTCGCGCGCGGCGCTCATCGCCTCCAGCGCCATGCGGGCGGCGCGATCGGATTCCGCCTGCGCGGTCTCGCCTGTGGCGCGCGCATCGGCGGCGGCGCGGCGGGCGGCCTCCGCCTCCTCGATCGCCGAGAGAAGATTGCGGCGCTGAAGCAGGAAAGTCTCGGGCGAATCGGCGATGCGCTCCTGCTCCTCGCGCGAATCCTCGAGCCGGCGCTCCAATTCCGATATGCGGTCCTGCGCGCGGTCGCGTCGCTCCATCCAGGAGGCGTTCTCGCGCAGGATCGCCGATTTGCGCGCGGCGCGCGTCTCGGCCTGATGGCGCAGCGAGGTCAGCGCGGCGCGCGCTTCGCCGGCCTGGGCGCGCTCGGCGGCGGCGCGGGAACGCACATTCTCCACCGCGCCGGCGAGCGAGGCGGGCTCGTCCAGAGCGTCCAGCGCATGGGCGGCGCTCTCGCGCTTCATCGCCGCCTCGTCGCGATTGGCGAGGATTTGCGCCTTGGCCTCCTCGAGCGCCGAAAGACGCTGGGCGATCTGGCCGAGCCGGCGCTCGGCCACGACATGGCGCTCGCGCGCTTCCTCGAGCGCTGCGCGGGAGCGGCGTTGCCCCTCGCGGGCGGCGCTTTCGGCGAGGGCGGCGGCGCGGGCCTGCTCCTGCGCCGTCTGCGCCTCGTCGGCGAGCGCGTCGGCGGCCTCGCGCGCCGCGGCGGCCTCGAGACGCAGGTCGGCGAGGCGGTTCTTCTCGGCCAAACGGCGGGCGGCCGGCGTCGGCGCCTCGGCGGCCTGGGTGAATCCGTCCCAGCGCCAGAGGTCGCCCTCCTTGGAGACGAGGCGCTGGCCGGGCTTCAGCATCGTGCGCAATGCTGCGCCCTCGCTGCGCAGCACGACGCCGATCTGCGCGAGGCGCCGGGCCAGCGCCGGCGGCGCCTGCACCATCTCGGCGAGCGTGCGCACGCCCGGCGGCAGAGCGGGGTCGTCGGCGCCGGAGGTGAGCGCCCAATGGGCCGGGGCGGAGGGCTCGATGGAGGCGTCGAGATCGTCGCCGAGCGCGGCGCCGAGCGCGGTCTCATAGCCCTTTTCGACGCTGACGCTCTCGACGATCGGCGCCCAGAGATCGCCGCCGCCCGATTCGAGCAGCTTTTCCAGCGTGCGCGCCTCGGTCTCGAGACGTCCGGCGCGCTTCTCGGCCTCGGCCAGCGGCTGGCGCGACAGGCTCTCCGCCTCGCGCGCCTCGATCGCCGCTTCCTCGGCCATCAGCGCGGTCTCGTCGGCCTCGCGGGCGGCTTCGCTGGCCATTTCCAGCGATTCGGCGAGGCGCTCCACCTCCTCCACCGCGCCGCCCTGGCCGGCGATCAGCGCGAATTCCGTCTCGACGCGGGTCAGCTCGGCCTCGAAGCGGGAGACGCGCTGCGTCTCCTCGCGCAGCGCCGCCTCCAGCGCGCCGCGCTTGGCGTTGACGCCGGCCAGCGATTGCTGCGCCTCGGAGAGCTCGGCCTCGGTGCGGGCGAGCGCCTCCTCGATTTCGGCGAGACGCTCGCGCGCTTCCGTTTCGCGCTCGGCGCCGATGGCGTCCTGCTCGGCCAGCTCGCCGCGCTCGTCCTCGAGCCGCTGCGTCACCTCGGCGGCGTCGTCGATCAGCGCGCGCTCGCGCTCGACGTCTCGCGCGAATTGCTCGGCGTGGCGGGTCAGCTCGGCGATGCGCTCCTTGGCGCGCTTCTCCTCGCCGTCCAGCGCGTCGCGGGCGACGATCAGCCTATGCAGCGTGGCGCCGGCCTCGGCCTCCTTGTCGCGCAGCTTGGGCAGCTCGAAGGCGGCGATCGCCTGCAATCGCGCGGCCTCGGCCTGCTGCAACGTGCGCGCCTCGACGAGCTTCGTATCCTCTTCCAGCTTGCGTTCGGCGAGCTTCAGCTGCTCGCTCGCCTGCCGATGCGCGATAAACGCCGCGAGCGCCTCGTTCTTGCGGATTTCCGCCGCGACGGCGCGATAGCGCTGCGCCTGCCGGGCCTGGCGGCGCAGGCTCTCGGTCTGGCCGTCGACCTGTTTCAACACATCCTCGAGGCGGGTGAGATTATCGGCGGCCGCGGTCAGCCGCAGCTCGGCCTCGTGCCGGCGGGAGTGGAGACCGGCGACGCCGGCGGCGTCCTCCAAAATGCGGCGGCGCGCCTGCGGCTTGGCCGAGATGATCTCGCCGATCTGCCCCTGGCGCACCAGCGCCGGCGAGCGCGCGCCGGTGGCGGCGTCGGCGAAGAGCAGCTGCACATCCTTGGCGCGCACCTCGCGGCCATTGATCCTATAGGTAGAGCCCGCCTCGCGCTCGATGCGGCGGGTGACTTCCAAGGTCTCGGCGTCGTTGAAGGCGGCGGGGGCGGTGCGGGAGCTATTGTCCAGCACGAGGCCGACCTCGGCGACATTGCGGGCCGGGCGCGAGCCGCCGCCGGAGAAGATGACGTCGTCCATCCCCGAGCCGCGCATGTTTTTGTAGGAACTCTCGCCCATGACCCAGCGCAGGGCCTCGACGAGATTGGACTTGCCGCAGCCATTCGGCCCGACGACTCCGGTCAGGCCCGGTTCGATCAGGAAATCTGTGGCCTCGCAGAAGCTCTTGAAGCCGAGAAGTCGGAGCCGCTGGAATTTCATGGGGCAAGAGCGCCACAAAATAGCGGGGAAGGCAAGAACGGGGGCGCGATATGTTGTGGAGGCGGGGCCTCCCGGCGAGCGATCGGGTGAAGGTTTCCTCATCCTGAGGAGCGGCCGCAGGCCGCGTCTCGAAGGACGAGGAAACCATCAGCGCCGCCTTCTGGAGCTCGCCCTCGTGCTTCGAGACGGCCGCTTCGCGGCCTCCTCAGCATGAGGGCGAGGGTGGGGAGAGGGAGGCGATCACGCCCCCGCGGTGATGAACTGCGCCTTCGCGAGCTCGGCGAACAGCCCGCCTTTGGCCACCAGTCCGTCGAAGGTCCCGCTCTCGACGATCGCGCCGCGATCCAGCACCAGAATGCGGTCCGCATGGCGCACTGTCGCCAGACGATGGGCGATGATGAAAGTGGTGCGGCCCGCGGTCGCCGCCTCCAGCGCCTTCTGCAATTGCCGTTCGGTGGTGGCGTCCAGCGCGCTGGTCGCCTCGTCGAAAATCATGATCGGCGGGTCTTTCAGCAGCGCGCGGGCGATGGAGAGACGCTGCCGCTCGCCGCCCGACAGCGTGCGGCCGCGCTCGCCCACCAAAGTCGAAAGCCCGTCGCTCTGGCGCGCCACGAGATCGCGCGCCTGCGCCAGCTCCACGGCGCGGGCGATCTCTTCTTCGTTCGCATCCGGCTTGCCGACGCGCAGATTTTCCTCGATCGAGCGCGCGAACAGCATGGGCTCCTGAAACACCACGCCGATGTTGCGGCGAAGCGAGGTCAGCGTCATGTCGCGAATGTCGATTCCGTCGATCGTCACCCGGCCCTGCGCCGGATCGAAGACGCGATGCAACAGGCCGAGCGTCGTCGATTTGCCGGAGCCCGTCGCGCCGACCAGCGCGATGGTCTCACCCGGCCGCGCCGAGAAGGAGACGTCGCGCAGCGCCAGCCGCTCGCCGCCATAGGAGAAGCTCACATTTTCGAAGGCGACGGCGCCTTCGAGCCGGCCCATGTCGCGCGCATCCTGGCGATCGGCGACCGTCGGGCGCGTGTCGAGGATGGAGAAGAATTCGGCGATCTTGGGCGCGAGCAGAAACAGCACGTTGAGAAAGCCGACCATTTGCTCGAGCCGCCCGATGAGCATTGTGGCGAAGCTCATGAAGGCGACGATCTCGCCGATGGAGGCGAGGCCCTGCAGATGCAGCCATGCGCCGAGCAGGAAGATGACGAGCAAAGTGAGCGTCGCCGAGGCGCGGCTCGCCACCGCCGCCAGCGCCCACCAGGAGAGCACCGGAATTTGCGCGGCGAGCAATTCGTCGATGATGCGGCGCAGCGCGCTGGTCTCGCTCTGCACGCGCGTAAAACTCTGCACCACGGCGATATTGCCGAGCGCGTCGGACGCGCGCTCGGCGAGCGAGGAGTGATGTCCCTCCACTTTGCTCTGCAACTCCTGCGTCCGGCGCAGGACGAATGAGGTGAGCGCGCCGAATATCGTGACCAGCGCGATGAGCGGCAGGGCGAGCCGCCAATTGACGAAGAGCGTCGCCGGCAGCAGCACGAAGAGCGCGACGAAAGAGGCGCAATTCTCGCGGAAGAAGGAGAGCCACAGCCCCGCCATTCCGGAGGCGCCCTCGAGCATCACCTTCAGCAGCCGGCCGGAATGCGCGCCGGCGTGAAAGCTCGACGGCAGATCGAGGACATGCTCGAAATAGGCGGCCATCACCGCGAGCCGGCTCCTATGCGCGAGCCGGTCGGCGTGCAGCGCCACCAGCACGGAGGCCGCGATGGAAAAGAGGCCGAAGCCGGACCAGGCCGCGAGCAGCGGCGCGAGATCGCTCCAGGCGAGCGTCTGCCCGGCCGCCTGCGCCTTGGTGAGCACGTCGATGACGCGGCCGAACAGCATGGGCTCGGCGAATTGCGCGATGGCCACGGCGAGATTGGCGGCGACGAGGATCGCCGCGAGGCGCTTTTCGGGCTTCAGCTGCGCCAGGACGCGGAGATAGACGACGAGGACGGACATGAGGGAACTAAATGGGAGAGGCGATAGCGCCGTCTACAGCGGGCGCGGCGGGCAGGCAAGGCGAGGCGGAGGCTTTGCGGGATTTTCCGCGGCCACGCTTGTATTGTGGGTCCATACGCACCAAATAACCTCTAATCGAGTTTCGGCCGGACGAATCCTGCTTTCGCGTCCCTTTGGCGCCCCGGGCAATATGACTTCCTCTCCAGAACATCGATCATGTGTGGCGTCGCGTCTCGCGAACGCCCAATCACTCGTTCTTCGAAAGGACCAGTCATGCAGAACGGCACCGTAAAATGGTTCAACGCCCAAAAGGGCTTCGGCTTCATTCAGCCGGAGGCCGGTGGGGCCGATGTCTTCGTTCATATCAGCGCGGTCGAGCGCGCGGGCCTGCCCGGCTTGGCCGAAGGCCAGAAGCTCTCCTATCAGATCGTCGTCGACTCGCGCAGCGGCAAATCTTCGGCCGATCAGCTGGCCGCCGCCTGATCCTTCTGGCGATCGGGCCCCGCTCGCCGACCGCGGATGTACCGGCGGCGAGCGCGGGGCCCTGTCCCCGATAGAGGCGCGTCGTTCCTTCGGGATCGGCGCGTCGCACTCCATTTGAAACGGCCGACTCCGAAAGGGCCGACAATGAGCGCGCATTCGAATGAGCTCTCCCGCCATCAGCGGCTTCGCAAAGAGGCGCCGACGCATAAGTTTCGTCTCGGCGCGCAAATCTATCACCGGATCGGGGCGAGGTCGGAAAAGGAAACTTTTCGGATCACGCGCCTGCTGCCGGACAGCGGGGCGGGATTCCAATATGTCATCAAAGGAGACCGGGACGGTCTCGAACGTGTCGTGACGGAAGCGGGAATGGAATTCGCCTGGTAATTTCTCGCTCTAAATAAGGTTGCGCGTTGCTCGCGTCGTCTCGTCCACATGCGCCGCAGCGCGGAGCCGTGATCGAATTTCGCGCCGAATAGCGTGGACGATAGGGAGAGAAAGCGATGAGCGAGTTCGATTACGCGATGGAAGCGGGGCTGTTCTCGTCCAAAATTTTCGCCAAGCGGACGAGATCCTACCAGAACTCCATCGAATTCCGGCGTTTCGCCCAAGCCGCGGAGGCGATTCGCTACGTCGTTGAGGACATGCCTCCCGCTCTGCTGGGCAGTTGCTCGCTCGAGGTGGCGGAGACGACCTATACGGGCGCGGCCATTCGCGGACTTTACGAGAGCGCGGAATTTCCGCTGCCGCGGCGGGAAGGGTCTGCGAAAAAATAGCGGCGACGCGATGGGGGGCTTGCGGCTCTTCCTCGCCGCTGCGGGCAGTGAATGATGACGTTGATCCAGCGCTTGTCGTCGCGCTCTGCCCCGCGTTCGATCGGCAGGAATGGCGCGATCTTTCAGCGCGACTCATCGGCGCCCTCTCGGGAGCCGATGAGTTACATCGCGTTGTTCATGCCACCATGGGTCTCGACTCTGAGCCCAACGGCCGTCCGCCCCGAATGCAGGGGCTCGATGGGCGGAAAATGAGAGCAGGCCGGCGCGACGGAGCAGGCCGTCTCGCGGCGCTGAACGGGGAACGCGCATCAGCGTCCACTTCGCGCAAATGCGCCGTGCGCTTCGGGCGCCCTTTCTCGCAGGCGGGGTCAATGGCGCGAACAGCGCCTACCCGTCGTCGGTCAGATCGCTCGGATAACGCAATTTGCTAAGGTCGAAGCGACCCCGATTTTCGTTGCTCCCCATTGCGACCTCCGGCAGAATCAGGTCGCTCTGATAAACTTGCACCCCCCTCATCCGACCCAATCTCCTCGCGGATAGGCTTTAAGTGCCGCCTTGCAAAATGGAGGTCTATATGCTCGAAAATATTCGATTGGTAATTTGGGATCTAGATGACACCTTCTGGCGCGGGACAGTTTCGGAAGGTAGATATGAATATGTTCAAGACCACCATGAAATAATTGTACAATTGGCCAGCCGTGGCATAATTAGTTCGATATGCTCGCGCAATAACAAAGACGAAGTCGAAGGCATCCTGAAGGGTCGGGGCATTTGGGACTTTTTTGTTTTCCCCTCGATGGATTGGAGCGCGATCGGCGGGCGTATCAAAGCGATCGTCGAGGCATCCCAATTGCGCCCTGCCACCATTCTGTTCATTGACGACGACCCGATGAACCTTGCCGAGGCCGAAAGATGGGCGCCGGGCATTCAGGTGGCCGATCCATCAATAATTTCGAGCATTTCCACATCGCCACTATTCCAGGGTAAGGATGATAGTTCATTATCTCGCCTCGAGAAATACAAAATTCTCGAGAAAAGAGCAAAAGATAAAAATACTGCATCCGACATGAGAGATTTTTTATGTAAAAGTGGAATAAGAGTCATTATCGATCACGACATCGAGAATAATATCGATCTAGCAATAGACTTAATAAACGATACTGATCGTCTGAATTTTACAAAGAGGCGCCTCCACGAGGATCGGGATGCCGCAAAGAAAGAGTTGCGTAACCTCATCGGGGGCCATTGGATTCAGTCTGGGCTAATTCGTGTTGTAGATAATTATGGCGATTATGGCTTTATCGGTATTTATGTGCATCGGACGGACATAGAAGGACCATCATCGCTTTTACATTACTGTTTTTCTTGTCTTGCATTGGGTATGCAGGTGGAGACTTGGCTATATCAACGGCTCCGGCGGCCCTACATAGAGATTCAGGGAGACGTATTGACTGATATCACAGATTCAAGTGCTGAAATTGACTGGATACAGCAGCAGGACGGGGTGGAGTCGAACTATATAAATGGTAATGAAATTAGAGATAAGACAAACATAAGATTTTTTGTGAGAGGCGGGTGCGAAACACAGGTAGTCGCACATTATCTCGGTCTCATCGCAGATAATATTGTAACAGAATTCACGACAATCCGAGATGGAATGCACATTCGCTGCGACTCTTCACAAATGCTAAGGATATCAGTAAAAGGGCCAACCGACCTTGAGCTTGAGAGTCTAAAATCTCTCGGCTATACGGAGGCTGATTTCAATACGGCGCTCAAGAAAGGCAACGGAGACTCGGAGGTATGGTTGTTCTCCATGGCGGCCGACATTCTATTTATGAACTATAGACATCGGACGCTCGGCTTCAGAGTTCCGCTCGGCGGGCCTATTGGCGAACGGGACCTCACCAAATGCGATCTACATCAGGTGAGCGAACGCCTTGGGACGCACCCGTTTGTTTCGGCGATTGCCGAAGTGCAGAAAAACTACGATTTTGATGACTTGACATCTGCCGAAGCGTTCTGCGAGGCGATGGGGAGTGCTCTGAAAGAACTACCTAAGGGGTCGCGCGCGTTTATCCTCGCGCCATCAGAGTATGTCCTCACGCTCGACGGAACGCTGCAGAACCTTACCAACATTGCGGACTTCAATCGCGAAATCGCGATTCGCCTAAAGAGCTTCGATGGCGTTTCGCTGCTGCCCATGGACGGTTACGTGCATAGTGACGAAGAGCGGGTTGTCTGTGACCCGATTCACTTTGCACGCCAAGTGTATTTCCGCATATTCGAAGACGTGCGCGATAGAACGATCAATGGACGCCAACCGACGGCATCGTCTTGACGGCGCTCGGATTCATCGTCCTAATTTGAGATGATGCTTCGCCGGGCTACCTGAACCATGATCACTCCGCTCCATCGCGACGATTGCGCCGTCTCTCTGCTTCCGCGGCCCGGCTCGCCAGCGGTGGAATGGGTCGTCGCCTCCGGGCTCGTTCCCTATGAAGCGGCCGTTGCGCAGATGGAGGCCTTGGTCGAGCGCATCGCCGACGGGGCTGCGGCCGAGCGCGTCTGGCTCATCGAGCACCCGCCCGTCTACACCGCCGGAACCTCGGCCAAGGAGGCCGATCTCCTGGAGGCGCGCTTTCCCGTGCATCGCACAGGACGCGGCGGGCAATTCACCTATCACGGCCCCGGTCAGCGCGTCGCCTATGTGATGCTGGACTTGACGCGCCGCAAACGCGATTTGCGCGCCTATGTGTCGGCGCTGGAGGCCTGGCTCATCACAACGCTCGCCGCGTTCGGCGTCGTCGGCGAGCGGCGCGAAGATCGCGTCGGTGTATGGACGCGCCGTCCGGACAAGCAAGCGGGACTTCTCGGCGAGCCGGCCGAGGACAAGATCGCGGCGATCGGCGTGCGCGTGCGGCGCTGGACGACCTTCCATGGTCTGGCGCTCAATGTCGCGCCCGATCTCACGCATTTTTCCGGCATAGCGCCCTGCGGCGTGCGTGAGGCGCATCTCAGCGTCACCAGCCTCGCCGATCTCGGCAAGGGTTCGGATATGGCGGCTGTCGACGCCGCGCTGCGCCGCGCCTTCGAGCCCATTTTCGGCGCGACGATCGCGCTCTGAGCCGGGGCCTCAGCTTCCGGCGAGATGCGCGAAATCGCGCACCACACACTCATAGACCTCGCGCTTGAACGGCACGATCAGCTCGGGCAGCAGCGCCGCCCGCTCCCAGCGCCAGGAGTCGAATTCCGGCTCGTGGCGGCCGCCGTCCGGGCGCTCTATGTCGATCTCCGCCTCATCGCCCTCGAAGCGAAACGCGAACCATTTCTGCGTCTGGCCGCGATATTTGCCTTTCCAGCGCTTCGTCGCCGTGGGCGGCAGATCATAGCTGTACCAATCCTGCGCCTCTCCGAGCACGGTGACGCTGGTCACATTCGTCTCCTCGCGCAATTCGCGCAGCGCCGCGGCGAGCGGCTCCTCGCCCTCGTCTATGCCGCCTTGCGGCATCTGCCATTCATGGTCGATCACGTCCGGATCGGCGCGCTTGGCGAAGCGCCGGCCGAGAAAGACGAGCCCCTGCCGGTTGAGCAGCATGACGCCGGCGCAGGGTCTGTAGATCGCGTCGCTCATTTCCATTGTCCGGCTCGCGCCTCTTTGTCCTCGACCCGCGACACGAGCGCGCTCAGCGGGACGAGCGCTATTCCCTTGCGCTCCAGCTCGCGCGCGAAACGCGCGAGCCGCGTCATCGCGGCCGGCAGCGCGCCGGCGACGAGGATCGCCTGGCCGTTGCGGCGGGCGAGCGCCTCGATCTGCGTCAAGGCCTTCTCCACCGCCTCGCCCGAGGCGCCCGCCTCGATCGCCACATCCGCGCGCGCCGCCGTCAGAGCGACGCGCGGCGCGAGCGACGAGACGAGCGAACGCGGCGAGGTGCCGTCGTCGAGATAGAGCAGTCCGCGCCCGGCGATGTCGGTCAGCGTGGGCGTGAGCGCCGTCTCGTCGGCGGTGAATTGCGCGCCGAGGAAATTCACAATGCCGATATAGCCGGAAAAGCGGCTCATCAGCCAGCGCAGATCCTCGAGCCCGGCGCCGCGCGTCGTCAGCAGCGTATGCGGCCCGGGATTTTCACGCGGATAATCATAGGGCTCCATTGGCGCTTGCAGCAAAATCTCATGGCCGCGCTCGCGCGCTCTCGTCGCGACGCTCTCGGGATCGGCGCCATAGGGCGCGAGCGCCAGCGTGACCGCGCCGGGCAATTCGTCGATCGCGCTCGCCGAAAGCCGCGCATCGAGCCCGACGCCGCCGACGACCAGCGCGATGCGCGGCGCGCCGGCGGGCAGACGCGCGCTGATCGTCGCGGGACGCGCATAGACTTCCATCGGCTTCGCGCCATCGGCGCCGATCTTGGGCAGCCGGCCCTTCTCGACGAGCCTTTTGTCCGGCGCGGGCGCCAGCGCCGCATGCTGTTCGTCGAGCCTTATGATGAGCGCGCCCGGCGGCTCGCCGCCGCCGCCGCGCGTGACCTTCACGCCCGAGCGGCGCTCTATGTCGGCGATCTCATCCGCGCGCTTGTCGGGCTCGGCGACGGAGGCATGTTCCGCCGGGGCGCTCGCCGGCGCCGGCGGCTCGACGATCTCTATGCGCGCAATGGCGACGGGCTGGCCGGCGTGAGGATCGCGCGTCGCCAGCGAAAGCGCCGCGAGACATGCGCCGCCGAGCAGCGCGGCCGTGAAGATCGTTGCGGCCCGTCCGCGCGCGCGCGGCGCCCGACGCGGCTCCCGCGGCTCGCTCGAGCCCAGCGGCTCGTTCAATTCGTCGGTCATGGCCCGCGCGCGGCTCCCTTTTGCGAACGCGCGAATCGCGGCGCGTTTCGATCATTGTGAAATGGCGTCGCCCCGCCGTCGAGCGGCGCGTCGCCTCACGAGACGGCCTGCGCCAGCGCCGCCTGCTGCTCGGTGGTCATGCCGGCGATCTGCTGCGTGGTGAAGGCGGCGATCTGATTGCCGTTCAACGCCAACAGCTCCGTCGTCGTCAACGCCGCGATGGCGGTTGCGGTCAGCGCGCCGACCTGCGTCGTCGTGAGGCCGGTGAGCTGGCGCGCGTTGAAGGCGGAGATGACGGAGCCGTCGAGATTGGCGAGCTGCTGCGTCGTGAGCGCGGCGATCTGCGTCGAGGTCAGCGCGTTGAATTGCGTCGCGGAGAGCGCGCCGAGCTCGGTGGTGGTGAGATTGACGACCTGCGTCGTCGCCAGCGCGGAGATCTGCGCGGTGGTGAGCGCGCCGACCTGCGTCGTCGTCAATGCGCGCAATTGCGGACGCAGCAGGCCGCCGAGCTGCGCATCGGTCAGCGCCGCGATTTCCGTCGTGGTCACGGCCTGCATTTGCGACGTCGTCAGCGCCGCGAATTGCGTGGCTTGCAGCCCCGAGAATTGCGTCGTCGTCAGGCTGGCGATCTGCGCGGCAGAGAGGCCGGAGATTCCATCCGAGGAGACGGCGCCGATCTGCGCCGCGTCGAATGCGGCGAGCTGCGTCGTGGTGAGCGAGGCGGCTTGCGACGCGGTCAGCCCGCCGAGCTCGGTCGCGGAGAGCAGTCCGATCAGCGTCGAGGTGAGGCTCGAGAACTGTGTCGAGGTCAGCGCCGCAATGGCGGAGGCCGAGAGACTTGAAAATTGCGTCGAGGTGAGCGAAGCGATCTCTGTGGTGCTGAGGCCGGCGACCGCGGTCGGCGACAGGGCGGCGATCTGATCCGCCGAGAGCGCCGCCGATTGCGTGTCCGCCAGCGCGGCGATCTGCGTCTGGCTCAGGCCGGCGACGCCGGTCGTCGAGAGATAGGATATTTGCGCCGCGCTCAACGCCGTGAGCCGATCCGTGCCCAGCGAGGCGACTTGCGTCGAGGTCAATCCATAGATTTCCAGCGGGGTGAGCGTCTTCAGCTGCGTGGTGGTGAGGGCGGAAAATTGCGTGGCGGAGAGCGCGCCGATCTCCGTCGAGGTGAAGCTCTGTAATTGCGTCGTGGTGAGCGCGGCGAGCTCCGTCGTCGTCAGTCCGCCGACGCCGGTCGTCGACAGAGCCGCGATCTGTGCGGCCGTCAGCGCCGAAAATTGCGTCGCGGCGAGGCCGCCGACCTGCGTCTGCGTCAATCCGCCGACGCCGGTCGTCGAGAGCGAGGCGATCTGCGTCGCATTCAGCAAGCCGAGCTGCGTCGCCGTGAGCGCCGCCACTTGCGTCGCGGCGAGGCCGCCGATCTGCGTGCCGGTGAGCAGGCCGATCTGCGCCGAGGTGAGCGCCAGCACCTGCGTCGTCGTCAGCGCCGCCATTCCGGTCGAGGAGAAGCTGCGGAACTGCGTCGTCGTCAGCGCGCCGATTTCGTCGCTGCTCAGCCCTGCGATCGCTGTCGTGGAGAGAGCGGCGATCTGCGTCGAGGTGACGCTGGCGAGCTGCGTCGTCGTCAGCAGTCCGATCTGCGCGGCGGTGAGGCCGCCGATCGCCGTGCTGGTCAGATATTTGATCGCCGTCGTCGAGAGCGCGCCGAGCCGCGTCGAATCGAGCTGCGATATTTCGGTGGAGGTCAGGCCGCGCGCCTGCGTCGCGGTGAGCGCGCCGACTTGCGTCGTGCTCAGCGACGCGAGCTGCGCGCTGGTCAGCGCCGCGATCTGCGTCGCTGCCAGCGCGCCGAATTGCGTCGCGTTCAGCGCCTGCAACTGCGTCGTCGTCAGCCCACTGACCGCCGAAGTGGAGAGCGCGGCGATCTGCGTGGCGGCGAGCGCGTCGAATTGCGTGGCGGCGAGCGCCGTCGCCTGCGTCTGCGTGAGGCCCTGCAGCTCGATCGTGGTGAGGGCCGCGATCTGCGTCGTCGCCAGCGCGGCGAGCTCGGTGGTGGTCAGCGCGCCGACGAGCGCCGCGGTGAGGCCGCGCAGCTGCGTCGTGGTCAGCGCCTGCAATTCGGTGAGCGTCAGTCCGGCGATCGCGGTGGTCGACAATCCAGAGAGCTGCGTCGAGGTCAGACGCGCCAGCTGATCGAGGCCGAAGGCGGAAATCTGCGTCGCGCTGAGCGCGCCGGTCTGCGTCGTCGTCAGCGCGCCGATCTGCGTCGTGCTGAGCGCGGCGATCTCGGTGGCGGTGAGCGCTGCGACCGCAGTGGTGGTGAGCGCTGCGATCTGCGTGCCTGCGAGCGCGCCGAGCTGCGTCGTCGACAGCGCCGCCGCTTGCGCGTCGGTGAGGCCGGAGAGCTCGGTCGTCGTCATGGCGGCGAGCTGCGTCGTCGTGAGCGCGCCCAATTGGCCGAGCGTCAGCGCGCCGAGCTGACGGCTGGTGAAGCCGCGCAGCTGAGTCGTGGCGAGCGCGCCGATGACGCTGGTCGAGAGGCTCGCGACAGCGTCCGAGGAGAGGCCCGCGATCTGCGTCGCGGCGAGAGCGGCGATCTGCGTCGCGGTCAAGGCCGCGAGCTGCGTGTCGACGAGCACGCTCATCTGCGCCGTGGTGAGAGCGGCGAGCTGCGTCGTGGTGAGCGAGGCGATATCGCTCGTCGACAATCCGCCGACGCCCGTCGTCGACAGAGCGGCGAGCTGCGACTTCTGCAAGGCCGCGAGCTGCGTGACGGAGAAAGCGGCGATCTGCGCATCCGACATGGCGCGCATCTGCGTCGAAGTGAGCGCGGCGACCTGCGTCGTCGCCAAAGCGGCGACATCGGCCGTCGACATGGAGGCGACCGCCGTGGTGGCGAGCGCGGCGATCTGCGTCGTGACCAGCGTCGCCAGCTGCGTCGTCGTCAGCGCCGCGATCTGCGCCGCGCCGAGGCCCGACATTGCGGCGGCCGAGAGCGCGCCGATCTGCGTCGCGCTCAGCGCCGCGATCTGCGCGTCGGACAGCACAGCGGTCAGCAGCGCGCCGATCGCGCCGATCTGCGTCGTCGTCAGAGCGGCGACGGCGGTGGAGGTGAGCGCGCCGAAGCCGCTTGTCGAGAGCGCGGCGACCTGCGTCGAGGTGAGCGCGCCGAGCTGCGCGGCCGAGAGCGCGCCGACCTGCGTGTCGGCGAGCGCCTTGACCTGAGTCGAGGTCATGGCGGCGACCTGCGTCGTCGACAGCTCGGCGATCTGGCTCTGCCACAAGCCGCCGATCGCGACGGCCGAGAGCGCGGCGATCTGCGTCGTCGCGAGCGTGTCGATCTGCGTGAGCGTGAGCGCGGCGAGCTGCGTCGAGGTCAGCGCGGCCGTGTCGATTGTCGTCAAGGCGCCGAGCTGCGTCGTGCTCAATGTCGCGATCTGCCAATCGGCGAGCGCGCGCGTCTGCGCGGCCGTCAGCGCGCCGATCTGCGTGGTGGCGAGCGCGGCGATCTGCGCGCTGGTGAGGCCGGTGACGGCCGTCGAGGTGAGCGCGGCGATCTGCGTCGTGGCGAAGGCCGAAAGCTGCGTCGTCGTCAGCGCGGCGACCTGCGTGTCGGCGAGCCCGGCGAAGGCGCGCGTGGGCATGGCGGAAAATTGCGCAGCGCTCAGCGCCGCGATCTGGGTGGTCTCGAGCGAGTTGAGCTCGGTCGCGTTGAGACCGGCGAGCTGCGTCGTCGTCAGCCCGGCGATCTGCGTCGCGCCGAAGGCGTCGAATTGCGTCGTCGTCAGCGCGGCGATCTGCGCCGAGGTGATCGCGGAGAGCTGGCTGGTGGAGAGATTGGCGAAAGCGGCGGAGCCGAGGCCGGCGATTTGCGCGGCGGAGAGCTGCGAGATCGTCAGCGCTTGAATCTCGCTCGTCGTCATATCGTCGAGCTGCGTGGTCGTGAGCCCGCGCGCCTGCGTCGAGGTAAGCGCCGAGAGCTGCGTCAGCGTCAGCCTGTCGATGGTGTCGGCGGAAAGCCCGGCGATCTGCGACGAGGCGAGGGCGGCGGCCTGCGTCGTCGTGAGGCTCTGCAGCTCGGTCGTGGTCAGCAGATTGAGGAAAGTGGTGGAGAGCGCCGACATTTGCGTCGAGGCGAGCGCGGCGACCTGCGTGCTGCTCAATCGTCCGTCGCTGGTCGAGACGAGCGCGGCGACTTGCGCGGCGGTGAGATTGCCGATCGCGAGCGACTGGATCGCCGTCGTCGTCATCGCGGCGAGCTGCGTCGTCGTCAGGCCGCGCGCCTGCGTCGTGGCGAGCGCGGAAAGCTGCGTCGTCGTCAGATTGTCGACCTGCGTCGTCGTCATGCCGGCGATCTGCGCGGCGGTGAGCCAATTGACCTGCGTCGTCGTCAGGCTCGCGACGAGCGTCGCGGGCAAAGCGTTCAGCAGCGTCGTCGTCAGCGCGCGAATCTGCGTCGAGGAGAGAGCTGAAAATTGCGTGGAGGAGAGATCGCCGAAAGTGGTCGCATCCATCGCGGAAAATTGCGCGGCCGAGAATTCGGCGACGTCGAGAGATTGCAGCCCCGTCGTCGAGAGATCGGCGAGCTGCGTCGCCGTCAGTCCGCGCGTCTGCGTCGTCGTGAGCGCGACGAGGCGCGTCGTCGTCAGATTGGCGAGGGTCGTATCGGAGAGGCCGGCGATCTGCGCGGCGGAGAGGCCCGCGAATTGCGTCGCGGTGAGCGCGCCGAGGCGCGTCGTCGAAAGGGCGTTGAGCGTCGTCGTGGACAGAGCGGCGATCTGCGTCGACGCCAGCGCCGCGACTTGCGTATCCGACAGATTTGCGAAAGCGGCGCCGAGTCCGGCGAGCTGCGCATTGGACAGATTGCCGACCGAGAGCGCCTGGATCTCGGTCGAGGTCATCGCCGTGAGCTGGGTCGTGGCGAGGCCGCGCGTCTGCGTCAATGACAGCGAGGCGAGCTGCGTCGTGGTGAATTCGCCGAGGTCGGTCGTCGTCAACGCCGCGATCTGCGTCGCGGCGACGCCGGCGATCTGCGACGTCGTCAGCGCCTGAACCGCCGTCTGCGAGAGGCTGTCGAAGGCCGTCGTCGTCAGCGAGCCGATCTGCGTCGACGAGAGCGAGGAGAGCTGCGCCGTGGTGAGATTGCCGACGTCGGTCTCGTTCAGCGCTCGCGCTTGCGCTGCGCTCAGATTGCTCACCTGGAGCGCGATGATCTGATCGAGGCTCAGCGCGTCGAGCTGGGTCGCGGTGAGGCCGCGCACCTGAGTCGAGGAGAGGCTGGCGATCTGCGTTGTCGTGAAGCGTGAGAGCTCGGTCGTCGACAGAGTCGCGATCTGCGCGGCGGTCAGCGCCTGCAGGCGCGTCGTCGTCAGGCTGCCGATCTCGGTGGTGTCGAGCGCATCGAGCTCGGTGCTGGTGAGCGCCGAGAGCTGCGTCGTGGTGAAGGATTCGAAGTCGCTCGAGGCGAGCGACTGAAATTGCGACAGATCGAGTCCGGCGATGGCCGATTTCGACAGGGACGCGACCTGCGTCGTTACCAGCGCCTGCAGCGTGGTCGTCTGCAGAGAGTTGATCTGCGTGGCCGTCAGCACGGCGACCTGTGTCGTGTCGAAAGCCTCTATGTCGGAGGTTTCGAGCTGACTCATGATGGTCGTCGGGAGACGGGCGATCTGTGCGGTCGTGAGCGACGAGTAGATCGACGTCATGACAGGCCCCGCTCCGCGCTTGCTTTCCCGAGCCGGCGGACGCGCGGCGGCGCGGCGGCGGCCAGCGTGACGATCTTTGCCTGTCGTGGCTTGCGTGAAGCTGGGCGGGGCCTTCAGCGGCCGGCGGCGTCGCGCGTCGTGGCGCGCGCGGCCCAGTCGAGATAGGTGGGATCGCCGGCGGAAACGTCGAGGCGCAGGATTTCCGGAACCTCATAAGAATGCGCGGCGCGAATGGCGGCGGCGAGTGCGTCGTAATCGGCGGCGCGGGCCTTCGACTGCACGAGGAACTCCGGCTCCGCGCGGGTCTCGCCGTCCCACACGTAGAAGCTGCGGATCGGGAAAATCTGGACGCAGGCGGCGAGCTTGGCGGCGAGAAGGGCGCGGGCGATCCGCTCGGCGCCCGCCTCGCTGTCGATCGTCGTCTGGACGACGCAGAATTTCGGCTCTTTTCCGCTCACGGCGGGACTATGGGCGCGCCCCGGGGCGAAATCAACGCGGCCGGCGGGCGGCTCGGCGCTTTTCTTGCTGGGGCTTCGCGAGCGGCGGCGGAGCGCCGGCCGACATCCGGAGAGCTGAGGACATGTTCACCAGGGTCTGCAAGGAAGACACGGTTTTCGAAGGCGAAATGCGGCTCGTCATCGCCGATTCCCATGTCATCATCCTGGCTTGGGCCTTCGGCGGGGAGATCAAGGCCTTCCAGGGCGTGTGCCCGCACACCAATGCGCCGCTGGAGACCGCCGATTTCGACGGGGAGGTCTTGACCTGCCCGCTCCATAATTGGACATGGGATCTGCGCACCGGCGATCCGATCCATCCCCAGGAAAGCCGGCTCGCCGAATATCCGGTCAAGATCGAGGACGGCGTCATCTATCTCGACACGGATGGCGTCACGCCCCTCCTGGCCGAGCGCTGAGCGCGGCGGCGGGGGCTCGATCGGCCTCGTATTCGTCCCGAACGAGGTGAGTTCACAAGCGGTTGATCTCATTGCGCCGAGCGCTAGGTGCGGTTCGGCGCGCGCAGATCGACGAGATCGGCCGTGAGCGGGCGCGAACATATGGAGACGATTCTGCTTTTGCCGAATCGTCAAAATTCTTTATGTTCCGCGCCGGATGCGTCTCTAGGCCACGAAGAGAGGTAGGAGATGAACCTGTCCGAACAGCCCCCCGTCCCCGAGGAGGCGTCGAACGGCGTCGAAGCCGCGAGCCTGGACGCGCAACTCGAGGCGATCAAGGCGGAGCGCGATCGTCACGCCTCCGACAAGATCGAGCTCATCACCAAGGCGAGCGCTCTGTCGAAAGAGCTCGACGCCGCGCATGCGCAGCTCACCGCCGCGGCGGAGGAGAAGGACAAGGCGGTCTCGGCCGTCGTCGCCGAACGCGACGGCGCGTCCGCGCATCGCGATCGGCTGAGCGCCGAGCTCGACGCTCTGCGCGTGGAGCTCGGCTCCGCCCATGGCGCGAAGGAGAAGGCCGCCGCGCTCGCCGCGCAGGCGGGTTCCGAGATCGCCTATCTGAAGGAGAGGCTCGCCGCCGCCGGCTCGCCCGACCCGCTCGTCGTATTCGCCGATTACGCGCGCGAGAAGACGATTGCCGCCGTGGCCTGGACGCGCGCCAAAATCCCCGAGGGTCATGCGGCGCTGCCCTGGTTCGACCGTTTCATCGAGGCGGCGACGACCGTCGGCAGGCTGACCGGGAGCTTTTTGCGCTGGCTCGCCCCGCGCATCGTCGAGGCCTATGCCTGGGCGAAGCCCCGCGTATTGGAGCTCTACGCCAAGGCGAAGAGCGAGATCGAGACGCGCTTGAAGCAGAGCTGATCGCTTCCCTCCAACGCATTTCGGAAGGCGCGCGCCCCCCGGGGCGCGCGCCGTTTTCATGAGAGGAAGACCTCGTTTCATGAGAGGGAGACCTCGCGCGAGCCGGGGGCCGCCCAATCTCCGCAGGAGCGCAGGCGCGCGGGCGACGGGAAAACCCGGACCATGGCGGCGTCTCATGTCTGGTGGAGCGCGGGCGGGGAGGGAGCAGAGCGCGGCCGCTCCCGTCAAATCCGCTTCCCTTCCCACCCCGGCGCTGCTATCCCCGCCGCATGACGACGCGCAAAATCGACAATATCCGCAATTTCTCCATCGTCGCGCATATCGACCACGGCAAATCCACGCTCGCCGATCGGCTGATCCAGGCGACGGGGACCGTCGCCGCGCGCGATATGGTCGAGCAGGTGCTCGATTCGATGGATATCGAGCGCGAGCGCGGCATCACCATCAAGGCGCAGACGGTGCGCCTCGACTATAAGGCCGCGGACGGCAAGGATTACGTCCTGAACCTCATGGACACGCCCGGCCATGTCGACTTCGCCTATGAGGTCTCGCGCTCGCTGAAGGCCTGCGAAGGCTCGCTGCTCGTCGTCGACGCCAGCCAGGGCGTCGAGGCGCAGACGCTCGCCAATGTCTATCAGGCGCTCGACGCCGGTCACGAGATCGTGCCGGTTCTCAATAAGATCGACCTGCCGGCGGCCGAGCCCGACCGCATCCGGCAACAGATCGAGGACGTCATCGGCCTCGACGCCTCCAACGCCGTGCTCATTTCCGCCAAGACCGGCATCGGCATTCCCGATGTGCTGGAGGCGATTGTCACCCGCCTGCCGCCGCCCCAGGGCGATGAGGGGGCGCCGCTCAAGGCCATGCTCGTCGATTCTTGGTATGACGCCTATCTCGGCGTCGTCGTGCTGGTGCGCGTCATCGACGGGCGGATGCGCAAGGGGCAGAAGATTCTCATGATGGGCACAAACGCCCATTACGAGGTCGACAAGATCGGCGTGTTCAAGCCGAAGATGCAGGATGTCGCCTCGCTCGGTCCGGGCGAGGTCGGCTTCATCACCGCGCAGATCAAGCAGGTCGCCGATACACGCGTCGGCGACACCATCACCGAGGACAAGAAGCAATGCGACGCGCCGCTGCCGGGCTTCAAGCCGGCGCAGCCGGTGGTGTTCTGCGGCCTCTTCCCGGTGGACGCCGCGGATTTCGAGGATTTGCGCGCCGCCATCGGCAAGCTGCGCCTCAATGACGCGAGCTTTTCCTACGAGATGGAGACCTCCGCCGCGCTCGGCTTCGGCTTCCGCTGCGGCTTTCTGGGGCTGCTGCATCTCGAGATCATTCAGGAGCGCCTACGCCGCGAGTTCGATCTCGATCTCATCGCGACGGCGCCTTCGGTCGTCTATAAGCTCAAGCTGACCAATGGCGAGGAGATCGAGCTGCACAATCCGGCCGACATGCCGGATGTGGTGAAGATCGACGAAATCCTCGAGCCCTGGATCCGCGCAACGATCATGACGCCGGACGATTATCTCGGCGCCGTGCTGAAGCTCTGTCAGGATCGGCGCGGCGTGCAGGCCGATCTCAATTATGTCGGCAAGCGCGCCATGGCGGTCTATGACCTGCCGCTCAACGAAGTGGTGTTCGATTTCTACGATCGCTTGAAGTCGATCTCCAAGGGCTACGCCAGCTTCGATTATCACATCACCGATTATCGCGTCGGCGATCTCGTCAAGATGAGCATTCTGGTGAACGCCGAGCCGGTGGACGCGCTCTCCATGCTGGTGCATCGCACGCGCGCCGATTCGCGCGGCCGGCAAATGTGCGAGAAGCTCAAGGAGCTGATCCCGCCGCATATGTTCCAAGTGCCGATTCAGGCGGCGATCGGCGGCAAGATCATCGCCCGCGAGACGGTGCGCGCCTTCCGCAAGGATGTGACGGCCAAGTGCTATGGCGGCGACGCGACCCGCAAGCGCAAGCTTCTCGAGAAGCAGAAGGAAGGCAAGAAGAAGATGCGCCAGTTCGGCCGCGTGGAGATTCCGCAGGAGGCGTTTATCGCGGCGCTGAAGATGGAGGATTGAGGCGCGATCACGCGCCCTATCTTGGGAAGAGTCCGTCAACCTGCTACAATTCGTCCTATGCTGAAAACCTTGGCCTATCCTCTCACCATCTTTCAGCGGCAAAAGGGCAGTCATGCGACCTTTCGCCATCCAGAAACCAAACGCACGACCGTCGTGCCTCCATGGTGGCGACGTGAAGCGGCCGCTTCTGAAAATGATCCTTATTCAGGCCGGGCTGACGGAAGACGACTTTTCGAAATTGTTGTGAGGGGCTTGCGGCGGTACGCAATCACGTACATGCTCCCCCCATGCGCACCACCTCATACAGTGATCTTCGCAAGAATCTCGCGGCCACGCTCGACCGCGTGACCGAGGATCACGAGCCCGTGGTCATCACCCGTGACCGCGGCAAGCCGGCCGCCGTGCTCATCTCTCTCGAAGATTTCGCCTCCTATGAGGAGACCGCGCATCTCTCGAGGAGCCCGCGCAACGCCGAGCGTTTGCGTGCGGCGATCGACGAGCTCGACGCCGGCGAGGGCAAAGAGCGCAAGCTCTCGGAATGAAGCGCGTCTTCGCGGAGCAGGCCTGGGACGACTACCTCTATTGGCAGGCGCAGGACGCAAAAATTCTCGAACGGCTGAACGCGCTCATCAGGGAATGCCAGCGCACGCCATTTGCGGGCGCGGGAAAGCCGGAGCCTCTACGCGGCGATCTGCGCGGCTGGTGGTCCCGGCGCATCACGCTCGAGCATAGGCTCGTCTATCGCGTCGAGGGCGAGAGCCTGCTCATCGCGCAGTGCAGATATCATTATTGAAGTCGGGCGAGTTCCGTTTTCCGGGCGTGAAGCTGCATTGGCCCTCATCCGACCCTCGCTGACGCGAGGGCCGCCTTCTCCCGGAACGGGAGAAGGATTTCGCGCCGAGCGTTCACTCCTCCTCGCGCACCTCCGCGCCCACCACCAGCCCTTCCTGGAACCAGCCGGCGAGCATTTGCGCGAGACGCTCGGGCGAGGCGTCGTCCAAATCGCGGAAGGCCGCCATCTGGCAGATGTCGCCGAAAGCGTGGCCCTCCATAGCCAACGACAGCGCCAGAAATTCGTCCGCCTCCAATTCGCAATGCACGGAGTCGAGATCGGCCCGCCACACAGCGGCATGGCCTCGCCCCTCGTCGCGCGGAGGCAGCTCCTGCTGCTCCATCGCCGCCTCATGCGTCGCGATCGTGCCGGCCTCGAGCTCCAGCAGAATGAGGCTCGGGTGAAAGGCGAAGGAGAGGCGTGGCCATTGTTCCGGCGTGAAGGCGCCGAGCGCGTCGATCGCCAGCGGCTCGGCGTCGGGCGCATCGAAAGCGTCGGTGAGCGCGCGCTCGAACATTGCGAGGTCGATCGCCCGCGCATTGTCGCGCCACTCGGCGCTCTCACGCAGAAAATCGGGAAGCCGCGTCGTGTACCAGCGGGCGTTGCGCTGGCGCGAGGGCTGCGCGGCGATATAGGCGTCGGCGAGCGCGTCGAAGGCCTCCTCGCCGATGAGCGCGCGCAGCGCGGGAAAGTCGGCGGCGAGGAATTCCGCGAGCCGCGCGCGATAGGCGTTCACATAGACGCCGAACAAAGTGGTGCGATCGGCCTGGCCCGAATTCTTGACCGATTCGAGAATGCGCGCGCCATCCTCCGCGCCCGCGAGCACGCCGGTCTGGAACATCGCCTGCAGATCGGCGAGCTTCATGCCGCGCTCCGCGCGCCTTCGGCGTCTATGCGCGCGGCGATCTCGCGCATATGGCCGAGCTCGGTCAGCAATTCGTCGAAGGGCGGAAAATTATCGTCGCGCTCGATCATCGTGGAGACGTCGCCGAAGCGCCGCCGCGCGCGCTCATAGAGCGCCCACACCTCGTCGCAGACCGGCTGGTCGTGCGTGTCGATGCGATGCGTGCCATTGTCCGTATGGCCGGCCATATGGAATTGCGCGACGCGCTCCGGATCGATGGCGTCGATGAATTCATTCGGATCGAAGCCGTGATTGAAGCCGGAGACGAAGACATTATTGACGTCGAGCAGCAGCAGGCAGTCGGCGCGGCGCGCGAGCTCGTCGACGAAAGCCCATTCGCTCATCTCGGATTCGCGAAAGGCGACATAAGTGGAAGCGTTCTCGACGACGAGCCGGCGGCCGAGGAAATCCTGCACGCGCATCACGCGCTCGGCGACATGGGCGAGCGCTTCCTGCGTATAGGGAATGGGCAGCAGATCATGCAGCGTGACGCCATGCACGCCGGTCCAGGCGAGATGGTCGGAGACAAAGGCGGGCTCTATGCGCTCGGCGAGAGCTTTCAACGCGCGCAGATAGTCGAAATCGAGCGGATCGGTCGAGGCGAGCGACATTGCGACGCCATGCATGACGATCGGATAATCGGCGCGCACGCGCTCCAGCATGGCGGTCGGGCGGCCGCCGCCGATCATGTAATTTTCCGAGATGATCTCGAACCAGTCGACGGCCGGGCGCGTCGCGAGAATTTCGTCGTAATAGATCGGTCTCAGTCCGAGGCCATGTCCCAACGGGGCGGGTCTGCTCATCTCTCGCGCTCCACCTCTTGCTTCGCGTCGCCCCCGCCGCGAGAATCGATCGCGTCGAGAACGGCGCGATCGACAGCTTCGATCCCTCAACGGCCGTGGCACGAGCCCTTGGCGCCGCAAGACGCCTTATGTCCCTTATTGTGCTTGCAGACGCCCTTTTTGGTCATGCACTTCGTCTTGCCGCCGCACTGACCTTTTTCCATATTGCAGACGTGTTTGGAATGCTTGGCGGAGGCCTGCGTCGAAACGCCGCCGGCGAGCGCCAGAGCGATCGCCGCCGCGGCGATGGTCGAGCCCGAAACGATCTTGGTTTTCATTTTTCTTCTCCCATTTTCGCTCTCCGCCCGCAGGCGAAAAGCGCAACCTGGGCCTCCCCAGGCCCGTCGCGACCATAACACTCGCGGAATGATTTGAAAGGCTGCATCCTTTTCCGTTTCGCCCGCCGTTGCGGGCGTGGTTGACAGTTCAGCTGCAGCTTTCCATTCTTCCTTTCGCCGCCCGGCGGGGACGGAGATGGTCGAGTGAGGAGATTGGTTATGTCGCATGGTGGAAAAATCATTTTGATCGGCGCGGCTTTCGCCTGCGGCTTTACGGCGCTTCTCGCCTCGCCCGCGCAGCCCCGCGCCCAGGAGGAGCCGCTCTACGAGCCGCTCGTCGATCGCGACGCCCGCGGCTTCAAGGAGCCGAAATACGCCAAGGATCTCGCCTTCTGCCGCAATCGCGCTCTGCCGCAGGAGCGCGCGGCGCGCGCCGGCGCGAGCCAGGCGGCGGGCGGCGCCGCTCTGGCGACAGCCGGCAATATCGCCCGCTACGTGCCCGTGCCGGGCTGGGGCGCGGCGCAAGGCCTGTGGGCGGGCGGCAGCGCGGCGGAGGCCGTCGGCTCGGCCGCGGCCGGCCAAGGCGCGATGACGGCGGAGCAGGCGATGCAGGACTATGTTCTCGTCGTCAACGCCTGTCTCGAGCGCCGCGGCTATCTGCTGCTGCGCTAGAGCGTTTCCAGCCGAGGACACTGGTTCGGCGTTGGAAACGCGTTGAAACAAAAGCCGAGAGTCTTTCCCTGTTTCAATGAAACACGGAAAGACTCTCGTGCGATCCGAACGCTCTATTTGCGCAGCCTCGCGATGAGGCTCGACGTGTCCCAGCGTCGGCCTCCCATGCCCTCCACTTCCGCATAGAATTGGTCGACCAGCGCGGCGACCGGCAGGCTCGCGCCATTGCGGCGGGCCTCGGCGAAACAGATGCCGAGGTCCTTGCGCATCCATTCGACGGCGAAGCCGAAATCATAGTCGCCGGCGAGCATGGTCTTGTGGCGGTTCTCCATCTGCCAGGATTGCGCCGCGCCATTCTTGATGAGGTCGACGACCGCCGCGCCGTCGAGCCCGGCGCGGGTCGCGAAATCCAGCGCCTCGGCGAGGCCCTGCACGAGGCCGGCGATGCAGATCTGATTGACCATTTTGGTGAGCTGGCCGGCCCCCGGCGGCCCCATCAGCCGGCAGGCGCGCGCATAGGCCGCGACGACCGGCTCGGCGCGCGCGAAATCCGCCGCGTCGCCGCCGCACATCACCGTCAGCGCGCCATTCTCCGCGCCCGACTGCCCGCCGGAGACCGGCGCGTCGAGAAAGCCGAAGCCGCCCGCCCTCGCGCGCGCATGGAGCTCGCGCGCGACCTCCGCCGAGGCGGTGGTGTGATCGACGAAGACGGCGCCGGCTTTCAGCGAATGGAAGGCGCCGTCCGCGCCGATGGTGACCTGGCGCAGATCATCGTCATTGCCGACGCAGGCGAAGACGAAATCGGCGCCCTCGGCGGCGCGGCGCGGCGTCGGCGCGCTCTTGGCGGAAAATTGCGCCGCGAAACGCTCGGCCTTCTCGGCGGTGCGGTTGTAGACGACGACCTCGTGTCCGCCGCGCGCGACGAGATGGCCGGCCATCGGATAGCCCATCACGCCCAATCCGATGAAGGCGACTTTGAGATCGGTCATAGCTCGGTCCTCTGCGGGTGAATCGCTCGGCGGGGAAAGCAAGGCCGAGGCCGGCGGCCCGACGCTAGCGTATGTCGAAATCGAAATATTTGGCGCGGATCGTTCGATAGCTCCCGTCGGCGACGATCGCCTCGATCGCCGCGTCGATCGCGCGCTTTAGCGCGGCGTCGCCCTTGCGCAAGCCTATGCCGAAACCGCCGCCGAAATAGGCGGCGTCCTGCGGCAGATCGGCGACGATGCGGCAGCAGCGCCCCTCTTTGCGCTCGCGCAGAAAATCGACGGCGGCGAGCTTGTCCTCGGCGACCACGTCGACGCGGCCTTCGGCGAGGTCCAGCATGGCCGCTTCGAGCGTGGCGTAGCGCTGGATTTCGCTCTCCTTGAATTTGTCCTCCGCATAGGCTTGCTGCGGCCCGTCGGCGACGACGCCGATGCGCGCGCCCTGCATCGCCTTCGGCTCGGCGCTGGCGAGCGCCGACTGCCGCTGCGCGATCAGCGCAGACGGCCTATGCGCATAGGGCTTGGAGAAGTCGATTTTGCGCAGCCGCTCCTCATCGATCTCCATGGCGGAGACGACGAGGTTGTATTGCCGGTTCTCGAGGCCGGAGACGAGGCTCTCCCACTCCTGGGTGACGAAGACGCAATCGGCGTCGATCCGCCGGCAGATCTCGCGCGTCAGATCGATCTCGAAACCGGCGAGCTGATTATTGGCGTCGAGATAGTTGAAGGGCGGCCGCGCGCCTTCGCTGGCGACGCGCAGGCGCAAGGGTTCGGCGGCGGCCGGAGCGAGAAGGAGGGCGAAGGTCGCCGCGGCGGCGGCGAGGCGCCGGATCATCGCGAGGCGCCGGATCATCCCCCGGTCGTGCTCATATGCCGCGCGACGGCCGGCGCTCGCGTGGCGCGGTCGATGATGAAATCATGCCCCTTGGGCTTGCGGGCGATCGCCTCGTCTATGGCCGCATGGAGCGAGGCGTCGCTGGCGTCGGCGCGCAGCGGCGCGCGCAGATCGGCGGCGTCCTCCTGGCCGAGGCACATGAACAGAGTGCCGGTGCAGGTGACGCGCACGCGATTGCAGGATTCGCAGAAATTATGCGAGAGCGGCGTGATGAAGCCGACGCGCCCGCCGGTCTCGGCGACGCGCATATAGCGGGCCGGGCCGCCGCTGCGATAGTCGATCTCCTCGAGCGTGAAGCGCTCGGCGAGCCGGTCGCGCACATGGGTGAGCGGGATGTATTGATCGACGCGCTCGCCGCCGTCGATCTCGCCGAGCGGCATCACCTCGATGAAGGTCATATCCATGCCGCGCTCATGGGCGAAGCGCGTCAGCGTGACGAACTCGTCCTCGTTCACATCCTTCAGCGCAACGGCGTTGAGCTTCACCTCGAGGCCGGCGCGCAGCGCCGCATCGACGCCCGCCAGCACGCGCTCATGGTCGCCGGTGCGCGTCAATTGTCGGAAACGCTCCGCATCGAGCGTATCGAGCGAGACATTGACGCGCTTGACGCCGCAATCGGCGAGCGCCGCAGCGAAGCGCTCGAGCTGCGAGCCATTGGTGGTCAGCGTCAGCTCCTCGAGCCGGCCGGAGACGAGATGGCGCGAGAGGCGCTCGAACAGCGAGAGAATATCGCGCCGCATCAAGGGCTCGCCGCCGGTGATGCGCAGCTTGCGCGTGCCGCGCTCGACGAAGGCCGTGCACAGCCGGTCGAGCTCCTCGAGCGTCAGCAGATCGCGGCGGGGCAAAAATTGCATGTGCTCGGACATGCAGTAGACGCAGCGGAAATCGCAACGATCCGTCACCGAGACGCGCAGGTAGGAAATGGCCCGTCCGAACGGGTCGAGGAGCGGCGCGGGGGCCGTCGGATCATAGGCGATTTTCGGATGCGGATTCATACAGTCGACCGTTTGCGGCGTCCCGTCCGGCGTATAGGGTCCCGAGAGGGTTCAGCCTATATATTGACGGAATGGCCGCGCGTGAAGCCCCAAGAGACGAGCGAAGAGGGGTGGCGGGCGACGAGCGGATCGGGAGAGGGAAATGGCCGACGCGGATATTTGGCCGAGCGAGATACGCCTCATGGACGAGGGGCGGAAGCTCAGGGTGAGCTTCGAGAATGGGGCGAGCTATGATCTTTCGGCCGAGCATCTGAGGGTGCGCAGCCCCTCGGCCGAGGTGCAGGGCCATTCGCCGGAGGAGCGCAAGACCGTGGGCGGCAAGCGCAATGTGGCCATAATCGGCGTGGCGCCGGTCGGCCATTACGCCGTGCGGCTCGATTTCGACGATCTGCACAACACCGGCATCTACACCTGGCCCTATCTCCATGAGCTCGGCGTCGGCGGCGAGGCGGATTTCAACGCCTATCTCGGCGAGCTCGCCGAAAAGGGCCTGGATCGCGATCGTCCAGGCGAACGATAAACGGGCGAACGATAGGCTGGCGAACGATAAAAAAAGCGCGCCGAGCCCGTTTCGGGCGCTCGGCGCGCGTTTTTCGGGTGGTCGAGGATCAGCGCGTCACGATGACCCGCGCGCCGACGCGCACGCGCTCATAGAGATCGACGACATCCTCATTGGTCATGCGGATGCAGCCGGAGGACACCGCCTGGCCGATGGTCTCGGGCTCGTTGGAGCCGTGGATGCGGTAGAGCGAGCCGCCGAGATACATGGCGCGCGCGCCGAGCGGATTGGTGAGCCCGCCCTGCATGTGGCGCGGCAGGTCGGGACGGCGGCGCAGCATTTGCGGCGGCGGGGTCCAGGCCGGCCATTCGCGCTTGCTGGAGACAAAGCGCGTGCCGGTCCATTCGAAGCCGGGCCGGCCGACGCCGACGCCATAGCGGATCGCCTGATTATTGCCGAGCACGTAATAGAGCCGGCGTTCATTGGTCGAGACGATGATGGTGCCGGGCGAATAGCCGCCCGGATAGGACACGATCTCGCGAGCGACGGCGGTCGCCTGCGGCCGGACGTCGACCGGCTGTCCACGCGGACTCAAATCGAACAATCCGGCCAAGCCCCCTGTTTCGTACGCAGACCCGGCCGAGCAACTCATGAATAAAATGCACAGAGCAACTGCGATACGCCGCATGAGCTTCCCCCATTCGCATCAGTGACAACAATCGAGCGGCCGCGGTCGCTGGAGCGACCGCGTTGCGAAGCCGGATGTCTGGTCCGGCGTCGTTTCCTCGCACGCCTTCGCTCGATGCGAAAGCGCGCGGAATGATCATTAAAAAATTTTCGACGCGACGAAGCGGCTGCGGTGCGGCCGGCGGCCTAGGGGCGCGCCGGGCTCACGGCGCGCGCGCTTCGCGGATCGTCGAGGTCAGCGGGCGGCGCCGCGGCGGCGACGCTGCTGGCCGAGGCCCATTTGCTTGGCGAGCGTGGAGCGCGCCTTGGCGTAATTGGGGGCGACCATCGGATAATCGGCCGCGAGACCCCACTTCTCGCGGTATTCTTCCGGCGAGAGACCATATTGCGTGCGCAAATGGCGCTTGAGGGACTTGAACTTCTTGCCATCCTCCAAGCAGATGATGAAATCGTTGGTCACCGACTTGCGCACCGAAATGGCGGGCTTAGGCGCTTCGACCGGCTCGACGGCCACGCCGGAGCCGACACGCATGAGCGCGCCATAGACTTCGTTGATGAGACCCGGAAGATCGCCGGCCGGAACCGAATTGTTGCTCACATAGGCGGAAACGATGTCTGCCGCGAGTTCGATGTTGTTGGACGATGTCATCTCTTCACTCTTCACTTTCTCGTTTCGGCGCCGGAATTCCTTACGGGGCGGCGCGGCCGAAGGGGCGGAGCTCGGCATATTCGGGGGCGAGCAAGTCTGCGCCGTATCGGCCGCAAAAACATTGTCGGGTATACATCAATGCTCTACCCCCCGCAACTAAATCGTAACGAAGTTCCACTAAATCTGGGCATAAATATTTGCTGCGACTGCTACGTAGAACTACGGGCCGAAATCGAGCGGCCGCCGACGCCTGTGTTTGACTTGGGCCGCCCGGGGGCCGGCGACGACATGAAAGGAACTGGCCGCCGATCGGCAGAAGAACGCGCCGAACTCATGCCTCCTTTCGAAGTGGAATGCAGCGTCCGCGCGCAGACTATGCTCGCTCAACCGCTGGTCGACGCTTCGAACTCCACTTCGGCGCGCAGATTGTCCAGGTCGCGGCCGATCGTCGCCACAGCCATTCTGTGATCGCGGCAGAAATAGGTCACGGCGCAATCTTTTTTCTCGAGGCTGCCGGCGATCTCGATGCGATCCCAGGCGCGGGCGTGTCCCACATAAGAAATCGTCATGTCGTAATGCCGGCTCCAGAAGAAGGGCTGCGCCTCGAAACGCTCCTTCGCGCCGAGAATGTTGCGCGCCGCCGTCTGGCCCTGGCGCTCGGCGGTGACGAAATGCTCGATCCTGATCCGCTCGCCGCTGTGGCGATCCGGCCAGCGGGCTATGTCGCCGGCGGCGAAGACGCCGGGCGCGCTGGTTTCCAGATATTCGTCGACGAGCACGCCGCGATCCATCGCGAGCCCGGCTTCCCAGGCGAGTGTCGAGAGCGGGCGAACGCCGATGCCGACGACGACGAGATCGGCGCCGACCGTCGTTCCGCTCACGAGCGCGACATGATCCTCGCCGATCGAGGCGACGCTCTCGCCGAGATGGAAGACGACGCCATGCGCCTCATGCTCCGCGCGCACGAGCCGTCCGATGTCTTCGCCCAGCGTTTTCTGCATGGGCGTCGCGTCGGGCGCGATGACATGGACCTCGAGTCCGCGCTCGCGCAGCGCGGCCGCCGCCTCGAGGCCGATGAAGCTCGCCCCGATCACCGCGACGCGCGACGCGCGCGCTGCGGCGGCGATGATCGCGCGGCTATCGGCGAGGCTGCGCAGATAATGGACATGCAGGAGGTCGGCGCCCGGAATTTGGAGGCGAACCGGCTCTGCGCCTGTCGCCAGCAGAAGCGCGTCATAGCGCAGCGGCTCGCCATGCTCGAGGCAGACGAGGCGCGCGCCGGGATCGATGGCGCGCACGCGCGTTGCGAGCAGCAGCTCGATGCGCCGATCCTCGTAATAGTCGCGCGGCCGTAGCGGCAGCCACTCCTCCGGCGCCGAGCCCGCGAGATAGTCCTTCGACAGATTGGGCCGGTCATAGGGCGCGGCGGCGTCGGCGCTGACGAGGATGAGCGAGCCTAAATAGCCGGCTTCCCGCAGCTGATGGACCGCGGCGAGGCCGGCCGCGCCGCCGCCGATGACGATGACGCGTCCGAGCGTCGGCGGAACGCTCGCGCGCTCGCGCCGGGCGGGATCGATCTTGTCTGTCGCGAACAGAAGATCGCCGCGCCTTTCCGTGCGCCAGCAGGGGATGGGATCGAGCGCCGGCGCCCGCAGCGCCCGTCCGTCGCGCAGGCTGAAGCAGGCGTGGTGCCAGGGACAACGGATCGTGTCGGCGACGACGAGGCCTTCGCCGAGCGGGCCCTGATAATGGGTGCAGAAGGCGCCGATCGCGAAGAATTCGTCGCCGTGGCGGATCAGCAGCGCCGGCTCGGCGCCGACACGGCCGGCAAGGACGGCGCCGTCGGCCATATCGGCGAAAGTGACGCCGAGCGAGAAATCGGGGCCCTCGGCCGCCGTTGCGTCCTCGCCCATGATTCGCCTCGAAGGATTCCTGAACGCGCCGCGCCGGGCGCAGCAAATTATCTAGATCGACGCGCTGGCGCCGACAAGGCCAGGACGCGCGAAACCTCTCCGCCGCGCTCGCCGGCGCCGCGCGGACAATGCGCGCGGACAATGAAAGAGCGGACGACGAAAAAGCGTCCCCTATATGGCGAAGGAGCCATGAGCCCTGGCGTGACGGGCGAGGATGCGACGCCATGGATGGAGCCCAGATCTTCCGACTGCTGTTTCTGCTGATCGTCGCCAATGGCGCACCCATTCTGGGCAAGCGGCTGCTCGGCGCGGCCTTCGCCCGCCCGGTCGACGGCGGCGCGCGCTTTCTCGACGGACGGCCGCTGCTGGGCGAGTCGAAAACCTGGCGCGGGCTGGTTCTCGCCATCCTCGCCGCCGCGCTCTGCGCGCCGCTCGTCGGGCTGCCGGCTTCGCTCGGCGCGCGGCTCGGGGCCTTTGCGATGGCGGGCGATCTCTTCTCGAGCTTCGTCAAGCGCCGGCTGGGCCTCGCCGCCAGCAGCCGCGCGCCCGGCCTCGATCAGATTCCCGAAGCGCTGGTTCCGCTTCTCGCCGTCGCCGCCCCTGCGGCGCTCGGCGCGGCGGAAATCGTCATCGTCACGGCGCTGTTCTTTTTCGGCTCGCAAGCGCTCTCGCGGCTGATGTTCGACCTGCGCGTGCGCGAGCGCCCATTTTGAGGTCGCGCGTCCGGCGGGACAAATCGGCTATGGATTCGAGACTTTTTTGCAATGAAGCGCGCGAGGGCGCCGCCTATGGTGGCGCAGAATTCTCGACCTATCGGATAGACTGTGTCCAGCGCCTCTGCTTCATCCCGCCGCCCGCTGCGGCTCGCCCTTCTGCCGCTCTGCCTCACCTTCGCCGCGCCGGCGGCGGCCGCGGATTTGGAGTGCGGCCGCTATCTCGTCGAGGCGCTGACCGCCTGCGACAATTGCCACACGCCGCGCGGCCCCGAGGGCTATCTGCGCGACAAGCGCTTCTCCGGCGGCTCGCAGACCTTCAATGGCGCAAATTACAGCGTGCGCGGGCCGAATATCTCGTCGGACGCCGCGACGGGAATAGGGGCGTGGAGCGACGACCGGCTGACGGCGGCGATCGCCGCCGGCGTCGGGCCCGAGGGACGGCTCGCGCCGGCCATGCCGTCCGAATATTACCGCATACTGACTGCGCGCGATCTCGAGGCGGTCATCGCCTTTCTGCGCGCGGCGCCGCCGGTCGAGGCCGTGCGGCCCGTCCAGCGCCGCGACGGCGAGCAGATCGCCGAGACCTTCCCCGGCGCCGAGGCCCCATTCGAGGAGAAGGATCTCGCCGATCCGCTGCGACGCGGCTTTTATGTCGCGACGCTGGCGCGCTGCATGGAATGCCACAGCGGCGAGACCAATGGCGCGCTCGACCATAAAGAGAAGCTCGGCGCCGGCGGCAAGCTGTTCCGCACGCCGGCGGGAACGACGGTCGGCGCCAATATCACGCCGCATGAGACGGCGGGGATCGGCGCCTGGAGCGCCGATGAGATCAAGGCCGCCATCACCAAGGGCGTCGGCCGCGACGGCAGGCCGCTGAAGCCGACCATGGCCAATCTGTCGAAGGCGCATTTCTCGAAAATGACGCCCGAAGATTTGGACGCGCTCGTCGCCTGGCTGCGCGCCATCCCGCCGCGCGAGGGGCGCTAGCGCGCGTCCGCCCGAAGATTCTGCCGTATGGCGTCCAGCAATTCGCCCTCGAACAGCAGCGCCATGCCGAAATGGCGCTCCATGTCGAAATCGCGGCGCGAATTCATGTCGAGCGAGGCGCTGTGCATGGCGATGAGCCGTCCGTCATCGCCGAAAATCCCCGAGCCCGAGCCGCCATAGCCATCGTTGCAATCATGCCGCGCGCGGCGGATGCCGTCCTCCGTGGGCGCGTCGATCTGCCGGATCTGGCAGTCCTCTATGCTCGTCGCACGGCGGAAATTGGAGTGGCCGGCCGGCGACACCATCACGACGCGCAGGCTCGCGACGCCCGTCGGCAGCGCCGGCCCGTCGGGGATCGGCTGCGGCGCTATGTCGGCGTCGACGCGGTCGCGCAGACGCGCCAGCGCCCAATCATCGGTGATGTTCAGCGCCTTGGCGTCGCGTGCGAAGCCGAAGCGCAGGCTCTCCGGCTCGAAAGCGTATTCCTTTTCGCCGATGCCGAACGTGCAATCGTCGATGGGATGCGTCGGCCGCAGCTTGCGGTCGACGAAATTATGCGCGTTGAGGACGACGAGGCCGCGGTCGCCGATCAGCCAGGCCGCGGCGGCGCGCTCCGGGACGCCTTCCTCCGTGCGGCACATCAGCACGCCGGCCCCCGGATAGCGGCGAAAATCCTCCTCCGCCATGAAGCGCCGCCCCTCGCGCGGGTAGAGCGCCGCCAAGGCCACGGCGGCGCTGGCCGCGAGAAGCAGGAGCGAGCCGATCGCCGTCCGGAAGCCTCGAACGCCCGCGCCCGCCCGTCGCTCGCCGCTTCGCATCATCCGCCCTTTCCTTCACGCCGCCGTCATAGTCTAGAGTCTTTCCCTGTTTCATGGAAACAGGGAAAGACTCTATGCTTTTGTTTTGACGCGTTTCCAACGCCGAACCGGCGTCCACTTCGGCTGGAAACGCTATAGGGGGTCGCGAAGCTCGGCCAGATGCGCGGCCGATTTCGGCCATCACCCCGCCAGCAGCCGATGCAGAGTGATCTCCGGCGGGCAGTTGAAACGCACCGGCAGCACGGAGGAGCCCGCGCCGACCGAGGTGTAGCCCTGCATGTCGTGATAGCGCCAGGCGCCGGCGCCGAAAGCGCGCGGCAGCACCGAGTCGAGCGTGAGCGCGAAGCCGCCGGGCAGGCAGATCTGCCCGCCATGCGTATGGCCGGCGAGCAGCGCGTCGAAGCCGGCATGCGCCGCCTGACGAAAAATCTCCGGCGTATGCGAGAGGAGAATTGAGAATTCGCCTTGGGGAATCCCTTCGCCGGCTTTCGCTATATTGTCGACCCGGAAGTAATGCGCGTCGTCGACGCCGGCGACATGGATGCGCGCGCCCTCGCGAAGGATCGTCTCGCATTCATTGAGCAGCACGCGCATTCCCATCTGCTCGAGGCGCGGCGTCATCAATATCGTGTCGTGATTGCCGAGCACGGCGAGGATCGGCGCGCGCAAGACATCGCGCAGCGCGGCCATGCCGGCGAGCGCCGCCTCATGCGGCCCATGCGTCGCGCCGCGATAATCGCCGGTCAGCACGCAGAGATCGTATGACAGTTCCGCAATGAGCGCGCGCATGCGCGCCATCGCCTGGGGACACATGTCGACATGCAGATCGCTCAAGTGGAGAATGGTGAAACCGTCGAAGGCGCGCGGCAGCCGGGCGCTGACGATGCGGTTCTCGCGCAGCACGACCCTCTCGGCATTGGCGAGACCGCGGCGGTAGAGCCCCATGGCGACGAGCGCGGCGCGGATCAGCAGCGGCGAGGCGGCGAGATTTTCCGGATGGAAGAAATTGAGCCCCTGGCCGAAGATCTGCGCCTCATGGTCGCGCTCTATGCCGAGCCGCTGGCGCGCATGCAGCCGCCCGAGCCGCGCCTCGAGCGCGCGCATGATGTCGTCTTCGGTCATCGTCGGTTCGTTCGACATGTCGCAGCGCTCCGCCCATGATCATATAAACGGCTGCGACAATTTGCCTATGCGTGCTCGCGCTGTGAAACGCTTTCGCTTTCGATCGCCTTTCCAGCGGGTTCCGCCGCATCGCGCGCTTCCGGCGGCGTCGCGGGCCAAACGCGCCCGATTGCTTTTTCACTCGGCGCTCCTACGTCACAGGCGTCGTGCGAGCGCGGCGCATGCGCCGCGCCGGTCGCCGGGACACGGATATCAGGAGGCGAAAATGGCGGAAGCGCAGACCCGAGTTCCCGTGAAAGAATCGAAGGAGACCTTGCCGAACTATGGCTTGTTCGACTGGCATCCTCTGGAGACGCTGCGGCGGCAGATCGATCGCCTGTTCGAGGACGCGCCGTTCCAAAAGGGCGCGACGCCCGATCTCGAGCCCTTCGGCCGCTTCGCTGTCGGCTGGGCGGCGACGCCCGCGGTCGATCTCGTCGAGAAGGACAAGGAATATCAGATCACCGCCGAGCTTCCCGGCATAGACGAGAAGAATGTCGAGGTGAAGCTCTCCAATGGCTCGCTCATCATCAGCGGCGAGAAGAAGGAGCAGCGCGAGGAGAAGGACAAGGGCTATTTCCTCTCCGAGCGCCGCTATGGCTCCTTCCGTCGCGCCTTCCGCGTGCCGGAGAATGTCGAGGCCGACAAGATCGACGCAACATTCACCAAAGGCGTGCTGACCGTGCGTCTGCCGAAATCGGCGCAGGCGCAGAAGGCCGAGAAGAGCATCGACATCAAGGCCGCGTGACGCGGCTTTCATGAGCTTCCCTCTCCCGTTTGGTTCGGGAGAGGGCGCGCGCGACGGGTTTTCTCGAATGGCGGGCCGATTTCGCCTCGCGACTTTCAACATAGAGAATTTGGACTGGTCGCCATCGGCGCAGGACGAATTCGCGCGGCGGCTCGCCGTGCTGCGTCCGCAGCTCGCCGCGATCGACGCCGATATTCTCTGCCTTCAGGAAGTCGACGCGCAGCACGAGACGGCGCATGCGCCGCGCCGCTTCGTCGCGCTCGATCGCCTCGTCGAAGGCGGCAGCTATGCGCATTTCTTCCGCGCCGCCACGCTGCGCCCGGGCGGCGACGCGCCGGCCGACATTCACAATCTTGCGATCCTCTCGCGCTGGCCCATCGTCGAGCGCCGCCAGCTCTATCACGACATCGTCCCGCCCTGGCGCTGGACGCCGCCCACGGAAAAAGGCGCGTCCGCGCAGCCGATCGACGTCGCTTTCGATCGCCCCATTCTCTATGCGCGCATTGCTCTTCCCGAAGGCGCGCCGTTGCATGTGTTGAATCTGCATTTGCGCGCGCCGCGCGCCGTGCCTCTACCCGGCGAGAGCAAATCGAGCCGCGCTTACGCGGAAGGACAATGGCTCGCCGCGCAAAAGCGCGAGGGGCAGGCGCTCGAGGCGCGGCTCTTCGTTGACCGGCTGTTCGACGCAGAGCGCGAGCCGCTGATCGCCGTCTGCGGCGATTTCAACAGTGAAGCCTATGACGCGCCGGCGCGCATATTATGGGGCGCGGATGACCCATGCGGGCCGCGCGGCCTGGCTTCGCTCGCGACGCGCGTCGAAGAGGGGACGCGCTTCACCGTAATTCACGCCGGCAGAAAGACGCTCATCGATCAGATTATGGCCTCGCCCGCGCTCGCGGCGCGATGCGAGGCGGCGACGATCATGAACCAAGGCCTCGCCGACGAGGCGACGGCGCCGGACCCGATCCTCGGCTCCCTGCATGCGCCGCTCGTCGCGACATTCCGCTCATGACGAGAGTCTTTTCCTGGAAACGCTATTGGCGATCGTCCTCGAAGCCTTCGCAGCTCTCGTCGAATTCGTCGAGCCCCGCCTCGAGATAGCTCGCGAGCAACGGAATGCCGATGAGATATTTCGACGTCGGGCCCTTGTGCCGCTCCTTCGCCTGAATGACGGCGGAATCCCAATCCTCGGCGGTGAAATCGCCGCGCCCCACCCAGACCAGCGCCACCAGCTCCGCCTGCTCGTCTTCATCCATCGCATCGATGAATTCGACGAGCTCGCGCCGATTTGGCGACCAGCCTTCTTCGGTGAGCACGCTCACGAATTTGTCATCCGAAGGATTGGAGGCGTCGGGCCGCATTCCTTCGTCCTCGGCCTCCAGCTCTCGCGCTTTGACGATGACGAAACAAACTTTGTCGGTATTGATCTCTGGCATGGCTCACGTCCTCGCGATGTGATCGACATCATATGGGGAGCAGGAGGGCTCGATCACCCTCACCCCCGCGGCGCGCATGTCCGCGCGCGCGTTTTCTCCGCCCTCGGGCGTGACCGGACGCGTGGCCGCGCGCAACACATGCGTCTCGAAGCCGAGACGCGCGGCGTCGATCGCGCTCGCCTTGACGCAGAAATCCTCGGCGAGCCCGACGACGAAAACGCGATCTATGGCGCGACGGCGCAGCTCCTCGGCGAGGCTCGTGCTGTCGAAATCGGAATATTGCTCGCGCTCCGCGCGCTTGGCCTTGGAGACGAACAGCGCGCCGGGCGGAAGACGCAGGGCCGGATGAAACTCGGCGCCTCTGGTGCCGCGCACGCAATGCTGCGGCCAATCGCCGCCCTGCGCGGCAAAGCTCATATGGTCCGGCGGATGCCAGTCGCGCGAGACCACGATCTGCGTTCCGGATCGGCGCGCTTCGTCGATGAGATCATTGACGACCGGAAGAATCTCCTCGGCGCGCGGAACCGCGAGCTTTCCGCCTGCGAAAAAGTCGAGCTGCAGATCGACGATCAGCACAGCGTCGGTCGAGCGCAGCCCTATCTTATTTCTCGTCATCGCGACCTCCTCCAACGAAGCCGCACATGCCTCCGGAGCGCAACAAAGCAACGTCCGATCGCCCGTCGCACGCCGACGAGCTGGAGCGTCTCGTCGAGCCTTCGGCCTATCCGCATGCGCCCGCGCGCGTCGATGTCGTCGAGACACATATGTCGCATGTGTTCATCGCGGGAGACCGCGTCTATAAAATGAAGAAGCCTGTGCGCTTCGCTTTCCTCGATTTCTCGACGCCCGGCGCGCGCGAGGCCGACTGCCGCGCCGAGCTGCGCCTCAACCGAAGGCTCGCGCCGGAGGTCTATCTCGATGTGGTTCCGCTGACGTTCGCGGATGGAGAATTGTCGATCGGCGGAAAGGGCGAGATCGTCGACTGGCTCGTCGAGATGAAGCGTCTGCCCGCCGAGCTCACGCTCGATCGGCTGCTCGCCGAAGGAAATCTCGATGCGCGACGGATCGAGGCGCTCGCCGCGCGGCTCGGCGCTTTCTACGCGAGCGCCGCGCGCTCCGCCATTTCCGCGCAGGATTATGTCGCGCGCTTCTTTCGTGAACAGGCGGAAAATCGCCGCGTCATCGCGATGCGTGATTTCGCGCTCGACCATCGCCATGCGCAGGCCTTGCTCGATCGCCTCGAGCGGCGGCTCGTCGCGCAGACGCCGGCGCTCGAGACGCGCGTGCGCGACGGGCGCATCGTCGACGGACATGGCGACTTGAGACCCGAGCATATCTGCTTCGGCGAGCCGCTGGCGATTTTCGATTGTCTCGAATTCAACGATGAGTTGCGCCAGGTCGATCCTTTCGACGAGCTCGCCTTTCTCGCTCTCGAATGCGAATTGCTCGGCGCGCCGCAGACCGGCGCGGCGATCGTCGCCGCCACCGCGCGGCGTCTCGGCGAGGCGCCGCCGCCCGCGCTGTTCGCGCTCTATGGCGCCTGCCGCGCGGTTCTGCGCGCGCGTCTTTGTCTCGCTCATCTGCTCGACCCCGCGCCGCGTCGGCGCGAAAAATGGGAGCCGCTCGCGCGCCATTATCTCTCGCTCGCGCGAGAGCGCCTCACGAACATCGGCTGAGGCGCGGCCGTGTCGCCGGCGGCCGCGCCTCGCGCGCGAGAGACGCCTCCACTTTGCGCTCATAGTCCGCGAGCCCTACGCTGATCGTCACCGGATAGGGCGAGGCGCAGGGCGCGAGGCTCCGCACATCGGCGGGCAGCGCCGCCATCGCCGCGCGCGCATGGTCGCGAATGTCGGGAAGGCTCGGGCGCCGCTCCATGATTTCGCCGTCGCGCATCACGGGCTCGAGCAGCGGCACGCCGGAATAGCGCTCCTCCTCGCGCGCGATCACGTCGCGCACGGCGACGCCGTCGTGGAATTGACGGAAGATCTGCTTGCGGCCGGGCAGAGTGCGCTTGCCGGGGGAGAGCTTCATGCGTCCCTCGCCGGCGAATTCGACGAGCTTATAGGCGATGTCGAGCGCCGGCGCGTCGGTCGAGGCCGCCATTTCCGTGCCGACGCCGAATGTGTCGATCGGCGCGCCGGAAGATGCGAGATGATCGATACGCGCTTCGTCGAGGCCGCCGCTGGCGACGATCTCGACCCGAGCGAGGCCGCCTTCGTCCAACAGGCGCCGCGCTTGCCGCGCAAGCGCGTCGAGATCGCCGGAGTCGAGCCTGATCGCATGGACGTCGAAATCCGCGCCCATCTCATGCGCCAGCGCGACGACTTTGCGCACGCCTTCCAGCGCGTCATAAGTGTCGACGAGCAGCGTCGTGCGCGGAAAGATGCGGGCATAGGCTTCGAGGGCGTCGGCTTCGCAAGGGCAGGCCTCGACGAAGCTGTGCGCCATCGTGCCGGCGACGGGAATGTCATGCGCGCGGCCGGCGGCGAGATCGGAGGTCGCGGCGACGCCGGCGATATAAAAGGCGCGCGCGCCTTTCACCGCGGCGTCGAAGCCCTGCGCGCGCCGCGCGCCGAAATCGACGATCGCGCGGCCGCGCGCGGCGAAGACCATGCGCGCCGCCTTGGAGGCGAGGATCGTCTGCAGGCCGATCTGATTGAGGATCAGCGTCTCGACGATCTGCGCCTCGCCGATCGGCGCGGTGACTTCGAGAATGGACTCATTGGCGAAGAAGGGCGTGCCCTCCGGCAGAGCGCGAATGTCGCCGGTGAAGCGAAAATGCGCGAGCCAATTGAGGAAGTCCTCGGGGAAGGAGCCGAGCGAGGACAGATAGCGCAAATCCTCCTCGTCATAGCGAAGCGCCGTCAGCTCCTTCAGCACATCGGCGAGGCCGCAGGCGATGAGGAAATTGCGCGCTTGCGGCAGGCGGCGCACGAAGAGGCCGAAGGTGGCGCGGCGCTCGGCCACGCCGAGCTCGAAATAGGCGCGCAGCATGGCGATCTCATAGAGATCGACGAAAAGGGCGGATGCGGTCATGGGGCGCCTCTCGGGCCAGTCTCGAGCAATTCGTCGATGGAGCCGCCGCTGGCGAGACGCGCGATCGCCTCGGCGAGCAGCGTCTCGACGCCGAGCGTGACGAGGCGTCCGCGCAGACGCTGCGTGATCGCCTCGCTCGAGGCGACCGTGTCGGTGACGATGATCTCCTCGATCGGCGCCTCGCGCAGCGTCGCTTCGGCGTCGCGCGCGAAGAGGCCATGCGTCGCGGCGAGGAATATGCGCGTCGCGCCATGCGCGCGGCAGGCGCGCGCGGCGCGCGCCATCGTGCCGCCGCTGCTGATGAGATCGTCGAGAATGACGACGGCGCGGCCATCCACATCGCCAGCGAAGATTTCGCCGGTGATCTCGCCCATGCTGCGATGCTTGTCCATGAAACCCTTGGCCACCGGCCGCGCGAGAATCGTCTCGAGGCGCTGGCGAAACAGCTCGGCGCGCTTCTCGCCGCCGAGATCGGGCGAGACGACGGCGACCGGATCGGCGCCGAGCCGATGCGCGAGATAGCGCGCGAACAAAGCCTGCGCGTCGAGCGCGACGCTCTCTATGCGAAAGGCGTTCTCGAAAGCCGCGACATTATGCGCGTCGATCGTGACAATGCGATGCGCGCCGACGCTCTCGAGCAATTGCGCGACATAGCGCGTCGCGACAGGGTCCAGCGGCTTGGTGCGGCGATCCTTGCGCGCATAGCAGAGATAGGGCGCGACGGCGGTGACGCGCGCCGCGCCGGCGTCGCGCAAGGCGCCGATGAAGAAGAGCAGGCGAATGAGCTTGTCGGCGCCGCTGTCGCCCGCCTCGCCCGCGAGGCTGGAGATCACATAGACATCCTTGCCGCGCACGCCGACGAGCGGCCGGACCTTGCGCTCATCGTCCTCGAAGCGCCGCTCCTCATGCGGCGCGAGCGCGAGGCCCAATTCGCGCGCGACGCGTTCGCCGAGCGCGCGGCTGGAGCCGAGCGCGAACAAGACGATATGCTCGTCGCCCTGCGGCGGAGCTTCGCGCGCCGGCGCCGGCGTTTCGAAGCGCTGAATGTTCATCGCGCCGAGCACGGCGCCGAGAGCGCCGTCGGCGAGCGCCAGCGGCGCGGCGAGAAGCTCGACGCCGGCGCGGTCGCGGCCCTTTTCGACGAGGGTGAACTCGACGAGCGCCGGCTCGCCGATGCGCAGGGCTTCGTCGAAGAGGCGGCGCAGCCGCACGGCGCCGCGGCGGTTCGGCGCTTCGCTCAAGCGCGCGCCCTCCGCTACGGCGCCGAGCAGAGGGGCGAGGGCCTTGGCGCCGATGACGATCTCATAATCGCGCGCCTCCGGCACGGCGCGAAAGGCGAAGCCGGAATGACGAAGATCGGCGACGACGTCGGCGAAAGTGGGCGCGACGCCGCGGCGCGTCGTCCGCCAATGGTCGAGCGCATGCTTCGTCTCGGCGCCGATCGGCTGCGGCGCGAGATCGAGGCGCTCGAAGAGACGTTTCAGATAAGGTCGGGTCTCGGCCAGGGTCGTCATGAGCGCCTCTTTGCGGACGCGGGGCCCGCGTTCAGCTCCGGTCGCGTCGCGCCAGCTTCTCGGCGAACCATGCCGCCGCCAGCTCGACGACCTGCTCGAGAGCGCCCGGCTCCTCGAATAAATGTGTCGCTCCAGCCACGATGTCGAGGCGCGCGTCGGCGAGACGTCTCGCCGCCATGCGATTGAGATTAAGAACGTCGAAATCGAGGCCGCCGACGATGAGCAATGTCGGCGCGCGCACATGGTCGAGCGCGTCGCCGGCGAGATCGGGCCGGCCGCCGCGCGAGACGATCGTTCGCACATTTTGCGGCCGCTCCGCCGCCGCGACGAGAGCGGCGGCCGCGCCCGTGCTCGCGCCGAAGAGGCCGATGCTCAAATGGCCGATCGTCGGCTCGGCCGCGGCCCAGTCGATCGCCTCGACGACGCGCTCGGCGAGCAGCGGAATGTCGAAGACATTGCGGCGCTCCTGCGCTTCGTCGTCGGTCAGAAGGTCCATGAGCAATGTCGCGAGGCGCCGCTCGCGCAGCGCGGCGGCGACGCGGCCATTGCGCGGGCTGAATCGCGAGGAACCCGCGCCATGCGCGAAGATCACCAGTCCGCGCGCGGTCCGCGGAACGGCGAGCGCGCCGCAAAGGTGGCTCGGTCCGACGGCGACCTCCGATTCTGCGACTGGCGTCGTCATGGCTCGTCCTTCGGCTGGTCCTTTGCTCGTCGCCGCGCGCCCGCGATTCGCCCGTCGACACGCCCTATCTATCTATCGCGCCGTCGGACGATCGAGGGTGAAATTCGCGTCACATGAACGGAGGCTCCATCATGCAGACGACGCCGGAAATCGACTTTCAGGGCATGGAGGCTTCGCCGCAGGCGCAGGCGCGCATCTCGCGCCATATAGACGAGCTCGAGACGCGCTTCGGCCGCGTCACCGCCTGCCGCGTCGTCGTCAAGGCGCCGAGCGCGCGCCATCAGAGCGGCGGGCAATATGAGATCAATATTCGCCTCGCTCTGCCGGATGGGCGCGAGGCGGTCGTCGAGCGCACGCCGCCGGAGGACGAGCGCTATCAGGATTTCGACTTCGCGCTCAATGACGCGTTCAAGCGCGTGCGGCGGCGGCTGCAGGATCAGGTCCACCGCCTCGAGGGACATGTGAAGCAACATGCGGAGCCCGCGATCGGCGTGGTGCGGCGGCTGATGCGCGAGGACGGCTATGGATTCCTCGAAGGCGAGGATGGGCTCGAACTCTATTTTCACCGCAATAGCGTCGAAGGCGCGGGGTTCGCGGCGCTCGAGAGCGGCGATCGCGTGCGCTATGTGCCTGAAAGCGGGGAGAAAGGCCCGCAGGCGAGCGCGGTGCGGCCGCTCGGCGAGCGGGCCCCGTCGTGAGCGCCGTCCCTCGCATTCGCGCGGCGTCCGCCTATATCGAAAGCGTCGTGCATCCGCGCCGGAGCAGGATCGCCATGTTTCGTGACTGTCATGCCGTTTCGTGACCGAGACGACGCCGGTCGCCGTCTCGCCGAGGCGCTGGTCGCGCATGTCGGCGAGGCGGCGGTCGTCTATGCGCTGCCGCGGGGCGGCGTTCCCGTCGCCGCGCATATCGCCGAGCTGTTGAGCGCGCCGCTCGATCTCGTGCTGGTGCGCAAGATCGGCGTGCCCTACCAGCCCGAGCTCGCCATGGGCGCGCTGGCCGACGGCGGCGCTCCGATCATCGTCCGCAACGAGGATGTGATCGAGGCGGCGGAGGTGAGGGAGTCCGTCTTCCAGGCCGTCTGCGCGCGCGAGCGGGCGGAGATCGAGCGGCGGCGCGAGCTCTATCTCGGCGGCAGGGCGCGGCCCGATCCCGCCGGCAAGCTCGCCATTGTGGTGGACGATGGCGTCGCCACCGGCGCGACGACGCGCGCGGCGCTGCGCGCCGTCAGAGCGCTGCGTCCGGCAAAGCTCGTCCTCGCTGTTCCAGTCGCGCCGACCGACGCGCTCGAGCTGTTGCGCCATGAGGCCGATGAGGTCGTCTGCCTCGAGCATTATCGCGACTTTGGCGCGATCGGCTTTTTCTACGAGAATTTTCGCCAGATCGACGACGAGGAGGTGATCATCATCCTCGATCGCTTCTCGCCGCGATCGTGACCGGAGGCTCCCGATGCGCGTCGGCGCGCCAAGCGAAGTCAAGGACAACGAGTTTCGTGTCGGGCTGACGCCGGCCGGCGTCTATGAGCTCGTGCAGCGCGGCCATTTCGTGATGGTGCAGAGCGGCGCTGGCGTCGGCGCGGGGCTTTCCGACGGCGATTATCGAACCGCGGGCGCGGCGATCGTCGAAGGGCCGGACGAGATTTATTCCTCCGCCGAGCTCGTCGTGAAGGTGAAGGAGCCGCGGCCGCAGGAACGCGAGCGATTGCGGCCGGGCCAGATCCTCTTCGCCTATCTGCATCTCGCCGCCGATCGCGCGCAGGCGCTGGAGCTGATGCGCTCCGGCGCGATCTGCATCGCTTATGAGACGGTGTCCTCGCCCTTCGGCGGCCTTCCGCTGCTCGCGCCAATGTCGGAGATCGCCGGGCGTCTCGCGCCGCAGGCGGGCGCGCGATGCCTGGAAAAATCCATGGGCGGGCGCGGCGTGCTGCTCTCCGGCGCGCCGGGCGTGCCTCCGGCCGAGGTGGTGATCCTCGGCGCGGGAACGGTGGGGACGCAGGCGGCGATGATCGCGCTCGGCATGGGCGCGAGCGTCATCGTCGCCGATCGCGGCGCCGAGCCGCTGCGCCGCCTTTCCGCGCGCTTCGGCAGCGCGGTGCGCACGATCTTCTCGACTCCGACAGCGATCGCCGAGCTTCTCCGCCGCGCCGATCTCGTCATCGGCGCCGCGCTGGTTCCGGGGGCCGCGGCGCCCAAGCTCATCAGCCGCGGCATGCTCGCCGGCATGAAGCCGGGCGCGGTCATCGTCGATGTGGCGATCGATCAGGGCGGCTGCTGCGAGACCTCGCGGCCGACGACGCATTCCGATCCCGCCTATGTCGTCGACGGCGTCGTGCATTATTGCGTGACCAATATGCCGGGCGCGGTGCCGCGCACCTCCACTTTCGCTCTCGCCAGCGCGACGCTGCCTTTCGTGCTGGCGCTCGCCGACAAAGGGCTCGGCGCTCTGCGCGACGATCCGCATCTTTTAGCCGGCCTCACGGTGGCGCGCGGCGAGATCGTCAACGCATCCGTCGCTACGGCGCTTGGCCTCGCTTTCGCGCCCGCGGAGAAGTTCTCGAAAGTCTGAAGTTCTCGAAAATCTGAAGCTCGAAAATCTGAAGCTCGATGAGGAGCGTCACGATGCGGCTGCAATCGCCAGCCTTCGCCAATGGCGAGGAGATTCCCCGCAAATACACCTGCGATGGCGCCAATGTCTCGCCGCCGCTGCGCTGGAGCGAGGCGCCCTCGCATACGAAGAGCTTCGTCCTGCTCTGCGACGATCCGGACGCGCCGGCGGGCGTCTGGCGTCACTGGGCGGTCTATGATCTCTCCCGCGACGCCACCGGGCTGCCGGAAGGCGCAGGACGGCCGGGGCCGCAACGCGGCTTCTTGCAGGGGATCAATGATTTCGGCGGCTCGGGCTATGGCGGGCCGTGCCCGCCGCCGCGCCATGGCGTGCATCGCTATCGCTTTCGCCTGATGGCGCTCTCGACCTCCACGCTTCCCGTCTCGCGCAAGGAGCCGAGCTGTCTCGAGGTGGAGCGCGCCGCGAGCGAGGTCTTGTTCGAAGAGGCGATCCTCGTCGGGACTTACAAGCGTTGAGCGATTTTTCGCAAGCGTTGAGCGACCTTTCGCGCGGCGCTCAATCGGCGCGGCGCTCTGTGGTCGGAGCCGGCTCTTTTTTCTCTTTCTTCTCGCCCTTGGCCTCGCCGGGCGTGAAGACGCTGCGCACGCGCTGGCCGGGCTTCTCGAGCACGGTCGCCTGGCCGGTGGCGGTGTCGTAGATGAGCTTCTCGCCCTTCACGACGCTGTCGCCCTGGATCAGGGTCACATTGCCGGTGAGATAGACCTTGTTCTCGCTGCGGTCGTAGCTGCCGCGGTCGCCGGTCCCGATCTGATCCTTGGAGACCAGCGTCACCGGCCCTTCGGCGTCTATGTGGCGGACGCGGTCGCTGCCGCCATTGCCGTCCTGACCCTGCTGAGCCTTGTCCAGAAAGAGGATGAGGCGCGAGGCCTTCAGCGTCGAGGGGCCGTTCACGACGACGACGCTGCCCGAATAGACGAGCTTCTGCTCCTTGTCGAAATAATCGAGTTTGCCCGCGTCTATGTCGACCGGGTCCTTGGCGCTGGCGCCGGGGAGGATGCCGCCGGAGCGCCCTTTGGCGGCGACCGGCGCCGCGGCCACAAGCGCGGCCATGGCGAGGGGCAGGAAATGAATGAGCTTCATGGAGACGATCCTTCCGCCGCGCCGTCGTCCTCGTCGCCGGGCAGCGTCGTATGCACCGCGCCAGAAAAAGTCGCGCGCCGCTCGTTCTGCGAGAACTCCACCGAATTCGAGGTCACGACCGATTTGTCCAGCGTCAGCCTGGTGGGCTGGTCCGAGGTGACGAGATTGCCGCGAAAATCGATCACGGCCGCCTCGCTGCGCAGGTCGTAATGCTTGCCGTCGAAGATGCGGGCGCCGCCGGAGAGGTTGGCGCGGTCGTTCTTGGCGTCATAGAGGCCTTTTTCCGCCGTCAGCACGACATTGGACTCGTTGTCGCTCTGGAAATGCACCTCGAGCTGCTCGAGCTCGAACACATCGGGCTTGGCGATATCCTGTATGCCGGTGCGCGCGCGCAGCTCATAGGGGCGGCCATCCTTGCGATAGCCGACGAGCTTGGGGCTTTCTATGGTGATGCGCGTGCCCTGCGTGGCGATGCGCGAGAAGCGCAGATCGGCCGGCAGAAAGCGCAGCGAATGGAAGGCGACGCCCACGGCCACGGCGGCGAGAATGGCGCCGCTGCCCCACAGTAGCCAGCGCCTCAGCCGGGCGACGCGCAGCGAATGGCGCCGCGCCTGCGGAATGGCGTCGCGTCGCGGCGCGATGAAGGAGGCGAGCCGATCGCGTCTATCGGTCGGCGGAAAGGCGTCGTTCATCCCATTCCTGCTCGCCATTCCTGCTCGCCATCCCTGCGCGAGAACGCCCGCGAGACAACGCCGGCCGCATGGCGAATTCGAGGCGTCACGAATTCGAGCCGTCATTCATGCGAGAAAATATCGGTCTCCGGCCAGCCCGCGAGATCGAGGCGGGCGCGCGTCGGCAGAAAGTCGAAGCAGCGGGCGGCGAGATCGGCGCGACCCTCGCGGGCGAGCATGACGTCGAGCTTCTCGCGCAGCGCGTGGAGATAGAGCACGTCCGAGGCCGCATAGGCGAGCTGCGCGTCCGAGAGCGTCGCCGCGCCCCAGTCTGAGGATTGCTGCTGCTTGGAGATTTCCACGGCGAGCAATTCGCGCACGAGATCCTTGAGCCCGTGGCGGTCGGTATAGGTGCGGATGAGCTTGGAGGCGATCTTGGTGCAATAGACGGGCTCCGCCATCACGCCGAAGGTCTTGGCCATGACGGCGATGTCGAAACGCGCGAAATGGAACAGCTTCAGCACTTTCGGATCGGCGAGCAGGCGCGTGAGATTGGGGGCCTGCGTCTGCCCGGGCGCGATGCGAACGAGATCGGCGTCGCCGTTCCCGCCCGAGAGCTGGACGAGGCAGAGCCGATCGCGATGCGGATTGAGGCCGAGCGTTTCCGTATCGATGGCGACGACGGGGCCGAGATCGGCGCCGTCCGGCAGATCGCCCGAATGCACGCGGATGGTCATGGGGGTGTGATTCGCTTTCTCGAGAGCCTTCTCATGTTTCATGGAAAACATGAACAGGCTCTATGTTTTTGTTTTGACGTGTTTCCAACGCCGAACCGGCGGCCACTTCGGCTGGAAACGCTCCAGGGACAGCGACCTTTAGCCGATTTCCGGGGGCTTTGTCGAAAGGAGGGCGCGGACCGCCTCAGGACGTGAGCCATGCGGGATCGACTTGCAGCGCCTCGGCGATGAGAGCGAGCGTTTCCGGCGTTCCCTTGCGGCGGCCGGATTCGAGATCGCTGATGTAGCCTTGTCCGAGATCGGCGTCATGCGCGAGTTGCAACTGCGTCATGTCGCGCCAATTGCGCAGCGCCTTCAAGAGACTGTCGCCGCGCAGCAGAGCGGCGCTCACCTCCGGCGGAAGGCGCTCGTCGCGCCCGGCCGCGAGTTCCGCCTTGCGCTCGTCATAGATTGCGATGTCCGCCGCATCCTCTTCCGCCTCGGCTGCGGCGGCGACGAGGGCGTCATAATCGGCGCGGGGAATGACGACCAACTCCTCGCCCGCCGGCGTCGTGATGATTTGAATTTTCGGCATGGACGTCAATTTCTCCGGTAAGTCGCCATCTCACGCTTGCCGATATGGATGGCGAGGATCGTCGCTCCATCATCGTCGAAAATCACGCGATACCGCCCGATACGCATGCGAAAGCCGTCGCGGCCCGCGAGATTCTTCACGTCGCCGAGTCCAGTCGTCGCATAGATCGCCAGAGCTTCGGTTACGGCTGTTCTCGCATCCTCGGGAAGGCCATCCAGTTCCTTGGCGGCCTTGTGCGTGAGGATGATCAGCTTCATGAGAGCGATAATATCGCTCTAACCGCTCAAATCGGCAAGCGATAATATCGCAGACCCTCTACGGCGCATCCCAATAGCCGAACGGCCGCTTCGACAATTCCGAGTTGAAATAGCGGGGATCGCCCGAGACTTCGCGGCCGAGCCAGCCGGGGCGGTCGAAAGGCTCCTCTTCCGACCCCAACTCGATCTCGGCGATGATGAGCCCGTCATTCTCGCCCTGGAACACGTCGACGGTCCAAATATGGCCGCCGCACACCTCCTCATAGCGCGTCTTCTCGATGAGCGGGCGCTCGCATAGGCGGTCGAGCATGATCTCCGCATCCTCGACCGGAATGGGATATTCGAATTCCGAGCGGGTGACGTTGGAGGTGCGTCCCTTGATCGTCAGAAAAGCGGCGCCGCCGGCGATGCGCACCCGCACCACGCGATCCTCGACGCGCGAGAGATAGCCCTGGCGAAAGGCCACGCCATCGTTGCGCGGCCGCCACAGCTCGCGCGTCACCAGAAACTTCCGCTCGATCTCCACGCCCATTCCATCCTCCTCGCGATCAGCTCGCCAAAGCTGCGGCGCGTTCGACGCCTTTGGGAAAATTCACATTGAGCCGCGGATCGGCGTCGAGCGCGCGCAGCGCTTGCGTGAGGCGCCGCTCGTCCTCGCTCTCCAGCGCGACGCTCTCCATCGGCGCGGCGCCGATCTGCAGTCGCACGAATTCCGCCGCGCAATCGTGAAAGGAAAAGCGCAGGCGCGACTTTCGCACGGCCACGGGGCGCAGGGCGGGGCAGGGCGCGACGATCTCCTCGAGAAAGCGCGCCTCGTCGTAGCTGGCGTGACCCGGACCGTTCAGCGGCAGCGCCAAGGCCGCGGCGGCGGCGGCGAGGCGTTCCGCCGACAGCGGGAAAGCCGAGCAAAAGGCCGGCGCCCATAATTCGAGGCCGTCGTCGACGCGCAGCAGGCGCTTGACCTCGAGCGCCTGGTCGCGAATCTTCGCCGAATGCGGCGTCAGCGCGTTGAGCAGATAGATTTCGTCGCTGCGGCGCGGCAGGCTCGTCGGCGAGCCGAGCTTGGCCTCCAGCGCCGCGAGATCGGCGCCGAAGATGCGCCATTCCCATCGCGGCGTCGCATTCGGCTCGAGCGCGCCCATTGGACCTCACACTCTCACGGCGAGCGCCGCCGGCGGAATGACTACCGGGGCTTGCGTCGGACGGCGCCTTATGGCGCGACGAAAAGCGTCTTCGCCTCGCGCCGTCGCCAATGACATGTAGCGCGGCGGCGGCCGAAGAGGATGCGTATTCGTTCGCCTTTCAGAAACACGGCGAACAAGCTGGCGCAATATCTGGGTCCGAGATAGAGCACAGTCGACGACCCGGCCCGATTCGGGCGCGGCCGACGCGGGACCATTCGCGACGCTCATGACCGATGTTACGCCGGACTCCGCCTTTCGAGAGGCGCGCGCACGCCATGAGGCGGGCGCGATCGACGAAGCGGCTGCGCTCTATCGCGGCGTTCTCGCATCCTATCCACGGCACGCCGACAGCTTGCATTTGCTCGGCCTGCTCGAGGTCGAGCGCGGCGCGGCGCAGACGGGGCTCGAATTGATCGGCGAGGCGATGTCGATCGCGCCCGGTCAGGCGATTCATCACAACAGCCGCGCGCTCGCGTTTCGCGCGCTCGGGCGCCTCGACGAGGCGGTGGAGGATTATCGCGCCGCAGTGGCGCTGCGTCCCGGCTCCGGCGAGCTGCGCTGCAATCTCGCGATCGCGCTGACCGAGCTCGGCCGCAGCGCGGAGGCGGCGGCGCATTATGCGACAGCCGCCGAATGCGCGCCGGACCGGCCGGAAATCTGGTACAATCTCGCCAATGCGCTGGCCGAGATCGGGCCCGCCGCGCAGGCTGAGGCGGCCTTTTTGCGCGCCATAGAGCTGGAGCCGCGGCTGGTCGAGGCGCAAGCCAATTTCGGCCGTTGGCTGATGCGCCGCGGACGCTGGAGCGACGCCGCGGCGCGCCTCACCATCGCGGTGCGGCTCGCCCCGGGAAGCGCCGCCTATTGGAACAATCTCGCCGTCGTGCTGCAGGAGCTCGGCCGTCATTCCGAGGCGATCGTCTGCTATGAGAGCGCGCTCGCGCTGGAGCCCAATCGCGCCGACGCGCATTACAATCTCGGTTGCCTGCTGCATGTCAGGGGACGCACGGATGACGCCGTCGCCCGTCATCTCGCGGCGATCGCGGCCGATCCGCGGCACGGCGGCGCGCGTATCGCGCTCTGCATGGCGGAGCTGCCGATCCTCTATGACACGCAGGACGAGATCGCGCTGCGCCGCGCGCGCTACGCGCGAGCGCTCGAAAATCTCGCCGATTCTTCGCAGGATGCGGAAATCGCGGCCGCGCTGGCGCCGGCGATCGGCGCGACGCAGCCCTTCTTCCTGCCCTATCAGGGCGAGGACGATCGCCGATTGCAGACGCGCTACGGCGAATTCGCCTGCCGCGTTCTGGCGCAGACGCGTCCCGCCGTCCCGCTGGCCGCGCCGCCGGCGGCCGGCGAGCGCATAAGAATCGGCATAGTGAGCGGCTTCTTCTGCCGCCACACGGTGTTCCGCCTCTTTCTCGAGAGCTGGATCACGCGGCTCGATCGCGCGCGCTTCGAGGTGACCGGCTTCCATACGGGCAAGACGCAGGACGCCGACACGATTCGCTCCGCGCAATGTTGCGAGCATTTTCCGCTCGAGCCTTCGACGCCGGAGGGCTGGCGCGAGGCCATCGTCGCCGCGGCTCCGCATGTGCTGCTCTATCCCGAGGTCGGCATGGACCCCGTGTCCGGCTGGCTGGCGGCGCAGCGCCTCGCTCCGATCCAATGCATGGCCTGGGGCCAGCCGGAGACGAGCGGAATGCCGACGATAGACTTTTTCTTGTCGAGCGAGCTGATGGAGCCGGAAGGCGCCGCGCGCTTCTATACGGAGCGGCTGGCGCCGATGCCCAATCTCGGCCTGCACTACACGGCGGAGACGCTCGCCCTGCAGCCGCTCGACCGCACGCTCTTGGGCGCCGAGCCCAATGTCCCGATCTTCTTCTCGGGACAGGCGCTCTACAAATATCTGCCCTGCTACGATGTCGTCTTCCCGCGCATCGCCGCCATGCTGGGGCCCTGCAAATTTCTCTTCATCGCCTTCGCCAAGAGCGAGGAGGTGACGGCGGTGTTTCGCGCGCGGCTGCAGCGGGTCTTCGCGGCGGCCGGGCTTTCCGCCGAGGATCATTGCGTGATCCTGCCGCAAATGCCGCAGGAGCTGTTCATCGCGGCCGCCGCCGCCTCCGACGTCATTCTCGACACGCCCGGCTGGTCGGGCGGCCGCTCGACGCTCGATCTGCTCGGCGCCGACCGCCCCATTGTGACGCTGCCGGGCGACTTCATGCGCGGGCGCCATACGGCCGCGATTCTGCGCCGCATCGGCTGCGAGGAGACGATCGCCGCCTCGCTGGACCATTATGTCGAGATCGCCGTGCGCCTGGGGCGCGACCGCGCCGCGCGCGCGGCGCTCGCCGGCTACGTCGCCGCGAACAAGCACAGAGCCTTCGAGGACATGGATTATATTCACGCGCTCGAGGAATTTCTGGAGGCGGCGGCGCGCAGCCGGCCGGTCTGAGGTCTCGGCCGTTTCTCGGATTGGATAAGCTCGCGGCGGCGCCTATATTTGAACGGCCGCGGCGCGCAAGCGTCGGCGCATGACCTCCCGCGACGACGAGGGCCGCCATGGAGAAGCCGACGAAAGACAAGGCTTGGTCTTTCAATATCGCCTATTTTCTTCTGGCCCTCGTCGGCGTTCTCGTCCTGCAGCAGATGTGGACGGTCTACCGGCAGACCGAGGTCGTTCCCTATAGCGAGTTCCAGGCCCTCTTGCGTGACAGCAAGATCGCCTCGGTCGAGGTCGGGAGCGACATATTGCGCGCCACGCTGAAGGAGCCCATGTCGGACGGGCGCAAGCAGCTCGTCGCGGTGCGCGTGCCGACCGATGTCGCCGCCGAGCTCGAGGCGGCCAAGGTCAAATATTCCGGAATCGTCGAAAACACATGGGTCTCGACGCTGCTCTCCTGGGTCTTGCCGATCGCTTTGTTCTTCCTCGTCTGGAGCTTTTTGTCGCGCCGCATGACGCAGGGCTTGGGCTCGGTCATGCAGATCGGCCAGAGCCGCGCCAAAATCTTCGTCGAGACGGATGTGAAGGTCGGCTTCGCCGATGTCGCCGGCGTCGACGAGGCCAAGGAGGAATTGCAGGAGATCGTCGCCTTTCTGAAGGACCCCAAGACCTATGGGCGCCTCGGCGCGCGCATCCCCAAAGGCATTCTTCTCGTCGGCCCGCCCGGCACCGGCAAGACTTTGCTCGCCCGCGCGGTGGCGGGCGAGGCGGGCGTGCCCTTCTTCTCCATCACCGGCTCGGAATTCGTGGAGATGTTCGTCGGCGTCGGCGCCGCGCGGGTGCGCGATCTCTTCGCGCAAGCGCGCGCTTCCGCGCCCTGCATCATCTTCATCGACGAATTGGATGCGCTCGGCCGCGCGCGCGGCATCTCGGGCCTTTCCGGCGGCCATGACGAGAAGGAGCAGACGCTCAATCAATTGCTCGCCGAATTGGACGGTTTCGATCCCTCCTCCGGCGTCGTGCTGCTCGCCGCCACCAATCGGCCCGAGGTGCTCGATCCGGCGCTGCTGCGCGCCGGCCGCTTCGACCGGCAGATCTCCGTCGATCGGCCGGACAAGATCGGCCGCGTCGCGATACTGAAAGTGCATCTGAAGAAGATCACGCTCGGCGCCGATGTCGACCCGAGCGAGATCGCGGCGATGACGCCGGGCTTCACCGGCGCCGATCTCGCCAATCTCGTCAATGAGGCGGCGACTCTGGCGACGCGCCGGCGCGCGGCCTCGGTGACGCTGGACGATTTCACCTCGGCGATCGAGCGTGTGATCGCCGGGCCGGAGAAACGCAATCGGCTGCTGCATCCGCGCGAGCGGCGCATCGTCGCCTATCACGAGATGGGCCATGCGATCGTCGCCATGGCGCTGCCGGATATGGACCCGATCAAGAAAGTCTCGATCATTCCGCGCGGCATGGGCGCGCTCGGCTATACGATGCAAATGCCGACCGAGGACCGCTATCTGATGACGCGCACGGAGCTGATAAACCGCATGACGGTTCTGCTCGGCGGCCGCGCGGCGGAGATGAATGTGTTCCACGAGGCGACCACCGGCGCCGCCGACGATCTTCAGCGCGCCACCGAAATGGCCCGGTCGATGGCGACGCGCTATGGCATGGAGCCCTCGGTCGGGCAGGCCTCCTATATCGCCGAGCGGCCGCGCTATCTCGACATCGGCGATCTCGGCCAGCGCTCGCAGGCGAGCGAGGAGACGAGCGCGCGCATCGACCGCGCCGTGCGGGAACTGGTGGACGACGCCTTCTTGCGCGCGACCGGGATTTTGAAGGCGTGCGCGAGCATTCATGAGGAGACGGCGAAGCGGCTGCTCGATGCGGAGACGTTCACGGAAGAGGAGCTGGAGCCGATAAGGGATGAGGTGAAGGCGCGAATGGGCGCCGACGCGTCGGCGTCAGTCGACGGAGACGGTCAGGCCGCGCGCGTCGGCAGGCCGGAATAATCGTTCTCGGCCTCGGCCTTCGATAGATCGCGGGCCGCCTGCAGATTGAGCCAGAAGCGCGGGTCGGTTCCAAAATAGCGGCCGAGCCGGATGGCCGTGTCCGCCGAGACGTCGCGGCGTCCACGCATGATGTCGCTGATCCGATTGCCCGGCACGCCCAGCGTTTCTGCGAGCGCGCGGGCGGAAAGGCCGAGGGGCTTCATGAACTCCTCGGCGAGGATCTCGCCCGGATGGGACTTGATTCTGATCATCTGAGGTTTTCTCCTGCGTCGATCTCGCCCCAATCCGATTCGCGCGCGGTAGTGCATGGCTCATTATCAATTGCGCAGGATGAAGATTGACGAAAGGGAACGTAACATTTCATGCGCAAAGTGCATAAGCTAGTGATATTGCTTTGTAATGAATATAGCGGCCGATGACGAATCGCGCTCGGAGGTTCTTTTTTCGGGCGGCGCAATTGACAAAGGCTGGTCAGTCGTATGCTCCAGAACCTACTGGAGATGTCATGATGCTCACCAACAGCCGCGATATCATCCGCCGCCTGGAGCGTGAAGGCTGGCGGCTGGTGCGCATCAATGGATCGCATCATCACTTTGCGAAGGACGGCCGACGCAATCTCGTGACGGTTCCGCATCCTAGGTCCGATATTCCGTTCGGCACGGCGCGGAATATCTACAAGCAGGCTGGCTGGGCAAAGGAGTAATCAGGCCGCCTGCTGCGTCGATCGGGCGTGCGGCGGCGGCAGGGCTATGATGAGAACGGCGTCGGCGAAGCTCTCCGCCCATTCCGGGTCGCCCTTTATCTCGGACAAATCGCGGGTCGGCGGGATCGGAAGGCCTTCCTCGATCATCCCCTCGGTCCAGCCTTCCAACGCCTCCGTCGCCATGGCGAACAGATCATCGAGCTCGTCGGCGGCCGAGAAGCAGCCGGGCGCGTCGGGAAAGCTCACGCCATAGGCGCTGTCGCCTTCCTGATGGATGATGGCGATATAGGGTTTCATGCGACGCTCATTCTCATAGACGAGCAATCATAGCGCATTTCATTCATATTGCCATGAGGGACGAGGCGAGCGGCGCGGCCGACGCCCGACGGCTCCGCGAACGAAGCCGTCGCGCTCGGATCGCTCACCCCAGCGTCTTCTTCAGCTCGGCCAGAATCGCATCGCCCATCTGGCTCGTCGAGACGGGCTTGTCGTTCGGCCCGGCGATATCGGCGGTGCGCAGGCCGGCGGCCAGCACATCGGCGATCGCTCTGTCGATCGCATCGGCGACCGGGATTAGCGCGAAGGAATAGCGCAGCGCCATCACCAAAGAGCCGATCATGGCGATCGGATTGGCGAGCGCCTTGCCGGCGATGTCCGGCGCGGAGCCGTGGCACGGCTCATAGAGCGCCTTGCGCTTGCCGGTCGCCGCGTCTTCCCCGCCGAGCGAGGCGGAGGGCAGCATGCCGAGCGAGCCGGTCAGCATGGAGGCGACGTCCGACAGAAGATCGCCGAAGAGATTGTCGGTGACGATGACGTCGAACTGCTTGGGCCGGCGCACCAGCTGCATGCCGAGCGCATCGGCGAGCATATGCTCGAGCTGCACGTCGGCATATTCGCGGGCGTGCAGGGCGGTCACCACCTCGCGCCACAAGAGGCCGGATTTCATCACATTGGCCTTCTCGGACGATGTGACCTTGTTGGAGCGCTTGCGGGCGAGCTCGAAGGCGATGCGGGCGATGCGCTCGATCTCATAGGTCTCATAGACCTGCGTGTCGACGCCGCGCTTCTGGCCATTGCCGAGATCGGTGATCTCCTTGGGCTCGCCGAAATAGACGCCGCCGGTCAATTCGCGCACGATCATAATGTCGAGGCCGTCGACGAGATCGGGCTTGAGCGAGGAGGCGTCCACCAGCGCCGGATAGCAGATGGCGGGCCGCAGATTGGCGAAGAGGCCCAAATCCTTGCGCAGGCGCAGCAGGCCCGCCTCCGGGCGCACGTCATAAGGAACGCCGTCCCATTTCGGCCCGCCGACGGCGGCGAGCAGCACGGCGTCGGCGCTCTTGGCGAGGGCCATGTCGGATTCGCTGATCGCCTGGCCGTGGGCGTCATAGGCGGAGCCGCCGACGAGGCCCTTCTCCGTCTCGAAAGAGGCGACGCCGGCCGCGCTCAGAAAGGCGATGAGCTTCTCGGCCTCGGCCATGATTTCCGGGCCGATGCCGTCGCCGGGCAACAGAAGAAGCTTGTAGGCGGCCATGAAATCCTCTCTCTATGACTGATTCTGTGAGGCCTCGCCGACGAATGCCCGCTCAGACACTCTCGAGAAGCAGGATTTTGTCGAAAAAGCCGGTTCCTACTTTTTCGAAATCCTGCTCAGGGTTCGCGCCGTCAATAAGGCGCGCGCCGCCGCAAGGCAACAAGGTGGCAAAATCCATCGTGATGCGACAATCTGTCCGAATCGGCGCGCTTGCCGGGAGCGCGGCGGCCGTGCAGCCTGTGATCGGAGCCCCATAAGGAGCCCGCTTCGCGTCCCTCGTGCTTCGTGGCGCCCAACCATGATGCACGAATGTCGCGACGGATAAAAAACGACAAAAAAGAGGAGACGCGTTTCATGTCGAAATCGAAGATCGTCGCGGCCGCTTTGCTCGTGACCGCGCTCACCGCCGGCCGCGCCGAGGCCTTCTGCCTGTTCTCCTGCGATCCGACCGCCGACAACGCCCGCTCGGTGTTCGAGAACAGGCTGAAAAAGAAGTTCGATCCGGACGTCAAGGTGGTCAAATTCGAGGTGTCGCGCTTCTGGCAGCTGGACGTCGAGGGCGCCGGCCACAAAGCCGTCGAATTCTATTTCACCGGCACGGCGGAATTCCCCAAGGGCGCCAATCTCGACTGCAAGCCGGACGAGGCCGGGGCGGTCAAGGACGGCTGCTCGGCCAGCAAATATTATTCGACGACCGTCTCCAATCAGGAGATCAAGGGCCGCCAATATATCGAGCCCGGCGCCTCGATCGAGTTCAAGGACGAGACGCGCTTCGATCAGGCTCCCGGCGGCTGGAAAGGCCAGGACGGCAATTCCTACTGACCCGACATCGCGTCCGCCCCTTCCCTAGGCCCGCGCAATTGGTGTAGAAGGCCCGCGACAAGAAAATGCGCGGGCCGCGGGGCGGGCGGGACCGAAGCGCCGGGAGACAGCGGTTCATGCAGCAGGTTATCATCGTCATCCACCTGATGGTGGTGGTCGCTCTCGTCGTGCTGATTCTCTATCAGAAGTCGGAGGGCGGCGCGCTCGGCATCGGCGGCGGCGGCGGCCTGTTCACGGGCCGCGGCCAGGCCAACGCCATCACCCGCGCCACCGGAATTCTCGGCGCGATCTTCTTCTTGACGAGCATCGCGCTCACCGTTCTCCCGGCCTGGGAGCGCGGCAGCGAGGGGGTCGATCCCGGCAAGCTGGAGCTCAAGGAGCTGCCGCCGGCCGGCGCGCCGGCGACGGCGCCGGGCGCCGCCGCTCCGGCCCCCGCGGAGAAGAAAGAGAGCATCTTCGACCAGCTGCAGCGCGCCCAGCAGCAGCGCCAGGGCGCGACGCCGCCGGCCGCCGAGCAGCCGGCCGTCCCGGCCGAGGCCGCTCCCGCGACTCCGCCGGCGGCCGAAGGCGCGAAAGAGCCCGAAGTGAAGGCGCCTGAAGTGAAGGCGCTGGAGTGGAAAGCTCCCGCGGGCGCCGACACGGCTCCGGCCGAGCGGAAATAAGGCGCAGGCGGCCGAAAGGCCGCCTCCCGCAGCTTCGGCGCGAGAGAACGCGCCGGTGGAATTCCGCCGGCCGACGAAAAAAGTCTTTTCCGAATCGATCCCGAGGCGATAAGCGTAAGGCCCCATGGCGCGGTACATCTTCATCACCGGCGGTGTGGTCTCCTCACTCGGCAAGGGCTTGGCGTCGGCGGTGCTCGGAGCATTGCTTCAGGCGCGCGGCTACACCGTGAGGCTACGCAAGCTCGATCCCTATCTCAACGTCGATCCGGGGACGATGAGTCCCTATCAGCACGGCGAGGTCTTCGTGACCGACGACGGCGCCGAGACGGATCTCGACCTCGGCCATTATGAGCGCTTCACCGGGCGTCCTGCCTGCCGGCGCGACAATGTGACGACCGGGCGCATCTATCAGGACATCATCGCCAAGGAGCGGCGCGGCGACTATCTCGGCGCGACGATCCAGGTCATCCCCCATGTCACCAACGCCATCAAGGACTTCGTCCTCGAGGGCAATGACCATGTCGATTTCGCGCTGATCGAGATCGGCGGCACCGTCGGCGACATAGAGGGCCAGCCCTTCTTCGAGGCGATTCGCCAGCTCGGAAACGAGCTGCCGGAGAAGCACTGCATCTATATCCATCTGACGCTGCTGCCCTTCATCCCCAGCGCCGGCGAGTTGAAGACCAAGCCGACGCAGCATTCGGTGAAGGAGCTACGCTCGATCGGCATTCAGCCCGATATTCTGCTCTGCCGCACCGACCGCGAGATCCCGCGCGAGGAGCGCCGCAAGCTCGGCCTCTTCTGTAATGTCCGCGAGAGCGCGGTGATCGAGGCGCGCGACGCCGCCCATATCTATGACGTGCCGCGCGCCTATCACGCGGCCGGGCTCGACGCGCAGGTGCTCGCCGCCTTCGGCATAGACCCGGCGCCCAAGCCCGATATGAGCCGCTGGAATGCGGTGACGCAGCGCGTCAACAATCCCGAGGGCGAGGTGACGATCGCCGTCGTCGGCAAATATACAGGCATGAAGGACGCCTATAAGAGCCTCATCGAGGCGCTCGCGCATGGCGGCATCGCCAATCGCGTGAAGGTCCATCTCGACTGGATCGAATCGGAAGTGTTCGAGAGTTCCGATCCGGCGGCGCATCTCGAGCATGTGCACGGCATTCTCGTGCCCGGCGGCTTCGGCCAGCGCGGCGCGGAGGGCAAGATTCTCGCGGCGCGCTTCGCCCGCGAGCGCAAGGTCCCCTATTTCGGCATTTGCTTCGGCATGCAGATGGCGGTCATAGAGGCGGCGCGCGCGCTCGCCGGCATAGAGAAAGCCAATTCGACCGAATTCGGCCCCTGCGAGGAGCCCGTCGTCGGCCTGATGACCGAATGGCTGCGCGGCAATGCGCTGGAGCAGCGCTCTGTGAGCGGCGACCTCGGCGGCACCATGCGGCTCGGCGCCTATCCCGCGCATTTGAAGCCCGGCTCGCGCATCGCCTCCATCTATGGACGCTGCGATATCTCGGAGCGCCACCGCCATCGCTATGAGGTGAACGACGCCTATCGCGAGCGGCTGGAGGCGCACGGCCTCTCCTTCGCCGGCTCCTCGCCGGATGGCGTGCTGCCGGAGACGGTCGAGATTCCCGACCATCCCTGGTTCATCGGCGTGCAATATCACCCGGAGCTGAAGTCGCGGCCCTTCGAGCCGCATCCGCTGTTCGCCAGCTTCATCGAGGCGGCGAAGGCGCAGAGCCGGCTGGTGTGATCTCGCGTAGGCAAGAGCGAGCCTCTAAGGCTCGCGGTCCAAGGAACGCTTTGGACCGCGAGCCTTAGAGGCTCGCTTTGTCGCACTTGGGATTACTCCGCTCGCTCGAGGCTCCGAGCGATCGTCGGCGCCGCCGCCGCTTCGCCGGCGCGCCACGCCGCTCGCGCGGCGAGGAAGCCTGCCGCCAGAAACCCCACAGTCGTCAGAGTAAAGCTCACGGCCGCGATCAGCGGAAAATGCGGCTCGACCGGCGCAATCGTCGCCGGATCGATCTTCGGCGTCAGCGCCCGCAGCGCGAAGGAGAGCGGATTGTTGAAGGCGCCGAAGCAGCTCGCGGCGATCACCCAGAGCGGCGGCCGAATCGCATATTGGCGAAACAGCAGCGCGAACAAAAACAGGAACTGCGCCATCATCAGATAGTCGATATGGGCGCGGATGAGATCGTCGCGCCGGGCGATCGCTCTGGCGAGCGCGCCGTCGGGAAAGAACAAGCTCACGCCCAAGATCCAGGCGATCGCGAGCGCGATTCCCAGCAGCAGCGCCGCAAAGCCGAGAAGAAAAGCGGTTCGCGACGGCAGGCGCGCGCCGATTGCATTGGGTTTCATCGTCCGATCTCCGAAAGGGCCCGCATCGGGCCGAGGCGCGATCCTGCCCGCTTCCGGCTTTCGACCAAAGGGCGCGCGGGCCTGCGCCGCGCCGGGCATTTTGCCCGATCTCGCCGGGCGAAGGCGGCAGGCGAGACGGATCGCATTGGCCTCTCAGGCGATTCCTGCTTTACTCGGCGGTGCTGGGACGGGCCGGGAGCAGACCGCGATGCAATTGATCATGCGCCTCATCATGCGGCTCGTCGCCATTGTGGCGCTGTGTCTCGCGCTCACCATCGGCTGGGTGATGAACGACGCCAATCGCGCCATCCGCTCCGAGACGCAGGCCTCGGCCGAGCGCGTCGCGCATGAGCTCGAGAACCTTTTCTGGCGCGAGATTCTGTGGCGCGGCAGCATGCGGCGCGACAACATATTGCCCATTCCCAATTGGGAATCGTTGGCCACTTTGAAGCTGGTCTCCCCCGGCGTCTGCATCACGGTCGCGCCGGGCTCCGAGGCGCCGCGCGTGCTGTGCAGCCAGATGGATGGCGTCGGCGTCGAGGCGCCGCAATGGTTCGCCCGCGCCTTCGATCTTCTGTTCGGCGCGCCGGCGCCCATTTCCCGGCCGCTCACCGTGCGCCAGCCGGAGACCGGCTCCGTTGTCGCGCGCGCCGATTCGGCAGCGGCCGTGCGTCAGGCCTGGCGCGAGATCTCCATCGTCGCCGGCGTCGCCGCCTCCATGGCGGTCGGCGTCTGCCTGCTCGCCGCGCTGGCCATTTTCCATGCGCTGGCGCCGACGCAGACGATTGTCGACGGGCTGCGCCGGCTCGAGAACGGCAATTATCGCCACCGCATCAAATCCTTCACCAGCAGCGAGTTCGGCCTCATCGCCCGCGCCGCCAATGATCTCGCCGAGCGGCTGGCGCAGACGACGGCCGAGCGCGTCGCCCTGACGAAACGTCTGTTCGAGGTGCAGGAGGAGGAGCGCCGGGCTCTGGCGCGCGATCTCCACGACGAATTCGGCCAATGCCTCACTGCCACCTCCGCCTTCGCCGCGGCGATCGAGGCGGGGGCCGTGGACCGGCCCGATCTCGCCGCCGACGCCCGCTCGATCGGCAAGGTGGCGCGGCGCATGACGATGACCTTGCGCGAGGCGCTGGCGCGGCTGCGCTCGCAGGACCTCGAGGAGCTGGGCCTCGAGGCCTGTCTGGTGCAGCTCGTCGCCGGCTGGAACGCGCAGACGGCGCCCCGCGCGGTCGTGCATCTCGATCTGATGGGCGATCTCGCCGGCGTGCCGCCCGCGGTCTCGACCAGCGTCTTCCGCATCGCCCAGGAGTGCCTCACCAACGCCATGCGCCATGGGCGGCCGAGCGAGGTGTTTCTGCGGGTGGAGCGGCTCGCCTCCAATGACGGCTTCGTCGCCCTCACCGTGGAGGACGACGGCGAGGGCGATCCGACGCGCATCGACTTTTCCGCCGGCCATGGCCTGCTCGGAATGCGCGAGCGCGTCTCGGCTTTCGGCGGCAGCCTCTCGATCGGCCGCGCCGGGCGCGGCGTCTGCGTCGCGGCGCGCATACCGCTGGCGCCCGCCAATTGCAACGCCGGCGGCCTCGGCCTGTTCGGGCGGGCGGCGTGAGCGGCGTCTGCGTCCTGCTCGTCGACGATCATCCGATCGTGCGCGAGGGCTATCGCCGCCTGTTCGAGCGCCAGCCGGGCTTTCGCGTCGTCGGCGAGGCCGACAGCGCGGCCTCGGCCTATCAGGCCTATCGCAAATTCTCGCCGGACGTCGTGGTGATGGATTTGCAGCTCGCCGGCGGCGCCGGCGGGCTGGAGGCGGTGCGCCACATCAGGCAATGGGACAAGCGCGCGCGCATTCTCGTCGTCACCATGCATGATGCGGCGGCCTATGCGCTGAAGGCCTTCGAGGCCGGCGCCAGCGGTTTCGTCACCAAGGGCGGCGAGGCGGCGGAGTTGGTTCGCGCCGTGGAGACGGTCGCCCGCGGCGGCCGCGCGCTCGGCGACGACATAGCGCGGGAGATCGCGGCGGAGCGCCTCGCCGAGGGCCGCTCGCCGCTCGACGATCTCGGCCCGCGCGAGACGGAAATTCTACGCCTCGTCGCGTCCGGCGCCACGACGGAAGAGATCGCCGGGGCGCTCCACCTCAGCGCCAAGACGGTGCAGAATTATCATTATCAGATCAAATCGAAGGTCGGCGCGCGCACCGACGCGCATCTGGTCTGGCTCGCCATCGGCGCCGGGCTCGTCGGCGCCGAGAAATCGCTGTGATCGGAAAGCGAGCCTGAAGTCTCGCGGTCCAAGGGCGGGATCGGACCGCGAGCCTCGAGGCTCGCCCGGCGCAGTCTTGCGCAGATGGGCTTTACGACTTCGTCTTCTCGGTCAGAATTTTCTCGAGGTCGGCCTCGGGAATCTCGCCGCTGTATCTGTCGCCATTGATGAAGAAGGTCGGCGTCGAATTAATGCCGAATTTCTCCGCCGCGCGGTCGCGCACCTTGCTCACATTCTCGAAGAGCTGCTGATCCTTCAGCGTCGCCTCGAACTTCTCCTGTCCGACGCCGGTCTGCTTCAGCACATTGGCGAGGCCGTCGAGCGGCTTGTCGACGAAGGCCCAGTTCTTCTGCTGGGCGAACAGGAGATCGACGACCGCGTCGCGCTTGTCGCCGGCGTTGCGCGCCAGCATGAAGGCCGCCGTCGCCAGCGGGTCGAGCGGGAACTCGCGCAGAATGAACTTCACCTTGCCCGTGTCGATGAAGTTCTTCTTCAGCGTCGGAAACACGTCCTTGTGGAAGGCGGCGCAATGGCTGCAGGTCATGGAGGCGTATTCGACGATGGTGATGGGCGCGTCGGCCTTGCCCTCGACGATATCGGGCAGAGCATTGGGCCCCATCAGCTCCTCGACCGGCACTTTTCCGCTCGGCGCCTTCTGGGCGAAGGCGGGCGCGGCGAAGGCGAGGACGGCGGAAGCCGCCGCGGCGAGCGCGGCGCGACGGGAGAAACGAAGGTCGAGGCTTTGCATGGACGCTCCATAGGGTCGCGAAACGGGCGGACCATAGAGCATTTTCCCGTCGCGGGGAATCGGATGAGAGAGAGGTTTCAGGCCGGTCGGGCGAAGGTTTCCTCATCCTGAGGAGCCCGCATAGCGGGCGTCTCGAAGGACGAGGAAACCGTCTGCGCCGCCTTCTGGAGCTCGCCCCCGTGCTTTTAAGACGGCTCCTTCGGAGCCTCCTCGGCATGAGGGCGAGGGTGATTGCCCTTCACCGGAGCGCTATGAGAGAGCTTTCCGGCGCCGAAGACGCGGCCCCTGATCATGGCTGCGCAAGCCGCTCCACCTCCGCCCGCACCACCGGCAAAAGCTCCTCCGCGAACCAGGGATTGCGTTTCAGCCAGCCCGTATTGCGCCAGGAGGGATGCGGCAGCGGGATGATCTTCGGCGAAAGCGCCGAAAATTCCCGCCAGCGGCCGACCGTCTCGGCGACGCTCGCGCTGGGCGCCAGAGCCACGCCGAGACGGCGCAGATGATAGGCCTGCGCATATTTGCCGACGGCGAGAATCGTCTCCACCTGCGGCAGAGCCGCAAACAGCGGGTCATGCCAATGCGGCGCGCATTCGCGGCGCGGCGGCCGGTCGCCGCCCTGCGCGTCATAGCCGGGAAAGCAGAAGCTCATGGCCGCGACGCCGATGCGGGAGACGTCGTAGAAAGTCTCGCGGTCGACGCCCATCCACGCGCGTAGCCGGTCGCCGGACGGGTCGTCGAAGGGAAGCCCCGAGCGATGCACGCGCATTCCGGGCGCCTGGCCGGCGATCAGCAGCCGCGCTCGCGGCGAAACCCGCACCACCGGGCGCGGCTCATGCGGGAGCGGCGCGCCCTCCGGCCGCTCGACGCAGATGCGGCAGGCGCCAATGCCGGAAACGAGCGCGGCGAGAGCGGCTTCGCTCGCGGTGGAAAAGGTCACTTTTGCGCTCCCTTACGGGATTGATCCATAGAATTCGACAAATGTCGTGAGTCCCCCGTTAACGTTTCCGCCCCATTATCAGTGACGCTCGACCTGACGCCTAGATTGCAGAGACGATTTTCGGCTTCTGGTAAGGGTCGTGACGGCGTTTCCCGTGTGGGGCCGTCGTTCGCATGCGAACATCGTTGCTTTCGGGTTCAGCGTATCATGAATGACATAACCGCCGAGATGATCGAGCGCGGCCGGGGCAAGGACCCGCGCGTCGTCGCCGAGCGTCGCCGTCGCAGCGCCAAGGTGCGCGAGGCGCGCGAACGACTCACCACCTCGGACACCGGCCATCGCGGCTGCGACGTCGGCCTGTTGCGCGCCTACGCCTCCGCGCGAATCCATTCCGCCATTCCCGCGACCGCGCTCATCGCCATGGTGGCGACGCTCACCCGCTATTGGATGGAGGGCGAGGTCGACATCATCTGGACCGTGCTCGCCTTCTCGAGCCTGCTGCTCTGCTACGGCCTCGCCAAAAAGCTCGAGCGCCTCGCGGACGACGAGATCAATGTCGTCGGCTGGCGCAGCAAATTCGTCGTCGCGGAATTTCTGCACGGCCTCGTCTGGGCGGCGATGGCGCTGCTGCTGCTGCAGGCGAGCGACCCCAACGCCAAGGCTTTCGTCACCGCCATGCTGATGCTGGCGGCGGCCTTCAACACGATGGTCACGGCGACGATCCCCTTCGCCGTCTATGCGACGATCACGCCCATCTCGCTCGCCATCGTCGCCTGCCTGCGCATAGACGGCGTCGAGGATACGAGCCTCTCTCTGCTGGCGCTGGTCGGCGCGGCGCAGGTCTTTTTCGTGGTGCTCGCCAAGCGCTTCCATCATGTGACGCGCGAGAGTCTGTTCTTCCGTATCGAGAAGGACGATCTCATCGGCGAGCTCGAGCAGGCCAAGGCCAATTCCGACGAGGCGCGCCGCCGCGCGGAGGAGGCCAATCTCGCCAAATCGCGCTTCCTCGCCACGATGAGCCACGAGCTGCGCACGCCGCTCAACGCCATTCTCGGCTTCTCGGAAGTGCTGAAGAACGAGCTGTTCGGCGTCCATGCGGTGGCTGCGTACAAGGATTATTCCAACGACATTCACTGCAGCGGCCAGCATCTGCTGATGCTGATCAACGAAATCCTCGATCTCTCGCGCGTCGAGGCCGGCCGTTACGAGCTGAAGGAGGAGAGCGTCTCGCTCGCCGGCGTCATCGAGGACTGCCGCCATCTCCTGACCATTCGTGCGCAAAAGCGCGGCATAGAGATGATCGAGGTCAAGGAGCCGGATCTCCCGCGTATCTGGGCGGATGAGCGGGCGGTGCGGCAGATCATGCTCAATCTCCTGACCAACGCCATCAAATTCACGCCGCAGGGCGGGCAGGTGACGCTGAAGATCGGCTGGACCAGCGCCGGCGGCCAATATGTTGCGATCAAGGACACGGGTCCGGGCATTCCCGAGGAGGAGATCGCCGTCGTCATGTCCTCCTTCGGCCGCGGCACGCTGGCGCAGAAGAATGCGGAGGAGGGCACCGGCCTCGGCCTGCCCATCGTCAAGGGCCTCGTCGACCTGCATGGCGGAATGTTCAAGCTGAAGTCGAGGGTGCGCGAGGGCACGGAGGCGATCGTCGTCTTCCCGCCGGAGCGTGTGATGAACGCGCTGCCGAAATTCGAAGAAGAGGAGGAGACGTCGCATTATGTCGGCGAGCGGCGGCGGAATGCGGCGGCGTGAGGGGGACGCTGGCGGGGGCGCTCGGAAAAGCGATATAATCTGCGATCCGTCTCTTCCTTCGGCGTCCGTGAATGACCGACACGATTTCCCCTAGCGCTGCCGACGCCGCCCTCGTCCTCTTCTCTGGCGGACAGGATTCCGCCACCTGTCTCGCCTTCGCGCTCTCGCGTTTTGCGCGCGTCGAGACGGTGGGCTTCGATTACGGGCAGCGCCATCGCATCGAGCTCGCGCAGCGCGGGAAAATCCGAGAGGGGCTGGCGCGCATCTCGCCGCTCTGGGGCGAGCGGCTCGGCGAGGACCACACCATTTCCATCGAGGCGCTGGGCGCCATGTCCGACACGGCGCTCACGCGCGAGGCGGAGATCGCCTTCGACGCCTGCGGCCTGCCCAACACTTTCGTGCCGGGGCGCAATATTCTCTTTCTCACTTTCGCGGCGGCGCTCGCCTATCGGCGCGGGATCGGCCATCTCGTCGGCGGTATGTGCGAGACGGATTATTCCGGCTATCCCGATTGCCGCGACGCGACAATTCGCGCGGTCGAGACGGCTTTGACGCTCGGCATGGATCGGCCGCTCGAGATCGACACGCCGCTGATGTGGATCGACAAGGCCGCGACCTGGAAGCTCGCCGAGAAATTGGGCGGCGAGCCCTTGGTGCGGCTGATCGTCGAGGAGAGCCACACCTGCTATCTCGGCGAGCGCGGGACGCGCTTCGACTGGGGCTATGGCTGCGGCGAATGTCCGGCTTGCCGCCTGCGCGCCGCCGGCTGGGAGAAATATCGCGCGGCTTAGAGCAGGTTCCCGAAAAGTGCGAAGCGGTTTTCGGAAAAGAACCCGCGAACTCGAATAGCTCTAGGCCGCGAGATCGACGAAGCTTCTTCCGTCGCGATCCTCGATCTCGACCAGCCAGAGATCGGAATCGAAGGCGATCTCCTTGCGCGCACGCTCCTCGGCCTCGAGCGGCGTCACCCATTCCTCCGCATGCAGCCGGGCGAAGAGGCGATCGACGCCGTCGGGAAGGTCGAAGCTCTGCGGCGCCGGCCCGAGCAGCGCGGCGCGGCCATCCAGCCTATCGATCTTGACGAAGATCGAGCCGGCCTCCTCGGAGCCGCGACGGCGCAGCATGGCGACGGCGCCGGCCGTTTCGACGCGGCGGATCAGAGCGGAGATGAAAAAGTCGGAACGTAGACGCATGAATTCTTTTCAGCCGTTCGAAGCGGTCCGCGCAAGCGCTTTCGGTCAATGCGCGGCGAGGCTCGCATTCCCCTGCAGCTTGCGCAGCAGCTTTTGCGTCACCTCTCCGGTGACGGGGAGGTGGTTGTCGCGCTCGAATTTCTCGATCGCCTGCTTGGTCGCGCCGCCCATCTTGCCGTCGGCATGCAGCGCAAAGCCGAGCTTGGCGAGAGCGCGCTGCGCGGTCAGCACATTCTTGTCGGCGTCCTCGGCCTTCGGCGTCTCCTTATGCGGCCCCTTGCCGAGCAGCGCGCCGATCGCGTCGCGCTTCTCGGCGTGCGCGGGCTCTGGGTTGGCCGCCGCGGTCTTGGCCGTCACGGGCTTGGCCGCCGCGAGCTTGGCCATGACCGCGGCAAGCGGGGCGGGCGCGGGCTGCGCCGCTTGGAGCTGCGCCGCTTGGGGCTGGGCCGGCGTCGCCGCGGCTTGTGGGCGCGCGGGCGGCAGCGGCGCTTGCGTCTCGACCTCGGGGCGCGGCGCTGGCGCGAAGGAGCGGAACAGCGGCGCCGGATGGCGCCCGTCCTGGAAGTAGAGCGCGTTCAAGGGCACGCCGATCGCGGTCGCGCCGGCGAGGCAGAGGAAGACGATTCCGCGCCGACGTCCGCCGAACAGCTTCGTCAGCGCGCCTTTTTTGGCCTTGGCCTTGCCGCCGCGGCCGCGCCGCTGCGTCTCGCCGCGATCCTCGTCGCGGAGCAGGAAATCGTGATTGGTGGCGGCGAGGGCTTCACGCAATTTTCTTCACCCTGTCTTCGGCGGCCTCGAGCTCGTCGGCGGGACGAATGACGCCGCGGCGGGCGATCGTCTCGATCCTGGCGAGAGCGGGGGCCTTGTTCTGAAAGGGACGGCAATCGAGCGGCAGGCGCACGGTGACGCTGGTGCCGCAGCGCGGCGCGCTCTCGACGGCGATGGTTCCGCCATGCAGGCCGACGAGGCCGCGCACCACGGAGAGGCCGAGGCCGGTGCCCTCATAGGCGCGATCATGACAGGCGCTGGCCTGGAAGAAAGGATCGCCGAGCCGGCCGAGATCAGAGGCGGAAATGCCGATGCCGCTGTCGCTGACCGCGAGGGCGAGGCAATTGCCGTCGGGATAGAGGCGGATGCGCACGCGGCCATTGGCCGGCGTGAACTTCACCGCATTGGAGAGGAGGTTGATGATGATCTGCTTGCAGGCGCGCTTGTCGCCGACGATCTCCTCGAGCCGGTCGGGATAATCGCGCGTCATCGTCACATGGCCCTGCTCGGCCTTGAGCTGCATCATGCTCACGCATTGCTCGACGAGCTCGGGCAGGGAGAAGGGCTCGGGCGAAATCTGCATCGATCCCGATTCGATCTTCGACATGTCGAGGATGGTGTTGACGACAGCGAGCAGATGCTGGCCCGAATTGCGAATGATCTCGGCATATTCGCGGCGCTTGGCCGGATCGACCGGCGCGAGCTGCTCGCTCGCCAGCATTTCCGAGAAGCCGATGATGGCGTTGAGCGGCGTGCGCAGCTCATGGCTGACATTGGCGAGGAAGCGCGTCTTGCTGGCGGCGGCCATCTCGCTCTCGCGGCGCGCCGCCTCGATCGTCTCGGCGGCGTGGCGCTCGGAGGTCACATCGCGCAGAATGCAGACGACGCAAGCCGAGTGGGCGTCCTCGGCGGCCTCCACCAGGCTGCTGCGCGCCTCGAAGAAGTGGAACACCGGCTCGTTGAACTCGCCGATCTCGTTGCGCGCATGGCCGATGCGCAGCCGCAGCGTCGCCCGCATCGACTCGCGGGTGGCGATGGCGTCGGAGACGAGCTTGAGAAAGGCCGGCCGATCGGCGACATGGACGCGCTGAAAAAAGCCGCGCCCCATCAATTCGCGCGCGTCGAGCCCATAGGCCTTGGCCGCGTCGCCGACGACGGAGGAGACCGCGCCGCCCTCGTCGAAGCCGATGACGAGATCGCCGGCCGCCTCGGAGACGAGCCGCAGATCGCGGGCGTTGCGCGCCTCCGCGCGCGCGCGGACCGTCTCGACCCGGGCGGCGCCGCGGGCGAGCAGAACGACATAGAGGACGAGCGGCGTCGCGAGCAGCGTCTCGAAAAAGCCGCCGCCGGCGGCCGCGGTCAAAGCGGCGGCGGCGAGCACGGCGAGCGACGCCGATGCGACCGCCGAGACCAGCGCGAGGTCGCAGGCGAAGGTCGCCTCGATGAGGGCCAGCGCTCCGAAAGGCGCCGCCGCGCCGGCGTGGTCGCCGGTGAAGAGGCAGGCCGCCGCGAGCGCGAGCCAGCCGAAGGCGGCGATGGATTGCGCGGTTTTCAGATCGTCGAGGCGCAGCAGAGCGACGACCGACAGCAATGGCAATTGCGCCAGCGCGAAGATCGCGCTCTCACTGAGCGTCGGCGCGCCATTGACGACGATCCACAGCGGCGCGGCGATGAGCACGCCGGCGGAAAGGATCAGATGCGACAGAAGGAAGGCTTCGCGCCGCGCGCGCTCCATCGAATCGACCGCGCGTCCGGATTGCGCCAGACGCTCGACCCATTCGCTCGACATAGCCGCCCAAGGCGCCGTTGGCTTACGCAAAATCACGCTCCCGATTGCGGACAATGTGACAAACCGGTCTTAAGTGACTGCTAAACCGACCACAGAAATGGAAGAAATCCGTTTTGGCGCGGCGCCGAAAGCGGCTTATGGTTTGCGACTTCTTAGCTCTGCGGCCGCGTTTGCGCCTGCGGCGCGCGCGCATCTTCGCCAGCGGCCGCATTTACGAAGCGGTAAGGCGCGGGGGCGATCGTTTGTCTCGCGCACGGCGGGGGGCTCGTCGGCGAAGCGAGGCGGCGTCCGTGGGATTTCTCTTCAAGACATTGTTTTTTTTGAGCGTCGTTTTTCTCGTCATCATGCGTGACGCGGAGCAGCGTCCCGCGCCGCGCGAGCGTGCCGCGGCGGCGCGCGCTTCCGCGACAGCTCCGGCCAAGTCGCAAGCCGCATCCGCCAAGCCCGAGCCCTCGCCGGTCGCGGCGGCGCGCGGCGTCCTCTCCGAGCTCGCCGACGAGGCCGTCGGCAAAATCACCGCCGTCGCGCGCGACCATTGTCTGGCGCATCCTATGGAATGCCTGCAGGCCGCGGAGAAAATCGGCCGGGCGACGGCGGTCGAGCCGCCGCGGCGGCCCGCCGGCCTCGGCGCGGCGCCGTGATTGCATCGCTGCCGGCGATTGCGCCAAAACGGACAGTGGCCATATAACTGTCGGTAGGCGTCTCCAGTGGGCGAGCGGACAATGGTGATAGACGAGATCATCGGCAATTTCGAAATGCTCGACGAGTGGGAGGATCGATATCGATATCTCATCGAGCTCGGCCGCACTCTGGAGCCTTTGCCGGACGAAGCCCACACCGAGGAGAACAAGGTGCGCGGCTGCGCGAGCCAGGTCTGGCTCGAGAGCAAGGTGATTCGGGAGGGCCGCGGCGCGCCGATTCTGTCGCTGCGCGGCGACAGCGACGCGCATATCGTTCGCGGCCTGGTGGCGCTGATCCTGGCGCTCTATTCCGGCCGGCCGGCGGACGAGATCGCCGGCCTCGACGCCATGCCGATCTTCACCGAGCTCGGCCTCGCCCAGCATCTGACGCCCCAGCGCACCAATGGCGTTCGCTCCATGGTCGAGCGCATCAAGAACGAGGCTCGCGCCGCTCTGGCGGCGTGACGCGCGGGCCCCCACCCCAACCCTCCCCCGCCATGCGGGAGAGAGAGCGGACTCGGCCTTTCGTTCAGAATTTCGCGCGACGCCGATCGTTTGCGTCCCCCTCTCCTGCGCAGCGGGGGAGGGTCGGGGAGGGGGCCTTCCCGGCGATTTGTGCTATCCTGCCTCGTGAGGAAATGAACGAATGAGGCGGGACTCATTTTGCGACCGATCTTCCAGAAACTCCTCCTTTCGGCGCTGATCGCGCTTGTCGCCGTCGCGCCTGCGCGGGCGGCCGATCGTCTGCGTCTCGCGCTGCAAAAGACCGGCTCCGGCGTCTGGGAGATCGCCGTCATCACCGCTTTCGGCCTGGATAAGCAAGCCGGGCTCGAGCTCGCCGTGACCGAGCTCGCCAATACCGACGCCGCCAAGATCGCCATTCAGAGCAGTTCGGCCGATATCGTCGTCTCCGACTGGCTGTGGGTCGCTCGCCAGCGCGCCGAGGGCGCGACGCTCACCTTCTATCCGCATTCGACCGCCATAGGCGCGCTCATGGCGCGGGATCGTTCGGTACGGAACATCGCCGATCTCGCGGGGAAGAAAATCGGCGTCGCCGGCGGGCCGCTCGACAAGAGCTGGCTGATGCTGCGCGCCTATGCGCAGCGCTCTGGGATCGATCTCGAGAAGGCGGCGACGATCGTCTATGGCGCGCCGCCGCTGATCGCCGAAAAGGCCGCCGAGGGCGAGCTCGACGCCGCGCTCGAATTCTGGAATTTCGCCGCCGATCTCGAGGCGCGCGGGCTCTCTCGCGTCCTTGATCTTCGCCGAGTGGAGACGGCGCTCGGCGCCAAGGGCGCGCCCGTCGTCACCGGCTATGTGTTCGACGAGGGCTTCGCCGCGAAGAACGCCGAGGCGCTGACGCGCTTCTTCGCCATGATCGACAAGGCCAGACATTTGATCGCGACCTCCGACGCCGCCTGGCGCGTCGCCCTGCAGCGCATTACGACCAAGGACCCTGCCGTGCTCGCGCTCTACCGCAAGAGCTATGCGGAAGGCATTCCCGCCCGCAGCGTCGCGGAGGAGCGGGTGGATGCGGCCACGCTCTACGCCACTCTCGCCGAGATCGGCGGCCCGGCGCTGGTCGGTCGCGCGAAGGCATTGCCCGCAGGAACCTTCTACGAGGCCGCCCCGGCGAGCGCGGCGCGGTGATTCGTCTTTTCTCGCTGCTGCTGCTGCTGGCGCTCTGGCAGGGCGCGGCGCTTTTCGCCGATCCACGCCGCCTGCCGGGGCCCGTCCCCGTTTTCGAGGCGATGGCGCATGAGGCCGAAACCGGCGCTCTGTTCACCAATCTCGGCGCGACGCTCGCGCGCGTCGCGGCCTCCTTTCTGCTGGCCATGAGTCTGGGCGCCGCGCTCGGCTACGCCATGGGCCGGCGGCGGGCGCTGGATCGGCTGTTCGATCCCTGGCTGGTCATTCTCCTCAATCTGCCGGCGCTGGTGGTCATTGTGCTGGCCTATCTGTGGGCCGGCCTCACTGAGGCCGCCGCCATCGGCGCGGTGGCGCTGAACAAGCTGCCCAACGCCATTGTCGTGATGCGCGAAGGCGCCCGCGCGCTCGACCACGAGCTGGACGAGATGGCCGAGGTCTTCCGCCTGCGCCCGGCGGCGCGGTTGCGGCATATCGTCCTGCCGCAGCTCGCGCCCTATATCGCCGCGGCGACGCGCTCGGGGCTCTCGTTGGTGTGGAAGATCGTGCTGGTGGTGGAGCTGATCGGCCGCTCCAATGGCGTCGGCTTCGAGATCAATATGGCGTTTCAGCTTTTCGACGTGCGTTTGCTGCTCGCCTATGCGATTCCCTTCGTCCTGCTGATGCTCGCCGTCGAAACTCTCCTGGTGCAGCCCTTTGAACGACATGTCTCGCGATGGCGCCGCCGCCCTGCTCGAGGTCAGGGTCTCGCATAAGGACTATCTCTCCGGCGGCGGCCGGCCGCAGCGCGCGCTCGAAAATCTCGGCTTCTCTCTCCCCGTCGGCCGCGCCGGCGCGGTCGTCGGTCCGTCGGGCTGCGGCAAGACGACATTGCTGCGCATCATCGCCGGGCTCGACACGGAATTTTCCGGCGAGGTGACGCTTCCCGCCGGCGGGCGGCTCGGCATGGTGTTTCAGGAGCCGCGCCTTTTGCCCTGGCGCAGCGTCGTCGACAATCTGCGCATCGCCGCGCCGCAGGCGAGCGAGGAGGCGCTCGCCGCGCTGATCGCCGCGCTCGAGCTCGAGGAGCATGCGCAGCATTTTCCCGGCGAATTATCGCTCGGTCTCGCGCGCCGCGTCGCGCTCGCGCGGGCGCTGGCGATCGAGCCGGATCTGCTGCTGCTGGACGAGCCTTTCGTCTCGCTCGACGATGCGCTGGCGCGCGATCTGCGCGCGCGCATCGCCGCGCTCATCGACGAGCGTCATGTGACGACGCTGATCGTCACCCATGATCTGCGCGAGGCGATCGAGCTCGCCGATGTGATTTTTCTTCTGTCGCCGCGCCCGGCGCGCGTCGGCGCGACGCTCGATGTGGCGACGCCGCGCCGGCTGATGACGAGAGAGGCCGCCGATGCGCTGGAGGCGCGGGCGCGCAAGGAGATAGAGGCGATGCGCGGGAGGTGAGGCCCCCTCCCCAGCCCTTGCGCTATCGGCTTTACACATAGCGAGACACTGCGGCCATGACGTCGTGGGGGCGAGGTGGATGCGCGCATCCGATAGCCCGCTGCGCGCGAGAGGGGTAGGTTTCGCGCTTCATCGAAGTTTCGCGCAACAATTGCCGCCTTCCCTCTCCCGCGAAAGCGGGGGAGGGTGAGGGAGGGGGCGCGCTACAACTTCGATAGAAAGGCCGCAAAACGCAGCGAGCCTTCCGGCCAAGGCCCATGGCCGCTATCGGCGTTGATGTGCCCGGCTGCGCCGGCGTCGACCAGTTCCGCCCCTATGTCCTGCGCCAATGCGCGCGAGAAGCCGGCCTCCGCATAAGGGTCGTCCGAGCTGGCGACGAGAAGCGCGGGAAAGCGCAGCCGCTGGCGCGGAATGGGGAGAAAGGCGCGATCGATCGCGGTCAGCTCTCCGATCGCCTGCTCCGATGGCGGCGCGACGAGAAAGGCGCCGGCGATGTTCTTGCCCCCACGCGCGGCGAGATGCAGCGCCGCTATGCCGCCGAGCGAATGCGTGACCAGCACCACGGGGCGCGTCGCCGCGGCGATCTCGCGGTCTATGGTCTCGATCCATTCGGGAAAGCGCGGCGCGTCGAAATCCGCCTGCGCCACGCAGCGCGCGGTGGAGAGCTTCTTCGCCCAGCGCGTCTGCCAGTGCTCGAGGCCGGAGCCGCCGAGCCCTGGCAGGATCAGAATATCCGCATCCGCTGCGCGCATGTTTCCTCCGACAATTCCACTCCCTCATCCTGAGGCGCTTTTTGCGGAACGCAAAAAGCCTCGAAGGATGCTCCAGAGGGCGACCCTTCGAGACGGCCCTGCGGGCCTCCTCAGGGTGAGGGGGCTGTGCTCGAGACGCCGAGCAATTCCTCGTTCAGCGCTTTGGCGATGAGGCCGCGCGTCTCGTCAACGCCGAAGAGCGCGACGAAGGAGCCGAAGCGCGGGCCGCGGCTCTCGCCGAGCAGAACCTCATAGAGCATGTTGAAGAAATCATTCGACACGCCCGGCCGTTCCGGCGTCGCGCCTTTCGCCTTCAAATCCTGATATCGCGGCACGGCGCGCGCGACATCATAGAGCGCGGTCTGAATATCCTCGGCGCTGGCGTCCTTCGGCAGCGAGGCGAGTGTCTGCGACAAAGTCGTCAGCACGCCGCGCTCCGCTTCGTCGGCGGCGCGATATTTTTTCGCCGGCCGCACGAAATCGCGGAAATAGGCGACCGCATAGCCGACGAGCTTATCCAGACGCGGATGATTCTGCGGCGACACATTCGGCGCATAGCGTCGCAGAAAGCCCCACAGCACCGAGGAATCCTCGGCATTGGCGACGGTCGCGAGATTGAGCAGCATGGAGAAGGAGATCGTTGTTCCTTTGGCGTCGCCGTCATGGGCGAGCGTCTCCGGCGCCGGCGGCGCGCCGAAATGAATGTGCCACGCCGGATTGCCGAGCCGCTCCTTCCACGCCTGTCGCTGATAGGCCTCGAGGAAGGAGAGGTAATCATCGACATTGCGCGGAATGACGTCGAAATAGAGCTTCTTGGCCGCGCTCGGCTTTTGAAACATGAATTGCGCGAGGCTCTCGGGGCTGGCGTAGGTCAGCCACTCCTCGATGGTGAGGCCATTGCCCTTGGACTTGGAAATCTTCTGGCCCTTCTCGTCGAGGAAGAGCTCGTAATTGAAACCCTCCGGCGGACGGCCGCCGAGCGCGCGCACGATCGCCGAGGACAACTTCACCGAGTCGATGAGGTCCTTGCCGGCCATTTCGTAATCGACGGAGAGCGCATACCAGCGCATCGCCCAATCGGGCTTCCATTGCAGCTTGCAGTGGCCGCCGGTGACGGGCGTGACGAAGGCTTCGCCGCTCTCGGGATCGCGCCAGGAGATCGTCCCCGCCGCCGCATCGATGGAATCGAGCGGAACCTGCATGACGATTCCCGTATGCGGGTGAACCGGCAGGAAGGGGGAATATGTCGCCGCGCGCTCCTCGCGGAACGTCGGCAGCATGATCTTCATCACCTCCTCATAGCGCGCCAGCATATGCAGCAGCGCCGCGTCGAAACGGCCGGAGGTGTAATATTCCGTCGAGGAGGCGAATTCATATTTGAAACCGAAGGCGTCGAGAAAGGCGCGCAGCCGCGCGTTGTTGTGCGCGCCGAAGCTCTCATGCGTGCCGAACGGGTCCGGCACCTTGGTCAGCGGCTTGCCGAGATGGGCGCGGACCAGCTCCTTATTGGGGATGTTGTCGGGCACTTTGCGCAGCCCGTCCATATCGTCCGAGAAGGCGAGCAGGCGCGTCTCGATCTTTCCCTCGGTCAGCACCTCGAAGGCGTGGCGCACCATGGAGGTGCGCGCCACCTCGCCGAAAGTGCCGATATGCGGCAGGCCGGAGGGGCCATAGCCGGTCTCGAACAGCACTTTGGTCTGGCCGGTCTCGGCCACGCGTTTGACGAGCTTGCGCGCCTCTTCGAACGGCCAGGCCGGCGAGACGCGGGCGGCTTCGAGGAGATCGGCGGGCAAGGGCTCGGACGTGGGCATGATGCGGCTTTTGTTGCGGTTGCGAAGAGGGGCGCACACTATGGGCGCCGGGCGGAGGCGTCAACGCGTGGGGCGGCGCGGGGCCTATCGATCGCGCAATCTTCCAGTCCCCTCACCCTGAGGAGCCTGCGCAGCAGGCGTCTCGAAGGGCGAGGGGCCGCCACAATCCCGACGTTCCGTCTTCCCGCGGCGAGCGGCCAAACCAGGAAGGGCGTCGAGATCGCCGCGCGTCAGCGCTTCCTTCTTGGCCCGGCTCCAGCCCTTGATCCGCCGTTCTGTCGCGATGGCTTCCGTCAGCCGCTCGAAATGCGCCGACCAGAGAAGGCGAACCGGCCGGCGCGTCGCCGTGAACCCTTCATGGATTCCCTGATTGTGCTCGCTGACGCGTTCGTCGACGTCTTTGCGTGTCAGGCCAGTGTAATAGGCGCCGTCGGCACAGAGCAGCATGTAGACGGTCGCCCCTTCGATCGGCATCGCAGCCCACGTGCTTCGAGACGGCCGCTTCGCGGCCTCCTCAGCATGAGGGTTGCTTATTGTTGCTGCAAGGTGAAACCGTCACTTCCCGCCCTCTCTCACCCCCAGCTCATACCCCGTCCACAGCGCGATCGCCGCGAGCGCGACGTCGACGAGCGCCACTGGCCAATAGGGCATCACCTCAGCGACGCGCGGCTGCAGCCAGTGCGTCGCGCCCGCCACCAGAAGGGCGAAGGGAAGCAGGCCGGCGAAGACGAGCGGCGCCGGACGGCCCAGCGCGCGGAAGCGCTTGGCCGAGAGGTTGACGAAGCTCACCGCGATCAGCAGCACGGCGAGCGAATAGAACGCGAGATAGGCGTAGGCGACCACCGTCTGCCAGACGAAGAACGGGTCCTTCGACAGATCGTGATCCGTATAGGGGAAGAGCGCCAGCCAGATCAGCGTCAGCGGGACGAGGACCGCCAGCAGGCCCGCGACGCCGCAGCGCCAGCCGGCGCGGTCGAGGCTTCCCTCCTCGGTGCGATAGAGGAAGCTCAAGCGCTCGCGCGAGGGCAGCTCCATCAGTCCCTCAGCAGCTCGTTGATCGCCGTCTTGCCGCGCGTCTGCGCGTCCACCGTCTTGACGATGACGGCGCAATAGAGCGACGGGCCGGCCGAGCCGTCCGGCAGCGGCTTGCCCGGCAGATTGCCCGACACCACGACCGAATAGGGCGGCACATAGCCGATGTGGATCTGGCCGGTGGCGCGGTCGATCACCTTGGTCGAGGCGCCGATGAACACGCCCATGGAAATCACCGAGCCCTGGCCGACGACGACGCCCTCGACGATCTCCGAGCGCGCGCCGATGAAGCAATCGTCCTCGATGATGGTGGGACCGGCCTGCAGCGGCTCCAGCACGCCGCCAATGCCGACGCCGCCGGAAAGATGCACATTCTTGCCGATCTGCGCGCAGGAGCCGACCGTGGCCCAAGTGTCGACCATGGTCCCCGCGTCCACATAGGCGCCGAGATTGACGAAGGAGGGCATGAGTATGACGCCCGGCGCGACAAAGGCCGAGTGGCGCACGATCGCGCCCGGCACGGAGCGAAAGCCCGCGGCCTTATGCTCGGCCGCGCTCCAGCCGGCGAATTTGGAGGGGACTTTGTCCCACCAGCTCGCGCCGCCCGGCCCGCCCTCGATCACGCTCATATCGTTGAGGCGGAAGGAGAGAAGCACAGCCTTCTTCAGCCATTGATTGACCTTCCAGGAGCCGGCTCCGGTCGCGCCCTCGATCTTCTCGGCGACGCGCAGCTTGCCCGAATCGAGCAGACGCAGCGCGCTCTCGACCGCGTGGCGAATGTCGCCCTGCGTGGAGGCGTCGATATTGGCCCTGTCTTCGAAGGCGGTGGTGATGAGGTTCTCGAGACCAGTGTGCGGCATGAAATCGTCTAGCTCCGAGACGGCGCGGGCAGGCGGCCCGTGGGAAGGGTCAGGGCTATAGGCGGCAAGGCCGCCGCCCTGTCAATCGCGGAAATAGGGGCCGATCGCCGCGCCGGCGGCGGGACGTCTTTCCCGCCCGCGGCGCATTCTTTCCCGCGGCCGCGGGGGCGTGGCGGGGGTAGGGTCCGCCGCCGTCGCCACAGAAGCGACGCAGAGCGAGGGAGCCTTCATCATGTCCTCGGCCCGAGCGAGACGCCTCTTGGCCGCCGTCCTCCTGATTCTCGCGCCGCTGACGGCGGCGGCGGCGGACCGAAGCCGCGCCGATATAGAGAGACTGATCGCCGCCTCCGCCGGAGGGTCGGCAGCGCTCACCGATCTCGACCTTTCCGGCCTCGATCTCTCCGGCCTCGATCTGCGGCGCGCCGATCTCTTCGCCACGCGGCTCGCCGGGGCGAAGCTCGTCGGCGCGCGGCTTGGCGAGGCCAATCTCACCCGCGCCGATCTGCGCGAGGCGAATCTGTCGGGCGCCGATCTTTCGGGCGCGATCCTCTATGCCGCCATTCTCGACGAGGCGGATTTTTCCGGCGCCGATCTGACCCGCGCCCGCATCATCGGCGGCGGCCGCGGCGCGCGCTTCGTGAAGGCGAGACTAGTGGAGGCCGATCTCGGCGCCGATCCCGCCAATCAGGGCATGGTCCCGGTGCGCGCCGATCTCTCCGCCGCGATCTTCGACGGCGCCGATCTGACCGGCGCCAATCTCACCCATGCGGTTTTGACCTCGGCGCGCTTTTCCGGCGCCAGCCTGCGCAATGCGCGGCTCGATCACGCCAAGCTCGGCGACGCCGATCTCTCCGGCGCCGACATCGCCGGCGCGAGCTTCCACGGCGCCGATCTCGATGGCGCGCGGCTGCCGGCGGGCGTCGCGCGTTAGGCCCTGCGCGGGACCGCCAGAGCGGGCGCCCTGCGCTCGCCGAGCTTGCGTTTCAGCCGTCGCCAGCCGATGACGATTCCGGTGACGCTGAGCGCAAAGCCCGCGCCATTGAGCGCCAACATGAGCGCGTCCCACAAAGGCCGCGCCGCGAGCAGCGCCGGCGCGTCCCAGCTGTGCAGAAAGGCGAACAGCCAGCGGCTCGTGCGGCGCCCGGAATCGAGCTTGCCGAGCACGGCGCCTGTATGCGGGTCGATATGCGCCCAGGTTCCGGCGTCGTCGTTGAATTCCAAGCGCAGCACAGGGAGGCGTTTGTCGACGTCGCCATGCATCGTGTGCGGCGCGCGTGCGAAATAATAGAAGTCATAAGTCTCCATCACCCTCGCCGCCGTGACTTTCGCGCCGGGGACGAGCCGCGCGCCGAGCCGCTTCAATTCCTCGAGCGGCAGCATGAATGCGGGCGCAGCGTCGGCCTCTGCACGCAAGATTCGCGTCGCGCCGCCGGCGCCGAAGCCGACATAATAGCCGGCGCCGTCGATGACGCGCAGCTCGAGCTCGCGCGCCGAGAATCCATCATCGGCGAATTTTGTCAGCGCTTCGGCGATGGAAAGACGGAAGCGCTCGGGCGCGAGCGCGCCGCCATAATAGGCTTTGGCGTCGAAGGCCGATTTCGTCTCGAAGATTTTCCAAGGGTTCATCGACATCATGCCGCTGAACACGAAAGTGACCGCCGTCGCGCCGCCGATGAGGCCGACGATATGGTGCCATTTCATCATGCCTTCGCGATAGGGCGTGCGCGCGCCGGTCTTATAGGGCGCGCGAAAGCGCCAGCGCATCACTCCGACAGCGAGGCCGGTGACGGCGAGCACGGTTCCGATGAGCGAGGAATAGACGACGATATCGTGCCAATAGGCCTCGAACCAGCCGCCACGGAGCGGATAGAGCCAATGGATCCAGGCGCCGGCCCAGTTCCAGAGGCGCTCCGTCCGCGTCGCGTCGCGGACCACTTCTCCGGTGATGGAGGAGACATAGAGCAAGGTGGACTCCGCATCGGACATGTAGACGAGATGCAATGGGCGCAGACCGTCGAGCGCCTTGGAATGCGTCCATTGATCCTCGTCGACGATGCCGTCATAGCGCGCCTCGCCGCCGAGGAAGGCGCGCGCCGAAGCGACGGCGTCGTCCTCGAAGATGCTGGTCACACGCGCGCCGTCGCCCGCGCGAATGGCGGTCCATTTCGGCGCGCCCTCGCGCGCGCGGCGCGCGACGATGAAAGTCGACGCGCCGGCGATGCTGGTGAGGCGGACGGATTGCGGCGCGCCGCTCTCTCCCGCAGCGTCGAAAGCGCGGGAAAGAGCGACGCAGCAGCGCGCCGGATCGAGCGGCGGCAGCGCCGCCAGCCGCTCCGATGGCAGCAGCTTCGGATAGCCGACATACATCATGACGACGCCCGAGAAGAACCACATGGCCATGAAGAGACAGAGCCCGATCCCGAGCCAGCGATGAGCGAGATAGAGATATCTCTTCATGTCAGCCTCCCTTTAAAAGGTCATCTTCAGCGACAATTCGACCGTGCGCGGCTGGCCGAGCCGCAACAGCGGCGTCGAGCCGCCCCATTCCGCATAGGCCGCGTCGGTGACGTTCTTCACCATGGCGGTCAGCTTGGCATTGGGCATTATGCGCCAGGAGAGGCCCATGTCGAAGACCGTATAGGCCGGCATGCGCATGGTGTTGGCGTTGTCCGCGAAACGATCGCCGACGAAGCGCGTCGCGAAGGTCGCCTGCCAATCGGGCAGGAAATCCCAAGTGATCCAGCCATTGGCGATCCAGCGCGCCATATTGGTCGGCCGATTGCCCGCGCGCGACACGCGCACAGTGGCGCCGGCGATCGTCGCCGCCTCCTCGAAGGTCTCGAATTTTGGATTGATCCAGGCGGCGTTGCCCTGCACGCTGAGATTATCCAGCAGCTGCACGCCGACATTGGCTTCTATGCCGTTCGACGATTGCTTGCCGACATTGATGACATTGTTCGGGTTGGCGGGATCGGAAGTCGTGAGATTGTTGCGCTCGATGAAATAGCCCGCGAGAGTCGCCGAGCCTTTGCCGTTCCAGAAATCGAGCTTCGTTCCCGCCTCGATCTGCCAGCCGGTGGTGAGATCGAAATTGCGCACGCCGCCGGCGTTGTTGGTGAGCAGAATGCCGGACGGCGGATCGGCCGCCGTGCTGTAGGAGACATAGACATTGGCCTCCTTGGTCACATCGTACATCAGCGCGGCGCGCCAGGTGATCGGCTCATAGCCCTTGCCGAAATAGGCCGGATCGCCGAAAGGATTGGACGCGCTCGGCGCGGTCGGAACGCGAAAGTTGAAGCGCTCGAGGCTGATCTTCTCCCAGCGCAGCCCGGTGACGAGATGCAGCCGCTCGGTCAGCGACAGGCGATTCTCGGCGAAGAGCGCGAGCGTGTAGAGCTTGCTGCGCGCGCCGCCCACATAGCTCGTCGCCGATGGATTGTCCTGATAGAGCTTATAGGCCTGATAGCCGTAAGGGTCGACGGAATCGACGATCTGGCTCGATGATTCGAGGCTCGGATTGCGGGTCTGCTCGTTGACCGAATAATCAATGCCGGCGATCGTCTTCGATTTGACGCCGAAGATTGTCGTCTCATTCGTCGCCTCCAGCCGGTCGCCGATGAGGCTCTGAATATGGCGCGTCGCCAGCGACGAGCTGCGATCGAGCAGCGTGTTCGTCGCATTGTAGCGATAGGATTCGACGTCCTGATATTGCCGGTCGGCGCGATAGAGATAGAAGGTGTTTTTGAAACTCGTCTCTTCGTCGAGCTTGTATTCCGCAATGTCGCGCGCCCACAGCACCTGCTGGTCGAAGACCGGCTTCAGGCTGTTGTAGTTCTTGAAGCGCACGCCGGGATCGAATTTGAGATCGAGCGCCGGCAGGCCGAAGGTTCCCCAGGCGATCGTGCCCGCGCCGCCGAGCGGACGCGGAACCGGCGTGCCCCAATAGGCGTCGCGCTGCTCGCTCTGAAACTCCACCGCGACCGTGTTGGAGAGGCCGGGCGCGATATCGGTCAGCCAGGAAATGGAGCCGGCGCCGGAATTGTGATTGGAATCCTCGACCCAGCCCTGCGAGCCTTTGTAGCTCAGATCGAATTGCAGCCAATTATTCTCGTCGAGCTGCTTGTTGAAGCCATAGGAGGCGCGGCGATTGAACCACATGCCGCCCATCAGCAGCGCCTCGTTGCGCTCCTCGCCGCGCGTGGCGACCTTGCTGACGTAATTCACCGCGCCGCCGACGGCGCCCTGGCCGTAGAGATAGGAGGAGGCGCCGCCGAGAAGCTCGATGCGGTCGTAGAGCCAGCTGTCGACGGGGCGGCCGGCGATGGCGTCATATTGCACGGTGATGCCGTTGAACATCTGTGTCACCGACGACGCGCCGAAGCCGCGCAGGCTGATCGAGCCGGCCGAGCCCGGCGGATCAGAGGCGATGACGCCGGGCATGCGCTGAATGACTTCCTGAGTCGTCTGCGCGCCGCGCGCCTCGATCGTCGCGCGATCGACGATGGAGACGGAGGAGGGCGTCTCGCGCGGCGTCAGGCCGAGGCGGCTGCCGGTCTGCGAGGTGACATCGAGCTGCAGCTTGCCATTCGGTGGTTGCAATTTCCCGCGCGAGGGACCGGCGGCGGGGCGCTGCTCGCCGGAAATGTCGATCGTCGGCAGCGTTTCCTGCGCGACGGCGGATGAGAAGGCGACGAAGGATAATGCGCCGGCGGATGCGCCGCGCATGAGAATATTGCGAAACATGGTGAGGACTCCTGCCGCGACGCGTCTGACGCGCGCGCGATTCCGAGAAAGATGAGCGGACCGAAGACCGCGATTCGTTTCGGATCAGGAGAGAGCGGGCGGGGCGCGCGACGACCAGCTGCTGGCCCAGCCTATAGGCGTGGTGGGATCGGCGACGTCGGCGCTATGCGGCGGAAGGCTCGAATGCGGATCGGGCGGCGGTGAAAGGACGACGACGCACCAGAGGGCCGCGAGGGTCAGCGCCGCGCCGCGCGCGCCGAGCGCGCAGAACATGCATTGTTCGCAGGACGAGTGGCCGCCATGCGGAAGCTCGGCGTCGTTCCGCCCGCTGCAGAACTCGGGCGCGGTCGTCTGAATTTCGCTCCAGCCGGCGGCGGCGCGCGTCTGTTCCGCGAGCGTCGGACCAGCGGCGACGATGAAACCCTGCAGCGCGAGAAAGCAGGCGAGCGCGCGCGCGATCATGCTCGCTCCGAAACGCCTATGTGCTCTCGCCCGCATCATGGGGTATTCAAGAGAGACTGCGCTCTACAGTCAAGGCGGCGGTAGAAAGAAGCCTATACCGTTGCCAAAATGTTACAATCCGATCGACAGCGGATCGACTGTCTCACTTTGTCGCGATCAGCCCTTCCAAAAACCCCGCGAGATCATTGGTCGCGAAATCCACATGCGGCTCGCGTCCATGGGCGATCTCCCAGGACTCGCGCTTCTCCTCATGGCCGGCTTCCGGCGTCACCAGCACGGTCGTCATGCCGCGCGCATGTGGAAAGATCAGATTGCGCGCTATGTCCTCGAACAGCGCCGAACGCTTCGGCTCTACGCCATGGCGCTCGAAGAAGCGCTCATAGGCGCCCTCATGCGGCTTGGCGATGAAATCGGCCGCGACGATATCGAAGACATCCTCGAAAATATGATCTATGGCGAGCTGCTTCGCCGTGTCGAGCGCATGCTCGCGCGAGCCATTGGTGAGGATGAGCTTACGGCCCGGCAGCGCCGCGATCGCCGCCGCCAGCGAATGATTCGGCAGCAGCGACGAGCGGTCGACGTCATGGACGAATTTCAAAAAGGTTTCGGCGTCGACGCCATGCTCGGTCATCAGCCCGCGCAGCGTCGTGCCATATTGCTTGTAATAATGCTTCTGCAACGCGCGCGACGACATTCCGTCGAGCCCGAACAGGCGGATCATGAACAAAGTGATCCGATGATCGATCTTCGGCCAGAGATCAGACGACGCCGGATAGAGCGTGTTGTCGAGATCGAAGACCCATGTGTCGACATGGGCGAAGCGATTGGCGATGGTCAGCAGGCGCGGCTGATCGGCGGGCTCTGTCATCGCGCGCGCCGCCTCGTCATCGCGCGCGGAGCGACGCGATCGGGGCCGCGGCGCGGCTCCCAGATCGCTTCGTCGCCACGCTCTTCGCTGTCAATCCGTCACCTCGTGATCAGCGTGCCCGCGCCATGATCGGTCAGCAGCTCGATCAGCACGGCGTGCGGCAGCTTGCCGTCGAGGATCACGACGCCCTCGACGCCGCGCTCGATCGCATACATGCAGGTCTCGACCTTGGGGATCATGCCGCCGGTGATGGTTCCGTCGGCGACGAGGCCCGGAATATCGGAGACTTTCAGCTCCTTGATGAGCTGCTTGTTCTTGTCGAGCACGCCGGGAACGTCGGTGAGGAACAGAAGGCGCTTGGCGCCGAGCGCGCCGGCGATGGCGCCGGCGAAAGTGTCGGCGTTGATGTTGTAGGTCTCGCTGTCGAGGCCCTGCGCGACGGGCGCGAGCACGGGGATCAGCTCGCGGCCGAGCAGCTGATCGAGCACTGTGGTGTCGACCTTGGACACCTCGCCGACGAAGCCGAGATCGATCGCCTTGCCGTCCTCGTGATTGGGGCGCGAGAGCTTCTCGGCCGTCACCATGCGGCCATCCTTGCCGCAGAGGCCGATGGCGCGGCCGCCCTCGGAATTGATGAAGCCGACGATCTGCTTGTTGATATAGCCGGCGAGCACCATCTCGACGATTTCCATCGTCGCCTTGTCGGTGACGCGCAGCCCATCGGCGAATTCGGATTTTATGCCGAGCTTGCCGAGCATGGCGCCGATCTGCGGGCCGCCGCCATGCACAACGACGGGGTTCACGCCCGATTGCTCGAGCAGCACCATGTCGCGGGAGAAGTCGCGCGCGACCGTGTCGTCGCCCATGGCGTGGCCGCCATATTTCACCACGACGGTCGCCTCGTCATAGCGCAGCATATGCGGCAGCGCCTGCATCAGAATACGGGCTTGCTGGAGCGCGTTGTCGGCCGAGTCCTCGGTCATGGGTCCGCCTCTGCTGGGATGAAGCTCGGCCCTGTTAGAAAGGACGAGGCTGCAATATTCAAGCGTTTCGTTCGGCCAGCAGCCGCGCGATCCCGGCTCGAAGCTCAGCGACGCCATCGCCCGTGCGGGAGGAGGTGACGGCGAGGCGCGGGAAGGCGGCCGGGCGCTTGGCCAGCGCGGCCTCCACGGCGGCGACGGCGGCCTCGCGCTCGGAGACTTTCAGCTCGTCGTGCTTGGTCAGCACGATCTGATAGGAGACGGCGGCGCGGTCGAGCAAATCGAACATCTGCTCGTCGAGATCCTTCACGCCGCGGCGGCTGTCGATGAGCACGAAGACGCGGATCAGCGAGGCGCGGCCGCGCAGAAACTCCTCCATCAACCGCGTCCAATTGGCGATCTTCTCTTTGCCGACGGCGGCGTAGCCATAGCCGGGCATGTCGACGAGACGCAGCGGCTCCTCGCCCGGCGCGGCGCCCAGCGCGAAGAAATTGAGCTGCTGCGTGCGCCCCGGCGTGTTGGAGACGCGCGCCAGCGCCTTGCGCCCGGTGAGGGCGTTGAGAAGCGAGGATTTGCCGACATTGGAGCGGCCGGCGAAGGCGATCTCCGGCGGCCCGATCGGCGGCAGATCGCCGGATTTCGCGCTGGCGAATATAAAATCGCACGGGCCGGCGAAGAGCAGCCGGCCCGGCTCGATGAAGTCCTCGTCGCTGGCTTCGGTCAAAGCGCGATCCCGGAGTGGGCTCGCGGCGTGGTCACGCGCCGCGAGGTCACTTGCCGCGAGGTCACTTGCCGCGTGGTCATGTGGGCTTTTTGAAGGAGAATGTCTTCTTCATATTGTCCCACAGCTCGAACTTCACGCCCGCGCGCTTCATGATGATCCATTGCTGGGTGACCGAGAGCACATTGTTCCAGGTCCAGTAGATCACGAGGCCGGAGGCGAAGCTGCCGAGCGAGAAAGTGAAGATCACCGGCATCCAGGCGAAAGCCATTTTCTGGATTTCGTCGGTCGGCTCCGGATTCATCTTCATCTGCGCCCACATGGAGACGCCCATGATGAGCGGCCAGACGCCGAGCCACAGAAACGAGCCGAAGACCGGAATCTGAGTCGGGTCGAAGGGGATGAGCCCGAAGAGGTTGAAGATATTGGTCGGGTCCGGCGCCGAGAGGTCCTTGATCCAGCCATAGAAGGGCGCGTGGCGCATCTCGATGGTGATGACCAGCACCTTATAGAGCGAGAAGAACACCGGAATCTGCAGCAGAGCGGGCAGGCAGCCGCCGGCCGGATTGACCTTCTCGCGGCGGAACAGCTCCATCTGCTCGCGGCTCATCGCCTGCTTGTCGCTGCCGTATTTTTCTTTCAGCGCCGCGATCTTGGGCTGAATTTCCTTCATCTTGGCCACCGCCAGATAGCTCTTGTTGGCGAGCGGCAGGAAGGCGATCTTGACGAGCACGGTGACAGCGAGAATGGCGAGGCCGAAATTGCCGAGCACATGGAACAGGCTGTCGATGATGCGGAACATCGGCCGGGTGAGGAAGTAGAACCATCCCCAATCGATGAGTCGGTCGAACAGCTTGATGCCCTGGCCCTCATAGGCGTCGAGCGTGTCGACGACCTTGGCGCCGGCGAAAATGCGCGAGGCGACCGAGCCGGAGGCGCCCGGCGCGACGGTCAGCGGCGCCTCGACCGTATCGGCCTGATAGGCCTTGGTCGTTCCGGCGCCCGAGGCCGAGAAGCGCGCCACCAGCGTCCTGTCCTGCTGCGGCACCAGCACGGCGGCCCAATATTTCTCCGTGAAGCCGAGCCAGCCGCCCGTCGCCTCGAAGGATTTGGCGCCATGCGGCTCTTTCTCGATCTTCTCGAATTTCAGCTCCTGCAGGCCGGCCTCGCCGAGCACGCCGACGAAGCCCTCGTGCAGCGCGGCGTAGCCGGCGCTCTGCAGCGCGCCGATGCGCGACACGCGCAGATAGGGATAGACGGTCACGGCGCCCTGGCCGTGATTCTCGACGCTGTCCGCGACCGAGAACATATATTGGTCGTCGACCGAGATCTGGCGCTTGAAGACGAGGCCCTGGCCATTGTCGAAGGAGAGCGTCACCGGCTGGCCGGGAGCGAGCGAATCGTGGTCGGCGCTCCACAGCGTCTCGCTCGTCGGCAGGGCCGGCGGGGCCGAATCCTTGTCGGAGGCGAGGAAGCCCGATTCGGCGTAATAGGGTTGCGGCGCGCCCTCCGGGGAGAGCAGCACGATGATCGGGCTCTTTGGGTCGACCGTCTCGTGGTAGTTTTTCAGCGAGACGTCGTCGATGCGCCCGCCCTTCAGCGAGATCGAGCCGGAGATGGAGGGCGTGTCGATGGAGACGCGCTTGCTCTCGGCGAGCGCGGCCTCGCGCGTCTTCTGCGCGGGCTTGGCCGTTGCGACGACCTGCTGCGGCTGCGTCTGCCGGGCGGCCGCGGGCGGGGCCTGATTGGCGGCGGGCTGCGCTGCCGGCTTGGGCTGCGCGCCGGGTTTCGGCTGCTGCGCGAGCTGCGCCTCTTTCTGCTGCCGGTCCAGCTTGGGGAAGGCGTAGAAATAATCCCAGCCGGCGATCAGCAGCATCGACAGGCCGGCCGCGATGAGGACATTCTTCGTATACTCGTTCATGACGCCTGCGGCCTGTCTTTCGAGTTGCGATGGTGGCGCCGGGGCTTGTCGCCGGGCCCGAGCTTCGTCAGTCCGTCCACGATCTGCGCCGTCAATTCCGGAAAGGGCGCCGTCAATGCGTCGGGCCGGGCGACGAAGACATAATCATAGCCCTGGAGACCGGACGCGCCGCTGAGCCGCAGCGCCTCCTTGAGGCGGCGCCGAATGCGATTGCGGCCGACGGCGCCGGCGGTCTTTTTCGTCACGGTGAAGCCGAAGCGCGGCGCATCCGTATCGCCGCCTTCTCGCGCCGCCGCCTGCAGCTTGAAGGCGCGCGCGCCGCGGCTCAGCCCGCTCGCGGCGGCGCGCAGGAACTCACGCCGTTTCCGCAAGCGCTGCGGCTTCGTCTTCCTGGTCGCGGCGGGATTTTTCTCGCTCATGCCTCCCGCCCTCGTCTGGCCGAGAAGCCGGCGAAAATCAGGCGGACAGGCGCTTGCGTCCGCGGGCGCGGCGCGCCGCGAGGACATTGCGGCCGCCGACGGTCGCCATGCGGGCGCGAAATCCATGGCGGCGCTTGCGCACCAATTTGCTGGGTTGATAAGTTCGCTTCACTTGGGGTCTCCGCTCGCTCAGGTCGCCGATTCGAGAGCCGTTCTCGCTTGCGCCGACGGCTCGTCATCGGCCGGCCGCCGCCACGGCCCTCGATCTTTCGTTCAGGTCTCGTCGGGCGTTTCATCGCCCCGCGGCCGCCTCGTTCCGCCTTTTTTGCGGGCGCACAAGCCCCCGCACGAAACGCGTCTTTTCCGACGCCGCGCGGGCATATAGGAGAAAGCCCGCGCATAAGTCAATCGCGAGTCGATCGCGCGGCGCAGCGTGATCGGCGGGCGGGCGCGGCAGGGCTTTCGCGAAGCTTTCGCCGCGGAGTTTGCGTAGCGCCGCGCGGCTTCGCAGCGGGGCGAGCGGCTTGTATAAACGATGACGCCGGTCGATTCGTCCCCCTCGAGAGACGCTGTTCCCGGCTCGCCGCGGCCCTTAGCCGTCGACGATTAAGGTTCTGGTTTGCCGCCGGGCCGAAGGTCAGGGTTTGTTAACCATTACCGCTTAGCGTTTCGACAAATAGATATAGATCTTGGCGGGCGGCCGACGAAGCGCGGCGCATCGTCGACGCTCGGGCGGCGCGACGGCGTCCGGGGGAAGATTTGGTGGAGCTGGGTGGGGACCGAAAATGCGCGTTTTACTGATAGAGGATGACAGCGCGACCGCTCAAAGCATCGAGCTCATGCTCAAATCCGAGAATTTCAACGTCTATACGACGGACCTCGGCGAAGAGGGCATAGATCTCGGAAAGCTCTACGATTACGACATCATCCTGCTCGATTTGAATCTGCCCGACATGTCCGGCTACGAGGTGCTGCGCACCTTGCGCGTCGCCAAGGTCAAGACGCCGATTCTGATCCTGTCCGGCCTCGCCGGCATAGAGGACAAGGTGAAGGGTCTGGGCTTCGGCGCTGACGATTATCTGACGAAACCCTTCCACAAGGACGAGCTGGTGGCGCGCATTCACGCCATTGTTCGCCGCTCGAAGGGCCACGCCCAATCGGTCATCACGACCGGCGACCTCGTCGTCAATCTGGACCAGAAGACGGTGGAGGTCTCGGGCGCGCGCGTGCATCTGACCGGCAAGGAATATCAGATGCTCGAGCTGCTCTCGCTGCGCAAGGGCACGACGCTCACCAAGGAGATGTTCCTCAATCATCTCTATGGCGGGATGGACGAGCCGGAGCTCAAGATCATCGACGTGTTCATCTGCAAGCTGCGCAAGAAGCTCGCCAACGCCAGCGACGGCCGCAACTACATCGAGACGGTATGGGGCCGCGGCTATGTGCTGCGCGAGCCGAGCGAGGCGGACGAGCGCATCACCGCCTGAGGCGGACAGCGCGAGACCAGCGACATCTCATGCGAAGGGGCCCGATTCGGGCCCCTTCGCATGTCGTCGGTCTCGCGTCTTCTGGTCGAGGGCCGCATCGGGCGCGCCCCTTTGTTCCTCACGCGCCGTTCGCCATACGCCGTCGCGGCGCGGAGCGGCGCGGCAGAATTCGGCAATCCCCGGAGGCGGAGGGCGCGAAGCGCTCGTCGAATTCCATCGTCTCCGCCGCTCCGCCGATCAGAAAGCCGTTTTCCGCGAGGACGCCGAAGAGGCGCGCCAGCACATCGCGCTTCACCTCGGGCTCGAAATACATGAGCACATTGCGGCAAAAGATCACGTCGAACGGCCCGGCGTCGCGAAGCTCGTCGAGCAGATTGACCTTGGCGAAGGCGACGCGCGCCCGCAGCGCGTCGCAGACGCGCCAATTTCCCTTATAGGGTTGGAGATGGCGCAGCAGTCGCGCGGCGGTGAGGCCGCGCTGCGCCTCGAACTGGCTATAGACGCCGCGGCGCGCCGTCGCGAGAGCGGCCTCGGAAATATCCGTCGCCGATATTTCGACAGTCCAATCCTCGAGGTCCAGCTCCGATTCCTCCAGCGCCATGGCGATGGAATAGGGCTCCTGACCGGTCGAGCAGGCGGCCGACCAGATGCGCAGGCGGCGCGTCTGCGCCCGCCGCGCCATGAGATCGGGCAGCCATTCCTGCTTCAGCTTCTCGAAGGGGACGCGGTCGCGGAAAAAGGACGTCTCATGATTCGTCATCGCGTCGACGACGCGCTGCAGCAGCGCCTCGTCCTCGCGCCTTTCGATGAGGCGCATGAGCTCGGCGAGATCGAGACAACCATGCGCGCGCATGATCGGCTCGAGCCGGCTCTGGGCGAAATAGAGCTTGTCCGCGTCGAGCGAGATTCCGGCGAGCGAGCCGATCAGGCGGCGCAGCCGCGCGAAGGCGAGGCTCATCGCCGGCCCCCCCGCGGCGGCCGTCACGCGCGCCGCGCCGGATCGAAAATGGCGAGCCGTCGCTGTTTTCCGCATTGCGCCGTCGCTCGAAAGAGCGCCCCTCGCTGCCGCCGCCGCCGCCGGCGCGCGTTTCAGATGACGCCTATGTCCTGGAGCTTGGAGCGCACGACATGCTGGTCGAACGGCTTCATGATATATTCGTCGGCGCCGGCGTCCATCGCCTGCGCGATATAGCTCGCCTCGTTCTCTGTGGTGCAGAACACCACTTTCGGCCCGGCGCCGCCCGGCATCTTGCGCAGCGCGCGCAGGAATTCGAAGCCGTCCATCTCCGGCATGTTCCAGTCGAGCAGGATCGCATCCGGCATCGCCAGCTCGCAGGCGACGAGCGCCTTGCGGCCGTTCTCCGCCTCCACTGTGGCGAACTGCATCCCTTCGAGAATGCGGCGTGCGACCTTCCGAATGACCGCGGAATCGTCCACGACCAGAATCTGCTTCATATGTCTCCTCCTCGGGGTGCGTCTCTCATATGTCCGCCGCTCTCGCCCGTTCTCGACAGGCGCCTCAGCAGCGCGGCGATGTCGAGGATCGGCAGGAAGTCGTCCTCGAGGCGGTAGCAGGCGTTGGTGGTCTCGACGAATTGCTGTTTGACATGGGTCGGGCAGGCGATGAGGTCGTCTTCGTCGCAGGTGACGACGTCGCCGGTCTCGTCGATGAGCAGCGCATAGCGTTCGCCATTGTGCTCGATGCAGACGGCGAGCGTCGAATCGGGGCGTCCGCCGTCGTCGATCTCGAGGCAGCGGTCGAGCCGCAGCGCTGTGACGATGCGGCCGCGCAGATTGGCGAGGCCGGCGATCTCGCGCGGGGCGAGCGGAACCGGCGTCACCTGGTCGATATGGAAGATCGTCTTCACGCATTCGACCGGCAGGCCGAAGGTCTGCCCGCGCACCTTTATAGTGAAGTTGCGCGTCTGCTGCTTCGGCGCTTCGCCTTGCCGGCGCCGGCCGTTCGCGTCGCGTTGCGGCTGCGTCATGCGGCGAGCTCCGACATGATGCGCAATTCGAGATCGCGCGGCGCGGTGTCCGCCTTGTCGAGCAGGCGGCCGACGCATTCGATCAGCGCGCGCCGATCGAATTTGCCGGTGACGGCGGCTATGCCGCAGGCCTTGGCGGCGGCGAGCACGCTGGGCGCGGCCTGGGCGGCGAGCGCCACCACCGGCAGCTCGGCGAGGCCCGGCAGCGCATGCAGCGCGCGCGCGAAATTATAGCCGTCCATCTCCGGCATATCCGTATCCGTCACCACCACTTCGACGGAGAGCCCCTTGCGCAGGAAGGACAGAGCCTCCGGCGCCGAGGCCGCGGTCGTCACGTCATAGCCCGCGGAGCCGAGGATCGGCGCCAGCATGTCGCGGAAGAAGGCCTTGTCGTCGACGAGCAGAATGCGGTGCCGCTTGTTGACGCCGCGCGCCAAAGCGGCGGGGCAGGCGATGCGCATGAAATAAGTGGCGTCGAGGAATTCGACGATCTCGCCGCCGAGCTGGATCGAGCCGAGGATATGCGGCGAGTTGCTCTCCCTCTGCAGGTCGAGAATTTCGTCGGTGACGTCGACGATGTCCTCGATCAGCAGGCCCATGGACTGACCCGCCCCCGACAGCACGAGAATCGGGCAGGAGGGCCGGTCGAGCGACATGTCCGCGGTCGCCGGAATGATCGGCAGCAGGCTGTCGCGATAGGCCATGACGAAGGCCCCGTCCGAGGCGATCAGCCGCTCGCGCGGCACGTCCTCTATGCGCAGCACGAGCGACAGAGGCAGCGCCTTCAGCGGGCCCGGGCCCGCTTTGACGAGAATGATGCGGGTCTTCTCCGCGCGCGGGACGAAGACTTCCGGCGTCGCCGCTTCGGCGGGCCACTCGGCGAGCCGCTGCATCCCGGCGTGCTCGAGCAGCGCCGCAGGATCGAGAATGAGCACCACCGACCCGTCGCCGAGGATCGTCTGGCCCGAGAAGACGCCGAGACGCGCCACCGCGCTCACCAGCGGCTCGATGACCACCTCCTGCACATCGGCGATCATCTCGACCAAAAGGCCGAAACGCGCGCTGCCGACGCGCAGCACGACGACGAAGCCGTCGCGCGTCTCCTCCTCCTCCGACGCCGCCGGGCGGCCGAGGCCGAGCGTCGCGGCGAGGTCGAGCAGCGGCAGCACGTCATTGCGCAAGCGCAGCACAGGAGCGGCGTGAATATATTGGATCATGTGCTCGAAACCGCGGCCGACGCCGACCAGCTCGACGACGGTCATCTGCGGTATGGCGAAGCGCGAGCCGTTGCTCGACAGAATCAGCGCCGGCGTGATGGCGAGCGTCAGCGGAATGCGCAGCGCCACGGCGGCGCCCTTGCCATAGCGCGAGGTCAGCGAGACGGAGCCGCCGATCGACTGGATGTTCTCGCGCACCACATCCATGCCGACGCCGCGGCCGGACACTTTGGTGACGCCGTCCGCGGTCGAGAAGCCCGGCGCGAAGACGAATTCGAACAGCTCGCTGTCGGTGAATTTGGAAATATCGGGCTCGGAGAGAAGCCCGACGGCCATGGCTTTGGCGTGGATGCGCGCGACATCGAGCCCGCGGCCGTCGTCGGCGATGTCGATGATGATCTGGCCGGCGTCATAGGCCGCGCGCACGGTGATGACGCCCGTCTCGTTCTTGCCGAGGCGGGCGCGCTCGGCGGGCGGCTCGATTCCGTGATCGGCGCAATTGCGGATGATATGGGTCAGCGGCGCGCGAATGAGCTCGATCACCTGCCGGTCGAGCTCCGTGTCGGAGCCTTCCGTCGTGACGACGATCTTCTTGCCGAGATCATGGGCGAGATCGCGCACCTGCCGCGGCAGCGTCGAGAACAGCCGTCCGACCGGCTGCATGCGCGCGCTCATCACCGCATCCTGCAGGTCGCTGGTGATGTTGGAGAGCGTCTGCACCGTGCTGGTCATGGCCTCGTCGCCGCCGCCCCCGGCGCCCGACAATTCGAGCAGCCGATTGCGGGTGGAGACGAGCTCGGAGACGATGCCCATCAGCCGATCGAGCACATTGACCGAGACGCGCACCGTTTCGCCGATATGGGCGACGCCGGCGGGATTGGCCTCGCCCGGCGCCGGCTGGGCGGCGCGCGAGGCGGACGCAGCCGCGAGCGGGGCGGCGATGTCCGTTTCCGCGACATCGGCGGGCTGCGGCTCGGCCTCGCCGAGGCGGGCGCGGCGCGTCGCCTCCTCCAGAGCGATGACGAGCTCCCCGTCGTCGCCCGGAGGCTCGTCCTCTGAGCGGCCCATTTCGGCGAGAATATCCTTCAGCCGGTCCACGGCGGCGAAGATCAACGTGACATGCGAGGCGCTCATCGGCGCGCCGTCGCGCAGCGCGCCGATGAGCGCCTCGGTCGAATGAGTCAGCCGGCCGACGCGCGGCAGCTTCAGAAAACCGCTGGTGCCTTTGATCGTGTGGATATGCCGGAACAGGCTGGCGATGAGCGACTGATCGCCGGGGTCCTTCTCGAGACAGACGAGCTCCATCGTCGCCGAGTCGATGTGCTCGGCGGTCTCGACGAGGAAATCATTGAGGAGCTCGTCCATGGCGTCGTTAATCTCGGGCCGCTCGCGCGGCGTCGACGCCATTCTTGACGCATTCTGGTTAAGAGAACCGAAATTCCCGCGCTCGAGGTCGGGCCGCCGCGATGATCATCGGGAAAATTCTCTCGGAATCGGAGCGCTTCTTCCCCTCAGGCCCCGATCGCCGTCTGCGCTTCGATTTCCTGCGCTTCGATCTTCTGCGCCACGGGCGCTGCGGCCGGCCGGGCCGTGATCGTCACATGTTCCGGCTGGGCGGAGATCGCGACATCGAGCTCGCTCGCCTGCGCGACGAGGCCGGCGTAATAGGCCTGAATGGAGCGCGCGTCGACGATGTCCTCCGGCTCGCCGGCCAGCAGCCCCGGAATCGCCGCGGCGATGCGGGCGTTGACGCCTTTGGCGTCGATGGTGAAGGCGATCTCGTCGCCGGAGCCGGTCGAAGCGACGGAGATCACGCCGCCGCGCGGAATCGCCGCATCGGCGATCAGGCAGAGATTGAGCAGCAGCTTCACCTTGTTCTTCGACATCAGCACGCGCGGCACGCTCCATTCGAGCTTGGTGCGCTCGTCGGCGAGCAGCTGGCGCGTCACATGCTCGGCGTCGCCGGTGTCGATCTCGGCGCCCTTGGAGCCTGCGGCGCCGAAGGCGAGCCGGCAGAATTGCAGCCGTGCGGAGGCTTCCGCCGCGCTCGATTTGATGAGCGCCAGCGCATGGCCGCGCATCTCGGCGTCCTTCTCCTCTTCGAGCACCTCGAGCCCGTTGACGATCGCGCCGACCGGCGAGATCACGTCATGGCAGACACGGGAGGAGAGCAGCGCGGCGAGATCGAGGGAGTCGAGCGCGAATTTGGTCATGAGGCCATCCGAAGGAGCCGCCGGCGCGCCGCGAGGCGGCTCCGGCCGAAGCGAGAACGTCGGCAAAACGAATCACCAGCGTCCCTTTGCCCCATTGGTAGCCGCGACGGGCCCGCTTGCAAAGCGTCGCCGAGGGACGCCGCATGGGGAGCGGCGTCCCTCGAGAAAGCCTCAGAACGTCGCCTTGGCGCTCAAAAAGAAGCTCCGCCCCGCCTCCGGATAGCCGTCGGTGAAGGTGTAGGCGGTGTCGAACATATTGCGCACGCCGCCTTCGAGCTTCAGATTCGGGTGAATCTGATATTCCGCCGTGAAATTGGTCATGAAATAGGCGCCGGTTCGATAATAGATCGTCCCCGCCGTGTTCGAGGTCCAGCGATTGCCGGCCATTTCGATATTGGGCGTCAGCGTCAGCCCCTCGAGCGGCCGCCATCCGGCATAGAGGAACATTTTGCCGTCCGGCACGCCCGTCGGCTGGAAGTTGAGGATATAGGGAGCGTAGACCGAGCGGCGCATCAAGGTGAGATTGCCGCCGAGCGAGAGCTCGTCCGCGACGCGATAATCGACCGAGATCTCGCCGCCCCAGAAGCTGGCGTCGCCGACATTCTGGCTCTGCGTGACGCCGGAGCCATAGGCGGGCGCCGGCACGGATTGGATCAGATTGCGCACGATGGAGTGGAAGGCGTCCAATTGAATGCGGCTGCCCGGCGCGAATTCGCTCGCCCAGCCGAGATCGAAATTGATCGCGCGCTCGGGCATGAGGCCCGCATTGGAGGTGGCGCCGCCGAAACGCGAGCTGAAACGCTCGAAGATGGTCGGGAAGCGCTCGCGGTCGGAGACGTTGAAATAAACCTTGTCGGTGTCGCTGTAGCGCCAGATCGCCGCGCCTTGGAAGTTGGGCGCCTGCGTGTCCCTCAGCCGATAGCCGATGACGCCCGAGCCGAAGACGAAATCCTCCGCCTTGCGCAAATGCCGCCAGTCATAGGCGAAGCCGCCGACGAGGTCGATGTCCTTGGTCGGATGATAGGTGTTCTCGAGCGCGATCGAATACGTGTCTTCCTGCGTGTAGACGAGAGGCTGAGTGTAGCAGATCACATTGATCACGCAGCCCGCCGAATTATTGGCGACATTCAAGCCATAATATTCCTGCCAGGTGGCGTGCTGGTCGAAGCGATAATGGCCTGCGACTTTCAGCGTGTCGACCTCGCCGAAGTCATGCCCGGCCTCTATGTCGCCGCCGAGCGCATAGTCCTGATAATAGCTGCGGAAGGCTTTGGCGCTCGACTGATAGGCGAGGAAAGGGTCGTTGTAGGAGAAGAGGTCGTTGTCGAACTTGCTCCAATAGGCTTTGGTCTTCACATAGGACGAATCGCCGATCTTGGTGTTCGACAGGAAATAGAGATTCTGCACGCGCCAATAGGGCCAGCGCCAGTATCGCTGGCTGGAGAGGCCGTCGGTGATGTGGAAGGGCGCGCCCTTCTTGCCGTCCTGACGGATGAAGCTCAGCGAATATTCGTCGGTGGCGTTGGGCGTCACGCCGGCCTTGGCGTTGAGGCTCCAATCATAGGTCGCCGAATTGCCGCGGAAGCCGTCGCCCTGATTATTGGTCGGCGTGTAGCTCTCCGGCAGCATCCAGCCGCGCAGATCGCGCCAGGCGCCGCTGACCTGCAGATAATAATTCTCCTGCTTGGTTCCGAGCAGGCCATAGGTCTTTATGCCCTCATAGCTGCCGTCGCGGCCGAATTCGAGGCCGGTGCGCACCTCGCCCTCTATCTCCTTCGTCGGCTTGCGCGAGACGAGATTGATCTGGCCGCCCATGCCGCCCGGCCCGTCGAGCACGGAGACATAGCCCTTGGCGATCTGCACGGAGGCGACGTCCGGCGTCAGGAAGCGCGCGAAATCGAGACGATTATCGGCCGGCAGATAGACGCGCACGCCATCGACGGTGAGCGGAACCTGCCAGCGGTCGAAGCCGCGCACATAGATGTTCTGCTCATTGCGCGTGCCGCCGGTCGAGTTGCTGACGACGCCGGCGGCGAGATTGACGGCGCGGTCGAGCGAATCGCGCTGGAAGGTCTCGTTCTGGCGATTGCTGATCGTGACGCCGCCATAGGAATCCGTCTGCTGCGCCGGCGCCGGGGCGTCGTCCTTCTTCTTCTCGGGCGGCGCGCTCTTGCGTTCCGCGCCGACGTGAATCTCGCCGAGATCGAAAGGTTGCGGCTGCTCTGCGGCGAGCGCCGCGGCGCTTCCCATCAGCGCGGCGACGCTGGCGGCGCCCAAGGGCGCGAGTTTGCTGGATTTCATGGTTCTTCCCCCGATTACCCACATTGTCCCGACGCCCCCTCCCCAGCTCTCCCCCGCTTCGCGGGAGAGGGGGCAGATTCCGTGCTTCATCGAAATTTCGCGATGCGCCGGCCGTCTCCCTCTCCCGCAAAGCGGGCTATCGAATGCCCGCATCGTCCTCCTCCCCGCGACGTCATGGCCGGGCTTGTCCCGGCCATCCACGCCAACACGCCGAGGCGTCTCGAGAAGTTCGGCGTGACGCCGAAGCTCCGGCGGAGCCCGACATGGGATGAAATCCGTCGATGGCGGGCGCTTTCCTTTAGTTTCTCAGCTGCTTGGCGTGGATGGCCGGGACAAGCCCGGCCATGACGGCCGCAGCGTCTCGTGATGTGGGCGGTCGCCATTAGAGCGACCCTAAAAATGCGAGCAGCGCCTCGCGCTCCGCGCGAGTCAGGCCGCGAAACCGCTGCGCCGCGGACTCCGCTTCTCCGGCGTGCCAGAGGATCGCCTCCGCGACGCTGCGGGCGCGGCCGTCATGGAGGAAATCCGCGGGCGTTCCATAGCGGCCGGCGAGGCCGAGGCCCCATAGCGGCGGCGTGCGCCAGTCGCGCGGACCGGCCTCGAAATCCTCGCGCCCGTCGGCGAGGCCTTCGCCCATGTCGTGCAGCAGAAGATCGCTGTAGGGATGAATCTCTGTCCCGCTGAGCCAGGGTGCGAAACCAACCGGGCCGAGCTTCATCGTCTCGCGATGGCAGGCGGCGCAGCCGATGTCGTGGAACAGCGCCTCGCCGCGTGTGACGCGCGCGTCGTCGAGATTGCGCCGGGCCGGCACGGCGACGCCGCGCATATAGGCGAGCGAGGCTTCGAGCCGCGCATAGGAGAGCTCGATCTGCGATCCCGCCGCGGCGCGGCATTCCTTCTCGACCTCGGTGCAATTGGGCTCTGGGAAGAGATAGGAGGAGATGCCGATGTCCTCGGCGAAGGCGTTGGCGATCTGCTGGCGCAGATCGGGCTGATTGGCCTTGAGGCCGAAGCGGCCGAGCGCCATGCGGCCGGCCGCCATGTCATAGACATGGTTGGGCCGGCCGCGGCTCTGGCCCACCGCATAGCTCGCTATCTCCGCGTCCGGCACGGCCTCGAGCAGGCCGAGGCCGAAGACCGGCGGCGCATTGCGCAGCGAAATCCGTACATTGTCGCCGAGCGGCCCATAGGCGAGATCGCGAAAGGAGAGGCGCGGGCGGCGCAAGGAGACGGTCTCGCCATCGGCGAGACGCGTCTCGATCTCGTCGAATTCGACGATCGCGCGGCCCTCGCCGGCGACGCCCGGATTGCCCTCCGGATTGAGCTGCCCGCCATAGGCCGGATGGGGCAAAGGGCCGCCATGGGCGTCGCGGCCGGGAAGGCCGAGCCGCACCACCATGGCGCGGGCGATCCCATTCTCCGGGTCCGGCGCCGGGCCGCGACCATTCTTCACATGGCAGGCGATGCAGGACAGCCGATTATAGAGCGGGCCGAGCCCGGTGATCTCGCTCTGGTCCTGCGAGGGGCCGATCACCCAGGCCTGGCGGAACAGCGCGCTTCCCTGCCGAAAGGCGCGCAAAAAGCTCTCGTCCAGCCCGGCGAGCGGCCGGGAGAAGGCGTCGCCATCGAGCTTGGCGTTTTCATAGGGCGCGCCGGCGGACAGAAAGATCAGCGCCAATGGAAGGAGAAGCCGCCGCCTCACAGGCGCTGCTCGGCGGAAGCGACGAGGCTCAGCGCCTCGGCTCGGGCCGATGAAGTTTCTGCACGCCAACGGGCGGCGAGGTCGCCGTCCTTCAACTCGCGGCTGGAAAAGCGATCGAGAAAAGCGGAATCATTCGCTTGCGCCACGGAAACGGGCGTGAAGCCGGCGAGCCGGCGCGCCTTGGCGACGGCGGCGCTTCCGGTGGCGTCGGGGGCGGCGGCGAGCCGCGTCTCGGCGGCGTGAATGGCGCGCCACAGGCGCTGCGTCTCGGCGTGGCGCTCGGCGATGGCGAGATCGAACAGCACGCTGACGAGGCCCGGCCGACGGCGGCCGATCTCGGCGTCATAAGGGTAGAAGGTTCCCGGCGGCAGAGCGAAGGGGTCGACGACCGCCGCCGGCTTGTCGGCATAGGAGTCGGGCCGCGCCGGATGACGGCTGCTGTCGGCCTCCATCATCAGCTTCTGGCCCTTGGTCGAAAGCGTGAAATCGACGAATGCCCTGGCCGCATCGAAACGGCGCGTCGCCGCCGTGATGGCGATATGGGCCGGCAGAAAGGCGGTCTTCTCAGGATAGACGAAGGCGATGGATTCGCCATTGGCCAGCGCGTTGAAGGCGAAGAAATCGATCGTCAGGCCGAGCGCCGCGCGCCCTTCCTTGACCGTCGCGGTCGGGCCGGCGCCGGAGCCGAGCAGCTCCGCGCCGCCGGCGATCTCGCCGAGCAGCGCCCAGCCGCGCTCCCAGCCCTCCGATTGCAGGATGATGTCGTAGAGCGCCGGGGAGAAGCCGACCTTGGCGGGAATCGGCATGACGATGCGCCCGGCATAGGCGGGGGAGGCGAGGTCGCTCCAGCTCTTGGGCGGCTTCAGCCCATCGCGCGCGAGCGCCGCAGGGTCCACGACGATTCCATAGCCGGCGACGTCATAGGCCTCGAACAGCCCATTCGGGTCCGACAGGATTTGCCCGCCGAGCCGGCCCGGCAGCGCCGCCCGGTCGACCGAGAATTTCTGGAAAGCGCCGCGGTCGCGCAATATAGGGAAGTTTCCGAGAGCGGGGGCCCAATAGACGTCGGCGCCGCCCTGGTCCTTCTCGCTCAGCAGGGCGAGCGCGTCGCGCGACTGCTTCCAGACGAATTGGACGTGAACGCCCGGATGGAGCTTCTCGAACTCGGATTCGTAACGCGTCGTCAGCTCTTCCGGGAAGCTGGTGACGACGACGAGGCGCTCATCCGCCGCCCGCGCGGGCCTGCCGAGCAGGGCGACGCCGAGCGCAGAAGGGATGGCCGCGACGACGCTGCGGCGGCTGGGGCGGAGGGTGATCCGATTCGTTATGTTGCAGTGATACATAATGAAAACATAAAAGCGCCGCCGCGGCCGTGTCAATCGACACGAGCGCTCATTTTCTCGGCGGGAGGCCCGCCGATTGATCGTTCTTCAAGCAATATGGAATTCGAGGTCAGTCGACCGCGAGAATGACGTCGGTCGGGCTGAAGCTCGCGACGGCGCGCTCGCCTTCGGCGATACCGAGGTCTTCCGCCGTCTGGCGCGGGACGACGGCGTGCATCGTCTTGCCCGCGCCTATGTCGAGCAGCACCTCGCTATTGCGCTCCGCGTCGATTCGTCGCCGCACCACGCCCGCGAATTGATTGCGCGTCCCGGCCGGGACATGATCGACCGGCGTGAGATGGACGAAGGAGGATTTGATCAGCGCCAGCGTCTTGCGCCCCGGCTCGAGGCCGAGCTCGACCGCCGAATCATTTGTGACGATGGCGTGAATGATGGTCTCCGGCGAGACGCGCAGCGTCACCTCGACGTCGACCGGCCATTTCTTCACCGACACGACTTCCGTCTGGAATACATTGCGCGCCGAAATTTTGACGCCCACGCTCCAGAGCAGAAAATCGTCCTGATCCTCGAGCCCCTCCTCGGCGATGAGCGAGGAGATGCGCGACATCCGCTCCTCCAGCCGGTGGAAGGTGGCGATGAGCCGACGGCCCTCCGGCGTCACCTCGGCGCCGCCGCCCGAGCGGCCGCCGGCCTTGGTGACGAAGGCGGGGTTGGGCAGCAGATTATTGATGGCGTTCACCGCGTCCCAGGCGGTCTTGTAGCTGAAGCCGACGACCTTTGCGGCCTTGGTGATGCTGCCGTATTCCGCCACGGCCTCCAGCAGCTTGATGCGGTCTCGCCCGACGAGAAAGCGCCCTTCGCGGCGCAGAGCCAGCAGCGCGTCGATCTTGTTGACTGTCATGCTCTCGCGATTCCTCTTTGGCGAGTATTTATACGTCAGGGTGACGAAGACGCATTAAAAATCGGGCCCGCCGGTTAGAAAGATCGAGATTGCGTCCCGGCGGCGAGCGCCTCCACCGCGCGGCGCAAATGCCCGCGCGAGCAGTCGAGCGCCGCCTGCGCCTCGCCGAGCCCATGGCCCTCCAGCAGAAGATAGGCCAGTTTGACGCTGCCGTCTGCGCGCGCGAGCGCCGCGTCGATCTCGGCGCTCGCGCGGCCGGTGAGCCGCGCGAGGATGCGCTCGCTGCGCCGCACGAGCTTTTTGTTGGAGGCCTGCACGTCCACCATCAGCCCCTCATAGACTCTGCCCTGCAGAATCATCACCAGCGACGACAGCATCAGCAGCGCGATGCGTTGCGCCGTGCCGGCCTTCATCCGCGTCGAGCCGGCGATCGCTTCCGATCCCGTGTCGAGAAACACCGCATGTTCCGCCTGCGTGAGCAGCGGCGCGTCGCGATTATTGGCGACGCCGATCGTCAGCGCGCCGCGTCGCCCCGCTTCGCGCAGGCAGGCGAGGGTGAAAGGAGTCGTGCCGCTCGCGGCGACGGCGATGACGACATCGGCCTCGCCGATCGCGTGGCGGCGCATCAGCTCGGCGCCGAGGCCCGACTCGTCCTCCGCGCCTTCGACGGCTTTCAGCAGCGCGTCGTCGCCGCCCGCCATCAGCAGCAGCAGCCGTTCCTGCGGCCAGCTGAAGGTCGGCGTCAGCTCGGCGCCGTCCTGCACGGCGAGCCGGCCGGAGGTTCCGGCGCCGACATAGACGATGCGTCCGCCGCGCGCCAAGCGCTGCACGACGGCGAGCGCCGCCGCCTCCATCGCAGGGCGTGCCGCGCGAACGGCGGCGACGGCGGCGAATTGTCCTTCGATCATCGCGTCGAGAATCTCGCGCGGCTCCCATGCGTCGATCGTCGTGTAGCGTGGGCTCGGACGTTCCGTTTCCATTTACGCGCCTCCTCGTCGCTAGAGTTCGGCCCTCGCGGCGAAAATCGCAAGCGAGGACGCAGCCGCGTAAGGGATTTCGCGCTCGCTCGCAGCGCGCTCTTGTGACATAAGGGCGCGGGCGGGGGGCGACGATAGAGCTGCAGCAGAGCCGCCGATGATCAAGCATGACAATCAAATGGCGATCGAAGCGCGCGAGGCGCCCCATGCGGTCGCGCGGCAGCAGGAGCAGATCGCAGCGCGTCTCGCGCCGCTCGTCGCGCGCCTGCGCAATGTGTCTCCCCGCGTCGTCGTCACTTGCGCGCGCGGCAGCTCCGCTCACGCGGCCGCATTCGCCAAGCATCTCATCGAGCGCGGCCTCGGCCTGCCGGTCGCCGCCGCCGCGCCGAATATAACGAGCGTCTATGGCGGCGCGCTGCGGCTCGACGGCCAGTTTTTCCTGGCGATCTCGCAATCTGGCGGCAGCAATGATCTCATCGAGCAGGCCGCCGCCGCGCGCCGCAGCGGCGCCGTCACCGCTTGCCTCGTCAATGAGACCGAGAGCGATCTCGCCGCGCAATGCGAATTCGTCCTGCCCATGGCGGCGGGGCCGGAATTCGCCGTGCCGGCGACGAAGACTTTCATCGCCTCTCTCGCCGCGCTGGCGCGTCTCGTCGCGCTATGGTCGCAGGATCGCGCGCTCGATGACGCGTTGGCGCGCCTGCCGGAGCGGCTCGCGCGCGCGGCCGAGCTCGACTGGTCGCGATTGGTCGACGCTTTTTCGCGCGCCGAGAGTCTCGTGGCCATAGGGCGCGGACCGACGCTCGCCATTGCGCGCGAAGCGGCGTTGAAGCTGAAGGAAACCGCCAATCTCCACGCTGAAGCGTTCAGCTCGGCGGAATTCATGCATGGGCCCGTGTCGCTCGTCTCGCCGCTCTATCCGATTTTAATGTTCACGCCGACCGACGAGGCGGCGATCGGCATGCGACGCCTCGCCGATGATCTGCGCGGCAAAGGCGCGGCGCTGTTCACCACCGATCGCGAGGATGAGACGCGCAGCCGCCTGCCGACGCTCGCGCCGGATCATCCCGAGACGGATGCGATCTGCCTCATTCAGAGCTTCTATGCGATGGCGGCGCAGCTCGCCGCGGCGCGCGGCGTCGACGTCGATCGCCCGCGGCATTTGCAGAAGGTGACGCGCACGCGATGAGCGAGGAGCAGCGCCGAATGATCGCCGCCGATGTCGTCTTCGACGGCGAGTCGGCGCATCGCGACTGCGCCGTGGTGATCGAGGGCGAAGACATCGTCTCGCTCATTCTGCGCCGCGAGATTCCGCGCGGCGCGAGCGTCGTCGAGCTGCCGAAGGGCGTCTGGCTCGCGCCGGGCTTCATCGACATTCAGGTGAATGGCGGCGGCGATATTCTGTTCAACGACGAGCCGACGCCGGAGGCGATCGCGACGATTCTTCACGCGCATCGCAAATTCGGCACGACCTCGCTGCTGCCGACGCTCATCACCGATACGGATGAGAAAATGATCGCGGCCAAGAGCGCCGTGACGAAGATCATGCCGCAGGCGCCCGGCGTGCTCGGCGTGCATTTCGAAGGGCCGTTCATCTCGCGGGAGCGGCTCGGCGTGCATCGCGCCGATCTTTGCCGCGCGCCGGAGCCGCATCATATCGAATTGCTCGCGCCGCCGCCGGGGGGCGTCTCGCTCGTCACGCTCGCGCCGGAGGAGGCGCCGCCGGGCTTTGTTTCAGAGCTCGTCGCTGGCGGCTGCAAGCTCGCGCTCGGCCATTCCATGGCGAATTATGCGCAGACGCGCGCGGCGATGAGCGAGGGGCTGACCGGCTTCACCCATCTCTTCAACGCCATGCGTCCGCTCGCCAGCCGCGAGCCGGGGCCGATCGCCGCCGCGCTCGAATCTCCGTCCGCCTATTATGGCCTCATCGTCGATGGCGAGCATGTCGATCCGGCCATGCTGCGTCTCGCTCTGCGCGCCGGCCTCGGCCATCCCATGCTCGTCACCGACGCCATGCCGCCGGTCGGCGGAAGCGCCAAGGCGTTCGTGCTACAGGGCCGCGAGATTTTCGTGGAGGACGGGCGCTGCGTGACGGCGGATGGAACGCTCGCCGGCGCGGCGCTGGATATGGCGAGCGCCGTGCGCAATTGTGTCTCGCTGCTCGATGTCCCGCTCGAGCGCGCGCTCGTTTTCGCCTCGACCAATCCGGCGAATTTTCTCGGACTTGGAAAGAGGCTCGGCCGGCTCGTCGCCGGCTATCGCGCCGATATGACGGCCTTCGATCCACAGAGCATTCGCATCGTCGCGACCTGGGTCGCGGGCGAGCGCTCCGCCGAGGAGTGGTGACGCGCGTGATGCGAGCCTTAGAGGCTCGCATTCGATCCGCATGCGCTTCGCGTCACGCCTTCAGGCGCCGGATGCGCTCGATCGCGGCGTGCGCTTTGTCGCACATCGTCGCGTCCTTTTCGCAGGCTTCGAGCAGAGCCTGCGCATAGCGCGCGGCGTCTTCCTGCTCGTCCTTCATATTATTGCCGATGAGGATGAAATCTGCGCCGGCGCGCAAGGCGCGCAGCGAGGCTTCGCCCGTCGTCATCAGCTTCTGCACGCCCTGCATCTGCAGATCGTCGGTCAATATGACGGCGTCCGGCGCCCATTCGCGCAATTTGCGCACGGCGACGGCGGAGAGACAGCAGGGCGTGTCCTTCTCCCATTGATTCACCACGCCATGGCTGAACAGAACCATGGGCACGCGCGGCGCCAGCGTCTCGAAGATCTTTACTTGCGTGTCGGTGAGGCAGTCGGAAAGATCCATCACATGATCATGCGGATTGACCTTGGCGCCGCCGGTGCCGGGAAAATGCTTGAGGCAGAGCTTCACGCCTGTCGAGCGGGCGACCTCGACGAGCGCCGCGACGCAATCTTCGACGATCTGCGGATCGGCGGAAAAGCTGCGCTGCGCCGAGCCTATGTCGGGACTGTCGGGATCGATGTCGAGATCGACGACGGGCGCGAGATCGGCGTCTATGCCGAGATCGCGCAATTCGAGATAGGCGGGCCGCAGGATCTCCAGCCGTTCGATCGCCGTCAGCCGGCCGAATTGGCGCGCGCTCGGCAGCGGGCGGAAGCCGCGCTCCTCCTTCAGTCGGCGCACCTTGCCGCCCTCCTGATCGATGAAGATCAGCGGGCGCGAGGGAAGCGCATGGATCTCTGCGCAGAGCGCCTTCACCTGAGCCGGATCGAAGATATTGCGCTCATATTTGCGGTCGATGCAGTCGTAGTCGAAGAGGATGACGCCGCCGAGGCCATGGTCGCGCGCGAAATCGTGCATCCAGGGCGGAACATGCGGCGTGCGGAAGCCGAGCAGGAAGAGCTCGCCAATGGGCAGAGAGGTCGACAGGGACGAAGACATTGGCGTGAGATGGCGCGGCGCGCGGCGCGGTCAAACGCAGCCGCGGCGAAATTGCGGCGAAGAGGAGAAGCTCGCGCTTTCGTCCGCGCTCGATTATGAGTGGCGAAGTTTCGAGTGGCGAAGGGATGACTGATGAGCGAGGGGATCGTCGAAGGCGCTCCGCAGACGACGCGATACGCTACGGGGGCGGTGTTCGGCGTCAGCGCCGTCATCGTCTGGGCGACATGGATCGCGGTCACGCGGCTCGGCGTGACGACCACGCTCTCGGTCTATGATCTCACAATGCTGCGCTTCGGCGCGGCGGGCGTGCTGCTGTTTCCCGTCGTGCTGCGCAAGGGCCTCGCGCTCGAGCGGCTCGGCCCGCTGCGGCTCCTCATTCTCGTCTGCAGCGCCGGCGCGCCTTATGTGCTCGTCGCCGCGAGCGGCCTCAAGCTCGCGCCGGTCGCTCATGCGGGGGCGCTGCTGCCGGGCTCCATGCCGCTCTTCGTCGCGCTGCTCTCCTGGCTTTTGACCAGAGAGCGCTTCACCGCGAGCCGCTTGATCGGCTATGCGCTCATCGCTTTGGGCGGCGCGACGATCGCAGGGCCCGGCGCCTTGTCGCTCGGCGAGACGCAGATCGGCCATATTCTGCTTTTGAGCGCGGCCTTCATCTGGGCCGGCTATGCGATCGTGCTGCGCGCCTCCGGGCTCGATTCTCTGCATGCGGCGGCGCTGGTCTCGACCGGCTCGCTCATTCTCTATGGGCCGCTCTATCTCGCTTTTCACGGCCTGCATGGGATGGACGCGCCATTGCGCGACATTGTGATCCAGACCTTGTTCCAGGGCGTGATGGTCTCGATCGTCGCACTGTTTCTCTTTGGCAAGGGCATAGAGATTCTCGGCGCTTCGGCCGGCGCGGCCTTCTCGGCTCTGGTGCCGCCCATGGCGGCGCTGATCGCCATTCCGATCCTCGGGGAAATCCCTTCGCTCATCGAGCAGGCGGCGCTTCTCGCCGTCTCGCTCGGCGTCTATCTCGCGAGCGGCGGCAAGCTGCCGGGCGCGTGGCGGCGCGTTCGGCGCGGCTGAGAGTCAGTCCTTCTTCACCAATCCGGCGGCGACCGCGCCGAGCACGCCCGCCGCGAACCAGGCGAAAGCGATCTCGGCCCACATCACGCGGCGGACGCCGAGTCCCGTGTCGCTCCATTGGAAGGACGAATAGTGGATATGGCCATCGGCGCCGGTCGTCGCGCCCGTCGGCTCGATCACGACGGGCGCCCATTCCTTGCGTTGCTGCAGATCGACGAAGGGAAAGAGCAGATCGGCGGAGAAGCTCAGCGCCGAAAAGCCGTAGCTCTTCGCCGGTCCGGCGTAGCATCCGGGCTTCGTCTCCGTGGCGTGGGGATCGCAGTCCAGCGCGGCGACAGGGTTTTGCAGAACGGTCTTCGCCGGGGCGATCGCGCCATTTTCGAAGGCGTGCTGATAGACGCCGGCGCATGACAGCCACACGCCCAATATGACGACGAGCGCGCCGCCGGGACGATAGCCATAGCCCAACAGGCCCCCGAACAAGAGGTGCGGGAGCCGGAGAAATTTGCCGATCTTGCCGGCGCGGCGCAGCCGCGTCTGCTTCTCGATGGCGATGCGGCGCGCATCCTCGGGGCGCCCCATCTCGCGCAGCACTTTGATGACCTGCTCCCAGGGCTGCGGGCGGAAGTCGGCGGCGAGATGCCGCTCGATCTGATGGACGAGAATATTCCTGCGATTCTTGAAGTCTGTCGGCGTGTCCGAGAAGCGCCGAAAGACGAGGCCGTCGAGCATGAGATTGGGCGTCGGCGGCTCACCGTCGCGCGGGTGGCGCAGCGTCAGCCGTCCGATATCCGTCTCGTCCTGGAGCTTGTCGATCGTGGCGCCCCGCAGATCGAGCTTGCCGACGACCCAATAGACGCCGCGCAGAGCGAGCGTGTCGGCGATCTCCGCGCCGGCGAAATTGAGGGCGTCGCGACGGTCGTCGTCGTTCTCGGCGGGCTCTTCGGACGCATAAAAATTCCCATTGTTGCAATAGACCGATCCGCCGATCTTCGAGCCGGTCAGGAACACGCCGCCGCGCGCGGTGAAAGGTCGTTTGTGCGGGTCGGTCGGTTCGTTGACGCCGGAGAGGAAGCAATCGGCGAGCTTCGCCCGAAATATCTCCAGCGCATTGCCTTTCGGATTGATGAAGGCGCCGCCGCTGCAGTCGAGCGCGCCGCCGATCTCCGCTCCCGAGAGCACGACGACGCCTTCGCTCAGAAAGCCGTTGGCGAGCGTGAGCACGCCGCGCACCTTCACGAGCTCGCCATCGAGGCCCGCGATGCGGCTGCCTCTCAGGCTGAGCGTCAGAAGGCTCGCGTCGCTGATGTCCACCTTGCCGGCGATCCAGCAATTTTCGAGCTCGATCGGCCATTTGACGTCGCTGGCGGAGAGGTCGAGATCGCCGACGATATAGGCTCCGCGCAGACGCACGCCTTTATGGGTCGGCTTGCGTCGCTCGTCGCCGCCGCGGATGAGAAAGGACAGGAATTCCGCACGAATGCAGTCGTCGTCGGCCGGAGCCGCGGAGGAGGGGCGCTCGGAGAGCTCGTCGCGATGATCGCCGCTGAGGCATTGCGAGAGGAGGAGCCGCTCCCGACGCCTCAAAGCGGCGTCGTCTGAAATCTGAAACATCGCGTAGACCCGAGATCGTCAAAAAAATGCGACGCCATTCTTAGCGCCGCATAGCCGGACGGCCAAGCGGATTCTGGCGCTTTGCCGGGACGGGCCGCCGGAACGACTCGGCGCGTGCGGAGTTATCCGTCGCCGTCGAAGATCACGATGGGAGAAGGCGATGCCCGCGAAATCGAAGGCTCAGCAAATGGCCGCCGGCGCTGCGCTCGCGGCCAAGCGCGGCGAGATTCCAAAGAGCGCGCTCGAGGGAGCCTCGCGCTCGATGCTCGAATCGATGACCGAGAAGCAGCTCGAAGAATTCGCCGCGACGAAGCGCAAGGGCAAGCCCGAGCACGTCACTAAGCCCGAGCGCGCCGCAAAGCCCTGAACAAAATCCGGAAGGACGTCTCATGCATGTCGAAGCCATAATCGCCAGCCATCCGCAGACGCGCGGCCGCGCCGACGCCGCGCTCGTCGAATGCGTCACCGCCTGTTTCGATTGCGCTCAGGCCTGCGCCGCTTGCGCCGACGCCTGCCTCTGCGAGGAGAATGTCGCCGAGCTCCGCCGCTGCATCAGGCTCGATCAGGATTGCGCGGACCTATGCCTGGCGACGGGCGCCATCGCCTCGCGTCGCAGCGCGACGGATGAGACGGCGATGCGCGCCGTTCTGCAGGCCTGCGTCGATATGTGTCGCGCCTGCGAGAAAGAATGCCGCCGCCACGCCAAGCATCACGAGCACTGCCGCATCTGCGCGGAAGTCTGCAAGGAATGCGAAGGCGCCTGCCGTCGCGCCATGGGCCCGGCGCATTAGAGCGTTTCCAGCCGAAGTGGACGCCGGTTCGGCGTTGGAAACGCGTCAAAACGAAAGACTCTAGCGACGGTGGGAGGTCCCCTCCCTCACACTCCCGCTATCGCGGGAGAGGGCGGCGAACCTTGCGCGAAATCTCGACGACGCGAGGAATCTTCCCCCTCTCCCGCGAAGCGGGGGAGGGTTGGGGGGGAGGGTTGGGGAGGGGGCGTTGCGCCCCGCCTCAGACGTCCGTCCCATAGGCCTTCAAAAATACCGCGAGGCCGGACTCCATCACCCGCTCATATTCGGCTTCGCTGCGCAACTCCAATCCCAGCGCGACGCGCATGGGCAGGTCCGAGACGGTGAGATGCAGCAATTGCTCCGCCGCCATATGGGCGTCGTCGAAGGCGAGCAGCTCTCTCGCCTTCGCCTCGTCGAGAGAGGCGGCGACGAAGTCGAGGACATTCTTCTTACCGCTGTTGAAATAGAGGTGGCAGAGCTCCGGGTAGCGCCAACGCTCGCTCGAAACGGCTTGAAAAAAGGCGGACCATTCCTTGGTCAAGAAACGCGCGACGAAATGCGCGCACAGCTCGCGCAGCGCCTGCTCGGCTCCGAGATCGAAATCGGGCGCGGGCACGGCGGCGCATTTCTGGCTGCATTCGATCTCGATGAGATTGCGAAACAGCGTCTCTTTGCTCGGGAAATAGGCGTAGAGCGTCGCCTTCGACACACCCGCCGCCCGCGCGATCGCGTCCATGGACGTCTCAGCGAAGCCCTGCTCCAGAAATTGCGTCCGCGCCGCCGAGAGGATCTGACATTCCTTTCGGTTCGGGACATGGTCCGCGGCCGGCTCCGTCGTCGGCGTGTCCACTTCTTCGGTCATATCGTTCGGTCCACCCGCGTCATCCTAGTTCCTCCGCCCGCTGCGGGTCTTGTTCTCAGCCTTCGCGCCCCGAATCCATCCCCGGGAAAAACTGAACCGTTCAGTTTTAGCATTGACACTCGGCCCTTGCATTAATATTAAAACTGAACGGTTCAGTTTTCGAGAGGGTCATGCCGAAATTTTCGCGAAGCCGCGTCCTCCAAGCGAAAACTGCGCCTTGTCGGGGACGTGGGCGGACCGCCGCGCGCGGCGCAGCCACGCTCGCCGCCGCCACAATTGCGGCATTGGGGCTTTCCGCTTGCGCGGTCGGGCCGGATTTCGTTCCGCCTCCGGGGCCGGCGGGGGCCGGCTATGGCAAGATCGGAGCCTCCACCCTATCCGCGGCGGCCGCCGGCGGCTCCGCGCAGCGTTTCGCCCAGGGCCGCGATGTGCCCGGCGAATGGTGGAAGCTGTTCCGCTCCAAGCAGATATCGGCGCTGGTCGCCGAGGCGGTGGCGAATCATCCCGACATATCGGCGGCCGAGGCGGCGCTGCGGCAGGCGCGCGAGATGATCGAAGCCGATTCGGCCACCTTCCTGCCGCAGGCGACGCTCGGCGACAGCTTTACGCGCCAGCAGGTGACGACAGCGCAATACGGCAGTCTCGCCTCCTCGAGCTCGTCGTCGTCCTCTTCCTCCAGCTCGGCCTCGACCTTCGTCTACGGGCTGCACAACGCCAATGTCTCGGTCTCCTTCGCGCCGGACGTCTTCGGCAAGTCCTGGCGCACTTTGGAGAGCGACACGGCCGCCGCCGAGCAGAAGCGCTTCCAGCTCGAGGCGACCTATCTGGCGCTGACCGCCAATGTCGTCACCGCGGCGATCACCGACGCCTCCTACGCCTCGCAGATCAAGGTGACGCGCGATCTCATCGCCGCCTATCGCCAGCAGCTCGATCTCCTGGAAAAGCGCTTCGAGCTCGGCGCCGTCAGCCAGGCCGACGTGCTCTCCGAGCGCGCGCAGCTGGCGCAGGCGCAGGCGACGTTGCCGCCGCTCGAGAAGGCGCGCGCGCAGACGCGCAATCTGCTGATGGCCTATCTCGGCCGTTTCCCCAACGCCGACAAAGGCGAGGCGGTCGATCTCTCCGGCCTGCGCCTGCCCGGCGAATTGCCGGTCAGCCTGCCCTCGACGCTGGTGCGCCAGCGGCCGGATATTCTCGCCTCCGAGAATCAGCTGCATCAGGCGAGCGCGGAGATCGGCGTGGCGACGGCGAATATGCTGCCGCAATTCTCGCTCAGCGCGACAGGCGGCGCTCAGGCGACGAATTTCACGACGCTCTTCTCGCCGCAGACATTGGTCTACACGCTCGCCGCGCAAGCCTCGGCCAAGGCCTTCGACGCCGGCTCGCTGTTCCACACGCGCGAGGCGAAGGTCGCCGCCTTCGAGCAAGCGGCGTCGCAATATCGCTCCACGGTCATCTCCGCCTTCCAGAATGTCGCCGACTCTCTGCAGGCGGTGAAGTTCGACGCCGGCACTTTGCGCGCGCAGGTCGCGGCGGAGAAGGCGGCGGCCGAGAGCCTCGAGATCGCCCGCGCGCAATATCGCGCCGGCTCGACGACCTATTCGATCGTGCTCAACGCCGAGCAGACTCTGCTCAATGCCCGTCTCGCCCGCGTGAAGGCGCAGGCGGCGCGCTTCGCCGATACGGCGGCGCTGCTGCAATCGCTCGGCGGCGGCTGGTGGAACCGCATCGACGAGACGCCGGCCTCGCAGGCCAAGCCCACAGATATAATCGCTACATCGCCGATCGCCGCGGCGATCAGAGCCCAGGCGGAGGACGCTCGAGATGGTCGCTAGAACTTTGCTGCAGGATCGTTTTGGACCATTGGCGAAGCCGATGGCGATCATGCTCGCGATCGTCGCTCTCGTCTTTGGCGGACTCTATGGCTTCAACGCCTTCCGCAATGTGATGATCAAGGGCTTCCTCGCCTCCCTGGCCAATCCGCCGCAGACCGTGTCGGCGACGACGGCGGCCTATCAGGAATGGCGGCCGAAGCTCACCGCCGTGGGCACGTTCCGCGCCGTCAACGGCGCCGATCTCGCGCTCGAGGCGTCGGGCATTGTCGAGAAGATTCACTTCCAATCCGGCCAGGAAGTGACGGAAGGCCAGCTCCTGCTCGAATTGCGCAAGGACACCGATCTCGCCAAGCTCGCCTCGCAAAAGGCGGCCGCCGAGCTCGCCGGCATAAATCTGCGCCGCGATCAGGCGCAATTGAAGATTCACGCCGCGAGCCAGGCGACCGTCGACACCGATCTCGCCAATCTCAAGAGCGCGGAGGCGGAAGTCGCGCAGCAGGAGGCGGTCATCGCGCAGAAGACATTGCGCGCGCCCTTCACCGGGCGTCTCGGCATTCGCGCCGTCGATCTCGGCCAATATATCGGGGCCGGCGCCGTCATCGTGACGCTGCAGGCGCTCGATCCGATCTATCTCGATTTCACTCTGCCGCAGCAGGCGCTGAACGGCATAGAGGTCGGCCAGTCGATCGGCGCGAGCGTCGACGCCTTCGCCGGACAGCCCTTCACCGGCAAGATCGTCGCGATCAACTCCAAGGTCGATCAGGCGAGCCGTAATGTGCAGGTGCGCGCCAGCCTCGCCAACGCCGACCGCAAGCTCAAGCCGGGCATGTTCGCCGCGATCGACATAGTGACCGGAAAGCCCGAGCGCCTGATCACTCTGCCGCAGACCGCGATCGTCTATGCGCCTTTCGGCAATTCCGTGTTTCTCGTGCAGAAGAGCGGAGCGGAAGGCGGCAAGGGCGCGCCGGCGGGCTCCGGCCTCGTCGCGCAGCAGACTTTCGTGCGCCTCGGCGCGACGCGCGGCGACGAGGTCGCAGTGCTGGAAGGCGTCGCGGAAGGCGCGAGCGTCGTCACCGCCGGACAAGTGAAGCTCAGAAACGGCGCGCCGCTGAATATTTCCGACACGCCGCAGCCGCCGGTCGACGCCAATCCCAAGCCCGTGGATCAGTGAACGGAGACCTCGACAATGCGTTTCACCGACATTTTCGTGCGTCGCCCGGTGCTCGCCTCGGTGGTGAGCCTCTTGATCCTGGTGCTGGGCCTGCGCTCGCTCTTCACTCTGCCGACGCTGCAATATCCGCGCACGCAGAACGCCGTGGTCACGGTGACGACCTCCTACTTCGGCGCCGATCCGGCGACCGTCGCCGGCTTCGTCACCACGCCGCTGGAGAACGCCATCGCGCAGGCGAATGGCATCGACTATCTCTCCTCGACGAGCCAGGTCGGCACGAGCACGATCACCGCCAATCTGCGGCTCAACTATGATTCCGGCAAGGCGCTGACCGAGATCAGCACCAAGATCGACTCGGTGCTCAATCAGCTGCCCAACGCCGTGCAGCGGCCGATCATCACGGTGAAGATCGGCCAGACGACCGACGCCATGTATATCGGCTTCAATAGCGATATTCTGACGTCGAGCCAGGTCACCGATTATCTGATCCGCGTCGTGCAGCCGCGCCTGCAATCCGTGCCCGGCGTGCAGACGGCCGAGCTCATCGGCGGCAAGACTTTCGCCCTGAGGGCATGGCTCGATCCGGTCAAGCTCGCCGCCTATGGCCTCACCGCGAGCGAGCTCAGCGCCGCGCTGCAGGGCAATGACTATATCGCGGGTCTCGGCTCGACGAAGGGCGAGATGGTGCAGGTGACGCTCACCGCGGCGACCTCGATGCACTCGCTCGAGGAGTTCCGCAATCTCGTCGTCAAGCAGGTGAACGGCGCCAATGTGAAGCTGCGCGACGTCGCCAATGTGACGCTCGGCTCCGAGGATTACGAATCCTCGGTGGCGTTCAACGGCAAGAAGGCCGTCTATATCGGCATACTCGTCGCGCCCAACGCCAATCTCCTCGACGTCGTCAAAGGCGTCAAGGAGGCCTATCCGGACATTCTGAAATCACTGCCGCAGGGGCTGAACAGCGACATCGTCTATGACACGACCGATTTCGTGAACAGCTCGATCGACGAGGTGATCCACACGCTGATCGAGGCGATTCTCATCGTCACCGGCGTCGTGTTCATGTTCCTCGGCTCTTGGCGCTCGGTGGTGATTCCGATCGTCGCGATTCCGCTGTCGCTCATCGGCACATTCACCATTCTGCTGGCGCTCGGCTTCTCGATCAATCTGCTGACGCTGCTGGCGCTCGTGCTGGCGATCGGCCTCGTCGTCGACGACGCCATCATCGTCGTCGAGAACGTCAATCGCCATCTCGCCGAAGGCCTGAAGCCATTCGACGCCGCTCTGCAGGCGGCGCGCGAGCTCGCCGGGCCGATCATCGCCATGACCATCGTGCTGATCGCCGTCTATGTGCCGATCGGCTTTCAGGGCGGTCTCACCGGCGCGCTCTTCGTCGAATTCGCCTTCACTCTGGCGGGAGCCGTGACGGTCTCCGCCGTCATCGCGCTGACGCTGTCGCCGGTGAGCTGCGCGCTGGTGTTGAAAGCGCCGCAGCCCGGCCATGAGACGTTGGAGACGAAAATCGTCGAATTCATCGACGCCAAGATGGAATGGGTCAAGGATCGCTATCACCATTTGTTGGAGCGCTCCCTGCATTTCGTGCCGGTGACGCTCACTTTCGGCGTCCTCGTGCTGGTGAGCATCTATTGGCTCTATTCCAATTCGAAGAACGAGCTCGCGCCCAATGAGGATCAGGGCGTCGTCTTCGCGCAATCGACCTCCGCGCCCAACGCCACGCTGCAACAGAAGCTCTACTATGGCGATCAGGTGTATAAGACCTTCGCCAAGCATCCGGAGATGACGAGCTCCTTCCAGATCGTCACGCCCGGCCTTATCTTCGGCGGCGTCGTCCTCACGGCGGCCGACAAGCGCAAGATCAGCGCCGAGCAGCTTCAGCAGACGCTCCAGCAGGAGCTCGCGCAGGCGGTGCCGGGACAGCGTCTCGTCACCTTCCAGCCGCAGCCGCTGCCGGGCTCGAATGGTCTGCCGATTCAATTCGTGGTGCAGAGCACCGACACATTCGAGAAGATCAACGGCATTTCCCGCGACGTCCTGTCCAAGGCGCTGGCGACGGGCAAGTTCATGTTTCTCGACACCGATCTGAAGATCGACCAGCCGCAGATGTCGCTCGTCATCGATCGAGAGAAGACGGCGCAGCTCGGTCTCAGAATGGTCGACGTCGGCGGCGCGCTCACCACGGGATTGAGCGGCGGCTACACGCAATATTTCGGTTTGGACGGGCGCTCGTACAAGGTCATTCCGCAGATGGCGCAGCAGTTCCGGCTCAATCCGGATCAGATCTTGAATTATTACATCAAGACTGCCGACGGCTCTTCCGTGCCGCTGTCGACGGTGGCGAGGTTCGAGACCCAGGTCGTTCCGGAATCGCTCAATCACTTCCAGCAGATCAACTCCTTCACCATCTCCGGAGTGGCTGCGCCGGGCGTCATCGCCGGCGAGGCGCTGGAGACATTGAAGGAGGTCGCCGCGCAGACGCTGCCGCCGTCCTACACGATCGACTACGCCGGCGCGTCGCGACAGTTCGTGCAGGAGTCGAGCGGATTCGCGACGACCTTCGGCTTCGCGCTGATCATCATCTTCCTGGCGCTCTCGGCGCAATTCGAGAGCTTCCGCGATCCGCTCATCATTCTCGTCTCCGTGCCCATGTCGATCGCCGGCGCGCTCGTCTTCATCATGTTGGGCTTCGGCGGCGCGAGCATCAACATCTACACGCAAGTGGGTCTGGTGACGCTGATGGGCCTCATCAGCAAGCATGGCATTCTCATCGTCGAATTCGCCAATGAGCAGCAGCACCTCGGCAAGACGAAATATGAGGCGATTCTCGAGGCGACCTCGATTCGCCTTCGCCCGATCCTGATGACGACGGCGGCGATGGTGCTCGGCGTCGTGCCGCTGATCACGGCGAGCGGCGCAGGCGCGGCCTCGCGTTACAATATGGGCCTCGTCATCGCCTCGGGCCTCTCGATCGGCACGTTGTTCACGCTGTTCGTGCTGCCGGCGGTTTATCTGGTGCTCGCCGCCGACCATTCGAAGATGCGTGAAGCGAGCGCTGTCGATTTCGATGACGAGCATGACGCTCGCGCCAAGAAGACGATTCGCGTCGTCGCCTCGTGAGGCGACGACAAATGCGAGCCGAAGACTCGCGGCCCTCCGCCCCCCTTCGGGCCGCGGGTCTTCAGGTTCGCAGGTCGCGCGTCTCGGCTTCCGCCGCGCGCGGCAGCCGCAGCGTGAAACGTGCGCCGCCTTCGGGCGGCGTGTCGTATTCGATCGAGCCGCCATGCTCATGGGCGATCGAATAGCTGATCCATAATCCGAGCCCCGTGCCTTCGCCGACCGCCTTGGTGGTGAAGAAGGGCTCGAAGATACGGCTGCGCAGCGCCTCCGGCACGCCTTTGCCATTGTCCTCGACGATCACGATCGCGCAATCGCCTTCGCCACGCGCGGTGATGGAGACGATCGGCTGCTTCGCCTCGCGCACGGCGTCGAGCGCATTGTCGATGAGATTGACCAGCACCGAATGAATCTGTCCACTCTGGCCGGAGGCGTAGAGCTCGGGCTCGAGATCGGCGACGATGCGCGCTTTGGCCTTCTTGCTACGCGAGGCCCATTGCGCGGCGGTCTCCACCACTTTCGACAATGAAACCGCCTCGCGCGGCGCCTTTGTGCTGAAGGAGAGGCGGCGCAAATTCTTGACGATCTCGCTGATGCGCACAGCGCCTTCCAGCGTGCCGTCGATCAGCGGCTCGAGGTCGGCGAGAATGGCGTCTATGCCGCTCGCACGGCGCAGCTTCTCACGCTCCTTCGCGCTCGCGCCCGCATGGATCGCCTCGAGATAGGCGGCGATCGCCTTGCGATAGCGGTCGAGCGTATGAATATTGCCATAGACGAAGCTGATCGGATTATTGAGCTCATGCGCGACGCCGGCGACGAGCCGGCCGAGGCTCGCCATCTTCTCCTGCTCGACGAGGCGCGATTGCGCCTGCTGCAGATCGACATGGGCGCGATGCAGCGCCTCATAGGCGCGGCGCAATTCGCCGATCGGCCGGCCGGTGAAAACGGCGCCGGCGCGCCGTCCGTCCGAGTCGAACAGAGGCGAGCAATTGATCGCCATCAGATCGGAAGGGCCGTTGCGGGTGCGAAAGCGCAATTCGGCGCTGGTCGGATCGCGCGCCTGACCGGCGACGATGGCGGCGGCGCGCGCTACGTCCTCCTCGACGAAGAGCGCGGCGACGGAAGCGCCTTTCAGCTCGGCCTCGCCACGGCCGGCGAGCTCCTCGAAAGCGGGATTGACCTGCAATATCGCGCCGCGCTCGTCGCAGACGACCAGCACGTCGGAGACGGAAGCGATGACGCTCTGAATGAAATTGCGCGCGGCCTCGAGCTCGCCGTTCTTGCGCTCGAGATCGGCCTCATAGCCGATGAGGTCCGCATAGACCTCGTCCATCTTCTTGATGACCTCGAGCCAGACCGACTCGCCGCCCTCCGACAGCGCGATCTCCTCCTTGCCGGCGACCAGCGCGATGAGATCGCCATGCTTGGCGTAGGATTTGACGTCAGCTTTCGTCATCGACGACGCGCGAGATGTCATAGCGGGCGATCTTGCTGCGCAATCCGACGCGCGACAGACCGAGCTCGTCGGCGACATGGCTGATATTGCGTCCATTGCGCTCGAGCGATTCCTTGATCAGCGCGCATTCCAGCATCTCGACGCGCTCCTTGAGCGTGAAGCGGCCCTGCTGCTCCTCGGGCGTCGTCGCAATGCGGCCGTGATCCGCGATCGCCGCCGACAAGAGCCCGGGCGGAAGATTGGCGTCGCCGTCGCTCAGCACCACCATGCGCTGGATCTCATTGTGCAACTCGCGCACGTTTCCGGGCCAAGCATAGCGCTCCATCAGCCGCAGCGTCTCCGGCTCGAAGCCGGGCACGCGGCGATTGAAGGTCTGGTTCACGCTGACGAGTATGCGCGCCGCTATGATGGCGATGTCGCAGCGCCGCTCGCCGAGCGTCGGCAGATGGATCGGAAATGTGGCGAGGCGATAATAGAGGTCGCGGCGAAAACGCCCCGCCTCCACATCGGCGACGATGTTGCGATTGGTGGCGGCGATGACGCGAACGTCGACGCGCCGCGGCCGTTGCGCGCCGAGCGGACGAATCTCGCCCTCCTGCAGCACGCGCAGCAGCTTCACTTGAAAGGAGGGAGAGGTGTCGCCGATCTCGTCCAGAAAGATCGAGCCGCCATCGGCGACCTCGAACAGGCCGACGCGATCCTGATAGGCGCCGGTGAATGCGCCCTTCTTGCAGCCGAACAATTCGCTCTCGAGCAATTCGTCCGGCAGCGCGCCGCAATTTTCGACGACGAAAGTCTTCTCGCCGCGCGCCGAGCCATGATGAATGGCGCGCGCGAGCAGCTCCTTGCCGGTGCCGGATGCGCCGGTGATCAGCACGGAAATATCATATTCCGCCGCGCGGCGGGCGAGCGCGATCGCCGCGCGCATCGGGCTCTCCGGCGCATGGACGATGCGGCCGAACTCGAACATGCTCCGCTCCGCGCGTCGCCTGTCGCTGGCGAGACGCTGCAGCCGTTCGTTCGAGGGCTTGGCCTCGAGCGGCGGGGCCGCGCCGCCCTCCTTCTGGCAAGCGTAGAGCTGCGCCGCCGCGCGCACCGATTGCACGAGCCGGTCCGGGTCCCAGGGCTTGGTCACATATTGGAAAATGCCGGCTTCGTTGACGCCGGCGATAATGTCTTCCGCATCCGTATAGCCGGAGATGATCATGCGCACAGGCTCCGGCCAATTCTCGCGCACGCGCGTCAAAAATTCGACGCCGCTCTCGCCCGGCATGCGCTGGTCGCAGAGAATGACCTGAACGAGATCGCCGGCGAGCACCGCCTCCGCCTCGGCGGCGTTGCTCGCGCAGACGATCTGAAACTCGCCGCCGAGCACGCGGCGCAGCGATTCGAGCGAGCGCTTCTCGTCGTCGACGATCAGCACTGTCGCTCCGCTGGCGATCGGCGTCGCCTCGCCCTCCATTTCGCTGCGGTCCTCGCGCTTGTTCATCTCGACGCCTCACTCAGCAGATGCGGGGCAATTGCTCGCCGGAGAGCCAGTCGATGACGCGTCCGCCGCCGAAAGCGGTCGTCATCTGCACGAAACAATGCTCATCGGCGACGATCTCGCCGATGCGCGCCGCCTGCGCGCCCAGCGGATGCGCGCGCATCGCCGCGAGCAGCGCATCCGCGGCCTCGCGCGCGACAATGGCGAGCAGCTTGCCCTCATTGGCGACATGCAGCGGATCGAGCCCCAGCAATTCGCAGGCGGCGGCGACCTGCGGCGCCACGGGAATGGCCCTCTCCTCTATGCGCACGCCGACGCGCGACTGATGCGCGATCTCGTTGAGCGTCGCCGCGACGCCGCCGCGTGTCGGATCGCGCATCAGGCGAATGGCGGCGCCGGCCGTCTCCACCATCGACGCGACGAGCTCGTGCAGCGCGGCCGTGTCGGACAGCACCTGCGTCTCGAAGGAGAGATTCTCGCGCTTCGACATCACCGCGACGCCATGATCGCCGATGGAGCCCGAGAGCAGCACGACATCGCCCGGCCGCGCCTTGTCGCCGGAGAGCTCGAGCCCCGCCGGAACAATGCCGACGCAGGTCGTCGAGATGAAGACGCCATCGGCTTTGCCGCGCTCGACCACTTTGGTGTCGCCGGTGACGATGGCGACGCCCGCCGCGCGCGACGCCTCGCCCATGCTCTGCGCGATTCGCTTCAGCTCGGCGAGCGGAAAGCCTTCCTCGATGATGAAGCTCGCCGACATATGCAGCGGCCGCGCGCCCGCCATGGCGATATCGTTGATCGTGCCATGCACGGCGAGCTTGCCTATGTCGCCGCCGGGGAAAAACAGCGGCGAGACGACATAACCGTCCGTCGTCATCGCCATGCGCCCGGCCGGAATGTCGAAGATCGCCTGGTCATTGCCGGCGGAGAGCCATGCATTGTCGAAGGCCGCATGAAAAATCTCTCCGATGAGCCGCGCCATGGCGCGGCCGCCCGAGCCATGCGAGAGCTCGACGCGGCCATTGCGGAGATCGAGCTTGCGGCCGAGGGGCTCGTGCTTGTTCATGACGCTATCCGCGCTTCGCTTCGCCGGGTTTCATATTGCCGGAATCTTCCATAAGCCCAATAGGCTGCGCAAGAGCCTTCCGAAGACACCATGCAGGAGCCCATCGGCGTCTCCGGCGTGCAGGCGACGCCGAATAGTTTGCAGTCCTGCGGACGTTTCTGGCCGCGCAATATCGCGCCGCATTCGCAGGCCGGATTGTCGCGCGCCGGTTGCGTCACCATCGAAAAACGCTTTTCGGCGTCGAACTCGGCGTAAGCTTCGCGCAGCTTTAGCGCGCTCTGCGGAATCTCGCCGAGGCCGCGCCATTCGAAAGACTCACGCAGCTCGAAAATCTCCGCCATCTCGTCGATCGCCTTGGCGTTTCCAGTCTCCGTCACGGCGCGGCGATATTGATTCTCGATCTCGCAGCGACCCTCGTCGATCTGCCGCACCAGCATCAAAATAGCCTGGAGCACATCGAGCGGCTCGAAGCCGGCGATGACGACCGGCTTGCGATAGTCGGTCGCAAAACGCCGATAGGGCGCCGAGCCGATGACGGTCGAGACATGCGCCGGGCCGACGAAACCCTCGATCTCGACGCCATCCTTCGTGTCGAGAATGGCCTGCATCGCCGCGGGCGTCAGCACGTGATTGCAGAAGATGGAGAAGTTGGCGAGGCGCTTCTTCTGCGCGAGGCGAATGGCGAGCGCGGTCGGCGGCGTCGTGGTCTCGAAGCCGATGGCGAAGAAGACGACTTGCCGCTCCGGCTCCTTCTCGGCGATGGCGATGGCGTCGAGCGTCGAATAGACCATGCGAATATCGGCGCCGTCGGCTTTGGCCTTCATCAGGCTGGAGCCGCCGGAGGCCGGCACGCGCATCAGATCGGCATAGGTGCAGAGCGTGACCTCTTTGCGCGCGGCGAGGCGGATGGCGTCGTCTATGCGCCCCATCGGCAGCACGCAGACGGGGCAGCCCGGGCCATGAATGAGGCGGATATTCTGTGGCAGCAGATCTTCTATGCCATAGCGCGAGATCGCATGCGTATGGCCGCCGCAGAACTCCATCAAGCGATATTGGCGATCGCCCTGCGTCTCTTCCTTTATCCGCCGCGCGATGGCGCGGGCGAGCTCGCCGTCGCGATATTCGTCGACATGCTTCATGGCGCAGCTCCGAGCTCGGCGGCCTCGCGCAGCAGAGCGAGCGTCGCCATCGCCTCGTCCTCGTCGATCTTGGCGAGCGCATAGCCGACATGCAGCACGACATAATCGCCGATCGTCAGATCGTCGACCAGCGCTATCGAAACGATCTTGCCGACGCCATCGACGCTGACACGCGCCATTTGATCGGGCAGCAGCTCCTCCACGCGGGCGGGTATGGCGAGACACATGAGCTTCAGGCCTTTCTCTGTCGCGCGATATGGGCTTGTCCCAGCGAGAGTCCGCCGTCATTCGTCGGCGCCTTGCGCGCGAGCAGCGCTTCGATCCCCAATTCGCCGAGGCGCGCGACGAGGCCTTCGGCGAGAATTCTGTTCATCATGCAGCCGCCGCCGAGCGCGACGCGGCTCTCGTTTCGTGCGCGCGCGGCGTCGCCGATCCATTGCGCGAGCGCTTCGATCAGCGTTCCGTGAAACAGCTCGGAGCCTTGCGTTGCGGAAAGGCCGCGCTTCAGCAGCGCGGCGAAGAGCTTCGTCAAGTCGAGAACGCCAGCCTCGCTCGTGTAGCCATTGGCGAGCGCGCGCGGGCTCGCGCACAGAGCCTCGAGCTCCATCGCCGCCTGCCCCTCATATTGCTGATCCCGTCGCAGGCCGAGCAGCGCCGCGGCGGCGTCGAACATGCGGCCGAGACTCGTCGTTCGCGCGACATTGGGCGCGCTCGCCAGCATGGCGACCTTGCCGGCGAGCTCGACGCCGGGAAATCGATCGAAGACGTCTCCGCAGCGATCCTGCGCGGCCAGCGCGGCGACGCCCATGCGCCAGGGCTCGCGCGCGGCGCGGTCGCCGCCGGGCAGCGGCAGAGGCGCGAGATGGCCGAGCCGGCGCCAATGGCCTGCGTCCAGCAGCATCAGCTCGCCGCCCCAGGCGCCGCCGTCGTCGCCATAGCCATAGCCGTCGAGCGCTGCGCCGAGGATCGGGCCGACGAGTCCATGCTCGGCGGTGATAGCGGCGATATGGGCGGCATGATGTTGCACGCGCAGGATCGGAAGCCCCGTCTCCTCCGCATAGCGCGTCGAGGCGAGATCGGGATGAAGATCGCAGGCGACGATCTGCGGCTTCACCTCGAGAACATCGAGCATGCGCGCGATGGTCTCGCGATAGAAATCGATGGTCGCGCGATCGTCGAGCGAGCCGATATGGGTCGAGACGAAGGCTTCGCGTCCGCGCGTGACGGTGATGGTGGTTTTGAGATGCGCGCCGAGCGCCAGAGTGTCAGGCCCGTCTTCCGCGAGCGCGATCGGCTCCGGCACGAAGCCGCGCGCGCGACGCAGAAAGGCGGGCGCGCCGGCGATGATGGACATCACGCTGTCGTCGGCGCGGGCGACGATGGCGCGATCATGGCCGATGATGAGATCGGCGATGGAGGCGAGCTTCTCGCATGCCAGCGCGTCGTCGACGATCAGCGGCTCGCCGCTCGGATTGGCGCTGGTCGCGACGAGCGCGAGATCCCGCGCGTCCGCGCCGGCGGCGACATGGAAGAGAAGGTGATGCAGCGGCGCATAGGGCAGCAGCAGGCCGATGCGCGACAGGCCGGGCGCGACCGAGGGCGCGAAATCGTCGCGCTTTTCCACGACGACGATCGGCCGCGCGATCGATCGCAGCAGGCGCAGCTCTTCTGCGCCGAACTGGCCGGCGCGCATCGCGGAGGCCGCATCGGCGACCATCACGGCGAAAGGCTTGGCGTCGCGGCCCTTGCGGCGGCGCAGCTCCGCGACGGCCGTCTCGTTGCGCGCGTCGCAGAGAAGATGAAAGCCGCCGATTCCTTTGAGCGCGACAATGCGGCCGCTCTGGATCGCTGTGACGATCTCCTGGACGATGGCGGCGTGATGCGAGCCTGAAGGCTCGCGGTCCATTGCGGCGTCTGGACCGCGAGCCTTCAGGCTCGCCTCTTCCGGCCACAAACGGATGAGTCGCGGCCCGCATTTCGGGCAGGCGATCGGCTGCGCGTGAAAGCGCCGGTTCGTCGGATCGGCATAGTCGCGCGCGCAATCCCCGCACATTGCGAAAGGCGCCATGGAGGTCTGCGCGCGATCATAGGGCAGGCGCCGCGTCAGCGTGTAGCGCGGCCCGCAATGCGTGCAATTGACGAAAGGATAGAGATAAAACCGACTCCGCGGATCGAAGAGATCCTCGAGGCAATCGTCGCAGACGGCGGCGTCGGGCGTGATGCGCGTTCGCGTGCGGCCGTCGCGGCTCGGCTCGATCGAGAATGTCGCGTCGCGCCGCAGCGCTATGGTCTCGCATTCGAGACTGTCGATGCGCGCGAGCGGCGGCGGTTCGCGCCGCAGCGCCGCGACGAAATCCTCGACGCGCGCGCCTTCCACTTCCATCAGCACGCCTTGCGAATCATTGCGCACGAAGCCGCCGAGCGCATAGCGATCCGCGAGCGAATGCACGAAAGGCCGGAAGCCGACGCCCTGCACGGCGCCGGTCACGCGCAGCCTCAGCCTCGTCGCCTCGCTCGACGGCATGCGTCTGCTCTCCTCACTTGGCCGCGGCGGTCTGCGCGTGTCTCGACGCCAGCCGCGCGGCGCGCGCCTCGATCCAGGCATAGAAGGCCGCCATGCCATCGCCGGTGCGCGCCGAGACGACCAATGTCTGCAGGTCTGGATTGACCTTCAGCGCATTGGCGAGGCAGCGCCCGACGTCGAACTCCACATGCGGCAGCAGATCGGATTTGTTCAGCAGCATCAGATCGGAGGCGGCGAACATTTCCGGATATTTGAGCGGCTTGTCCTCGCCCTCCGTCACCGAGAGCACGACGACCTTATGCGCCTCGCCGAGATCGAAGGCGGCCGGGCAGACGAGATTGCCGACATTCTCGATGAAGAGCAGCGAGGAGGGCGCCACCGGCAGCTCGGTCAGCGCATGCGAGACCATATGCGCGTCGAGATGGCAGCCCTTGCCGGTGTTGATTTGCAAGGCCGGAACGCCGGTCGCGCGAATGCGCTCGGCGTCGTTCGACGTCTGCTGATCGCCTTCGATGACGGAGATCGGGAAACGATCCTTCAGATCCGAGATGGCGCGCACGAGCAGCTGCGTTTTACCCGAGCCGGGGCTCGAGACGAAGTTGAGCGCGAACACGCCCGATTGCGCGAACCGCACCCGATTCTCGCGGGCGTGATCGTTGTTCTTGGAGAGAATGTCGCGCTCTATGCGAACGATGCGCTCCTGGCTGAGGCCAGGCACATGCACGCCCGCGGGACCGGAGCCATAATCGTGACGATGGCCGTGATCGTCATGCGCATGGTCATGGCGGTGATCATGCGCGTGAGAATCATGCGCGTGAGAATGGTCGTGATCGTGCGGATGTGGGTGATCATGATGATGATCGTGATCATGGTGGTGATCGTGGTCATGACCGTGGTCGTGAGCGTGGCCATGCGCATGATCGTGGTTGTGCTCTGGTTTTCCTTCGATGCTGGAAGTTCCGCAGCCGCAGACCGTGCACATTAGTCGACCTCCAATTCCTGCACCCGCATATCCTCGCCACCCGTGACCTGGACGTGATATCGGCCGCATTCCGGGCAAGGACCAAATCTTTCTTCGACGGCGACCGTCTTCGCGCAATCGAGGCACCAGCCTTCGCCGGGAATCCGCAAAATGTCGAGTCGCGCGCCTTCGACGATTCCGCCTCGCGCCACCGCCTCGAAGCAGAAGCGGATCGCCTCCGGCTCCACATGGCTCAGCGCGCCGATCTCGAGCCGCACCACGCGCACGCGGGAAAAACCCTGCTTGCGGCTCTCTTCCTCGATAATCTCGATGATGCTCTCGGTCAGCGCCATCTCATGCATGGGCGGCCTCCCGGACCTCGATGCGAAAGGCGACGCAGGGGTCGAACAGGCCGGCGAGCCTCGTGATCGTCTTCGCCGCTCCCGCGCGCGGTATCCGCGCGCCGAGCAGAGCGGCGACGAAAGGGCCGGCGGGATGAAAATTCCATTCGGTCGGCGCAACGATCGCATAGTCTTCGATCCTGTCGTCCGGGGTGAGCCGCGCCCAATGATATAGGTCTCCGCGCGATGTTTCGACGGCGCAATAGGCTTCGCGCGCGGCGATAGCGGCGCTGCGGGACATATCTTCCGCGCGGCCCGATTCGAGCCGCTCCAACAATTGCGCGAGATCGATCATGCGGGCGCGAAAGCGCGCGCAGAGCGCGCCGCGCGACAATTCGGTCTCGCGCCAATGGCGCGCGAAGGCGCCTGTTTCCGGCGCCCGGCCGGCGATGCTCGGCGCGGCGGCGAAGCTTTCCCCTTGCGCTCTAATCCCTTCGAGCACGGAGGCGTCGTCCTGCGGACGCAGCGCGTCGGGCGCGGTCGCGGCGATGACGGGGCCGCGCTCCAGCTCTCGCCACAATCCGCCGAAGGGCGTGGCCGCGGGGGCGGCGCTCGCCGGATCGCGCGGCAGTCCGAGCGTCGCCGTCTCGGCGCGCAGCCGCGCGACGAGCCCGCGGCGGTCGGCGGAGCCTCCGGCGGCGAGCTCGCGCGTCAGCGCCAGAATCTCCCGCAAGGCCGCGGGCGGAACCGCGTCTTCCGCCATGGTCGCCAGCGCCCGCAATGTCTCGGCGAGGCGCTCGCAATCGAGCGCGACGAGATTTAGCGGCGCGGCGTCGGGCTTCGTTCCGCGCGCCGCGGCGAGGGCGCAGGAGGCCGCGAAAGCATGCGAGAGTCCGCACAAGGAGAAGAGACGTCCGGCGAGCGGCGGAATTTCGGCGGCCGGGCGGCCCAGGAATAAGCGCGTGAGACGCATGGGCCGGCTCGATCGCACGCGCACCGAGCAGACGCGATCGTCGGCGAGCTCGGCGATGATGGAGATCGCGCCCGGCCCGAGCCCTCCGAGATCGGTCTGGACATTCATGGCGCGGCCTCGTCGTCGGCGTGACGCCGGCCTCCGAACAGCGCGCGCCGATCGAGCGCGCTCGCGGGCTCCGGCTCGCGCTTGGGCGCCTCGTTCAGCGCCGGATCGAGCAGAGCGTCGAGCGCCGCTCGCGCCGCGGTCTGCGCCGCCTCGTGATCGGCGAAATCATCCATGGGCGAGAACAAGGAGCAAGCGGCGATTCGCCCGAAGCCGGCGATCTCGCTCACATTGAAATCGACGTCGCCGGCGGGAAAGCGCAGCTTCAGCGTCGCGGGATCGGGAAAGGGCGCTTCTGCGTCCTCGCGCGGCGCGGTGACGACGAGATTGGCGAACCAGGGCGTGACCATCACGCCGAGCGCATAAGGGCCGAAGTCGCGAAAGCCGATCGCCTCCACCTCGAGCGCCTCATTGCAGACGCCGGAATCGCGCATCGTCGTCTCATGGACGCGGCGATAGAAATCCGCGAGCGTCTCGCCTCTCGCAGCGGCGTCGCTCAAGTGTCGCACCTCAAGAATTTCTCGCGTGGCGCGTCGCATTCGGGGCAGCGCCAGTCGGCGGGAAGATCGGCGAAGGCGACGCCGGGCGGCACCTGCCAGACGGGATCGCCCTCGGCCGGGTCATAGACGCGCCAGCAGACGCCGCATTCCATGCGGGCGTCGGGCGCGATGTCGGGAGGGGCTTCGTCGCTCATGTGAAATAGGCCTCGTGAATCTCGCGCAGACGCTCGGCCGAATCGTGGAAGTCCTCATCGGCGGCGCAGGCCGCGGCGGGCGTGTCGCCGATCTCCAGAGTGTCGAGGATGATCGTGCCCATGGCGTTGAAGAATTGCACCGACCACACATTGCGCGCGCCGGTCGCGGTGATCTTGGCGGAGCCATAGCCGCGCGAGATCAGCTGCACCGGGCCATTGCCCAGCGTCTGCTGCAAATGCTCCATGTCGATCTCCGACACGGGCAGCAGCGAGAAATTGATGACATGCGAGGGATCGCCGGGCGCGTGCCCGCGCATGCGCGCGTCGATCTCGGCGAGCATGGGCATGACATTCATCGCGCCTTCGGGCTCCGCGCCGATCGCGATCCGCTCCGCGGTGATGGCGGCGGCGCGTTCGACGACATGGGGGATGGCGGCGATCTCGATATAGTCGGCCGTGAGCCGTCCTTCGGCGTCGCCGAAGCGCACGCGCCACAGGCCCGCCATGGAGGCCTCTTGAATCTGCGCGGTGACGCCGTCGGGAAGGGCGGCGACGCCGCTCACCTCGCCCGCGCCGAGGACCTGGGCGAGCAATGCGCGCTCTTTCTCCTCGTAATCGGTGATGTCGAACAGAACGCCGGGCGCGTCGGCGCGCTGCGCCTGGAGGGCGTCGGCGAGCTGCGGCAGCAGCGCGGCCGTACGTGGGCATTCGGCGACGGACTGCTCGCCGCTCGCCGTCGCCAGAAAGGCGATGACGCTGCGCTTGGCCTCCGCCTCGGCGTCATAGCCGATCGGCATCACCGTCATCGCATCGTCGGAGCCTTCCGGCGAGATCCAGAATCCGGCTTTCATGAGCTCGTTTCCCCTTCCGTGCGAGAACTCGTTTCCCCTGCCGTGAAGGTGATGCGCACGCGCGGCTCCTTCGCGGGCGGCGTCTGCAATTGCAGCAGCGCGTCGATCCGCGAACGATATTCCGCCCAGTCATAGACTTTCGGCAGCACGCCGAGCGTGTCGCGCCCATAGGTGACGACGAGGCTCGGATAGACGCAGACGCTGAAGCGCGCCTCCAGCGCCTTCTCGGCGGCGGGCGCGACAATAGCGCCGCGCAGCCTTCCGGCGAAGGCTTCGATCAACTGTGGAAAGATGATCGCCACATCATGGGTCTCGCTGCGCTGCTGCGGATCGCCGCCGAAGAAGAGCAGCGTATGCGCGGCTCGTCCTTGCGACGGCGCGAGAAAGGCGTCGATATTGGTCTCGTCCAGCAGAGCGACGCCGGTCTTCTCGCTCAGCGCCAGCTGCAACGACCCGGACATCCGATCCTCCCTTTTTGTTTTGTTTTCGCTAGAGGCCGCAATCGGCATGCCATGGGCGGCGCGCCGCTGGCGCCAAGCTAGACGACTGAGTCGAAAGAAGGTTTCCAGATGCAGTCAGCGCATCGGCGCGGACGGGCCGGAAAGTTACTTTCCATTTTGCGGCGGAGCTTTCCAGCGACTGTCTATTTTCTCAGAAATTCCGGCAGCTGTGGCTCGCGGTCGAGGAGATCGGCGAAGAGGTGATCGACATTCTCGCCGGCGAGGGCTTTTTCCACCGCGTCGAGCGCGTCATCGATCTGCGCGGCCTCGAGCGGGTCCAGGACGCGGACGGCCGAGTCGATATGCACCAGCACTTTCGTCCCGGCGGGCTGCGCGCCGACGAGCGCCATGGACACGGGACGTCGCTCGCCCCGTCGCTCGCACAGCGCTCCGAAGGCGTCGCCTTCGATCACCATCATGGGAAAGCCGATGCACATGGGTCGCGGCCCCTCAACGCCGAGACGATGCGCGCCGAGACGACGTGCGCCGAGACGACATGCGCCAAGACGACATGCGCCAAGGCTTGAACCAATAGGCGGTGGCGACGACCATCGCGCCCCAGGCCAGCGACATGGCCATGGTCAGGAGATGGTCCGGCTCGGTGAAGGCGTGGACGATGTCATAGGCGAGATCGTCCGGATGCAGGCCGGGATGCGCCATCGCCGTCGCCGGAAGCAGCCAGGCGGCGGCCAAGGCCGCGAATCGGATTGCTTTCATGGTCTCGTCTCCTCATCGGCGGCGCCGAGGCGCCTCTCATAAGCATTTTGGTCGAGGTCATGCGCCAGCAGACGCGGGGGCGTCTCCGCGCTTCCGGCTCGCGGGCGGAGCTCGACGCCCCATTCTACGAGCGTTTCGACCGCCGCGGCCAGCGCCGGCTCGATCGCGGCGGCGACCGGCGCCGTCAGCGGGCCGCCCCAGTCCTCGAGGTCCTGCGGCTGGCAGCCGATCAGCGCGAGGCGCGAGGGATAGCGGCCGAGCAGATCGGCCGCGGAGAGCACCTCCTGGAAGCCGGTCTGATGCAGGCTCATCTTCTTCGCGCCCATGAAGCGCGGCACTTCTGCGTCGCGCACGATGCGCAAGGTCGCGGGCTCGAGCCCGTAATCGATGGCGTCGAAGACGAGGAGCTGGTCGCAGGCCTCGACGAATTGCACCAGATAGAGCCCCTGTGTGCCGCCGTCGAGGATGGTGACGTCGCCGCTCGTCTCATAGCGCGCATGGAACTCCTCCACCGCGCGCACGCCGAAGCCTTCATCGGCCCAGAGAATATTGCCTATGCCGAGAATGAGAGTGCGCATCGCGTCTCCTCAGTCACTTCTCACCGCCATAGCGGCGAAGCGGCGTCGAGCCGCGTCGCCGCCACGCAATGGCGTCACTTGTCGGCTTCGTCGCGGAACACGCGCTCGCCGGAGATCATCGAGGAGATGAGGCTCTGGCGGGAGACGATGTCCTCGCGGACGGCAGTGTAGATGTGGATGATGACGAAGAGCACGACGCCCCACATGGCGAGATGATGCCAAGTGTGGACATCCTGGCTGTTCGGCCAGATCGCGAACACCCAGCCGAACAGCTTGTATTGCCAGCTGTCGCGGCCGGCGCCCTCGGAGTAGAGCGCGAAGCCCGTCACCACCAGAAAGGCCAGGTTGAGCATGAAGAGATGCATCACCAGATGGCCGAGCGGATTATGGCCGATGTATTTCTTCGGCTGCTTCACCAGGAAGGAATACCAGCCCGCCTCATAGAGCACGCCCGATAGCCATTGGCGGTCCCACACCGGCAGATAGAAAATCTGCTTGGCGTGCTCATTGCCGACAAAGGCCCAATAGATGCGCAGCAGCAGCGCCACGGTGAGCACATAGCCGGCCGAGAAATGGGCGAAGCGAATATAGCCCATCAGGAATTGCGAGCTCGCTTCGCCGGGCGTCGAAGGCAATGGCGAGGCGATGAAATAGCCCGTCGTCGCCAGCACGACGATCGCCGCCGCATTGATCCAGTGCCAGAGCCGCACCGGCGCCTCATAGACATAGACGCTCTGCAGCTCGGCGGCTTTTTCGCCGTGAGCGTCGAGCACGCCATGGATTTGCGTCGCCTCGGTCATGACCTCGCCTCCTCAGCGAACCGTGACTTGTGTCATCTCCTGCCCGTCCTCGCTCATCACATGAGTCGAGCAGGCGAGGCAGGGGTCGAAGGAATGGATCGTGCGCAGAATCTCGAGCGGCTTCTGTGGATCGGCGAGCGGCGTGTCCATCAGCGAGGCCTCGAAGGCGCCGATATTGCCCTTGGGATCGCGCGGGCTGCCGTTCCATGTGGTCGGCACGACGCACTGGTAATTCTCGATCTTGCCGTCCTTCACCTTGATCCAATGGGCGAGCGCGCCGCGCGGCGCCTCGGTGAAGCCGAAGCCCTTGGCCTCCTTCGGCCAGGCCTGCGGGTTCCATTTGTCGATATTGGCGGTGGAGGAATCGCCGGCCTTGATGTTGGCGATCAGCTTGTTCTGGAAATGCTCCATCTTGCGCACGGCCCATTGCGCTTCCAGCGCGCGCGCCGCCGTGCGGCCGAGCGTCGAGAACAGCGCCGTCACCGGCACGCCGAGCTTCCTCAGGAACTCGTCGGTCGGCTCCTTGAACTCCGCCTTGCCCTGGGCGTAGCCGACGATATAGCGCGCCAGCGGCCCCACCTCGACGGCGTTGCCGCGCCAGCGCGGCGCCTTGATCCAGGAATATTTGCCGGCTTCGTCCAGCTCCTGAATATTGGTCGGCGTGCCCTTGGCGGCCGGGCCGAGCTTGTAATTGGGCTCGGTGATGCCGTCCCAGGGATGCAGCCCTTTGGATTCGTCCGGATATTTGTACCAGGAATGGGTGACGAACTCCTGGATCTGCTCCGGATCGGTGTGATCGACGGGGAAAATCTCTTTCAGATTGCCGTTGAGGATCACGCCGCGCGGCAGGCCGAGATTGCCGGGGGAAAAGTCGTTGGCGTGCTCGGGAATATCGCCATAGGCCATGACATTCTTGCCCGAGAGGCCGCCGCCATAGAGCCAGTCCTTGTAGAAGGAGCCGATCGCCAGCACATCCGGCACATAGACCTTCTCGACGAATTCGATCGACTGCTGAATGATCGAGGTGACGTCGTTGAGGCGCTCCATATTGATCGCGCCGACCGCGCCATTGCCGTCGACATTGATGGCGCAGGGCACGCCGCCGACGAGCCAGTTGGGATGCGGATTCTTGCCGCCGAAGATCGTCTGGACCTTCACGATCTCCTTCTGGAAATCGAGCGCCTCGAGATAATGCGCGACCGCCATCAGATTGGCCTCGGGCGGCAGCTTATAAGCGGCATGGCCCCAATAGCCGTTCTTGAACGGGCCGAGCTGTCCCGATTCGACGAATTTCCTCAGACGAATTTGCAGATCCTTGAAATAGCCGGGCGAGGAGAGCGGCCAATCGGAGATGGACTGCGCCAGCGCCGAGGTCGCCTTGGGATCGGCGGAGAGCGCCGAGACCACATCGACCCAATCGAGCGCATGCAGATGATAGAAATGCACGAGATGATCGTGCACCTGCAGCGCCAGCTGCATCATATTGCGGATGGAGTTGGCGTTCTCGGGAATGTTGATGCCGAGCGCGTTCTCCACCGCGCGCACCGAGGTGAGCGCATGCGTGCCGGTGCAGACGCCGCAGATGCGCTGTGTGAAGGCCCAAGCGTCGCGCGGATCGCGGCCTTTGAGAATGACCTCGATGCCGCGCCACATGGTGCCGGTCGAGACCGCGTTGCGGATCACATTGTTCTTGTCGACATTGACCTCGACGCGCAGATGACCCTCGATGCGCGTGACCGGATCGACGACGATGCGCTTGCCGGAATTGTCGAGATTGAAGCCGTTCGGCGTCTGAATGCCCATGATCGCGTTTCCTCGGCGGCGTTTGCTTCTTGTGTTCAGGGTATTGGGCGAAGGCTCCCTCATCCTGAGGAGCGGCCGTAGGCCGCGTCTCGAAGGACGAGGAAGCCGTCACGCGCGCCCTCTGGAGCTCTCGCCCTCGTGCTTTTAAGACGGCTCCTGCGGAGCCTCCTCAGCATGAGGGCGAGGGGGCGCGCGCTTTTGCTCCTCACCCTTCGTGCTTGGTCGTGATGCGCTTTACCGCGGTGACGCCCGCATGGACGGCGACGGCGCCGCCGACGACGGCCGCGGCCGCGAGGCCCACTTCGTCGGCGTTATGCTCTATGCCGAATTGCTGGATCTTCGTCAGCCGGTCGTAGAAGGAGCCCTTGTCCCAGAAATCCTCCTCCGAGCAGCCGATGCAGCCATGGCCGGATTGGATGGGGAAGGAGACGCCGCCGTTCCAGCGCACGGTGGAGCAGGCGTTATAGGTGGTCGGACCCTTGCAGCCCATTTTGTAGAGGCAATGGCCCTTGCGCGCCGCCTCGTCGTCCCATTCCTCGACGAATTGGCCGGCGTCGAAATGCGGGCGGCGATAGCATTTGTCGTGGATGCGCTGCGAGTAGAACATTTTCGGCCGGCCCTGCCGGTCGAGCTCCGGCAGTCTGCCGAAAGTGGTGATGAAGGTGACGACGCCGGTCATCACCTCGGCGATGGGCGGGCAGCCCGGAACCTTGATGATCGGCTTGTCCTTGATGACCTTGTCGATCGGCGTCGCCTGCGTCGGATTGGGCTTGGCCGCCTGCACGCAGCCCCAGGAGGCGCAGGCGCCCCAGGCGATGATCGCCATGGCGTCCTCGGCCATCCATTTCAGCTTCTCGACGAAGGGCTTGCCGCCGTCGATGCAGAACATGCCGCCCTCATTCAGCGGCGGATTGCCCTCGACGGCCAGAATATACTGGCCCTTGTACTTTTCCTTCGTCTCCTCGAGGATCGCCTCGGCCTGATGTCCGGCCGCCGCCATGATCGTGTCGTCATAGTCGAGCGAGATCATCGACAGCACGACGTCTTTTGCCAGCGGATGCGCCGAGCGGATGAAGCTCTCGGAGCAGCAGGTGCATTCGAGCCCATGCATCCAGATCACCGGAATGCGCGGCTTGGTCTCCAGCGCCTGCGCCATTTGCGTCGCCGCAGTCTGACCGAGGCCGAGGCTCGCCGCGGTGAGCGAGCAGAATTTGGTGAAGCTGCGGCGCGTGACGCCCTGACGGCGAATGACGTCGTAGAAGGTTTCGATGGCGGCCATTTCCTTCCCCACCCTTGTGCAATGCGGCATTCGCGCGAAGGCGCCGCTTGGGGAAAGAACGGCAAGATGCGGGCCAGCGCGGGGGTAAGGAGAATCTTTCCAGGCTGTCAGGCGATTGCCGAAAATCTCTTCGCTCGCGGAGGGCGCTACAAGGAGAAGCGGCTTTCCAGTCGCGGAAAGAGTCTAGACAGTCAATGCGCCGTGCAGACCATGCAGGGGTCGAAGGAGCGCACGATATGCTGCACTGCGACATTGGTCGCGCCGTCTTCGCCCACGCAAAGGCCCGCCAGCGCCTGCTCCAATGGGCCGGGAATGCCGGCGGCGTCGCGCGGCGAGAAATTCCAGGTCGTCGGCGCGATGATCTGATAGCGCGCGATCTGGCCGTCGCGGAACGTCGCCCAATGGCCGAGCGTCCCGCGCGCCGCCTCGACGAATCCGACGAAGGCTCCGTCGGCGAGCGGCGCGTCGGCGACGCAATAGGGCTCGCTCGGCGCCAGCGCGCGGGTCCAATCCTCCATCGCCTCGGTGAGCAGCGCGATCTCCAGGACGCGCGCGACGATGCGGGCGAGGACTGTGGAGCCGCCGCCGCGCGCCAGCAGATCGCGGATCAGCGGATTGCCGGCGACCGCCTGACGCGCCAGCGCGCCCACCTCCACCGCGCGGCCCTCGAGCCGCGGCGCCTTGGCGAAACTATAGGCCCCCTCGCGGTGAATGTCGGGAAGCGTGTCGGAAAGGGCGGGATCGGCGGCGGTGTCGCGCATATAGGCGTGCGAGACATCCTCCTGGATATGATCTAGCGGCGGCTCGCGCAGCCCGCCCGTTTTCGTGTCGAGGAGGCCGGCGGCGAAGCGATGGCCGTCTGTGCCGAGATAGGCGCCGGCCGAGAGCAGCAGGCCGGGGCCGCGTCCCATCTCCTCGAGGCGTAGATCGCGCGCGATGCGCAGAAAGGCGGAAAAATCGCCGGCGGCGCTTTCGGCGAAGCGACCGAGCTCTTCGACGGTGGACAGGGCGGTCACGGCCTCCAGCGGCGCGGCGAAGAGCGTGCGCTCGAGAAAGCCGCGAAAATCCGCGAGCAGGGCGCGCAGCCGCATCTCATCGCCCAGCGCCAGCGCCCGCGTCACGCCGCCGGCGCGGAAGGCGAGGCTGTGCGGCCATTTGCCGGCGATCAGCCCCATTGTCTCGAGCAGGCGCGCGCGCGCCGGCAGCGCCTCGCGCAGCGCCGCGCCGGAGACGGCCTTGAAGCGCGCCTCCGCGGCGCTATGCCAGGGCCGGCCGGCATAGGCGGCGCGGGCGAAATCCGGCATGAAGAACACGTAGAAATGCGTCAGATGATCGGCGATATTTTCCGCCGCATGGGCGATATTGGTGGCGAGCAGGCCATTGGACGCGGGCGCGAGGCCCTCGGCCGCGCGCAGCACCGCGGCCGCCGCCAGAGATTGCGAGACCGAGCATATGCCGCAGATGCGCGGGGCGATCGCCAGCGCGTCGGCGGCCGGGCGGCCGAGCAGCAATTGCTCGAAGCCGCGATAGAGCGAGGCCGAGACGCGCGCCTCGCGCACCACGCCATTCTCGACGTCGAGCGTCACCTCGAGATCGCCCTCGACGCGATTGAACGGCCCGACGACGATGCGGCTCATGGCTTCTTCTTTTCAACGCCCGGCGTCGGCGCCTGGGCGACGCGGTCGCTGCGGGCGTTCTCGCGCACGCGCTTGGGCGTCGCCGATTTGGAGAGGGCGGCGAGCGCGACGAACCAGGCCTTGGGCATGTCGAGCGGCAGGCCGACCGGAATGCCGCCGATCTTGGGCGTGCGATGGAAGCCGCGCGTCGCCTCGAAGCCCGGCGAGGTGCAGGCGATGCAGGTCGAGCCCGCCTGCGTGCAGGAGCCGCCGCCGTTCCAGGCGCGCTGATTGCAGTCGCCGACCGCCTGCGTCGCCTTGCAGCCCAAATGCTCCATCAGGCAGCCGCGCTCGGAGAAATCCTCGGCGCTGGCCTTGAACTCGTAGAATTCATTGCGGCTGCAGCCGTGATGGGCGAGATGGTCGGCGAAAATGCGCGGCCGGCCGTAATCATCCATATCGGCCTGCGTGAAACGGCCGAGCGAGAGCGCCAGCAGCGTCTCCATGATCCAGCCTGGATGCGGCGCGCAGCCGGAGACATTGACGACCGGCAGCCCTTTGACCGAGCGATAATCCGGCCCCAGCGCCCCGCCCATATCGACGCCGGAATATTGCAGCCCGCTGGCGTCGGTGGGGTCTGGCGCGCCGGCCGGAACGCCGCCGAAAGCGGCGCAGCTTCCCACCGCCACGCAATAATCGGCGCGCGGCGCCAGAGCGCGAGCCCAATCCAGCATGCTGCGTCCGGTGCCGGAGAGCTTGTTGAAGAGACCCGTGCCCTCCGGGCCATGGAGGATAGAGCCTTCTATGCAGAGCGCGCCGAGCCTCTCCTCGCCGCGCTCGACGCGGGCGAGAATGGCGCGGGCTTCCTCGCCCGTCTCCTCGCTGACGCTCGGATGCCAGAGAAGGCGAATGCCGAAGCCGCGCAGCTCCTCGAACCAGCCGGAAGCGCCGCGCTCCAGCGCCGCCATGGTGCAGCCGCCGCAGCTGCCGGCCTGCAGCCAGAGCAGAGTGAAATCGTCGCGCGCCTTCGTCATCTCGCGCCGATTGTAGAACAATCGGCGAGGACGCCCAAATCTTTCAAAATTGCGCGTGCAGCCGCAGGCCGAAAATATTGATCGGCCCGCGCGCGGCATTATGCGCGGGATTGCCGATGAGCTGATAGTCGAGCGTCAGCTCCACCCCGTCGCGCACATTGTATTTGTAATAGGTCTCCAGCACTTTTTCGCCAGCGTAGGAGATCGCGCCGTCGCCGATATAGACGCTGGTTCCGCCGAGCCCGAAATAGCTCACGCGCGGGCCGGCGAGACCGGAGAACACTGTGGCGCCGCCGATCTCGTCCTTGTCGCGGCCCCAGAGCGCGCCCGATGCGGTGAAGCCTGTCGAGAGCGAGCGGTCTATGTCGGTGTAGTCGACCGTCTCGAAGCGTCCGTCGCACATGCTGGCGCGCAGGAAGAAGCCGACCTCCTTGGAGAGTTGCTGCTGCACATTGATGCCGCCGCCGACCTTGACATTGCGCTTGCGCACCCAGGGATTGTTCACATCCGGCGGAAAATTGCCGGTCAGGAAGGCGAAGTTCACAATGTCCTGCACCTTGGCGAGATTGCCATTGTCGCCATAGGCCAGAAATTTGATCACGCCCGGCTGATCGAAGAGGTCGTAGCGCGCCTCGAATTCGACGACGCCCATGAATTGGCGGCCGATCTGTGGCTCGATGTAAGGACCGTTCGGAATTTCCGAGAGCTGGAACAAGCCGCCGCGCGCGCTCCACCAATCTTGCTTCCACTCCAGCGCGGCGCCATAGGTGTAGCCCCAGGAATCGGCGGCGTAGTCGAAGGCGCCGAGCGTGTTCACGCCGAAATTCAGGAAGCCCGTCGTCGGATCATGGGCGTATTTATTGTCGTCGAAAATATCCGGCACGCCGAACTTGCCGATGGTCAGGATCAGCCGATCCTTGGCGACCTTGCCCGAGAGCTGGTTCTGCGTCGATTCCAGCACTTCGTTGAAGGAGCCCGTGTCGGGATCGTCGACTTTCTCGCCGCCATTGAGCCCGATGATCTGGCGCAGGAAATAGCGCTGGAAGCGCATATAGGGCGCGGCGCGTCCCACTTTCGCGACGGCGCCGTTCACATAAGAGGCGGCGCCGACGGAATTGGCGAGGCCATAGCCCAGGTCGACCTCGGGATTGAGATAGACGGCGGCGCCCTGCCACAGCCGCAGGCCCATGAAGAGATTGCTGGTCGAGCCGGCGTCGGCGAGCCCTTTGGGCGGGAAGCTGTGCGAGCCGGAATAGAGCGCGGGGTATTTGGGATAGCCCTGCAGGACCGCGGTCGTCTGGCCGTGAAAGCTGTAGATCTCGCCATCGTTCTTCGACTTGTCGTCCTTGTCGTCCTTTTTATCCTTTTTTTCCTTGTCTTTGCCCTTCTTCTTATCTTTGCCCTTCTTCTTCTTGTCGTCGTCCTTGCCCGCGTCGCCGTCCTCACGCTCGCCGTTCGAGCCGCCGTTGCTCGCGTCGGACTTTTTGTCCTCGTCGCTCTTGCCTTCGTCGCTCTTGCCCTGCTCGTCGTCCGTGCGCGCTTCCTCCTGCGGATCGAAACGATAATTCAGGCCGAGACGCAGAACATGCGCCTCGCTGCGCTGGCGCGCGGCGAATTGGAACGAGAAATTATTGTCGTAGACGCGGTTCTGCAATTGCTGGTTCAGATAGAGATATTCGAGCCGCGCCGACAAATGGTCGTCGAGCGCATGCTCGACGCCGGCGCCGACGGCGTATTTCATGCGCGAGGATTTCGAGACCGGCGCGAAGAAGAGGCCGAGCGGCCCCGCGTCATAGAAGACGAGATTGGACGCGCCGCGCCCGCCGCCGGCCACGACGCCGCCGCTGGCGAAAACCAGCGTGCGGTCGAAGGCGTAGCCGAGCCGGGCGCGAATGCTGGCGAAATAATCGCCGTTCTCGTCCGAGGTGAGCCCATAGGCCGTGATCCCGAGCGGCCGATAGGCGGCGGGCGCCGGAAAGAGTCCGGTGGAGGCGCGGCGCAGGCCGAGAAAGTTCAGATCGGTCTCGAGCCCATAGACCCAGGGGCCATGCTGCCAGTCATAGCCGATCTGCGCGCCGAAGCTCGCCCCGGTGCGATCGCGATTCGGCGCGGCGAGATCGAAGGCGCGGCTGGTGAAGCCGCTGCCCGCTTCCAGCGTTCCGCCGCTCGCTATGGGCAGGCCGCCGCCGGCGTTCAATCCGATATGGAGCCCTGCCCAGGTGAAGGCGGGCGGGACATTGGGGTTCGACGGCTTGTCGGCGGCCGCCGACCGGCTCGCGCAGGAGGTCGCGAGGGTCAGCGCCACCAGAGTGGCGAGGCAATTTGGCTTCATCGGCTCGTGGTCGGTCTCTTACGTGATTCGCATTCTGGCAGAGTTTCTTGTCGCACGCGCGAAAGGAGAAAACGTACGAGCCGGATCGTTACAGTTCAGCGGCATGAAACTTTGATGACGCGGGTGGGCCGCGTCAGATGGATCGACGTGTCTCGAGAAGCAAGCCTCTAAGGCTCGCTTCTCGAAACGACGGCCATCCGCTGTTGCTCCGCATTCCCGATCGCTCGCTTCGCGCGCGCCGGGAATGATGCGCATCGTGTCGGGCCGATGGCGTCGCGCGCCGTGAGGCGCGCGACGAGAGGGGCGGGCGTCGCCGGCGACTCTGCGCCTCCTCGTCCTCGCCGCGGCCGACGTCTTCGGCGACCGGGGCCCAGACGCAGACGGGCCGGCGGGAGGCGGGGTCGATCGTCCAGGCGGCGGCGGGCCTGCGGCGTCCGATGACGCGCAGATCCCGAAGGTCCGCCGGCGCGGCGACCGCGACGATTGCGCCGCCGCGACGCGCCGAGCGCGTGCGGAGGGACGGATAGGGGCGGGGGAAAATGATCATCGCTCTCGTCCTTCTGGCCGTTGTCGCGGCCGAAGGCGTGAGCGGCGAACGCGCCTCAGGCTCGGGCGACGCCTCTCACGCGGTCCTCGCGGCCGCGGGTTTTTGTCGAGTGAGGCGCGGCGCATGCAGACGAAGCTGCAGCGACGGCGCCGAGGCTGGTACTGCCCATGAGTCCTTCGCAAGGGTGGATGAGTCGTGCGACCGAAAATCGCGCCGACGGTTTTGCTTCTGATCTGCGGCGCATGGCTTGTCAACGATTATCGGATTAGAAGACAGAATGAGCGGGACGAGCTGTCGGCGACGCTTTCGTCATTTGGCTCGCTTCTTGCCACGCCTTGCAGCAAAGGCGCACCGTCCAGCGCGAGCGGTCGTTCGCCGAGAACCCCGAGGGAGAGCGAGAACGTGCTTTCGAAGGTGGCGCAATTCGACGAAATGGGCGGCGTCGACGGGCTGATCCGCCTGCCATACGAAAAGCTTTCCAAATGGCTGGCTTCGGTCGAGCCGGAGTTTCTGGCCTCGCGCCGGGCGCAGGCCGAATTGCTGTTTCGGCGCATCGGCATCACCTTCGCCGTCTACGGCTCGCAGGAGGCGACCGAGCGGCTCATCCCCTTCGACATTCTGCCGCGCATCATCGCCCGCGCCGAATGGGCTCAGCTCGAGAAGGGCCTGATTCAACGTGTGAAGGCGTTGAACCTGTTCCTGGCCGATCTCTATGGTCCCGGCGAAATATTGAAAGCGGGCGTCGTTCCGTCCGAGCTCGTCTATCGCAATCCCGCCTTCCGGCCGGAGATGGCGGGGCGCCGCGTGCCGCATGATATTTTCGTGCATATCGCCGGCATCGACATCATCCGCACCGACGATGAAGGCTTCTTCGTGCTGGAGGACAACGCCCGCACGCCGTCGGGCGTCTCCTATATGCTGGAGAATCGCGAAGTGATGATGCGGCTGCTGCCGGATCTCTTCGCGCTCCACCGCGTCGCGCCGATCGAGAATTATCCCGATCAGCTGCTCGCCACGCTGCGCTCCGCCGCGCCGCGCGGGGCGGGGGCCGATCCGGTCAGCGTGCTGCTGACGCCAGGCCAATATAATTCAGCCTTTTATGAGCATTCTTTTTTGGCCGACAAGCTCGGGATCGAGCTGGTCGAGGGGCGCGATCTCTTCGTCAAGGACGATGTCGTCTTCATGCGCACCACGGAGGGGCCGCGCCGCGTCGATGTGATCTACCGCCGCCTCGACGACGACTTCCTCGATCCGCTCGCTTTCCGCCCCGATTCGGCCCTGGGCGTCGCCGGTCTGATGGGCGCCTATCATGCAGGCAATGTGACGCTCGCCAATGCAGTCGGCACGGGCGTGGCCGATGACAAGGCGATCTACACCTATATGCCGGAGGTGATTCGCTTCTATCTCGGCGAGGAGCCGCTGCTGAAGAACGTGCCGACTTGGCGCTGTCGCGAGAAGGACGCTCTCGCCTATGTCCTCGCCCATCTCGACGAGCTGGTGGTGAAGGAGGTCAATGGCTCCGGCGGCTATGGCATGCTCGTCGGTCCGCATGCGACGCGGGCGCAGATCGAGGAATTCGCCAAGAAGCTCGCCGATAATCCCACCAATTTCATCGCCCAGCCGACGCTCGCCCTCTCCACCTGCCCGGTGTCGGTGGCGAGCGGCGTCGCGCCCCGCCATGTCGATCTGCGGCCTTTCGTGCTCTATGGTCCCAATGGCGCGAGCGTGGTGCCGGGCGGCTTGACGCGCGTCGCCATGACGGAGAATTCTCTCGTCGTGAATTCCAGTCAGGGCGGCGGAACCAAGGACACATGGATCATCGACGACGCGCCGCTCGCGCGCGCGTGACGAATTCGAAAGACGAGAGCGCTTTCCGATCGAACGGAATCGTTCGATCGATCAGAATTCGCTCCAACGAAAGACTAGAGCCGCGCGCCGAAACGACGGGATCTCATGCTCTCACGCACCGCCGACAACCTCTTCTGGCTGGCCCGATATATGGAGCGCGCGGATTTCCTCGCGCGGATACTGCAGGCGTCGAGACGCCTCGCCACGCTGCCGCGGGCCTATGGCGGCGTGGAGACCGAATGGGAGAGCGCGCTGCTCTCCTCCGGCGCCGCGCCCGCCTTTCACGCGGCGGGGCTGACGGTCGACGAGGCCAATGTCACGCAATTTCTGGCCTTCTCGCCGGATAATCCGAGCTCGATCCGCAATTGCATCGAGCTCGCCCGCGTCAACGCCCGCGCGGTGCGCACGGCGCTCACCGTGGAGATGTGGGAGGCGATCAACGGCGCCTTCCTCGAGCTCAGGGCCTTCGAGCAGGCGAGCCGCTCCGCCGAGGAGGTGACGCGCTTTCTCGATTTCGTGAAGCAGGTGTCGGCGGCTTACGACGGCGGCGCGCATCGGACAATGTTGCGCAACGACGCCTATTGGTTCTCGCGCATCGGCCTCTATCTCGAGCGCGCCGACAATACCGCGCGCCTGCTCGACGTGAAATATCACGTGCTGCTCCCGGAGACGGAGGCGGTCGGCGGCTCGCTCGACTATTTCCAATGGACGGCGATCCTGCGCGCCGTCTCCGCGCATACGGCCTATCATTGGGTCTATCGCGACAGTCTGAAGCCCTGGCTGGTCGCCGATCTCTTGATCCTGCGGCCGGAAATGCCGCGCTCGCTGATCGCCTGCTATGAGAGCGTGGTGCAGAACCTCGACCGTCTCGGCAAATCGCATGGCAAGCACGGGCCGGCGCAGCGTCATGCGCGGACCGTGCTCGGCCAGCTCGAGCACGCCACGATCGAAAGCGTGTTCCACAATGGGTTGCACGACTTCATCCAGGAATTCCTCGCCGATAATCATCGGCTCGGGGCCCTGGTCTCGGAGCAGTATCTTTTCTGAGCGGGCGGTCGTTGCGTCGCCGACGAACCCCGCTTAGACTCTTTCGAAAGAGCAGGCTTTCGAAATCCTGCTCGGAATGGCGCTCGTCGGAGCGACGCCTCGAAGCTCCTTGCGCGGTACGAGATGCATATAAGAGTCAGGCGCGAGACGATCTATCGTTATGCCGAGCCCGCCAAAGCGGCGATTCAGAAGCTGGCGCTGACGCCTCGCAATTACGATGGTCAGCATGTTCTCGACTGGCGGATCGACGTCGATCGCGACTGCCGCCTGCGCGCCTTCGAGGACGCCTTCGGCAATGTCGTGCACAATATCTACGTCGAGGGGCCGCTCGAGGCGCTGACGACCGTGGTCGAGGGCGCGGTCGAGACCTTCGACACGGCCGGCGTGGCCCGTGGCGCGATCGAGCGTTTTCCCCCGGAGCTCTATCTGCGCGAGACGCCGCTGACCGAGGCCGATCTGGCGATCGACGACTTCGCGGCCGAGGCGACCGCGCGCCCCTCCGATGCGCTGTCGAAGCTGCACGATCTGGTCGGCGCGCTGCATGAGGCGCTGGTCGTCCAAGAGGAGCCCACGAGCGGCGCCGTGGCGGCGGCCGATGTGTTCGCGCGCCGACGCGGCGCGGCGCAGGATTTGGCGCATGTCTTCATTGCCTGCGCGCGCAGCCTCGAAATCCCCTCGCGCTATGTCTCCGGCTACGCCCTGCGCGCCGACGCCGGCGCCGCCGTCCACGCCTGGGCGGAGAGCCATATAACGGGGCTCGGCTGGGTCGGCTTCGACGCGACGACGGGCGCCTCGCCCGACGAGACCTATGTGCGCGTCGCCGTCGCGCTCGACTATTTGGGGGCGGCGCCCATCCGCGCCGCGCGCACCGGCGGCGGCGTGGAGACGGCGGAAGTCAAGGTGAGCGTCGCCCGCGCGCAGAGCCAGTTCCAGAGCCAGTCCTGAGCCGGCGGGGGGCGGCGACGGCCTCGGTCATCTCGGGGTCATTTTCGGGTTGACAGCGGGCGAGCAAATTCCCCATATGCGCCCTGCTTCACCGGCCCTCTCGCAGGGCCGTCGCTCGCGGGACCTTTTCTCAGGGGCCGTCGAGAAGCTGGGGGAATGTCCCGAGCGGCAAAGGGGGCGGACTGTAAATCCGCTGGCTATGCCTTCGTAGGTTCGAGTCCTACTTCCCCCACCATTTTCCCTTCGCGCCCACGCCTGTTCGGCGGAGAAAGACCCGTGTGACAGCGTGGCCGTGGCCAAGCTCGCGAGAACTCTATTGACAGCTGGCCCTGGCGCTGAATCAATAACGGTGCGGGAGGCTGGCATGGACGAGCTGATTGGCGTGGGGCTCTATACCCCTGCGGAAGCGGGCCGCCTTCTCAATGTCGCTCCCGGAAAGATAACTCGCTGGCTTCGTGGCCATCGCTCGGGCGAGCAGACTTACCAGCCGCTCTGGAAACCTCAGATCGATCTCGACGACGGTCGAGTTTATCTTGGATTTCGGGATCTCATGGAAGCGCGCGTCGCCGATAAATTCATCGGCTACGGTGTTTCGCCTCAACGCGTCGGGGTCGCCATTCGGCTCGCGCGAGAGATCATCGGCGATGAGCGGCCGCTTTCGACAGATCGGTTTCGGACGGACGGACGCGATATCTTTCTGCGAGTCGTCGAAAAAGACGAGCAGGGCGAAGAACGCGAGCGGCTCTTGAATTTGTTTCGCCGTCAATACGAGTTCAAGCAGATCATCGATCCACTCTTGAAGACTATCGACTTCGATGAGAGAGGAAGCCCCGTGCAGTGGTGGCCGGCCGGTCGCCGAGCCAATATAATCGTCGATCCTGCCCGATCCTTCGGTCAACCGATCGATTCCTCGACCAGCGTTCCGACGGCGGTTCTGGCTGCCGCGGCGCGGCAGGAAGGGATCGAGACTGCGGCAAAGGCCTATGACGTGCCGCTGGCTTCCATAAGGCGAGCCGCCGAATTCGAGGCCGAGCTCACGCGGCGGCTGGCCGCGTGAAAGTCTTGTTCGACAATTGCACCGCTCCGGTGATGGCGTCGACTTTGGACGGTTTCATAACCTCATTCGGCCATCGAGCGTTTCATATCAAAGACGTGCCAGGGCTCCCCAAGGGTCGTCATTCCGATGACATCGAATGGATCGACCACTTGCGGGCGCAGCCTGAAATCTGGGTGTTCGTGTCGGGCGACGGGCGTATACTGAGAAACAGGGCCGAACGCGCCGCTTTGCGCGCGGCGGGACTGCATGGCTTCGTGCTCGCTCCGGCGTATCAGAAGACCGCGTTGAACCAGGTCGCCGCCACCATTGTTTGGAAATGGCCCGAAATCGAGAAGGTGATCGACCTGATCGCACCGCCTTCGATACATGAAATTCCCATCGGCAAGAGCGTCAAGCTTCGATCCCTGCCGCTTTAGGGCCGCGATGGCCCGGGAGGTCACGCCGCGCTCACCGCCTCCGCCCATTGCTCGCCGCTATCCGCCAGCATGCGCCGCAGCTCCGCCGCCGGCGCCGGGCGACTGAATAGGAAGCCCTGCATCTGCGTGCAGCCCTCCTCGCGCAGGCGCGCCAATTGCTCGCGCGTCTCGACGCCCTCGGCCACGGTCGCGACGCCGAGGCACTGCCCGATCCCCGCCACCGCGCGCACGATCGCCCCGCATTCGTGATTCTCCGGCAGCTCCTTCACGAAGGAGCGATCGATCTTGATCTTGTCGAAGGGGAAGGAGCGCAGATAGCTCAGGCTCGAATAGCCGGTGCCGAAGTCATCCATCGATATGCACACGCCGAGACTGCGCAATTGGTGCAGCACCGCGAGATTGGCGTGATTTTCGGCGAGCAGCACCGATTCGGTGATCTCGAGCTCGAGCCGCTGCGGCGCGAGCCCGCTCGCCGCCAGCGCCGACAGAACCGATTGCACCAGCGCGCGCGAGCGAAATTGCGCAGGAGAGAGATTGACGCAGACGCCGATCGGCTCCGGCCAATTCGCCGCCTCGCGACAGGCCTCGCGCAGCACCCATTCGCCGATCGGCATGATGAGGCCGGTCTCCTCGGCGAGGGGGATGAAATCAATGGGCGGAACCGAGCCGCGGGCGGGATGGAACCAGCGCAGCAGCGCCTCGGCGGCGACGATGCGGTTGGATTCTATGTCGATGAGCGGCTGGTAATAGATCTGGAACTCGCCAGCGATGAGCGCATGGCGCAGATCCGCCTCCAGCGTGCGCCGAACGAGGATGGAGGCGGCCATCTCCGGCTTGAAGAAACGGTGCAGGCCACGCCCGTCGGCCTTGGCGCGATAGAGCGCGATGTCGGCGTTCTTGAGCAGAATATCGGCGTCGTCGCTGTCGGCGGGCGCGACCGATATGCCGACGCTCGCGCCGACGCCCACCGCATGGCCGTCGATCTCATAGGCGACGCTCACCTCGCTCACGATGCGCTCGGCGAGGCGGTCGGCCTCGGCGCCGCCGGCGCCGAATTGGACGATGGCGAATTCGTCGCCGCCGACGCGCGCCACCATATCCCCCGGCGCGAGAGTCTCGCGCAGGCGTTCGGCGACGGCGATCAGCAGCCGGTCGCCGATCGGATGGCCGAAGGCGTCGTTCACATCCTTGAAGCCGTCGAGATCGAGATAGAGCACCGAAAGGCGCTCCTCGGCGCTCTCGAGGCGCAGCAGGCCTTCCGTCAGCCGCGCGCGGAACAGCACGCGATTGGCCAATCCCGTCAGCGGATCGTGATGGGCGAGATGGGCGATGCGGGCCGCCTGCTCGCGCTGCTCGGTGACGTCGACGATGGCGAGCAATATCGCCGGACGATCGTCGAAAATAATCTCGCGCGCGTAATTCTGCACCTTTATGGCGCGTCCGTCCGCCGTGCGATTCGCCCAGATGCGGTCGGTCGGACGCCGGCTCGCCGGATTCTCATGCGCGATCGTCACCGCCGGCCATTCCTCCTCCGCATAGAGGTCGAACAGCGTCGAAGCGAGAAAGCGCTCGCGCTCATAGCCGTAATGGGCGACGGCCGCGTCATTGACGGCGATGATCCGCAGGCTCCGCGGATCATGCACCCACATGGGCATGGGATTGCTCTCGAACAGCAGGCGGAAGGAGGCCTCGCGCGCCTTGAGCGGGGTGATGTCGGTGAGCGTCAGCCCGACGAGATCGCCCATGGGCGCGGCGGCGAGCCGCAGATGCCGCTCGCCCTCCGCCGAGCGATGAGCGACCTCGAATGTGTCGTGGATCGCCGAATGGAAAATGGCCGAGAGCCGCTCGAAAGCGCCATTGGTCATCCACGCCGGGACGATCTCGCTGAGGCGCCGCCATTGCAGATCGCGCTCTGCGCCGCCGAAGAGGCGGCTCGCGCTGGCGTTGAGGCTCACAATGTCGAAATCGACGATGCGCCTTCCAGCGTAGACGGCGGCGAATGTCGCCAGCCCGTCGTCGGTGGCGCGATAGATCGCGTCGACGAGATCATATTTCGAGGCGCGCTCGCGCGCGAACACCAGATAGAGCGCGACGCCCCAATGGCTCGACAGCGGGAAGACGACGATCTCGCAGGTCCGCACCATTCCGTCGCGAATGCTGCGCGCGACCGTCGCCGTCGGCGCGGCGCGCGCGCGCGCCGCCTCGAGCGCGTCGCCGATGGCGTCGCGGTAATTGCGTTCGAGCCCGGCGAGCCGCAGGCCGCGCAGCGACGCGCCCAGCCAGGCCTCGAAGGCGCCGCCGCCATAGAGAAACTCGAAGGCGCCGTCGTCCCCGCGCTCCGCCAGCGCCACATCATCGGCGAGGCGCCCGAGGCTGCCGAGCGCGATCTGCTCATAGGGCGGCAAGCCGCCGGCCGGAGCTTCGACCTGCCATTTGAAACAAAGCTCGTCCACATCGCGAAATTCGGTGACGACGCCATATTGGGAGGCGATCTTATACATGGCTCGGCTCAGCTCCGCAGGCCTTCGGCGCGCGAGAAATTGACCTGAAGCTTTGAAAAAACAGTAAAATTTTCAACAGCTTAGATGAAAATTACGTCACCAGATCGTCATAAATCATACCAACATATTGATATAGCGTTAGAAAATAGTCATTCGCTTGGTTCGTCACGCGATTTCGTCTTCCGCGATTTTCATAACTCGCGATCCGACATAGGTTATAAAGGCTCGCTCGCCCGGAGGCGGGCGAACGAGCGAATATCGAACGGACTCCCATGTCATCCAATCGCAAAGCAGCCACGCCGAAGGAGGCCCCGCAGGAGCCGTTCAAGCGCGCCGTCGCCGGCGCGATGCGCGCCATGGCGAAACGCGCGGAGCTGGAAGTATCCTTTTCGCCGGAGCGCGCCGCGCTGCTCGGCGCCGACGACAAGGCCAAGGCGCGCCTGCCGGAGCCGCCGCGCAAGCTCACCGCCCATGACGCCGCCATCGTGCGCGGCCATGCCGATTCGATCGCTTTGCGCCTCGCCTGCCATGACGATGCGATCCATCGCCGCGTGCAGCCGCAGTCTTCCGACGCCCGCGCCGCCTTTGACGCGCTCGAGCAGGCGCGCGTCGAATCGATCGGCTCCCGCCGCATGGACGGCGTCGCCGCCAATATCGGCGCCATGCTCGACGATCGCTATCAGCGCGCCCGCTTCTCCGATATCGACTCCCGTGAGGACGCGCCGCTCGAGGACGCTCTGGCGCTCATCGCCCGCCAGCGCCTCACCGGGCTCGCGCCGCCGCCGCACGGCCAGAAGGTCGTCGATCTCTGGCGGCCCTGGATCGAGGAGCGCGCCGGCGCCGATCTCGACAAGCTCGTCGGCGCGCTGGAGAATCAGCGCGGCTTCGCGCAGCTCGCGCATCGACTGCTCGCGGCTCTCGAGCTCGAGGGCGAGAGCGCCGGCGGCGAGGAGGACGCCGACGAGCCGAGCGAGGACCAGCCGCAAAATCCCGACGAGGCCGAGGGCGAGGAGACCGAGGAGGAGAAGCAGTCCGGCTCCTCCGAGATGGACACCGCCACCGCCTCCGAAGAAGCGCTCGAGAAGGGCGAGAGCGAAGCCGCCGAAATTCTCGACAGCGAGATGCTGGAGGAGATCGAATCCGGCGACGTCGACGAGGCGATGGAGACGCGCCGCCCGCAGGTCTCCTCGGCCGATCGCTCCGGCGGCGAATACAGGGCCTATACGAGCCGCTTCGACGAGACGGTGAAGGCGGAGGATTTGTGCGACGCCGAGGAGCTGGATCGTCTGCGCTCCTATCTCGACAAGCAGCTCTCGCATCTCTCCTCTGTCGTGGGCCGGCTCGCCAATCGCCTGCAGCGCCGTCTGATGGCGCAGCAGAACCGCGCCTGGGAGTTCGACCTCGAGGAGGGCATGCTCGATCCCGCGCGCCTGCCGCGCGTCGTCATCGACCCGCAGCAGCCGCTCTCCTTCAAACGCGAGAAGGACACGAATTTCCGCGATACGGTGGTGACGCTGCTGCTCGACAATTCGGGCTCCATGCGCGGCCGGCCGATCACAGTGGCGGCGACCTGCGCCGATATTCTCGCCCGCACGCTGGAGCGCTGCGGCGTGAAGGTGGAGATTTTGGGCTTCACCACCAAGGCCTGGAAGGGCGGCCAGTCGCGCGAGACCTGGATCGCCGACGGCAAGCGGCCCAATCCCGGCCGCCTCAACGACATACGCCACATCATCTACAAGGCCGCCGACGCGCCCTGGCGGCGCGCGCGCCGCAATCTCGGCCTGATGATGCGCGAGGGCCTGCTCAAGGAGAATATCGACGGGGAGGCGCTCGATTGGGCGCATCGCCGCCTGATGGCGCGGCAGGAGCAGCGCCGCATTCTGATGATGATCTCCGACGGCGCCCCGGTCGACGATTCCACGCTCTCGGTCAATCCCGGCAATTATCTCGAGCGCCATTTGCGGCATGTCATTCAGGAGATCGAGACGAAATCGCCGGTCGAGCTGATCGCCATCGGCATCGGCCATGACGTCACGCGCTATTATCGGCGCGCGGTGACGATCGTCGACGCCGAGGAGCTCGGCGGCGCGATGACGGAGAAGCTCGCCGAGCTGTTCAGCGAGAATGACGCGCCCGCGCCGCAGCGCGCGGCGCCGCGTCCGCGGGTCCTCGCGACGACCTCTTGAGGGATTCACCGGAATGGTGAGTAAGTTTAAATCGAATTAATTTCGCAACCAGCGCTCAACCGCGCCGAAACGAGAGTCGGCGGGGGAACCTTCAGGGCGGCTGTTGCATTAATATTTCGGCGCGACCGTCTTGTGCGCGTTCGAGTGACGATCGGACGTCCGAGCGATCGGCCCGTCCGGGAGTGACGAGGGAGTTGCGTATGATTTCCTTTGGCAAAGTTCGAAATGCGGGATTGCCCGCGGCGTCTCACGAGCCGCTCGACGTCCAGAGGGTTCTCTGCGTCGCCGCGATCTTCTCGCTGGCCTCCCTTCCCCTGCTGCTCAGCGTAGCTTTGTCGATCTGGGGCTGACACGTCGCCCAGAGCGATTGTCGGCGCGCGTCTGGGGGCGCGCGTCGGCAAGGGCGGCAAAACGGGCAAGACCCCGCGCTCGCTTCGGGCGCGGGGTCTATTTTTTCAAATGGTGACGCAAAAAGGGAGCGAGCCTGAAGGCTCGCGGACCGACGCGGCCTCTGGAAGCGCGGCCTCTGGACCGCGAGCTTCAGGCTCGCATATCAGAAGCGCTCGCCCGGAGCCCTTTTGTCAGGCGCTCGCGGTGGCGAGCTTCTTGACGATCTCGCGCTTCAACGCGCGGACGTCGTCCGAGAGCTCGGTGTCGCGCGCCTTGACGAGGAAGGCGTCCAGCCCGCCGCGATGCTCGACCGAGCGGAGCGCCGCCGCCGAGACGCGCAGCCGCACCGAGCGCGCGAGCGAATCCGAGGCCAGCGTCACATTGACCAGATTGGGCAGAAAGCGGGTGCGGGTCTTGTGATTGGAGTGGCTGACGAGATTGCCCGTCTGCACGCCTTTGCCGGTCAGTTCGCAACGGCGGGACATGGTCTTTTCCTTTCGATCGGCGCAGAGCGCGGGAGCCCGCGCCATTCGATGGCCGTATGACATGAAATTCGCACAAAGGCTCCACGCCCCGGGAGGCGAGCCCTTGGTTGGGCGATCTTATAGAGGCGCCGGCGCCAGAAGGTCAACAGGGGATGTCGCCTCCCTCGCGCTTTCCCCGCTCAGTGCAGCGAGCGGGGCGGGGGCTGTTGCTGCGGGGGCGGCTCGCTCTGGACCATCAGCGGGCTCGCCTGATGATGCACCAGCCGCCAGGCTCCATCGATGAGGCGAAAGCAATTGGTGGCGACCAGCGCCGCCTGACCGACCATTTCTATGCAGACGATGCGTCCGTCGGCGCCGCAGATCAGCGCGCGCTCGCTGCGGCGAAGAACGGGGTCTTGCATAGGGTTGCGCAGAATGTCGCGAAACGAGGCGAGCACCTGCTCGCGACCGAAGAGCGGCGGCCATCCCGGATGGATGCAGCAGATTTCGTCATCGCCCCAGATCGCCGCCATCCCATCCAGATCGGCGGCGACGAAGGCCCGATAATAGGCGGCGTTGGCCGCGAGAAGAGACGCCTCGTCAGACATGGGCGGCGAGAATGCGCCGAGGTCGAGCCGAAGGCAATGGGATAGACGGAAAACTCGGCGAAAGCCGCCGCGTCTCGCGACCCTTGACGTCGCCGGGCGCCGCCCGATTTCCCTTCATCGGGACCGCATCGGCGGCCCGGCAGGGGGAAGGTCCATGAAAATCGGCGGCTTCGCGAACGTCTGCCTCACTGGCGGGCCCCTCACCGCCGCGTTCCTCACCGCCGCGTTCTTGGCCGTCGCGTTTTTGGCCGCCGCCCCCGCTCAGGCGAAGCGGTCGAGCCACCGTCCGGCCTATGCGCCGCCGCCGCTCGCCGCTCCCGTCTATGGCGCGCCGGCTGCTCCGGCCGCGCCGGTCCGCTCCGGCCCGGTCTGGGGCGCCGACGGCTATCGCTTCGATCCGCCGGCGGGAGCCGCCCCCCTCGCGCCTTCGCCCTACGGCTACTGAGACCCCCTCGCCGCTCCGCCTTTCGTTGTCCGGCGCTTTCGTTGTCCAGCGCTGAGGACAATAGGCTGGACATTCGCCCCGTTCTGCGGTCTATGCGTCTCGCCATTCGAGACCGGGGCTCCGCCCGCGCCCGCCGTCCCGGTATCGCTCATCCGAAAGCTTCTCTAAGCTCGGGCGTCACCCAGGCGCTGCGCGTTCGCGCGCCGGAACGCTGAAGAACGGACAGAAAGGTTAGGAATTTCCCATGGCCGCCAAATCGATCCTTCATATGTTGAGCACGCTGAAGCATATGAGCCCGTTCGACGTCAACATGGCGCTCGACGCGGGCTTCGACGCGGCGATTTCCTACACGAATGTCACTCTGGACGAGGTGCCCGCGCTGGTGCAGGACGCGATGTTCTCCCGCGCGCCGTCCGCCGCTCTGCGCACCGGCATCTTCTTCGCCGGCCGCGACGCCATTCTCGCGCTCGACATGCTGGACGCCGCCCAGAAGGCGCTGCTGAAGCCTTTCGAGATTTCGCTCTTCGCCGACCCCTATGGCTCCTTCACAACGGCCGGCGCCATGGTCGCCTTCGTGGAGAAGGTGCTGCGCGACAAGAAGGGCCGCGAGCTGAAGGGGGCGAAGGTCGTCGTCTATGGCGCGACCGGCGTCGTCGGCTTCTCCTCCGCCGTCATCGCGGCGCTCGAGGGCGCCGATGTGACCATCGTCGGCTATAGCGGCCTCGAGCGCGTCTCCGCGCAGGCGCAGGAGATCGAGACCCGATTCGGCGTGAAGGTGAAGCCGGCCGATGGCAGCAAGCCCGAGCAGGTGCGCGAGCTCCTCATCGAGCACGAGATCGCGCTCTGCGCGGCGCGCGCCGGCGTGCAGGTGCTCTCCAAGGACGATCTCGCGGCGGCCAAGTCGCTGCTCATCGCCGCCGACGTCAACGCCGTGCCGCCGCTCGGCGTCGAAGGCGTCAAGCTGCATGACAAGGGCGTCGAGCTTCCCTCCGGCGCGCTCGGCATCGGCGCGCTCGCGATCGGCGACATCAAATACGGGACGGAGGCCGGCCTCTTCAAGCAGATGACCACCTCCGACAAGCCTCTGTGCCTCGACTTCCGTCACGCCTTCGCGCTGGCGCGCAGCCTCCTCTGAGTAGCGCGCAGGACGGTCTCGTCCCGACGGTTTCGTCCCGAGGGTTCGTTCCCCGACTTGCCGCTGTCACCCGAAAATGATTGATGACGGCGGCGCGTCTTCGACAGCGCGACGCCCGAGAACGGCTCGGAGTATCCGAAGCGACATGTCGATAAGAAAGAAGAGAAAATGGCCCTCATCAACAAGCTCCTGATCGGCGAGTCGCTCGTCGGCGAAGGCAATGAAGTCGCCCACATCGACCTCCTGATCGGACCGCGCGGCAGCGCGGCCGAGACCGCTTTCGCCAATGCGCTCGTCAACAACAAGGACGGCTTCACCACGCTGCTCGCCGTCGTCGCGCCGAACCTGCTGGCCAAGCCGAACACGATCCTCTTCAACAAGGTCACCATCAAGAACGCCAAGCAGGCCGTTCAGATGTTCGGACCGGCTCAGGCCGGCGTCGCCAAGGCCGTCGCCGACTCCGTCGCCGAGGGCGTGATCCCGCTCGCCGAGGCCGATGACGTGTTCATCGCGGTCGGCGTGTTCATCCATTGGGAAGCCAACGACGACAAGAAGATCCAGGAATATAACTATCAGGCCACGAAGGAAGCCATCGCGCGCGCCGTCAAGGGCGAGCCGAAGGCCGCCGAGGTCGTCGCCAAGCGCAACGACGTCAAGCATCCTTTCGGCGCGAACTGACGGCTTCGTCCGAGGCTCGAGGATCATCGGGGGAGCCGTTCGCGGCTCCCCTTCGTTTTTAGAGCCTTTTCATGTTTCATGGAAACATGAAAAGGCTCTATGCTCTTGTTTTGACGCGTTTCCAACGCCGAACCGGCGTCCACTTCGGCTGGAAACGCTCTGAATGAGGTCGCGTGTGACGAGCGTCATCGGCTTCGACATAGGCGGCGCGCATCTGAAAGCCGCGCGCGCCTGCGACGGCCGGATCGTCGAGGTCCTGCTGCTGCCGTGCAATCCGCATTATGGCGTCGCGCGGCTCGAGGGAGCGATAGAGGAGGCGGTCGCCCGCCTCGCCGCGGCCGAGCGTGTCGCCGTCACCCGTTTCGCCGTCACCATGACGGCCGAGCTTTCCGACGCCTTCGAGACGCGCGCCGCCGGCGTCGCGACGATCGCCTCCGCCGTCGCGCGGCGCACGAAAGGCGCCGAGACGCTGTTCTATGCGGGCGAGGCCGGCTTCCTTCCCTTCGCCGAGGTCGGCGCCGCCGCGCAGGCGATCGCCTCCGCCAATTGGCGGGCGAGCGCGGAGCTCGTGGCGCGGCGCATTCCCGAGGCGCTCTTCGTCGATATGGGCTCGACGACGACCGATCTCGTCCCCATCGCCGGCGGCCGTGTGAGCGCTCTGGGCGGCGGCGACGCCGAACGGCTCGCTAATGGCGAGCTGGTCTATACGGGGGCGTCGCGCGGCGATCCGCTCGCCGGCGTGCCGCTGGCGCCGGTCGCGGGCCGCTGGACGTCGCCGGCGCGCGAAAATTTCGCGACCATGGCGGATGTGCGCCGCGTCCTCGGCGAGATCGCCGACGCCGAGCCGACCGCCGACGGGCGCGGCACGAGCGTCGCCGAATCGATCGCCCGTCTCGCGCGCCTCGCCGGCCGCGACGCCGCCGCGGCCTCGCCCGCGCAATGGCGCGCCTTCGCGGCTTTCCTCGCGCGCGCGCAGATGCGGTCGATCGAGGATCAGATCGCGCTGCTGCGCTCGCGCGGCGCCGTGACGGAGGACGCGCCCATCGTCGGAGCCGGCGTCGGCCGGACGCTCGTCGCGCGACTGGCGCTCTCGGAGGGTCGCGCCTATCACGACGTTTCCGAGCTCATCGATGCGCTTCCGGAGGTCGCGCAGGCCGCCGCCGATTGCGCGCCGGCCAGCGCGGTCGCTCTGCTCGCGCTGCGATAGCCTCGCTGGTCGCCGGCTTTCGAAGAGCGAGCCTCTAAGGCTCGCTTCTCGAGACATGTCAAATCAACTGACGCGCGACACTCGCGTTTCCAGCCGAACCGGCGTCCACTGCGGCTGGAAACGGCCTATTGGGCGGCGGCGGTCCGCGCCAGCAGGGCGCGCACTCGCGCGGCCAGCTCGTCGAGCGTGAAGGGCTTGCGCAGCACTTCTATGTTCGATGCGAGATCGAGGCTGTCGAGCGATTTGCCCGCATAGCCGGTGATGAGAAGGATCGGAAGATCGGGCCGCGCGGCGCGGGCGGCTTCCGCGAGCTGGCGTCCGCTGACGCCCGGCAGGCCGACATCCGTGACCAGCAGGCGCAAGCTCTCGCCCGATTCGAGCACCTTCAGTCCCTCGGTTCCGTCATCGGCCTCTATGACGTCGCAGCCCATCTCCTCGAGCGTGTCGGCGATCTGGAGGCGCACCTCCAACTGATCCTCGACGAGCAGGGTTTTTCCGCATGGCGCGGCGGCGCATTCCTCGCTCGGCTCGGCGAGCGCGACGGCGCTCGCCGGCTCCGCGGCGACGGTCGGCTGATCGCATCCCGGCAGATAGATGCGCACGCTCGTTCCTTTTCCCGGCGCGCTGTCGATGCGCACGAAGCCGCCCGATTGTTTGGCGAAGCCGTAGATCTGCGACAGGCCGAGGCCGGTGCCGCGCCCGGTCGGCTTGGTCGTGAAGAAGGGCTCGAAGACATGCGCCAGCACGTCGCGGCTCATGCCGGAGCCATTGTCCTTCACCGCGATCTCGACATAGTCGCCGGGCGCTATGTCCGGGTCGGAGGGATCGGCGGCGAGCCGGCGATCGGCCGTCGCGATCTCGAGCACGCCGCCGGCCGGCATGGCGTCGCGCGCATTGATCGCGAGATTGAGCAGCGCGCTCTCGAGCTGCGACGGGTCGCAGACGACATTGCGCCGGCAGCGTCCCAGCCGCAGGTCGAGATCGATTCCGGCGCCGAGCGTGCGCCGCAGCAGATCCTCGAGGCCGACGACGAGCTTGTCCGGCTCGATGACGCGCGGCAGCAGCGTCTGCCGGCGGGAGAAGGACAAGAGCCGATCGATGAGATTGGAGGCGGAGCTCGTCGCTTTGCGTATCGCCGTGACGGCGGGGCCGATCTCCTCGGCGTGGCCGCGCGCCAATTGGCGCTCGATCACGCCGAGCGATCCGGTGACGATTTGCAGCACATTGTTGAAGTCATGCGCTATGCCGCCGGTCAGCTGGCCGATCGCCTCCAGCTTCTGCGAATGGACCAGCCGCTCCTCGCTCTCACGCAGAGCGGCGTTGGCCTTTTGCAACTGCTCGGGCGAGGGAAGCGCGAGAAACCTCGGCAGCCACCACCACAGAGCGACCGATGTGCCGAGAGAGGCGATCGCCGTCGCCGCTTTGACGAGTCCCTGCACGCCATAGATTGGCTTCCACAGCGTGACGACATCGAGCCAATGGGTGGCGCCGCAGAGCAGGATGAAAGCGGCGAACAGCCACAGCAAGGGTCGGAAGACGAGGTCCGCGCGTCTCTGCCCGATGATGACCAGCGCCAGCGGGATGGAGAAATAGGCCAGCGCGATCAAGCCGTCGGAGATCGCGAAGAGCCAGATGAGGCCCGGCTCCCAGAGGAGGCAGAAACCATGCGGCGTGAGGCTGTCGACGCCGAAGAGCCATTCGCTCAATGCAGACATTGGAGGCACTCCACCATAGGACAGATTGCGATGGAGGCCGAAAAAGCAACCCACACGCAGGCGGCGGCGAATCCATCCCGGGCCGGCCCGGCGCGCAAAAAAAATGAGACAAGTCTCCAAAATTGCGAACGAAAACTCGGCAATGCGCGGATTTTGGGCGGGCTTCGGCCGGGCGGCCGCGTCGCTGCGCCGCGAGCCCGGCCGTTCGGAGGCGTTCAGATATAGGCGTAGCCGGCCAGGACGACGCCCGAGGCGGCCAGAGCGAGGCCGGAATACCACGGCCATCTGGCGCCGCGGGTGATGATCGCGATCGTCGCTATGGCGATCGCCGCATGCACCAGCGTCACCGCCACCGTCAAAATGTGATGGCGATGCTCGTGATGCTCGGCTTCGTGCAAATGCTCCTCGACGCGATGCTCGAGACCCTCGGCCTCGGTCTTGATCGCTCTGCTCTCGTCGTCATAGCGCTTGGCTTCGCGGCCGAGCGGCTCGGCCAGCGGGCCGCCCTGCCGGGCCGCGACCTCGTTCACGCTCTTCTTGATGCTCTTGGCCTGGAAGAAGGCCCATTGGTCGCTGGCCTTGCTCTGGCTGAGCGCCGCGGCGTTCTGCGCGCCGAGCGTGGCCGCCGTCTCGATCGTCTCCAGGCTGCCGATGGTCGCGGCGACGACGGCGAATACGGCGATCGTCATCGAGACCTGTATCATGAAGGGCGAGCCTTCATGCGCGACATGCTCGGCATGTTCCGCGTGCTCGAGATGCTCTGTCGTCATTGCTTCGGACATGGTCCATCCTTCGTGAAAATTTGTGTCGAAATTTAATCGAGCGCGCCGCCGGCGCGCCGCGCCGTTCCGCCCCGAGGGGCGAATCGGTCATTCCGACTGCGTTTGAAGATAAGCCTCGATCTTGGCCGTCACCAGCTCCCACGCCTCGCGCTCGGCGGCTCCGGCCGTCTTGTCGATCGCGATCTGGAGATAGGCCAGTTCTGTGTCGATTTTTTCTCGGGGCAGCATGCCGAGCCGCGTCGCGAGGATCGCGGCCTCGACGACCGCCGACTGGGCGCGGTTGAACCCCAAAAACGGCTTGTGGGAGACGATTTTTCTAATACGGCAGAAGAATCGCGGGCGCTGCTGATCGGGCTCGTTGCGCGCCACTTCCAGCTCGGCGTGCGAGAGGGCCGCGGAGAGGCGCGGCGCCGGCCAGCCGGGGACGGCCTCCATCGGCCAGTCGCTCCTGCCGCAGACGCAGCCGGCGAAGATGCGCACATCGTCGATGAAGCTCGCCGTGGCGAAAGGCGCGGCCTCGAGATTGGTGAGCGTCGTCGAGGGGCGGAAGGGCGAGATGACCCAGAACGCGTCCTGCTCGATCAGCCCCAGAGGCGCGATATGCGTCTGGCCATTGGTCCCGACCGTGGTGACGATGCATTCGCGGATCATCGGCATCGGCTGCTCCTCTCTAGAGTGTTTTCGAGCGAAGTGGGAACCGGTTCGCGTGAAGAAAACACGACCGAACAAGGAGATCTAGAGTCATTCCGGTTCAATCTGAACCGGAATGACTCTAGGGCTCGCGCGCCTTGCGCAGCGTATGGCCGGCTTCACGCTGGCGCGTCTCATCCTCTCGCGATCTATCCAAAGCGCAGCCGAAGTCCAGAGGCTCGTCCTGCCGATAGCGCTTACCCAGACGAAAAGCGATTTCCGCCTTCATGAGTTCCGCGCCGAGATAGAAGGCGTGCGCGCCGTCCTTCTCGACGCCGAGCTCTGGAAAGAGCGACATGGCGTCCTGCGCGACGCGGTGGAAGCCGCGCGCATAGATGTGAATCCCGTCCTCGGCGACTTCGATGCGGAAATTCTCGTCGCGCAGCTCGCGCGCGAGCTCGGCGATCTCGTCGGGCGTCGCGGCATAGGGCCGCTTGTCGTGGATTTGCAGCAGCGCGTCGCTATAGCCTTTGGGCAGAGCGCGATCGGCGCGGGCGGCGAACAGCATGCGCCGCGCGGCGTCATGTTCCTGCACGGTGCGGCGCGTGTGCGGGCTCACTTGCACGGTGAGCAGATGGCGAATGTCGAGCTCTGAGCACAGACCCAGCAGCACAGCGGTGACGCCCGAGGAATCGGCGTCGGTCAATTCGGTGAGATTGCCCGTGCCCATCATCATCTCGGCCTGCGGCTCGCGGCGCCGCGTCTCCACATAGCGCTCGATGGAGGCGGCGAGGCCGAAGTGAATGGGATCGAGGATCGGATCGAGAATAAAGGAGATTCCGCGCTTTTCCGCGATGCGCGCGGCGCGCTGCAGCGAATCGAGATCGCCATGCGGATTGGGCACGAGAATGGGAACGAGCGGCGAATGATCGGGAAGGATCGAAAGGCTGTGCTCGTCGAGGCTGAGCAGATGATCGGCCCCTGCGCGCGCGCCGCGCTCCAATTCCTCGTGCTTCGCCGAATCGAGGCTGACGGAAAAGCCGCGCTCTTTGAGCGCGACGATCGTCTCCTCCATATGCGGAAAGGGCGTGTCCGGCAGGCAGCCGAGATCGATGACGTCGGCGCCGGCCTCCTTCAGCATGGTGGCGCGCGCGACGACCTCCTCGATGCTCATGATGGAGGCGTCGACGATCTCGGCGAAGATGCGCATGTCGTGGCGCGTCAGATCGGCCTTGGCGCCGCGCTTGCCGAAGAAGGCCGGAAGATCGGCGATCTCCTCCGGCCCGCGCTCGAAAGGCGCGCCGAAAGCTTGCCCCAGAGCGGCGAGATCGGCGCGGCAACGGCCGGGCAATATGACGCGATCCGCCTCCAGCGGGCGCGGCAGGCGGCGCAGGATGATCTCCTGCGTCATCAGCGCCGCGACCTTCACGCCTATATCGTGAATGCGCCAGTTCCTCGCCTCGTCTCCGAAGCCCGCCAGCATGCGCTCGAGGCGCGGCAGAGCGAGATGGCCGGTGAGGAACAGCAGGCGCTCAGACATTCCCGATCGGCTCCCGAGCGGCGAGCTCGCGGCGCCGGCGCTCGACGGCCTCGTGCAGCGCGGCGAGGCTCTCGGCGACTTGCGTCGATTCGAAGGATTTGAGCTTGTCGGTGTTCTCGAGATCGATGCGGCGCGGATAGACCATCACCTTGCGGTCGGGCGCCTGAGTCTCCAGCTCCGGCGCGGTGTCGCAGGCGAAGACGACCGTCGGCACGCGGCATTTGCCGGCCTGGGCGAACACATTGGTCGCGAGATTGTCGGAGATGCCATAGACGAATTTGGCGACCGTGTTGGAGGTCGCCGGCGCGACGATCAGCGTGTGATAATAGCTGTGATAGAAGCCGCCGACCGGAACCGAGCTCGCCGTCGTGTCGCGGAACACGCGGACATGATCGGGCATGTCGTCGAGGCGGTGCTTATACATGCGGATCACTTCCGCGGCCGCCTTGCTGACGAAGAGGTCGACATGGTCGAGCGAGCGGATGATGTCGAGACATTCGGTGAAGAAATGCCCCGAGCCGGTGAGCGCCCATCCCCACCGCGGCGTGACCACCTTTTTCATGATGCGATGCTTTGCTCTCTGGTGAAATCGACGGAGGCTCCGGGAATGGCGCCGCGCGCGAAACTTTCGTCCGCCGCGCGCAACGCTGCAGGGCCGGCGATGAAGACGTCGAGCTCTCGCGCATAATGCGCGAAGCAGGGATCGACGATGGACTGCGCCGCGTCGCTGACGGCTCCCTCATCCTGAGGAGGGCCCGAAGGGCCCGTCTCGAAGGACGAGGGAGCCGTCAGCGACGCCCCCCGATCCGGCGTGCTTCGAGACGCGGCCTGCGGCCGCTCCTCGGCATGAGGGAGGGTGTGGATGCCCCCACCCTCCCCTCCAGGGGGAGGTGGAAACGCGCGCAAATCGACGCTCTTTATCAGCAGCAGAGCGCTTGCTCCCGCTTCGCGCGCATACCAGGCCGCGAGACTGTCGGACGTCATGTCCCAGCTCTGTGGAATCTGGGGAGCGGCGCGCGTCATCGCAACCGGGCGCCAGATCGCCGCGGCGCCGCGCCGATGCGCCGCCTCGGCCTCCTGCGGCGTCGAGACGGGGACGAGCTGCGGCTCGAGGTCGCAAAGCGCGCGCCCATATTGCTCCATCGCCATGATCGCCATCTCATGCGCGGCGTCGTCGGAAAAGCGCAGCGTTTCCTGCGCGCGGCGCACGGCGTCGGCGAAGGGGCCGCCGCCGGGGACGATCGTCAGAGGGCCGGCGTAGCGCAGCAGCGCAGCGAGCCATTGGCGCAGCGCGGGCGAGGCCGAGAGGCTCCCGCCGAGCTTGGCGACCAGATGGCGCGCTTCAGCACTTCTGCGCGTCTCAGCTCTTGTGCGTGCTTCAGCTCTTGGGCTCGGCGGCATCGGGGAGGCCCGGAAAGAGGTGATGAACCTTGGCGGTCTCCGCCTGGCGCTCGCGGCGGATGCGCACGCCGACCGCGCCCGGCGCGACGTCGAGCTTCTCCACCTGCACATTCACGCCTTGCACGCGCTCGTGCCGCAGCACCAGCTCGGCGAGGCGCTCGGCGATCGTCTCCACCATCTCTATATGGCCGGAGGCGAGGATCATTTTGATCGCATCCATGATGACGTCATAGGAGAAGACATTGCGCATGTCGTCGCCGCCGGCGGAAACGCGCGTCACATCCACATCGACATTGAAGCGCACGCGCTGCGTGCGGCCGCGCTCGAAATCATAGGCGCCGATCTCGACCGGAATGACGAGGTCGCGCACGAATATGTGATCGATCTCGCGGCTGCGCTCGCGGCTCTCGAGATAGCCGCGTCCGACGACGAGCGACCAGTCGACATTGGCGGCGAGCCGCACGCTTTTCGTGTCTGAGCGCGTCGGGCCGCCGGGGATGAGGTCGCGAATCAGCGCGACGGCCTGCGCGTCGATCGCGTTTCTGCGGTCATGGCCCGCGCAGAGCGCGCCGCGGAAGCCGATCACCTCGGCGCCCGTCACCAGCAGGCGCGGCACGTCCGGCGCCTCCAGCGAGCCGGCGAGGCCCGCCTCGAGGCCGAGCGCATGGCAGCGCTCGACGAAGGCGGACAGCGCGCCAATGTCGAAATGCTCGAGCAGCCGGCCCTTGCCCTTATGCGCCGTGTCGAGCAGCGCGCCGGCGAAACCGGCGCAGGCGAGGCGCGGCAGCAGCTCGAGATCCGGCCCGAGATCGGCGAAGAGGACGGCGACCAGCCGCACGCGCTGCGCGAGAGGCGCCAGCGCCTCGATCAGCGCCTCGGCGTCGGGCGTGGCGGGCAGAGCGAATTTCACGAAAGCGACGCCGAGCGCGGCCGTCTCCTCGATGGCGCGTCGCGCCAGCTCGGGGTCGTGCGAGAGTTCGACGACGGCGCTGACTGGACGCCGTCCGCCGACGGCTGCGACGATCGCGGAGATTTCGGCCGAGGGCAGGGCGCCCAGCGCGCCGCGGGAGGCGTCCTTGCAGTCGATGACGTCCGCCCCGCCGGCCAGAACGATCTCGGCCTCGGCCACGCAGGCGACGCTCGTCAACATCAGGGTCATTCACTTCGCTCCGTCCACGCGAGACGCTTCTTGCGCGCTTGTGGAGCAAATTTTCCCCGAATCCAAGTAGGCTCGAGCGCGCGCCCCCTCATCGGGACGGGCGCCGGCCGAGGGGGCGCGCCATTTCTCCGCCACGGCAAGCGCGCGAACAGGGAGAAATCTATGAAAATCCTCATCGTCCTCACCTCGCACGATCGGCTCGGCGACACCGGCCGCAAGACCGGCTTCTGGCTGGAGGAGCTCGCCGCGCCCTATTACGTCCTCCAGGACGCCGGGGCGGAGGTCGTTCTGGCCTCGCCCGCCGGCGGGCGGCCTCCGCTGGACCCCAAGAGCAACGAGCCGGACTTCCAGACCGATCTCACCCGCAGATTCGAGGCGGATGCGGCGGCCGAGGCGCGGCTCGCCGATACGGCGCGTCTCGACAGCCTTCGCGAGGCCGATTTCGACTCGGTCTTCTACCCCGGCGGCCATGGGCCTTTGTGGGATCTCGCCGAGGACGCGCATTCGATCGCGCTGATCCGATCCTTCGTCGCGGCGGGCAAGCCCGTCGCCCTCGTCTGCCACGCCCCGGGCGTGCTGCGCCATGTCGTCGGCGCGGACGGCGAGCCGCTGGTCGCGGGCAAAAATGTGACCGGCTTCGCCAATAGCGAGGAGGAGGCCGTCGGCCTCACCAATATCGTTCCCTTCCTGGTCGAGGACGAGCTGCGGGCGAAGGGCGGGCTGTTCTCCAAGGGCCCCGATTGGGCGCCTCATATCGTTCGGGACGGCCTGCTGATCACGGGGCAAAATCCCGCCTCCTCGGGCCCGGCGGCCCGCAGGCTGCTGGAGGCGCTCGCCGGGGCGTGAGCTATTCGATCACCGAGCCGTTGAGCGCCAGCACGCCGGCGGCGAGATAGAGCGAGCCGGCGATCAATATGCGCGGCGGAGCCTCGTAGCTTCGCTGCGAGACGAGCGCCAGCGCCTCTTCGACGCTGCCCGCGGCGGCGGCGCGCATGCCCTCGGCGCAGGCGAGGGCGGCGATCTCTTGCGGAGGCCAGCTCTTGTGCTCGCCCTCCACCGGCACGGCGACGACCTCGCGGGCGAGGCCGACGAAATGTTTTATCAGCGCGCGCACGTCCTTCGTCACCTGCGCGCCGCAGACGAAGACCAGCGGCCGCGCGTTCTTCTCCTCGAATTCGGCCATGGCCTCGGCGAGCACGCGGCCGCCGTCGTCATTGTGACCGCCGTCGAGCCAGACCTCCGAGCCCGGCGGAACCAGCTCCGCCACCCGTCCGCGCGAGAGCAATTGCAGCCGCGCCGGCCATTCGGCGCGGGTGAGGCCGGCCTCTATATGCTCGGGCCGGATTTCGGGCGCCACGGCGCGCAGCGCGGCGATGGCGCCGGCGGCGTTGGCCTGCTGATGGCGGCCGGGCAGGCGCGGCAATGGCAGGTCCAAGAGGCCGCGCTCGTCCTCATAGACGAAACGCCCATTCTCCTCGCGAATGTGAAAATCCTCGCCGGCGATCGAGAGAGGGGCGCCGAGGCGCCGGGCCTCGCGCTCCAACACGTCGCGGGCGCCGTCCTGCTGTTGAAAGCCGATGATCGCCGGCGCGCCGCGCTTGAAAATGCCGGCTTTCTCATAGGCGATCTTCTCGATCGTATCGCCCAGAAATTCCGTGTGGTCGTGCGAGATGGAGGTGACGATCGTCGCCTTGGGACGCTCGATCACATTGGTCGAATCATAGCGTCCGCCGAGGCCGGTCTCCAGCAGCAGCCAATCGGCCGGCTCCTCGGCGAAGAGCGCGAAGGCGGCGACGGTGGTGATCTCGAAGAAGGTCACCGGCCGCTGGCCATTGGCGCGCTCGCATTCTTCCAGCGCGCGCTTCAGCCGCTCGTCGTCGACGAGGCGGCCGGCGAGGCGAATGCGCTCGTTGAAGCGCAGCAGATGCGGCGAAGTGTAGACATGCGCGCGCAGCCCGGCCGCCTCCAGCATGGCGCGCAGAAAGGCGAGCGTCGAGCCTTTGCCATTGGTGCCGGCGACATGGATGATCGGCGGCAGGCGTCGCTCGGGATGGCCCATTTCGGCCATGAGTCTCTCGGTCCGTCCGAGCGACAGATCGATCTTCTTGGGGTGGAGGTCGAGCAAGCGCGACAGAATCGCGTCGTGCTGATCCATGATGCGCTTTCGCTCCTTCAGGCCGCGCGGCGCGGCGCCTTGGTCAGCAGCGCGCAGAGCCGCGCCAGCGTCTCGCGCATCTCCTGGCGCGGCACGACCATGTCGACCATGCCATGATCCTTGAGATATTCCGCGCGTTGAAATCCTTCCGGCAGCTTCTCGCGGATCGTCTGCTCGATGACGCGCGCGCCGGCGAAGCCGATGATCGCGCCGGGCTCGGCGATGTGGATATCGCCCAGCATGGCGTAGGAGGCGGTGACGCCGCCGGTCGTCGGATTGGTGAGCACGACGATATAGGGCAGGCGCGCCTCGCGCAGCCGGCGCACGGCGATGGTCGTGCGCGGCATCTGCATCAGCGAGAACATGCCTTCCTGCATGCGCGCGCCGCCGGAGGCGGTGAAGATGATGAAGGGCGTGCGCTTCTCTATAGCGTGGCTCATGCCGGCGATGATCGCCTCGCCCGCGGCCATGCCGAGCGAGCCGCCCATGAACTCGAAATCCTGCACCGCCACGGTGACGAGCGCGCCCTCGAGCTTGCCATAGGCGATGGTCAGCGCATCGATATGGCCGGTCTTCAGCCGATATTCCTTGATCTTGTCGACATAGCGCTTGATGTCGCGGAATTTCAAGGGGTCGCTCGGCACGTCCGGCGTCGGGATCAGCTCATGCGCGCCCTCGTCGAAGAGGCTGGCGAGCCGCGCCTCGACGGGGATGCGCATGTGATAGCCGGAGCCCGGCACGACATAGAGATTGTCCTCTATGTCCTTGTGGAACACGAGCTGGCCGCTCTCCGGGCATTTGACCCAGGCGTTCTCGGGCGCCTCGCGCTTGATGAGGGCTTTGATCTTGGGCGGAACGACGTTGGAATACCAATTCATGACCAGAGCCTCGCGAGCGCTCCCAAGGCCGCTTTCAGCGAGAAGGGCTCTTCCTTCTTCGCGGCTTGCGCCCGCGCGCTGCGCACGCCGCGGGAAAGTTCGGCGACGAGCGAGGCGACCGCCTCGACCGTCTGTGGGCCGGCGTGTTTCTCAACGTCGAGCGATTTCGCCAGAGCGTCGACCAGCGCCGTGCCCACCACGACGCCATCGGCATATTTTGCGATCGCGGCGGCGTTCTCCGCCGTTTTGACGCCGAAGCCGACGGCGATCGGCAGAGGCGTGCTCCGCTTGATGCGCGCGACCGCCTCCGACACGCCGGAATAATCCGAGAGCGCCGCGCCGGTGATTCCGGTGAGCGAGACATAATAGACGAAGCCGCTCGTATTTTCGAGCACTTTGGGCAGGCGCTTATCGTCCGTCGTCGGCGTCGCCAGCCGGATGAAGCTCAGCCCCGCCGCCCGCGCCGGCAGGCACAGCTCGGCATCCTCCTCCGCCGGAAGATCGACGATGATGAGCCCGTCGACGCCGGCCGCCTTCGCCTCCTCGAGGAAGGCGGCGACGCCATGGACATAGACGGGGTTGTAATAGCCCATCAGCACGAGCGGCGTCGCCTGATCCACGGCGCGGAAGGCGCGGACCAGCTCGAGCGTCTTGTTCAGCGTGGTCCCGGCCTTCAGCGCCCGCAGTCCGGCCGCCTGGATGGAGGGGCCATCCGCCATCGGGTCGGTGAAGGGCATGCCGAGCTCGATGAGGTCGGCGCCGGCCTTGGGCAGGCTCTTGACGATCTCGAGCGAGGTCTCGAGGTCCGGGTCGCCGGCCATGACGAAGGTCACGAGGGCGGCGCGGCCCTCGGCGCGCAGGGCTTCGAAGCGGGCGTCGATGCGTGTGGTCTTGGCGGCGGATGTCATGGCGGCAGGCGATAGCATAGGGGAGGGCGAAGGGGAATGGCGGGGTGGGGGCGTCACTCCAGCAATGTCGAGAGCCGGGCGATCACCTCATTGACGATATAGTCGGGAGCGCTCTCGAGCTTGCGGGCGCCGCGGGCGCGAAGATCTAGCGTCCGCGCCTGATCGCAGCGGACGACGCCATCGGTCGAAAGGCCGCTTCCGGTGAGCGGAACCGTGAAGCCGGTTGCACGAGCGAAACCGCCTCCGCCGGTGATCGGCACACAAAGCGGCGCCCCCGTGTGCCGGTTGAAGCGGCTCGCCGAAACGATCATCACGCAGCGGCGGCCTTTTTGCTCACGGCCTTCGGTCGGATCGAGATCGACGAGGTAGATGTCGCCTCGATCCATCAGAGAAGTTCGCGGCCGACGGGCCGCGAATTCATCCAAGCTTCGTCCTTCTCGGAGACAGAGGGGGCCTCTTCGGATAAAAGCTCGTCGAGGGAATAGCGGCGCTGAGGTTGCGGCTCGACGATCAGGCGGCCGGCCTCGATCGAAAGGCCGACGGTCGATTCGGCCGCAAGCTCGAGCGCGCTGAGCATGGCGGGCGGAACCGCCACCATGATCGAGCCGCCGACTTTTCGTAGCTTGGCAGTCTGCATCGTCGTTACCCTTTCAGGTTATATAAAAATATAACCCTAGCCGGCCTCGCCGGCAAGCTCACATCCCGCCCAAATGCTCCGCCACGGCGAAAATATCCTTGTCGCCGCGTCCGCACAGATTCATCACCATCAGATGATCCTGCGGCTTCTGCGGCGCCAGCTCCATGACTTTGGCCAGCGCATGGGAGGGCTCCAGCGCCGGGATGATGCCCTCGAGCTTGGAGCAGAGCTGGAAGGCGGCGAGCGCCTCCTTGTCGGTGGCCGAGAGATAAGTCACGCGGCCGATGTCGCGCAGCCAGGAATGCTCCGGCCCTATGCCCGGATAATCGAGGCCGGCGGAGATCGAATGGCCTTCGAGAATCTGGCCGTCGTCGTCCATCAGCAGATAGGTGCGGTTGCCGTGCAGCACGCCCGGCCGTCCGCCGGCCAGCGAGGCGGCATGGCCATTCTCGACGTCGAGCCCATGGCCGGCGGCCTCGACCCCGTAAATCTCCACCGAGGCGTCGTCGAGGAAAGGATGGAACAGGCCGATGGCGTTGGAGCCGCCGCCGATGCAGGCGACCAGCGAATCGGGAAGCCTCCCTTCGGCCTCGAACATCTGCTCCTTCGCCTCATTGCCGATCACCGATTGGAAATCGCGCACCATGGCGGGGTAGGGATGCGGGCCGGCGGCGGTGCCGATGCAATAGAAAGTGTCGGAGACATTGGTCACCCAGTCGCGCAGCGCCTCGTTCATCGCGTCTTTCAGCGTGCGCGCGCCGGATTGCACCGGGCGGACCTCGGCGCCCAGCATCTTCATGCGGAAGACATTGGGCTTTTGCCGCTCGACATCGACTGCGCCCATATAGACGACGCAATCGAGGCCGAAGCGCGCGCAGGCGGTGGCGGTGGCGACGCCATGCTGGCCGGCGCCGGTCTCGGCGATGATGCGCTTCTTGCCCATGCGGCGGGCGAGCAGGATCTGGCCGAGCACATTGTTGATCTTATGCGCGCCGGTGTGGTTCAGCTCGTCGCGCTTGAAATAGATTTTGGCGCCGCCCTCGCCGCCGACGGCCGCCGTGAGGCCGCGTAAATATTCGGTCATGCGCTCGGCGTAATAGAGCGGGCTCGGCCGGCCGACATAATGCTTGAGAAGGCTGTCCAGCTCGGCCTGGAAGAAGGGGTCGGCCTTGGCCTCCCCATAGGCGCGTTCGAGGTCGAGAATGAGCGGCATCAAGGTCTCGGCGACGAAGCGGCCGCCGAACAGGCCGAAGCGGCCGTTCTCGTCCGGGCCGTTGCGGAAGGAATTGGGGGTCTGCTCGTTCACTGTCGGTCCTCCTCGCCTCGGCTTCGGCGCTCTATTAGACCCTCCGCCACGCCGATGAAAGCGTCGCGGATCGTCAGACGGATGCGCCGCGCGCCGCCGCGACGAAAGCCGCGATCTTCGCCTCGTCCTTGACGCCGCGGGCGCTCTCGACCCCGGACGATACATCCACCGCGGGCGCGCCGGTGCGTCGCAGCGCCTCCGCCACATTGGCGGGGTCGAGGCCGCCGGAGAGCATCCAGTCGCCGCCGCTATAGCCGCGCAGCAGCTCCCAATCGAAGACGGCTCCGCCGCCGCCGGGGATCGCGGCGCCCGGCGCCGGCTTGGCGTCGAAAAGCAGAATGTCGGCGGCCTCCCGAAAGGCCGAGGCGCGCGCGATATCGGCCGCGTCGGCGACGCCGATCGCCTTGACGATGGGCAGGCGGAAGCGCGCCTTCACGGCGGCGACGCGCTCTCGCGTCTCCTTCCCATGCAATTGCAGCAGGTCCGGCGCGAGCGCGGCGATGATGGCGTCGAGCGCGGAATCGTCGGCGTCGACGCAGAGCGCGACCTTGGCGATGCGCCCCTGCGCCGCTCGCCCGAGCGCGCGCGCCGTCTCGAGCGAGACATGCCGCGGGCTCTTCTCGAAGAAGACGAAGCCGGCCATATCCGCGCCGGCGGCGATCGTCGCCTCGAGCGTCGGCAGGGTAGACAAGCCGCAGATTTTGACGATCACGCCGGGCAAACTTCCCTCTCGCTGTTTCCGTTTTCGGGCCGTGACCCTATCATGACCGGGCTCGGGCCCGAAAAACGCCATATCCTCGAGGCGAGGTCGCGGGCGAGCGCCGCCGGTTTGCGCAGTCGAGCTTTCGTGTTAGACGAAACGTTCCGACGCTGTGTTCACGCGCGTCGAAGCCGGGCGGCCACCGCGTCGCTTTGTCGAAGAGCCGGTCCCGAGAAGGAACAGCTTTCTTGTCCATTCCGCTTCGCTACATCATGTCGATCGGCGGCTATATTCTCCGCCAGCATCTCGCCGGCCGGAAACGCTATCCGCTGGTGCTGATGCTCGAGCCGCTGTTTCGCTGCAATCTCGCCTGCGCGGGCTGCGGCAAGATCGACTATCCGGACCATATTCTCGACAAGCGCCTCTCGGCCGAGGCTTGCCTCGCCTCGGTGGATGAGTGCGGCGCGCCGGTCGTCGTGATTGCGGGCGGCGAGCCGCTGCTGCACAAGGAGCTGCCGCAGATCGTCGAAGGCATAATGGCGCGCAAGAAATTCGCCATCGTCTGCACCAATGCGCTGCTGCTCGCCAAAAAGATCGATCAGTATAAGCCGAGCCCTTATTTCACCTGGTCGATCCATCTCGACGGCGACGAGGAGATGCACGACCGCGCCGTGAGCCAGAAGGGCGTCTACAAGCGCGCCGTCGAGGCGATCGCGCTGGCGAAATCCAAGGGCTTCCGCGTCACCATCAACAGCACCTTCTTCCAGGACGCCGATCCCGCCCGCGTCGCGGATTTCTTCGACGAGGCGAAGCGCCTCGGCATAGACGGGATGACGGTGTCGCCGGGCTACGCCTATGAGCGCGCGCCCAATCAGGAGCATTTCCTCAATCGCGCGCGCACCAAGGAGCTGTTCCGCGACGTGCTGCGGCGCGGGCGCGGCGGAAGGGCCTGGGCCTTCGTGCAGTCGGGCCTGTTCCTCGACTTTCTGGCCGGCAATCAGACCTATCATTGCACGCCCTGGGGCAATCCGGCGCGCACCGTCTTCGGCTGGCAGCGCCCCTGCTATCTCCTGGGCGAGGGCTATGTCCCGACCTTCAAGCAGCTGATGGAAGAGACCGACTGGGATTCCTACGGCGTCGGCAATTACGAGAAATGCGCCGATTGCATGGTCCATTGCGGCTTCGAGGCGACCGCCGTGAAGGACGCCGTCGCGCGTCCGTGGAAGGCGGCGCTGGTGGCTCTGCGCGGCGTGCGGACGGAAGGCGATTTCGCGCCCGACATCTCGCTCGAGAAGCAGCGGCCGGCGCAATATGTCTTCGACGAGAATATCGCGACTCTGTCAGAGCTCCGAGAGGCCGAGGCTAAGGAGCGGGCCAAGAAGACGTCCACAGCGGCCTAAGGTCGCCGACGACTTGCGGAAATCCAGACCGGCGAGGATCAGATCGCCGATCTGGCGCGGCTCGCGGGCGAGATCGCGAAACACCGCGCGGAAATCGACGCCGCCGTCCGGCGTGACGGCGGAGGTGGCGAGGGGCGGCAGCGCCCGCGCCGCCGGATCATTGACCACGCGCACCACGGCCAGCGGCAGGCGCCGCCGTTCGGCGAATTCCGCGGCGATATGCGTCTCCATATCGACGACTGCGGCGCCGGTCCTCGTTCGCAGCGCAGCTTTGGCCTTGGGGTCGAGCACAGGCGCCTCGACGCCGGCGATGACGCCCGAGACGATCTTGCCGCCCGAGGCGCCGAGACCTTCGCTCAAAATGGCCGAGAGCTCGGCGCTCGTCTCATAGCGCTTGCCCTCGGCGACGACGGCCGAGCCGATGACGACGTCGCCGGGCCGCAGCGCCGGGTCCAGCCCGCCCGCTATGCCGAAGCTGACGACGCCGGCGAGCGCGAAGCCCTGCGTGCGCTCGAGCGCGGCGCGCAGGCCCTCTGTGTCGGCGCCGCTGCAAATCGGCACCAGACCTTCGCCCTCGGCGCAGGCGCGCTCGCTGAGCAGCCCCGTGATGATGAGGAAGCGCGGGGGCTCCACCTCATCCGGGCCGTCCAAGCGGCGTCTAAAGTCCGGTCTGGACAATTTTGCTGTTGCCCCTCTCGAGGTTGCGGTAGCGCGCGAGCGCCCAGAGCGGGAAGAATTTCGCGTAGCCGTGATAGCGCAGATAGAAGACCCGGGGGAAGCCCGTGGCGGTGAAGCGCTCCTCTTTCCACAAACCGTCCGCGCCCTGATTGGCCTGCAGATAGGCGACGCCGCGGGCGACCGCCGGATGGCCGACCTCGCCCGCCGCCATCAGCGCGAGCACGCCCCAGGCCGTCTGCGAGGCGGTGCTCGGAGCTTTCGCATAGCCCCGATAGTCGAGCTTGTAGCTGTCGCCGTCCTCTCCCCAGCCGCCATCCTCATTCTGGATCGCGACGAGCCAGTCGACGGCGCGGCGCATGGCGCGATGCTCCGGTTTCAGCCCCGCCGCATTCAGCGCGCAGAGCGTCGACCAGGTTCCGTATATATAGTTCATCCCCCAGCGGCCAAACCAGCTTCCGTCCGGCTCCTGCTCGGCGAGCAGATAATCGACGCCGGTCTTCAGGCTCGGGCTCGTCTCCATCTTGTCGCCGAGTTGGGCGAGCATGGAGACGCAGCGCGCCGAGACGTCGGCGGTCGGCGGATCGAGCAGCGCGCCGTGGTCGGCGAAGGGGATGTGGTTGAGATAATAATATTCATTGTCGGCGTCGAAGGCGCCCCAGCCGCCATTCTTGCTCTGCAGCCCCTCGACCCATTCGCGCGCGCGGGCGATGCGCTCGTCATAGGGGCGGTCGGAGCGTCCGCCGCAGGAGCGGTCCATGGCGGTCACGACGACGGCGGTGTCGTCGACATCGGGATAATAGGCGTTGGCGTATTGGAAGGCCCAGCCGCCGGGACGCACATTCGGCCGCTGCACGGCCCAGTCCCCCTTCACCTCCAGCTCTTGCAGTGGCGCGAGCCAGTCGAGTCCGGCGCGCGCGCGCGCTTCCGCCTCCGCGCCGCCGACTTCGAGCAGCGTATGGCAGGCGAGCGCCGTGTCCCACACCGGCGAGACGCAGGGCTGGCAATAGGCCTCGTCCTCCTTGATCACCAGCAGACGCTCGATCGATTCGCGCGCCAGTCTCACTCGCTCGCCGTCGGCGGGGACACCGAGCACGTCATACATCAGCAGGCTGTTGACCATGGCCGGGAAGATGGCCCCCAAACCATCGACGCCGTTCAGCCGCTCGGTCACGAAGGTTTCCGCCGCGCGAATCGCGCGCTTGCGCGGACCCTTTGGAAAATAAGGCTCGGCGGCGCGCAGCGCTCTGTCGATCGCGCCGAAGAGGGCGATCAGCGCGGGATGTTGATGCGCGCCCTTGGGCCATTCCTTCACCTCCTCGGGCGGCGTCGTGAACAGCTCGCCGATATGCACGCCGAGCCGGTTCACGGCCTGCGGCTTCAGAGTCTGCAGCACCAGCAAGGGCACGAGGACGGTGCGGCCCCAATAGGAGATCTTGTCGATGTGGAAGGGAAACCATTTCGGCAGCAGCATGATCTCCACCGGCATGGCCGGCACGCCGCGCCAGGGAATCTCGCGGTAGAGCGCCAGCAGCGCGCGCGTGAACACATTGCTGCGCGCCGCGCCGCCATGGGCGAGGATCGTCTCGCGCGCGCGCCTCATATGCGGCGCCTCTATGTCGTCGCCGATCATCTTCAGCGCAAAATAGGCCTTCACGCTGGCGCTCATATCGAAGCCGCCCTCGTGGAAAAGAGGCCAGCCGCCATGCGCGCCCTGAATGCGGCGCAGATAGGCTGCGATCTTGCCTTCGAGCGCAGGGTCGATCGGCTCGTCGCGGAAATGGCGCATCAGCACATATTCCGCCGGGATCGTGGCGTCCGCCTCCAGCTCGAAGCACCAATGGCCGTCGCCTCGGGCGAGCGCCTGCAGCGCGGTCGAAGCGCGCGCTATGCTGTCGTCGAGCGGTTCCGGCGTCTCGATCGCAAGGGCGGTCGCGGTCATCTCTTCGCGCTCCTTCGCATCGACAGTCCTTTCGTCTTTCTCGATTTCACAGAATGGGCTCCAGGCGTCACAGACGCGCGACGCGCAGCGCCGGCGCCTCCGAGCCGCTCGGCGGCTTGACGACGATCTCGACGTCTTGACCCAGCGCCACCAGAAAACGCAGCAGCCGCTCGACCGAGAATTGGCGGAAATCGCCGCGCAGCATTTTGGACACGTCCGGCTGCTTGACCCCGAACAGGCCGGCGGCCTCGACCTGCTTCAAGCCGCGCTCCTTCATCAGCCGGCCGATCTTGCCGATGAGCTGCGCTTTGAGCGCATTTTCAGCGCGCGAGCCGGCGGCGGATTCATCTATCGCCTCGAGACCGTTCATTGTTCTGCTTCCTCAGCGCAGCACGATGAAGGTCGCGAGCTGGAAAAAATAGACGAGCGCGAGCATCCATCGAATATGCCGCAGGTGACGCTCGATCCTCTCGAATGTCGCGTCGCAACGCAGGTCGAGCGACGAGTTTGTCATGTGACGTCTCCGCCTTCTGGTCGTTGAACTCGGCTCCATGCGAGGGGGCGCTGCACGCTCGATCCCACTCTTTCGAAACCGGTTGGTATAGTGATCTAACCATATCGTCAAGCGTCGGATCAGGCTGGCTCATCGCTTGCTACCCGATTTCACGGGTCCGCTCCGGGTCGCACGGAGCGTGGATGTTTGTTCGAAAGGGGTCAGCCCATGGACGATCTGTTTGTGATTTGTCGCACAGGCCACATAGAGGACGGTCAAGCCACCGGCTTCGTCCTGATGCGCGCCTATGAGAATGGCGACAGCAATCCGTGGCCGATCCTCATCACCCGCAAGGGCAACAACTTCTACGGTTTCGAGAATTCCTGCCCGCACGAGCAGATGCGTCTCGACACTTCACCCGGCAATTTCCTCGACGAGTCGGGCAATTTCCTCGAATGCGGGCAGCATCGCTCCCAATTCGACCTCGACACCGGCCATTGCTTCATCGGCCCGTGCCAGGGCGGAAAGCTGACGCCTCTGTCGCTCGTGATCGACGATGGCGACGTCTGCATCACCGGCGTGCTGCTGGCGGACGAATGAAGACGGGCGCCGCGCCCGAGAGAGGGGCTCGGGAAGCGAGCGCCCAAGCATAGACCTGGGACTGCGAAGACTGGGGACAGGAAGGATAACCCATGACGGACATGGCGGAACTGCAAAAGCGCAAGCAGCCTCTCAATTTGGCGATCGTCTATGTCGATCCCGACGCCTTCATCGCCAATTATATGGGCTGGCTGGAGATCACGACCTTTATCACGGCGCTGCGCGCCGGCGATGTGACGGTTCCCGCCGACGGCGTCACGCCCAAGCTCACGGACCAGCAATTGAAGGCCGCCACGGCGGTCACTTACGGCGGCGACGCGCTATTCGCCTTCTTCATGACCGCGGCGCTCAAGGGCGACAAGGCGGCGGCCGACAAGGTCGAGGCCGCCCTCGTCGAGAGCATGGGCAAGGATTTCCCCGGCGCCACCTCGCTGTGGAGCTTCCGCACGCCGATGGATCCGCCGATCAGCCTCGAGGATCATGTCGGCGCCGCCGGCAAGAAGCTGCTGCTCGGCGACATTCCGCCGCCGCCGCTGCGCGCCAAGGAGAATTGGAACACCGGCATTCGCTTCTTCGAGCAGGCGCGCAAATCCAATTTCGTCCATGAGATCATGTATCCGCTGGCCCTGTGGAGCCGCGAGCGCTGGACGGACACATTGGAGAAGGGCATCTCCTTCCTCACCCATATCGAGGACAATGTGCCCGTGCTGCGCGAAGTGCTCGAGGAAAAGCGCAATGATCAGGCATTCGTCGCCAATCTGCTGCTGAAATTGGCGCCCGCCATCGATCAAGAGCTCACCGAGGATATGGAGGGCTTCCTGCGCTCCCTGGCGCGCCGCAACTGAGTGAGCTCGAGCGCGGCGTATGTCGTCCCGTCATACGCCGCGGCTAGCCTCGCCCGCTTCCGATTCGCCGCCGGCGACGGGAGAAGTGGGAGGCCGTTATGAATAATTCGCCGCTGCTCGTCTCGGTGACGATCGCGCCCAAGCTCGAACGCGATTGGGAGGAGCTCGTCGAAGCGCTCGCGCGCCTGTCCGCCGGCGCGCCCGGACTGCGCGTCTCCGATCTCGATGTGATCGGCGGCGCGCAGGCGCTGCTCGAAGCGGCGAGCGAGGAGCGGCTGAGAGAAATCGTCGCGCGCTTCCAAGAATTGTCGCCCGTCGAGGCGATCATCGGGCCGCCGCGCGTCGCCTATCGCGAGCGCCTGTCGCGACGCCAGGAAATCGACTTCACCCATAAGCGGCCCGGCCAATACGCCCGTGTGAAGCTCATTTTCGATACGGATGGCGCGGGTGGCGAGATTTTCGAAAATCGCGCGCCGGAGAAATCCATTCCGGCGGAATTCGTCGATGGCGTGGAGCGCGGCGTCGTCTCCGTCGTCGAGAACGGCGTCCTGCTCGGTTGTCCGGTCGTGGAGCTGAAGGCGGCGCTGGTGGACGGCGCCGGCCATGGCTCCGATTCATCCGTGCTGGCGTTCGAGATCGCGGCGCGCGCCGCGACGCGCGAGGCGCTCGCGAGAAGCAGCGAATTGCTCGAGCCGATCATGAGCGTCGAGACTGTGGCGCCCGATGATGTCGCGGAAGCGGTGATCGAGGATTTGCGCGGCCGACGCGCGGAGGCTCTGAAATCCGAGCATGGCGATGAAACCACGCGAATCGCGGCGACTGCGCCGCTCGCGGAATTGCTCGGCTATGGCGAGGCGCTCAGCAGCCTGACCAAAGGGCGCGCCAGCTATAATTTGCGCTTCAGCCATTATGCGCCGACGGATGACGCGCCGTTCCGGCCCGCGGCAGCCGCGCGGCCCAGCGCCGCGGCCTGACAATGAGGATACGCCGGCCCGAAAGCTGCGGGCCGGCGAACTCGATCAGCGCGAGTAGAACTCGATGACCAGATTCGGCTCCATCTGCACCGGATAGGGCACTTCGGAGGGCAGCGGAACGCGCGAGAGCTTGGCCGTCATCTTCTGATGATCGACCTCGTAATATTCCGGCACGTCGCGCTCGGCGAGGCCGACCGCCTCGAGGACGATGAGGATCTGCCTGGAGCTCTCCTTCACCTCGACGACGTCGCCCGGCTTCACCAGATAGGACGGAATGTTCACGCGGCGGCCATTCACTTTGATGTGGCCGTGATTGATGAACTGGCGCGAGGCGAAGACTGTCGGCACGAATTTGGCGCGATAGACCACGGCGTCGAGACGGCGCTCGAGCAGGCCGATCAGATTGTCTCCCGAGTCGCCCTTCAGCCGGATGGCCTCCGCATAATATTTGCGGAACTGCTTCTCGGAGATATTGCCGTAATAGCCCTTGAGCTTCTGCTTGGCCTTGAGCTGCGTGCCGAAGTCGGAGGGCTTGCCCTTGCGGCGCTGGCCGTGCTGGCCGGGGCCGTATTCGCGACGGTTCACCGGGCTCTTCGGGCGGCCCCAGATATTCTGTCCCAGACGGCGGTCGATTTTATATTTGGCTTCGGCGCGTTTCGTCACTTGCCGGCGTCCTTTTCTGTGGCTGCCTCGCAAAGCGCGACAACAACGGGACGTCGCGCCCGGCCCCTGTCGAGGCGAGCGTCGCCGAACCACGTTCCCGCGCTGCGAGGCATTGCCTCTAGCGTCAAAAGAACGCGCCCTCCTCTGCCGGAAAACCGGCCGACAGGTCGTTCCAGGAACGGCCACGGGTGCGGGCCGGCGAAGGTCTCCCCGCGCCGGACCGTGGGTGAATATCCGCGTGAGCGGGGGAAGTCAAGAAAAAGGCCGGCTCGCGAAGCGCGGGCCGGCCGGTGTCGGCTGAGCCGAGAGGCGGGGCTCAGGGCCACCAGATCGGCGCGATGCCGTCGCGATAGGGCAGCACCTCGAAGCGGCGGCGGTTCGGCAGCGTCTCCTGCATGAACCAGCTGCGCTGATTGTCCTCGACCGGCTGATAGGCGAAATAGGTCGCCTCCACCATGTAGCGATTGGTCGAGCCGACCGGCACGACCGGGCCCGGATCGAGCCAGCTGCGGCGCGGAACGACGAGCGGCTGACGCACATAGGGGATGGGGCCGGTCGCCACGACGATCGGCGTCGCATAGACGGGATGGCGATGCGCGACGCGATGAGTCTTGGCGAGCGCCTCGCCCGCCGTCGCGCAGGCGAGGAGGCAGGCGAGACCGGCCGACAAACTGACGAAATGACGCATCCTCATCTCCTGATTCCAACAATCGACGCGATCATAACCAATCACGCCGCCTGGCGATACGGGCCGCCGCGCGGCGCGCCTCACGAAAGCTGAAAGCGATCCGGCGAATGCGCCGGGCCGCCCCTAAGCAGCGCGCCGCTTCAATGGCGCGTCGCGCGTTTTTTGGGCGCCTGCTTGGCGGGGTCCGCCTCGCCGACGGGGGCGGCGGCGAGGCAGCCCGACCCTTCGACCTTGGGGCCAGATCCTTCGACCTTGGGGAAGGAGCGGGCCAGCGCCTTGTTCTCGCCGGAGGGCTGATAATAGACGCGGTCGAGCAGGCAGCCCAGGGCGCGGCGGTCCATCGGCTTTGCGCCGGCGCCGCAGGCGATGCCGGCGACCTCCATCGAAAGGCTCGCGTTCACCAGCCGCACGGCGAGGCAGGAGCGCTCGCCCGCCGCGGCGGCGGCGACGCCGCCTTCGCGCATCGACAATTTGATCTCGGCGGCCTCGAAGGCTCCGGCGCGAGTCACCAGCGGCGTCGGCTGGCCGATGCGGACGACGCCGAGGCCGGCCTGGGCGGCGTGGCGCGCCACATCGAGGAAGAAGTCGGAATTGCCGAGCTTCTCGCCGGCGGGCTGTAGAATATCGAGCCGCAGATAGGGCCTGCCGGTGTCGAAGGCGCCGAAGGCGTGCGTCTCCTGGCGGCCGCCCGAGGGAAGCGCCGGATCGAAGGATATCTTCGGCTCCCTGTCGATCTCCGGCGCCTCGAGCCGGAAAGCGGCGATGCGCTCGGGAGCGACGACAGCCGCGGGGGCCGATTTGACGAGGGCCGGCGGCGCGGCGGCGACGCTCGTCGTCGCCTCCTGCGGCGCGCGGACGAAGGCGAGCGATCCCGCCAGCACGAGGAGCGCCGCGACGCCCATCAGCGAGGCGGCGAGATTGCCGAGCGGGCGCGCCCGTAGCGGGCCGCCCGAGACATAGGGGAGGTCATCGCCGGAAACCGACAAACTCATAACGCAACTCCAACGGCCCGACGTCACGCGGGCTTTACAATCCCGATCGGGCCGATGCGTCCCGAGGTCGAGGTAATCTGCCCATGACCATTAGCGTTAAGCGTAAATATTCCGTTGAAAATGGCGCAGTTCGCGCTCGCTCGCCCGCGCGGCGATCTGCTCGGGGCCTCGGAGGCGCGGCCTCGCGGCGCCTGCCGCGAGGTCTAGACAAATTTCGGACAAGAAACTCCATGAAAGAGAAGCGGTCGGTTCCGACTATCTGCGCGACATACCGTCGCTCTGATCCTGCAACGTCGAGGAAATGGAATGAAGATTCTCGCAACGGCGGCCATCGCGACTTTGATCTCTTTTCCCGCCTGCGCCGAAAAGGTCGCGGTCGGCTGCCAGCTTGTGGCACAATACAGCGAAGATCAAGTCGGTTATCTTCTGAGCGAGGCCCGTTCGGTCATCGGCGATCAGGAAACCAATCGCATCTACGGCCATTACGTCAGCCTGCGCAGCGCCTGCCAATATGACGGCGCCGCCACCCGCGTGGTGAATTTCCCGCCGGCCTTGCGCGATCTGCTCGCTCAGAACGGCATCGACATCCGCCGCTTCGCGCGGCGGCTCTGAGACGCCCTCGTCAGTGACGGCGGCCGCGCTTGCGGGCGGCCGCGGCCCCCTGAATCTGCGCCTTGCAGGCCCGGCTGAGCCCGCCGAAATTGGCCTTCAGGCAGCTCTCCACCGCCGCCGCGTCGGGCACATAGCGCTCGCAGAATTTATAGGCGTCGTCGGTGCAGGCCGTGCGCTGGCGGGCGGTTCCATGCGGCGCCGCCTCGGCCGAAGCCGCGCAGACCAGCAAGAATGCGCATCCCAAGAGCAGCCTCATCCTCAGTCCTCCCTTTATGCGTTCCGCGCCGATGTGGCGCGAAATTGCCACAATCAAGTTAGGCGCGGCGCGCTGCGCGGCAATCGGCCGATGCAATCATCCTAAATAGGGCCCGAAATCCGCGTCGCGGACGCGATCCGGCTCGGACGGGGGCTTGAAATCGGCCCGGCGCATCTATTTAATAAGCACACTTATCAAAAGCACCGCTATAGAAAGCATGCATAATGCCTTCGCCGCCGCCGACGACTTTCTGCTTCCTGTTGCATGATGCGGCGCGGCTGATGCGCAAGCGCTTCGAGCAGAACGCCCGCGAATTGGGCCTGACGCGCGCGCAGACGCAGGCACTGGCCTATCTGTCGCGCAATGAGGGCGTCAGCCAGTGCGTGCTCGCCGAAATGCTCGATCTGGAGCCGATCACGCTCGGCCGCACGATCGACCGGCTGCAGGCCCTCGGCCTCGTCGAGCGGCGACCGCATGAGACCGACCGGCGCGTCTGGCTGCTGTTTCTGACCGATGCGGCCTGGCCCGTCGTCGAGGCCATCGCTCCCATCTCCGAGGCGACGCGCCAGGAGGCGCTCGCCGGCGTCAGCGACGAGGATCGGGCGGCGTTGATGCGCGTGCTGGAGACGGCGCGCGCCAATCTTCTCGAGAAGATGAGCTGTTCCGCGAAGAAGGCGAAGGCGAGGAGCGCGACCGGCTGAGCGGCTGAGCGGCGGCGATCGTAGGAACAAGGGCGAGAGCGATGCGGACGGCGGCGCCCGCACCCGAGTGAGAGTGGAAGACGGCCATGGAACTCGTCAAATATGCGCTCAAGTTTCGGCTGACGTTCTACGTCCTGGCCATTTTGATGACCTTCCTCGGCGGGGCGGCGATCGTCTCGACGCCCAAGGACGTATTTCCCAACGTCGATATTCCGGTCGTGACGGTCATCTGGACCTATACGGGCCTCTCCACCGCCGAGATGGAGAGCCGCGTCACCACTTACGCCGAGCTCTCCACGAGCAACAACGTCAACGGCATTCGCAATTTGGAGAGCCAGACGCTGCAAGGCGTCGCGGTGATGAAAATCTATTTCCAGCCTGATGTGAACATAGAGCTCGCCATCGCGCAGGTCGTCTCGGCGATGAATTCCATCCGCGCCTTGATGCCGCCCGGCATCAATCCGCCGACGGTGGTGCGCTATTCGGCCTCGCAAGTGCCGGTCATTCAGCTCGCTCTCTCCAGCAAGAGCCTGAGCGAGCAGCAGCTCTACGACATGGGTCTCTATCGCGTGCGCCAGCAACTGACCACGACGCCCGGCGTGACGCTGCCGACGCCCTGGGGCGGCAAGCAGCGCCAAATCATGGTCGATCTCGACACGGCGACGCTGCAGGCGCGCGGCCTGACGCCGCTCGATATCGTCAACGCCATCACCGCCGGCAATCTGGTGGTGCCTTCGGGCCTGGTGAAATTCGGCGATCTGCAATATGTCGTGCGCCTCAACTCGACGCCCGACGCGCTATCGACGCTCAACAGCATTCCGATCCGCGTGGCCGATGGCGCGCCGCTGTTGATCCGCGACGTGGCGCAAGTGCGCGACGGCAGCCCGCCGCAGCAGAATATCGTGCGCGTCGACGGCTCGCGCGCCGTGCTGCTGACCATATTGAAGAATGGCAACGCCTCGACGCTCAATGTGGTCGAGAATGTGAAGGCCGGCATCGCCAAGCTGCGCGAGGCGATCCCCAAGGACACGAATATCGCCGAATTGTTCGATCAGTCGGTCTTCGTCTCCAACGCCATATCGGACGTGCTGCACGAGGGCGTCATCGCCGCCGGCCTCACGGCGCTGATGATCCTCCTGTTCCTCGGCTCCTGGCGCTCGACGCTGATCGTCATCATCTCCATTCCGCTGTCGATCCTGACCTCGCTCGCCGTGCTCAGCGCGCTCGGCCACACGATCAACATCATGACGCTCGGCGGCATGGCGCTCGCGGTGGGCATATTGGTGGACGACGCCACTGTGGCGATCGAGAACACCTATCGCCTGTTCGAGGAGGGCAAGGAGTTTCGCCATGCGGTGGCGGAGGGCGCCGCCGGCATCGCCAAGCCCGCGCTGATCTCGACGCTCGCGATCTGCGCGGCCTTCGTCTCGGTGCTCTTCCTCACCGACGCCGCGCGCTTTCTCTTCGTGCCGCAGGCGCTCGCCGTCGTCTTCGCCATGCTCACCTCTTATTTCCTGTCGCGAACGCTGGTGCCCATATTGATGGACCAGCTGCTCATCCACGAGCATCACGCGACCCGCGAGCGCGAGAGCGATGCGCGGGGCCGTGGATTTGCCGGGATATTGACGCGCATCCAGCTCGGCTTCGAACATGGCTTCGAGAAGATGCGCGGCCAATATGCGCTGCTGCTGGGGGCCGTGTTGCGCCACAAGGGGCGCACGCTCGCCTTCGTCGCCGGCGTCTTCGTCTTCGGCGCCTTTTTGTTCGCGTCGGTCGGCGAGGATTATTATCCGCAGATCGACGCCGGCCAGATGACGCTGCATGTGCGCGGCCGCTCCGGCCTTCGCATAGAGGAGGCGGAGCGTCTCTTCCAAAAGGTCGAGGATGCGATCCGCGAGGTGATCCCGCCGCATGATCTGGCTCTGCTCATCGACAATATCGGCCTGCCGCAGATCACCTATAATTACGCTTTCTCGGACGGCACGACGGTCGGCTACAATGACGGGCAGATCATGGTCTCGCTCGCCCATGGGCATGCGCCGACGGCCGTCTATATGCGGCGGCTGCGCGAGATCCTGCCGCAGCGCTTCCCCGATTCGGTCTTCTATTTCCAGCCGGCCGACATCGTCACGCAGATCCTGAACTTCGGCCTTCCCGCGCCGATCGCGGTGCGCATCGTCGGCCGCGACGCGCCCGGCAATAAGATCATCGTGCGCAAGCTCTTGGATCGCGTCAAAGAGGTGCGCGGCGTCGTCGACGCGCATATTCATCAGATTCTCGACGCGCCGGAGTTTTTCGTCGACATAGATCGCTGGAAGGGCCAGCAGCTCGGCGTCAGCGTCCAGCAGATCGCCAATAATGTGAATATATCGCTCTCCTCCTCCTTCCAGGTGACGCCCAATTTCTGGTCGGACCCGGTCACGGGCATTCCCTATCAGGTGGCGGTGCAGACGCCGGAATATCGCATCGCCTCGCTCAACGCCTTCGCCAACACGCCGGTCTCCGATCTGACCGGCGCCGCCTCGGCGCAGGTCGATCTCTTGACCAATGTCGCGCAATGGACGCGCGGCGTGGAGCAGACCGTCGCCACCCATTCCAACACGCAGCCGACCTATGACGTCTACGCCAATGTTCAGGATCGCGATCTCGGCGGCGTCGAGCGAGACTTGCGCAAGGCGATCGCGGAGATCGAGCCGGAGTTGAAGCCCGGCAACTACATCGTCATCCGCGGCCAGATCGAGAGCAAGAACCAGGCGTTCGCGCGCATCGGCCTCGGCCTCGTCGCGTCCATGGTGTTCGTCTATCTGCTGATGGTGGTGAACTTCCAGAGCTGGGGCGATCCTTTCGTCGTCATTCTCGCTCTGCCGATCGCCTTCTGCGGCATCGTCTTCGCGCTCTTCGTGACCGGCACGACCTTCTCCATTCCGTCGCTGATGGGCGCCATCATGTCGGTCGGCGTCGCCTCGGCCAATTCCATCCTGCTCGTCACCTTCGCGCGCGAGCATCGCGAGGCGACCGGCGTCTCCGCCGAGGAGGCGGCGATCGAGGCCGGGATGACGCGCATTCGGCCCGTCATCATGACGGCGGCGGCGATGTTCGTCGGCCTTCTGCCGATGTCGCTCGCGCTCGGCGACGGCGCCGAGCAGAACGCCGCGCTGGCGCGCGCGGTGATGGGCGGCATCGCCTTCGGCACCTGTTCGACCTTGCTCTTCGTGCCCTTCCTCTACTCGATTCTGCGGCGCGCGGATGTGAAGCCTCTGAGGGATTATCTATGACCGAGATGTCGCAGCCGCAGGGACGCGGATTCGCTTCGACTGGAGTGGGCGTGCGCGAGGCGCCGCCGCCGCGTCTGAGAAAGCTGCCTTTCCTCATTCTGCTCGCTCTGCTCGCCATCGTGCTGCTGATCGGCATGCGCCGCCATGCGGCGCAGGAGCATGACGCGCAGGTCTTTCAGCAGGAGCAGGCCAATGCGCCGCTCAGCCTGCGCGCCACCAAAGTCACCAAAATCGCCGGCCCCGTGCATATAGAGCTGCCCGGCCAGACGCTCGCCTGGGAGCAGGCGCGTCTCTTCGCGCGCGCGACGGGCTATATCGCCGAGCGCCGCGTCGATATCGGCAGCAAGGTGAAGCAGGGCGATCTTCTGGTCCGCATTTCCGCGCCCGATCTCGACCAGCAATATGCGCAGGCGCAGGCGCAGCTCGCGCTCAACAAGGCGCAGCTGCTGCAATCCAAGGCGCAGGTGGAGCAGACCAAGGCCAATCTGAACCTCGCCAAGCTGACCTTCGGCCGCAGCTCGCAGCTCGTCAAAAACAATTACGAGAGCAAGCAGAACAACGACATCAACGCCGCCAATGTCGAGACGCAGACGGCCAATCTCCAATCGGCGCAGGCGGGCGTCGAGGTGGCGCAAGCCAATATCGCCGCCGCGCAGGCCAATGTCGATCGGCTGAAGCAGCTCGTCGGCTTCAAGGATGTGACGGCGCCGTTCAAGGGCGTGGTGACGGCGCGCAACATAGAGGTCGGCGATCTCGTCAGCGCCGACGCCAATAGCGGCACGCCGCTCTTCTCCATGGCGCGCGACGATATTCTGCGTGTGCAGGTCTCGGTGCCGCAGTCGGAGGCGGCGGGCCTCGTCGACGGGCTCGAGTCCAAGGTGGTGGCGCCGGAAATGCCGGGCAAGGTCTTCAAGGGGCGCATCGCGCGCAACGCCAACTCGCTCGCCTCGGCCTCGCGCACGCTGCTCACCGAGGTCGACGTGCCCAATCCGACCGGCGAATTGCGGCCGGGAATGTTCGTGCGCGTGGTGCTGGAACTTCCGCGGCCGCGGCCGCTCGTCAATGTGCCGGCGCAGGCGCTGCTCTTCGGGGCGGACGGGCCGCGCGTCGCGGTGATCGACAAGGACGATGTCGTGCGTGTCGCCAAGATCGTCATCGCCCGTGACTTCGGCACGAATGTCGATGTGGAGCAGGGTCTCACGGGCGACGAGACCGTCGCCATCGACCCGCCCGTCGATATTCGCGACGGCCGCAAGGTGTCGATCCGCAAGTGAGGCGCTCTCGAGCGAGCCCTGCAGGCTCGCGATCCGACGAGAGTGCGGAAAGCTGGGAAAAGGCTCTCACTCCACGTCGAGCGGCGCGGTTCCCTTGGCCGCGCCGTCGGCGCCGAGCGTGATCTTCTCTATGCGGGCCTCGGCCTCGCGCAGCAGCGTGTCGCAGCGCTTCTTCAGCGCCTCGCCGCGCTCATAGAGCTTCACCGAATCGTCGAGCGAGACGCTGGCTTTCTCGAGCTTGCCGACGATCTCCTCGAGCTCCTGGATCGCCTTTTCGAAGGGCAGCGCGTCTATATCGGAATTGGCGTCGGACAATGGGTTTCCCTTCGGCTCGAGGCGGCGCCGCCGGGAGAGCTGCGGCGGGGGCTCAGTCGCTTTCTACCACGAAATGCTGCGGGAAGGGGGTGCCGCCGCCATCGATTTGGCCGGCCGAGCCGGCCGCGCGGCGCAGCTTAGGCCGCGCCAGCACGGGGAGCAGAATGGCCGGAATCACCGCGCGATTGATATAGGCGCCGAAGCAGGTGTGCAGGCCGTAGCCCCACAAAATATACTCGCCCCAGGGACGATCGACGCGGAACTCGTTCGGCCTCTCGATCTTCAGCGGATCGAACATGGCCGAGAGATTGGCGGCCAGCACCATGGCGCCTTCCGGAATTTTGCGGGCGCGGAAGGTGTTGGCGGCGATCACCGTCGTGCGATTGGCGCGGCGATAGATGACGGGATTGACCGGATTGAAGCGCAGCGCCTCGAAGAGATAGGCGCCGAGCAGCGCCTCGTCGCCGGCCTGCGCCGCCGCCTGCGCGCCGGCCAGCGCCTCGGGCCGGTCGAGCAATTGGTCGAGCGCCTGCACAGAGGCTTTGGAAATGGTCGGGATCGCGCCGATGACGAGGCCGATGAGATTATTACGAATGGCGAGATCGTCGAATTCCGGCGCGCCCTTCTGCAGCTCCAGCGCGCGGCCGAGCACATCGTCCTTCTTCTCGCCGCTCGCCTTGCGCGCGACAATGGCCGCGTCAATGGCCGCGCGCAGATTCGCGGCCGCCATCAGCGCCCTGGTCTCGATCGCCGGATCGCCCTTCAGATCGACGAACAGCCACCAGAACAGATTGGTCGCCCATTGGATGGCGTCCGCCTCGGCCTGCGCCGACACGCCGAAATAATCGGCGACTATGGCGGAAGGGACGCGCAGCGTCAGCTCCTGCGGCACGTCTATGCGCGTCGGAAAGGCGCTCGCATAGGCCTCGGCGCGGGCGCGGGCGAGCGGCGTCACCACCGCCTCGACGTCGTCGCGGCGCATGGCCAGCTTCATCAGCGATGTGTCGTGCTGATATTGCGCCGTATTCTGCATGCCGAGGAAGAAATTGGGGCCCCCAGTGATGGCGCGCATCTTCGGCTCGTAGACGACGGCGAAATCCTCCTCGCGGTCGAGCACCTCGATCACATCCGAGGCGCGCAAGACGAAGGCCGTGCCATTGTTCTCATAGCTGGTGATCAGCTGCTTGCTGATCACGAAATTGGGCAGCACGGCGCGGAAGACGGCGGATATTTTGATCAGCGAGCTCGGCAGAGTGAGCGCGCCGACCAGACGCTCCTTCAGCGTTCCCTTGCCAGTGGCGAGCGCGCGCGCCGTCACCGCGATCAGGGAAAAGAAGGCGACGACCGCGTCGATGAGCGTCAGCGCATAGGCGCGCAGAGCGGCGAAGATGGTCTTCAACAAGGTCATTGTCTTCTTCCTGCTCGCGGGCTCAGGTCGGATCGACCGTGCCCATGCCGATCATGCGCAGAGCGGTGAGGCTCGGCACGAAGAAATATTCGCCGCCGCGCGTCTCCACGAATTGCGGCAGGCCATCGGCGATGTAAGGCGGCTTGCCCGACGCCGGGTCGGACGGCACCACGAATTTCGCCTTGGGCCCATTGCGATCGCGCGCATAATCGTCCGGCGTGTCGGCGCCCTGCGAATGATTGCCGACGATCGGGCAGGTGTCATTGCCCGCGCGCGCGTCGACGCCGTAATGAATCCATTGCTGCTGCACGAATTCGAACTGGCGCGCCAAGCTCGAGCAGACGACGAGCATGACGATGCCATGCTCGTCGGCGTCCGTCGTGTCGGGGCCGGAGGAGCCATAGGGCAGGCCGCGACGCAGGATGCGGCGGCGATTGTTGAGCACGGAGCCCGCCGCCTGCTTGGGCTGGCCGGCCGCGAGCCATGGGTCGAGCGCGTCACGCGTGTTGACGCGGCGCGAATGCGAGGTCATCGGGCAGGCGCCGCCGTCGGGATCGTCGCGATAGGTGAAGTCGACGAGCTCGCGCTGGCGTTCGGCGGAACCTTCCGGATATTGCTCGTTGAACGCCTGCCAGGCGGCGAAATCCTTCGCCTTGACGAGCGGCACGCCGTCCGACCAGCGGCCGGCCATTTTGGCGACCAGAGTCTCGCGCGCCACATTCACATCGTCGAGACCGCGGACGGCGGCGAATTTCTCGGCCTGATCGTCGATGAATTTGCGCCAGGAGGCGACATTCTCGTGCAATTTGCGATAGGCGAGGAAAGTGCCGTTGCGGCTGAAGGCGAGCGGCATGGCGGAGCCCGGAATCTCCTGCGCTTCGTCCGGATAGCCGAGCAGGAATTCACCGGCCGCCAGCGCGCGCCAGACGCCATTGCCGTCGACTGCGCCTTGGCCGATCGCCGCCGCCTGTTCCTCGGCGGCGGGATATTGCCCCTCGAACACCGGATCGCTGATGCCGTCGGAGAAGCCGAAATGCTCCTTCGGCGTCGGCCGGCCCTGCGCGTCGAACAGGGCGGTGAGGTCCTGATAGAGCGGCTGGTTCGTATGGTCCGGCGGATTATGGCCGCCGACCACGCTCACATGATGTTGCGCCGCGAGGGCGACGATCGCCTCCGTCGCGGCGTCGAGATCGGCGAGGCTCGCCGTATAGTGCTGATTGAGAACGATGAGGATGTGGACCGCTTTCTCCGGCGTCGCCGGCTGCCAGACCTTGTCCCATTTCGACTGCCATTTCGGGCCGGAGAAATCGTCGCCGAGCATGCGCGCGCGCTTGGCCATGCCGTCGATGAATTCGTCTGGCAAGCCGCGCAGCGTGCGCGTCGGCACGGCGAGCGCGAGCAGGCCATAGAAGGTGAAGGCGATATTGACCGCGATCGCCGGCGGCTTGGACGCGTCGTTGGCGTCGTTGCTCTGCAGCGCCGAAGTGACGCGCGGAAGCAGCTGCGTCACGAAGTGACGGCCGTTGGCGGCGGGAGTCGTTTCCGCGTCGCCGCCGATGGTCAGCAATATGGTGCGGCCCTTGAAATAACCCTGCCTGGGATAGGCTTCGAGAATATTGCCCTGAATATCCGCGAGGTCGAGAACGACTGACATTTTCCGCCCCTAGATTCCGATGGCCCCGGCCTTTTGCGTCGGCTCTGCGACGTCGTCCGGCTTGTTGGCGTCGATGAAAGATTTGAAAGAGTCGTAGAGGCGCTGCGCCGAGGCGTCGTCCTCGGCCGCCGCGTCGAATTGCCGGTCGATGGCGAAGCGCGTGAATTCGCGACGCAGATAGAGCGCCTTCAGAACCTCCGGCAGAGTGGAGTTCGGCGCCGCGGGGAAGGGTTTCTTGCCGAAGTCGAGGATATAGTAATAGATCGAGAAGCCGGCGCCCGCGACGCCCGCGAGCAGCGCGATCAGCGCGCCGAGGACGCCCTGCAGGAAATTCGGCAGCAGCCAGAAATAGACGAGCAGAGCGACGACCGCCAAAATCCCCAACGCCGTGAGGCCGAGCTTTTGCAGCGACACGTTCGGCAACTGGTCCGCCGGCACGCCGTCGAGCCAATAATCGTGGAACGGCATCGTCGTCTCGATCTGGCAGTCGGCGATATATTTGGAAAAGCTCGCGGCGTCGGTGACGCGGGCCTCGAAGCCGAGGCAATATTTGAAGACCTCCTTCAGCTCGGCTTCCGACCGCGTCCACAGCTCGCGAAGATAAGTGTCGCGTTCGGAGTCGGCGCCGCTCGCCGCGTCGAAATCCGAGGAGAAGAACAGGAAGGGACAGGAGAGGTGATCTTGCGGCTGCGCGATCACCGGATTGAGCATGTCCTTGTATTTCTGGTCGATCGACAGCGCCGGGCCGGCCGCGACGAGCAGCGTGTTGGGCTGCTCGCGCCCATTATAGGCGATGTCGTCGATGACGACGAAACGGGCGAAATGATTGCGCGGGCTGCGTGTGAAGGGGCTGTGCTCGCCGCGCGGCAGCAGCGAGAGCCGCTTGCGCAGCGCATGCACGGGCGAGGTCGGGACGCCGTCATCGGTGATCGGCGTCGTGCCGATCGGAATGAGCGCCGTGAGGAAATAGGCTCCGCTATCGAAGGTCGGCATGACGGCCTCTTGAATCGAGAATTCTGTCGTCGAGCTTAGGTGTCAGCGGGGCGCCGCTGCGAGTCCGCCGGCGAAGCCCAGATAGTCGTCGCGGTTGATCTCGGCGTTTTCGGTGTCATTGCTGGCGACCGGCGCATGGCCTTGGTAGCCGAGATCGTTCTGCACCGCGACGAGCTGGCGCACATAGAGCTCGCGGAACTGCTGCGGCGTCGCGGAGGCGTGGCTCTGGGCGAGCGTGAGCAGCGCGCGCCGCACGCGCAGCGCCGCTTTGACGTCGGGCTGGGCGGCGCCGGGAACGGAATTGTAATAATAATTCGTGTCGATCTGATTGGCGCGAATGTAATTCTTGAACGGCGTGATCGGCACGGAATGCGGATATTTCGTGCTCGTGAACCAGAGCAGGTCGAGGCCGTTGGGCAGGCCGTCGGCGAAGGCGTCGATATATTGATCCCAGGTGCCGTTGAAATTGCTGCAGAACAGCAGATAGTCGTTGGAAAGCTTCTGCTTGCCCTGGCCGAGATCGGGCCATTGGTCGCGCTTGACGATGGCCCAGCGCGCGAAATGGATGAAGGAGAGGCCGAGCAGTCCGCCGAGGGAGGTCGGAATCGACCGGGAAATCATGAAGCTGAATCGATTGAACCACGTCCGCCACGGCTTCATCGGCGTAATGACGTTCATTCCATAGGTTTTGCCCGTGACGTTCGACATGATCGCGGCCTCGAAAAATTCATTCCATTATTCCGGGATACGGATAACGGTATTCGCCCCAAAAGACAATATGCCGCGCCCGCGCGAAAGCCCTCTGCGCGGTCACGAATGGTCGTTTATTTCCGCATGTCCCGCAATTCGCAGGATGTTCGGAAATTCGCCGCGCATCGCGCGCTCCACTTCGTCGACGGCGGCGTGAGTGAGGTCGACGGAGAGCTCCGGATCGACGCAGCAATGATAATTGACGACGAGTCCCTCCGCCGTCTCGCGCGCGCGGACATCGTGGATATGGGTGATCTTTCCGCCCGCTTCGGCGTGACGCGCGAGCGCGTCGGCGATGGCGCGGCGCGCTTGCGGCTCGGCGTCCTGGCCGGTCAGCAGCTGCGGCTCGGAGGGCTCTATATGCGTGTCGATCTCGACCGCTTCGCCGAACTCCTCGCGGATCGCCTGCTCGAGGTCGGAGGCGATCGCATGCGCGCGTCCATGCGTCATGCCGCCGTCGAGCTCGAGATCGAGCGTGATGGAGAGGCGCTCGCCGACCAATTGCGCGATGACGTGATGCACCTGTATGCGGCGCCGGGCGGCGACGAGCAGGATGCGCTCGAGCACTGTCTCGTCGTCGACCGCGATCGGATGTGTGGCGAGCGCGATCTGCGCGCCGGGGATGGCGCGCGTGATCGCGGCGTTGGCCTCTTCCTTGATGCGGGCGGCGCGCTCCAGCGGCAGCGTCCGCGCGACGCCGATGACCGCCTCGCCCATCACCTTCGGTCCGGCGGTGCGCAGACGCAGGCTCTCCACCGCGATGACGCCGGGCGAGGCGCGCAATATCTCCTGGATCTGCGGCACCAGCTCCTGCGGCGCGGCGTCGAGCAGCGTCGCCACCGTGCGGCGGCCGAGCCTGTAGCCGGCGACGGCGATGAAGAGGGCGACGCCGAAGGCCGCCAGCGCGTCGCCCTGCGCGAAGCCGGCGCGCGTGGCGGCGAGGCCGAGGATCACCAGCGCAGAGGAGACGAGATCGCTGGAGAAATGCAGCGCGTCGGCGGCGAGCGCGTCGCTCTGCGTCTCCTCGGCGACGGCGCCGAGCCGCCGCGCGCGCACGAAATCGACGACGATGGAGAGCGCGAGCACGGCGAAGACGGGCCAGCCGGCGTCGATCTCGACATCCGGCTCGCCGAGCCGTTGCGTGGCTTGGCCCGCGATGACGAGCGCGAGGCCGAAGAGGAATCCGGTCTCGATCAGCGCGGCGAGCGATTCGACCTTGCCATGGCCATAATGGTGCTTCTCGTCGGCCGGCTTCTCGGCCTGGCGCACGGCGACATAAGTGAGCACTGTGGCGGCGACGTCGGCGGCCGAATGGCCGGCCTCCGAGATCAGCGCCAGCGAGCCGGAGGCGAGGCCCGCGGCGAGTTTGGCCAGCGTCAGCACGGCGCTGGCGGCGATCGAGGCCTTTGCGGCCGCGGCCTTGCGGGCCGCCTGGTCGGTGGAGAGGTCGGCTGATTCGGACATGGAGGCCGGTCGGTTGGTCGGCGGCGTCCCCGCGCGCCGCTCGTCCAAGCCTTAACAACACAATGCGACAGGAGCAATCGGCTCGCCGCGGCGGCCGCGCCCGCAACGCTCGCCTCCGCGGCCGATTTCCGCTATGTGTTGGAAAAGAGCGGCAGAACCAGGAGAGGTCATGCGCGCGAGGATGAGACATGCGCTGTTCGCCGCCTGCGCCGCGGCGCTATTCGCCGGGCAACTGTCTCGGGGGTCCTCCGCCCGGGCTCAGGCCGCTTCGGCGCAGACCGCTTCGGCTCACGAGATCGCGCCCTTCCAGCGCGGCTCTTTCGACAGCATCCGCAAGGCTCATGCGGGCCGTCCGCTCATCGTGCATTTCTGGTCGGTGACCTGCGCGATCTGCGTCGCCGAGCTCGCCGATTGGGGCAGGCTCGCGCGCGAGACGCCGGGCGTCGATTTCGTCTTCGTCAACGCCGATCCCGAGAGCGACCGCCGTCGCGCCGAGGCCCGCATGGAGAAGGCGGGGCTGCGGCAGGCCGCCAATTTCGCCTTCGCCGATCGTTTCGTCGAGCGGCTCTATTTCGAGGTCGACCGCCATTGGCAGGGCGAAATGCCCTTCACGGCTCTGGTGGCGGCCAATGGCGGGACGCAGACGGTGATCGGCGCGCTGGACGATATGAAGCTCGCGAGCTGGCTCGAGGGCAAGGCGAAGCGCTGAGCCGTCAGCGCGTCGCGCCCGGCGTCCACAGCACGTCGCCGGCCTTGCCGTTGGCGTAGCGCGCGGCGACGAAGAGGAAATCCGAGAGGCGATTGACATAGCGCAGCGCCGTGGCGCCGACGGCCTCGTCCGGCGCCTCGGCGAGCGCCACCATCACGCGCTCGGCGCGGCGGCTCACCGTGCGGGCGAGATGGAGATGCGCGGCGGCCGGCGTTCCGCCCGGCAGCACGAAGGATTTGAGCGGCGCGAGGTCGGCGTTGAGCTCGTCGATCTCGCGCTCCAGCCGATCGACCTGCGACTGCACGATGGCGAGGCTGGTCTCCGGCAGCGTCTCGCCGGGCTTGAGCGGCGTCGCCAATTCCGCGCCGAGGTCGAAGAGGTCGTTCTGTATGCGCGCCAGCATGGCGTCGAGCGCGGCGTCGGAGGCCGTGACGAGGCGCGCGAGGCCAATGGTCGCATTGGTCTCGTCCACGGCGCCATAGGCCTCGACGCGCAGATCGTCCTTGCGCCGGCGCTCGCCGCCGACGAGGGAAGTGGCGCCGGCGTCGCCGCCGCGCGTGTAGATTTTGTCGAGACGGACCATCGGCGGCTCTTCCAGTGGCGGTTCTTCGAGTGACGGCGGCGCCTCTAATGACGAAAGGCGAGGATCGCCAGGATCAGCAGCAGGGCGCAAAATTGCAAGCCCACGCGCCAGCGCATGAGCTTTTGCGAGAGATTGCCATCGCCGCCGCGCAGCACATTGCCGAGGCCGAGCACGACGACCAAGGCGACGGCGACGACCGCGCCCATGACGGCGATGTTGGACCAACTGGACATCATGGGGCCGCTCCTCCCGGAGGCGCTCGCTCTATTGCGGTTTCATGACTAATGGAGCGTGGGGCGATGGGCAAGCGGGGAAGGGGGCGCGGTGAATTTCCGTCGTGACCCGATGCGGACCTTCCCAAGGCGCTTGCGCCGATAGGCATCGAGCCACGCACCAATAAAGCTCCACAAACGCTTAGCTGGGCGCCGTCCCCGCCGGTAGTAAAATTGCCTGCCAGTCGATCGCAGCCGGACAATCGTCTGACTCAGTGGACACCTCAAAGCTCCGCAGGCCTGCGTGCTTAGGGCAAATTTCAACAGCAAAGGCTATAAGTTCCTGCGCACGGGTTGATTGCCCCGCTATTCGGTTTTGCTCCGCCAGTAGCAATGTGTAAGCTGCTTCGAGTACCGGTCCAAGCTTCAATGTGTTGGCGTGGTGGCGCTCACGGAAGTAACGCTCGTGAAGCTCTTCCATTTCCGGCAACGTCCAGCCGGGATATTGACCCGTGACCAAATGCGCTGCCAGACTTATGATTGAAGGCGCGTCAAAATCACTTTTGTAGGTCTCGATAAGATTCGGGTAGCCCGCGCTACGGGAATCCTCGGGTGCGAAGGCGTTGAAGAGAAAATAAAGGGCCAGCATGGGTAAGCGCTGGGCCGGTTTTGCCAAACTTGGCACGAGAGCTTCAACCTTCTCCAGCACAGGCCGGACGTCCGTTATCTTTGCTGACGGCTCCAATAAGAGCCCGACAACCTGTCCGATGAAAGCAGCGAGATATTGCTGCGCGGTGGTTGTATCGAAACCTTGAGGATTGCTAATCCAATAGTTGGATGCCAGCTGCATGGTCAGTTTCCCCGGCAAATCCTTTCTCCAGTCGAACTCTTCCGATTCCGTTTTCGGCGCTCGCGCCACAAATGTCTTGATCACGTGACGTGCCACACGGGCCAGACCGGCAAATGTCAAGGTCGGCTGTCCATCGATCATTATCGTCTCATGGAAACCATCAATCCCGACGAGTAGGCTCGGAATATCCTTGAGATGATGCACGTAGCTTGAGCGGATCGAATAAGCCTGCCGGAGCGCAATTGAAAGATCAGGGCGACTGATGGCGTTGACAGCACTCTCTGCCTCCTCACGGAAGAAGCTCGGCCCCACGCGGGCAAGGGCAAACTCGCGGAATCGTTGTGCAATGGCCACATGCTCGTTGGCGAGGACAGCAGCCCGGACTTTGTCTGCGGTGGCTTCGGGGGCCCCTTCAAGTGCTTCGTCAATACGTCGCCGCTTGTTCTGATCGTAATCGTCCCACACAGGCTCAAAGCTATCGAATTTCTGCGCTAGGGATTCTATCGACATAACGAAGAGCGCATAGGCCAGATTCACGTCGTCCGAGATACGATGAGCGCCGATGACATAGCGCCGAATAGCCCGCATCGCTCCTTCATAGCTTTTGCGGTCCAGCGCCATGAGGTCGACCACAAAACGTTGGAGGTGGTCGGCATCTCCCGACTGCGCGTTCACGGCATCGTCAAACATTCGAGGAATGTATTTTTGAGGCACTAAGTCTGCGCCAAGACTAGGCCGCTCATTCGCCACTAGGCGGCATGCAAGTTCGATATCGGTCGTGCAAGTGATGTTCAGGGTGAAGGAAACGATGGCTGCAAAATCATTGATCAGCGTGTCGCCGCCTGTTGCGATCAATTCGCCGGGATACGGCCCACCTCGCAGCCTCTCGATGCGTTCAATGATTTCACAGGTAAGCACTCCAAGTCCATGTATACCAACGACAGATTGGAGCGAGCCTACTTGGGTTTCGATTCTCTCGTCCCGCAAAGTCCGGTAGTTAGTGTAATATATCGCACGCCTCGGCGTTTCATACGCTTCGTGATCGAAGAATTTTCCGGTGCTGATCTGCAGCATTGTGGAGATGTTCCCAGGGATTAGTTCTGACTAAGCCGAAGTGACTAACGTGGCTTGGGAAACTCGCATTTCAATAGCTCAAAGGCTTTGATTAGCAGGTCAGGGAGCCTTGCCGAAGGTCCGCTCATGGCGCAACCAAGGCACTACGGGCGATCCTCCCCTTCCCTATCGGGAGGCCACAGGTCGCATGCCTTCCGAGCGCCCGCTGCGCTCGAAGTCCCCTTCTACGCGCAACGCAAACCCCTCACCGCCGCAACAGCCGCTCGAAATAATCCAGCTCCTCGGCCGGGCGCTCTGGCTGGCCGAGGCGGCGGCGCAACTCCTCCTGCACGCGGCGGGCGCGCACCGCCGGCGGCAGGCCCAGCGGGTCATAGCGGGCGCCGGCCTCTTGGCCGCGCTGGCGTCCTGTCGGGCGGCCGAGCGGATCGGCGCCCTCGCCGGGGCGCATTCCGGCGCGGCGGCCGGCCCGGCCCGCCTGGCCTTCGCCTTCCTCCCCTTCGCCCTGCATGCGCGAGGCGAGCTGGTCCGCGCCGCGTCGCAGCGCTTGTAGCGCGCGGCCCTGCGCGTCCACCGCGCGGCCGGCTCCCTCGCCGCCGGGGCCGAGCGCCTTTTCGGCCTCCTTCATCGCCTTGTCGGCGTCGGCGAGATCGGGCGAGGCCTCGCCGGAGCGGCGCAGCCGGTCCTGCTCGCGCTCCAGCCGATCGCGCAGCGCCTTCTGCCGCGCCCGCGTCTCGTCGGAGGCGGAGGACTGGCCCTTGCCGCCGCGCTGCTGGCCGCCGCCCTGCTGGCTCCCACCCTGCTGGCCGCGATTGGTCTCGTCGCGCAATTGCTGCTCCTCGCGCGTGAGCTTGTCGATCTCCTCCAGCGCGCGCGACATTTCCCGCGCGCGGGGGTCGGCGCGGCCGGCCTGCGCCGGGCGCAGATTCTCGAGCACGTCCTGCAGATCGTCGAGCAGCCTTTGCGCCTCTGCAAAATCCCCGGCGCGCTCGGCCTTCTCGATCTCGCTCAGCATGGATTGCAGATCGTCCTCGGTCAGCACGCGCTGATCACCCGGCTCCGGCCCGGAGCGCTCGGCGTTCTTGCCGTTCTTCTGGCCGAGGCCGTTCAGGAAATTCTCCAGCGCCGCGCGCATGTCCTGCGTCAGCTTGGCGATCTCCTCCTCGCTGGCGCCGCGCGCCAGCGCCTCGCGCAGCTCTCTCTGCGCCGCGCGCAGATCGCGCTCGGCCTGCGAGACGTCGCCCTCCTCGAGCGAGAGCGCCATGGCCCAGAGGAGATCGGCGACCTCGCGCAGATCGGCGTCGTCGCGCGCCGACGCCAGCCGGCTCTTGGCGGCGTCGAGGCCGAGGAAGATGGACGAGGGCGTCTCGAACAGCGCCGCGCCCAGCGACAGCGCCTCGAGCGCCGTCAGCACGCGGGCGTGACGATCCGGGTCGAGCGCCAGATTGCGGCGCTGCTCGGCGAGGGCGCGGGCGAACGGCTTGGCGAAGCGCCGCTCCGGCAAAGTGACGTCGAGCGGCGTGGAGAAGCCCTCATTGCCGCCTTCGTCATGGGCGACCAGCGTCAGCGCGACGCGCGCCCCGGCCCAGGGGTGATCGGAGAAGTCGAGCGTCGCCTTGGTCTCGCCGAGGCCGCCGCGCGTCGGCGGCACGGGCAGAGCGAGCCGCGGCGGCGGATAGAGCGAGCGGCTCGGCCGGGCGCCCGCGGGCAGAGCCGCCACCGCCTCCGCCGAGACGACGCCGTAATCATCGTCGGTGCGCAAGCCGAGCGTCATGGTGCCGCGCGCGTTGTTGCGCGGCGGCTGCGTGATCTCGATCGTCGGCGCGCGGTCTGGGATCGCCTGAATGCGGAACTCTCCGGCTCCGCGCAGCGCCAGCGCGGCGTCGCCGGTGAGCCTGAAGCGCTCCTCGGCCTCGCCGCTCGCCTGCCGCTGCTTGCCGCCCTCGATCGGCGCGAGGCCGCCGCTCGCCGTCGCCGCGCCGCGCGCGCCGAAGCTGCGCACGACGAGAATGGCGTTGACCGGAACCGACACCTGCGCCCAGGGCCCCTCGGCCTTTTGCGGCAGCACGATGGGCGGACGGCCGGTATAGGCGGGCGGATCGAACCAGGCGTCGACCCGCGCGCCGGAAGCGGAGGCGGGACCGCTCTCCCAGTCGAAGGCCGAGAACAGCCGCGCCTCGCGATCCGGTCCGGCGACGAAAGCCGCGGCCACGGCGGCGACCAGCGCCGCGGCGCGCAGGGCGAAGGGATCACGCTGCGGCAGGCCGGGGTCCGGCGGCGCCACCTCGAGCGCTGCGAGCTTTCGCTCGAGCCGGCTGCGATGCAGCGCCCAGAGCGTGCGCGTCGCGGGATCGGGCGCCTCGCCGGCGAGCGTGTCCTCGAGCGAGGCCGCCGGCCGATGCCGCGCGCCGGGGGCCGCGTCGAGCCGCGCCAGAGCGTCCCGCCGCCGCGGCGCCCGCGCGAGCAGCCCGCGTCCGACGATCCACAGCGCCGCGAGAGCGAAGCCGCCGACGCCGAGCGCGCGGCCCGTCGCGCCGATCTCCAGCCAGAGGCCAAAAAAGGAGACCGCGAGAAAACAGAGGAGGAGAGTGGCGAGCCCAGCGGCGACGCGCGACAGCCTCTCCATGGCGAGTGCCGCCAAGGAGCGCCGCACCAGCCGCTCCAGCATCGGCGAGACGTCGTCTCGGCCATTGCCCTGTCTCTTGCGCCAGAAGCTCATTTTTTCGGTTCCTCGCGGGGCATCTAGCGCGCGAGCGCTCGGGCGCAGCCTCGCCCGGAGGGAGAGTCTACGCCGTTTCCCGCAGATTGCGAAAATCTTGCGGCGAAATCAGGTCAGAAGGCCCAGGTCAGAAGGCCAATGCGCCGGCCGCCGCCGCGCCCAGCAGGCAGAGGTCGTGCAGCGCCAGCGCCGCGCGGGAGAGCGCTCCCTTCTCGCGGGCGAGCGGTCCCGTCTCATGCAGCAGGCGCAGCGCGCCTATATTGGCGAGGGACCAGGATGCGCCGATCGCCGCCATCGCCGCCGCGAGCAGGGCCGGCGAGGCCGAAAGGCGGAGCAGGACGAAAGCTCCCCCGAGCAGGACGAGCCCGGCGCAAAGGCTCGGCAGCGGCGGGAAGACAGCGGGCCAGCGCGCGACCAGCGCGGCCGGGCCATACATGGCCAGGAGATGCCAGGCCATCGCCCCGCCGACGAAGCTCTGCGCGGCTCCGCATAAAGCGAGCGACAGCGGCCCGCGCAACATGGCCGCCGCCATCACCGCCCAAGCCGCGGCGCAGGCGATCGTCAGCAGAGCGAAACGCAAGCTGAAGGGGTAAGTCCTCCTTCGAGACGCCGCCCGCGACGGCTCCTCGGCGTGCGAGCGTCCTTCACCCCATCGTCCTAGGTCTTCGTTCATCTCTGCGAAACCATGCGGCAGACGCACCGCCAGAGCGAGCGCGAGCGCCTGCAGCAGCGCCGCGCAGAGCAATGTCGCCGCCCCGCCGCCCGCGATCTCCGTCAGAAAGACGACGGGCGGCGCCGCCAAAGCCGCTAGCGCGCCGCCGGCCAGCACGCCCACCCCGCCGCTGGTCGCGGAGCCCAGCGCTGCAATATGGCGATAGAAGAGGCCGAAGCCCTGCGCGAGCCCGAGCCATAGCGCGGCGAGGCAGAGCGCCGGAAAATGTCCATGCGTCATCGCGAATGCGCCGACCAAGCCACCAGCGACGCCGAGGCTGGCGCCGAGCGCGAAGGCGGCGCGGCGGCCGAAACTATCGACGAGCAGCGCCGCCGGAAAAGACGCGAGCGCCGCGCCGACGAGCAACAGCGCGAGCGGCCAGCCGATGCGCTCGGCGCTGGGCGCGATGAGCCGCGCGGCCTCCGGCAATTGCGAGAGAACCAGCGCCTGCGCCAGCACGGAAAGGCCGAAGCCGAGCGCCAGTCGCCGCGTCGCGGACGTCTCGGAAACGCCATCGCGCACGCCCATGCGTGGGCAGACGCAGAGCGTCTCGCTCGGACGCGCGATCAGCGGATCGAATTCGAGACTCATGACTGCGCGTCCTTCAGATCATCGTCGGAGAGCGCGCGCGCGGCGGCGCCTTCGAGATCTTCATATTGACCCGTGTTCAGCGACCACACGAAAGCCGCGAGGCCGAGCGCGCCGAGCAGCAGAGCGAGCGGAACGAGAAACAGAAGGACAGTCATGCGGCGGCCTCTCTCTGCTGCGTCGGCGGCGTCGACGTCTCGCGCTTCGTCTCGCCGCCCGCGCGCAAAGCGTTGAGCGTGACGATGAGCGACGAGCTCGACATTGCGATGGCGGCGATGAGCGGCGTCAGCAGTCCCGCCATGGCCAGCGGCGCGGCGATCATGTTGTAGAGAAGCGAGAGCGCGAGATTCTGGCGCATCAGCGCGCGCGCCCGTCGCGCCGCGTCGATCGTCGTCACAATGGGCGCGAGGCCTTCGCCGAGGAAGACGGCGTCGGCCGCCGCCTGCGCGATCTCCGCAGCGTCGATCGGCGACAGCGACACATGCGCGGCGGCGAGCGCCGGCGCATCATTGATCCCATCGCCGATCATCAGCACTTTGCGCCCCTGCGCGCGCAGCGCCTCGAGACGCGCCACCTTATCGGCAGGCTTCATCGCGCCGCGCCACTCCGCGACGCCGAGCATGCGCGCCACAGCCTCCGCCGGCGCCACGCGATCGCCGGACAATATGATGACGCGCAAGCCGCGATCCGCGAGCGCTTCTATTGTCTCGCGCGCGTCGCGACGCAAGCTCTGCTGTACGATGAGCGCCGCGGTGCGCTCGCCATGGCGGAAGGCGATGACGGATGCCTCCCCGCGCGCCGCACAGTCGCGCTCTAGCCCGCAAAAGCGCGCATCGCCGAGACGCGCCTCGACGCCGTCGACAATGGCCACGACGCCCGAGCCTTGCTCCTCGCGCGCGCCCTCGATCACCGCGGCGCGCGGAAATTCGCATGCGACCGCGCGAGCGAGCGGATGGCGGCTCGAATGAGCGAGCCGCGCGGCGAGCGCGAGCAAGGCCGGCTCGATCTCCTGCGCATTGACGACGCGCGGCTCCGGCGTCGTCAGCGTGCCGGTCTTGTCAAAAACGACCGTGTCGATCTCGGCGAGGCGCTCCAGCGCATCCGCGGAGTTGAGCAGCACGCCGGCGCGAAACAGCGCGCCGCTCGCCGCCACCTGCACAGCCGGCACGGCCAGCGCCAGCGCGCAGGGGCAGGTGACGATGAGCACGGCGATCGCGGTCGCCAGCGCATCATGCAGCGAGGCGCCGGCCGCGAGCCAGGCGAGCGCCGTGCAGAGCGCGGCGAGATGCACGAGCGGCGCATAGAGGCGCGAGACCCGATCGGCGAGACGCATATAGCGCGAGCGCGCCGCCGTCGCCTTGTCCACGAGCCGCTCGATCTCGTCGATGAGCGAGCCGCCGGCCGCGGCTTCGACTTTTATCGTCAGCGCGCCGTCGAAATCCATGGCGCCCGCATAGACGGCGTCGCCCGCGGCGACTTTTCGCCGGCGCGTCTCGCCGGTGACGACGCTTTCGTCGAGGCTCGCTTCGCCGCTGACGACGACGCCATCCGCAGGGATGCGCTCGCCCGGCCGCGCCAGCACGAGATCGCCCGGCGCGAGCGCCGCGAGCGGAACATAGCTCTGCGCGCCGTCCACGCCGAGGCGGAGGGCGACAGGCGCGCGCAGAGCGGCGAGATTGGCGGCGACGGCGCGCGTCTTGCGGCGCATGGCGTGATCGAGATAGCGCGCGAGCAGCAGGAAGGCGAGCAGCATCGTCGCCGAATCGAAATAGGCGTGCGGCGCGTGGGTAAGCGTCTCATAGACCGACATCGCCAGCGACAGCAGCACGCCGAGCGCGATCGGCACATCGACATTCAGGCGCCGTGCGCGCAGCGCGGCGAAAGCGCTGGTAAAGAAGGGCTGGCCGGCGAAGGCGGCGGCCGGCAGAGCGATGAGCGCGGAGACGCCATGGAAGAAGTCGCGCGTCGACGCGTCCATGTCGCCGCCGAGCCAGACGGCCTCGGAGAGCAGCATCACATTCACGCTGGCGAAAGCGGCGACGGCGAGGCAGCGCAGCAGGCGCCGCGATGTCTCGCGCTCCTCCTGCTCGCGGCTCTCGCGCTCGAAAGGCCGCGCCGCATAGCCCATGCGCCGCAGCCGCTCCGCCACGGCGGCGAAGTCGAATGTCGGCGCCGTCCACTCGAGCGACAGGCGGCGATCGGCGTAATTGACGCGCGCCGCGATGATGTCGGGAAGGGCTTTCAGCGCCGCCTCTATCTCGAAAATGCAGGCGGCGCAGGTCATGCCGTCCAGCGCCAGCTCGAGGCGCCGCGCGCCGTCCGGGCCCTGTGTCGCCAATGCGGAAAAATCGACGTCCATCGTCATTGCGAAAGCTCAATCGATGCGGATGCGGCTCTTGGAGCGGAACATCTCGCGGCCGTCGCGCGAGGCGATCAGCACGAGATCGCGCCAGCCAGACTCGATGGCGATCGGCGCCTCGTAGCGGCCGGGCGCGGTCTCGGCGAGATCGACAGCGACATCCTTGCGGCCGTCGACCGGCGCGCGGATTTCCGCGGCGAGCTTCAGCCCCTTCAGCGCGCCATTGCGATCGCGCAGTGTGACGGAGACGAGATTCTCCCACCCGCCGCGGCGCAGAATCGTCGCTTCGACCTTCCAGTCGCGCGCGCTCTGCTCGCGCGCGCCGGCGATGTCGAGATTATAGGCGAGGCCTTTCTCATAGGCGCGGCTGGTGTCCTCGCCGCGGAAGGTGGAGACGGCGGCATAGACCATCACGGCGTTGACCGTGGCGACGACGCCGAAAAAGAAGACGAGCAGCGCGAGAACTTCCGCGCCGCCGAGGCGGCGCTGCGGCGGCGAGCGCATGAGATGGGTCTGCGACATGGGCTTCTCCTCACGGTATGACGAAAACGTCTCTCATCGTGACCGACGCGCCGCTCTCCACATCCTCGGAGGTGAAGAGGATCGGCGTCTGTCCTTTGGCCCTATGGCCGCCGCGCAGAGTGACGAGCGCGCGCGCCTCGCGCGTCTGATCCGGGCCGACGCCGACGATCATGCGGCCCTGCGCGTCCGGCTCGACGCCGACGATCTCCACTTCGACGCCGTCGATCCCGCTCGTCTCCAGCAGGAAGCGGCGCGGCTCGCCGCTCATATTGGCGAAGCGGATCGTATAGGCGTTGCGAATGCTGCCGTCTTTGAGTGTGACGGCGAGCGGATTGCGATCGTGCAGCACCGAGAGGCGCGAATCGTCGCGCGTCGCGAGCTTTGCCGACATGAGCCCGCCGATCGCCAGAATGAGGGCCGCATAGATGATGGTGCGGGCGCGCAGCGGCTTGTAGATCGGCGCCTCGCCCTTGCGTCGGCGCTCGCAATTCATCTGCGTGTCATAGGCGATGAGCCGCGGCGAGCGGCCGATCTTCGTCATGACAGCATCGCAAGCGTCTATGCACAGGCCGCATTGCACGCAGCCGAGCGAGGCGCCGTTGCGAATATCGACTCCCGTCGGGCAGACGGCGACGCATTGCCCGCAATCGACGCAATCGCCGGCCGGCGCGCCGGCGAGGCGCAGCGCGCTCGCCTGCTTCAGTGACATGCGCGGCTCGCCGCGGTCGTCGCGATAGGTGACGTTCAGCGCATATTCGTCGGTGAGGGCGGCCTGTATGCGCGGCCAGGGGCACATATAGAGGCAGATCTGCTCGCGCATATGGCCGGCGAGCATGTAAGTGGTGAAGGTGAGAATGCCGATCCAAATATAGGCCTCGGAAATTCCCGGCTGGAAGGTCGCGAGCGCATAGACGAGCGTCGGCGCATCGGCGAAATAGAGCACCCAGGCGCCGCCGGTCCACCAGGCGATGGTGAGCCATAGCGCATGTTTGGCGATCTTCTCGCGCCAGATTTTTGCCGTGCGCGGTCCAGCGTCCTTGCGGGCGCGCTCGCGCGCGTCGCCTTCTATCCAGCGCTCCGCGGCGAGGTAGAGATCGGTCCACACGGTCTGCGGACAGAGATAGCCGCACCACACGCGCCCGGCCAGCGCGTTCATCAGAAACAGAATGAGCGCGGCGAGGATCAGCAGGCCGGTGAGGTAATAGACCTCCTGCGGCCAGATCTCGATGAAGAAGAAATAGAAGCGCCGATGCGGGAAATCGACGAGCACCGCTTGGGCAGGCGCATCTGGGCCGCGATCCCAGCGCACGAAAGGCAGGAGGTAATAGACCGCCAGAGTGAAGGCGAGCAGCCCCCATTTGATGCGGCGGAACTTTCCCTCCACGTCTTTCGGATAGATCGCCTTGCGCGGCGCATAGAGCGAGCCGCTCTTCGCCTTGCCCATTTCGGCGCTCGTCATTTTCCTCTCCCTCACTCGCCGCCGCCGAGCGTATGCACATAGATGGCGAGCGCCTTGATCGTCGGCTCGTCGAGGCGATCCTTCCACGCCGGCATCACGCCGCCGCCGCCATTGGCGATGCGGCTTGCGATCGTCTCCTTATCCGATCCGAACAGCCAGAGAGCGTCGGTGAGATTGGGCGCGCCCATGTCGCGATTGCCCTTGCCGTCGACGCCATGGCAGACCGAGCAATTGTCGTCGAAGAGCCTCGCGCCCTGCGGCGTCGCCTTGCCGCCGGGCAGCTTCGCCATCGCGCGCACTTGATCGGCGACGATGGAGATTTGCGTGGCGTCGAGCATTCCGTCGCGGCCGAAGGCGGGCATGGTCTCGGTGCGCGTCTCCTTGTCGGCGTCCCAGCGCACGCCATGCTCTATGGTGCGGCGAATGTCGGAGAGCTTGCCGCCCCACAGCCAATCATCGTCATTGAGATTGGGATAGCCCTTCGCGCCTTGCGCGCCGGCGCCATGGCAGCCGGCGCAATTATTGGCGAAGGCCGCCGCGCCCAATGCGCGCACGGCGCTGAGCAATTGCGGCCGCGCCTCGATCTCCTCGAGCGGCGCATTGGCGAGCTGCTCCAGCACCGGGCCACGAATCTCGGTCAGCTGCTCGATGTCGCGCGCGACCGAAGCGCGCGAATGCCAGCCGAGCAATCCCTGCGTTCCGCCGGAAAGCGTCGGCAGCGCCGGATAGGCCAGAAAATAGCCGATCGACCATAGGATCGTCGCATAGAAGGTGACGACCCACCAGCGCGGCAGCGGCGTGTCGAGCTCTTCGATGCCGTCCCATTCATGGCCGGTGGTCTTTGTCTTGGTGTGCGGATCGATGCGGACCGCGTCGCTTTCAGCTTGTCGCGTCGACATGTCTTCAATCCTCCCGCAATGGCGTCTCGGCCGCCCGTCGGAATTTTTCGCGATTGGACGGCCACAGCGCATAGGCCAGGACTCCGGCGAACAGCAGAACGAAGAAGAAAAGGCCCGAACTCGCCGAAATCTCTCGCCACGATTCGTAAGTGGTCATGGCTCACCTCACATTCACTGCGGCTTTGTCGTCATAGAGCTTGAAATTCACCGAGACGCCGAGATGCTGCAGATAGGCGATCAGAGCATCCTCCTCGGTGATCCCGTTCTTGGCCGCCTGGTCGTAGACGAGCGCGTTGGGATAGCGTCGACGCAGCGCCTCGGCGCCCGGATCGTCCGGCGCGCTCTGCGCGGAAAGATCGGCCACGGCGTTGTCGATCTGCGCATCCGTATAGGGCACGCCGACGAGACGCAGCGTTTTCATCTGCTCTACGATATGCGCGGAGTCGAGCGGCGTCTGCGCGAGGAAGGGATAGCCCGGCATGATCGAAGTGGGGACGACGGAGCGCGGATCGCGCAAATGGTCGCGGTGCCAATCATTGGAATAGCGGCCGCCGACGCGCGCGAGATCGGGGCCGTTGCGCTTGGAGCCCCATTGGAACGGATGGTCATACATGCTCTCGGCCGCGAGCGAATAATGGCCGTAGCGCTCCACCTCGTCGCGCAAGGGGCGGATCATCTGCGAATGGCAGGTGTAGCAGCCTTCGCGCACATAGATGTTGTAGCCGGAAAGCTCGAGCGGCGAATAGGGCCGCACGCCCTCCACCTTCTCGATCGTGTTGTGGAGATAGAAGAGCGGCACGATCTCGATGATTCCGCCGATCGAGACGAGCAGCAGGATCGCCAGCAGAAGCAGGATCGAATTGGTCTCGAGCCGCTTCTGCAAGCCGCCGGTGGGCTCATTGCGCGCAATGTCGGACATGTCTCTCCTCCTCTTATTGCGCGGCCACGGGAATGGACGAGAACTCGGCGGCGCGGTCCGCCGACGGCGAGCGAATAGTCTTGTAGATGTTGTAGACCATGATCAGCGCGCCGATGAGGAAGAGGCCGCCGCCAGCCGCGCGGATCACATATTCTGGATGCAGCGCGTCGGTGGTCTCGATGAAGGAATATTCCAAGAATCCCTGCGGCGTATACGCGCGCCACATCAGTCCTTGCATGATGCCCGCCACCCACATCGCCGAAATGTAGAAGACGATGCCGATCGTCGCGATCCAGAAGTGCCAGTCGACGAGCTTCAGCGAATAGAGCGGCCGCGCGAACACCCAGGGAATGAGGCAATAGAGCGCGCCGAAGGAGACGAAGCCGACCCAGCCGAGGCTTCCCGAATGCACATGGCCTATGCCCCAATCGGTGTAATGCGAGAGCGCATTCACCGCTTTGACCGACATCAGCGGGCCCTCGAATGTCGACATTCCGTAGAAGGCGACGGAGACGACGAGCATGCGCAGCACAGGGTCGGTGCGCAGGCGGTCCCAGGCGCCGGACAATGTCATGAGGCCGTTGATCATGCCGCCCCAGGAGGGCATCCACAGCATGATCGAGAAGGTCATGCCGAGCGTCTGCGCCCAATCGGGCAGAGCGGTGTAGTGCAGATGATGCGGCCCGGCCCAGATGTAGAGGAAGATCAACGCCCAGAAATGGACGATGGAGAGGCGATAGGAATAGATCGGCCGCTCGGCGCGCTTGGGCACGAAATAATACATTATGCCGAGAAAGCCGGCAGTGAGGAAGAAGCCGACGGCGTTATGGCCATACCACCATTGGATCATCGCATCCTGCACGCCGGACCAGACGATCACTGATTTCGGCGAGAAGATCGAGATCGGAATCTCGGTGTTGTTGCCGAGCACCAGCACCGCGACCGTCACGATGAAGGCGAGATAGAACCAATTGGCGACATAGATGTGCGGCTCCTCGCGCTTGGCCAATGTCGCGAGAAAGACGATGAGATAGACGACCCAGACCACGACGAGCCAGAGGATCGCATACCATTCCGGCTCGGCGTATTCGTGCCCGCGGGTGACGCCGAGCAAATAGCCGGTGCCGGCGATGAGGATGAAGAAATTATAGCCGAGCACGACGAACCAGGGCGCGAGATCGCCGGCGAGCCGCGTGCGGCAGGTGCGTTGCACGACATAGAAAGACGTCGCGAGCAGCACATTGCCGCCGAAGGCGAAGATCACCGCCGATGTGTGCAACGGCCTCAGCCGCCCGAAATTGATCCAGGGCAGATCGAGATTGAAGGCCGGGAATGCGAGCTCCAGCGCGATATAGAGACCGACCGCGAAACCGGCGACGCCCCAGAATAATGCGGCGAGCGCGGTAAAGCGGATCGGGCCGTAATTATAATTCGGGCGTCCGTCGATGAGGCGCGGTGGCGGCTCCGCCTCACGCAGTTCGAAGCGCTTCAATAGCGCGAAGACTGCGACGATCGAGCCGACCGCGAACAGCGCGGCGTGGAACGCATAGGCCGGCGTATGCGCGCGCGAGGCGATGAAGCCGGCGAGCGTGGCGAAGGCGATGAAGAGAAGCGTTAACACGGCCTCGGGAAGTGTGACGGATTTTGCGGGAGCGTCGGTCGGCGCCATGGGAGGGATCCTCACAGACTGGCGGGAAGACTGCGTGCGCGTTTCGCGCCGCGCCGCATGTCTTTCGTCTTTGATCACGAGGAAGAGTCTATCGCTCTCACGGCGATGCGATTTGATATCGATCAAGAAAAGCGGCGCGCGCCCCGCGCTGCGCACAAATGTCACAGGCGAATGAAATCGAGGCGTTATTTTCCGCGGAATTCTGGGACTTTGGGAAGCGGGCGCCGCAACGCGCGAACGTCAAAAAACGAGACGCGCGCTTATTTGTCGCAAGGCGAAGCGTAAGGCGCGCGCGAAAATTCCGAATGCGAGATCGCGCAGTCGTAGCGATGATTTTCTCTGTGTCAGAACCAGCCGAAGCCCGGCCGCCAGGTCGCGTTGCGATACCAGGGCACATGTCCGCCGGGAAAACCGTAGCGCCATTGCGTGGCGCCGGTTCCCTCATATTCCCACGGGCCCGTGTACCAGGGGCCGGCGGAAACATAAGGATCATAGAGCGGCGGAATGTCGCGCCGCCATACATAGGCGCCGAGCGGCGGCAGGATCGGCGTCTCCACGGGACGCGCCGCTATATAGGCGAGCGCTTCTCGCGCGACATAGCCGTCCGCGCCCGCATAGGCGACGCGGCACCAAGCGGAGCGGCACGGGCCGACCTCGACGACAGCGAGAGCTGGAATGGCGAGAAGGGGCGTGAAATTCAGGCCAGGGCCGGAGCGCAGATTGACGATCTCGCCGACCTTGGCCGGCCGCGCGCCGGCCTGCGAGTCGGCAAAGAGCGCGATGGCGAAGAGGAAAAGAATGAAAGAAGAGCGCATGGGGCCTCGCTCGAAACGAAATTTCGAATAGATTCGACGAAAAATTCTATCATCGAAACGCCTACCATCGAAACGTCGATCACAGAAGCGAGAAGGCCGCATAGCGGTCGGCGCGCGGAAGCGTTTTCCGCGCGCCTGGATCGTTTGGCGTTCGCCCTTCGATCACTCGAAGATGCGCAGCGGAGCCGTGATGAGGCCGACCGGCGCGGCCACGGGCGTGATCGCGACCGCGGGAACCGGCGCGACAACGGCCACCGGAGCCGGGGCGACGACAACCGAGGTGACGACCGGCGCGATGACCACGGGCCGGGCGAGCAGCGTATTGGCGATGAAGCCGATCTTGCCTGCGTAGAACACACGCGACCAGCCGCCGATATGCCCATGCACCTCGACCACCGTCTGCGGCGGAATGGCGAGAATGGGCAGGAAGCCGACGCCCGGACCCGAGCGGAAGGCCGCGAGATCGGTGACGACGCGGGGGAAGGCCGCAGCGGAGCCGACCGAGCCGAGCAGCGCGGCGACGGCGAGGACGGATGCGATTTTCGATTTCATTCAAGACCTCCGTAATAGGCATGCCGTTCGGCAATCATGATGCCTCACGTCGGCGCAAGTAGCGCGCGGCCCGGCGCCCGACACGGGCGCGGCGCAAATTCACTTCTTCTCGAGGTTAACGGCGACGCGCGCGATCTCTTAGCGAAACGTCACATTCCGATCGCATTGTGCGCGAGCGCACGGCGGCGCCTCGAAAAAGCGCGTTTCCTCGGGCCCATCGAACGCAAGCCGCGAGAACAAGTCCGGTTCGACTCCGAGTCCTGCTCGACTCCCGAGTCCTGCTCGACTCCGGGTCCTGCTCGACTCCGGGTCCTGCTCGACTCGAAGAGAAGCGGCGGCGTAAGCTCGAGCGTGGCGCCTTTCGGCGCATCGCAGCGGAGGGTGTCATGTTGCGCATGATCGGGGCCTTGCTTCTGAAGATCGCGACCGCTTTCGCCATTTCCTGCCTGTCGCTCGGCGCATTCGTCTCTTATGCGGCGTCGGAGCCGGCTCCTTCCGCCAAGGCGCGCGTCGAGCAGCGTGCGGCCCCCGGCCGATTTTCGGCGAGCGAACTTCCGGCCGATCGCGACGGCGTCTCGCTTTTGACGATTCCGGCGCCCGGCCGCTACGCGATTTCCGCGCATAGCGCCTCGGGCGTGGCCATTGGGTTCGTCGATATGATCTCCGGCCCCGGCGAGACGTCCGGCGCCGCGGGCCAGCGCGACGGCCGTCTCGATCTGCTGCTCGACGCCGGCGTCTATAGACTGCGTGTCTTCGGCGCGAAGGGCGCGGCCGGCAAGGCGCGCCTCGCAGCGGAGGCTTTCCAGGAGCAGGGCGCGCGGGAGGCGCTCACGGGGGCCAAGACATTTTCCGCCGAGCTCGGCGATCTCGCCCAGCGCAGCTATTCGCTCGAGGTCGGGCCCTCGGGCCGCATCGCCGTCGAGGCGCTGGGCCGCGGCTTGCGCGATCTGCGTCTGTGGAAGGCGAGCGGAGAAATCGTCGATCTCGTCCCCGCGCGCGCGACTGTCGAGACGAAACCCGGCCGCTCGATGACGCGGTTGCGGCTGGAGGGCGCGGCCGAGCCCGGCCGCTATGTCGTGACCGCCTATGGCGGCGAGCCGATCGTCTGGCCGGAGGGCGGCGGCGCGCAGCCCTTTCTGCTGCGTCTCCTCGAGCCGGCCTCGCTCGCCGCGGGCGTCGCGAATGGGGTCATCGGCCCTTTCGGCTCGGCGCGTTTCGAGGCGCCGGCGAGTTCTGACACATTCCGCCTGGAGCTGCCCAAGCCCATCGCCGCCCGTCTCGAGGCGCGGCGCGGGGAGGGCGGCTCGGTTTCTTCCGCCGCCATGGACAAGACCAGCCGCGAGCCGGTCGTCGTCGTCTCGCTCGGCGGCGACGGCAAGACTTCGGGGCGGATAGAGGTGTCCGGCCTCGAGGGGCAGGCTTTCTCCTTGCGCGCCTTGCGCCGGGCGAGCCGCGCGCCGATCGAATCCGAAGGGCCCAATCTCGTCGCCTTGGACGTGGCCGGCGAGGGCGCCGACGAAGTCCCGGCGACCGCGCTGCTCGCGCGCACGGAGAATGGCAAGACGCGCGTTCTCGCCGCCGATCTGCCGAAACTGGGGGGCGGCCGCGCCTATCGCGGTCGTTTCAATCTGCGCGGCCCGACGACTCTGCTGTTTGAGGCCACCGACAGCGGGCCAGTGGCGATCAATGTGAAAGGGCCGCGGGTCCGCGCCGTCATCGAGCCCGCCTTCGGCGCCTTCGCGCCACGCGCCGATGGGCGCCTGCCGAGCCGCTACGATCTTCAGGCCGGCTTCTATGTTCTGTCCCTCGAGCCGTTCGAGGGCGCCGTCGGCATTGTCGATCTGACGCTCGGCCCTCCTGGCCTCACGCCCGATCTTCCGCCGTCGCCGCCGGCTCGCGCGGTGATCTCCTTCGGCGAGCAGAAGCTCGACAGGGCGGGCTCTTATTTCATTCTCGCCAATGTCGCGCCGGGGCTTCTCACTGGGCCCCGCGTGATCGCTCTGCCGGCCGATCTCGAGAAAGGCGCGGCGCCTTTGTGGCGGCCCGCCTCGACGGAATATCTGCTGCCGGTCCGCACGCCGCGCGGCGGCAAGATTCTCGTCGTCGACGACAAGGGCGCGAGCGCGCCCGCCGTGATCGCCGAGGAGAAAAGCGAGAACGACAATCGCTTCGCGACCATCCGCCTCCCGGCGCGAGCGGAGCCGGGGGCGCTCGCCCTCGTCTATTCGCGCGACGTCGAGCCGGCGGCGGCTTCCGAGGCGGCGACGGAGCGCCCGCCGGCGGCGATCTCCGCGGCCAGGCCCGCCTGGTTCGATCTCTCCCGCGACGAGACGCGGGAGTTTCGTTTCGATGTTTCAGAGGGTGGGCTCTATCGCGTCGAGACGCTGGGGCGGCTGCAGACGCGGCTCGCGCTCGGCGCCGCTGTCGCGCCGCGTCTCGGCGAGGGCGAGGACAATGGCCCCGGCCATAATGCGCTGGTGACGAGCTATTTGCGCGCCGGCGCCTATCGCGCCGCCGTCACCGCGCGCGAATCCTCGGGCCATCTCGGCCTTTCGGTGAAGAGCGTGGCCATGGCGACGACGGCGCCCATCGTCGGCGAAGGCGCCGCGCGCGCGGCGCTCGACGGCGGCCGCGGCGCCATCGTGCCGATCGACATTCCCGAGGACGGACTCTATCGGCTCGATCTCACCGGCCTCGGCAAGGAGTGGCGCGCGCGGCTGGAGGAAGCCGATGGCTGGCCGCTCACGACGCCCGGCCCGCTCACGCGCCTCGCGCGCCGCTTCGAGAAGGGCTCCTATCGCCTCGTCGTGCTGCCGGAGGATGTCGAGGGCCGCTTCGTCGCGCGCCTGCGCAAAATCGCGACGCCGGCGCCGCTCGAGGGCCATGGCCCGCATGCGCTGCCCTTCGACGCGCCGCAGAAGCTGCAATGGCGCGAGCCCGTCGCCAAGGGCGCGCCGCGCGATCCGGATGTGTGGAGCTTCGCGCTCGCCGGAGAGTCGGATGTCGAGCTCGACATAGGCGACGGCATGGTCGCGGAGATTTTCGACGAGGCGCGCAGAAGCGTCGGCAAATTCGCCGCTGGCCGAAAATTTTCCGCCAGGCTCTCCGCCGGCGCCTATCGCCTCGAGGCGCGCAGCCTCGCCCATGACGATCGGCTCGATTACCGCATCTCGCTCGCCTCGAAGCAATTGCAGCCGGGCGCGCCGCGCTTCGTCGAATTGCCGGCGACTCTGCCCTTCGCCATAGCGCGCGATGGCGTCGTCGATATTGCGAGCTTCGGCGATAAGGAGCTGATCGGCGCGCTCGAGGACGAGACTGGCGCCGTGATCGAGCGGCTCGAGGGACGCGCGGAGGATTGGAACGTCTCGCTCTCGCGCCGCCTGCCCGCGGGCGCCTATCGTCTGCGGCTCGACGAGTTGAAGGGCGCGCCGCAGGCCGCGCGCGAATCGGAGGAGCAGAACGCCGAAGGCGAAGGCGAGAGCGCCGCTGCGGAAGGCGAGCCGGCCGTCGAAGAATCGGATGAGGCCGCCGAGCCGGAGGGTGTCGAGATTCGGCTTTCGCTTCCGGCGTCGGCGCCCGCCGACGAGCTGACGCTCACGGGCGTGAAAACGGTTTCCGGCGCCGGCGCGCATCAGCTCGCTCTCCCGACGGCGCAGGATGGGCGGTTGATGGTCGTCGCCGCGCAATCGACGCGCGAGACGGCGCTGTCGATCGAGAGGCGCGCGGCCGACGGGCGTTGGCGCGTCATCGGGCGCGAGCGCGGGCTTTCCCCTGTCGCCGCATGGCCGGCGGAGAGCGGCGAATGGCGCGCCGTGGCCTGGACCATCGGCGGCGCCGATGCGCCCGTCACGCTCGCTGCGCGCAGCCTCGCGCGCTCGCAGCGCGGTTTCGGCGACATAGCTCTGGAGCCGGAGCCGATCGAAGGGCTCGCGACGAAAATCTGCGTCGGCCTCGTCGCGGCGCCGTCTTCCGCCCTCGTCACCATCGGCGCGGCGCCGGCTTCGCTCGCTGCGGGCTCCACGCCGGGACATTTGCTCGCACAGACGGCGGCCGGCGCGCTGGCGCCGCAATCGGAGAGATTGTGGCTGCTCGCGCAGGGCGATTGCGCGGCCAAGGCGCGCGTCGCCGCCTTCGCGCCGAACGGCGCCGAAATTCCGCTCATTCTCGGCGAAGGCGAACGAGCCATTCTGCCTTTCGCGCCGCCGCCCACGGGCAAGGCGCGGCTTTGGCTCGCGCGCTCGGCCTTCGGCCAGCCGGGCGTCTCGGCCGGCCGCGGCTTCGCTGTCGCGTCGGGCGCGGCGCTGGCGCTCGCTGGCAAGGAGCCGCCGCGTCTATGGAACGCCGGCAGCGACGAGCCGCTGCGCCTCACAGCGCAGGCGATCGATGTCGCTCTCGCCGCGCCCATCCGGGCCGGCGCGCTGTTTTCCGGCGTCATCCCGCCCTTCTCCGCCCAGCCTGTCGCCTTCGACGGCGCCGGCGCGCTGTCGCTCGATCTCGCCAGCGGCCTCGCCGCCATCTCCGCGCCGGAGGAGGCGCGCCGCTTCGCGGCTTTCGCCGACGCCGCTCCGCTCTCGCGTCGTTTCGAGGGCGCCCGCGCGCTCTGGCTCGTCAATCTCACCGATAAGCCCGCCCCGGCGCGCGTCGCTTTGTCGTTCGAGCGCTATGAGCCGCTCGTGGCGGGCAAGGCCGTCAAACGCTTCTTCGGCGCCGCCGGGGAGACGTCTCAACTCGTCGAGGCGCAGCCCGGCGATCGGCTCGTCACAGCCGGCGGCGAGGCGGTCTTCGTCGGCGCCGATGGGCGCGTGCTGCGCGGCCGCTCGCTTCTGCTCGGCGGGCCCGGCGAGGTCACGATCACCCATGCGCCGGGCCTCGTCGCCGCCTGGCTCGAGCGCGCCGGCAAATCGCCCTGGCCCGCAGCCGCGCCGCGCGATGTGACGGCGCCTTTCGCCGCGACGCTCAATGGCGAGGCGCAGGCTTTCGCGCTCGATGTGAGCGCGCCCGTCGTCCTCGACATTCGCGCGAGCGCGCCGGCCATCGTCGCCGTCACCCAGAATGGCGCGCGCGCGGTCGAGACCTTCCCCTCCGGCGTGGAGCTGCATCGCTATGCGGCGCCCGGCCGCGCGCTCGTCGAGATCTATTCGCCGCATGACGGCGCGCTGTCGGGAACGCTGACGATTGCGACGACGCCGGTCATCCCCGTGACGGACGGCGTCAATGATCTCGTCGCGCTCGCGCCGGCGGGCGGCGCGCTCTTCTCCTTCGAGGTGACGAAGGCCGGCGAGATCGGCCTCGGCCTGCGCGCAGAGCCGGACCGCGCCGAGCTGCGCCTCTTCGACGCCGCCGGCAAGACGCTCGGCGAAGGCGCCGCGCAAATCCTTCGCCTCGAGCCCGGCCGCTATTTCGTCGAGGCGCGCGCGCCCGCCGACGCGCCGGCGACGACATTGCGCCTCGCGCTGCGCGGCCTCGCCCCGCCGCCCTCCGGCCCGCCGCCGGAGGTCGTCGCGGAATTTCTGGAGAAGGCCGGAAGAAAGAGCGGCAGATGACGCCGCTCCGCTCTCTGTGCTTCCGTCGATCGACAAAGGCCAAAAATCCCATTCGAGGCGCGGCGATGAAACGCTTCCGAGCTTTGTTCCACATTCCATCCGTCGTCATCGCGAGCGACGCGAAGCGATCCAGAACCCTGCGGCCCCTCTATCGCTTCGTCGCTGCGCTCTTCGCGATGACGCCCGCACATTGCAAAGGAATTCGGATGCGCTCGCCGTTCGCGCTGCTGCTGCTCGCTTGTCTCTTCCTCTCCGCGCCGCTGCGCGCCGAGCCGCAGTCCTTCGATCAATTGCGCCGCGCCGATGGGGCGCGAATCGTGCCGGATAAATTTCTGCGCAGCTTCGACCCCATCACCGTCTTCTTCGAGCGCGACGTCGGCCCCAAGGCCGGCGGGCCGGAAGACGCGCATGAGAAATTCGTGAAGCTCACGGGCGAGCCGGCCGGCGAATGGCGCTGGATCGGCGCGCGCGCGTTGCAATTTCGTCCCGCTGAGCCATGGAAGCCGCTGCAGCGCGTCGAGATCGACGCCGGCGCCGCCGCGACGCGGCTCGTCGCGCTGCTGCCGACGCCCTCCTCGACGACTCCCACGCAAAGCGCCGATCCGATCTCCGATCTCGAGCAGATCACGCTCACTTTTCCCGAGCCTGTCGACATCGCCGCGCTCGCGCGCCTGCTGACGATCGAATTGCGTCCGGCGCCTGGAATCTCGCCGCTCGGCGGGCAGCTTCTGACGGCGAAGGATTACGACATTCGCCCGCTGGAGCGCGCCGATCGCAACGCCGCGCAGAGCGTCGCCATACGTTTGCGCGAGACGATCCGCGACGGACGCGTCGCGATATTGCGTTTGAAGCTCGCCGACGAACCCGGCCTAGACGACGAGATTTTCGAATTGCGCGCGCGCTCCGCCGCGCCTTTTTCCGTCACCGAGGCGAGCTGCGGCCGCGGCTGGAGCGACGACAAGCAAGATGGCGTGCTGCGCTGCGCCTTCGGCTATGCCGTCGCGCCGTCGTCGACCTCTTCTTCCGAGGGAGAGGAAGACTCCGCGCCGGTCTCCAATTATCAGCCGGCCAATCGTCGTCGGCTGACGCTGACCTTCAGCGAGCAGCCGGACGAGATCGACATTCTCCGCGCGCGAGAGGCGCTGCGCATCTCGCCGCCGGTCGATGATCTCTCCGTCGAGATCGACCGCAAGCGGCTCAATATCTATGGCAAGTTTCTCTCCGATCGCGTCTATGAGCTCGCGCTCGCGCCCGCCGCGCTTCGCGACATCAGAAAGCGCGCGCTCGCCTCGCGCTTCTCGCAGCGCTTCGCTTTCGACCGCGACAGGCCGGCGCTCGCATGGGACGCCGCGCAGGGAATCGTCGAGCGTTTCGGCCCGCAATTGCTGCCGCTGCGCGGACGCGGCTATGACCGCGCCGATATTCGCATTCACGCGATCGATCCGCTGGCGCGCGACTTCTGGCCTTTTCCCAAGAGCGGCGTCGAGACGGACGATTCCGCCGCGCCGCCGCTGCCCGGCAATGAGCCCGCGCATTGGGGCGAGACGGACGCGCCGGAGGCCTCGGCGATCGTCGAGCGCATAAAATCCTTGGGCTCGCCCGCCGTCTCGGCGCTTCTCGATCTGCCGATCCGCCGCAACGGCGCCGATGCGAAATTCGGCCTCGATCTTTCCAATGAATTCGCCAAGATCGCCGGCGCCGGACAGGCGGGGACCTATCTCATCGGCCTGCGCGCCGTGGACGAGAAGAAGCGCCACTGGCTGCGCGCGCAAGTGACCGATCTCTCGCTCAGCGCGATAGAGGAGCGCGCGCGCGTGCGCTTCGCCGTCACCTCTCTCTCGACCGCGCAGCCGGCAGCCGGGGCGGAGGTACGGCTCGAGGGTGTGAAGGGCGATAAATTCGTCACGCTCGCGCGCGGGATCACCGACAGTTCCGGCTTTTTCGCCTATGATCCCGGCAAGCGCGCGGAAGCGGATGTGCGCCGCATCGTCGTGACCAAGGGGCTCGACACGCTCGTGATCGACGCCAATGACGGTCCTTCCGAATATGCGCGCGAGAATTGGACGAAGCCCGACGGCGCCTGGCTCGCCTGGACCGCCAATCCTGGAGAGCCACGCAAAGACGAGCCGCGCACGCTCTGCCATGTCTTCGCCGAGCGGCCGATCTACCGGCCCGAGGAGCCGGTGCACATCAAAGGTTTCGTGCGCTCCTATCGCGACGGCGCGCTGGCCATCGCCAAAGCCGGCGGAACGCTCGTCGTCTCCGGGCCCGGCAGTCAGGAATGGCGCATTCCGGTGAAGCTCGACGCGGCGGGAAGCTTCTATCACAAATTCGACGCGCAGACGCCGGCGACCGGCGATTATGCGCTGCGCTTCGAGCCCGACGGCGCGAAGCAAAAAGAGAAGAAGGACGAGAAGAGCGAGGACGCCGACGCGCCGAATGAGAACGCGCAAGCCGAGGGCGACACGCAGACTGTTTCCTGCGGACAGTTTCCGTTCAAGAAGGAGGCCTATCGCCTGCCGACTTTCGAGGTCGTGCTGAACGCGCCACAGATCGTGCCGCTCGACGGCGAGTTCAATGTCGATCTCGTCGCGCGCTATTTCGCCGGCGGGCTCGTCTCCGAGCGGCCGGTGAAATGGCGCGCCGTGCAATTCCCGCATGTCTTCCAGCCGCCGGGGCGCGAGGGCTTTCTGTTCTCGACCGACGCGCGCTTTTCGGGCGAGAGCAAGTTCAAATCCTCGCCCGTGCTGGAGCGCGACGCGCGCACCGACGCCGGCGGCGCTTCGCGCATGACCTTCGACACGACGATCGAGCCGACCGCGCAGCCGCGCCGCTATTCGATCGAGGCGACCGTCACGGGCGACGATGGGCTGGAAGTGCGCAATGTGCAGAATGTGATCGCCGTGCCGCCTTTCGTGCTCGGTGTGAAGCTTCCGCGCTATGTCGAGCGGCCCGGCGTGGTGACGCCGGAATTCCTCGCGCTCGACGGCAAGGGCGAGGCGGTGGACGGCCTGCCCGTTACTCTGCGCTTCATCAAGCGCAATTGGACGTCGACGCTGCAAGCGTCGGACTTCGCGCAGGGCGCGGCGAAATATGTGACGCAGGTGATCGAGGACACGATCCTGGAGCGCAAGCTGACGAGCGCCAAGGAGGCGCAGAAGATCGAGCTGGAGGCGCGCGACGCCGGCGTCTATGTCGTGCAGCTCGAGGCCTATGACCGCATCGGCCGGCGCCAGCAGGTGAGCGTCGATTTCTTCGTCGGCGGCAATACGCCGGTCACTTTCCAGCGTCCGCCCGCTTCCACCGCGACGATCACGACCGACAAGCCATCCTATGCGCCGGGCGAGACGGCGACGCTCATCGTCCAATCGCCGTTCCAGAACGCCAGGGCGCTCGCGATCGTCGAGCAGCCGAATGGCGTGTTCGAATATCAGTTCATCGACATCGCCAATGGCTTCGGGCGTTACACGCTCAACCTTCGCAAGGAGCAGACTCCCAAGCTCGCCGTGCATTTCCTCGTCATGCGCGGGCGCCTGAAGGATAGCGCGCCGGCGCCGGCCTCCAATATCGACCAAGGCAAGCCGGTGACGATCGCCGCGACGAAATGGATCGAGGTGACGCCGGTCAAGAATATCGTGACGGCGAAGCTCGACTATCCCGCCAAGGCGCGTCCGGGGCAGGAGGTGGAGGTCACGCTGCGCTTGTCGGATGATCTCGGCAAGCCGCTCGCCGGCGAAGCGACATTCTGGATGGTCGATCAGGCGGTGCTGTCGCTCGCCAAGGAGCGGCCGCTCGATCCGCTGCCGGATTTCATCGTCGAGCGCGAGACCAGGCTCGCCGCGCGCGACACGCGCAATCTCGCCTTCGGCAAGATTCCGCTGGAGGAGATTCCCGGCGGCGACGCCGGCCTCGACGAATGGGGCGCGGAGACCAATGTCAGCGTGCGCAAGAATTTCACGCCCGTGCCGATCTATCTGCCGAGCGTGAAAGTGGGGCCCGACGGCGTCGCGAAGATAAAGGTGAAGCTGCCCGATACGCTCACCGTGTTCAAGCTGCGCGCCAAAGCGGTGAGCGGCGCGGATCGTTTCGGCTATGCGACGGGCGAGATGCTCATTCGTCAGGAGCTTGTCGCGCAGCCGCTGCTGCCGCGCTTCCTGCGCCCCGGCGATACGCTCGACGTGTCCGTGCTCGCGCGCGTCGTCGAAGGGCCCGGCGGCGGCGGCAGAGCGTCGATCGCGGCAGAGGGGCTGACGCTGGCGAGCAATGCGCCGCAGGTTTTCAGCTGGATCGCGAACAGACCGGCGCGCATAGATGTCGCCGCGAGCGTGCCGGAGCCGGCGCCCGGCAAGGAGAGCGTGACGCTGAATTTCCGCGTGGAGCGCGACGCCGATCATGCGCGCGACGCAGTGGAGATCGAACTGCCGATCCGGCCCGATCGTCTTCCGGTGTGGCGTTATGAGATCGTCGAGATCGCGCCGGGCGAGACGAAAACGCTCGCCGGCGCCTCCGACGAGGCGCGGCCGGGCTCCTTCCGCCGCGATGTGACGCTCGCCGGCGATCCGGCGCTGGTGAAGCTCGTCGCGGGGCTGAATGCGCTCGTCGAATATCCCTATGGCTGCACGGAGCAACGCCTCTCGCTCGCGCGCTCGGCGCTGGCGCTGAAGAATTTCACGCCCATCCTCTCGGCGGCGGGGCTGGAGAGCCGCCTTTCCGGCGATGTGCGCAACACGATTCGCGCGATCGATCAATCGGTCGACGCCGATGGTCTCGTCGCCTTCTGGCCGCGGTCGCGCGGAAATGTGTCGCTCACCGCCTGGGCCTATTCCTTCCTCGCCAGCGCCGAGCGGGCCGGCGAGCCGATCGACAAGCCGCTCGCCGATCGCCTCGCCAATGTGTTGAAACTGTCGCTGCGCTCGGATTATCCGCGCCTGCTCTCCGGTGAGGAATTGCGCGAGCGCGTCGAGGCGCTGATCGCGCTCGCCGAAGGCGGCAAGCTCGATGAGTCTTATGTGGCCGAGCTCTCGCGCCACGCCGATTTCATGCCGAACGCCAGCGTGGCGGAGCTGACCCGCGCCGCCGCGCGCGCGCAATCGGGCGATCGGCGCATTGTCGACGCGCTGCTCGATTCGCTGTGGAGCCGCGTGAAAATTCTCTCGCGCAATGGCGCGCAATATTATGCGGGGCAGGCGGCCGATGGCGGCAATCCGGTGATCCTGCCTTCAGAGACGCGCGCGCTCGCGGAGATGCTGCGCGCAGTCGCTGTCGCTTCGCCGTCGGACCCGCGCGCGGGCCTGCTGCGTGACGCGCTGCTGCGGTTGGGCGAGGGCGACGGCTGGGGCTCGACCAACGCCACCGCCGCGGCGATCGATGCGCTGGCGGAAGTCTGGCGGCGCCCGCAATCGCCCTTGGGTATCGCGCTTTCGCAGGAAGGCGCCGCGCCGGAGACGCTGACCCTCGACGCCAATAATCCGGTTTTGCGCAAGACGAGCGAGGCGCCTTCGGCGCTGACCATCGCCAATCGCGGATCGGCGCCGATCGTCGCGCTGGTCGAGACGCGCTATGAGCCGAAAGAGAGCGGCGCCAAGGCCGCGCCGGTGAGCGAAGGCTTCGCGCTGACGCGGGAGATATCGCGTGTGGGCAAGGCGGATGCGCCGCTGGAAAAAGTCGCGGCGGCGAATGGCGTCGTGAAGCTCGCTGTCGGCGATGTGATCGAGGAGACGGCGGAGCTCGTCAATCCGCAGGATCGTACCCATGTGGCGATCTCGCTGCCATTGCCGGCGGGCTTCGAGCCTTTGAATCCCAATCTCGCGACATCGCCCGCCGAGGCGCAGCCGTCGAGCGCGCCGACGCTCGCGCCGACCAGCGTCTCCTTCGGCGACGATCGCGTGTTCTATGCGTATGACTCCTTGCCCAAGGGCAGCTATCGCTTCGCCTTCCGCGCCAAGGCGCAGACGGCGGGCGCATTCACCGAGCCGCCGGGCGTCGTCGAGACGATGTATAAGAAGGGATTGCAGGCGCAGAGCGCGGGCAAGCGCGTGGAAATCGCGAAGTGAAGAAGGTTCGCGACCTCCTTCTCCCGCTTGGCGGGAGAAGGCAGCCCTCGCGTCAGCGAGGGTCGGATGAGGGGGCTGGCGGTTTCGAGGACCCTCATCCGTCGCGCATTCGCGCGACACCTTCTCCCGCGAGCGGGAGAAGGAGGGGGGCCGCTCTTTTCCTATTTTTCTTCATCATTGTCGGGCTCGTTCCTTTCGCGTTCTTGATTCACGCTGCCCTTTCGCGCGCTGTTCTCACCGCGCCGCGGGCAACGCCCATCGTCTATGATCGCAATGGCGTCTTTCTCACGCAGATCGGCGCGCATGACGCCGCGCGGATCGATTACGGCTATTGGCCGCTGCGCGAGATTCCGCCGCGCGTCGCGCTGGCGACACTCGCGCTCGAGGATCGCCGCTTCGCCGCGCATTCGGGTGTCGATGCGCGCGCCGTGCTGCGCGCGGCCTGGCGCAATCTCACCCGGCGCGGCCGCCGCGAGGGCGCCTCCACCATCGCCATGCAGATCGCGCGCATGCAGACTCCCGCGCCACGCGGGCTCTCGGCCAAGATCATGGAAGCGGCGACGGCGGTCGCGCTCGTCGCGCGGCATGGCCATGACGCCGTTCTCGCGCATTATCTGCGGCTCGCGCCCTATGGCAATGGCAGCCATGGAATCGCCCATGCCGCGCGCTTTTATTTCGACAAGCCGGTCGAGGATCTCTCGCTCGCCGAGATCGCTCTGCTCGCCGCGGTTCCGCAATCGCCGGGCCGCATGAATCTCTTTCGTGAGAGCGGGCTCGTTCTGGCTCGCGCGCGCGCCGCTCGCGCATTGAATTATCTCGCGTGCGAAAATCTCGTCGAGCGGGCGCAGATCGCGCTCGCGACAAAGCAGCTCGTGACGCTGCGGCCCATCGGCGCGGCGCGGCGGCCGGAGGCGCTGCATCTCTCGCTGCGCTATGAAAGGCTCGCGCGTGAAGGGCTTGTGGCGGCGGCTTTTCCGCATGATCCGCGCATCGCCGCCACCATCGATCTTTCGCTGCAGGAGAAGCTCGCGCAGCTCGCGCGGCGCTATCTCTCGCTCTGGCGTTCCGCCGGCGCGCGGCAGGTCGCGCTGATGGTGGTGGAGCGCGGCACGGGCGCCGTGCTCGCCGATATCGGCTCTTCCGACTATCGCGACCAGCGCGACGGCGCGATCGATTTCACGCGCGCGCTGCGCTCGCCCGGCTCGACGCTGAAGCCTTTCGTCTATGCGCTCGCTTTCGAGCGCGGCGCGCTCGAGGCGACGGATGTCGTCGCCGATGTTCCGGAAGGCGCATCCGGCGTCAACAACGCCGATGGCGTCTTCCTCGGTCCCATGCTGCCGCGTCAGGCGCTCGCCAATTCGCGCAATGTGCCGGCTGCCAATCTCATGCGCCGCGTCGGGCTCGACGCCAATTTCCAATTTCTGCACGATCTCGGCCTGCACGACCTCGAGGCGCCGGCGGAATCCTTCGGCCTCTCCATGGCGATCGGCGCGCTGCCGACGCGGCTCGAGCATTTGATGCGCGCCTATGGCGCGCTGGCCGAGGATGGCGTGCTGTCCGATCTCGTCTTCGCCAAAGAGCAGAAACGGCGCCGCTCCATTCGCGTGATGTCGAGCGACACGGCGCGGCTCGTCACCTCCATGCTCGCCGATCCGCTGGCGCGCCTGCCGAGCTTCCCGCGCTATGGGCCGCTCGAATATCCGTTCGCGGCGGCGGTGAAGACCGGCACGTCGCAATCCTTTCGCGACGCCTGGACCATCGCCTTTTCGCGCAAGGCCATTGTCGGCGTATGGATCGGCCGCGGCGACGCCGGGCCGATGAACCGGCTGAGCGGCGCCTCTTCCAGCGCGCGGCTCGCGCATGCGGCGCTGACGCTCGTCCATGGCGCGAAGCCCGGCGAGATCGAGCAGGACGCGTTTCCGCCGCCGCAGGGCCGCGTTCCGGTGGAGATGTGCCTTTCCGGCGGACGCAGCGATGGAGGCTGCGGCGAGACTCTGGTCGAATGGGTGAAGCCGGGCGGAGCGCCGCCGATGCGCGTCGCGATCGGCGGGACGGCGCGGCCGGCGCCGCTCGACGCCACAGTGGAGCTCGCCGTGACGACGCCCGAGCATCAAACGCATATATGGCGCAATCCAGAGCAGCCTGCGGCGCTGAACCGTCTCGCTCTGCGCGCTTCGGCGCCTGCCTCGGTGGAGCAGATTCTCTGGGTCGTGGACGGCAAGCCGTTTCTGCTGGCGGAGGCCGACAAGCCCGTCTACTGGCCCATGCAGCCGGGAACGCATCATATTCAGGCGCGTCTTCCGCTGCGGCCCGGCGCCTCGCGCGTCGTGGAGGTGACGATCGAGTAAGGTGGGCCGCCTCCACCTTTTCTTGACAATGGATCAGATATTTACCCGGGCCTGGTTTTTCATTAAGAGCCGAGCGGCGCGACCCTAGGGCGCGAGATCCTGCGGTGATGGAATCGGGTATGGGTGACGAATTTGCCACTTTGGCGGAGCGCGAGTCCGGGGCCGCGCTGCGTCGGGACATACGCAAGACCGCGCTGGACCACAATTTCTGGTATCCGGTCGCCCGCAGCGACGAAGTGCGGGCAGGCAAGACGCATTCCTGCTCTTTCGCCGGCGAGCCCATCGTGCTGGCGCGCGGGCGGCAGGGCGTCGTCTTCGCGCTCGAGGATCGTTGCGCGCATCGGCAGGTGCCGCTGAGCGCCGGCGTCGTCGAGGAGGACCGGATACGTTGCGGCTATCATGGCTGGGCCTATGATGCGAGCGGCGCCTGCGTCTCTCTGCCCTATGCGGCGGACTGCAGCCGCGCGGCGCCCGGCGTGCGCAGCTATCCGTGCCGGGAGGCCTATGGCCTCGTCTTCGTGTTTCCCGGCGATCCTGCGCGCGCGCCGCTGGCGTCCTTCCCGAATATTCCTTCGGCCACGGACCAACGCTACAAGATCCGTTATCTGAACCGCCGCGCTCATTGCCACTATAGTTTCATGCACGAGAATCTGATGGATATGAACCATCAATTCCTGCATCGCAGGCTGATGGGCGGGGTGAAGACCTATTTTCTCGGCAGTCGCAGGGGCGATGGCTGGGCCGAGGCGACCTATAGCTTCCGGCGCGTCAGCGGTCGGCAGCCGTTCGGCGAGAATTTCATTCTCAATCGCGGAAAATGGCGCTTCAAGCGCGCGCCCTTGTCGCCGGAGGCGCTGGCCGCGCCGCCGGGCGACCGAATGGTGATCCGCACCGACTATCCGTATCAGACGCTGAAATTCTGGACCGCCGGCGCGAGCGAGCCGGCGCTCGATCTGTGGAATTGCTATATTCCGGTCGATCGCGCGCAGAAGATCAATCACACATTCGGCATGATCATGATCAAGCGGCCGTCGAAGCGTCCGTTTCTGCTCGATCTGTTCTGGCCCGCCATCGTCTGGTTCACCAATGGCATTTTCGCGGAAGATCGGTGGATCTGCGAATTGGAGCAGGCGGCCTTCGACACGCAGGGCGAAGATCGCAATCAGGAGATTTTTCCGGCGATCCTCAACCTGCGCGGCGTGCTCCTCGACAATGGCCTGCCGCTCGAGCGCGAATAGCGCATGCGGCTTCGGCTGGAAACACTCGCTTGGCGAGCGCGAAAGTGACGCGGTCTATTTCGTTGCAATCCGCGATTGGAAGCGTCCGCGCCTTCACGAGCGCAGCGGCAGATGCGACAGGCGGAAAAACGCCGAGAAGAGCTTCACCATCAGGCCGACGAAGCCGGAGCCGCCATAAAAGCCGTCCTTGTTGAGCTGCACATAGACATAGGCGGGCCGATCGGAGTGGTTGGTCAATTCGCAGACGAGGAAGCCCTCGCGCGCGCGCATCGATTCGAACAATATGCGCGTCGCATCGGCGAATTCGCGCAGCCGCGTCCGCACGGGCTTGGCGGGGGAGACAGAGGCGGGGACGTCGCCGCGCCGCGTCGGCGGCGCCGGGTCTTCGTCGTTCGGATGGCATTGGCTCGTCGGGCGCAGCTTGGAGTCGATATTCTCCGTCGCGGCTATGACATTGCCGAGCGCGAAATCGCGGCTCTCGCCGGGCGCGAGCCGCTCGCACCAGACCATAGTGCGGCCGGACAGGCACAGGATCGCCTGTCGCGCCGCGCTCTCCAGCTCCTCCGTGCGATAGACGTAAGGCGCGCGCGCCCAGCTCATGGTCGCGGCGTCGCAAGGCGTCGAGCGTATCGCCACCTCGGCCGAGGAGCAGAGATAGGACGGCTGCAAAAACTTCAGCGCCGGCGCGCCTTCGCGCGCGAGCTCGGCGAGATCGATCTTCTCGACGACATTGCCGTCGCCGGCGGAGAGGAGAATCTGCCGCTGCTCGCCGAGCGTGGTGACGCGGTTCAGCCGCACATCGCCGCCGCCGCAGAAAATCTGCAGAAAGGCGCTCCCTTCATTGACGAAGAAGGACCTGTGCGGAATCTGGTGCGGGCTCTGGCGCGGGATCGTCTTGACGCCCGGCCAGCGGCAGACGGAGCGATTGGGCCGATCGAAGAATGCGGTGTTCGGCCCCAATGTGACGACGAGCCCCTCCTGTCCCTCGAGCAGGCGAAAATCGCTCTCGCCCTCGTCGAGGCTCAGACGGTCGCGGCTGAAGAAAGGATTGCGCGTGAAGGTGCGCAGACCGAGATCGAGGAAAAATGTCGGCGACAGATACATGCGAAAAATCCCCTTGGCGAGCGCCGCCGGGCGGCGCCGGCGAGAGCGTTGCGTCAGAAGAAAGCAACCCGACTATGGATAGAGCCGATGACATTCGGATCAAGCTTCGGCGGCGAAAAAAGGCCGCGCTTCAGTATCCGGTCATTTCGAGATAGCCCTCGCCGCGCTGCGAGCCGGCGAAGGAGATCGGCCCTTCGAAATAGCCGACGCCCGTGCCCATGAAGCTCTGCGAATTGAGCGGCTTCGCGTCTATGTCGAGGCGCAGGCTCTTCACCTGCACGCGCCAGCGCGTCGGTAGCAGGCGGCCGGAGACGAGGCTCTGCTCGAGCGGCTCGAGGAAAATATCGTCGCGCGCGAGTGTCTTTGTCATGCCATCCGCGGCGATGAAGCTTCCCGATAGGAAGGGAAGCGTCTTGTCGCTGCGCAGGCGAAACAGCATCAGCCGCGCGCCGCTGTCGAGATGCAGCGAGAACCAGTCCCAGCCTTTCTGATCCGCCGCGAGCGGACGGCTGCTCCATTCATGATCCATCCAGGCGCGGCCCGTGACCTTGCGCTCGACGCCGTCGATCGCGAGCGCGCCTTCGACGGAGAAGAAGGGCTGGCTGTAGTAATAGGAGGCCTGTCCACTCTCGGATTTGCGACTGTAGCCGGCTTCGCCATGCAAAGCGAGCGGCTTCTCGGCGGACAGCGCGAGGGAATAGCGAAAGCGCGGCGCGACAGCGGTGATTTCGCCGCCGGAGAGATTCGGCTCTTTCGCGGAAAAGGACCAATTGTCGATAAAGGCGCGGAATGGCGCGGCCTCGACGCCCGCCTGTCCGACGCCGCCGCGCGCGCGCGTCTCGGCGAAGAGATGAAGCGTGTCCGTCGTCACGGCGGCGTGCGCGACAAAGGCTTGCGGATCGTCCCAGCCTTCGCCCTCGTGCGGCGCGCGCGCATGGCGGAACAAGGTCCATTGCGCGCCATAGGCGCGGCCGGATTCGTCTCTCAGATTGGCGGTGAGATACCACCATTCGATCCGGAATTGCGGATGCGCGCCATGATCGCGCGGAAAGACGAGGGCCTGGCCCGGCGTGGGTTCGGCGAAGCCTCGAGCGTCATCGCCGAGGCCGGCGAAGCCGGCCGCGCATGTGGGCGAAGGGGCGCATAGCGCCAGCGCGAGAAGCAGAGCGCGCAGAGGCTCAGCGTTCATTGGCGAAGACCGCGAGCAGCGAGGCCGGCGCGACGCGCGCGAGGCGACGTATGGGCATGAGCGAGGCGAGCGCCGCAGTAAGCAGCGCGAGAGCGAAAACCTCGAGCCATTGCGACGGAAAGAGGTGAAAGGGCAATCGCCAGCCGAAGGCGCGCACATTGACGACAGCGACGAGGTCATAGGCGAGGGCGAGGCCGAGCGGCACGGAGACGAGCGCCGTCGCCGCCGCGAACAGCGTGACGCGCGCGAACTCGAACCAGGAGAGGCTGCGCCGCGAGACGCCGACCGCCCAGAGCGGCGCGAGCTGCGCGACGCGTGCGGCGGCGAGAGTGGTGAGGCTCGCAAACAGCGCAATGGCCGAGACGACGAGCGTCAGCGCGTCGAGCGCGGCGGTGATTGCGAAAGTGCGCTCGAATATCGTCGTCGAGCGTTGCTTCAGCGCAGCCTGATCGATGATGCGCGCGACGCCGGCGCCGAACTGCGTCTGCAATGCGAGCATGATGTCGGGCGCGTCCTCGGGCCGCGCGCGCAGCATATAGTCCAGCCGGCGCGCGTCCGGCCAGCGCGCCGAGAGCGCAGCGTGATCGACGCGCATCTGGCCCTTGGCGGCGCCGTAATCGGGATAGATTCCGACGATCTCGACGCGCCAATTTCCTGTCGGCGTCGCTATGTCGAGATAGGAGCCGAGCGCGAGGCGAAGACGCCGCGCGAGCTGCTCGCTGACCAGCGCGCCATCGCCGCGCGCGACGCCGCCCCAAGCGTCGGCGCGCGCGTCGAGCAGCGGGAAATGCGCGCCGAAGGTTTCGTGCGGCGGCGCGCCGACCAGCTCGACGGGCCAAGAACTTGCGACGGACGAGGAGCGCAAAGTCGTTCTCGCCTTGCACAGCGGCAGAACGGCGGCGACGTCCTTGCGCGCGGCGAGCCATGTCTCGATTGCGCGCGCCTGCGTCTCGCTCGACGCCTCGAAATAGATTTCGGCGACGAGGCGCTGGTCGAGCCATTGCGCGAATGTGCGACGAAAACCCTCGACCATCGAGCCGACGCCGATATTGGTGGAGAGCGCGAGCAGCAGCGCCATCAGCGCCAGCGAGAGGCCAGGAAGCTGCTGCAGCGCATCGGCGAAGAACCATTTGGCGAGCGGGCCGCGCGCGCGCGTCTCACCGAGCCGCAGCACAGCGGCGAGCGGCAGCGGCAATGCGAGCGCCGCGCCGAGCAGCAATCCCGCCATGGAGATAAAACCCGCCTCGAGCCCGTCGCCGAACAGCAGCGCCGCCGCCGCGCCGGCGAGCGCCAGAGCGGCGAGCGCCCCCTGGCGGAGCAGCCAATGCCGCTGCGCCTCGCGCCAGGCGAAGGGCTGCGCAATGGCGAGCACGGGCAGGCGTAGCGTCTTGACGAGGCCGCTCGCCGCGGCGATCGTCGCGCCGATGAGCGCCATGCCGATGCCGGACGCCCACCAAGAGGGCGCGAGGCCGAGCGCGCCATCGAGCTCGGCGCCATAGAGGCCCTCGAGGCTCGCGGCCATGTCCGGCAGCAGAGCGGCGGCGATGAGATAGCCGCCGACCATTCCCGCCGCGCCGGCGAGAAGGGCGAGCAGCATCAGCTCCGCGACCAGCGCGCCGGTCAATGCGCGCAGCGATACGCCGATCGCGCGCAAAGTGCGGATGATCGGCAGGCGCTGCTCGAAGGCGAGGCCGAAAGAGGCGTGCGCGATGAAGAGCCCCACCACATAGGCCAGCAGGCCGAAAGCGGTGAGATTGAGATGGAAGCTGTCGGTGAGCTTGGCGAGCTCCGGCGCCTCATCCGCCTCGACGTGGCGCAAGGCCTCGCCGCCGAGACTTTCCAATGATGGCGCATCCGGCGCAGCGTCTTCGGCGAGCAGGAGGCGCGACAGGCGCCCTGGTCGATGCAGCAGGCGTTGCGCGACGCCTATGTCGACGACGATCATCCCCGGCGCGAGATCTTTCTCGATCGCGAGCGGCGGCAGAAGGTCCGCGTCGCCGAGCGCCGGCGTCGCGCCCTCTGTGAGCGCGAGCGCGCGCAATGTCTGCGGCGCGACCAGCGCGCGGCCGGGCGGCCCGAGGAAATCATTCAGACCCTCGCCCTCCGGCATTTTGTCGCTGGAGATTTTGGGCAGCGTCAGCGGCTCGACGCCGAGCAGGCGATAGGCCTTGTCGCCGAGGCGGATCGTTCCCTCGATCACGGGCGAGACCTTCCAGCCCGCGCGCCGCAGAGCGACGAAAATATCCTGCGAAAAAAAGCCGCCGCTCGCCGCGACGAGGCTCGGCGAGGCGCCGACGCCGAGCGCGCCGGCCGCGCGGTCATAGCTGCTGCGCGCCTGATCATTCAGCGCCGCGACGCCGCTCCACAGAGCCGTGGCCACAGCGAGTCCGACGAAGAGCGCGGCGAATTGGCCCGGGCGCCGCCGCCAATGGCTGGCCAATGTGGCGAGCGCATAGAGGAATTGTCTCACGGCTCGACCAGCCTTCCGGCCGCGAGCGTGGCGCGGCGGCCCAGCCGACCGGCGAGGCGCGCGCTATGAGTGACCATCAGCACCGCCGCGCCCGCCGTGGCGGCGAGCTCGAGCAGCAGATCGAGCACGGCGTCGCCGGTGGCTTCGTCCAGATTGCCGGTCGGCTCGTCGGCGAGCAGCAGTCGCGGGCGCGGCGCCAGCGCGCGGCCGACGGCGACACGCTGCTGCTGGCCGCCCGACAATTGCTCGGGATAGCGGTCGAGCAGCGCCGCAAGGCCGAGGCGATCGGCGAGCGCGTCGCGCCAGTCGCGATCGTGACGCCCGGCGAGCCGCGCCTGCAGAGAAAGATTATCGCCGACAGTGAGGCTCGGCACGAGATTGAACTGCTGGAACACGACGCCGAGCGTCTTGCGGCGCAGCGCGGCGCGGCCGTCGTCGTCGAGCTTCGTCACCTCTATGTCGTCGACGCGGATGGCGCCGCCATCGGCATGATCGAGCCCGGCGACGAGATGCAGCAGCGTGCTCTTGCCGCTGCCCGACTCGCCCATCAGCGCGAGACTCTCGCCGGCGCCGAGCGCGAGGTCGACGTCGCGCAGCACGGGCAGCGGGCCCTGCGGCCCGGGATAGGATTTGGAAAGGCCCGTCACGCGCAGCAGCGGCGGTTGCGCTCCTGGCTCTGTCGCGTCACGCGCCTGCGCCGACACTACGCTCAAAACGACCTCATTTCGGATCGAAGTGGAACTGGATTCCGCGTGGATGGCCATAGGGCGGCGCGGGAAAAGGCGCCGCGCGGCGCACGGCGGAGAGCGCGGCATTGTCGAGATCGGGAAAGCCGCTCGATCGATAGACCGCCTGATGGGTGAGATGTCCCCCCTCGTCGATGAAGAACACCACGACGCCGTGATTGGGCGTCGTCTTGTTGCGCAGCGACGGCGGCACATTCATATGCCGCATGATGAGGCCGAACAGCACCGAGAGATAAGTGGTCTTCGCCGTGCCGCCGCTCACCGGCGCAGTCTTGGAGGAGCCGCCGAGCTTGAAGTCCGGCAGCGGCTCCAGCGAGGCGAGCTGATCGGCGATGGATTTCGGCTTGGGCTCCGGCGAGGCCTTGATCTCGACCTCGCCCTGCTTGTCGTCGAGCCGCGCCTCCAATTGCGGCTGCGCTTGCTCGACGATCTCGGCGTCGGCCTTGTCCTCCTCGGCCTTGGGCGTCGCGGGCTCGGGCTTCGCCGCAGCGGCCTGCTGCTTTTGCGGGTCGGCTTTCTCGGGCGCGGGCTTGGCGGCGTGCTGCTCATTGGGCGGCTCGCGGCGGGCGGATTTGGTCTCCTGATCCGGCGCCTCGCGATCGACCTTCTCCTGATTGGGCGCGCGCGGCGCGTCGAAGGCTGGCTTCTCGTCGTCGACGAGCTTTTGTGGCGGCGGGGGCTTCTGCTTCTGCTTCTCCTCGGGCTTGGGCTGCTCCTTCTCGGGCTCCGGCTCGGGCTGCGGCTGTTCCTGCGGCGGCGGCTGCGGCGCCTCGGCGACCACCTCCAGCGGAATTTCCTGTTCCTGCGTCGGAATTTCGTTCGACAGCAGCAATTGCTCGAGCAGAAAAGCGGCCAGAAGGACAACATGAACCAGCGCCGACAGAATAATGGGCGCGAGTCGGCGCTTCGCGGGCGCCTCGCTCTCGGGCGGCGTTGTCAGACGTTCGGCCGGGTCCGCTCTCAAGCTCATGTCAGCAGCGACATTCGAACGCCGCATTGCGGAAAAACGACGGCGAGAGCTGTGCGTTCGATCGCACCCGGATGGACGCGCGGCCCGCCCCCGTTCCGCGAGATGTTCCGGCGGCGCCGGGCGCGACGATGGAAAAATTGCGCGTCATCGAGCCGGCGATCCACAAGAGACGAGAGAGCATTCACACGAAACCGGCCGAAGGTTCAACCCCCGTTCGAGCCGTTCGGCCGTTCCGCCGCGCCTGATTCGCTGCGCTGCAGCGACGATAGCCGGCGCCGGAGGGCCCGTCATCTCCGGGGTATTTCCGGTGCATTTGCGGCGAAACGGCGGCGGACCCTCTCATCGGCGCCCGGCCCGGGCTCGATCCGCACCTCGTCCGGCGCGAGCCCTCCGCCGCCGGCTCCGATCACGCGCAGCGCGGCGATCTCCTCGCCGGTGGCCTGCTCCACCAGGCGCAGCGGCGGGCCCGCCGTCGCCGCCCAGCGATCGCCCCATTGCATCAGCGCGACCAGAATCGGGAATAGGTCGCGGCCTTTCTCGGTCAGGCGATAGTCGCGCGGATTGCCGCGGCCCGGAACATCGACGCGCTCCATCACGCCGCAGGCGACGAGCTTGGACAGCCTGTCGCTCAGCACGTTTTTGGCGACGCCGAGATTGCGCTCGAATTCGCCGAAGCGCCGCGTCCCGCAAAAGGCCTCGCGGATGATCAGCAGCGTCCACCACTCGCCGACAATCTCCAGCGCACGGGCCACGGAACAGGTCTGAGAGGGGAATTGGTCGTTTCTCATGGCGCCCGCCGGATCGATTTGGTCTCTTGACGAAACTAAATATATGACGCAGTTTGGCATGGCCAGAGGGGAGCAGCCTCATGTCCGAGGAAAAGCCGTCCGAAAAGCCGTCCTATGTCGCCGGCGCCTTGCCGCTCGAGAGCCTGCGATCGATGAGCGGATTGGACGTCGTCAGAGCCATGGGCGAGGGCGCGCTGCCTGTTCCGCCTCTGATGCTCTATTTCGGCTTCCGTCCGGTCGAAATCGAGAGCGGGCGCGTCGTCTTCACGGCGACGCCGGACGAGCGGCATTATAATCCGCTCGGAACGGTTCACGGCGGCTATGTCGCCGCGCTGCTCGATTCGACGATGAGCTGCGCCGTGCATACGACTCTGCCGCCCGGCCAGCTCTATACAACGCTCGAGTTCAAGGTGAATTTCACCCGCGCGATCTCCGCGGCCGCCGAGATTCGCGCCGAGGGGAAAGTGCTGCACCAGGGCCGCAGCGTCGCGACGGCGGAAGCGCGGCTCTATGATGCGCGCCAGCGGCTGCTCGCCCATGCGACGACGACCTGCATGATCTTCGCCGCCCGTGCGCCGAGCGCGTAGCGGGCCCGCGACTGCCGCCCGTGCGCGGCGATCAAGGCTGATGGCGATGCTCATATTCCCGGATCGGATTGAACTTGGGCCGATTTTCGGGAAGCAGCGACAAATCGCGATAAAAGCTACGCTGGCCGCTCTTGAAGCGCGTGATGAGAGCGTCCGGAGACGTGCTCGTCTTGCCGGGGTTGTCGTAGAACGCGTCCGGGTTCGTCATGACGTCCCAGTTCTTGGGCGGGGCCGCGATCACATAGAACATCGGCTCGCCATTCACCTCTATTTTGGTCGGTCGGCCGCCGGGGCCGTCATAGGCTCCGCGCAGAGGCGCGCCTTTTTCGGACAGATAGAGGTTGGTCAGCATGGTGGCGAGATATTCTTCCTCGTTTCCATAGCCGCCGCCTCCCTCGACCGGGAGCCGCGTCTGCAGGCCGCGCAACTCCCGCGTCACATGGATGAGCTCATGAAACAGCACTTCGTCTGCTCGCGCTCCAGCGAAGGAGGAGTCTTTCGCCAGCCAATCCGCGGGCGAATAGTAGAGCAGCACATCGGCGCCCCTGCCTGTGCCGACGCCGCCGGCGGGCTCGTTGTCGTCGCCACGAATCGGCGCGCCTCTCGCGTAGGAATCCGCATCATTGCTGCGCAAGCCGTCGCTCACATATCCGAGGTTGGTCTTAGGAGAAATCGGCCGCGGCGTCGCGTTGAGCGGGCCGGGCAGCAGCACATGCGCCCAATGGTCGTGCGGCATGATCGAAACGGAGCGACGCTTATTGGCGGCGATCTCTCCGAGCAGAGCCTGCCCGGTCTTGCCGCCCCGGATCGGCGCGAATGCTTCGGCGACATCCTGCTGATATTTATGCGCCGCAAATCGGTATTCGTGAACGACTTGCGGGAATGGACGCTGGCGGACGGCCGTGCGTCTGAAATGCGGTTGCGACGAAGCGAGGAACCGTGAGGGACCGGGTTGGCTGTAAGTGGCGAGCCAATCCGGCAAAGAGTAATAGGTAATAAAAATATTGGGATAATTCTTGTCGAGCGGCGTCGCGGCGGCGCGCAGCAGCTCCCGCGCCATGCCCGGTTGCGCGCTTTTCTGCACGAAATCGGCGGCTTCGCCATAATCCCAGCTGTCGTCGCTCATGACTTGGCTCCTTACGATATTCCGATCGACATGCGCCGCAGCGGGGGACTTTTCGATCGTTGAAATGGCGTTCGGGCAAATTTCGTCATTCTCGCCGAATGGCGTTGCTCATCGGAGCATTCCGGCTTCACCATGGCGATAATAGGGCCGACGCTCGATCGCGCTCTTTCGGCTTCGCCGCGGCCTCTCGTCAGGCGAAGGTCACGCGCGTGATCGCGGGCACGCGCTCGCGCCAGAAAGCGAAGCGCGAGAGCCATCGAAACACGAGCCCGCGCCAGCCGCGATAGAATCGGTAATCCAATATCTCCACCGTCTCGATCGCCGCCCAGCTTCGCATCGTCGGCTCGATCTCGCTGCGGTCGATTCCCCAGGGCATGGGCGGAATGGTGAAATTCGGCGTGAGCCTATGGCCTTTCAGCGTCGCTTTCGAGAGCCAGCGCGGAACATGGTCGAACAGCAGAAGCGCTTTCGGAAAGCGCAGCGCCATATCGTGCAGGAGCGACGCGGTCTCCTCGGGCGGAAGATACATGAACAGGCCCTGCGCCGTGATGAAGACGGCGCGCCCGGGCGGAACCTCGTCGAACCAGCGGCGGTCGAGCGCGCTCAGCGCGACATGGCGATGGCGCTCGTCCGGCTTTATGAAGCGCTCGCGTATGGCGATCGATTCCGGCAGATCCACCGTGATCCACAGCGCTCGGCCATTGTCGGCGATGCGAAAGCGGTGCGTCTCCAGACCTTCGCCGAGATTGACGATCACGCCGTCCGGATGCGCAGTCAAAAAGGCGCGTATCTCAGCGTCGAAGACGACTGCGCGGCTGGCGTGCGAGGGCTGCGCCTTGCCGAAGCTCGCTTCATAATCATAATCGAGCGCGCGATAGATTTCGACGAGCTTTCGATCCTGCAGCAGGCCGTCCTCGCGCAACGCTTCGCCGGCGCGATTGTGCAGCGTCCACAACATGGTCTCCGGCACGCCGGTGAGATTGGGCGCGATCTTGTCCATGCGGCCTCCTCATGCAGAGCGCTCTCGCTCTCGAGCGTTTCCAGCGGAAGTGGACGCCGGTTCGGCGTTGGAAACGCGTCAAATCAAACAGACTCTATGTCTCGCGCTCCATCGCGCGCCAGCCTATGTCGCGGCGACAAAAGCCTTGCGGCCAGTCGATCGCATCGACGCCGCGATAGGCGAGCGCCTGCGCCGCGCGAACCGTGTCGCCGAGCGCGGTGACATTGAGCACGCGCCCGCCCGCGGCGAGGAGCTTGTCGCCATCCCGCCGCGTGCCGGCGTGAGTGACGACGACGCCCGCTATTGCGCCGGCGCGCGCGAGGCCCTTTATTTCCGTGCCGATCAGCGGCGTTCCCGGATAGCCATTCGCCGCCAGCACGACAGTGAGCGCGGTCTGCGGCGAGAATCGCAGCGGCGTCTGCGGCAGCGCTCCCGTCGCCGCGGCGAGCATCAGCGCGAGCAGATCGTCCTCGAGGCGCGGCAGCATGACCTGCGTTTCCGGATCGCCGAAGCGCACATTGAACTCGATGAGCTTCGGGCCGTCCTTCGTCAGCATCAGCCCGACGAAGAGCACGCCTTGAAAGGGCGCGCCCATCTCGCGCATGGCGCGCAGCGTCGGCGCGACGATCTCCGCCATCACGCGCGCTTCGATCTCGGCGGTGAAGCAGGGCGCCGGCGAATAGGCGCCCATGCCGCCGGTGTTCGGCCCCGTGTCGCCGTCGCCCGCGCGCTTGTGATCCTGCGCCGAGGCGAAAGGCAGCGCGCGCGTCCCGTCGCAGAGCACGAAGAAGGAGGCCTCCTCGCCCTCGAGCTTTTCTTCGATCACCACTTCCGCGCCCGATTTGCCGAAGGCGCCGGAGAACATGGATTCGACGGCGCGCTCGGCCTCCTCGAGCGTCTCGGCGACGACGACGCCCTTGCCGGCGGCGAGGCCGTCGGCCTTCACCACGATCGGCGCGCCCCTCTCGCGCAAATAGGCGCGCGCTTTCTGCTCATCGTCGAAGCGCTCGTAATCGGCGGTCGGAATATGATTCGCGCGGCAGAGGTCCTTGACGAAACCCTTCGAGCCTTCGAGCCGCGCGGCGGCCGCGGACGGGCCGAACACAGCGACGCCCGTCTCGCGCAGAGAATCGGCGAGGCCTTCGACGAGCGGCTGCTCGGGTCCGATCACGACGAGCCCTATGTCCTTTTCCGCGCAGAAATGCGCGACGGTCGCATAATCCGAAACATCGAGACGAACGATCTCCGCGACCTCCGCCATGCCCGGATTGCCGGGCGCGGCGTAGAGCCGCGAGAGAAGCGCGCTTTTCGAGAGAGCCCGGGCGATCGCATGTTCGCGGCCGCCGGAGCCGATGAGGAGGACATTCATCGCATGATCCGGATAGGGTGACGTCGCTCCTTCATTAGGGCTTCGCGCCTCCGGACGGAAGAGGGCTCACCGCGACGCCTGCGCTCGCGCGAGCGTGTCCAGCGCCAGATTGAGCGCGAGCACATTGACCCGCGGCTCGCCGATGAAGCCCATGAACCGCGGCTCGACATGCGTCTCGACCAGCGCGCGCACACGCGCCTCCGGCAGGCCGCGCGCCGCGGCCACGGCAGCGGCTTGCGCCAGCGCGAAGCGCGGCGAGATATGCGGATCGAGACCCGAGGCGGAGGTCGTCACCGCGTCGGCGGCGACGACATCTATGCGTCCCGCCGCAAATTCCGCCTCTATCGCGGCGTCGACGCGATCGACGAGCTTTTTCGAGGTCGGGCCGAGATTGGAGCCGCCGGAATTCGCCGCATTGTAAGGCGCGTCGATCGTCTTGCTCGCATCATTGGGGTCCGGCGCCGTCGTCGCCGAAGGGCGACCGTGGAAATAGCGGTCGGACGCGAAGCTCTGGCCGATCAGCGAAGAGCCGACGACGACGCCCTCGCGTTCGAGGAGGCTGCCGTTCGCCCGTTCCGGAAAGGCGAGCTGCGCTATGCCGGTGATCGCCAGAGGATAGGCGAGGCCGGTGAGAAGGGTGAAGAGGGCGATCATCACGATCGCCGGACGAATATGCGACGTCATGGGAAGTTTCCTCACGCGAGATGCAGAGCGGTGACGATGAGATCGATGATCTTTATGCCGATGAAGGGGACGATGACGCCGCCGAGACCATAGATCAGTAGGTTTCGCCGCAGCAGCGCCGCGGCGCCGACCGGCCGATAGGCGACGCCCTTCAGCGCGAGCGGAATGAGCGTGATGATGATCAGCGCGTTGAACACCACCGCTGAGAGGATCGCCGATTGCGGCGAGGCGAGCTTCATCACATTGAGCGCGCCGAGCTCTGGATAGGTCACGACGAACAGCGCCGGGATGATGGCGAAATATTTGGCGACGTCATTGGCGATGGAGAAGGTCGTCAATGAGCCGCGCGTCATCAAGAGCTGCTTGCCGATGGCGACGATCTCGATGAGCTTGGTCGGATCGCTGTCGAGATCGACCATATTGCCGGCTTCGCGCGCCGCCTGCGTGCCGGTCTGCATGGCGACGCCGACATCGGCCTGCGCCAGCGCCGGCGCGTCATTGGTGCCGTCGCCGCACATTGCGATGAGTCGGCCGCCCTGCTGCTCCTTGCGAATATAGGTGAGCTTGTCCTCGGGCGTCGCCTGGGCGATGAAATCATCGACGCCGGCCTCCGAGGCGATGGCCGCCGCGGTGACGGGATTGTCGCCCGTGACCATCACCGTCTTTATGCCCATGGCGCGCAGCGCGGCGAAGCGCGCCTTTATGTCGGGCTTGATGATGTCCTTCAAATGCACGACGCCGAGCAGTCTTCCATTCTCGCTGACGGCGAGCGGCGTGCCGCCGGCGCGCGAGATGCGTTCCACTGCGCGGGTGAAATCCTCGGGCGCGCGAAGCGTCGAATGTCCCGCGCGCTCCAGAATTTCCGCGACGGCGCCGCTCATGCGCGCGGCCGCGGGGGCGTCGCGCTCGCTGCGCGCATCGGTCTGCGCGAGTATGGCGTCGACGGCGCCTTTGCGCAGCGAGCGGCCCGGTAGATCGACGCCGGACATGCGCGTATGCGCGGTGAAGGGCACGACGCGCGCGTCGCTGCCGAGCTCCGGCGCCGCGAGGCCGTAGCGGCTCAGCGCCAGCGCGACGATGGAGCGGCCCTCCGGCGTCTCATCGGCGAGCGACGCCAGCAGCGTCGCCTCGGCCAGCTCGTGCTCGCCGACGCCGCCGACGGCGATGAATTCATCCGCCATGCGATTGCCGAAGGTGATGGTTCCGGTCTTGTCGAGCAGCAGCGTGTCGACATCGCCGGCCGCCTCCACCGCGCGTCCCGATGTGGCGATGACATTGAAGCGGATGAGCCGATCCATGCCGGCGATGCCGATCGCCGACAACAGGCCGCCGATCGTCGTCGGAATGAGGCAGACGAGCAGCGCCGCGAGCACAGTGAGCGACAGCATGGTTCCCGAATAGCTCGCGAGCGGCCACAGCGTCACGCAGACGATGAGGAAGATGATCGTCAGCCCCGACAAAAGAATGGAGAGAGCGAGCTCGTTCGGCGTCTTCTGCCGCTCGGCGCCTTCGACGAGCGCGATCATGCGGTCGATGAAGGTCGAGCCCGGCGCCGCGGTGATCTTCACCTCGATCCAATCGGAGAGCACGCTCGTGCCGCCGGTGACTGCCGAGCGGTCGCCGCCGGCCTCGCGAATGACCGGCGCGGATTCGCCGGTGATGGCGGATTCGTTGACCGAGGCGACGCCTGCGATCACCTCGCCGTCGCCGGGGACGAGATCGCCCGCCTCGACGAGGACGACATCGCCGATTCGCAGATCGAGCGCCGAGACCGTCTCGATGGCGCCGCCTCTGCGTAGCCTCGCCTTGGCGTCGCTGCGCGTGCGGCGCAGCGCGTCGGCTTGCGCCTTGCCGCGCCCTTCGGCGACCGCTTCCGCGAAATTGGCGAACAGCACGGTGAACCACAGCCAGGCGGCGATCTGACCGGAGAACAGCGTGTCGCCGTCCGTCGCGACGAGATCGCGGAGGAAGAGAATCGTCACCACGGCGGAGACGACTTCCGTGACGAAGATCACGGGATTGCGCGCCAGCTTGCGCGGATCGAGCTTGCGGAAAGCGTCGATCGCGGCGCGGCGCAGAATGGCCCGATCGAACAGGCCAGGAGCGGAGACTTTGGAAGACATTGCGCGAACTCCGTTCAGAACAGCTTGCCGGCCTGCAGCTGGAAATGCTCGACGATGGGGCCGAGCGCCAGCGCAGGGAAATATTGCAGCAGATAGAGGATGACGATGACGCCGATCAGCAATCCGACGAATAGCGGACCATGCGTCGGGAAGGCGCCGATCGACGCCGGCGCCCGTTTCTTCTGCGCGAGCGCGCCGGCGATGGCGAGCACCGGAATCACATAGGCGAAGCGGCCGAAGGCCATGGCGAGGCCGAGCGTCGTATTGTACCAGAGCGTGTTGCCGGAGAGCCCCGCGAAGGCCGAGCCATTATTGTCGGTCGTCGAGGCGAAGGCGTAGAGGATCTCCGAGAGCCCGTGCGGACCGGCGTTGTTGAGGCTGTCGAGGCCGGTCTTCACCAGAACGGAGGCCGCCGAAAAGCCGAGCACGCAGAGCGGATAGACGAGCACGGCGAGCATGGCGAGCTTCATCTCGCGCGTCTCGATCTTCTTGCCGAGATATTCCGGCGTGCGGCCGACCATGAGGCCGGCGACGAAGACGGCGATGACGACGAGAACGAGGAAGCCGTAGAGTCCCGCGCCGACGCCGCCGGGCGCGATCGAGCCCATCAGCATGTTGAACAGCGGCACGAGTCCGCCGAGCGGCATGAAGGAATCATGCATGGAATTGACCGCGCCCGTGCTGGTGCCGGTCGTCGCCGCGGCGAAGAGCGCGCTGGTGGCGACGCCGAAGCGCACTTCCTTGCCTTCCATATTGCCGGGCGACGAATCGACGCCGATCTCGGTGAGCAGCGGATTGCCGCCGGCCTCCGCCCAATAGGCGACGACGACGCCGGCGACGAGCACGATCATCATGGTGATCGCGATGGCGCGGCCTTGGCGCATATCGCCGACGACGCGCCCGAAAGCGAAGGCGAGCGAGAAGGGAATGACGAGCAGCGCGAAAATCTCGAGCGAATTGGTGATGGCGTCGGGACTCTCGAATGGATGCGCGGAATTGGCGTTGAAGAAGCCGCCGCCATTGGTTCCAAGCTCCTTGATCGCCTCCTGGCTGGCGACCGGGCCGATCGAGATGATCTGCTTGGCGCCCTCGAGCGTCGTCGCCTCGAGCGAGCCGAGAAGCGTCTGCGGAACGCCGAGCGCGACGAGGACGAGCGCGAAGACGATGGACAGCGGCAGCAGCACATAGAGCGTGGAGCGCGTGATATCGACCCAGAAATTGCCGACCGTCGGCGACTCTGCGCGCGCAAAGCCGCGCGCCAGCGCGAAAGCCATGGCGAGGCCGGTTGCCGCGGAGACGAAATTATGCACGGTGAGCCCGAGCATTTGCGTCAGATGGCTCATCGTCGTCTCGCCGGCGTAATTCTGCCAATTGGTGTTGGTGACGAAGCTGATCGACGTGTTGAAGGCGAGATCGGGCGGAACCGGATCGAAGCCCTGCGGATCCAGCGGCAGCAGATGCTGGAATCGCTGCAGCGCATAGAGCGAGACGAAGCCGGCGACGCTGAAGACGAGCATGGCGATCGCATAGGAGAGCCAGCTCTGCTCGCGCGCCGGATCGACGCCCGACAATTTGTAGAAAAGCCTCTCGACCGGCGCGAGGATCGGCGAGAGAAAATTGCGCTGGCCGGAGAGCACGCGCGCGACATAGGCGCCGAGTGGAACGGCTGCGGCCAGCACGGCTGCGAGCACGATCGCGATTTGCGCCAGACCGATGGCGTTCATTTTGTGGTCCTTTGGCAAAAGTCGGACGATGCCGTCAGAACTTTTCGGGATGAAGAAGCGTGTAGACGAGATAGGCGCCGAGCAAGACGGCGACGCCCAAGCCGAGCGTGGGTTCGAACATCGACTTGTCCTTTCACAATCTTCCGCAGAAACGCGCATAGGCTCCCATCAGCGCGAAGAAGATGGCGCTGAGGCAAAGATAGACGAGGTCGAGCATGGACTGGCTCCGTATCGATGATGTGTCGGAGATGAATGAGCTCACGCTCACGCGAATTTTCGGTCCTGCGACGCTCCGGCTCGACGCAGCTCCGCGTATCGCGCTTTCAGCAGGCGGCGACGGCGCAAAAGCAGAATGAGGGCTCCCGCGCGCGTCACTTTTGGTCTGTCGAGCTCGGCCTTCGCCTTTCGGTCCCAGGCCGTTCGATAGATGCGCCAAGCCGCGGCATAGGCCGCGACGAGCGACAGGACGGCGATCGCCGCGCTGATGATTTGGAACATTCTCGCGTCTCCTGAAGGGTCGACGGCCGCAACATGCGCCGCGGAGCCGTAAAGGAGCCATTCGCGATTCGACGGTTCGTATAAGGGCCTCATAAAGATCGGGCGGAATCGGGGATATTTCGCGCTCGCGCGCTTGCGCGGCCGGCGCGGCTCGAGCATTTTGTTTCGTCGGACCACGAGCGTTGCGAGAGCGTGAACAATGGCGGAGGCGGGAAACGATTTCGAACGCCGACCGAACCCGGATGCGCTTCTCGCGCTCGCGGATCGCGAGAAGCGCGGCAAGCTGCGCGTCTTTCTCGGCGCCGCGCCGGGCGTCGGCAAGACCTACGCCATGCTGGCCCGCGCCCGCGCGCTGAAGACCGACGGCGCCGATGTCGTCATCGGCCTCGTCGAGACGCATGGGCGTCGCGAGACGGAAGCGCTGGCGGAAGGGCTGGAGACGCTGCCGCGGCGCAAAATCGATTATCGCGGCCGCATGCTCGAGGAATTCGACGTCGACGCCGCGCTCGCGCGCCATCCGGCGCTCATCGTCGTCGACGAGCTCGCGCACAGCAATGCGCCGGACAGCCGCCACCCCAAGCGTTGGCAGGATGTCGAGGAGCTGCTCGACGCGGGCGTGGATGTCTGGACCGCGCTCAATATTCAGCATCTCGAAAGTCTCGCCGACGTCGTCTCGCGCATCACCGGCGTCGCCGTGCGCGAGACGGTTCCCGATCGCGTGCTGCAGGATGCGGCCGAGGTCGTGCTCGTCGATGTGACGCCGGACGAGCTGCTGCAGCGCTTGGAAGAGGGCAAGGTCTATGTGCCCGACATGGCGCGCCGCGCCGTGCAGCATTTCTTCACGCCGCGCAATCTCACGGCGCTGCGCGAGCTGGCGCTGCGCCGCACGGCCGAGCGCGTCGACGATCAAATGGTCGACTATCTGCGGCAGAATGCGATCGAAGGCCCTTGGGCGACCTCCGAACGCCTGCTCGTCTGCGTCGGCGGCGACAGTCTGGCGGAGCCCGTCGTGCGCGCCGGCGCGCGCCTCGCGACGGGGCTCAATGCGCAATGGATCGCATTGCATGTCGAGCGCATCGGCGAGGAGGAGCAGGACGCCGAGCGCGCCCGGCGTATCGACGAGGCGCTGCGACTCGCCGAGCGTCTCGGCGGAGAGGTCGAGCGCATCGCCGGGCGCGATCTCGCCGGCGAGGCGCTGCGTTTCGCGCGGCGCGAGAACATCACGCAGATCGTTGTCGGCCGCAGCCACGCGGGGCTGCTGGCGCGGCTGCGGCGCAAATCATTGACCGACGAGATCGTGCGGCGCTCCGACGATATCGCCGTGCAAGTGATCACCGAAGGCCGCGAGAAAGCCGCGGAGGAGACGCGCCGCGCGCCGGCGCATTCGCCGCATCGCGAATTCTGGCGCGGCGTCGGCGCGACGCTGGCCTCGGTCGCTTTCGCCACTCTCATCGCCTGGCCGCTCGACATGTGGCTGCGTCTTCCCAATCTCGGGATGATCTTTCTGGCTTCGGTCGTGTTCTGCGCGCTCGCGGCCGGCGTGTGGTCCGCGGTGGCGGCGTCGATCCTCTCATTCCTCGCTTTCGATTTCTTCTTCGTCGATCCGCGCTACGAGCTCACCATTTCGCAGCCGCACGAGTTTCTGTCGCTGCTCGTCTATAGCTTCGTCGCCATAGTGACGGGCACGCTCGCCGGCCGCGTGCGCGAGCAATCGCGCGCCATGCGCGCGCGGGCGGAGGCGGCGCAATCCTTGTTCGAATTCTCGCGCAAGCTGTCGAGCGCCGCCTCGCTCGACGAGGTTCTATGGGCCGCCGCGGTGCATGCGCAAAAGGCGCTCGACGCCAAATGCGTCGTTCTGCTCGTGCCGGAGGAGGGCGAGTTGACGCTCTCCGCCGCCTGGCCGCCCATCGATCAATTGGACGCCAAGGAGGCCGGCGCCGCGCGCTGGGCCTATGAGCGCGCCGAGCCCGCGGGACTGCGCAGCGGCACTCTGCCCAACATACGTTTCGAGTTTCGCCCGCTGGCGACGACGCGCGGCGTCGTCGCCGTGATCGGCCTCGAGCCGAAGAATGCGGAGGAGGCGCTCTCCGCGCAGAGCGAGAGAATGCTGACCGCCATTCTCGAGCAGACGGCGATCGCCGTCGATCGCTCGCTGCTCGTCGGCGAATCGGTGCGCGCCGCCGCGCTCGAGGAGAATGAGAAGCTGCGCACGACGCTTCTCGCCTCGCTGTCCCATGATCTGCGCACGCCGCTGGCCTCCATCACCGGCGCCGTCACCAGCCTGCGTCAGCTCGGCGAGCGGCTCGCCGATACGGATCGGGTCGATCTCCTCGCCTCGATCGAGGAGGAGGCGGCGCGTTTGTCGCGCTTCGTCGTCAATCTTCTGGACATGTCGCGCATCGAATCGGGCGCGCTCGCGCCGCGCCGCGAACTCGTCGACGTGGGCGAGGCGGCGCGCGCGGCGGTCGAGCGCAGCCGGAAAGAATTTCCGCAGTTGAAGGTCTCGATGAGCCTCGCGCCGGACTTGCCGGCGATTCGCGGCGACTCTGGCCTGCTCGGGCAGATTTTGTTCAACCTGCTCGACAATGCGAATAAATACGGGGGCGGCGCGGCCTCCGTCTATGCGCGGCGCGACGGCGCCGATCTGCTGCTCACCGTGACCGACGAGGGGCCGGGCGTGAAGCCGGGCGATCTCGAGCGCATTTTCGAGAAATTCTATCGCGGCGGGCGCGTCGACGGCCGCAAAGCCGGCACCGGCCTCGGCCTCTCCATCTGCCGCGGGCTCGTCGAGGCGATGGGCGGAACCATTGTCGCGCAGAGCCCGGCGATTCGTCGCAAGGGCACACGCATCGTGCTGCGTTTTCCCATTCCGGAGCAGCCGCGCGCCGCCGCTGTGGCGTGAACGCATCGCTCGGCGAAAATCGCGCGAGCGTGAACGTCGCGGCCACGTTTTCGCCGTTCATTTACGTTTTCTGGCTTTCATCGACGCGCTCGGCGCGCGCAGAGGGTGCGACTCGGGGACAAGCCGTCCGAGCGAAGCCCCGGGGGGTCATGGAGAAAGTCATGAAGGAGATTTCGGCACGGAAAATCGCGAGCGTCTTCGTCGCGCTCGGGCTCGGCGTCGCGCCGATCATGACGGCCGCGCCGGCCGCCGCGGGCGATCCGGGCGCGGCCATTGCGGCCGGCATCGGCGGTTTCGCGCTCGGCGCGCTCGCCGGCAGCGCGGGGCGTCCGGTTCCGCCGCCGCCGCCCTATTATGGCGCGCCCGCCTATTATCCGGCCCCCGTCTATGAAGCGCCGCCGCCCTATCGCTGCTGGCGCGAGCGTCGCCCCGTGTTCGACGAATATGGCGTCGTCGTCGGCTATCGTCCGACTCGCGTCTGCGAGTGAGGCCGGGGCGAGGCGCCGTCCTCGCCCTTTGCCCTCTTCCTTGGCCCTCGCCCCTTCGGATTCTACGGTCCCTGCAACCCTGACCGACGTCGCCGCGTTACAGCCCATGAGAGGCGCGGCCGACGCTTCGGGGAGAGGCGTTCGCTCCCGTCGGCCTTCGCCGGGAGCGTCGCATCATGGCCGTATCGCGTAAGCCCTCCTCGACCCGCAATTCGCGCATTCTCGTCGGCGTGACCCTCGCCGCCTGCCTCGGCGCGTCGCTCGCCGCCACGCCGTCGCTCGGCGCGCGCTCCGACGCCCCCATCCTCGCGGCTCCGATCGAACGCGTCGCCTTCGGCGACAGCGCGACGGCGCTGCGGCCTTTCGGCTCCGGGCCGGCCATATTGGTCGGCCGCGCCTATGGCGCCGATGACGAGGATTGCGTGCTGGCCGTCTCGCGAGTCGAGGGCTCGGACGGCGAGGTCAGCGTGGCGCGAGGCATCGTGTGTCCGCAGTGAGGCGAGATCCGCCGAGCCTTCAGCGCACGGCGATGCGGCCCATGCCCCAATTGGGCTCGACGCGCGGACGGCGCGTGCGGAACTGACCCTTCAGCACCAGAGCGAAGGCGATGGCGTCGAGGCCGGCGAGCGTCAGCCACCAGAGCTGCTCGGCCGCCGGACCCAGCACGCAGATCGTCAGCCCCGTCGCCAATCCGCCGAGCAGGAAGGGCGCGAGCACCGGCCGCGTCCGCCCGATGATATAAAAGGCGCGGGCGACGATCGCCGCGAGGCCGAGCGCGCCGAGAATTCCGAGATCGAACCACACCTGGAACAACAGGCTGCGCGGCGTGTCCGGGTAGAGATAATGGCCGGCGACGCCGAACACGGCGGCGCCGAAGCCATGGCCGATGAGCAGCCGCGGCCCGTCATTGGCGATGATCCGGCCCCAGCTCTCGAGCGGCGCCGCGAAGGCGGGCAGGCGCTCGGGCGCGGCGAAATGCAGGAGCATAGGCGCCAGCGGCGCGAGCAGGATCAAGGCCGCCGAGGAAATCGCCAGAATCGAGCCGGCGCGCCGCGCCTTGCCGAAGGACAGCGCCAGCACCAGAGCGCCGGCGATGAGCGCCGGCAGAGCGTTGGGCGCGCGCGCCAGCAGGCAGGCTGCGACGCTGACGAGAGCGACGACGGCGGCGGACACCCAGCGGCCACGCAGCGCCAGCGCGCCGAGCGCCGGCCAGATCGCCAGCGCCAGGCCGAGGCCGGCGCGCTGCAAGGCGTTGCTGTCGAGATCGACGGGCTGATCGCCGCCGCCCGCCGAGAGAAAAGCGACGGCGGCGAGCGCCGCGGCGGCGGCGCCGGTGCCGATCGGCAGAAGATTGAGATTGGAGGTTTTTGTGCGCGCCGGCAGCAGCGCGCAGGCGGCGGCGACCAGCGCCAAGGTCGCGGCGCTCTTGGCGTAGCGCTCGGCCGGGCCGGCGCCGAAGGGCGTCCAGGCGAGCGACAGTCCCGTCCAGCCGACGAAGAAGAAGGCGGCCAAAGCCGTCGGCGTCAGCGCCAGCACGGCGATCTCCCGCAAGCGCCGCGTCCCCGGCGCGAGGCTGGCGGAGAGCAGCAGCAGAGCGGCGCCGATGGGCAGCAGAATATAGATCGTCTGCCGCGTCAGGATCGGCGCGAGCTGCGAGATGATGAACAGCAGCATGATGCTGAGACGCGCGAGAAGGCGCGCCGCCTCGGCGGCCGGATCATCGATTGTGCGTCGCGAAACATTGGACATGGCGGCGGCGTTCGGCGTGAGGCGCGAGCCCGAGGGGCGGCGCGGAGAACTCTACTGTTTGCGGTTTGGCGAATCCATGGACGCGCCGGCGTTGCGCCGCGGCAATCTGCGCCGCGACGTCACTTTTTCGAGAGGTGTGTCTCTTTTGCCCACTCCTCACGTACGGCGGCGTCGTCCTCTCGCGGGAGGGCTTTCCCGGCGAGAGCGGCGAAATCTCCCGGGGGCAGGAGGCGCGCCAGCGCCCAGACCGCCGCGCCGCGCGCCAGCGGTGAGGGATCGCCGAGCAGCGGCTCGACCGCAGAGGCGAGCGCTGGAATTTTCGAATTGCCGATCGCGATCGCCACATTGCGGCGAAAGCGGGCGTGGCCGAGCCGCTTGACCGGCGTTCCCGCGAACATTGCGCGAAAGCCCGGATCGTCGAGGGCGGCGAGATCGGCGAGGGCGGGCTCGGCCAGCTCCTCGCGCAGAGTGAGCTTGGCGTCGCGTGTCGCTTGCGCGAATTTGTTCCAGGGGCAGACGGCGAGACAATCGTCGCAGCCGAACACGCGATTGCCGATCGCATCTCGAAACTCGCGCGGAATCTGGCCCTTGTGCTCGATGGTGAGATAGGCGACGCAGCGCCGCGCATCGAGCCGATAGGGCGCCGGAAAGGCCTTGGTCGGGCAAATGTCGAGGCATTTGCGGCAGGAGCCGCAATGGTCCTGTTCCGGCGCGTCCGGCGCGAGCGAAAGATCGGTGAAGATCGCGCCGAGCAGCAGCCAGGAGCCGAAGCGCCGCGAGACGAGATTGGTGTGCTTGCCCTGCCAGCCGAGCCCGGCGGCCTCGGCCAGCGGCTTCTCCATCACCGGCGCCGTGTCGACGAAGACCTTGACCTCGCCGCCGCCCGCTTGCGCCAGCAGAAAGCCGGCGAGCTGCTTCAGCCGGCCTTTGATGACCTCGTGATAATCGCGCCGGCGCGCGTAGAGCGAGATCGCGCCGCGATCGGGCTTCGCCAGAATCGCCAGCGGATCGCCTTCCGCGCCATAATCGACGCCGAGCATGACGATGGAGCGGGCCTGCGGCCACAGCGCCACGGGCGAAGCGCGGCGATCGGCGGTCTCCTCCATCCAGCCCATATCGCCATGGGCGCCGGCGGCGAGCCATTCGGCGAGACGCTTGCCGGCCTTCGCCGGAGCGCTGGCGGTCGTGATGGCGCAGAGATCGAAGCCGAGTTCGGCCGCGCGGGCGCGCAGGGCCTCCTCGAGGGTCAGAAGTCCAGCTCGGCGTAGACCGGTCCCGGCGTCATGCCCGGCGCGCGATCGGCCAGCAGGGGACGGAAGGCCGGCCGCGACTTGATGCGCTGATACCAGTGCTTGACCGTCTCGTCTTCGTCCCATGGCACGTCGCCCAGATAGTCGACGCAGGAGAGATGGGCCGCCGCCGCGAAATCCGCATAGGTCAGGGATTCGCCCGCCAGCCAGCGCCGCGCCTCGGTCAGATAGCCGATATAGCGGATATGGGGACGCAGATTGGCGCGCGCGACCCGCAGCAGGTCCATGTCCGGCGCGCCGCCGCCGATCTCGGGAGCGAGGAAGCGCTTGTAGACTTTCTCCGTGACCAGATAATTCGTCACCTCGTCGAAGAATTTGACATTGAACCAATCGATCAGCCGGCGCGTCTCGACGCGCTCGCGCAGCCCGCGCGGCATCAGCCGCAGGCCGGTGAAATCGCTCGGCAGGCAATCCTCGAGATATTCGACGATGACGCTCGCCCCCGGAATCACGCTGCCGTCGTCGTCGACGAGCAGCGGCGTCCGGCCGGCGGGGTCGAGCGTCAGAAACTCGCGCCGCCGTTCCGCCGCTCTCTCCTCGATCAGCGTCGTCTCGATTCCATATTCGGCGAGAATCAGCCGCACGAAGCGGGAATGGGGGCAGAGCGGATGATGATAAAGAGTGGGCATGGAGCCGGGAGGTGACGGCGAAACGCCGGAAACTGGGACTGGCCGCACGCGAGCGGAGCTGTCCGTATAAGTCGGCGCGCGCGGCGCGACAAGCGCGGAGATCGGGCGCCGCAGGCTTCAGGATTCGCTTCAATTGTCTGAAAATAATACGCTTATTGCCGACCGGCTCGGGCGCCTGCGAAACCGGCCGCGACCCGCCTTTTTTATGGGCTGCGTTAATGAATGGTTTCTGATTCGTGGCGGGCGCGCGCGCTGCGCGAGGGGCGGAGACTTCGAAGCGCATGACCCCTCCCTCTCTTCGGCTGGCCTATGGCTTCGGTTTAGCGGGAGAGCGGGCCGGCGTTCGTGCGCCGCCGCACATTCCGGGCGCTTTCGCGCTGATAGGCTCGCGCGGCCTGCGCCGCCTTCCGTCGCGTCGCATGCGGGGAGAGGGGAATATTCGTGGCGGTTTCGGCGCCCCGGCCGTCAGATCGTCTTGCCCTCGAAGCGGCAGAGATCGGCGAGGATGCAGCGCTCGCATTCCGGCCGGCGCGCCTTGCACACATAGCGCCCGTGCAGGATCAGCCAGTGATGCGCGTGGAGCTTGAAGCGCTCGGGCACGATTTTCTCGAGGCCTTCCTCCACCTGCTCGACGGTCTTGCCCTTGAAGAGCGGCAGCCGGTTGGAGACGCGGAAAATATGCGTGTCCACCGCGATCACCGGCACGTGAAAGGCGATGTTGAGCACGACATTGGCCGTCTTGCGGCCGACGCCCGGCAGCGCCTGCAGCGCCTCGCGATCACAGGGAACCTTGCCGCCGTGCTTCTCGATCAGCTGCGCGCAGAGGGCGATGACGTTCTTCGCCTTGGTGGGATAGAGGCCGATCGTCTTGATGTAGCCGCGGAGCCCTTCGACGCCGAGCGCGAGCATCTTCTGCGGCGTGTCGGCGACTTGGAACAAAGCGCGCGTCGCCTTGTTGACGCCGACGTCGGTGGCCTGCGCGGACAGCACCACGGCGACGAGCAGGGTGAAGATATTCACATGCTCGAGCTCGCCTTTGGGATGCGGATCGGCCGCCTCGAGACGCGCGAAAATCTCCTCGATGCGGGCGGCCTCGCGGCTGCGCGGCGATGCGGGGCGCCGCGCCTTGGCGAGCGGGCTCTTTTCGTTCGGCATAAAGGCGTTATAACTCGACAAACCGGAGAACGAAAGGCGGCGGCGTGACGGCGAGCGCTTCTTCGGCGGACGCCATTGCGGCGGAAGCCATTTATCAGACGCGGCTCATCCCGCATCGCTCGATGACGCCGCGACAGGCGCATGTGTTCATCCTGCTGTTCGGCGCGGGAACATGCGTGCTGTCGGTTCCCTTCTATATTCTCGGCGCCTGGCCGGTGGTCGGCTTCATGGGGCTGGACGTGCTGGCGCTCTATGTCGCGCTCCGTGTGAGCTTCCGCTCCGCCAGGGCGTTCGAGAGCCTTTGCCTCACCCCCTTCGAGCTCGTCATCGTCAAGAAGAGCGCCTATGGCCTGCGGCAGGAGCGGCGCTTCGACACTTATTGGCTGCGGCTCGAGACGGAGGAGGACGAGGAGTTCGGCATGCAGCGCGTGCTCATCGTCTCGCGCGGCGAGCGTGTCGAGATCGGCGCGTTTCTCGCGCCGGAGCAGAAGGCGGCGCTCGCCGAGGAGCTTTCCCGCGCGTTGGCGACGGCCAAGCGCGGGCCGGTCTATTCCTGATGCGTTTTCGGGTGGCGGCGCCCGCCCGCCCGCGCCATGATGCGCCCATGACGCTGCGCTCCGACAATCCTCTCGCGACAATCCCTCCTCTCGCCGAAGCACGGCCGCAGGAGGATTATGCGAAAGTCGCGGAGACGATCCGCTTCATCGGCGAGAATTGGCGCCGGCAGCCCTCGGTCGAGGACATGGCGGCCGCGGCAGGCCTTTCCGAGGCGCATTTGCGCGCCTTGTTCCGGCGCTGGGCGGGACTCTCGCCCAAGGCCTTCCTCGAGGCGCTGACTTTGCGCCATGCGCGCGCGCTGCTCGGCGGCGAGACGAGCCTGCTCGACGCCTCTCTCTCGCTCGGTCTTTCGGGGCCCTCGCGCCTGCATGATCTCTTCGTGACCCATGAGGCGCTGACGCCGGGCGAGTTCAAGCGCGGCGGCGAGGGGCTGGAGATGCGCTACGGCTTCCACCCTTCGCCTTTCGGCGAAGCGATATTGGTCGCGACGGAGCGCGGTCTCGCCGGGCTCGGCTTCGTCGACGGCGCGCGCGCGGAGGCGTTCGACGATCTTTGCCGCCGTTGGCCGAAGGCGCGATTTTCGCTCGATGGCGCGGCGACCGCAGATTTCGCGCGGCGCGCCTTCGATCCGGCGGAATGGCGGCCAGAGCGGCCCTTGCGCCTCGTGCTGATCGGCTCGGAGTTCGACGTTTCCGTCTGGGAGGCGCTGCTCGACATCGACATGGGCCGGGCGACCACTTACGGGGCGATCGCGCGGCGGCTCGGCAAGCCCGGAGCCGCGCGGGCGGTGGGCGCATCTGTCGGGCGCAACCCCGTTTCCTTCGTCGTGCCCTGCCATCGCGTGCTCGGGGCGAGCGGCGCGCTCACCGGCTACCATTGGGGGCTGACGCGCAAGCAGGCGATCATCGGCTGGGAGGCGGGGCGTTTCGGGCGCGCTCTGGCTGCGCCGAGGGATCCTATAGAACTGGATGCAAAGGCCCAGCCGCGCCATATTGCTGGCGTATCCGATCAGGACCCATCATGAGCGCCGCCGTCGCATTCGATACTTTGAAATTCGTGGAGAAGCTCGAGGCCGCCGGCGTCCCGCACGCCCAGGCGACCGCCGAAGCTTTCGCCGAGGCGACGAGCCAGGAGCTGGCGACCAAGGCCGATCTTGCCGTCGTCGAGTCGAAGATCGAAAAGGCCGAGCTGCGCCTCGAGGCGAAGATCGAGGCCACGAAAGCCGAGATCATCAAATGGCTGTTCGGAACGATCGGCTTTCAGACGCTCGTCATTCTCGGAGCCGTGATAGCGCTCGCTCGGCTCGCGCATAGTTGAGGTCCGCGCGTCACGGCGGGCGATGATCGATGCGTTCGAAATGCGCCTCGGCCTCCTTCGTCAGCCGCTCCTCGTGGATTTTCCAATAGCGCCACAGCAGGAAGGCGCCGATGACGGCGCCGGCGAGGCCGAGCCAGCCGATGGGGCCGGCGACGCGATTGATGGCGGCGCCGAACACATAGCCGCCGAGGCCGAAGACCAGCGACCAGCATATGCCGCCGGCGGCGTTGTAGAACAGGAATTTGAGCGGATCGAAGCGATTGGCGCCGGCGAGCACGGCCGCTAATATGCGCAAAAGCGCGATGAAGCGGCCGAAGAAGACGATGGCGCCGCCCCAGCGCATGAAGAGATACTGCCCCAGCCGCAATTGCGGCGGCCCGACGCCGATATGGGAGCCATAGCGCATCAGCAGCTTCACGCCGAACTCGCGCCCGATCCAGAAGCCGATATTGTCGCCGAGGATCGCGCCCGCCGCCGCGGCCGCTATGACGAGTCCTATGTCCATATTGCCGGAATGGCCGGCATAGATCGCCGCGCCGACGAGCGTCGTCTCGCCGGGGAGGGGAATGCCCGAGCTCTCGAGCGCGACGATGAAGAATATGGCCCAATAGCCATAGGTCGTCAGAATCGAGACAATCGTCGCTTCGTTTATCAATTCTGACATGCGCGGCCCCCGATGCGACATAGGGGCGGCATTGTCACTGCCGGACGGGCCCCGGGCAAGAGGCGCGAAACCAACTGGCGCGAGACCGCCGTCAGCGCGCGTCGGGACGTGCGGCGCGCTGGAGGCGGGCGGCTCCGTCGAAGGAGAGGCCGCCGTCGCGCCGAACGAAGGGCAGTCCAAAGCCCTTCACATCGTCAGCGAATTGCGCGCCGCCCTCCAAGGCCTTTTCGACGACCCTGCGCAGCCCGCTCAATATCGGCTGATCGGAGCCGATCATCTCGCGGGCGAGCTGGGCGCGCTCCGCCTCATCGGCGCGCAGCGCGAAATCGCGCACCACCACGGCCACGAAGCGTCCTTCGCTGACTCCCTTCTCCAGCGCCACGGCGCGGACTCTCTCGGCGAAAACGCCTCCGATGCAGCATGTCGCGGCCTGCGCGACCTGGTCGTTCGAGCATGAATGGATCAGATCGGTGACGAGCATGACCTTCTCTCCGTCCTGCGAACGAAACTCTCCTGTTCCATCGAAATGCATCTTCGGAATTCCCGTATTCTTCGTGCGGCTTCCGCGCGTCGCCGTGTCGGCTTCCGTTCCTCGCAACATGGCTCCCCCACCAACACGCAAAAGCCGGACCAGATTTTTCAAAGTCTTTCCCCGCATTCTCACCTACCGTTATATCGTCACAAAACTGGACTTCATTTGAATCTATTGGGTCGCTCCGGCGTCCCCGCAGGACGCCGCGTAAGCAAAACGTCGTAGAAGTGAAAAGGTTTCATCGCGCTCCCCACCGCGCTCCCGGCCGCACGCGAGGGCGCGGCGGCGGCGATGGCCTTGCCGGCCGTCGAAGCGGCGCGATTTCTGATGGAGAGCCATTGCGGATAGGGCGCGTTCCGCGCCGGTCGCGGCGGCTGTTATGGAGGAATGTCGATGGAACGTCGCGCTTTCATGAAATTTTTCGTCGCTGGCGCGGCGGCGGTCCTCGCCGCCGGTCCCTCGCTGGCGCTCACCTCGGTCGCGCCGCTCGACGCCCCGCGGGCGCCGGAGCCGGCTCCCGAGGCCGCTGTGGCGACCGAAGCCGACCTCGAGCAAGCGAAGGTCGAAAAGACCTATTGGTATTACCGCCGCCGCGTCTGGCGGCCGCGCTGGCGTCGCCGCTTCTACCGGCGCTACTATCGGCCGCGCTACTGGCGCCGCCGCCGCCGCTATTATTACTGAGCGCGCGCCCGAGCAGGCGTTGGTCGCTCGGTCGACGAACGCCTGCCGGGAGTCGCCCGATCGAAATCCCGCTCGGCGCTCACCAGGCGCCGGTGTTCGGCATGGAGCTCCAGGGCTCGGCCGGGGGCAGCGGCGCGCCCTTCTGCAACAGCTCGATCGAGATCTGATCGGGCGAGCGGACGAAGGCCATAAAGCCGTCCCGCGGCGGACGGTTGATGGTGACGCCCGCCGCCTGCAGGCGCGCGCAGACTGCATAAATGTCGTCGACGGCGAAGGCGAGATGGCCGAAATTGCGGCCGCCCGCATAATCATGCTCGTCCCAATTATAGGTGAGCTCGACGAGCGGCGCGCCCGCGCCCTTCGCCTGCGGAAGATCGTCCGGCGCGGCGAGATAGACGAGCGTGTAGCGGCCCTTCTCGCTCTCGGTGCGGCGCACCTCGACGAGGCCGAGCTTGCCGCAGAAGAAGTCCAGCGAGCGGTCGAGATCGCCGACGCGGATCATGGTGTGGAGAAATTGCATGTTTGCGCGCCTTTGGTGCGGTGGGAGGAGGCGAGCATAGCCTCCCCGCCGCTCCGACGCACGCGCCGATCGACGACCGAGAGTCTTTTGTCTCGACGCGTTTCCGACGCCGAACCGGCGTCCGCTTTGGCTGCAAACGCTCTATTGATGGGGCGGAATCTTCAGCGCCGTCTCGAGCGCGATGATCATCGGAATGATGGCTTCCTTCTCCTGCTCGGTCGTCCCGAATTCGACGGATTTCAGCCTTTGCTCGACCTCGTGAATGGTCAATAGGCGTCGCTCCAGGACGATCAAGAGCTCTTTCGCGATCTGCGGCTCGAGCTCGATCTTGATCATGCGCGCATCTTTCCCTTTCGACTAGAGTCTTTCCGTGTTTCATTGAAACACGGAAAGACTCTAGGCTTTTGTTTTGACGCGTTTCCAACGCCGAACCGGTGTCCACTTCGGCTGGAAACGCTCTAATGGTCGACGCGCCGCGCCGAGGGCTTTCGCGTCTCGATTCTGGTCGACCGAGCGTATCATGACCGCGATCGTCGGGGGACGCTGTGCGCCAGCGCATATTGCGAAGCTTCAGAGACCGCGCGCCCAGGCCGGCCGCAGCGGCGCCGCCTCCGGCGCGGCGATGGCGGCGCGCAATTGCTCGAGCAGGCGCGGCTTGTCGGCGCCGAGCGTGCCGCGCAGCACCAGCCAATTGGAGGCATGGTCGCTGCGGAAGACGGTTCGCTTCAATTCCAGCCGCGAGAGGAAAATTTCCATCTCGCGCAGCAGGCCGGGCACGTCGAGCGGTGCGAAATCGGGGAATTTGTCGCGAAACCGCGCTTCGCCCGCGGGGAAGCTGACGACCAGCGTGGCCAGGAACTCCGGCTGGGCGGCGTTGATCAGAGCGGCGGAATGGGCGGCGTGCGCTTCGCTCAACGATGCCCCGCCGAGCCCGTTGAGGATCATCACCGAGCGCTTGACGCCGGCCGCGCCGAGCTTCTCCAGCGCCTCTTGCGTCGAGGCGAAGGTCTCGCCCTTGTCGACCCGCACGAGCACGTCGTCATCGCCCGATTCCGCGCCCACATAGACGAGCGACAGGCCGAGCTCGGCGAGTTCGCGCAGCTCCGCGACGGATTTGCGGCTCACATTGCGCGGCAGGCAATAGCTCGACACGCGGCGCACGCCCGGCAGCTCGCGGCGGATCGCCTCGAGAATGGCTGCGAGACGGCGCGTCGACAAGGTCATGGCGTCGCCATCCGCCAGAAACACGCGCGCCACCAAGGCGCCGTAGATTTCGCCGCAGCGCTTTATGCTCTCCATCACCTCCGCTTCGTCGCGGGGACGGAAGCGCTTCTGCGGCGCGGTGTACATTTCGCAGAAGGCGCAGCGGTTCCACGAGCAGCCGTCGGTCACCGGGAGGATCAGCGATTCCGCTTCGCTCGGCGGGCGAAAGACGGGCTCGACATAGCGGATGGGGGCGTCGGTCATCGCGCAAGTCTAACCCGATGCGGGCCAAACGGAAATATGCTCTCCGCCCCGCCGCCTCAATGGCGAATGTCGAATTTGATCGTCGTGCGGCCATAGAAGCGGCCGGCGGGCGGCGGCGGCGCGATGGTCGCGTCGACCATGGCCAGCGCCGCTCGGTCGAGCGCCTCGTCGCCGGCGGATTTGGCGATTTTCCGTTCGACCATATGTCCGTCGGAGCCGACGGTGAAGACGACGATCGCATCGCCCTTCGAGCCGCCGCGCCGCGCCTGCGGCGGATAGAACATATGCTTCTGAATCTCGGCCAGAACCTTGGCGCCGTAGCGGGCTCGCGTCGCGCCGCTCTGCGTCTTGCGCCCGTCGGTGACGCCGATTTGATCGGCCGAGGAGGAGGAGGCCTCCGAGGCTTCCGCCGCCGCTGTCGCCTGCCGCTGGACCTTGCCCTCGGCGGCGATCGGCTCGACGGGCGTCCGCTCGCTCGCCTTCTCGCGATCGGGACGCTGGTCGAGCGTCGGCTTCGGCTCGTCGTCACGCGGCTTGGCGAGCGGCATGGTGAGCGCGTCGGGCGCCTGAATCTTCGCCTCGGCGAGAGCGAGCGGCGTCGGCGCGTCGGGGGCGGGCGCTTTCGGCGCTTCCGCCATTTGCGCCTCTGCGGCGTCCTGGGCGACCGTGCTGTCGTCGGCGTGGGAGAGCTCGTCGGGGGCGGTGTCGGCGTTCGCCTGCTGCGCCGCCTCGCCGTCCTGAACGTAGGAGACTTCGAAACTGTCGGAGGTCGCGCTCGGCGGCTCCGCCGCGGTCAGCGCCAGAACGCCGAAGGCCGCGAGATGGACGAGGAGCGGCGCCCCGCCCGCCACCGGCCGCAGCCAGCGCGGCCGCAATTGCGGATAGTCTCCGGCCTCGAAGGCGGCGTTCATTTCACGATTCCTTTGTCGGCCGCCTTCGCGCCTTTCGCCTGCATCGACAGGATCGCGATATGGGTCATGCCGTTCGAGGACAGCGCATCCATCAGCGCGACGAGATCGCCGAGCGAGGATTCCTTGTCGCCGCGCAGATGGATGACATGGGAGAGATCGCCGCCGATCTTGGCGCGCACCGCCTCGACGACGCGGTCGAGCGAGATTTCATCGGGACCGAGCATCAGCCTGCCGCCCTTGGCGACGGTGATGACGACGGGCTCTTTCGGATTGACCGGCTTGGCGGCGCGCGCCTGCGGCAAATCGACCTTCATGCCTTGCGCCATCATCGGCGCAGTGACCATGAAGATGATGAGCAGCACCAGCATCACATCGACCAGCGGCGTGACATTGATATCGGACAAGGGCTGGAAGCCGCCCGAGCCGCGTTTGGCGGAGAAGGCCATTCAGGCGGCCTCCGCCATCTTGCGTCCGTGCTCGCCCTCGACGCCGCCGACGAGCGTGATGGCGTGCTCCTCGACATGGTCGCTGAGCGCCTCGCCCGTATGGGCGAGCGTGCCGCCGATGCGGTTGAAGCCGATCGCCGCCGGAATGGCGGCGGCGAGGCCGAAGGCGGTGGCGGCGAGCGCCTCGGCTATGCCCGGCGCGACGACGGCGAGGCTGGTGTCCTGCGAGTCGGCGATGCCGACGAAGCTCGTCATAATGCCCCATACAGTGCCGAACAGGCCGACGAAGGGCGCGACCGAGGAGATGACGGCGAGATTGGGCAGGCCGGCCTCGGTGGCGACGAGCAGCTTGCGGGCGGCGCGGCCGGTGGTCTCGACGATGCGGGAGCGGCGCTCGCCGACGCTCTCGCCGGGGACCATGACGCGCGCGGCGCGCGCCGCCTCCGCCATCACCGGCGCCAGCAGCGGCGAGGGCCGGCCATGTTGCGCCTCGTCGATCGCCTTGCGTAGCCGGCTCGTCAGCACGGCGACTTCTATGATGATCGCCCAGCACCAGAGCGAGGCGGCGCCGAGCGCGATCATGACGATCTTGCCGACGATCCCCGCCTGCATGAATAGCGCGATGGGCGAAATCGATATGGCTTCCATTGAGCTTGATCCTTCGGGCGGCCGGGCTCGCATGTTTCGGCCGCGTCTCTCGGGGCTTCGCATGGCGCCCGTTTACGACGCTTTGATTACGAAATGCCCGGCGACCTGCGCCGCCGGGCGGATTCTGTCGAATAGCCTCAGAAATCGATCTTCAGGCCGCCGTAGAGCAGCCGCCCCGCCTGGAAGGAGTAGGTCAGCTTGGTGTTGGCGACGGAGAGCAAGCCGGTCGGATCGCCCGCGATGGCGGTGACGGAGCGATTGTCGGCGATATTGTTGACGCCGAATTTCACCTCGATCTTATTGTCGTAGCCCCAGTCCTTCAGCCATTGACCGCGCGCGCCGACGACGAGATCGGTCGAAGCGTAGGAGGGAATGTAGTTGAGCGTCGGATTGGTGAGGCCGGCGGCGTAGATCGACGCGAAGGAACGCTGGCCGACGGCGCCCCATTGATCGCCGACCTGCTTGTGCAGCAGCGAGCCGAAGAAGCGTCCATCGTCATAGACGACGCCGCCGACCGCCGTGTAGCGCGGCGCGGCGCCGACATAGAGTCCGGTATATTGCCCCTCGAGGAAGCGGGCGTCGGAGATCGAGCCATTCGCCGTGAGAGCGAGACCATCCATCAGCTGATAGGTCAGCTCCATCTCGACGCCGCGATAGCGCGCGGTTCCGCCGTTCTGGTAATTCTGCGTCTTGTCGGCATTGGTGATGACGATCGGGAAGTTGTTCGCGGTGATCTGATAGACGGCGATGTCCGCGGCGAGCTTCTCGGTCTTGTAGACGGCGCCGAGCTGGAAGTTCGTCGTCGTCTGCGGCTGTATGTTGTTGGCGTCCGGGTTGACGACATAATAGGCCGACACTGTCGGCACCAGGAAGCCGCGCGACGCCTGGCCGTAGACCGCGAGCTCGGGCAGCACCTTGTAGCGCACGGAGAGGAAGGGAAGGCCGGCGCGATAGGTGTGCTCGTAATAGAGCGGCGTGAGCGTCGTCTGATTGATGCGCGCCGTCTGATTGCGGGTGAAGGATATGAATTTATAGCCGGGCGTGATCGAGAGACCTTCGATCGGCTTCCACTCATATTCGATCCAGGGCTGCGCATTCTGATAATGCGAGCCGAGATCGAGCTTGTAGGAGGCTTGATATTGGGCGATCGATGTGGCGATCGGCGGGAAGTCGACGCCATTGGTGTAGTCCGTGTAGAACTGGCGGCGCCAATTGTCGCCGCGCTCCCACCAGACGCCGCTGCGCAGCTGGCCGCTCGCATAGCCTGCGACGACATCGTATTTGGCGTCGAACAAATTGCCCCAGGCGCGATAATTATTGATCTGGAGGAAGCCGATGACGTCCTGCTTCGGCAGATTGAGGCCGGTGGCCTTGGGCTGAACGCCGAAGAGCGAGGACCCCTCGACCGTCTGATCGGCGGAGTTGCGTTGCCACCAAGGATACCAATAGGAATAGGTGTAGGATTTATTGTTGAATTGGATGCCGAAATAATCCCACTTCAGATTGATATATTCCATGTCCGTCTGCTTCTCGGACACGTTATTGCCGAAATATTGCTGCGTCGTCGGATCAGAGCCGACGGCGCTGTAATGAGAGCCGGCGGAATAATATTGCGGATAGGTGATGCTGGTGACGTTACGATAATGCTCGCGGCTGTAATTGCCGAACAAAGTCACATTGACGAGGCCGAAATCGCGATCGGCTTTGATGAGCCAGCCATTCTGCTCGACCGTGCCATATTGTTGCGCGCCGGCCGTGTCGGAATGCGAATATTGCAGCAGAGCGCGCACGCCCGTCGTCTTGTCGAGACCGGTCTGCAAGGTCTCCGTCGTCACGAATGTGCTGTAGCTGCCATAGGAGTTCTCGACGCTGCCGCCGAATTTGTCGGAGAGCTCGAGCGAGCGCAGACCGAGCGTGCCGCCGAAGGTCGCATAGCCCGCCTGCGAGGCCGGGCCGGGCCCGCGATCGACAGTCGCGCCGCCGATGAAGCCGCTCGGAAAATAGGAGGCCGAGTGGTGCGAGGGGTTGTTCTCGTCGCCGAAGGGGATGCCGTCGAAGGTGACGTTGTACTGGCCGTCGGAGAAGCCGCGCCAGCCGCCCTTATTGGTGTCGCCGATGAGGCCGTTGTTGGCCGTGGCGACGGCGCCGGGCGTATATTTGATGATCTCGTTCAGATCCGCGCTCGGCTGGATCATGTCGCGGATGACTTTGTCGCTGACGATCGAGGTCGGCTCGATGGCGTCGAGCGGGGCCTGCGAGGGAGCGAGCGCGGGAGCGGAGCCGGGCGGCGCCTTGGAGCCGACGGCGTTGGAGGCGAAGACCGGGATCTGCGACGCGGCGGGAGCGGCGACGACGGGCGCCGCAGCGGCGACTCGGGCCGCTCCGCGGGAGCCGCCCGCCGTTCCGCTGGTCGTGCGTGCGGCCGCGGCGGCGCGTGGCGCGCGGGCGTGGGCGGTTTTCGCCTTTTTGGGTTTCGCTTGGCGCGAAACCACCGTCAGAGCGCCGATGTCGGTCTGCGCCAGCGCTTCGAGCGGCGCGCCGCCCGCGATGACGACACCGATCGCGAGCGTCGACGCCCGCGCAGTCCAGATGTTTTTCGACATGTCCCCTAACCCGAGCTCTAGCCTGTGAACCATGGCCGTGCGGTTAGAGTCCGGAATCGACGTTTCGCGGACGGTTTCGTGACAGCTTGAGCAAAAGATCGACGTGCGACATTTATGTCGCACCGCCGTCCTTTGGTCCCGTCCCATCCGCTTCGGAGAAGATGCGATATTGGTTTCTGCCGCTCGCCTTGGCGTGATAGAGCGCGCGGTCGGCGCGCGCCAGCATCGGATCGGGCCCCTCCGTCTTAGAGGCGAACGGGGCGACGCCGACGCTGACAGTGGCGAGCAGCTCGCCGCCGGGCAGAGTGTAGGGAGTGGCCGCGAGCGCGCAGATTTTCGCCGCCATGGCGGCTGCGCTCGCTTCATCGCGCGCCTTGGATTGGAGAATTGCGAATTCGTCGCCGCCGAGCCGTGCGACGACGTCGCCGGCGCGGCAATGTCCTTTCAGCCGCGCGGCGAGCGCCTCCAGCAGAGCGTCGCCGCTCGCATGGCCGAGCCGGTCATTGACCTCCTTGAAGTGGTCGACGTCGATATAGAGGAGCGCGAAGGCCTCGCCGCCGGCCTCGGCGAGCGCGAAGGCGCGGCGCAGCGCGTCGATGAAGCTTCGCCGATTGGCGAGGCCGGTCAGAGCGTCGGTCTGCGCGAGCAGCGCGATCTGGTCGGCGACCTCCTTGCGCTCGGTCACATCGAGCGCCACGCCTTCGATCAGCTGAGATCGCCCCGAGCGGTCACGCGCGGCGTAGCGGGCGTCGAGCCAGCGATAGCCGCCGTCGCGTCGACGAAAGCGGAATTCGACCATGCCGCCGCGCCTGCCGTCCGCCGCCGCGCGCGCCAGCGACGCGCCGACCTTGTCGAGATCGTCCGGATGAACGCAATCGGCGAGGCTGCTCGCGGGGTCGGTCAGCTCCCAAGGGTCGTAGCCGAACAGCGCGATGTTGTGGGAAACATAGACGAGACGCGGCTTGCGGCCCTCCATGCGCAGACGGAACAGCAGCGTCGGGCTGCGCTCGACCACCTCATTGGCGTCGCGGAGCCGGTCGACATAGCGCTGACGCGCGACCGAGCCGCCGATGATGTCGCCGAGTATGCGCAGCGCGTCGATCTCTGCGGCCTTCCACTGGCGCTCGGTCCGGCAGTCTTCGACCTCGACCCATCCCCATGAGGCGCCGTCGACGACGATGGGCGCGAACAGAACGGAGCGCGCGCCGGCCCGCTCGAGAAAGGCCTTGGCGGGGCCGGGGTCGAGCGCCTGCGTCGTCGCCGTCACCGGCCGGCGCTCGGACAGAGCGGCGAGCAGCGGATCGGATAAAAACGCGCTGCGCGTCCTGTCGGTTTCGAAAAACGTCGCGTCCAGCGTGATCGCAGATTCGGGGCGCTGCCAGAAATGGAGCAGGGACGGGGGGCCGGTCAGCGCCGAGCCGGACTCGAAGACGAGAATGCGGTCGGCGCCGATCGCCGCTCCGACGGATTCGAGCAGATCGGGAATGGCCGCCGCGCTCGGGGCCGCGGTGGTCAGCTCGGTGGCCGCGGTCGAAACGGCGTGAAGCAGCGCGTTGCGCTGATGAAGCGCCGCCGACAGCGCTTCCTGCTCGTGCCTGCGCCGCGACACCGACGTCAGCCAGCCATTGGCGCGCAGGCCGAGGATGATCAGCACGGCGGTGAAGGCCGAGAGCAGCGCCCCCATCGCCGCGGCGGTCGGCTCCCCGCGCGCGAAAAGCGCGATGATCGGCGGCAGCACATCCGGCGCGATGAAGCCGAACATCGCCGGCAGATAAGACGAATTGGTCATGACCGCGCCGGCCGCCATGCCGCCGGCGGCGAAGACGACGAAGGCGTGATAGCCGGCGTCGGGCGTCAGCCACAGGACCGAGGAAGCGATCCCCCACAGGCAGCCGGTGAGCGTCGAGCCGACCGCCCACAGCGACAGGAAGCGCCGCACCGCGTCCGGGGACGCCTCCGCGGCGCGAAAACGGCGGGCGTGCATGACGCGCGCCGCCACCACTATGACGAAGGCGAGAAGCCAGGCGGCGATTTGCGCGTGGGAGTAGAAATCGCGGAAAACGCCGGCGACGATTGCGGCGTTCACCGCATTGAAGACGAGAACGGACTGTCCTTCGGCGAGCATTTGCGCCTGATCCGCCCGGATCGAGGCGTCGAGGGCCTCCGGCTCGACGATTTCCGGCTCCTCGGAACGCGAACCGCGCCCATTACCACCCATAATTCGAACTCCGACGCGCCGCCGACAGAGGAAACGCGACTTTTTGCCGAACTGTCCCGGAAAGCTCTTCAGGAGCAACGGAAATGTCTCTCCGTCGCCGTTCTCGTCGGAATATAGCGCGCTCGTCCGCGGAGTCCGCTTCGTCGCCGCGCGCGCTATGTCGCGCGGGTTTTTTGCTCGAAAGACCCGAACCGGCTCTTTTATAAAACCCGCCCGGCGCCCCCGATCATGCGAGCGACGACGGCGGACGCGCGCCGCCGCCGATTGTTTCGGCGCCGTCGAGGAAAGCGCTCAGCGGTCGCGGCGGGCTGATGACGAAGCCCTGAACCTCGTCGCAGCCGAACTGGCCCAGCATGCGCAGCTGCGTGTCGGTCTCGACGCCCTCCGCCGTCGTCGTTATCCCGAGCTCGTGCGCGAGCGCGATGATCGTCTTCACGATCGTCGCGGCGCGCGGACTGCTCTGCGCCTCCTGGGCCAGGGGCCTGCCGATCTTGATGCGATTCACCGGAAGAGCGTGAAGATGCGCGAGGGCCGAGCCGCCGACGCCGAAATCGTCGAGCGCGATGGAGACGCCCTGCGCCCGTATCGCGGTCAGACAGTCCAGAATGTCCGCATTGTCGGCGAGCCGGACCGATCCCGCGATCTCGATCTCCAGCCGGCTCGGGTCCAATCTCGAGGCGGCGAGGGCCGCGGCGACATCGCTTGCGAAGCCGGTCTTCTCCAATTGGACTTGGGCGACATTGACGCTGACGCGCGTGTCTGGCGGCAGGGCGGCCGCGGAGGCGCAAGCCTCGTTCAATATCCAGGCGCCGATCTCGTATAGGAGGCCGGCCTTCGTCGCGACGGGAAGGAAGTCCTCCGGCGTCCGCAGGCCATCGCGCGGATGTCGCCATCGCAGCAGCGCCTCATAGCCGCAGACGCGCGTGACGCCGAGCGCGACGATGGGTTGAAAATGCAGCTCGAACTCGCCGGCGGCGACGGCCTGCTTGAGATCCTGCCAGATTCGTCGATTGGCCGCGATGCGCGACTCGATTTCGGGATCGAAGAAGCGAAAATGGCCACGGCCGCTCGACTTGGCTTCGTAGAGAGCGAAATCCGCCTTGCGCATCAGCGTGCGCAGATCATAGCCGTCCTTCGGCGCTCGCGCGATGCCGACGCTGACCCCGACCGTCGCCATCGCCTCCTCGAGGTCGAAAGGGGCGGCCATCGCCTCCATCAGTCGCGCGGCGAAGCCGACGACATCCGCGGGCGAGGCGGCATGCGACTGAACCACGGCGAATTCGTCGCCGCCGATGCGAGCGACGATGTCGCCCTTGTTTACGATGGCGACGATGCGCTCGGCGACGGATTTGAGCAGAATGTCGCCGGCTCGATGCCCGAGCGTGTCGTTGATCTCCTTGAAATTGTCGAGGTCGACGCAGTGGATGGCCGCGCCGAAGCCATTGGCGACCGCGGCGGCGATCGCGGTCTCGCCATCCTGCTCCATCGAGGCGCGATTGGCGACGCCGGTGACGGGGTCGAAATAGGCGAGCCGATGGATGCGCTCTTTGCGCTCCTCCTGTTCCAGCGCGATGGCGCACAAATGCACGCAGGTCTCGACGATCGTGCGGTCGAGCGGGCTCGCTCCCCGGCAGGACGGATAATAAAAAGCGAAAGTGCCGACCACGCGATCGTCCGACGCGCGAATGGGAGAGGACCAGCAGGCGCGCAGCCCGAGCGGAAGGGCGAAGGCGCGAAAGTCGGCCCAGCGGGGATCGTGCTCTATGTCGGTGACCTCGACCGGCTCGCCGAAATAGGCGGCGGCGCCGCAGGAGCCGGCGTCCGGCCCCATGCGCATGCCGTCGAGCGACATCGAATAATGATCCGGCAGGCTCGGACCGGCGAGCGGATGCAGCCGCCCCTCGCGGTCGACGGTCAGGACGGAGCAGATGACCGCGGGCGCGAGCCGCTCGGCGCGCCGACACAGCTCGTTCATCGTCTCGCGCAAGGGCTTGCCGCGCGCCAGGCTCTCGAGCACGCTGTGTTGAAGCGCTCGAAGACCCTGCGTCGTGACGTTCGAGCAATTCTCACAGTCGAGTTCGAGCATTTGGCCTCACCCTTGAAGCAATCTTATCCTTTTTCGTCGCATCTCGACCGTATCTATGAGACTCGAGCGCAATCTCCTTCGATAATTCAGCGTCGACGATGGTTACGGGAATGAAAATAATGCGCCGACGTCGTCGGGTCGACCGTCACGCAAAGCATCCGCTTCGGCCGAGTGGCATTATCGCATGTCCGCGCCCTGAAGTGTAGCGCAGAGCTAGAGCGCAATATTTTGTCGCTCGATCAATAAGATCGCCGATGTTTCGGGAGCCCGCGCCGGCTCCGCTCGCGCTCGCGAAAAAAGAGCGGGCGCGAGCGGCGGGGCGCTTCCGCTTTCGGGCGCGGGATCGCGAGGCGGGGATCGCCAGGCTTGCCTTGGCTGCGTCATTGGCTCAGTCTTGCGCAGCCGCGGGCGGCGGCAGGCCCTGAGCAGACGGGGCGCGCCGTCACGAGACAACGACCCGTCGGCATGGGAGAGAAACATGTCGAAATTCGCCACACTGGCGCTCGCCGTAATGATCTCGGCGCCCTTCGCCGCCGCTCCGGCGCGAGCGGTGGAGATCAGCCCCTTTTTCCCGCTGCCCAATTCCTTCGACGTCAAGGGCCCGATCAAGGACGGTGTGCTCGCGCAGCAGATCTCCTGGCTGGAGGACGGCATCGCCGCGATCGAGAAAGCCCGCGCCGGGACCACCGCCCCGGACAAGCTCGCCGAGCTCGACGCGCAGCTCGCCGCGGCGGTCAAGGAGCGCGATATATTGAAGGCCGACGCGGGCGGGCGCGATGTCGAGCTCGCGCGGAAGAATCTCGTCGTCACCAATATCAACCGCTGGATCAATGCGCTCGCCCGCAAGGCGACCGAGCAGCTCAAGATCGCCATCCTCAAGGATGGGGCGGAGCGCGACGCGGCGGAGCGCCGGCACATTCAATTGTCCCAGCAGGCCGACGACCTCGAGAAGGTCAAGCACGAACCCGCCTTCGAGGCGTGGGGACGCTAAAGATCCGGGGGCGCTAAGATCCGGGGACGCTGAAGATCCGGGGCGGTCAGAGACTAGAGGGCGTTTCGCCGCCGCCGGACTGCAGCTCGTGGGAGAGGCGCTCCACCCGCGTCGTCGCATCCTCGAGCACGGCGGCGATCTTCTCTGCGAGAGCGGCTTCGGCCTCTCTCGCCGCGGCCTCTTTCTCGCGCAGGGCCGCGAGCTCCGCCTGCGCGGCCTCCAGCTTGCGCGTCGCGACCCAGGCCTCGTCGGCGAGGGTGAGCGCCGCCATCACGGTGATGCGCTGCTCGCCGACGTCGCCGAATCCCTCGCGCAATGACAGGATCTTGTCCTCGACGAGCTTGGCGAGCTCGTCGAGATGGGCTTCCTCGCCATCCTCGCAGGCCATGCGATAGGTCCGGCCTGCGATCGTCACCACCACATGGGCCATTCGCCGCCTCTAGGTCTGCGTCCGGTCGTCGTCGCCGAGCACGGCGCGAATGCCGAGGCTCGTGCGGTCGAGCCGGGTCAGCACCTCGTCGCGCGTCTTTTCCAGCGCGCTGTTCTGGGCGAGGGCGGCGTCGAGCTCGAGACCCAGCCGGCTGCGGTCGTCCTGCATGACGGCGAGCTCCTCCTCGAGATCGGCGTGCGACAGCTCGGCCTCGATGCGGCGCGTCACAGTCTCCTCCAGCCGCTCCAGCGCGGCCGCGAGCCGTTGCAGCGCGTCGTCGAGCCTATGAGGGACCTGCGTCATATGGAAACCGGACCGATCACGATTAGATTCACTCCATACGAGATGGGTTTACCCCGTACGAATCGTCTTCTCCTAGCATGAATCGCGCAAATCCCAATCCGCGCGGCGGATGCTGCGCCGGAACGCTTTTCGCCGGACGGCGTCGTTCGAGCGATCCGAATTCGCTCCAAACGAAAAACCGGCCGAGAGGCGACCGGCGGCCGCGTTGACAGGGGGGCGCGACCTGTTATCAAGCCGCTCATTCGAGCAGGCGCTCGCCGCCGGAATAGGCGCCCAACCGGCGGCAAAATGGGCAAAGCCCCGATAAGGGGCGATTTGCCGGCCGCGCGAGGCCCGCCCGGGAAGCAGACGAGAAGGAGCACCGCTATGGCCGTGAGAGTGGCGATCAACGGGTTCGGACGCATCGGACGCAATATTCTTCGCTATATCGTCGAGACCGGCCGCACCGACCTCGAGGTGGTGACGATCAACGATCTCGGCTCGGTCGAGACCAACGCCCATCTCCTGCGCTTCGATTCCGTGCATGGGCGTTTTCCGCGCGAGGTGAAGGTCGACGGCGATTCGATCGATGTGGGCTTCGGGCCGATCAAGGTCACGGCGATCCGCAATCCGGCCGAGCTGCCCTATGAGGCGTTCGGCGTCGACATAGCGCTCGAATGCACGGGGCTCTTCACGGCTCGCGACAAGGCGAAAGCGCTGCTCGACGCCGGCGCCAAGCGCGTGCTGGTCTCCGCCCCCTCCGAGGGAGCCGACATCACCGTCGTCTATGGCGTCAATCAGGACAAGATCACGAGAGACGATCTCGTCGTCTCCAACGCCTCCTGCACCACCAATTGCCTCGCCCCCGTCGCCAAAGTGCTGAATGAGGCGGTCGGCATAGAGCGCGGCTTCATGACGACGATCCACTCCTACACGGGCGACCAGCCGACGCTGGACACGTTCCACAAGGACCTCTACCGCGGCCGCGCCGCGGCGCTGTCCATGATCCCGACATCGACCGGCGCGGCCAAGGCGGTCGGCCTCGTGCTGCCGGAGCTGAAAGGCAAGCTCGACGGCGCCGCGATCCGCGTGCCGACGCCCAATGTCTCGGCTGTCGATCTCAAATTCGTGCCGGGGCGCAAGACGAGCAAGGAGGAGATCAACGCCGCCATCATCGCCGCCGCCGACGGGCCGCTGAAGGGCGTTCTCGGCTACACCGACGACAAGAATGTCTCGATCGATTTCAACCACGACCCGCGCTCATCCGTGTTTCATCTCGACCAGACCAAGGTGATCGAGGGCGAGCTCGTGCGCATCCTGTCCTGGTACGACAATGAATGGGGCTTCTCCGGCCGCATGACCGATGTCGCGGCGACGATCGGAAAGCTCATCTGACGAATTCGTTTTTCCTCGTTCATCGGGAAACCAGTCATGCCGTCATTCGACACGCTCGATTCCGCCGATCTCGAGGGCAAGCGCGTTCTGTTGCGCGTGGACCTCAATGTGCCGACCGAGAATGGCGTCGTCACCGACAAGACGCGCATAGAGCGCGTGTTGCCGACGATCGAGGAGATTTCGAAAAAGGGCGGCAAGGTGATCCTTCTCGCCCATTTCGGCCGCCCCAAGGGCGAGCGCAAGGATGAGGATTCGCTCCGTCCCGTTGTCGCCGCGATCGAGGAGACCGCCAAGCGCAAGATCGCCTTCGCCGAGGATTGCGTCGGCGATGTCGCGCTCGCGGCCATAGCGCAGATGAAGAATGGCGACATTCTGCTGCTCGAGAACACGCGTTTCCACAAGGGCGAGGAGAAGAACGATCCCGCCTTCGCCGCCGCGCTCGCCGCGCTTGGCGACGTCTATGTGAACGACGCCTTCTCCGCCGCGCATCGCGCTCACGCCTCGACGGAAGCGCTCGCGCATCTTCTGCCGGCCTATGCCGGCCGCACCATGCAGGCGGAGCTGCAGGCGCTCTCCGAGGCGCTGGAGCATCCGGCGCATCCGGTCATGGCGATCGTCGGCGGTGCGAAAATCTCCACCAAATTGGAGCTGCTCGGCAATCTGATCCGCAAGGTCGACAGTCTCGTCATCGGCGGCGGCATGGCCAATACTTTCCTCGCCGCGCAGGGCAAGCCCGTCGGCAAATCGCTCTGCGAGCATGATCTGCTCGACAAGGCGCGCGCCATTCTCACCGAGGCGCAAACATCGAAATGCGAGATCGTGCTGCCGATCGACGCGACGGTGGCGCAGAAATTCGCGGCCCATGCGCCTTCGCATATCGTCGCGATCGAGCATGTCGGCGAGAGCGACATGATCCTCGACGTCGGGCCGAAGAGCATCGCGCATATAGAGAGCCTGCTCGCAAAGAGCAAAACGTTGGTCTGGAACGGCCCACTCGGCGCTTTCGAGCTGCCGCCTTTCGACGAAGGCACAAACGCCGTCGCGCAGACGGCGGCGCGGCTGACGGTCGAAGGAAAGCTGCTCTCCGTCGCCGGTGGCGGCGATACGGTCGCGGCGCTCAATCAGGCCCATGTCGCGCAGGAGTTCAGCTATCTCTCGACCGCGGGCGGCGCCTTTCTCGAATGGCTCGAGGGCAAGGAGCTGCCGGGCGTCGCCGCGCTGCTGAAATAACGCGGCCTCCGATCTATTCCTCGCAGCACGCGCGCGCCGCCGCGATGGCGCGTTTCAATTCTGGAATGCAGGAGCCGCAATTCGTGCCAGCGCGCAGCTTCGCGCCGATCTCGGCGACGCTGCGCGCGCCTTGCGTGATCGCGCGGTCGATCGTCTTGGCGCCGACCCCGAAACAGGCGCAGACGATCGCGCCGTCCTCCTGCGCCCCATCGGCCGCGCATCCCGACAGCAGCGCCTTGCGCTGCTCGATGGTGAGCCGCTCTTTCTCGAATAGCGCGCTCGCCACGTCGAAGGCGGCGCGCATGTCCTGCCTGCCGACGAAGAGGCACAGATCGACGCGCTGCTCGCGAAAGCGCGCGGCGCGATAGACGCCGCGCGCCTCATCGAGATAATCCGCCGCATCTGCGCCGCCGCCGAGCGAGGCCACATAGTCCCGCCACAGGCCGAGAGCGGCGTCCGAAGCGAACACAAGGCCATGGCCGTCGACGAGCGCGACCTTGGTTCCGAGCGCGGCGAATGCCGGCCGAAGCGGCGCGCGCGAGAGCAGGAAGCCGCGCGATTTGAACGCGACCGCGTCTATGCGCGCCGGCGTCGCCTTCGCCTCCGGCTGTCCCGAATGCGGATCGGTGATCGCCGCGACGAGCGCGCCGACGCGCGCGAAGGACGATGTCTCGTCGCTCCAATGAATCGGCGCGAACAATTGCCCGCGTCGTTGCCGATCGGTGACGACGAGCATGAGCACACATTCGCCATAGCGCGTCGAAACGCGCGCGAAGCCGCCGTCGACGAGGCCGAGCGGAGCGGCGTCGGCCGGGTGAATCTCGACGAAGGGAAAGGGCGAATGTCGCGCGAGGCGCGGGCTTTTCCCCGTGCGCGTCATCGTGTGCCATTGGTCGCGAATGCGCCCCGTGTTGAGGCGAAAGGGAAAGGCCGCGGTGGTCGCGGTTTTCAACGCGGGACGCTCCGGCGCCACGAAGCGCGCCTTGCCGTCGGCGGTGAAATAACCGCCATCGTCGAAGAAGCGCTCGCGTCCTTTCATCTCGCCGGCGCGGATCGGCCAGAACGTCGGGGGCAGCGCATCGAAGGCTTCGTCGGAGAGCTCCGCGAGTCCGCCTATGTCGAAGCTGCGCGCGCCGTCATTCTCGAAAGCCGAGAGCGCCGCATGCTCGCGAAACACATCCGCCGCCGAGCGAAACCGGAAGGCGTCGCCGAAGCCCATGCGCGATGCGACATCGCCGACGATGCGCCAATCCGGCTGCGCCTCGCCTGGCGAAGGCAGAAAGGCGCGCTGGCGCGAGATGCGCCGCTCCGAATTGGTGACTGTTCCGGATTTCTCGCCCCAGGCCTGCGCCGGCAACAGCACATGCGCGCCGGCGGCGATCGTGTCGTTCGACAGCACATTGTCCGAGACGATGAAGAGATCGAGCTTTGCGAGCGCGGCGCGCGCTTCGTCCGCCTGCGGAAGCGAGACCGCGGGATTTGTTCCCATCACCCACAGCGCTTTGATCTCGCCGCGCGCGATGGCCTCGAACATCTGCACGGCCTTGAAACCTTCGCGCGTCGCAATGCGCGGCGCGTTCCAGAAGCGCCGCACGCGATCGACCTCGGCGTCGGAAAAGCCCATATGCGCCGCGAGCTGATTGGCGAGGCCGCCGACCTCGCGCCCGCCCATGGCGTTGGGCTGCCCGGTCAGCGAGAAAGGCGCGGCGCCCGGCGCGCCGATGCGCCCGGTCGCGAGATGACAATGAATGATCGCGTCGACCTTGTCGGTACCCTGCGCCGATTGATTGACGCCTTGCGAAAAAGCGGTGACGACCTTCGGCGTCGCGGCGAAGAGCTCGAAGAAGGTCGCGACATCCACCTCGCGCAGGCCGGCGGCGGCGGCCGTCGCGGCGATGGTCGGCGCGATCTCGCGCGCGGCAGCGAGCGCTTCCGTGAAGCCCTCGGTGTGACGCGCGATGTAATCGTCGCAAGTCGCGCCATTGGCGACGAGATGCGCGAGCAGGCCGCAAAACAGCGCGACATCGCCGCCGGGCGTGATCGGCAGAAACAGATCGGCTTCTTCAGCTGTCGCGGTGCGACGCGGATCGATGACGACGAGCTTCGCGCCGCGCTCCTGCTTGTTGCGCAAAATGCGCTGGAACAAGATCGGATGACACCAGGCCGCATTGGAGCCGACGAGCACGATGAGATCGGCGCAGTCGAGATCCTCATAGCATCCCGGCACGACATCGGCGCCGAAGGCGCGTTTGTGTCCGGCGACTGTCGAGGCCATGCAGAGCCGCGAGTTCGTGTCGACATTGGGCGAGCCGATGAAGCCCTTGATGAGCTTGTTGGCCGCGTAATAATCCTCGGTCAGCAATTGGCCGGAGAGATAGAAGGCGACAGCCTGCGGCCCATGCGCGTCGATCACGCGCTGAAATCCTCGCGCGACATGGCCGAGCGCTTCGTCCCAGCTCGCGCGACGCAGTTCTGCGCCGGAACGGATCATCGGATGCAGCAATCGTTCTTCGAGCGACAGCGTTTCCTGCAAGGCCGAGCCTTTGGAGCACAGCCGTCCGAAACTCGCCGGATGCTCCGGGTCGCCGGCGACGATCGCGCCGCCGCGCCCGTCCGGCGTCGCCAGCACGCCGCAGCCGACGCCGCAATAAGGACAGGCGGTCGCGACGGAAACGCTGCTCGGATCGACTCTCTGCATCAATAGACGTCCTGTCGATAGCGGCCGCTCTTCTTCAGTTCCGCGACGAAGGCGACGGCTTCGTCTGTGGCGCGCGCGCCATATTGCGCGACAATGTCGACGAGCGCGCGCTCGACATCCTTGGCCATGCGCTTGGCGTCGCCGCAGACATAGATATGCGCGCCCTCGGCGATCCAGGCGAAGAGATCGCGGCCGACCTCGCGCATGCGATCCTGCACATAGAATTTCTCGGCGCCGTCGCGCGACCAGGCGAGCGACAGGCGCGTGAGCAGGCCGGATGATTTCATCGCGTTGAGCTCATCCGCATAGAAGAAATCGCAATCGCTGCGCTGATGGCCGAAGAACAGCCAATTGCGGCCGCGCGCGCCGATCGCCGCGCGCTCCTGCAGAAAGGCGCGGAATGGCGCGACGCCCGTGCCGGGGCCGATCATGATGATCGGCGTGTCCGGATCTTGCGGCAGCGAGAAGCCGTGCGACGCCTGCACATAGACTTTCGCCGGCGCGCCGATGTCGATGCGTTCGGCGAGAAAGGTCGAGGCGACGCCATAGCGTTTGCGCTTGCCGATCACATAGCGCACGGCGTCCACTGTCAGCGACACGCATCCCGGCGCCGTCTTCGGCGAGGAGGAGATGGAATAGAGACGCGGCTGCAAGGGCTCGAGCGCCTCGACGAAGGCTTCCGCATGTGGCCGCACGCCCGGAAATTTCATCAGCGCCGCCAGCACGTCGAGATCGGCCGCGTCCTTGTCCGGGTCTTCGCCCTGCGCCAGCGTGCGCGCCTTGGCGCGGGTCTCGCCGCCGGTGAGGAAGGAGATGAGCTCGAAGAGACGATCCGGCGCGGGCGACAGCGCGCAATCATCGCGCAAGGCCTCGCGCAGGCTCTTGCCTTTCACCGGCGCGAGCGGCGAGGCGCCGATCATGGCGATGATCTGATCGACAAGGCCGAGATCATTCTGCGCGAGCACGCCGAGCGAATCGCCGACAGCGTAGTCGAGTCCGCTGCATGAGAGATCGAATTCGATATGCCAGGTTTCTTTTTCAGATGCGGGCTTGTTCAGTCGCCGCCGCGACAAGAAGAGCGCGTCGACCGGATTGTCGCGCGAGCAGCCTGGCGCGGACGCCGGATGCGAGCCTGAAGGCTCGCGCTCCAGTTCCGGCTCTGGACTGCGAGCCTTCAGGCTCGCATTCTCGGCGGATGGCGGGGCGCCGAGTTCTTCCGCGAGCGTCTTCAACATGCGCGCGGTTTCCTTGCCGCCCGGCGCGCAGAGATTGAGCCGCTGCTCCTTGCGCGCGAACAGCGCTTGCGCATAATTGTGGCAATCATAGCCGCATTGGCCGCAGTCCTGCTGCGCCATGGCGGCCATCATGCGCCGTTGCAGCGGACGCCCTTGCGCGAGCGTCATGCGCTCCTGCAATTGCAGCGTCTGGTCATGCCAGGGCGCGGCGCCATCGTCGCCATCGCCGGCGATCGCCGCATTCTCGGCGGGCGACAGAGCCACGACGCCGGCGTCGTCCATCGACATGAGTCCGGCGAAGAATCCATTGAGCCAAGCGCGCTGCTCCTCGGAGAAGGGCGCGGAAGGCGGGATGAGCTCGAGCCTCTGCGGCTGCGTGATCTTGGTCATCATTCGGCCTCCGCGATCAGTCGCTTCAATGCGTCCGTGTCGTGACGCCGCGTGAAGGCGGAAAAGCTCTCCTCGGCCATCGCGCGATGCGCGAGATAGGCGCGCAATAGGCTCTCGACTTTTGCGGGCGCGTCGCTCGCCGCGACATTCTCGAATAATTCGCGAGCGATCGCGCCTTGCGCGCCAAAGCCGCCGCCGACGACAATGTGATAGCCTTCGACCGTGTCGCCCTCGTCATTGATCGCGACGCGCGCGCCGACGAGGCCGATGTCGCCGATGTAATGCTGCGCGCAGGAGTGACGGCAGCCGGTCAAATGTATGTTGAGCGGCGTATCGATTGCGACTCTCGCCTCGCAATGGGCGGCGATCTCGTCTGCGTGCCTCTTCGTGTCGGAGGCGGCGAAGCGGCAGCCGACATTGCCGGTGCAGGCGACGAGGCCGGCGCGGATCGGCGACGCCTTGGTCGAAAGGCCGATCGCTTCGATCTGCGCGAGCGCTTCGTCGACGCGCGCGTCGGAAACGCCGGAGATCAGCAGATTCTGCCAGACGGTCAGCCGTATGTCGCCGTCGCCATAGGCGCGCGCGATCTCGGCGAGGCCGCGAGCCTCCTCGCTGGTCAGTCGACCGAGCTTCAACGCCACGCCGAGCCAGTTTTTCTGCGCCTGCTTTTGCGCGTGAACGCCGATATGCGCGAGCCTGTCGAAATCGGGCCGCGGAGCGATCGCTTCGGCGGGCTCGCGCAGCAGGGCGTGGCCGAGCTTTGCTTCGACGAGCGTCAGGAAATCGTCGAGACCGAGCCGATCGAGCACATATTTCAATCGCGCCTGCGCGCGATTGGTGCGATCGCCGGTCTCGATGAAGACGCGCAAAATGGCGTCTGCGACGTCAACGGTCTCGTCGGGCGGAACGATGACGCCGGTGTCGCGCGCGAGATCTTTGTGGCCTGTGATTCCGCCGAGCGCGAGACGGAAATAGACGCCCGGCTGGAGGCCGTGACCTTCGACGATCTCGATCGCCTGAAAGGCGACGTCATTGGTGTCCTCGAGCACGGCGATGCGGCCGCCGCCGTCATAGGCGATGTTGAATTTGCGCGGCAGGCCGGAGAGCGAACGGTCGTTGAGAATATGAAAATGCAGCGCCCGCGCCAGCGGACGCGTGTCGATGAGCTCCTGGCGGTCGATCCCGGCGGTCGGCGTTCCGGTGATGTTGCGAATATTGTCGGCGCCGGCGCCGCGCGTCCACAGACCGAGGCCCTGCACGCCTTCGATCATCGCGACGGCGTGCTTCGGCTCGATCTCGCGAATTTGGAGATTAGCGCGCGTGGTGACATGCAGATAGCCGCCGCCGTGACGATCGGCGAGATCTGCGAGGCCGGCGAATTGCCAATGCGTGAGAACGCCATTCGGAATCCGCAGGCGACACATATAGGAGGTTTGCGTCGGCGCGACATAGAACAGCCCATGATAGCGCCAGCGGAAATTATCGGCGGGCTTCGGCGGCTCATTACCCTTCGCCTGAGCGACGAGGCGCGTATAGGCGTCGAAAGGATGCTCCTCGCGCTTGATCTTTTCTTGATCATTGAGCTTGCCGCCGCGCGCGACGGCGCGATCCTGCGCCTCGAAATGAAGGGCGTCCGGGCCGATCGGCGTTTCTTTCGTCGGCGCAGGACGGCGCATGGCGCGCGACGCCTGAAAGCCGGAGGCGAAGCCTTCGAGATAGCGCTTTTGCTTGGCTGTGAAATCGCCCGCCATGGTCACGCGGCCTTTCTTTCGTAGAGCGCGCGGCCGAAGATCAGCGCGTCGCGCCATTGCGTGATGTCGGCGCGCGAGCGAATGAGCTCCAGGCACCATAGGGCGGAGCTTGTGTCGCCGATGAGCACGGCGCCGATGAGGCGGCCGTCTTCGATGACGAGCTTTTTATAGAGGCCGAGGCCCGAGTCCCGCCAGGAGATCGTCTCGCCGCCATCGCTCCCTAAAAATTCGCCGGCGGAAAAGACGCCGACGCCGGAGACTTTCAGATTGGTGGAGACGACGCTCCCCTCATAGGAGTCGTTCTCGCCGCTAAGGCGCGCGGCGAGAACGCGCGCCTGCTCATAGGCGGGCTCGACGAGGCCGTAGCAGACGCCTCTGTGCTGCGCGCATTCGCCGAGCGCGAAGACGTCGTCGATATTCGTCGCCATGTGATCGTTCACGACGATCCCTCTCTGCGTCTCGACGCCGGCGTCTCGCGCGAGCTCCTTATTGGGCGCGATTCCGGCCGCGAAGACGAGGGCGTCCGCCTCGATGCGGCGGCCGTCGGCGAATTCCACGCCGCGAACATGCTCCTCGCCGATTATGCGAATGGCGTTCGCCTCCAGCAGCACGTCAATTCCCTTATTCTCGATCTGCTGCTTCAGCAGCGCGGCCGCCGAGGCGTCGAGCTGTCGCTCCATCAGCCGATCGGTGACATGGGCGAGCGTGACGGCGGCGCCGGATTTGGCGAGACCATGAGCGGCTTCGAGACCGAGGAGGCCGCCGCCGATGACGACGATCCTTTTGCGCTGCGCGGCCAAGCGCTTCAGCGCATCGACGTCGGCGCCGTCGCGAAACACGCAAACGCCGGGAAGATCGGCGCCGGGCAGGGCGAGACGCAGCGCGCGGGAGCCGGTGGCGAAGACGAGTTTGGAAAAGCCGATGCTCTCGCCGTTCTCGAGCGACACGCGCTTCGCCCCTATGTCGATCGCGCGCGCCTTGTGGCCAAAGAGAAGCGTGACGCCGCGGTCGCGCCACCAGCTCGCAGGCCTCAGCTCTAGATCGGCCATCTCGGAGTCGCCGGCGAGCACGGAGGAAAGCAGCACGCGATTATAGGCGAGGCGCGGCTCCTCGCCGATGACGGCGATGGCGTAGCGGCCGAGCGCGCGCTTCGACAATTCGTCGACGAGGCGCGCGGCCGCCATGCCATTGCCGATGATGACGAGGGGCTCGCTCATCGTCGGTTCGCCTCACGCCGCTTCGACATAATGATGACGCTCATAGAGGAATTGCAGCACGCGGCGCCGACAGTCGAGATAGACGGGATCGGCGGCGAGCTGCAGCCGGTTGCGCGGGCGCGGCAGCGCGACGTCGAGCGTCTCGCCGATCGTGGCGCAAGGGCCATTGGTCATCATCACGATGCGGTCGGAGAGCAGCACGGCCTCGTCGACATCATGGGTGATCATCATCACTGTATTGCCGAGCGTGCGGTGCAGCTCCATCACGCGATCTTGCAGATGCGCGCGGGTGAGCGCGTCGAGCGCGCCGAAAGGCTCGTCGAGCAGCAGCACCTTGGGCTCCATGGCGAGCGCGCGGGCGATGCCGACGCGCTGCTTCATACCGCCGGAAATCTCGCTCGGACGCTTGTCCTTGGCATGCGTCATCTGCACGAGCTCGAGATTGCGCATCGTCCAATCATGACGTTCGGCGCGGCTCTTCTTTCCCGCGAAGACCTTGTCGACGCCGAGGCGCACATTGTCATAGACGGAGAGCCAGGGCAGCAGCGAATGATTCTGGAACACGACGGCGCGATCCGGCCCAGGCGTGTCGACCTGACGATTTTCCAGCACGACGCCGCCGGCGCTGGCGCTCACGAGGCCGGCGACGATATTGAGCAGAGTGGATTTGCCGCAGCCGGAATGGCCGATGATCGAGACATATTGTCCCTTCTCGACCGAGAGGTCGACAGCCTCGAGCACTTTTGTCGCGCGGGCGCCGCTCGTGAAAGTCTTGTCGATGTGATCGATACGAAGATAGCTCATGGAAGCGTCTTTCTCAGGAGGCTTGCGCGCCGCGCGTGGCGATGGAGCCGATGGCGGCGACGATGCGGTCGAGCACGAAGCCGGTCACGCCGATATAGGCGAGCGCCACGAATATGTCGGGCAGACGCGAGGAGTTCCATGCGTCCCAGATGAAGAAGCCGATGCCGACGCCGCCGGTCAGCATCTCCGCCGCGACAATGGCGAGCCAGGAGAGGCCGACGCCGATGCGAAGGCCGGTGAAGATGTAGGGCGCCGCGGACGGAATCATGATCTTCCAGAAGAACTCGAATTGATTGAGCCGCAGCACGGCGGCGACATTGCGATAGTCCTGCGGAATATTGCGCACGCCGACAGCGGTGTTGATGATGATCGGCCAGATGGAGGTGATGAAGATCACGAAGATCGCGGATGGATAGCCGTCGCGAAAAGCGGCGAGCGAGATCGGCAGCCAGGCGAGCGGCGGCACGGTGCGCAGAATCTGAAACAGCGGATCGAGGCCGCGCATCGCCCAACGCGATTGTCCGACGATCACGCCGAGCAGAACGCCGGCGACGCTGGCGAGTCCGAAGCCGATCGCGACGCGCTGCAACGATGTGAGCACGCGCCAGCCGAGGCCGATATCCTGCGGCCCCGCGATGAAGAAGGGATGCAGGATGAGATCATTCGCCTCGCTCCAAATGCGCGCGGGCGAGGGCAAGGACGAACTCGGCTTGATGCAGATGAGCTGCCACAGGCCGAGCAGGATCGCGAGCACGATGATCGGCGGCAGGACTGCCGCGAAGAAGGCGCGTATCCGCGCGCCATGTCTTTCGATGAGCGGAACGCGCCGCCGCGCATAGAGCTCGTCGATCGAACGATCGTCGCCTGGCGTCGCGTCGACGAGATCGTTCTTGGTGATTTGCATCGTCATTTCGGCCTCTTCGGTCAAACCTGCGCGCGCTTGATGGATAGGCTCTTCAGATAGGCTTGTGGATTTTCCGGATCGAAGACCTTGCCGTCGAAGAAGGTCTCCTTGCCGCGCGACGTCGACGACGGGATCTCTTTCGCCGGGACATTGATCGACTTCGCCGCCTCGCGCCAAATGTCTTCGCGATTCACCTTGTCGACGAGCGCTTTGATATTGGTCGTCGGCTCCAGCTTGCCCCAGCGAATGTCCTCGGTGACGAACCAGGCGTCATGGCTCTTGAACGGATAGGAGGCGGCGTCGCGCCAGAATTTCATGAACTGCTTCGTGTTCTTCTCGATGCGGCCATTGCCGTAATTGAGATCGCCTTTCAAACGGCCGACGATGTCGGCGACGGGCACGTTGAACCATTGGCGCTTGCCGACGATTTCGGCGAGCTCGGCCTTGTTCTCCATTTTGTCGCACCATTGCTGCGCTTCCAGCACAGCGGCGGTGAGCGCGCGTGCGGCGCGCGGATTCTTGTCCACCCAATCGGCGCGCAGGCCGAGCGCTTTTTCCGGATGTTTCGCCCAGATCTCGCCGGTCGCGCAGGCGGTGTAGCCAATGCCCTGATTGGCGAGCTGCTCGTTCCACGGCTCGCCGACGCAAAAGGCGTCCATATTGCCGACCTTCATATTGGCGACCATCTGCGGCGGCGGCACGACGATGGTCGAGACATCCTTGTCGGGATCGATGCCGGCGGCGGCGAGCCAATAGCGGAGCCACAAATCATGCGTGCCGCCGGGGAAGGTCATAGCGACTTTCACCTCCTTGCCTTCGGCTTTCTTTCTGGCGAAGGCCTCGCGCAGCGCGGAGGCGTTGGTCGTGATCTTCAGATCCTTATATTCATTGGCGACGGAAATGCCCTGCGCGTCGAGATTGAGGCGCGCGAGTATGTACATCGGCGTCGGCATATTGTTCTGCGTCACTCTGCCGGTGGAGATGAGATAGGGCATGGGCGTCAGAATATGCGCGCCGTCTATGCCATTGGCGGCGCCGCCGAGTACGAGATTGTCGCGCGTCGCGCCCCAGGACGCTTGCTTCGTCACCTCGACGTCGGGCATTCCATGCTTGGCGAAGAGGCCTTTTTCCTTCGCGATGATCAGCGGCGCGGCGTCGATGAGCGCGATATAGCCGAGGATGGCTTTCGTCGTTTCGGGTCCCGCGCCTTCGGCGAAGGCGCCGCCGGGAAAAGCCGCGCGTATCGCGGCGAAACTCGCGGCGGCGCCGGCCGCGCCGGCCGCGCCGCGCAGCAGCGCGCGACGATCGAACGCCATCGGCGATAGTCTCTTCGCTTCGCTCGCTTCGTCTGTCATGGTCACCGTCGTCCTCTTTGCGCTCGGAGCGCATCGGTTAGGGCGAGTCGGCGCCGTCTTCTCGTCGACGGCGCGAAACGCAAAAAAGCCGCTTCCCGGGAGGAGTGCGCAGATGGCGCGATCTCCTCGGGACAGCGGCGTTGCTGGTTCGTCCGTCGTTGGACTGAGAGTGATGCGCAGGGCGCATCGTCGTGAACCTATGTGCAAGCGGCGCGCCAAACGGCGAAAGTGCCTATAGACAATGAAAATCAATGAGCTATCAGAAAGCCGCGTCGGCGCGGGGCGATGCGCGAGCCGGCGCCTTGCACAATGCGCGGGCGCCATATCGACAAAAAACAGGCTATGCGCGGCGGATCGGGAAGGCCGACAGATAGGCGCCGATGTCGCGATCGTCGAAGACCGGCCCCGAGAAGGCGCCGATCGCATCGCCGGTTGGCGGCGTCGGCGCGGTGGCGGAGGGCAGCGCGGCGTCGAAGAGATCGGCGCGAAACACGTTTTTCGCCGCGTCGAGATGCGCGGGTGAAACCGGCGCCTGTCCCCAGCGGGCCATTTGCGCATAGAGCCATGCGGCCTGTGTCGGATCGGGCCGCTCGGCGCCTTCCTGGCCGAGCAGGAGATAGCGCGCATTCTCGCGCGTCGCGCCGTCCGGCGTCACTTTGAGACGGCCTTGCAGCGTCCGCAAAATCACCTGGGCGTCGACGCCGACGCGATCCGGCCGCGCGAGAATGGCGGCGACTTCATGCGGATCGGCCTCGGCGACGAAGCGCGCGGCGCGATGCAGGGCGCGCAGCAGCGCGGCGACGACATTCGGGTGCTCCAGCGCGAAGCGCTCGCGCATGGCGAGCGACTTTTCCGCGCAGCGTGAGAATAGCTCGACCGAAAAATGCAGAATATGTCCGACGCCGAGATCAACGGCGACCGAATTCCATGGCGCGCCGACGCAAAAGCCGTCGACATGGCCCTGCGCGAGACTGCCGACCATATAGGGCGGCGGCAGCACGACGAGCCGCACATCCTCGTCCGGATCGACGCCGCCGGCCGCCATCCAATAGCGCAATTGATAATTATGTCCCGAGAAGGGGAAGGTCATGCCGAAGGTCAGCGGCTCCGTCTGCGCAGCCTTGCGATCGGCGACGACGCGCGCCAGCGCTCTGGCGGTGGCGCGCGGATCGTGCGCGTCGCCGTCGAGGCGCGCATTCATCGCCGCGTGCAGCGAAGGCGATACGGTGATGGCGTTGCCATTCATGGCGAGATTATAGGGAGCGACGATCGGCGTCTTCACATGGCCGACGCCGAGGCTCGAGGCGACGGCGATGGGCGCCAGAAGATGCGCGGCGTCGAACATGCCGATATTGAGCTTGTCGCGCACATTGGACCAGGAGACTTCCTGCACGAGCTCGACGTCGAGTCCCTCCTGTGCGGCAAAACCCTTGTCGACGGCGACGAAGAGCGATGCGGCGTCGGCGAGCGGAATGAAGCCGATGCGTAAATGTTCGCGCTCCGCGGTCATTTGAACAGCTCCGAGGCGGTGATGATCGCCTGGGCGATCTCGAAAATCTTCTTCTTCTCGCGCATCGCCGTGCTGCGCATCAGCCGATAGGCGTCCTCTTCGCTGAGCTTCTTCGCCTTCATCAGCAGGCCTTTGGCGCGGTCGATCGTCTTGCGCTCCTCTATCTCCGATTTGGCGCGCGCCAATTCGTCCTGCAGATGCGAGAAGGCGTTGAAACGCGATATGCACAGATCGAGGATCGATTTGATGCGCTCTTTCTTCAGCCCATCGACGATATAGGCGGAGACGCCGGCGTCGACCGAGGCCTGAATGGAGGCGGTGTCGCTCTGATCGACGAACATGGCGACGGGCCGACGCACGGCGCGGCTCACCTGGAACATCTGCTCCAATATGTCGCGGCTCGGATTGGCGAGATCGATGAGGATGACGTCGGGGTCGATCGCATAGATGCGCGCGAGCAGGCTGCGCATTTCGCCGATGCGCTCGACATTGGTGAAGCCGGCCTCGCGCAATCCGTCCTCGAGGATCGCCGCCCGCACGGGACTCTCATCGACGATGACGATTTTCAAATCGACGCCTCCGCGACGCTGCGCCGCAGGCAGGCGCTAGCGAATATGCGGACGAATTTCAAATGATTTCGGCGCTGGGCCAGGGAGCGTGGACCTCGTAGCGGAGCCGACGAGAGAAGGCCCCGCAGCGCTGAGGCTGGCGGGGCCGCTTGGCTTTCGCAGAATGCGAAATGTCCGGAAAGATCCAGATTCGGAGTTACGGGAGGCGTCGCGCTTGGCCTTCGCGTTCTGCCGCCCGTCGGGATGTCACGAATGTCGGCGCTCGAGGAAATCAGCGCTCGATTTCTCCGCCGCGCCATCGACCTCGGCTGAGGTCAGAGGGTGTGACCCGGTGGCGTCATGCTCCTCTCGCATGTATCGCTCGACTTAGGCCTGCGCGCGTTGCCACGCCGGCCCGCTTATCGCGCTCTCATCCCTCGAGGTCCCGCTCGATCTGTCCGCCTCGGGCCGGCGTATTCGCCGCGGCCCTCGGCTTCTGTGACGCGATGATGAAATGGTGATCTCGATTCTCGGATTCGTCAAGCGACAAATCCGTCGCAGCGAGGCGGTTTTCTTTTTCTGCGCATCGCGCTAGGCCATGGCTCCGACGAGGCCGGCCGGGCGAGCGCGGGACGGCCCGCGGGGAGAAAAACGCATGAGCACGGAAGCCGAGGATTATCGCTATTTTCTGACCTACAGCGGCGTGGGGCTGCCGCTCAATCTGATGTCGCAGCTCGACCCCAATGATCTCAACAACCGCAACACTTATTTCCGCGCGCGCTTCGATGGCGAGGAGCGGCTGCTCGTCTGCGAGAAGCTCGTCTATGGCGAGGTGGAGCTGAGCCACACTTACGAATATCGCGCCGAGGGCGGCCTCGCCCGCGCGCTCATCGTGATGGGCGAGGACGAGACCGAGGTTCTGTTCGACGAGAACGGCAAACAGACGATGGCGTGAGGGAGGGGCTCCGAACTCGAGTTAACGAGCAGACATGTTTCAAGCGCCATGTTTCAAGCGTCATGGCCGCGCTTGTCGCGGCCATCCACGCCGTGACGACGCGGAAAGCTAAGAATATGAGCGGAACATCGCCGCCCCTTCTCGCCCGTGTGTCGCAAGGTCTCGGCGTGGATGCCCGCGACGAGCGCGGGCATGACGCTGTTGTGTAGGAACTCGTCGACCTGGATACGGAGCCCTGTGGCGTGAGGGCCGGGCAAATGAGCCGAATTGAATGCGAGCTTTCAGGCAATCATCGTCACATCACGCCTTGCCGAACACGCGATCGAAGATCGTGTCGACATGCTTGAAGTGATAGGCGATGTCGAATAATTCATCGAGCTCCGCGGGCGAGAGCTTCGCGCTCACTTCGGCGTCGGCGCCGAGCAGCGTGCGGAACTCGCCCTCGCCGCGCCACACCGGCATGGCGTTGCGCTGCACCAGCGCATAGGCGTCCTCGCGCGAGACGCCCTTTTGCGTCAGCGCCAGCAGCACGCGCTGCGAATGCACGAGCCCGCCGAGGCGGTCGAGATTCTTCTGCATATTTTCGGGATAGATCATGAGCTGATCGATGACGCTGGTCATTCGCGCCAGCGCGAAGTCCAGCGTCACTGTCGCGTCGGGTCCGATATTGCGCTCGACGGAGGAGTGCGAAATATCGCGCTCATGCCACAGCGCGACATTCTCCAGCGCCGGCGTCACCATGCCGCGCACGAGGCGCGCGAGGCCGGTGAGATTTTCCGTGAGCACGGGATTGCGCTTATGCGGCATTGCGGAGGAGCCCTTCTGCCCGGCCGAGAAATATTCCTCCGCCTCCAGCACCTCCGTGCGCTGCAAATGGCGAATCTCGATCGCCAGCCGCTCCACGGATGACGCCACGACGCCGAGCGTCGCGAAAAAGGCCGCATGGCGGTCGCGCGGAATGACTTGCGTCGAGACGGGCTCCACCGCGAGGCCGAGCTGCTTGGCCACATGCTCCTCGACGCGCGGATCGACATTGGCGAAAGTGCCGACGGCGCCGGAGATGGCGCAGGTCGCGACCTCCTTGCGCGCGGCGACGAGGCGCTCGCGCGAACGTGTGAACTCGGCATAGGCCTGCGTGAGCTTCAGGCCGAAGGTGGTCGGCTCGGCGTGAATGCCATGGGAGCGGCCGATCGTCGGCGTATATTTATGCTCCAGCGCGCGGCGCTTTATCGCGCCGAGCAATCCATCGACATCGGCGATCAGAAGATCGGCGGCGCGCGCCAATTGCACGGCGAGACAGGTGTCGAGCACGTCGGAGCTGGTCATGCCCTGATGCACGAAGCGCGAATCCGGGCCGATGAACTCGCCGAGATGGGTGAGGAAGGCGATGACGTCATGCTTGGTCACGCGCTCGATCTCGTCGATGCGGGCGACGTCGAAAGTGACGAAATCGGCCTTGTCCCAGATCGCCTTGGCGCTCTCCTTGGGGATGACGCCGATCTCGGCGAGCGCGTCGCAGGCATAGGCCTCGATCTCGAACCAGATGCGAAAGCGCGTCTGCGGCTCCCAAATCTTCGTCATCTCGGGGCGGGAATAGCGGGGGATCATGGGCTCTCTATCCTTGGAGCCGCCGGGGCGCGGCAGGAGAAAGGCTCGTTTAAGCCTTTCGAATGGCCGAGTGAAGGGGCGCGCTCTTCCTTCTCCCGCTCGCGGGAGAAGGTGGCCCTCGCGTCAGCGAGGGTCGGATGAGGGCCCGTCGAACTCCCTTTTTCGATGGCGGCGGTGCTGTATCTGTATTCTCATGACGCGATCTGCCCCGATGCAGCCACTTTAATAAAGAGGTTTTGCGAAGCGCTGCCGCAGGTGCGACACATATAGGACACGAAGGGCCCTCATCCGACCCGGCTGCGCCGGGCCACCTTCTCCCGCGGGCGGGAGAAGGAGTCTCCCCGTTGGCTCGCTGGCCGCAATATTGCTGCGGATGAACCGACGCCTGCGCTGGCGTTCGCCCGCCCGCGCCGCCATATTCCGCTTCAGAATGCGTTTGCCCGGAGGACCTTATGCAGCAGACCGCCGATGTCGCCGTGCTGGGCGCGGGAATGGTCGGAGTGTCGGCCGCCCTGCATCTGCAGGCGCGCGGGCGCGAGGTGGTCCTCGTCGACCGCCATGGCGCGGCCGGGCTCGAGACCAGCTTCGGCAATGCCGGGCTCATCGAGCGCGCCTCCATCTTTCCCTATCTCTTTCCGCGCGATTTCGGCGATCTCATCCGCTATGCGCTCAATCTCTCGCCGCAGGCGCATTATCACTTCTCCGCGCTGCCCAGCGTCGCGCCCTGGCTGTGGCGCTATTTCCGCGAGAGCGCGCCGGAGCGCGCCAAGCGTCACGCGCTGGACGCGCTGCCGCTGGTCGAGCGCTGCCTCGAGGAGCATGACGCGCTGATCCAGCTCTCGGGCGCGGGCGACATCGTGCGCCGTACCGGCTGGATCAAGCTCTATCGCAGCGAGAAGAGCCTCGCCAAAGGCGTCGTCGACGCCGCCCGTCTGCGCGATTTCTCGCTGCGCGTCGAGGAGCTGGACGCCGCCGGCCTCTCGGCGCTGGAGCCCGACATAGCGCCGGTCGTCGGCGCCGTGCATTTTCGCGACACCGCCTCGGTCGCCGATCCTTGCGCTGTGGCGCAGGCCTATGCCGCGCTGTTCCAGCGCCGCGGCGGGCGTTTCCTCGCCGGCGACGTGCGCGCCCTCGAGCAGACGCGCGACGGACATTGGAGCGTGCCGACTCACGATGGCGCGCTGATCGTCCGCGACATCGTCGTCGCGCTCGGCCCCTGGTCGGACCAGATCTTCCGCCCGCTCGGCTATGATCTGCCTTTCGCGGTCAAGCGCGGCTATCACATGCATTACGCAGCGGCGGAGGGCGCGCGGCTCTTCCATCCGGTGCTCGACGCCGACAATGGCTACGTATTGGCGCCGATGACGCGCGGCGTGCGCCTCACCACCGGCGCCGAATTCGCCCGCCGCGACGCGCCGCCGACGCCCGTGCAGGTGGATAAGGACGAGATCCTCGCTCGCACGCTCTTCCCCCTCGCGGAGCGGCTCGACCCCAAGCCCTGGATGGGCTGCCGGCCCTGCTTCCCGGACATGCTGCCGATCATCGGCAAGGCGCCGCGCCATCAGGGGCTCTGGTTCGACTTCGGCCATCAGCATCATGGCTTCACGCTGGGGCCGGTGAGTGGCAGGCTGCTCGCCGAGATGATGACGGGCGAGGCGCCCTTCACCGATCCGGCCCCCTACGCAGTCGAGCGATTTCGATAAATTCGCTGCGGAATTTTCCCGCCGGATGAGCGACCATAGGCGCAGTGATTCGCCCGTGCGTCGATGATCATTGCCGCCTATTTTTTTCAAAGTGTCCGCGTCCGATGCGGGCGACCCGATCTTTTCAGCGGAGACGACTATGAAGCTCTCGGCATTTTTTCTCGGCGCGGCGCTCGCGCCTTTTCTCCTGCGACCCGCGGCGGCCGTCGAGGTCGCCGTCATCTATGAAGGATTTCCGGGCTATGCCGGCTGCAAGGAGCGCGCCGACATGCAGCGCGTCATCGAGCTCGCCGAGCAATATGACCTCGAGGCGGCGCGCGAGATCATCCGTCGCGGCTTGAAGAGCAAGGATTGCCGCGTGCTCGGCGGCGATATCGTCGTCGAGCTCATCCCGCCCTTCAGCCGGCTGGTCAAAGTCCATATGAGGGGCGATCCGGACGCTTATTGGATCATCCAATAGAATGTTTCCGGCGCGGTTCGGCGTTGGCAACGCGTCAAAACAGAAGCCTGGCGTCTTTCCTTGTTTCCATGAAACACGGAAAAACTCCAGGCGTCACGGCGCAGGCTTGGCCAGCGCGCGTTCGCCCAGAGCGACCAGCGCGGCCCTCAGCCTCTCGTCGGCGACCCCTTCGGTCACGGCCTCCGCCTGTCGTCGCGCGGCGAGGTCGACGGGCGGCTTCGTCGGCCGCGCCCGGCGGGGGAGCAGCGGCTCCTGCTTCATCGTCACCTTGGCGATGCAGCGCCAGCCGAGATGCGTGTTCACGCGCTCGATGATGGCGGCGCTCATATGCTGAATGTCGAGGCCAAAGCCCGGCTCGACGCGCAGCGCCAGCGTCGCCGGCTCGTCTTTCTTCTCGGCCGGGCGATTCTTGGCGCGCGGCGGCCATTGCAGCTTCATCGGCTCGCATATGGCCGCGACGCGCGCGCCGACGATCGCCTCCCAGCGCAGCAGCAGCGACGACTCGCTGAAGCCCTGGCGCGCGGCCAGCGGGTCGAGCGCCTTGTCGACGAATTCGCCGAGCGAGCGCGATTGCCTGGATTTCGAGCGCCCCGTGGCTGGTCCGGCCATGCTCTCTCCTTGCGCGATCGCATCCGATCTCGTTATGGACAGGTTAGCCCATGCCGAGAGCGTCCGCCAACTCATCCGCCGAAACGTCGCCGCGTCCCGAACCGCGCGCGCGGCTCGCCGAGGTGCTGGCCTGGTACGACCGTCGCCGGCGCGATCTGCCTTGGCGCGCCGGGCCGGGCGAGCGCGCCGACCCTTACGCCGTCTGGCTGTCGGAGATCATGCTGCAGCAGACGACGGTGGAGGCCGTCAAACCCTATTTTCACGCTTTTCTCGCGCGCTGGCCGAGCGTCGCGGCGCTGGCCGCCGCCCCGCTCGACGAGGTGATGAAGGCCTGGGCCGGCCTCGGCTATTACGCCCGCGCCCGCAATCTGCACGCCTGCGCGCAGCAGGTGGCCGTCGAGCGCCAGGGAATTTTCCCGCGGGACGAGGCCGAGCTTCTCTGCCTGCCCGGTGTCGGCCCCTATACGGCGGCGGCCGTCGCCGCCATCGCCTTCGATGCGCCGACCGTCGCGGTGGACGGCAATGTCGAGCGCGTCGTCGCCCGGCTTTTCGCCATCGACAGGCCGCTGCGCGAGGCCAAGCGCGAATTGCGCGAGAAGGCGCAGACGCTGCTTCCGCCCGCCCGTACGGGCGATTTTACCCAGGCGCTGATGGATCTCGGCGCGACGGTCTGCACACCGCGCGGGCCGCGCTGCGATCTCTGCCCCTTCGCTCCCGCCTGCGCGGCGGCGCGGCGCGGCGAGACGGAGCGTTTCCCCGTCAAGGCGCCGAGACTGGAGAAGCCCTTGCGGCGCGGCGCCGCCTTCGTGCTGACGAGCGGCGGCGCGGCATTGCTGCGCACGCGGCCGGCGCGCGGCTTGCTCGGCGGCATGAGCGAATTTCCCTCGACGCCCTTCCGCGTCGATTTCGACCCCTCACGGGCAGGCGCACATGCGCCTGTCGCGGCGCGCTGGCGGGCGCTGCCGGGCGAGGTCGAGCATGTGTTCACGCATTTTTCGCTGCGGCTCACAATATTCGCCGCGACGCTTCCGGCGCCGCCGCCCCATATCGAGAACGGCCGCTGGATTCCGCTCTCGCGCCTTTCCGAGGAGGGGCTTCCGACCTTGATGCGAAAAGTGGCCGTCAGGGCCGGATTGATTGTAGAGTGAGCGCGAAAGCGGGAGCATCGGCATGGCGCGGCGCAATGCGATCCAGATCGAGATGACGGAAGGGGCGATCCGCGTCCTCTCCGGCGGCCATGTGCTGACGATCGCCAATTCTGTCCCGCCGCCGGACGCCGACGAGGACACGGATTTCTTCATCCGCCTCGACGACATCGACCATTGGGATGCGCCCGACGAGGAGATCGTCATCGACATCGTCGAGCTGCAAGCGATTTTGGAGGCGATAGAGGAGGAGCTCGAACGCCACGGGCTCAGCGTGACGTTCGAGTGAGCGTCGGAACTCCACCCGCAGCGAGCCGAGGAAAGTGCGGGGCGCGCCGGTCAGAATCGCGGCGTTCGCCGAGGAGCCGTCGCAGGGGGCGGGGCATAGGTCGCAATGATAGCGGTGGCTCGCCGGCGCTCGATCGCTGTCATGCGCGATGTTTCTCAGAATTGCGCGGCCGCGGCGAGCGACGCTCCGCAGTCGGCGCGCGCCGCACGGTGACATGTCGGTGACATATCCGGCGCTCGCAAGTGACATCATATTTTAAATCATTGATTTTATTGGCTGGGGGACCTGGATTCGAACCAAGATTAACGGAGTCAGAGTCCGCTGTTCTACCGTTGAACTATCCCCCAACGGCGCGCATGCGAAGCGGCGCGTCGCGCTGATCTAAAGAGAGGGCTCGTCCCTGTCAACATGATCGCTGCGCTTGAAGCCCGCGTCGAGGCCCCTCTCCACAATGTCGAAGCTCACGCTCGGAAAACGCGCTCCTTGGCATTCCCGCCGGCCTTGCTACACTTCCCCCGATCGGCCATGAGAGTCGCCGTTCGAAACAAAGACCGGCGGCGCGGCGGCGCAAAGGGAAAAGGCCGGTCGGGAGGCGGGTTGAAAAAACCGGAACATTGGGGCGGGGCCCTGGGCGGCGGCGAGGCGGCGCGCGCAGGCGCCGGGACGCGCGCGTCCGACGACGGATCGAGCGATCCCGCCCGCCCGTGCGCCGACGGCTCGCCGAAACATGCGCAAAGCGCCCGCGGCCTCCCGGCCGAGCGTCGCGACGATCATGTCTACGCCGCGCTCGATCTCGGCACCAATAATTGTCGGCTGCTGATCGCGCGGCCCGAGCAGCGCTCGCGGCGCAAGACCGACATGCTGCGCATCGTCGACGCCTTCTCGCGCATCGTGCGGCTCGGCGAGGGCATGGGCGCGTCCCAGCGCATTTGCGAGCCGGCGATCGAGCGCACGCTCGACGCCCTCGACGTCTGCCGCGAGAAAATGAGCGCCCGCGGCGTCTCCCGCGCCCGGCTCATCGCCACCCAGGCCTGCCGCGCCGCCGAGAACGGCGCCGCATTCGTCGAGCGCGTGCGCGAGCGCACCGGCCTGCTGCTCGAGGTCATCGACCGCGAGACCGAGGCGCGCCTGGCCGCTCGCGGCTGCGGCTCGCTCGCCGACCCGCGCGCGGAGAGCATATTGCTGTTCGACATAGGCGGCGGCTCCACCGAGCTCGTCTGGCTGACGCGCGACGCGCGCGGCTGTCAATTGCGCCATTGGACCTCGCTCGAGCTCGGCGTCGTCTCGCTCGCGGAGCGATTCGGCGGCAAGAGCGTCAGCGCCGCGGTTTATGAGACGATGATCGCGCGCGCCTTCGAGGCGCTCGCCTCCTTCGCCGAGCGCACGGCGGCGGAGCGGCGCTGCGAGCGTTTCCATCTGCTCGGCACCTCCGGCACGGTGACGACGCTCGCCGGCGTGCATCTCGGCCTCGAGCGCTACGACCGCTGGCGCGTCGACGGGCTGTGGCTCTCCGACGAGGACGCCACGCGCGCGATCGATTCTCTGCGCGCCATGGATTTCGACCAGCGCGCCGCCAATGGCTGCATCGGCCCGCAGCGCGCCGATCTCGTGCTCGCCGGCTGCGCGATCTTCGAGGCCATACGCCGCGTCTTTCCAGCTTCGCGCACGCGCATCGCCGATCGCGGCCTGCGCGAGGGCATGCTGCTGGAGATGATGGAAGCCGACGGCGTCTTCGCGCGCGAGAGCTAGGGTCTTTCCGGTTCAGATTGAACCGGAAAGACCCTAGATTCCCATATTCTGTCGTGTTTTCTTCACGCGAGCCGGTTCCCACCTCGCTCGAAAACACTTTAACGCGTCAGAACGAGCGTTGCAGGCGCACACGGCCCTCCACAGTGGCGTTGGCGCCCTTGAAGGACGGCAGGCCGACCGACCAGAGCGCAATGTCCGGCGCGAGCCCCACCGGCCGGCTGTGATGATTGTCGCGCAGATACATCAGCTCGCCGCCGAGATCGAAATTCTTGATCGGCGTCCAAACGAGATTGGAGCCCACCCGATATTCCGTCGTGTTGACCGCGCCGACGCCGCCGCCGAAATCCGCTATCGCGCTGCGGCTGTAGTAGAGCTCCATCAAGGAGCCGAAGAAGCCGGAGGAGAGCGTCGGCGTCCAATAATGCTTGAACGCCGCCAGCGCCACCCAGCCCAGCGATTTGTCGCAATGGACGGCGGCGGTCCAAATGCAGTCGAAGCTCAGGAACTCCCAGCCATTGCTGGCTTTGATCCCGCCATTGCCATAGCCGTAGAAAGCGTTGCCATTCACGGGGCCGCCGTTGAAGCTAAGATTATTGCCCATCAGATAGCCGACGGCGCCGCGGGCGTAGGTTCCTTGCAGCCATAATTTGTCGCCCTCGGGGAAAATATCGGGGGCGAATTTGTCGAGATTGAATTGCCAGCCGATCTGGGCGGCGTAGCCATAGTCCTCCTGCGAGGCGGCGGGGATGGCGGTGCCGAGCGGCAGGCCGGTGACGGGCGTCGCCACAGTGGCGTTGCGGGAATAGGTGGAGGTGCGCAGCTGATGCGCCGCTCCGGAGATCTGCACCGCGCCCCAGGGCTGGTCGATGCGGAAGGCGGTGACGATCTCGGGGATTTGCACGCCGTCCGGCACGCCGGTGAAGCGCGTGCCCCAGGCCGCAGCGGCGGCGTCCGCCGCCGCGCCCGTGAGGCCATAGACCGCGGCGATGTAATTATAGGCGCCGATCGTCGAGCCGATGAAGCCGCGCCGCGAGACATTGTCCTCCAGGGAAAAGGAGAGCGAGACGCCGTCTCGGAAGCTATAGGTGTAGGCCAGCGCGCCGACAGTGGCGTTGGAGCCGCGCAGCGCCTCCCAATCGATGATGTCCGTGTAGAAATCGAAGAAGGACTGCACGCGGCCGGCGGTCAGGCCGCCGAATTGCAGAAAAGCCTTGTTGAGGATCGTCGTCTCGCGCGCCGTGGTCCGGAACACATTGCCGTTGGAGAAATTGGCCGCGCCGAAATATTGCGAGCCGCTGATCGAGCCGGTCGCCGCGCTGCTGTCCGAGCCGAACCAGGATTCGAGCCGCACGAAGGCGCGCATCGTGCCGTAATCGGTCGGCGCGCGGGCGTCCATCTCCAGCCGGCCAATGCCGACGAAGCCGCTATTGTCGCCGCTGCGCGCATTGGAATAGCCGAGATTGGGCACATGGCCCGGAATGCCGAGCGGATTTGTGTTGACGCTCGGGCCGAAGGCGAAAGGATTGTCGGTCGCGATGATGTTGCGCGACATGCGATAGGAGGTGCTCCATGACCGCCATTCGGCGACGGCCGCGCCGCCGATGCGCAGGCAGGTATTGTTGCCCGGAATATAGAAAAAGGCCGACCCATATTGATCGCAGATGCGGACATATTCGACCGGCGCGGCTTGACGCTTCGGGAGTTCTTCGGCGCGCCCCGCGGCGACGCCTTGCGTGACTGTCGCAACGACGACAGAAATGCGGGTGATATTGGACATATTCGGAATCCGTCGAAGCAACGATCAATCGAATTACGTGTTTACGCTTAGGTAAATGTATCGATTACCGACGCTTCGCCGAATCGGCGACAGGAACGTCTTAAGTTATTATTAAATTTTCCGCATGGCGGAAATATCCGCAGCCGGATCGCGCAGCGCGAAAATGCGACGGCCGCCCGAAAGGGGGCGGCCGCGCGACTTGGGAGCGTTGTGTAGAACGCTTCGACCCGAAGGTCCTTCTCACCAAAAGATCTGGGCTCTTGCGAGGAAGAGACTCGGATGCTCGCCGTTGAGATAGGGGCGGTCGGAGGGGGCGATCAGCGTCAGCGTCTTGGTCCAATTGGCCTGGAAGCGCACGCCTTTGACCGGATACCAGTTCAGCGCGACGGTGAGATTGTCCTGCCGCCCGCCGAGCGTCGCCGTGCTGGCCAGCGCCTTCTGCGCGGCGTTGCCGGCGGCGGTCGCCGCATAGACGAAGCTTCCGTCGACGAGCCCGCCATTGTTGAGATTGAGCTCACTGTAGCGCGCCGCCAGCTCGAAGGCGCCATAGCCGCCCTTGTTCAGCGGATTCTTGATCTGCACGTCGCCGAAGCTGCCGGGCGTGTTGAAGTCCTTGTCATAGCCCTTGTAGGTGGCCGCGCGGGATTCGCCGGTCAGGAACACGGAGCCGAAGACGTAATAGCCGCTATAGCGCAGGCTGGTTCCGCCGCCATTGCCGAAGATGAGCGCATTGGTGAAGTCGCGCTCATATTGGGCGGCGATATATTCGGCCTGCAGCGAGACCGGGCCATAGGCGGCGGCGGCCTCGAAGCCGTAATTATAGGAATATTTCAGGCAGCTCGAGCGCCGCGCGAAGGGGGCGATGAGCTGGCCGGCCCCGGTTGTCGCGATGTTGAGGCTGGCCGCCGAGGCGCCGCAGGAGAGGTCCTGCGCCGCGGAGACGCGGGTGAGCGCGCCGCCGCCGCCGAGCACGTCGGTCTCCTCGCGCTCGGGCGATTGGCCGGGGCGCAGATTGGCGGCGTCGGTCGCCGCGGTGGTGTTGTTCGGCTTGTGATATTTGAAGGAGCCGCCGAGATGGAGGAGCTTGTCCTCTTCCACGATCGGCGCATAGACGCCGCGCACAGCCGCATCCCAATATTGGGCCTCGCTCGTGGGCGGCGCGGTCGCGGTGTCCTGCGGGCTGGTCGAGAACACGCCGGCCTTGATGTTCCACTGCTTGTCGCCGACGGCGACCGCGGCGCCGGTATGGCGGCTCGGCGAGAGGACGGAGGGCAGAGAGCGCTCGATGAAGGTGAAATATTTCGACGATTCGGTCGATTCGAGGCTGAAGGGCTCGCGGAAATTGCCGATCTGAATGGTGACCGGCTGCGAGCTGATCTCCGGCGGCAGGAATTTGTCGCGATAGGCGAAATAGAAATCGCGAATGCCGGCGACGCCGGCGCCGGTGAAGTCGTATTGGAGCTTGTAGAACCAGTTCTTGAAGGCCTTGCCCTCGACCTCGAGGCGGGCGCGGCGGAAGCCGACATTGGAGCGCGAGATGGTGTCGGCGGAGGAAGCGAAGCCGCCGTCGGCCTGTATGTGCCCGCCGAGCTTGAAGTTGAAGTCCTGATCCTCGGTCTCGACGAACAGGCCGTTGCGGAAGGAGACGAACACCGGCGGCGGCGCGCTGGTTCCCGGCGCGCCCTTGGCGGAGTTGAGCGCGTTCTTGACCTGGGCGTGATCCTTGGCCTGCTGCGTGACCTTGGCCTCGAGCCGCTTGAGCTCCGCCTTCAGCGCCTTGATCTCGCTCGCCGTATCCGCCAGCGCCGAGGCGGGAACGCCCAGCAGCCCGCAAAATGCGACGAGCGCCACGCCGCCCGAGAGGCGCGCGGCCAAGCCGCGGGTGTCGCCGTGTTCCTTCATGATCGTCCCCATATGAATGGCTCAGTAAAATTCCTTAATCATAGACTATAGGGAATGACTAGAGAGATAGCGCGAGCGTGGCGGCGGTCCTCGCCAATTCCCGCGCTTCTGTGGCGGAAATGTCACGTTATAAATATCCGTTTCATAACGGAAAAAGGCCGCCCGTGAGGGCGGCCTCTTCTCGATCGAAACGTCTCGCCGGGCCTGCGAAGGCCGGCGTCTTCGCTCACCAGAAAACCTGGGCGCGAGCGAGGAAGGTGCTTGGATGCTGGCCATTGAGATAGGGCTTGTCGGACGGAGCGACGAGCGTCATGGCGCGCGTCCAGTTGGCCTGGAAGCGAACGCCCTTCACCGGATACCAGTTGAGCGCCAGAGTGAGGTTCTCCTCGCGGCCGCCGAGCGTCGCCGTGCTCGCGAGCGCCTTGTCGGCGGCGCCGCCGGCCACCGCCGCCCAATAGGCGTAGGGACCGCTGACGAGACCGCCATTGTTGAGGTTCAACTCGCTGTAGCGCGCGGCGAATTCCCACGCGCCGAGGCCGCCCTTGCTGAGCGGATTGAGGATCACGACGTCGCTGAAGGTGCCCGGCGTGTTCCAGTCCTTGTCGTAGCCCTTATAGGAGGCCGCGCGGGACTCGCCAGTCAGGAACACCGAGCCCTGGACATAATAGCCGCTGTAATTGAGGCTCGATCCGCCATTGTTGCCGAGCGCCAAGGCCGTCCCCGCATCACGCTCGTAATGAGCGCCGGAATATTCGCCTTGGACCGAGAACGGCCCATAAGCGGCCGCCACTTCGAAATTATAGTTGAAGCTGTATTTCAGACAGCTGTTCTGCAGATAGCCGGGCGTCCACAGCAGGGCGACGCCGGCCGCCGATTTATAGACCGGGCTGCAGGTGAGCGCCTGAGCCGCGGGCACGACGACATAGCGGTTGTTGAGAATGTCGGTCTCGTCGCGCGAGCCGGTGCCCGGCAGCAGATTGTTCGGGTCCTGGGCCGCGGTCGAGTCGTTCGGCTTATGAAACATGAACGAGCCGCCGAAATGCAGCAGCTTGTCCTCCTCGACGATCGGCGCATAGGTGGCGCGCGTCGTCAGGTCCCAATATTGATGGCCGGTGACGGCGGGCGCCTGCGCGGTGTCCTGTCCGAAGCTCGTCGAGAACACGCCCGCCTGCACGCTCCACTGCTTGTCGCCGAGGCCGATCTTGGCGCCGACATGGCGATCCGGAGCCAGGGCGCCGGGAAGCGCGCGCTCGATGAAGGTGATGTGCTTGGACGAGTTCAGCGTTTCCAGGCTGAAGGGCTCGTACTGGCTGCCGACCTGGAAGGTGACCGGCTGCTTGGTGATCGACTCCGGCAGCAGCGTGTCGCGATAGGCGACGAACGCGTCCCGAATGCCGGTCACGCCGGTGCCGGTGAAGTCGTATTGGAACTTGTAATACCAGTTCTTATAGGCCTTGCCCTCGACCTCGAGGCGGGCGCGGCGGAAGCCGACATTGCTGCGGGCGCCGGAGGCGGAGGGATAGCTGGTGAAGCCGCCGTCGGCCTGGATGCGGCCGCCGATCTTGAAGTCGAAGCTCTTGTCCTCGGTCTCGACATAGAGGCCGTTGCGGAAGCTGATGAACACCGGCGGCGGGGCGTTGCCGCCAGGCGCGCCCTTGGCGGAATTCAGCGCGTTCTTGACCTGATGGGTCGCCTTGGCCTGCTCGTCGAGCTTGTGCTCGAGCCGCTTCAGCTCGGCCTTCAGCGCCTTGATCTCGCTCGACGTGTCGGCGACGGCCGCCGTGGGCGCGCCGAACGCGCCGAGGAGGGCGATGGCGGCCACGCCTCCCAGCAGCTTCGAAGGCGTCGCGCCTCTCGCGATCGTCTGAACGTTCGGTACCTGTGTCATGTCGGTCAGCCTCTAGCCTTGAATTGATTACCGCTACGGCAGCGCTAGAGGCGTTACGTGACACAATCATCACAAAAAGGAAGGGCGGCGATTTGTGACGGCGCTTTCTACGTAAGGTGTTGCCCAAATGCCACGCGGGCGGGGCGCGCGTTTGCCCGTAAGTTCGAGATAAGCCTTTTAGATTATTGGTATTTTTTGCCGTCGCGCGGGCTTCGGCGATGGCGATCCGATCGCTCGGGCGCGGTGAGGGCGGGGCCGCAATATCGTCGCGCCTCATATTCTGCGCGCCTCCAATCGTGGCCGATCGGCAACACTTACGTGAAAAACCTTACGTGGCGGCGACTCGGGCCTTGCGCTGACGGCCAATCGAAATGTAAGACAATTACATGTGATGTATCCAAAGAACATTTCGCCTGTCGAAGCTCGTCGGATGAGCGGAGTTGGCGAGAATTTAGGCGTCATTTGTCGATGAATAGGCAAATGGCGTAATTGTCGAGCGCTTCGCGTGTCCGCTTCGGACCCGGGAGACTTGTCGTCGATGCGAGATGTTCATTCGATCGAATGAAACCCCGCCCGTCGAACAGAAATCCGGACCGTTCACGCCGCGCGCCGAACGACGAGCGCAGGGGGCTTTGATGAAAGAACAGAAAATCGGGTCGAAAATGGCGCGGCGGCTCTCGGGCGGCGTGGCGCTCGCCGCATTCTGCGGGCTGCTGGGCGCTCCGGCGTCTGCGCTGGCCGATACGGCGAGTGAGATCAAGGCGCTGAAGGCGGAGCTCAAGCGGCTCGAGGCCAAGGTCGCCGATCAGGCCAAGACCAATGTCCAGGTCAAGAATGCGCTGAACTCCGCCAAGACCCTGCCCGGGCTCGTCGCCCCGCCGCCGGTGTTCGTCAGCTTCCGCAACGGCCTCTTCGTCGAGACCGAGGACAAGGCGTTCAGCTTCAAGATCGGCGGCCGCATGCAGATCGACGGCGGCTTCGCCAGCTCGGCCGACACAATGTCGCGCAGCAATGTCGGCTTCCGCCGCGCGCAGATCTGGATCGAAGGCAAGGCCTACAAAGACTGGTACTACCGGTTCCAGTATGATTTCACCAACGCCGGCGTGACCGGCATACGCGACGCCTATGTGGGCTATCGCGCCAAATTGCTGCCGGAATCGATCACGACACAGCCCGTCACCTTCCAGGTCGGCAATTTCTTCGAGCCGTTCAGCCTGGAGACGAACAGCTCGACGAGCAACATCACCTTCCTCGAACGCGCCATGCCGACCGTCCTGGCGCCGAGCCGCCATACGGGCGCGGCCGTCACCATCGGCGACAAGATTTGGACCGTGAAGACCGGCATCTTCTCCACCTCGCCGCAGGACACTGCGGTCGCTCCGCCCACTGGCGGCGCGCAATATTGGGACGCGGCGGTGCGCGCCACCTATGCGCCCATTCAGGAAGAGGACAAGCTGCTGCATCTCGGCTCGTCCTTCCGCTATCACAAGCCAGAGGACACGACGGCCGCCACCGATTCGGCCTTCCTTCGGCCGGGCGCCGGCACGGAGCGCGAGGAGGCGGATGTTCTGGGCGGCAGCGGAACCTGGACGCGCGTGTCCGCGGCTCAGGATTTGACTTGCGCCGCCTCCGGCAGCTTGGCGACGACCGCGACCGGCCTCGGTCTCTTGTCCGCGCCTTTCATTCTGAAGAACGGCTGCTTGAAATACGCCTATAGCTACGGCTTCGAAGCCGCCGCCAGCTATGGCCCCGTCTCGCTGCAGGGCGAATATATCGCCACGCGATACGAGCGCGATCCGGTCAACGGCTTCCTGCTCGGCAATGGCGGCGGCTCCAGCCTCCAATACAGCGGCTATTACGTCCAGGGGTCGTGGTTCCTGACCGGCGAATCGCGCGCCGCCGTCTACGGTAGCTACGACAAGAACTTTTTCACGCCCGGCACTTTCGGCCCGATCCAGATCAAGGATCCCGTCAACAAGGGCGGCTGGGGCGCCTGGGAGCTCGCGGCGCGCTACAGCGAGATCAATCTCAATAATGGCGGCCTCGTCGACGGCAACTATGTCTATGCGGCGACGGCGGCCGGCACGGCGGCTCAGAAAGCGCTCGCCAGCACGGCGACGCTCGGCGGCCGTCAGGACAATCTGACGATCGGCTTGAACTGGTATCCGGTCAACGGCTTCCGCCTGCAGGCCAATTGGACGAAGGCGCTGACGATGGTCGCGCCCTCCGACCGCCCCTATCTCAACGGCGAGCATCCGAGCTTCTTCCTCGCCCGCGCCAACGTCTTCTGGTGAGACGCCGCAAAGGCGTTGGATCAATCATCGATGGCCGCCCCTCAGGGGCGGCCATTCGCATTTTCGGCCGACCTTTCCTCCCCCGCGTTCCTCCCCCCGCGTTCCTTCGCGGCGTTCCTTGGCCGCGAGCCTCGCTCGAGCCAACCGTGCTCAGTGTGGCGATCTGGCTTCTACCGAGGAGGGCGCAAGTGTCGGAATCTCGTGCATGGCGCAAAGGCGTCGCAGTCGCGGCTCTCGTCGCGGCGCTGGGTGAGCCCGGTCTCGCTCTCGCGGATACAGCGAGCGAGATAAAAGCGCTGAAAGCCGAGCTGAAGCGCCTCGAGACCAAGCTCGACGCTCAGTCCAAGGCGACGCACGAGGCGACAAAGCATTTGAATGCGGCGAAATCCGCGCCGGCCGCCAATGCGCCGCCGCCCGTCTTCGTCAGCTTCAGAAACGGCCTCTTCGTCGAGAGCGAGGACAAGAGCTTCGATTTCAAGATCGGCGGCCGCATCCATGCCGATGGCGGCTTCGCCAGCTCCGCAGACACGATCCGCCGCAGCAACGCCGGCTTTCGCCGCGCCGAGCTCGAGGTCGCCGGCCGCGCTTACGGCAATTGGATCTATCGCTTCCAATATGATTTCGCCACCGCCGCCGGCGGCGTCGCCGGCATCCGCGACGCCTATCTCGCCTATCGCGCGAAATTCCTGCCCGAATGGATCAGCGCGCAGCCGGTCTCCCTGCAGATCGGCAATTTCCACGAGCCCTTCGGCCGGGAGGTTCTCGACGGCGACAAGCATATGACCTTCATGGAGCGCAGCCTCACCGCCAATCTCGGCCCGGCCCGCCACATAGGCGCGGCCGTCGGCCTCGGCGACGAGAGCTGGGCGCTGAAGGGCGGCATTTTCTCGACCAGCCCGCAGGATGCGGCAAGCGCTCCGCCCCCCGGCGGCGCGCAATATTGGGACGCTTCGGCGCGCGCCATCTATGCGCCCATCCACGAGGTCGACGCGCTGCTCCATCTCGGCGCGGCCTTCGTCTATCACCGGCCCAATAGCTCGACCGGCGCCACCGACGCCACCAATCTCACCCCCGGCGCCTCCGCCTTCGAGCGGGAGCTCACCGGAATTCTGGGCGCGGGCGGCGCGACGGTGCGCGTTCCGGCGGCGCAGGACCTCTCCTGCGCGGCCTCGGCGGCGACGCTCAATGTCGCGACGACCGGCGCCGGCCAGCTCGTCGCGCCCTTCGTGCAGCGGCCGAGCTGCCTGAAATATTCCTACAATTACGGCTTCGAGGCCGCCGCCGCCTATGGCCCGGTCTCCGTCGAGGCGGAATATGTCGGCGCGCAATATCAGCGGGACGCGCTGCTCGCCTTTCTCTACGCCAATGGCGGCGGGTCGCAGCTGCATTACAGCGCCTATCATGTCGCCGCCGCGCTGTTCCTCACCGGCGAATCGCGCGCCGCCTCTTATGACGGCTATGACAAGAATTGGAGCTCGCCCGGCACCTACAGCGATGTGAAGATCAAAAATCCGCTGGACAAGGGCGGCTATGGCGCCTTCGAGGTCGCCGCGCGCTATGAGGGGATCGATCTGAACAATGGCGGCCTCGTCCCCGCCGCCTTCGTCTATCTGGCGACGGCCGCGGGCTCGGCCGCGCAAAAGGCGATCGCCAATACGGCGACGCTCGGCGGGCGGCAGGAAAATCTGACCGTGGCGCTGAACTGGTATCCGGTGCGCGGCGTGCGCTTCCAGGCCAATTGGACGCGCGCGATGACGCTGATCGCGCCCTCCGATCGCGCCTTTCTCAATGGCGACCACCCGAGCCTTTTCCTCGCCCGGGCGCAGGTGTTCTGGTGAGTTTCGAGCCGGAAAGCGGACGAGGGCTCGGCCATTGGCGTGAATTCGGCCTTGCCAATTGCGTCTCTCCTATTGAAAATCCGGTATGACCTCGTTTATTTCGTCGGTGCGCCGCTTCACTGAGCGCGCGAGACGCAGGATTCGTATGAACCGGTTCGAACGACAGCCGCAGGCCGCGGTCGAGGCCGAGGTCGAATATCGCGACGGCGACTTCCGCATTCGCCGCCCGGGCGCCTTTGTGCGCTGCGCGGTGACCGGAGAGCCCATTCCGCTGGAAGAGCTCCGCTATTGGAACGTCGACCTGCAGGAGGCCTATTCGAGCCCCGAGGCGAAGCTCGTCCGCATCGGCGTGACCTTCCCGAAGAAGTCCTAGAGCGTTTCCAGCCGAAGTGGACACCGGTTCGGCGTTGGAAACGCGTCAAAACAAAAGCCGAGAGTCTTTCCGTGTCACGGAAAGACTCTCGTTTCGCGCGACGGCGCGGCGCAAAAGATCGCGCAACGCATCCGCTGGCTCGAAGACGAGCGCGATCGGCAGCGCCGCGATGCGAGAGCGCATCGCCGGCGGGAGACGCACCGCGTCTTTTTCCGTCGTGACCAGACCAGCGCCGAGGCGTGTCGCCTCGCGCTCCAGCGCCGCGATCTCGCGCTCCGCATAGACATGATGATCGGCGAAGCTTTTTCGGCCGACGATCTCGACGCCCGTCGCCTCCAGCGTCGCGAAAAACCTCTCGGGCCGCGCGATCCCCGCAAAGGCCAGCGCCCGCTCGCCGGGACGCGCGCAGGGGAGGGGCGCGATGCGGGCGCGCAGAATGGTTTTTCCGGCCGCCTGCGCTCGCTCGGCGACCGCCTCTCCGGCCGCGCCCTCTCCGACGAGGACGATCGCGTCCACTGTGGCGAGCTGGCGCGTCATGGGCGCGCGCAACGGGCCGGCGGGCGGGCATAGCCCATTGCCGGCGCCATAGGCGCCGTCGACGACCGCCAGAGCGACATCGGGCTCGAGCCGCCGGCTCTGCAATCCATCGTCGAGGACCAGCGCCGTCGCCCCGAGCGCTCGCGCGAGCTTCGCGCCGGCGGCGCGATCGACGCCGACGATGGTCGGCGCGCGCCGCGCCAGCAACAGCGCTTCGTCTCCGACGTCGCAAGCCGAATGGATTTGCGGATCGACGAGGAAGGGCGCGCTGCGGGCGTTTCGGCGGCCATGGCCGCGGGTGAGAAAGCAGGGCCGCTCGCCCGTTTCCGCGAGCAGCGACGCAAGGGCGAGCGCCGCCGGCGTCTTGCCGTCGCCGCCGAGCGTCAGCCCGCCGACGACGATCGTGGGCAGATCGGCGCGCGCGCCCGGCCGCGCCATTCGCGCCGCGGCCACGGCCCCATAGATCGCGCCGAGCGGCGCCAGCGCTCGCGCGAGCGGCGAGGCCGGCGCGCGTCGCCAGAACTCAGGCGCGCGCATCTTCGACGCGGCGACGCGGCGTCATCGCTGCTCGAGCGCCGATTGCGCGAGATAGGGCTCGATCGCCGCCATTATGCTCTGCGAGGCGCCGCCGAGCTTCTTCACCACCTCGGCCCCGGCGCGCCCCATCTTGCGCATGCGGGACGGGTCGGAGAGCAGAAATTGCAGCGCGCGCGCCAGCGATTCGGCGTCGGTCACGCGGGCGGCGGCGCGGGCGGCGGCGAGCTCGGCGTAAATATCCGCGAAATTCTCGACATGCGGCCCATGTAGGATGGCGCAGCCGAGCTTGGCCGGCTCGATCGGATTATGGCCGCCCTCGGCGGTGAGCGATTTGCCGGTGAACACGACGCTGACGGCGCGCAAAAACAGGCCGAGTTCGCCGACCGTGTCGGCGACATAGATCTGCGCGCCGCGGCGCGGCTCGCCGTCGCGCGAGCGCAGGTCGACCTCGAGCCCGCGCGCGCGGGCGAGAGCGGCGATCTCCGCGCCGCGCTCGGGCTTGCGCGGGACGATGATGGTCAGCAGCGACGGAACCTCGGCGGCGAGCGAAAGATGCGCGTCTATGGCGATCTCTTCTTCGCCGGCATGGGTGGAGATCGCCGCCCACACCGGCCGGGCGCCCACCGCGCCGTTGAATTCGGCGAGCTTGCCGGCGCCGACGGGGGGCGGCGGCACGTCGAATTTCAGATTGCCGCAAACGCGCACGCGCGGCGCGCCGAGGCCGAGATAGCGCGCCGCGCTCTCGGCGTTCTGCGCGAGGCAGAGGTCGATCTCGCCGAACAATATGCGCGCGCCGCCAGGCAGGCGCCGCCAGCGCGCGGCGGAGCGGCGCGAGATGGTGGCGTTGACCAGGATGAGCGGCAGCCGCCGCGCATGGATCGCGCGGATCATATTGGGCCACAGCTCCGACTCGGCGAAGAGCACGATGTCCGGGCGCCAATGCTCGAGGAATCGCTCGACGAATTGCGGCGCGTCGAGCGGCAGAAATTGATGCGCGGCGCCGGCCGGAAGCCGCGCCCGCAGCACTTTGGCGGAAGAGACCGTGCCCGTGGTGACGAGAACCTCGACGCCGCGCTGGATGAAGCGCTCGACCAGCGGCAGCAGCGCGAGACTCTCGCCGAGGCTCGCGCCATGCAGCCAGACGAGCCGGCCGGCGGGACGCTCGAGGCCGGGAAGGCCCATGCGTTCGCCGCGACGCTCGGGGTCTTCCTTGCCCTGCTTCGCGCGCCAGCCCAGCACTGCGCCGGCGAGAGGCGTCAAACCGATGGTCAGCAACCGATAGATCGTCAGGACCGGCATCGACGCCCCGGTGAAACTCGCCAATATCGCGGCGGCCGATTTTACGGCGCGCCGGCCTCGAATGAACGCGCGGATCGCGGCGTCCCGGCCCGCGGGGCAGACGATCGGCCGCGCCGAGCTCTAGGACTTTAGCTCAATTTGCGTCGGGATCGAGGAGGCTGTGCAGCTGCACGACGAAATAGCGCATATGGGCGTTGTCGACCGTCGCATGCGCTTTCGCCTTCCAGGCGGCGAGCGCGGCGTCATTGTCGGGATAGATGCCGACGATGTCGAGTTTCGACGGATCGCGGAAGGCGATGCCCTGCGGGTCGACGAGCTCGCCCCCGAAAACGAGATGAAGCGCCTGTTTCGCGCCGTCGCCCAATGTCGTCGTTTCGCTCATATGACGCCCTTCGAAACGGCTCGCGCCAGCGCGAGACTCTCCGGAAAGATGGCTCGAGGCGCGGCGACCAGCATGTCGCGCCGCAGCTGCGGACGATTGTAGCGCAAGGGAACGCCCTCGAGCTCGGACAAAACGCCGCCCGCCTCGGTGAGTATCACATCGGCCGCGGCTATGTCCCAGTCTTTCGAATCCGCGGAGGCGATGGTCAGATCATTGCGGCCGGAGGCGACGTCGGCGACGCGCAGGGCGAGCGAGGGCGTGCGATCCTGAATCGCGAATTTATAGTCCGAGCCGGCGAAGCGGGCGGCGAGGCCGCGCGGCGCCTCCAGCCGGGCGCCCGTCAGAACGGAGCGATCAGTGACGCGAATCGGCGCGCCATTGAGCGCCGCGCCATGGCCGGCGGCGGCGGCGAAGGTCCATTCGAGCGCCGGCGCATGAATGACGCCGAGCGCCGGCCGTCCCGCGTCGATGAGCGCGATCGACACGGCCCAGCGCGCGTCGCCGCGCAAAAAGGCCTGCGTCCCGTCGATCGGATCGACGACGAGGAGACGCGGGCGAAGGAGGCGCTCTCTATTGTCGGCGGTTTCCTCGGAGAGCCAGCCGGCGTCCGGGAACAGAGCGAGCGCGGCCTCCTGCAGGAAACGGTCGACGGCCATGTCGGCCTCGGTCACCGGAGAGCCGCCGTCCTTGTAGGAGATGGCCGCGCTCGTCCTCTCGCCCGGCCGGAAGAAGGCCATGGCGATCTCGCCGGCGCGCCGCGCGACGGCTTCGAGCAGCGGCAACTGAGCCGCGACGTCGATTGGCGCGAAGGCTGTTGGCGCGAGGTCTGTCGGATTGTCGGCCATTGAGAACAGTCGTTAAGCGAGCCGGGCCCCTCCCGCAAGGCGCCTTTTTTCGGCGAATTGCCGCGAATTTCGACGATCATATTTGCTCACTGCTAACCCAAAGCCGCTGAATCGTTCGAAAAGGCAATGGTTTACGCGGGATTCACCAGCCTTGTTAGCGAGCTTTGGCCGAGCCGGCGCTCAACATGCGGCCCATGAAACGAGAAACGAAACGCCAAGAGCATTTTTCGAGGAGCGAGCGCATGTTCGAGACCGGCGCCATGGCTGAGACGCAGCTTCAATTTGCCGTCCAGCGCGATCGGCGCGCCGATGGCGGCCAGCGCCAGGTGCGCGTCGGTCGCAGCGACATTCTGATCTCGCGGCGCCTCGGCGGAATGTCCATGCTCATCAGCGTGCCGGTGCGCGCCTATCGCGGCGTCGCGCTGGATGTCGAGCCGAGCGTCGACGGCGGCGCGTCCTATCGCCTGTCGCTCGCCCATAATGATCCCGATCTCGACATCGTTCTCACCGAGACGGCGGATGGCGGCGCGATCTCGGCGGACTGGAAATATTGGGCGTCCTATCTCGATCTGCCGCGCCTCGCCGCCCGCGACGGGGAGTTCGAGACGGTCGATCCGCGCCTCGGCGGCGTCGCTCTGCGCGAGACGATCGCCCGCCGCAAGAATACGACGGTCGCGCTGCGCCGTCCGCGCTTCTGCGCGCGCCGCAAAGAGGGGAATGACGCGCTGACGGCGACGATCCACCGCGAGGAGCGCGAGATCGTCTGCTACGAATAGGCGCGGATCGCGGCCTGCGCCGCGAGGCCGGCGAAGAGTAGCAGGCCGGCGTCGCGATTGGAGCGGAACAACATCAGCGCGACCTCGGGCGAGGCGGCGTCGCTGGTGCGATAGACCTGCCAGGAAAGATGCGCCGCATAGGCGGCGAGGCCGATCTGCGCCGCTCCGCCGACATCGGCCGCAAGCAGCGCGAATTCGGCGAAAGCGACGGAAGCCAGATAGAGCGCGCCGACGGCGAGGCGCACATGCGCGCCGAACAGCAGAGCCGTCGAGCGCACCCCGGCGATGGCGTCGTCGCGCTTGTCCTGCAGCGCATAGATGGTGTCGAAGCCGATCGTCCACAGGATCGCCGAAGCGTAGAGGAAGAGCGCCGGCCATTCGAGCCGGCCGGTCAGCGCCGTCCAGCCGAGCAGCGCGCCATAGGCGAAGGCGAGTCCTAGAACCGCCTGCGGCCAGGAGGTGAAGCGCTTGGCGAAAGGATAGATCAGCACGATCAGCGGCGAAGCGAAGCCGAGCGCGATGGTGGCGCCGTTGAAGGACAGCAGAACGCCGAGGCCGACGAGACATTGCAGCACGAGAAACACGATCGCCGCGCGCAAGGAGACGCGTCCGCTGGCGAGCGGGCGAAGCCGCGTGCGCTCCACCTTGGCGTCGATCTCGCGGTCGACGATGTCATTATAGGTCGAGCCGGCGCCGCGCATGGAGACCGCGCCGATGAAGAAAAGCAGGAGATGCAACACATGCGGCGGGCCGCCCAGCGCCGCCGAGGCGAGCGCGCTGCCCTGCCAGCAGGGAAGCAGCAGCAGCCACCAGCCGATCGGCCGATCGAGGCGGGCGAGCTGCACAAAAGGGCGAAGCGGCTCGGGAGCGAGGCGCCAGAGCGGGTGGTCGGCGACGGCGTCGGGCAGTCGCGGCTCGTCCCGGGGCCGTTCCGCGGCGCTCACAATGGGCCGGAGGGGAGCTTCTGCGCCTGCGGGCCGATGCCGGCGGCCTGTTCTTCCTGCATCTTCTTGGCTTTGGCGGCGACGGCGCAGGCTTGGGCGGCGAAAGTCTGCGTCTTGCTGCGCGCCTGCTTGAAGCCATCGACCATATTTTCGGGAATGTTGCACCATTCCTTGTTCTTATCGATATAGGCGGCCATCTCCGTCTCTATGGAGACGAGCTTGCGCGCCACCGGACAGGCGGCGACCGGGTCCATCTTGCCCTTGGACGCCTTGCCGATATTGTTGAGCGTCTGAATCTGCGACATGCGCCGCTGCGAGAGCTTCTGGAAGTCCTCCTGGCAGGATTGGGCGGCGGCCGTCTCCGCCCCCGCCAGCGCGAGAAGAAGTCCCAAAATCGGCGCGCCGGCGCTCATGCGCGCAATTCCGCGCTGTTTCCGCGCGTTCCCGCTCTCTGTCTGCGCGTTCCGGCTTGTGGCCGTCATGGCGGCGATCCCCTTCATGGTTTAAGAGGTCTTAGCAAGAGACTTGCGCCCGTTGCAAGCATCCGGCAGTTTCGCGGACAAAGCGGCGGCTTGATGGCGCCCCGCCCCTCATCCCCCGGGAAAGCTCGTGTCACGCTATGATTTTTCCGCGCAGCGCCTCTTCGTCGAGGCGCGTCTCGAGGCCGGCGCGCGTATCGTCCCGGATGCCGATCGGCTCAATTATCTGTTGAATGTGCTGCGGCTGCGCGAGGGCGATGCGGTTTTGCTGTTCAACGGGCGCGACGGCGAGTGGCGGGCCAATCTCGAGGAGGTGGCGCGGCGCAAGGCGATTCTCGTCGCGGCGGAGCGCCTGCGCGAGCAGACGGCGAGCGCCGATCTGCATTATTGCTTCGCGCCGCTCAAGCACGCTCGGCTCGACTATATGGCCCAGAAGGCGACCGAAATGGGCGTCTCGCGCCTCGCTCCCGTGATCACCCGCCGCACCCAGGCGCGTCGCGTCAATCTGGAGCGCCTCGCCGCCAATGTGGCGGAGGCGGCGGAGCAATGCGGCGTGCTCAGCGTGCCCGAGGTCGTCGAGGAGGTCTCTCTCGACGCGCATCTCGCGGCGCGGCCGGCGGGGCGGCTGCTCGTGTTCTGCGACGAGGACGCCGAGGTCGCCGATCCGATCGCCGCCTTGCGCGGGGCGCCGGAGCATGAGGGCGTCGATGTGCTGGTCGGGCCGGAGGGCGGCTTCGATTCCGCCGAGCGGGAGGCGATTCTCGGGGCCGCGCCGCTCATCGCGCGTCTTTCGCTCGGCCCGCGCATCCTGCGCGCCGACACCGCCGCCGTCGCGGCTCTGACGCTCGTGCAGGCGGTTCTGGGCGATTGGCGTTGACGGGAGCGCGACGCGACACGATCCTGCCACGATTATTCGCCTGTATGGCGCCTTAAGTGGTCGCCGTCGCGTGACCTCTCGCGTCGAAGCGTGTGAAGTAACGAGTTGGTAAACATCAGGCGGCAACATCGAGAAGGGGCGCGACATCGCGTCGGCTTCGGTGTTGCGATGCGAGAAACTTCGAGGCTCATCTGCGAATGACAGTTTTCACCGCCGAACCGTTCGGGCTCGACGTCCGCCGTGTTCTCGCTTGTCTTTGCCTGTGCGCCGCAATGAGCGCGCCGGCGGCGCAGGCGCAGACGACGGGCTCCGTTCCCTCCGGCGGGCGCTGCTCTCGTTTCGGCGAGGGCTTCGTCCCGGTCTCCGGCTCCGACAATTGCGTGCGTCTCGGCGGCCATGTGCGCGCCGGCGGCCCGGCCTGGTCGCAGTACGGCATGTCTCAGGACGGCATGCGGCCGATCGGCCATTCCTATGTGCGCGCGCCGGGAGCGCCCGGCCTCTACGCGCGCTGAACGCCGCCCGCGCGGGTTTTCGGCGCGGGCGGCGCTCTTTATTACAACAGACAATCCGTAAAGGCCGGATCGACCGAGCGGCCCCAGCGGCCGTGATAGGCCTCGAGCCGCTGCTGCGCCAGCGTGCGGCCGCTCTCGGCGATCTCCTCCAGCGGCGCGAGATAGATGGTCTCGTCGCGCCCCTGCGCGTCGCGCTGCGCCCGTCGGGCGAGACCGCCGCGGGCGAGCGCCAGCATGTCGCGGGCGATGTCGAGCGCCCGGCGCCCGCGAATGCGCGCCTCCAGCGCGAGGCGCGGAACATCGGCGCGCAGAGTCTCGCGCTCCTCCGCGCTCCAACCCTCGAACAGCGCCAGAGCGCCGTCCAGCGCCGCGCGATCATAGAAGAGTCCGACGAAAAGCGCCGGCAGCGCGGTCATATGCGAGCGCGGTCCGCCATCGGCGCCGCGCATCTCGAGATAGCGCTTCAGCCGCGCCTCCGGGAAGATCGCGCCGAGATGATTGGCCCAGTCCGACATTGTCGCGCGCTCGCCGGGCAGAGCGGCGAGCTTGCCGTCCAGAAGGTCGCGGAAGCTCGCGCCGGCGACGTCGTGATAGACCTCGCCACGCTTGACGAAATAGAGCGGCACATCCAGCGCATAATCCACATAGCGCTCGAAGCCCATGCCCGGCTCGAAGGCGAAGGGCAGCATGCCGGTGCGGTCGGCGTCGGTGTCGAGCCAGATCTGCGAGCGCTGTGACAGAAAGCCCGTCGGCTCGCCGTCGATGAAGGGCGAATTGGCGAAAAGCGCGGTGACGATCGGCTGCAGAGCGAGGCCGACGCGCAGCTTGTCGACCATGTCCTTCTCGGAGGTGAAGTCGAGATTGACCTGAATGGTCGCCGTGCGGAACATCATGTCGAGGCCGAGCGAGCCGACCTTCGGCATATAGGCGGCCATGATGCCATAGCGCTGCTTGGGCATGGCGGGCGTCTCGGCGCGCCGCCATTTCGGGCTCGCGCCGAGATCGAGAAAGGAGACGCCGAACCGCCGGGCGACGGGCTCCAGCGCGGCGAAATGGACGTCGAGCTCGGCCTTTGTGTCATGGACGGTGGGCAGCGGCGCGCCGGACAATTCGAATTGGCCGCCGGGCTCCAGCGACACGGCCCCGAGGGCATGCGGGTCATAGAGGCCGATGATCGCCCCGCGATCGGTGATCGGCTCCCAGCCGAGCGTCGCGCCCAGCCCGTCGAGCAGATCCTTGATCCCGCCTGCCGGGGACTCGTAGGGGACAGGCGCGTGGCTCGCGCCGAAAAACGGGATTTTCTCGTGCTCCGTGCCGACGTTGAGATCGTCGGGCGTCTTTATTCCAGCCTCGAACCACTCCACGAGCGCATTGCGCGACGTGATCGGCGTCGTATCGTTTACGTCGCGAGCCATCAGCAACTTTCAGTGAGGACCGGCGCAGCGGTCCATATAGGTCGATATCCCTTCCGGCGGGCGCGAAAGGGCGGGCGCGAACGACAGCGCTTCCGGCGTCGGCGCCGAAGCAATATGCGTTCCGGCTGCTGAATTGGCCGAAAAGCCGCCCGCTTGCAAGACCACCCGCATGCACGAGCATCCGCTTGCAAGACCGCCCCGCGCAAGACTGTCTCGCGCAAGACCGCCCGCGCCAGACCGCCCCGCCGACCTCGACGCCACGGTGGAGGGCGACTTAACCCTTTCGAGACGAATTATGCTTATCTTTCGGTTACCGTCGCGGTCGCGTCTTTGTCGCGAGGGCGCGACGAGGCGACGCCCATCCGGGGCCGGACCGCTCGAGGAATTTGACCCATGCCGAACAGCCTGCGCCGATTTCTCGTGGATGAAAGCGGAGCGACGGTCCTCGAATATGCGATGATCGGCTTCTTTCTCTCGATCGTGATCCTGGCGGCGACGCGCATTATCGGCACCAAACTCTCGGCCGCCTATTATCTGCCCGTCGCCAATAATCTGACCTGAGTCTCGCGGTCAGCTTTTCGCCGAGGCGAAAATCCGTCCCAGCAATTCGTCGAGGTCCGCCTGCTGCTCGGCGTTGGCCGGAGGCGTGAGCGTTTTGCGGATCTGCTCCAGCGCATCCTCCAGCGCTTCGGCGGCCGGCTCCGGCTGCGGCGCGGGCTGTGGGGCCGGCGCGCCGCCGAAGAGGCTTTTCAGCCATCCGAGCAGGCCGCCGCCGGAGGGCGCCGGGGACGCCGGCGCGGGCGGTTCCGCCGGCTGGCCGATGGCGGCGCCGACGCCCTGGCGCTCCAGCGTCGAGCCGAGGCCGCCGGCCGCGACGGAGACGAGAATCGGCAGCAGGCGCTGCAGCACATCGGCGCGCAGGCCGCTCTCGCGGGCGGCGAGCTGCGAGACCTCGCCGGCGGCCGAGGCGGAGCCGAAGAGATGCGCGACAATGGCGTCGCCGCCTTCGACGCTCGCTTGCGAATGGGCCTCATCGGCGCTTTCGAAGGCGGCGCGATGGGCCTGGTCGTTGGCGGCGTCGATGACCGGGCGCAACGCCCCCGGCTCATCGGCCGCCTTGCGCAGCGCCGCGACCAGCGCCGGCAGCAGCGCCTCGACGGCCGCTCGCGTCTGCCACGATGCGAGACCGAAGCGAGCAGAGAGATTTTCGATGATCTGGCCGCCTTGGGCGGACTGTATTATATCGACGATATTCGACACATTCGCCTCCGTCCCCTCTGGGCCGCGAGACACTCCGGCAGTTGCGCGGCCAGTCTTCGTCAATTGTCTGTCTAGCAGATTTTCGGAACGGCCGCGAGCGAGCGGACCCTCGGCTTGACACCTATCCCCACGCGGGACATCACAGCGCGGCGCGCTTCGGCCGCCCCCTTCGATAGAGAGGCGCTAGAGGATGAATATTCAGCATCGCCCGTCGCCAAAGCCGCCGTTGAAGATCCTGCTCTGCTCGCCGAGGGGCTTTTGCGCCGGCGTCGTGCGGGCGATCGACGCGGTGGAGCGGGCGCTCGCCAAATTCGGGCCGCCCGTCTATGTGCGCCACGAGATCGTGCATAATCGCTATGTGGTCGAGGCGTTGAAGGCCAAGGGCGCGATCTTCGTCGAGGAGCTCGAGGAAGTGCCGGACACGGCGGCGCCGGTGATCTTCTCCGCCCATGGCGTCGCCAAATCCGTGTCGGCGCAAGCCGCCTCGCGCAATCTGCTCGCCATAGACGCCACTTGCCCGCTGGTGACCAAGGTCCATCGCGAGGCGGAGATTCATCACAAGCGCGGGCGAAAAGTGCTGCTGGTCGGCCATTCCGGCCATCCCGAGGTGGTCGGCACCATGGGCCAGCTGCCGCCGGGCGCGGTGGTGCTCGTCGAATCGGTCGCGGCGGTGGCGGAGCTGCGGCTCGAGGATGTGGCCGATCTCGCCTATGTGACGCAGACCACTCTGTCGCTCGACGATTCGCAGGAGATCGTCAGCGCGCTGACGCGGCGTTTCCCGCAGATCGTCGGTCCGCACAAGGAGGACATCTGCTATGCGACCACCAATCGCCAGGCGGCGGTCAAGCAGGTCGCGCCGCAGGTCGATGCAGTGATCGTCGTCGGCTCGCCCAACTCGTCCAATTCGCAGCGTCTTCGCGAGGTGGCGGAGCGCGCCGGCGCGCCGGCGCAGCTCGTCCAGGGCCGCAGCGAGATCGATTGGCGCATGTTCACCGGCATCGCTTCGCTCGGCATCAGCGCCGGCGCCTCGGCTCCCGAGGTGCTCGTCGAGGAGATCATGGAGGCTTTCGCCGAGCGTTACGAAATCTCCGTCGAGACCGTGTCCGCCGCGCTGGAGGATGTCGCCTTCCCGCTGCCCAAGGAGTTGCGCGCACACGCCTGACGCGCGCCGGACGACTTTTGCCGCCTCCCTCCAACCCGCGCGGAACTCATGGCCGTCTACACGGATGTCGACGACGAGGAGCTGATCGCCTTTCTCGCCGGCTATGACCTCGGCGCGCTCTTGTCCTGCAAGGGCATCGCCGAAGGGGTCGAGAACTCCAATTATTTCCTGCACACGAGCGCCGGCAGCTTCATCCTCACCCTCTATGAGAAGCGCGTCGCCGAGGCGGACCTGCCCTTCTTCCTCGGGCTGATGGAGCATCTTGCCGCCAAGGGATTGACCTGTCCCCAGCCGGTGCGCGATCGCGCCGGCGCGGCGCTCGGACGGCTGGCGGGCCGGCCGGCGGCGATCGTCACCTTTCTCGACGGCTATTCCATCCATCATCCGGAGCCCGCCCATTGCGCGCGGCTCGGCGAGGCGCTGGCGCAATTGCATCTCGCCGGCGCCGATTTCCCGCTGCGCCGCGGCAACTCTCTCTCGGTCGGCGGCTGGCGGCCGCTCTACGCGCCTTTTTCCGCGCGCGCCGGCGAGGTGGCCGAGGATTTGGGCGCGATCGTCGCCACGGAGCTGGAGGCGCTGGAACGCGATTGGCCGCGCGGCCTCCCCGAGGGCGTCATCCACGCCGATCTCTTTCCGGACAATGTGTTCTTTCTCGGCGACCGCGTCTCCGGCCTCATCGACTTCTATTTCGCCTGCGTCGATTCGCTGGCCTATGATCTCGCCATCTGCCTCAACGCCTGGTGCTTCGACGCCGCCGGGACCTATGACGCCGCCAAGGGCGCGGCGCTGCTCGATTCCTATTCCCGCGCGCGTCCGCTGTCGGCGGCGGAAATCGAGGCCTTTCCGCTGCTCACCCGCGGCGCGGCGCTGCGCTTCCTGCTGACGCGCTTCGTCGATTGGCTGGACGTGCCGCCCGGCGCCTTGGTGCGGCCGAAAGACCCGCGCGAATATCTCGCGCGCCTGCGCTTCCACCGGACGATCCGCGCCGCCAGCGACTATGGCCTTCGCGCGTGAGCGGGCGCGTCGCCATTTGGACCGACGGCGCCTGCTCGGGCAATCCGGGGCCGGGAGGCTGGGGCGCGATATTGCGCTTCGGCGAGCGCGAGAAGGAGATTTGCGGCGGTGAGGCGGCGACCACCAACAACCGCATGGAGCTCACCGCGGCGATCGAGGCGCTCGAGGCGCTGACGCGCCCCTGCGTCGTCGATCTGCACACCGATTCGCAATATATGCGCGACGGGATCACCTCCTGGATGAAGGGCTGGAAGGCGCGCGGCTGGAAGACGGCCGACCGCAAGCCGGTCAAGAATATCGATCTGTGGACCCGGCTCGATGCGGCGACGGAGCGCCATGAGGTGGCGTGGCATTGGGTGCGCGGTCACGCCGGCGACGAGATGAACGAGCGCGCCGACGCCCTCGCCCGCAAAGGCATGGCGCCGTTTCAGTCGAAAGTGAAATCGCGATGAGCGGGGCGCCGCCCCCTTGTCGAATGAGACTCTAAATACCACTTTCATCGAAGCAGAGCTCTTCTTCTACTCCGGGCGCGGTCCAGGCCGCGCCCTTTTTATTGTGCCCGAAGACTCTATTTTATTGTGCCCGAAGACTCTATGTTTTTGTTTTGACGCGCTTCCAACGCCGAGTTGGGAAGCGCTCTAATCCAGCGTCAGCGGCAGCTCTATTCCGCCGCTCTCGGTGCGGATCGTCGCGCGGGCTTCAATGGCGCCCTGCTGCTTGCCTTCGCCGAGCTTCAGCTCGAAGCCGCCCTGACCATCGGGCGCGCTGTCGATGATGAACGGCTCCGGCGCCTCGACGAAGACATCCGCCGCGCGGCCGGGTCCGAGATAGCGCAGCCGCCAGGCGCCCACGCCCGCGCGCGCCACCTCGACGAAGCGCTTCGCCTCGCCGGCGCCGATCGGGCGCGGCGCCAGCGTCTCCGCCTCCGCGAGCTTCGCCGCGAAGGGCGAGGCTCCCGCCATCGGCAGAGCGAGAGAGAGCTTCGCCTTGACCGGCAGGCAGATTTGCGCGCAGGCGGCATAGTCCAGCGCGAGCTTCAGCACGACGGGCTTCGCCGGCTCCTTGGGCGTGACGCGCAGCGGAAAAATGAGGCTCTCGTCATAGCCCGCGACCGTCATCCCGGCCTCGACAATGTGTTTGGGCGCCGGATAGAGCATCTCCACGGCGGCGACATTCTCGGAAGCGGAGAAATCGAAAACCGGCGGCGCGCCGGAGTCGCCGGGACTGCGCCAATAGGTCACTGTCCCCGGATCGAGCGCGATTTCGAGGCCGAGCCGATAGACGCCGCCGCTCGGCGCGCCCGCCGAGAGGAGACGCGCCGCCGAATGGGCGCCGCGGGCGGCAGCGGAGGCGAAGTCCGCGTCCTGCGCCAGCGCGCCGGCCGGCCAAGCGAGCAGAGACGACGCAACGAGCAGAGACGGCGAAACGAGCAGAGATGGGGAAACGAGCAGAGCCACGGCGAGCGCGGCCGCTGTCGGATTTGCGATATTCATGGGTCCTCGGGACGCCCCCGCGCCGGTTTTTCCGTCGTCGAACGGCGCTTGTTATGACTGGGCGCCGAGCGTAGTATGACCCTATGAGCCCGGTCGGCAAGAAACAAGGCCTCGAGAATTCGGCCGTCCGCGCAGCCTCGCGATCGAGGGGCTCGCGGTCGGCAGGCTCGCGCTCCGCCGCGCCGATCATCCGGGACCCCGAGGCGGGACAGGACCGGGACGCGGGCTCCAAACCCTCTGGACGGCGCTATCTCGACGGGCAGATGCTCGTCGCCATGCCCGGCATGGTCGACCAGCGATTCGCCCGCTCTGTCATCTATCTCTGCGCCCATTCCGAGGACGGCGCCATGGGCATCGTCGTCAACCAGCCCTCGCAGGTCCGCGATTTCCCCGATCTTCTGGTGCAGCTGCAGATCATCGCGCCGCAGGAGCGCATCAGCCTGCCCAAGGAGACCGAGACCATTCAAGTGCTGCAGGGCGGCCCGGTGCAGACCGACCGCGGCTTCGTGCTGCATTCCTCGGATTTCTTCATCGACAATTCGACCCTGCCGATCGACGACGGCGTGTCCTTGACCGCGACGATTGACATTCTGCGCGCCATCGCCGCCGGCGAGGGGCCCAATCAGGCGCTGCTGGCGCTGGGCTACGCCGGCTGGGACCCCGGCCAACTCGAGAACGAGATCCAGCACAATGGCTGGCTCAACTGCCCGGCTGATCCCGCCATTCTCTTCGACAGCGATCTCGAGTCGAAATATGCGCGCGCGCTGCGCCTCATCGGCATCGATCTCGCGCGTTTGTCATCGGCCGCCGGCCACGCGTGAACGGCTAATTCCCCTCTTTTGCTTCCGGCGCGTCGAGCCCGAAACGATAGGCGAGCGCGAGCCGTATCGTCTCCTCCTTCAGGCGGATGCGATAGAGATTGCCGTCGAAGCTCGACGAGGCGAAGGCGATCTCGCCGAGGCGGCCATGGCGATACTCCAGGCGGCCGCTCCAGTGATCGGCGAGCGCATATTCGATCCCGCCGCCGATGGTCCAGCCGGTCTGCGCCCGATCGAAGGGCTCGCCCATCGTGGTCGCCGAGATGTCGGCGACGGCGAGGCCGCCGGTGGCATAGAATAGGTTGCGGTCGCGAGCGAGGCCGATGCGCCCGCGCAAGGAGGCGCGCGCGTCATTGCGGAACCGCTCGCCCGCGCGCGATCCGAAGGTCGCGCCGGAGACGCTTCCCGCCTCCACATCGGTCTCGACGCCGAGTACCGCGAAGCCGAACTGCGCGTCATAGCCGGTGAAGCCGCCGAGCGTCGCTCCGCGCGATCCGCTCGGCGCGTCCGGCGTCGCGGAATAGTCGACGACGAGCGTTTCTCTCGTGCGGCGAAAGAGACCGCCGAGCGAAAGTCCGGCGTGAAATCCCGACCAGTCGACGGCCGCGGAAGAGCGCGGCGTTTCGCTCGCGCTTTTCGAAGCCTCTTCGCCATCGGTGACCTGAAAGCCGAGGTACCAGGAGAATTGATCGGTCTCCTTCGGACGCGTCAGGGCGCGACCGAGCGACGCCAGCAAATGAAAGCGGGAGGAGAGATCGTAGATCGCGCCGACGTTGAAGCCCGTCGTCGAAGCAGCCCCGACCTCGCTGGGCGTCTGGTGAAATATTTCGGCGCCGAGCGTCAGCCGCTCATCGATCTTGCGAGTCAGCGCCCAGCCGAGAAAGCCGAAGTTCCGCGCGCCGGGGCCGGGATTGATCCAATAGCCGCCGCCGCCGAAGGTCGACCAGTCGCCGAAATCCTTCTGCAGCCAGACGGGGAGGAAGATTCGGGCGCGGCCGCCGCCGAGCCCGCGCGCCGCGTCTCCCGTCGGCGTTTCGATCAGCGGATAAAAAGCCGCGGATGGCGCAGCGCCGTCCTTGTCCTGCTCGAGGAAGCGATATTTGACGCCGAGCTCGACATCGCCGGCGCCCCAGAACAGATCGCCGCCGCCCGGCCGCCGGAAGGCCATGCCGGGCTGCGCATGGAATTGCACATTCGGCAGCACGCCGAAATTGCAGTCGCATGCCGGCGCGACGCCGCTCGCCTCGCCGCCGGCGCGCGCGCCTTGCGAGAAGACGTAGAATTCATAATGGCCGTAATCGACCGGCTCGGGATCGTCGGTCAGGAATGGCGGCCCGGCCTTCGCGGGGGAGAAGGCGAAGGGAAAGCTCGCGATCAGCGCGAATGCGAGCCGCCGTCTCGCCTCGCCGCGAAATCGGGCGCAGCGCCCTTCGATTCGTTTCACCTTCACGCGACGCACGCCTTTCGCACGTCCGGGGACTGCGACAGTCCCCGGGCCGCCTCACTCCGCTTCTTGAATTGTCGGCGTCGCAGTCGCCGCCGTCACTTCCGTCTTGGGCGTGCGCTTGAAGGTGGATTTGCGGCCGCGCATCGTCTGCAGGATTTTCGCGCCATTGGAGAAGGCGAGATAGATCATCAGCGGCGGCACCGAGACCATGGTTTTCACATAATCGCCGAGCGCGCCGCGCTTCAGCGCCAGATAGGGCAGAAGCGTGAAGCCGAGCACGACGACCAGTGTCTCGAGGAAGATGAACTCCAGCACCGGCAGATAGGGCGTCAGCGAGCCGCGCAGGATCACGCCGAGCAGCAGGGCGATGAGGCCGATCGCCGCCGTCGGGAAGAAGATCTGATGCACGATGAGCACGATCGCCGCGACGCGGCGGGTCAATGACCAGGGCGCGTTCCACAGCGGCAGCACGGTCTTCTGCGCCACTTGCACGAAGCCGTTGGACCAGCGGCGCTGCTGGCGGCGATAGTCGCGCAGCCCCTCCGGCACCTGGCCGGGAATGGGCGGCTCGGAAACGAATATGCCATGCCAGCCGCCGAGCGCCGCGCGCACGGTGAGGTCCAAATCTTCGCAGAGCGAGTAATCGGACCAGCCGCCGACGGCCTCGATCGTCTGGCGGCGCCAGATGCCGCCGGTGCCGTTGAATTGGAACAGCCAGCCGGCGAGCGCGCGCGTGCGCTGCTCGACCAGGAAATGGCCGTCCTGCACGAGACCTTGCGCGCGCGTCAGCCAATTCTTGCGATAATTGGAGAATTCGCAGCGCGATTGCACGAAGCCGGCGCGATCGTCCTTCACCAGCAGCGGCACGGTGCGGCGCAGCCAATCGGCCGGCGGGCGGAAATCGGCGTCCAGCATGGCGACGAAGGGCGCGTCGAAGAGCTTCAGCCCCTCGGCGCAGGCGCCGGCCTTGAAGCCGGAGCGATCGGCGCGGCGCACATGATGAATGTCGACGCCTTTGGCGCGCAGCTCGACCGCCACCGCCTCGGCGCGCTGGGGCGTCTCGTCGGTCGAATCGTCGAGCAATTGAATGTGCAGCCGGTCCTTGGGCCAATCGAGCTCCGCGACGCAGCGCAGCGCCTGCTCTGTCACCTCGGCCTCGTTGAACACGGGGATCTGCAGCAGCACATGCGGCAGCTCCTCCTCGGGCAGGACGACGGGCTCGGGATCGCGCGCGCCGCGCAATTGATCGAAGAGGAAGCGGGCGATGATGGCGACGAAGCCCGCGCCGATCAAAATCATGATCAGCGCCGCAGCGAGCCAGACGCTATCGACGAGAAACTGCAGAAGAGCGAGGATCAAGCGGTTTTATCCTTCTTCCTTCGCGACCTGCCGCTCCGTCGCGGCGGCCGTCTCGCCGCTGGAGCGCGTGTCGATCGTCGTCCTGGCCCAGACGACCTTGGTGGCCGTCCAGGCGTGCAGCCACACTGCGAACATCAACGCCTCGCGCGAGAGAAAAATCACCGGCGCGGCCCAAGATACCTTCCACCCCTTGGCGATGGAAAGCAGCGTCTCCGAGCTTAGCCACAAAGCAAAAGTGACGGTCAAGGCCGCCATGGGCGTCACGCCGACGAGCGGGGACGCGATCGCCGCCGCCGCGAAGGCCGGCAGCGCCTGGCAGAAGGGCTCGGCCAGGAAGGACAGGATCTCGTCGTCGCGGCGCACGACGCTCCAGCGCAATTGCCGATTATAGATATCGACGAGATTGCGCTCACCGAGCTCCTGGCGCACCAGCCGATGCGAGAAGACGGTGCGAAGCTTGATGCGGCCCAGCGCCTTGGCGGTGGCGTTGTCCTCGCCGACCGTATGCGCGATCGCTGCGAAGCCGCCGGCGCGCAGAAAATCGCTGCGGCGAAACAGCATGATCTTGCCGACGCCGAAGCCGCCGCCGAGCGCGGAGGCGGCGAACAACATGCGCTGATGCGGGCCGTTGAGAATGCCCGCCTCGACATGGGCGGCGAAATTCTCCGGCCGCGCGGCATAGGGAATAGCGCAAACCATGCCGACGCCGGGCTTCAAATGCCGCATCGTCTCGGAAAGATCGTCAGGCTCCAGAATGACATTGGAGTCCTTCATGAAGATCACATCGTTATGCGCTGCGTTGAAGGGCGCGAACAGATTGTCGACCTTGGGACTGGCGGCGAAACGCGCGGTGGAATGGAGGATGCGCGATTCGATCGCCGGATGGCGCGCGAAAATGTCGCGCATGGCCGAAACCGCGGGGGACTCCACCTCCGTCGCCGAGGCGAGCGCCTCGAATTGTGGATAATTCTGCGCGAGCGCCGATTCCTGCGCGCGCGCGAAGCCCTGGTCGAGCATTTTCACCGGCAGGACGAGCGAGACGGGCGGCTGCTCGGAGCTGGTCCCGCGCCGCGCGATGAGCCAGGGATGCACGAGCGCCGCGAATATCGAGAGCAGCAGCAGCAAGGCGGAGCAGGCCCAGAAGACAGCCGATAGAACGACGAGCCAAAACAGGACGCTGTCGATCACGGCTCCTCCCGCTCATGGGTCTGAGGCACGGCCACTTCGAAGCGCCGCATGACCGAATCGACGGCGTGGGGCGGCAGCATCGCAAACAGCTTCATCGCATAATAGACGAACAGCGGAAAGGCGATCACCGCGGCGCGTTTGTCGAGACCGCGCATGATGATCTCCGCCGCCTTCTCGTCGCTGACCTTTCCCGCCTGCCACGCCTTCAGCCTGTCCGTCATCGGCGTCGCCACGAAGCCCGGAACGATCAGGCTCACATGGACCCCATGCGGCCTGAGCGCGCCGCGCAGCGAATCGGCGTAGAGGTGAACCGCCGCCTTGCTGGCGCAATAGGCGGGAGAATAGGGCAGGCCGCGCAGCCCGGCCATGGAGCCGACGACGGCGATCTGGCCGCTTCGGCGCGCCGTCATCGCCTCTATGGCCGGCTCGACCGTGTTGAACACGCCGAGCACATTGATCGACAGCGTCCCGCGCACCGCCTCCGGGTCCTCGGCGATCTGGCCGGGGGAGAGGCCGGTGGAGACGCCGGCGTTGGCGATGACGAGATCGAGCGGATCGCGCGCATCCGCCTCGGCGATGCGCGTCGCCATGGCGCGGCGGTCGCGCACATCGGCGATGGTCACATCGGTTTGCGCGCCCTTGGCCCGGCATTGGGCGGCGACCGCCTCCAGCCGCGCCGCGTCGCGGCCGAACAGAGCGAGGCTCCGCCCCTCCTGCGCATAGCGCAGCGCCAGCGCGCGGCCGATGCCGCTCGACGCGCCGGTGACGAGAATGCGCCGCGCCCCGCGCTTCACGGGCGGAACTTTCGCGGCAGGGTCATCAGCGCCTCGCCGACGATCGCCGGCGCGCGCGCTTCGCCATAGGCCAGAAGTCTCAAGAACACTCCCTCCTCGGGGGATGAGCGCAGCACGCGGCCGGACAGAGTGACCGGCTCGCCGCGCAGCACCGGCTGCACGAATTTGCCGGCGAGCCGGGCCAGAAACAAATCGCGCCGCCAGGCGGAGAGCAGAGGCTCGAAGGCGGCGAGCAGCTTCATGCCATGGACGGGCGGCGCGGGAAAGCCGATCGCGCGGGCGAGATCATCGTCGAGATGCAAACGGTTGGCGTCGCCGGAGGCCGCGGCGTAGGCCTCCAGCGCCGCGGAATCGAAGGGGCCGATCCGCCAATCCGGCAGGCGTTCGCCGACGGCAGGCAGGCGCGCGCCGCTCACGGAGCCCCCGCCACGCCGGTCGGGCGGGGGAAGATGCGCAAAAGCGTCTCGGCGTGCAGGCGGGTCTCGCCCGCGAGCGTCGCGAGGCTGGCGTTGACGGAAAGCCGCGGCGGCTCCGCCTCGCGGCGCACCGACACGGTCAAGTCATAGCTCTCGCCGACGCGCAGCGGCGCGAAATAATGGAAGCTCTGCGATTCCTGCACCGGCACCAGATCCTCGCCGGCGAGAAAATCGCGGATCGCGGAGGCGATCTCATCGGCGGCCAGCCATACCGCCGGAAAAGCGACGGGCACGATCTTTTCCGGCGTGTCGGGAAAGCCGATCTCGCGGCGATAGCGGATGACGCGCTCTTCATCGGCGCAGACGCGCAGCGGGCCGATGCGCGTCTCTGCGCTTTCGGGCTCTGCGGCCATTCACGCCCCTCCCGCGAGCGCGCGCACGATCAGCACGGCGTTGATGCCGCCGAAGGCGAAGGAGTTCGACATGGCCGTGCGGATCTCGATCGGCCGCGCCACATTGGGGATGGCGTCGATCGGGCAGCGCGGGTCGAAATCGAGGAAATTGATCGTCGGCGGCGCGATCTGCTCCTGCAGCGCGCGGATCGTCAGCGCCAGCTCGAGCCCGGCGCTAGCGCCCAGAGCGTGGCCGTGGATCGGCTTGGTCGAGGAAACCGGCAGATGCGCCGCGCGCTCGCCGAACACGCGGCCGATGGCGGCCGCCTCGGTGATGTCGTTGGCGTGGGTCGCCGTGCCATGGGCGTTGAGATAGTCGATCGCCCCCGCCTCGAGGCCGGCGTCGGCGAGCGCCGCCTGCATCGCGCCGGTCATTCCGTCGAGATCGGGCCGCACGAAATCCTTGGCGTCGCTCGTCGTGCCATAGCCGGCGAGCTCGCAGAGCGGTTCATGGCCGCGCTTTTGGGCCGATTCCAGCGTCTCCAGCACGAAGACCGCGGCGCCTTCGCCGAGCGTCATGCCATTGCGGCCCGTGGAGAAAGGGCGGCAGAAGTCGGGCGTCATCACGCGCAGCCCTTCCCAGGCGCGGATCGTGCCATTGATGACGCAGGCCTCGGCGCCGCCGACAATGGCGCGATCCATGAGGCCGAAGCGGATCATCTGCGCGGCGAGCCCCACCGCCTGGCTCGCCGAGGAGCAGGCGCTGCCGAGCGCGAAAGTCGGGCCATTGGCGGAATAGCGCATGCCGAGCGTCGTCGGCGCGGCGCTCGGAATGAGGCGCGGCACGCTGAACGGATCGGGCCTTATGCGCTCCTGGTAGTAATGGCGCAGGCCATTGTCGATCGTCGTCATCCCGCCGATGCCGGAGCCGACGATGACGCCGACGCGGGGGCCCGACAGCTCCTCGCGCGCAAAACCCGCCTGGGCGACGGCCTCGTCGGCCGCCACCAGCGTGAATTGCGTGAAGGGATCGCAAAAGGTGAGAAGCGCCTTCTCGAGATATTTGGCGGGGTCGAAATCGGGAACCTGCGCCGCGATCCGGATGCGCCCGTCGTACGGATATTCGGTCACGAGGGGCCGGACTTGCGAGATTCCGTCCCGGGCCGCGGTCCACAGGGCGGCGGCGCCGACGCCTGCCGCCGAAACCGTCCCCATCCCCGCAATCACCACCCGACGCTCGCCGACGCCCCCGGACGAAGCGGCCATATTATTGTTTCTCTCTCTCTCTCGACACATAGTCCGCGATGGCGTCGATCAGACCCTCGACATTCTTGGCGTCCTGCAGCGCGCCATCCATCGGGATATAGACGTTGAACTTTTCCTCGAGCGCGGTGAGGATCATGACGATATCGACCGATTTCAGGCCGAGGCTCTCGATCGTCGCGTCGGGCGTGACCTTGGTGCGGTCGATCATCCCCTCCGACGCGATGACCTCGACGATCTCTTCGACGAGCTTGGCCTTTTCCTGCGGATCTTCAGCCACGTCCACCTCCGTTCAGGGTCATTCAGCCAGTCGGGCCGCCTCCCGAGGGCGGGCGGCGCAGCGTTCTCGTTAAGGCGCCGCGCCGTGAAAATAAAGCCCGGCGCGGACGAAGGCTGCGGATATGGGTGGCGGCAGGGCCCGCTTCATGCAAGAAGACGCCCGCAACCCCGTCATTTGTTCGAGGCTCGCTCATGAGTTTGCAAGACGCGCCGCTGGCCGGCGTTTTTCCACCGGGAAACGAGGAGGGCTGGCGTAAAATCGTCGATCGCGCGCTCAAAGGCGCGTCCTTCGACCGGCTGACATCCAAGACTTACGACGGCGTCGCCATCGCGCCGCTCTATCCGCGCGCCATTGCGCCGGGCCCGCGGGCGCTTCGCGCCGCGCCCGGCCGCTGGTCCATTCTGGCGCGCGTCGATCTTTCCGATCCGCATGCGGCCAACGCCCTGGCTCTCGCTGATCTCGAGGGCGGCGCCGACGGATTGCACATCGTCTTCGCCGGCGCGCAGGGCGCCTATGGGACGGGCCTTTGCGACGACAGCGAGGACGCGATCGCCCATGTCTTCGCCAATATTCGCTTCGACTACGGAATTCCCGCGCTGGTCGAATTTTCGCCGCGCGCGCCGCGGGCCGTGGACGCGCTGCTGCGCCTCGTCGACCGCGCGCATATAGAGCCGAGCATCACGCGCCTCTCCTTCGGCCTCGATCCGCTCGGCGCGCAGGCGCTGCACGGCTTTGCGGCCGCCCCCTGGGGGGAGGAGAGCAAGTCCTTCGCGACGCGCGCCAAGAGCCTCGCTGCGGCCGGCTATCGTTTCGGGACTGTCGCCGCCGACGCGCGCTCGGTTCATGCGGCCGGCGGAACCGAGGCGCAGGAGCTCGGCTTCGCGCTCGCCGCCGCGCTCGCCTATCTGCGTGCGCTGGAGGCGGGCGGCCTGCCGCTCGACGAGGCGCGTTCGCTGCTCGTCTTCCGCCTCGCCGCGGACGCCGACGAATTCGTCACCATTGCGAAGTTCCGCGCCTTGCGACGCCTGTTCGCCCGCGTCGAGGAGGCCTGCGGCCTCGCGCCCGCGCCGATCTATGTCCACGCCGAGACCGCCTGGCGCATGGTCACGCGGCGCGATCCCTGGACCAATCTGCTGCGCGCGACGCTGGCGTCTTTCGGCGCGGCGATCGGCGGCGCCGACGCAATCACTGTTCTGCCGTTCACGCAGGCGGTCGGCGCTCCGGATGATTTCGCCCGCCGCCTCGCCCGCGACACGCAGCTCGTGCTGCAGGACGAATCTCACATCTATGCCGTCGACGATCCGGCGAGCGGCTCCGGCGGCATAGAGGCGCTGACCGAGGCGCTCTGCGAGCGCGGCTGGGAGGAGTTCCAGCGCCTCGAGGAGGAGGGCGGCCTCGCGGCGGCGTTGGAGAAGGGCTCGTTCCAGGGCCGCGTCGCCGAGATCGCCGGCAAGCGCGCGCAGAATGTCGCGCGCGCGCGCGACAAGATCACCGGCTGCAACGCTTTTCCGGACATTGGCGAAGCGCCGGTCGCGGCGCTCGCGCCTTTCGACGCCGCGCTCCTCGAGGCGCCGGCGCCTGCGGGCGCATCGAAATCGCCGCCCTTGCGGCCGCGCCGTCTCGCCGAGCCCTTCGAGACTCTGCGCGACCGCTCCGACGCCGCGCTCGCCGAAAAGGGTGCGCGGCCGCGCGTTTTCCTCGCCAATCTGGGCGCTGTGGCGGCCTTCACGGCGCGGGCGAATTTCGCCAAGAATTTCTTCGAGGCGGGCGGCCTCGAGGCGGTGTTCGGCGAAGAAGGCGCGGATATCGCCGCGGCGTTCCGCGCGAGCGGCGCGAAACTCGCCTGCGTCTGCTCGTCCGACGCGATCTATGCGGAAAAGGCGGAGCAAGCGGCGCGCGATCTCGCGGCGGCCGGGGCGCGCGTCTATCTCGCCGGGCGACCGGGAGAGCTCGAGACGGCGTTGCGCGCGGCCGGCGTAGCAGAGTTTATTTACGCTGGCGGAGATATGTTCGACACGCTGCAGCGGGCGTTCGAGGAGGCCGGGTGATGCGGGGCTTGGGAATTTTCTTGGTTGGTTCGATGATGTCGATCGGGATCGCGCAGGCCGCGCAGCGCGAGGCGACGGGCGCCGCGCCGGAGGCCGGCCGCTATGACGGCGGCTGGGTTTTCGAGGCGCGCACGACGGTCGGCTCCTGTCCCGGGCTGCTGCCCGACCAAATCGAGATTCGCGGCGATCTTCTCGTCGGCACGCAGTCGGGAGCGGCGGCGCTCGCGGCGGGGCGCATGGCGCATTGGGGCTATGTGGAGGGCGATGGCGCGATCATGACGCGCTTCACCTCGCAGGGCGGCCAAGTGGCGCGCGCCCATGGCAATCTGCGCGGCAATTCCGGCCAGGGCGCCTGGTCCTCCTCGACCGACAAATGCGGCGGCACATGGCGCGCCCATCGCGGCGGCGCCGAGCGCGCGGGGCGCTGACCCCACGGCGGCATTCCGCCGCACGCATGAGCAATGCCCTCGGTCGGCCGCTTCCAGAACCGTATCGCGCCGTCGCGCCCTTTGCTGGACAGCACAGGCTTCGACATGTGATAAGCGGGCAGCGCTTACGTTTTCGGAGCAGTGGTGCCTCATGCCCAAGATTATCGACTGCGTCATTGGTTTCAATGAAATCGACATGCTCATGGTGCGGGTCGCCGAACTGACGAATGTCGTCGATTCGTTTGTCGTCGTGGAGTCGACCAAGACGCATACCGGAGCGAGCAAGCCGATATTGCTCGGCGAGGCGGTTTCTGAGCTTCGGCAGGCGGGCTACGATATTATTCATTACGTGATCGACGACATGCCCGGCGCCTTCGGCAGCGCGTGGGAGTTGGGGTGGATTGTCGAAAACTTGCAGAGAAACTGCATTCTGCGCCCTCTCTCATTGATGGGCCTCGCCGACGACGACATCATCATGGTGTCGGATATCGACGAAATACCGCGTCCCGAATGCGTCGCGGAGCTGCCGGGCGTGCTTTCGGAGGCGCGCATCGCCATTTTCGAAATGATGATGAAGAAGTATTTCGTGAATAATAATTCCGATTGTCACTATAACAACACGCCTTGGCTCGGGACAGTGGCGTGTCGATATGGTTTGTTGAAGGGAATCATGCCGCAAGGAGCGCGGCTCGGCGACCCGATCAGTCCGCGCAGCGCGTGCATAAGCACCGGCTATGCGCGGGCGCTGTATCCCTATGAGCGCCGAGTGCCGAATGGCGGATGGCATTTTTCCAGCATGGGCGGCCTGGAGGCGCTCGCGTTGAAAATGCAGTCGATCGTGGAGCGCACACGCTCCAATGCCGACACGGTCGCGAAGCCGACGAGATTTGGAAAGCACAATCACCGCCATTTCCGCGAGGCGAACGCCGACGTCATCTCGAAATTCTTGACCGACTACACGCCCGAGCTGACGCATGTGCGTTCGCCCACTTTGAAGGACGTCGCCGATCTCGACATTCCGGACGTCTTGAAAAAATCCCCGCGTCAATTCGACTTTCTGTTCTACTTCGCGGAAGCCGTCGACGATGCGATGATCGCAGCGGACGAATTGCCTCCGATCGAGCAACTGCCGTTTCCGGGACCGCTGAGGAATCATTCGCGGAACGCCGTCGAGAGGCTCTCTTCGCATATGCATCTCGCGGGCAAGAATGTGCTGCTCGTCGGCTATTCCGAGGCCCAGGCGCAGGCGTTGATGGCGCAGGAAAGCATCGGTTCGGCAAAGCGTCTTGCTCTATGGGAAGACCATATCGACGCCTATGGAACGGGGTTCCCCGTCATCATTGGCGACATCTGCGGCAGGACGTCATTCGACGACGACACGTTCGACGCGGTTATTTTCATGTCCGTATGGGAGCATCTGTACGACATAGAGAGCGCATGCCGAGAAGCCGCGCGCATCACGAAAAACGGCGGCGTCGTCTTTTCCGAATTCGGGCCGGTGTGGACAGGAGCGATCGGCCATCATCTCTATCGCGACGGCGGCAATCCGGCGCTGGACTTCACGCTGCGTCAGCTTCCGAGCCATATGCATCTGCTCTATGATCGCGAAACGATCGCCCGATATCTCTCGGATCGACGCGGCATTCACAGCTATCATGCCGAACTGGCGGTCGAGGCCATTTTCGACTCCGACAATATCAATCGCGCGCCCGCATCGGCCTATTTCGACGCTGTGCGCAATTTGCGGCCGATCGTGACAGAGAATTACCTGTCGCCGGTGCGGCTGGATATTCTTCGACATCTGCGTGCGCGCTGGCCGCGATACGACCGATTTGAAATGGATGGCGGCGCTTGGCTCTTTGCTGTCGACAAGGCGGGCGACGGCATGGAGAGAGCCGAAGGATCTGTGACGTCGGTCGACGTAGCCCGCGCCGACGGCGCCGCGGCGACGACTCCCGTCACAAGAGAGACAGGCGATCGAAAGATGAGTGAAAACGTTTATGATTTGAAGCCGGTGCGGACGCTCCACGCGCTAGAGGCCGATCGCTGGCTCGGTCGTCCGGGCTGTGCATTCTGGTGCGAATGGGATCATCAAGGCGAGACTCCGAGGAGCTTCTCCTGGATCGTCGAAGACCTCGAGCGCCAAAACTGGCCGCGCTTCATCAAGCCGGGCAGCACGATCGTCGACGTCGGCGGCCATTCCGGCGACACGGCCGTTCCAATGGGCTTGTTCGTCTATGACCGGGTCAACAACCGGCAGGGCAAGGTCATCGTCGTCGAGCCCAATCCCGAAGTTCTGAAAGTGATGACCATCAATCTCGCGATGAATGCGCATATCGCCGACTTCAAGATCATGCCTTGCGCGATCACCGAGCAGGATGTCGACGAGATCGAGCTGTCCGATCACGGCAATGCGCATTGCAATGGCGGCGTCATCGAGAACACGCATTATTCGGAGGAGTGCACGGGCAAGATCGCAGCCGCCTCCGTCAACCGCTACAAGGCGCGCGGCGTGACTCTGCTGACGCTTCTGAGAGAATGCGGCGTCGAGGATTTCTCGACCGTCTCTTTTATCAAGACGGATTGCGAAGGCTACGACAAGGAAATCCTTCGCGGCAGCGCCGAGTTTATCCGCGCTTACCAACCGGCTCTGTTCGTGGAGTGGTTCGCCTGGTTCTCACCCGCGGACGATGCGGATCTGTTCAAGACCGTCGAAGAGCTCGGCTATGTCGCCTATGATCCGGCGACCTTGGAAAAGGCGACATTGGACCATCGGATCTCTGATATTTTATGCCTGCCGAAGGGCAGGGCGCCGGCATAGCAAACCTCACTACGCCCCCTGGCTCGCGGCGCTATGGCTCCGTGAGCGGGCCGGCGCGCACGGGGAAAGGCTGTGCGATCGGCTCCGGCTTACCGCGCCTGCGTCAACCGGCAGGGGCCGCCGCCGTAGCGAGCGCTCACGGCCGCGACGCAAAGCTCTATCGGGCTTAAGATTGACGGCCCGGCCCCGTTCGCGGTCGCCGCTCAATTCTCTTCTTCGCCGAACACCGGCAGCATTTGCGACCCGCGCGACGCCTGTCGCGACGCCACCGGCGTCGGCGCGGGGGCCGACTGTTGCGGGACGGAGGCTGTCATGCCGAGCCCGTCGCGCTGATAAATATCCTCGCGGAACTGCATCACCCCCTCCGGCGTCGCCCAGGCGGTGACATAGACCCAATAGACCGGCACGGCAGGCGTGATCTTCACGTCGATGCGCTCGCCGGAGCGGATCGCCTCGTCGATATGGTCGCGGTCCCAGCCGGGCGTCTCCTTCAGGAGCCAGGCGACATAGTCGCGCACATTCTGCAGGCGGATGCAGCCGGAGGAGACGAAGCGGAAATCGTCGCCGAAAATGCCCTTGGCCGGCGTGTCGTGCATATAGACGCCGTAAGGATTGGCGATGTCGATGCGCACCACGCCGAGCGAGTTGAAGTCGCCGCCCGTGTCCTGGCGGAACTTGTAGTTCAGCGCCTCGAGCGAGTTCCAGTTGATCTGCTGCGGAGGGAGCTCGACGCCCTCCTTATTGTAGACGCGGATGTGATTGTCCGAGAGATAGTTGGAGTCCGCCTGCATCTTCGGGATCAGATCCTTGCGGATGACGGAGGCGGGCACGGTCCAGAACGGGTTGAAATTGACCTGGATCGCCTTGGTCTGCATCACCGGAGACTGGCGGTCGATCTTGCCGACCCCTGCGGTGTGATGGGTGACGACAGAGCCGTTCTCCACTGTCTCCACAGTGGCGGCGGGGATATTCGCCGTCACATAGCGATTGCCCAGATCGCGCGAGAAGCTGCGCAGGCGCACGAGATTGGTCTCGAGCTGGCGCAGACGCAGCTCGGCGGACACGTTGAGCGCGGCGAAGGTCTGCTGCGCGACGACGCCGGTGGCGTTGACGCCGTGACGCGCCTGGAAGCGCCGCACCGCGGCTTCCACGTAAGAGTCGAAGACGGGGCTCGCGCCCGCCTCGGCGCCGATGTCGCCGGAGACGATGAGGCGGCGGCGCAGCGCCGAGACGGCCGGGCCGTTGGAGCCGAGGCGCAGCTGCTGGCCGGCCGGCACCATGGGCCAGCCGCCGCGCGCGACAATGTCCTGCAGCTGCGTGATGGCGGCCTCGGTCGCGGCGACCGTCTGCGCGGAGAGGATGGGGGTCGTCGAGCGCGAGACGGTGAGCCGCGGATCGGCGTCATAGCGCTGCGCCCATTCGGCCTGACCGTCATAGGCGTCGCCCGCGGCGATCGCCGTCGGCGCCGAGCCGCAGGCCAATACGAGAGCGCCCAGCGAAAAGACGGACTTCGAAAACCTACGCACAGGGAAGCTCCAATCCGACTGCGCCCTCGTCGAGGGCGAGGCCGCGGTCGCGCGGCGCATCGATAGATTTGCGATTCTTTCGTTAAGAAGGCGCGAATAGTCCGGCGTTTTTGTGACGCGCTGCGAAAATCACCAGGACACACTCGACGCCGACACTCGACGCCGACCCGGCGCATGACGTAACGAGAAGGCGCTTTTTCACGAATGACAAGGTGGACGTTTGGGAGCGCGAGACGCCGAGGAGGAATGGGCCGTGCTGATGCGCGCCGCGATAGCGGGCGATTCGGGCGCCTATAAGCGGCTGCTGCTGTCGCTGACGCCGGCGCTGCGCGGCGTCGCGCGGCGCGATTGCGCGCGCCTCGGCCTCGATGTCGGCGAGGCCGAGGATGTGGTGCAGGAAACGCTGCTCGCCGTCCATTTGAAGCGCGACACCTGGGACATGGACCGGCCGATCGGCCCCTGGATCATGACCATAGCGCGCAACAAGCTCATCGACGCCCGCCGCCGGCGCGGCGCCAAGACGCCGCTGCCGATCGACGACGCATTCGATCTCGCGGCGCCCGAGGCGGCGGACGACGGGCTCGACCGGCAGGACGTCGATCGTCTGCTCGGCGCGCTCGGCGAACGCCAGCGCGATCTGGTGCGTTTCTTGTCTATCGACGGCCATTCGGTGAAGGAGGCCGCAGAGCGACACGGCATGAGCGAGGGCGCCGTCCGCGTGGCCCTGCATCGGGCGATCAAGACTCTGGCGGCGCTCTATCGGAAAGGCGAGAAATGAGAACGGAAGAGCTGATCGGCGCGCTCGTCGCGGACCATTCGCCGTCGCGTTTTCGCTTCGCGCGGATTTTCGCTCTGTCGCTCGCGGCCGCCGCCCTCGTCGCCGGCTTCGTGCTGTTCGCCTCGGTCGGCGTCCGGCCCGATCTCGGCGCGGCAATTCAGAACCTGCGCTTTCTCGCGAAATTCGCCGTGACGTTCAGCCTGTTCGCCGCCGGGGTCGGCCTGTTGCGGCGTCTCGCCACGCCGGGCGCGCCGGTCGGCTATTGGCGATTCGCGCCGCTTCTGGCGCTGCTCGTGCTGCTCGTCGCCGTGGTCCTCGAGCTTTTCGCCGCGCCCGCGTCGAGCTGGGGCGCCCGCCTCGTCGGGCTCAATGCGCGCGCCTGCCTGCTGCTCATTCCGTTCATCGCGATCGGCCCGTTGGCGATTCTGCTGCTCGCGCTGCGGCGCGGCGCGCCCAGCCGTCCGGCGCTCGCGGGCGCCGTCGCCGGCCTCGTCGCCGGCGCGCTGGCCGCGAGCTTCTATGCGACCCATTGCCAGGACGACAGTCCGCTCTTCGTCGCCGTCTGGTATTCGCTGGCGATCGGCGGGGTGGCGCTCGCCGGCTCGGCGCTCGGCTCGCGCCTGCTGCGATGGTGAGCCCGCGCGAGCCGCTTCGCGTCGATGTTGCGCTGTGCGAGCGCGGCCTGTTCGAGAGCCGCGCCAAGGCGCGCGAAGCCATTCTCGCCGGCCTCGTCGCGGTCGACGGCCGCAGGATCGCCAAGCCCTCGCAGCTCGTTCCGCCGGACGCCGAGATCGTCGCGCAGGCGCCCTATCCTTACGTATCGCGCGGCGGCGTGAAGCTCGCCCATGCGCTCGAGGCTTTCGCCGTCGACGCCAAAGACCGCTATTGCCTCGACATCGGCGCCTCGACGGGCGGCTTCACCGACGCTCTGCTGCGCGCTGGCGCGCGCCATGTCGTCGCGGTGGACGTCGGCCATGATCAATTGCACCAGAGATTGCGCGCCGATCCGCGCGTGACCTCACTCGAAGGCCTCGACGCGCGCGCGCTCGCGGCGGCGCATCTTAATGAAGCTCCGTCGCTGATCGTCGTCGATGCGAGCTTCATCTCGCTCGCTCTCGTTCTGCCGCCCGTTCTGCCGCTCGCGGCCGTGGGGGCGGAGCTCGTCGCGCTGCTCAAGCCGCAGTTCGAGGCGGGCCGCAAAGCGGGCAAGAAGGGCGTCGTGCGCGACGAGGCCGTCCATGCCCAAGTCTGCGCGCGCGTCTCAGTGGAGGTCGAGACGCTCCGCTGGCGCGTTCTCGGCGTCATCGCGTCGCCGATCGCGGGCGGCGACGGAAATCGCGAATTTCTTCTCCATGCAAGGCGGATGTGATGCGGCGGCTCGTGATCGAACGTTTGGGGCATCGCGGCGAGGGCGTCGCCCGCGCCGAAGAGGGGCTCGTCTTCGTGCCCTTCGCTCTGCCGGGCGAGACCGTGCTCGTCGAGGCGGAGGGCGAGCGCGCGCGTCTCGTGGATATCCTCGAGCCTTCGCCGGATCGCATCGAGCCCTTCTGCCCGCAGTATGGAATCTGCGGCGGTTGCGCAGTGCAGACTCTGACCGAGCCCGCCTATGCGCGCTGGAAGCGCAGCCTCGCCGAGACGGCGCTGCGCAACGCCGGCCTCGATTGGCCGGTCGAGCTGCTCGTCGACGCCCATGGCGCCGGGCGTCGGCGCGTGACCTTCCATGCGCGCTATGAGAAGGGCGTGGCGCGCGTGGGCTTCATGCGCGCGCGCTCGCATGATCTCGTCGAGATCGACGCCTGCCCGCTGCTCGAGCAGGACCTCGCCGGCGCCCCCGCCGCGGCGCGCGCTCTGGCGCAGGCGCTCGCCGGGCGCGGCAAGCCGCTCGACATCGCCGTGACGGCGACGACGGGCGGGCTCGATATCGACATTCGCGGCGCCGGCGAGCTCGAGGAGCGCGAGATGCTGGCGCTGCTCGAGCTCGCCGAAAACCTCGATCTCGCGCGTCTCGCCAATCACGGACGGCTGGTGACGCTGCGCCTCCCGCCCGGGGTGATGGTCGGGAAGACGCAAGTTTTTCCGCCGCCCGGCGCCTTTCTTCAGGCGACAGCCGAGGGCGAGGCGGCCATCGCCCGCCTCGTCGCGCGGGGCGTCGGCGAGAAGTCCAAGAGAATCGCCGATCTCTTCTGCGGCGTCGGCGCCTTCGCGCTGCGGCTCGCGGCGTCCGCACAAGTGACCGCCATCGATGCAGATGTGGCGGCGGTGGAGGCGCTCGACCGCGCCGCCCGCACGGCGAGGGGGCTGCGGCCGATCTCGGCGCAGGCGCGCGATCTCTTCCGCCGTCCGCTCGACGCTCAGGAGCTGAGCCGTTTCGACGCCGTCGTCTTTGATCCGCCGCGCGTCGGCGCCATGGCGCAGGCGCAGGCGCTCGCGGCTTCGACCGTGCGCCGCGTGGTCGCCGTCTCCTGCGATCCGCAGAGCTTCGCCCGCGACGCCGCAATTCTGAGCAAAGGCGGATATGGCGCGAAATTCATCACACCGGTCGATCAATTTCGGCATTCGCCTCATCTCGAGGTCGTCGCTCTCTTCGAGCGGGCGGCCGAGGCCGCGCCGCGCCGACGGCTATTGTCGCGCTAGCGAAAAGCAAAAGGCGGCCCCCTCCCTCACGACGTGGGAGAGGGGCGGCAGCCATTGCACAAACATTTGATAACACGCGGAATCTTCCCCATCTCCCGCGCAGCGGGGGAGGGCTGGGGAAGGGGCTTTCGCCGGCCCGGCGCTTTCGTCGGCGCGCTTTTTCTACGTATGTCCACCTATGGCGCAATGGCCCGGGAAACCTAGATTCCCGCGATGAGATTCATGTGGCAACGAACGGATTTCAGAAAGCATTTCGGGACTGAGCGGGGGATTTGTCTTGCCAGCCCGGCCGAGTTGGGCATAGGATTTGCGTCCATGTCCAGCGTGGGGAGCCGGCTCCTTGTGAGTCCGCGCTCGAATCTGGAAGGAGATGGTCACATGAATGCGCTTCTCGCCGCAACATTGTGCAGTATCGTCCTCGGCGGACTTCCTGTCGCCGCCGCCGCTTATGTGCGGGTCCGCCGCTCTGATGAAGCGCGTCGTCGTCGCCATTGGTGACCTTCGAATCTAAGGTGATCGTCTCTGACCGCCGTCGAAAAAGGACGCGATGACACGGCGCTGCTCGATCGCCTGAGCGCGGTCGTCGGAGCTGCCGGCGTCATCGTCGATCCTCAGGATATGGCGGTCTATCTGCGCGAGCCGCGCGACTCCTTTCATGGCCGCGCTCTCTGCGTCGTCAAGCCGCGCAGCGCCCGCGAGGTCGCTTCCGTTCTCGCCCTCTGCGACGCGGCCGGCGTCGGCGTCGTTCCGCAAGGCGGCAACACCGGGCTCGTCGGCGGCCAGACGCCCGATGATAGCGGCGCGCAGATCGTGCTGTCGCTGCAAAAGCTCGACAAAATCCGCGAGATCGATCCCGCCTCCGACACGATGACGGTCGAAGCCGGCGTCATTCTCGCCAACGCCCAGGCCGCGGCGGAGGAAGCGGGCCGCTATTTCCCACTCTCGCTCGGCGCCGAAGGCAGCTGCACGATCGGCGGCAATCTCGCGACCAACGCCGGCGGCGTGCATGTGATCGCCTATGGCGCGACGCGCGATCTCGCGCTCGGGCTCGAGGTGGCGCTGGCCGACGGGCGGCTGCTGTCGGGTCTCTCCAAGCTGCGCAAGGACAATACGGGCTATGACCTCGCCCATTTGTTCATCGGCTCGGAGGGCACGCTCGGAATCATCACCGCCGCCACGCTGAAGCTATTTCCGCTGCCGCGGTCACGCGCGACGGCTTTTGTCGGCCTCGCCGATCCGCGCGCGGCGCTGTCGCTGCTGGGGCTCGCCAAGGCGCGCGCCGGTTCGGCGCTCGTCGCCTTCGAATTGATTCCGCGCATCGGCGTCGAATTCGTGCTGCGGCATATCAGCGGCGCGCGAGATCCGCTCGCCGGCGCGCATGAATGGTATGTGCTGATCGAGCTCGCTTCGCCCGCCGAGAGCGGCGTCGAGGAACTGCTGACCGAATTGCTGGGCGAGGCGCTAGAGCAGGGGATCGCCGAGGACGCCGCGCTCGCCGCGACGCTCGAGCAGCGCGCCGGCCTCTGGAAGCTGCGCGAGACGCTGCCGGAGGCGCAAAAGCCCGAGGGCGTCTCGATCAAGCACGACGTCTCCGTGCCGCTCGAATCGATTCCCGCATTTCTCGAGGAGGCGAGCGCCCTCGTCACGGCGCATGCGCCGGGCGCGCGGCCGACGCCCTTCGGCCATATGGGCGACGGCAATATCCACTACAATATCTCGCAGCCCGAGGGCGCCGACCGCGCCGCCTTCCTCGCCCGCCGCGAGGAGATCAATGAGATCGTGCACGGGCTGGTGACGAAATATGCGGGCTCGGTCTCCGCCGAGCATGGCGTCGGAGTGCTGAAGCGCGATCTGTTGCGCAAGGTGAAGGACCCGGTGGCGCTCGAGCTGATGCGCGCGATCAAATCGGCGCTCGACCCCAATGGCATCCTCAATCCGGGGAAGCTTCTGTAGGCGTGCGAGCTTCTGTTGGCGTGCGGGCTTGGCGCTTGCGGCGCTTTTGCGCCGGCGCCGATTTGTCGGCGGCTCCGCCTTCGAAGCCCACGAGAATCTCGTAATCATCGGCCGCCTGCGCGCCGAGATAGGGGACCGACAAAGGCTCCGAGATCACGCGGAACTCGCCGCGCGCGGCGCCGGCGGGAACGCTCGCCGAGACATGATAGCTCTTGGAGGCGAGGATCGATTCGTCCTTCTGCCGCCGCGCGGCGATCTTCAGCGTGCCCGAGAAGGAGCCCGGCTGGCCGGTGGGGCCGAGCACGGCCGCTCCCTCCACGCCGACCTTGATCAGAATCTGATCGCCCGAGACCGAGCATTCGCGCGCGAGATGCAGGAGCGAGAGCTGATAGCGGACCGAGGAATTATCCGCGCCCGGCGGCACGCGCAGAGTGGCGGCGCCGGTGTCGACGAGAATCTCGGGACAATCGACCGCGGAGCCCGGCGCAGCCTGCGCGGGCCTGTCGGATTTCTGCGGCGCCTTCTCGCCGCCGCCGAAGACCGAGAAGGGATTGGGAATGTCGAATGCGCGGGCTCCGCCCGCCGCGAGCCCCGCCGTAAGCGCGGAAATCGAGAGAATCGCGAAAAAGCGCGGCATCATCCGTCCCGTGTCCATCGGCCTTTCACCCTTTGCTCGGCCGGCCCCCTCCCCAACCCTCCCCCGCTGCGCGGGAGAGGGAGCAGATTCGGCGCGTCATCCGAGGTTCGTGTCGCGCCCGCCGCCCCCTCGCCCGCGTAGCGGGGGAGGGTGAGGGAGGGGGCGCGCTCCACCCTTGTCGACGCACGCCTTACCGCCATCACGGCAGTTTGGCGAATCCCTCCTTGAAGCCGGCCAGCGACAGCGGCAGGCCGACGCCCTCGTCCGGGGTCAGATAGATGACGAAAGTCGCCGTCTTGCCATTCTTGAGCTGATCGACGAGCGCATCGTCCATGACGACATCGGCGACGCAGCCGGAGGGCAGGCAGCGCACGAAGCCGGTGTCGCCGATGCGGGTCTTGTCGATGGTGAGGCCGAGGCCTTTGATCAGAAGCACATTGAGCGGCGCGATGACGCGCAGCAGCCGGCTCTTGCCGTCGCTGGTCTTCAAGACGACGACGACCAGATTGACATTGGCCTTGTCCTCCGCCGCCACGCTCTGAATCAGAGCGCATTGCTCGGCGGCGGCGCCGGCCGGGGTCTCGCAGCGAATCTCCCAGTCGCCAAATTTGGACTTGACCGCGCCCTGCGCCGTGGCGGGCGACGCCGCCGCCCATGCTGCGACTGCGAAAAACAGCCCCGCGACCACATGTCGCAACCTCGCGAGCCGGTGAACGGCGGCGTGCGGCCTCATTTTCGCTCCATGTTTTCTTCGATGCGGATTCCAATGGCCCTTACGATCGAAACCGGGCCAAAACGGGGCGTTACGAATAATCGCGAAGACGAGGCTCTGCGTAGCAAATGGCCGCCCGCTGTCAAGCGGAAGGGCGCCGACGCTGTAATTTTGCGCATGGAGAGGTGGCGCGACTTTTTGTCAGGCAGACTGTGGCGCCGCAGCGATTGCGCGGCGCCGCCGTTTGTGGTTGAACCCGCGTGGGAATACCTGACGGGCCGGATTTGTGGCGGGTTCGGCTCGATCAAAACAACCGGATAACAGAATCATAACGACCTTGTTCCTGAGGTCCGAGAGGCGATCTTCATGCTCATCGGCAGACGACCCACATTCCGCCGCGCGGCCTTGACGGCCGGCGCCTTATCTTCCCTCCTCCTGCTCGCGGGCGTCGCAAGCGCGGAGGTGTTGGGCCAGCCCACTCCGGGAGGTCTCGGCCTTCCGGCGACGGTGACGGAAGTCGGCGCCGAGACGCAGTTTTTCTACAATGTGATTCTGCTGCCCATCATCAGCTTCATCGGTCTCTTCGTTCTCGGCCTTCTCATTTATGTCTGCTGGCGGTTCAATGAGCACGCCAATCCCGTTCCCTCCAAGCTGACCCATCACACCGGCCTCGAGATCGTCTGGACGCTGGTCCCGGTGCTCATTCTGGTGTTCATCGCCATTCCGTCCTTCCGTCTGCTGGCCCATCAGATGGAGATCCCCGAGCCGAAGGTGACGATCAAGGTCACCGGCAATCAATGGTACTGGTCCTACGCCTATCCGGAGGATCAGGGCGGCGGCTTCTCCTTCGATCAATTCCTGAAGCCCGAAGCGGAGCTGAAGCCCGAAAATGGCGATGTCCGCTTGCTCTCGGTCGACAATGAGGCCGTGGTGCCGGTCGGCGAGGTGATCAAGCTGCAGGTGATCGCCTCCGATGTGATCCACTCCTACACCATTCCGGCCTTCACCATCCGCATCGACGCGGTGCCCGGCCGTCTCAACGAGACTTGGTTCAAGGCCGAGAAGGAAGGTCTCTTCTACGGCCAGTGCTCGAAGATCTGCGGCAAGGATCATGCGTTCATGCCGGCCGCCATCCGCGTCGTCTCCAAGGAGAAATACGCCGAATGGCTGGTCGAGGCGAAGAAGAAATTCGCCAAGGCCGACGACGGGCGCGTGCGCGTCGCCGTCGAGCGCGACGCGCGCTGACCAGTTTCCGAGCCGAACCGAACACAACCCGAGCATTCTCCGAGGATCACGACCATGGACGCCATCTCGACCGAGGCGGGGGCCCACCACGACCATCCCACCGGCCTGCGCCGCTTTCTCTTCTCGACCAATCACAAAGACATCGGCACGCTCTATCTGATCCTCGCCGTCATCGGCGGCCTCATCGGCTTTCTGATGTCCTTGGCGATTCGCGCCGAGCTCGCCCATCCGGGCATTTCGGTCTTCCCGGGCATTTCCGCTCTGCTGCACGGGACCGATCCGACCAATATCGACGCCGCCAAGAACCTCTATAATGTGTTCATCACCGCCCATGGCGTGCTGATGATCTTCTTCTTCGTCATGCCGGCGCTGATGGGCGGCTTCGCCAATTGGTTCGTGCCGATCATGATCGGCGCGCCGGACATGGCCTTCCCGCGCCTCAACAACATCTCCTTCTGGCTGCTCGCCGTGGCGCTGGTGCTGGTGGTGCTGTCGACCTTCGCGGAGGGCGCTCCCGGCTCGCTCGGCTTCGGCGGCGGCTGGGTGTTCTATCCGCCTTTGTCGTCCAACACGGGGCATCCCGGGCCGGCGATGGATTATGTGATCTTGTCGCTGCATCTGGCCGGCGCCTCGTCGATCCTCGGCTCGATCAACTTCATCACCACCATCTTCAACATGCGCGCGCCGGGCATGACGCTGCACAAAATGCCGCTGTTCGCCTGGGGCATGCTGGTCACCGCCTTCCTGCTGGTGCTGACGCTGCCCGTGCTCGCCGGCGCCATCACCATGCTGCTGACGGACCGCAACTTCGGCACCACCTTCTATGATCCGGCCGGCGGCGGCGATCCGATCCTGTTCCAGCATCTGTTCTGGTTCTTCGGCCATCCGGAAGTCTATGTGCTGATCCTGCCGGCCTTCGGCATCATCAGCCACATCGTCTCCACCTTCTCGCGCAAGCCCGTGTTCGGCTATCTCGGCATGGCCTATGCCATGGTGTCGATCGGCTTCCTCGGCTGCATCGTGTGGGCGCACCACATGTATACGGTCGGCCTGTCGCTCAACGCGCAGCGCTATTTCGTCTTCGCCACAATGGTCATCGCGGTGCCGACCGGCATCAAGATCTTCTCCTGGATCGCGACCATGTGGGGCGGCTCGATCTCCTTCCGCGCGCCGATGTGGTGGGCGATCGGCTTCATCTTCGTGTTCACCCTCGGCGGCGTCACCGGCGTCGTGCTGGCGAACGCCTCGGCCGACCGTCAGCTGCACGAGACCTATTACGTCGTCGCCCACTTCCACTACACCATGTCGCTCGGCGCGGTGTTCGGAGTCTTCGCGGGCTTCTACTACTGGTTCCCGAAGATGACGGGCTACATGTATAACGAGACGCTGTCGAAGCTGCACTTCGTCACGCTGTTCATCGGCATCAATCTCGTCTTCTTCCCGCAGCACTTCCTCGGCCTCGCCGGCATGCCGCGCCGCTACATCGACTATCCGGACGCGTTCGCGCTGTGGAACTATTGGTCGTCGGTCGGCGCCGCCATCGCCGCGGTCAGCGTGCTGGTGTTCTTCTACACGGTCGCTGAGGCCTTCCTGCGCAAGCGTGAGGCGGGCAATAATCCGTGGGGCGTCGGCGCCACGACGCTCGAGTGGACGCTGCCTTCGCCGCCGCCCTTCCATCAGTTCGAGACCCTGCCGCGCATCACCGGCTCGGGCCATCACTGACGGGCATTGGTCGGGCCGCGGCGGCGAGCTGCCGCGGCCCGACCAAACCAATGATCCGATCTTCTCGAGGAACTCCGGAACGAGAACGAGCGCGAGAACGAGAATGAGCGACGCCTCCTTCATCATCGACGACGCTTCGGCCCCGCGCGCGCCTGTCGCCGCCCCCGGCGATTATTTCGCCCTGCTGAAGCCGCGTGTGATGTCGCTCGTCGTGTTCACGGCGCTGGCCGGCATTCTGCTGGCGCCCGCCGCGCCGCATCCCTTCCTCGCCTTCGCCTCGCTGCTCGCCATCGCTGTCGGCGCGGGCGCGTCGGGCGCGCTCAACATGTGGTATGACGCCGATATCGACGCTCTGATGACGCGCACGCGCCGCCGTCCGATTCCCTCCGGCCGGCTCGACCGCCAGGAGGCGCTCGCCTTCGGCCTCTTCCTCTCCATCATGGCGGTGTTCACGCTCGGCCTCGTCGCCAATTGGCTGGCGGCGGCGCTGCTCGCCTTCACCATCTTCTTCTATGTTGTCGTCTATACGATGTGGCTGAAGCGCTCGACGCCGATGAACATCGTCATCGGCGGCGCGGCCGGCGCGCTGCCGCCCGTCGTCGGCTTCGCCGCGGCGACCGGCTCCGTTGATCTCTCCAGCATCGTGCTGTTCGCCATCATCTTCATGTGGACGCCGCCGCATTTCTGGGCGCTGGCGCTGGTCAAGCGCGAGGAATATGGCCGCGCCGGCATTCCCATGCTGCCCAATGTGCTTGGCGAAACGCGCACCCGCATCGAGATCCTCGCCTATTCCATCGCGCTCGCGCCCATCGGCGTCGCGCCCTATCTCCTGGGTTTCGCCTCGCCGGTCTATGGCGTCGTCTCGCTGCTGCTTGGCGCGGCGCTGATCGCCGGCGCCGTCGAGGTCTATCTGCGCCGGGACGGCGAGAAGGCGCGCCGCGCGGCGATGCGCCTCTTCTTCTTCTCCATCGTCTATTTGTCGCTATTGTTCATGGTTCTGGTGGTCGAGAGGCTTCTTTTCCTCTCGTCCTGGCTCGCTTGAGCGGAGGAATTCATGGCGATCGATCGACCCGAAGACACATCCGAGCGGCAAGAGGGCGTCGTCCTCACGCCGGAGCAAGCGAAAAGCCGCCGCGCCCGCAACATAGCGATCGGCGTCGCCGTGGCGCTGTTCGTGGCGCTCTTCTATTTCGTCACCATAGTGAAGCTCGGCGGCAATGTCGTGCCGCGGGCGGGGTGAGATCGGCATGAGCGAGGATCACACGAAGAAACAGAGCGGAGGCCGCGCCGGCAAGGGCGCGGGGCTGCTGATCGGCGGTTCCGTGGCCATGCTGATTCTGTCCTTCGCCTCCGTGCCGCTCTATCGCGCCTTCTGCTCGGCGACCGGCTTCGGCGGCACGACGCAGGTCGCCAAGGTCGCGCCCGCCAAGCCCGGCGAGCGGCGGCTCGGCGTGCGTTTCGACGCCAATGTCGCGCGCGATCTGCCCTGGCGCTTCGAGCCGGAGACGCCTCGCATCGTGGTGCGCACCGGCGAGACGGCGACGATCTATTACAAGGTCGTCAATCTCTCCGATCGGGAGACGAGCGGCGTCGCCGCCTATAATGTCAGCCCGGACCAGGCGGGCGCCTATTTCGACAAGCTGGCCTGCTTCTGCTTCTCGGAGCAGAAGCTCGCGCCGCATGAGAGCGCCGAATGGCCGGTGGTGTTCTTTCTCGATCCGGCGCTCGAGAAAGACGAGACGATGAACCGGGTCGAGGAGATCACTCTGTCCTATTCGTTCTTCGCCACCAAGAAGCCCAAGGAGGCGGCGAGCGAGCCGGCGAAGCCCAAGTCTTGAGAAAAGAAGTCCTGAGAAAAGCGAGAATGCGACGGGGGGCGTCCGCGGCGGGACGAACCATCCCGAGCGAATGGAGCCCAGTGAACGAGACCGGCCCGGCCGGCGAAATCTCGAGGATAATGAACATGTCGGACGGACACGCGAAACCAAGTCACGATTATCATCTCGTCGATCCGAGCCCGTGGCCGCTCGTCGGCGCGCTCGCCGCGCTGTTCACCGCGATCGGGGCCATTTATTGGATGAAGGGCCTGCCGCTGCTCGGCATAAAGATCGGCGGCCCGGTGCTGTTCAGCGCCGGCTTCGCCACCATCCTCTTCACAATGTGGTCCTGGTGGGGCGACATCATCCGCGAGGCCGAGCACGAGGGCCATCATACGGCGGTGGTGCAGCTGCATCACCGCTATGGCGTGATCCTCTTCATCCTCTCCGAGGTGATGTTCTTCGTCGCCTGGTTCTGGGCCTTCTTCAATTCGGCGATCTTCCCCGCCGATCCGCAGATGGTCGCGCGCACCGAGCTGTTCCAGGGCGTGTGGCCGCCGCATGGGATAGAGGTGCTCAATCCCTGGCATCTGCCGCTGCTCAACACGGTGATCCTGCTGACCTCCGGCGCGACGCTCACCTATGCGCATCACGGCCTGCTGCACAATGATCGCGGCGTGCTGAAGAAGGGCCTGATCGCCACCATCGCGCTCGGCCTGATCTTCACCTGCGTCCAGGCCTATGAATACGCCCATGCGCCCTTCGCCTTCAAAGGCTCGATCTATGGCTCGACCTTCTTCATGGCGACCGGCTTCCACGGCTTCCATGTGATCGTCGGCTCGATCTTCCTCATCGTCTGCCTGGCGCGCACCTATGCCGGCCAGTTCAAGCCCGAGCAGCATCTCGGATTCGAGTTCGCCGCGTGGTATTGGCATTTCGTCGACGTCGTCTGGCTGTTCCTGTTCGCCTCCATCTATGTGTGGGGCAACTGGGGCGGCGCGATGGAGTGAGCGGGCGCGCCCATTTCGGCTTCTGAGAGAAGCGCCGGCGGGAACGTCGGCGCTTCTCTTGTTCTATCAGGCGTCGCGCCCTCTGCCCGCGACGGAAAGGAACCTATGTCCGCCGACGAACACCCCTCCGTCTCACCCTATGTCGCCGGCCTGCTCGGCCGCTGCCCACGTTGCGGCAAGGGGCATGTCTTCCGCGGCTTCCTGGAGATCGCGCCCGCCTGCGAGGTCTGCGGGCTCGATCTCGCCTTCGCCGATTCGGGCGATGGGCCGGCGGTCTTCGTGATGACCATCGCCGGCTTCATCGTCGTCGGCGCGGCGCTCTATGTCGAGGTCGCCTATTCCCCGCCCTATTGGGTGCATGGGCTGATCTTCCTGCCGCTGACGGTCATCGTCTGCGCCGGCCTGCTGCGGCCGGCCAAGAGCCTGCTGATCGCGCTGCAATATTTCAACAAGGCGGAGGAGGGGCGCCGCGCCGATGAGAACTGAGGCGCGCGCGCTTCTCGGACCGGCGCTGTTCACCGCGGCGATGGTGGCGCTGCTCGCCGGGCTCGGCGTCTGGCAGTTGCGCCGCCTCGTCTGGAAGGAGGCGCTGATCGCTCATGTGGAGACGCGCGCGACGGGCGCGCCGGTCGAGGCGCCGCCGCGCGGCCAATGGGCGGCCCTCGCGCCGAATGACTACGACTTCCTCCATGCGCGCGTCTCCGGCCATTTCGACCTTTCGCGCGAGGCGCTGATCTTCTCTGCCCCGCCATCGGGCGCGGGCGTGGAGCCGGGCTATCGCGTGATCGCGCCCTTCCTGCTCGACGCGGGCGGCGCCGTGCTCGTCGATCGCGGCTTTCTGCCGCTCTCGCTGCGCGCGGATGAGACGCGCAAACGCGAGCCCTCCGGCGATGTGACGCTCACCGGCCTGCTGCGCGGCCCGCAGGCGCGCAATTTGTTCACGCCCGCCGATTCGCCGCAGCAGGGGCTGTTCTACACGAGCGATCCGCGGTCTCTCGCCGCCTATCTGCAACTCTCCGACGCTGCGCCTTTCATGCTGGAGCTCGATCCCGCCGCGCCGGCGCGCGGCCTGCCGCGCGTCTATGATCACAATATCGAGCTCGCCAATAATCACCTTTCCTACGCCATCACCTGGTTTTCGCTGGCCGCGGCGGTGGCCGGCGGCTTCGCTTTCTACGCCGCGGGGCGGCTGAAGCAGCGCTGACGCGGCCATTCGCGCCTCTGAGCTTCTTTCGCCGCGACAACTCGCGACGACTTTCGGCGCCTTCGGACTTTCCCGGCGCCGGGTCGGCGGGTTAGAAGAGACGCCGTGCGCTACATTTCCACACGCGGCGAAGCTCCCGCGCTCGCCTTCGAAGACGTCCTCCTCGCCGGCCTCGCCTCCGACGGCGGCCTCTATGCGCCCGTCTCCTATCCGGGGCTGGCGCGCGGCGACATCGCTTCTCTCGCCGGCCTTCCCTATGAGGAGGCGAGCGCGCGCATCATCGCGCCTTTCCTCGGCGAGGCCTTCACCGGCGAGGCGCTGCGCGCGCTGACGCATGGCGCCTATTCCGGCTTCCGCCACAGCGCCGTCGCGCCGCTCACGCAGATCGCCGAAAATCTCTTCGTCCTCGAGCTGTTCCACGGGCCGACGCTGGCGTTCAAGGACGTCGCCATGCAATTGCTCGGGCGCATGATGGACGAGGTCCTCGCCCGCCGCGATCTGCGCGCGACAATCGTCGGCGCCACCTCCGGCGACACGGGCGCGGCGGCGATCGAGGCCTTCGCCGGCCTGGAGCGCGTCGACGTCTTCATCCTCTATCCGCATGAGCGCGTCTCCGACGTGCAGCGCCGGCAGATGACGACGGTCGCGGCCGATAATATCCACACCATCGCGCTCCGAGGCTCTTTCGACGATGCGCAATCGATTCTGAAATCCTTCTTCCGCGACGCCCGCTTTCGCGAGAGCGTCGGCCTCGCCGGGGTCAATTCGATCAATTGGGCGCGCGTCGTCGCGCAGACGGCCTATTACTTCACCAGCGCCGTCGCGCTCGGCGCGCCGCATCGCGCGGTGAGCTTTGCCGTGCCCACCGGCAATTTCGGCGATGTGCTGGCGGGCTATGTGGCCAAGCGCATGGGCCTGCCCGTCGGCAAGCTCGTCATCGGCACCAACGCCAATGACATTCTCGCGCGCACGCTGGCGACCGGGCGTTATGAATTGCGCGAGGTGACGCCGACGCAATCGCCGTCGATGGACATTCAGATCTCCTCCAATTTCGAGCGTCTGCTGTTCGACGCCTATGGCCGCGACGCCGCGCAAATTCGCGGGCTGATGGGCGCGCTGGAGCAGTCGAAGGGCTTTACCGTCGCCCCCGCGCCGCTCGACGCCATTCGCGCGGAGTTCGAGGCGAGCGCCGCCTATGAGGCCGACACGACGGAAGAGATCGCCCGCACCTATCGCGAGACCGGCTATATTCTCGATCCCCATGCGGCGACCGGCGTTCACGCGGCGCGAAAGCGCCTCGCCTTGGACCCGTCGACCCCCATCGTGTCGCTGGCCACCGCCCATCCGGCCAAATTCCCGGATGCGGTGGAGCGCGCGATCGGCGTGCGGCCGCCGCTGCCGGACCATCTCGCGCATATTCTGACCGCGCCGGAGCGCTTCACCGTGCTCGACAATGATGCGGCGAAGGTCGCGGCCTTCATCTCCGAACGCGCCCGCGCGGCGCGCGCGACGGCGTGAGACGGCGGCCATGGCGCTCTTCGGTCTCGTCCCCGCCTATCGCGACCTGCCGCTGCGCGGCGAGGGCGTCTATCTGCGTGGCTCGGAGATGCGCGATTTCGTCGCCTGGGCTTCGCTCAGGGAACGCAGCCGCGCTTTTCTGACGCCCTGGGAGCCGACTTGGCCGTCCGATGATCTGACCCGCGGCAGCTTCCGCTATCGCGTGCGCCGCCACGCCGAGGAGATGGCCCGCGACGAGGCCTATTCCTTTTTCGTCTTCCGCGAGGCGGATGATGTTCTGGTCGGCGGGCTGACGCTCGGCCATGTGCGGCGCGGCGTGTCCCAGGCGGCGACACTCGGCTATTGGATGGGCGAGCCCTATGCCGGCAAGGGTTATATGTCCCGCGCCGTGCGGGCGGCGCTCGACTATGCCTTCAACCGCCAGCGCCTGCATCGCATAGAGGCGGCCTGCCTGCCGTCCAACGCCGCCTCCATCCGCCTCCTCGAGCGCAATGGCTTCAAGCAGGAGGGTTTCGCCCGGGCCTATCTCAACATCAACGGCCAGTGGCGCGACCATCTCCTCTTCGCGCGGCTCGACAGCGACCCATCGCCGACCCGCCGGCCGGTCTGAGCGGCGGCTCCCGATCGCTCACATCCTCGCCGCGTTTCGAATCCGCACAGCCGAGCCCCGATTCTCTCTGGCACACATCTCTCAGCCTATCCTTCGACATTGCCATCCGCGTTTCGAAACGGGACGGCAAGGCGCAAAAAAGGGTAGCGTATTCATGTCGTTCCAGTGTAACCAGGCGTTCCAGGGCATCGAGGAGGTCATCGTCGGCGGCGCGCGCATCGCGCGTCTCGATCTCGCCGAGACCGCGCGGCTGATGATCGAGGCGGCAGGCCGCCCCGCGCGAGAGAGCGGGCCCCTTTATCTCACCTCCGTCAATGGCGAGGTGCTGGCGCGTCGCCGCGCCAGCCACGATTTCGCCGAGCTCGTCGATCGGGCCGATCTCATCAGCGCCGACGGCCAGCCGCTCGTCTTCGCCTCCCGTCTCCTCGGCGCGCGGGCGCTGCCGGAGCGCGTGGCGACCACCGATCTCTACCCGCTCGTCGCCGAAATGGCCGAGCGCGAGGGCGTCACCTTCTACCTCTATGGCGCATCGGAAGAGGTCAATCGCGCGACTTACGAGATCACCAAGCGCCGCTTTCCAGGCCTGCGCATCGTCGGCCGCTCGCATGGCTATCTCACCGGCGAGGAGCTGGAGCGCAAGATCGACGAGATCGACGAGCTGGCGCCGGATATCGTCTGGCTCGCGCTCGGCGTGCCGCGCGAGCAGGAATTCGTGCGTAGATGGGGTGATCGCCTTCGAAACGTCAAAGTGATCAAGACATCTGGGGGCCTGTTCGATTTTCTGGCCGGCGCCAAGAAGCGCGCCCCGATGTGGATGCAGAGGGCGGGCCTCGAATGGGCGTTCCGTCTTCGGCTCGAGCCGCGCCGGCTGTTCTTGCGCTATGTGACGACGAATCCGATCGCCTTCCTGTTGCTATTGCGACACACGCATTGACCGTCCTCGCACATCCGCCGGCGCGTCGAAGCCGGCGGGCGTCCGAAGCCGCAATGTAACGAGTTCGGCTTTCGGGTCCCCGGCGCGTCGCGCCACTCCGCCAGCGCCGGGGACGAAGCCGATTATCGACGATTTCTCAGAATGGGAAAAGCGAGCCCGATTGGGCCGCAAATTCAATCCCCTCATCCTGAGGCGCTTTTTGCGGAACGCAAAAAGCCTCGAAGGATGCTCCAGCAGGCGGCGCTTCGACGACCCTTCGAGACGCCGGCTGTGCCGGCTCCTCAGGGTGAGGGGCTGGAGTTGCGTCGAATCAGGCTAAGTTCGGTCAAATCCGCCCTTGCAGCCGGCTCCACAGCGCGTTTTCCGCGCTGAACACATAGTCGAGCCGCGCGCTGGTCACCGTCCGCGCGCCTCTGGCGATCAGCCAATCGGCGAATTGCGGCGCCGAATCCGCCGGGGCCGAGAAGGTCGCGAAGCCGTTCTCGCCGCGCTCGCGCAGGCCCGCAGAGAATTTCTCCTCCGCCTCGGCGAGCAGCGCATCGTCCAGCGCGGGCAGGCGCGCGCGGATCTCGCGCGTCGTGCGCGCCAGCTCCTCGGCCGCTATGCGCGAGAGGATGATTCGCGCCGCCTCCCGCGCCCGCGCCGTCCAGGGCGCGGCGAGCGAGGCGACGAGATTGGCCTGCGAGCGCAGGATCACGCCATCGTCCAGCGTCTTCAGCGCATTGGCGGCGAGCGTCGCGCCTGTGGTGGTGATGTCGACGATGAGATCGGCCGAGCCCGCCGCCGGCGCGCCTTCCGTGGCGCCGGAGCTCTCGACGATGCGATAATCGCCCACCGCATGCTCGGCGAAGAAGCGGCGCGTCGTGTGCACATATTTGGTGGCGACGCGCAGGCCGCGGCCATGGCGGGCGCGAAAGCCCGCCGACACATCGGCGAGATCGGCCATGGTGCGCACATCGATCCAGGCCTGCGGAACGGCGACCACCACATTGGCCTTGCCGAAGCCGAGCGGCGCCAAAATCTCCACCTTGCTCTCGGCGTCGGGAATCGTCTCGCGCACGAGGTCTTCTCCGGTCACGCCGAGATGCACGTCGCCGCTGGCGAGCCGCGCGGTGATCTCGGAGGCTGAGAGAAAGGCCGCCTCGGCGTCCTCGACTCCGGCGAGCTGGCCGCGATAGTCGCGCGCCCCGCGCCCCTGCGTCACCTCTATGCCGGCGCGGGCGAAGAAGGCGTTGGCGTTCTCCTGCAGCCGCCCCTTGGAGGGAACGGCGACGATCAGCCTGTCGGTCGTCGTTGCCGTCATGCCGCGCATCCTTTGCGCGCCGTGAGGCGATCGACCCATATGGCCGCGCCGACGGCGGGTATGTCCTGTCTCGCGCCCAGCGTCTTCAGCAGGCGGTCGTAGCGGCCGCCGCCGATGAGCGGCGGACCGGCGGCCTGCGAACGCGCCTCGAAGACGAAGCCCGAATAATAATCGAGCCGTCGCGCGAAGCTGGCCGAGAAGCGCACGCGCTCCAGATCGACCCCGCGCGCGGCGAGAAAGCCCGAGCGCGTGTCGAGCGAATCGAGCGCCGCGGAAAGATCGAGCGAGGCGTCGGCCGCGAGCTTGCGCAGCGCCGCGGAGGCTTCGTCGATCTGTCCCTGGACGGCGAAGAAAGCGTCGACCAGCGCATGGGTCTCGGCGCTCACCGCGGTCCCGCCGGCGAGAGCGGCCTGATCGAGGAAACGCTCGGCGATCTCGCCGGCGCTGCGGCCGCCGACCGGCGATATGCCGGCGATGGAGAGCAGATCCTCGACGAGCGCGCGCGCCTCTTTGGCGTCCACTTTCTCGAGCGCCGCGAGCACGCCGGCGTGCTCCTTGCCATTAGCGGGCGGGGCGAAAATCTCGGCGAGGGATTCGCCGCGCGCATGTCCCGTCTCGAGGCGCCGGCGCCAGGCGGGCGGCAGATCGAGCCGGTCCAGAAAGGTCGAGACGAGGCCGGCGTCGCCGGTCTCCACATCGAGCGCGCCGCCGCCCACATTCGCGGCGGCCTCGAGCGCGGCGGCGAGGATTTCGGCGTCGGCGGCCTCGCGATCGTCGCGGCCGAAGCTCTCGAGCCCGGCCTGAAGCAGTTCGCCGCTCCCCTCCTCGCCCTCGGCGGGGAAGCGGAACACGGCGCCGCCATAGGCGAAGCTGGCGGGCGCGGCGGCCGCGGGCGAGGCGAGATAGGCGAGGCAGACGGGGATGGTGAATTCCGGCCGCAGGCAGACATCGGCCCCGGCGGCGTCGCTGGTCAGATAGAGGCGGCCGCGGAAATCCTCGCCCGAGCGATCGAGGAAGACGCCGGCCGGCTGCAGGATTTTCGGCTCGCAGCGGGCAAAGCCCGCGCGCTGAAACGACGCCAATATCGCGCCGAGAGCGTCGCCGCTCGAAAAATCGGTTTTCGCCGCCTCGTTCACGCCTCTGTCCCTCTTTTGCGGCCCTTCCTTAGCAAGGGCGGAGGACATTCGCATCCGCTTTCCGGAGGGAGAGTGAACGAAGCGCGGGCGCAGTCAGAACTTGCACTCTTTCGGCAGCTTCTCGTCCGACCAGTCGGCGAGCGGAATCATCTGCGCCTTGATCTCTATTTTCTTGCCGTTGCGCGTTCCCTTGCCGGCGAGGAAATTGAGATCGCAGCTTCCGCCGGCGTTGGGGTCGAGCGTGTCGCGCGCGGTATAGGTGAGGCCGGCGACGGTGAGCGCGCCACTGCGGCGCACCACTGTCAGTGTCTGGCTCCAGCGGTCGCGGCCGACCGAGTCATTCTCGGATTTGATCAGCAGCGAGCCCTTGTCGTTCACCGCGAGCGAGGGGCGCGTTCCGGCCATGGCGCCGGTCCAGGCGGCGTTCTTCTTCACGAAGGCCGGCTTGGCGCCCGCGCCGAGCGCGTTTCGATCGAGGCCGAGATAGACATAGAGATCGGCGCCGTCGTCGAGATTGTCGACGAGCAGGGCGAGATCATAGCCGCCGCCATCGGAAAGATAGAGCGTCGTCGCCGAGAGCACGCGCTCGAGGCCGGGCGTCTGGGCGAGAGCGGGGAAGGAGGCGAGGACAAGGGCGGCGAGAAAGGCGGGATGGAAACGCATTCGAAAAAGCTCCTACGAAACGCATCGCGAGGCGCCCTCATCCGACCCGGCTTTGCCGGGCCACCTTCTCCCGTAAACGGGAGAAGGAGTCGCGCGTCGAGACCGTCGTCTCAGGTCCGACATTCTAGAACCAAGGGGCGCTTCCTTCTCCCGCTCGCGGGAGAAGGTGGCCCTCGCGTCAGCGAGGGTCGGATGAGGGCCCGCCCGGCGAGCCCCATCTGTCGTGTCACTCGCCGGCGTTGGCGGCCTCGGCCTTTTCCTTGGCCTCGAGGTCCTCGCCGGTCTGCTGATCGACGACGCGCATGGAGAGGCGCACCTTGCCGCGATCGTCGAAGCCGAGCAGCTTCACCTTCACCTTGTCGCCTTCCTTCACGACGTCGGTCGTCTTGTTCACGCGCTGCTTGGAGAGCTGCGAAATGTGGACGAGGCCGTCCTTGGCGCCGAAGAAATTGACGAAGGCGCCGAAATCGGCGGTCTTCACGACGGTTCCCTCATAGATCAGGCCGACCTCCGGATCGGAGGCGATCGACTTGATCCAATTGATCGCCGCCTTGATGGAGTTGCCGTCCGAGGAGGCGACCTTCACCGTGCCGTCGTCTTCGATATTGATCTTGGCGCCGGTCTTCTCGACGATCTCGCGAATGACCTTGCCGCCGGTGCCGATCACTTCGCGGATCTTGTCGGTGGCGATCTTCAGCGTCTCGATGCGCGGCGCGAACTCGCCGAGCTCGGCGCGCGAGGTGGTGAGCGCCTTGGCCATCTCGCCGAGGATGTGCAGGCGGCCGTCGCGCGCCTGGGCGAGGGCGACGCGCATGATCTCTTCGGTGATGCCGGCGATTTTGATGTCCATCTGCAGCGAGGTGACGCCTTCCGACGTGCCCGCCACTTTGAAGTCCATGTCGCCGAGATGATCCTCGTCGCCGAGAATGTCGGACAGAACCGCGAAGCGCTCACCCTCGAGGATGAGGCCCATGGCGATGCCCGCCGTCGGCTTCTTCAGCGGCACGCCGGCGTCCATCAGCGCCAGCGAGGAGCCGCACACCGTCGCCATCGACGAGGAGCCGTTGGATTCGGTGATCTCCGAGACGACGCGCAGCGTATAGGGGAATTCGGCGGTGGCCGGCAGCATCGGGCGGATGGCGCGCCAGGCGAGCTTGCCATGGCCGATCTCGCGGCGGCCGGGGGAGCCCATGCGGCCGGTCTCGCCGACGGAGTAGGGAGGGAAGTTGTAGTGGAGCAGGAAGCGCTCCTTATAGGTCCCCTCGAGCGAGTCGACGAATTGCTCGTCCTCGCCCGTGCCCAGCGTCGCGACGACCAGCGCCTGCGTCTCGCCGCGGGTGAACAGCGCCGAGCCATGCGCGCGCGGCAGCACGCCCACCTCGGCGACGATCGGGCGCACCGTCTTCACGTCGCGGCCGTCGATGCGGATTCCGTCGTCGAGAATGTTCCAGCGCACCACCTTGGCCTGCAGATCGTGGAAGGCCTCGGCGACATGCTCCTTGGAGAATTTCGCCTCGCCGCCCTCGGGGAACAGCGTGGCGGTGACTTTCGCCTTCACCGCGTCGACGGCGGCGTAGCGATTCTGCTTCACGGTGATCTTATAGGCCTGACGCAGCTCGGCCTCGGCGATCGCCGAAACCGCCGTCGCGACCTCGGATTTGTCGGCGAGGTCGAGATCGCGCGGGTCCTTGGCGGCGCGCTCGGCCAGACGGATGATCGCGTCGATGATCGGCTGGAAGCCGCGATGGCCGGTCATCACGGCCGCGAGCATGACGTCCTCGGAGAGCTCCTGCGCCTCCGATTCGACCATCAGCACCGCGTCCGACGTGCCGGCGACGACGAGATCGAGCGCCGAGAGCTTCATCTCCTCGATCGTCGGATTGAGCTTGATCTGGCCGTTGATATAGCCGACGCGCGCCGCGCCGACCGGGCCCATGAAGGGAATGCCCGAGAGCGTCAGCGCCGCCGAGGCGGCCACCAGAGCCAGAATGTCCGGGTCATTCTCGAGATCGTGGCTGAGCACGGTCACGATGACCTGCGTGTCATTGCGATAGCCGTCGGGGAAGAGCGGGCGGATCGGGCGGTCGATGAGGCGGGAGACCAGCGTCTCGCGCTCGCTCGGGCGGCCTTCGCGCTTGAAATAGCCGCCCGGAATGCGGCCGGCGGCGAAGGCTTTCTCCTGGTAGTTGACGGTCAGCGGGAAGAAGTCCTGGCCGGGCTTGGGCGCCTTGGCCGAGACGACGGTCGCGAGCACGGTGGTCTCGCCCCAGCTGGCGAACACGGCGCCGTCGGCCTGGCGGGCGATCTTGCCCGTCTCGAGCACCAGCGTGCGACCCGCCCAGTCGAGCTCTTCGCGATGGATCTGGAACATGTCTTTCGTCTTTCTCTCATGACGCGCCTCATCGCGCGTCGTTGCGGGCGAGGCGTCATGGGCAAGACGGCGAGAGGCTGCGGGGCGGGGATTTTCGAGACGCGAAGCCGCGAACGCTTCGAAATATCCTCGCCGCAGCGTCCGGCGATCCTGCCATGACGATCCTGCCGAGGGTACGGCGGCGCGGCCCTATGCCGCCCGCCGAACGATGGGGAAGGGCCGCCCTTTCGCGCATCCCTTCCGGCAATGAAGCGGCCGACGAATCGGTCGGCCGAACTCTCTTTTCATACGCGAAATCGCGGCGGACCGCGATCTCGCTTTCTCTCGGCCTCTCTCGAGGCGCGTCCCGCGGGTGGGCGTGAGCTCAGCGGCGCAGGCTCAGCGGCGAATGCCGAGACGCTCGATGATCGAGCGGTAGCGCGGCTCATCTCTCGACTTCACATAATCGAGCAGCTGACGGCGCTGCGACACGAGCTTCAAGAGACCGCGACGCGAATGATTGTCCTTCACATGGGTCTTGAAATGCCCGGTCAGATTGGTGATGCGCTCGGTGAGGATCGCCACCTGCACCTCGGGCGAGCCGGTGTCTTCCGGCTTGGTCGCATATTCCTTGATGAGCGCCTGCTTGCGCTCTGCCGTGATCGACATCGGTAAAGTCCTTTTCTGATCGGTGGTTGGTCCGCAGGCTGCGGCCGGGGCCGGGATGTCGTCCAGCGAGGGTCGCCGCGAGCGGAGCCGCCCGGGCAAACCCGAGCGCGCGAGGGGCTTATAGCAGAAAAGGGGGGGAAGGATAGGGGCGCGGCTCCCGGCCGCAGGGCAATCGGGTGAAGGGCAGCCACCCTCGCCCTCATGCTGAGGAGGCGGCGCAGCCGCCGTCTCGAAGCACGAGGGCGAGCTCCAGAGGCGGCGCATGAAGGTTTCCTCGTCCTTCGAGACGCCCGCTGCGCGGGCTCCCCAGGATGAGGAAACCTTCACCCGATCGCCCGGCTCCCGGCCGAGCGCGGCGTTCACACGCCCTTGTCCTCGCGCAGCACATTCCCGTCGCCGCGCAAGATCGCCTCGACAAAACCGCGCGATTCCGGCGTCTCCTGCGAAAAGGCCTGCGCCGAGAAGCCGCCGGCGAGCGGCCCCGCGATCGCGCCGCAGAGGCCCGCCCAGGCGAGCTGCTCGACATCCGGCGGCGCCGAATCGAAGACCAGCGTCGCCGCCATTGTCGCGAGGCCGGCCAATTGGCCGATCATCGCGTCCCGGTCCTGAGCGCGCGCGAACAGCGCGAGGCCGACGAGCGGAACCAAACCCGCCGCCGACAGAGCGAGCGCTATGCCGACCAGAGTGCGGGCGTCTATGGCGTTGGCCGCGCTCGTCGCCGAGCCGATCGCCGTGACGCCGACCAGCGCCAGCCGCGTGATCGCGAGGCGGCGGCTCGTCAGGGCGGATTCGGCGCGCAGCCGATAGAGCGCGTCATGGCCGACGGCGGCGGCGCAGGCGTGCAGGCTGGCGCTCGCCAGCGCGAGGCCCGCGGCGATGATTCCGGAGGCGAGCAGGCCGGTGAGCGCGGCCCCGAGCTTGGCCAATTGCGGCAATCCGCCGATGAGATATTCGGCGCGCACGGAAATATCCTCGGAGCGCAGCGGCGCGGCCGGCGGCAGCTTGCGGGCGAGGCAGGCCGCGCGCGCCTGCGCCGGACCGTCGACCTTCGCGCCGCAGATCTGCACGAGCCCGCGGGAGCTCGCCGAATAGATCGACTCCGGCAGCCGCTCCGGCGTCTGGCCGACCGCGATATTGGAGACGATCAGCGCCGAGGAGGCGACCGTCGCCGTGATCAGCGCCGCCGCCGTCAGCGTCCAGAACATCGCCGCGACGCCGGCCCGGCGCGCCGCCGCCGCGTCTCGGGTCGCCACGGCGGGGGTGAGGGCCGGCGCCAGCGTCGCCAGGCCGAGCGCGAGGCCGAGCGCGGTGGTGATCTCGAGAGGGATAGGCGCCGGCCGGGCGAGGCGCCAGCTCTCGATGATGCGGGCCGCCTCGCTCCAGGCGGCCTGGTCGCCGACCAGCGGCAAGGGAGTCGGAAAACCCTCGAGCATCAGAGCGATCTGCGGCAGGGCGAAGCCGGCGATCAGCACGCCGGCCGCCGCGCAGGCGCTCCACAGCACGCCGCCGACGCCGCCGGGTCCGGCGATCAGCAGGATCGCCGCGCCGATGAAAAAGGCCGCGAAAGGCCGTCCCGCGCCGGTGAAGCCGACCAGCGCATCCACCGCCGTCTGATAGCCGGCCAGCGCGACGATCGCCGAGGTGAGCGCGGCCACGCCGATCATGCCGAGCCGCGGCTCCATGCGGGAAAAGCGCGCCGCCAGCAGGTCCGACAGCGAGAAGGCCCCGGTCTTGCGCAGCATCGGACCCGTCGCTGCGCCGATGAGCGCGACCCCCAGCAGCAGGCCGAGCGTCACGCCGAGCGGCGAGCCGGCGCCGGTGAGCCGCGCCGCGAAAGGCGCCGCGAGGCCGGCGACCAGCGCCGCCTGCGCGAAGCCGGCATAGGCGGCCGGCGCCGCGCGTCCCGCGGCGTAATAGAAGGACACGCGCATCGAATGCAGCAGAAAGCCGAGCGCGGCCAGAGCGACGACGGTGAAATAGGGCGACACCAGCGCCACCAGCCGCTCCGGCGCGCCGACGCGGTCGAGCAGAGCGACGAGTCCATAGGCCGTGGCGAAAGTCGCAATGGCCAGCACGATGCGGCCGTCGAGCCGCGCCCGGTCCTCGAAATTCTCCTCCGCCGCCGAATCCCGCATGGCTCGCCTCCTCACGGAAGCCTAGCCGAGCGAGGCGCTGAAAACCAGCGCGCGCTCCCTGAGAGGCGGCTCGGCGGCTGTTGGCCCCGACTTCGCATGTCCCGCGGCGATCGAAAGGGAGAGATGCGGCATGCAGCAGGCGAGTTTTCGCAGGATCGACGTCACCGCGGCGCGAGGGATCATCGGCCGGGGGCGAGCGCTCGTCATAGATGTGCGCGATCCAGACGCTTTCGCGCGCGGCCATATAGACGGGGCCGAGCTCGCGACGCGGGAGAATATCTCCTCCTTCGTCACGCTGACGCCGAAGGACCGTCCGGTCGTCTTCTGCTGCTATCACGGCAATTCCAGCCAGGCCTACGCCAAATACTTCGCCGAGCAGGGTTTTTCCGACGTCTACAGTCTCGACGGCGGCTATGAGGCCTGGGCGCTGGCCGAGCGGACCGCGCCGGCGCCCGTCGCGCCGAGCCCGGCGCTGGAAGCCTTTCTCGCCCAGCATGGCTTTTCGCCGGGCGACGCCAATGGCCGCAACAAGGACAATGTGACGCCGCTGATGGTCGCCGCGCGCCTCGCCCCGCCGGCGCTGGTCGCCGAGCTGATCGCCGCCGGCGCCGATATTCATGCGACCAATGTCGACGGCAATCAGGCGCTCTGGCTCGCCTGCGTCGGCGAGATCGAGGAGAATATCGCGCTGCTGGTCCGCGCCGGGATCGACATTCAGCACATTAATGTGAATGGCGCGACGCCGCTGATGTTCGCCGCCTCCTCGGGCCGCGCCCGGGCGGTGACGCAATTGATCGCGGCCGGCGCCGATCCCTCATTCGAGACCGATCTCGGCCTCACCGCGCTCGACATGGCCTCGACCAAGGGATGCCTCGATCTGATGCGCGCGGAGGTGAAGCGCCGCAAGGCCGCGGCGACGGCTTCGTGAGGTTCACGCGTCCGATCACGCGTCCTTGCCGCTGACGCCGGCGCTCGAGAAGGTGGCCATGCCGCTGTGGCAGGCGAGCGCCGCCTTGACGAGGCCGATCGCCAGCGCCGCGCCTGAGCCCTCGCCGAGCCGCATGCCGAGATCGAGCAGCGGCTTTTTGCCGAGCCGCTCCAGCACGTCTCTATGCGCGCCCTCCGCCGACACATGGCCGGCGAGGCAATGGGCGATCGCGTCCGCATCCATGGCGTGCAGCAGCGCCGCCGCGGCGCAGGCGACATAGCCGTCGAGCAGCACGGGGATGCGATTGCGCCGCGCGGCGAGAATAGCGCCCATCATGCCGGCGATCTCACGGCCGCCGAGCCGGCGCAAAATTTCCAGCGGATCGGACAAATGTCCGGCGTGGAAGGCCAGCGCCGCGTCGATGACGGCGTTCTTGCGGGAAAGGCCCGCGTCGTCGAGGCCGGTTCCGCGTCCGGTCCAACGGCTCGCGGGGCCGCCATAGAGCGCGGCGTAGATCGCCGCCGCCGAGCTGGTGTTGCCTATGCCCATCTCGCCCGGCGCGAGCAGGTCGATCCCGCCGTCCACCGCCTCCATGCCATAGAGCAGCGTGCCCGCGGCCTCGCGCTCCTCCATCGCGGGGGCTTGCGTGAAGTCGCGCGTCGGATGGTCGAGCGCCAGCTCGAAGACTTTGAGGCCGACGCCCTGGGCCTTGCAGATTTGATTGATGGCCGCGCCGCCGGCGGTGAAATTATCGAGCATCTGCCGCGTCACGGCGGCGGGAAAGGCGGAGACGCCCTTGGCCACGACGCCATGATTGCCCGCGAAGACGGCGACGAGCGGCCGCTCGATCGCAGGCGGGGCGCGGCCCTGCCAGGCGGCGAGCCATTCGACGATCTCCTCCAGCCGCCCGAGCGCCCCCGGCGGCTTGGTGAGCTCGGCGTCGCGCCGCCGCACGGCGTCGACGCTGTCGCGGCAGGGGGCGGGGAGGTCAGCGAGGAGAAGGCGGATGTCGTCGAAGGGGGAGGGTGCGCTCATGCGGCGTGGGTGGCGCATGGCGGGGGCGGGAGTCAAGCGGGGGAGGGGTGGCGGGGCGATCGGGCGAAGCAGCGGGCGTCTCGAAGGACGAGGAAACCTTCATGCGGCGTCTACTGGAGTTCGCCCTCGTGCTTCGAGACGGCGGCTTCGTCGCCTTCTCAGCATGAGGGCGAGGGTGATTGCTCTTCACCCGTTTGTCCAGAGGGCGGCGCTCTGGTCTGTAGTTGCGATATGCGCGATAGTTTCACGGTCACGAACGGCGAGGTCGCGCCAGCAGGGACATTCGCGGCAGCGAGTTGTAATAGCCGCTTCCAACCCGAAGCGGCTATTCGACCTCTCGCTGAGGGCCCATTAACAGACATCGGATACGTGGGAATCCTAAGAGGACACACTTTCATTGGCACGGCGGTCAAAAAACAGGGCTTCAACGGCACCGACCTTCCATACTCGACCTAGCGACAGCTCGTATTCTTCTTGCGTAACGCCATCCCGACCGGCGTACACACCAATAAGATATGGCTGGGCTTCTTCGATCGAGACCCTAACACCATCCTCTGAATGAAACTCATCGCCGGGCTTGGCAAGACAAACCACGGGCGAACCTGACATCCCCGACTTTGTGAGACCGTCGATGTAGAATAAATTATTGTACTCCGTCCCTGCCAACGAAACTGTGCCCTGCGGCTCAGACGCGATCGAGGCGCGCTTCCAAATAGGGAAGACGCCAGTGTTAGCAATGCCGCGCGGGTAACCTAACACAAATACTTCGCTACCGATCGTCGGATAGATCGATCGTAGGTCGTCGGGGCTGAACGATTCGGATTTCTCGCGAGCAAGTCCCTTGCGAAGGGTAACGCGTCCGCCCAAGATGTGACGCAGTGACGCTTTGCCTTCCTTCAATTCCGGCACGAGGTCCGTGAGATCTATAATTGCATAATCATTCTGCAATTGGCATTTTCGGTCGTCGCGCCAGATTGGCGCGTCGCCGGAAAACAAGCTGATTTGCAATGGCTTAAAAAACAGTTCTTCATTGTATTTGCTACCAGCTTTGATTTTTCGTGATATAGTCACGTGGCACTCAATTCGATTGGGTATCGCGCCAGTATTCATTAGGCACGCCCCTGTTGCAGCATTGAACCCGCTGAGCACGTGCCAGTTTGTTACCAACGCAAATTTCTGCCCATACCGCATTACAAACGCGGTCGCCGTGCTAAGCCGTATGTCATTAAAAAATATCTCAACTCTAGTGGTCGTGTAGCTGAGTGGATGGCCGGGCCAAAACTCCACTTGTTTCACGCTTGCGTCGTCATCCATGACACCGGCCTCGCCCCAAGTCGTAGGAGAACCACAGGGCTATATCCGCTTAGCGATGGTCGGCAAGCTCCTTAATGTCCGTCTTGGGTCACGAACGGAAACTCAAACCGCAACTCCACTGCGCACACCGCGCCCACCGCCCCCTAAAACCACAAATCCCGCACACATCGCCCATCCCCCGGCAGATCGTCGAATGTCTCCAGCCCGTCGAAATGATCGATCGCCAGATCGGCCACCTCTTCCGGCGGCGCGAGGCGGAGATTGACCGCTATGCGGCGGCGGCCGTCCGCGTCGAGGCGCAGGCCGCGCCAGCACAGCACGCAGCCGCAGGTCGGACAAAAACGGATTTCGAGAGCGGGCGCGGCCACGCCGATGCACGTGTAGGCGCGGGTCTCGCCGAAAATGCGAATCCGCTCGCCTTCGTAATCATAGGCCCATAGCGCGCCATAGCGGCGGCAGAGTGTGCAATTGCAGGCGGTGGCCGAGCCGGGATCGCCCTCGAGCGTCCAATGGGCGGCGCCGCAGTGACAAGAACCTTTCAGCATTGGGCCCTGTCGGCGCAATCCGAAGGGGAGTGTGGCGAGAGGTTTCGCATTGTCAATTCGCGCGATGACGGCCCCGGGGCTAATCCAGCTTAACAATTCCTATGCAACCGCGTCATGCCCGCGCTCGTCGCGGGCGCCTACGCCGAGACGTTGCGGCACGCGGGGAGAAGGGACGCCGATATTCCGCTCGTGCTTTAGCTTTCAGGGTCGTCGCGGCGTGGATGGCCGCGACGAGCGCGGCCATGACGCTGGATAGATGTCTGCTCGTTAAGCCGAGTTCGGAGCCCTCATGACGGCACAGCGATTTGCCTCGAATTTCGCGCGGGGCGCTTGACTCGACTGTTATAAGATATATCTTAGATGCGTCTAAACGATAGGAGACATATTTATGAACCATCGACACAGGCACTGGGGTCCGGGCGAGCATCCGGCGTTCGAGCAGATGCGCGGCATGCGCGGCGGAAACGACGAATCCTTCGGCGATCGCGGACGCGGGCGTCGCGGTTTCGGTCTCGGCGGTTTCGGTCCCGGCGAAGGCGAGCGCGGCGGCGGCCGCGGGCGGCGACGCATGTTCGAGGGCGGCGAGCTGCGTCTCGTCATTCTGCTGCTGCTCGAGAGCGAGCCTCGGCACGGCTATGACATTATTCGCGAGATCGAGACGCGCACCGGCGGCGCCTATGCGCCGAGCCCCGGCATCGTCTACCCGACGCTGACCCTGCTCGAGGAGCTGGGGCAAGTCGCGGTGCAGGCGACGGAAGGCGCCAAGAAGCTCTATGCGATCACGCCGGCGGGCTCCGCCCATCTGACGGAAAATCGCAAGGAGGCGGAGGCGGCGCTCGCCCGCTTCGAGGCGCTGCGATCGAAGAGCGCATCGGTGGACGCCGGGCCCGTCTTCCGGGCGATGGGCAATCTGAAGACCGTGCTGGCGCAAAGGCTCGGCGGCGAGGCCGACAAGGAGCTGCTGTTCCAGGTCGCCGATCTCATCGACGAGGCGGCGCGCAAGATCGAGCGGCTGTGACGGCGTCGCGAGCCTTTCGGCTCGCGGCCCGAAGCGAAGTCACTCCCGGTGACGCTTCACTCCACCGTCACGCTCTTCGCCAGATTGCGCGGCTGGTCGACATCCTTCCCCATGAACACCGCCACATGATAGGCGAGCAATTGCACGGGAACCGCATAGACCAGCGGCGCGAAGGCGCCGCTCATGTCGGGCAGCTCGATGAAGCCGGCGAGCTCTGCCGCCGCCGCTTGGCGCGCCGCCGCCGAGCCGATGAGGATGAGATGACCGCCGCGCGCGGCGACCTCCTGTAGATTGGAGACGGTCTTTTCCAGCGTCGCGTCCGGCGGCGCGAGAACGATCACCGGCATGGCGTAATCGATCAGCGCGATCGGCCCGTGCTTCAGCTCGCCGGCGGCGTATCCCTCCGCGTGAATATAGGACAGCTCCTTCAGCTTCAGCGCGCCTTCCAGCGCCAGCGGAAAGGCGCCGCCACGGCCGAGATACAAAACGCTCGACGCCCGCGCCACATCGCGGGCGACCGGCTCGATCAGCGCCTCGCGGGCGAGCGCGCCGGCCATCTGGCCCGGCGTCGCGGCCAGTTCGCGCACGAGGCGTTTCTCATCCGCCTCGCTCAGCACGCCGCGGGCGCGGCCGAGCGCTATGGCGAGGCAGGCGAAAACGGCGAGCTGGCAAGTGAAGGCCTTGGTCGAGGCGACGCCGATCTCCGGGCCGGCGAGCGTCGGCGCGATCGTGTCGCTCTCGCGCGCGATCGTCGAGGTCTCGACATTGACGATGGAGAGAATGTGCTGGCCCTGCTCCTTGGCGTAGCGCAGCGCGGCGAGCGTGTCGGCCGTCTCGCCCGATTGCGAGACCAGGATCATCAGCCCGTTCTCGGCCAGCGGCGCCTCGCGATAGCGGAACTCCGAGGCGATATCGATGTCGACCGCGAGCCGCGCATAGCGCTCGATCCAATAGCGCGCGATGAGCCCGGCGTAATAGGCCGTGCCGCAGGCGGAGATGGTGACGCGCGAGAGCTTTTTGGGGTCGAAGGGCAGAGCGAAGGGCAGGCGCACCTCGCCGGCGGAGAGATCGAGATAATGCGACAGCGTGCGGCCGACGACCTCGGGCTGCTCGTGAATCTCCTTGGCCATGAAATGGCGGTAGTTTCCCTTGTCGACGAGGAAGGAGCCCGGCTGCAGAGGCTGGCGGCGGCGCTCCGCCTCTTTTCCGGCGGCGTCGTAGAAAGTGATCGCGGCGCGCGTCAGCACGACATGGTCGCCCTCCTCGAGATAGGCGATCTGACGCGCGAAAGGCGCGAGCGCCAGAGCGTCGGAGCCGAGATAGACGCCGTCCTCGCCCCAGCCGGCGGCGAGCGGCGCGCCGCGGCGCGCGCCGATCAGCAGATCCTCCTCCCCCTCGAAGAGGAAGGCGAGCGCGAAAGCGCCATCGAGCCGCGCCAGCGCGGCGGCCACGGCCTCGCGCGGCGCGGCGCCTTTGCCGCGCTCCTCGGCGACGAGATGGGCGACGACTTCCGAATCGGTCTCGGTGGCGAAGACATGGCCCTTGGCGGTCAGCTCCTCGCGCAATTCGCGGAAATTCTCGATGATGCCGTTGTGGACCACGGCGAGCCCGCCGCTCGTATGCGGATGGGCGTTGGTCTCTGTCGGGCGGCCATGCGTCGCCCAGCGCGTATGGCCGATGCCGCTCGTCCCCAGCAGAGGCGAGGCGACGAGCTTCTCCTCGAGATTGCGCAGCTTGCCGCTGGCGCGAAGGCGCGTGAGCTTGCCTTTCTCGAGCGTGGCGATTCCGGCCGAGTCATAGCCGCGATATTCGAGCCGCTTCAGCGCCTCGACGAGAGAGGGCGCGACCGGCTCGCGTCCGAGAATGCCGACGATGCCGCACATGGAAATGTCTCCTCGGTCGAAGCGCCACGGTGCGAGCAGATTAGCCCGTTTCCGTTACGATTATCCTAGACAGAGCATTAGGGCATTTCTCGGAGCCGGCGAGGAGCACGAGCGGCTCCTTCTCCCGCCTGCGGGAGAAGGTGGCCCCGCCATAGGGCGTCCTCGAGGACGCCCGTCGCGAGCGACGAGCTTTGGCGGGGTCGGATGAGGGGCGCGGCGGTTTTCGGTTTCGATCGAGATTCTTTCAGAATGTGGACGTCGGACGGACCCTCATCCGACCTCGCTTCGCGAGGCCACCTTCTCCCACGAGTGGGAGAAGGATCACGCGCCGGATTTTTTCGCCTTTTGGACGCGGCGGAAGCTCTCCGCCCAGCCGGCTTTCTCCATCTGGCGGCCGCGGGCCACGGCGAGAGCGTTGGCCGAGACATCCTTGGTGACGACCGAGCCGGAGCCGACATAGGCGCCGTCGCCGATCGTCACCGGGGCGACCAGCGCCGAATTGGAGCCGATGAAGGCGTTCTCGCCGATAATCGTGCGATATTTGAAGAAACCGTCGTAATTGCAGGTGATGACGCCGGCGCCGATGTTGGAATGCGCGCCGACGGAAGCGTCGCCGATATAGGTCAGATGATTGACCTTGGCGCCGACCCCTATGTCGGCGCCCTTGATCTCGACGAAATTGCCCACCTTGGCCTCCGCCGCCAGCCGCGCTCCCGGCCGCAGCCGCCCATAGGGGCCGACCGAGGCGCGCTCGCCCACCACCGCCCCCTCGAGATGGGAATAGGCGTGGATCGTCGCGCCATCGGTGATCTCGACGCCGGGGCCGATGACGACGCCGGGCTCGATCGTCACATCGCGGCCGATCTTCGTGTCATAGGAGAGGAACACGGTCTGCGGCGCGATCAGCGTCGCGCCGCCCAGCATGGCCGCGCGGCGCAGGCGCTCCTGGGCGACGGATTCGGCGCGGGCGAGCTGGATACGGTCGTTGACGCCGAGAACTTCCTCCTCCGCGGCGAGCACGAGTCGCGTTCCCAGCCCCGCCGCGGCGGCGCGGGCGACGATATCGGTGAGATAAAATTCTTTCTGGGCGTTGGCGGCGCCGATCCCGTCCAGCAGCTCGAGCGCCTTTGTCCCGGCGATGGCCATCAAGCCGGCGTTGCAAAGCCGGCCGCCGCGCTCGGCCTCGCTCGCGTCCTTCTCCTCGCGAATGGCGAGGGGGCGGCCCTCCGCGTCGCAGATTATGCGGCCATAGCCGAAGGGGTCGGCGGCCTCGAAGGCGAGCACGGCGACGGCCGCGCCCTCGGCCAGCGCCGCGCGCAGCGCCGCGATCGTCTCGGCGCGCACCAGCGGCGTGTCGGCGAAGAGCACGACGATATCGTCCACGCCCGAGGCGAAGGCGGACCGGGCCGCCAGAACGGCATGGGCTGTGCCGAGCTGCTTGTCCTGAACGAAGCTCTGCGCCTCGGGTCGCTGGCGGCGCGCTTCGGCGGCGACGTCGTCCCTACCGGCGCCGATGACGACGGCGATCTCGTCGAGAGCCGCCGCCGCGGCCAGCACATGGCCGAGCATGGACCGCCCCGCGACCGCGTGGAGGACCTTGGGGCGGCGCGATTTCATGCGCGTGCCCTCGCCGGCGGCCAGCACCACGGCGAGGGAGCGTCGGTCTCGAGCTTGCTGCATCTTGCTGCGCGGCCTTCGATCAGGGGGCGGGGAGGAGGCCTGGCGGCCGCCGCCCCGCGCCGTTTTCCTCTCGTTCATATTTGTCTTGGCAGATTCGCGGGCGGGCGGGCAAGCTCTCCTCCACTGCGGCGCCTCGACGCGCGCTGTCCGCCGCGCAACCAAAAAAGAAAGATTCGCGTTCCGAACATCGTCCTTTCAGGTATATCCGATAGACAAGTCCGCCGCTTCTCCCACTCGCTCGTCAGTCACGGGTCCCGGTCCCGCATGCTCGTACGCAGAGACCTGTTGAAAGCCACTTTGACCGCGCTCGCCGCCGGCGTCTCCGGCAGCCGCGCCCTCGCTCAATCGGCTCCGCCGGCCCCGCCGCCGGGGCCCGCTCTATTCGGCCGGGAGGTGGTGATCGAGCTCGCCCGCGCGCTCGCCAAGCGCCCCTTCGCCGCGCCCGGCGCGGAATTGCGCGAGCCCTTCGCCAATCTCACCTATGAGCAATATGTCGGCATAAAGACCCGGCCCGGCGCGGCCATTTGGAGCGGCGAGAATCGCGGCTTCTCGGTCGAGCCGCTGCATAGGGGGTTCATCTTCGGCGCGCCGGTCGAGCTTTATGTCGTCGAGGACAAGGTCGCCAGACGCATCGGCTATGATCCGGCGAAATTCGACTATGGCGCTCTGAAAGTCGGCGACAAATTGCCGGATGTCGGCTTCTCGGGATTTCGCGTGCTCTCTCCGCACGGCGGCGGCCCGGACACGGAGCTCGCCCTGTTCCAGGGCGCGAGCTTCTATCGCGCGCTCGCCCGCGGCCAGACGCTCGGCGTCACCGCCCGCGGCCTCTCCATCCGCACCGCCGATCCGCGCGGCGAGGAGTTCCCCGTCTTCCGCAGCTTCTGGATCGAGAAGCCGACGCTCGCCGACAATGCGCTGGTCATTCACGCTCTGCTCGATTCGCAGAGCGTGACGGGAGCCTATCTGTTCACGCTGCGGCCGGGCGAGGCGACGATCATCGACGCCGAATTCACGCTGTTCCCGCGCGTGGCGATCGATCATCTGGGGCTCGGCGGAGCAGCGGCGGCCTCGCTGTTCACGCCGCTCGACCATCGCCGCTCCGACGATCCGCGGCCGAACGTCGCCGAGACCAACGGCCTGCAGATGCTGACCGGCAAGGACGAATGGCTGTGGCGTCCGGTCTCCAACCGCGACACGCTGCAAATCTCGGCCTTCGTCGACGCCAATCCGAAAGGCTTCGGATTTTTGACGCGCGACCGTGACATAGAGACCTATCAGGACGACATACAGCATTGGGAGCTGCGTCCCTCGCTCTGGGTGGAGCCGATCGGCGATTGGGGCGAGGGCTCGGTGCAGCTCGTCGAGATCCCCTCCGAATCGGAGGTGAACGCCAATATCGTCGCCTATTGGCGGCCCAAGCAGCCGCTCGCCGCCGGCAAGGAGGCGACCTTCGCCTATCGGCAGTTCTGGTGCTGGAGCCCGCCCGCGCGCCCGCCCTTCGCCGTCGCCGTCGCGGCTTTCGGCGGTCGCGCGCCGACGCCGAAACTGCGCCGTTTTATCGTCCAGTTTGCCGGCGACAATCTGGGCGATCCGCAACGAGTCGCCAATCTGAGGCCCGCCTTGACGACATCTCCGGGATCGGCGACGAACATTCGTATCTATCCCAATCCGAAGGCCAAGACATGCCGCGTCGTCTTCGACGTCGATCCTGTCGGCGAGACCTTCTGCGAGCTGCGCCTCGTCCTCCAATCGGGCGACGAGCCGATCAGCGAAACCTGGCTCTATAGATGGACGGTGTAGCTCTCTCTCTCGTCGAACCCGATTTGCCGGACGCCGTCGCGCCGACGCCGCCCGTCGATCCCGCCGCCGCGCCGCCCATGCCGGCCGAGCGCCGGCTCGACATGCCGACGCAATCCTTCTGGCGCTACAAAGCGAAGGATCGTCGCCGGCTCGTGGCGCCGCAGCTCTGGCGCACGCCCTGGATCTCGCGTTTCGTCACCTTCGGCGGCGGACTCGCGCTCACCGCCTATGGCGGGCACGAGATGTATCGCGTCATCGACGTCGGCGGCGTCACCACGCTGAAATGGGCGCTGCTCGCGCTCTTCGTCTTGAACTTCTCCTGGATCGCGCTCTCCTTCGCCAGCGCTGTCGTCGGATTTGTCGCGCTGCTCTTCGCGCGCCGGCCGCCGCCGCTGCCGGAGACGCTCGCCGCGCGCACCGCAGTGGTGATGCCGATCTACAATGAGGCGCCGAGCCGCGTGTTCGGCGCTTTGCAGGCCATATTGCAGGATGTGGAGGCGACCGGCCTCGGCGCGCATTTCGACTGGTTCTTCCTCTCCGACACCACAAATCCCGACATATGGGTCGCCGAGGAACGCGCCTTCGCCGCCATGCGCCGCCGGCTCGGGCCGGACGCGCGCGTCTATTATCGCCGCCGCGAGAAGAACACGAGCCGCAAGGCCGGCAATATCGCTGATTTCGTCACCCGCTGGGGCGGCGCCTATGAGCATATGGTGGTGCTCGACGCCGACAGCCTGATGGCCGGCGACACGATCATTCGCCTCGCCGCGGCGATGGAGGCCGACGCCGACGCCGGCATCATCCAGACGCTGCCGCTCATCATCAATCGCAACACGCTATTCGCGCGCGTGCAGCAATTCGCGGCGCGCATCTATGGTCCCGTCATCGCCGCCGGCCTCGCGCAATGGATGGGGCGCGACGGCAATTATTGGGGCCATAACGCGATCATTCGCACGCAGGCTTTCGCGCATCACTGCGGCCTGCCCGATCTCAAGGGCCGTCCCCCCTTCGGCGGGCATATTCTCAGCCATGATTTCGTCGAGGCGGCGCTGATCCGCCGCGCCGGCTACGCCGTCTATATGATGCCGACGCTCGGCGGCTCTTTCGAGGAGAGCCCGCCCTCGCTGATCGATCTGTCGATCCGCGATCGCCGCTGGTGCCAGGGCAATCTGCAGCATTCGCGCATATTGGGCGCGCGCGGCTTCCATTGGGCGACGCGGCAGCATTTCCTCACCGGAATCTTCGGCTATCTCACCTCGCCGCTGTGGCTCTGCCAGCTGCTGGTCGGCATCGCGCTCGTCTTTCAGGCGAGCTATTTCCGGCCGGAATATTTCACCGCCAAATTCACGCTCTTCCCGGTCTGGCCGCGCTTCGACGCGGAGCGTTCGCTGGCGCTGTTCGCGCTCACCATGGCCATTCTGCTCGCGCCGAAATTCATGGGACTGATTCTCGCCATGGTCGACCGCGAGACGCGGCGCGGCTCCGGCGGCGTCGTCATGCTGCTGGCCTCGACCTTGTTCGAGGTGCTGATGTCGGCGCTGCTCGCGCCGATCATGATGCTGATCCAGACGGGCCACGTCTTTCATATTTTGTTCGGCTTCGACACCGGCTGGGACCCGCAGCGGCGCGACGACGGCTCGGTTCCCTTCAACGCCATCGTGCGCCGCCATCAATGGCATGTGGCGCTCGGCGCGTTGACCTTGGTCGCGGGCCTGATGATCTCGCCCTCGCTCGTCGCCTGGATGTCGCCGACGATCGCCGGCCTCATATTGGCGATCGGCATTTCCTACATTACCGGCCAGCGCTGGCTCGGCCTCGTCTTCCGCCGCGCCGGCGTGCTGGTGACGCCGGAGGAGACGACGACGCCCAAGATCGCGCGCAAGGGACGCGCGCTGCATCGGCTGCTGGCGCGCGCCGGGCAGGACGAGGAGAACTGCCTGCTGGCGATTCACGGCGACCCCGAGCTGCGCGCGCTGCATGAGGCCTGGCTGCCGGCGCGCCCGCCGCGCAAGCGCGGAGTGGTCTCCGCCGATCGCGCCATGGCGGAGGCCAAGCTCGCCGACGCCTTCTCGCTCGAGGATGCGGTGGAATGGCTCGATCGTCGCGAGCGGCTCGTCGTGCTCGGCGACCGCGCGCTGCTCGGCATGGTGGCGCGCCTACCGCGCCGCGCCGAAAAAGAGGCCGAGGCCGCGGCGGAAGAGGCCGACGCGCCGCGGCTGGCGAGCTGAGCCGTCCGACGTCATGCGCGCGATCGTCTCGCAGGCGAAGAAGAGCGAGCCTTAGAGGCTCGCATCGCAATCACCGACCCGGAAACCTCGTCAGGCGGCGATGCGCTCGCGCTGCATGATCTCGCCATAGACGCCGAGAATGCGCTCGATATGGCGCTCGAGCGTCGGCGGATCGCGCCAATAGGCGGCGTGAGCGCCCGCCGACAGATGCGCGACCAGCGCATCGTCCTTCATCCGCGTCAGCGCGCCGGCGAGCGATTCGACATTGGCGCTTTCGAACCAGAGGCCGGTCTCGCCATTGGTCACTTCCTCGCGTCCGGCGCAGACGTCGGAGACGACGACGGGCGTTCCCATCGCCTTCGCCTCCATCACGGTGAGCGGCTGGCCCTCGTACCACAGCGAGGGGAAGACCAGCGCCCGCGCCGCGCGCATATGCGCCCGCGCCTGGGCCGGCGGAAGCCAGCCGAGAAAGCGCGCCTGCGGAAAGCGCGCGCGCAATTCTCCGGCGATCGGCCCGTCGCCGATGAAGACCGGCGTGACCCCGGCGCGCGCCGCCGCCTCGGCGAAGACGAAGGCGCCCTTTTCCGGCGACAGGCGGCCGACGAAGATGAAATCGCCGGAGGCGGGATCGCTCTTCGGCCCGAGGTCTTCCGCATCGACCGGATTGGAGACGCGATGCAGCCGCACGCCCTTGGGCAGATAGGGCCCGATGATCTCCTCCTGATAGTCGGAGATGCAGACGTAATCGGCGAACAGCTCCGAGAATTTGGCGTGATCGCGCGCATAGGTGAGGCGGGCGCTGCGCCAGATCTTGCGCGGATAATTGACCGCGTCGCAGGCCGTCGCCCAGCAGGCCGCCGAGAGCGGCTCGAGCCGACAGAGCTCGTGCTTTTGATAATTGTAGAAGCCGCCATTGGGGCAGAACAGGAAATATTCGTGCAGCGTGTAGACGCGCGGCAGGCCGGAGGCGCGGATCGGCCGGGCGATGGCCGGCGACAGCGCCTTGGCCCAGCCATGCACATGCACGATGGTCTCGTCCTTCGGCAGGCGGGCCAAGAGCTCGCCCAGCGCCTTGGCCGCGCGCAGATTCCATGTGCCCTGCAAGGCGGCGGCGACGCGCGAGGGATTGCCGAGCAGATCGTGCTGGCCGAGGCAGACGACCTCGATCCCGGCCGCGGCGAGCCGCTCGTCCACCGGCGCGGCGGCGGCGAAGACGATGGGGCGCGCGCCATGGGCGGCGAGCCCCAGCGCGCTCTCGATCGCCACTTTGGCCTGGCCGCCGGTCACGGAGGCATGGTCGACGCAGATGACGACAGTGGGCGCGAAGGCGGCCATGGGGACTCCGGAGAAAAGACTCGGGCGCGACCTTAAGCGCTGCGCCTTAAGCCCTCGTAAGCATCCCCCGCTCCCCTCTATCATAGCCGGGGCGAGGGGGAAAAATTCTGCTGCGGCCACATTCTCGCCGCCTCCGTCTCGGTCTTTGCTGCGCGGTCATGGCGGCTCTCTTCGCGCCTCCGTCTGTCTTTCGTCGCGGCGCGGCCGCGATCGTCGCCGCCTGTCGTCGCGGCGCGCCTCGCATGGGCGCGCGTCGCCGAGCGCGAAAGCGCATCTCGAGAACATGATGTGGCGGTTGCTTTTGTGCGCTCGAAAGTTTGATGCGGCAAAGCCCGCCCGTCACTGTGAGTGGAGCGAAGCAATCCAGAGACGAAGGGCGCTCTCGCTTGCTTTACGGCTCACGCTTCTCGCAAAGACCGAGAAGCGAACGGTCGCCGCGTCGTCAAGGGCGGCGCGAGCAGGAGTTCCGATCGTTCGTGCGTAGTGCGAATTGGAGGGCGCCACGGCATTTTGTAGTGGACGGCGGACGTGTTGACACCTGTGCGCCTCGCTGGCAGACAGAGTCGCGCCGCCGACGAGAGCGCAGCCCGTTGGCCGCGCTCTAATCCTCGAGGACCCGACATGCGCGCCGCTTTCCGTGTTTCCGCTCTGCCCGCTCTCGCCGTTTTCGTTCTCGCCGCTGCGCCCTTGTCCGGGCCCGCGCGCGCGCAAAGCCCCGCGACGACCACGACCGCCACCGGCATCAAGATTACCGACACCAAGGTCGGGACCGGCGCCGGCGCGGAGCCGGGACAGATGCTGAAGATGCATTACACGGGCTGGCTGTTTCAGAACGGCGCCAAGGGCAAGAAGTTCGACAGCTCGCTCGACCATGGCCAGCCCTTCGAGTTTCGCCTTTCCGCCGGCCAGGTGATTCCCGGCTGGGATCAGGGCATTCTCGGCATGAAGGTCGGCGGCAAGCGCACGCTGGTCATTCCGCCCGAGCTTGGCTATGGCGCGCGCGGCGCCGGCGGCGTCATTCCGCCCAACGCCACGCTCATTTTCGATGTCGAGCTGCTCGAGATCAAAGGCCAGATCTGAGCGGCGCGCCTCGGCGTCACTGCGAGCGGAGCGAAGCAACCCAGAGACGAGGGGCGCTCTGGATTGCTTCGCGGCTCACGCTTCTCGCAAAGATCGAGAAGCGAACTCGCATCACATTCGCACCAGATGATCGAAGGCCGACAGCGCCGCCGTCGCGCCTTCGCCCATGGCGATGACGATCTGCTTATAGGGAACCGTCGTCGCGTCGCCGGCGGCGAAAACGCCCGGCGCCGATGTGTGGCAACGGCGGTCGATCTCGATCTCCTTATAGCGCGTGAGCGTCACCGCGCCGTCGAGCCATTCGGTGTTCGGCAGCAGGCCGATCTGCACGAACACGCCTTCCAATTCGACAGTGCGCGTCGCCTCGCTCTCGCGGTCGCGATAGACGAGACCCGTCACCTTGGCGCCGTCGCCGAGAATCTCCGTTGTCTGCGCCGAGACGAGAATCGTCACATTGGGCAGCGAGCGCAGCTTCTCCTGCAAGATTCCGTCGGCGCGCAGCCGGCCGTCGAATTCGAGCAAGGTGACATGCGAGGCGAGGCCGGCGAGATCGATCGCCGCCTCGACGCCGGAATTGCCGCCGCCGATCACCGCCACGCGCTTGCCCTTGAACAGCGGCCCGTCGCAATGCGGGCAATAGGCGACGCCTTTCGTCATATATTCCGTCTCGCCCGGCACATTGATGCGCCGCCAGCGCGCGCCCGGCGCCAGAATGATCGTCTTCGATTTCAGCGAGGCGCCATTGGCGAGCTTCAGCTCCGCGAGCCCGCCGGCTTCCGTCGCTGGAACCAGCGCGGAGGCGATCTGGCCGTTCATCACATCGACGGAATATTCCGCGACGTGACGTTCCAGCGCCGCCGCCATATGCGGGCCTTCGGTGTGCGGAACGGAGATGAAATTCTCGATCCCCGCCGTGTCCTGCACCTGACCGCCGAAACGCTCGGCGACAATGCCGGTGCGCACGCCCTTGCGCGCGGCGTAGATCGCCGCCGCCGCGCCCGCCGGTCCGCCGCCGACCACCAGCACGTCGAAGGGCTCCTTGGCGGAAATGGACGCGGCCTTCTTCTCGCCGGCGCCGGCGTCGAGCTTGTCGAGAATCTGCTCCAGCGTCGCGCGGCCATGCTGGAAGGGCTCGCCGTTCAGATAGACGGCGGGCACGGCCATTATGCCGCGCTCCTCCACTTCCTTGGGGAACAGGCCGCCGTCGATCGCGACATGGCGCACGCGCGGATTGAGCGCCGCCATCGTGTCGAGTGCCTGCACCACCTCGGGGCAGTTCTGACAGGTGAGCGAGAAATAGGTCTCGAAGCGATACTCGCCGTCGAGCGCCTTTATGCGCGCGAGACTGTCCTCGTCCTCCTTCGGCGGATGGCCGCCGACATGCAGCAGCGCCAGCACGAAGGAGTTGAACTCGTGGCCGCCCGGAATGGCGGCGAAGCGCAGGCCGATATCGGCGCCGTCGCGTGCGATCGCGAAAGAGGGACGGCGCGAATCATCGTCGCTGCGCACATAGGAGATATTGTCCGAGACGCTCGCGACCTCCTGCAGCAGCTCGGCGAGCTCTGTGGATTTCTCGCTGTCGTCGAGCGAGGCGCGGAGCGTGATGGGCGTGACGATGCGCGCGAAATAGGCCTGCAACTGGGTTTTCAGAGCGGCGTCCAGCATCTTCGACTCCCGATCTTCGAACGTCGCGCGTTACGCGCGCCGCTCTCGTGATGTTCGAGTTCGCATGTTCTCGGGAACATGCTCTTTGCAACAACAGTTCCCTCGTCCTGAGGAGCCCGCACCGATCTCGGGTTTACCCGAGATCGGAATGATAATGCTCAAGTCGGGCAAGCCCGACTTGAGTGCGGGGGTCTCGAAGGACGCATCGTTTCGCGTTCTGGAGCATCCTTCGAGGCCTTTTGCGTTCCGCAAAAAGCGCCTCAGGATGAGGTGGTGGAATTTTCGATGGCCTCGAGGCGCCCCCGGCCGGCGAGCCGGCCGGGGGCGTGATGCGAAATCAGATCTTGCCAAATCAGATCTTGCCGACGAGGTCGAGCGAGGGAGCGAGCGTCTTCTGACCCTCTTCCCACTTGGCCGGGCAGACCTCGCCCGGATGCGCCGCGACATACTGCGCCGCCTTGATCTTGCGCAGCAGCTCGAGCGCATTGCGGCCGACGCCGCCGGCGTTGATTTCGACGATCTGAATCTTGCCGTCCGGATCGATGACGAACGTGCCGCGGTCGGCAAGGCCGGCCTCCTCGATCAGCACGTCGAAATTGCGGCTCAGCGTCAGCGTCGGATCGCCGACCAGCGGATATTCGATCTTGCTGATCGCCGGCGAGGTGTCGTGCCACGCCTTATGCGCGAAATGCGTGTCGGTGGAGACGCCGTAGATCTCGACGCCGACCGCCTTGAAGGCGGCGTAGTTGGTGGCGAGGTCCTCGAGCTCGGTCGGGCAGACGAAGGTGAAGTCGGCCGGATAGAAGAAAAACACCGACCACTTGCCCTTGAGCGTGGCCTCGGTGACGTCGACGAATTTGCCGGCGTGGAAGGCGGTCGCCTTGAACGGCTTGATCTCGGAGCCGATGAGAGACATTCGTTTTCTCCTTGCTGGTGGAGCGCGTCGGAGGCGGATGGTCCGCGCGCGTCTGGGGAAGACGCGCGGAACCTAATGGGGTTTCATCATCGATAAAAGCGAAAAAAACAGGCTTTAATAATCGGATTTAGCGATATATATGGCGTATGGCGGTTTTGCCCACACTCCGGCAACTGCGTTTTCTGGTCGCCGTCGTCGACGAGCGCCATTTCGGCCGCGCGGCCGAGGCCTGCCTCGTCGGCCAATCGACGCTCAGCGCCGGAATATTGGAGCTGGAGCAATTGCTCGGCGTGCGCCTCTTCGAGCGCACCAAGCGCAAGGTCTCGCCGACGCCGGTCGGCCGCGAATTGGCCGAGCGAGCGCGCACTCTGCTGCGCGAGGCGCAGGATATCGTCGAGCTCGCCCGCGCCGCCCAGGCGCCCATGTCCGGGCCTTTGCGGCTCGGCGTCATTCCGACGATCGGTCCGTTTCTGTTTCCGCGCGTGCTGCCGCGGCTGCGCTCCGCCTTTCCGGAATTGAAGCTCTATCTGCGCGAGGAGCAGAGCGAGCCTCTGCTGGCGCGTCTCGACGCCGGCGAATTGGACGCGGCCGTGCTGGCGCTGCCCTATCCTTCGCGCGGAATGGAGGCGATCGACATAGGCGTCGATCCTTTCGTCGTCGTCTGCCCGCCGGGGCACAGGCTCAGTCGCCTGTCGGCGGTCGGCCATGACGACATGGCGGCCGAGGATCTGCTGCTGCTGGAGGAGGGCCATTGCCTGCGCGATCACGCGCTCGCCGCCTGCGCGCTGGAGGGCGCGCGCCGCAATGTCGCCTTTCAGGGCACGAGCCTCTACACGCTCGCGCAAATGGTGGCCAATGGGCTCGGCGTGACGCTGCTGCCGCAAATGGCGCTCGACGCCGGAATATTGCGCGGGCTCGATCTCGTCGTGCGGCCGCTGGCGGGCGAGGCGCCCTTCCGCCGCATCGGCCTCGTCTTTCGCGCCTCCTCGGCGCGCAAGGAGACATTCCGCCGCCTCGCGCGCGCGCTCGAAGGGTTTTTGGCGGAGGCGGCGATGGAGGAGAAAGCGAAAGTCTCTGCGACGCCTGCGCGTGGCGAGCGGAAGAGCGCTGCTGGCCCGCGTCGTCGTCAGTGATGTGTCGCGACGCCCCCTCCCCGACCCTCCCCTGCTCTCGCGGGAGAGGGTCGGGGAGGGGGCGCTCGCCTCAGCTCGAATGCTGCGACCCTTCGAGAATCGCCGCGAAATCTTTCCGATCGACATTGCCGCCGGAAGCGATGACGACCACGGTCTTTCCGGCGAAGCGCGCGCGCTCGATCAGCGCGCAGGCGAGCGCCGCCGCGCCGCCGGGCTCCAGCACGATGCGGAAATGCTCGGCGGCGACGCGCATCGCGGCTTCGACTTGCGCATCTGTCGCCGCGAGCCCTTGCGCGCCACAGGCGAGCAGAATCGGCAGAGTGTGACGGCCGGGCGTCGGCGCGAGCAGAGCGTCGCAGATCGAGCCGGTGAGCGCGGCGTTTGCCTGCGCGGCGCCGCTCTCGAGCGAGCGGCGCATGTCGTCGAAGCCCGCCGGCTCCGCCGTGAACATCAGCGGCGCGCGCTCGAAGAGTTGCAAGGTCAGCGCAATGCCGGAGGCGAGGCCGCCGCCGCTGCAGGAGGCGATGATCGCATCCGGCGCAATGTCCTTCGCGCGCGTCTGCGCGAATATCTCGAGGCCGATGGTTCCCTGTCCGGCGATGGTGCGCGGATCGTCGTAAGGGTGAATGAAGCGCAGCCCGTCCTGCTCGGCGAGGCGGCGCGTCATCGCGTCGCGATCATTGCTCAGCCGATCATAGAATTCGACGCGCGCGCCCAGCGCCTTTGTGCGCTCGAGCTTTACGCGGGGCGCGTCGCGCGGCATCACGATCGTCGCGGAAACGCCCATCGCGCGCGCGGCGAAGGCGACGGCCTGCGCATGATTGCCGGAGGAGACGGCAATGATTCCGCGGCGCCGCTCCTCCTCCGTCAATTGCAATATTTGATTGAAGGCGCCGCGCAGCTTGAAGGCGCCGATCGGCTGCAGATTTTCCGCCTTCACCAAAAGGCGAAAGCCGATCTCTTCGTCGAGCAGCGGCGCCGTGAGCAATGGCGTCGCCTCCACATGCGGAGCGATGCGCGCCGCTGCGGCTTCGACATCGGCGAGATTGAGCGGTGCGCTCATGTCATTTCCCTGTAAATTTCGGCTCGCGCTTCTCGAGAAACGCCTTGCGGCCTTCCGCATAGTCGGCGCTGTCGAAACAGCCCGCGGTGAGCCGCTCGCATTCCTCCGCCGAGAGCGCATGCGGCAATCCCGCGGCGCGTCTTATCGCGGCCTTGGCCGCGCGCAGAGTGAGCGGCGCATTGGCGGCGACGCCTTTTGCGATGTTGATGATCGCCGCGTCGAATCCCTCTTTCGCCAACACGCGCGAGACGAAGCCCGCGGCGCGCGCCTCCTCGGCGTCGATGCGTCGCGCGGTGAAGAACAGGTCCATCGCCGTCTGCGGACCGACGGCGGCGACGACATAGCTCATGGCTTCCGGCGGATAGCCGACGCCGAGCCGTCCCGCCGGAATGCCGAACACCGCGCCGTCCGCCGCTATGCGCAGATCGCAGGCCGCCGCGAGCCCCATGCCGCCGCCCATGCAATAGCCGGCGATCGCCGCGATGACCGGCTTGCCCAGCCGCGACAGCGCGTCGAAGGCTTCGACATTGGCCTGCTCATAGGCGCGTCCGCCCTCGGCCGTCGCGCGCAGGGTGGAGAACTCCGAAATATCGGCGCCGGAGCAAAAGGGGAGATTCGGCGCGCCGGTCAGCACGACGACGCGCACGGTCTCGTCCGCGTCGAGAGAAGCGAGCAGCGAAGGCAAAGCGCGCCACATGGAGAAGTCGAAGGCGTTGCGACGCTCGGCATTGTCGATGAGGATGCGCGCGACGCCTTCCGCAATGACGGCGTGCAGCTTCGATGTCGAATCATTCATCGGCCTTTGTCGCTCCCTTGGGATTCGTCTTTCGCCCTGGCGCACCAGGCGAGGAATTCGGCGTGATCGCATGTGTTGCGCGCGGCATAGAGCATGGCGAAGGAGGCCATGGCGTCGTCGAAACAAGCGCTCTTGCCCATATAGCCGCAGATGATGGCGGGATCGGCCGAACGCGCATGGGCGCGCGCCAGCACGCGGCCGCAGAGCGCGGCGTAATCGTCGAGCGCATGCTCCTCGAAGAGCTCCGCGACCGAGCCCAGGCGTCGGTTCTTCAAATGGCGCACATAGAAATAACGGCCCGTGGTCTCGTCCTTCGTCCAGCCGAGGAAGAGATCGGTCGAGGCCTGCATCACGCGCTGGCCATAGACGACGCGCTTGCCCTGCTCCTCATTCCATTGCGCCGCGGCCTCCGGCGCGAGCCTCGCCAGCACGGAGGGGCGCGCCTCCTTCAGCTGCAGGAACAAAGGCTCGTCATCGGCGGTGGCGAAGAGGCCGATCGCGCAAAATGTGCCGACGCTGCCGACGCCGACGACCTTGAACGCCGTATCCGTCAGCTCATAGCGGCGCAAAAGCGCGACCACTTCCGGATTGAGCGTCGCGCCGCAGCCCGCGAACATGGCGGGTATGTCGAAACGCGTCGCGACGCCGCCGCCATTGCCGACATGATAGATGAGCGGCGGGCGCTCCTCTATGCGCAGGCCCATGGGCGTCGATTCGAGATGCGGGAAATTCTCGTCCTCGCGGTCGGGCCGCGTCGCCGCGACGAGGCCGCGCAATTTGCGCGCGAGGCGCTCGTGCAATCCGTCGGCGATATGCGCGAGATCGATGCGGTCGCGCCACGCCTTCAGCGGCGAGAGGCGGGAGAGGCCGCGCATATGCTGGCGATAGGCGCGCGCGGCGAGCTCGGCGGCGTGGCGCGCGCGCTTGTCGGAACGGCCCGCGTCCAGAGCGGCGACGGCGAAGCTCGCGCAGAGGCGCCGCAGATCGACGGTGAAGTCGATATTGGGCAAGGTCTCGTCGAAGTCGTTTATGTCGAAGAGCACATTGCCTTCCGACGACACGAGCGCGCCGAAATTCATCAAATGGCAGTCGCCGCAAGATTGCGCGGAAAGGCCCGGCGTCGGCAGAGCGGCGAGGTCCTCCGCCATGATCGCCGCCGCGCCGCGCAAAAATGCGAAGGGCGAATGCGCCATTCGCTCATAGCGAATGGGCAGCAGCGAGGCGACGCGCCCCTCGTCTGTCGCGGCGAGAATGGCGGTCGGGTCGCGCACCGCGGGCGAGAAATCCGCGAGGCTCTCGCGCGGCACGAAGCGCCGCCGCTCCTTGCCCGCGGCGTAGCGCTCGGCGAAAACGCGATGGCGCGAAGACGCGGCTCTATGATCCTGCATCGCAATTCTCCGCGGCGTGAGTTCTTCGAACGAAATTTCCGGGGCGACGCGCTCTAGCTTTCTTTCGTCGGAGCGAATTCTGATCGATCGAACGAGTCCGTTCGATCGGAAAGCGCTCTAATCGATCGCCGCCTCGATCACGCGCGCCAGAGCGCCGAGCCTCTGCTCGATGAGCGCCGGCGTCTCACAGACATAGGATAGCGCATGGCGCCGCTCATCGAAGACGCGCAGGTCCCATTGCAGCGCCTCGCTGGCGTCCTTGAGCTTTTGCGCATCCTGCGCAGGCTTGTCCTGCTCGGCCCGCATCGCCTGGCTTTCTTCGCGCAGTCTCTCGGCGAGCAGCTTCTGCTTCGCGCCATAGCGGTCGAGCCCGGCCAGCACCTCGCGGCGCTCGGCCTCGAGCGTGTCGTAGACGCCGGCGAACAGCGCCGTCAGCCGTTCCTTGCGCTTGTCGCCAGCGGCCGCGGCGAAATCCGTCACCAGCTTTTGCGCCGTCTCCATCGGCGTGCGCCGCGCGCTGATGCGGGCGACGAGATCGTCGAGCGCGGCGTCCTCGCGCCAGGCTCTGGCGCCGTCGAGCGAGGGGCCGGTCCAGACGCCGGCGACGGCCACGCTCTGCACCTTCACCTGCCGGCAGGGCCAATCGCTCTGTCCCGCCGCTTGCGGCTGCGCATGCGCAGCGCCGACGCAGCAAAGAGCGAGAGCCAGAACGGCGGAGACGGAACGCTTCATGGGGGACGATCTACGGCTGTGAGCGATGCGCTTCGTTTACGCCTTTTTGCGGCGCGCCGCAAAGGAGCGCGAAACGTCGCGAATCTAGTTGACTAGGTAACCATCCCGATTTAGTTTCCTGGGAAATCATATGGGGCGCTCGCTCGTGTCTTCTCGCATCCCCCGGCTCACCGACCATCTCGGCTTCTGGCTGCGGCAAGTTTCAAATCATGTGTCGCATGGCTTTGCGCGAAAGCTCGCCGACAAGGATGTCACTGTCGCCGAGTGGGGCCTGATGCGCATGCTGTACGGCAGGGAGCCGAGCGCTCCGAGCCGGTTGGCGAATGAGATGGGACTGACGCGCGGGGCGATCACCAAGCTCGCCGACCGCCTGATCGCCAAGGCGCTCGTCATTCGCGAAGCCAGCAAGAATGACGGACGAGCGCAAACGCTGAAGCTCACGGCCAAAGGAGCCAAATTCGTGCCCGAGCTGGCGGCGCTCGCCGACAAAAACGAGATCGAGTGCTTCGCGCATCTCTCCGATGACGACCGACGGACGCTCCAGCGCATTCTCGGCGAGACCGTGGCGCGACACGGCCTCACCAAAATGCCTCTCGACTAGTAGAGTCTTTTGTTTCGACGCGTTTCCAACGCCGAACGGGCTCTAGACGCTTGCCCCCCTCGAGCGAAGGAGAGGTCATGAACACGCTGCTATCCGAAATCGCCAAAAACTGTCTGCGCGCCGCCGAAAGCGACAGCATGACCTTTCCCGAGATCGTGGGAAAGCTGATGCATGCAGGGTTCGAGAGCTATGCGATCGACTTCCGCCGCGCGACGGCGACCTATTATTCGCCCGATGGCGACAGCATCGTCCTCCCGACTCATCGTCATCGCACGCCGATCGCCGCCTCGCTGGACGCCGCCGCCGTGCGGGCGGCGATCGGGGAGGCCCAGCAATCGGCTCCCGGCTACACATATCTGGGCTTCTGCGAAAAGGTCATGGCCGGCGGCTGCTGTGGCTATGTCGTGTCCTTCTCCGGTCGTCGCGCCGTCTATTTCGGGCGCACCGCCGAGACTCATGTCGAATGTTTCCCGCAGCGTTGAGCATCGCCCGCCGGCGGGCGATGCTCTATAAGGCGCGCCCATGCGGATCATTCCGGTCATCGATCTGAAGGGCGGCCATGTCGTGCGCGCCTTTCGCGGCGAGCGCGCCTCCTATGCGCCGATCGTCACGCCGCTCGCAGCCGGCAGCGCGCCGGAGGCGGTCGTCGCCGGCTTTCTACGCCTCCATGATTTCGATACGATCTATGTCGCCGATCTCGACGCCATAGAGCGGCGCGGCGATCACGGCGCGGCGATCGATGCGTTGGCGCAGAGTTTTCCGCAAATCTGTTTCTGGGTCGACAATGGCGCCGAAAGCGAGCCTGAAGGCTCGCGGTCCGATGCGGCGCCTGGACCGCGAGCTTTCAGGCTCGCCAATCTCTTTCCCGTCATCGGCAGCGAAAGTCTCGTGCCGCATGTCGCCCCCGATCTCTCGCGTGAGGCGCGCGCCATTCTCTCGCTCGATTTTCGCGGCGACGCTTTTCTCGGGCCGGCGCGCCTGCTCGAGTGTCCGCAATTCTGGCCGCCGCGCGTGATCGCCATGGCTCTGGCGCGCGTCGGCGCTTTCCTCGGGCCGGACCTCGCGCTTTTGTCCTCGCTGGCGCGTCGCGCGCAGGGCAGGGAGCTCTACGCCGCCGGCGGATTGCGCGACGCGCGCGATCTCGAGCCGCTCGCGCGCATCGGCGTCGCCGGCGTGCTCGTCGCCTCGGCGCTGCATGACGGGCGGCTGTCGCGAGACGATCTTCGCAGCGCGTAAAAAGAAAGAGGAGCCGCAGTCGGCGGCTCCTCTTTGATCGACAGAAATATGTCTGCGCCTCAGTCGGCGGCGGCGAAGGGGTGCTTCGCGGTCACGCGCTCGGAGAGCACCTTGGAGGCGCTGGGATCGCCCTTCAGCGCGCGGGCGATGGCTTCCTTCGTGGCGCGATAGTTGAAGTCCTGGATCTTCTGGTCGTCATTGGCTTCCCAATGAATGAACACGCCGACCGAAATGAAGAGGTCTTCAGCCTGCTCGATCGGGATGATCCCCTCGGCGACGCTGTCGGCGACGGCCTTGGCGACGCCATATTGCGCCGGGCCGAACATCTGCACGGCCTGCTTGGCGTTCTTGATCGTCACCTTGTTGAAGAGGATCGTATAGGGTTTCACCAGAAGGTTCGGCGCGACGACGGCGAGAAGCGTCGTGAAGCCGTCCTTGTTGTTGACGAGCGCATTGGCGAAAGCCGTCTCGGCCGAGCTGCCGCGCGGCCCGATCAGCAGATCGATGTGCGCGACCTCATTGCCCTCGCCGACGAGTGATTCGCCGACCAGAAGTTTCGGCGTGGAGGAGCCGGCGCCGGCCTTCGGAAAGAGGGCGCCCAGAATCTTATCCAGTATCGAAGCCATATTCGATTTCCTTTCGGTCTGTTCGTCACGCCTTGGCGGCGTTGTTCTCGGCCTGCGCGAGGCCCCCCAATCTCGCTGCAACTTCCGTCAGGAAGCCGACTGGTGACGCGCCGACCGCGGATCGATTCGCTTCAATTCGAGTCGACGAAGAGGAGCCGCGGACGGCTCCTCGAAAATCCGGCGACGGGGCGCCGCATCGCAGCGAGGCGACGACGCGCGCGAGGCGCGCCGACGCTCGCCGGCCGAACGAGCGTGAGCTCAGTTCGCGCCGAAAGGATGCTTGACGTCGTTGCGCTTGGCGACGACCTCGGCGGCCTTCGGCTCGCCCTTGACGGCGCGCGCGATGGCTTCCTTCGTGGCCTGATAGTTGTACTCCTGGATCTTCTTGTCGTCGTTGGCTTCCCAATGGATGAACACGCCGACCGAGATGAACAGGTCATCGGCCTCGGCGAGCGGGATCACGCCTTCGGCGACGGAGTCGGCGACGGCCTTGGCGACGCCGGCCTGAGCCGGTCCGAACATCTGAACGGCCTGCTTGGCGTTCTTGATGGTGACCTTGTTGAAGAGGATCGTGTTCGGCTTGGCCAGCAGATTCGGCGCGACGACGGCGAGCAGCGTGGTGAAGCCGTCCTTGTTGTTGACGAGCGCATTGGCGAAGGCGGTCTCGGCCGCGCTGCCGCGCGGTCCGATCAGGAGGTCGATGTGGGCGACTTCATTGCCTTCGCCGACGAGCGACTCGCCGACCAGGAGCTTGTTGATCAGGGCCATGTTTCTTCCTTTCGATAAACTCGACTTGTCGCCCACGCGGCTGCCGGCGCGGGCGCCTCCCTCTGTCTCTCCGGCGTCAGGCCGAAATGCGGCCGAGCCGGTCGAGCCGGTCGCGAGACCATCTCGCGCGGCGCGAACTCAACCATTTTTGTGGACGTTCGGCAAGATGGCGAGGAGATAATCGACAAAAAGCGCGGCGACCGTCAGGTCCGCGCAGGCGCCCGGATTATAGCCGCTTTTTTTGAGAGAATGATCCAGTTCCAGAGCGATGCGGAACATGGAGTCTCTGTCGTCGACGGCGTCCAGAAGAGAAGCCGCTTCTTGAAAGCGCGTCAAGGTCTCGAGAGCGACTTTTTCGCCGAATTTCCGCTGGATATGCGTGTCGGGAAAATGTCGTGCGTAAGTCATGAACAGATGAAGCGTCGTCGTTTCCCTATCGTGGCCGCGCGCTCTCGAGCGGAGAATCGCCGTGCGGCCGATTCCGAAAATCTCGGAAAAGCCATTGGCGTATTGCCTTGCGACGAGGTCGCGATCGGCGGCGAGCGCCATCGCTTCCCGCAAGGAGATCCGCGCCGGCTCGGCCACATCATGCTGCGGCGCGGCGCCGAGACCGGCGGGCGAGGCCCGCAAAATCGCGCGAAAGGCGAGATCGGCGTCGGCCGAATCGAGCGCGTCCAGCGTTGTCGCGAGCTTTTCGGCGAACTCGCCGTCACCCTCCTGCAATGCGGCATGGGCGAGCGGCGCGCAGAGCAGGACGATGCCGAGATTGGTGTTGCAGCCGACGCGCGTCCAGGTCGCTTCCACCGCGTCGAGGATGCGGGCGCCGACGCGCGCGCCGGGCGCGCTGAGATGCGGCGCGGCGGCTTCGGCGCTGGCGACGAAGTCCTGCGCCTCCATGCCATGGCCCGGCGCATATATATGGACATTGCCGGGCTTGGGCGCGGCGAGCTCGTCCTCGCAGGCGGCGATGAAGGCGCGCGCGATTTGTTCCGAAAGGGACTCAGCCATGGGCGCGGCGCGCGGCGGCGCCGATCGCCGCCAAAATGTCGCCGGCGACGCGCTCGGCGATCTGGAAAGGGGTCACGCTCTGCAGCCCGCTCCAGCCGGCCATGCTGTTGACCTCGAGCACCATGGGCAGGCCATCCGCGCCGCTGATGATGTCGACGCCGGCGAAATCGGCGCCCAGCGCGGCGGTCGCGCGCAGCGCCAATTCGCGCTCGCGCGCGGTCGGCTCGCAGGGCGTCGGCTGCGCGCCCTGGCGCACATTGGTGATCCAGCGCCGCGAACGCCGCCGCATCGCGCCGATGATCTCGCCATGGGAAACGAGAATGCGCATATCCTCGTACCACACGTCCCGCGGCGGGACGAAGCGCTGGAGATAGAAGACGCCGCGCGCTTCCTCCTCCGTCGGCAGATCTTCCTCGCGCCGGATGAGCTTCAGCCCCCAGCCCTGCGCGCCGAACAGCGGCTTCAGCACCAGCGGCCCCAGCCCGCATTCGCTGCGGATGATGCGCAGCGCCTCGCCGCGCGAGCCGGTCACGAAGGTCGCGGGCGTCGGAATGCGCGCGGCGGCGAGCAGAAAGCTCGCCGCGGATTTGTCGGTGCAACGCTCGATCGAGCGCGCGCTGTTGACGAGCGGCACGCCGAGCGCGTTTAACGCATGCAGCACGCCGAGCCGCAGGGTGATCGTCTCCAGCGAGCCGTCGCCGATCGCGCGCACGACGGCCGCGTCCGGCAGCGCGCCGTGAAAACCCGGAATCGCCAGGTGCTGCGGCCGCGTCGTGTCGATCTTGCACGCGCCGAGGCGCACGGGAATGGCCCGCGCGCCGTGACGCGCGAAGCCTTTCGCCAATCGCTCGACATGCCAGTCGAGTTCGTCGGTGAAGATCGCGATGCGCGGCGCGCCCTCGCGAGGGCGCGCCAGAGGCTCAGCCAAAAGAGGCGTCGAGCAGTTTTTCGTCGATGGCTCCGCCACGGAATGTCTCGCCGGTCTCGACCGCCGTCACGATCGCCTCGGCAGGCGAGAACAGGCTCGGGTCGATCTTGTAGAAGTCGCCCTTATACGCCTTGAAAATTTCCGCGAAAGGCTGTCCGTAGTCGCGCGAGGTGGAGCTCGGCAGTTTTTCGGCCAGCTCTTTCGCCGCCGCCGCCGGCCCGCGCACGAAGAGATGGGCGCGGCCGGAGTAGATGATCGCGTCATTGGTGCGGCCCATGGCCGTGACGAAATCGGGGTGGGGCGGCGAGAGCGGCGCGGTGGCCACGCCGTCGACGATATGCTCGAGCGGGAATTTCAGCTCATGCGCCTTGTGCAGCGCCACCTCGAGCACGCGGCCGACGACCTGCACGCTGCCGGCGAGGCTCTGGGTCGGCGCATAGACGAAGGCGAGCTTCTCGGGCGAGACGCCACAATCATTGGCGACCTTGGCGACGACCGCCTCCGGCGGCGGCGCGCCGGCCTCGAGCACGATGGTCGCGCGATCGGCGGAGTCCTTATAAGGCAGCTCCTGGAACAGCGCCTCCTTGCGCGCCAGCGAGCGGCCGGGGCCGGAGCCGAGCGCGAAGAATTTCTCGTGGGCAAGGCTCCAGCCGGCATATTGGCTGGCGAGGCAGGCGACGACCGGGTCATTGCTGGAGACGGTCAGCCAGAAAGGCCAGTTCTTCTGGCCCGGCGCCGGCGAGAGCGAGACCTTGCCCAATCCGCCGAGGCAGATTTCGGTCAGCAGCAGGCCTGCGTCTATGCCGCCCGCGACCTTGGCGCCGGCGTCGATCAGCAGCTCTCCGAGGCTTCCGCGCGAAACGGCGAGGCGATAGCGCTCCGCTCCCGCGACGAGCCGGTCGACGATCTCACCCGCCAGCGCATTGACGCTCGCCGTGGCGCGCCCGCTCGTATCCAATGTCCCTGTCACGTCTTTTGTCCTCGCTTGGGACCGGCTCCCCGCGCCGGCCGAAATTGCGGCGCGACTTTACTAAGCTTTCGTCCCGGACGAAAGCCGCGCCGGGCGAATCGGCCTGTCACTCCTCCGTCAAGAGACTCTCACGAGAGCATTACACGCCGCTGCTAGAGGAGAAGGCGTGATGCGGCGTCGAGGGCGACTCTTTTCTCGAGGAGAAGCGCAATGGCCGACAATATCGCGGAAAAGTCCGGCGAGGCCGGCAAGAAAGACAGCAACACAGGCAAGCTGATCGTCGGCGGTCTCGCGGCGGTCATCGGCGGGGTGGTGGGTTATGGCCTCCTGGGCGGCCCGGCCATCATCGCGAGCGCAGTGGTTTTCGGTTTGATCGGAGCGGCGCTGGGCTCCGTGTTCGATTGAACGCGTCGGTTGCGTGTGGCGTCGCGCGTCGCTGCAGTTTCGGCGGTCGAGTAAATTATAGAACGTAGCAATTTTTCCCCTTGGCTCGCGGCCCCGCGTCTCTCCGCGGGGCCGCTTTTTTTCATGCGGCCGCGAGCGCGGCTATGTCGCGGCGGGCGGAGGCGAGCGCCGCGTTCTTCTGCGCCTCGCCGAGGCCGACGCCCTCGGCGCGGACGAAGGCGAAATCGGTGACGCCGAGATTGCCGAAAGTCGTGCGCAGATAGGCTTCCTGATGGTCCTGCTCCGACCGCGCGGAATCCGTGGCGTAGAGGCTGCCGCGCGTCGAGACGACGATGATGCGCTTGCCGGCGACGAGCCCCTGAAGGCCTGTTTGCGTATAGGCGAAGGTCTTGCCGGGAACGACGAGATGGTCGATCCAGCCGCGCAATTGCGTCGGTATCGAGAAATTATACATTGGCGCGCCGATGACGACGATGTCGGCGGCGAGAAACTCCTCCAGAATCGCGCGGGCGGTGGCGAGATCGGCCCTCAACGCCGCATCCTCCGGCTCCGCGCCGGCGCCGCGAGCGAAGAAGAGAGCGCTGGAGAGGATCGGTGGCGCCACGGCGGCGACGTCGCGATAGGCGACCTTGAGCGCGGGGATGTCGCCGCGCAGCTTCTCCACCAGCTCGGCGGTGAGGCGGCGGCTCAGCGATTTCTCTCCCATAATGCTCGAATCGATGTGCAAAAGGCGGGTCATCCGGCTCGCTCCTGGTATAAAGAGGTAACTTAGGCTACAATGCCTCCTGTCGTCGCGGCGCGCAAGGAGGCACATTTTTGGAACGGGGTCACATGCATGTTCCCGCCCAATGCGGGCGCATTGCGGCCATTCTGTCGCGGATCGGCGACAAATGGACGGTGCTGGTCGTCGAATCGCTCGGGAACGGGCCTCTGCGGTTCAACGAGCTGCGGCGCCGCATCGGCGGCATCTCGCAACGTATGCTGACACTGACGCTGCGCGCGGCCGAGCGCGACGGCTTCGTGACGCGCACCGTCTTTCCGACTATCCCGCCCCGCGTCGATTACGAGCTGACGCCGCTCGGCCGCTCTTTGCGCGAGCCGCTGCATCGGCTCGGCGACTGGGCGCTCGAGAATGTCGAGACGATCGAGGACTCGCGACGCCGTTTCGACGCCGTGGCGGAAAAGCAGGCCGCTGCGCCACGGCCGTAGCGCGCGGTCGGCGCGTGAAGGCGAACGCATTTCGGAGGGGCGTTTCCATACCGCCCCTGCGACGTCATGGCCGGGCTTGTCCCGGCCCATCCACGCCGGGACGCCGAGGCGTCTTGAAAGTTTGGCGTGACGCCGAAGCTCCGGTGGGGCGCCCGCCACGGGATGAATCCATTGACAGCGGGCGCTTTCCTTCGGTTTCTCAGCTGCTTGGCGTGGATGGCCGGGACAAGCCCGGCCAGGACGGCTGTAGCGTTTCGCGATGTCTGCCGCCGAATGCGCTCGGGAGGGGGTGACGCCCCAAGTCTCGGGCTCTGGACCCCACCCCGTCCGGCTATCGCCGGCCGACCCTCCCCCTGATGGGGAGGGCGGATGCGTCGCTGGATTGCCCTATCGAGCGCGGCCCCTTCGTCCTTTGCGCTTTTGAAAAAATCATGCGCAATGCAGGGCGAGTGAGATTCGTCGGAGTGAGCCGAGAGTGACCGAGCGTCCGCAGACCAAAGTTTCCTATGGCGCCGCGGCGCTCGTCTTTCTGGCCGCTTCCGTGGTTCTCGCCTTTCCTTGGGCGTCGGGCCGGGTCACCGTTCCCTGGGACGCCAAGGCGCATTTCCAGCCGCAATTCGCCTTTCTCGCGCATGCGCTGCATTCGGGCCAATCGCCCTTCTGGACGCCCAATGTCTTCGCCGGCTCGCCGCAGGTGGCCGATCCGCAATCGCTGATCTTCTCGCCCTTCTTCCTGATCGCCGCCTGGCTCGTTCCCGAGCCTTCCTTCGCGCTCGAGGACGGCATCGTCTTCGCGATGCTGGCGATGGGCGGCCTCGCCTTCATCGCCTATTTCCGCGACCGCAAATTCTCGGCGGAGGGCGCGCTGCTCTGCGCGCTGGCTTTCGCCTTCGGCGGCTCGGCCGCCTGGCGCATTCAGCATACGGGGCAGGTGATGAGCCTCGCCTGGTTCCCGGTGACTTTGTTCCTGCTCGCCCGCGCGCTCGATCGTCGCTCGGCGCAATGGGGCGCCTATGCGGGCGTCGCCGCGGCCTTCCTCGTACTCGGCCGCGATCAGGTCGCTTTTCTCGAAGTGCTCGTTCTCTCGGCCTACGCCGTCTTTCGCGTCTTCTCGGACGATGCGAAGATTTCCACCGCTGTCGCGCCGCTCGCGGCCGGCGCGGCCTGCGGCGTCGCCATCATCATCGTTCCGCTCTTGCTGACGATGGAGCTGGCGTCGCAATCCAATCGGCCCGCCATCGATCTCGAGGGCGCGTTACGCGGCTCGCTGCATCCGGCGGCGCTGCTCACTTTCGTGTCGGCCAATCTCTTCGGCACGGATGGTCCGCTCGCGAATTTCTGGGGTCCGCCGGCGGCGGTCTTCGGCTCGCCGGATCTCTTCCTCGCGCGCAACATGTGCGACGTCTATATAGGCGCGCTGCCGCTGGTCTCGCTCATCGCCCTGACGCGCCACGGTCTGCCATCCAATCGCGAGGTCAGCTTCTTCGCCGCCGCGGCGCTGGCGCTGCTGCTCTATGCGCTCGGCCGCTTCACGCCGGCCTTCGCGCTGATGTTCCATATTCCGGGCGTCGATCTCTTCCGCCGCCCGGCCGACGCCACTTTCCCGCTCTGCGCCGTGCTCGCCATTCTCGCCGGCTTCGGGCTCAATGTCGTGGCCAATGCGCCGAGCAGGCCGCCGCTGCGCTTTCTCGCGTCGGCGCTGGCCGCGCTTTTCGCGCTCGCCATTGCGCTCGCCTGGAGCAAGGATCGTCTTTCCGCCGCCCTCGCGCCGCTCGCCGAGAGCGCCGCCTTCGTGGCGCTGGCCTTTCTCGTCATCGCCTTCGCGCCGTGGCTCGCGGCGCGTCGCTATGCGCTGCTCGCCGCCGTCGGCGCGACGATGACGCTCGATCTCGCCGTCAACAACGGCCCCAATGAATCGACGGCGCTGCCGCCGCAACAATTCGAAGTGCTGCGCGCCGATACGCGAAACGACACCATCGCTCTGCTGCGCGCGCGTCTCGCCGCGACGGCGGCGCCGGATCGGCGCGACCGCGTCGAGCTCGCCGGCATCGATTTCCACTGGCCCAACGCCTCGCTGGTCCATGGCTTCGATCAGGAGTTCGGCTATAATCCGGTGCGGCTGCGCCTGCTCGAGGATGCGACCGGCGCGGGCGATCATCTCGCTGTGCCCGAGCAGCGCGTCTTCTCCAAGCTCTATCCCTCCTATCGCTCGACGCTCGCCGATCTCTTGGGACTGCGTTTCATCGCGACCGGCGTTCCGATCGAGGAGATCGACAAGAATTTGCAGCCGGGCGATCTCGAACTCATCGCGCGCACCAAGGACGCTTACGTCTATGAGAATAAGCGCGCGCTGCCACGCGTGCTGCTCGCGACCTGCGCCTCGCGCGTCGATTTCGCGCAGATGATCGAGGATGGCGTCTGGCCCGATCTCGATTATCGCGCCAGCGTGCTGCTGGAGGAGCCGCCCGTCTGCCGCCATTCGCGGCCGGAGGAGGGCGAGGCGAGCGGCGCGCGCATCCGCTCCTATGCGAATACGGAAGTGGTGATCGACGCCGATGTTCCGCAGGGCGGCGGCTATGTGGTGCTGAACGATATATTCCATCCGTCCTGGTCGGCGCAGATCGACGGCGAGCCGGCGGAAATTCTACGCGCCAATGTGATGTTCCGCGCCGTCGCCGCGCCGCAGGGCAAGCATGAGGTGCGCTTCGTCTTCCGGCCTTTCGACGCGCTGTGGCGGCGGCTGACGGGGAGATATGGACAGTAGGCCGTAGACAATGCGCAGTCTGAGCGGTGCCTATTGCTCAAAGCCGATTGCCCACCCCGAAAGCTCCCGCCGCGCGATCGTCTCCAGCGCGCGCAGACCGTCTTCGCTGTCGTTGAGGCAATCGAGCCGCGCGAATTTTTCGCCGCCGGCTGTCAAATAAGAATGGCGCAGCTCGACGCCGATCTCCTCCAATGTCTCGAGACAGTCGGAGACGAAGCCCGGCGTCAGCACGGCGACGCGCTTGACGCCGCTCCGCGCCAGCTCTTGCAGAACATTCGTCGTATAGGGCCCGGTCCATTGCGTGCGGCCGAAACGTGATTGAAAGGCGAGTCGCAGATGCTCGGCCGACATGCCCAGCTTCGCGCGCAAAAGGTCGAGTGTCGCCTCGCAATGGCGGCGGTAGGGATCGCCGCGGTCGATCTGCGCCTGTGGCAGTCCATGGAAAGACGCGATCAGAATCTCGGGCGCAAAATCCAGCGCCGCGAGCTGCGCGCGTGTCGAATCCGCGAGCGCGTCTATATAGGCGGCGTCGTCGTAGAAGGGCGGAACGATGCGCAATGTCGGCTGCTCGCGCAGACGCGCCAGCGCGTGCGCCGCATCGTCGAAGACGGAGGCCGTCGTCGAGGCCGCATATTGCGGATAGAGCGGGAACAGCAGGATGCGCTCGCAGCCCTTTGCGCGTAGCGCGTCGATCTTCTCGCCGATGGAAGGCCCGGCGTAGCGCATGGCGAAATCGACGATGACGCCCGTATCTGTGAAGCGGGCGTCGAGCTTTTCCGCCTGCGCGCGCGTGATCGTCTTCAACGGACCTTCGTCGCGCTCGACATTCCAGACCGAGCGATAGGCGCGCGCCGAGCGGCGCGGACGAAAGCTCAGCACGAAGGTCTCGAGAATGGGGCGCCACAGCACGGGCGGCAGATCGACGACGCGGCGATCCGACAGGAACTCGCGCAAATAGCGGCGCACCGACCAATAATCGGCGCCCTGCGGCGTGCCGAGATTGACGAGCAGAAGGCCGATTCGAGACGCGCTCATGCGACGCTTTTCTCGAAGGCCGCGAGTTCCGCCGCCTCCAGGGAGAAGCCGTTCTCCGCGGCCGGGAAGCGCCCCTCGCGCACGTCGCGCGCGTAAGCCGCGACGGCCTCGCGCAACGCTTCGCCGAGCTCCACATAGCGGCGATTATGCTTGAAGTCGCGCGCGCCGAGCGCAGCGAGATCGTGCACGACCAGCACTTGCGCGTCGCATTCGGCGCCGGCGCCGATGCCGATCGTCGGCGCGCGCAGGCGTTTCGTGATCTTTGCCGCGAGTTCGCGCGGGATCAGCTCGAGAACGAGAAAATCGGCGCCCGCCGCGTCCAGCGCCAGCGCGTCGGCGAGCAGCTTGGCGGCCGCTTCGGCCGTCTTGCCCTGGCGGCGCTTGCCCTCCTGATGCTGCGACTCGAGCCCGATGTGGCAGCACACCTCATAGCCTTCGCGCTTCAGCGCGCGCACGATGTCCGGCCGCGCGCCTTCGAATTTCACGCAATCGGCGCCGGCCTGCGCGAGCCGCGAGGCGCTGGCGAGCGCCTGCGCCTCGGTCTCATAGGTCGCGAAGGGAAGATCGCCGATGAGATAGACGCTCGGCGCGCCGCGGCGCACGGCGGCGATGTGATGCGCCATATCAGCGAGCGTCACCTCGCGCTCGCTGGCGTAGCCCAGCACATTGGTGCCGACGCTGTCGCCGACCATGACGATATCGACGCCCGCCTCGACCTCGATCCGCGCCGTCGGCGCGTCATAGGCGGTCAGCACGACGAATTTCTCGCCGCGCTGCTTCATGTTCAGGAATTCGGCCGCACGCGACGACATTCGCTCACCCGCGTCTCGCTTCTTGTCGTCGCCTCGTCGTCGCGGTTCGATTCACCTCGAAGACGAGCGAGGACACAGAAGACGCCCCGCCTATAGCCCAAATTCCCGCTCAGCGCGAGCAGGCGTGCGGCAGCAGCGGCAGGCGAATGTCCTGCAGCTCGTGGGTGCATTTGTCGCAGCCCGCGAGCAGCGCATAAGCGGCGACGAGGCTCGCCAGAATGCAGAACTTGCGCATGACCGTTTTCCTCGAAACTCCAAAGAACGCCGCCTCTACGATTTAAGGACGCGAAGTTAATAGCGCGAGAAGATCCGTCCTGTCATTTCAGCACGACCACGCGGGTTCCGACCTTCACCCGATCATAGAGATCGACGACGTCGCGATTGGTCATGCGGATGCAGCCGGAGGAGACCGCCTCGCCTATGGTGTCGCCCTCATTGGAGCCGTGAATGCGATAATCGCTGGAGCCGAGATAGAGCGCGCGGGCGCCCAAGGGATTTTCCTGGCCGCCCTCCATATGGCGCGGCAGGTCGGGCCGGCGCTTCAGCATGGCGGCGGGCGGACGCCAATCGGGCCATTCCTTCTTGGCGGTGATCGTCTTCACGCCGGACCAGGTGAAGCCCTCGCGGCCGACGCCGACGCCATATTCGATCGCTCGGGTAGGGCCGAGCACATAGTACAGCCGCCGCTCCTTGGTGGAGACGACGATCGTGCCCTTTTTATATTGGGGATGGCTCCAGACGACGGTCTGGCTGGGGATGGATTGCAGGTGGAAATTATTGACGAAATCGGCGACCGGGCCGCGATCCAGGAAATTGGCGGCCTGCGCCTCTCCGGCGAGCGCGAGACCGAAAACGAGAGCGCAAGCCGAGCGCGCCTTTGTCCAGACCATTCTTCACAGCCTCCCTGCCGTTGACGTCCGCGCCGGTTGTCGGGAGGAAATGCGGCCGAAATGGGAAGGAGCCGACGCCTTGTCGACAGTCGGCTTGCATCCTGCGCCCGCCCCGCTATAAAGCGCGCTTCGCGACGCTTCCGGCCGGAGGCTGAACGGAAGGCTTCGGCTTTGTCCGAGGCAGGGTTCGCCCGTCTTCCAGTGTCTCCGCCTTCGAACTTCCCGATCGAGCCTTTCCCATGAGGCTCGAAGGGCTCTGCGCCGAGAGCGGCTCGCGACAATGAGGAAAGGCAAGAGAATGGCTCTCTACGAGCATATCTATCTTGCGCGTCAGGACGTCTCGCCCCAGCAGGTCGAAGCGCTGACGACGCAGTTCAAGGGCATCATCGCCTCGCTCGGCGGGAAGGTGTCCAAGACCGAATATTGGGGCGTGAAGTCCCTCGCCTATCGGATCAAGAAGAACCGCAAGGCGCATTTCACCCTTCTCAACATCGACGCCCCGCCGGCGGCTCTGGCCGAGGTCGAGCGTCAGGAAGGGCTGAGCGAGGATATTCTGCGCTTCATCACCCTGCGCGTCGAGGCGCTGGAGGAAGGCCCGTCCGCGCAGCTTCGCAAGCGTGACGACGATGATCGCGGCGACCGCCGCGGCCCCGGCGGCCCGCGCCCCGATCGTGGCGATAGAGGCGATAGAGGAGATAGAGGCGACCGGGGTGATCGTCGTCCCCCGCGCCGTGACGAACCCCGCGCCGAAGGAGAGACATTCTGATGAGCGCCGCAGCCCGCCGCCCCTTCTTCCGTCGTCGCAAGTCTTGCCCCTTCTCCGGCGCCAACGCCCCGAAGATCGACTATAAGGACACGCGTCTGCTCTCGCGCTACATCTCCGAGCGCGGCAAGATCGTGCCCTCGCGCATCACGGCCGTCTCGGCCAAGAAGCAGCGCGAGCTGGCCCAGGCCATCAAGCGCGCCCGCTTCCTCGGCCTTCTGCCTTACGTGATCCGCTGAGCTTTTCGGATCGGAATTTCGAACGGCCGCGCCTCGGGCGCGGCCGTTTTTTTGCGCGTCGGGCAATCATCCCGATATGATCCGGGAGGATGCCCCGAGCGAAAGCGGGACATTCGCGCGATAACGACTCCTCCATCGTCCAATCGACAGCGAGGAGAATTCGAACGTGGAAATCCTGCTCATCGGCTCGGCGGCCTGCATGACGGCTCTGATCACGACCGCCTGGCTCATGACCTTGGCCAAATGGTTTCCGGTCGCCGGGCTCGACACTCTCGTCATCGACTATAAGACGATGATCCGCGCCCATATCGATTACGCGATGATGGCGGGCTTCGGCGTCGCATTCTATGGCTCCGGCGTGGAGCTTCCGATCGTCGCCTGCTGGTGCGTCGCGGTCGGCGGCTTCACCAATCCGACCGTCTTCACCATCGCCGCTTTCGATCCCGATTTCTGGAACAAGGCGATCTGGAAAATCTACACGGCGGCGACCTTTGTCGTGACCTCCGTCGGATTCCTGTGGATCGCCTACGCCTTCGTCGCTCATGCGCTGAGACATTGGGCGTGATCGCGTTCCTGTCAGAATTGAATCGAATTTTCTTAGAATTTCACCCACAATATCCTGCATAGCCAAAGTCTTCGTGAGGATTTGCGCCGCCAGGCGTCAATTTCTTCTTTACCTCGGCGGGGCCTCGGGCCAGTATCCGCGGAGGGAGACTGCGTCCGGCGAGACGAGAGCTCGACAATGCGCGCGGAAAAACCGTGCTGCAGCCGGACGTGACGAAGGAGAGAGAATGCCGGAGGCCGCGACGGCCGACGACTGGCGTCGACTCGTGTTCGACGAGACAGTCGCGGGGCTCGTGCTCATCGACCAGCTCGGCTCTATCACCGGCGCCAATGCCTGGGCCCGCCGCATGTTCGGCTTCGAGGCCGCGGCGGAGATCGTCGGCTTGCCCATTTCCCGGTTGTTGCCGGAGCCGCCGCCTCCGGACGCCGGCTTCGGCCTCGGCCTCGAGGGCGTGCGGCGCGACGGCGTGCGTTTCCCGATCGACGCGCGCTTCACCATGATCGAGCGTGACGGGGAGACGATCATTCTGGCGACATTGGTCGATCTCCGCGGAACGAGCGCCGAGGAGGCGGCGCTCGTCGCGCACGCGCAGGAACTCGAGCGCGTCAATGAGCGGCTCGCGCGTTTCGCCTTCGTCGCCTCGCAGGACCTTCAAGAGCCGCTGCGCAAGATCGCCGTTTTCGGCGATCTGATGGAGGAGGCGATCCTGCGCGGCGACAATGACGAGATCGCCCACGCCAACGCCGTCATGCGCCTTTCCGCGCTGCGCGCCCGCGCGCTGGTGCAGGATATCCTGTCCTTCTCGCGCATCGCGAATGACGAGCTCGAGCTCGCGTCGCTCGATCTGCGCGCGGCAATCGAGCTTTCGCTCGCCGCTCTGTCGCCGACGATCGCCGAGACCAAAGCGCAGGTGGAGATCGATCTGCCCGCCGTCGCGATCGAGGCCGACGCCACGCAATTCCAGCGGCTGATGCAGAATATTCTCGCCAACGCCATCAAATACCGAAAGCCCGGCCGGCCGGCGACGATCGACATAAAGGGCTTTCGCGACGAGACCTCGCTCTGCCTCGCCATCGCCGACGAAGGGATCGGCTTCGAAGCGCAATATGCGCAGAATATCTTCGAGCCGCTGAAGCAATTGCACAGCAAGGTGGACTATCCGGGCTCGGGCGTCGGCCTCGCCATCTGCAAGGCGATCGCCGATCGCCATGGCTGGCGCCTCAGCGTCGAGGCGCAGCCCGGCGTCGGCGCGACCTTTTTCATCGTTCTGCCGGTGCGCGACGCGCTCTCGTAAGCCGTTTCAGCCGTCGAGCCGCTTGCCGAGCCGCCCGGCGAGGTCCTGCACATATTGCCACGCCACGCGCCCCGAGCGGGCGCCGCGTGTGATGGACCATTCGAGCGCCTCGCGCTCGATCGTCTCCTTCGCCGCGTCGAGCCCGTGATGGCGCGCATAGCCGAACACCATGGCGAGATAATCGTCCTGCGCGCAATTGTGGAAGCCGAGCCATAGACCGAAGCGATCGGAGAGCGAGACCTTCTCCTCCACCGCCTCACCGGGGTTGATGGCGGAGGAGCGCTCGTTCTCCATCATGTCGCGCGGCAGCAGATGGCGGCGATTGGAGGTGGCGTAGAACAGCGCATTGCGCGGCCGCCCCTCGACGCCGCCCTCGAGCGCGGATTTCAGCGATTTATAGCTCGTCTCCGCGCCGTCGAAGGAGAGATCGTCGCAAAACAGCAGAAAGCCGAACGGCTTTTCGCGCAATGTCGCGAGCAGGCCGGGCAGGCTCTCTATGTCCTCGCGATGGATTTCGACGAGCTTCAACGGACGGGCGTTCTGCGCCTCGCGCGCGATCGCGGCGTGGACTGCTTTGACGAGCGAGGATTTGCCCATGCCGCGCGCGCCCCACAGCAGCGCGTTGTTGGCCGGCAGGCCGCGGGCGAAGCGGCGCGTGTTGTCGAGGAGCTGGTCGCGCTGTCGGGCGATCCCCTCGAGCAGCGCGAGATCGACGCGATTGACCTCGGCGACGGGCGAGAATTCGCCGCGCGCGGCGCGCCAGACGAAGGCCTCGGCGCCGGCGAAATCGGGCGCGCGCGGCGGCGGCGGGGCGAGCCGCTCGAGCGCGGCGGCGATACGCTCGAGAAGGGCGAGTTTATCCTTGTCCGACATGGGGGCTCCTCGGCCGCGGGCGTCGCGCGGACCGAGGGGCTTATAGCAAAAACCGCGTCGCGGCGCTCATGCCCTGGCGTTCGCGGAAGGGCGTCGGCGGAAAGAAGCAGAAATGACCGACGAGATCCTGATTTGTCTGCCGAGACGCCAAATGCGAACTCGCATATGTCGTCGTCAGCGGGTTGACGCCCGCGCTCGTCGAGAGCGGCTGGCGCGAGGCGTCGAATTTCGTCCGGCTGTCGCCGCGCCGACACAGGGCATTTTTTGACCTTTTAGAGCGCGGAGACTTTCGGCTTGCCGGCGGGTTTGGTTTCCGGCTTGGTCTCCGGCTTGCCGGGGGCTCTGGCGTTCTCCCAGCCGCCGGGCGGGGGCGGCGCGTCATTAGCGGCGCTGTCCGGCTGCTTCGGGCGGAAGCCGTCGACGAGCGCTTTGGCGGTCGCGAGGTCCTTCGAGTCGAGGCGCGCGCGCACTTCGTCGCGCTTCTTGCCGGCGTCCTCGTCGCCTTGCGCGGCGGCGGCCGAGAACCACAGATAGGACTGCGTCAGACTCTGCGGAACGCCGAGCCCGCGGGCGCAGAGAATGGCCAGATTGAACTGGCTGTCGCGCACGCCATATTCGGCCGCCTTGCGGAACCATTGCGCCGCCTGGTCATAGTCCGGCTTGCCGTCGCCGCCGCCGGCGAAGAGCACGGCGAGATTATGCATCGCGCGGGCGTTGCCGGCGTCGGCGGCGCGCTTGTACCAGGAGAGCGCCTGCCCATAGTCGCGGTCGACGCCCATGCCCTTCTCATAGATGGAGCCGAGCCGATATTGGGCCGGAGCGAGCCCCTTGTTGGCGGCCTTCTCGAACCATTGGAAGGCGATTTTCGGATCGCGCGGCGCGCCGCCGCGGCCTTCCGAGTAGCGCAGGCCGAGCTCATATTGCGCATTGGCGTCGCCGGTCGCGGCGATCTCCTTGATCGTCGCGAGCACATCCTGCCGCGGCGTCGCGGGAGGCGTCGCCGCGGGCGTTGCGATCGCGCCGACCGGCATGGGATCGACCGGCATGGGACCAACCGTCTGGGAGCCGAAACGGCCGGGGGCCGGAGCCTGCGGATTGGGAGAGAAGGCGCCGACGCCGGAAGCGCCGGGCGTGAACGCCGGAACGCCGAGCGATCGCGGCGCGGTCGGGGCGAGGGCGGGCGCTCTGGGCGGCGTCGCCGCGGAGACGGCGGCGGGCGGCGCGGCATTGGTCTCGGCGGCGCCTCCCTCCTTGGCGGCCGGCTCGGCGGCGTTGGCGGAGGCCTCGGACGCCGGCTTCTCGGCGGCGGCCGTCGCCTCTTCCGGCTCCGCCTGAACGGCCGAGGCCTGCGGCGCCGGAGAGTCGAGCGTCACGCGGGCGATCTGATAGGCGCCATAGAGCAGGACCAGCACGCCGACGCCGAGCAGCAGCGGACGGCGGCGCGACTGCAGCGCCGCGCCGACGGCGTTCATGCCGCCGCCGCTCGCGGCGACGCGCTCGGGCTCCGGTTTCGCAGCGCGCTCGGCGGCGATTTTTTTCGCGGCCTTGCTGCCCTGCGCCGCGGCGGCCTGGGCGTCGACCGCGGCCTGCTGGGCGGCGCGGCGCGCGGCCGCGATGAAATCCTGCTGCACCGAGCCGCCGCGCTCGTCCTCGCGGACGACCGTCGGCTCGCGGCGCGGACGGCGGTCGCCCGGCTCCAGCAGAATATCCTCGACGTCGCCGACCGGCGCCGCCGATTTCACGCGCGCGGCGCGGCGCGGATCGGCGCCGTCCTTGGCGCGCGGCGGCTCCGCTGCGGCGGGCTTGACCTTGCGCAGATCGGTGAGCTCGTCCTCGAACATGGAGAGGCGTTCGACGACGCGCTGCAAGGTCTCGTGGACAGCGGCGAGCGTCTGATTGGTGCGATGGCCGGCCTCGTCCTGGAAATTGCGGAGCTCGGCGAGCTCCTTTTCCAGCGCGTCCTGCAGGCCGCCCTGCGCGGTCGCGTCGCGCAGCGCATCCTGCGCCGCCTCGCGCGCGGCGATCTCGGCGACGCGCACCGTCGTGCTGCGCGTCTCCTCGACCTTGGTCGCCAGCGCGCCGAGCGCGCGCTCGATCGCGACAAAGGAATCGCCGTTCATGTCGGAGCGGTCGAGCCGTTCCGCGAGGCGGCCGATCTGCTGCTCGAGCGCGGTGAAGGTCGTGCGGTCGGCTTCCGGATCGAGCGCCGCGTCCATCTTGTGCGCGAGCTGTCCGACGAGCTCCGCCAATTGCAGATTGGCGTCGTCGGCGCGCCGGCGCGCGGTCGAATCGATGCGCGCGGCGAGCTCGGCGTGGACATGGTCGATGCGCTCGGCGAGCGCGCGCATCTGGTCCGCGCCCGCGGATTTCTGCGCGCTCGCGGCGACCGGCTGCAGCCGCTGCTCGAGCTTCTCGATCTTGCGGCCGAGCTCGTCGAAGCCGGGATGAACGATCTTGGCCTCGGACGCCGCGTCGATCTTCTCGGCGAGCGAGGTGAAGAGACGTTCGAACTGATTGGGATCGAGACCGGCGCCGCTGCGCTCCTTGCGCTTCATATCGGACCGCAGCTCGTCCATGTTCTTGGCGATCTCGCGCAATTGCTCCGCTTCGGCGGATCGCTGCGCTTTCGCCGCGGCGGGCTGGAGCCGCTGCTCGAGCTTCTCGATCTTGCGGCCGAGCTCGTCGACGGGAAGGACGATCTTGGCTTCGGCGGCCGCGTCGATCTTCTTGGCGAAAGAGGCGAAGAGCTGCTCGACCTGATCGACGTCGACGCCCGAGCCGCTGCGCTCTATGCGCGCGGCGAGCGATTTGTGCACCTGATCGATGCGCTCGTTGATCTCGTCGAAGCGCTTGCCGCCGCCCGTTTTCGTCGTGATGTTGTCGAGCTTGGCCGCGAAATATTCGAGCCGGCGCTCGAGCGCGGCGAAGGAGCCGCCGATCTCGGTCGAGACGATCGAGCGAATGCCGTGGATGAGCTCGCCCACATCCTTGGCCGTGGCGACATTGGCTCCGGCGGCGCTCAGCTCGTCGACCTGCGTCGTCAGCGCGGCGATGCCGGCCTCGAGCTTCTCGATCGGCAATGGGCGACGCGAGACCGCCTTGAGCAGCTCGTGTATCTCGCGCGTCTCGCCGGCGATCTCGTCGAGCGCGGCGCGATCGGCGCCGCCGTCGGCGTGATGCTCGGCGAGCTTGTCGCCGAGCGTGCGCACTTCCTCATAGAGAACGGCGACGATGCGGCTCGGATCGAGCTCGCGCAAGATCGAGCGCAGATCGGCGGCGAGCCGCTCGACCGGCGCCAGCACCATATCTTCGACGCCATAGAGGCGCTGCGCCTCGACGCGCTCGGTGAGCTCGCGCAGGGCGGTCTCGACGGCGGCGACGGAGGCGCGCGGCGCGAGATCGACGAGCGCGCGGGAGAGCCCCTCGAGATCGCAGCGCAACAGATCGATCTGGGCGACGACGGCGGCCTGCTGCTCGCCCTGGACGTTTTGCTCGGCGCGGGACGCGGCGAGCTGCCGCGAGAGCGCTTCGATCGATTCGGCGAGGCCGTCGAAGATGGCCGGCCGCGCTTCGATGGCCGATCTGGCGTAGGCGAGCTCGCCGTCATGGCCTCCGGCCTGCTCCTCGAGCGCGCGCTGGCGTTCGGTGATCTCGGCGACGGCGTCCGCGAGAGGCCGCCGCGTCGCGGTCCGGCGCTCGCGCTCGGGCTGTCTGTCGCGTTCTTGCTGCCTTTCCCGTTCTTGGGGTCTTTCCCGTTCGGGCTGTCTTTCGCGTTCCTGCTGCCGCTGCGCGGCGATGCGGCGTTCTTCGGCTTCTTCCTCGAGCCTCGCTGCTATGTCGGCGAGCCGCTGGTCGAGCGCGCCGAGCGCGCCCTCGAACTCATAGGCGCGATCGTCGCTCGACAGGCTGTCGATGCGCGCCTCGAGCCGCGCCAGCGCATTGCGGATCGGCTTGACGCCCTCGTCCGAGCGAGTGGCGATTCGCTCCTCGATCCGCCCGAGCCGCTCCATCACGGCGCCGATATCGTCGCCGAGGCGGGCCCGGCTCGAATGATTGCGGTCGATCAGCTTGGCGAGGCCCGAAAGGGCGTTCGCCGTCTTGCGCTCGCTCTCGGCGGAACGCCGTTCGAAGAGGGCGACGGCGTCGTCGACGATGGCTTTGGCGTCGACCTCGCCGCGGCCACGCAGCGGCGCCGGAGCGAAATCATCGTCCGGCTCGTCGTCGCGCATGTCGCGCCTCGGCGAGGCGTCGCGCCGCAGACGGCCGCGATCCGTGCGTCCGTAGATTCGCGAGCGCAGAGCGCGCCGGCGGGCCGGAGCGGTCGGCTCGTCGTCATCATCGGCGGAAGCGCGCTCGTCGATAATTGCTTTTTCTTGGATCACATCGTCGAGCCAATCGGAAAGGCTCTTGCCCGATCGTCGCGCCGCGGCGCGTGCGACGTCGCGGGTTTCGTGATGTATACCCTTGAAGCTGAAGGGAAATGCCTCTGTCATCGGATATCCGGCGGGCTCGACCCGTGCAGGCGTGAGGAAACTGGACGAGCGACGACTCGAGGCGCGAATCGCGCCGGAACGCTGTGACGGCGGGAGGCGTCGTCGCGAGGGACTTTCCTTCGAACGAGGTTAATAAATGGTTAATCCTTGTGCGGGGCCGACCGGCGCGCGGCCTATTGCGCGAGACGGTCCGGCTCTCTACCTATTGCTGCGCAGAGCGCGTTCGCCGAACCGTGATTCATACGTCGAATGAAGGACTTGCCCTCCCGCGCCGGAATTTGGCCGGGTTGCGATTTCGTAACCATGAGGAGCGCATAGTCCGCATTCGGTCGTCCGATGACCGGGTAAACGCCTATATCGAAAGAATACCTAGCAAAAACAAATGATCCACGCAGGGAGAGCCGCTCATGCCGATCTACAAAGCCCCCGTGGACGACACCTTGTTTCTGTTGAACGACGTTTTGCATCTCGAGCGTTACGGCAATCTGAACGGCTTTTCCGATGTCGCGCCGGATGTGCTCGCCCAGATCATCGGCGAGGCGGGGAAAATCTGCGAGGAGCGGCTGCAGCCCTTGAACCGCAGCGGCGATGAGGAGGGGTGCCGTCTCGACGCTTCGGGCGATGTCGCGACGCCCGCGGGCTTCAAGGAGGCCTATCGCGAGTTCGTCGCCGGCGGCTGGGTCGGCTTGGCGGTTCCGCCCGAATATGACGGACAAGGCCTGCCTTATACGTTGGCCGTGGTGATGAATGAATTCGCCTCGGCCGCCAATATGGCGTTTGCGATGTATCCGGGCCTCACGCAAGGTGCGCTGGCCGCGCTGCTGCGCCATGGCGACGAGGAGCAGAAGCGGCTCTACGCCCCGCCGATGGCGGCCGGCCGCTGGACCGGCACGATGAATCTGACGGAGCCGCAATGCGGCACCGATCTCGGCCTGCTCACCTCGAGGGCGGTTCCGCGCGCGGACGGCGCTTATTCCATCACCGGACAGAAGATCTTCATTTCCGCCGGCGAGCATGATCTCGCCGAAAACATCATTCATCTCGTGCTCGCGCGCATCGAAGGCGCGCCGGCAGGGGTGAAGGGAATCTCGCTCTTCATCGTGCCGAAATTCGAGGTGGCGCCGGATGGCTCGCTCGGCCCGCGCAATGCGGTGCGCTGCGGCGCGCTCGAGCATAAGATGGGCATTCACGGCAACGCCACATGCGTGATGAATTATGACGGCGCCAGGGGCTTTCTCGTCGGCGAGCCCAATCGGGGCCTCAATGCGATGTTCGTGATGATGAACGAGGCGCGGCTCGGCGTCGCCGTGCAAGGTCTCGCGCAATCGGAGGTCGCCTATCAGAATGCGGCGGCCTACGCCAAGGAGCGTCTGCAGGGCCGCGCGCTCACCGGCGCGAAGAACGCCAGCGGCGGCGCCGATCCCATCATCGTGCATCCGGATATTCGGCGCGGCCTCATGGAGATGAAGGCCTTCAACGAGGCGGCGCGCGGCCTCGCCCTCGCCGCCGCGCTGGACAGCGATGTCGCGCATCGGTCCGAGGACGCCGCGGCGCGTCAGGCGGCGGAGGACCGGCTCGGCCTGCTGACGCCGGTGCTCAAGGGCGTGCTGACCGATCTCGGCTTCGAGAATGCCGTGAAGGCGCAGCAGATCTGGGGCGGCCACGGCTACATAGACGAGAATGGCGTCGAGCAATTCGTGCGCGACGCCCGCATCACCATGATCTATGAGGGCGCCAATGGCATTCAGGCGCTCGATCTCGTCGGCCGCAAGCTGCCCAAGGACAATGGCCGCGCGGCCATGGCCTATTTCGCCGAGGTGAATGAATTCACGAGCCGCGAGAGCGCCGACGAGCAGATGAAGCCCTATGTGGAGCCGCTGAAGGCGGCGCTCGGCGATTTGCAAAAGGCCACGATCTGGCTGATGCAGAATGCGCTCGCCAAGCCCGACAATGGCGCCGGCGCATCTTATGATTACATGCATCTCTTCGGTCGCGTGGCGCTCGGCTACATATGGGCGCGCATCGCCCGCGCTTCGCTCGACAAGAAGAAGGAGAGCGCCAGCGACGGCGCCTGGCTCGACGCCAAGCTGACGACGGGCAGATTCTACATGGAGAAGATGCTGCCCGAGACGGGCTTTCGTCTCGCGCGGATAACGGCGGGCGTCGATACGACGATGAGCCTGCCGGCGGAGATGTTTTGATGAAGCGAATAGCGAATAGGGAGTAGCGAATAGAGAGAGACGAGCTATCCGCTACTCCCCATTCGCTATTCGCCCAGCAACGGAGTTGCTTCATGCCCGAAGCCTATATCTACGACGCCGTGCGCACGCCGCGCGGGCGCGGCAAGCCGGACGGCTCGCTGCATGAGGTGTCGAGCCTCGGCCTCGCCGTCACCGCTCTTTCCGCGCTGAAGGAGAGGAACAATCTCGATGGCGCGCCGGTCGACGATGTGATCCTCGGCTGCGTCGATCCGGTCGGCGAGGCCGGCGGCGACATCGCCCGCGCCGCGGCGATCTCCGCCGGCTATGGCTATGAGGTTCCCGGCGTGCAGATCAATCGCTTCTGCGCCTCGGGTCTCGACTCGGTGAATTTCGCCGCTGCGCAGATCATGTCCGGCCAGCACGAGCTGACCATCGGCGGCGGCGTCGAGAGCATGAGCCGCGTCGGCATCGGCGCCTCGGGCGGCGCCTGGCCGGTCGATCCGACGATCGCCATTCCCTCTTACTTCATGCCGCAGGGCGTCTCCGCCGATCTCATCGCGACGAAATACGGCTTCTCGCGCGACGATGTCGACGCTTACGCCGTGCAGTCGCAGCAGCGCGCCGCGCGCGCCTGGGAGGAGAAGCGCTTTTCGAAATCCATCGCGCCGGTGAAGGACGTCAACGGCCTCACCATTCTGGATCGCGACGAGCATATGCGGCCGCAGACCGATATGCAGTCGCTCGCCGCGCTCAAGCCGTCCTTCGCTTTTTTTGCCGAGCAGGCGGGCTTCGACGCCGTGGCCATACAGGCGCATCCCGATGTCGAGAAATTGACCCATGTGCATCATGCCGGCAATTCGTCGGGCATTGTCGACGGCGCCGCTGCGGTTCTGCTCGGCTCGCGCGAAGCGGGCGAACGGCATGGGCTGAAGCCTCGCGCCCGCGTGCGCGCTTTCGCCAATATCGGCTCCGAGCCGGCGCTCATGCTCACCGGCCCGGTGGATGTGACGAAGAAGCTGCTCGCCAAGGCCGGCATGAGCCTTTCCGACATCGACCTCATAGAGGTGAACGAGGCTTTCGCCGCCGTGGTGCTGCGCTTCATGCAGGCTTTCGACCTCGACGCTTCGAAGGTGAATGTGAATGGCGGCGCCATAGCGCTCGGCCATCCGCTCGGCGCCACGGGCGCGATGCTGGTGGGCGCGGCGCTCGACGAATTGGAGCGCAGCGGCAAGTCCACGGCGCTGGTGACGCTCTGCATCGGCGCGGGAATGGGAACCGCGACGATCATCGAGCGCGTGTGAATTTCAAGCCTGCGGGAGCGACCCGATGAACCTCGTCAATTTCCGTTTCGAGACCGGCGCCGACGGCGTCGCTCTGCTCACCTGGGACAGCCCCGACCGCTCGATGAATGTCATCACCTTCGAGGTGATGGACGAGCTGGAAAAAGTCATCGACGAGGTGGCGAGCAATCCTGAGATCAAGGGCTGCGTGATCGCATCGGGCAAGCCCGCCTTCTCCGGCGGCGCCGATCTCTCCATGCTGCAGAAGAGCGCTGTGGAATACGCCAAAGCCGTGCGCGAGCAGGGCGAAGAGGCTGCGATGAAGCAGTTCTTCGAAGGCGCGCGCAGACTGTCGCTGCTCTATCGCAAGCTCGAGACCAATGGCAAACCCTTCGCCATCGCCATTCACGGCGCTTGTCTCGGCGGCGCTTTCGAGCTGGCGCTCGCGTGCCATTATCGCGTGCTCTCCGACTCGGACAAAACCAAGGTCGGCCTGCCGGAAATCAAGGTCGGCCTCTTCCCCGGCGCCGGCGGCACGCAGCGCATCGCGCGGCTGATGCAGACCGGCGACGCTCTGCAATTGCTGTTCAAGGGCGAGCAGCTGAAGCCCGCCAAAGCCAAGGCGGCCGGACTCGTTCACGAGCTCGCGCCGGAGAATGAGATCGTCGAACGCGCGCGCGTGTGGATCGTCGATGGCGGCAAGGGCAAGGCGCCTTGGGACGTCGAAGGCTTCAAGCCGCCGTCGGGCCGCGTGTTCTCGCCGGGCGGCATGATGGTGTGGCCCGCCGCCAACGCCATCTACCGCCGCGAGACCTTCGATAATTATCCGGCCGCCAAGGCCATATTGCACAGCGTGTTCGAGGGGCTGCAATTGCCCTTCGATCTCGGCCTGCGCGTCGAGGCGCGCTGGTTCGCGCATATTCTGCGCTCCAAACAAGCGGCGGCGATGATCCGCTCGCTGTTTCTCTCCAAGAATGAGCTGGAGAAGGGCGCGCATCGACCCAAGGAAATTCCGCCGGCGAAATTCGCCAGGATCGGCGTGCTCGGCGCCGGCTTCATGGGCGCGGGCGTCGCTTATGTCAGCGCGCTCGCCGGCATAGAGGTGGTGCTGATCGATCGCGATCAGGAGAGCGCCGACAAGGGCAAGGCCGTCATCGACAAGCTCATCTCCGGCCAGGTGTCACGCGGCCGCGCCACCGCCGCCGATAAGGAGGCGCTGCTTTCGCGCATCACCGCGACGCCGGATTATGAGAAGCTCGCCGGCGCCGATCTCATCGTCGAGGCCGTGTTCGAGGAGCGCGGCGTGAAGGCGGAAGTGACGAAGAAGGCGCAAGCGATCGTCGGTCCCGATGTGATCTTCGCCTCCAACACCTCTACTCTGCCGATCAGCTCGCTGGCCGAGACGTCCCTGAAGCCGGAGAATTTCGTCGGCATTCATTTCTTCTCGCCGGTCGAGAAAATGCTGCTCGTGGAAGTGATACGCGGCAAGAAGACGAATGACCGCGCCGTGGCGACGGCGCTCGATTTCGTGCGCGTCTTGAAGAAGACGCCGATTGTCGTCAACGACACGCGCGGTTTCTACGCCAATCGCTGCGTGCTGAATTTCGTGCGCGAAGGGCACATAATGCTCACCGAAGGCGTGCCGCCGGCGATGATCGAGACCGCCGCGCGCATGGCCGGAATGCCGGTCGGCCCGCTCTCGCTCAATGACGAGATCGCGCTCGATCTCGCCTGGAAGATTCATCTCGCGACCAAGAAGGATCTCGGCGCAGCCGCCGTCGATCCGACGCAGGAGCGCGTGCTGCATTTCATGGTGGAGCAGGAAGGGCGACTCGGCCGCAAGAACGGCAAGGGTTTCTACGATTATCCGGCGAGTGGCAAGAAGAGCCTGTGGCCGGGCCTCTCGGCGCTCGCCGATCAGAAGCTCGACCCCGACGCAATAGATGTCGAGGAGCTGAAGCAGCGCTGCCTCGTCGTGCAGGCGGTGGAGGCGGCGCGCGTCTTGTTCGAGGGTGTCGTCACCGATCCGCGCGAGGCGGATGTCGGCTCCATTCTCGGCTTCGGCTTCGCGCCTTTCACCGGCGGCACTTTGTCTTACATCGACGGCGTCGGAACCGCGGCCTTCGTCGCCATCTGCGACGAGCTCACGCAGAAATATGGCGAGCGCTTCACAGCGCCCGCCGAGCTGCGCGAGATGGCGAAGAAGGGCGAGAGCTTCTACGGCAAATATGGCGCGCAGGCGAAGGCGGCGTGATGCGATACAATCAGCTCGGCCGCACGGGCCTTTTCGTCTCGGAAATCTGCCTCGGCGCGATGACGTTCGGCGAGGCGGGCGGCGCTGGCATCTGGGGCGCGATCGCCGATGTCGATCAGCAGGCGGCGACGCGCATCGTCGAGCGCGCTTTTGCGGCCGGCGTCAATTTCATCGACACGGCCGATGTCTATTCCTTCGGCCGCTCGGAGAAAATGGTGGGGCAGGCGCTCGTCGATCTCGGCGTGAAGCGCAAGGATGTCGTCATCGCCACCAAATTCTATGGCGAGACCGGCGCCGGCCCCAATGATCGCGGCGCCTCGCGCGGGCACATAATGGACAGCGTCGAGGCGAGCCTCGAGCGCTTGCAGACCGATCATATCGATCTCTATCAAATTCACGGCAATGATTCGGTGATGCCGATCGAGGAGACATTGCGCGCGCTGGACGATCTCGTCTCGCGCGGGCTGGTGCGTTACATCGGCCTCTCCAATTGGCAGGCGTGGCGCATCGCCAAGGCGCTCGGCGTCTCGGAGCGGCTGGGCTTTGCGCGCTACGAGACGGTGCAGGCCTATTATTCCATCGCCGGCCGCGATCTCGAGCGTGAGATCGTCCCGCTGCTCGCGGAGGAAAAGCTCGGCCTCATGGTGTGGTCGCCGCTCGCCGGCGGATTGCTCTCGGGCAAATATGGCCCAGGCGCGCCGGAGGATGCACAAGGACGTCGCGTCGCTTTCGATTTTCCGCCGGTCGACAGGGATCGCGCCTGGGCTTGTGTCGCCGCAATGCGCGAGATCGGCGCGACGCATGGCGCGAGCGTGGCCGAGGTCGCGCTCGCCTATGTGCTCGCCAAGCCCTTCGTGACCAGCGTCATCATCGGCGCGCGTCGCATCGATCAGCTCGAGCAGAATCTCGCCGCGGCGAAGTTGACGCTGGGCGCCGAGGAACTCGCAAAGCTCGATGCGGTGAGCGCGCTCGCGGCGGAATATCCAGGATGGATGCTGGAGCGTCAGGGCGCCTTTCGTCGTCCGGGACCCTTCGAGGCGAAATGACCCGGCGCGCCGCGGTCGTGACAGGCCAGCAATCGCGCGCTAGACCGGTTTCGGGTCCTGATCGATCGGAAACCGGACAAATTTTCTGGTCGGAGCGAATTCTGAGCGCGCGAGCGATTCCGTTCGAGCAAAAAGCGCACTAATCTCGCGGCCATCGGATGCAACCACGAGTCGTCATGCCTTTCCTCGCGCTCCCCTTTCCGATGATCGACCCGGTTCTCCTCGAGATCGGACCTCTGCCCATCCGCTGGTATGCGCTGGCCTATATCGCCGGGCTCGCGCTCGGCTGGCTCTATGCGCGCCGGCTCGTGTCGTGCGAGCATCTTTGGGGAAAGACCGCTCATCCCTCGGCCGAGCGCCTCGACGATCTGCTCGTCTATGTCGCGCTCGGCGTCATCATCGGCGGACGCCTCGGCCATGTGCTCTTCTATGAGCGCGCCTTCTACTTCGCGCATCCGGAAGAGATCATCAAAACCTGGAAAGGCGGCATGGCCTTTCACGGGGGGCTCATCGGCGCGATCGTCGGCATGACGCTGTTCGCCTGGCGCGAGAAGATTTTCGCGCTCACTATCAGCGATATTTGCGCGACCGTCGCGCCGATCGGCATTTTCTTCGGCCGCCTCGCCAATTTCATCAAGCCGGAGATGTGGGGCCGCGAGAGCGATGTTCCCTGGGCCATGGTGTTTCCCGGCGCCGGCGACGCGCCACGCCACCCGAGCCAGCTCTATGAGGCGGGGCTCGAGGGCGTCGCGCTCTATATTCTGCTCGCCATCGCCGCGCAGCGCGGCGCGCTGAAGCGGCCGGGCCTCGCCACGGGCCTGTTCGGCGCGGGTTACGGCGTCGCGCGTATCGTCAGCGAGTTTTTCCGCGAGCCCGATCCGCTCTCGGAAGCGCTGGACAATGGCCTCACCATGGGAATGGCGCTGTCGGCGCCGATGATCCTCGTCGGCGCCGCGCTCATCGCCTATGCGCTGCGCCCGCAAAGAGTCGAAGCATGAGCGCATTGCGCGACGACATTATCGAGCTCATCGCGCAGGAAGGGCCGATCACGCTCGAGCATTACATGTCGCTCGCCCTGTCGCATCCGACCAAGGGCTATTACATGACGCGCGATCCTTTCGGCGCGGGCGGCGATTTCATCACCGCGCCGGAGATCAGCCAAATGTTCGGCGAGCTCATTGGCCTCTTCGCGCAGGAGGCTTGGCGCGCGGCGGGCGCGCCTTCGCCGACTCGTCTCGTCGAGCTCGGGCCGGGACGCGGCACGTTGATGGCCGATGCGCTGCGCGTCGCGCGCATCGCGCCGGATTTTCTCGTCGCGATCGACGCGCATCTCGTCGAGACGAGCCCCGTGCTCGAGGCGCGGCAGCGGCAGACGCTCGCCGCGGCGCCGACGCCCGTCTCCTGGAGCGCGGATGTCGCGCGCGTTCCGGAGGGGCCGGCGATCATCATCGCCAATGAGTTTTTCGACGCGCTGCCGGTGCGCCATTTCGTGCAGACCGAGCGCGGCTGGAGCGAGCGGCTCGTCGGCCTGGACGAGAGCGGCGCGCTCGCCTTCGGCGTCGGCGAGCGTATCGAGTCCGATCTCACCGTCGCCGCGCCGGAGGGTTCGGTCATAGAGATCGGCGCGATCGGCGCGCGCATCATGCGCGACATCGCCGCGCGTCTCGTCGCGCAGGGCGGCGCGCTGCTCGTCATCGACTATGGCTATATGCAGACGGCGCTGGGCGAGACATTGCAGGCCGTGGCGCGCCACGCCTATGTCGATCCACTGGAGGCGCCGGGCGACGCCGATCTCACCACCCATGTCGATTTCGCCGCGCTGGCGCGCGCCGCGACGGCCGCCGGCGCGAAAGTGCAGGGGCCGGTGACGCAGGGCGCCTTTCTGCGACAGCTCGGCGTCGTCGAGCGCGCCGAAGCTTTGAAGAAGCGCGCGACCACAGAGCAGCGCGCCGAGATCGACATTGCGCTCGCGCGTCTCATCGGCGCCGGCGATCCCAAGCGCGATATGGGCGAATTGTTCAAGGTCATCGCCGTGACGCATCCAGACATGCCGCTTCTGCCAGGGTTTTTCCAATGAGTGACGGGCTCGCAGCGCTGGGCGCCGGCAATCTCGCGCTGCCGGGCGTGCGCCACGCGTTTTTCACGCGCGCGGGCGGCGTGTCGGAGGGCGTCTATGCGTCGCTCAACGGCGGGGTGGGCTCCAGCGATGATTCCGCGCGCGTCGCCGAGAATCGCGCGCGCATGGCGCGGCGTCTGGGCGCAGAGGCGCATCGTCTGCTCGTGCCCTATCAAATTCATTCGCGCGACGCGCTTTACGTCGCCGCGCCTTGGGCGGAGGCCGAGCGGCCGCGCTGCGACGGGCTCGTCACCGATGTCGAAGGGCTGGCGCTCGGCGTCACCGGCGCCGATTGCGGCATGCTGCTCTTCGCCGACGCAAGCGCCGGCGTCATCGGCGCCTGCCATGCGGGATGGAAGGGCGCGCTCACCGGCATGATCGAGGCGACGATCGCGGTGATGGAGACGCGCGGCGCGCATCGCGCCGATATTCATGTCGCGCTCGGCCCGGCGATCGGCCGCGAGAGCTACGAGGTGGGCGCGGAATTCGTCGAGCGGTTTTTGGCCGAGGAAGCGGGCTTCGCGCGTTTCTTCACGCCTTCGACGCGCGAGGGGCATTCCATGTTCGATCTGCCCGCTTTCGTCACGCGGCGCGTCGAGGCGACGAATGTCGCCTCCTTCGAGAATTTGCGCATCGACACTTACGCCGATGAGACGCGCTGCTTCAGCTATCGCCGCAGCGTGCATCGCAAGGAGCCGGATTATGGGCGGCTGGTGTCGGCGATCGCGATCGGGTCGTCATTGCGAGGAGCCTAGCGACGAAGCAATCCCCAGTAGCCGTCCCGCGACTCCGGATCGCTTCGCTCGCAATGACGTCGGCTCGATATGGTTGTAAACTGCATTTTCGGCCTCCGCGTATCGGGAGATTAGATTATGTCGATTTGGGCTAAGCTGATCGGACGCATTTTTCCGGCTCGGGCGGCGGCCTCGTCCGAAGCGATTTTCTCGAAGCGGAATGCTACGGCGCTCTCGCTCTTGTCGAGCGAGACGAACAAGCAATTCGTGCGCGAATCGCTGCGGCGGCTCGAGGCGGCCGGCCTGCGAATACGCCCCGATCTCGATCGAGAGCTGATCGTCACTCGGTTCATGGCGAGTTTCGCCGACTTCTACGATGGCGACGAATTCACGAATTATATTTCCGGCGAGGCGAGAGACGGAACCAACGCGTTCGACCTTCTGATGCTGTGGTCTCTGGCCGGCGAAACAGCTGCGTTCGATGGCTTCGACGATATAGACGACATATTGCCGCGCCTATCGAGCTTGGACGACGAGCAGCTGAGCGATCTGCTCGAAGCACATAGCTTTTCGATTTTCGAAAACGCAATGGAGATTTGCATCGTCGACGAGCACGCGCCCGGAGAATATTTGCCGCAGCATGTGGGCGAGCTCGAATCCTTGGCGTGCGGCGATTTCGTCGTTCAGTCGGTGACGGAATCACATCGACGAGATCGGCTCATCGGCCATGTCGTTCTGGCGGACGGACATTCCGGCACCGTCGAAATCAGCGATGAGAAACGGCCCGATCTCACGCCTTTTTTCGAAGCCATGAATGCTCTCGTGGCGCATTTGCGCAAGGGCCGCTTCGTGGTCGCGCTGTCGGACAATGGGGAAGCTCTCATTGCGGTCTATTTGCGTCCGCATGAGGAGCCCGCCTTTCGCGACTGGGCCGAACGGCAATATTGCGCGGGCGGCCCGTTCCCCGTCGATTGGTTCGAGTGAGTCCGGCTCGGCGCGCGGCTCACGCCCGCGCCTTCTCCATCATATCGACGAAGCGCGCGAAGAGATAATGGCTGTCCTGCGGGCCGGGCGAGGCCTCGGGATGGTGCTGCACCGAGAAGGCCGGGCGGTCGGCGAGCGCGATGCCGCAATTGGAGCCGTCGAACAGCGAGCGATGCGTCTCGACGACATTGGCCGGCAGGCTGTCGCGATCCACGGCGAAGCCGTGGTTCATCGAGACGATCTCAACCTTGCCGGTGGTGAAATCCTTCACCGGATGATTGGCGCCGTGATGGCCTTGCGGCATTTTCTGCGTCTTGGCGCCGACGGCGAGCGCCATCATCTGATGGCCGAGGCAAATGCCGAAAGTCGGCACCTTCTGCGCCAAGAGCTCGCGAATGGTGGGCACGGCGTATTTGCCGGTCTCGGCCGGATCGCCCGGCCCGTTGGAGAGGAACACGCCATCCGGCGCGAGCGCGAGAATGTCCTTCGCGCTGGTCGTGGCCGGCACGACGATCACCTCGCAGCCGGCCTCCGCCAATAGGCGCAGAATGTTGCGCTTGACGCCATAGTCCACGGCGACGACGCGGAATTTGATCCCGTCGCGCTTGCCATAGCCGGAGGCCTGCCGCCAGACGGTCTCGTCCCAATCATAGCGCGCGGGCGCGGTGACAGAGGGCACGAGGTCCATGCCGTCTATGCCCGGCCAGGCAGCCGCTTCGGCGCGCAGCGCGGAAAGATCGAAGACGCCGTCCGGCGCATAGGCGATGACGGCGTTGGGCATGCCCTTCTCGCGGATCAGCGTCGTCAGCGCGCGCGTGTCCATGCCGCAGAGGCCGATGATCCCGCGCGCGGCGAGCCATTCGCCGAGCGGCCGCAGCGCCCGATAGTTGGACGGATCGCCCGAGGGCGCCGCCACGATGACGCCGCGCGCGCCGGCCCGGTTCTGGAGATCGACGGTCTCGACATCCTCGTCATTGACGCCGACATTGCCGATATGGGGAAAGGTGAAGGTGACGATCTGCCCGGCGTAGGATGGATCAGTGAGGATTTCCTGATAGCCGGTCATGGCTGTGTTGAAGCAGACCTCGCCGACGGCCGAGCCGACGGCGCCGAAGCCGAAGCCGAAAATCGCCTCGCCGCTGGCGAGAACCAGAACCCCCGTGTGGACCGGAACCGTCCACCCCGTCGCTTCGTCTTGATCCGGGCTCATCCGCGCTCTATGCCTCACCCTCATCCGCCGGCGCGCCGCCATCGCGGCGCCCGCCTTCCCCTAGAACATTTCACTGCGAAGTGGAAATACAATGCGCGAACGTTTCACGGCCGACCTCAAGACGGCGATGAAGAGTGGCGAAAAGCAGAAGGTCGAGACGATCCGCATGATCACCGCGGGGCTCAAGGATCGCGACATAGAGGCGCGCGCCACCGGCAAGACGCTCGGCGACGACGATATTCTCGCTCTGCTGCAGAAAATGGTGAAGAGCCGTCAGGAATCGGTGGAAATCTACGAGAAGGGCGGCCGTCCCGAGCTCGCCGAGAAGGAGCGCGCCGAGATCGCGGTGATCGCCGCCTATCTGCCGCAGCAGCTCGGCGAGGCCGAGGTCGCCGAGGCGATAACGGCGGCCATCGCCGAGACGGGCGCCGCCTCGATCAAGGATATGGGCAAGGTCGTAGCCGCGCTCAAGGCGAAATATACGGGTCGCATCGATTTCGGCAAGGCCAGCGCCGCGGTCAAGGCGGCGCTCGGCGGCTAGGGGCGCTGCCTTCCTTCTCCCGCAGGGCGGGAGAAGGTGGCCCTCGCGTCAGCGAGGGTCGGATGAGGGCCGGCCCGCTCGGGAGGAATGACCGAACGCCGATGATGACGAGGCGCCGCGAGAGGTCGAGGGGCCCTCATCCGACCTCGCTTCGCGAGGCCACCTTCTCCCGCAAGCGGGAGAAGGGAGAACGTCGAGTCGCCTCACTCCGCCGGCTCGACGACGCGCGTCTCATAGTTGAGCACGGGCGCGAGCCAGCGCTCGATCTCGGCGACGGCGACGCCCTTGCGCGCCGCGTAATCCTCGACCTGATCGCGCTCCACTTTGGCGACGCCGAAATAATGCGCCTGCGGATGCGCGAAATAGAGTCCGCTCACCGATGACGCCGGCGTCATGGCGTAGCTCTCCGTGAGCGCCACGCCGGTGCGCTTCGTCGCTTCCAGCAGATCGAAGATCGTCGCCTTCTCCGTATGGTCGGGCTGCGCCGGATAGCCCGGCGCCGGGCGAATGCCGCGATAATCCTCGGCGAGGAGTTGATCCGGCGTGTGCGTCTCATCCGCCGCATAGCCCCAGAACTCGCGGCGCACGCGCTGATGCATGCGCTCGGCGAAGGCCTCAGCCAGACGATCGGCGAGCGCCTTCACCATGATCGCGCCATAGTCGTCATTGGCGCGCGCGAAGCGCTCGGAAATCTTCGCCTCCTGCGCGCCGGCGGTGACGACGAAAGCGCCGATGTAATCGGCTCTGCCGGAGCCTTCCGGCGCGACGAAATCGGACAGCGCCACATTGGGCTTGCCGTCGCGGCGCGTGAGCTGCTGGCGTAGCGTATGCAGCGTCGCCAGCCGTTCGACGCGGCCCTCGCCGGTGTAGAGCGCTATGTCGTCGCCGACCGCATTGGCGGGCCAGAAGCCGATGACGGCCTTGGGATTGAACCAGCGCTCCTCGAGGATGCGCGCCAGCATCGCCTGCGCATCCTCGAACAATTGCCGCGCCGCCGGCCCGCGCTCGGGGTCGTCGAGCAGCGCCGGATAGCGGCCCTTGAGCTCCCATGTCTGGAAGAAGGGCGTCCAATCGATATAGGGAACGAGCTCCGCCACATCGTAGGAGGCGAAGACGCGCGCGCCGATAAAGCTCGGCTTCGGCGGCTCATATGCGCTCCAATCGATCTTCAGCGCATTGGCGCGCGTGGAAGCGAGTGAGACGCGCTGCTTGTCGATCTGCGCGCGCGCATGAGCCTCTGCGACCTTCTCATATTCCTCGCGCGTCTTGGCGACATAGGTCTCGCGCGTCGTCAGCGACAGCAGCGCCTGCGCGACGCCCACCGCGCGGGAGGCGTCGGTCACATAGACGGCCTGGCCCGCCACATAATTGGGGCTGATCTTCACCGCCGTATGCACGCGGCTCGTCGTCGCGCCGCCGATGAGCAGCGGCACCGAAAAACCTTCGCGCTCCAGCTCGGAGGCGACGAAGCACATTTCGTCGAGCGAGGGCGTGATGAGGCCGGAGAGGCCGATGATATCGACCTGCTCGCGCTTCGCCGTTTCGAGAATCTTGGCGGTCGGCACCATCACGCCGAGATCGATGATCTCGAAATTATTGCAGCCGAGCACGACGCCGACGATGTTCTTGCCGATGTCGTGGACGTCGCCCTTCACCGTCGCGAGAAGAATCTTGCCGGCGGTGGAGCGCTGCTCTTTATTCTCCTCCATGTAGGGCAGGAGATGCGCGACGGCCTGCTTCATCACGCGCGCCGATTTCACCACTTGCGGCAGGAACATCTTGCCCTGGCCGAAGAGGTCGCCGACGACATTCATGCCGGCCATCAGCGGGCCTTCGATGACGTCGAGCGGGCGCTTGGACGCGAGCCGCGCTTCCTCCACATCCTGCTCGACATAATCGGCGACGCCATTGACCAGCGCATATTCGAGACGTTTCTCGACGCTCGCCTCGCGCCACGCGGCGTCCTTCTCCGCCGCCTTGGCGCCGGCGCCCTTGAAGCGCTCGGCGATCTCGACCAGGCGCTCGGTGGCGTCCGGCCGGCGATTGCGCACCACATCCTCGCAGGCTTCGCGCAGCTGCGGATCGATCTTCTCATAGACCGCGAGCTGGCCGGCGTTGACGATGCCCATATCCATCCCCGCCGCAATGGCGTGATAGAGGAAGACGGAGTGCATCGCCTCGCGCACCGGCTCATTGCCGCGGAAGGAGAAGGAGAGGTTCGACACGCCGCCCGACACATGGGCGTGCGGCAGAGTCGTCTTGATCGCGCGCGCCGCGTCGATGAAGTCGACGCCGTAATTGCAATGTTCTTCGATACCCGTCGCGACCGCGAAAATATTGGGATCGAAGATGATGTCCTGCGGCGGAAAGCCGACTTGCTCCACGAGGATCTTATAGGCGCGGCCGGAGATCTCCACCTTGCGCGCGAAAGTGTCGGCCTGTCCGGCTTCGTCGAAGGCCATGACGACGACGGCGGCGCCATAGCGGCGCACCTTGGTCGCCGCCTCGATGAATTTCTCCTCGCCTTCCTTCAGCGAGATGGAGTTGACGACGCCCTTGCCCTGCAGACATTGCAGGCCGGCTTCGATCACCTCGAATTTCGACGAATCGGCCATCACCGGCACGCGCGCGATATCGGGCTCGGCGGCGAGCAGATTGAGGAACTCGACCATCGCCTTTTTCGAATCGAGCAGGCCCTCGTCCATATTGATGTCGATGACCTGCGCGCCATTGGCCACTTGATCGCGCGCCACATCCAGCGCCGCGGCGTAATCGCCGGCGGTGATGAGCTTGCGGAATTTGGCCGAGCCCGTGACATTGGTGCGCTCGCCGACATTGACGAAGGGAATGTCCTTGGTCAGCGTGAAAGGCTCGAGGCCGGCGAGGCGCAGCAGCGGTGCGATTTCCGGAATCTTGCGCGGCGCGACGCCTTTCATGGCGCCGGCGATGGCGGCGATATGCGGCGGCGTCGTGCCGCAGCAGCCGCCGACCACATTGACGAGGCCGGACTTGGCGAATTCGCCGACCAGCTCGGCCATATATTCCGGGCTCTCGTCATAGAGGCCGAACTCGTTCGGCAGGCCGGCGTTGGGGAAGGCGCAGATTCGCGTGTCGGCGATGCGCGCGACCTCGGCGATATGTTGGCGCATCTCGCGCGCGCCGAGCGCGCAATTGAAGCCGATGGAGAAAGGCTTCGCATGTTGAATCGAGTTCCAGAAGGCCGCCGCCGTCTGGCCGGAGAGCGTGCGGCCGGAGAGATCGGTGATGGTGCCGGAGATCATCACCGGAAAGCGCGTGCCGACCTTCTCGAAAGCATCCTCCACCGCATAGATCGCCGCTTTGGCGTTCAGCGTGTCGAAGATCGTCTCGATCAGCAGAATATCGGCGCCGCCCTCCAACAGGCCGAGCGCCTCCTCGAGATAGGCGGCGCGCAGATCGTCGAAAGTGACGGCGCGAAAGCCGGGATTCGACACGTCCGGCGAGATCGACGCGGTGCGATTGGTCGGGCCCATGGAGCCGGCGACGAAGCGCGGCACGCCGGTCTCGCGCGCCACTTCGTCGGCCGCGGCGCGGGCGAGGCGTGCGCCTTCGTAATTGAGCTCATAGACGATATGCTCGAGGCCGTAATCGGCCTGCGCGATGGTGGTGCAGGAGAATGTGTTGGTCTCGATGATGTCTGCGCCGGCTTCGAGATAGGCGCGATGAATCGCCTTGATCGCGGCCGGCTGCGTCAGCGTCAGCAGGTCATTGTCGCCACGCAGATCTTTTCCGTGATCCTCGAAGCGCTCGCCGCGAAAATCGGCCTCGGTGAATTTGTGGCGCTGGATCATCGTGCCCATGGCGCCGTCGAGCACGAGAATGCGCTCGCTCGCCGCCTTCTCCAGCGCCGCGAGAATCTTCGGTCCGTGGTTCTTGTCGAAACTCATGCTGCGACTTTCTCGGTGACGGGGCGCACGCCCAGAAGATGGCAGATCGCGAAGACGAGATCGGCGCGATTGTTTGTGTAGAAATGGAATTCCTTCACGCCGCCTTCGGCGAGGCCGAGCACCTGCTCGGCGGCGACAGCGGCGGCGATGAGCCGGCGCGTCACCGGATCGTCGTCCAATCCATCGAAGCGATGCGCGAGCCAGTCGGGCACGCTCGCGCCGGCCTTGCGCGCGAAATTGGCGGTCTGCTTGAAGTTCTGCACCGGCATGATGCCGGGCACGATCGGGATCGTGATTCCTCTGGCGCGCGCCTTGTCGAGAAAGCGGAAATAGACGTCGTTCTCGAAGAAGAATTGCGTGATGGCGCGCGTCGCGCCGGCGTCGATCTTGGCCTCGAGCGCGTCGAGATCGTCCTCGATCGTGCGGCTCTCGGGATGGCCTTCCGGATAGGTGGAGACGGAAATCTCGAAATCGCCGATCGCGCGAATGCCGCGCACCAGCTCGGTGGAGCTGCGATAGCCTAGCGGATGCGGCTCGAATGTCGTGCCGACGCCGGTCGGCGGATCGCCGCGCAACGCCACGATATGACGCACGCCGGCGTCCCGATAGCCGCGCACGATCTCGTCGATCTCGCCGCGCGAGGCGGAGACGCAGGTCAGATGTGCGGCCGGCAATATGTCGGTCTCGGCGACGAGGCGGGCGACGATATTATGCGTGCGCTCGCGCGTGGAGCCGCCGGCTCCATAGGTGACGGAGACGAATTTGGGCTTCAAAGGCGCGAGGCGCGCGATCGAGTCCCAGAGCTGAATCTCCATCTCCGGAGTCTTCGGCGGGAAGAACTCATAGGAGATATCGAAATGGCCCGTCGGCCACAGGCTGCGATTGTCGGACATCAGGCGGTCTCAAAGCTCGCTCGGGGAAGGGGATCGGCGATGACGCGCGGATCGCGCGCCAGCCACAGGGAAACGGTGAGCTTCCCGCCGTCGTCGGCGGAAGGCGCGAGGTCGTGGTGACGCAGCGCCTCGAGCCCCGCCTGCTCGAGCAGCGCGGCGACCTCCTGCTGCGCGAAGCCGAGGCGTCGATGCGCGTGCTCGTCGCGCAAAGTCTCCTCGCGATGCGGCGCGAAATCGACGACCAGCATTCGGCCGCCGGGCGCGAGCGTGCGCGCCGCCTCGCGCAGCGCGCGGCCGGGATCGTCGAGATAATGCAGAACCTGATGCACGATGACGAGATCGCAGCTATTGCGCTCTATGGGGAGCGCATACATGTCGCCTTGGCGCAGCTGCACATTGCGCGCGCCGGCTTTCTCCAGCCGCCCGCGGGCGACGGCGAGCATGGCGGAGGAGAGATCGACGCCGACGGCCTGCTCCGCCTGCGGCGCGAACAGCTCCAGCATGCGGCCGGTGCCGGCGCCGAGATCGAGCAGCCGGCGCAGCGGCTTCTCGCCCACCGCGTCGCGAATGGCGGCCTCGACCTGCGCCTCTGGCACATGCAGCGAGCGTATGGCGTCCCATTCGCGCGCATGCTCGGCGAAATAGCGGGCGGCGTTTTCGGCGCGGGCCTGCCGCACCTCGGCGAGCCGGGCGCGGTCGCCGGCGATGCGCGGATCGAGCGGATCGAGCCAGGAGACGACGCTGCGGGCGATCTCGCCCGGCGCGTCGGCGGCGGCCAGACGGAAGAAGGCCCAGGCGCCCTCGCGGCGCCGCTCGATGAGGCCCGCCTCGACGAGCAGCTTCAAATGGCGTGAGACGCGCGGCTGCGACTGGCCGAGAATGGCGACGGCCTCGCTCACCGTGAGCTCCGTCTCCGCGAGCAGGCCGAGGAGACGCAGCCGCGTCTCCTCGCCGGCCGCATTGAGGGCGGCGAGCGCGGGTTCGAGCAAAAGGGGGCGTCTGGAGTTGGTCATTTGGTGTTCGTCGGGAGCTTCGCTGACTAGATATAAAGATATCTATATACGTCGTCTCAACGGAAATCAAGACGCGTCACGCGGTTCCGCGACGCTGGATTTCGAGAGCGCCGGCTATAGTTGAGACAGCGTTGGCGGTGTGCATGTGGCGGCGTCTCGGACAAACCTCTCGGAGCTCGGCGCCGCTTCCCGACGCCGCTTATGTCGAGCTGGTCGACATGGTCGCCCGCCCGGTCATGCCGGTGGCGTTCATGGGCGTCGCTCTGGCCTGCGTCGGCCTGCTGCTTGCCGCGAGGAAACAGGATCTCGCGCTCCTCGTGCTGACGCTCGCCGGCGTCGCGGTCGATATAGCGAGCATTTTCCTCGTTCTCGCCTATCAGCGGCGGGCGGCGCAGGCGACGATCCTCGCCGATGAGGCGCGGGTCTGGGAGCGCCGCTACGCCATCGGCCGGCCCGCGCCGACGCCGCGCGCTACAGCATGAAGCGCGGCGGGCGGGGCGGCGTCGCCTTCTGGCGGGAGGAGCAGCTGCCGCCGCCCTCGGCCGCCGACGCCTCCTGAGCCTTTCGATAAAAAGCGCCGCCGCGCTCGCGGCCGGTCACGCCTGCGGCGAGAGATGCTCCAGCCGCAGATAGGCGAGTTCCGCGCTCCCTCCGAAAGCGTAGATCCGGAACTCGATATTCTCGGTTTCCTGATCCAGATGGAACTCGACCGCTCCATCCTCGGGCCATTCGAGCGGCTCGACGAGATAGACGCCGCCGATATTCGAGGCGACGTCGAACGCCGCGCCGCGGTAGACGAAAGCGGAACCGTCGAGCTTCAGGAATTGCAGGCGCCATCGGCCGGGGGGCAGCGTGATATAGGGTCCCCAGACCGACAATGGCCGCATCGACGGATCGGCCTGCGGCTTGAAGAAGACGACGATTTCCTGATTGCTGTCCAAGATCGGCCGGGCGTGCTTCGTGTCGTATTGCAGATCCGTCGGATCGAGGATCCGAACCGTTTTTCCCGAGATTTGCTCGAAGGCCTGCCGCAAACGTCCGGCGCGGGTGTGCGCCGGCGTCAGGGGTTGCAGAGAAAAAGCCGTCGCCTCTCCGGATTTGTCGGCCCAAAGCTCGCGGAAGCGACATCCTTCTTTTTCGCTTCCCGCGGGGTGAAAGAAAAAGGAGCGGCGCCAATCATTGGGCGCCGCTTTCGTGGCGGGGATATAGTTGAAGTCGAGCGGCAGGGGGAACAGCGGTATGCCGAGCGACAGCCGTCGGATGTTGAGAAAACCTTGCTCGAATTGCGGATGTCCCCACAAGACTTCCTCACGCAGCGCGCGAAGCAGCGATAGATTGCTCCTCGACATGACGAGCACGCCGCTGTTGAAATACTCCTGTGGAGTCAAGACGCCGTCGGCGCCATAGACATGATTCAATATTCCGCACCAATCCTCGCGTGGGAACAAGTGGCCCTCGACGAAAGCGCCGAGGCTCGCCTCCGGCGTGATTTCGAAGAGGTCGGGCGCTCCGGGCCGGATCAGCACATCGGCGTCGAGCAGCAGCGTCCGATCATAGCCCTCTGCGACGTCCAGCGCCGCAGATTTCAGCCGATGCGGCGGCAGCGTCGACGATTGGCCGACGACCGCGAAATCGGCTCCCACGAAGGCGGCATAGGCTTCCGCGAAGTGGCGCGTGATCTCGAACTCGCGCTCGGCGCGCTTTCCATTCACCGGAACGATGACGACGCGGCGCTCTTCGGCGCGCCGACTCGGGCGGCGCGGCAGCGGCCGTGGGCGCAGCACCAACATCTGGTCGCCTTCATGAAGCGTCTCGAACAGCGCGCGCGCTGGCGCATAGCGTGAACGTCGCCAGTCGTGCATGATCACGATGCCGCCCTCGACGACGACTTGCGCCGCGGTGAGCGCGCATTCCGCCCGCCGCCTTCCGTCCACGAAGGCGACATCGAATTCCATGTGAATGAAGAACGGATAGGAGGAATAGGAGGGAGGCTGATCCTCCTGGGAGAAAGACGGGCCCTGGAGGTCGAGACGCCGAAAATGCAGGAAGCTATAGAAGGGAAGACCTTCGGCTACGGAATTCAGATAGTCGGCGTTGTCGTCTATGCTCAGAACGAGGGGATTGGGCTTTTCTCGAGCAATCTCGCATAATATCTTGGTCGTCTCTCCGCTGCCCCACTCGAGGAAACGTGACGCGTTCGGCGCAAATTCCTGGATCACGCTGCGAAACTCGTTGGCGTAAGAGTCTCCATACCGCCCGGTTATCTCATCGAAAATGGTCAATATATCCCCCCGACCTTTTTTTGGTTCTTTGCGACCGGTTCTACCGACGACCTCGGGACCAGCCGCCAGCGACGGGCGGCCCCTTCGCCTCGCGGAGAGAAATACATTTTGATGGACCGCGCAGCAAGAAGCCCGCTTCCTTCACGCTGCGCCGCCGGCGAAAGCGGCGCCGCGAAACGGTGACGCGAAGCGGTGAGGCGAGGTTGTCTCCTGTTTCGAAAGACGCTTCGAGCCATGTCCCGCGGCCATAGCGCAGCCGGGCTCGGAGCCAGCCTCAGGCGCCGAAATGGTCGGCGCCCGCCGCCCCGGCGGCGCGCGTCATGCGGCAATTTCCGGCAAAGAGCCGCAGTTTCCCGCAAGCGCGATTGACACGCCGCCGAGCGCGTAAGCTAATCGCCCGTCGCCCCTTTTCCGGCGTCGCTCCGAGGCGAAGCAGCTCGTGTCGATCAAGGTCGCGCTCCACCATCTCACCCATTACAAATATGATCGGCCGGTCGCGCTCGGGCCGCAGGTCGTCCGGCTGCGGCCCGCGCCCCATTGCCGCACACGCGTGCCGAGCTATTCCCTCAAGATCGCGCCGGCCAATCATTTCATCAATTGGCAGCAGGACCCGCACGGCAATTGGCTGGCGCGCCTCGTCTTTCCGGAGAAGGCGGAGGAGTTCCGCATCGAGGTCGACCTCCATGCCGAGATCGCCGTCTACAATCCCTTCGACTTTTTCGTCGAGCCCTATGCGGAAACCTTCCCCTTCGCCTATCCGGAGGAGCTGCGGACCGAGCTCGCCTCCTGCCTCGAGGTGGAGCCGCTCGGGCCGCTGACCAAGGCGTTCGTCGACAGCGTGCGCCCGTCGCAGGCGATGGCGATCGTTCCCTTTCTCGTCGCTCTCAACGCCAGGCTGCAGCGCGACATTCGCTATGTCCTCCGCATGGAGCCCGGCGTGCAGACGCCGGACGAGACGCTCGCGGCAGGCGCCGGCTCCTGCCGCGATTCGGCTTGGCTGCTCGTGCAGATATTCCGCAGCCTCGGCCTCGCGGCGCGTTTCGTCTCCGGCTATCTCATCCAATTGAAAGCGGACGTCGATCCGATCGAGGGTCCCAAGGGAACCGATCACGATTTCACCGATCTGCACGCCTGGGCCGAGGTCTATATCCCCGGCGCCGGCTGGATCGGCCTCGACGCCACCTCGGGCCTCTTCTGCGGCGAGGGCCATCTGCCGCTGTGCAGCGCGCCGCATTATCGCTCGGCGGCGCCGCTCTCCGGCCTCGTCGAGCCGGCCGAGGTCCAGTTCGGCTTCGAGATGTGGGTGCAGCGCATTCGCGAGGCGCCGCGCATCACCGCGCCTTTCTCGGACGAAGCCTGGGCGCGTCTCGACGCGCTCGGCGAGAAGGTCGACCAGGATTTGCGGGCGCAAGACGTGCGCCTCACCATGGGCGGCGAGCCGACCTTCGTCTCCATCGATGATTTCCAAGCGCCGGAATGGACGATCGCCGCCGTCGGCCCCACCAAGAAGGCGCGCGCCGACGATCTCGTGCGCCGCCTGCAGCAACGCTTCGCCAGAGGCGGCTTCCTGCATTACGGGCAGGGCAAATGGTATCCGGGCGAGAGCCTGCCGCGCTGGGCCTTCGCGATCTATTGGCGCAAGGACGGCAAGCCGGTCTGGCGCGACCCCGAGCTCGCCGCCCGCATCGGCGCGTCCTCGGCGCCGACGACGCAGCAGAGCGAGGCGTTCACCGTCGATCTCGCCGAGCGGCTCGGTCTCGAGCGGGGCTATGTGATCCCGGCCTATGAGGACCCCTCGCACTGGCTGCTGAAGGAGGGCGCGCTGCCCATCAATGTCGATCCGCTCGATTCGAAGATCGACGACGCCGAGGAGCGCGTCCGCATGTTGCGCGCCTTCGAGCGCGGCTTGGCCAATCCGGTGGGCTATGTTCTGCCGGTGCAGCGCTGGAACGCGCGCGCCGACCGGCGTCGCTGGGTCTCGGAGCGCTGGCCTTTGCGCCGCGGACGGCTCTTTCTGGCGCCGGGCGATTCGCCGATCGGCCTGCGCCTGCCGATCGGCTCGCTGCCCTGGGTGCCGCCGAGCGCCTATCCCTATTCCTATCCGCCGGACCCGACCGAGCCGCGCGATCCACTTCCGGACCCCGCCTATTTCCGGCAGATCTACGAAAGCCGGGCGCTGCAGAACGGCCAGGAGCTCCAGAAACGTCAGGAGCTCCAGAACCGTCAGCAGCCGAGCGAGCAGCTCATCGTCGAGGGCGCGGTGCGCACGGCGCTCGCCATCGAGCCGCGCGACGGCGCGCTCTGCGTCTTCATGCCGCCGGTCGAAACGCTCGAGGGCTATCTCGAGCTGTTGACGGCGGTGGAGACGACGGCGAAGGCGATGGACCTTCCGATCCATATCGAGGGCTATCCGCCGCCCGTCGATCCGCGCCTCGAGGTCATCAAGGTGACGCCCGATCCCGGCGTCATCGAGGTGAACATCCATCCGGGCGACACATGGCGCGACGCCGTGGCGACGACGACCGGCCTCTATGAGGATGCGCGGCAGTCGCGGCTCACCGCCGACAAATTCCTCATCGACGGGCGCCAGACCGGCTCGGGCGGCGGCAATCATGTCGTGCTCGGCGGCCGGACGCCCTTCGATTCGCCCTTCCTGCGCCGTCCGGACATATTGAAGAGCCTCGTGCTCTATTGGCAGCGCCATCCCGCGCTCTCCTATTTCTTCTCGGGCCTCTTCATCGGTCCGACCAGCCAGGCGCCGCGCGTCGACGAGGCGCGTCACGACGCGCTCTACGAGCTGGAGATCGCCATCTCCAATGTGCCGCCGGCGGGCGAAACGAATTTCCCGCCCTGGCTCGTCGATCGGCTGTTCCGCAATCTGCTCGTGGACGTCACCGGCAACACGCATCGCGCCGAAATCTGCATCGACAAGCTCTATTCGCCGGATGGGCCGACCGGCCGGCTCGGCCTCGTCGAGTTCCGCAGCTTCGAGATGCCGCCCGACGCGCGCATGAGCCTCGCGCAGCAATTGCTGCTGCGCGCGCTCGTCGCTTGGTTCTGGCGCGAGCCGCAGAGCGGCGGCTTCGTGCGCTGGGGCACGGCGCTGCATGACCGCTTCATGCTGCCGCATTTCATCTGGCGCGATTTCCTCGATGTGCTGGCCGATCTTCAGGGCGCCGGCTACGCCTTCGAGCCGGAATGGTTCGAGGCGCAGAAGGAATTCCGCTGCCCGCTCGCCGGCCGCGTCGAGCATGGCGGAGTGGAGCTGGAAATCCGGCAGGCGCTGGAGCCCTGGAATGTGCTGGGCGAGGAAGGCGTCGCCGGCGGCACCGCGCGTTTCGTCGATTCCTCGGTGGAGCGCGTCGAGGTGAAGGCCAAGGGCTTCGTCCCCGGTCGGCATGTCATCGCCTGCAACGGCCGCCGTGTGCCCATGACCAGCGCCGGCGCCTCGGGCGAGGCGGTCGCGGGCGTGCGCTTCAAGGCCTGGCAGCCGCCCTCCGGTATGCACCCGACCATCCCCGATCATGCGCCTCTGACCTTCGACGTCATCGACAGCTGGAGCGAGCGCTCGCTCGGCGGCTGCGTCTATCACACGGCGCATCCGGGCGGTCGCAGCTACGACACTTTTCCGGTAAACTCGCATGAGGCGGAGGCTCGCAGGCTGTCGCGGTTCCAGGATCACGGCCATACGCCCGGCAGGGTGAGGCCGCCGCGCGAGGAGCCGGCGGGAGAGTTCCCGCTGACTTTGGACCTGCGGAGGAGTTGTGCCGGCTGAGCGGTTTATCGATGCGAGCACGGGAGAAGCGGCGCGTCGAGTCGCCTCCTGGATCGCCCGCTATGCGCCGCTGGAGGGCGTGCCGGACGAGCTCGTCGGGCCGGACGGGCGCGTGCGCGCCCATTGGGCGAGCCTGCTCGACACGCTCGGGGGCCTCAGCCGCGAGGACATAGACGATCGCTTCGCCGCCGCCGGACGCCGAATCAGGGACATGGGCGTCTCCTATCGCGTGCTCGGCGAGACCAAGGAGCGCACCTGGCCGTTGAGCCGGCTGCCACTGCTGCTGCCGCAGGCCGAATGGCGGGAGATCGCCGCAGGCGTCGCCCAGCGCGCCGAATTGCTCGACATGGTGCTGCGCGACTCCTATGGCGAGCAGCGCCTCGTCAAGGAAGGGGCGATGCCGGCGGCGGTCGTCGCCGGCTCGCCCGATTATGTCCGCGCCATGAGCGGCGCGACTCCGCCCGGCGGCCGCTGGCTGCGCTTCTACGCCGCCGAGATCGGCCGCGGCCCGGACGGGCGCTGGTGGGTGCTGGGCGATCGCGCCCAGGCGCCGTCGGGCGCCGGCTATTCGCTGGAGAATCGGCTGGTGATGGCGCGGACCTTCCCGCGCCTCTATCGCGACATGAAGGTCGAGCGCCTCGCGCCCTTCTTCCGCGATTTCCGCGCCGCCCTCGCCAAGGCCGCGCAGCAGAAGGACCCGCGCATCTGCCTGCTGACGCCGGGCCCGTTCAGCGAATCCTATTCCGAGCAGGTGAGCCTCGCGCGCTATCTCGGCTTTCTGCTGGTCGAGGGCGCCGATCTCGTCACCAGCGAGCGCAAGCTGCATGTGCGCACCATCGCCGGGCTGAAGCGCGTCGATGTGGTGTGGCGCCGGGTCGACGCCGATTGGTGCGATCCGTTGGAATTGAACGCCGCCTCGCATCTCGGCGTGCCGGGCCTGCTCGACACGATCCGCGAGGGCAATGTCACCATCGCCAATATGCCGGGCGCAGGCCTCATCGAATCGCGCGCGCTGCTCTCCTTCCTGCCGGCCATCGCCCGCCGCCTGCTCGGCGAGGATTTGCGCCTCGCCAATATCGCCACCTGGTGGTGCGGCCAGGACGAGGCCCGCGACGCCGTGCTCGCCTCGCTGGAGGACCGCGCCGTCGCGCCCGCCTTTGGCGAGCAGCTCGCCGGCTTTCCCGGCCGCCGCGTGGCGCTGGGCGCCGAATTCGACGCCGCCGAGCGCGAAAGGCTCGTCCAGGCGATGGGCGCGCGGGGCATGGATTATGTCGGCCAGGAGGTCGTGCAGCTCTCCACTACGCCGGTCTGGAAGGATGGCGCGCTGGTTCCGCGCCCTTTTGCGCTGCGCGTCTTCGCCGCCGCCACGGCCGATGGCTGGCGCGTGATGCCGGGCGGCTTCTGCCGCGTGTCGGATCGTCTCGACGTGCGCGCCATCTCCATGGGGGCGGGCGCGCAATCGGCCGATGTCTGGGTGCTCGGCGACCGGCCGACCGATAATTCGACGCTGCTGCCGACGAGCGACGACATAGAGATCGTCCGCATGGTCGGCGATCTGCCGAGCCGCGCCGCCGACAATCTGTTCTGGATGGGCCGCTATTTCGAGCGGGCCGAGGCGACGCTGCGGCTGGTGCGCTCTCTGTGCAATCGCCTGACCGAGGCGGATGCGCCCAATTACAGCGGCCGCCAGCCGATCGAGCGGCTGGAGCGGCTGCTGCTCGCCTGGGGGGCCGCGCCGACGCGCGACCCGCGGCTCTCGGCGGCCGAGCTCGCCCTGGCGGCGGCCGGCGGAACCGAGACGGCGGGCTCGGCCCTCTCCATCGCCCGCGCGGCCAAGCACGCCGCCTCCATCGTCCGCGAGCGGCTGTCGCAGGATATTTGGCATCTCGTGCGCCTGCTGGAGGCGCGCCTCGACGATTTCTCGCAAGGCCCAGCCTCGGAGCCGGAGGTTCTGGAGGGCGTCGAGCAATCGCTGCATGTGCTGGCGGCGCTCTCCGGCCTCATCGACGAGAATTTCAATCGCGTCGCCGGCTGGTGCTTCCTCGATCTCGGCAAGCGCGTCGAGCGGGCGATCAACGCCTGCCGCTTCTCCCGCCAATTCGCCGACGAGGGCGCGACGATCGACAGTCTCGACACTCTGCTCGAGCTGATCGATTCGCAGATCACCTATCGCTCGCGCTATCTCGCCGGCGCCGCTCTCGCGCCCGTGCTCGATATGGCGGCGCTCGATCCCTACAATCCCCGCTCCGTGGGCTTTCAAGTGGCCAAGATCGTGGAGCATCTCTCCTCTCTGCCGACCCTGCGCCACGACGGCCTGCTGGAGGCGCCGCGGCGTCTCGCGGTGAAATTGCGCGCCGAGATCGAGGTGGCGAACGCCGCCGAGCTCGACGCCGCCAAAATCTTCGCCATAGAGCAGCGCTTGATGAGCCTTGCGGATGCGCTCGCCGCCCGCTACTTCCTGCAGGGCTCCAATGCGGCGCATTTCGAAGAGCCGATCCGGTTAGCGTGATCTACGACATCACCCATGTGACGACCTATAGCTACGAGGCGCCCGTCGCCGCGGCGCGCTGCGCTTTGCGCCTTTTGCCGCGCGACGACGCCGGCCAGCGCGTCGTCTTCGGCCGCATCGATGTGACGCCCGCCCCGCGCGAGTGGCGTGAGCGCGTCGATTTCTACGGCAATCGCGTCGCCGAGGCGCAGATCGACGCGCCCCATGTGAAGCTCGGCATTGCGATGAGCGCGCGTGTGCGCGTCGAGCGCGCCGCCCCGCCGCAGGAGGCGCGGACGCCGCCTTGGGAGGTCGTGCGCGCGCAGGCGCTGGAGACGCCGTCGCTCGGCCCCGACGCGCCGGCGCATTTCGTGTTTCCGAGCCGCCTCGCGCCGCTCTACGAGCCCGCGACCGCCTATGCCCGCGAGAGCTTTCCGCCGGGGCGTCCCATGCTCGCCGGCGCGGCGGAGCTGATGCGGCGGATCAAAGCCGATTTCGTCTATGATCCCAACGCCACCCATGTCGCCATGCCGCTGGCGCGGGCCTTCGACAAGCGCAGCGGCGTCTGCCAGGATTTCACCCACATCATGATCGCCGCCCTGCGCGGGCTCGGCCTGCCGGCGGCCTATGTCAGCGGCTATATCCGCACCATTCCGGCGCCGGGCGCGGTGAAGCTCGAGGGCGCCGACGCCTCGCACGCCTGGATTTCGGTCTGGTGCGGGCGCGAGCTCGGCTGGCTCGGCGTCGATCCGACCAACGCCATTCTCGCGCTCGACGATCATATCGTCATCGCGCAGGGCCGTGACTATGCCGATGTCTCGCCGATCGACGGCGTCATTTTCGCCGCAGGAAAGCAGAAGCTCGATGTGAGCGTGAGCGTCAAGCCGATAGAAGAGGCCGCCTGAGCAGCCGGTCGATCTTGGTCAGCTCCGAATGATGCAGCAGCAGCACCTCATTGGAGGCGGCGAGCTGCGCCGCGCTGGCCGTATAGCCCTTGGCGGCGACGACGATTCCGCGCTCGGCCTCCTCATGGGCGATGGCGGCGACGATCTCCTGCACGGCCCTGTTGCCCACCGGCTTCGAATATTTCTTGCACTGGACGACGATCCGCCGCTTGCGCTTTTCCGCGACGATATCGACGCCCTGATCGCCGCTCAGCCGCGTGACCCGCGCGCTCCAGCGCGCCTCGCGCAGCAGCGCCGCGCAGAAATGCTCATAATCCTCCGGGCTCATCGCCTCGCTATATTGCGGAAAGGCGATCTCCTCATAGGCCAGCACGGCGAGATGCAGCACGCCGACAAAAGCGAGCGCCATCGCGCCGGCGCCGGCGACATGCGGCCAGAGCCAGCCCGCGGCGGCGGTGAAGACGATGATGAAGGCGAGGCATCGTCTCTTTCTGCTGCGCGTCATCGCTGTCGAGATCGCCTTTCGCCCGGCCGAAAGGTGCGGCGCCGCTATGCAAGGGGACAAAGGTTAATTTGCCGCGAAGAGGGGGCTCTTGCGGTTCCGAGACGATCAGGGTGAAGACGCCCTCATCCTGAGGAGCCCGCGAAGCGGGCGTCTCGAAGGACGCGGGCAGCTTCTTGCGCCGTCTACTGGAGCTCCCCCTCGCGCTTCGAGACGGCTCCTGCGGAGCCTCCTCAGCATGAGGGGGAGGATTCCTCGGCTGACAGAGGGAGAGTGCGCGGCTCTCTCCACACGCCTCTGCGACCCTCTCGCTCTGGACATGGCGCGTCATCCGAACCAAAGTGAGCCGGCTCCTGCACCGCACAAAGCCTTGGACGCCGCCTTGTCTTCCGCGCATCCCTTCATCGTCGCCCGCGATCCGCTCGCCCCGCCGCCGGGGCTCGAGGGGGCCGTCGTCGCCATCGGCAATTTCGACGGGCTGCACCGCGGCCATCGCGGCGTCATCGCCCATGCGCAGGCGCTGGCGCAGCGGCTCGGAAAGCCCTGCGCGCTGCTCACTTTCGAGCCGCATCCGGCCGATTGCTTCGCCGGCAAATCGATCATCTTCCGGCTGACCCCGCCCGACGCCAAGGCCGCGCTGCTCGCCCGCCTCGGCCTGGACGGAATGGTGATCCTCACCTTCGACACGGATTTCGCCGCGCGTCCGCCGCGCGAGTTCACCGAGGAGATTCTCCGCAAGCGGCTCGGCGTCTCGGCGGCGGTGGCGGGCTATGATTTCTGCTTCGGGGCCAAGCGCGCCGGCAATCCCGAATTTTTGCGCGCCGAGGGCGAGCGCTTGGGCTTCATCGTCGAGATCGTGCCGCGAATCACGCAGGACGAGGCCGGCAGCCTCGAGGCGGTCTCCTCCACCGCGACGCGCGAGGCGCTCGCCGCCGGCGATGTCGTGCTGGCGACGAAGCTGCTCGGCCATCCCTATTTCGTCGAGGGCGTCGTGACCCGAGGCCGCCAGCTCGGCCGCACGCTGGGCTTTCCGACCGCCAATATCGCGCTCGATCCTTCGAGCAAGCTGCGCCACGGCATTTACGCGGTGACGCTGGAGGCGGACGGCGTGGTGCGGGAGGGCGTCGCCAATTTCGGTCGTCGGCCGACTGTCGAAGCGGAGGGCGCGCCGCTGCTCGAGGTCTTCATCTTCGATTTCGACGGCGATTTCTATGACAAGACGGTGGAGGTCGCCTTCATCGGCTTCATTCGCGGCGAGGCGAAATTCCCCTCGCTCGACGCGCTCACCGCGCAAATGCGCGCGGACGCGGCGAAGGCGCGGGAGCTTCTGGCCTCGAGACATACAGTCCCCTCATCCTGAGGCGCTTTTTGCGCAGCAAAAAGCCTCGAAGGATGCTCCAGAAGGCGACCGCTCCGACCCTTCGAGACGCCGGCTTCGCCGGCTCCTCAGGGTGAGGGGCTGGTCCTTATCGCCCCAGCAGAGCGGCGAGAATCGTCTCGAATTCTTGCCCGAGCGGGCCGGTCGCGGGCGGCTTGCCAGCGCGCGCGTACCAATAGGCGGCGTTGCCGAGATCGCCTTCCGCCCGATGCAGAAACGCATGGACCCACATGGCGTCCGCCTCGCCGGATGTATCGACGCATTTATGCGCGCCGTCCCAATCGCCTTTGGCGTTCTTCCACAGCGCGAGCAGCGGCGGCGAGAGGGGCGGGGGCGTCGCGGCGGCGAGGGAGGCGTGGAATTGGGCGGGAGTCATGGGGGTGAAGATAGGCGCGAAGCGGGCGGAGCGCATCTTTCATCGCGGCGGCGGATCGGCTCCACAGAATCAAGCAGAGCTCGAAAGCCAAATGAGCGCCGCGAGATTCGCCAGCGCCGTTCCGGCGGGACCGAAGGTCTTCATCCGATCTTCGATCGTCACACCTATAGCGGCGTCGCACGCCTGAACGATGATCATGGCGCAAGCGGTAGCCGCGAGCCAAGGCGTCGAGCCTGTGACGAAGGGAACCAGGCTCACCAGCGCCAAAGCGACGCTTCTCGCGCAGGCATAGAGCGCCGCGACGCGGACATCAGCGGCGGCGGTGAAAGTCGCGGCGATGGAAAATCCGAGGCTTATCATGGCGCTGATGGTAGTGATCGACGCGCAGAGAAGAAATGGAAGGGTCATTCTCAATGGCCTTTGTTCGATAAAGTAATCCAGCGCGGCGCGCGGCGCATCGGCTGTCGAGAGGTGGAGCGAAATTCTAGACACTCGCATATGATGATTTGGCTACGCCGATTCTCGACGGGCGTCTCCTTCTCCCACTCGTGGGAGAAGGAGACGCCCTCGGGTCCGCTTCGGCTCACAAGCCGAAATTCGAGAGCGTCCCCTATCAGACAGAGGCCGACGCCTGCTATCTCTCCCCTCATGACTCTCATCTACAAGCTCCTCCCCGTTTCCCTCTGGCGCGAGGCCGAGGCGGCGGGCGTTTTTGCCGGCGCCGGGATCGATCTTGCCGACGGCTACATCCATTTCTCGACCCGCGCGCAGGTCGAGGAGACGGCGGCGCGTTATTTCAACGGCGTCGCCGATCTTCTGCTCGTCGCCGTGGAGGCCGAGCCTCTGGGCGATGCGCTGAAATGGGAGCCCTCGCGTGGCGGCGATCTCTTCCCGCACCTCTATGGAACGCTGCCCGTCGAGCGCGTCGCCAAAGTCGTGGCCCCGCCGATGCGCGCGGACGGCGGCCATGATTTTGCGGGGCTCCTCGAATGATCGAGGTCTTCTTCGGCGATCTCGCCACCGCGCTGTTCCGCCGCCTGCCGCCGGAGACGGCGCATCAGGCGACGATCGCCGCCTTGCAGCTGATGCCGGCGCCGCGGCCGCCGCGCGATGATCCGCGCCTTGCTGTGCGCGCCTTTGGCCTCGATTTTCCCAATCCGATCGGCCTCGCCGCCGGCTTCGACAAAAATGCCGAGGTTCCCGACGCCATGCTGGCCATGGGCTTCGGCTTTGCCGAGGTCGGCACGCTGACCCCGCGGCCGCAGGCCGGCAACGCCCGTCCGCGCGTGTTTCGGCTCGCCGAGGATCGCGGAATCGTCAATCGCTATGGCTTCAACAATGTCGGCCATACGCTCGCCTATGAGCGGCTGCTGGCGCGGCGCTCGCGTGGCGGAATCGTCGGCGTGAACATCGGCGCCAATAAGGACGCCGCCGACCGCATCGCCGATTATGAGCGCGGAATCGCGGCCTTCTCAGAGCTGGCGAGCTATTTTGTCGTCAATGTCTCCTCGCCCAACACGCCGGGCCTGCGCGATCTGCAGGAGAAGACCGCGCTCTCCGAGCTGTTGGCGCGGGTGCTCTCGGCGCGCGAGCGGGCCAGGCGCCGGCGGCCCGTATTGTTGAAGATCGCGCCGGATTTGTCGCTGGAGCAACTCGACGACGTGGTGAGCGTCGCGCGCTCGCGCGAGATCGACGGAATGATCGTCTCCAACACGACGCTGGCGCGGCCGGAGACGCTGGCCTCGCCTTTCGCGAAAGAGGCGGGCGGGCTCTCGGGCGCGCCGCTCTTCGATCTCTCGACGAAAATGCTCGCCGAGACGTTTCTGCGCGTCGAGGGGCAGTTTCCGCTGATCGGCGTCGGCGGAATCGATTCGGCGGCGGCGGCGCTCGCCAAGATCGAGGCCGGGGCGAGCCTGGTGCAGCTCTATAGCGCGCTCGTCTATGAGGGGCCGGGGCTGGTGGGGCGCATCAAGAGCGGGATCGTCGAGGCGCTGGAGCGCGAAGGCGTCGCTCTGGCGGCGCTCGTCGGACGGCGTGCGCGCGCGAAATAGCGGGAATGCCCTCACCCTCCCCCGCTATCGCGGGAGAGGGGACTGTGGGCGTTTCGCGAAATTTCGATGAGGGGCCGAATCTGCTCCCTCTCCCGCGATAGCGGGGGAGGGGTGGGGAGGGGGTCTTCCCGCGCCTACGGAGATGAATCATGTCCGAGGACGATCCCTTCGATCTACACCGTTTCATCGAGGCGCAGGCTCCCGTCATAGAGGCGGCGATGGCGGAGCTTGCCGCTGGGCGCAAGCGAACGCATTGGATGTGGTTCGTCTTTCCGCAGATCGAGGGGCTGGGCTCCAGCGCTATGGCGATGCGCTATGCGATCCGCTCGGCGGCGGAAGCGCGCGCTTTTCTCGCACGTGAGGTCTTGGGCGAGAGGCTGCGCGCCTGCACGCGTCTGGTTCTCGCCGGGGAGCGTCCGCTTACCGAGATTTTTGGCGCGCCGGACGATCTCAAATTCAAATCCTCGATGACGCTCTTCGCCGAAGCGGCGCCGCAGGAAACGTTGTTCGCGGAAGCGATCACGCGCTGCTGCGGCGGCGCGCGGGACGCGGCGACCTTGCGCCGCCTCGCTCAATAGCCGGCGCGGCCGATCGGTCCTCGCGCGGGAGCGCGGATGGCGCCGTCGGCGCCGATCTCGACGATCGGACAGGAATAGGGATGCGAGGGCTCGAAGGCGGCCGCCTCCTCGCCGGCGCGATGGACGGCGATGCAGGCGAGCAGCGCGCCGCTCGTCAGCAGGCCGGCGGCGTCGAGATCGGCCATCACCGCGCGCGGCGCGACGAGCCGCGCCGGGCCGAGCGCGTCGAGCGCCGCGAGAAAAGCGGCGCCGTCGAAGGGCGCGAGAAAATGCAGCGCGGCGCCGGAGAGCAGCGCGGCGAGCGGCCCCGCGACGAGCCCGCCGATCGAGCCCGGCGAGACCAGCGACAGCAGCGGCGCCGAGCCATTGACATGCGCCTTGGCGATGAGGCCGAGGCTCGCGGAAATGAGCCCCGCCTGCTCGTGGAATTGCGGCGCGCCATATTGATCGAGCGCGCCGATGAGCACTTTCTTGCTCGGGGCGGCCCGCGTCGCGGTGGGCGAATCATTCTCGCTGTGCGAGCGGGGGCCGAAGTCGACGGCGCCGTCGATCGTCCCGGGGCCGAGCGAGCCGATGAGCCGCACCGAGGGCGCCTGAGAGGCGACGCCGAAGACCAGCTCCTCGAGGCTCTCGCCGCCGATCGAGGTCGGCGCGACGATTGCGGCGGCGGCCACGGCGCGGGCGCCCGCGGCCAGCGCCCCGAGGGAGAGGCCGAGCGGCGCCGCCACGGGCTCGAGGCCGGCCGAGATGATTCCGATGAGCGCGACCAGCGTCGCGGTGGTCGGCGCGGCGAAGAGAAGGATGCGCTCGCCGGGCTGGAAGTCGAAGCCGCGCAGATCGGCGCGAAAGGCGGCGACGCGGCGGTCGAGCTCGGCGTGGTCGATCTCGGCGCCTGTCGACGCGTCGCCGGCGGCGATGCGCGCCGGGCGCAATCGGGCGGCGCCGGCGATCAGCGCGTCGAGGCCGAACATGGTCAGCGGATGGGCGCGCGCGAGCGCGCCGTCGCGGCGGCCGCTGTCTGCGAGTGTCAAGGCTCCGTCCTCCACCAGGTCTCGAGCGTGGCGCCAAACAAGGGAGAGTAGCGGGGCAAGGTCGACGGCCTCGCGATTTTCGTCGAATGAGCGATCCATTGCGTCGAGGAGTGATAGAGCGGCACGATATAGAAACCGGATAGCAGCGCGCGGTCGTAGGCGCGCACGGCGGCGACGAAATCCTCGCGCCCGCGGGCGGACAGCAGCGCCCTTATGAGCGCGTCGATCGCCGGAGAGGAGGCTCCTGCGAGATTATAGGAGCCTTCTTGCGCGGCGCTTGCGGAGCCCCAGCGCATGCGCTGCTCATTGCCGGGCGAGGCCGAGGCGGTCCAGGTCCCGAACATCACGTCGAACTCGAACTTCTGGCGGCGGCGCTGATATTGCACCTCGTCGACGAGACGCACGCTCGCCGTCACGCCGATGCGCTGCAGCGAGGAGGCGAAGAACAGCGCGAGCCGCTCCTGATCGCGATTGGCGACCATGATCTCGAAGGAGAGCGGAACGCCGTCTTTCGCGAGTTGATTGTCGACGAGCTTGTAGCCCGCCTCGCCGAGCAGCTCCAGCGCGCGGCGGGCGGGCTCGCGATCGCGGCCGCTGCCGTCATGGACGGGCGGGCGCCAGCGACCTTCCAGAATATCCTCGCGCACTGCGCCGGGGAAGGGGGCGAGCAGCGCGCGCTCCGCCTCGCTGGCCGGGCGGTCGGTGGAGGCGAGCTCGGATTCGTCGAAGAAGCTCTTGGTGCGCGTGTAGAGGCCCGAATAGAGATTGGCGTTGATCCATTCGAAATCGAACATCAGGCCCAGCGCCTCGCGCAGCCGGGGGTCAAGGAACATCGGCCGCCGCGTGTTGAAGACGAAGCCTTCCATGCCCTTGGGGCCGGGGCTCGGCAGAGTCTCCACGGCGATGCGGCCGTCGCGCACGGCCGGGAAGTCGTAGCCGCTCGCCCAGCGCGTCGTGTTGGACTCCTCGCGATAATCGACGACGCCGGCCTTGAAGGCCTCGAACAGCGAATTGGCGTCGCGGAAATAATTCACGTCGATCTGATCGAAATTATAGAGGCCGCGCTGCATGGGCAGGTCTTTGCCCCAATAGGTCGGATCGCGCTTCAGCACCAGCCGCGCGCCGGGCTCCACCTCCTCGACGACATAGGGGCCGGAGCCGAGCGGCGGCTTCAGCGTGGCGTCGGTGAAATGCTCGACATCGGTCGCGTGCTTGGGCAGCACGGGCAGAAAGCCGAGGATGAGCGGCAGCTCGCGATCATTGGCGCCGGTCAGATCGAAGCTGATCGTCTGCGCATCCGGCGTCTCGACGCGCTTCACCAGCCCATAGGCGCTGCGCTGCTGCGGGCGGCCTTTGGCCTTGAGCAGCTCGAAGGAGAACAGCACATCCGCCGAGGTGAGCGGCGCGCCATCCGAGAAGCGGGCGCGCGGATCGAGATGGAAGGTCACATGCTCGCGCGAATCATCGACCTCGATCGAGCGCGCGAGGACGCCATAGACGGTGAAGGGCTCGTCGAGCGAGCGCGCCATCAAGCGCTGAATGACATTGCCCTCGAGCCCCTGCGCCGTGGAGCCGGCCTTCAGGTTGAAGGGATTGAGGCTATCGAAGGCGCCCTGCAGGCCGATTCGCAGCCGTCCGCCCTGTTTCGCCTGTGGATCGGCATAGGGAAGATGGTCGAAATCGGGCGCCAAGGCCGGCTCGCCATGCATGGCGAGGCCGTGACTCGGGGCGGCGATGGCGGTCGCGCCTTGCGCCCCTGCGAAGAACAAGGGGAAAAGCGTGGCGAGAACTATGGCGCGAATCGCTCGAATCGTCATGGGCAGACCATATTCCAGGGCGAGAGGATCGGGACAAGACGTCTCCGACGGACTCGGGGTATTTCCATATCTTCTTGGAAATACGAGGGCTGCGCAGGCTTGGGCGTCTCGTCCCCCCGCGCTGCGCGGTTTCGCTCGCGCCTCGAGGCGCCCGCTGGAATTCGGCGCGTCGATTTTGTATGAGGCTAACCGTCTACCTTTCGCCCCGTCCCAGGGCGAAGACCGAGGACGGGGAGTTAAGAGGCTCTTTCCTCGCGCGAATGACGCCCCGTGCGCCCACTCGATCGTGCACTACTCGAAAGGACGACTTATGCCAATGCAATTTCCGCGGATCTTCGCTGCGGTTCTGACGGGGATCCTCCTCGTTTCGACGGGGGCGGCGCAAGCCCAGCAAAAGCCGGCTCCCCGGCCGGCCGCCCCGGCTCCTGCGCCCGCTCCCGCGCAGCCGGCTCCGGCGCAACAGCAGGCGCCTCAGGGACCGATCAAGGCCGATCTCGTCCCCGTGCAGCCGGAATGGACCAAGGTCTGCGGCGCGGATCAGCAGTCGAAGAAGGAAATCTGCTATACGACGCGCGATTTCGGCGCTCAGGCCGATCAGCCTCTGCTGGCGCTCGCGGTCTATGATCCCAAGGGCGACGACAGCAAGATCATCCGTTTGCTGTTGCCGCCGGGCCTGCTGCTGAAGCCCGGCTTCCGCTTCGCGGTCGGCGCGGGCGCGCTGGAAGCCGGCGAGTTCGAGATCTGCTTCCCCAATGGCTGCTTCGCTCAGGCCAAGGTCAAGGCGGCGCTCATCGACCAGATGAAGAAGGCCGACAAGATGACGATCGTCGTCAAGAACCAGGTCAACAACGAGGTGACCTTCCTCCTGCCGCTGTCGGGCTTCGGCAAGTCCTATGACGGTCCGCCCGTCGACCCCAAGGTGCTCGAGGAGCAGCAGAAGAAGCTCCAGGACGAGCTGCAGAAGAAGGCCGACGAGGAGCGCAAGAAGCTCGAGAGCCAGCAGAAGCCGGCCGCTCCCGCTGGAAAATAAAGTCTGTGTTCCGCGGACTTCTTCTCCGGTCGGGGAGGGGTCCGCGGAGTGACGCTGTCTTCAGTGCCGCTTGACCGATTTCACGCGATAGAAGCCGTCGGACGAGCGCTCGAAGGTCTCCTCGACCTGCGGGTGGCGAACCGGATCGCCGGAATTGTCGGGCACGAGATTCTGCTCGGAGACATAGGCGACATATTCGGTCTCCGAATTCTCGGCGAAGAGATGGTAGAAGGGCTGGTCCTTGCGCGGCCGGACTTCCTCCGGAATGGACAGCCACCATTCTTCCGTATTGGCGAATTCGGGGTCGACGTCGTAGATCACGCCGCGAAACGGATAGCGGCGGTGCTTGACGACCTGCCCGATCGCGAATTTGGCGCTACATTCTCTCGTCATATCGATCGACGCCGTTGTTACGCTGCACACCGTCCGAAACGGTAGCGCAGCGCCGCTGCTCGCGTCAACGCCGGCGCGCGGGCGGCGGACCGCCCGCGCGAGGGCTCAAAAACCATAGATCGCCGCATAGTCCGGATCATTGGCGGCGACCTGGCGCGCGAGATCCACGACGACCTTGCATTGCTTCCAGGTGGCGTCGTCCTGCATGCGGCCGTCGATCATCACCGCGCCCGTGCCGTCGGGCATCGCTTCCAGCACGCGGCGCGCGAAGGCGACTTCCGCCGGATCGGGCGAGAACACGCGCTTGGCGATGGCGATCTGCGTCGGATGCAGCGACCAGGCGCCCGCGCAGCCGAGCAGGAAGGCGTTGCGGAACTGCGATTCGCAGGCCGGCGAATCGGAGAAATCGCCGAAGGGGCCGTAGAAGGCCTTGATCCCCGCCGAGGCGCAGGCGTCGACCATTTTGGCGATGGTGTAATGCCACAAATCCTGCTGATAGGACGGGCGCAGGCCCTGGCCCGGATCGGCGTCGGCGAGGACACGATAGTCCGGATGGCCGCCGCCCACGCGCGTGGTCTTCATCGCGCGCGAGGCCGCGAGATCGGCCGGGCCGAGGCTGATGCCATGCATGCGCGGGCTCGCCGCGGCGATGGCGTCGACATTCTTCACGCCCTCCGCGGTCTCCAGAATGGCGTGGATGAGAATGGGCTTGGTCACGCCATTGTGCGCCTCGAGCTGGGCCAATAGCTGATCGAGATAATGAATGTCCCAGGGCCCCTCGACCTTGGGCAGCATGACGACATCGAGCTTATTGCCGACGGCGGCGACGATCTCGATGAGATCGTCGAGAATCCAGGGCGAGTTCAGCGAATTGATGCGCGTCCACAGGCCCGTCGAGCCGAATTCGGTCGATCTCGCCATCTCGATGAAGCCTTTGCGGGCGGCTTCCTTGGCGTCGGCGGGAATGGCGTCCTCGAGATTGCCGAGCACCACATCCACTTGCTTGACGAGTTCCGGCACTTTGGCGCGCAGCTTTTCGAGATGCGGCGGGACGAAATGAATCATCCGCTCCACCTTGACCGGCAGCTCGCGCAAAGGCGCCGGCGCGCCAATGGCGAGCGGGCGGTAGAATTGGTTCGGGAGTTTCATCGTGCGGCTCTTTCTCGTAAGGATCGCGCAGCGATAGCCGGTCTTTTCGGCGGAGGGAAGAGACGCCCCATCTCGACCCGCGCCGAACCGCGGCCGCGTCGATCACACACGAGGCGGAAGAGGGCGCGCGCAAACGCGACCTTCGCCCTATTCCAGGCAAAGACTAATTTTCTTCGAGATGACACAATCTGCGCTTGACGCGGGGAAAAGGCGACATTAGGTTCCGCCCACTTTCGACAGGCCGTAAGTTCATGTCGTCGCAAGCGCCGCGCTCGCGATCCTTCGAACTTATACGCTGTCGGCCTCACCTGAGACTGCCACGCAGTTGGTAATCATGGGGCGCGCGAGCGCCCGACAGGAAGGCACGACCCCGGATTCGGGGTCCTCTGCATGAGGAGCGCCTTGGGCCGGAGGGCCGAGGGCGCTCGGTTCGCTTGCGTTCTAGGGAACGCGAGCGAGTGTTCGATTATTCGCCAATTCGCCGAGCGCTCGAGGATGGCGCGAGGATCTGGAGCGAAGGACCTGGAATGCCGACGATCAGCCAGTTGATCCGCAAGCCGCGGCAACCGAAGACCTACCGCGAGAAGTCCCGCCATCTCGGGGCCTGCCCCCAGAAGCGCGGCGTCTGCACGCGCGTCTATACGACGACGCCGAAGAAGCCGAACTCGGCTCTCCGCAAGGTCGCGAAGGTGCGCCTGACCAATGGCTTCGAGGTCATCGGCTATATTCCCGGCGAGGGCCACAATCTGCAGGAGCACTCGGTGGTCATGATCCGCGGCGGCCGCGTGAAGGACCTTCCGGGCGTCCGCTATCACATTCTGCGCGGCGTGCTCGACACGCAGGGCGTCAAGGACCGTAAGCAGCGCCGTTCGAAATACGGCGCGAAGCGTCCGAAGTAAGGAGCGAGAGCCATGTCGCGTCGCCATCGCGCCGAGAAGCGGGAAATCATCGAGGACGCCAAGTTCGGCGATTCCGTCGTGACCAAATTCATGAACTCCATCATGTATGACGGCAAGAAGTCGGTCGCCGAGGCGATCGTCTACGGCGCCTTCGACGTGATCGAGGGCAAAGCCAAGAGCGATCCGCTGCAGGTCTTCAAGCAGGCGCTCGAAAATGTCGCTCCGGCGATCGAGGTGCGCTCGCGGCGCGTCGGCGGCGCCACCTATCAGGTGCCGGTCGAGGTCCGCAACGAGCGTCGTCAGGCGCTGGCGATCCGCTGGATCATCACGGCGGCGCGCGCCCGCAACGACAAGACGATGGTCGATCGTCTTTCGGCGGAGCTGCTCGACGCCTCCAACAACCGCGGCAATGCGGTGAAGAAGCGCGAGGACACGCACCGCATGGCGGAAGCGAACCGCGCCTTCTCGCACTATCGCTGGTAACCCTTTTCGTCGCCCTCTGATCGAGGACATCTCAAATGCCCCGTAGCCATCCCATCGAAGACTATCGCAACTTCGGCATCATGGCCCACATCGACGCGGGCAAGACGACGACGACCGAGCGCATTCTCTATTACTCCGGCAAGAGCCATAAGATCGGCGAGGTGCATGAAGGCGCCGCGACGATGGATTGGATGGAGCAGGAGCAAGAGCGCGGCATCACCATCACCTCCGCCGCGACGACGACCTTCTGGAACGGCAAGCGCCTGAACATCATCGACACGCCCGGCCACGTCGACTTCACCATCGAGGTCGAGCGTTCGCTGCGCGTGCTCGACGGCGCCGTCTGCGTTCTCGATGGCAATCAGGGCGTCGAGCCGCAGACCGAGACCGTGTGGCGTCAGGCCGACAAATATGCGGTTCCGCGCGTCGTCTTCGTCAATAAGATGGACAAGATCGGCGCCGATTTCTACCGCTGCGTCGACGACATCGTCACCAAGGTCGGCGGCAAGCCGGTCTGCCTGCAATTGCCGATCGGCTCCGAGAATCTGTTCAAGGGCATCATCGACCTCGTCCGCATGAAGGCGGTTGTGTGGGACGACGAGGGGCTCGGCGCGAAATATCACGACGAAGAGATTCCGGCCGATCTCGTCGAGAAGGCGAAGGAATATCGCACCACGCTGATCGAGGCGGCGGTCGAGCTCGACGACGACGCCATGGCGGCCTATCTCGACGGCCAGGAGCCGAGCGAGGAGACGCTGAAGCGCCTCGTCCGCAAGGCTGTGCGTTATACCGCCTTCCATCCGGTGTTCTGCGGCTCTGCCTTCAAGAACAAGGGCGTGCAGCCGCTGCTCGACGCGGTCGTCGATTATCTGCCGTCGCCGATCGATCGCGAGGCGATCAAGGGCGTCGATATGAACACCGGCGCCGAGCTGACCCGCAATCCGTCCGACAGCGAGCCTTTCTCCATGCTCGCCTTCAAGATCATGGACGATCCCTTCGTCGGCACCATCACCTTCTGCCGCGTCTATTCCGGCAAGATCGACTCGGGCACGACCGTGCTCAACTCGACCAAGGACAAGAAAGAGCGCGTCGGCCGTATGCTGCTGATGCACGCCAACAACCGCGAGGACATCAAGGAGGCCTTTGCGGGCGACATCGTCGCTCTCGCCGGCCTCAAGGAGACCCGCACCGGCGACACGCTCTGCGACATGCTGAAGCCGGCGATTCTGGAGCGCATGGAGTTCCCGGAGCCGGTCATCGAGATCGCCATCGAGCCGAAGTCGAAGGCCGATCAGGAGAAGCTCGGCATCGCGCTCCAGAAGCTCGCCGCAGAGGATCCGTCCTTCCGCGTCTCGACCGATCAGGAGAGCGGCCAGACCATTCTGAAGGGAATGGGCGAGCTGCATCTCGACATCAAGGTCGATATTCTGAAGCGCACCTATAAGGTCGACGCCAATATCGGCGCGCCGCAGGTCGCCTATCGCGAGCGGCTGACGAAGCGCGTCGAGATCGACTACACGCATAAGAAGCAGACCGGCGGCACCGGCCAGTTCGCCCGTGTCATCATTATTTTCGAGCCGAACGAAGCCGGCGCCGGCAATGTCTTCGAGTCGAAGATCGTCGGCGGCTCGGTGCCGAAGGAATATATCCCCGGCGTCGAGAAGGGCATCAACAGCGTGATGGGGTCCGGCATTCTCGCGGGCTTCCCTGTCGTCGATGTCAAGGCGACGCTGATCGACGGCGGCTTCCACGATGTCGATTCGTCGGTGCTCGCCTTCGAGATCGCCTCGCGCGCGGCGTTCCGCGACGCGCTGCAGAAGGGCGGCTCGGTGCTGCTCGAGCCGATCATGAAGGTCGAGGTGGTGACGCCCGAGGAATATACGGGCTCGGTCATCGGCGACATCAACTCGCGGCGCGGGCAGATCCAGGGTCAGGACATGCGCGGCAATGCGGTGGTCGTCGACGCGATGGTGCCGCTCGCCAACATGTTCGGCTATGTCAATCAGCTGCGTTCCTTCACCCAGGGACGCGCGAACTACACGATGCAATTCGACCACTACGACCAGGTCCCCGAGGCGGAGTCGAAGAAGGTTCAGGCCAAATACGCCTGATCGTCGCGAACGTCCCGGAATAAGTCTCTAAAGGAGTGTGGCCATGGCCAAGGAAAAATTCTCACGCACGAAGCCGCATTGCAACATCGGCACGATCGGTCACGTGGACCATGGCAAGACGTCGCTGACGGCGGCGATCACCAAGGTTCTGGCCGAGAGCGGCGGCGCGACCTTCACGGCCTATGACCAGATCGACAAGGCCCCGGAAGAGCGCGCTCGCGGCATCACCATCTCGACGGCCCACGTCGAATATGAGACCGCCAATCGCCATTACGCGCATGTCGACTGCCCCGGCCACGCCGATTATGTGAAGAACATGATCACCGGCGCCGCGCAGATGGACGGCGCCATTCTGGTCGTCTCCGCCGCCGACGGCCCGATGCCGCAGACGCGCGAGCATATTCTGCTCGCCCGCCAGGTCGGCGTGCCGGCGCTCGTCGTGTTCCTGAACAAGGTCGACATGGTCGACGATCCGGAGCTGCTCGAGCTGGTCGAGCTCGAAGTGCGCGAGCTGCTGTCGAAGTATGAATTCCCCGGCGACGATATTCCGATCACCAAGGGCTCGGCCCTGGCGGCGCTCGAGAACAAGACGCCCGAGATCGGCCATGACGCGATCCTGAAGCTGATGCAGACGGTCGACGAATATATTCCGCAGCCGGAGCGTCCGAAGGATCAGCCCTTCCTGATGCCGGTCGAGGACGTGTTCTCGATCTCGGGCCGCGGCACGGTGGTGACGGGCCGCGTCGAGCGCGGCGTGGTCAAGGTCGGCGAGGAAGTCGAGGTCGTCGGCATCCGCCCGACGATCAAGACGACGGTGACGGGCGTCGAAATGTTCCGCAAGCTGCTCGATCAGGGCGAGGCGGGCGACAATATCGGCGCGCTGCTGCGCGGCACGAAGCGCGAGGACGTGGAGCGCGGCCAGGTGCTGGCCAAGCCCGGCACGGTGAAGCCGCACACCAAGTTCAAGGCGGAAGCCTATATTCTGACGAAGGAGGAGGGCGGCCGTCATACGCCGTTCTTCACCAACTATCGTCCGCAGTTCTACTTCCGCACGACCGATGTGACCGGCATTGTGACGCTTCCCGAGGGCGTCGAGATGGTGATGCCGGGCGATAATGTGACGATGGAGGTGAACCTCATCGTTCCGATCGCCATGGAAGAGAAGCTGCGCTTCGCCATCCGCGAAGGCGGCCGCACCGTCGGCGCCGGCGTCGTCGCCTCGATCATCGAATAAGAGAAATCTGGACCGCGGGGCGGCGCGCCTCGCATTCGAGAAACGGACTGCGAGCCTCGACGGCGCGCAGTCCAGAGCGCGCCGCAGTCGCGGTCCAAGAGGAAGACGCTGATGAACGGACAGAATATCCGGATTCGCCTCAAGGCGTTCGATCACCGGATTCTCGACACGTCGACGAAGGAGATCGTCTCCACCGCCAAGCGCACGGGCGCTCAGGTGCGTGGTCCGATTCCGCTGCCGACCAAGATCGAGAAGTTCACGGTGAACCGCTCGCCGCATATCGACAAGAAATCGCGCGAGCAGTTCGAGATCAGGACGCATAAGCGCGTGCTCGATATCGTCGATCCGACCCCGCAGACGGTGGACGCGCTGATGAAGCTCGATCTCGCCGCTGGCGTCGACGTCGAAATCAAGCTGTAAGAAGAGAAATGAACCGGGCGCCTCTCGCCGCAAGAGCGATGCGCCTTTCGAAGGAAGAGATCATGCGGTCTGGCGTCATCGCGCAAAAGGTCGGAATGACCCGCGTCTTCACCGAAGCGGGCGAGCATGTGCCGGTCACGGTGCTGAAGCTCGACGGCTGCCAAGTCGTCGCCCATCGGACCAAGGAGCAGAACGGCTACACGGCCGTGCAGCTCGGCATCGGCCACGCCAAGGTGAAGAATGTCTCCAAGGCCGAGCGCGGCCGTTTCGCCGTCGCCAAGGTCGAGCCGAAGCTGAAGCTGGCCGAGTTCCGCGTCGAGGAGACGGAGCTGCTTCCCGTCGGCGCCGAGATCACGGCCGATCATTTCGTTGTCGGCCAATTCGTCGACGTGACGGGCACGACGATCGGCAAGGGCTTCGCCGGCCCGATGAAGCGCTGGAACTTCGGCGGTCTGCGCGCCACTCACGGCGTGTCGTTGTCGCATCGTTCGCATGGTTCGACCGGCGGCCGTCAGGATCCGGGCAAGACCTTCAAGAACAAGAAAATGGCCGGCCATATGGGCGTCGACCGCGTGACCACGCAGAATTTGCGGGTCGTGCTGACGGACGTCGAGCGCGGCCTGCTGCTGGTGGAGGGCTCGGTGCCCGGACATGCCGGCGGTTGGATTTTTGTGCGCGACGCGGTGAAGCGGGCGCTGCCGACGGAAGCGCCGCAGCCCGGCAAATATCGTCTGGCGGAAGCCCCCGCCGCGCAAGAAGACAAGAAGGAGGACTGAGCCGTGGTGCAGATCAGCGTCACGTCGTACGACGGCCAGGATGCCGGCTCGATCGAGCTGGCGGACGAGATTTTCGGGCTCGAGCCGCGACAGGATCTCATCTTCCGCATGATCCGCTGGCAGCTCGCCAAGCGGCGGGCGGGCACGCATGCGGTGAAGAACCGCGCGGACATCGCCCGCACCGGCAAGAAGCTGCATAAGCAGAAGGGCACGGGCGGCGCCCGTCACGGATCGCGGCGCGCGCCGCAATTCATCGGCGGCGGCCGCGCCTTCGGCCCGGTGGTGCGCAGTCATGAGCACGAGCTGCCCAAGAAGGTGCGTGTTCTCGCTCTGAAGCATGCGCTTTCGGCGAAGGCCAAGGACGGCTCCATCATCGTCTGGGAGAGCGCCGCGCTCTCCGAGCCGAAGACCAAGCTGCTGAAGGCCGGTTTCGACAAGACCGGGCTTTGCAGCGCGCTCATCATCGACGGCGCGGAGCCGCAGGCGAATTTCGCGCTCGCGGCGCGCAATCTGCCGAGGATCGACGTGCTGCCGGTTCAGGGCGTCAATGTCTACGACATTCTGCGCCGTGAGAAGCTGGTGCTGACCCGCGCCGCGATCGATGCGCTGGAGGCGCGCCTGAAATGAGCAAGGATGTGCGCCATTACGACGTGATCGTCTCGCCGGTCATCACCGAGAAGGCGACGATCGCCTCGGAGCAGAACAAGGTGGTCTTCAATGTCGCTCGGACCGCCACCAAGCCGCAGATCAAGGCGGCGGTGGAAGGTCTGTTCGATGTGAAGGTCGAAGCGGTCAACACGCTGCTGCGCAAGGGCAAGGTGCGCGCCTTCCGGGGCGTGCGCGGCCGGCAGTCGGATGTGAAGAAGGCGGTCGTCACCCTGGCCGAAGGCCATAAGATCGACGTGACGACGGGACTCTAAGGCAGGCTCGAGGACAAAACCATGGCGCTGAAGACATTCAAGCCGGTCACGCCGAGCCTTCGCCAGCTCGTCATCGTCGACCGCAGCGATCTCCACAAGGGCAAGCCCGTCAAGACTCTCACCGAGGGCAAGACGTCCAAGGGCGGCCGCAACAACAACGGCCGCATCACCGTGCGCTTTCGTGGCGGCGGCCATAAGCAGGCCTATCGCATCGTCGACTTCAAGCGTCGCAAGCTCGATGTCGCCGCCAAGGTGGAGCGGATCGAATATGATCCGAACCGCACCGCCTTCATCGCGCTCATTCGTTATGCCGATGGCGAGCTCTCCTATATTCTCGCGCCGCAGCGTCTCTCGGTCGGCGACGAGGTGGTGTCGGGCGCCCAGGTCGATGTGAAGCCGGGCAACGCCATGCCGATCGGCAATATTCCGGTCGGCACGATCGTCCACAATGTCGAGATGAAGATCGGCAAGGGCGGCGCGATCGCGCGCTCGGCGGGCAATTATGCGCAGATCGTCGGCCGCGACCAGGGCTATGTGATCCTTCGCCTGAACTCCGGCGAGCAGCGTCTCGTTCACGGCCAGTGCTTCGCGACGATCGGCGCGGTGTCGAATCCGGACCACATGAACATCTCGCTCGGCAAGGCGGGTCGTTCGCGCTGGCTCGGCCGTCGCCCGCACAATCGCGGCGTCACCATGAACCCGGTCGACCATCCGCACGGCGGCGGCGAGGGCCGCACCTCGGGCGGTCGTCACCCGGTCACGCCGTGGGGCAAGCCGACCAAGGGCAAGAAGACCCGCACGAACAAGAAGACCGACAAATTCATCGTGTCCTCGCGGCACGCCAAGAAGAAGAAGGGCTGATCCATGGCTCGCTCGATCTGGAAGGGCCCGTTCGTCGACGGTTTTCTGCTGAAGAAGGCGGAGACCGCACGCGCCTCGGGACGCAGTGACATCATCAAGATCTGGAGCCGTCGCTCCACCATTCTGCCGCAGTTCGTCGGACTGACCTTCGGCGTGCACAATGGCCACAAACACGTGCCGGTGGCTGTCAGCGAAGACATGATCGGGCACAAGTTCGGCGAATTCTCTCCGACCCGCACCTTCCATGGTCACGCGGCGGACAAGAAGTCGAAGAGGGGCTGATCGAATGTCCAAGCCGAGCAATCCGCGCGCGCTGGCCGACAATGAGGCGAAAGCCGTCGCCAACACGCTGCGCGTCTCCCCGCAGAAGCTCAATCTTCTCGCCCAGCTCATCCGCGGCAAGAAGGTCGATCGCGCGCTCGCCGATCTCGAATTCTCGAGGAAGCGCATCGCTCACGAGGTGAAGAAGACCTTGGAGAGCGCCATCGCCAACGCCGAGAACAATCACGGTCTCGACGTCGACGATCTGATCGTCGCGCAGGCTTTCGTGGGCAAATCGCTGGTCATGCGGCGCTTCGCGGCGCGGGCGCGCGGTCGCTCCAGCCGGATCGAGAAGCCCTTCGCGAATCTGACGATCATCGTCCGCGAAGTCGAAACGCCGGCGAAAGCCTAAAGGGAGCCTACGATGGGTCAGAAGGTCAATCCGATCGGGCTGCGCCTCGGCGTCAACCGCACCTGGGACTCGCGCTGGTTCGCGAGCAAGGGCGAATACGCCAAGCTTCTGCACGAGGATCTCGCCATTCGCGCAGCGGTGGCGAAGAATCTCAAGCAGGCGGCGGTGTCGCGCATCATCATCGAGCGTCCGCACAAGAAGTGCCGCGTGACGATCCACTCGGCGCGTCCGGGCGTCGTCATCGGCAAGAAGGGCGCGGACATCGACAAGATTCGCAAGCTGGTCGGCAAGCTCACCGGCAGCGAAGTGGTGATCAATATCGTCGAGGTGCGCAAGCCCGAGGTCGAGGCCACGCTGGTCGCCGATTCGATCGCTCAGCAGCTCGAGCGCCGCGTCGCTTTCCGCCGCGCCATGAAGCGCGCGGTGCAGTCGGCGATCCGTCTCGGCGCGCAGGGCATTCGCATCAATTGCTCGGGCCGTCTCGGCGGCGCCGAGATTGCGCGCCTCGAATGGTATCGCGAGGGCCGCGTGCCGCTGCATACGCTACGCGCCGATGTCGATTATGGCGTCGCCACCGCGCATACCGCCTATGGCGCATGCGGCATCAAGGTCTGGATCTTCAAGGGCGAGATCCTCGAGCATGATCCGATGGCGCAGGACAAGCGTCTGGCCGAGCAGGCGGCCGGCGGCGGAGAGCGCGAACACCATGGCGAGCGTCGTCGTCGCGAGCCGCGCGAACCCCGCGACGCGGCCTAATTTCGAGAGTTCGACATCATGTTGCAACCCAAACGCACCAGGTTCCGCAAGGCCTTCAAAGGCCGTATTCACGGAAACGCCAAAGGCGGCTTTTCGCTGAACTTCGGGCAGTTCGGCCTCAAGGCCCTCGAGCCGGAGCGCATCACAGCGCGCCAGATCGAGGCGGCTCGCCGCGCCATGACGCGCCATATGAAGCGCGCCGGCCGCGTGTGGATCCGCATCTTCCCCGATGTGCCGGTCTCCAAGAAGCCGACCGAAGTGCGCATGGGTAAAGGCAAGGGCGCGCCGGAGCTCTGGGCCGTGCGCGTCGCGCCGGGCCGTATCATGTTCGAGGTCGACGGCGTGTCCGGCGAGCTCGCGCGCGAGGCTCTGACGCTCGCCGCCGCGAAGCTGCCGATCAAGACGCGCTTCATCGAGCGCATCGCCGAGTGAGGATTGGGATCATGAGCACGAACAAGCAACGCGTCTCCGATCTTCGCGCGCTCTCTCTCGATCTGCTGGACGAGGAAGTGCTGAAGCTGAAGAAAGAGCAGTTCAATCTTCGCTTCCAGCGCGCCACCGGGCAGCTCGAGAACACCGCGCGCGTGCGCGTCGTTCGCCGCGACATCGCCCGCGCCAAATCCATCGCCGCGCAGAAGCGCGCTGAACAACAGAGTTGAGAGAGCGCCAATGCCGAAGCGAATTCTTCAGGGCGTCGTCGTCAGCGACAAGCAGAACAAGACCGTGGTGGTGAAGGTGGAGCGCCGCTTCACCCATCCGCTGTTCAAGAAGACCGTGCGTCGCACCAAGAACTATCACGCGCATGACGAAGCGCAGACGTTCAAGGTCGGCGACGAGGTGACGATCGAAGAGACGGCGCCGATCTCACGGCTGAAGCGCTGGCGTGTGGTCGAAGCCGACGGCAAGGCGTAAAGCCTCGAAAAGACGAGACGTAGTGGAATGGTTTTCTCGGGCGAAGTCGGGGAACCGAAACCAGACCGAGACGAAGGGCGGGATAAGCCATGATACAGATGCAGACAAACCTCGATGTCGCCGATAATTCGGGCGCCCGCCGCGTCATGTGCATCAAGGTGCTGGGCGGCTCCAAGCGCAAATACGCCGGGGTCGGCGACATTATCGTCGTCTCGATCAAAGAGGCGATTCCGCGCGGTCGCGTGAAGAAGGGCGACGTGCTGAAGGCGGTCGTGGTCCGCACCGCCAAGGACATCAAGCGCGCCGATGGTTCGGTGATCCGCTTCGATTCCAATGCCGCGGTTCTGATCAACAATCAGAAAGAGCCGATCGGCACGCGTATCTTCGGACCCGTGCCGCGCGAGCTGCGCGCCAAGAACCATATGAAGATCATTTCGCTCGCGCCGGAGGTGCTGTGATGGCCGCGAAAATCAAGAAAGGCGACAAGGTCGTCGTTCTCGCCGGTCGCGACAAGGGCCGCACGGGTCAGGTGATGCAGGTGCTGCCGACGGAAGGTCGCGCCGTGGTCGAGGGAGTCAATCTTGTCAAGCGCCACCAGCGCCAGACGCGCTCGCAAGAGGCCGGCATCATCACCAAGGCGGCGGCGCTCGACCTCTCCAATCTGGCGGTCGCCGATCCCAAGGACGGCAAGCCGACGCGCGTCGGATTCAAGATTCTCGATGACGGCCGCAAGGTCCGCATCGCCAAGCGTTCCGGAGAACAGATCGATGGCTGAGGAAAAGAAGCCGAAAGCCGCCAAGGCTCCGAAGGCGGAAGGCGAGGCCAACAAGAAGGCCACGAAGTCGAAGGCCGCTCCGAAGTCCGCCTCCGTGGACGAGGGCGAGGGGCGCTCCTCCGGGCCCAAGTCGCTTCCCGACGGGCCCTATGAGGTGCGGCTGAAAAAGCACTATGAGGAAGTGGTTCGCGCCAAGCTCATGGAAGAGTTCGGCTATAAGAACGCTTTCGAAGTGCCGGCGATCGAGAAGATCGTCCTGAACATGGGCGTCGGCGAAGCGGTCAACGACACCAAGAAAGTGACCGCGGCTGCGGCCGATCTCAGCCTCATCGCCGGGCAGAAGCCGGTGGTGACGCGGGCCCGCAAGGCGATCTCGACCTTCAAGGTGCGCGAGAACATGCCGATCGGCGCCAAGGTCACGCTGCGTAAGACGCGCATGTATGAATTTCTGGACCGCCTGATCACGATCGCGCTGCCGCGCGTTCGCGATTTCCGCGGCCTGAACCCGAAGTCCTTCGACGGACGCGGCTCCTACGCCCTCGGCATCAAGGAGCATATCGTGTTTCCCGAGATCGACTATGACAAGGCCGAGTCGATCCTCGGCATGGACGTGATCGTCGTGACCACGGCCAAGACCGACGATGAGGCGCGTGCGCTCCTGCGCGCGTTCAATTTCCCGTTCCGGCAGTGAGACGGAAGAAGTCTCAAACGCGGAAACCGAAGGCGTAGAACATGGCCAAAAAGAGTTCGATCGAGACCAACAAGCGCCGGGCGAAGCTCGCCAAGGCCTATGCCGGCCGCAGGGCGCGGCTGAAGGCGAAGGCGAATGACGAGGCGTCGACGGCGGAAGAGCGGTTCGAGGCGCGCCTCAAGCTCGCCGAGCTGCCGCGCAATTCCGCCGCGATTCGCTTTCGCAACCGCTGCGAGGTCTCGGGGCGTCCGCGCGCTTTCTACCGCAAGCTGAAGCTGTCGCGCATCGCGCTGCGCGAGCTCGGCTCGCGCGGTCTCATCCCCGGTCTCGTCAAGTCCAGCTGGTAAGGGAGCAGAGCACATGTCGATCAGCGATCCGTTGGGCGATCTGCTCACCCGCATCCGCAATGCGCAGATGCGCCGCAAGGACAAGGTCTCGACGCCGGGCTCGCGCCTGCGCGCCCATGTTCTGGACGTGCTGAAGGAAGAAGGCTACATCCGTGGCTATACGACCACGGATTTCGGCAATGGCCGCACGGAGTTCGAGGTCGAGCTGAAATATTTCGACGGCGACCCGGTCATCAAGCAGATCGAGCGCGTCTCGCGTCCGGGCCGGCGCGTCTATGCGGGCGTCGACAAGACCCCGCGCGTGGCCAACGGCCTCGGCATCACCATCGTGTCGACGCCAAAGGGCGTCATGGCCGATCACAAGGCCCGCGAGAATAATGTCGGCGGCGAGGTGCTGGCGAAGGTCTTCTGACCTGCGCCCGAAAGATTTGGGATAGGACTTCAACCATGTCTCGTATCGGCAAGAAGCCCGTCATCGTGCCGGCCGGCGTGACCGCCAAAGTCGACGGTCAGCTCGTCCAGGTGAAGGGCGCGAAGGGCGAGCTGCAGTTCCGGGTTCCCGACGATGTCGCGGTGACCCAGGAAGGCAACGCGATCAAGGTCGACCCGCGCTCCAACAGCAAGCGCGCCCGCGCGCTCTGGGGCACATCGCGCGCTCAGGTCAATAATCTCGTCGTCGGCGTGACCGCCGGCTTCGAAAAGAAGCTCGAAATCAGCGGCGTCGGTTATCGCGCCGCGATCGCCGGCAAGAATCTGCAGCTCGCGCTCGGCTATTCGCACGACGTGAACTATCCGATTCCGGCCGGGATCGCGATCGTGACGCCCAAGCCGACGGAGATCACCATCACCGGCGTCGACAAGCGCCAGGTAGGACAGGTCGCCGCCGAGATCCGTGCGTTGCGCGGCCCCGAGCCCTATAAGGGCAAGGGCGTGAAATACGCGAATGAGTTCATCTTCCGCAAGGAAGGCAAGAAGAAGTAAGGACGCCAGCCATGGCAAAGGACGTAGATGCAGTCGCCCGCCGCAAGGCGCGGGTCCGTCGCAGCATTCGCGCGCGCGCCTATGGCCGGCCGCGTCTGTCTGTGTTCCGCTCCTCGGAGCAGATTTATGCGCAGATCATCGACGACGAGAATGGAGTGACCATCGTGTCGGCCTCCACTCTCGAAAAGGCCAATCGCGAGACGCTGAAGACGGGCGCCAATAAGGAAGCGGCGCATATCGTCGGCAAGCAGCTCGCCGAGCGCGCGGTCGCCAAGGGCGTCACGGAAGTGGTGTTCGACCGCGGCGCCTATATTTATCACGGCCGCGTGCAGGCGCTGGCCGAGGGCGCCCGCGAGGGCGGCCTGCAGTTCTAAAATCCTTCTCCCGCGCGCGGGAGAAGGTGTCGCCGCGAAGCGGTGACGGATGAGGGCCGTTGCGACTTGGTCGGAAAATGGGCAAGGGCCCTCACCCGACCTCGCTTCGCGAGGCCACCCTCTCCCGCGCGCGGGAGAGGGGAAAACCCCAAGCGAGCGGCGATATTGCCGCGTAAGTGACGGAAGAGAAAATGGCTCGTGAACCAGAAGGCGGCCGCGGCCGCGACCGGGATCGGGACGACCGCGACAATGAGTTCGTGGACCGCCTCGTCCATATCAACCGTGTCGCCAAAGTGGTGAAGGGCGGCCGGCGCTTCGGCTTCGCCGCGCTCGTCGTGGTCGGCGACCAGAAGGGCCGCGTCGGCTATGGCCATGGCAAGGCGCGTGAAGTGCCGGAGGCGATCCGCAAGGCGACGGAAGCCGCCAAGCGCGCGCTGATCCGCGTGCCGCTGCGCGAGGGCCGCACGCTGCATCACGACGTCAACGGCCGCCATGGCGCGGGCCGCGTCGTGCTGCGCGCCGCGCCTCCCGGCACCGGCATCATCGCCGGCGGCCCGATGCGCGCCGTGTTCGAGACGCTCGGGGTTCACGACGTCGTGGCCAAGAGCCAGGGCTCGTCCAATCCCTACAACATGATTCGCGCGACGTTCGACGCGCTCGAGCGCGAGGATTCGCCGCGCTCGGTGGCGGCGCGCCGTTCTCTCAAGGTTTCCGCGCTTCAGGCGCGCCGTCAGGGCGCCGAAGCCGAAGCCGTCGACGCCTGAGAGGAGGGCTTGCGATGAGCGATAAGAAGATTACCGTCGAACAGACCGGCAGCGCGACCGGCCGTCCGGAGCGTCAGCGTAGGACGCTGACGGGCCTCGGCCTCACCCGCATCGGTCGTCGGCGCACTCTCGAGGACACGCCCGCGGTGCGCGGGATGATCGCGAAAGTCGCGCATCTCGTCAAAATCGTCGACGAGAAGTGAGGGCCGGAACAATGGTGAAGCTCAACGACCTCTCCGACAATCCCGGCGCAAGCAAGAATCGCATGCGTGTCGGCCGCGGCATCGGCTCCGGCAAGGGCAAGACCGCGGGACGCGGTGTGAAGGGCCAGAAGGCCCGCACCGGCGTCGCCGTGAAAGGCTTCGAAGGCGGCCAGATGCCTTTGCATCGCCGTCTGCCGAAGCGCGGATTCTACAATCCGTTCTCGACCGACTATAATGAGGTCAATCTCGGCCGCATTCAGCAGGCGGTGGAAGCGGGCAAGCTCGACGCCGCCGCGCCGGTCACCCTCGAGGCGCTGATCGCCGCCGGCGTCGTGGCCAAGCCGCGCGACGGCGTGAAGATTCTCGGCAATGGCAAGCTCGAGGCGAAGCTCGCCTTCGAGGTCGCGGCCGCGTCGAAATCGGCCGTGGCCGCGATCGAGAGCGCTGGCGGTTCGATCAAGCTGCTGGTCGCGGCGGAGGAGCCGGCCTCGGCCTGACGCCGACGCCCGTTTCGCCTCGCGAAGACCGGACGATCATTCGAGGCGGCCTATTTTTGCCGCCTCGAAGTTAGTCGTATCGACCAAAAAACTGGCGATCCGCCCATCCGTCGTGATACGGAGTCGCCTGTGCGAGCCGGCGAGAAGAGGCTAGACTTTTTTTTCGCCGACATCGTGCGATAGACATGCGCCGGGTCCGGCCCCTTCGACAGGGCTTGGCCGAAATCGGAGCGCGGCGTCGCGGCGGGCAGCGCTGCGTCGCTTCGACGCTCGCTTAAAAAAACCGCGCGGCGCGCGACGAGGGAGCCTCGCCCATGGCATCGGCAGCCGAACAGCTTGCGGCCAACGTCAATTTCTCCGCTTTCGGCAAGGCGGATGAGCTCAAGAAACGCATCTGGTTCACGCTCGGCGCGCTGATCGTCTATCGCCTCGGCACTTATGTGCCGCTGCCGGGCATCGACCCGGACGCCTTCGCCAAGAGCTTCTTCGGCCAATCGAAGGGCGTGCTCGAGCTGTTCAACATGTTCGCCGGCGGCGCCGTTCAGCGCAGCGCGATCTTCGCGTTGAACATCATGCCCTATATTTCCGCCTCCATCATCATTCAGCTGCTGACCACGGTCATACCGTCGCTCGAGCAGGTGAAGAAGGAAGGCGAGCAGGGCCGCAAGGTCCTCAACCAATATACGCGTTATCTCACCGTCATTCTGGCGACGTTCCAGGCCTACGGCATGGCGATCGGCCTCGAGGGCCAGCAAGGCGTCGTCACCGAGCCGGGGCTGTTCTTCCGCCTGACGACCGTCTGCACGCTCGTCGGCGGCACCATGTTCCTGATGTGGCTCGGCGAGCAGATCACCTCGCGCGGCATCGGCAATGGCTCCTCGCTGATTATTTTCGCGGGCATTGTCGCGGCCTTCCCGGCGGCGATCCTCAGCACTCTCGAGCTCGGCAAGCAGGGCGCGATCTCGACCGGCGTCATCCTCGGCGTGATCGCCATGTCCTTCTTCGTCATCGCCTTCATCGTCTATATGGAGCGAGCGCAGAGGCGATTGCTCATCACCTATCCCAAACGACAGCACGGCAATCGCGTCTATGAGGGGCAGACGTCCTTCCTGCCGCTCAAGCTCAACACCTCCGGCGTCATTCCGCCGATCTTCGCCTCCTCGCTGCTGCTGCTGCCGACGACGATCGCCAATTTCTACCAGACGCAGGGCACGGACAATATTTTCGCGACCATCTCCGCCTATTTCGGGCATGGACGGCCGCTCTACATGCTGTCCTATGTGGGGCTGATCGTGTTCTTCGCCTTCTTCTATACGGCGATCGTCTTCAATCCGACGGAGACCGCCGATAATCTGAAGAAGCATGGCGGCTTCATTCCGGGCATACGCCCTGGCGAGCGCACGGCGAAATTCATCGACGATGTGCTGATGCGCATCACCGTGCTCGGCGCCGCCTATCTGGCGATCATCTGCCTTCTGCCGGAGATGCTGATCTCCTACGCCAATCTGCCCTTCTATTTCGGCGGCACCTCGCTGCTCATCGTGGTGAGCGTGACGATGGATACGGTTGCGCAGATCCACGGCCATCTCCAGGCCCATCAATATGAGGGCCTGATCCGCAAGACGAAACTGCGCGGGCGACGCAAATGAGGCTGGTGCTGCTCGGACCGCCGGGCGCGGGCAAGGGCACGCAATCGGCTCGGCTCGTCGCGAAATATGCGATCCCTCAGCTTTCGACCGGCGACATGCTGCGCGCCGCCGTCGAGGCGAGGACTCCGATCGGCCTCGAGGCCAAGGAGATCATGGATCGCGGCGCGCTGGTGCCGGATGCGGTGGTGGTCGGCATCATCGGCCAACGCATCAAGCAGAAGGACGCCGAGGGCGGCTTCATCCTCGACGGCTTTCCGCGCACGGTCGCGCAGGCGCGCGCGCTCGATGAGCTGCTCGATCGCGAAGGGTTGCGGCTCGACGCCGTCATAGAGCTCGGCGTCGACGAGAACGCTCTCCTCGCGCGCATGCAGAATAGAGTCGACGAGACGCGCGCCCGCGGGGGCGATGTTCGCGCCGACGACAATCCGCAGGCGTTCAAGACGCGGCTCGAAGCCTATCGCAGCCAGACGGCGCCGGTGTCGGATTATTACGCCGGCAAGGGCGAGCTGAAGCTGGTGGACGGCATGGCGCCGGTCGACGCCGTCAGCGCGGCGATCGAGCAGGCGCTGACACGCTGAGCGCGCGGGAGCCTTCGGGTTCTCGGCGTCGAATGAGACGCGCGAGCCGCGACGGTTTCTGGGTAGCTCGAACGGATGCGAGCCTGAAGGCTCGCGGTCCGACGCGCACTCTGGACCGCGAGCCTTCAGGCTCGCTCGATATTCGCTAGAGCCTTTCCGTGTTTCAATGAAATACGGAAAGGCTCTATGCTTTTGTTCTGACCCGTTTCCAACGCCGAACCGGTATCCCCTTCGGCTGGAAACGCTCTGGTGAACGCTGCGCGCGGATACGGCGTCACTCGCAATCTATCTTGCGTCCGCGCAAATGGCAGCGCAGCAGCGGCGCCGCATGTGCGTCATAATTGGTGACGATCCACTCGCCCTCGCCGCGCTCGAAGGTCGCGAAGCCGAAAGTGGCGGCGACCCCGCGGCCACGCTCGACCGTCGCTTCGCCGATCGTCGCTCCGTCGAAATTGGCGGGAATGTTCGGGTCCATTGCCGTGCCGCCGACGCCGACGACGAATTGCGCTGGCCGATCTTCGCGATAGCTCATCGCCTCGAATGCGTGCAGATGGCCCGACAGGATCGCCTGAACGCCGCTCGGCAGGCCGTCATGCGCGGCGGCGGCGAGCGTCTCGTTCACGCCGAGCCTCTCTCCCTTCTTGGACTGGAAGAGCGAAAATATCGGCTTGTGGAACGCATACCAGACCGGTCCGGGGATATCCTTCGCCACCGCCAGCTGCTTGCGCAAAAAGGCGGCCTGCTCGCCGACGACAGTGCGCTCCTCCGCCTCGGTCGTGTCGAGGACGAAGAGCTTCGGATTGTCGAGATCGACCAGATAGGCCTCCTCCCGCTCGATGCATCGCCCGTCCTCGGAGGGTGGAACGGGTGAGAGGGCGCGAGTCCAGCCGTTGCCGGCGCGCGCGCAGATTTCATGATTGCCGCGCACGAGCACCAAGGGCGCGGCGCCGAGCAGGGCGGCGGCGGGCTCGAAGAAATCGGCTTTCCAGGTCTCCCAATTGTCGCCATGCGGCGAGCCGGCGCAGCCCTTCACGCCCGCCGGGCAGGCGTTTTCGCGATAGTGATAGTCGCCGACATGGACGACGAGATCCGGCGCGAGTTCGGCGGCCATATCCGCGGTGAGGCGGAACGGCCAGGCGCGGATCGAGTTGCAGTCCTGCAAGAACATGCCCTTGAGCCGGCAGCCCGTGTCGCCGAACACCAGAATCCTGTCGACGCGAGCGGGCGGCGGCGCGAGCGGCGAGCCGTCGATGGCGACGCTCTTCGCGCCTTTTGGAACATTCACGGCGCAAATGGTGACGGGAAAACCGTCTCCCGGCTGCGCGCGCGGCGTCATGAGGACGGCGCTGCCGTCGATCTCGGCCGTCGGACAGGAGGCGTTCTGCGTGATCGCGCGCGCCTGCCAGCCTTCGGCCGTCGCCTGCAGCCAGCGATAGGAATCGCCGGCGCGCGCCGGACCGACGAATGAGACCGCGACGAGCAGCAGCAAGGCGAACGCCCTTGCGCGAAACTCTCCTCTGTCATTCGCGTCGAAAGCGTGGGATTTGTAGGGCGTTGCGTCGACAGGGGTCATCTTTTCGCCGGTTTCGGAAAGTTGTCTCGGGCTCGGCCGCTGCGAAATGCGGGCCGCATCGACGAAATCGCCGTCGGCCAGGCGCGTCGCATGGGCTCACACGGAGGGAGGGACACTCCATGAAGAAGATTTTTGTTCTGGCGGCGGCGTTGGCCATGGCCGCGCCGCTCGCCGCCTGCAATACGCCCGGTGAGCGCGCCGCGGGCGGCGCCTTGATCGGCGGCGCGGGCGGAGCGGCGATCGGCGCCGCGGCCTCCGGCGGCCGCGCCGGCGGCACTTTGGCGGGGGCGGCGATCGGCGCTGCGACCGGCGCCGTCGTCGGAGCGGCTACGGCGCCGCCGCAGCAATGCGCCCGCTGGGGTTGGGATTACTACGGCAATCGCGTCTGCGTCGCCTATTATAATTACTGAACGAGAGCGGACGCGGAGCCCTTGGCTTCGCGTCCGCTGCTTTTTCTCTCGGCTGCCCCGCCGCATCAATCGGCGCGGGCGAGACCGAGCGCGCTGCGCAGCTCGGCACGGGCGGCGGCCGCCGCTTTTCGATAGTCCGGATCGAGCTCCGTGATCGCATGCACCGCATAGGCGATCAGCCGCGCCGCGGCCACGTCGGTCGGGAAATGCACGCCGCAGACGAGACGATTATGGGCGTAATCATCGGCGCGCGCGAGAATGTCGTCGCGTCGCTCCGGCGCGAGATCGATCAGCGCCAGACCCATCAGATAGCCGACCGTCGTATGGCCGCTCGGATAGGAATCGTCCTTCGTCTTGGTCTTGCACACCGGATGCAGCGTCTTGTCGACATTATACGGCCGGATGCGGTGGAAGGCCTCCTTGGCGGCGCCCGTATTGGCCGATTCATCCGCCTTCAGCCGCGCGCCCAGCGCGTCGACGGCCGGCAAATTCTCCTTGGTGAATTTGTCGCCGAAGACGGTCTTGAACAGGAAGATCGTCTGGTTGTCGTCGTCCGCTTTGGCGCGCGCGACCTGCTCGGCGGTGCGCGCATCCTCGATGCGATGCAGCTCGGCGAGCTCGGCGTCGTTCGTCGCGGAATGCGGCGCGGGCGGCGTGGCGAGTATTTCGAGAGGATGGCTCTGCTCCGGCGTGACGAAGCCCGCGTCGCGCGCGGCGGCGGGCGCGCAGAGCAGAGCGAAAACCAAGAACGTCGCGGCTGTCTTCTTCATTTATTGGGATCCCGGCGGCCGTCGTTCGATATCTCGCGCGGTCCCCGGGCCGCCCGGCCGCGCGCTCGGGGTAAAGCTTTCTAGCCGAAATTCGATGTCGGCGCGATGACCGGCTCGTCGCTTTCCGCCGGCGATTATTCGATCGGCAGGAACAGATCGGTGATCGTCTCATGCTCGGGGACATCGGGAAAGAAGCTGATCCGCTGACAGAATAGCGGAAAATCGCGGGCCTCCTCGCCGCTCGACGGCAGCCAGTCGCGATAGAGGAACAGCGCCGCCTGCTCCAGATTTTCGCTGGAGCCGATGACTCGCAAAACGGCGCAGCGTCCTCCCGGAATCACGCCGGCGGCGACGCCCTGCGCATTGGTTTCGATCGGACGATTGGCGCCGGCGCAGAGGTCGAGACGGAACGCGTCGGGCGGCGTCGTGCGCGGGTCGCAAGGGAAGATCGTATAGGTCGCGGCGATATCGCGCCCGAGCCCTGCGGCTCTGCGCCAATCGATGAAGCGCCGCACGGTCTCATAGACGAGCGCCGGGTCGCCTCTATGGGTCAGAATGGCGACCTGCGTCGCCGGAAACTCCCGCACGGCCACATCATTCGGCGAATAGATCATGTTTGCGCTCCTGGCTTTGTCGAGCGGCTGCAAGGCCGCGAGCCATTGCTCCCAATCGGGAGATTTGCGGAAGGCCGACGGCGTTTGCCCGACGCAATCACGAAACGCCCGGGCGAAAGCGTCCGGCGCCTCATAGCCGGCGTCCATGGCGATCTCGATCACCTTGGCGTCGTCGCGAAACGCCAGCCGATAGGACGCGCGCTTCATGCGGGCGAATTGGACATAGCGATGCGCCGAGAGGCCGAAAGTCGCGCTGAACTGCCGGTGGAAGTGGTGCTTCGAGAAAGCCGCCACGCCGCTGAGAGCCGTAAGGTCCAGATCCTCGTCGAGATGCCGGTCGATATGATCCAGCACGCGTCGCATTCGGGTCTGGTATTTCTCGAGCGCCGCTTTCGTCATCGCTTCCTCCGTGGCGCTTTCATGTAAGCCGTCGGGTCGGCGGCGCGCTCGACCGATCTTGCTCTCTCGCGGGCCCCCTTGAAAATTTCTCGCCGACCCGATGAAACACGGGAAAGGCCGCCGTCGAACCTCGACAGCGCGGCGCATAGAGCGCTTCCAGCCGAAGCAGACGCCGGTTCGGCGTCGGAAGCGCGTCAAAGCAAGAGACTCTAGGCCGCGCTAGCGGAGAAGCCGTCATGAAATTGACCAGAGTGTTTTTCTTCCTCCTCTTCAGTGTCGCGCCTTTGGGGCTCGCCCGGGCGGAGGGGCCGCCGACGCCGCGCTTCAAGGCGGTGGCTTTCGACTATTTCGTGCTCTTCGACGCCAATTCGGTGATTCCGGCGGTCGAGGCGGCCTATCCGGGCAAGGGCGCGGAATTCGCCAAGCTTTGGCGCGCCAAGCAGTTCGAATATTGCTTCCTGCGCTCGCTCACCGGCCGACACGCGGATTTTTTCGAGGTGACGGGCGATGCGCTCGCCTATGCGGCCGAAGCGATGAAGCTCGATCTTCCGCCGGAAAAGCGCGAGCGCCTGCTGAACGCCTATCTGACGCTCACCCCCTGGCCGGATACGCTGGATGCGCTGCGCCGGCTGAAAGCCGCCGGCGTGCGCGTCATCACCCTGGCGAATTTCAGCGGCCGAATGCTGCAGGCCAATGCCGAGCGCGCCGGCCTCACCGGCTATTTCGAGGAATTGCTGAGCACGGAGGTCAATAAGACCTATAAGCCCGATCCCAAGGCCTATGCGCTCGGAATGGCGCGGCTGAAGCTCGCCAAGGAGGAGATTCTCTTCGCGGCTTTCGGCAGTTGGGACGCCTATGGGGCCAAGGCCTTCGGCTATCCGACCATTTGGGTGAACCGTTTCGGCCTGCCGGCCGAAAAGCTCGGCGTCGCGCCCGACAAAATCGCCCCGGATATGAAAGGCCTGCTGGAGTTCGTCCTCGGACGCTCGTGAGAGCGGCGGGGCTCAGGCGATGTCGGCGTAGACCGCGTCGATGCGCGCGCCCCGGTCCGAGCCGGCGACGACGGCGAGCGACAAGCCGTTTCGCTCGGCCGCGTCGCGCACGCGCGCCTCGAGGCGTCGGGCCTCCGCTTCATTGGGCGTGAAGGCGAAGCCGGTCGGTCCCCAGGAGGTCTGTCCGACTCCGGTCGCGCCGGCCTCCGCCAGCCGGGCCAGCAGATTTTCGACGGCCGCGCTGGTGAAGCGTCTCCCGCCCTGCGCCGGCGCGAAATAATCCCCGACGATCGCCTGAATCGCCGTGACGGCGCCGCCGAAAGCGGCGAAATCTGCTTCCGCCGCCGCCGGCAGCGCCTGCATCAGCACGAGCCGGCACAATTTCCCGGCGTCCGCCTCCGAGAAGGGCGGCAATTCGGCGAAGGCCTTGCGCTCCGCGGCGCCGTGGAGGCCGATCGCAGCGGGATCGGACACGAGAAGAATGCGCCAATCCTCCGGGAAGGCGAGGCGGGAGAGGACGGGCGGCGTCGTGGTGTCGGCGCCGCGGCCGCCGTCCACGACGAGGCCGCCGCGCGTGAACAGCCCGGCGCCGAGGCCGGAGCGCGCCCCCCGTTGCAGCAGAGCGGCGTCCGCCTCCACATGCTGCGGCAGATCCTCGATGCGGCGCAGCGCGGCGGCGATCGCCAGCGCGAGCTGCGTGCCGGAGCCGAGGCCCGAATGCGGCGGGATCGCCTGATCGATCGTCAGCCTATAGCGCTTGCCGGGCGCGAGCGCCGCGACGGCGTTCTCCAGCAGCGCGCGGGCGCGCTCGGCGTCCGGGCCCGTGGCCTCCATCGTTTCGGCCGGCCGCAGCGTGAGTCGCGTCGTCGGAGCGTCGATGGAGAGGCCGAGCCCGCCGAATTTGCGGCCGAGCGCGCCATTCATGTCCAGGAAGCCGAGATGCAGTCTCGCCGCGGCGACGACGCTCACGCTGATCGGCATGGAGCCTCATTTTCGGACTTTGTGCGGAATATCCGCTATATCTCGCTTCCCGGCGCGGTTTCACGCCGTCGTCGACGGGCCTCGCGCGCAATCGACTAGGCCGAGTAAGGCGCCGCGCGTGCGAAGGCAAGGGCTCGTCTGGAGAAGCAAGGGCCCGTCGGGAGAAGAAGGGCTCGTCTGGGGATCAGGAGCTCGTCCGGGAAGACGAGCGAGAGAGGGGGACGCCATGGCCGCCGAGGAGCGCGTGTATTCGCAAGAGGAGATCGCCGCCCGCCTCGCCGCCGAGCTGCCGCACTGGCGGTTCGAGAACGGCTGGATTCGTCGCAAATTCAAGACCCATGGCTGGAAGGGCACGTTGATGGTCGTCAATACGGTCGGCCATCTCGCCGAGGCCGCTTGGCACCATCCGGACATCGCCGCCTCCTACGCTTTTGTCGAGGTGAAGCTGATGACGCATACGGCCAAGGGCGTGACCGACAAGGATTTCGAGCTCGCGCGCAAGATCGAGGAGGTCGTCTCCTGGCGGCCGGGCAAGGAGGGCGGCGCGCTCGAGGGAACGCCCGAGACCGACCAGCGCTTCGCCTATATCAAATACGACTGACCGAAATTTCTACCCCTTGGAGACGAGAGTGACGACGACTCGAGAGACGTCGCGCGAGCGGTTCTTTTCGCTCGTCGAGACGCGGCCGGTCATCATGGGCATCGTCAATGTGACGCCCGATTCCTTTTCCGACGGCGGCCGCTTCTTCGCGCCCGAGGCCGCTCTGGCCCAGGCGAGGAAGCTCGCCGCCGACGGCGCCGATATCGTCGACGTCGGCGCCGAATCGACGCGGCCGGGCCACACGCCCCTCACCGCCGAAGAAGAATGGACACGGCTCGCGCCGTTGCTGGACGCGCTTGTCTCGCAATGTGGCGTCCCGGTCTCTATCGACACCTATAAAGCGCAGACGGCCCGCCGCGCGCTCGCCGCGGGCGTCGCGATCGTCAATGATATCTGGGGCCTGCACCGCGATCCCGATATGGCCCCGGCGATCGCCGAGGCGGGCGCCGGCGTCGTCGCCATGCATAATCGCGCCGAAATCGCGCCGGAAATCGACATCGTCTCGGACATGCTCGGCTTTTTCGAGCGCTCTCTGGAGATCGCCGCGGCGGCGGGCGTGCCGGAGTCTCGCGTGATTCTCGATCCCGGCGTCGGCTTCGGCAAGACGCGCGAGCAGGATTTCGCGGCCCTGCGAGCCGTGCCCGAGCTGCTGCGATTCGGGCGGCCCGTGCTGATCGGCGTGTCGCGAAAGCGCCTCTTCGGAGCGCTGCTCGGCGCGGAGGTGGATGCGCGCCTCATCGCCACTGTGGCGGCGAATCTCATCGCGGCGATGGAGGGCGCGCGGATCTTCCGCGTCCATGACGCGGCCGAGCACAAAGCGGCCTTCGCCGTGCTCGACACTCTGACAACAAAGGGACAAAGACGATCATGACGATGGCTGAGACACGCGTCGGCTTCGGCTTCGGCAGCAATCTCGGGGATAGGCCGGCCAATATAAGACGGGCGGTCGCGCTCGTCGCGGAGCGCCGGATCGCCCGCCTCGACGCCGTCTCGCGCATCTACCGGACGCCGCCCTGGGGCGATCTCGACCAGGGCGATTTCGCCAACGCCTGCGCGCTCGGCTGGACTAGCCTCTCTCCCTATGAGCTGCTGGCGGCGGTCAAGACGATAGAGGCGGATATGGGCCGCACTCCGACGCGACGCTGGGGACCGCGGCTCATCGACGTCGATATTCTGTTTCTCGGCGATCACACATTGGATGACCCAGAGCTCACTCTGCCGCATAAGGAGCTGTTCTCGCGGGCCTTCGTGCTGAAGCCGCTGGCCGAGATCGGAGCCGATCTGACGCTCGACGGCATGTCGATCGCACGCGCCGCCGCCGAAGGCGCCGCGGATGGGATCGGAATCTGGGAGGAAAAGTCCACCGACGCCCGATGAGCTATGACGCCACAGCCTGAAAGGGTAGTCATATGGCCCATATGGGCGGGGAGTGGAAAGCGCCGTGAGAAATTCTAATAACTATATGAAATTACGTAATATATAAATTGATCGAAGTTCTCTATCAATGTGCTTATGGGTGGGTAGTATGATTGCTTAGGGGAAGGCGACCCCGCCCTAAAAAGTTTCCAATACCCGTCAATAGATTGCCATATACTACCCCATTGGATATTGTCATTACGAGGCGGAACGGAAATGGTTGCGGCTCGCCGAACGGGGGCGTTTCGGATGTTTTGGTCGCTGGGAGGCGTCGGACGTCCGGGGTTTTCGTTTCGCGCGGCGATTTCGAAAGAATTCGTCTCCGAGCAAACAAGAAGAAAGCCTTCGGTCGATCCTTTCGAAAGGATTGGCGCGGGGGTGAGAACGGGAGGTCGGGACAGCGCTTCGTCCGATGCGAGGAAGCGCCTGCTTTGACAATCAACCGCGGAGACGAAGGCGCGTGCCGAGCAGGGAGGCGGGACGCGGCGAAATCGCTTCGAGAATCCCTGGGAGCACTTAGGAGGAATTGAGATGAGCGTTACGACAGAGACATCGGCCGGCGCAGCCGCCGGCTCAGATGCCATCGTGGACCTGAAGACCATGTGGATCGGCATCGCCGTCCTCAACATTTTCTACCTGTTCATCCGTATCTACGAGCAGATCTTCGGCTGGCGCGCGGGTCTCGACTCGTTCGCTCCGGAGTTCCAGACGTATTGGCTGACGATGCTGTGGACGGAAATTCCGCTGGAGCTCGTCGCCGGTCTCGGCCTCGCCGGCTATCTGTGGAAGACCCGCGACCGCAATGTCGACGCGGTGACTCCGCGTGAGGAGCTTCGTCGTCACGTCGTGCTGCTGCAGTGGCTGACCGTTTACGCGGTCGCGATCTACTGGGGCGCGAGCTTCTTCACGGAGCAGGACGGCACTTGGCACATGACGGTGATTCGCGACACGGACTTCACGCCGTCGCACATCATCGAGTTCTATCTGAGCTATCCGATCTACTCGATCATGGGCGTGGGCTCGTTCTTCTACGCCAAGACCCGCATCCCTTACTTCGCTCACGGCTATTCGCTGGCGTTCCTGATCGTGGCCATCGGCCCGTTCATGATCATCCCGAATGTCGGCCTGAACGAGTGGGGCCACACCTTCTGGTTCATGGAAGAGCTGTTCGTCGCTCCGCTGCATTGGGGCTTCGTGTTCTTCGGCTGGATGGCGCTGGGCGTGTTCGGCGTGGTCCTGCAGATCCTGGGCAATGTGAAGCGCCTGCTGGGCAAGGACGGCGTCGAGGCGCTGATCGGCTGATAGCGGCCTGAGCTCTGGCCGCCCGCGTCTCGACGCGGACGGCCGCCTCTGGCGACTGAATTTTCCGAATGCTCCCGGGACGAAGGCTTCGTCCGGACAGCCGCACGCCGGCGGTTCGGACGGGGTTTCGGCGAGGAGTGGAAAAGAGCCCGCCGGAGAGAGGCGTATTTCAAAGGACAATCCGGCGCGAGAGAGCCGGAGACAGGTCTCGAGACGCCGGCGCAAAGACGTCGGGCGGACAGACACCAAGGAGAAGAGTGATGTCTACATCGAAGAGCGGGGGGGCTATCGGGCCTTTCCATTCCGTCGCGGAAGCGGCGGGATGCGTCAAGACGTCCGATTGGCTGATTCTGACGCTGCTGTTTCTGGCAGTGCTGGGCGGCTATCACATTCACTTCATGCTGACGGCGGGCGACTGGGACTTCTGGGTCGACTGGAAAGACCGTCGTATGTGGCCGACGGTCATCCCGATCCTGGGCGTGACCTTCGCGGCTGCGTCGCAGGCGTTCCTGTGGGAGAACTTCAAGCTCCCGTTCGGCGCGACCTTCGCGGTTCTGGGCCTTCTGATCGGCGAGTGGATCAACCGCTATGTGAACTTCTGGGGCTGGACCTACTTCCCGATCAGCCTGGTGTTCCCGTCGGCTCTGATCGTTCCGGCTCTGTGGCTGGACATCATCCTGCTGCTGTCTGGCAGCTATGTGATCACGGCCGTTGTCGGCGCTCTGGGCTGGGGCCTGCTGTTCTACCCGAACAACTGGCCGGCGATCGCCGCCTTCCACCAGGCGACCGAGCAGCATGGTCAGCTGATGTCTCTGGCCGATCTGATCGGCCTCCACTTCGTCCGCACCTCGATGCCGGAATACATCCGCATGGTCGAGCGCGGCACGCTGCGCACCTTCGGTAAGGACGTCGTGCCGGTGGCCGCGTTCTTCTCGGGCTTCGTGTCGATGCTCGTGTACTTCCTGTGGTGGTTCGTCGGCAAGTGGTACTCCACCACGAAGGTGATCAGCAAGATCTGATCGACCGCAAGGTCGTGGATCACGAGATCCCTCACGCGAGGAGGGGCGGCTGCGAAGGGCTCCTGCAAGAGAGTCCGGGACCGAGCCGCTCCCGACAAGGACGACAGCGGACGACCGGCCCGCAGGGCCGGTCCGCGAAGAGAAACTTGGGAGGTTGTTCCATGAAACTGTTGGAGAGAATGGCCGTGCTGGCGACCGGACGGGTCGCTCGGCTCTTCGGCCTGGGCATGGCGGCTGCGGTCGCTGCGACAATGGGCTCCGTCGCTCCGGCGTCGGCGCATGGCGAGAAGTCGCAGCAGGCGTTCCTGCGCATGCGCACGCTGAACTGGTATGACGTGAAGTGGTCGAAGACCTCGCTGAACGTCAACGAGTCGATGGTGCTTTCGGGCAAGGTGCACGTGTTCTCGGCTTGGCCGCAGGCCGTCGCGAACCCGAAGTCGTCGTTCCTGAACGCCGGCGAGCCGGGTCCGGTTCTGGTTCGCACGGCTCAGTTCATCGGCGAGCAGTTCGCTCCGCGCTCGGTTTCGCTCGAGGTCGGCAAGGACTATGCGTTCCAGATCGATCTGAAGGCGCGCCGCGCGGGCCGTTGGCACGTTCATGCGCAGATCAACGTCGAAGGCGGCGGCCCGATCATCGGACCCGGCCAGTGGATCGAGATCAAGGGCGACATGGCGGACTTCCGCGACCCTGTCACGCTGCTGGACGGCACGACCGTGGACCTCGAGACCTACGGCATCGACCGCATCTACGCTTGGCACTTCCCGTGGATGATCGCTGGCGCCGCCTGGATCCTCTACTGGTTCTTCAAGAAGGGCATCATCGCTTCCTACCTGCGCATCAGCGAAGGCAAGGACGAGGAGCAGATCGGTGACGACGACCGCCGCGTCGGCGCTATCGTTCTCGCTGTGACGATCCTGGCGACGATCATCGGCTACGCCGTGACGAACAGCACCTTCCCGCGCACGATCCCGCTTCAGGCCGGCTTGCAGAAGCCGCTGACGCCGATCGTCGAGGAAGGCACGGCTGGCGTGGGCACCAAGGTTGTTCTCGCCGACCTCAAGGGCGGCGTCTACAAGGTCCCGGGCCGCGAGCTGACGATCCAGGTCAAGATCACCAACAAGACGGACGAGCCGCTGAAGCTCGGCGAATATACGGCTGCCGGCCTTCGCTTCCTGAACCCCGACGTGTTCACGACGAAGCCCGAGTTCCCGGACTATTTGCTGGCCGACCGCGGTCTGTCGACGGATCCGACGCCGATCGCGCCGGGCGAGACGAAGACGATCGAGGTGAAGATTCAGGACGCGCGCTGGGATATCGAGCGTCTCTCGGATCTGGCCTATGACACGGACAGCCAGATCGGCGGTCTGCTGATGTTCTTCGGCCCGTCGGGCAAGCGCTACGCCACCGAGATCGGCGGCCCGGTCATTCCGAAGTTCGTCGCCGGCGACATGCCCTGATCGAACCCATGCTCTGATCGAACCTCGGATAGAGGCTGAAACATTCGCCGGCCGGGCCTCGCGCCCGGCCGGTTTCTTTTTGTGAGGGCCTTGGTCTCATCGTTCCGGCGCTTCTTGCAACGAAAGCGAGAGCGGATTAAGTCCAATCGAGACCTCTCGGCGCTCATCGGGGGAAAGAGCATGTCGAGCCGCCGTTTTTTTCAATCGCTCTTGCTGGCTTCGCTCATCGCGACGAGCGCGGCGTCGATCGCATCGGCGCGCGGCGATCTGCTCCCCGACAAAGACAGCTGCGTGCTCAAGATCGGCCCGGAGCTCATGTATTTCGCCGGCTATCAGCCCGGAGACCCGCAGCAGCGCAAATTCTGCGAGGACGCCCCGCAATTGGGGGAGACGATCTTCGTTTTCGATTATGCGGCGCCCGAGCTGCGCGAGATGAAGGCCGGCTTCCGCATCCTGCGCCAGACCGACGACGGCGAAGATCCTGTCGACATAGAGGCCGCGACCACTGCGTCGCTGGCGCCGCAGATCTATCCCAAAGGGACGTTTTCTTTCGCGCATGTCTTCACTCAGCCGGGCGAATTCGTCGGCGAGGTCACCGTCGACGGCGCCGCCGGGGAGCATTGGAAGGCGCGCTTTCCCTTTTCCGTGGGCAAGCGTCGTATCGAGATCAGCCCTTATTACCTGATCGCCGCCGCGGGCTTCCTCGCCTTGTTTCTGTTCATCTCCAGCCGGACGCATGCCAGCGGCTCGCGGCGCTGATCGATCCGAGCGTCGCGCTACGATCCTCTCGAAAAACCATGAAAACGACGCTCTGTGAGCGAGCGCCCCCGTTTACAGCCAGGTCGAAATATATTAGTCCATAAAATGACTGAATTTATAGACCATACAAGGAGACCAGAATGCGGAGCGTTTCAATCTCGCGGCGCCGCCTCGGCGCGGCCATCGCTTTCGCCGCCAGCATGTCGATCCTCGTCGATGCGACGGCGCAGGCGGCGACGGCGCTGCTCAATGTCTCCTATGATCCGACGCGCGAGCTCTATAAGGCGATCAATCCCGCATTCATTGCCGATTGGAAGGCGAAGACCGGCGAGACCATCGAGATCCAGGCGTCCCACGCCGGCTCCGGCGCGCAGGCGCGCGCGGTGATCGACGGCCTTTCCGCCGATGTCGTGACGCTGGCGCTCGCCGCCGACATCGACGCGATCGTGAACAAGACCGGCAAGATCGCGCCCGACTGGCAGAAGAAGCTGCCGAACAACGCCTCGCCCTATACGTCGACGATCGTCTTCCTGGTCCGCAAGGGCAATCCGAAGAAAATCAAGAATTGGGACGATCTGGCCAAGCCCGGCGTCTCGGTGGTCACGCCCAATCCCAAGACCTCGGGCGGCGCGCGCTGGAACTATCTCGGCGCCTGGGGCTACGGCCTCAAGAAGTTCAATGGCGACGAGGCGAAGACGAAGGAGTTCGTCAAGGCGATCTACAAGAATGCGCCCGTGCTCGACACTGGCGCGCGCGGCTCCACGATCACCTTCGCCCAGCGTGGTCTCGGCGACGTGCTGATCGCCTGGGAGAATGAGGCCTTCCTCGCCTTCGAGGAGTTCGGCAAGGACAAATTCGAGATCATCGTGCCCTCGACCTCCATCCTCGCCGAGCCGCCGGTCGCCGTCGTCGACGGCAATGTCGATCCCAAAGGCACGCGCAAGGCGGCGGAGGCCTATCTGAACTTCCTCTACACGCCGACCGCGCAGGCGATCATCGCCAAGAATTATTATCGTCCCGCGCATCCGGAATTCGCCGCTAAGGACGATCTGAAGCGCTTGCCCAAGCTCGAGCTCTTCACCGTCGATCAGGTTTTCGGCGGATGGACGAAAGCGCAGAAGACCCACTTCGCCGACGGCGGCGTCTTCGACGATATTCAAAAGCAATAAAGCTCGGGATCTCTCATGAGCGCCTCCGCGCCCACCGCGAAAAGAAAGGCTCGGAGCTTCACGGCTCCGAGCGTCATTCCCGGATTCGGGCCGACGTTCGGCTTCACCATCTTCTATCTGAGCCTCGTCGTCCTGTTTCCGCTGTCGCTGCTGATCATCCGCGCCTCGGCGCTCGGCTTCTCCGGGCTCGTTGGAATCGCCCTCGAGCCGCGCGTGGCGGCGGCCTTGCGCACCAGCTTCTTCATCTCCTTCGCCGCGGCCGCGATCGATGTGGTCTTCGGCCTCGTCACCGCCTGGGTGCTCACGCGCTATGAGTTTCCGGGCCGCCGCTTTCTCGACGCCATCGTCGATCTGCCTTTCGCGCTGCCGACGGCGGTCGCCGGCATCGCGCTCGCGGCGCTCTATGCGCCCAATGGCTGGCTCGGCGAGCCGCTCGCCGATTACGACATAAAGATCGCCTTCACGCGCTGGGGCATTCTGGTCGCTCTGGTGTTCGTCGGCCTGCCTTTCGTCGTGCGCACGGTGCAGCCGCTGCTCGCCGAGATCGACGCCGAGCTCGAGGAGGCGTCGGCGACGCTCGGCGCGCACCGCGCGCAGACGATTTGGCGCGTCCTGCTGCCGCCGATTCTGCCGGCGCTGCTCACCGGCTTCGCGCTGGCTTTCGCGCGCAGCGTCGGCGAATATGGCTCGGTGATCTTCATCGCCGGCAATCTCGCCTATATTTCGGAAATCGCGCCCTTGCTGATCATCGTCAAGCTGGAGCAGTTCGACTATGCCGGGGCCACTGGCATTGCGACGATCATGCTGGCGATCTCATTCTCCGTGCTGCTCGCGATCAATCTGATCCAGGCGTGGAGTCAGAGGAGGTTCGGCCATGTCTGAGGCGATCAATAAATGTCTGAGGCGATCATAAATGTCTGAGGCGATCGCTCCCGCGATTTCCATTGCCGCGCCGCGCCGCGTGACAGAGGAGGCTCCGCTCACGCGCTATGTGCTGATCGGCGTCGCCGTGGGCTTTCTCGGCCTGTTCCTGCTGCTGCCGCTCGCCGTCGTCTTCACCGAGGCTCTCGCCAAGGGCGCCGGCGCCTTTTTCGCGACCTTCGACGAGCCGGATGCGCGCGCAGCGATCCGCCTCACTCTGGTCGTCGCGGCGGTCGTCGTGCCGCTCAATGCGCTCTTCGGCCTCTGCGCGGCCTGGTCGATCGCGAAATTCTCCTTTCCGGGCAAGAGCGTGCTGATCACGCTCATCGATCTGCCCTTCTCGGTCTCGCCGGTCGTTTCGGGCCTCGTCTATGTGCTCGTCTTCGGCTCGCAGGGACTTTTCGGGCCGTTTTTGTCCGCGCATGGAATTCAGGTGGTCTTCGCCATTCCGGGCATTGTTCTTGCGACGATCTTCGTCACTTTCCCCTTTGTCGCGCGCGAGCTGATCCCGCTCATGCAGGAGCAGGGGACAGTGGAGGAGGAGGCGGCGCTGACGCTCGGGGCGAGCGGCTTCCGCACTTTTCTCACAGTGACCTTGCCCAACATCAAATGGGGCCTGCTCTATGGCGTGCTCCTCGCCAACGCCCGCGCCATGGGCGAGTTCGGCGCGGTGTCGGTCGTCTCGGGCCATATTCGCGGCCTGACCAACACGATACCTCTCCAGGTGGAGATCCTCTACAATGAGTATAACATCGTCTCGGCGTTTGCCCTCGCCTCCCTCCTGGCTGGGCTGGCTCTCGTCACTCTTGGATTCAAGACGCTTCTCGAATGGCGCTTCGCCGGTCAAATCGCCGGCAGACGCCGTCACTGACGGCGCGCCGCATCTGTATGGCGTCGAGATCCGGATCGAGGGCGTCGAGAAGGATTTCGGCGATTATCCGGCGCTGCGCGACGTCAATCTGACGATCGGACGCGGCGAGCTGGTCGCGTTGCTCGGGCCGTCGGGCTCGGGCAAGACGACGCTGCTGCGCGCTATCGCCGGCCTTTCCAATCCCGAACGCGGCCGCATTCTCTTCGACGGCGAGGACGCCACGACGCTGTCGGTGCAGGAGCGGCGCGTCGGCTTCGTGTTCCAGAATTATGCGCTGTTCAAGCATCTGACCGTCGCCGGCAATATCGCCTATGGGCTGAAGGTGCGCCCGCGCCGCTCGCGTCCGTCCCGCGCGGAGATCGCCGAGCGCGCGCGAAAGCTGCTCGAATTCGTGCAGCTCGACGGGCTCGGCGCGCGCTATCCGGCGCAGCTCTCCGGCGGCCAGCGGCAGCGCGTGGCGCTCGCCCGCGCGCTCGCCATCGAGCCGCGCGTGCTGCTGCTGGACGAGCCTTTCGGCGCGCTCGACGCGCGCGTGCGCAAGGATTTGCGCCGCTGGCTGCGCGATGTGCATCGCCAGACCGGCCTCACCACCGTCTTCGTGACGCATGACCAGGACGAGGCGATGGAGCTCGCCGATCGCGTCGTGGTGCTGGACAAGGGCCGCATCGAGCAGATCGGCACGCCGGACGAGCTCTATGACCGGCCGGCTTCGCCCTTCGTGCTCTCCTTCGTCGGCGAGGCGCTGGCGCTGCCGGTGCAGGTCGCCGACGGCAAGGTGATCTTCCAGGGCAAGGAGCTGCACGTCTCCTCGGAAAATCTGCGCAACGGACCGGCGCGCGTCTATTTCCGTCCCGCCGATATCGCTCTGCATGGCGGCCAGATCGGCGCGCTCGAGGGTCGCGTCGAGTCGGTGCGGCGCACGGCCGCCGGCCTGCGCGCTTCGATCTCCATTCCCGGCTACGACCAGACCGTCGAGGTCGACACGGATGACCGCGAGGGCGCGAAGCTCGGCAGCAGCGTGCCGCTGTCGCTGAACAATGTGCGGATTTTCTCGACCGCGGCCGAGGAGACGCTCGGCGACGGCGCGGGGATTTGAATCGGGCCCGGCGGTCAAACGATGATCAGCCATCTGTCGATCGGCGTGTCCGATCTCGGGCAGGCAGTGGAGTTTTATGACGCCGTCCTCGCTGCGCTCGGCTATGTGCGGCTCTACACCGGATCCAGGTCGGTCGGCTATGGGACGCCGGATGGGCGCGAGCCTTTCGCTCTGAAGCAACGCTCGGCGTCCGACATAGGCGTCGACGCGGGCTTTCATCTGGCTTTCGTCGCGCCGACTCCCGAGGCCGTTCGCGCTTTCCACACCGAAGCGCTCGCGCGCGGCGCGCAGGACGACGGAGCGCCCGGTCCGCGGCCGCGCTATGGGCCGAGCTACTATGCTGCATTCGTGATCGACCTCGACGGACACAAGCTCGAAGCCGTATACGAGTAGCTTCGCGGGGTGGCCGGCGCTCGACTCTGCCGCTGAAGCGCCGGACGGCGGCGAAGGCTCAGAGAACAGCGGACGAGAGGGATGTGATCGCCTTCTTATCAGCGAGCCATTCGGCGAACTGCTTCACCCCGCCGACGCCGTCCTCGACGACGGCCTCATAGACATATGCGCTCGGAATCCTGTTTTCCGACGATCCGGATTTCATCGCCGCCAACGCCTGTTTGATGATCAGTATCGTCTTCCGGCGGTCGTCGTCGAGACGCGGCGGGAGCGTCTGCAAGTGGCGCAGGTCTGGTTGCCGTTCGGGCCGATCCACCGCCCATATATCGAGAGTCCAGTCGATTCCGTCGCCGGCGCGCGCCGACACTCCGAGATACAGGCCGTCCGGATAGCTTGCCGGATCGGCGTTCCACGCGCCGCTGTCGTTTCTGAAGCGGACGGAAACCACATAGCGATCCATCGACATGAGTTCGGCTCCAGCGCGAATGAAGGCCTCGCGCGCCTCGCCGGATAGGCTTTCGCAAACCACGGTGATGTCGATGTCTCGGCGAACCATCAGGCCGAGAGCGTAACTGCCGACCCCGATCGGTTTGCCGACGCGGCTCAGTAAACCGTCCAGATCGAGGAGCTCGACGATCTGGTCGGCTTCCTGCTGCAGAAGCCTTTGAGTCCTCAGAACATCGTCCATTTCGACGCCCCATATGTCGAAAGCGCATCTCGGATCGAACTTTCATAAAATAAAAGCAGAGGAGTCGCCATGCGGCTCCGCTTATACCCGAGAGCGCCGAGAAATGGCGCGGCGATTGCTTCGGTCCGATGTCTGATCCAGAAGGCGACATGCGCCCTCATGCCCAGGCGAAGGCACTTCGACCCGGGAGACGGCGATGCGATTCTCCGGACGCAGCCGCAGCATGTGCGAATGGGACGATTTCGCAGAGGATGCGAAAGCGCTCGACGATCTTCTCGAGGCGGACGGCTCCGGCGCATTGTCGCCCTTTCTTCTCCTTTCGCAGCCCGGCGTCGGCGCGACGGATCAGCGGCGCTGCTCCGAGCTGTGGACGCGCGATCGGCGCGCGGCGTCCGCGACGCAGCGGCGCTCGCTCGACTTCCGCTTCCGCGCCTTGGACGGGCGCAAGATCAAGCTCGGCTATCTCTCCAATGATTTCCACGACCATGCGACGGCGCTGCTGCTGATCGAGACGCTCGAGGCGCATGATCGCGAGCGCTTCTCGGTCAACGCCTATTCCTATGGGGCGGATGACGGGAAGGCGATGCGCCGCCGCCTCGTCGGCGCCTTCGACTCCTTCGTCGACATCAAGGCGCTCTCCGATGGCGACGCCGCGCGCGCGATCCATCGCGACGAGGTGGACATACTCATCGATCTCAAGGGCTTCACCGCCAATGCGCGCACTGGCATCCTCATGCTGCGTCCGGCGCCCGTGCAGGTGAATTATCTCGGCTATCCCGGCACGCTCGGCGCGGAGCTCTGCGACTACATCATCACCGACGATTATGTGACGCCCCTCGCATCCGCCGCCGATTATTCGGAATCATTCGCCTATATGCCGCACAGCTATCAGCCGCGCGGCCGCGCCGGGGCGATCGGGCTGAAGCCCGCGCGCAAGGCCATGGGGCTGCCGGAGCAGGGCGTCGTCTTCTGCTGCTTCAACCAGGCCTATAAATTCACCCCGGAGATGTTCGATGTCTGGTGCCGGCTGCTGGACGCCGCGCCCGGCAGCGTCCTGTGGCTGCTCGCCGCGCCTATGGCGGAGGGCAATCTGCGCAATGAGGCGTGGCAGCGGGGCGTGAACGCGAATCGTCTCGTCTTCGCGCCGGATATGGCGCAGGGCGAGCATCTCGCCAGACTTCAGCTCGCCGATCTCGTCCTCGACACGGCGCCTTACAACGCCCATACGACGGCGAGCGACGCGCTGTGGGCTGGCGCGCCGATGATCACCTGCAGCGGCTCGACCTTTCCGTCGCGTGTCGCGGGGAGCCTGCTGCGCGCGGTCGGCATGCCCGAGCTCATCACCGACGATCTCGGCGGCTATTTCGATCTCGCGAGCGGCCTCGCCGCGGATCCGGGCCGGTTGGCGAGAACGAGGGCCAAGCTCGCCGGCAATCGCGCCGGGGCGGCGCTGTTCGATGTGGACGGCTATACGCGCGATCTCGAGGGGCTCTATCAGACGATGTGGCGGCGCCATGCGGCGGGCCTGCCGCCGGCGGCCATTCTGGCGGGGTAGCGCGACGATGGGCGCGTTTCCTTCTCCCACAAGGGAGAAGGCGGCTTTCGCGTCAGCGAGGGTCGGATGAGGGACCGACCAGTGACAGATATCGAATACATGTCTCGAGCGACCGCGAACCGCGGCCGCCCTCATCCGACCCGACTTCGTCGCGCCACCTTCTCCCGCGTGCGGGAGAAGGTGGCGCGCTGATCAACGCACCAGTATATTCTTGAACTGCCACGGGTCCTCGAGATCGATGTCCTCGGGGAAGAGGCCCGGACGGCCGTCGAGCGGCGTCCAATCCGTGTAGACGCCCTCCACCGGGCCCAGATAGGGCGTCTGCACCTCGAGGCAGCGGCGGAAATCCACCTCATCGGCCTCGACGATGCCGGCGGTGGGATTTTCCAGCGCCCACACCATGCCCGCGAGCGCGGCCGAGCTCACCTGCAGGCCGGTGGCGTTCTGATAGGGCGCGAGCTCGCGCGTCTCCTCGATGGAGAGCCGCGACCCATACCAATAGGCGTTCTTGGCGTGGCCGTAGAGCAGCACGCCCAGCTCGTCTATGCCGTCGACGATCTCATTCTCGTCGAGAATCGTCCAGCTCGACTGCATCTTGCCGGCGCGGCCGAACATTTCATGCAGCGAGAGAACCGCGTCATCGGCCGGATGATAGGCGTAATGGCAGGTCGGCCGATAAACGACCGAGCCGGCGCCGTCGCGCACCGTCAGAAAATCGGCGATCGAGATCGATTCGTTATGCGTGACGAGGAAGCCATATTGCGGCCCCGGCGTCGGCGTCCAGCTGCGCACGCGCGTGTTGGCGCCCGGCGACTTCAGATAGATCGCCGCGCCGCAGCCGGAGGAATGCGTGCCGGCGATCTCCGGCAGCGATTTCTCATGCGTGCCCCAGCCGAGCTCGGCCGGCTGCTGGCCTTCCGAGACGAAGCCCTCCACCGACCAGGTGTTGACGAAGACGTCGCGCGGCTTGGGGCTCTTGGCGCGCTGCGTGTCGCGCTCGGCGATGTGAATGCCCTTGACGCCGAGCTTTTGCGCCAGCGCGCCCCAGTCGGCGCGGGTCTTGGGCTCCTCGATGGAGAGGCCGGTGTCGGCGGCGATGTTCAGCAGCGCCTGCTTGACGAACCAGGACACCATGCCCGGATTGGCGCCGCAGCAGGAGACGGCGGTCGGCCCGCCGGGATTGCGGCGACGCTCCTCGAGCACGGTCTCGCGCAGCGCGTAATTGGTGCGCGCCTCATTGCCGAGGCTGGAGTCGAAGTAGAAGCCGGTCCAGGGCTCGACGACGGTGTCGACATAGAGGCAGCCCAGCTCGCGGGCGAGCTTCATAATGTCGAGCGAGGAGGTGTCGACCGAGAGATTGACGACGAAGCCCTGTCCCTCGCCCTTGGTGAGCAGGGGGGTGAGCAGCTCGCGGTAATTGTCCTTGGTGAGCGCCGCCTTCTGGAAGGCAATGCCGCGAATATCCAACATTTCGCGATGCGTATCGACGGGGTCGATGACGGTGAAACGGCTCTTGTCATAGTCGAAATGGCGCTCGATGAGCGGCAAGATGCCACGTCCGATGGAGCCGAAGCCGATCAGTACGATCGGGCCGGTAATCTTCGCATGGACGGGCCAATCTGCCATTTCGCTCACCTCTTGGAGTTCGAGAATTTATTGTGCGGCGCGTTACAGCAAGAGCGGCCGACATAATCAAGGAAAAACGGGGGCGGGGCTGCAATCGGGCGGCAGGGCGCGCTCCTTCTCCCGCTCTGCGGAAGAATGTGGCCCTCGCCATAGGGCGTTCGAAAGGACGCCCGTCGCAAGCGCCCGGCTTTGGCGAGGGTCGGATGAGGGTTCGGGCAACCGCGGCGAGCCCTCATCCGTGGCGCATTCGCGCGACGCCTTCTCCCGGAGCGGGAGGAGGGGCGCGCATGATCATTCTGGCTTATCGTCGAGGGAAAATCCCAATCGCGTCAGAGCCGTCGCCAGCGCCGGCTCGGCGCGCGCGCCGCTGGTGAAGATCGCGCGGGGCGCCGGCGCGGCCGCCTCTTTGTCCGGGCCGAAGCGCTCCGCCAGCAGCCGGTCGGCCTGACGGGCGATGGCAGGGGCGGGGTCGATCCATTCGACCGGCCATGGTGAAAGGCGCCGGAAAAAATCCAGCAGCAGCGGATAATGCGTGCAGGCGAGCACGACGACATCCGTCCGCGCCGCGTCGCGCGTGACGAAGCAGGGCGCGATCTCGCGGGCGATCTCCTCCTCTGGAACAGCGGCGCCGCGCATGAAATCCTCGGCGAGCGGGGCGAGGCGCGTCGAGCCGATCAGCGTCACCGCGCAATCTTCCGCGAAGCTGGCGATGAGCGCGCGTGTGTAATCGCGCGCCACAGTGCCGGGCGTCGCCAGCACGGAGACGAGGCGCGAGCGCGAACGCTCGGCGGCGGGCTTTATCGCCGGCACCGTGCCGACGAAGGGAAGCTGCGGCCAGCGCGCCCGCAAAGGGGGAAGCGCGCGCGTGGAGGCCGTGTTGCAGGCGATGACGACGAGATCCGGCGCCAGCTCGGCGACGAGTCGCTCCATCACCTCCATGACGCGCGCGACGAGCGCCGCCTCGGAGAGCGGACCATAGGGGAAGCCGGCGTCATCGGCGCAATAGAGCAAAGCGGCGTGCGGGCGCAGCTTCGCCACCTCGGCGAAGACGGTGAGCCCGCCGAGCCCGGAGTCGAAGACGAGGATTTTGGGGGCAGGGGGCGTCATGAGAGCGGTCTGCGAGATTCGGCGTGTGACATGCCCCCTCCCCGACCCTCCCCCGCTTTGCGGGCTATCGAATGCACACGTCGCGAGACCCTGCGGCCGTCCTGGCCGGGCTCGTCCCGGCCATCCACGCCAAGCCGCTGAGAAATTTTTGGAAAGCGCCCGCTATCGACGGATTTCAGCTCGCGTCGGGCGGCTTTGTGGCGGGGCCCGGTAGAGGTCGCCGGAACTTCGACATCACGCTGACCTTCCGAGGAGCCTCGGCGTGTCGGCGTGGATGGCCGGGACGAGCCCGGCCATGACGTTGGTGGGGGCGAGGATGTGTGCATTCGATAGCGCTTTGCGGAGAGGGGGCGCCAGCGATCGGCGTTTCACAGTGTCGTGACGCCCCCGAATCGGCTCCCTCTCCCGCGAAGCGGGGGAGGGACGGGGAGGGGGCCTCTCCACGAATAGAAACCTGTTCGCCCGCGAAGATCAACCTCGCGTCAAAACGGCAGGTTGAACACGCGCGAGGGCTCGAGCGCGCCTTCCACCACCTCGCCGAAGGCGACCGGGACGCCGCCGCAGGACGCATAGACGATTCCGCCGGCGGGCGCGTCGCGGCCGCGCAGGATCACCGAGCCACCGCGACGCAGGCGCGCCGCCGTGTCGCGGTCGACGACGATGCAGGGCAGCTCCGTGAGGCCCGCTTCGACGGAGAGCAGAGCATTGGCCGCCTCGCCGCCCTCGATCTCGTCGAGGGTGAAGCTGTCCTCCTCGAGGAAGGGGCCGACGCGCGTGCGGCGCAGCGCGCTCACATGACCGAAACAGCCGATGAGCCGGCCGAGATCGCGCGCGATGGAGCGCACATAGGCGCCCTTGCCGCATTCCATGACGAGCCTGGTCTCATCCTCTGTCGCATCGACGATGGAGAGGCGATGGATCGTGACGGGCCGGGCCTTCAGCTCCACCGTCTCGCCCTCGCGCGCGAGATCATAGGCGCGCTCTCCGGCGATCTTGATCGCCGAATATTGCGGCGGCACCTGCATGATGTCGCCGAGGAAGCGCGGCAGCAGCGCCTCGATCTCGGCGATGGTCGGCCGCTCCGCGCTCTCGCGCACAGCCTTGCCGTCGGCGTCGTCGGTGTCGGTCTCGACGCCCCAGCGCACAGTGAAGCTATAGGCCTTTTCGCCGTCCTGCACGAAGGGCACGGTCTTGGTCGCCTCGCCGAAAGCGACCGGCAAAATGCCGGAGGCGAGCGGGTCCAGCGTGCCGGCATGGCCGGCCTTCTTGCCATTGTAGATGCGCTTTAAACGCGAGACCGCATGCGTCGAGGTCATGCCGACAGGCTTGTCGAGCACGACCCAACCGTCGACGACGGCGCGGGTCGATTTTCTTCCATTCATTGCGGGGCGCCGTTCTCTTCTTCTGTGTCGGGCTGCTCGAGGTCGCGGCGCACGCGCTCGGAGTTCAACAGCGCGTCGATGCGCGCGACATTGTCGAAACTGTCGTCGATGCGGAAACGCACCTCCGGGGCGAATTTGAGATTGACGCTATGGGCGATCTCGCCGCGCAGGAATTTCTTGTGCCGATCGAAGGCGCGCAGCACCTCGGCCTCGTCCTTGCCGCCGAGCGGCATGACGAAGACGGTGGCGAGCTTCAAATCGGGGCTCATCGCCACGCGCGAGACGGTGACGACATGCTGCTCGAGCACGGGGTCGACGATCTCGTTGCGCGCGAGCATCTGGGCGATCTGATGGCGGATGAGCTCGGCGACGCGCAGCATGCGTTGCGACGGCTCCGCCCCATGGGCGTGATGGGTTCTGGACATGAATATTCGCGCTGCTCGCGCGCTCCCGACGTTGCGCGGCCGTCACTCGCCAATGCGGTCGAGGACGGCGGCGCGCCGAAGGCCTGATGAAAGTTCGATGGAGATCGTCGCGGCGCGCGTCACAGCGTCCGCTTGATCTCCTCGACGCGATAGCACTCGATGACGTCGCCGGCGCGCATGTCTTGATAGTTCTCGAAAGCCATGCCGCACTCCTGTCCGGACTGCACTTCCTTGACCTCGTCCTTGAAGCGCTTGAGCGTCGACAGCTTGCCTTCGTGGACGACGACATTGTCGCGGATGAGACGCACATTGGCGCCGCGCTCCACCGAGCCGTCGGTCACGCGGCAACCCGCCACCTTGCCGACCTTGGAAATGTCGAACACCTCGAGAATCTGCGCATTGCCCAGCATGGTCTCGCGCAGCGTCGGCGCCAGAAGGCCGGACATCGCCGCCTTCACATCGTCCACGAGATTGTAGATGATGTTGTAGTAGCGGATTTCAATGCCGCCGCGCTCGGACGCCTCGCGCGCTTCCTTATGGGCGCGCACGTTGAAGCCGATGACCACCGCATTCGACGCTTCGCCGAGCGCTATGTCGGATTCGGAAATGCCGCCGACGCCCGCATGGACGATGCGCGCGCCGACCTCGTCGGTGCCGAGCTTGTCGAGCGCTGCGACGATCGCCTCCACAGAGCCCTGCACGTCGCCCTTGATGACGAGCGGAAACTCCTTGCGGCCGGCGGTCTTCAGCTGGCTCATCATATCGGTGAGCGAGGTGCGGGCGCCGCCTCCGCGCGCGGCGAGCTTCTCGCGCCGCTGACGCTCGCGATATTCGGTGATCTCTCTCGCGCGGGCTTCTGTCTCCACCACGGCGACGCGGTCGCCGGCTTCCGGCGTGCCGGAGAAGCCGAGGATCTCGACCGGGAAGGACGGGCCGGCGGTCTGCACGACGACGCCTTTGTCGTCGAGCAGCGCGCGCACGCGGCCCCATTGCGAGCCGGCGACGATGATGTCGCCGACCTCTAGCGTGCCGCGCTGCACCAGCACGGTGGCGACCGGGCCGCGGCCCTTGTCGAGCCGCGCCTCGATCACCGTGCCTTCGGCCGAGCGCTCTGGATTGGCCTTGAGGTCGAGCACTTCCGACTGAAGAGTGATGGCGTCGAGCAGTTTGTCGAGATTGAGCTTCTCCTTGGCGGAGACCTCCACCTCGAGCGTGTCGCCGCCGAAGGTCTCGGTCTGCACCTCGTGCTGCAGCAGCTCGGTGCGCACGCGCTCGGGCTTGGCGTCGGGTTTGTCGATCTTGTTGATCGCGACGATGATCGGAACCTGCGCCGCCTTGGCGTGATGGATCGCCTCGATCGTCTGCGGCATGACGCCGTCATCCGCCGCTACCACCAGGATCACGATATCGGTGACCTTGGCGCCGCGCGCGCGCATGGCGGTGAAGGCCGCGTGGCCGGGGGTGTCGATGAAGGTGATCGCCGCGCCATTGGGCGCCTTCACCTGATAGGCGCCGATATGCTGCGTGATGCCGCCGGCCTCGCCGGACACGACATTGGCGTGGCGGATCGCGTCGAGCAGCGAGGTCTTGCCGTGATCGACATGGCCCATGATGGTGACGACCGGCGGCCGCGACTCGAGCTCGCCCTCGGCGTCGGGCTCGTCGAACAGGCCCTCCTCGACGTCCGACTCGGCGACGCGCTTGACCGCATGGCCGAGCTCTTCGGCGACGAGCTGCGCCGTATCGGCGTCGATGGTGTCGGTGATCTTGTGCAGTGCGCCCTGCTTCATCAGCAGGCGAATCACGTCGACGCCGCGCTCCGACATGCGGTTGGCGAGCTCCTGGATGGTGATCGTCTCCGGGAGGATGACCTCGCGGGTGATCTTCTCCTTCTGCTCGGCCTGGCCGAAGGATTTGAGGCGTTGTGTGCGGCGGCGGAAGGCGGCGACGGAGCGTGTGCGCTCTTCCTGCTCGGACGTCGCGGTGGAGACGGTGAGGCGGCCGCGATCTTTCTGCGCGCCGCCGCGCGAGGGCGTCGGACGGGGCGGAGGCGGCGGCGCCTTGACGGCGATGACGCCGGCGGGACGACGCACGACGCGCTTCTCGGCCTCTTCCGTGGTGGTGGCCGTGGTCGTGGCGGCGCGGGGCTGCTCGGCTCCGGCGACGGGCGCGGGGCGCGGCTGCGCCGAACGCTGAATGGCGGGAGCCGCGGCGTGCGGCTCCGGAGCGCCGCCTCCGGCGAGACGGCGGCGCGCTTCCTCTTCCGAGCGGCGCTTCGACTCGGCGTCGCGGGCGAGGCGCTCCTCCTCCTCGCGCTTGCGGGCTTCGGCGGCGGCGCGCTCCTCGCGCTCGCGCTCCTCGCGCTCGGCTCTCGCCTTGGCGTCGGCCACCGCGCGGCGACGGTCTTCCTCCTCGCGCGTGCGGGCGTCGACGAGAGCGCGGGCGCGGGCCTCGCGCTCATCGTCGGTCAGCGCGCGCAGCACGACGCCGGCGCCGCGCTTTTGCTGCGGCGGACGCGGGGTCTCGGCGCGCGGCGGCGGGGCGGCCGGAGCGGCGGCGACGGGCGCGGGCGGAGCCGCCGGAGCCGGGGCTGCTGGCGCGGGCGGGGTTGCAGGAGCCGGAGCTGCGGGCTTGGTCTCGACATGGCCCGGCGCGCGACGCTTCACTTTCTCGACCACGACGACCTTGGAGCGGCCGTGGGAGAAGCTCTGGCGCACCATTCCGCCATGCTCGGTCGGACGCTGCTTCAGATGCAACGTCTTCGACGGCGTGACGGTCAGCGTCTTGTCGCCGCTGTTCTCGGTCTCGGTCTCACTCATCCAGTTTCCGATCCTCGGGCTGCGCCTGTTCTGTTACGTCGTTCAGCGGGCCGAGCTCGTTGGTCTGCTCGCTGTCGTGGTTTTTCGCGTCGCCGGATGCGCTCTCGCCTCTATAGGCGGCGAGGCGGCGGCAGCGCGCCAAAAAGGCCTGCGTCGGTCCGCCCGGCGCGAGGGCTGCATGTATCACATTTGTGCGGCCCAAAGCCAAATCCAATTGAAGAGAATCGAACAGAGAGATCGCCTCCGTCGCCCTCTCGCCGCGTCCGCGCGCCGTCGCCGCGCGACGCGCCGCCTGGGCGAGCTTTCGCCGTCCCTCCGCCGAGCCGTCCCGCGCCTCCAGCAGAGCCGCGACGGCGCCTTTTTCCAACGCCTCGCAGACCTTGCCGAAGCCGGCCACCACCGCGCCGGCCTTATTGGCCATGGCCAGCGATTGCAGGCAATCGGCCGCGAGCAGCCGGTCGACGTCGGCCGGCAGCGACGGAGAGGCGGAGACCTTGGCCTTCAATTGACGAGAGAAGGCCTGCTTCTTCACCGCTTCGGCCACCACCTCGGCGCGCGCCGTCACCCAGGCGCCGCGGCCCGGCAGGCGCGACCTTATGTCCGGCGTGAGGACGCCGTCCGGAGCGCGCACGAAACGGATCATCGCCTCCGGCGCTTCGCGCCGGCGCGTGACGATGCAGGTCCGCTCGCTCGCCTCGGCCTCTCTCATATTTTCGCCGTCCCGTTTCGTCACTGCGTTTCGGTCTGCTCCGTAGCCTCGGTCTGTTCTGTGGCCTCGGTCTGTTCTGTGGCCTGGGGCTGCTTCGCGGCCTCTGGCTGTTCTGTGGCCTGGGGCTCGCCGGCCTCCTCATCCGCCTCGGGCTCGGGAGCCGGAGCCTCGATCCAGCCGACGCGCACGCGGGCGTCCATGATCATCGCCTCCGCCTCTTCGCGGGACATGTCGAGCCCGTCGAGGAAGCCGGTCTGCTTGATCGTCTCGCCGTCCTTCTTCTCCGTCCAGCCGACGAGATCGTCCGGCACGCAGCCGGCGAGGTCCTCGATCGACTTCACGTCATTTTCGCCGAGCTTGACCAGCATCGCCGTGGTGACGCCGTCGAGCTCCTTCAGCTCGTCGAGCACGCCGAGCTCGACGCGGCGCGCCTCGTTCTCCGCCTCGACTCTTTCCAGATAGTTGCGGGCGCGATTTTGAATCTCGGCGGCCGTATCCTCGTCGAAGCCCTCGATCGTCGCCAGCTCGCCGAGATCGACGAAGGCGAGCTCCTCGACCGATTGGAACCCTTCCGAGGCGAGCAGGCGGCCGACGACCTCGTCGACGTCGATGGCGTTCATGAACACTTTGGTGCGCTCGATGAACTCTCTCTGGCGGCGCTCCGATTCCTCGGCTTCGGTCAATATGTCGATGTCCCAGCCGGTGAGCTGGGAGGCGAGACGCACATTCTGGCCGCGCCGGCCGATGGCCAGCGAGAGCTGATCGTCCGGCACCACCACCTCGATGCGCGCGGTGTCCTCGTCGAGCACGACCTTCACCACCTCGGCCGGCTGCAGCGCATTGACGATGAAGGTCGCGGCGTCCGCCGACCAGGGGATGATGTCGATGCGCTCGCCCTGCAATTCGCCGACGACGGCCTGCACGCGCGAGCCGCGCATGCCGACGCAGGCGCCGACGGGATCGATGGACGAATCGCGCGACACCACGGCGATCTTGGCGCGCGAGCCCGGATCGCGGGCGACCGATTTCACCTCGATGACCCCGTCATAGATCTCCGGCACTTCCTGGCGGAACAGTTTCGCCATGAACTGCGGATGCGTGCGGGAGAGGAAAATCTGCGGACCGCGCTGCTCGCGGCGCACGTCATAGACATAGGCGCGCACGCGGTCGCCGGGACGGAAGGTCTCGCGCGGGATCATCTCGTCGCGGCGGATGATCGCCTCGCCGCGGCCCAGATCGACGATGACATTGCCATATTCGACGCGCTTCACCATGCCGTTGACGATCTCGCCGATACGGTCCTTGAATTCTTCGTATTGGCGGTCGCGCTCGGCCTCGCGCACCTTCTGCACGATGATCTGCTTGGCCGATTGCGCGGCGATGCGGCCGAAGTCGAAAGGCGGCAGCGTTTCGGAGATCCAGTCGCCGACCTGCGCCGCCGGATTGCGCTTGCGCGCATCCTCGATGGAAATCTGCGTCGCGTCATTATCGACGAGATCGACGACGAGCAGCAGGCGCGAGAAGCGCACTTCGCCGCTTTTCGGATTGATCTCGGCGCGGACCTCGGTCTCCTGGCCATAGCGCGAGCGCGCGGCCTTTTGCAGAGCGTCCTCCATGGAGGCGATGACGATCGAGCGGTCGATCGATTTCTCGCGCGCGACCGCATCGGCGATCTGCAGGATTTCCAACCTGTTGGCGCTGACGGCCATATCTTGCTCCCAAAAACATCGGCTCACGCGGTTTCAGCGCGGGCCGGGTCCGCTGCTTTTTTTCTTGAAACCCGTCTGCACGCCGGCCGGAACCAGCGGCTTCGCCTTATTGGCTTTCGCCGCGGCGAAACGGCCGGGCCCGCGGCGGGGCCTCTCCTCTTCCTGCGGCGCAGCCTCTTCCTCGCCCGCAGTCTCGCCCTCGCTCGCGGTCTCGTCCTCGAGCTGCGCCTTGCTGGCCCGCAGCGCCTCGCGGATCAGCGCGTCGGTCAGCATCAGCTTGGCCTCGTCGAGATCGCGCAGCGGCATATGCACGGTTTTTTCTTCGTCCGGCGGGGCGTCGATGCGCTCGAGCGTCACCACGGCGTCGCGGCCGTCGCCCTCGACGCAGAGAATATTGCCCCGAAAACGCTTGCGGCCAGTTTCGAGCGGCTGCGTCAGCTCGATCTTCGCCTCATGGCCGATCGCGCGCCGAAAATCCGAGACGCGGACCAGCGGACGATCGATGCCGGGCGAGGAAATCTCCAGCCGATAGGCGTCGGGGATCACGTCCTCGACGTCGAACTCGGGCGAGAGCGCCTGGCTCGCGGCCTCGCAATCGTCGATCGTCATGGTTCCGTCGGGCCGTTCCGCCATGATCTGCAGCGTCATGCCGCTCTGCGCGAAAATGCGCGCGCGCACGAGGCGAAAGCCGAGCTGCGCCAGCACGGGCTGGGCGATATGGGCGATGCGCGCCGCGACGCCCGTCTCGCCGCAAAGACGCGGCTCATCGAGCGGGGAGGGCGCCTCGGCGCCGGCGACGGGCGTTTCTGCCAAGCGGCACATCCTGGTTTGCGAGGGTCTCTGGCCGGTGCAAACAAAAAAGAGCGGGTCCCGGCCGGGCCCCACTCTCAAGCAGCGATCATCCGGAAATGATCGTTATGAGATAGAACGAGGCGCTTATACACCTCGGGCGGGGTGGAGGCAAGGGAAAGGCGACGCGCCGTTCTTGACGGTCTCGCGGTCTTTTGTTTGACTGGCGACACGGCTCGATCGGAGCCCCCGTGTCCGCGGAAAGGGCTGCGCCCGCGCTCATCGTCCAAAGTGGCGCTTCGACATTCGCCCTTTCCTGTCTGATCGGCGGACGCAGACTTGGAGGAGGGGGTTCCATGTCCAGCGAACCGCGGGCCGCGCGGGCGGTCGTCCGCTTTTCTTCGCCGTTCCGGCTCAATCTCGAACAACAGCGAAAACGCGCCAAAGAGCTGCACGCGGGGCTGTGCGCCGGCGACTTGCAATCCCTCGAGCGATTTCGCCTCCATCATCCTGCGGCCGCGCAATCGCGGAACGCTCGGCTGAGCGACGCGCAGCTCGTCGTCGCGCGCGAGCTCGGCCTCGCGAGCTGGCCGAAGCTCAAGGCGCATATAGAGGCGATGGACCGCAGCTGGCGCGGCATATCGCAGGGCGAGGCGGCGCCCGATCGCGCCATGCCGACGTTGCATCTGCGCTGCGGCCACGACATAGAGGCGAGCTTGCGCGACGCCGGCTTCGTCGGCGATTTTCTGGAATATTCCGATCCGCTATGTCAGGGTCCGGTGCTCGACCGGGCGGATTGGCTCGACGAACGCGCGGCTTTTCTCGCGGAGAGCTACGGGGCCGGCGTTGGTCGAAGCGAAGCGCAGATCGCGGAAGAGCTCGCCGTCGCGGAGGCGCGTTTGCAGGCGGCCGCGTCTCGCTATGAGCGCGTCGTTCTCTGGCTCGAGCACGATCCTTATGATCAGCTCATTCTCGCGCGCTGTCTCGCGCAATTCGCCGAGACGCCTCCGCCGCGGCTCGATCTGATCTCGCTCGAGCGCTACCCCGGCGCCATTCGCTTCATCGGCCTGGGGCAGTTGCCGCCCGAGGCGCTGCGCCTCCTCTGGGAGACGCGCGCGCCCATCGCCGAGGCGGCGCTGCTCGCCGGTCGCGACGTCTGGTCAATGCTGCGCGCCCCCGACCCGCGCCCGCTCGCCGCATTCGTCCGCGCGGGCGAGCCGGCTCTGCCGCAGCTCGCGCGCGCCGTTCGGCGCCATTGTCAGGAATTTCCCTCGACCGAAGATGGGCTGAGCCTGACGCAACGCCTCATTCTCGAGCTTCTGGCGGAGCATCCGCACAAGGTCGGCGAGGCCTATGCGCGTTTGTTGATGGAGCGCGAGCCGCTCCCCTGGCTCACCGATCTGATGATTCACTCCATTGTGGAGGAGATGAAGCGAGTGGCGGAGCCGGCTTTCACGAGCGCGTTCGAGGGCGAGGATCGCAATTGGCCCAAGGAGCGTCTCACCATCACGCCGCTCGGGCGCGCGATTCTGGCGGGGCGGAGAGATTGGATGTCGCTGCGGCCGCCACCGCGATGGCTCGGCGGCGTCTCGATCGCCGGCGCGCCGCCTTGCTGGCGTTGGAGCGACCGCCGATCCGAATTCGCGCTCTGCTGAGCGTTCACCCCAGCAGCGCGACCAGAGGCGCGATCAGCGGCGCGTCGGCCGGCGGCATTCGCGCCGCGTCCAGCGCGCTCGGCCGCGCCCATGCCAGCGCCTGCCCCTCCCGCGCGTGCGGCTCGCCGCGCCAGCGCCGGCAGAGATAGAGCGGCATCAGCAGATGAAACGCCTCATAGGCATGGCTGGCGAAGGTCAGCGGCGCGAGGTCGGCCGTCGCCACCTCTATGCCCAGCTCCTCGGCGAGCTCGCGCGCCAGCGCCTGTTCCGGCCGCTCGCCGGGGTCGAGCTTGCCGCCGGGAAATTCCCAAAGCCCGGCGAGCTGCTTGCCGGGCGGGCGCTGGGCGATCAGCACGCGGCCCTCTGTATCGACGAGCGCCGCGGCGACCACGAGAAGCAGTGACAAGCGGCGTTCCCCTCAATTGCCGGAGAGCACGACCTCGACCGGATCGGTCTCCTTGCCGGTGATCGTGACCTCGTCGTACATCGCGCCGCCATCGCTGAGCAAGCCGCCCTTCGGAACCCAAGTGACTTGCGTCGTCACGAAATAGCGGCCCGGCGCGACCTTGTCGAAGGTGAAGCGGCCGGTCGCGCCCGCCTTGGTCGTGCGCGTGAAGGCCGCATATTCGGCCTCCTGCGTCGGCGTCGGCATGAACAGGGCGGCGATGAATTTGCGCTTGCCGTAGAATTGCGCGATGCGCGCCTGCGCATAGGCGGTCGCGGGAATGAGCCGCACCACCTCGCCGGCGGCGTAGCGCACATTCACCTTGCCCTGCTGGTCGCGCAGAAAGGCCTGGCCCTCGATCGTCGCCTTGCCCTCCTGCTTGATGAAGGCGGCCTCCGTCGGATCGAAGCGCATGTCGGGCGCGGCGCTGTTGCAGGCGGAGAAGGCGAGCGGCGCGAGGGCGGCGCAGACGGCGAGAAAACGCATGAAACGGCCTCGGAAACGCGAGATGAGCGGCCAATGTCGCCGCTCCGCCGACCGAAGGCAAGGCTCGAGCTCGTCTTAAGGTTTCTTCTCCGGCGGCGAGAGAAAGGCGGCTGCGCAGCTCGTCTCCTTGCGCCAATCGACGACATTGGTCCGCTTGTCGTAGCAATTGCGCTTGGTGATCGCCTCCTCGCAATCGGCGCCGCCCATGAATTGGTAGGTGACGCAGGCGCCGACGGCGGGCGGCTCGTTCTTGTCCTTGGCGGCGGCCTCTTTTTTCTCGGCGCCCTTCTTCTCGCCCTTCTTCGTGCCGCCTTTCTTTTTCGCGTCCTTCTTTTTCTCGGACTTTTTGGCGCGGCCGTCGGGCGCGCTCTTCTCCACGACGACGCCGGAGACGGCCGCGAATTCGCGCGCCTCCTCATAGGCTCCGGCGCAGGCCGAGAGCGACAGCGAAAGCGCAAACAAGACAACCACGAAAAAAGGGCGCCGCCGGATCATTCTCGTCTCCGTCGCGCGATGAGCGAATCGTTATGTAGACTAGAAACCGAAGCGAATTTCGTCAGCGCGCAAAAGCCCCTAAGGGCCGCTGCGCGCTCGCCTGCGCGCGCAGCATGTCGAGCACGTCGCGCAGGCTCGCGACGACGGCGAGGCAGAGCGCGCGCTCCTCCGAGGAGGGCTGCAATATGTCCGGCGCCAATATCGTCATCGCGCCGGAGGCGGCGGCCGAGCGCAGGCCGGTGGGCGAATCCTCGAGCGCGAGGCAGCGCGGCGTTTCCTTGCCCAGCGCCCGCGCGGCGCGCAAATAGGATTCGGGATGCGGCTTGCCGCGCGTGACGTCATCGCGCGTCACCAGAACGGAGAAATGCGAGAGCAGGCCGCAACGGCTCAGATGGTGCTCCGCCGTCGGCCGCCGCGAGGAGGTGGCGATGGCGAGCGGAATATTCATCGCGGTGAGATAATCGACGAGCTCGCGCGCGCCGTCCTTGAGCGGCACGCCGGCGCGCGAGGCGCGGGCGACAAAGGCGCCGCAGGCCTCTATGCAGGCGTCGAGCGGGAAATCGGCGCCGAACCGCTCGATCATCATGATCTCGCAATCCTGCATGGGCTTGCCGATCATGCGATGGCAGAAGTCTTCGGTGATTTGGGCGCCGACGGCGCGCCCGGCCGCGATCCAGGCGTCGACATAGAGCCGCTCTGTGTCGAGGAGCGTGCCGTCCATATCGAAGAGGACCGCCTCTACAGTATGGGGGAAAACCATTTGTCCGCTTCCTCGCCGCCGCCCGAGCCGAGGCGAGTAGAAGCCGATTCACGAAACGCTGCGATGACGAACAGGTCACGAGCGCATGTCAGAGGGCGCGCTTCCTCCTCCCGCAGGCGGGAGAAGGAGTCGCGCACGAAGGAAATGATCAGCTGCGATAGTCGCCGTTGATGGCGACATATTCCTTCGTCAGATCGCAGGTCCAGACGCGCGCGGCGCCGGAGCCGAGGCCGATGTCGACATGAATGGCGATCTCGTCGCGCTTCATGATCTGCGAGACTTCCGCCTCATCGTAATCGGGATCGCGCAGGCCCTTGTGCGCGACGCGAATGTCGCCGAACCAAATGGCCAGCTTGTCGCGATCGGCGGCCTCGCCGGACTTGCCCACCGCCATCACCACGCGGCCCCAATTGGCGTCCTCGCCGGCCACCGCCGTCTTCACCAGTGGCGAATTGGCGATGGAGAGGGCGATGCGCTTGGCCGCCTTGGCGCTCTCGGCGCCGATCACTGTCACCTCGACGAATTTGCGCGCGCCTTCGCCGTCCTTCACCACTTGATGGGCGAGATCGAGCAGCACCTCGTCCAGAGCGCGGCGGAAATCCTCGAGACGGCGGTCGCTCGCCTTCTCGATCACCGGAGCGCCGCGCTCCGCCGCCGCGCCTGTGGCGAAGAGCAGCAGAGTGTCCGACGTCGAGGTGTCGCTGTCGACGGTGATCGCGTTGAACGAGCCCTGCACGGATTTCGACAAGAGGCTCTGCAGAACCTCGGCGTCGATCGGCGCGTCGGTGAAGACGAAGGAGAGCATGGTCGCCATATCGGGCGCGATCATGCCGGCGCCCTTGGCGATTCCGGCGATGCGCACCTCGACGTCGCCGAGCGTCGCGACGCGCGTCGAGAGCTTGGGATAGGTGTCGGTGGTCATGATCGCCGAGGCCGACTCGCGCCAGGCGTCGCCCCGCGCGTCGGCGGCGAGCTTGCCCAGCACGGGCTCGAATTTCGTGGCGTCCAGCGGCTCGCCGATGACGCCGGTCGAGGCGAGGAACACCTGCTTCTCGGGAACGCCGGCGGCGGCGGCGACGAGCTTGGCGGAGAGCTTCGCCGCCTCCTTGCCGTTCTTGCCGGTGAAGGCGTTGGCGTTGCCGGAATTGACGAGCAGCGCCCGCGCCTTGCCACTGTCGAGCCGGGCCCGGCACCAATCGACGGGAGCGGAGGGGCATTTGGAGCGGGTGAACACGCCGGCGACCTGCGTCCCCTCGTCGAAGAGGGCGAGCATGACGTCGGTGCGTCCGGCGTAGCGTATGCCGGCCTGCGCCACGGCGAAGCGGACGCCATCGATCGGCGGAATATCGGGATAGGTCTTGGGGGCGAGCGGCGAAACGGGTGCGGCCTTGGCCATGGGGCGAATTTGTCCTGAAATCGCGGGTGCGAAGGGGCAAGCGAGTGGCGAGCAGTGAGTTTGCGGCCGGCCGGGCGGCCGCCCGCCTGCACGCCACTCACTACTGTCCACTCACTACCGACTCATGACTATTTCTTTTTCTCGGTGGGCTTGGCCTCGGCGGGCTTGTCGCCCGGCTTGGCCTCGGCCGGCGGGGCCTCGGTGCGCTCGATCTTGGCGCCCTGGCGCAGCTCGACGATGAGGTCGGACTGGGCCTTCTGCGCCACATAGCGGGAAACCTGGTCGCGCACCTGGTCGAGCGGCGGGAAGACTTTCGGGCGCTTCTCGTCCAGCTTGATGACATGCCAGCCGAATTGCGTCTTCACCGGATCGGAGATCTGGCCCGGCTCCAACTTGAAGGCGGCCTCGCCGAATTCCGGCACCATGCGGTCCTTGGTGAACCAGCCGAGATCGCCGCCCTGCGCGCCCGTGTCCTTGGAGAGCTCGGTGGCGACCTTGCCGAAATCCTCGCCGCCCTTCACGCGCTTTTGCGCGGCCTTGGCCTCGTCCTCGGTCGTCACCAGAATATGATGGGCGTGAATCTCGGTCTCGGGCTTCTGATTTTTGGCGGCCTCGTCATAGGTCTTCTTGACGGCGGCCTCGGTGGTGGCGTCCTTGGCGATCTTGCCGAGCAGAGCCTCCATCAGTGCCTTGTCGCGCAAATAGGCGAGCTTCTTGGCGAAATCCGGGGTCTCGCCGAGCTTGTCGCGCTGCGCTTTCTGCACCACGAGCTGCTCGTCGATGAGGAAATCGAGAATGTAATTCTCGCGCGCCTTGCCCTCCAATTGCCGTGGCAGACCCGCCCCGAGATCGTCGAGCGCGATTTTCACGTCGTCCTCGGTGATGTCGACGCCATTGACCTTGGCGAGGACCTTGGCCTGCGCCGAGGCCGCGCCCATCGCCAGCAGGGCGCAGACGCCGATCGCGGCGAGAACGCCCCGGCTGCCGAGACGCGTGGTCTTGAGGTGAGGCATGTTGCTCTCCAACAAAAGAGCGACAGGCGGGGAGGCCTGTCGCGACAGGGGGTCCACTAGAGCAAGTCCGCGCAAAGGGGAAACGGATTTTTTGGAACGCGCAGACGAAATCGGATCATCTCTAACGAATTCTTCAGCGAATTTGTAGGCTTCACCCCGCGTCACGCGCCGAGCAGGGAAACGAAGAGCGCGCGGGTGTTTGCTCGGGTCTCGGCGAGCAGGGCTTCGAGCTGTTTCATATCCGGCGATTCGCCCGCCCGCAACAGCAGCTCGACGAGGCCGCGCGGTGCGTCGGCCGGGTCGAAATCGGCGTCGATGGCGAGCCGCAGCAGCTGAATGAGGCCCTGGTAGAGCGAGACCGCCTGTGTGAGCGTCGTCGCCGCTTCGGCGTCGAGGAGACCGAGGGCGCACAGGCGTTCGAGCGCGACGCGCGTCGTCGCGGCGAGCGCGCCCGGATGCGCGGCCGCGTTACGAAGCTCCAGATATTGCGCGATGAATTCCACATCGACGAGGCCGCCCGGCGCCTGCTTCAAATCCCACGGGCTCTTGGCCGGCTTTTCCCGCTCGAGCCGGGCGCGCATGTCGCGCACATCGGCGGCGAGCTTTTCCGGGTCGCGCGGGCGCGTCAGAGCGGCGCGGATCGCGGTCTCGGCCTCGGCGGAAAAATCGCCGGGGCCGGCGACGACGCGCGCCCGTGTCAGCGCCATATGCTCCCAGGTCCAGGCCTCATGCGCGTGATAATCCTCGAAGGCGCGCAGGCTCACGGCGAGCGGCCCCTTGCTGCCCGAGGGACGCAGGCGGAAATCCACCTCATAGAGCAGGCCCTGCGCCATCGGCGCCGACAGCGCTGTGATGAGCCGCTGCGTGAGGCGCGCATAATAGGCCGCCGCGGCGAGCGGACGCGCGCCATCCGACTCGGCGTGCGGATCGGCGTCATAGAGCAGCATGAGATCGAGATCAGAGGCGGCGGTCATCTCGCGTCCGCCGAGCTTGCCGAGCGCGACGACGGCGGCGCGGCCTCCCTCTATGCGCCCATGGGCGCGGGCGAATTCCGCCTCGACGCGCGGCAGCAGCGCGGCGATGACGCATTCGGCGAGCCGAGCATAGGCGAGGCCCGCCTCCGCCACTGAGAGCGCCCCGGTCAAAATGCGCACGCCGACGAGAAATTTCTGCTCCTGGCCGAAGACGCGCGCGGCGTCGAGCGCCTCTTCATAGGAGCGCGTCTCGGCGAGGCTGCGATCGAAGGAGGCGGCGAGATCGGCCGCGCCCGGCAGCCGCTCGAAAAAGGCCGGCTCCAGCACGGCGTCGAGCACGCGCGGGCGGCGCGAGATCGTCGCGGCGAGCTTGGGCGCCGCGCCGGTGATCGCGGTCAGCAGCCCCAAGAGACGCGGATTGGAGACCAGCACCGAGAATAATTGCACGCCGGCGGGCAGGCCGGCGAGCAGCCTGTCGAAAGCGAGAAAGGCCTTGTCGGCGTTCTCCGTCGCGGCCAGCGCCTCGAGCAGCGCCGGCGTCAGCTCGGTCAGGCGTTCGCGCGCCTTGGTGGAGCGCGTCGCGGCATAGCGGCCGAAATGCCAGCCGCGAATGGTCTCCGTCACCGTCTTTGGATGCGCGAAGCCGAGGCCCGCGAGAGTCTCGAGCGTGCCGGGATCGTCCTCGCCGCCGGTGAAGACGAGATTGCCGGTCTGCGAGGAGAGCTGCGGCGCGCTCTCGAACAAATGCGAATAATGGCTCTGCACGATCTCCAGACGCGCGACCAGCGCGCGCGTGAACTCTTCGAGCGTGGCGAAGCCGGCCATGCGCGCGATGCGCAGCGCCTCTTTTTCGTCGCGCGGCAGAACATGTGTCTGCTTGTCGGCGACCATTTGGAGTCTGTGCTCGACGTCGCGCAGAAAGAGATAGGCGCGCCGAAGCTCGTCGCGCACGCGCGGCTCGATCCAGCCATTGGCGACGAGCGCGTCCAGCGTCTCCAATGTCGCGCGGCCGCGCAGCGCGGGATTGCGTCCGCCGGTGATGAGCTGCTGCGTCTGCGCGAAAAATTCGATCTCGCGAATGCCGCCGCGGCCGAGCTTCAAATCATGGCCGAGCGCGGCGATCTCGCCATGGCCCTTGAAGGCGTGAATCTGCCGCTTGATCGAATGCACGTCGGCGATGGCGGCGAAATCGAAATTCTTGCGCCAGACGAAAGGCGCGAGTTCTTTCAGAAACGCTTCGCCGGCAAGAATGTCGCCGGCGGCGGCGCGCGCCTTGATGAAAGCGGCGCGCTCCCAATTCTGGCCCATGCTCTCATAGTAGGAGAAAGCCGCCTCGAGCGGTATGGCGATGGGCGTCGCGCCGGGGTCTGGGCGTAGGCGCAGATCGACGCGGAACACATAGCCGTCCGGCGTGATGTCGGAGAGAATGCGCACCACGCGCTTCGTCATTTTGACGAAGAGATCGACGTCTTCGGCCGGCGCCGCGACACGTGCGCGCGAGCGGTCGAAAAGGACGATGAGGTCGATGTCGGAGGAGTAATTGAGCTCATAGGCGCCTTCCTTGCCCATGGCGAGGAAGATCCAGCCGCAGCCGCGTTCCGGCATGCGCTGATCATAGAGCTCGAGCTTGCCGGCGGTGGCGGCCTCGCGCAGCGTGAAGGCGATGGCCGCGGCGAGCGCGGCGTCGGCGAGGCGCGTGAGCGCTCGCGTCGCTTCTATCGTCTCCCATGCCTTGGAGAGATCGGCGAGCGCGACGAGCAGGGCGCCCTCCTGCTTGGCGCGGCGTAGCGCGCGCATCAGCTCCGCCTCTTCCGTGACGCCTTTCGCTGCGCCTTGCGTCGCCTCGACGAGACGGGCGAGGCTGGCGTCCGGATCGTCCTCGAGCAGGCGCGCGAGACGGGCGGGATCGCGGGCGGAAAGCTCGGTGAGATAGGGCGATGAGCCGAGGGCGCCCTCGAGCAGCGGGCGCGCCTTGTCATGCGCCGCGAGGACGGCGGCGAGCGCGCCATCGGCGTCGCGCTCCAGCACGCGCGTCAGCGCGGCCGCGGCCTGCACGGGATCGACGGGTTCTATGATGCGGAGGGAGCGAGTGAGGAGCGAGCGGGCGGAATTGGTCTGCGTCATTTTTTGTCCGTTGCCTGCGCGCAGCGACGCCTCTCAGAACAGAGCGCTTCCTTCTCCCGCCTGCGGGAGAAGGTGGCCCTCGCGTCAGCGAGGGTCGGATGAGGGCTCGAGACGCGGCTAACGCGGCGACGCAAACGCCCGTCACGAGAAAGCGATCAGCTCGCGCTCCGTCAGCAGGAAATCCAGCTTCTGATCATGCGGCTCGGTCGGCACCGTATCGGTCTCCTGGCAAGCGTAGGCGACGCCGATCGCGATGATGCGTTTCGTCGCCCGAAGCTGCGAGAGCGTTGCGTCATAGATGCCGCCGCCATAGCCGAGCCTGTAGCCCTTGCGGTCGAAGGCGGCGAGCGGCGAGAAGACGATGTCGGGATCGAAGGAGGGCTGCGTCTCGGGGGGCTCGGAGAGGCCGAAGGGGCCCTTCACCAGATCGTCGCCGGGCGTGAAGGCGCGGAAAATCAGCGGGCGCTTCACCGCCGTCATCACCGGCAGAGCCGTGGCGATCTTCGCGGCGGAAAGCGTCTCGATGAGCGGGCGTGTGTTCAGCTCGCTGCGAATCGGCCAATAGACCGAGACGACCTCCCCGGTCTCCTGCGCGCGCGGCGCGAATTGGCGCACCAGCGCCAGCGCGCGTTCGGCCACGGCGAGCGAGGCGGCGTGGGCCTCCTCATGGGAGACGAGGTCGCGGCGGGAGAGCGTCCGCCGGCGCAGTTCGGTCTTGGCGTCGACGGTCATTGGGCGTTTTGAGCGTTCGATATGTACAAGCGCGGGCCGCGTGAGCCGTGGGACATCGATCCCGGGAAACCTACAACGTAGGTGGGCGCCGTAGTGGCCGAGCCCACGGGCAAGGCCAGGGACAGCTCCCTTAGAGATCGATAAGGCCCCGGGGAATTAAAGTCCGTCACGCACCCCGCAGCGCCGCTCCGACAATGTAATCCCGACTGGGCGGGAACGCCAGAGGCAGGAATGTCGGCGTAGGGGATGGGGGCCGTCGAAAAGCGCCTCGTCACGCGTGCTCGAACGGCCGCCGGTGCTCGCGATAGGGCCGGCGCGCGTGCTCGCCCCAGCGCGCCAGACGCTCGATGCGCGTCAGCGTGAACAGGCCAAAGGGCGGCAGCACGCGGCGCTCGGTCAGCCGCATGTCGGGGCGCTGGTCGATCCAATCGCCGATGATCGACCAGGGGAATTGCGGCCGCCAGCCGAGCGTCGCGGAAAAGCTCTCGCCGATGAATTCCTCCAGCGCCGACATCGGCCAGTCCGGCGAGCTCACATGATTGACGAGCACGATCTCGCCGCCCGGCCGCACGACGCGGGCGAGCTCGTCCAGAGTCTCCTCCGGATCCGGCACGACGGTCAGCAGATAGGGCGCGACGACGCAGGCGAAGCTGGCGTCGCAGAAGGCGAGCCGGCTCGCGTCCATGCGGGCGAGGCCGGCGATATTTTTCAGCCCCTCGCGGGCGATGCGGGCGGAGGCCCGCTGCAGCATGGGCTCGGAGAGATCGACGCCGACGACCCGCGCTTTGTCGCGGAACATCGGAAGCTCGAGCCCGGTGCCGACGCCGACGTCCAATATGCGGCCGTCGGCGCGCGAGGCGATCGTCGCCACGGCGCGCCGTCCGGGGCCCAGCATATTGGAGAAGACCAGATCATAGACGGGCGCCCAGCGCGCATAGGCCGCCTCTATCGCCTGGCGGTCGAGGCCGCGCTCGAAGAGGTTGAAGCCGGAGACGCCGCGCGCATCGCTCATCCCGCGCTCCGATCGAGCTCGAGCGCGGACTCTGCAACGGCGGGTTCGGGCGCCTCCGTCTCCGCTTGGGCGATGAAGCCGCCGCCGAGCACGCGGCCGCGCTCGTCGCCGCGCTCGTAGAAGACGCAGGCCTGGCCCGGCGAGACGCCGAATTCGCCGGTCTCGAAGACGACCTCCGCGCCGCCGCCGGCAAGCGGCCGCAGCAGCGCCGGCGCCGGCGGACGGGTGGAGCGCACGCGCGCCGAGATCGGCAGGCCCTCCGCCGGCAGAGCGGCAAGATCGCCCGCGCCGATCCAATTCACATTGCGCAGAGCCACACGGCGCGTCTCCAGCGCCTCGCGCGGGCCGACGACGACCTGCGCCTTGGCGGCGTCGAGCCGCACGACGAAGAGCGGCTCCGCGGCGTGGCCGGCGACGGCGGCGCCGAGACCGAGGCCGCGGCGCTGGCCGATGGTGTAATGGATGACGCCGGCGTGGCGGCCGAGCACGCGTCCGTCCACATGGACGATGTCGCCGGGCACGGCGGCGCCGGGAGACAGGCGCTCGACGAGATCGGTGTAATGGCCGCTCGGCACGAAGCATATGTCCTGGCTGTCCGGCTTCTCGGCGACGTCGAGGGAGAAGCGCCGGGCGAACTCGCGCACGTCGGATTTCGCGTATTCGCCGAGCGGGAAGCGCAGCATGTCGAGCTGCGCGCGCGTCGTCGCGAAGAGGAAATAGCTCTGGTCTCGGGAGGCGTCGAAGGCGCGGTAGAGCGCGCGGCCGCCGAGATCGTCGGCGCGCGAGGCGATGTAATGACCGGTCGCCAGAGCGTCGGCGCCGAGATCCTTGGCGGTCTCGAACAAATCGACGAATTTCACGAATTGATTGCAGGCGACGCAGGGAACGGGCGTCTCGCCGCTGGCGTAGCTCTGCGCGAAAGTGTCGATGACCGTCTCGCGGAAGCGGGTCTCGTAGTCGAGCACATAATGCGGGATGCCGAGCCGCGCCGCCACCTGGCGGGCGTCGTGAATGTCCTGGCCGGCGCAGCAGGCGCCCTTCCGATGCGTCGCCTCGCCATGGTCGTAGAGCTGCAGCGTGACGCCGACGACGTCATAGCCCTCTTCTTTGAGCAGCGCGGCGACGACGCTGGAGTCGACGCCGCCCGACATCGCCACCACGACGCGCGTCTCCGCCGGCGGCTTGGGCAAATCGAGGCTGTTGAGGAGGCGAGCGCCGGCCGTCGTCATCGTCTGGGACCGTCCGAAGAGCGTTTCACGAGACCCGTGGGCGGGCGTCAATTCCGCTCGAACGGCTCGCAATTCATTGTAAACCATTATCTGTCCCGCGAGGCAATCCGCCCGTGCCGTTCTCTCCGCCCGAGCCGTTCTCGCCTCGAGCCGTTCTCGGGGCCCGCTGGAGGGCGCGCCCGTCATCCCCTATTTGCCGCGCGCCTTTGCCCGTTCAAGGCCGAGAGCGGCGTTTTCTGGCGCCCGGCGGCGTCGAAATTGCCAGGGTCGAGAAAAGCTTCGAACGCCGCTTTTCGCGCCGGCCATTCGCTGTCGAGCATCGAGAACCAGGCCGTGTCGCGATTGGCGCCTTTGACGATCATATGCTGGCGGAAGACGCCTTCGGGAGCAAAGCCGAGCCGAAGCGCCGCGGCCTTGGACGCCTCGTTTGCGGTGTCGCATTTCCAGACGTAGCGGCGGCAGCCGAGCGTCTCGAAGGCGTGGGCGGCGAACAGATATTGCGCCTCCGTCGCCGCGGCGGTGCGCTGCAACGCCGGAGAATAGAGCACAGAGCCTACTTCGACGGCGCGATTCGCCGGTTCGATGTTCAGATAGGCCTGAAAGCCCAGGGCGCGGTCGTCGCGATTATCGAGCACGGCGAAAAAGAGCGGATCGTCCGCGGCCGCCTTGCGCTCCATATCGGCGCGAAAGGCGGCCGCATTGGCGAAGGGGCCGACGAAAATATAGCGCCACAGCGCCTCGCGCTCGTCGCCATGCGTCGCCGCATAGAGATCGTCGATATGCGCCGGCGCGAGCGGGACGAGCGTCGTCAGCCGGCCGGAAAGGCGCAGGCGCGTCGGAAGCGCGAAGGGAGACGTGAGCGGAGCAGGCGCCGGCCGGGCCGGCGACGGTTGTGACATTTTTGTCTCATGGTCGGGAGGAATGCGACGCCCCCGCTCATACCCTATCGCAGTGGCATGGAACATGCCCTAGCTTCATCATCCGATAAGTCTCGACCGGCGTCCACGCCGGCGCGGGGGAGGAGCGGCGATCTCGAGGTTTCGAACTCCTGTGGGGAGAACTTTCGATGCTCTATTCCGTCATGATCCTCGTCTGCTCGCTCTCCGTCTCGCCGAGCGAATGCCGGCCCGAGACGGCGATCGACGTCGTTCTGGGCCCCAAAGTGGCAAGCCAGGCGCAATGCGGCTTTCTGGGGCAGGCCACGATCGCCCGCACGACGCTGGCTCCGCGCGAGGGCCTCGAATATCTCAAGATCGTGTGCCGCCGCGGCGAGGCGTGACCACGTCGAACCTGACCCGTCGAGCGGCCGAGCGCGCATGTGTCATATTCCTGCCGTATTGTCCCACGGCCGCATCGCTGCTAAGAGGCCGCCGTGTCACGTGGTGAGGGTCGAGGCGGTTCGATGGCGGCGATGAAAATTCTCGCAGGCAACTCCAATCGCGCGCTCGCCGAGGCGATCGCCGCCTATGTCGGCGTTCCATTGTGCCGGGCGCAGGTGCGGCGCTTCGCCGATATGGAGGTCTTTGTCGAGATCCAGGAGAATGTGCGCGGGCAGGACACTTTCGTCGTGCAGTCGACCTCGGCGCCGTCGAACGACCATTTGATGGAGCTGCTCATCATGATCGACGCGCTGCGCCGCGCGTCGGCGCGTCGCATCACCGCGGTCATCCCCTATTTCGGCTATGCTCGGCAGGACCGCAAAGGCACCTCGCGCACGCCGATCTCGGCCAAGCTCGTCGCCAATCTCATCACCAGGGCCGGCGCCGACCGCGTGCTGACCGTCGATCTCCATGCCGGGCAGATCCAGGGCTTCTTCGACATTCCGACCGACAATCTCTTCGCCGCTCCGGTCATGGTCGCCGACATCAAGTCGCATGCCAAGCTGCCCAATGCGATGGTGGTCTCGCCCGACACCGGCGGCGTGGTGCGCGCCCGCGCTCTGGCCAAGCGCATCGACGCGCCGCTCGCCATCGTCGACAAGCGCCGCGAGCGCGCCGGCGAGTCGGAGGTGATGAACATCATCGGCGACGTCTCGGGACGCAATTGCATTCTCGTCGACGACATCGTCGATTCCGGCGGCACTCTGTGCAATGCCGCGGAGGCGCTGCTCGCGGCGGGCGCGACCTCGGTCTCGGCCTATATCACTCATGGCGTGCTGTCGGGCGCGGCGGCCGAGCGCGTCGCCGCCTCCAAGCTGAAAGAGCTGGTGCTCACCGACACGATCGCGGCGACGTCCGCGGTGCAGGAGGCGCGCAACATTCGCTTCATCTCGATCGGCGCGCTGATCGGCGAGGCCATCGCCCGCACGGCGCGCGAGGAGAGCGTGTCGAGCCTGTTCGACTGACAGCGCGTTCTGAAGAGATTCGCGAGACATGATCGAACCCGTTCCAGCCCGTTTCAACCTCGCCCGCTATTGCATCGCCGATCACGCGCGCGCCCATCCCGACAAAACGGCGATCGTCATCGTCGGCGACGAGGGCGAGCAGAGCTGGAGCTATGCGGCGCTCGATCGCGACGTGCGCGCGCTGGCGGCGGGCTTTCGCGGCCTCGGCCTTTCGCCCGGCGCGCGGGTGATGATCCGCATGGGCAATGAGGCCGGCGCCGTCCTTTCTTATTTCGCCGCCATCGCCGCGGGCTATGTCGCGCTGCTCGCCTCCTCGCAGCTCACTTTCGAGGAGGCCGCTTTCCTGCGCGAAGATTGCGGCGCCGCCGCGTTGGCGCTCGGCCGCGATTTCGAGAGCGAAGCGCATGAGCGCGCGGGCGTCGCCGTCTTGCGCGGTGATGATCTCGCGCGTCTCGCGCAGGGAGCGCCGCTCGCGCATTACGCCGACACGGCCGCCGACGATCCCGCCTATCTCGTCTACACTTCCGGCACGACGAGCCGGCCCAAGGGCGTGCTGCACGCTCATCGCGCGGCCTGGGCGCGCCGGCCGATGTATTCGCATTGGCAGGGCCTCACATCGGCGGATGTGATGCTGCATGCGGGCGCGATGAATTGGACCTATACGCTCGGCGTCGGCGTCGTCGATCCGCTCGCCAATGGCGCTTGCGCCGTGCTCTACAATGGCCGGCCCGACCCTTCCGTCTGGCCGCGCCTCATCGCGCGTCATCGCGCGACGATCTTCGCCGCCGTGCCGGGCGTCTATCGGCAGATTCTCAAATACGGGGAGCTCGAGACGCATGATCTCTCGAGCCTGCGGCATGGACTCACCGCCGGCGCCGCTCTTTCGCCGAGCCTCTTCGAGGAATGGCGCGCGCGCGCGAAGACCGAGCTTTATGAAGCCTTCGGCATGAGCGAGATCTCGACCTTTATTTCCAGCGCGCCGACGGTCCCCGTGCGGCCGGGCTCGCCGGGGCGCCCGCAGCCGGGCCGCATCGTTGCGGTGCTGCCGCGTGAGGAGGGCATCGAGCCGCTCGGCCCCGGCGAGACGGGCGTGCTCGCCGTGCGTCGCGACGAGCCGGGCTTGATGCTGCGCTATTGGAACCGGCCGGAGGAAGAGAAAGAGGCGTTTCGCGGCGACTGGTTCGTCTCCGGCGATCTCGTCGAGTTCGACGCCGATGGCTATATGTGGCACCACGGCCGCGCCGATGAGGTGATGAACGCTCTCGGCTATCGCGTCTCGCCGGCGGAAGTGGAGAAGTGCCTGCTGGCGCATCCGCTCGTCGCCGATGCGGCGGTCGCGGAACGGCCCGGCCGCGACGATCAGACGATCATCAAAGCCTATGTGATTCTGCGCGACGGCGCGAGGTTGGGCGAGGAGGACATGCTCGCTCATTGCGCCGAGCATCTGGCGGCCTACAAACGACCGCGACAGATCGTCTTTCTCGATGGGCTGCCGCGCAATCGCAATGGAAAGCTGATGCGCGCGGCATTGCCCTAGAGTCTTTCCGCGTTTCCACTTCGGCTGGAAACGCTCGAGCGCCTCGCGTCAGATGATTTGACGTGTCTCGAGATGCGAGGCTGAAGGCTCGCTCTTTTAAAACCCTTCGGTTCCGATGAAGCGGACTACGAGCGCATGTTCCCGAAAAGCGCGCGGTGGTTTTCGGAAAAAACATGCAAATCACATAACTCGAGAGCGCATTCGGACAGCATGTGTCCGAATGCGCTCTGATCTCGTCAGGCCTTGCGACGATCGCGAAGCGCGCGCGACGAAATGCTGGTGATCGGCGCGGCCTCCGCATCGGCCTCATTGGAGGCGACGAGAGCGGGCTTCTCGAAATTCTTGAAGGAGGCCTTCTCTTCCTTCGCGTTCACCGGCTTGCGCTCGGAGCGGATTTCCGTCGATTCCGCCGTGCCGAACAGCACGCCGCCCTTCTCGACCTCGATCTCGCCATAGATCCACTTGCCCTCGACGCGCCCGGTCGAGCGGACGATGAGCAATTGCTTGATGGTGATGTCGGTGCCGATGCGGCCGTAGATGTCCGCGTCGGAAACGGAGATCATGCCATTGACGACGCCCGACGGGCCGACGATCAGTTGGCTGCAGGAAATCTCGCCGTCGACGGCGCCGTCGACGACGATCGTGTCCTGCGCTTTCACCGAACCCGTCAGCGACACGCCTTCGCCGATATAGACGACATTCTTTTCTTCGGGTCGAAAGTCCTTCGTCACAGTGGTCTCCTTTATGTTGCGCCGTTGACCGGCTTCTTGGAATTAGAAATTCTCGGCGGGCGGAGCGACGTAGTCGCGCAGTCCCGCGGCTTCGAAATTGGTCCATGAACGTTCGAGCCATGTGCGCACATAACCGCGGAGCACGAAGGAGCGCGGTCGATTTTCGCCATCGCGCGCGGGCTCGTCGAACACGAAAGAGGAAAAGGGCAGCCCGCTGAGCTCCACGGCTTCATAGGCGAGCGGATCGAGCCGCGGCACGATGATCTCGCGGCTGGCGTCGCTCTCGCCGAGATAGCGCTCCGAGAAGCGGGGGTTCTCTTGAAAGAAGTTGGAGGCGTTGATGAAATTCTTGACGACTCGGTATTCGCATTTGCTCTTGTAGGGTCCGGCCTCCTCGAGCTCGGAGAGCGAGGCGACGGACGCGCCGATGAGATGCAGCACCAGCACGCGCGCCTCGCCATGCGCCGCGGCGTCGAGCAGCCCGACATCCTCCATGAAGCGCAGCGTGCGCATGAGCTGTCCGGCCTTTATGTCGACGATGGTGACGGCGTTGTGCGCGGTGAGGCTTTCGACGAGACGGGCCTGATGGCGCACGTCTCTGATGTCGATGATCTCTGCGATATCGGGATAGAAGCGCTTCAGCGCGCCGGTCGGCGCCTGCGTGTCGTAGACGCGCACCGCGCGGTTCGCCATCTGCAGGAAGTCGATGAGCAGCCGCGTCACCGTCGTTTTGCCGACTCCGCCCTTGTCGGCTCCGACCAGAACGAGCGGCGATGCGAGCATTATCCTGATTCCTCGGAATGATCTGCGCAGCGCCGTTCGATCGACGAACTCGTGGACTCGACGCGACGCTTTACGATGAAAGTTGTGAGAATCGCCTAGGCGATAATACTTAGTTCATAATGAGACAATTCGAGTTTACGACCACTTTGTCAATGCCGCCTCGGGGCCGGATGAAATTGAGCCGGGGATAAGAAACACATCCGTAATATCACATGCGAGGGCGCAGAGTCGACATGTCTCGCATGTGTCCGCTCGTCGCTGTTTCGAGAGGCGGTCGACCGAAAGGCGACTTACACGGCGACAGAGTGCCTGGCGGCCTTCGCTTCGAGATAAGCGTCGAAGGCGGCTGCGGCGAGACGCGCGAAAGGACGGCCTCGCGGCGCGATCGTCAGGCGGCGTCCGTCGAGCGCGACGAGGCCTTCGTCGAGGAGCGTCGACAGACGCGGCACGGCGTCGTCGAACGCGTCCTCGCGAAAATCATGCGCCGCCGCGATCGCGCCGAAATCGACTGTAAAATCACACATCAAGCGTTCGATGACGGCGCCGCGCGCTTTGTCTTCCGCGGTGAAGGCGAGCCCGCGCGAGATGGGCAGACGCTCGGCCTCGACGGAGCGGCGCCAGTTCCCCGTGTCGCCGATATTGCCGATATAGCCTTGCGGCAGCCGGCCGATGGAGGAGACGCCGAGGCCGATGAGCGCATCGGCCTGGTCGGTCGTGTAGCCTTGGAAATTGCGATGCAATTCGCCATTGCGCGCGGCCTGCGCCATCGTGTCCTGCGGCCGCGCGAAATGATCGAGGCCGATCGCCTCGAAGCCTTCCGCCTCCAGCGTCGCGCGAACCGCCTCCGCCTGGGCGAGGCGCTCGTTCGCGCCGGCGAGCGCGGCCTGATCGATCAGCTTTTGATGCACGGCGAACCAGGGCACATGGGCGTAGCCGAAAACGGCGAGGCGGCTCGGCGAAAGGTCCGCGGCGAGCTTAGCGGTGCGGATCACATCCTCGACGCTCTGCTCCGGCAGGCCATACATCAGATCGAAATTGATCGCCTCGAGGCCCGCCGCGCGCAGCAGCGCGACGCAGCGCTCCACCACCTCATAGGGCTGCTCGCGGCCGGCGGCCTTCTGCACATGCGGATTGAAATCCTGCACGCCGAGCGAGACGCGATCGACCCCCGACGCGACCAGCGCGTCGGCGAGCGCGGCGTCGACGAGGCGCGGGTCGAGCTCGATCGCATGCTCGACGTCGCGGGCGATGTCGAACTGCTCGCCGAGCACATGCGCCACCTCGCGGAAGCGCGCGGGGCCGAGCATGCTCGGCGTGCCGCCGCCCCAATGAATGGAGCGCACATGGCGCGCCGGCGTCGAGGCGGCGACGAGCTCGATCTCGCGCAGCAGCGTCTCCTTATAGGAGGTGAGCGGCGCGTCCTGGCGCAGCGCCTTGGTGTGGCAGCCGCAATAGGTGCAGATCGCCGGGCAGAAGGGCACATGCAGATAGAGCGACAGATTGGCCCGCGGCGACAGCTCGGCCAGCCAGCGCGCGGCCTGCTCTGGCCCGACATCCGCCGAGAAATGCGGGGCGGTGGGATAGCTCGTGTAACGCGGCGCCGAACGTTCGGCGAGAGCGAGAGAGGCGCTGGTCATCTTGCCGGCTCCGATGGAGGAAGGCCGTGAACCCCGGCCTTTTGCTCGAGATTAGTCCATTGGGGCGCGAGGGGCAAAAGCGCAAGAGAATCGAGGCGCCGGGCGGGCGAATTGTCGCGTCGCCGCGCCGGAACAATGGCCGAGATAGAGCAATTGTTAACGAGCCCGGGTCAACTATTGGATTTAGCAGAACTTTTGGATGCCGCCATGAAAATCCTCGAAAAGCTGACCGCAAGCGCCGAAAACAAAGGCGTCCTCGAAGCGCTCGATCGCTCCCTCGCGATCATCGAATTCGATCCGCAGGGCAATGTGCTCGGCGCGAATGAGAACTTCTGCCGGCTCCTCGGCTATGAGCCGGCCGAGATCATCGGCCGTCATCACCGCACTTTCGTGGAGCCCGATTATGCGGCGAGCGCCGAATATGCGCAGTTCTGGGCCAAGCTGGGGCGCGGCGAGTTCGATGCGCGCGAATACAGGCGCATCGGCAAGGGCAGCAAGGAGGTCTGGATCCAGGCCTCCTACAACCCCGTGCTGAACTCCCGCGGCCAGGTCCGCAAAGTGGTGAAGGTTGCGGCGGACATCACCGCGCAAAAGCTCAAATCCTCGGAAAATCAAGGCAAGCTCGACGCCATCTCCCGCGTCCAGGGCGTCATCGAATTCCAGACGGATGGCGCGATCATCACCGCGAACGAGAATTTTCTCGAGGTCGTCGGCTATCGCCTGGACGAGATCCAAGGCCGCCACCATCGCATGTTCGTCGATCCCGCCTATGCCGATTCCGCGGATTATCGGGAGTTCTGGAGCCGGCTCAATCGCGGGGAGCATCTCGCCGAGGAGTTCCGGCGCATCGGCAAGGGCGGCAAGGAAGTTTGGCTCCAGGCCTCCTATAATCCGATTTTCGATCCGGACGGCCGCATCGTCAAAGTGGTCAAATTCGCCACTGATGTGACGCAACGCGTTCGCGTCGTGAAGGAAATCGGCGACGGCCTCCGCCAGCTCGCGGAAGGGGACCTTCTGCAGCGAATCGAAAAGCCGTTCATTCCCTCGCTCGACAAGCTGCGCACCGACTTCAACGCGGCGGTCGGCCGCCTCGAGGTCGCGATCGGGGCGGTGGTTCGCGGGGCGGAGGTCATTCGCGCCGCCTCGGGAGAGATCAGCGGCGCGGCCGATGAATTGGCCAAGCGCACCGAACAGCAGGCGGCGAGCCTCGAAGAGACCTCGGCCGCGGTCGAGGAGATCACGACCGGCATGAAGCAAACGGCGAAGGGCGCCGCCGAGGCGCATCGCATCGCCGCGCGCGCCAAGGCCGATGCGCAGAGCAGCGGCGAGGTCGTCTCCAAAGCGGTCGCGGCCATGAGCCGCATCGAGAAATCCTCCGCCGACATCGGGCAGATCACCGGGGCGATCGACGAAATCGCCTTCCAGACCAATCTTCTGGCGCTCAACGCCGGCGTCGAGGCGGCGCGGGCGGGCGAGGCCGGGCGGGGCTTCGCCGTCGTCGCTTCGGAAGTGCGCGCGCTGGCCCAGCGCTCCGCCGAGGCCGCGAAGGAGATCAAGGTCTTGATCTCCTCCTCGTCGTCGGAGGTCAGCGCGGGCGTGCAGCTGGTGACGCAGGCGGGCCAGACGCTCGCGCAGATCGTCGCGCAAGTCTCGCAGATCAACGAGGTCATCGCCGCTATCTCCAACAGCTCGACGGAACAATCCGCCTCGCTCCAGCAGGTGAATGTCGCTGTCGGTCAGATGGATCAGGACACGCAGAAGAATGCGGCGATGGTGGAGGAGACCACCGCCGCCAGCCATAATTTGCGCGAGGAGGCGGAAGCTCTCTCGGATTGCGTCGGCATATTCCAGGTGGGCGTCGGTCGTCGCGACGCCGGCGAGCATCGGCGCGTCACGACCCCGCCGCGGACGCCGCGGCCGGCCTCGAGGCCGCTCTCTCGCGGCGCGTCTTCGGCCGTGAGGAAGATCGCGGTCGCGCCTGTGGACGAGAGCTGGGAGGAGTTCTGAACGGCGCGCGCGGCAGGCCGATGAAATCGGAAAACGCGCGCGCGAGACTTTTTGGCGCTTCGAGGCTTGGTCGAGGGGCGCGCGCAGGGCAATATTCTTCCTCGATTCTCAACGCGTCCCCGGAGCCTTCCATGTCGCATTTTTTCCGCTCGGCGAAGCTTCCGGCCCTTATCGGCCTGACGCTCGTCGCCATCGAGGCCACGCCCGCAGTCGCGGCGCAGCCGGTCGTCGCCGGCCGCTATGCGATCCTGCGCGCCGGCGACAAGGACACGGGCTGCATGCTGACGCTGGACGACCGCGCCCGCGGTCCCGGCGGCTTTCGCGCCCAGCTGGCGCCGGCCTGCCGCGACCAGGGCGTCGTCATCTTCGATCCGGTGGGCTGGTCGCTCGAGCGCGGCCGTCTCTCGCTCACCGCCCGCAAGGGCCACAAGGCGCATTTCGACCAGGAGCCCGACGGGCTCTGGCGCCGCGATGGCAAGGAAGGCAAGGCGCTGTCGCTGCGGCGCCTGTGACGGAAAAAAGGCCTCCCGGAGGGGAGTCCGGGAGGCCCTGCACTCGCCGTCGCGCGAGAGGGGGCGGGGAGGCGGCGGCGGGCTTCGGCGCTCCTGGCTGACCAGACGCCGAATTCTTCAAATCAAAAAAATCAGTTGCAGACCAGTCAGTTGCAGACCTGCACGCGGCGATAGGCGACGACATTGCCCCAGCCGTCGACGACGGGCTGATTGGCCGGATAGCAGCCGCCATAGCCATAGCCATAGCCATTGCCGTAATAGGGCTGCGAGGCGGCGGCCGCGACCGCGCCGACCGCTAGAGCGCCGAGCACGCCCGCCGCGACGGGGGCGCCCCAGCCGTAACCGCGATGGCCATAGCCGCCATAGCCCCAACCGGGTCGGCCATAGCCGCCATGACCCCAGCCGCCGCCGTGACCCCAGCCGCCGTGATGGCCCCAGCCGTCGGCGCGAGCCGGCGTGGCGGCGCCCACAGTCGTCGCGGCGATGACGCCCGCGACCGCGATCGCGGCGATTTTCGTGATATTCGCGCCCATGGACGCTCTCCTTCGCTCATTCGGCCGCGCCCTGCGCCGGCCGGCAATTCCCGATGACGAAGGAAAGGTTAACCTCGCGAAGCTGAACGGCGGATGGCCGCTTCGTTCATCTGGCCTTCAGGAAAGCGGGCAAAAAACGAATCAGTCGACGCGCTTCCAGCCGTCCATGCCGAGCCGCTCCTGCGGCAGGAAGCGGGCTTTATAGGCCATTTTGCGGGAGCCATCGACCCAATAGCCGAGATAGAGATGCGGCAGCGCGGCGCGGCGCACCCGCTCCACGTGGTCGAGAATCATGAAGGCGCCGAGCGAGCGTTCGTCCAACGCCGGATCATAGAAGGAATAGACCATCGACAGGCCGTCGGCGAGAAAATCGGTCAGGCAGCAGGCGACGAGCCGGTCCGGCCCGCCATTGGGGCCGGGCAGCCGATATTCGATGAGCCGCGTCTCCACATGGCTGTCCTCGACCATCATCTGATAGTCGACCATGCTCATATCGGCCATGCCGCCGTCATTGTGCCGCGCGCCGACATAGGCGCGGAACAGCCCATATTGCTCGGTCACGGCATGGGGGCGGCGCGCCTCGGAGAACAGGTCGGCATTGCGCCGCGCCACCCGGCGCAAGCCTTTGGATTGCTGGAACTCTTCGACCTTCACGCGCACCGAGACGCAGGCCCGGCAAGTCTCGCAGGCCGGCCGATAGGCGATGGTCTGCGAGCGGCGGAAGCCCGATTGCGTCAAAGTGTCGTTGAGCGCCGGCGCGCGGCGGCCGATGAGATGGGTAAAGACCTTGCGCTCGTCGCGCCCGGGCAGATAGGGGCACGGCGCCGGCGAGGTGAGATAGAATTGCGGCGCGTCGCGGGGCTCTCTCGTCACGCTGGTCTCGTCCTGTCGCCGAATTCGATATACCGCACGCTCCGACGCCTTCCAGCGCGGGCAGACAGGGATATTAGAATCGACGCCCGCGCAGCGCCAAGAATTTTTCGCTTTGACGTCTCAATCGGCGCGCCTAAGCACGATCACATCCGCCAGAATGTCGTGCAGGCAGCGCTTGTCGGGGGTGATGAAGGTGACGAGCAGCAGAGGCGGAAACAGCCAGCTCACGTAAAAGAGCACGCCCTGGACGGCCGCATTGAGGAAAGGGGCGGGCGCGCCATCGGCGAGTCGGACCTCGAGGTCCATGGCGCGCATTCCCGGCGTCGCCCGCCGCCAGCCGGAGACGGTGAGGCCGTTGTAGAAAAAGGCGACGAGCGGAAACATCGGCGGCAGCAGCAGGGCCGAAAGGCCGAAGCTCAGCACCAGAAGCGCGAGCCACAGCGCCGCCGACAGCAGCGCAACCGCGATGAAATCGAGGCAGACGGCCAGCACGCGGCGCGTGCGCACCCCGACCAGCGCCTCTCGCGGCGGGAGCGGCCCCGGCGAGACCGGATAGGTGCGGCCGTCGCCGCCGGCTTCGTACATTTTCGTCGCGTCCTCTCTCGTCGATACCGCGGCAGATGTCGGCGGCGCGGGGGCGAGCGTCAAGCTCGGACGGGAGGAAAGCGGGGATTATTTCGTCTCGCGCTTGACGGCGCCGGTCGCGGCTTGTCATGCCTCCCCTCCGCCCTGGATGCGGGGCGCCGCGGTCCCCTCCAGAGCCCCCGAGCCTCAGAGTCCGAAGTTTCCCTCAGAGCCCTTTAGGAGAAGATCATGGCCAGCAACAGGGTTGCCGCCCGCGAGATGGAGGCCAGCGCCGGGATCGATCCGACCGGCGAGGTGAATGGCGGTCATTTGCGATCATTCGTCGAGCGGATCGAGCGGCTCGAGGAGGAAAAGCGCGCCATCGCCGACGACATCAAGGACGTCTATGGCGAGGCCAAGAGCACCGGCTTCGATCCCAAGATCATGCGCAAGATCATCTCTCTGCGCCGCCAGGACAAGCACAAGCGCGCCGAGGAGGAAGAGATTCTCGAGCTCTATATGGCCGCGCTCGGCGAGTGACCCGCCGGCCTGAGCCTCGACTGGTAAGCCTCCGTTAACCATAACTCCTTAACGCTCGACTCCATCGCGCCTGCTTCGACAGGGCGTCCGCGCGAGGGAACGAGTGGCTTCCGCCAGATCTCAGAGCCGCGCCGCGGCAATGACGTTGATCGCTTTGTCGCTGGCTGCGCCGGCGGCGATCGCCCCCTCGCGCCCGGCGCAGGGCCAGACGCTCTCGCCCTCTTCGCTCGACATCGCCCCGCTGCGCGATCTGCCCGCCGTGCCGCCCATTCCCGGCGCGGAGGCGGCGCCGCCCTTCGTCAATCAACCTTCGACCCAGGAGCGGCGGGGCGCTCCCGAAGTTTCCCCCGGAGCGCCCAATTACGGATTGCCGCGCGCGCGCGCGCGCCTGCCGAGGCCCAATCCGCCGCCGCCGCCCTTGAAGCCGCCGCCGCTCTCGCCGGCCCATCCGCTGCCGCCGCTCGAGGCCTATAAGACCTCGGTCCAGGCCAAGGAGAAGATCAGGCGTCAGGCCAGGCTGCGCATGCGCGGCTTCCGCGGCGCGCTCGATCTGCCGGCCGAGCGTCCGCCGCCGCCCAATGTCGCGCTGCCCGCGCAGATTCCGGCGAGGCCGAAGCCGATCGTCGACGCCAATCCCTATGCGCCGCTCGGCCTGGGCGTCGGCTCGCTGCGGCTCTACCCCTATGCCGAGCCGACCTACGGCTATGACACCAACCCCAATCGCGTGACCTCCGACGTCCAGGGCTCGAAATTCTTCCGCGTCGACGCGGGCCTCAGGCTGCGCTCGGAATGGATGCGCGACGAGGTGCAGGGCAATCTGCGGCTCGGCTATGTGGATTATTTCAGCGTCGACAACGCCGATCGGCCGGATGGCGTCGGCGATATCTTCTATCGCTGGGACGTCGCGCGCGACACGAAGGTGAAATTCGAAGGAAAGTTCACGCTCGACACGCAGCGGCCGGGCGCGCCGGGCCTCGTCACCAGCCTGCCCAATGTCGTCGTCGTCAATCGTCCGCTCATCGTCTCGCTCGGGACCGCCGTCGGCGTGACGCAGAGCTTCGGCCGACTCGACGCGACGATGCGCGGGACCTTCGACCGCTGGATCTTCCAGAACGCCAATTACAACGACGGCTCCTCGCTCAATCTGATGAGCACGAGCTATAGCGATCCCGGGCTCAATCCGCGCCTCGCCTATGAGCTCAATCCATCGACCAAGCCTTATGTCGAGGCGACGATCGACAAGCGCACGCATGACAGCTGGCTCGATCCTTACGGCTATGCGCGCGACAGCACGGGCGTCTCGGGACGTATCGGCACGACCTTCAAGATCACCGATCTCGTCAAGGGCGAGGCCTCGGGCGGCTATGCGCAACGCGACTATGCCGATCCGCGCCTGCCGCGCCTGCGCGGGCCGATCATCGACGCCGCCATCATCTATACGGCGACGCCGCTCACCACGATCACCTTGCGCGCCGGAACGACGCTCTCCGAGACGACGCTGCAGGCCGCGGCCGGCGTGCTCTCGCGCAATGTCACATTCGATGTGACGCATGCGATGTTCCGCAATTTCACCATCACCGCCACCGGCAGCTACCAGACCAACAATTACCAGGGCGCAAATACGTTCGAGCAGGTCGGCACGGCGGGCGTGAAGCTCGAATATAAGCTCACCCGCTCCATCTCGATCAAAGGCAGCTATTTCTGGCAGCGCCTCGTCAGCTCGACGGCCAATTCCAATTTCACCGCCAATGTCATCATGGGCGGGCTTCGCTTCGAGCCGTAGAAGCGTTGCGCTCGGCCCATTTCACGCGGCCGACCTCGAGGCCCCAGACGGCGCCGAGATAGATGAAGAAATAGCGCCAATGGTCGATGTCGATCTGCAGCGCCTGCAGGAAGAACACGAACATCGCCGACCAGATGAGCTGCCCATGCCGCAGATAGGGCGAGCGCGTCAGCGACAGGCGGAAGCCGACGAAGGTCGTCGTCAGCACGAGGCCGAGAAAGGCGAAGCCGCCGAGCCAGCCATTGGAGGCGAAGGCGTTGATGTAGCTGTTATGCGGCTCGAGCCCGAAGGTGAGGCGAAATCGCAGCGGCCCCATGCCGTTGGGCCGCTCCACCAGCATGGGCAGCGAGCGTTTCTGATTGCCGAAGCGGCCCGTCGGGCCTTCGTCATAATCCTGCGTCGCCGAGGCGCGCTTGTAGAAGAATTCGCGCACCGAGGGCTCGGTGAGCGCCGCGCCGACGCCCACCACGACGATTCCGACGACAGCGAGCGCCATGAAGCCGATGCGCATGCGCATCTTGCGCGAATCCGCCGTCGCCACCGACATGATCGTCATCAGCGCGATCGACACCACCGCCGCGCCCCAGGAGCCGCGCGAGAAGGAGGTGAACAGCGCCGCGCCGGAGAGCGCGAGGCCCGCGAGCGTCACCGGCCAATAGGCCCAGCGGCCGAGCAGCAGGCGCTGCACGAAATAGAGCACGCCCGGCACCATATAGGAGCCCAGAACATTGGGGTCCTTGAAGGGCGCCATGGCGCGGCCGTCGAGCGTCATCGTCATCGGATTGCCGAACAGGCCGGCCCAGGAGCCGACAGCGATCACCGCCGCCAGCATGCAGCTCGCCGCATAGCCGCTCATGCACAGATCGAAGCGCCTCGACGTGTTCTCCGAGAAGAACAGCATATAGAAGACGCCCGTCGTCGAGATGAACAGCGTATGCGTCATGAACTCGACGGGATCGGGCTCGTTCCAATAGGGAATGAGCGAGATGTAGCCGCCGAGCGCCCACAGCACGAGAAAGGCGACGCCCGGAAGAACGGCGCGATGAATGCGCACGCCGCCCAGAACCCAGACGATGAGCGTCAGCAGGATGAGCCCGTCATAGGGCGAAGGCTCGATGAACACCACCGAGCCGGAAAAGGAGGTGATCCAGAACAGCGCGTTGAGCAGCCGCGGATAGTTCAATGTCCAGCGGGGCTGCGGCGCCGCGGTCGCGGCCTCGGTCATCGCTTGTCCCATATCGGAACGGTCCAGGAGGTCGCGCGCCTTTGGGCGCGACGCGCGCGAGGTGAGGACGGCGCCTCCGGAATTTGCTAGCCTCGTCATGGTTAAGAAAGCGTGACCTTGGCTTGATAGAGCGCTTTCCGCTCGAACGATTCGGTTCGAGCGGTCAGAATTCGCTCCAAATGAGAAGCGAGAGCCTTTCTGATCCGATAGGGATCGGAAAGGCTCTCGCGAAGCGACATCATGCGCCCTTGCCGGTCCGCGATGAAACAGCTTCGCTTCTTTCACTCCCCGCCCGAATTGGGAATTTGCAAGAGATGAACCAACGATTTTCGGCGACGCGCCTCCTGCACGAGAAGCGGCTCGACGGCGCGCTGCTTCGCGCCGCGGAGGCCGAGGGCGAGGCGGTTCTCGCCTCTCTGCGCAGCTCGCGCGCGGGGCTCAGCGTGCGCGAGGCGGCGCATCGGCTGCGGCGCGTCGGGCTCAATCGCATCGCCCATGAGCGGCGCCCCAGCCTGCTGCGCGAGCTCGCCGGCAGGGCGAAGAATCCACTCAACGCGCTGCTGCTCGCCCTCGCCGTCGCCTCTTACGCGCTCGGCGATCTGCGCGCTTCGGTCGTCATCGCGGCGATGGTGGTGCTGAGCGTCGGCCTCGCCTTCTTCCAGGAGCATCGTTCCAACGAGGCCGCCGCGCGCTTGCAGGCCATGGTGCGCACGCACGCCTCCGTGCGCCGGCCGGGCGCGCATACGGCGGATAATTTCGTCGAGGAGCCGATCGAGCGGCTCGCGCCCGGCGACATCGTGCGCCTCTCCGCCGGCGACATGATCCCCGCCGATCTGCGCCTGCTGGAGGCCAAGGACCTTTTCGTCAATCAATCGGCGCTGACCGGCGAATCCATGCCGGTGGAGAAATTCGCGCATGCCGCCCCGGCGAGCGATCCTTTCGCCGCGCAAAATCTCGCGCTGATGGGCGCGAATGTGGTCAGCGGCTATGCGACCGCTATCGTCGTCGAGACGGGGCGGCGCACATGCCTCGGCGCGCTCGCCGACAAAATGGCCGGCGCGCGCGTCGAGACCAGCTTCGACAAGGGGCTGACGCGCTTCACTCTGCTGATGGTCTTCTTCATGGCGGTGATGGCGCCGGCGGTGTTCATCATCAATGGCGTCACCAAGGGCGACTGGCTGGAGGCGCTGCTCTTCGCCGTCTCCGTCGCCGTGGGCCTGACGCCCGAAATGCTGCCGATGATCGTCACCGTCAATCTCGCCAAGGGCGCGATCGCCATCGCCAGCAAGAAGGTGATCGTGAAGCGGCTCAACTCCATCCAGAATTTCGGCGCGATGGATGTGCTGTGCACCGACAAGACCGGCACGCTGACGCAGGACCGCATCATACTGAAGCGCCATCTCGACATATTCGGCGAGGAGGCGGATCGCGTTCTCGAATTCGCCTTTCTCAACAGCCATTTTCAATCGGGCTTGAAGAATCTGCTCGATCGCGCCGTGCTCGACCATCACGAATTGGCGACCGCGCTGCGTCCCGATCATGAATTCGAGAAGATCGACGAAATTCCCTTCGATTTCGAGCGGCGCCGCCTTTCCGTCGTCGTGCGCCGCGACGACGGTCCGCATCTGCTCATTTGCAAAGGCGCCGTGGAGGAGCTCTTCGCCATTTCGGCGCGCTATGAGACGGAGAAAGATTGCGGCGCGCTCGATCCGTCGCATCTCGAGGCGGCGCAGCGCGAGACCGAGGAGCTGAACGCGGATGGTTTCCGCGTCGTCGCCGTCGCCTATAAGGAGCTGCCGCCGGAGCAGACGAGCTTTTCCATCGCCGACGAGAGCGCGCTGACGCTGCTCGGCTATATCGCCTTTCTCGATCCGCCCAAGGAAAGCGCGGCGCCCGCCATAGCGGCGCTCGCCAAAGCCGGCGTCGCGGTGAAGATATTGACCGGCGACAATGACATTGTGACGCGCAAGATATGCAAGGATGTGGGGCTCGAGGTCGGGCGCATCGTGCTCGGGTCGCAGATCGAGACGATGAGCGAGGAGGATTTGTCGGCTCTCGCTTCGGAGACGAGCGTTTTCGCCAAGCTCTCGCCGCCGCAGAAGGCGCGCGTCATCGACGCGCTGCATCGCAAGGGCCACGTCGTCGGCTATCTCGGCGACGGCATCAATGACGGGCCGGCGCTGAAGGCGGCCGATGTCGGAATTTCGGTCGACACGGCCGTCGACGTCGCCAAGGAGACGGCCGATATCATCTTGCTCGAGAAGAGCCTCGCCGTGCTCGGCGAAGGCGTGCTCGAGGGCCGCAAAGTCTTCGCCAACATCACCAAATATATCAAGATGGGCGCGAGCTCGAACTTCGGCAATATGTTCAGCGTGCTCGGCGCGAGCGTGTTCCTGCCCTTTCTGCCGATGACGCCGATACAGGTGCTCACCAATAATCTGCTCTATGATTTTTCGCAGACGGCGATCCCGACCGACAATGTCGACAAGGAATATCTCGACCGGCCGCGCCGCTGGGACATAGACAACATCGCCAAATTCGTGCTTTTCATCGGGCCGATCAGCTCGATCTTCGATTATGCGACTTTCGCGCTGATGATCTACGCTTTCGGCGCTTGGACCGATCCGGCGCTGTTCCAGAGCGGCTGGTTCGTCGAATCGCTGCTGACGCAGACGCTGATCATCCACATCATCCGCACGGCGCGGATTCCCTTCATCGAGAGCCGTGCGAGCAATGCTCTGCTGCTGACGACTCTCGTCGTCTGCCTCATCGGCGCGGCGCTGCCCTTTTCGCCCATCGCCGGCGTCTTCGGCTTCACGCCGCTGCCGCTGCTCTATTGGCCGGCGATTTTCTCCTTCCTGATCTGCTACAGCGTGCTGGCGCATTTGGTGAAGAGCTGGTTCGTGAAGAAATGGGGGATGTGATGGAGGCGAAATCTTCGTGCGCGATTCCTTCTCCCGCCTGCGGGAGAAGGCAGCCCGACGAAGTCGGGTCGGATGAGGGCCCGCTGCGAATGACAGCGAAAGCGATGAAAGACCCGCATACGGTCGTGAGCCCTCATCCGACCCTCGCTGACGCGAGGGCCACCTTCTCCCACGAATGGGAGAAGGAATTGCGCGCATTCTGCGAGATTTCGGGAGCCCTCGGATCATGACATTCGGCGCGCAGGACGAGACCGTCCGCTTTCTCATGGCGCAGGGCGACGATGTGCGGACGATCGTCACGCATATCTCGATCGTCGTGCTGACCAAGGAGCGCGTCTATAAGCTCAAGCGCGATGTCGTCTTTCCCTATCTCGATTTTCATACGCCGCAGATACGCTCGGCGATGTGCGAGCGCGAATATGCGCTCAACCGCCGCACGGCGCCGCAGCTCTATCTCGCCGTGCGCCGGATCACGCGCGGGGACGATGGCGCGCTGTGTTTCGACGGCGATGGCGCGCTCGTCGACGCCGTCGTCGAGATGCGGCGCTTCGAGGAGGCAAACCTCCTCGACAATCTCGCCGTCGCCGGCCGCCTCTCGGCGCCGCTCGTCGAGCGTCTCGCCGAGCGCATCGCGCAATTTCACGATTGCGCTGAAGTGGTCGAGGGTCGCGGCGGCGCTGCGGTCATGGCCTCGCCGCTCGATCTCGGCGAGGCGAGCTCGCTCGCCAAATCGCCTGTCGTCTCGGCGCAGGAACGACGCGCGCTCGCCGATGAGCTGCGCGCGGCGGCGCAAAAGCATGACGCGTTGCTCGATCGCAGGCGCGACGCCAGCAAGGTGCGGCGCTGCCACGGCGATCTCACGCTGCGCAACATCTGCCTCGTCGACGGCGAGCCGACGCCATTCGATTGCATCGAATTCTCCGACGAGCTGGCGACGATCGACATTCTCTATGATCTCGCCTTTCTGCTCATGGATCTGCGCCGCCGCGGGCAGGACAAGCTTGCAGCGCTCGCGCTCAATCGCTATCTCGATGCGCGCGACGAGGCCGACGGCCTGCCGCTGCTGCCCTTCTTCATGGCGCTGCGCGCTGCGATTCGCGCCGACGTCGCCGCCGCGCGCGCGCTGGACGCGGACGCCGATCAGGCGGCGCTGAACGCGGAGACGCGCGATTATTTCGATCTCGCACGCACGCTGCTGCGACCAGCTGCGCCGCGCATCGTCGCGATCGGGGGCCTCAGCGGCTCCGGCAAGTCGAGCGTCGCGGCGGCGCTGGCGCCGCTGGCGGGCGCTGCGCCAGGGGCGCGAACGCTCAACAGCGATCGATTGCGCAAAACGCTCTTCGGCGTCGCGCCGACCTCGCCTCTGCCGCAGGAGGCATATACCGTCGCCGTCTCCGCCAAGGTCTATGAAGCGATGCAGAGCGAGGCGCTGCGCGCCGCCTCATTCGGCTGGTGCGTCATCGTCGACGCCGTCTATGCGCGTCAGAGCGAGCGCGACGCCCTAGAAGAGGCGGCGCGGCGCGCGGGCGTTCCCTTCGCGGGCTTTTGGCTCGACGCCGATGGGCCGGTTCGCGTTTCGCGCGTCGGCGCGCGCAAGGGCGACGTGTCGGATGCGACGCAGGAGATCGCGGCGCGGCAGCGCAATTATGATCTCGGCGAGATGCGATGGACGCATATCGACGCATCACGGGAGCTGGACGTGATCGCAGAGGATATAGCGGCGCGTTTGCCCCCTCCCCAACCCTCCCCCGCTGCGCGGGAGAGGGAGTAGGCGGCGCGCTTCATCGAGGATGAGCGAAACGCCGATCGTTGGCGTCTCCCTCTCCCGCGCAGCGGGGGAGGGGGCCTTCACGGAATCAGCACCGCTGCGCCCTGCAGCCGACCCTCGCGCAAATCCGCGAGCGCCTCATTCGCCGCAGTCAGCGGATAGCGCACGACATGCGTGTCGATTCCGATCTGCGGCGCGAGCGCGAGAAATTCGCGGGCGTCCTCGCGCGTGAGATTGGCGACCGAGACGAGCCGGCGCTCCTCCCACAGCAGCGAATAGGGGAAGGCGGGAATGTCGCTCATGTGAATGCCGCCGCAGACGACGATTCCGCCCTTGCGCACCGCTGCGAGCGCGCGTGGAACCAGCGCGCCGACGGGCGCGAAGATGATGGCGGCGTCGAGCTTTTCCGGCGGCGTCTCGTCGGAGCCGCCGGCCCAGACAGCGCCGAGCGAGAGCGCGAAATCGCGCGCCGCCACATCGCCGGGGCGCACGAAGGCGAAGATGCGCCGGCCTTGCGCCTGCGCGGCTTGCGCGATGATATGCGCCGCGGCGCCGAAGCCATAAATGCCGATATTGCGCGCATCGCCCGCCATCTTCAGCGAGCGCCAGCCGATCAGGCCTGCGCAGAGCAGCGGCGCCAGCGTCGCGGCGTCGCCTTCGCTCGGCAGCGGGAAGCAGTAAGAGGCGTCGGCGACCGTATGCGTGGCGTAGCCGCCGTCGCGCGTGTAGCCGGTGAAGAGCGGATCGTCGCAGAGATTTTCGCGGCCGCTGGAGCAATAGGGGCAGCAGCCGCAGGTGTGGCCGAGCCAGGGCACGCCGACACGCTCTCCGACAGCGAAGCCTGCGACGCCCGCTCCGATCGCCGCCACGCGGCCGACGATCTCATGGCCGGGGACGATCGGCAGCTTAGGATGCGCGAGCTCGCCGTCGACGACATGGAGATCGGTGCGGCAGACGCCGCAGGCCTCGACCTCAAGCAGCAATTCGCCGGCGTCGGCATGGGGCAGGGGGCGGCGCTCGGCCTCGAGCGGCGTGCCGGGCCGCCGCAGGACCATGGCGGTCATCTCGGCGGCGCTCATGCGGGGGCGAGCCTCTTGGAAAAGAACATGCGATTGTGGCCGGGCGGAAAATCGGCGATCTCGCCGAAGCGGGTAAAACCGAATCGCTCATAGAGCGCCGCGGCGCGGGGGTCGAAACTGTCGATATAGAGGCCGAGGCAGGAGCGCGAGAGCGCCTCGTCCTCGGCGCGTCGCAGCAGCGCGGTTCCGAGCCCCATGCCGCGACGCTCCAGCGAGACCCACAAATGCCTTATATAGAGCCAACGCCAGTGGAAGACGCCGTTGAGCCCGCCGATCAGCGCGCCCTTCTCGTCATGGGCGACGATGGAGAAGGGCGCCTCGTCGCGGGGGCGGAAGCGGGCGGCGATCTCGCCGCCGAGCGCCGCCGCGACGGCCGGACTCTCGCGGGCGAGGTCGTGGAAGACGACGGACAGCGTTTCCGCGGCAGGGGTTGTTTCGGGAGGAGTTTTCTCGGTCATGGATCATCCCCCGCGCAGGAGCGCGCCTCCGCGAAGGAGCGCGGCGCGTTTATTCTGGGCGCTCGCCGCTCTCGCCGCAATCGCGCCGCGCGCCGAGGCGCGCGAGGCGGCGCGGCGTCTCGCAGATTATCGGCCTGTCTTTCTCGAATGCCATGGACCCGCCGGCGAGACGCGCCTCGCCATTCGTCGCATGCGGCTCGATGGAGAGGCGGTCGCGCTGACGGTGGAGCCGGCGACGCTGGAGACGAGCCTCGAGGCGGAAAGCGCCTGGCGCTGCCGCGAGACGACAGAGGCCGAGCAGAAGGAGACGCGCTTCCTGCGCGCTTTGCGGCCGCGGCCGGGCGACCCCGACGAGCCGCGTCTCGCCGCCGTCGGGCGCAGCCTCTCGACCAGCGCCGGGCTCGGCCATGGGGCCGGGGCGGGCTCGTTTCTCACCGGCGATCTCTGCCCGAGCCGGAGGCCGCTGGATCGAGAATTTTTGCGCCGTCTCGCCGATGTCGTTCCGGGCGCGCCGCTGGCGCTCTCGGTCTCCGGCCTGTGGCTGGAGCGCCATGGGGCGGATTTCGATTGGCTGATGGATGAGGCTGCGAGCGGGACGCTGCGAATCGCCTGGGTCGGCCATTCCTACAGCCACCCTTATGTTCCGCGCCTCGCCGATGCGCAGAATTATCTCCTGCGGCCGGGCGTCGACATCGACGCCGAGGTCTTCCGGGTCGAGCGGCTGCTGATCGAGCGCGGCGCGACGCCCTCGGTGTTCTTCCGGTTCCCAGGTCTCGTCGCCGACGCCCGGCTGATGGAGGAGCTGCGGCTCCGGCATTTGATCGCGCTGGGCGCGGACGCCTGGCTGGTGCTGTCGCCGCCGCCACGGGACGGCTCGATCGTGCTTGTCCATCCCAATGGCAATGAGCCGGCGGGACTGCGGCTGTTCTCGAGACTCTTGGAGCAGGGCCGGCTGCCGCAGCCGTTCCGGCGGATCGAGGAGGCGCCGGAGTAAAGGACGCGATCCCTTCACCCTTCGGGAAACAAAAGCGGCTCATAATCCATAGCGCCGTGCAGCACATGGATCACATCGACCGTCTCTTGCCCGATCCGGTAGAAGATCAGATAGGAGCCATGGACTCGGCGGCGGATTCCGACGCGCTCGAAACGCGGCGCGAGGGGAAATCGCTTCGGCATGTCGCCGAGGCCCTCGCATGCCTCCCGGAGCTCCCGCACGCATGAGATGGCCCTCTGGGGACTTTCCTCGGCAATATGCTCGCCGATCCGCTCGAGGTCGACCTCGGCCTGCGCGGTCATGACGACGATCATAGGCCCTCAGCTTCGGCGTTCGGCTTCCGCCTTGGCCCTGAACTTGGCCTCCAGCCGGTCGAAGACGGCGCTCGCGGGCTCGACGCGCCCGGCCTCTGCGTCGGCAATGCCTCGGGCAATCGCGAGGTCCAGCGCGGCAAGGCGGGCTTCGCGCTCCTGGATGAGCCGCACCCCTTCCCGCAGAACCTCACTCTTCGAATTGTAGCGGCCGGACGCCACCAGCTCGGCGACGAACGCCTCCAGCTGGTTCCCCAAGTCCGCGCTGATGGCCATGACATCACCCTTCGACATCGCAAGTCGGTTATTGGAATTATGTCATGCGCCAATAACTGTTATCAAGCGAATCCCGACAACGAGCGTGGTCGAGACGTTTGAAATTGCCGGCTTGCCAGAATATCGACCCCAAAGAGCAGCTCCATCGGGTTTTCCCTCGGCCCCGGTTCCGCTCAAAAGCTCGAACCGTACCGGCCGCGCAGGGCTGCGCATCCAGGTCGACGACTCCTCTGCAGCCGCGTCATGGCCGCGCTCGTCGCGGCCATCCACGCCAGGACATCGCGACACGCGGGGAGAAGAGGCTGCGCCGTTCCGCTCATGTTCTTAGGCTTTCCGAGACGTCGCGGCGTGGATGGCCGCGACGAGCGCGGCCATGACGCTGCAAACATGTCTGCTCGTCAGCCCGATTCGGAGCCCTGGTTTCGCCGCGCCCTTACATTGACAAGGGTTCGGCCGCCTCTTATCTCTCGGCCGTCGCCGCGCCGCAGACGCGAGCGCGAGCGCACGGCCGCGCCCGCCGACCTTTCGAAAAGAAATTGGCAAATCGAAAGGAACATGTGCGAAAAGGCGGCCTCCGCCGGCTCCTCGCCGGAGGCTCATCTAGAAAGGTTTGCGCATGCTCGGCGCTCTCGCCAAAAAGATTTTCGGCTCGGCCAATGACCGCCGGCTCAAGACCTATCAGCCGAAGGTCAAGGCGATCAACGCTTTGGAGGCCGAGCTCGCTGCTTTGTCCGATGAGGCGCTGCGCGGGCGCACCGAGGAGTTCCGCGAACAGCTCGCGAACGGCAGGCGGCTGGACGATCTGCTCGTCCCGGCCTTCGCCACCGTCCGCGAGGCGGCCAAGCGCGTGCTCGGCCAGAGGCATTTCGATGTGCAGCTGATCGGCGGCATGGTCCTGCACGAGGGCGCCATCGCCGAGATGCGCACCGGCGAGGGCAAGACGCTGGTGGCGACGCTCGCCGTCTATCTCAACGCGCTGGCCGGCCGCGGCGTTCATGTCGTCACCGTCAACGACTATCTCGCCCGCCGCGACGCGGAATGGATGGGCCGGGTCTATCGCTTCCTCGGCCTCAGCGTCGGCGTCATCGTCCACGATATTTCGGACGAGGAGCGCGCCGACGCCTATCGCTGCGACATCACCTACGGCACCAATAACGAATTCGGCTTCGACTATCTGCGCGACAATATGAAATATGAGCTGGCGCAGATGGTGCAGCGCCCGCATGTCTACGCCATCGTCGACGAGGTGGATTCGATCCTCATCGACGAGGCGCGCACGCCGCTCATCATTTCCGGCCATTCGGACGACAAGTCCGATCTCTACAACGCCATCGACAAGCTCATCCCCAAGCTCGACAGGGAAGATTACGAGCTCGACGAGAAGCAGCGCACCGTCAATCTGACGGAGTCCGGCAATGAGCATATGGAGGAGCTGCTGTCGGAGGCCGGCGTGCTCGTCGACGGCGCGCTCTACGAGGCGCAGAACGTCACGCTCGTTCACCACGTCAATCAAGGCTTGCGCGCGCACAAGCTGTTCCAGCGCGATAAGGATTACATCGTCCGCAAGGGCGAGGTCGTCATCATCGACGAGTTCACCGGCCGCATGATGCCGGGCCGGCGCTATTCGGAAGGCCTGCATCAGGCGCTCGAGGCCAAGGAGCATCAGGCCGTTCAGCCCGAGAATGTCACGCTCGCCTCCATCACCTTCCAGAATTATTTCCGCCTCTATGAGAAGCTCGCCGGCATGACCGGCACGGCCTCGACGGAGGCCGAGGAGTTCGCCGAGATCTACAAGCTCGAGGTCTTGGAGATGCCGACGAATCGCCCGGTGCAGCGCATCGACGAGGACGACGAGGTCTATCGCACCGGACGCGAGAAGCTCGACGCCATCGCGCGCGAGATCGAGGAGGCGAACGCCAAGATGCAGCCGCTGCTCGTCGGCACGACCTCGATCGAGAAGTCCGAGCAGCTGGCGGAGTTCCTGCTCGCCAAAGGCTATAAGCAGATCGACTTCTCCGAGCCGACCAAGGCGCTCGGCAAGCTCTATGAGGCGGCGCGCAGCGGCCAGCCGTCGCGGCAGTTCGCCGTGCTCAACGCGCGCTTCCACGAGCAGGAGGCCTATATCGTCGCCGAGGCCGGCGTGCCCGGCGCGATCACCATCGCCACCAATATGGCCGGCCGCGGCACCGACATTCAGCTCGGCGGCAATATAGAGATGCGCGTCGCGCAGGAATATGCCGGGCTCGAGGGCGCGGCTCGCGAGGCGAAGGAGGCCGAGATTCGCGCCGAGATCGCCGATTTCAAGGAAAAGGCGCTCGCGGCCGGCGGCCTCTACATCATCGGCACGGAGCGTCACGAGAGCCGCCGCATCGACAATCAGCTGCGCGGCCGCTCTGGCCGTCAGGGCGATCCCGGCCGCTCGAAATTCTTCCTGTCGCTGCAGGACGATCTCATGCGCATCTTCGGCTCCGAGCGCATGGAGAGCATGCTGGTGAAGCTCGGCCTGCAGGACGGCGAGGCGATCGTCCATCCCTGGATCAACAAGGCGCTGGAGAAGGCGCAGCACAAGGTCGAGGCGCGCAACTTCGACATACGCAAGAACATCCTCAAATTCGACAATGTGATGAACGACCAGCGCAAGGTGATCTTCGAGCGCCGGCGCGAGATCATGGCGGAGGAGAGCGTCGAGGAGACGGTGAACGAGATGCGCGAGGATGTCGTCGCCGAGCTCGTCACGAAGCACATTCCGGCGAATGCCTATGCCGAGGCCTGGGACGTCGAAGGCCTCGCCGAGGCGGCGCGCACGCAGCTCAATCTCGATCTGCCGATCGAGGATTGGGCGAAGGAAGAGGGCATCGCCGACGAGGAGATCAAGGAACGTCTGCTCGTCGCGGCGAACCAGTCCTACGCCGAGCGCGTCGAGCGCAACACCGAGCAGCTCTCGCGCATGATCGAGAAGCAGGTGGTGCTGCAAGCGCTCGATCATCTGTGGCGCGATCATCTCGTCGTGCTCGACCATCTCCGCCAGGTGATCGGCTGGCGCGGTCTGGCGCAGCGCGATCCGCTCAACGAATATAAGTCCGAGGCGCTGGAGCTGTTCCGCAGCCTGATGACGCATTGGGACGAGACCGTCGTCTCGCAGCTGATGCGCGTCGAAGTGTCCTTCGAGGCGCCGCCGGTCCCGGCCGAGCTGCCGCCTATGGAATATGTGCATCCCGATCCGAACGCCGCCGGCGGCGGAGAGAGCGCGCTCGCCGAGCTCAACGCCCGCCTCGCCGCGGCGGATTTTTCATCGCAGGCGATCGGCGGCGGCGCAGAGGCGGCGCGCGATCCCGCCAATCCCGGGAGCTGGGGCAAGGTCGGCCGCAACGAGCCCTGTCCCTGCGGCTCGGGCAAGAAGTTCAAGCATTGCCACGGCGCATTGGTGTGAGCGAATAGCGAGCGGGGCTGAACTACTCGCTACTCGCTATTCGCCTTTGGAATCCTGCTGCTACCGGAGCCTCCTCGTGTCGAAGATCGATTTCTCCAAGGTCCTCATCGCGCAGGGCGGCGGGCCGACCGCCGTCATCAACCAGTCGCTCGTCGGCGCCGTGCTGGAGTCGCGCAAGTTCCGCTCGGTCGAGCGCGTCTATGGCGCCTATCATGGCGTGCGCGGCATTGTGAATGAGGATTTCGTCGATCTCACGCAGGAGACGACGCATAATCTCGAAATGGTCGCCTGCACGCCATCCTCCGCGCTCGGCTCGACGCGTGACAAGCCCGATCTCAAATATTGCCACCAGATTTTCGAGGTGCTGCGCGCGCATGAGATCGGCTGCTTCTTCTATATAGGCGGCAATGACAGCTCCGACACGGTGCGCATCGTCTCGGAGGAGGCCGGACGCGCCGACTATCCGCTGCGCGTCGTGCATATCCCCAAGACGATCGACAATGATCTGATGATCAACGACCACACGCCGGGCTTCCCATCGGCGGCGCGCTGGGTGGCGCAGGCCTTCGCCGGCGCCAATCTCGACAATTGGGCGCTGCCGGGCGTCTATATCGCCGTGGTGATGGGTCGCCATGCCGGCTTCCTCACAGCGGCTTCCGCGCTCGGCAAGAAATTCCCCGACGACGGCCCGCATCTCATCTATGTGCCCGAGCGCGTCTTCGACACCGAGCGCTTCCTCGCCGATGTGAAGGCGACTTTGGATAAATACGGACGCTGCGTCGTCGCCGTGTCGGAAGGGGTCTCCGACGAAAATCACACGCCGATCGCGGCCAAGCTCGCCGAGCAGGTGGAGAAGGACGCGCATGGCAATGTGCATCTGGGCGGCGGCGCTCTCGCCGATATGCTGACCGAGCTCGTCAAGACGAGGCTCGGCCTCAAGCGCGTGCGCGCCGACACTTTCGGCTATGTGCAGCGAAGCTTCGTCGGCTGCGTCTCGGATGTGGACCAGCGCGAGGCGCGCGAGGTCGGCGAGAAGGCGGTGCAGTTCGCGCTATGGGGCGATCGGGACGGCTCCGTGACGATTCACCGCACGGGGTTTTATTCGGTCGACTATCGGCTCTCGCCGCTCGGCGCGGTCGCCGGCAAGACCAAGGTGATGCCGGACGAGTTCCTGACCGCGGATGGCACGGATGTCACCGACGCCTTCCGGCTATATCTGCGTCCTCTGCTCGGCTCCGGACTGCCGGACGCTTACCGACTGCGGCTCAATCCTGTCGCCAAAATTCTGAAGGCATAATGTCGCAAACCCGTCGCACGACCAGCGACGTCCTGGGTCAAGGCCTTGATTTTCGCGAAATTTACTCTTTAGAAGGGGAGGCGCCCGGAAAAGGCGCTGGCCCTCTTCCCAAGGCGTGATTCTTGCTTGATTTATGTGCGGGCGTCGTGGTTGCATTGCGGGCCGGGACTTATAGACTGGCGTTCGCGGATGGGGCCGGGGACGAGGAGTGCGGCGGGCCGGGGCCTGCTTGCACATTTTGTTAGGCCCTCGCTGATATCGAGTGAGGTTGGTTCGATTCGCCACAGCGGGCCGATCGGTCAGGAGACGAGACATGAGCAAGGTCGGCAGCAGCGATTCGAAGAACACGCTCTACTGCTCATTTTGTGGCAAGAGTCAGCATGAGGTGCGCAAGCTCATCGCCGGCCCGACGGTCTTCATTTGCGACGAATGCGTCGAGCTCTGCATGGACATCATCCGCGAGGAGAACAAGTCCATCGTCAAGCAGCGCGACGGCATTCCGACGCCGCGCGAGATCTGCAAGGTTCTGGACGATTATGTGATCGGCCAGGCGCAGGCCAAGCGCGTGCTGTCGGTGGCCGTGCACAATCACTACAAGCGCCTCAATCACGCCGCCAAGCATGGCGACGTCGAGCTGGCCAAGTCCAACATATTGCTGATCGGCCCGACGGGCGTCGGCAAGACGATGCTGGCGCAGACGCTGGCGCGCATCCTCGATGTGCCCTTCACCATGGCCGACGCCACGACGCTGACCGAGGCGGGCTATGTCGGCGAGGATGTCGAGAACATCATCCTCAAGCTGCTGCAGGCCTCGGATTATAATGTCGAGCGTGCGCAACGCGGCATCGTCTATGTCGACGAGATCGACAAGATCTCGCGCAAATCCGACAATCCGTCGATCACCCGCGACGTGTCGGGCGAGGGCGTGCAGCAGGCGCTGCTGAAGATCATGGAAGGCACCATCGCCTCCGTGCCGCCGCAGGGCGGGCGCAAGCATCCGCAGCAGGAGTTCCTGCAGGTCGACACGACCAACATCCTCTTCATCTGCGGCGGCGCCTTCGCCGGCCTCGAGAAGATCATCTCTGCTCGCGGCCGCGGCACGTCGATCGGCTTCGGGGCCAATGTGCAGGCGCCGGACGAGCGCCGCACCGGCGACATCTTCCGCCATGTGCAGCCGGAGGATCTGCTGAAGTTCGGCCTCATCCCCGAATTCGTCGGCCGTCTGCCGGTGATCGCGACGCTCGAGGATTTGGACGAGGAGGCGTTGAAGCGCATCCTCACCGAGCCGAAGAACGCGCTGGTCAAGCAGTATCAGCGGCTGTTCGAGATGGAGAGCACCGAGCTCACCTTCCAGGACGAGGCGCTCTCCTCTGTCGCCCGCAAGGCGATCGAGCGCCACACCGGCGCGCGCGGCCTGCGCTCCATCATGGAGGGCATTCTGCTCGACACCATGTTCGAGCTGCCGGGCCTCGAGGGCGTCGAGCAGGTCGTCATCGGCCCCGAGGTCGTCGAGGGCAAGGCGCGTCCGCTCTATATTTACGCGGAGCGTAATGAGAAGAGCGGCGGCGCCAGCGCCTGACGCTTTTTTGGGCGCGGGAGCGCGACTCGATCGCCGCTCCCGCGCCGCTGACCTACATGCGTCTGTTTTTCCAGTATCTTGAATCGTTCTGCCGTTGGGCCCATTTGTTGCGTAATCGCCTTCGACGCCGTTCGTGCGCGAGCGGGTCTCTCGGAAGGCGGGACGTCCGCTCGAGCGTCGGGCCCGGAACTTGCAAGCGTTTTTTTAACGTCCGAAGGTCCCTTTAACGTCAGAAGCGTCCCTTTGCGTCAGAGCGTCGCCTCGCCCCGCTTCAGCGGGGAGCGAAACGGAACAGGAAAAAAGAAATGACGAACGAAAAGCGCAATTCCATCGTTCCCGGCGCGATCGAGAGTTATCCGGTTCTGCCGTTGCGCGACATAGTGGTCTTTCCTCATATGATCGTTCCGCTCTTCGTGGCGCGCGACAAGTCGATCCGCGCTCTGGAAGAGGTGACGAAATCCGAGCGGCTCATTCTGCTCGCGACGCAGAAGAACGCCGGCGACGATGATCCGGCTCCCGACGCGATCTATTCGATCGGCACGCTCGCTTCGGTTCTGCAGCTGCTGAAGCTTCCCGACGGCACGGTGAAAGTGCTGGTGGAGGGCGTCGGCCGCGCCAAGGTGCGCAACTATACGCGCGTCGACGAATATCACGAGGCGGACGCCGAGGCGCTCGGCGACGAGATCGACCAGCCCGTCGAGGTCGAGGCGCTCGGCCGCTCGGTCATCGCCGAATTCGATTCTTACGTGAAGCTCAACAAGAAGGTCTCGCCGGAGATCGCCGCAGCGGTCACGCAGATCGAGGATTTCTCCAAGCTCTCCGACACCGTCGCCTCGCATCTCTCGGTGAAGATCGCCGAGAAGCAGGATGTGCTGGAGACGATCTCCGTCGCCAAGCGTCTCGAGAAATGCCTCGCGCTGATGGAGAGCGAGATTTCCGTGCTGCAGGTGGAGAAGCGCATTCGCACGCGCGTCAAGCGCCAGATGGAGAAGACGCAGCGCGAGTATTATCTCAACGAGCAGATGAAGGCGATCCAGAAGGAGCTCGGCGACGAGGACGGCAAGGACGATCTCGCCGAGCTCGAGGAGCGCATCAAGAACACCAAGCTCTCCAAGGAGGCGCGCGACAAGGCGGTCGCCGAGTTCAAGAAGCTGCGTCAAATGTCGCCCATGTCCGCGGAAGCGACGGTGGTGCGCAATTATCTCGATTGGGTGCTGGCGCTGCCCTGGGGCAAGAAATCCAAGATCAAGCGCGATCTCGAGCAGGCGCAGGGCGTTCTCGACGCCGATCACTTCGGCCTCGAGAAGGTCAAGGAGCGCATCCTCGAATATCTCGCCGTGCAGAGCCGCGCCAATAAGCTGACCGGCCCGATCCTGTGCCTCGTCGGCCCGCCCGGCGTCGGCAAGACCTCGCTCGGCAAGTCGATCGCCAAGGCCACGGGCCGTGAGTTCGTGCGCATGTCGCTCGGCGGCGTGCGCGACGAGGCGGAGATCCGCGGCCATCGGCGCACCTATATCGGCTCCATGCCCGGCAAGATCATCCAGTCGATGCGCAAGGCCAAGACGTCCAATCCGCTCTTCCTGCTCGACGAGATCGACAAGATGGGCATGGACTTCCGCGGCGATCCGTCGTCCGCGCTGCTCGAGGTGCTCGATCCGGAGCAGAACGCCACTTTCGCGGATCACTATCTCGAGGTCGATTACGACCTGTCGAATGTCATGTTCGTGACGACGTCGAACACGCTGAACATCCCTGCGCCCTTGATGGACCGCATGGAGCTCATCCGCATCGCCGGCTACACGGAGGACGAGAAGGCCGAGATCGCGCGCGCGCATCTCATCCCGAACACGGTCAAGAAGCACGGCCTCGCCGCCGACGAATGGTCGATCGACGACGAGGCGCTGCTGACGCTGGTCCGCCGCTACACGCGCGAGGCCGGGGTGCGCAATCTCGAGCGTGAGCTCTCCAACCTCGCCCGCAAGGCGGTGAAGGAAATCCTGCTCTCCAAGGAGAAGGGCAAGAAGGTTCACGTCACCAACGACAACATCACCGATTATCTCGGCGTCCATAAATATCGCTACGGCGAGGCGGAGCTCGAGGATCAGGTGGGCGTCGTCACCGGCCTCGCCGTCACTGGCGTCGGCGGCGAGCTGCTGACGATCGAAGGCGTGATGATGCCCGGCAAGGGCAAGATGACGGTGACCGGCAATCTGCAGGAGGTGATGAAGGAGTCGATCTCCGCCGCCGCTTCCTATGTGCGCTCTCGCGCCGTCGATTTCGGCATAGAGCCGCCTTTGTTCGACCGTCGCGACATCCATGTGCATGTGCCGGAAGGCGCGACGCCTAAGGACGGTCCCTCGGCCGGCACGGCCATGGCGACGACGATCGTGTCGATCCTGACCGGCATTCCGGTGCGTCGCGACATCGCCATGACCGGCGAGATCACGCTGCGCGGCCGCGTGCTGCCGATCGGCGGCCTGAAGGAGAAGCTGCTCGCGGCGCTGCGCGGCGGCCTCAAGAAGGTGCTGATCCCGGAGGAGAACGCCAAGGATCTGGCGGAGATTCCGGACTCGGTGAAGAATGGCCTCGAGATCGTGCCATGCTCGCGCATGGACGAGGTGCTCGCCCATGCGCTCGTGCGTCAGCCGACGCCGATCGTCTGGGAGGAGCCCGCGCCTCCGATCGCCGCCAAGGTCGTCGAGGACGACGCGAGCGGCGTGCGCGCGCACTGAAGGCTTCGGCCCCTCGCCTCGCGGCTCTGTCGCGGGGGAGGGGCCGCCGCCCTCCGGGACCGAGCCGCGTAAAGCCCCGGTTTCCGCCTGTTTCCTTTGTCATCTCGCCCTCAGGCGCCCGGAACTCCAGGGATTCCGGCGTTGCGCTGTCTTCTAACCCTTGCTTTTGCTGACATTCCGGCACATCACTCACCTGTGCCGGGTCCCAGCGATTCGACGCCGCTCGATTTTCGGCGCTCAGCCCCGTGTCGACGACCGGCTCCCGGCGGAAGCAGAAGGGATGAGACCATGGTCAATAAATTGGAACTGGTCGAGCATGTCGCCGAGGCGACCGAGACCTCGAAGGCCGCCGCCGCCGCGGCGATCGACGCGGTGATCGACGGCATCACTTTGGCCCTCAAGAAGGGCGAAGAGGTGCGTCTGGTCGGTTTCGGCACCTTCTCCGTCAAGAAGCGCGCGGCAGGCAAGGGCCGTAATCCCGCGACCGGCGAAGAGATCAAGATTCCTGCTTCCAACAGCGCTCGTTTCAAGCCCGGCGCCACTCTCAAAGCGGCGCTCAACAAGGCCAAATAATCAGGCCGAGTAGGGCAGGCCCCGCCGCCCGGCTCCCTCCTTTCGACCGGAAGTCCAGTTCGCCGCCGGGGCGCGACCGTCGCCGGCGGCTTTGTCGTTTCTGTCGCCCCCGCGCGACTCGTCTTGCGTGAAGGGGGCGCCCTCCCGTAAACAATGCGGCGTCGATCCCGGTCGGCGCGCGGGCGGTTAGCTCAGTCGGTAGAGCGTCTCGTTTACACCGAGAGGGTCGGCGGTTCGAGCCCGTCACCGCCCACCAGGCCGCGATCGGGAGAGACCCGCGGGAGCGGCCTGTCGTCTGGCTGCGCAAAGGCGGCGCAGACGGGGCGGAAATTGGCCGCATATGAGGATAGAGACGCAGCGCCGAGAGCATGAGCCGAAATTTCGTCCTTCTCCTCGCTTTGTCCGCGCTTCTCGCGGCGCCTTCGGCCTGCGCCGCGGAGATGTCCTTCCGTCTCGCGACGACGGCGAACGCCCATTGCGCCGACCATTGCCCGCGCGTCATCGTCGCGGAGGGCGAGATCGTGGAGGACACGGCCGATGCTTTTGTGAGCTTTCTGCGCGATCAGGGACGCGAGACGGAGCTGCGGAGCATCGTGCTCCTCGACTCGCCCGGCGGCCGCGTGGTCGCCTCCATGCAACTCGGTCAGGCGCTGCGCCGGCTGGGCATGGCGGTCATCGTCGCGCGCGTGGAGTCGGAGACCGGCGCGCTCGTCTCGGGGCGCTGCTATTCCGCCTGCGTCTATGCGCTGATGGGCGGCCGCAGGCGGGTCATCCCGCGCCAGAGCCGCGTCGGCGTGCATCGCATGTTCAATTATGTCGACGGCGTCGATCCGATGAGCGGCGAAGCGCTGCGCGAGCGCCGCTACGACGACGGCGGGATGCGCCGCACCCTTCTGCGCTACAGCGCCTCCATGGGCGTGAGCCGCGATCTGATCGCGCTCGCCGAGCGCACCTCGCCCGATCGCGTCCATCTTCTCTCCGCCGCCGAGATCGCCCGCTGGCGCCTCGGCACGCCCAAGCTTTAGACGAGCCGCCGAGCGGGGAACTCGTCGGCGCAAACACTCAAGCAGGATTGGTCGTTCCATGAAACATATCATCGATGGTCTCGAGCAGCGGCGCGATTCGGCGCGTCTCGGCGGCGGCGTCAAGCGCATCGACGCGCAGCATGCGCGCGGCAAGCTCACGGCGCGCGAGCGTATCGAGCTTCTGCTCGACCACGGCTCCTTCGAGGAGTTCGACATGTTCGTCGCGCATCGCTGCGCCGATTTCGGCATGGACCAGGGCGAGAAAATCTCCGGCGACGGCGTCGTCACCGGCTGGGGCACGGTCAATGGCCGCGCCGTCTTCGTCTTCGCCAAGGACTTCACCGTCTTCGGCGGCTCTCTCTCGGAGACCCACGCCCAGAAAATCACCAAGCTGCAGGATATGGCGCTCAAGAACCGGGCGCCGATCATCGGCCTGTTCGACGCTGGCGGCGCGCGCATCCAGGAGGGCGTCGCGGCCCTCGGCGGCTATGGCGAGGTGTTCCAGCGCAATGTGATGGCCTCGGGCGTCATTCCGCAGATTTCCGTCATCATGGGACCCTGCGCCGGCGGCGACGTCTATTCGCCGGCCATGACCGACTTCATCTTCATGGTGCGCGACACGAGCTATATGTTCGTCACCGGCCCCGATGTCGTGAAGACCGTCACCAATGAGACGGTGACGGCCGAGGAGCTCGGCGGCGCCTCGGTGCACACCACCAAGAGTTCGATCGCCGACAAGGCTTTCGACAATGACGTCGAGGCGCTGCTGCAGATGCGCCGGCTCATCGACTTCCTGCCCTCCTCCAATAAGGAAGAGCCGCCGGAATGGCCGAGCTTCGACGAGGCCGAGCGGCTCGACGCCTCGCTCGACACTCTGGTCCCCGACAATCCCAACAAGCCCTATGATATCAAGGAGCTGATCGCGAAGATCGCCGATGAGGGCGATTTCTTCGAGATTCAGGAGACGCACGCCAGGAACATCGTCGTCGGCTTCGGCCGCATCGAGGGCCGCACGGTCGGCTTCGTCGCCAATCAGCCCATGGTGCTCGCCGGCGTGCTCGACATCGACGCCTCGAAGAAGGCGGCGCGATTCGTGCGCTTCTGCGATTGCTTCAATATTCCGATCGTCACTTTCGTCGACGTTCCGGGCTTCCTGCCGGGCACGGCGCAGGAATATGGCGGCCTCATCAAGCATGGCGCCAAGCTCCTCTTCGCCTATGCCGAGGCCACTGTGCCCAAGGTCACGCTCATCACCCGCAAAGCCTTCGGCGGCGCCTATGACGTCATGGCCTCCAAGCATTTGCGCGGCGACGTTAATTACGCCTGGCCCTCGGCCCAGATCGCCGTGATGGGCGCCAAGGGCGCGGTCGAGATCATCTTCCGCGCCGATATCGGCGACGCCGAGAAGATCGCCCAGCGCACCAAGGAATATGAGGATCGCTTCCTGTCGCCCTTCGTCGCCGCCGAGCGCGGCTATATCGACGAGGTGATCATGCCGAGCGCGACTCGTAAGCGCATCGCCCGCGCGCTCGCGCTGCTGCGCCACAAGGAATTGGAAAACCCCTGGAAAAAGCACGACAACATCCCGCTCTGACCTGCCCTTGCGGGCAGGGTGGCGCGTCGGCCCGATGGGCGGCCGACGCGCAGGTCGCCCAAGCGGAGAACAGCCTGCCCCGATGGCGGGCGCCTTCAGCACAATTTCATTCCAGCGGCGGGCTTTTTCGGATGACAAAACATTCAGCCTGTCATAATGTCCCCTTCGCCGAGCTGGCTAAAAACATTTGAGCGCAGAATGCGTTCTACCAATCGCTGGCTGAGGTCCAAGTCGGGGAGGACGCCGGAACTCTGCCCATCTGCGAGACGCTCCACACCAATTCTCGCGGATGGCGCCTATCGACGAGTCCGGTCAAAGGACGGGTACCAAAGAGTGGGGAGAGGCAAGGGCCGTCCCCGCTCTTTGTGTATGTAGAGCCATGATAGAGCTTTCCACTCGATAGATAGCCAGAGCCTATCAAGCGCGGCTCGCGCCGCCGCCGCGGCCCCCCGAACCCACATTCGCAACTCTCGGAGAATCGCAAAATGTCCATCAAGCGGATTGGCGCCGGCGCGCGCATGAGCAAGGCGGTCGTGCATGGCGGCGTGATCTATACGGCGGGCCAGGTCGCCGAAGCGGCCAAGGGTGGCCCGGTCGCCGATCAGACGCGCGAGATCCTCGGCCTCATCGACACGATTCTCCAGGAGGCCGGCAGTGAGAAAGCCAAGATTCTCTCGGCGACCATCTATCTCGCCGACATTGCGACCTTCGCCGAGATGAACAGCGTCTGGGACGTCTGGGTCGACAAGAGCAATCCGCCGGCCCGCGCGACGGTCGAGGCAAAGCTCGTTACGCCGGACTACAGGGTCGAGATCGCCGTCATCGCGGCGCTCTGAGCGAAATTTCATCGATAGGCCAATGACCTGTCGAAGATGCGAGCCAGAAGGCTCGCGGTCCGATGCGCGCCCAAGCCACGAACTTTGGACCGCGAGCCTTCAGGCTCGCTCTTGTCGGTCAGCGAAAGGCGAAGGGCGCATCAGGCGCCGGTCAGCGGATTGTCTGGATCATAGGCGTAGCGCAGCGTCTCGAAGCGCATCGAGCGGGCGTCCATCAGCAGCAGCCGCCCGACCAGCCCCTCGCCGAAGCCGACGATCTCGCGGATCACCTCGAGCGCCATCATCGCGCCGACCACGCCGGTCATCGCGCCGAGCACGCCGGCCTCCTCGCAGCTCGGCACGGCGCCCGGCGGCGGCGGCGCGGGGAAGAGACAGCGATAGGTCGGATTGGGCTTGCCCGCAGCGTCGGCCTCGAAGGGGCGTAGCGTCGTCAGCGAGGCGTCGAAGCCGCCGACGGCCGCGGTGACGAGCGGTTTCCTTTCATAGAAGCAGGCGTCGGAGACGAGATAGCGCGTCGCGAAATTATCGGAGCCGTCGGCGACGATGTCATAGGCGGCGATGAGCGCGCGCGCGTTGTGCTCCGTGAACCGCAGCGCATGTGGCTCGACATGCACATGCGGATTGAGCCGATGGATCGCCTCTTGCGCGCTGTCGACCTTCAGCCGGCCGACGGCGGTCGTCTGGTGAATCACCTGCCGCTGCAGATTGGAGAGCGAGACCTCGTCGTCATCGACGATTCCGAGCGCGCCGACGCCGGCCGCCGCGAGATATTGCAACAGCGGCGCGCCGAGCCCGCCCGCGCCGACGACCAGGACGCGCGCCTTCTTCAGCCGCTGCTGGCCGGGGCCGCCGACCTCGCGCAGCACGATATGGCGAGCATAACGCTCGATTTCGTCGGACGAGAGGCTCATGTCGTGTTTCCTGCGCCGAAGCTTGCGCGGCCGCTTGCACCGCGCTCGTCGCGATACTTATCATGATGCCACGAAAGGCCTAAGAGCCTCGCGCGGAAGCGTTCGCATGACGCGCGCGGAAGCGTTTTCGCGCTTGCATAAAACGGCGTCGCAGCCTTTGCTTGGATATGCGCGATTCGGCGCGTTTGTCCCGCAAGGACGGATCATGACTCTACCGGCTCCGCCCACCGGCCTCTACCCCGAAGACTATGAGAGAATCGAAGACGCGGTGATGGAGACCGTCCGCGGCCGATGGTTCCTGCTCGAGTTCGCGCGCCGTCAGCGCGCCCAAGAGACCGAGCGGCTCATCGTCGCCGTCGATCGGCTGGAGCGCGTCGCCGCGCGCGCGGAGGAGCAGGAGGCCGCCGCCGATTGGCGTCTGCCGCGCCGTCTCGTCGAACGCGCGCAGGAATTCGCGCAGACGCTGCGCGCCAGCGGCGTCGATGCGACGCTCTGCGCGCAAGCGGACGCGCTGGCGGAGCAATTCTCGCGGTTGCTCGACACGCCGGCGGCGGAGATGGAAGAGGCGCCGCGCGCGATCGCGGAAGCCGCGTCTGTCGAGATCGTCGCGGATCATGTCGAAATCACCGAGCCGTCCGCCGAGCCTTTCGGGATCGAGCCGGGCGTCGAGGTGGAGCCGATCGATGTCGGTCCGGTCGAGGCTCGAGTGGAGACGCTCGCAATCGATGCGGAGCCGGTCGAAGTCGCGCAAATCGAAATCGCGCAGGGCGAAGTCGCGCAAATCGAATTCGCGCAGGTCGCAGAGGAGCCCGAGCCGGCCGCGCAGCTCGAAGAGGAGCGCCCGACGATCGAGCGCCCTATGATCGAGCCCGTGGATGCGCCCGTCGTCGTCCGGGCGCCGGCGTCCAATGGAATCGTGTTCGAGGAATTCGTCGCCCGCGCGATCCGTCCAGACGAGATGGCGCCGCCGCCTCAGCCCGCGCCGCAGCGGCCTTTCGATCCGCGCCTCGTGGCGCTGTCACGGCTCGATCATCTCACCCTGAACGAAAAGCTTCGGCTGTTTGGCTGAGCCCGCTTTGCCGGCGGCGGCCTGAGCCGCCGCAGCTTCGACGCCGTTCTGATGGGCGAGCGCCACATTGCCGAGAAACTGCCGCGCGCTCGCCTCCCAGGTGAAGGTCAGCGCATGGGCGCGCGGAACGGCGCGCGCGATCTGCGTCGCCGCCAGACATGCCGCCTGCAGATCTTCGCTCAGCACGCCGGCGCCGCTCGCGCCCACGACATCGAGTGGACCCGCCACCGGAAAGGCCGCCACCGGCAGGCCGCAGGCCATGGCCTCGAGCAGCACCATCCCAAAAGTGTCGGTGCGGCTCGGGAAGACGAACACATCCGAGCTGGCGTAGAGCGTCGCCAGCTCCTCGCTCGTCTTCAAGCCGAGGAAGCGCGCCTGCGGATAGGCCGCCTCGAGCGCCGCCCGCGCCGGCCCGTCGCCGGCGACGAGCTTGGTGCCCGGCAGGTCGAGCGCGAGGAAGGCTTCGACATTCTTCTCCACGGCGAGCCGCCCGGCGTAGAGAAAGATCGGGCCCTCGACGCCGAGCTCGGTCGCCGCGCCCGGATGGAACAGCGCATGGTCGACGCCGCGCGACCAGCGCATCAGCCGGCGGAAACCCCGCGCGGAAAGCTCCTGCGCCAACGTCTGCGTCGAGACCATGGTCCCAGCGCCGCTATTGTGGAAGCGCCGCAGCAGCGCATAGGTCACGCAGACCGGCAGCCGCGTGCGCGCGTGAATATATTCGGGAAAGCGCGTGTGATAGCTCGTGGTGAAGCGCCGGCCCTGGCGCAGGCAGCAGGCGCGCGTCGCCAGCCCCACCGGCCCTTCGGTCGCGATATGGACATGGTCGTAGCCCTGCGCCAGACGCTTCGCCACAGCTCCCGCCGTGGCGAAGGCGAGCTGGATTTCCGGATAGGTCGGCATGGGAATGGAGGAGAAATCCTGAGGGGTCAGGAAATCGATCGACGCGCCGAGCGCGCTCGCCGCGCTCGCCATCGCCTCCAGGGAACGCACGACGCCGTTGACTTGCGGACGCCATGCGTCCGTCGCGATCAATATCCGCATCAGGCGGCGGCCCTCGCCTGAGTGAGGGCCTGCGGCTGCGCGGCGGCGGCCTCGGCCGCGGCCTCCTGTTCCTTGGCGGTCTTGTGCCAATAGATGATCTCGAAGCGGCCGTCGGCGTGCTCGGCGATCGCCGTGCAGCTCTCGACGAAATCGCCGGTGTTCACATAGAGCATGCCGTCGATCTGCCGGATCGTCGCGTGATGAATATGGCCGCAGACGACGCCGTCGACGCCGCGCCGCGCCGCTTCCGCCGCCAGCGTCTGCTCGAAATCGCCGATGAAATTCACGGCGTTCTTCACCTTCAGCTTGGCCCAGGCGGAGAAGGACCAATAGCCGACGCCGAACACGCGGCGCACGCGATTGGCCCAGGTGTTGGCGAAGAGCGCGGCCTCATAGGCCCAGTCGCCGAGAAAGGCGAGCCAGCGCGCATGGCGCACGACGATGTCGAACTGATCGCCATGAATGACGAGCATTTTCTTGCCGTCGGCGGTCTCGTGAATATCGGTCTCCGCGACCTCGACGCCGCCGAATTCCATGCCGGTATAGTCGCGGGCGAATTCGTCGTGATTGCCGGGCACATAGACGACGCGCGCGCCTTTGCGCGCCTTGCGCAGCAGCTTCTGCACGACGTCATTGTGCGCCTGCGGCCAATACCAGCCGCCCTTCAACCGCCAGCCGTCGACGATATCGCCGACGAGATAAAAGGTGTCGGCGTCGTGATGCTTCAGAAAGTCGAGCAGAAGCTCGGCCTGAAGCCCTCTGGTGCCGAGATGGAGATCCGACAGGAACAGCGTCCTGAAGCGCTTGGCGCTCTGCGAATCGGCCAATGAATCGATTGCGGTCATTTTGACGCGCCCGCCTCTTTTTGTGCCGCAGCGTCTCCTTCCCACCAGATTCGTGTTGCGTAACGATGACACCGGCCGCGACGACCGGCGCCATGGTGAAAATCCCGTTCGATATTTCGAACGAATTCGATTATCTATCCGATCGCAGCGGAGCGGAGCAGCGAGATGGGCGTGGAAGGCCGCGAGAAGCAGAAGATTCTGGAAGCGGGAGCGCTGGCTTTGTCCGGCCAGCTCGGCGCGACTGTCCAGCGTCTGCGCAAGGCCTATAATCTGTCGCTGTCGGAACTCTCCCAGCAGTCCGGCGTCGCCAAATCGATCATCAGCCAGATCGAGCGCAACGAGACCAATCCGACGCTCGCGACGATCTGGCGCCTCGCCCAGGCTCTCGATGTCTCCATCGAGCGTGTGCTGCAGACCACGGAGGACGAGCCTTTCCTCGAGAAGACCAGCCGAGCGGACACGCCGATTCTCGTCTCCGACGACGGCAAGTGCCGGCTCGAGATCATCGGCTGGATCAAGACCGTCGAATGGCTGCAATGTTATGAATTCTCCGCCGATCCGGGGGGAGTTCTGGAATCCGACGCGCATCAGCGCGGCTCTGTCGAGAGCCTGTCCTTGAGAGAGGGCGAGCTCGAGGTGGAGGTCGCCGGCGCAAAGGAGATCGTGCGCGCGGGCGAGACGCTGCGCTACCGCTGCGACCGCCCGCATGTGATCCGCAATCTCGGGCCGAGCGCCGCCCATGCGACCATGGTCTGCATTCTCAAAGCCGCCGCGATGGAGTGACCGTTTGACGAAAATTCAGAGCGGCGAGACGACGACCGGCCGCCACGCCGAGCTCAGGCTTTCACTGCTGCAGGCTTCCATTTACGCCATCGTCGGCGTCCAGCTGCCGTTCTTCTCCATCTGGCTCTCGGCGCGCGGGCTCGACGCTTTCGAGATCGCCGCCGTTCTCGCGGTGCAGCCGATCATCCGCATCGGCTCCATGCTCGTCGCCTCGCGCCGCGCCGATCGGCTCGGCGATCATGGCGCGCTGCTCGTCGGCTGCATGGCGGCCATGGCGGCGGCCTATGCGGTGATGGGTTGGTCGTCCGGCTTTTTCGCGCTGCTCGTCGCCGGAGCCATGGTCGCGCTGGCGCAGGGGCCGCTGGCGCCGCTCGCCGATGGCGTCACCTTCGGCGAGGCGCGCCGCCGCCGCGAGGCCGGCCTGCCGCAACTGCATTACTCTTGGGTGCGCGGCTGGGGCTCCATGTCGATCCTCGTTTTTCTCGCGGTGAGCGGCCCCGTCGCCGGCGCGCTCGCGGTCGAGGACATCGTCTGGCTGCTCACCGCGGTGGCCGCGTTCGCCTGCCTCGCCTGCATGGGCTCGCTGATCGGCTTCGGCTCCTCCTCTGTCCGGGCGGAGCGCCAGTCCATCGGCCGCATTGCGCGGCCGGAGCTGGTGGCGCTCGTCATCGTCGCCGCCGCCCTGGTGCAGAGCTCGCATTCGATGGTCAATACATTCGGCGCGCTACATTGGAAGGAGCAGGGCCACAGCGACAGTTTCGTCGCTTTCGCCTGGGTGGCCGCGCTCGCCACGGAGGTCGTCGTCTTTCTCATGGCCGCGCGCTGGTTCGGCGGCGAATCCAAGGCCGGCGCCTTTCTCCTCGTCGGCGCGATCGGCGCTGTGCTGCGCTGGCTCTTGATGTCGGCCGACCCCGGCCCGACGGGGATTTTCTGCGCTCAGGCGCTGCATGGCGCATCATGCGCCGCGGTGCAGATCGGCCCGGCCTATCTGCTCGCCGAGCTCGGCGGCAAGGAGCGTCTCGCGCAATCGCAAGCCTGGCTGGCCGCGGCGATCGCCGGCGGCAACAGCCTGTTCACTTTCCTGTCGGGGCCGCTCTATGCGCAGGCGGGAGAGCGCGCCTATCTGGCGATGGCGGCCGTCGCTTTCGTCGGCCTGCTGCTGTCTTGCGCGGTGGCGCAGCTCTGCGCGACGCGCCATGCGAGGACGAAAGCGGCGCGGGTGGATGCCCACGCCGAGCCCGAGCATTCGAGCGCCTGAGCGGGGCGCCGTCTCGAAGCGCGAGCTCCAGCGGGCGGCGCATGAAGCTTTCCTCCGCCCTTCGAGACGGGCGCTCTCACGAGGAGGAAAGCTTCACCGCCTTTCGCGGCGCGCCGAACGAGCCTCTCCTTACGAGAGGTCGCCGATGTGCTTTTGCGAGTAGAGCTGCACGCCGAGCTGCTTTATCAGCTCGAGCTGGGTCTCGAGGAAATCGATATGGCGCTCTTCGCTCTGCACCACTTCCTCGAACAGCAGCTTGCTGACGCGGTCGTTGATCGACAGCGCATAGGCCGCCGCCTCGAGATAGAGCGCGCGCGCGTCGATTTCCGTGGCGAGGTCGAGGCGGATGATCTCTTCGACCGACTGGCCGATGCGCAGAGGATCGAGGCTCTGCATGTTCGGAAAGCCTTCGAGGAAGAGGATGCGATGCACGAATTTATCGGCGTGCTCCATCTCCTCGATGGATTCGTGACGCCACTTCTTGCCGAGCTCCTTGAAGCCCCAATTGTCGAGGATGCGGTAATGCAGCCAATATTGATTGATCGCCGTCAGTTCGGCGCGGACGCCCCGATTGAGATATTCCAAGAGCTTCGCGTCACCGCGCATGGGTCCCCCTTCCGCCCGGTCCGAGCGGACCGGATCATGCAGCCAATTCGTCGGCGCGACAATTATCGCATTCGCCGGCTCCGCTGCAATGATCGGAAGGGATTGCCGCATGCTGATCGACGATCGCGCTGATGTTGCGCGCGCACCGGCCGCAGCGTGGTTCGCACCCCATATGCCGAAAGATCGCGCCGACGCTTGGTCGATCCGATCTTCCCCCGAGAGCTTCGCGGACTTGTCCGTCCGAGAGCACATTGCAAGAGCAGACGATCATCTCCGCACCTAGTTTGGAAGGGTTGTAAACTAGCTGTGATTTCAGTAGCTTATCGTACCGTTCCGGTTCTGGCTAGAGGCCTTTGTCGGTTTTCCGACATGGGCCCTCTAGGATCACGGAGCTAACGCAAATCGCGCGCCACGGCCCCACCGGCCGCGTCAGATTATTTGTTGTGGATAAAGAGCGCGGCAAGACCGGAGGCATGCTCGCGCCGGGCCCTTTTGAAAATCTTTCGAGCCGAGAAAGGCTTCAGACGAAAGTTCGCATTGTCCCTCGAAACTGAAGGGCAGGGATCCGATGTCCGACCTCGCAGATCTTTTTCCCGGCTTCGCCTCGCATTGGATCGATGCGCCCGCCGGCTCCGTCTTCGCTCGCTCCTCCGGCTCCGGGCCGCCGCTGCTGCTGTTGCACGGCTTCGGCGAGACCCATGTCGCCTGGGCCGGGATCGCGCCGCTTCTCGCCGAGCGCTTCTTCGTCGTGGCTATGGATCTGCGCGGCTATGGCTGGTCCTCCGCGCCGCCGAGCGAGAAGGGCGAGGCCTATACGAAGCGCGCGCAGGGCGATGACGTCATCGTCGTGATGGAGCAGCTCGGCCATGTGCGTTTCTCGCTGGTCGGACATGATCGCGGCGCGCGCGTCGGCTTCCGCTTTGCGCTCGACCATCCCGGACGGCTGGAGAAGCTCGCTCTGCTCGACATAGCGCCGCTCGAGGAATCGCTCGGCGACGCCGATTTGCGCCGCCTCGGCCGCGCGCGACTTTTGTCGCAGCCCGCGCCCAAGCCCGAGCAGCTCATCGGTCTCGATCCGAAAGGCTTCCTCGAGGATGCGCTGGCGAGCGGAACCAAGAGCGGAACGCTCGACGCCTTCGATCCGCGCGCGCTCGCTCATTATCGCGCGGCTTTCGACGAGCCCTCGCGCATTCATGCGTTCTGCGAGGATTTTCGCGCCGGCGCGGGGCCGGACCGCGAGCTCGCTCTCGCCGATCGCGCGGCAGGCAAAAAGATCATCGTGCCGACGCTCGCGCTCTGGGGCGCTGCGAGCTTTGACGGCCATGGCGCCGCGCTGCTCGCGCAATGGCGCGAATGGGCGAATGATCTTCGCGGCGTCGAGATCGACAGCGGCCATTATCTCGCCGAGGAGGCGCCGGAGGCGACGCTCGCCGCGCTGGACTCGTTTCTGTGAGCGAATTTCGCTTCAGCGTCGCCTTGGCGCTGGGCGGCGGCGGCGCGCGCGGCCTCGCCCATATCGCCGTGCTGGAGGCGCTGGACGAATTGGGCGTGCGCCCCTGCGCAATCGCCGGAACATCGATCGGCGCGATCGTCGGCGCCGCTTATGCGGCGGGATTTTCTGGCGCGGAGCTGCGCGCCCATGCGGAGAACATGTTCCGCAACCGTGTGCGTCTTGCGCGTCGGCTGCTGCGCTCGCGGGCGCGCCGCCGCGCGCGCACCTTCTCCGATTTCGCGCATCCCGCGCTCATCGATGCGGAGCGTTTCCTCGACGCATTCTGGCCGCAGGGCATGCCGGAGACTTTCGAGGAGCTGCAGATTCCCTTCACCGCCGTCGCGACGGATTTTCGCTTGCGCCGCGAGGCCGCGATCTCTTGCGGCCCGCTGCAGCCGGCCGTCGGCGGCTCCATGGCCATTCCGGGGCTGGTGCGGCCGGTCGTCTATGGCGACAGCTTTCTGATCGACGGCGGCCTCGTCAATCCGCTCCCCTATAATCATCTCGCCGGGCGCGCCGACATCGTGCTCGCCGTCGATGTCTCGGGAACGTCGAGCGGGCGCGCGCGCAATCGTCCGCCCTCGCCGATCGAGACGATCATCGTCGCCAGCCAGATCATGATGAACGCCATCAGCGAGCGCATGATCGAGGAGAACCCGCCCGATGTGCTGATCTCGCCCGCGGTCAATCAATATCTCGCGCTCGATCTGTTCAAGGCGAAGCGCATTTTCGAGGCGGGCGACGCCTGCCGCGCTCGCGTGTTCGAGGGATTGCAGACGGCGGCGGCGCGGCTCGAGCTTCAGCGCCGCGCCTGAAAAAAGGCGCGCAGCAATTCCGCCGCCTCGCTCTCGCGCAGGCCGCCATAGACATCTGGCGCATGATGGCAGGTCTTCAGCGAGAAAAAACGCGCGCCATGCTCGACGCCGCCGCCCTTGGGATCGTCGGCGGCGAAATAGAGCCGGCGAATACGCGCGAAGGAGATCGCCGCCGCGCACATGGCGCAGGGCTCGAGCGTGACATAGAGATCGCAATCGGTGAGACGCTCTGTCCCGAGCGCAGAGCAGGCGGCGCGAATGGCGAGCATTTCCGCGTGCGCCGTGGGGTCCTTGTCGCGCAGCGTGCGATTGCCCGCGACGGCGATGATTTCGCCATTGCGGGCTATGGCCGCGCCGACGGGGACCTCATTCGCCGCGAAAGCTTCGCGCGCGGCGTCGAAGGCGGCGGTGAGGGGATCGGTCATTCGCTCTGATTGCTTCGTCTCGCGCCAAGCCAGGCTCCTCATCCCCGAGGGGCGCCCATAGGGCGCGTCTCGACGGTCGAGCGCGCCGAATATCGAATACCGTTGCACGCGATTCAAGCGCCTGGACTCCGGCTTGTCGCAGCGCCGCAAGCCTCGAACATGGTCGCGCTCGATCAGCCGATCGTCTGCTTGAAACCATAGTTCTATGCGCTATAGTGCATAGAACTATGGGGATGTGGTGCGCGTCTTCAAAATCAGATGGTTTGCGAGGTTCGCGCGTAGCGAGCGGATCGACGACGAGAGCTTGAGCGAGGCGATCTTCCGCGCCGCGCGCGGCCTCATCGACGCTGATTTGGGCGGCGGCCTCATCAAGCAGCGTGTCGCCAGACGGGGCCGAGGACGTTCGGGCGGCTATCGCATGATCGTCGCCTTTCGCGTCGAGGAGCGCGCTGTTTTTCTATACGGCTTCGCCAAGAGCGAAAGGGAAAACATCGAGCCGGACGAATTGGAGGATTTGCGCCTCGTGGCGCGCGGATGGCTCGACGCGACATCGGAACGCATCGAGGCGGCTCTCGAGGACGGAGCAATTCAGGAGGTGCGACATGACGAAGAAAGCGACGCCTAGCGAGTCGTCGAGCCGTTTGCGTGACGCCATTCTCGAAACGGCGGGAGACATGCGCCGCCTCGGAATCATGGACGAGGCGAGCCATGCGAAGATCACCTTGCGTCAGTTGGACAAGGACTGCGCGCCCGCGCCCGCGCCGATCACGGGCGAGGAAATCCGCGACCTTCGCGAGAAGGCGCGGTTGAGCCAAGCGGTCTTCGCCCGCTATCTCAACCTTACGGTCGGCTATGTCTCGCAGCTCGAGCGCGGCGCAAAGCGGCCGAGCGGCCCAGCACTCGTTTTGCTCGACCTCATCCGCCGCAAGGGCATAGAAGCGATCTTCTAGTGGTCCGCCACTCGATTAACGGCTCGATGGGCGAGCCCGCCTCAATCCCCGCCGGTCCATTCCACCTCCGCGCCGAGCATGCGCAGATTCTCGACGAAGCGCGGATGCGCGCGCTTGATCGGCGTCGCGTTATGAATCACCGAGCGCCCTTCGATGCTCGCCGCCAGCATCAGCAGAGCGATGGCGACGCGGATGATATAGGGGCTCTCCACCTGCGCCGGGACCAGAGGCTTGCCGCCGAAGGCGATGAGCCGATGCGGGTCCGACAAGAACACATGCGCGCCGAATTTGGAGAGCTCGCCCGTCCAGCCCAGCGCGCCGTCATAGACCTTGTTCCAGAACATCACGCTGCCCTCGGCCTTGACGCCGAGCGCGATGAAGATCGGCAGAAGATCGACCGGCAGATAGGGCCAAGGCGCCGCCTCCACCTTCTGCAGCACATTGCGGGTGAAGGGCTCGGCGACTTTCAGCGGGCCATTGGCTTTGGTCTTGGACCAGCCGTCCTCATGGACGACATGCACGCCGAATTTCGCGAAAGTGCGATCGATCAGCGGAAACTGATCCGGCGCGGAATTCTTCACCTCGACCCCGCCGCCGGTGATCGCGCCGAGCGCGAGAAAGGTCGCGACCTCGTGGAAGTCTTCGGTCAGATGAAACTCGCCGCCCGAGAGGGAGTCGACGCCGTCCAGCGTGAGCTGCGATGTGCCGATTCCGGAGATGCGCGCGCCGAGCGTCTGCATGAAGGCGCAGAACTCCTGCACATGCGGCTCGGAGGCGGCGTTGGTGAGCTTCGACTGGCCGGTGGCGAGCGCCGCGCAGAGCACGAAATTCTCCGTCGTGGTGACGGAGGCGTAGTCGAGCCAGTGCCGCGTCGCGCGCAGCGGGCCGTCGGAGCGGATGACGAGCGAATCCTCGCTGCGCTCGATCGTCGCGCCGAAGGATTTCAGCACCTCGATATGCGGGTCGATCTCGCGCGCGCCGAGCGTGCAGCCCTTCACATCATCCTCTATGCGCGCGACGCCGAAGCGGGCGAGCAGCGGCGGCGCCAGCATGATGGACGAGCGCATCTCCGCCGGCAGGCGATGGATGGACGGATCGAAGCGCGTCTCCTCATGGCGCAGCTCGAGCAGGCCGGTCGCAAAATCCATCCGCACATCGCTGCCGAGCGTGCGGAACAATTCGAGGATCTTCTTGACGTCGGTGATCTCCGGCACGCCATGGATGCGCAGCGGGCGGCTGGTCAGCAGCGTGGCGCACAGAATGGGCAGCACGGCGTTCTTATTCGCGGAAGGGATGATCCTGCCGCTGAGCGGACGTCCGCCATGCACGATCAGATGAGCCATACCGCCTCCAGACGTCTGTTGCCTCTATGCGCCGAAATAGGGGAGGCCGGCCGCCTTTCGCGGGGCGGGGGCGCAGGTCCCTAGGGGATTTGAGGCCATAACTCGGATTCATGGCGAATGACGAGTGAAAAAGCGGCCACAGCGCCTTTCTCTTCCGCCCCGCGACCTGCTATCAGGGCGTGATGACCGACAAAAAGCCAGAAAGACCCGCCCGCCGTAAGGACGGCGGCGACCAGCCGCCGCGTCGCCGCGCTCCGGTGAAGCCCGCGCCCGACGATTCGGCCGCCAGCGCCTTCGAGGGCGAGCGCATCGCCAAGGTCATGGCGCGCGCCGGCGCCTGCTCGCGCCGCGACGCCGAGATCTGGGTCGCGGAAAGGCGCGTCTCCGTCAATGGACGCTTGCTGGACAGCCCGGCCTTCAATGTGCAGGAGGGCGACCGCATAGAGGTGGACGGCCAGCCGCTCGCCGAGCGCGAGCCGACGCGGCTGTTTCTGTTCCACAAGCCCGCCGGACTCGTCACCAGCGCCAAGGACCCGGAGGGGCGGGAGACCGTCTTCGGTTTCCTCGAGGAGCGCTTTCCCGATCTGCCGCGCTTGGTGAGCGTCGGGCGGCTCGACATCAATACCGAAGGCCTGCTGCTGCTCACCAATGACGGCGGCCTCGCGCGCACGCTCGAGCTTCCGGCGACGGGCTGGACGAGGCGCTACCGCGTGCGCGCCCATGGCGACGTCGATCAGGCGCAGCTCGACGAATTGAAGAAGGGCGTCACCGTCGACGATGTCGATTATGCGCCGATCGACGCCAGGCTCGACCGCGTGCAGGGGGCCAATGTCTGGATCTCCATGACGCTGCGCGAGGGTAAGAATCGCGAGATCAAGCGCGTGCTCGAGCATTTGGGGCTCGACGTCAATCGGCTGATCCGCATCTCCTTCGGCCCCTTCCAGCTCGGCGAGCTCGCGGAGGGCGTCGTCGAGGAGGTGAAGCTGAAGACCTTGCGCGAGCAGCTCGGCAAGGGGCTGGCCGATCTCGCTGGCGTGGATTTCTCCTCGCCGCGGCGCGAGACCGACGAGCCGCCGCATGTGGCGGCCGAGGAGGCGCGCCAGCGCGCCAAGACGCGCTCGCGCAAGCATGTCGACACGCTGCGCGCCGAGCGCGAGGAGACCCGCGGCAAGGGCCCGCGCGCGCGCATCGAGCGCGCTGCGACCAGCGACCGCAAGGGCCGCGCCGTGCCGGTGGAGAAGATCGTGCCGGTGCGCCGCGCCGAGGAGCCGGCGACGACGCGCAACGCCCGCCGCTTCCGCGCCGAGCGCAACGAGGGCGAGGCGGGTTTTACGGGCGAGCGTCGTCCGCCGCCACGCGCCGAGAGCGGGGAGGCGCCCAGCCGGCGCCGCTTCACGCCGGAGCGCCGCCCGCGACGCGACGATGAGGCGAGCTCCTTCGGAGGCGAGCGCGAGAGACGGCCGAACCGCTTCGAGGCGGGCGAAGGCCGGCCGACCGAGCGGCGCGCCCGCGCGCCCGAAGGCGGGGCGGAGCAGGGCCGCTCGGAAAGGACATCGCGTCCGCCGCGCCGGGACGGGGAGGGACGTCCTCCGCGTCGCGAAGGCGAGGGGCGTCCGCCGCGTCGTGAGGGGGCGGAGTCGCGTCCGCGCGCTAGCGCGGGCAAGGAGCGTTTCGATCGCGGCGAGCGTCGTGGAGCGAGCTTTGGCGCCAGCGAAGGGCCGCGTCGCGAGCGCGCGCCGCACCGTGAGGGCGAGGGGCGTCCGCCGCGCCGCGATGGGGCGGATTCGCGTCCACGCGCCGGCGCGGGCAAGGAGCGCTTCGATCGCGGCGAGCGTAGCGGGGCGAGCTTCAGCGCCGAAGGGCCGCGTCGCGAGCGGGCTCCGCGCCGAGAGGGCGAGGGGCGTCCGCCGCGTCGCGAAGGGGCGGATTCGCGTCCGCGCGCCGGCGCGGGCAAGGAGCGTTTCGATCGTGGCGAGCGTCGTGGAGCGAGCTTTGGCGCCGAAGGGCCGCGGCGCGAGCGTGCTCCGCGTCGTGAGGGCGAGGGGCGTCCGCCGCGTCGCGAGGGAACGGATTCTCGTCCGCGCAGCGGCGCGGGCAAGGAGCGCTTCGATCGCGGCGAGCGCAGCGGTGCGAGCTTCAGCGCCGAAGGGCCGCGCCGCGAGCGGGCTCCGCGCCGAGAGGGCGAGGGGCGTCCGCCGCGTCGCGAGGGCGCGGATTCGCGTCCGCGCGCCGGCGCGGGCAAGGAGCGTTTCGATCGTGGCGAGCGTCGCGGGGCGAGCGCCGCCGCCGCCGAAGGGCCGCGCCGCGAGCGTGCTCCGCGCCGTGAGGGCGAGGGGCGTCCGCCGCGCCGCGAGGGGGCGGATTCGCGCCCGCCGCGCAAGGATGGAGACGCTCGCCCGCCGCGTCGCGGGCCGCCGCGCGGCGGCGACAAACCGCGTAGCGGAGCCGGCGGCGCGGGCAAAGGCGCGCGCAAGCCGGGCGGCGGCGCGCCGCGCAAGCCGCGCTGAGCCATGCGCATCGTCGCCGGCGCCTTTCGCGGCCGCGCGCTGAAGGCGCCGCAATCGCAGGCGATCCGTCCCACTTCGGATCGCCTGCGCGAGTCGATATTCGACATTCTCGCCCATGCCTATGACGATCCGGTTCCGGGCGCGCGCATCGTCGATCTCTTCGCCGGCACGGGAGCGCTCGGCCTCGAGGCGCTGTCGCGCGGCGCCGGGAAAATCCTTTTCATCGACGAAGGTGCGGAGGCGCGCGCGCTGCTGCGCGCCAATGTCGAGGCGCTCGGCGTCGGCGGCGTGACGCGCGTCTTTCGCCGCGACGCGACCAAGCTCGGCCTCGCGCCGCCGGGCGAGTTATTCACCCTCGCTCTGCTCGATCCGCCCTATGGGCGCGATCTCGCCTCACGCGCGCTTCGCTCGCTCGTCGATGGCGGCTGGCTCGCCGGGGGCGCGCTGATCGTTGTCGAAGAGGCGGTGGACGCGCCGCTCTCCCTGCCCGAGGGAATCGTCGAGGCGGAGCGCCGCCGCTATGGCGACACGCAGATCGTCATCGCGCGGCGTTCATAAAAAAACTCAGGCTTTTTCGAAAGAAGCGTCGAGACATCTTTTCGTCGCATGAGCAGGGCGGCGTCGAGGACGCCTATGGAGGCGAAGGGAGAGCGCAGCAGATTCGCGCGGGCGTTCTTTCGCGATGACGCCGGGCAGGTGGCGATTTTGTTCGGCCTCGTCGGCTTCGCGATATTGACCGGCGTCGCTGGCAGCGTCGACCTCATGCGGCTTATCAGGCGCGGCAGAAATTATTCGAGACGGCGCTGATGGCTTGTCAATTCGCCTCGCGGCCGAGCGTCGTCTCCGTGGTGAGCGGGAGCGGCGTCGCCGCCTACAACACCAAGGTGAACGCCTATATCTCCAATGCGATCGGCGCGCAGAAGCTCGGTTTTGCGCTCGCCTTTTTCCCGAAGTCCATGACCTCTATGCTCGGGAGTCTGCTGACGTCGAGCTATACGGCTCTGCAGATGAAGTCCTGATGCGGCCTCTGATCAGAATGGATTCCGGTCAGAACGGATTCCAGGTCGCTTCGGGCGTGAATTTCAGATAGCCGAGATTGAGGCCGAGGCGCGCGCCGAGCCCGGCGCGAATGGGCGCGATGACGACGCCGTCGGCGGTGAGCTCGGTGAAGCCCAATCCGCCGACGAGATAGGCCGAGCCGGCGACGCCGCCGAAGCGCGTGTAGATGGCGTCGACCGAGGGCAGATTATAGATGAGCATCATGGTGCGGTCGCCGTCGGCGCCGGCGTCGAAGCCGAGCGAGGGGCCCTGCCAATAGACGCGCCGCTGGCCGGCGTTGCGCGTATACATGACGCCTTCGCCATAGCGCAGGCCGCCGACGAAGGCGCCCGATCCCTCCTGGCCGAGCACATAGGCGTTGGGTCGGCCCCAGCGCCGCGCCAATTGCTCGACGCCCTGCGCGAGATCGCGCGCGATCGCGCCGAAGAAGCGATGGCCGCTGCGCACCACCTCATCGCCGGACATCGGCTCGAGCCTTTGCTCCGGCCGTTCGCCATAGGCGGCGCGCGCCGGCGCGAGCGGCGACAGCGCGGCCGCCGTGGCGAGAGCGAGCATCTCTCTGCGGGTCGCGAGTGTCGGCCTTGGAATCGAATGGGCGGCGCGCATGACGATAGTCTCCGTTGCGGCGGATGCGAATCACGTCGCTGAAGTTTCGCTGCGATCGTGTCGCGCCTGTGGCGCCTGCGCGGCGCCTCTGCACGGAAGCGAGAATCTCGCCGTGACCTTAATAAAGTCTTGCGGCGGCGGGATCGCCGAAGGCGATGAATGCTCCGTTGCGATAGGCCTCGCCCGCCTTGCCATAGACGAGCGGGCGGCCCGAAGGGTCGACGACGCCGCCGCCGGCGGCGCGCAGCACGGCGTCGCCGGCCGCCGTGTCCCATTCCATCGTCGGGCCGAAGCGCGGATAGAGATCGGCGGCGCCCTCCGCCAGACGGCAGAATTTGATCGAGGAGCCGATGTCGCGCGTGGCGGCGACGCGATGCGTTTGCAGAAAGGCCTTTGTCGCCGCATCGAGATGGGAGCGGCTGACCAGCGCCGTCGGCCCTTCGGCAGGAAGCGCGCGCACGCGCAAGGGGCGCCAGGCTCGGCGTGGCGGCGCCGGCTGGCCGGGCTCCGCATCGGCGGCGAAGGCGCGCGCGCCGGCGAACCATAATTGCCCGAGCGCCGGGGCGTAGACCGCGCCGGCGCGCGGCGCCCCTGCGACGATGAGGCCGATATTGATGGTGAACTCGCCGCTGCGCGCCAGAAACTCGCGCGTGCCGTCGAGCGGATCGACGAGCAGGAAGGTCTCGGCGCGGGCGAAATCGGCGCCCGCGGCGGCGGCCTCCTCCGCGACGATGGGGACGCCCGGCATCAGCTCGGCGAGTCGCGGCGTGAGAAAGGCCTCGATCTTCTCATCCGCCTCGCAGACCGGGCTCGCGTCTTTTTTCGCGCGCGCGTCGATGGCAGGGGAGGCGAGAACCGCCATGGCGATCGCGCCGGCGCGCGTCGTCAGATCGGCGAAGGCCGCGGCGAGTGCGTCGAAATCCTCATCGCTGCGGAGCGGCATGGGTCAGAACTCCACATCGCCGCGCCGCTCGACGAGAGCGGCCTCGCTCGTCTCCTCGCGGCGAAGATCGTCGACGCGCGCGAAGGCCGGCCCGCGCCGCGCGGCTTCCACCAGCGCGTCGAGCGCGCCGCGCGGCCCGGCGGCGACGATCTCCACCGCGCCATCGTCGCAATTGCGCGCCCAGCCGGCGAGCGCGAGAACCCCGGCCTGGCGCGCGACAAAGGCGCGAAAGCCGACGCCCTGCACGCGTCCGCGCACGGTGATGCGGACAATGAGGCGCTCCGCGCTCATTGCGGCGCCGCCTCGACGGCGACATTGTCGATGAGCCGCGTCGCGCCGAGCTTTGCTGCGACCAGCAGGCGGATCGGCCCGTCCTGGCGGCGGGCGACGCGCGCCAGAGTCTCGGCGTGGCGCGCCTCGAGATAATCGATGAGGAAGCCCTTCGTCACGATCTGCTCGCGCGCCTCGCCCATCACATGGCCGATCGGCTCGCCCTCGCCGATGCGGCGCGCCGCCTCCCGCAGCGCGCGATAGAGCGCGGGGGCGACCAGCCGCTCCTCCTTGGCGAGATAGATATTGCGCGAGGACATTGCGAGGCCGTCGTGCTCGCGCAGCGTCGGCGCGCCGACGATCTCGGCGCGCAGATCGAGATCGCGCGCCAGGCGGCGAATGACCAGCAATTGCTGATAGTCCTTCTCGCCGAAGACGGCGACGTCGCAATCGGCCTGATTGAGCAGCTTGGCGACGACGAGCGCGACGCCGGCAAAATGCGTCGGCCGGAAACGATCCTCGAGATCGGCGACGGCCGGTCCGCTCACGGAGACGGAGGTGGCGAAGCCCGGCGGATAGATTTCCCCCACCGCCGGCGCGTAGCAGAGATCGGCGTCGACGCGGGCGAGCGTCTCGACATCGGCCGCGAGCGTGCGCGGATAGCGCTCGAAGTCCTCGCCCGCGGAAAATTGCGTGGGATTGACGAAGACCGAGACCAGAATGCGGCGGGCGCGCCGGCGCGCCTCCTCGACCAGCGAGAGATGGCCCTCGTGCAGCGCGCCCATGGTGGGAACGAAGCCGACGCGCTCGCCGCGCGCGCGCCATTGCGCGACGCGCTCGCGCAATTCGGCGAGCGTATGGACGGTCGGAACGGGGAAGGCGCTCATCTTCGGCTCATCCTCTGCTGCGCGGAGGGCGCGAAGCTCTCCAGAAAGGCGATATAGGCCGCCGCCAGGCCGAGCGCGCGCGCCGAGGCGACGATGTTCTCGACATAGCCCGGCGCCGGGGCGCCCGGGCGCGGCGCGGTTCCGACATAGACGAGCGCGCGCGCCGATCCCACGGGCGCGCGTAGCACGGGCTGCACGATCTTGCGGTAGAGCCCACGCCCCACCTCCTCGTAACGGTCGAGGGCCGCAACATCCGCCACGGCGAGATCGTAGAGCACGCCATGGACTTGCGCGCGCGCGTCCGGGACGACTGTGGCGAAGCCGGTCTCCATGATGGCGAAGCGATAGCGGGCGAGCCGGCCGAGGCCGAGCGGTCGCGACTTGGGGCAGCGGACGGCCATTGTGGCGACGTCCATATTGGCGCCATAGGCGAAATAGAGTGGCATGAGGTCTTCCCGAGATGCGGGCGAAGCTTAGCGCATCGCGCCGCGGCGAGCGAGGCGCCGGCGCGCTCGCGCCGAAGTCTCGCGCCGAAGTCTCGCGAAAACAAAAGAGCCCGGCCTTCGCCGGGCTCCCGAGTGAGAGCGGCCCCTGGGAATCAACCGCTCACCTGGGTTATTCTCAGCGTTGAATGCAGTTTTAGAAATGCGTCGAATCGACGCGACGGCCGGAAAGAGGGGCGGGGATGGAGGAATTCGAAGGGGGCTTTCTTCGTAACGCGGTAATCGGTCTCGTCCTCGCTCTGGCGGTTGCGATCGTCTATGTGTGGTTCCGCTAGAGCGTTTCCAGCCGAAGTGGACGCCGGTTCGGCGTTGGAAACGCGTCACAACAAAAGCCCGTGGCCACGGGCGGGGCAACCGCCTGTTGACGTGCGGCGAGAGAGAAGCGATAGGCAGGCGGCGCGCGGCGCCGGGCTGGCTCCTCGGGTTTGGAAGGGTGGCCGAGTGGTTTAAGGCAGCGGTCTTGAAAACCGCCGTGGGGGAAACTTCACCGTGGGTTCGAATCCCACCCCTTCCGCCAATGGCTATTTAAAATCAATAGTTTGTGAGCTATTTTCAAATTGGCCCCACTATAGGCCCCACTTTCGGCTTGAGATTGGATGAGACGCATTGAGGCATGACGCGTCGGTGTTCCTCCAGCCCTCCCTGATCGGCGAAGCGCCGATCAGTCTCGTCCCCGTCCCAGCTCCCATTTCGTCACCATTCGCCACGAGCAGCTACAGTAGCGCCGGTCGCAACCGGGGAACGGTAGATCGGGCGGCTCGGGTAGCGTGCGTCCCACCATCGCCGTGCCGGCGACGCACAGGCCAATGCCAGGAGCTGGTCCGATCTTCACACAAGCGAAGGAGCCCCTTCGCAAAAAGCGGAGATCACCGATCTTCTGAACGGCGTTGCGAGCGTTCGTCAGCGCTCGCGACACGGTGTCGTCGAAGTTCCGCACCGGTTCCTGCCTGCCGATCTCCGTCAGAGCCTCCCAAACCTCAGCGCTCAGGTGGCCGTCGCCATACCTTGGCAGGCGAAGGGCGACGCGCGATTCGATTGAGAGGCGAGTTCCACTCTCGCGGATAGAACGCCCATGATTTCGGTTGGCGTGTTCGACGACCGCCGACGCGAGCCAGTCCGCGCACTCTGGCCGGACGAAGCCGAGTGATGAAATCGCCTCCTCGACGAAGGGGCGCATTTCGACTTCTGCCATCCCATGACGAAAAATAGGCATGATTCCGCGAAAGCCCTCCGACGACAAGTCCACCACGACTGCGATTGGCCAGGACTACAACGTAGCTCGCTCGCTTCGTCGGCGCTATGTTCGGGACGCTCAAATCATCGCTGCCGCGACAAGGACCCCCTCGGATGCAGGTTGCGTCGTTACTGGCCAGATCAGATGACAATCACGCGTCCTTCGCGGGCGATGGTGTGCGGCTCGCTTTTGGCCGGCGGTGGGATGGTAGAATCATTCACATATCAGACGCTGAGCGTGGGAGCGCATGCGGTTGCACCTGTCCCGGCTGCGGCCGAAAGTTGGTCGCTCACAAGGGGCCGGAGGTCCAGCATCATTTTGCTCACGCTCCGTTATCGGACGAAGAAATAGCGAAAGGCGTTGCGCCGAGTTGCGTTCATGGCCGGATGACTGCGCTCCATGCCTACGCGCAACAATTGCTCAACGAGAAAAGATGCCTCGTTCTTCCTCCTGTCGAAACGAATATAGGATCAAGACAGAAGAAGCTCAGAGGCGCAGAGAGCCGGAGCTTCGATTCTGCGCTGTTGGAGAGAATGGATGGCGAGACAATTCCTGATGTGATACTCTTCCTCGGCCATCATCGAATGCACGTGGAGATATTCGTTACACATCGCTGTGGCCCGGAGAAAATCGCAAAACTCGTCGCCGCCGATATTTCCGCGATCGAAATTGATCTTTCAGGGCTTCCAAGAGATGTGCCCCTCGCCACCCTCGATGATGCGATCTTGAACTGCGCGCCTCGCCGCTGGCTTCACAATCGGCGCACGAAAGAGCTGAGACAAGAGCTGGAGGCGGAGATTGCCGCCGATGAGGCGAAGGTCAAAGAGCGGCGCGCGCGACAGGTCGAGCAATTGCGTCGGACATACGCAAAGTCACGGGAGGCTGCGCTGAGAGCGACACCGCTCGCCGTCTCCCAAATCAGTGACATGGCCGGACCAGGGCGCGAAGAAATCCTAAACGAAGCAACGGAAGGCGAAGGCTTCTTCTCGGTTCATCCGACCGCATGGAAGGCCGAGGTCATGAGGATGCTCTTGGAAGGCGTCTCGCCGTCCAGCGCTGCCCGTGAGTTCCGACATAGGAAGTGGATCAGCGCTAAGCTTCTCTCGACATGTCGTGACGATGACATGCTTCGAGAAGCGGGACTGCCGCTCGGCGTTGAAGGCGCAGTTCAGAACTTTCTACGTTTCCTCGCGCGCCAAGGGATCGCCGAGGACGAGGGGCGGCGCTGGACCCTTTCGCGAGAACACTCCGCGCAAATCAAGGTCGCTGAGCACAACCGTCGTCGGGCCGAAGAGGAGCGGCGGGCAAGAGAGCAGCGCCACAATGAGCTTTCTGAAATCGTGACGAGAATCGTCGAACTCGCCGAGCCCCACGAGGCCAGGGCCTTCGACTACGGGGCTTGGCTGTCCAGGCGAGGCGAAGAAGGACCGTCATTCGGCGACGTGGCGGATTTGGGCGCGCGCGAATGGCGAGAACTCGCGGTAGGGCTTCGTCAGACACTCCGCGTGCTCGAAGGCCGAGCAAAGCCACCCGCTCAGGATTTCGGCCTGCCAGTGCGCGATCTGCTCTCCACCCTGTATGTCGAGCATGTCGCTCAGTTGGAAGCGGAGCGGCGGACTGCGGAAGAAGCGGCGCGGATTGCGTCGGAAAGGCGAGTCGACACTATTGTTCGACGCTCAAGCGTTATTCGCGACCGTATCGAAAATTGGATCGACATTCCGAACGACCGCCTTGACGGGACGACCCCGCGTTATGTCGCAGCGCAGTCGGATGACGATTATCAAAGAGTGTCAAAATTGCTGGATCGCATGATCGACGATTTCCTCAAGAAAAAGCAGTGGGAAAACGAACTAGAGGCGAGAGCCACTATCCTCTTCCAGTCTCAGCAAAAAGCGCAACTCTTCATGAAGGCGCATGGTTTTAAGCTTCCAGGCAACGCGACGCCGATAGCTTATGTCTGCGATGAGAATACACTGAACGAATGCCTCGCGCTTATAAAGCGGCGAAAGTGAATTGTATGTTCGGGCGACGCTCGTGTCACGTCGCCCGACGATGGCAAAGCTCAGTGCCCGCCGTAATAATGACTTCCTTTCCCATGGCTGTTGTATCCGCCATAGCGATGACTGCCGCTCCGACCGCGCGCATCGGCGGTGTCGATGATCGCCGCAGAGACGGCGAGCGTGGCGATGGCGAGTGTCAGGTATTTCAGAATGGCAGATTTCATAATCGACTCCTGAAAGCGGTCGTCATGCGACCGGAATCGCGACTATAAGTTGCGGATGTCATGGCGTCGAGACTGCGAACGCCGATATAGCTCCGCGCATAATCCGACAGCCACAGCCAAGTTGCCGTTCTCCGTAGATGTAGTAAGCTCGTCGAGCCGCAAACGAAATTGAGCTGATGCTATTTCGTGCGTCAAATTTCGATCGCTATAATTTCGTGTGACCAATGAACCTTCAAAACTGGATCAATCAGGCGAGAAAGCACTGGAAGGAATTCCAGCCGACACGGTTCAAGGAACTGACGAAGGCCGGGACACTGGAGGCGGCGCTGGAAGACGCCGCCGAGCGGACGTATCAGGAAATGGACGAACTGGAGCAACAGGGCTTCAGGGAGCACGAAGCCTGGGAGATGGTGAGGGAACGATATCTGTTCCCGCCGGAAGAGGCCCGACTGAAAGCAAAGCAGGACAGAGAGCCTGTGGCGAGCGAGGCCGCGAGGCAGTTCAACCAGATCGCGCGGGAGAAGAGCCGACTGCTGAGGGGCGAGGAGGAGTAGAGGAAAGCCGGCTGGCCGTGATCACATCAAGGCTCACAGGGCGATATTCTCTGGAGTGCGGCAGCGATGAAAGGACCTACCGACATGTTTCCATCGCTGGCCTTAGCGCGCGTAGCGCCATCACATACCATCGCGACCATGCGATCTACATCGGCTCCGTCAGTTAGGCAAATTCCGTATTTTGTCTTCATCGGCGCAGTCAATAAAAGAGAATAAAAGCGTGCGGCTTCACCTGCCGATACGATCATCGCCCTCGCAATGGATGGGCTGCTTTTGCAAAGTCGACTCAGGGCGGCCACATCTGCCGCTTCGGCCCTGCCTAGCCACCAAAATGAGGCCGATAAGATGAAGAGAAACAGACGCATTGTCGCTCCGCTTGCCAAAGCCCCACGTTCATCGTCGCGGTCTGTAATGCCCCGCCGCGGCCCAATGATTGTCGCCCGGACACGGCCCACTCAGCGCCGTCCAGTCGCTCCGGTGTAGGGATTGTAGTTCCCGAGCGTCCCATAATTGTCGGACGTGGTGCCGTTCGGATTCGTCTGATGGTGTGGCGGAACATATGTGCCGTTGTTGTTGACGTAGCCGTTGACCGAATGGCTTTGGCTGTTCGATCCCGTCCCATAGCTCTGGGCGAAGACCGGGCCAGCGAACGCGATCATGACGAGCGACAAGAAAATGCGCTTCATATGGATTCCCCAAGCAAAAATCGCAACATCGCGCCGCGACATGAGCACGGCGTTATGCTCTTCTACCATCATTCTGCCGAGCTTGACCAGAGCCTTACAACCTATCTCGTCGCATGTCCGCTGCTCCGAGCGTCGAATGAACGATCGCTTCAAACGAAAGAGTGAAATTCCCGAACGACTGGCGCGGATCGGTCGAAAGCCTTTCGCAGAATAGCGCTAAGTCAGCCTTGGCGACTTGTCGCTTCACGCGCCTCAGCATATCTTGAACGCCGAAATAATCCTCGCCGCCGTCATATCGCCGCCCTTGGCCGCCTTCAGGACCGCTTCGACGACCTCCTTTGCGTCATCCTGCATGAGCTTTTCGGCGAGCAGGGTCGCCTTGGAGCGCGTGCCCTTTGGCTTGCCGGCCGGATTGCCGCTCTGGCCTTACTGGAACGGCTTTCCGCGCTGCTTTTTCCGATCTTTCGGGGTTGCTCACGACGGCGCACCTTATCTCTTAGCCACGGCATTCAGATATTGGGGCTGGTCGACACGGTCTAGCGCTTGGAGAAATCCTCCGATGATGGCAGATGTTCTCAGATACGCCGAGTGCATCTGTGATCTGTAAGCCATCCCGCAATGAGCCACGGGCGCGCTGTCGTGTTGCTCCCGAAGGATCGATCGAGCTCGCGAGCGCATCTATGATGCACGCGAGCGCTAATGCGAATTCATCACGCATCCGAGTTGCCTATTTGGTTTTGCAATGATCCGCGACTTTTGACGTCTGGGGCGAAGTCGCCCATGCATTATTCAGAAGATGGTTGGGCGCGTGTAGAGCGGGCGGCAGACGCCGCCCTTTCTCCTTTAATGTGCGGTCACGATACAACCCTTGCGGACTACTGCCGCCGCACCAAATATTTCGATCCGTCGGGATGCGTGCATTCCTGATAGGTCTCATCGATCGCACGCGGTCGGCGAAGGCCTTTTGCATCACGCTCGATCACAGTGCTCTGCATATGAACGATGACGCATGTGTCATCGGCGCTGGCCGGTAGGATGTTAAGCGCCGTCGCAGCGCATATAGCGATTGCTCTCATTTTTGTTATCCTCAGCAGTTGGACGCCACGACCATTCCATTCTTGATGGTTTCAGAACAGGTGCCACCACCGTTCTTTGGCCTTGTGATTGTCGTGTCGAGTGGCACGATGTTTCCAGTGCCACTCGACGTATTCGAAAAGACAGTTCCGGTTGCGCATCCAGGCGCAGCGATCACGCCGATCGTATTGTCATGCGCAGTGTCGCCGATGTGAACGATATGGTCGAAAATGAAAGATGGGTTCGTGCACCATGCGGAGTTCACGCCGTTGACCAGCACGTTGCTCGTTGATCCGATCAGTTCTATCGCGTTGTAGCCTGTCTTACCGCTCGACAGCATCTCCATGCCGGAGATCGTGCCACCGTTCACGTTTTTAAATCTAACAACAGTCGTAGCGTCATTCATCGAATGCGCGCCACTAATTACGATGCCGTCGATGCCGTTGCCGGCCGCAGACGCAGCGTCGGCTTCGAAATCGATAGCCGCGTTTGTTCGCGTGTATGCGGAGCCCCGAAGATAACCAGAGTCCACAATCACATTCTGAATGATGCTGCCAGCGCCGTAAGTGCGGCCAATGATGTGGGGGCCGTTCTCGACCAGTCCGGCACTTGGGACGCCGTCGTGCTGGTATCCGCGACGCACGAATATGTCTGACGACGCAGCTCCGCCAGAGATCGTTATGTTGATCCCCTTCATTGCGTGATAATCCATGAGCCTATTCAGGTTATAAGCTCCCACGCCCGTGCCGGCTACTGACGCTTCGATATGGAATGTTTCCGAACCGGGGCACGCGTCCAAGGGCCCGGCTTCGCACGGCGCACAATTCCAAATACCGACTTCAACGTCTCCGACAAAAGAGCCGGCGACGTCATGCGGCTTGGCATAGTAACACATGCTTCCCTCGACAGTTGAATAGGTTCCGATTTGGTCGAATTTCCACCGCTGCCCAGCACGATGGATGAGAGGCTTGGTAAAGTTGAACGTCTTGATGTTATTGAATAGATTATAATCCTGGGAAACAAAATCCTCCCCGGTGGTTTGGCCTATGCCTATCGCGCCTTCGACGGTGGCCCCACTGTTGTTCTGGAACTCCATGTCATGCACATGAAGAAATGCCGATATATCCCCTGGATCGGCCGACGTTGCCCCATGAAATTCGAACAGCACGTTTCCGCCGGAAAACGTCTCAGAAGCAATAAAGCGCACGCCTCCGAGCGAATCTGCACACCCACCCGTATCCAATGGAGCCCATGTGATCGGATAGAAATTCACGGGGCGTTGCAGCATATATAGACCGCAAGCAACTCGCACACCGAAGCGTGCGACACTGTCGGTATATGCACCTGCGCGATACGGACCGGCATATTTAACGCTGTCCGCGGCGGCCTGCAAAGCCGCTGAGAAATCGCCCCTCGGCCACCAATTTGCATATGGATAAGACAGCCCGCGCACCGTGCCTGCGCCCGTGAATATCGCATACGGGCCCGCGTCTATCTCCGCCTCGCTCGGGAACGTAAGCGTCTTCGTGCTCGCCACATTGATTGTCGCTCCTTGCTCGACAATCCAGCGAAACGCCCCCGAAAGCGTCAAGTCATTCGATACTGTGCATGCCGTCCCGCTCGTGAAGACAACAGTCCGCTGTGAAGACGAGGCCGCTGTCAACGCCGCATCATCGCAAGTCGACCCAAATGCCGCGACGCTGATAGCCCCGGCCACATTGCGCACGAAGGCATCGGTGGAAACCTTCGTCGAATTATCGGTCGTCGGCTGTGTCGTTGCTGTCACCCCATTCGGGATCGCCGACGAGGCTGCGGCTGCGCCCGCTGCGCCAGTGCCAATATAGATTTGCGAGGTCGTCGCAGAGGGAAGCGCGGTCGCGATATTTGCCGTTGTCGCCAGGGTTCCGTTTCCAGAAGGCAGCGCCAGCGTCCCTCCGCCCGTCGCCGGAGCCGCAAGCGCCGTCACGCCGCCAGCGGAGCCCGCAAAGAGGATAGAGCCCTGGACTGATCCAGCCTGTCCGAGCGTCAGGACACCGCCAGAGATGTTCAGATTAGGATTTCCGATTACGTTCGTTCCGGTCGAGTTGTAATAAGAGAGCTGCCCTGCCGTTCCAGCCCCTACCGTTCCGCCGCCACCGCCGGTGGTGCATGGTCCGGCATCTGGAGCTATATTCCCGCTACCATCAATCGTGGCGCAGCGCCCAGGCGTCAAAGGACCGTTCGCAGTCGCAAAGATCGTCGTATTGCCAGAGCGCGTGCCAACTCCGATCGCGCCGGTTCCGTTCCCGATGAGCGGACTATTCGCAGCAAATGAGGACGCGCCAGTGCCACCATTCGCAATGGCGAGTATTCCAGATATATCCTCCGCAGGGATCGAGTTCGATGCAGTTGACGTTGACGCACCGTTGGCTTTCATGTAGCCGGTCTGCGCTCCGAATATTGGCGCGGCGTCGAACTTTTGCTGCGGCACGAACGTCCAAGCTCGGTCCGTCGTGCAGTTAGAGTTGACGCACGCATCGCCAGCGATGGCAGCCGAAGCAAGGATGGTAGACGACAGCAGTGAGATTATAGAGCGCTTTTTCATAGGACGTGCCTCATGAGGGTTTTGAAACCCGCATCAGGCACTCTTGCGCCATCGCGTGTTTAGAAAATATCTGAGTTCATTTGTCATCGCAATAAAGCGATGGCATGAATTAGGTTCGGTTCGCCAAAAACCGATCTACCGCTTCCTGGAACCCCTTAGATGGCCGCTCGACGAGTCCGTGCTTCAAAGCTCGTTTCCGCCTCGCCCGCCGAATGATTTGAGATTGTGACATGCGGTGCTGGTCACGGATTTCGTGCCATCCACTTTTCGTCCTCGACAATTGGCGAGCGGGCCATAGCGATGCGCGCAGGTCCGCTTCTTCGTTCAGCGCCCATAAGCGTCCATTTCGTCGGCGCTCAGTCGGGAGACGGCGCGCTCGTAAGCCGCAGGGTCGGTCTCCGCGAGGCGATCGAGATAGGCGAAATCGGCCGCGTCCCGCGTGTGTTCGTCGTCGTGCGTGCGAAGCATATCGAGCGTGTGCTCATTCGATGCTGGCTCAAATATCGGCTCCGCCGCTCTCGATGGCTGGCGCTCGCCGGCGGCGGAGCCGAGATCTTGCTGGAAGAGGCGATACGCCTTTTCGAGCTGAGCGCGATCGGAAAGGCGGGCATTGGCAGGATCGCCCGTGACCGACTTCACATACATATCGAACACGTTCATCGCGCGCTCGCCCTTGTCGGCGATATGCTTTGCGGTCGTCGCCATGAAGCGCTCGACCTCGCCATACCATTGGTTTTCGATCGCCCGCTCATGGGCCTCGCGGCCGATATCCGCCTTCAGCCGCTCCCGCTCGATCTCTTGCCGCCTCTCGTTCACGGCTTCCAGGCCATTCGCATATTCGCGAGCGGTGATGTCGCCGTCTTCGAACCTCGCGACGAGCGTGTCGCGATCGGTTCGGATCGCAGTCAATCGGACAGAGACATCCCTCGGCCTCTCGATCGGCAGGATCGGGTCTGGGTCAACGCGAAGCTCGTCTTCGGTTGCGGAAGGCGTCGCGCTTCGCACCGCCTCCTCCGACGCTCCGTCGTCGTCGCTGGCGAGCGCCGCCAACTCCTCGGCGGTGAGTCCGCCCAAGGCGTGATTTTCTTCGGCTTTCGTGATCTCTGACATTGCCCTCGTCCTTGTGATATTTCTGAAGTTCGTCTTCCGGCGATCAACGACGCATATAGCTCTCGCGCGAGAGATAGGCGTCCACATCCTGCACGGTCCAATACGGTGGGAGACCATGCCGGCGCGCATATTCCGCCTGCGCCACTTCCTCGGGCGTCAACTCGCGAGGCGCGGGCGCGGGCGGTGACGAGGCGATCGGAAGAACCGCTGTGGCCGCTCGCGGTGTGGCCGGACCGCTCGCGGCGGCTGTCGCGCCCGCCATGATGCTCTTCGGCGTGACCTGCCCACTGGCCAGGGGCGATGCGCCGCCCGCATAGCCGGCGCGCATGGCGGGCTGACCGCCCGGCGTCGGAGCGGAGGAGGGCGCTTGCCCGCTAGGGGCGCTGAACAGCGGCACCGAACGGCCGGGCTGCATAATGCCACCGCCCTGTGTCCGCTGCCGGCCGATGGCCTGATCGACACGATCGGCTGCCGCCGCGATCGACTCCTCCGCCGTCATCGGAACGGCCTTTCCGTCCGAGCCGATCTTCGACAACATGCCGTTGTCGGCCATGTTCTTGCTCATGTCGAGAATGGCCTTGGTGTATTCCCTTGCGTCCATGCCGACGCCATCGGCGCGCTTCTCGGCGATCTTGCCGGCGATCTTGACCTGTTCGAGTTCAATTTGGTCGGAAAGCTTATTGCGCTCGCTCGCCCGCGCGGCCTTGGCGGCGCGCATCTGCGCGAGGTCCGCCTTGCCCTGTTCGAACGCTCGATCAGGCGCTGTCAGCGCGATGGCTGTGTCCATGAACTCGTCCGGGGCGTAGTCTTTCACATGATTGGTGCCGTTGACGTTATCCGAGTAGGTCACTCTCATGGCGGCGACATTGCCGCTATTGTCCTTGACGGGCTCGACTTTGAGGCCGTGACGATCCTGCGAGAGATAGCCGCCGTTTTGCGCCATGCTGTTGAAGTGCTTTGACGCAGCTTCATAGTCTCCCATGTGAAGCGCCTGCGTCATCCGACCGTAGTCATGAACGGCATTTTCGATATCTTTATTGTCGTTCCACTTCTGGAACGCATCGGCCGAAGCTGTGTCGCCGCGTTGGAGATAGCCCGCCACGATTTGTGGAACCATCTTCGTTCGATAGGCGTCCATGAACGAGCCGTGACGTTCCTCGAACATCTTATCGGCGTCGTCCCGGCTCGCGGCCTTCTCGCCATCGACCGTGTATGTGGGATTGCCGGCGTTGTCCTTGCCGACGATGATCGATTTCGCTTTGGATGCACCATATTCGCGCCGAACATCATCCGCCCCCGTGCGGAAAGTGTTCCGCATGTCGGCGGCGTCGTTGAGCGTGTCGAGCTTCGCCTTGCGCTCAGCGTCGAGGATCGGCGCGTTCGCCGCGCGATCCGCCTGGGAGCTATCGAAGCTCGATTGAGCAATTTTCATATCGAGCGCCGACCTGTCCGCCGCCCGCTTGTCTTGATTTTCAGCAATGGCGAGCTGCCGATCACGAATCTTTTGAAGCTGATCGGTTTGATCCCACTGACGCGCGGCGTTCAATCCGCCGGTCAGACCGCTGATGAAAGCGCCGATACCCATTCCCGTGCCAGACATGATAAAGTTTCCTTTGATTGAGACGCGATTACGCGGCGGTTCGCAATTCGCCTTCGTGACCAACTCGAATGACGACACGATCATTGACGCCTCGTGCCATAGCTGTTTGTCGAAGCTGATTGGCGACGGACGCCACGTCTTCGGCGCGCTGATCGCCAATGCCGACGACGACGATCTCGCGCCGGCCGACTTCGTCCAGCGAGTGGAGTGCGTCGCCCGGCTGGCGTGGCAGGACAAACCCGGCGGCTCGCCATTCGACCGCGATTGCCGGCGGGAGCGCTCCGCGATGGATCAGGATCGCCGCGCGTGATGTGATCGGCGTCTCCTTCGGGGCCTCGCGAACTGGCTGAACGGCGGGCAAGGCGCGCTGGAAGGCGGGCGCGGCCGGAACGACCTTGCCGGGCCGCACGGTCAGCGCGGCGCCATCCGGTAGCGTGATCGGGTGGAGGCTGAATTCTCGCGCCCACGACTCGCCCTGCGGCGGCGTCACGTCGATGCGGTCGGAGCCGACCTCGACGACAACGCTGCTCTCGCTGACCGGAGCGGCCGACAGCTCGCGCGCGACGACCAGAACCGCAAACCCGACGCTTTCGATGGCCTGAAGCGATAGCGTCAAAGCCGCATCCCTGGCGCGGTCGCCGATGAAATGCAGACCATCGAGGATCACGAGGCCGAGCTCGACGCCACGCTGCGGCTGCGCGAGCCAGCTCGCCAGCTCGCGCAGCCGCAGCGGCACGGCGGACAATGGCTCGCTGCCGCCGACTTCCGTGAAGGCGATCGGCAGGGGCGTCGTCACGCCACGAGCCAGAGCAGGGGCCGTGACGGCCCTGCGCAGTGTGTCGGCGCGCCCCTGACTCGTGACAATCGCGACGCCACTCGCCGCGCCACACGCGCGACCCATCCATCCGGCGAGGCTGGCGCGCGTGCTGTTCTCGCCGATCGGCCCGAGCCCGCACGTCGTCACGTCGCTGGCCAGAGCCGTTGCAAGATCAGCGATGATCGCGCCTTTCACCGTCTCGTCCTCGCCGACGAGGAAATGCAGTCCACATTTCGGAAACGTCTCGGCAAGAAGTGGCGTCGTCGGCATTTCGCCATACAGCTTCCAATTTTTCAGATTATGCGATTTCATCTTTGCCTCCTTGTATGACGACGGGAACGAATGTCCGCCCTTGCACTTGCTGAATCAGGATCGCGAGCGGGTTGTCGAACTTCACTCGAAGCCTGTCTTCGAACATGCCCAAATGCCGCATGACTTTTTCGATGGCTTCGATTTTGTTTACGAACTTGACCTTCTTCGTGTTGCCGATGACAACGCCGTCCTCGTTGCGGATTTCGGTCACTTCGAAGCCGGCGATGGCGCGCCGAACGTCTTCACGCATTTCGTATAACTGCTTCAGACCGCCGTCTTCGTTGAATGCTTCGCCGATGTCGAAGAACGCGAGACATGACAACTCTTGCAACACACGATCGGAAGTGATCTCCGTTCGCAATGATCTATCGGCGAGAGCGATTTCGATCGCTTTGGCGATGTCAGGTTTCGACAAGTTCTCTTCGCCGATCTGCCGTGCGGTTCGTTTCGAATAGCCCGCTCGAATGGCGGCCTGCGTCGCATTGAGGTCGATGAGATACTCCTCAACGAAGCGCTGCTGTCGCCGGGTCAATCCTTCGCGGGCCATGGCTCGCTCCTCTCGCGTTTCTTGCTGCGTGTCACAGAAAATGACGTTTTGTCAGTGAGTTATATCTGCCGGACACACCGGACAAGGCCGGACATTGTCCGGTGTGTCCGGCGTGTCTGCCGGACCGGACCGGACACAGGGACATAGGATATGTCCCGTGTGTCCGGGTCCGGGGCGCATGTCCGGGGTGATTGCTGTCTGGCAGGATCATTGAGCGCCCCCCTTGACCAGCCAGACGAGGAAGCGCCCGCCGACCTCGTAGGAGGCGATATGGCGGCGATCTCGCGCTTCATCCTCGCCGCGCTTGAAAGCCTTCTGGCGCGCCGACGCGATCTTTTTCTCGTCGTCGCCATCGGCAGGACGCGACCGATAGAATTCGCCTCGAACCTCTTCTCGATCGACGGCGCAAACCTCTGGCCCGTCCGATCCGAACGGGCGGACCTTTTTGCCCTTCTCACACAGCACGACGCGCAGCGCGTCGAGATAAGCCTTCGCATCGCGCGCCAGTGGTTTTGGCTTCGGTAATGTGATGACGCAGTCGGGCTCCGATCGGCGACCACATTCGACGTAACATGCGCCGAACGTCTCTCCGTCAGCATCCGAGCCAAGCTCGACGAAGCGTAGATCGAACGGCGCGACCCACCCCTCTTCACCTACACGGCTCTTCGTCAGGGCGATGCGCCGATTGCTGCACGCCCCCGTCGTCTGGTCTCGATCGGCGAGGACGCTGAGCACGGCATCACATCCCGCGCGCCATCCACTCGCCCCGCGCAGCCCGGTCTCGGCGGATTTTCCGAAGTGGTGAACGGGAATCACAACAACGTTGAGCGCATCGCTCATGCTCTTCATGGCGCGGATCGCCTTGGCGGCCTCGCTATTATCATTCTCGTCGCCGAGACTGAACGATGCGGCGAGGGTATCGCAGATGACCGCGCCGAGACGCGCGCGATGGGTTGTGCGGAAGCGGCGATCAACGGCGCGAAGACGAGCGATCATCGCCCTGACCTCGCGAGGGTCCGCTAAATTCGGCACCGCGCCGAGCCACGCGATCGGGAGGATTTCACCGAGCGCCTTATGATTCCGCGCTACGGCGACGCGGTTCGGTATCGTGCTCGCGCCTTCGGCGGCGAAGATCGCAACCCCGACACGCTCGGCGACCTTATAGCCAAAGAACGGCTCGCCGCTGGCGAGACTCACGGCGAGGTCCACTGCAATGAATGTCTTCCCTGCGCCGCTCTGTCCGCCGATGAAGCATATTCCGTCGAAGGGGACGAGCTTTTTTACGAGCATCGGCGGCGGCTCCGGCGACACGTCGCCGTCGAATATGAAGCCGTCGAGAGGATCAATTTCGGGGCGTTGGTCCAAAGCCGGATCGTTGGCGTCGTCCAGCGTCCGCCCGATCTCAGCAGCGAGCGCCGCGATCTCGGCTAGCTCGTCGCGCCAGCCGACGGCTTCCGGCGTCACGCCGAGCTTGTCGCACAGCCATTTCGCGCCAGCCGTCGCATCCTCGGCCCCGCCCCATTCCATCGCCATATCGATGGCCGTGCGCCGGCCCTGCTGCGGATCACCCATGTCGGCGACGCCGAAATCGACAATGCCATTCGGCGCGAGCGCGATGTCTTCCTGGAGCGGGCGGCCGAGCGACTTCGACGTGACCCTGAATGCGCCCGTTCCGGATTGCTGTTTGGCGCTCGGGAAGATCGCCGTCACCCAAAGATCGAGATTGGCGAGCGCGCGCTCATTCACGGCGCGGAAGAAGTTCTTGCCGTCCGCCGCAGGTTTCTCGGCGGCCCGGATCACCGCTGGCTTACGCTCCGGCGACGGCGGTGGGGCGAAGGTCGCGACGCGCGCGAGCAGCCGCTCGATCGTCTGCGGGGCAGGGCGGATGTCCTCCGGCGTCTCGTCGATGTGGTTGCCGGTGATCGTGAGGTAGCGCAGCGATCCGTAAATCTCGACGTGCGCCGGGTCGCATTTCGTAGCGCTCGCTACCTTCCCACGGGCCAGGAGGCGGATGCCTGTGCCGCTCGGGCTGACCTCGGCGTAGGTTTCCGCCAAATCGATGATATCGGCCGCCCATGGCTCCATCTCGCCGGTCTCGGCATTCCTGCAGGCGTCCAGATCGATGCCGGTGAGACCGTCGCCATCGGTGAAGACGAAGCCGACGCCAGCGAGGCGCGAGAAGCGCGTGCGCCAACACGCCTTCTCGTATGACGCCCATGTCTTCGGATCACCGTGGCTCCCGAAGCCACCTGTGTTCGGATCGACGGGGGGCTTCGTCGGCTTTTCCGCGCCCGGTCTCCAGAGATATTTCCACGAGACCCAGTGCGGTATCGCGCGCAGTTCGTCGAGTGCAGAGGTCGGCGGCGCGACGGAGAGACAGTCTCCGGCCGCAACAGCAGAAGGGAGATGCGCGCGCGGGTCGAACCAGTCGTCGTCGTTTGCGTGATGCTCGTCGAGCACGGCGGCCATCCTTACGACACGAGTTCGATGAGGGCGTCGAGAGCCACGTCCTCGGCATCATCGAGCGGCAGGCCGTATTCGTCGATCGCGAGGTAAAGTTCGGCAGCGATGCGCTCACGTTCATCAAATGAGAGACGTGACCATCTTCGATATTCAAAAGGCTCATCTTCATGGCCAGGATGATGGCCGCGCTCAAGCAATCGCAGACGGTTAAAGGTCTTGCTGAGCGTCGATTCGACTGCGCCTTGGCACTCATACAGTCGCGGCGTCTCGATGAAACTCTGGATGGCTCGCTCTCTGAAGAGCGCAGAGCGCTCTTGAAGAGAGTCGATCGATGTTGTATTCATGATGTGCCTGCATCTATTCGCGATTGTGAAACACCGCCGTCTGCCAACGGCGGTGTTTTCGTGTGTTAGGCGGCTTTCGCAGGCTCTTCGCCACGGGCAACGCGGTCGATCTCTGCAGCGGAAACGAATGTGCGTCCGCCGATCTTGACGAGGCGGATTTTGCCCTGCGCGGCCCAACGATAGATCGAAGCCCGCGAGACGTTGCCGAGCTTCGTGCAAGCCTCGTCAATGGGATAAATTTCGCGCTGAGGCGCGGATGTCGCCGATTCCGTGCGTGCGAACTGAAGGGTGGTCATAGTGTCGCCTTTCGCTATGAGCGGCGCACACTGTCGCGCCGCGTCACATGACGACACGTATAAATTCATATCGAATCAGGCTTGTCGAAATGTGCAAATGTGCAGATCGAAAATACCTGCACTTTCGATCGCGCACTTATCCCTGCCGGCCCGGCTTCCGACCTCCGGTCAAACTGTCGACGGCGGCTCGAATGTTGTCACGTCCATGGTATCCATTGAATTTTAAATATCGCTCTGCGTCTCTTTTGCCGAGAACCTTGCCGCCTCGCTTTGTGGCCTCCTCACTAAGAAGCTCCACGGCCCGCTGTATGCTGATCGGCTTCAGGGCTTGGCTTTCGGCGGGCGCTGCGCCATGCGCCGGCCATAGTGCTACCAACTGGTCACGCTCGGCTTCGAGACGCGACCAAATGACTTCGGCGCGGGTTTCGATCTTGTCGCTGCGCTCGCCGCCTTCCAACATCTGATCCCACGTCACCGCGCGGCGGTCGCCGAACGACACAAGGTCGGGAAAATCGCCGCAGAAGCTCGTAGCTTCAGGGATTTGCTCGCGCGAAACGCGCCCGCGCTGCTTTTCGCAATCCTCGCCAAAAAGAGGGAGATCGCCTTTTCGCAACGCGCGTATCAACTCGCTCGCGGCTCTTTCGAGTGCATCGTCGTCGCACTCCCCAGGCTGACCGGACAGCGCGATCCACCATGCGGCGGCCGACAGCGAGATAAAGTCTCGCCCCCACTCGGTCGTCAGGATGTTGGTCCATTGCGGCTCGTCGAGTGCTTGTAGACGGTCTTTATATTCGTCAGTCCCCGCAATTCGCGCGCCCGCCAGTCCGGCCAGACGATATTCCTCGCCGCGCCCAAATTCGCGGTCTATGGCGTCGATCACATCGCCGAGAACGCTGCCGCGTCGAAATTCGGCGTCGAATCGCTGGTCTATGCTCTTCCGTAACCTTTCATCTTCGGCAGTCCGCAGAGCCTTCGCCCATCGATCAAGACGCCTTTGTGAAGATGGCCGTAAAGGTTTGGCAGAAATCATCATCGCGCGCATCCGCGTGCATCGTGAGAAATCACAGGGAAACCGAGCGATGCGTTCTTGGCTTGTCGGCTGGCCGGCCTATCCCTGCGCGTTCGTATACGGATTAGCTGGTCAGCGCCTTCAGCTCTTTCGTCGCAGCCTCACGCCGAGCGTCGATCCAGTTCGCGAGGTCGTCGATATGAACTCCGCGCGCCGCCTTCTGGCTCGACGCTTCCATGCGGACAATTGGTATCTTGATTTCCCCTTTCGCCGCCTTCTCGATGAAATGGCGTGTAGTCAAATGCGAAAAGTAGTCCTTACAGACAAGCTCAAGCGGTATGATTGCCATAGCCCCGTATTGAGCCATAAGGATGAAGCGGGTGTTCATTGATTTCCACTCCCGCATAACGCGATGATTGCCGCAGCTTCGTCGATTAATAACTTCGCTTGCTCGCGCGCCGATCCGAGGACGTGACACTCGAATTCCTCGTCGAGCGCCATGGTGAGCTTGAATGCCTTTACCTTGGCTAGAAATTGGTCGGGGGTTTGCGCCGGGGTGGCGTTGATCAACGCGCGGACGGTCCAGAGGCTATCTAAGGTGCGCTCGAATTCATCCGCGGAACCTTCGGAATTCGGAATATCGTGTAACTCTTTGTCGATGCGCTCTAATTCGAGTACGAGAGCTTGAATTGACGGAATTTGTCCGATGTGGCTTACGGAATTTCCGTTTTGATGATATAGTTTTTCCGTAGTCATGGCGGAGAACCTCCTATTCTCTCCTTGGCGAAGACCGAACGAGACGTTGCCGCGTCTCGTTCGGTCGCTATTCAGGCGTCATTATTGACACCAGACCTCCTAAACTTCAAGATGTTCTTTGTTTTTGGCTCGCACCATGCCGCCCAAGCAGCCATGAGCGCGCGGCGCTTTTCCAGCGCATCGCTGCGCCGATATGCTTGTTCGGCCTTGTCGCCGACGACATGCGCGAGCGCCGCTTCGGCGACCTCACGCGGAAAATGGGTTTCGTTTCCGGCCCAATCGCGGAACGCTGATCGAAATCCGTGTACCGTGATGTCTTCGACCTTCATGCGGCGCAGCATCATTTCCATCGCCATGTTCGAAAGGGGGCGATTTGCCTTCCGTCCGGGGAACACGAAGTCTCCAGCCTTTCCCTCTTCGAGCGTTTTCACGATCGCCAAGGCGCGGTCCGATAACGGTATGCGATGCTCGCGTGCGGCCTTCATGCGCTTGGCCGGAACGGTCCAGACTTTTTTCTGTGTGTCGATCTCGCACCACTGCGCGCCGAGCGTTTCCCCCGAGCGCGTCGCGGTCAAAATGCAGAACTCCAGCGCCAGCGCCGCCACCGCGTCGCGACCGCGCAGGCTGGCCATAAACGCCGGCATGTCGGCGTAGGCCATTGCCGCGTGATGGCCGCGCGAGAGCTTCTGACGCTTCGGAAGAAGGTGAGACAAGTGGCCCCGCCATGCGGCGGGGTTCTCGCCGGAGCGCTGGCCCTGAGCTTTGGCGGCGTCGAGAACGGCCTCGATCCGACCGCGAAGGCGGGACGCGGTTTCCGGCTTTGCCGTCCACAAGGGTTTCAGCACGTCGAGCACTGCTGCGGTGTCGATTTCGTCGATCGGGCGTGACCGCAACGGCGCGGCATATTTGAGGAGCGTCATCTTCCATTGCGCGCGGTGCTTGTCGTTGCGCCACGCGCCCTCTTTGGCGGCGATGAGCGCATCAGCGACCTCCCCGAATGTCGGCTTGGCGGCGCGAACCTCCCGAGCTTGGTCTCGCGCCGCGATAGGGTCTCTGCCCTCTCTGGCAACGCGCTCGGCGTCATCGCGAGCCTTGCGGGCGTCGGCGAGCGAGACCGCAGGGAAGCCGCCGAGGCCCATTTCTCGACGTTTCCCGCCCCAGGGGAAGAGATAGAGCCAGCGCCGGCGCATGGCTGCGCCTTCGCCGTCGATGACCAGATAGAGCCCGCCGCCGTCCGAGTGCCGGCCCGGCTCTGTCAGCGCCGCCGCCTGCCGCGCCGTTAGCTTATTTCTCGCCCGAGCCATCGGCTCCACCCCACATGCGGCCCCACTATCGGCCCCACTTATGGACTGCGCTTATAAGCGATAGCGTGACTCATGGGAAGACGCCGTGAGACATCGAACCCAATATTTCGTTGGCTTATTGCGTCATGGTGGTTTTCGGTGAGACGCGATGGTGGGATAGTTCGGCGGACACCCCTTCCGCCAGAAGCTCACGCACCCGCGCGCTTGAATATTCGATCAGCGGCCATTTTCTTCTGTCAGCGATTTGGACTTCAATGACAATTGAACAACATAGTCGGGAGCGGCAAATCGAGCTTGGTCGGTCCATCGCGACTTGCCGCAAGATATATCTCGACGCACGGTTCTGGATTATTGCGCGGGATACGGCGTTGGGCGCTCGTACAGACCCGGCGGCCCAGAAACTTCTTCATCATCTGCGCCGGGGCGTCGCCGGAGGTCGCCTTATATGCCCGATTAGCGCAAGCATGTTCCTCGAGCTGATGAAGCAGTCCTACAGCCCAGGCCGCCGGATCGGCACCGCGCGGCTTATCGACGAGCTTAGCTTAGGCGCTACGATGGTTCCTTCGCAGATTGTCATGGGAACCGAAATCCATTCGTTCTTGTCGAAAGCCAAAGGAGGAGTTGGACTTTACCCCATGCAGGAGCTGATCTGGACTAAAGTCGCCTACGTCCTCGGCGATACCTATGCTTCGCCAGACCAGTTTCCTGCCGATGAAAAGCTGGCTATTCAAAAGGCTTTCTTTGACCACCTCTGGGGCTATTCACTGAGCGATTTATTGAAAACGATGGAAGATGACATACTATGGCGCGATGATTTTGAGGACCTAGCCAAGTATACGAACCAACAGAATGCCGAGCACAAAGATGAGCTTCGCAGCTTTGCTCACACATATGACGTTGAATTGAGGGGAGCTATCGAGCTGGCTGGAGACCTGGCGGCCGGTGTTATCCATGAGCTTGCTGAGAAGGAGGCTGGGCGTCAATTGCCAGTCACACCGCATCAGCGCGCAGCTTCTGTCAATATGTGCCGCAATCTACTCTACCATGCCTTCAAGCGGCCGGAGACCAAAGATGCGCTACGCTCTCTCCATATTGGCGCGTCCATTCACGCGGCCATGCGTTGGGATAAGAATCGGAAGTTCAAGTCCAATGACTATTACGACTTCGAGCATGCCGTCGCCGCACTGGGATACTGCGACACCTTCCTGACTGAAGGTCCGCTTCACGATTTAGTAACGCGGCGGAACGTCAATTTGGAAGCCGTGAACGGTTGCCGTGTATTTTCTGACGTCCAGGCGGCAGCCGATCATGTCAGGCAACTTTCCTCCCCTGCTGAACAATGAACAACCGCGCGCTCACCTCTTACCTTCATCCAAGCCGTGAGGCGGTGCGCTGGGCCGCACCTGTGTCGCGCCCCCCGCGCCGAAACGCCAGCGGCGGCTGGCCATAGACGCGCAGAAACGCCCGCCGCATCCGTTCCGGATCGCCGAAGCCGGCCTCCCGCGCGATGCGCTCGATCGCGCCGCCGCCGTCCTCCAGCTCGCCTTTCGCTTTGTCGAGGCGCAGGCGCTCGATCGCTTTGGCCGGCGTGACGCCGGTCGCGCGTAAGAAAGCGCGCGCGAAATTGCGCGGGCTCATCGCGGCCTGTTCCGCCAGCTCCTCCACCGTGAGGCGTTGCTGTAGCCGCTCGCCAGCCCAGCGCAGCAGCGTCGGGAATTTGTCCTGCCGGCTCTCCATTTCCAGCAATGCCGAGAATTGCGACTGGCCGCCCGGGCGCCGATGATAGACGACGAGCTGCCGCGCGACGGCGCGCGCGATCTCCTCGCCGAGATCGTCGCAGATCATCGCCAGCGCGAGATCTATGCCCGCAGTGATGCCGGCCGAGCTCCAGATCGGCCCGTCGCGCACGAAGATCAAATCCGGCTCCAGCCGAATTTTCGGAAATCGTCGCTGCAAATCGCGGCAGCGACTCCAATGAGTCGTCGCTCTGCGGCCGTCGAGCAGGCCCGCCGCCGCGAGCACATAGGCGCCCGAGCATACGCTCGCCGTGCGGCGGGCGCGGGCCGCCGTTCTCCGCACGAAAGCGAGAGTCGCCGCATCCGTTGCGGCGCCTCGTGCGCCCAGGCCGCCGGCGATGAGCAGCGTGTCGCAGCGCCGCGCCGCGGCGAAGCTCGCGGCGGCGATGGCGACGCCGGAAGACGAGCGCACCAGGCCGGGCGCTGCGGCGATCGTCCTTGTCGCATAGGCGCCGGGCGCGATGCGCGCGGCGATCTCGAAAGCGGCGATCGGCCCGGCGGCGTCCAGGATCTGGAAGTCGTCGAAGATCAGAAAGGCGACGATGCGCGGCGCCATGGCTTTGTCCGAAAAAGTGGGAAAACTGTCATTTCAGACAGAGCCTAGCGGCGTGATATTGTCATCGTCAACTCGGGAGGCTCACATGTCCGATCGGCCCTTTCGCATCGTGTTCGCGATTTTTCCGCGCCTCACCCAGCTCGATTTCACCGGCCCATTCGAGGTGCTGGCGCGATTGCCGGGCGCCGAGGTCGTCGTCGCCTCGCGCGAGGGCGGCGCCGTGACCTCCGACACGGGATTGGAATTCGGCTCGACGCGCGCGCTCGCGACAGTGGAGCATTGCGATCTCCTCTGCGTTCCCGGCGGCCCCGGCGTCGAGGCGGCTTCCGTCGATCGCGAATTTCTCGCCGAGATCGCCCGGCTCGCGCAAGGCGCGCGTTATGTGACCTCGGTCTGCAATGGCTCGCTTCTTCTGGGCGCCGCGGGTCTGCTGCGGGGCAAGCGCGCGGCCTGTCATTGGGCGTGGCGCGATCTTCTGCCATTGTTCGGCGCCGAGCCCGACGCCGCGCGCGTCGTGCGCGACGGGCGCGTGATCACCGGCGGCGGCGTGACCGCGGGAATAGATTTCGCATTGACGGTCGCGGCCGATATCGCCGGCGAGCGCGTCGCGCGCGCGATTCAACTGTCGATCGAATATGCGCCGGCGCCGCCCTTCGCCTCCGGCCGACCGGAGACGGCGGGTAAGGAGATCGTCGATGTCGTCGCGCCGCGTTTCGCCGAGCGAAAGGCGAGATTTGCGGCGACGCATGGCTGAGGTCGGCTCCGCCTTCCCCGAGGCGGAATTATATGCTCTATCCACGCCGTCGCCTGCGCGACGCCTCGCCTTCGCGCGTCGATCGCGTCGCGAAACGATGCGCGGGCGCCGATGATCTCGCCGCAATGGATCGTGTCGTCGAATGACTTCCGCGCCGATTCCGCATCTTTTGATCGACGGCTTCCTCGGCGAAGCGCGCATGCGCGAGCTCTTGGAATGGGCTCTCGCCCATGAAGGCGAGTTTCACGACTCGGGTTTCTATACGAGCAAGGAGGGCGCGCGCGTCGACAAATCAGTGCGCGACTGCAAGCATCTGCTCGAGCTCGGTTCGCTGCGCGCGACCTTTTCCGAATCCGTCGATGCGATCCTCGAGCAGCTGACGCGCGAATTGGCGGCGGGGCCGCTCGACGAGGCCAAAAAAGAAATCGAGATGGTCTGGAACGGCGACGGCGGCTTCTTCAAGCGCCATGCCGATGCGCCGCGACGGCCGGACGGGCATGACAGTGTGAGGGTTCTCACGCTCGTCTATTATTTTCACGCCTCGCCGAAGCAATTCGAAGGCGGCGCGTTGCGCGTGCATGCGCCGTCGCGGGGCGCGGGGTTCGTGGACATCGCCCCGCTCTGCGATCGGCTGGTCGCATTTCCATCCTTCTTTGTTCACGAGGTGTTGCCGACGCGCTGTGCGACAGCGCACTTCGTCGACGGTCGTTTTTCGATCAATTGCTGGCTCAGGCGGCCGCGCGTCGAGGCGGGGTGAGGGCTCGGGGTTCGGCGCGATCCGGCTGTCGACGCGCTCGCGCGCGATGTCGCCCTTGAGCTCGGCGGGCCATCCCTGGACTTTGCATTGCGCAATCCTTCTCCAACGTCTTGCGAAGCGCCGTCCTGGGACCAGATACAATCGCGCTGTCGAATGCGAAACGGGATCTGGGGCGAGGCGTAGCTCGTCAGCCGACGGAATGGAGAGGATCGAGAGAACCGGGAGGCGTCCGTGGGCAAGAACATCGTCATTTGCTGCGACGGAACGGGCAACGAATTCAGAGACGACTGCAACTCCAACGTGATCAAGCTGTTCAATGCGCTGAAGCTCGACGAATTCCAAGTCGGATATTATCGACCCGGAGTAGGGACGATGGGGTCGCCGATTGCGCGGACCAAGCTCGGAAAGCAGCTGTCTCGTTTGAGAGGACTCTTGTTCGGGGCCGAGTTTCTTTCCGGCGTGCAAGACGCCTATCGTTTTCTCATGAACGCTCATCAGCCGGGCGATCGGATCTATCTGTTCGGATTCAGCCGCGGCGCCTATGCCGTTCGGGCGCTGGCAGGCATATTGCGAATGTACGGCCTCCTCCGGCCCGGGAACGACGAGCTTATTCCCTACATTGCTCGCATGTTCGCCAGGGCGACCCGCGAGATGCGAGCGATCGATGTGGCGGACAATTTCAAATATGCGCTGTCGAAAGATTGCAGCGTTCATTTCGTAGGCATATGGGACACTGTTCGCTCGGTCGGGTGGATCTATAATCCGGTCGTGCTTCCTCTCACGGCGTGCAATCCGACCATCGTCAACGGTCGGCACGCGGTTTCGATCGACGAGCGCCGTTGCTTCTACACGCCGCACCTGTGGGGGGAGCCGCAGCCGGGCCAGAATATCAAGCAGGTCTGGTTCGCGGGCGTGCATTCGGATGTCGGCGGCAGCTATGCCGAGCGTCAGAGTGGGCTGTCGAAAATCGCTCTGGAGTGGATGCTGGTCGAGGCCGTGACCTTCGGCTTGAAAATCGAGCCGGAGCGGGCCGCGGTCGTTCTCGGCCAGGAGCGGAAGGCCCACGGCTTCATGCCGTTCCAAGTCAAACCCGATCCGGCCGCGGATCGCCACGAGTCCCTGCACGGCCTATGGTGGCTGCCTGAACTCCTCCCATGGCCCTTGCCCGAAGAAGCGCGGCCGCGGTTGCCGCCTTTCCACTTTCCCTTGGGCGGATGTCGCGCGATTCCGGATCATGCCGCGATCCATGAAAGCGTTTTCCATCCGATACGAAGAATTGCCTACGAGCGGCTCCCGAATTGGTTCCGAATCGAGCCGTATCGATTCTTGGACGAAGTGCTCGCGGCCAAACGAACCGAGACCGCCGGGGGCGGCCCGACCCCGCGCGCTCACACCCGACACGCCGTCACGCCGGATCGGATCTTCCCGTGGCGCGCTCGCCGTCCCGCGCATGGAGGGCGTCGGCGCGCGGTTCGCGCAGGAGCGTCGGAGTCGTCGCCAACGGCGCACTGACCGCGATCGGCCGCCCGGAGATCGCCGCGCGCGTGGAATTTCGAGATCGTGCCCGGGACGATAGCCATACTTCGAGTGGCGCCGGCGATCCACCCCTCGCGTTCGCCCCCCCGAATCGCTAAAATCCCCCGCATGGCCAAATCCGACGATCTTTTCGGCGGCGCTCAGCGCAAGCCAGCCGCCGCCGCTCCCGTCCCGCGGGCGCCCAAGGCGCCGGCGGAATATGACGCCGCCTCCATCGAGGTGCTGGAGGGGCTGGAGCCCGTCCGGCGACGGCCGAGCATGTATATCGGCGGCAAGGATGAAGCCGCCATGCACCACCTCTTCGCCGAGGTGCTGGACAACGCCATGGACGAGGCCGTCGCCGGCCACGCCACTTTCATCGAGGTCACGCTCGAGCCGGGCGGCTGGCTCACCGTGGTCGACAATGGCCGTGGCATTCCCGTCGGCCCGCATCCGAAATTCCCCAAGAAGTCGGCGCTCGAAGTGGTCATGACCGTGCTGCACGCCGGCGGCAAATTCGATTCGGGCGCCTATCAGACCTCCGGCGGCCTGCATGGCGTCGGCGTCTCCGTCGTCAATGCGCTGTCCGAGCGCGTCGAGGTGGAGGTGGCGACCGGCCAGCAGCTCTATCGACAGATTTTTTCGCGCGGGATTCCGCAAGGCAAGCTCGAGCAATTGGGTCGCATCGCCAATCGCCGCGGCACCAAGGTGCGCTTCAAGCCGGATGCGGAGATTTTCGGCCCCGCGACGCATTGGCGCCCGGCGCGGCTGTTTCGCATGTCGCGTTCCAAGGCCTATCTCTTCGGCGGCGTCGAAATCCGCTGGCGCTGCGCGCCGGAGCTGATCGAGCCGGGCTCCGAGGTTCCGGCGGAGGCCGTGCTGCGCTTTCCGGGGGGCCTGCGCGACTATCTCGCCCGCGAGACCGAGGGCAAGGAGCTCGTCGCCGATCAGCCCTTCGTCGGCAAGGTGGAGCGCGAGGGCGGCCATGGCTCGCTCGAATGGGCGATCGCCTGGTTCGCCAATGAGGACGGTTTTTCCCATTCCTATTGCAACACCATTCCGACGCCGGACGGCGGCACGCATGAGGCGGGATTCCGCCTCGCTCTGCTGCGCGGGCTGAAGGATCACGCCGAGCGCATCGGCCAGGCCAAGCGCGCCGCGCTTCTGACGGCCGAGGATCTGATGGGCCAGTCTGCGGCGATGATCTCCGTCTTCATTCGCGAGCCGGAATTCCAGGGCCAGAACAAGACGCGGCTGATGAATGTCGAAGCCTCGCGCCTCGTCGAAGGCCCGGTGCGCGACGCCTTCGATCATTGGCTCGCCGGCGCGCCCTCACAGGCGACCAGGCTGCTCGATTTCGCGGTGGAGCGCGCCGAGGAGCGCCTGCGCCGCCGCGCCGAGAAGGAGCAGGCGAGGAAATCCCCGACGCGCAAATTGCGCCTGCCCGGCAAGCTCGCCGATTGCACCAACACCTCGTCGCAGGGCTCGGAGATTTTCATCGTCGAGGGCGATTCGGCCGGCGGCTCGGCCAAAGCGGCGCGCGATCGCGCCAACCAGGCGATCTTGCCACTGCGCGGCAAGATATTGAACGTCGCTTCCGCCGGCCGCGAGAAGCTCGCGGCCAATCAGCAGCTCGCCGATCTGGTGCAGGCGCTCGGCTGCGGCGTCGGCGCGCATTATCGCGACGAGGAGCTGCGTTACGACAAGATCATCGTGATGACCGACGCCGATGTCGACGGCGCGCATATCGCCTCGCTGCTCATCACCTTCTTCTTTCGGCAAATGCCCAAGCTCATCGACGGCGGCCATCTCTATCTGGCCGTTCCGCCGCTCTACAAGCTGACGCAAGGCGCCAAGACCGTCTATGCGCGCGACGACGCGCATCGCGACGAGCTCGTCAAAAAAGTGTTGACCGGCAAGGGCAAGATCGAGACGAGCCGCTTCAAAGGCCTCGGCGAGATGATGCCGGCGCAGCTCAAGGAAACGACGATGGACGCCAGGAAGCGCACGCTGCTCAAGGTCGTGATCGCCGGCGAGGAGCGCGAGGAGACCGCCGATTGCGTCGAGCGGCTGATGGGCGCAAAGCCCGAGGCGCGTTTCGCCTTCATTCAAGAGCACGCCGCTTTCGCCACGGAATTGGATGTGTGACAGCCGGAACCGCGACGCCTGTCGACGCGTTTTCTTCGCGCGCTCGTCATTGCGAGCAGCGAAGCGACGCAGCGATCCGGAGGCCTCTCGGCGCTGGATCGCTTTGCTTCGCGCGCAATGACGGAAGGCGCTCGCCCGCCGGCGCAGGTTCGGTTATGCTTTCCGCCACTCGAAGCGGGCGGCGGGCGTCGAGAGGTCGATTTTGACGGACATCGACAGCATGAGCGAGGCGTCCGCGCCGGAGCGGCGGGACGATCGCGACGAGACTCTGGCGCTCGAGCGCATGCGTATGGCGCTCGACGCGAGCCTCACCGGAATCTGGGATTGGGATCTCGTCACCGGCGAGGTGCATCTCGACGCGCGCGTGCGCGCGCTCTGGGCGCTGCCGGACGACGCCCCCGGCAGTTTCGAGATTTTCCGCAATGCGTTGCATCCGGACGACAAGGCGCACACGCGCGAGGCCGTGCAGGCCGCGCTCGATCCCGGACAGCTCGGCGATTACGAGGCGGAATATCGCATTGTCGGCCAGACCGATGGCGTCGAGCGCTGGATCGCGGTGCGCGGCCGCACCTTCTTCGAAGGCGGGCGCGCGGCGCGCATCATCGGCACGGCGCGCGACATCACCGATCGCAAGCGGCGCGAGGACCATGTCCATGTGCTGCTGCGCGAGCTCGTGCATCGCTCCAAGAATCTGCTCGCCGTCGTGCAGGCCATGGCGCGGCAGACGGCGGCGGGCGCGCCGTCGCTGGAGGAATTCCAGCGCAAATTCGCCGCGCGGCTGCAGGCGCTCTCCATGGCGCATGATCTTCTGGTGTCGCAGGACTGGCGCGGCGCCTCGATGACGGAGCTGGCGCGCGCGCAATTGTCCTATTGCCTCGACGCCGGCTGCGTCGAGGAGCAGACGCGCGCCGGCGGCCCCGATCTGATGCTGAAGCCGGAGGCCGCGCAGAACATCGGCCTCGCTCTGCACGAGCTCTCCGTGAACGCGCTGACGCATGGCTCGCTGTCGCGGCCGGAGGGGCGCATAGAGCTGCGCTGGCGCGTCGAGGACGAGCGCTTTCTCGTCGAATGGCGCGAGTTCGGCGGCCCGGCGGCGCCGGAGTCGCCTCGCGAGGGCTTTGGCCATAAGGTGATCAAGCGCCTCGTCGCGCAGGCGCTCGGCGGCGAGGCGACGATCGGCTTTCCGCCCGATGGTTTCGAGTGGACGCTGGCCGTGCCGGCCGAGCAGGCGTTGGCGGGGTGACGGCGCGCTTCCCTTCTCCCACTTGTGGGAGAAGGTGGCCCTCGCGTCAGCGAGGGTCGGATGAGGGCCCTTCCCGCCGCAGCATTATTTGCATTTGAAGCGCTGCGAACCGCGGCGGCCCTCATCCGACCCGACTTCGTCGGGCCACCTTCTCCCGCATGCGGGAGAAGGGAGCGCCAGCCCCTCAGCGCGCGAAATACGTCTCGATGATGCGCTTATAGATCGCCGTCAGCCCGTCCACATCCTCGACGCGCGCATGCTCGTCGACGGCGTGGATCGACTCGTTGAGCAGGCCGAACTCCAGCACCGGACAATCGCGCGTGATGAAGCGCGCGTCCGAGGTTCCGCCGCTCGTCGAAAGGCCGGGACGGCGTCCCGTCATCTCCTCGATCGCGCCCGCGACCAGCGCGCTGAAATCGCCCGGCGCAGTGAGGAAGGGCAGCGAATTGCAAGGCAGAAACTCCACCTCCACTTTCGCGCCGGCGGCGGCCTCCGCGACGACGCGGCGGATTTCCGCCTGCAGCGTCTCCAGCGTCCACACATTGTTGAAGCGTATGTTGAAGCGCGCGCGCGCTTCGCCCGGAATCACATTGGCCGCCTGATTGCCGATGTCGATCGAGGTCACTTCGAGATTGGAGCGGTCGAAATGCTCCGTCCCATCGTCGAAGACATGCGTCGACAGCGCCGTCACGATGCGCGCGACGACGGGCGTGGGGTTTTCCGCGCGATGCGGATGGGCCGAGTGGCCCTGCTTGCCGCGCACCACCAGCCGCCCATTGAGCGAGCCGCGCCGGCCGATCTTGATCGTGTCGCCGAGCTCTTTGACATTGGTCGGCTCGCCGACGATGCAATGGTCGAAGACCTCGCCATGGGCCTTGGCCCAATCGAGCATTTTCACCGTGCCATTGACGGCGGGGCCTTCCTCGTCGCCGGTGATGAGGAAGGAGACGGCGCCCTGCGGGACGCCATGCTGCTTCACATAGTCGATCGCGGCGGCGGCGAAGGCGGCGATGCCGCCCTTCATATCGGAGGCGCCGCGGCCGAAAATCTTGCCGTCGGCGATCTCGCCGGAGAAGGGATCGAAGCGCCAGCGCGCCGGGTCGCCGCTCGGCACGACATCGGTGTGGCCGGCGAAGACGAGATGCGGCCGTCCCTCGCCGATCTTGGCGAAGAGATTGTCGATATCGGGCATGCCCTCTTCGCTGAAGACGAGCCGATGCGTCGTGAAGCCGGCCTCCTTCAGGCGCTGCTCGAGCACGCCGAGCGCGCCGGCGTCCGCCGGGGTGACGGAGGGGCAGCGAAGGAGATCGCGGGTGATGGCGAGCGCAGGGGAAAGGGTCATGTCTCGACAATTAGAAAAATCGGCCGCGTCGCGCAACCGTCACAGCGTTCGGCGTCATAGCCTTCGCCGTCACAGCCTTCGCCATCATGGCGCTCTTTTGCGTCCGGCGGCGTACACCAGAATATAGGCCGGCTCGATCGCGTTCCAAATATCGACATAGGCGCTCCCCATCATCGCCTCCGGCGGCACGATCAGGCAGCGATGCTTGTAGTCCGCGGCCTCCACGACGAGGCCGGCGTCCTCGAAGACGAGGCGCAGCGCCTCGCGGCTGAAGCGGAAGTAGTCGTGCGGATGGGCGTGGATGGGAAAGCACTGATGCGTGACGACATAGAATAGGCCGCCGGGAGCGAGGATGCGGGAGACTTCCCGGGCCGCGACCCAGGGCCGCTCCAAATGCTCGAACACCGCCGAGGCCACGAAACAGTCGAATTTGCCGCTCCACTCCGCCGGCAGCGCATGCAGATCGCCGACCACATCCACATCCGGGCCGGGGAACAGGTCGAGACGCACGTAATCCTGCGCGGGCACCCAGGGAAAGCGCGCCATGGAATGGGTCGAGACGCCCGGGAGCGCCTGCATCGTGCCGACCTCGAGGACGTTGCGGGGCCGTTGCTCCTGCAGCATCCGGTCGAAAACCGTATCGACGTCATTCTCCGGCTCGTAGCGCAATGGCGGCGCGACGACGATATTCGCGGAGGGTTTCGGATCGCGGCCCTGCGCCGCGCCCTTGCGAATATAATGCAGCAGCGGATTGACGCCCGCGGAGGCGACGTCCGGGTAACGTTCGAGATAGCCAGAGGTCGAGAAGGCCCAGCTCGGGTCCCGTCCCTCGCTCGCGCCATGGTCGAGAAAATGGCGGGCGGCGTCGACGCCGCCCGTGCGCAGGTCCGGATAACGATCCAGATACCAGTCTTTGTTGAAGAGCCGGGAGGTTTTGATCGTCGCGAGGTCGATGAGGCGCCGAAGGCCGTCTGCTTGTTTCTGAATCATCTCACACGGGGGGCGGTTGTAACGGAGCCGAATTATGACCGCCGGGCTCGGCCGATCAAGGTCTTTCCGAGGCGAGCGTCGGCGGCCGCCCTTGCGCGGCGGATGATGGCCCAATTGGCCCGAAAGCTGCTTGCCCGCGGCTACGGAGACCAATGTCCGAAAGGGAACAGGAAATGTCCGACGCGACCGGGGGCTATTTCATCGATTGGGACGGCAAGATGCGGCCCATCGACCAGCCCGGCAAAGGGCTGCGCTGCGAGGTGGATTTAAAGGCCAAATATGTGATGGTCTTCAATAAATATGGCGGCCTCGACCATGAATCGACCTGGTACGCCGATGAGGCGGCCGTCGCCAAGGCGGGTCTGAAAGTCGCTCACGCCGATCTCAGCGCGGCGATCAAGATCTCCTCGATCGACTAGAGCGTTTCCAACGCCGATTCGGCGTTGGAAGCTAGTTAAAACAAAGGACGAGAGCTTTTCAGGCTTCCGCGGGGGCGGGAAGGGGGCACGGGGCGCCTGTGGCTGCGGGCGCCCCGATTTCATTTTCAGGACTTCGAATCACGCGCCGAATCACGCGCCTTGCGGATGCGCCAGCGGCGGATGCTCGACATGGCGGGCGTGCAGGCGGAAGGCCAGAATGAGCTCCACCACGCCCAGCGCTATGGCGTAGATGCCGAGCCACCAGGTCAGCACCACCGCGCCGATGACCGGCGTCAGCAGCAGGAACAGGCCGAACACCACGGCGAGCAGGCCGCCGAGCGCCAGCCACCAGCGGCCGTGATCCTCCTTCAGATCCAGCGCCGAGCCAAAGGTGAGGCCGCCGCCGATGACCTCGCCGACGCCGAACACAAGCACGAAGACGAGGGCGGTGATGCCCGGCCAGAAGGCCGCGAAAGCGCCCGCCGCGATCTTCACCAGCCCGGCCAGGAAGAGAAACAGCCAGGCCTCGCCCTGACGCGCGGCGCGCACCGCGGCGAGGATCGTCGCTATGCCGTCGACGGCGGCGAAGATCGCGAAGACCAGCACCAGCGACAAAATCGTCACGCCGGGCTGGAAGACGGCGATCAGACCGAAAATGATCGCGGCGAGGCCGCGCAGGGCGATGGCCCACCAATTATGGGCGAGGGTCGCGTTTTTGGCCGCGAGCCTGTCCAGGTCGAAAGGGCCGCCGCGAAACGGATCGCCGGATACGCTGCTCGTGCTCATGCTTGGCTCCTCGGAACTTTCGGGTGTCACGAGGCGCGGCTCCTCGACGGGGGAGCCGGCCCCCCCATGACATTGGTCCGTTTCGCATTTCGTCCAGGCCTCCGCCCGACGCCGCGGCGTCGCAGCGTCGAGATGGGGAGAACTTCCCTCCTTTAACCAGTTTTCCACCGTTTTTTCCTAAGCTCTCCGGGCGGCCGTTTCTTGTTTTCCGCCTGACGAGCGCCTGAAAGGTCGTTGACCTTGAAGAAAAATCTCATTCGAAGACTTCGTTTCTTGCTGAGCGTTCCGACCGATGACGTGGAACTGATCCGCGCTCAGTTCCGGGCATTCGCGAGGCAGATCCCGCTGCTCTATTTTATCCTGGCGACCAACGCTCTCGCGGTGATGTTCACCTTCGCGAAATTCGGTCATCCCTGGCTCTCGCTCTATCCGCCGAGCGCGCTCTGCCTGCTCTGCCTCCTGCGCGGATTCGGCTGGTGGCGGATCGGCCGGACGCAGGTGTCGGACGAGATCGCCATCCGGCACATGCAGCGGACCAATAAGCTCGCCTTTTTCATCGCCGTGGCCTTCACCGCCTGGGGGCTGGCGCTCTTCGCCTATGGCGACGGCGACGCCTATGCGAAGGCGCAGATCGTCTTCTTCCTGGCCCTGACGATGATCAGCTGCAATTTCTGCCTGATGCATCTTCGCTCGGCGGCGTTGAACGTGACCTTCGTCGGCGTCGCGCCTTTCAGCCTGTTCTTCTTCTTCGCCGATGACGGGCATTTCCGCGCGGCGGCGGTCAATCTGGCGCTCGCCGCCATCGGCATGATCGCGATTTTGATGATCTATTACCGAGATTTCGCGCATCTCGTGGCGTCGCGTCGCTCGCTGCTCGAGAAGCAGGCGGAGACGCAGCGCCTGAGCGACGAGAATTCGCGGCTCGCCAATATCGACAGTTTGAGCGGTCTGCCCAATCGCCGCGCGCTGATGACGCATCTCGACGAGCGCTGCGGCCGCCAGGGCGCCGATGCGCTTCCCACGGCCGTGGTCTATATCGATCTCGACGGCTTCAAGGACGTCAACGACACTTACGGCCACGCCACGGGCGACCGGCTCATCGACATCGTCGCCAAGCAGTTCGTGCATGTTCTGCCGCGAGGGGCGATGCTCGCGCGCGTCGGCGGCGACGAATTCGCGGCGGTGATCTCGGCCCGGGAGGCGGAGCGCGCGGCGCGGGCCTTCGCGGCCCGCGCGCTCGCGGTTCTCGGGCGGCCGATCCGCATCGGCGACCGCGCGGTTCAGATCGGGGCGAGCGTCGGGATCTGCTGCACGGAGCCGGACGGCTGCGACGCGCAGGAGCTGTTTCGCCGCGCCGATATCGCGATGTATCACGTCAAGGCCAATGGCAAATCGGGGGTGAAGATCTATTCGCCCGATCTGGACCTCGAGCGCCAGCGGCAGCAGGACATAGAGGATCAGCTGCGGCGCGCGCTGCGGGCGGACGAGCTCGAGGTCGTCTATCAGCCGATCGTCGACGCCATCGAGAACCGGGTCGTCGCCGTCGAGGCGCTGCTGCGCTGGCCGCGCCGGCCGGAGGGCGAGCTGCCGCCCGACCAATTCGTTCCGGTCGCCGAGCGCAGCGGCCTCATCAACCAGCTCGGCCAGTTCGCGCTGCGGCGGGCCTGCGAGGAGTTTTTCGGCGTCGAGGCCATCAAGGTCGCCGTGAATGTGTCGCCCGCTCAGTTCCGCGATCCGGACTTCGAGCGCGCTGTCATGCGGATATTGATGGAGACGGGCTTTCCGGCCGCGCGCCTGGAGCTCGAGGTGACCGAGGGCTATCTGATCGATCATCCGCAGCGGGCGGCGGGGGTGATCTCCTTTCTGAAGACTCTCGGCGTCGCCGTCGCGCTAGATGATTTCGGCGCCGGCTACACCAGCATCGCCTATCTGCAGAAATACGGCTTCGACCGCATCAAGCTGGACAAATCGCTCGTCGATCGGGTGACCACCGACAAGGCGACGGGCGTTCTCGTCGCCGGCGCCGTTCATATGGCGAATGCGCTGGACATGGCGGTGACGGCCGAGGGCGTGGAGAGCGAGGAGCAGGCCTATGTGCTCGGCCTCGCCGGCTGTCAGCGCCTGCAGGGCTATCTGTTCGGCCGGCCCATGTCGCTCGGGGCCTTTCTCGCCAGCGCCGCCGCGGCGCCGTCGGATGCGGCGGTCTCGGCCGCGTGACGCCAGAATCGGGTGAAGCTCGCCTCATCCCGAGGAGCCGCCGACGGCGGCGTTTCGCGCCGGGTCACCGTCCGCGCTGATCCCAGGAGCCGCCCATCGTCTTGACGAGATGGACGTAGTCGAAAAGGTCGCTCAGCATGAAATGGCGGTTCTCGATGGTTTTCATATGGGCGACCGTGTGGGGGTCGCCGTCGAGATAGCGGGAGGCGGTCGTTCGGAACTGCTCAGGCAGGCTGAGATTGAAAGGAGAGGGCTGTGTGAGCATGCGGCAGATCTGATCGAAAAGCAGCCTGAACCGTTCGTCCTCGGGGTCCATGTAGACGTCCCCGAAATCCTCCTTGTAGCGGCCGAAAAGAGCAAGGTAATCGTCGCCGTCGGGCTTTTGCTGCATCGGGTTCGTCCATTCGCGTTCGATTCGCGAGCCGGCATGAAAGAACGGCGCCATCGCCGCGCAAATCCGTTATAGAGGAAAGGCCGCGCCGCCGCGGCCTTTCCCGAGGCGACCCGAATCGTGACTTTTGGCGCTCCTGCTTCTCTCACTTCCGCTTTCACGCCCTTCGACGCCGGCGCCGAGGTCGTCGCCGCCGCCTTCCTCGGCGACGCGCCCGTGCTGGCGCTCGCCGATGGGCGGCTCGCTCTTCCCGGGGAAGGGGCCGATGTCGCCCATCGGATCGCGCATCCGGACGGCGCCATATTGGTTGCGGCGAGCGACGGAAAACGGCTGATCACCGGAGGCGACGACGGGCTCGTCATCGCTTCCGACCTCGCTGGCCGGGAGGTCATCGCCGACGAGAAGGGCAAATGGATCGACGCCGTCGCCGCCCGCGCCGATGGGACGCTCGCCTGGTCGGTCGGCCGCGAGCTGCGCACGCGCTCGCCCAAGGGCGAGATTCGAACGCTCGCACTGCCGTCGACCTCGCGGGGAATCGCCTTTTTCCCCAAGGGCTATCGGCTCGCCATCGCCCATTACAACGGCGTCTCGCTGTGGTTTCCCAACGCCGGCGCGCCCGAGTTTCTGGAGTGGAAGGGGTCGCATCTCGACGCCGCCGTCTCGCCGGACGGCAAATTCGTCCTCACCTCCATGCAGGAGAATATGCTGCATGGCTGGCGCGTCTCCGACGGCAAGAATATGCGCATGGCCGGCTATCCGGCGAAGACGCGCTCGCTCTCCTGGTCGCATGACGGCAAATGGCTCGCCACCTCGGGCGCCGACGCCTGCATCGTCTGGCCCTTCCAATCCAAGGACGGGCCGATGGGCGAGCCGCCGCGCGAATGCGGCGTGCGGCCGGAGGTGAAGGTGACGCGCGTCGCTTTCCATCCCAGCGCGCTCGCTGTCGCCATCGGCTATGAGGACGGCATGGTGCTGCTCTGCCGCCTGACCGACGCCTCCGAGCTTCTGGTGCGCCGCCCGGACGAGGGCGCCCCCGCGCGCATCTCCGCGCTCTGCTGGGACGCGAAAGGAACGCGGCTCGCCGTCGGCGCCGAGAATGGCGCGGCCGGCGTGCTGACGCTGCCGACGAAATAGAGCGTTTCCAGCCGAAGTGGACGCCGGTTCGGCGTTGGAAACGCGTCAAAACAAAAGCCGAGCGTCCTTTTCGTGTTTCATTGAAACACGAAAAGGACGCTCGCGCGAGCGGGAGGCGCGAATGGCCGCCCATATTCCAAAGCTCCTGTCGATCGCCGGCTCCGATCCGAGCGGCGGCGCCGGCGTGCAGGGCGATCTCAAGACATTTTCGGCGCTCGGCTGCTATGGAATGGCCGCGATCACGGCTCTGACCGCGCAGAACACGCGTGGAGTGAGCCTCGTCCATGCGGTTCCGGCCTCGGTCGCAGCCGCGCAGATCGACGCCATTTTCGCCGATATCGAGGTGGATGCGGTCAAGATCGGCATGCTGGCCGAGCCCGCCATCGCCGAGGCGGTGGCCGATTGTCTCGCCCGCGCCGGTGCGACGCGCATCGTCTTCGATCCCGTCCTCGTCGCCACCAGCGGCGATTCTCTCTCCGCCGCCGGGCTGATCGAATCCGCGATCGCGCGCCTTTTTCCGCTCGCGGCCGTGGTCACGCCCAATCTGCCGGAGGCCGCCGCTCTGCTCGGCGCGAGCGAGGCCGTTGCTCCGCGAGAGATGGTCGAGCAGGGACGCGCGCTCGTCGCGCGCGGCGCGCGCGCCGTGCTGATGAAGGGCGGGCATCTTGCGGGCGAGCCGCTCGACATTCTGGTCGCGGGGGAGACGGTCCACGAACTCCACGGGCGCCGCGCGCCGACGAAAAATCTGCACGGCACGGGCTGCGCGCTCTCCTCCGCCATAGCGGCGCATCTCGCGCGCGGCGCGGAGCTGGTCCCGGCGATCCGCGCCGCCAAGGACTATCTGGAAGACGCTCTCGGCGCGGCGGATACGCTCGCGCTCGGCTCCGGCCGCGGGCCGCCACACCATTTCCATTCTCTGTGGAAGCAGTGAGCGCGGCGGCGGCTCAGCGCAGGATTTGCGCCGAGCGCCTTCCCCTGCCGCGCAGCGAGGCGATGCTGGTGCGGTCGAGGATCAGCGCCATGGCGTCGCGCACGTCGAGCATCAGATCGCGGATGGCGCAGGCGTCCTCGTCCGGGCAGTCGTTGCAGCGCTGATAGGCGGTGCGGCTGGCGCAGGCGATGGGGGCCAGCGGCCCGTCGAGAATGCGGATGATCTGGCCGACCGTGATCTTGTCGGCGGGACGGGCGAGATGATAGCCGCCGCCCTTGCCCTTCTTGCTGTTCAAAATGCCGGCGTTGCGCAATTCCAGCAGGATCGCGTCGAGGAATTTGCGCGGGATATTATTCTGCGACGCCATGTCGCCGGCGAGGCACTGCCCTTCGGCGCCGGCGAGATGGATCAGCGCCTTGAGCCCGTATTTCGCTTTGTTGGACAGCATCGGTTCGCAATCTCTCCCGTCCGCGCGCCGCTTCAGAGCGCGAGCCTCGCCTCGGGCAAGTCGGCAAACCCCATCGGCTGTCTTGCGATCCTCGCCTCGAACGGGGCGATGACGCGGCGGCGTGACGCGAAGGGAGCCCACCGAATCCGATGACGGCGAAGCGGATAGAATAGATATATTGACTATCACGCAAAAAGGAAAACGCCAGCATCGAATTCGCAGCGGCAGCGCGAGAATTCTGTCGTTCAAGGCGATCCGCCGCCCAGGCGTCGGCTCTGCTGGACGAACAGCTCACTAATTCACTAGAATACTATGATGATGGCGGGCGGCTGCGCGGCGCATCTGCGCCGACGCGGGCGCGGCCGGCAAATCGCAGCGCACAGGCCGGGGAAGTCGGGGACGCCGATAGGATTTGTCGCGCGCATTGTGCGGCGCACAGTCCCGCTGGACGGAACGGCTTTTCGTCGTTAGGACGTGCGGCTATCCCGGAGAATCGTCATGGCGCGTACGCGCATCTGTCTCGCACGGCACGGCGAAACCAATTGGAATCTCGAGCGGCGCGTTCAGGGGCAATTGAACATCCCCTTGAACGTCAGGGGAGTTGCGCAGGCGCAGGCGCTGGCGCGCGAGCTGTGCGCCGAGCGTTTCGACCGCATCTACAGCAGCGATTTGAGACGCGCCTTGCAGACCGTCACGCCGCTGGCGACGAGCCTTCGCCTGCCGATCGAGACGCGCGTCGCGCTGCGCGAGAAGGACGACGGCGCCTGGCAGGGCATGACCTTCGACGACGTCGACCGCACCTTTCCGAGCGAGCATGCGCGGCATCGCCAGCGCCAGGCGGATTTTCTCATTCCCGGCGGCGAGACGCTGGCGGCCTTCGCCGATCGCGTCGGCGCGGAGCTGACCGCCATAGCCGAGCGGCATGCGGGCGAGACGGTTCTCGTCGTCGCTCATGCGGGCGTGCTCGACATAGGCTATCGGCTCGCGACCGGCCTCGGCCTCTCCGAGAAGCGCGACCCGCCGGTGCTGCACGCCGCGCCCAATTGGTTCTTCTATGAGGACGGGCGCTGGACGCTCGAACGCTGGGCGGAGGAGGGCGCGCGCGAGAGCGTCGTGATGCCCTATGACGGGCGCCCGCTCCTGCGCCGTCCGGCGGCGCGCCTGTTGCCGCTCGACGCGGAGCATCGCGTTCTGCTGTTCCGCTATTCGACGCGTCTGTCGCCGATTTTCGAAGCGCAGGGACATTCCTATTTCTGGGGCTCGATCGGCGGCGCCGTCGAGCCCGGCGAGACCTTCGACGCGGCCGCGCGTCGCGAGCTCGCCGAGGAGACGGGGCTCACCGGCGTCGATCTCGGCGAGATCGTCTTTTCCCGCGAATTTCCGATGCAGCTCGGCGCGGACTGGTTTCAGGCCGACGAGCGCTTCTACGCCATTCGTGTCGACGAATTCACGCCGGACACGCGCGGCTTCACCGATGTCGAGCGCAGCGACGTGCTCGGCTGGAAATGGTGGAGCGCCGCGGAGATCGCCGCGACGCAGGAGCTGCTCTTTCCCGAGGCGCTCGACTGGCTGCTCGACAGGCTTCGCGGCTGATTTTTGCTTTCAGGCGACCAGAATTCTCTCAATACCTTTTTCTTGGTGGTTTCGGATGAGATTGTTCCATTTCAGCGACGATCCGAAGATCCTCCGTTTCGAGCCGCGCCAGGTCCGCACGCCGGCGCAGCGGCCGCCCGGCCGCGAATGGCTGAACGGCCCGCTCGTCTGGGCGATCGATGAGGCGCATAGCGCCCTCTATCTCTTCCCGCGCGACTGTCCGCGCATTCTCATCTGGCCGACCGCGACGACGACGCGAGAGGATCGCGAATTCTGGTTCGTCGGTAGCGCCGCGCGCATGATCGCTTTTCTGGAGCGATCGCGGTTCGATGAATGGATTGAAGCGTCGATCTTTCGCTACGAGCTTCCTCGCGCCGGTTTCGTCGATCTCGAGGACGCCGGCATGTGGGTCTCGCGAGAAGGCGTCACGCCGCTGCGCGTCGACGCGGTGATCGATCTGCCCGGTGAGCTTCGCGCCGCCGATGTGGAGTTGCGCCTCGTCGATTCTTTCGCGGATATGGGCTGTGTTCTCGACTCCTCCCTCCACGCGAGTGGAATCAGGCTGCGCAATGCGCGCGCGGCGGAGCGATTCTGAGCCGTCCGCGCTCGCTGTGCGAGGGGAGGCGTCAATCGAAATCCGCCGCCGCGAACTCCGGCAGGCGCTCCGCCCGCGCCGAAAATTCCGCGAGCGCGGGAAAGTCGGCCGCGTCGAGCCGATCCGGCGCGACGCTGCGCGTGAAGCGCCAGGCGACGGCGGCGGTGATGTCCGCCTGCAGCGGGCGGGCGCCGAACAGGAAGCCGTCTCCGGCCGCAGCGATTTCCGCCTCGAGCAGGCGATAGGCGGCGACGAGCTGGCTGCTCACGCGCTCGACCCAGGGCTCGTATCGTCGCTCGTCGGGCCGCTTCGATTCGTAGACGAGCTGGACGGATTTTTCATTCGCCGCCAGCGCCAGCCCGATGATTCGCTGCGACCGCGCGAAATCGGCGAGCCCTTGCGGAGCCAGCCGGCGCTCGGCCGGGGCGAGGCGCTCCAGATAATCGAGGATCAGGGCCGAATCGAGCAGCGTCATCCCCTCGTCGGTGACGAGCGTCGGCGCTTTCACCACCGGGTTGATCGCGGAGAAAGCCGTAAAGTCGCGAAAGACAGAAAGAGGCTCGTGGACAAAGGGCAGGCCCATCGCGTTGAGGGACACTGCGACGCGTCGCACATAGGGGGAATCCAGCATTCCGATGAGACGCATTGTCAAAATCCTTCTCGCTCGCCCCGGCCCACGCATGGATCATTGCGATAAATGCGATAATTCGACGACCGTTGCGGCTTTCGCGCATAGGTCGAAAATGCGCGTTTGCTGCAATGCGCGACGTGTTGCGCGCAGCCCTATGGAGCTTTGCGCGCGTTGTCGCGCCGCCGCGGATCGGGCGTCGCCGAGATCCATCGATCGGCGAGAAGCCAGCAGATCGTGGCCGCCGCCAGCGAGGGGATCGCGAAGCCGACGGCCATTTCCGCCGCCCCCACGACGCTCATCCGCCCAGCGCCCAGGGTCGCGCAACAGATCGCTACGAGGCCGAGGTCCGCGACCAATGTGCTGAGCCAAGCGTCGGCCAAGTCGCGGTAGCCGTGAGAAAGCGCAAGGACGGCGAAGATCACTCCGGTGAGAAGCGCGAAGGGGAAGCCGAAGGCGAACCCGAAGACGAGGAAGAACAGGGGAGCCCGGCGCGTGATCTCGTTGTTCGTCAGGAAGAAAAGCAGCCAGAACGGCGCCGTTCCGGCGAGCGGGCCGACCAGCGCGAAAGTGGCGACGATCTTCGAAAAATTCTTCCAATACATGGCGCTAAATCGATGGCTTCGACTAAGCGCGCAGCATCGCAAATCGCGCTCCCGAAAGCTAGTCGACTGCGTCACCCGAACCGAAAGGGCGTTGTCGCTCCCGCTCGGAAGTCGTTCTAACGCGACATGCGAAAACGCAATATGCGGCTCTCGCCTATATCGAAGAACTGAATGCGCTTGCCGCCGGCGCGCTCGGCGGTCGCCGGCCAGAAGGCGCGCGCCGCGGCATTGTCGCGATGGAAGGAGAGCTCCCACCAGCCGACCCGCGTATGAAAGGCCCGGCTCGCCGCCTCGCTCCCGCAGCCGGCGCGGCGCAGCTCGGGCAGCACGTAGAATTCCGCGATGGAGGCGTCGACCGGATAGCCGGAGATGGAGATCGCATTGACGAGGGTGAAGCCTGCGCGGCGGCCGTCCGCTTCGATCAGATAGGGCGAGCGACGCGGCTCGCGCCAATAGGAATCGAGAAACGGATAATTGTCGGGCTCGTCATAGCCCCATGGGCCGAGCTCGATGAGATAGCGCCGCAGCAGAGCGGCGATGTCTCGCTTTTCCTCGAGCGGCGCGAGCCGCAGTCGCACGTCCATGACGAGCTTTCCTCTTGCGCCTCACGGCGCAGGATTGCTGTGCAGCTGGTGAATCTCGTCGATGCGCGCTTCGATCTCCGGCGTGATGGTCACATCGAGCGAATCCAGATCCTCCTGCAATTGCGCCATCGTCGTCGCGCCGATGATGTTGGACGTCACGAAAGGCCGCGAGGTCACGAAGGCCAGGGCGAGCTTCGCCGGCGAGACGCCGACGTCTCTTGCCAGCGCGAGATAGGCGTCGATCGCCTGCGCCACGCCGGGCTTCTCATAGCGCTGGCCGCGCTCGAACAGCGTGGTGCGCGCGCCGGCGGGACGCGCGCCATTTCGATATTTGCCGGTGAGATAGCCCTGCGCCAGCGGCGAATAGGCGAGCAGCCCGACATCTTCGCGCATCGCGGTCTCGGCGAGGCCGATCTCGAATGTGCGATTGATGAGATTATAAGCGTTCTGGATCGAGACGACGCGCGGCCCATGTCCCTTCTCCGCAGCGCTCAGAAAGCGCGCGACGCCCCAGTTCGTCTCATTGGAGAGCGCGACGTGGCGCACCTTGCCGGCCCTCACCAGATCGGCGAGCGCTTCCAGCGTCTCCTCGACGGGGATTTCATCGACCTTCGGCGGCGCGCGAAAGATCGTGCCGCCGGCGCCGAACAGCGGCAGCGGCCGATCCGGCCAATGCAGCTGATAGAGATCGACGTAATCCGTCTGCAGGCGCTTCAGGGATTGGTCGATCGCATATTCGATATTCTTGCGGTCGAGTCGCGTTCCCTTGCCGTCGGGGCGCAGATAGGGGCTCTCGCTGCGGCCCGAGACTTTCGTCGCCAATATCACTTTGTCGCGATTTTTGCGCGCCGCGAGCCAGGAGCCGATGATGCGCTCGGTCGAGCCCTGCGTCTCGGCGCGCGGCGGGATCGAATACATCTCCGCCGTGTCGATGAAATCGACGCCGCGATCGAGCGCGCAGTCGAGCTGCGCGTGCCCTTCCGCCTCGGTGTTCTGCTGGCCCCAGGTCATGGTGCCGAGCATGATCGCCGACACGCGAAGATCTGTGCGTCCCAGTCTGCGGTAGTCCATTGTCTTACGACCTTTCGTCTCAGGCGGGCTGCGTCGCCGCGTCGCCGTCGATGCGGCCGAGGCCGTTCGGAACGCGCGGGGTCGGCAGGATGAAGCGGCCGCGGTCGCGCACCATTGCGGCGACGCCGGCGAAGTCGAGCTTGCCGGAGCCGAGCAGCGGCAGTCTGTCGACGATCATGAATTCGGCCGGAACCATCAGCTCCGACGCGCCCCTCGCCTTGGCGAAGGCGAGGAATTCGGCGCGCGTGGCCTCCTTGTTCTGCGTCACCAGCACGATGCGCTCGCCCTTGCGCGGATCGAGCTCGCGCGCCGCCGCCGACAGCACATGCGGCCATAATTCCGCGGCGAGAGTCTCCACCGCGGCGAGCGAGATCATCTCGCCGCCGATCTTGGCGAAACGCTTGGCGCGGCCCTGGATCTTGATGAAGCCCTGCGCGTCGACGGTCACTATGTCGCCGGTGTCGTGCCAGCCCTCGGCCGGCGGCTGCAGCACGCCGGGCGCGTCCGCCATCAGATAGCCGAGCATCACATTGGGCCCGCGCACATGGAGACGTCCGCCCTCGGCGACGCCGGCGACGGTCTCGAGGCGCAGCTCCATGCCGGGCAGCAGCCGGCCCACCGTGCCGAAGCGGTTGAACATGGGCGTGTTGAGCGCCAGCGCCGGCGCCGTCTCGGTGACGCCATAGCCCTCGAGAATGCGAATGCCGAATTTCTCGAGATAGACGTCGCGCGTTCCCTGCTTCACCGGCTCGGCGCCGGCGATGACATAGCGCAGCGAGCGGAAGTCGTAGGAATGCGCGACGCGCGCATAGCCGTTGAGGAAGGTGTCGGTGCCGAGCAGCACTGTGGCGTTGGCGTTGTAGACCAGCTCCGGCACGATTTTATAGTGCAGCGGCGAAGGGTAGAAATAGATCGGCACGCCGGAGACGAGCGGCAGGATGAAGCCGACATTGAGCCCGAAGCAATGGAACACCGGCAGCACGCTGAATATTTTGTCGGTGCGGCCGAAGTCGATGCGCGCCGCCGCCTGGGCCGCATTGGCGAGGAGGTTTTTGTGCGACAGCACGACGCCCTTGGGCGCGCCTTCCGAGCCGGAGGTGAAGAGAATGGCCGCCGGATCGTCGGGGCTCCGCTTCTCCAGCGGGCGCTTGTGGCGCAGCAGGGCGGAGAGCTTGTCGGCGCGCGTGATCTCGCCGCGCACATCCTCGAGATAGACGATGCGGAACTCCTTCTCGAGCGAAGCGATCAGCGCGTCGAGCTTGCCCTTCTCGACGAAGGCGCGCGAGGTGAGCAGCGTCGTCGCCTGCGCGGATTTGAGGCCTAACGCGATATTGGCGGCGCCGGCGGTGAAATTCACCATGGCGGCGACGCGTCCCGCGCCGACGACGGCGAAGATCGTCACGGCGGCGCCGTTGGAATTGGGCAGCATCACGCCGAGCGCCTCGCCCGTCTCCGAAATGCGTCGCAGCTTGCGGCCGAGCGCATGGGCGCCGATCATGATGCGCTTATAGGTGAGCGCGCCGGTGATCGGGTCCTGGATCGCCACGCGGCCGGCGCCATGTTCGCGCGCGGCGTCGACGAGCGCCTGATGCAGCGTGCGATCGATGGGGCTCGTGCGGAAGACGAGATCGGACATGATCTCATAGAGCGCCGCGCCGGAGGCGATGCGACGCGCCTTGCCGCGCAGCGCGGAATCGACCACGAGACGCGTCGGCTCCAGCACGGTCAGCGTGAATTTGGGGAAGAAGCGACGCCGCGCTTGCGCGGGCGTCAGCCGCGAGAACATCGTCGCCTCCGGCCCTTCGATGCGCACCGGCACCACCCAGGCGCCGGATTTCTCGGCGATGAGTCCGGCGCCGTCATAGACCTTCATCAAGCTGCCGGTGACGGTGAGGCGTCCCTCGGGGAAGATGATCAGCGGATCGCCGTTCTTCACCGCATTGACCAGCGTGCGCGTGCCGAGCGGGCGCGTCGGATCGAGCGGAATGGCGCGCACATAGCGCAGGAAGGGCCGCACCCACCATTTTGTCGCGATCGTCGAATCGATGGCGAAGACCGGATCGACCGGCAGCACGCAGAGGATCGCCGCCGCGTCGAGGAAGCTCACATGATTGAGCGCGACGATGGGATTCTTGCCGGCCCTGTCGAAATTGCCGAAGCCTTTCACTTCGAGTCGATAGAAGGCGCGGAAGATGATCGACAGGGCGTCACGAAAAGGGGAGACGACAACGGCTTTGTAGATCCATATGGCGGCGAGCGCCATCAGCACGCCCATGCCGAGGAAGAGATCCGGCACGGAGACGCCCTTGCTCTGCAGCAGCGCGACGGCGAAGGCGCCGCCCGCCATGAAAGCGGCGTTGAGCACATTCACCGCGGCGATGATGCGTGAGCGCTCATGAGGCGGCGCATAGGCCTGCAGCGCGGCGAAGGAGGGCACGATCATCAGCCCGCCGGCGATGGCGAGCAGAGCGAGATCGATGGTCACGCGCCAGGCGACGGCGAACTCGAAGAATTCGGCGATCCCGAGCGGTGTCGTCGTCTCCTGCGGCGCCAGCGTGGCGAGCGTCCAGCCGAGGTCGAGCGAGGCGCCGGCGATGATCGCCGCGCCGATCGCCGCCGGCAGCAGCACGATGCGTCCCGCGAGCAGGAAGGAGGCGAGGCCGGAGCCCACCGCGATGGCGATAGCGAAGACGGCGAGGAACAGAGTGACGACCAGCTCCGAGCCATGCATCACATGCGTCACCAGCGGCGCCAGCAGCGACATTGCGATGACGCCGACGAGCCAGAACAGGCTCGTCACCGCGCCGACGCGCCACAGCCGCCGCTCCTTCCACAATTCGCGCAGCAGCGCGGCGGTGGAGCGCAGCACATTGGGGTCGATGCGAATCTCTGGCGCGGCGCGCGCGGTGGAGGGGATGAGGCGCGCCGCGCCCCAGGCCGCGATCGCCGCCGCGGTGACGCCGATGGTGGTGACGAGCGGCTGGCCGCCGCCATGCATGGCGAGGCCGCCGGCGATGGTGCCGGCGAGAATGGCGAGAAAGGTCGCGCCTTCGACCAGCGCATTGCCGGCCGGCAATTCCTTCTGGCGCAGATGATCGGGCAAAATGCCGTATTTCACCGGGCCGAACAGCGCGCCGAGCACGCCGAAGGAAAACAGCGCGGCGAACAGCACGGGCACGGAGGCGAGCGCGAAGCCCGCGACGGCGATCATCGCCGCGCCCATCTCCACGAATTTGAGACGCCGCGCGACGAGCGCCTTGTCATATTTGTCGGCGATCTGCCCGCCGAGCGCGGAGAGCACGAAATAGGGCGCGATGAAAACCGCGCCGGCGAGGGTGACGAGGGATTCGCCCTCGTGTCCGCCGATCTTGAACAAAATGAGCAGGACCAGCGCATTCTTGAGGAAATTATCGTTGAAGGCGGCGAAGAACTGGCACCAGAACAAAGGCGCGAAACGTTTGGTGAGAAGCAGATGTTCGGACATGATCGAAATTCCGTCAGCGCGCGGCGAGAAGGCGTGGTTTCGCCGATTCTGTTTAAGGATGGGTTGGTCCGCAGGCGTTGCGCGCCCGCACATACTAAGCCGTTCGTCGCTCCGGCGGCGACGAAATTCTCGAGCGGCGCAAAGGCGACTTGATCATTTCCAGACTCCTGTTATGAACGCTGTTCATGAGCGACCATAGCACGATCTGAACTGTGTTCAAGACAAAAATGAACGACGTTCACAAAATCGAGGGCGATCCCGCCGAACGACCTGCCGGCAAAACCTCCGCGCGCCGCGCCGATCTGCGCGAGCGGCTCGTGGCCGCCGGCCGCGCGGCGATCGCCGAGGGCGGGCTGCAGAATTTGAAGGCGCGCGATCTCGCCGCCGCGGCGGGCTGCGCCGTCGGGGCGATCTACAATGTATTCGACGATCTCGACGGGCTGATTCTCAGCATCGGCGCGGACACTCTGGCGCGGCTGGAGCGGGAGCTCGCCGCGCCGCCGGGGCCCGTCCCCGAGCCTGCGGAGGAGCTTTTGCGCCTCTCGCTGGGCTATCTCTCCTTCGCCCGCGCCAATAAGGCGCTGTGGCGGGCGCTGTTCGAGCACAGGCTCGCCGGCGGCCGCGCCGCGCCGGCCTGGTATCTCGACGATCAGAGCCGCCTCTTCGCTCTCGTCGAGGCGCCGCTCGCCCGTCTCTTGCCGGATGAGCCCGCGCCCTCCCGCGCCTTGCTCGCGCGCACTTTGTTTTCCGCGGTGCATGGCGTCGTCTCGCTCGGCCTCGAGGAAAAGCTCGCGCCAATGCCGGAGCCGGTGCTCGACGCCGAGCTCGAGCGGCTGGTGCGCGCTTTTGCTGGCGGATTGACCCAGCGCTCGCTCGGGTGAAGCTTGCCTCCTCCTCGAGGAGCGGCCGCTTCGCCGCCTCATCGGGAAGGGCGAGGGTTGCCGACTTCGCCCGGACGCCTTTTTGAATTCGAGCTATGGCTTGCCTTCCAGAGCCCGACCTGAAATATCGGGTTTAGGAAGTTCCAGAGGCGCCGCCGCCCCATGCTGCTGATTCTGCTCTTTTTCGTCGCAATGTGGGCGGGCGCGCAAAATGCGCTGGCCGGCGGCGGCTCTTTTCTCACCCTGCCGACGCTCATGCTCACCGGCATGGACGCCCGCGCCGCCAATGTCACCTCCTGCGTCGCGTTGTTTCCCGCCCAGGTCGCCACCGGCTGGACGGGGCGCGATCTCTCGCGCGGCGCCGCGGGGCTCGGCCTGCGAGCCTTGTTCATCATCAGCATCGTCGGCGGGGCGGTGGGGGCGGTCATATTGCTGCTGACGCCGCCGGCTTTCTTCGCGCAGTTGGTGCCCTGGCTGGTGCTGTTCGCCACAGTCGTGTTCGCCTATGGCAGCTTTCTGCGCAAGCCGGGCGAGGCGAATGCGCATCTCTCGGCGCGAGGGGCCGGTGTCGCGCAATTTTTCATTTCCGTCTATGGCGGCTATTTCGGCGGCGGAATCGGCTTTCTGATGGTCGCGGCGCTGACCATGGCGGGGCAGAATGTCCGCATCGCCGCCGCGACGAAAAACGTGCTCGCCGCCGTGATGAACGCCTCGGCCGTGGCGATCTTCCTGTTCTCGCCGGATCTGCATCTCGAGCAGGCGCTGGTCACCTCGCTCGGCGCGACGATCGGCGGCGTCGCCGGCGCGCGCATGCTGCATCATATTCCCGACAAATGGCTGCGCATCGTCGTCGTGGTCATCGGCGCGCTCTTGACCTTCGGCCTGTTCCAGCGCGCGCCCTGAGGCTTTTGGCCGCCGCGCTTTCGCGCTGGACGGCGGGCGCGTCCTCCTTATGTAACCGCATCGGCGTGCGCCGGCTCGAGAGCCGCGGCGCGAAAAGTCGATGGAGGCCGAACTGTCCGACAATCGCATCCGCAACGTGGCCACGGCGGCGCCCAAGCCCACCGCCAGCGACGAATATGAGAAGCTCGGTCGCGACGCGCTCGTCTCGCTCCTGCGCAGCGTCATCGAGCAGCGCGACGACGTTCTCTCCAAATATGAGGCGATGGCGCTTCAGGTCGATGAATCGACGCGGGAGATCGACGACGCCCAGCTCGAAGCGCGGCGCAACGCCCAGAAGGCCGAAGGCGGCGTGCGTCACGCTCAGGAGGAGGAGGCGCATGTGGCCGAGCTGCGGCGCCGGCTCGACGAGGAGAGCCGCGCAAAGGCGGCGCTCGCCCAGGAATTCGCGCGCTATCGTGACAAGGTGGCCAGCATAAGGGTGGACGATCCCTGGGACCAGCTGTGGCGCGCCGTCTCGCAGATCGCCAGCGACGCTGTCGCCTGGCTGCGGGCGAAGATTCCGCCGGACAGCCAATTCCTGCCCTGGTTCGACAAGGCGGTGGATTTCGCCAAGGCGACGGGCCGTCTCGCCCGCGAATGGAGCCTCGCATTCTACGATTGGGCGCGGCCGCATGCGATCGGCTTCTACGAATGGGGGAAGCCGCGCGCGATAGAGCTGTGGAAAAAGGCGAAAAACGAGATCGAGCGGCGAATGGGCCCGGCCAAGCCGTAGGATTCGACGAAAATCGCCCTTTCTCCGAGCGCGAACACGGCTGGAAATGTCCGCGCCAATGCGTTAGATTCGCGACATGTACGCCCGCTGCGCCATTGTCGCGATCACCCTTTTCGCCGCGCTCGGCCTCGCTCGCGAGGCGAAGGCGGCGGCCGCGCGCGGCGCCGTCCTCGCCTGCCGCGACCAGGCAGACATCAAACGCGCTTTTCGCCCGGTCTCGGACAAGGCGGCCAAGGACGACCCTGCCTATTTCCGCGGCAAGCTCTCGGCGGGCCAATGCGTGCAGCTCATGCGCGATCAAAAGGTTGACGTCGATCAGCGGGACGGGTCCTTGTGGTGCGTGCGTCCCGCGGGCGCGCTGGATTGCTTCTGGACGCACGAAAAAGCCATCGATCTCTACCCCGCGCCGCCGCCCCAGCCGGGCGAGCAGCCGTCCAAGAAAAAGGGCTGAATCGGCCTCCTGCGATGCGGCAGCGCGCTTCCCTCGAGTTGGTCTGTGGCCGCTCGACTGGTAGAACTGTGCCCGTTACGTAATGATTCTCGCCCCAGGGAGCGACGGAAGCCATGATCCAGCCGACGAAATGGTGGATCGGCCTGCCCGTGCTGGCCGTCTTGTTCACGATCGTCGCGACGACGAATGTCGAGAAGATCGAAAAGGATTTGAGTGATCGCGCCCGCGCGGCGCTCGACCGATCGCCCGGCGCGATCGAAGGAGCGAGCGTCGCCGTGGACGGGCGCGACGTCCGGCTGTCCGGCGTCGCCCTCTCGCATGAGGCGGCCGCTTCTGTGGTCAAAGGGGTCGAGGAGCTCGAGGGCGTGCGCGCCGTGAGCGACGCCACGACGCCGCCGCCCTTGGCCGCGCCTTTCGTCTTCTCGCTCGAGCGCAAGGGCAAGTCGCTCGCTCTCTCCGGCAATGCGCCGATCCCCGGCGAACGTGAGCCGATCCGCGCCGCGGCCGTCGGCAAGGGCCTCGAGCTTTCCGATGCTTCGGTCTCGGCGCTGGGCGCGCCGAAGAATTTCGCCGCGCTCGCCGCCTATGGCGTCACGCTGCTCGATGCGCTCGGCGAGGGCAAAGTGTCGGTCTCCGACGCCGCGCTCTCGGTCACCGGCGGCGCCGCCACTTTCGACGGTTACGACCGCGCCGAAGCGGCGTTGAAAACGCCGCCGGCCGGCGTTTCGGTGACGGCGGCCGAGATCGCGCCGCCGCGCGTGTCTCCTTTCGTCTGGAGCGCGGCCAAGGCCGGCGGGGTCGTGTCGCTGTTCGGCTATGCGCCGAGCGAGACGACGCGCGAGACGCTGGTCGCCGAGGCCGCCAGTCTCGGCAAGGCGAGCGATCAGACCCGCGTCGCCGGCGGCGCGCCGGGCGATTTCGCCGCGGCGGCGACGGCGGCTTTGCGCGAGCTCTCCAAGCTCTCGAGCGGCAAAGCCTCGATTGCGGATGGCGTCGTCTCGATCGAAGGCTCCGGCAAGACCAATGTCGGCGCCTCGGCCGTCGAGGCGAGCCTGCGCGTCGCTCTGCCCAAGAGCTTCCGGCTCGATCGCGTGGCGGTGGCGGCGGGCGCGGTCTCGCCTTTCGTCTTTACCGCGCGCAAGCAGGATGGCGTGCTCTCGCTCGCCGGCTTCGCGCCCGACGCCGCCGCCCGCGCGCGCATCGTCGAGCAGGCGAGGCGCGATTTCGGCGACGGCGTGGAAGTCGAGATTTCCGTCGCCGACGGCGCGCCCAAGGGCTTCGCCGAGGCGGCGAGCGCCGCTCTGCGGGCGCTGGCGCGGCTCGACGCCGGCGTCGCGGCGCTGTCGGACCGCAAGCTCGCGCTCGAAGGCGCGGCCTATAACGCCAAGGCGCAATATGACGTCCGCGCGCGGCTCTTCCGCGATCTGCCGGAAGGCTATGAGAACGCCGCTCGGCTCGGCCTCGCGACGACGAAAGACGAGATTCCGCCGACGCGGCTCTATGCCGCGCTGACGGAGACCGCGTCCAAGGGGCTCTCCTTCGGCGCGGATAATATGATCGTGGAAACGTCCTTGCCGGTCGTCGATTCTCTCGCCTTCGTGCTGCTGCGCAGCCCGGGCGTGGCGGTCGACATCGTCGGGCGTTTCGCGGGCGCGGGCTCGGATGCGGAGAACGAGGCCATCGGCCTGCGTCGCGCCGAGGCCGTGCGCAACTATCTTGTCGAGGCGGGCGTCGAAGCGGCGCGACTCTCCGCCTCGGGCGCCGCTGCGGCCGACAAGAGCGGCCGTCGCATCGAATTCTCGATCCGGTGATCCGGGGCTTTCGAGGGAGTACGCCATGCTCTATCTGCTCGCCGCCTCCGCCGAGTGGCTCGCCGCCGCGCTCGCTCTGGGGCTCGTCGTCGGTTTCTGGACCACGACAAAGACGTCAGGCGCGAAATTCGACGGCCTTGGCGTCATCGTGGCGTCGGCCTTCGCGCTGGCCGGCGGCTTTCTCGTCGCCAATCTGCAGACCATTCCGGGCCGCAATGGGCTTTTCCTCGAATTGGGGCTGCTCTTTGCCACGGCCTATCTGATCGGCCTGCCCTTCGGCGGCGGCGTGCGGCTGCTGTTCGGGACCGCGGCTCCCGCCGCGCCGGCCAAGAAGAAGCCGCCCCATGTGGTGCTTCGCGGCGCGGCCGCGCTCACCGAGGACCCGCCGGCGGCCGCTCCCATCGCTTCTGTTCCGGCCCCCGTCGCCGAGGCGCCCATCGTCCTCGCCAGCGAGGCCGGGCCGGCCGCCGCTCCCAGAGCCGCGGCTCCCGCCGCCGAGCCGCGCCGTCGCGCCGCCGCCTCGGGGGCGCCGCGTCCGGCCGAGAGCGAGAAGAAAACGCCCGGCCAGCGGCCCGAAGGACTCGATGCGCCACGCGGCGGCCACGCCGACGATCTGACCAAGATCAAGGGCCTCGGACCCAAGAGCGTCGAGAAGCTGCATGGGCTCGGCGTCTATCATTTCGACCAGATCGCCGGCTGGTCCTCCGAGAATGTCGCCTGGATCGGCGCGACGCTGGCGGTTCCGGGCCGTCCGGAGCGCGGCCGCTGGGTGGCGCAGGCCAGGGAGCTCGCCGGCGCGAAGAGCGAGGCCGCCGCCGAGCGGGCGCAGGCGGAATGAGGGGCGCATATTTTCTCGCGGCGTCGCTCCTTCTCTTCGCGGTCTCCGCGGCGCCGGCGCAGGACATGCTGCGCAATGTCGATCTCGCCCAGCCGGCCTATTCGCAGTCCGAATTCACCCGCGCCGACATAGAGGCGCGGCTCGCGGCGACGAAGGCGGGCGAAACGCTCGATCTCTCGGGACGCAGCCTCAACGGCCTCGATCTCTCCGGGCTCGATCTTACCGGCGTCAATCTGCGCGCTGCCCGCCTCGTCAAGGCGCGGCTCGCCGGGGCCAGACTCGACGGCGCCATTCTCGATCAGGCCTGGCTGCTGGAGGCCGATCTCTCCGGCGCCACGCTGCGCAGCGCGCATATTTTCGCGACCCAGCTCCAGCGCGCGCGGGCCGAGGGCGCGGATTTTTCCAAGAGCCGGCTCGCCGCCGATCTCACCGGGGCCGATCTGCGCGGCGCCTCCTTCCGCGGCGCGGACATGTCCGCCGATATGAAGAACCAATCCATGGGGCTGATGCGCGCCGTGCTGCGTTCGGCGCGGCTCGACGGCGCGCATTTCGACGGCGCCGATCTTTCCCGCGCCGACATGCGCTATGCGCGCGCGCCAGGCGCGATCTTCGACAAGGCCTCGCTGAAGGATGTGGACGCCGCCGGCGCGGATTTCACCGGCGCCCGCTTCGAGGGAACCTCGGCCGAGGGCCTGTCGCTCGACTCGGTGCGGATCGACAGGAGCACGGCCGCTGCGCTGAAAGGCGCGGTGGATTTGGATCGCGCCTATCTGCAATAGAGCGTTTCCAGCCGAAGTGGGCGCCGGTTCGGCGTTGGAAACGTGTCGAAACAAAAGCCTCTAGGGGGCGGGGCTGCCCGATCGCGCCGCCGCCATAGATGAACGAAGGGCGATGACAAAAGAACCCTTCCGCATCGGCGTCGATCTCGGCGGCACGAAGACCGAGGCGATCGCCATGGGTCCCATGGGCGAGACGCTGGCGCGCCGGCGCGCGCCGACGCCCGCTCATGATTACGCCGCCGTTCTGGCGACGATCGGCGGTCTCGTGCTCGATCTCGAGCGCGAGATCGGCGGGCGCGGCAGCGTCGGCGTCGGCACGCCGGGCGTGATTTCGCCGCGCACCGGCCTCGTGAAGAACTCCAACACCACAGGGCTCAACGGCAAGCCGCTCGACAAGGACCTCGAGGCTCTGCTCGAGCGCCCGGTGCGGCTCGAGAATGACGCCAATTGCTTCGCGTTGTCGGAGGCCGTCGACGGCGCCGGAGCGGGCGCGCGCAGCGTTTTCGGCGTGATATTGGGAACCGGCGTCGGCGGCGGCATCGTCGTCGACGGCAATGTCCTGCAGGGCGTCAACAAAGTGGCGGGCGAATGGGGCCATACGCCTCTGCCCTGGATGACGCCGGCCGAATTTCCCGGGCGGCTCTGCTATTGCGGACATTACGGCTGCGTGGAGACCTTTCTCTCTGGGCCGGCGCTCGCCTTCGACTATGGCCAGCGCAGCGGCGCCGAGGCGAGCGGCGAGGAGATCGCCGCGCGCGCCGCGGGGGGCGAGGCGGCGGCGCGCCATGCGCTGGAGGTCTATCGCGACCGCTTGTCGCGCGCGCTGGCGGCAATCGTCAATCTGCTCGATCCGGATGTCATCGTGCTCGGCGGCGGCGTGTCCAATATCGATTTTATTTACGAGGGCTTGCGCGATCTGGTCGAGAAGCAGGCTTTCTCGGATGCGATCGACACGCGCATATTGCGCAATGTGCACGGCGACTCGGGCGGCGTGCGCGGCGCGGCATGGCTGTGGGGCGGGCCGGATCGCGGGATCTGATGCGCTTTTCGTGATATGATGAGCAGCGTTCCGTTTCTCGGGGGCTGTTCATGTCGAATTTGCGAACAATCGAATTGAAGGCCTTCGTGCCGGCGAAGGATTATGAACTCTCCAAGCGCTTCTATCAGGATTTTGGCTTCACGCTCGCCTCCGACGGCGACGGCGTCGCCTATTTCCATCACGAGACCGTGAGCTTCCTGCTGCAGAATTTCTATGTGAAGGAATTCGCCGAGAATTTGATGCTGCATCTGCTCGTCGAGGATGTCGACGCCTGGAAGGCGAAGGTCGACGAGAGCGGGATTGCGGCGCGCTACGGCGTCGCGGTCTCGGATGTGCGGTTGCAGCCCTGGCGGATGCGTGATTTCACGCTGTGCGATCCATCGGGAGTGCTGTGGCGGATCGGGCAGAATGTGGAGGGATATGAGAGCGAGAAGAATTGACGATGAAAAACCTCTTCAGGACAGCTGTTCCGCTGGCTTACCTTTTCGGCACCCTTCCGATGATGGCGCAGACGCAAGAAGACTGTAACGAACATACAATCCGCGCTTCTGACGTGCCTGCCGACGCGCCCAGATTCGAGGATTATCCCGCGCGTCTTTATAATGGGCCGAATGCTCGGCCGCTGATCGAGAGAGATGGCGAGGCGCGACTGTTTCGTACCCGAATCCGAGATTGGGCGAGACAAAAGCCGAATTTCGCGGGCCATTACATTTTGGCGACCTGGGGATGCGGATCGCTCTGCACTCAGATCACGTTCATCGACGCGGTTTCGGGAAAAATCATCATGCAGGACGGCCTAAATAGTAACGTCGCCTATAATGTTCACAGCGACCTTTTGGTGACGACGGGCAATCTGGATTGGCATGCGGAAGGCGCCATCAAGTTCAAAGCGGATAGTCGTCTTCTCGTCGTGATCGGCGAACCGGAGGAGCGATCGGAGCTGCGCGGAATCTCTTACTTCGTAATGCGCGACGATCATCTCGATCGCGTGCGTTTCGTGTCCAAGCCCGGGTTCTGACGGTTCAATGACGCGCTTGCACCGCCCCGAGGCGGTGCTCCGAGAAAAAGAGCATTCCAGAGCTCGCCATGAGCTCTGGATCAGGTCATCAGTTCGTGCTTCTCGAGAAGGCTCGCGGAGAGCGACTACGCCGCCTCCATCGCCTCCAGCTCCGCGATGAGCCCCTCGATCATCTCGAGCCCTATGCCCCAGAAGGCCGGATCGCGCGCATCCAGGCCGAAGGGCGCGAGCAGCTCGTTATAGGGCTTGGCGCCGCCCGCCTCGAGCAGGCCGAAATAGCGCTCGGCGAAACCTGTCTCCGCCTTTTGATAGACGCCATAGAGCGAGTTCACGAGACAATCGCCGAAGGCATAGGCGTAGACATAGAAGGGCGAATGCACGAAATGCGGAATATAGGCCCAGAAGGATTCATATCCTTCGCCGAGCCGAATGGCCGGGCCGAGACTGTCGCTCTGCACGCTCATCCACAGCTCGCAGAGCTTGTCGGCGGTGAGCTCGCCCTTCTTGCGCTCGGTGTGGACCTTGCGCTCGAAGGAATAGAAAGCGATCTGCCGCACAACCGTGTTGAGCATGTCCTCGACCTTGGCGGCGAGCAGCGCGCGCTTCTTGTCGGTCTCGGTCGTCTGCGCCAATAGCGAGCGGAAGGTCAGCATCTCGCCGAAGACGGAGGCCGTCTCGGCGAGCGTCAGCGGCGTCGGCGCCATCAGCGCGCCTTGTCGCGAGGCCAGCACCTGATGCACGCCATGGCCGAGCTCATGGGCGAGCGTCATCACATCGCGCGTCTTGCCCTGGAAATTGACCAGAACATAAGGATGCACGGAGGGCACGGTCGGATGCGCGAAGGCGCCCGGCGCCTTGCCCGGCCGCACCGGCGCGTCGATCCAGTTGCGCTCGAAGAAGCGCGAGGCGATCTCCGCCATTTGCGGCGCGAAGCCGCTATACGCCTTCAGAACGATGTCGCGCGCCTCGTCCCAGCTATAGGCATGCGACGGCGCGGACGGCAGCGGTGCATTGCGATCCCAATAATCCAGCGCCTCCCTGCCGAACCATTTGGCCTTGAGCTTGTAATAGCGATGCGAGAGCCGCGGATGCGCGGCTGTGACGCTGGTGACCAGCGCCTCCACCACCTCCGGCTCGACTCTGTTGGAGAGATGGCGCGAGTCGGCGACATCCTTGAAGCCGCGCCAACGGTCGCCGATCTCCTTGTCCTTGGCGAGCGTGTTGGTGACCAGCGCGAAAGTGCGCAGATTGGCTTTCAGCGTCGCGCCGACGGCCAGCGCGGCCTCGCGCCGCACCTCCTCATGCGAATCCTGCATCAGATTGAGCGCGGGCTCGATGGTCAGCTCCTTGCCGCCGATCGAGAAGCGCAGCGCGGCGATGGTCTCGTCGAAGAGACGGTTCCAGGCGGCGCGGCCGGTGGCGGATTTCTCGTGGAAAAGCCGCTCCAATTCGTCGGAGAGCTCATAGGGCTTCTCCATGCGAATATCTTCGAGCCAGGGCTTCCAATGCGCGAGCGGCGCCGTCGCCGCCGCTGCGCCGAGAACGGCGTCCTCGATACGGTTTAGCTCGAGCTGGAAGAACAGCAATTGCGTGGAAATTTCGGTGATCTTGTCTTGAATGTCGCCGTAGAATTTGGCGCGCGCGGGGTCGCTGGTGTCGCCGGCGTAGACGAGTCCGGCATAGGACATGATTCGGCCCAACAGGTCCTGTAGCGCCTCATAGCGCCGCACGGCCTCTGCGAGCCTCTCGCTCGCCGCCGCGCCGGCCGCCAATTCGCCGAGACGGCCACGAAGCTCGGCCGCGAAGGCGGACGCCTCCTTTTCCGCCGCCGCTATGTCGGCGGCCAGCGCCGGCGAATCCGGCGCGGAATAGAGATCGGCGAGATTCCATTCGGGGAGCGCAGGGCCGGGCTCGCCGGCCTGAGCCTCGGAGACGGCGTCGCGAAGGGGGCCTTGGTCGCGGGCGTGAATTTGCGGCATGGTTCGAACCGGGAGTTGATGATGAAGGGCGCTTCGCCGAATATCGGGCACGGAAGGGAAAAAATGCAAGTCGCAGGCCGTTCGGGAGATTTCTCGCACTTCGGCCCTTTCACGCTCCCCGGCCACTGGATTCGCCCGGACGGCGAGGCTCTCGTTAACGACCCCTTTACCCTGATCCCCGAGCATGGGCTGGAGATGGTGTCGTCCACGTCCTCTACCGCACGCGTCGGATCGTCGCGATCCGGTCGAGCCCACACCGCGCAGCCTTGAGAGATTTCAAGAGGATCAATGACTTCAACGATACTTATCGCCGACGACGATCCGGTCCAGCGCCGTCTGCTCGAGGCTTCGGCGCGGCGTTTCGGCTTCGATGTCGAGACCGTCGAGGGCGGCGAGCAGGTTTTGACGCGGCTGACGAAGAGCGGCGCGACGCCGATCGATCTGCTCATTCTCGACCTCGTCATGCCCGATCTCGACGGCATGGGCGTGCTCACCCGCATGCGCGACCTCAAGATCGACGTGCCCGTCATCGTGCAGACAGCCAATGGCTCCATCGAGACGGTGATCTCGGCGATGCGCGCCGGCGCGCATGACTTCGTCGTCAAGCCGGTCGGCGCGGAGCGTCTGCAGGTCTCCATCAAGAATGCGCTGTCGGCCGATGCGCTCGCGGGTGGGTTGCGCCGCGTCAATCGCCGCACTCAGGGCGCGCTGACCTTCCGCGACCTCGTCTCGCGCAGCGACGAGATGGCGCGCGTCATCCGCCTCGGCGAACGCGCCGCCCATTCCAATATTCCGGTGCTCATCGAGGGCGAGTCGGGCGTCGGCAAGGAGATCGTCGCGCGCGCCATTCAGGGCGGCTCGGACCGCCGCGGCAAGCCCTTCGTGACGGTGAATTGCGGCGCCCTGCCGGCCAATCTCGTCGAATCCATCCTCTTCGGCCATGAGAAGGGCGCCTTCACCGGCGCGACCGAGAAGCACTCGGGCAAATTCCTCGAGGCCAATGGCGGCACGCTGTTCCTCGACGAGATCGGCGAATTGCCGCTCGAGACGCAGGTGAAGCTGTTGCGCGCGCTGCAGGAGGGCGAGATCGACCCCGTCGGCTCCAAGCGCCCGGTGCGCGTCGACATCCGCCTCATCTCGGCGACGAACCAAAATCTGATCGAGCAGGTGAAGCGCAGCCAGTTCCGCGAGGATTTGTTCTATCGCCTCAATGTCTTCCCGATCACCATTCCGCCGCTGCGGGCGCGCCGCGACGACATTGGCGATCTGGCGCGCCGCTTCGCCATCCGCTTTGCGGCGGAGGAGAACAAGCGGCTGCGCGGCATCGCCAATGAGGCGGCCAATCTGCTGGCCAGCTACGATTGGCCGGGCAATGTCCGCCAGCTCGAGAACGCCGTGTTCCGCGCCGTGGTGCTGGCCGACGGCGACGAACTGACGGTCAATGAGTTCCCGCAGATCGCCGCCCATGTGGACGGGTTTTCGGCCCGCGTGCCGCCGGTCCCGGCGCCTGCCGCGCCCGGCTCCGCGCCGGAGCGCGAGATCGTGCGCGTCGAGATTCGCGATCCCAATGTGATGGCGCTGCTCGGGCCGCATGGCGACATGCGCCGTCTCGAGGAGCTGGAGGCCGAGGTCATCAAATTCGCCCTCGTCCATTATCGCGGGCAGATGTCGGAGATTGCGCGTCGTCTGGGCATAGGCCGCTCGACGCTCTACCGCAAAATGAAGGAGTACGGCCTCGGCGAGGAGATGGACGAGAATGTCGACGCCGCCTGATGAGGCGAAGGCGCCGCGAATTTAGGCGTTTCCCGGCTTGCCCAAGGAAGCGCTCGCGGCCATTCTGCGGCTTAGAATGCGCCGCGCGCTCTCGGGCGCCGCGCAATGAACGGAGACCTTCTCAGTCATGTCCGAGCTCTATGATATCGAAGCGCGCACGATCGATGGCGAAACCGTCAAGATCGGCGACTATGCCGGCAAGGTGATCCTGATCGTCAATGTGGCGAGCCGATGCGGCTTCACCCCGCAATACACGGGGCTCGAGGCGATCTGGAACGAGAACCGCGACAAGGGTTTCGTCATTCTGGGCTTCCCTTGCAACCAGTTCAGCAATCAGGAGCCGGGAACCGACGAGGAGATCAAGACCTTCTGCTCGACCCGCTTCGTCGTGACCTTCCCGCTGTTCAGCAAGATCGAGGTGAATGGCGACAATCAGCACCCGCTCTACAAGCTGCTGAAGGAGAAGGACCCGGGCTCGGCGGACGACGTCAAATGGAACTTCACCAAATTCCTCATCGACCGGAAGGGAAATGTGGTGAAGCGCTTCCAGGCGACCAACACGCCGCGCCAGCTGGAGCCCGATATTCTGGCCCTGCTCGCCGAGGCGTGAGGCGCGCGCCGCCGCCGGCCCGAGGCGATGGTAGAGTCGGCGGGCGCCGTGACGAAACCCCACGGCTGCGCCATATTGGTCGAGAGGCTCCGCCGATCCGCCGCGCGAGCGGCCGGCTCGGGGAGCCCCTCGCGCGCCCCGATCGAGGCGGCGATTTCGAGAGGTCGCCTCGACCATGAGCTGCGTTCCGACCATGGGCTGTGTTCCGATCATGAGCTGTGTTCACGATTTCGAAGCGCGCCGCCTGGACGGCGCGAGCGCGAGCCTGTCCGATTACGCCGGCAAGGTCCTGCTCATCGTCAATGTGGCGAGCAAATGCGGCTTCACCCCGCAATATGAAGGGCTCGAGGCGCTCTGGCGCGCCTATCGCGAGCGCGGCTTTGTCGTGCTCGGCTTTCCCTGCGATCAATTCGGCCATCAGGAGCCCGGCGACGAGGCTGCGATCGGCGCCTTCTGCCGGACGACGTACGACGTCACGTTTCCGCTCTTCGCCAAGATCGAGGTGAATGGCGAGAACGCCCATCCGCTCTATCGCTTTCTGAAATCGCAGGCGCCGGGCCTTTTCGGCACGCAGGCGATCAAATGGAATTTCACCAAATTCCTCGTCGATCGAAAGGGCCGCGTCGTGGCGCGTTATGCGCCGACCGACAGGCCGAAGGCGATCGCCGCCGATATAGAGAAATATCTGACGGAGGCTCCGTGACCATCGCGATCGACATTGCGCGCCGCGACGACGGCGCGCCGAAAACCCTCTCCTTCGACGTCGTGGTGCGCGACGCGGCCAGCAAGTCGCGCCATCGCGTGACCATGTCGCAAACGCTCGCCGAGCGTCTCGGCGGCGGGGTCTCCAGCGCCGAGCAATGTCTCACCGCCGCCTTTCGCTTCCTGCTCGACCGCGAGTCCAAGGAGCAGATTCTCGGGCAATTCGATGTGAGCGTGATCTCGCTGTATTTTCCCGAATTCGAGCGCGAGCTGCCGAAATATTTGGTGTGAGCGGCGAATAGCCGAGTCGCCGCCGAGACGGAACGGCCCTGCGACCTTTTGTCTCGAGCGCGGCCGCGAGCGCCTTCCGCGCCGGCGAAGGTCAGGCTCATGACCGCCTTTAATGGCTCATGACTGCATTTAATTTGGCGACTTGGAGATGCTGTCGTAAGGTCACAAAAGCGACACGCGCCGTCGACGCGGGGAGGCGTCCCGCAGCCGGCTGGACCGTCCGTCGGAGGTCGTGATGAAACTGAATTACAAGCCCTTCATGATATTCGCGATTGTGGCGCTGCTCGCCGTCGCTCTGGCCATGCTGTTCGAGCAGCGCAGCCAGCGCACGGTCGGACGCGACATCACCTTCAGTGAATTGCTGGCGCAGATCGATCAGGGCCGCGTCCATGACGTGACCATCGCCGGCAATGAGATCAGCGGGCATTTCGCGGATAATCGCTCCTTCGTCACTTATGCGCCGAATGACCCGACGCTGGTGCAGCGGCTGGCCGCCAAGAATGTCTCCATCAGCGCGCGTCCGTCGAGCGACGGCGGCAATTGGTGGATGACGCTGTTCCTGAATGCGTTGCCGCTCATCGCCTTTCTCGGCGTGTGGGTGTTTCTCGCGCGGCAGATGCAGAACGGCGCCGGCGGCCGGGCCATGGGCTTCGGCAAGTCCAAAGCCAAGCTGCTCACCGAGACGCAGGGCCGCGTCACCTTCGAGGATGTCGCGGGCGTCGACGAGGCGAAAGAGGATTTGGAGGAGATCGTCGAATTCCTGCGCGATCCGCAGAAATTCCAGCGCCTCGGCGGACGCATTCCGCGCGGCGTGCTGCTCGTCGGACCGCCCGGCACGGGTAAGACGCTGCTCGCCCGCGCCATCGCCGGCGAGGCCAACGTCCCCTTCTTCACCATTTCGGGCTCCGACTTCGTCGAAATGTTCGTCGGCGTCGGCGCCTCCCGCGTGCGCGACATGTTCGAGCAGGCGAAGAAGAACGCGCCCTGCATCATCTTCGTCGACGAGATCGACGCCGTGGGTCGTCACCGCGGCGCCGGACTCGGCGGCGGCAATGACGAGCGCGAGCAGACGCTGAACCAGCTGCTCGTCGAGATGGATGGCTTCGAGGCCAATGAGGGCATCATCCTCATCGCCGCGACCAACCGCCCCGACGTGCTCGATCCCGCGCTGATGCGTCCCGGCCGCTTCGATCGTCAGATCAATGTGCCGAATCCGGACTTCATCGGCCGCGAGAAGATCCTCAAGGTCCATGCCCGCAAAGTGCCGCTGGCGCCGGATGTGGATCTCAAGGTCGTCGCGCGCGGCACGCCGGGCTTTTCCGGCGCCGATCTGATGAACCTCGTCAATGAGGCGGCTCTCCTTGCGGCGCGGCGCAGCAAGCGCATCGTCACGCGGGCCGAGTTCGAGGATGCGCGCGACAAGATCATGATGGGCGCCGAGCGCCGCACTCTGGTGATGACGGAGGAGGAGAAGCGCCTCACCGCCTTCCACGAGGGCGGCCATGCGCTGGTGCAGATGAACATGCCCGGGTCTATTCCGATCCACAAGGCGACGATCATCCCGCGCGGCCGCGCGCTGGGCATGGTGCAGGGCCTGCCGGAGCGCGATCAGATCTCGCAGAGCTATGAGCAGCTCATCGCCATGCTGGCCTTGGCGATGGGCGGGCGCGTGGCGGAGGAGCTGGTGTTCGGCCACGACAAGGTGACGTCGGGCGCGGCGAGCGACATTCAGCAATGCACGCGCATCGCGCGGGCGATGGTGACGCAGCTCGGCTTCTCCGACAAGCTCGGCACAGTGGCCTATGCCGAGCCGCAGCAGGAGCAGTTCCTCGGCTATTCCATGGGCCGCACGCAGACGCTCTCCGAGGCGACGCAGCAGACGATCGACGCGGAGGTGCGGCGTCTGGTGCAGGAAGGCTATGACGACGCCAAGCGCATCCTGACCGAGAAGCGCGGCGATCTCGACCTGCTGGCCAATGGCCTGCTGGAGTTCGAGACGCTGACCGGCGACGAGCTGATCGGCCTGCTGCAGGGCAAGCGCCCTGTGCGCGAGGACGTTCCGCCCGCGGCTCCGCCGGCGCGTCCCTCGCCGGCGCCCGCGGCCGGCGCAGCGCTTCCCGCGCCCGAGCCGGACACGGGCGGCCTGGAGCCGCATCCGGTCTGAACGAAGCCGGTCTGAACGAAGCAAAGCCCGGCGAACAGCCGGGCTTTTTCGTTGCTGCGCCATGCTCGGCTTTTGTCTCGACGCATTTCCAACGCCGAACCGGCGTCCACTTCGGCTGCAAGCGCTCTATGGCGCAAGCGCGGCGCTGCGCCTTGCGCGCTGCGAAAATCGGCCCGAGAAGCGCGCGCCGCCTGTCACGCCCGCGCCGCCGCTCCATATGCCTTATTCGCGAGAATGCGTCGGCAAAGCCGCCTCGTTCTGTTTTTCGCCTTGTTCGTCTTCGACAAAAGACGCGTTGGATCGATCGGAAATCGTCATGTCGCTTCGTCTGCGTCTCGTCCTCGTCTTCGCCGCTCTGCTCGCCAATGCGGGCGCGGCCGTCGCCCAATATTATTATTGGCCGGATTCGACCTATGGCGGGCAGAACGGCGCCGCCGGCGATCCCGACGGCGAACGGCAGCCGCCGCGCCGCCAGCGCGCCCGCGCCAATTGGCCCTTCGACGAGGAGCGTCGCGATTCGCCGCGCGCGCGAAGCCGGGAGACTCACGAGAAGAACGATCGCGAGAGGGAGCGTCTCGCCGCTCTGCCGCCCGACGCCGATCCCGATTATTCGACGCCGATCGACTATGACGATGATGTCGACATGCGCCAGACGCGGCGCCGTTTCGTCGCCGATCCGACCGCCGAGGAGCCCGGCGCGCTGACGATCGACACGCGCGCGCGGCGTCTCTATCTCTCGCTCGAGGACGGACGCGCGGTCGAATATGCGATCGGCGTCGGCCGCACGGGCTTCGCCTGGAAGGGCGAGGCGAAGATCGGGCGCAAAGCCTTCTGGCCGGGCTGGACGCCGCCGCCGGAAATGCTGGAGCGCCGCCCCGATCTGCCCGAGCATATGGACGGCGGGCTGAAAAATCCGCTCGGCGCGCGGGCGCTCTATCTGTTCCAGGGGCAGAAGGACACTTTGTTCCGCATTCACGGAACCAATGAGCCGGAGAGCATCGGCCGCGCGGTCTCGTCCGGCTGCATCCGCATGCTCAATGCGGATGTGATCGATCTCTATAAGCGCGTCGCCAAAGGGGCGCGCGTCGTCGTCAAATAATCAGGCCGCGCAGGTATAATCAGGCTGCGCACGTGCGCGCCTGCGCCTGCTCCAGCTCGCCGAGACAGGCGGCGATCGTCGCCATTGTCGCCATGCTGCGGCGATTGAGCATGGACTTCGGAAATTCGACCTCGAGCTCGCGCTCCAGCCACAGCATCACCTGAATGGCGCAGAAAGGCGAGAGCCCGGCGGCATAGAGATCGGCGTCGGCGGAAAGGCGCGCGGCAGTGGCCGGCAGATTGCCCTTGGCGTCCATGGCGCGGCGGATGAATTCGATCATGGCCCTCTCCCTCTCGTTTCGCTCTCGTTTCATCGAGCGTGAGAGGAGCTTACGTGTGGCCGCCTCCTGCATCTGTGCGCAGTCGCACGAGCCGTTGTCTCGAGGAGCAGAGCCCGCGGCTCGCGATGGCCGCGCCGATTGTCGGCGCGTCGGCGCGGCCTATATGGCCATAGTGTCGATGGCGCCGACGATGGCGCCGACAAGGGGCGTGAACCCTCGCGAGGACAAGAGCCGATGGCGACACGGCCGATGGCGCGACCGGTTTTCGCAACGCATCCGCATGGCGAGCCGCCGATCGAGACATTGCGCGCCCGCTTGGCGGCGGCGCGCGAGCGCACTCTCGCGCTCACCGAGCCGCTCGGCGCCGAAGATATGGCGGCGCAGGCGATCGAGGAGGCGAGCCCGACCAAATGGCATCTCGCCCATACGAGCTGGTTCTTCGAGAGCTTCGTGCTGGCGCGCTTTCTGCCCGCTTATGAGCTCTTCGATCCCGCCTTCGGCTATTGCTTCAACTCCTATTACGAATGCGCCGGCGCGCGGCAGCCGCGGCGGCGGCGTGGCCTGCTGAGCCGGCCGTCTCTGGAGCGCGTGCTCGCCTATCGCCGCCATGTGGAGACGGGGCTCGAGCGGCTCTTCGATCGCGGCCTCGCGCCGCAGAGCGAGGCCGCGGCGCTGATCGAGCTCGGCGTGCAGCACGAGCAGCAGCATCAGGAGCTGATGCTCGCCGATATTCTCGCGCTTTTCGCCGCCAATCCGCTGCGGCCGGCCTATCGCGCCGCGCCGTTGCGCGGTCTCGGCGAAGCGCCGGAGCCTCTGCGCTGGATCGGCTACGCCGGCGGAATCGTCCGCATCGGCTGCGATGGCGGCGAGGGCTTTTGCTTCGACAATGAGACGCCGCGCCATGATGAGCTGATTCATCCCTTCGAGATCGCCGATCGGCCGATCGCCAACGCCGAATGGCTCGAATTCATCGATGACGGCGGCTATGGCGATTCCTCGCTCTGGCTCTTCGACGGCTGGGCGACTGTCCAGCGCGAGGGCTGGGAGGCGCCGGCCTATTGGGAGCGGCGCGGTGACGCCTTTCTCGTCATGACGCTGGAAGGATTGCGGCCGCTGGAGCCCGCTGCGCCGGTCGTTCACGTGAGCTTCTACGAGGCCGACGCCTTCGCCCGCTGGGCCGGCGTGCGCCTGCCGACCGAATTCGAATGGGAGGCCGTGGCGAATGAGGAGCCGGTCGCCGGCAATCTGCTCGACAGCGGCGCGCTGCGCTCGCTGCCGCCGGCGGAGAAATTTCAGGGCCATGCGCGCCAGCTCTTCGGCGATGTGTGGGAATGGACGGCGAGCGCCCATCTTCCCTATCCCTCCTATCGCCGTCCTGCGGGCGGGCTCGGCGAATACAACGCCAAATTCATGTGCGACCAGCATGTGCTGCGCGGCGGCTGCTGCGTGACGCCGCAGAGCCATATTCGCGCCAGCTATCGCAACTTTCTCTATGCGCGCCAGCGCTGGCTGTTCGCCGGCCTGCGCCTCGCCAGGGATGTGAGCCGATGACGAACGAGATCGATTTCACCCAGCTCTTCGAGCCGCGGGGCCATGGCTTCGCGGCGGATGTGCTCGACGGTCTGTCGCGGGCCGAAAAGCGCCTCTCCTGCCTCTATTTCTACGATGCGGTCGGCAGCGAATTGTTCGACGAGATCACGCGCCTGCCGGATTATTATCCGACGCGCGTCGAGACGGATATTCTGAGCGCTCACGGCGAGGAGATGCTCGACGGCGCGGACGAGGACGCCGCGCTCGTCGAATTCGGCTCGGGCTCGAGCCGCAAGACGGAGATCCTGCTCGAGCGCGCGCCGCGGCTCGCCCTCTATGCGCCGATCGACGTCTGCGCCAGCGCGCTGGAGAAGGCGCGCGCGCGTCTTTCGGCGCGCTTCCCGCATTTGCGCGTCAGCCCGATCGTCGCCGATTTCTCGCGGCCGGTCGCGCTGCCCGAGGATCTCGCCGGCCGCCGCCGCATCGGCTTTTTCCCCGGCTCGACGATCGGCAATTTCGCGCCGGAGGAGGCGCGCGGTCTGCTGCTCGCCATGCGCATCCTGCTCGGGCCGGGCGGCCGGCTCATCGTCGGCGTCGATCTGAAGAAGGAGCCCTCCCGTTTCATCGCCGCCTATAATGACGCGCATGGCGTGACGGCGGCGTTCAACCTCAATCTCCTGGCCCGCATAAATCGCGAGCTGGGCGGCGGCTTCGATCTTTCGGGCTTTGGCCATCAGGCGATCTATGACGAGCGCGCGGGCCGCGTCGAGATGCGTCTCGTCAGCCGGCGCCGCCAGACCGCGACGATTCGCGGGCGCGACTTCGCCTTCTCGCGCGGCGAGGCGATCCACACCGAGGATTGCTACAAATACGCCGTCGACGAGTTTCGCGCGGCGGCGAGCGGCGCGGGCTGGACTCCCGGCCGCGTCTGGACCGATGCGGACGCGCTGTTCAGCGTCCACGAGCTGAGAGCGCCGTAAACGTCGGGGCACCGCGCGCCCTTCACCGCCGCATCGTCAGTTCCCGCGCCATGCGCAGCCGCTCTTCGAGCCGCGGCAGCAGGCGCGCCGCGAAGGCCTGGAGCTCCGGCGCCTGCCCACGCGCGGCATAGTCGCTGAACAGCGAGATGGCGTCCTCATGGACCTCGACCTGCTGCAGGACGTATGAATCGTCGAAATCCTCCGTGTGGCCGAAGGCCGGCAGAGGAAAATATCTCGCGCTATAGGCGATGTCCATCGCGTCTATGGGGGGCTCGATCGAGGCTTTTTCCAGCGTCGAAGCGAATTCTTCTTCGGTTTCGCGGCTCTCGGCGATCATTTGCTGCGCGAAGCGCTTGACCGCGGCGGATCGGGCATAGCGCGTCGCCAGCTCGCTCGTGTAGACTTCGAAACGACCTGCGACCATGACCCTGTCGACGAAGTCCTTCGCCGAAACATAAGCTGCGCGCTGCATCGTCGTCTCCTCGAGCCACGATTCCTGCGCCGTCACTTGCGTTTCATGAAGCTGGGTCGACATGGGCCTGCGCGCAAGAGGAGCGACCGCATGAATCTCGTCTCGACCGTGACGCCGCCACCCCCGACCGTCGAGGACGGGCCGCGCGAGCTCGACCTCGCCGGGGAAATCCCCTCCTTCGACACGCTGGATCGCGCCGCCCGCGCCTTCACAGCGCGCATCACGCATGGCGTGTCGCCGCTCGCGCAAATGTCGGCCTGGCTCGATTGGGCGACGCATCTCTCCCGTGCGCCGGGGCGGCAGATCGAGCTGTCGCTCGCCGCCACGCAGGACGCCGCCAGATACGCGCAATTCGCCATGCACGCCGCGAAGGGCGAGGTCGCGGCGGCGCCCTTCGCGCCTGCGCCTTTCGACAAGCGCTTCGACGATCCCGCCTGGGACGCGCCGCCTTTCGCCTTTTGGAAACAGGGGTTTCTCGCGAGCGAGCATTGGTGGCGGCAGGCGACGCGCGAGGCGCGCGGCATGACGCCCAATGACGCCGCCCGCGTCGCCTTCATGGCGCAGCAATGGCTCGCTCTGTTCTCTCCCTCCAACGCCTTCTGGCTCAATCCCACTGTCATCGACCGCACGACCAAGGAAGGCGGCGCCAATCTCCTGCGCGGCGCCGAGAATTTCCTCGAGGATTTTGCGCGCGCTCTGCTCAACACGCCCAATGGCGGGAACGGCTTTCGCGTCGGCGTCGATGTGGCGGCGACGCCGGGCGAGGTGATCTTCCGCAACGAGCTGATCGAGCTCATCCAATATGGGCCGACGACGGACAGCGTCTTCGCCGAGCCGATCCTGATCGTGCCGGCCTGGATCATGAAATATTATGTGCTCGATCTGCGCCCGCAGAATTCGCTGGTGCGCTATCTGGTCTCGCAGGGCTTCACCGTCTTCATGATCTCCTGGCGCAATCCGACGCCGGAAGATCGCGACCTCTCCTTCGACGATTATCGCGTCTCCGGCGTGCTCGCCGCGCTGAATGCGATCGAGGCCGTGCTGCCGGGCCGCAAGGTGCACGCCTGCGGCTATTGCCTCGGCGGCACGCTGCTCTCCATCGCCGCCGCCGCCATGGCGCGCGACCATCACGAGCCCTTCGCCAGCCTCACTCTGCTGGCGGCGCAGACCGATTTCAGCGAGCCCGGAGAGCTGATGCTGTTCGTCGACGCGGCCCAGGTCGCCTTTCTCGAGGACATGATGTGGGACCAGGGCGTGCTCGACACGCGCCAAATGGCCGGCGCCTTCGCGGCGCTGCGCTCCAATGAGCTGGTCTGGTCCAAGGCGGTGCGCGAATATCTGCTCGGCGATCGTCAGAAGCCCAATGATCTCATGGCCTGGAGCGCCGATCAGACGCGCATGCCCTATCGCATGCATTCGCAATATTTGCGCGGGCTGTTCCTCGAGAATCGGCTGACGGCCGGCCGCTACGCCGTGGACGGGGAGGTGGTGGCGCTGAAGGATATTTCCGCGCCCATGTTCGTCGTCGGCACCGAGACCGACCATATCGCGCCCTGGCGCTCTGTGTACAAAGTCCACCTCTTCACCGACAATGAGCTGACCTTCGCGCTGACGACCGGCGGCCATAACGCCGGGGTGGTCTCGGAGCCGGGGCATGGCGGCCGCTCCTATCATGTCGGCCTGCGCCGCGCCGGCGATCATTATGTCTCGGCCGACAAATGGCTCGCGGCGGCGCGGCGGGAGCGGGGCTCTTGGTGGCCGCTCTGGACCGAATGGCTCGCCGCCCATGGCTCCGCGGAGCGCGTCGCGCCGCCGGCCATGGGGGCGGCCATGCGCGGTTTTCCGCCGCTCTGCGCCGCGCCCGGAAACTATGTCCATGAACGGTGAGCGCTTTCCCCTCGACGCGCGGCAAATTAATTGTCAAACTGAAATTGTGGCTTTGGCCGGGGCGATAAAGTGTCGTATTCTTTGTTACGCATAGCTTATTTCGAAGGGCTCGACGCCGCCGAGGCGGAGCGGATCGCGCGCAAATGCATCTGGCGGCGCGTCGACGAGCGCGAGCTCGTCGTCGATTATGACGATCGCTCGACCGACGTCTATTTCATCGTCTCCGGCGATCTGCGCGTGCTCATCCGCACGCCGGCGGGCAAGGAGGTCATTCTCTGCGACCTCCATCCCGGCCAGATTTTCGGGGAAATGGCGGCGATCGACGGCGCCGAGCGTTCGGCCAATGTCACCGCTCTGACGAAATCGGAGCTCTGCATCATGCCGGCGAGCGTGTTCAAGACCGTGCTCTTCTCGCAGCCGGCGGCCTGTGAGAAAGTGCTGCGGCTGTTGACGAAGCGCATCCGCGACCTCAACGCCCGGCTGTTCGAGCGCTCCGTGCTCGATCTTCGCCATCGGCTCTACGCCGAGCTCTTGCGCCTCGCTCTGCCGCGCAAGGGTCATGACGGCCAGGCGATCATCTCGCCGCCGCCGCTGCAGCATGATCTGGCCGCGCGCATCGGTTGCCGGCGCGAGCAGGTCAATCGAGAGGTGCAGGCCATGATCCACGAGGGTCTCGCCGAGAAGATCAGGGGCGGTCTGGTTCTGCTGCGGCCCTCCCAGCTGGAGCAGCGGCTGACGACCTGCCTCGAGCAGGCCGGCTGAGCCTGTCGCTCTGTGCGGTCTCGCACAGAGGGGCGGCGAGGCGCCGCCTAGAGTGGCGACGCTCGCTCGTTGCGGGCGTCCAACCCCGCCAGACGAGTCCGCCAGACGAGCCCGCTATGTCTTTTGCTCTAATTCCATTGTCCCGATGCGCCGAGCTCTGCGGGCTCGGGCCGGACGAGATGATCCCCGGCGCGATTCCCTCGCCCTTTCATCAGTCCCTCTATGAGAGCTATCTGATGCTCTGCGATGATCGCGGCGCGGATTTCGTGCGCGACCTCATCGTCTCCGACCTGCGGCGGGCGCTGGATCTAGGGGCGACGCGCCTCGCCGCCGAGCTGCTGCTGGTGCTGCGCCGCTTCCTGTCCGTGCCGCGGGGGGCGCCGCGCTTCCGGGCCGCGCCGCCGGACGCGATCGCGATCGCGGCCGCCCTCGGCGTCGTCGAGCGTCTCGCGGCGCGGCGCGCGTCGGGCGCCTTCTCGAGCCTTTCGCGATTCGCCGCTCAGCCGCGGGGCCGATCGAGCGATGTGACGGATCGGCAACAGTCGGCGGGCTTTCTGCCGCCGCGCTGCGGCTCGGCTTGCCGGGGGCTGCGATTCGAGTCAGCTTGAGCGCGCCTTCGGCGAAATTTCTCTTTTCTTCCCGCGCCATTGCCGGCGCCTCGATGTTTCGCCGAGAGGTATGTCGTGCTGGATATGTTCCGAAAGACGGCCGCTGCGGCGTCGCTGCTCGTCGCTGCGGCGCTGTTCGCCGGGCCGGCGGCCGCCGAGCCCGAGGAGCGCGCGGAGCAGACGCGGCTCTCCGACCATTTGCGGCGTCATCCGGCCGATTATGAAGCGACCTATCGCTATGTGCTGATCTCGCGGGAGCTCGGCGATCACGAGGCGGCCATCGGCGCGCTGGAGCGTCTCATCGCCTTCAATCCGGCGCTGGCGCGGGCGCGCAAGGAACTGGGCGTGCTCTACGCCCGCCTCGGCGCCTATCAGACCGCGGCTCTGCATCTGCGCGCCGCGCTCGAGGCGCCCGATCTCGACCCCGCCCAAAAGGCGCAGATCGAGGCCCTGCTGCCGGACGTCGAGCGCCAGACCGAAGCGAGCCGCTGGTCGGCGCGGCTGCAGACCGGCCTGCGCTCGCAGTCCAACGCCTCCTTTTTTCCGGCCAATGGGCTGTTTCTGGTCGGCGGCGTGGGCGTGCTGTCGCCGCTGCCGCGCCGCGCCGATTTCAACGCTTTCGAGCTCGTCGACATCGCCAATGACACCGATCTCGACGCCGAGCGGTCGGCGCAGCTGGAGACGCGCTTCAAGGGCTACGCCACCCAGCAATTCCATGTGGCGAGCTATAATGTCGGCGTCTTCGGCCTCTCCTCGGGGCCGCGCTTCACGCTCGACTCGGAGTTTCTCCCCGGCGCGAGCGTGAAACCCTATGTGACCGGCCTCACCTCTTATGTCGGCGGCGGCAATTTTCTGAATTCGGGCGGCGCCGGCGTCGTCGCGCGCCTGCCGCTGCTCGGCGAATCGCTGTCGATCGAGCCCGGCGTCGAATATCGCTATCTCGGCGTCTCCATCGGCGGTCCCTTCGCCTCGCTGAGCGCCATTTCGACCGGCGGCGCCGTCACCGCCTCGCTCGGGACGATCTGGCGCGCCTCCGATGCGCTGCGCCTCGAGACGCGCGCCGCCTTCACCCGCCACAACGCCATTCTGGGCTCGCAATCCTTCGACGAGATCGAGGAGCAGGCGCTGGCAAGGCTCGATTTCGATCCGCCTCTGGCCTCGCTCGGGCGAAAATGGTCGATCGCGCCCTATGCGCGGATTTTCCAGCTCGCTTTCGACGCCGTCGATCCGATGGTCGATCCCTGGCGGCCGCGGCGCGACGTCGGCTGGGCGGCCGGCGTGCTGGTCGAGGCGCCGGTCACGCGCGAGATCGGCCTCTCGGCCGCTTTCGAATACGCCCGCAACGAATCGAACCTGCCGAATTTCCGCACGGATAATCTGTCCGTATGGTTCGGGCCGGTCGCGCGATTCTGAAGGAGGAGCCCCCATGTCCAGAATGGCGCAGAGGATCGCGATCATGGCCTTGATCGCGGCGACCGCCTCCGGCGCGCGGGCCGAGGCCGTCGGCAATGTCGGCGCGGTGAATCAGAGCGCGCAGAGCGCGCCTCCGGGCCGTCCCGCGCGCCCGCTGGCGCTCGGCGCCGATGTCGTCGATCGCGAGCGCGTCGAGACCGGCGCCGACGGCAGCGCGCAAATCGTGTTTCTCGACACGTCGACCCTGTCGATCGGCCGCAACAGTCAGGTGACGATCGATCGTTTCGTCTATTCCGGCGGCGTCGGCGGCGAGCAGGCCGTCTCCATGGCCAAAGGCGTGCTGCGCTTCGTCGGCGGCGGCGTCAGCCATGGCGGCGGCGCCAATCTGCGCATCCCCTCGGCGACGATCGGCGTGCGCGGCGGCGCGGCGCTGGTCGTGCTCGACGAGCCCGGCTGCGGCGCGTTGATCGTCGACCAATATGGCAGACTGACCATCTCCGCGGGAGGCGTCGTCCGCAGCTTGTCGCGCCCCGGCGTCGGCCTGTGCGTCTCGGCCGATGGCGTTTTCGGCGATCCCATCAACGTCGGCGTCGAGACGATCCGCCGGCTGACCGCCCGGCTGACGAGCGCCCCCGGCCAGCGCGGCGGCGCGAAACGCGCGCCGACCGAGCAGGAGGCCGAGCTCGGATTGGGCGACGCGCGGCCGCCGCTCGGCCTCGCCGAGATCGATCAGCAGCCGGGGCTCGACACTCTGCGCCCGTTCTGGGCGGGCCAGGCGCTGGCGCGCAGCAAGGCGAGCGTCGACCATCAGCCCTCGCCGCCGATCGAAACGCCGGACGACTATTATTATTACCCGCCGCCCGTCGATACGGGCGGGCCTGTTCTATAGGCGATTTGACGAAGAAATTGGTTCCGCGGCGAGGCTCGCTCGCACGTGGCGGACGCGCAGGGAGGCGTGAGTGAAGCGCTCGCGGCGACGCAGGCCGGCCTATCTCCTGGCGACGGCCTCCGCGGCTCTGGCCGTGCTCGCGATCGGGCGGCTGCAGCCGCCGGCGCTCGACGATCTGCGCAATTTCGTCTTCGATTCGTTTCAGCGCCTCGCGCCGCGGCCTTATGATCCCGGCCTTCCGGTGCGGGTGGTGGCCATCGACGAGGAGAGCCTCTCCGCCTTCGGCCAATGGCCCTGGCCGCGCACGCGGCTCGCCGAGCTCGTCGACAAGCTCGCGGCGGCTGGCGCGGCGGCCATCGCTTTCGATATCGTCTTCGCCGAAGCGGATCAGACGAGCCTCGATCATTTCGTGCGGCAATTGCCCGACGGCCCCGCCAAGACGGAGATCGCCGCCGCCGTGGCCCGCGCCATTCCCAATGATCGGCTGTTCGCGCAATCCATCGCGGCGGCGCCGGTCGCGCTCGGCCTCACGCTCTCGGGCGCCGGAGCGAGGCGCGCGCCGCCGCAAAAGGCGGGCGTCGCCATCGCAGGCGACGATCCGGCGGCTTTCCTCGCCGATTTTCCCGCCGTCGTCGCGCCGCTCGACGAGCTGGCGGAGGCGGCGCGCGGCCTCGGCGCGACCAATTGGGCGCCCGATCGCGACGGCGTCGTGCGCCGCATTCCGCTGCTCGCCTCCGGCCCCGGCGGCGTCACGCCCTCTCTGGCGCTGGAGGCGCTGCGCGTCGCGCAGGGCGCCTCGACGATCATCATTCGCTCCTCCAACGCCAGCGGCGAGACGGCCTTCGGACGGCAGACCGGCGTCAATGCGGTCAAGGTGGGCGCATTCGAGATCGCCGTCGGCGCCGGGGCCGATATTCGTCCGCGCTATGGCGCCGAAGCGGCGGAGCGGGCGCTCTCGGCGGCGGCGGCGCTGCAGGGGCGCGCGCCGCGCGAGGAGATAGAGGGGCGCATCCTCTTCATCGGCACCACGGCGGTCGGTCTCGGCGATATTCGCGCGACGCCGCTGCAGCCGGCGATTCCCGGCGTCGAGATTCATGCGCAAATTCTCGAATCGCTGCTGTCCGGCGCGTTGCTGTCGCGGCCCGATTGGGCGAGCGGCCTCGAGCTCGTCGTCGCCGGCGCCGCTTTCGTCATCGTCGCCGCGCTGCTGGCGCTGGTCGCGCCCTTGTATTCGGCGCTCGCCGCGATCGGCTTGATCGTCGCTCTATTCGCCGCGTCGTTTCTCACTTTCGATCGCTCCGGTCTGCTGGTCGACGCCGCTTTCCCCAGCCTCTCGATCACGCTCGCCTACGGCGTCGGCGCGGTGGCGCTGTGGCGTCAAGATCAAGCGGCGCGACGCCATGTGCATATGGCCTTCGGCAAATTCATCGCGCCCGCCGTCGTCGAGGGCCTCGTCGAACATCCCGAGCGGCTGGTGCTCGGCGGCGAGACGCGCGAGCTCACCGTGCTGTTCTCCGATCTGCGCGATTTCTCCTCTATCTCCGAGGGGCTGAGCGCGCAGGAGCTCACACATTTCATGAACGCCTATCTGACGCCCATGACCGACGCCATTCTCGATCGCGAGGGCACGGTCGACAAATATATCGGCGACGCCATCGTCGCCTTTTGGAATGCGCCGCTCGATATCGCCGACCATCCGCGCAAGGCCGTCCGCGCCGCGCTCGCCATGCGCGCCGCGCTCGTGCGCTTCAACGCCGAGCGCGCGGCCGTCGCGGCGCGCGAGGACCGCGCCTACCGCCGCGCCGCGATGGGCATAGGCCTCAATCTCGGGCCTTGCAGCGTGGGAAATATGGGATCGACGCGGCGTTTCGACTATTCGATCCTCGGCGATGTGGTCAATCTCACATCGCGTCTCGAAGGACTGTGTAAATGGTTTTGCGTGGATATTCTCGTTTCCGGCGATCTGCGTGACGCCGCCGCGGAATTCGCCTGGCTCGATCTCGGCGCGGCGCTCGTTGTCGGGCGCTCGACGCCGACGCGCATTTTCGCGCTCGCCGGAGACGAGAGCTTCGCGGCGAGCGAGGCCTTCGCCGTCTGGCGTGACGAACATGTGACGATGATGCGTTATCATGCCGAAGGGGATTTCACCCGCGCCCGCGCCGCGGCGGCGACGCTGAAAGCGACGGTCGAGCCGCGTTGGAGTGGTTGTTATATGGCTATGGAACAGCGATTCGCGGCTTTCGAGGCGGCTCCACCCTCCATGGCGGGAGGCGCGCCCATTTGGAAGATGGACAGCAAATGACGGGCGCGACAATGGAAAGCGCGAATGAAGCGCGCAGGCTGCGCTATTGGCGGCGGATCGAGCCGGCGCATGAGCCGGGGGCCTATCAGGCGCTGGACGCGGCCTATCGCCAACCACATCGCGCCTATCACAGCTGGGCGCATATAGACGAGCTGCTGGCGGGCCTCGAGCTTTTCGATGGGCTGGCGACGCGGCCGGATCTGATCGCGGCGGCGATCTTCTGGCACGACGCCGTCCATCTCGCGCGCGATCCGGACGGAAAGACGCGTCTCGACCGGCAGAATGTGCGCGACAGCGTCGCCACTTTCCATCGCCACACGCTGCTCGACGGAAACGAGGCGAAGGCGGTCGAGGACCTCGTCATGGCGACGGCCGATCATGTCGGCGCGCGCGCGACCATCGAGCATTATCCCGGCTTTTCCGCCGATCTCGATCTTTTCGTCGATCTCGATTTGAGCCCGCTCGCCGCGCCTTGGGAAATCTTCGCGGCCAATACGCAGAAGATTCGCTCCGAGTCGGTCGGCGTCGAAGAGGCCGAATTCGCCGCCAATCAGGCCAAGATGCTGGAAGGGCTCGCGAGAGGCGATGCGCCGGTGTTTCGTCGCGCGGAGACGCGCGCGGCATGGGACGCCTCCGCGCGCGTCAATCTCGCGCGCGGCATAGCAGGGCTGCGCGCCGCTGGGCGGTGACGCCGCCAGTCTCTGCGGCGCAAACAAAAAAGCGACCCGGAACCCGGATCGCTTCTTTGCTTCGTGTCGGATGACGGCGGCGCGTCACTTCGGCTGCGGAACGATGCGCAGATAGGGCTTGGGCGCCTTCCAGCCCTCTGGATAGATCGTCTTCGCTTCATCGTCGGAGACCGAGCCGGCGATGATGACGTCGTCGCCCTGCTTCCAATTCACCGGCGTCGCGACGCGATGCTTCGCCGTGAGCTGGATCGAATCCAGCACGCGAATGACCTCGTCGAAATTGCGGCCCGTCGTCATCGGATAGGCGATGACGAGCTTGATCTTTTTGTCCGGGCCGATGATGAACACATTGCGCACTGTCAGATTATCGGCCGGCGTGCGAGTCGAGGAATCGCCGGAGGCGGCCGCCGGCAGCATTCCATAGAGCTTGGACACGTTGAGATCGGCGTCGCCGATGACGGGATAATTCGGCGCCGCGCCTTGGGTCTCTTCTATGTCCTTGGCCCAGGCGGCGTGATTGTCGACCTTGTCGACGCTGAGCCCGATGATCTTGGTTCCGCGCTTGTCGAATTCGGCCTTCACTTTGGCGAGATAGCCGAGCTCGGTGGTGCAGACGGGGGTGAAGTCCTTGGGATGGGAGAACAGCACGACATAAGAGTCGCCGATCCAATCATGGAATTTGATGCGTCCCTCTGTCGTGTCGGCTTCGAAATCCGGCGCTGCTTCGCCAATTTGGAGCGGCATATGCGTTACTCCTCGCTCGATGCTCGAACCCTATTGCGTCGTCGCTCACGAGAGTCGCGGCGGCTCGAACCGCGTCGTGCAGAAATCATACCGAAGGCGAATTGTCCTTCAACGTGATTTTTGTCGGCAATTGTACTAGGCCGGAACTTTCTCTTTTGTGCGACACTTTCGACAGATCCTGTTTTCAGGAAAATGAAGCATAGAATGATTTGATCGAACGGCGATGAAACAGAAGAATTTCTTTCTTCCAGCCTCGGATTCGGCTTTGTCGCGACTGCGACAAAGCCTCGTCGACGACGCGGCTTCGCATGTCGTCATTCGGCGTCGGCCTGTCGCGACGGCTCGGCCGCGGCGAAGGCGGGACGGGCGAGGCAATGCGCCTCAACGGCGCAGAGCTTCGGCAGCGCTTCGAGGGGCGTCGAGAAGCGCCGCGCCGCGAAGAGTTGCGGGACGAGACAGACATCGGCGAGCGTCGGCTGCGCGCCGAAGCAGAAGGGGCCGGGCTCGATGAGCCGCTCCACCGCCTCGAGCCCGCCCTTCAGCACCCAATGATGGACCCAGCCGTCGACCCCGGAATCGTCCTGTCCGAGCCGCTCGCGCAGATAGTCGAGCACGCGGCGATTGTTGAGCGGATGAATGTCGCAGGCGATGGCGAGCGCGACGCCGCGAACCTTCGCCGCGAGCAGAGGATCGGCGGGCGTCAGCCGCGGCTGCGGCGCAAGCGCGTCGAGATAATCGATGATCGCCAATGATTGCGTGATTATGGTTCCATCGTCGAGCTCGAGCGCCGGCGCGAGGCCTTGCGGATTTTTCGCGAGATAATCGGGCCGGCGCTGCTCGCCGCGCGCGAGATGGACGGGGATGCGCTCTATGGCCAGCCCCTTCAGCTCGATCGCGATCCGCACGCGATAGGCGGCGGATGAGCGAAAATAATCATAGAGCTTCACGCGAGGCGCCTCCCGGCCGCCCGCCGGCCCTACAATCGGCGGCCGGACGCAATATGTTGAAGGCGAGCTCAAATCGCAAGGAGGCTCGCAATGTCGCCTTCTCCGCAGATCGCACAAAATCCGCAGGTCGCCGAAAATCCGCGGGTCTCCGAAAATCCGATGGGAACGGATGGTTTCGAATTCGTCGAGTTCGCGCATCCAGAGCCCGCGCAGCTCGCGGCTCTGCTCGAGCAGATGGGCTTCGTCGCTGTCGCGCGGCATCGCTCCAAGAATGTGACGCTCTTTCGGCAGGGCGATGTGAATTACGTGCTCAACGCCGAGCCCGACAGCGTCGCCGCCGCTTTCGCGCGCGCGCATGGACCTTGCGCCTGCGCAATGGGCTTTCGCGTCACGGATGCGCGCTTTGCTTTCGAGCGCGCGCTCGCCTTGGGCGCGAGCGCGGCGGAAACCCGGATCGGGCCGATGGAATTGAAGATTCCGGCGCTCGTCGGCGTCGGCGGCGCGCTCGTCTATCTCGTCGATCGCTATGGCGATCGCGGCTCCATCTGGGATGTCGATTTCCGCTGGACCGGCGCGCGCGATCCGCGCCCCGAGGGCGTCGGCCTCACCGTGATCGATCATCTCACGCATAATGTGTTTCGCGGCCATATGGACGAATGGGCGGGCTGGTACGAGCGCTTCTTCTCCTTCCGGCAGATTCGCTATTTCGACATAGAGGGAAAGCTCACCGGCCTGCATTCGCGCGCGATGACGAGCCCCTGCGGGAAGATACGAATTCCGATCAACGAGAGCGTCGACGACAAGAGTCAGATCGAGGAATATCTCGTCGCGTACAGGGGGGAGGGCATTCAGCACGTCGCCTGCGCTTGCGACGATATTTATCGCACGGTCTCGGCTCTGCGGGCGCGCGGGCTGCAATTCATGCCGGCGCCGCCGGAGTCTTATTACGCGCGCGTCGAGGAGCGGCTGCCCGGGCATGGCGAAAAGCTCGAGCGCTTGCGCGAGCTCGGAATATTGATCGATGGCGAGGGCCGCAAGCTGCTGTTGCAGATTTTTTCCAAGACGGTGATCGGGCCGATCTTCTTCGAATTCATCGAGCGCAAAGGCGACGAGGGATTCGGCGAGGGAAATTTTCGCGCGCTGTTTCAGTCGATCGAGGACGATCAGGTGAAGCGCGGCGTGCTGCGCGCGGGAGCGTGAGGGGTGAAAGCGTGTCGCTCGAGCGACGCTCGACACCCCCTCCCTCACCCTTCCCGCGCAGTGGGCTATCGGATTCATATATCGCGAGACGCTGCGGCCGTCATGGCCGGGCTTGTCCCGGCCACCCACGCCAAACAACTGAGAAACCAAAGGAAAGCGCCCGGTATCGATGGATTTCATCCCATGTCGGGCTTCGCCGGAGCTTCGGCGTCACGCCAAACTTCTTAAGACGCCTCCGCGTGTTGGCGTGGATGGCCGGGACAAGCCCGGCCAGGACGTCGCTGGGGCGAGGAGGATGTGTGCATTCGATAGCGCGCAGCGGGGGAGGGCCGGGAAGGGGGCGGCCGCCTTTCTCTCCGCTTCCTGGTCGCTCGCGCCGTCATCATCGGAGTATGAGCCATGACTCTCCGCTACATGTCCGGCTTCGGCAATGAATTCGCCAGCGAGGCGCTGCCTGGCGCTCTGCCCGTCGGCCAGAACTCGCCGCAGTATTGCCCTTACAAGCTCTATGCGGAGCAATTGTCGGGCTCGCCCTTCACCGCGCCGCGCGGCGCCAATGGGCGCAGTTGGCTCTATCGCATTCGCCCGTCCGTGCGTCACGTCGGGCGTTTCGAGCGGCTCGAGCTCCCCTTCTGGAAAAGCGCGCCGGCGCGCGACGAGCATGATCTGTCGCTCGGCCGTTATCGCTGGGGCCCGCCGCCCATGCCCGATGGGCCGCTCACCTTTCTCGCCGGCCTGCGCGTGATGACGACCGCGGGCGACGTCGATGCGCAGAGCGGCATGGCGGCCGGGCTCTATTTCGTCACGCGCTCCATGACCGACGACTATTTCTATGACGCCGACGGCGAATTGCTGCTCGTCCCACAAGAGGGCGCGCTGCGCTTCGTCACGGAATTCGGCGCAATGGAGATCGCGCCCGGCGAGATCGGCGTCATTCCGCGTGGCGTGAAGTTCAAGGCGGAGCTCGTCCAGGGTCCGGCGCGCGGCTATCTCTGCGAGAATTACGGCGCGCCCTTCACGCTGCCGAACCGCGGGCCGATCGGCGCCAATTGTCTCGCCAACGCCCGCGATTTCGAGACGCCGGTCGCCGCTTTCGAGGATGCGGAGCGGCCGTGCCGGCTCACGGTGAAATGGGGCGGCAAATTCTTCATCTGCGGGCTCGATCATTCGCCGCTCGACGTCGTCGCCTGGCACGGCAATTACGCGCCCTACAAATATGATCTCACGCGCTTCGCGCCGGTCGGCGCGCTGCTCTTCGATCATCCCGATCCGTCGATCTTCTGCGTGCTGACGGCGCCGTCCGAGCGGGAAGGGACCGCCAATATCGATTTTCTGATTTTCCCCGAGCGCTGGCTCGTCGCCGAGCACACCTTCCGGCCGCCCTGGTTCCACATGAATGTGATGAGCGAATTCATGGGGCTCATTTATGGGCGCTATGACGCCAAGCCGGAGGGCTTTCTGCCCGGCGGCGTCTCGCTGCACAATAGCATGCTGCCGCATGGGCCCGATGCGGCGAGCTTCGCGCAGGCGACGGCCGAGGCGCTGACGCCGCAAAAGCTCGAGGGGACGCTCGCCTTCATGCTGGAGACGCGGCTGCCGCAGCATCTGACGCGTTACGCGGCGACGCTCGAGACATTGCAAAAGGACTATGCCGATTGCTGGGCGGGGCTCGGCCGCCGCTTCGACGGCGCGCCCTAAAGGAGTGGATATGAAGCTCGCGTCTTTGAAGCAGGGCCGCGACGGACGGCTCGTCGTCGTCTCGCGGGATTTGACGCGCGCGACCGAGGCGGCGGATATCGCGCCGACTCTGCAGGCGGCGCTGGATGATTGGCCGCGCGCGGCGCCGCGTCTCGCCGCGCTCGCTGGGCGGCTGGAGGCGGGGCTGCTCCCGTCGTTTCGCTTTCGCGAGCATGATTGCGCCGCGCCTCTGCCGCGGGCCTTTCAATGGGCCGACGGCTCGGCCTATGTGAATCATGTCGCTCTGGTGCGGAAAGCGCGCGGCGTGGAGATGCCGGCTTCCTTCTGGAGCGATCCGCTGATCTATCAGGGCGGCTCGGACGGGTTTTTGGGCCCGCGCGATCCTATCCCCTTCCTCGACGAGAAATACGGCCTCGATCTCGAGGCGGAGGTCGCCGTCGTCACCGATGACGTTCCCGCTGGCGTCGGAGCCGAGGCGGCGCGCGCGCGCATCGCGCTCGTCATGCTGGTCAATGACGTGACCTTGCGCGGCCTCACTGCGAGCGAGCTCGCCAAGGGCTTCGGCTTTTTTCAATCCAAGCCCGCCTCGGCTTTTTCGCCGGTCGCCGTGACGCCGGACGAGCTCGGCGCCGCCTGGGACGGCGCGAGGCTCGCTCTGCCGCTGCTCTCCTTCGTCAATGACGCGCCGCTCGGCCGGCCGAACGCCGGTCTCGACATGACCTTCGATTTCGGCCGGCTGATCGCCCATGCCGCGCGCACCCGCGCGCTGGCGGCGGGCTCGATCATCGGCTCCGGCACTGTGTCGAATCGCGCGGCGGATGGTGGGCCCGGGCGGCCGATCGCCGAGGGCGGGGTGGGCTATTCCTGCCTTGCCGAGCAGCGCGTCGTGGAGAGCCTCATCGGCGGCGCGGCGCGGACGCCATTCTTGAAGCCCGGAGACCGCATTCGCATCGAAATGCGCGATGCGCAGGGCCATTCGATCTTCGGCGCGATCGAGCAGGAGGTGGTCGTGGCGTGAGCGCCGGGGCAATTTGCGGGATATCACGGGAGCGGCCGGGCCAAGGGCGGCGCTCCCCCGGGGGAGAGGGAGCGCCGCGCAGTGGCGGCCGACAAGAGGAGCGAGGCGGCATGGACCATAGAGGTCCGCTCAAACGCTCGCTCTGTAAGGCGCAGCTCGTCGGAGGGAGGTCCGATCTCCGCCTTTCAAGTCGGTCGACAGATTCCGCGAGCCTCACCGGCCCTGAACCGCATTTCCGTCGCTATGTCCCGCCTCGTATCGGGGGGAGATTTCCACGCCTCGGGGAAAGGCGTGTCGAGGATGAGACATGGGGTGACGCAACTACGGGGTCCGCCATCTGAACCGGCGAGCGCTCGCGGAAGTCCGCTCGAATCGTCGCTTCTCTCGGGAGTAGAGGGCGACGATTCGTGTTCCTTGTTCCTGTGGCCTATGCGACGCCCGCGCGAGAGAACGCAGGACGAAACGGGGAGGCTGTGCTTAGGAAACTAGCTGGGCGCATTGCGCCCTGGAGGGCCGCATCGACGTATCAGACGAAGGCGGGCGGCGCTCTCGAGCGGAGATTGTCCGGGCTCTCATCGAGGTCCCGACCGAGGCGAGAGGCGAAATCGAAACGGGTGGAAATCTCGAAACGATAAATAATATGCGTGATGACCGCCGGGAGGGCCGGCGGCGCGCTGGAGACACATGCGTCGCAGCAGACGACGAAGGGCGTCTTGGGCGCGCTATGGGCCTTTTGGAAATCCTGGCAGAAGGCGGCGCGATCCTCGAAGACGCTGACGCCCGCCCCACCATGGCCGCGATGCGACGCGAAGCCCAGCGCGCCGACGATGATTGTCAGCGTATAGAGCCCCAGCGCCAATCGCCGGAAGAAGATCGAGCGTAGTCTATTGGCCATAGTGAGCGAGACTTGCACTCATCCTAGCGAGAGTCAAGAAGCGCCGCGCGCGCCATGCGTGCGGGCTTCACCAGGCAAATCCGCGAATCTCGAAGGAGCGCGCGATCGAGAGGCCGGCGGTGAATTGATTGCGCGAGCCGATCTCATTGGGAATCGGGCTCGCGCCGACGCTGCCCGTCAGCCGCTGCAAGCCACCGTAAAAAGTGGCGTTGGTGTCTTTGCTGAAGTCGTAGCGGAAGGTGGCGAGGCCGCCGGCCGCGGTGAATCCGCCATTGGCCTCATAAGGCTCGATGCGCCCATTGACCAGAGCCTCGAAAGGCGAGACCGAGAAATAGGCGTTGGCGTATCGATTGTCGCCGAGGCTGAGGCGCGGTCCGAAGGACAAAGTCGCGCGGCCGTCGCCGCCATAGAGATCCGCGCCGAGCGAGGCGACGAAGCCTTTGTGCCCGTCTATGCCCTGCCGCAGCTCCGCGCGCGTGCGGAAATGCTCGCTCTGATATTCGGCGAAGCCGCCGATCTCATGGGTGAGCTCGACGGTGTGCAGGCCATAGAGCCCGTCGCGCTGGCCGCGCTTGAACACGAAATTGGCCACCGGGCCGGCGCGAAAGCCGTTGGAGTCGATGATCGCGAAGCCGAATCCGTCGTCCGGCGCCGAGAACAGCTCGGCCTCGCCGATGCGCCGGAAGCTGATCGACGGGAAGGGGTAGGGACGCAGCGTGCCCGAGCCCGGAAAGCTCGGGGAGAGCGCGCCGATGGCGCGAACCGTCACGATCCATCCCTCTTCCGCCGCGGCGAATGTCGGGACGGGCGGCGGCGCGTCTTGCGCGCGCGCCGGCGTATTCTCCGCGCGCACTGGCGCGCCTTCCGCGCGCGCGAAAGAGTTCACGCACACAAAAGACTCTGCGGCGGCAAGGCCGGCGCAGGCGAGAAGGCCGATCATCGCGGCGCGGGCGAGAGGCATAGGCGGACCCTCGTTGCAGCGTAACCAATTCGTCATCATTATCAGCCCGCGGACATGGCTGCCAAGTCCGTGGAGACGCGGCCATTTTTTCGCCGCTATGCGTCCACTCCCGGAAATGGGCGTCCCGGAAATGGGCGCGATCGGAGCGAAGCGATGGAGAAGGATAGGCTCGCGGCTTTCAGCGACGGGGTCGTTGCGATCATCGTCACCATAATGGTGCTCGAGCTGAAAGCGCCGCACAGCGCCGACTGGTCGGCGCTCGCGCCCCTCGCGCCGACTTTCGCCAGCTATGTGCTGAGCTTCGCCTATGTCGCCATCTATTGGAACAATCACCATCATCTGCTCTACGCCGTCTCGCGGGTGGACGGGCTGGTGCTCTGGGCGAACATGCATCTCTTGTTCTGGCTGTCGCTCATTCCCTTCGCCACCGCCTGGATGGCCGACAATGATTTCGCCAGCGCGCCGACCATTCTCTATGGCGTCGCGCTGCTCATGCCGGCGATCGCCTATTATCTGCTGACGGCGGCGATTTTGCGGGCGGACGGCCCGGCTTCGACGCTCGCCGGCGCGGTCGGCCGCGATGCGAAGGGCAGGGCCTCGATCGTCATGTATCTCTGCGCCATAGCGGCCGGCTATTTCGTCTCGCCGCTGCTGGCGCTCGGACTCTATGTGGCGGTCGCGATCATGTGGCTCGCGCCGGATCCGCGCATAGAGCGCGTCGTCGCGGGCTCGGACGATCAGCGATAGATCCAGGCGTTGCGGGCGAGCACGCCCTCGCCGCCCATGAATCGGACGGCGATGTCGCGCAGCGTCGCCATCGGCCCGGCGTAATGGCAATTGGCGCCCTGGCGCCGCGAGGCGCGCTGAATGCGAATCGCGCGCTCGGTCCGTCCCGCCTGATAGGCCTCGAGCGTCGCTTCGACCTCTGCGCGCCCATCCGCGAAGGCGCGGCCGAGCGCGGCAGCGTCCTCGATGGCCTGGGCCGCGCCCTGGGCGAGAAAGGGGACCATGGGATGCGCCGCGTCGCCGAGCAGCGCCACGCGGCCGCGGCCCCAGCGCGCGAGCTCCGGCCGGGCATAGAGCGGCCAGCGCCGCCATTCGCCGCCGGCCTCGAGGAGAGCGCGCAAATCGCGGCTCCAGCGTTTGAAACCCATGGCGCGGACGAGTTCCGCCCCCGTGCGCGTCTCGGCGAGCGGGCCGCGATCGGCGCTGTCCTCGACAATGGCGACGGCGCTGACGATGGTCGCGTCGCGCAGCGGATAATGGACGATATGGCCGCCCGGTCCGAGCCAGATGTGGGTCTCCCGCTCGCGCAGGGCGGCGGGCGCGGCGTCGATCGGGATCAGCATCCGCCAGGCGGTGAGCCCCACGGGGCCGGGCGCATCCGCCGCCACCAGGCCGAGCGCATCGCGAATCGTCGAGCGCAGCCCGTCGGCGCCGATCAGCGCCTCGGCGTCCAGAGTCTCCTCGCCCACAGTCAGCCGCACGCCGCCCGCGTCCTGCGCGAAGCCGTCGCAGCGCGCGGCGGTGCGCGCCTCGACGCCGAGGCGCAGCGCCTCGTCGAGCAGGGCCTTCTGCAGATCGGCGCGGTGGAAGACGCGGAAAGGCGCGCCCCAGCGGTCGCGCGCCGCAGCGAGCGGCAGGCGCGCCAGAATGGCGCCGTCGGCGGCGCGCCTGATGTTCAGGGCGCGGGGCTCGAGAGCGACAGCGTCCAGCGCCGGGCGCATGCCGAAATCCTGCAGGATGCGGCCGGCGTTGGGCGAAATCTGCAGGCCGGCGCCCACTTCCTCGATTTGCTCGGCCCGCTCCAGGACGAGCGTCCGCCGGCCGGCGCGGGCCAGAGCGATGGCCGCGGCGAGCCCGCCTATGCCGGCGCCGACGACGACGAAGGGGTCGCCCATTCGCGCGGCGTCAGGCGGTCGGGTCGAGGACGGTCTCGGAATGATAGACGCATTCGGCCGGATCGGCCGCGCCATGCCCGAGGGCGGCGTCGAAGACATAAAGCGTCGAGCAATAGGGGCAGACGGCCTCGTCGGCCGCGCCCATGTCGATGAAGACATGCGGATGGTCGAAGGGCGGCAGCGCGCCGATGCACATGAATTCCTTGGAGCCGACCTTGATCTTGGCGACGCCCGGCTGATTGTGGAAATGCGGAGTGGAGTCGTGCGACATGGCGGGAGGTCCCTCGGCGGTCATTCGGCTGGGCGAAGCTATATTGGAGCCGCGCGGTTTTGGGTAGGGGGAGGAAGGTCGCGGGGAGGGCGGCGCGGCAAAAACGGGGGAGTGGGTCGGTTTTGGTCGGTTTTGCGTTTTCTGCGATTCGCCAGAAGCGGCCATTCGCCGTCCGCGCATCGACTTGAGCCAAATATTATTGTGGAACTTTCTTTGCCTCCTCTGCCGCCAAATCAAATCTTGACGTAAGCCATCTGGGCGCAGAGCCTATGTCTCGCTTAACAAGGTTTATGGCCTTCCTAAAGTCTGCCACTGCCTCTTTGGGATAGCCGTTCATAAGCTTTGACATGCCCATTATGGTAACGCATGACCTGCCCCCGAAGTTTCATCCAGCGGCGAGTTGAGTCCCGGCGGTTGATACGCCCGCGGGCGTGGGGTGAGCAACAGGCGATCGGCGGAGCTGGTCCGGGTTGCGCAGCCGATCGCCTGTTGCGGTGAGCGCGGCCGCATAGTCCGCGGGTGTCGCATAGCCGAGGGAAGAGTGCGGGCGCCGGTGGTTATAATCGTGAATCCAAGAGCGGATCTTCTCTCTCGCGTGGTCGAGGCCGAAGAACAGCGTCTCGTTGAGCAGCTCGTCCCGCATGCGGCCGTTGAAGCTCTCACAGAAGCCGTTCTGCATCGGCTGCCCGGCATGATGAAATGCCACTCCACCTTGTTCTCCTCCGACCAGGACAGGACGGCGTTCGAGGTGAACTCCGTCCCATTGTCGGAAACGATCATGCCGGGCTTGCCGCGCCTTTCGATCAGCGCGGACAGCTCGCGCGCCACCCGCTTGCCGGAGATCGACGTGTCCGGGATCGCCGCCAGGCATTCACGCGTTACGTCGTCGACGATGTTCAGGATGCGGAATCGTCGGCCGCTGGCGAGCTGGTCGTGCACGAAGTCGAGAGACCATCGGGCATTCGGCTTCGCCTCGACGAGAATCGGCGCCCGTGTTCCCATGGCGCGGCGGCGCGCGCGGCGCTTCCTTACCGTCAGCCCTTCCTCGCGGTAGAGCCGATAGATGCGGTTCTTGCCCGAGCGCTGCTGCCGGAGCAAGATGAACAGCCGCCGATAGCCGAAGCGCCGCCGCGCATTGGCGAGATCGCGCAGCTCGGCTCGAAGCTCGGCGTCGGCCGGGCGTGTCGACGTGTAGCGCGCCGTCTTGCGATCGATCGCGACGATCCGGCAGGCCCGACGTTCCGACAGGCCCATGACGGCCTGAAGGTGCGCGACGGCTTCGCGCTCGAGGCGGGCCCTACCATTTTTTTGCCAGGAGCTCGCGAAGCGCCGCCGCATCGAGCATCTGATCGGCCAAGAGTTTCTTCAGACGGGCATTTTCCTCCTCCAGCGCCTTCAGCCGCTTGGCCTCGGAAACGTCCATCCCGCCGAATTTGGCCTTCCAATTGTAGAGCGTCGTCTCCGAAACCGCGTATTTGCGCGCGAGGTCCGCCGCCTTCGCGCCGGCTTCCTGCTCCCGCAAAATCCCGATGATCTGCTCTTCCGTGAACCGTTTCTTCTTCATCGTGTCCGTCCTGCAATCGGTCGGACTCTAATCGATGCTGGTGGGATTTTTCAGGGGCACGTCACGCACTTCCAACAATTGCCGATATTGGTTCCATCACCGTTCAAAATGCTCATCATCAGCGTCGCCGGCTTTAGCGCCATGACATCGGGGTCGGCAAGAGCCAGCCACATAATGATGTCGACAGCCGCATACTTAGGCGTCTTCGGGTCCGACGCAACACGCTCGCAAGCTTTACGGTAGGCGGCGGAAAAGCCCTGCTGTTCGTCGCCCGTTGCGATATGAACGAGCGACGTGCCTGCGTTCATTCTGCATAAAATATAGTTGGCGTTTTCGGCCGTGACTTCGGGTGGCTTACGGTTGTCGCGTCTCCACAGGCTCATCTGAAAACATGCAACGCCGTTGCTCTCGGTATCTTCGGCGCTCCATCTCATGAATCCCCAGCACTCCGATTCTTCGGCCCCGATCCACATCATGGTCGTTGGTTTCGTATAGTTGCCGAACCCCCCGATGACTCCCCAAGGCACGCCATGTGCGGTAGCGTTAGTGGCCATGGCCTCGTTGCATTCGGGGAATTGAGCGCCCTCCCGAAAGGCGCAAGAGTGGATGCCGAGGCGACCGCCCCAGTAGACGATTCTTTGTTTGCCCGAAACGAACAGCGCCATCGCGCATGCGGAGGCGCAAGACTGGCCTGGCTTGACGACCGTGCGGATGCCGCCACGAACATCCATGTTTGTAGCTATTCTTAAAGCCTCGACGACTAGCCCGCCGGGACTGTCTAACTCCAACGTGTTGAATGTTCGCAGCGCCTCGAATCGAGCCGCGTCGCCTTCTTCAATCGGTCCCGACGCATGCACAGTTGAGTCGTCACGCCAAGAGAACGTCATCGCGTGCGCCGAGACCGCTTCCCACAGCAGGAAGCTAGCCATTATCGCAATTCGTCTAAACATTTTCAGTTGTCTCTATGCGACGTGGTGGTTCATTTTACCGATGGGTGCGTCTCAGCTCAACGCCTCAGATCGCCCCTGGACGCCAGTCCGCCACATCCGATTGTCCAAGCCACTTCGAAATAAAATTTGATGCAAGCCCGTCAGTGTGCGCCAAAGCGCACTCCATCTCAACGTGGCCCCGCAGTTCACCTCAGATACCGTCGATATCGCCAGAAGACTTCCTGAATGTCTGCTTCAAGTCACGAACGGAAAGTCAAACCGACGCGCTACCCGAAAGCGACAATCCTCGCTCTCATGCCGAGGAACTGCCGAAGGCTGCGTCTCGAAGCGCGAAGGCGGAAGCTCTAAAAAGCGGCGCATGACGCTTTCTTCGTCCTTCGAGACGGGTCCTTTAGGGCCCATCAGGACCAGGAAAGCGTCACCCGATCGCGCTGACGTCGCGGGGGCGCGACTCGCCTCACCCCCGCACGCGCACATAATCTCCCGGCGCGTCGCAGAGCGGCTTCAGCGCGCCGTCGCCGGGGATGCGCGCCGGCACGCGCCGCGGAGCTTGCGCGGTGAGCCAGGCGAGCCAGTCGCCCCACCAGGAGCCCTTGGTCTCATGGGCGGTCTTGGCCCAGTCTTCATAAAGGCCGATAGGCGGGCCCCCGGTCCAAAATTGATATTTGTTCTTCGCCGGCGGATTGACGACGCCTGCTATGTGGCCCGCGCCGGCGAGCACATAGCGCACCTCGCCGCCGAAATATTTCGCCCCTGTGAAGACGGAACGCGCCGGCGCGATGTGGTCTTCCTTGGCGGCGAGCTCATAGATCGGGATCTTTACCTTGCGCAGATTGAGCGTGACGCCGTCTATGACCATGCGGCCCTGCGACAGCGCATTCTCTATGTAGCAATAGCGCAGATAGAACAGATGATTGGCGCGCGGGATGCGCGTGCAGTCGGAGTTCCAGGTGAGCAGATCGAAGGCCGCGGGCTCGACGCCCTTCATGTAGTTGTTGACGAAATAGGTCCAGAACAATTCGTTCGGACGCAGCATATTGAAGGTCGTCGCCATTTTGACGCCTTCGAGATAGCCGGTGCGGGACATGGCTTCGTCGAGCGCGGCGAGGCGCGCCTCGTCGATGAACACCTGCATGTCGCCGGCGTCGGTGAAATCCACCTGCGTCGCCAGAAAGGTCACGCTGTCGATGCGGTCGTCGCCCTTCTCGGCCATATAGGCGAGCGTCGCGGCGAGCATGGTGCCGCCGACGCAATAGCCGGCCGCCGCCACATGCGGCGCGCCCGTCGCTTTCTGCACCGCATCGAGCGCGGCGAGCACGCCCTCTTTCATATAGGCGTCGAAGCCCTTCTCCGCCTGGCTCTCGTCCGGATTGACCCAGGAGATGACGAAGACGGTGAGGCCCTGCGCCGTCGCCCAGCGCACGAAGCTCTTCTCGCGATTGAGATCGAGCACATAGAATTTATTGATCCACGGCGGCACGATCAGCAGCGGGCGCTCATAGACCGTCGGCGTCGAGGGCGCATATTGGATGAGCTCCATCACCTGCGTGCGATAGACGACCTTGCCGGGCGTTGTCGCCATGTCGACGCCGAGCTCGAACTTGCTCTCGTCGCTCTGGCGCAGCTTCAACATGCCATGGCCGGCGGAGAGATCCTCGGTCAGCATCTTCATGCCGCGCACGAGATTTTCGCCGCGCGCGTCCAGCGTGGCGCGGAGCAGCTCGGGATTGGTGGCGACGAAATTGGAGGGCGACAGCGCGCTGGCGATCAGCCGCGTGTAGAAGCCGGCCTTGGCCTTCACCTGCGGGTCGAGCCCTTCGGTGCTCTCCACCGTCTCGCCGGCCCAGCGCGTCGTCAGCGCATAGGATTGGCGCAGCCAGTCGAAGAAGGGATTGTCGTTCCACTCCGGCGCGGCGAAGCGCTTGTCATTGGGGTCCGGCGGGACGATCGGCGGCGTGTCCTCGCCGGAGAAGCGGCGCAGCGTCTGGCTCCATATGTCGGTGAGGCCGGAGACGAGCGTCGCCTGGGCGGCGTAGGCCTGCTCGGGATTAACCATCCAGCGCTCGGCGACGACGCCGAGCGTCTTGGCCGCATCGGCGACATTGCTGGCCAGCTCGCTGCGCGTGTCGCCCGGCTCCATGCCGCCGATCGCGGCGGCCAGCGCCTTGCGGCCCTGATCCACCAGCCGCGCCAGATTTTCGGCGAACACCTCGAAGTCATGGCCGCTGGGCGCGGCCGGCGATCGGACCGGCGACCGCGTCCGCGGGGCGGGCTCCGGCGGCTCGGGAACGGCCTCCGCATGGAGCAGCAGCCGCTCGACCAGCAGCCGGCGCTGCTCCTCGGTCAATTCCCCCGCGGCGCTGGTCAGCAGCGCGGCCGCGGCGTCGAGCGCGTCGCGACGGCGCGTCTCGCCGGGGCGTGGAGCCGGCGCCGCTTTCTCCTGAACGGGCTTTTGCGGTTTCTTTTTCTTCGCGGCTTTCGCAGCGCGCGATTCGACGACGGGGCTCTCGGCCTTTTTCCCCGCGGCATTGCTTGCGGCATTGCTTGCGCCATGTCCCTTGGGCGCGAGCTTCAGGCTCCGCTCGACGTCGGCAGCCGCGCGCCCCTTCGTCGCCTCGGGCGGCGCAGTCTGGGGCTCGGCCGCCGCGCGAAGCGGGGGCCGCCGTTTGGCTCCGGCAGGCGAACGGCGTTGTGCGGTCATGAGCTGTCCTGTCCTCGGCGGCTCCCCGGCCGCCGGCCTCGTCTCTTCCTTAGAGCATATCCCGCGAAGGTTCGGAAACCGTCTCCCCCGGAGAAAAGCGCTTCCTCCAATACTTAAGCGCGGCGATGCGTCGCGGAAGGGCAGGAGCCTCCTTGTCTTGGCGCCCTTATCAAAGTCCGGGCCCCCTTATCAAAGCCTCATTGTCGCTCTATGACGAAAAGCAGCTATCCGGAGAAGCCGATGATCTCGCGTTTCGTGATCTGCCTGACCTTTCTCGCCGCCGCCGCCACTGGCGGCGCGCGCGCGCAGGAGAGCGGGTCGGAGACGGTCGGAGCGTCGATCGGCAAATTCTTCGAGGGGCTGGACATGCGCCGTCCGCCGTCGCCGCCGGCCGATTTCGTCGCCCATTCGCGGACGGGCGCCACGAGCTACACGCCCTTCGCCGCGCCGACGCCGGCGGCCGACGTCAAGAAGGACGCCAAGAAGAGCGCCGCCCGCGCCGCTGCGCTCGAGAAAGAGCTGGCCGCCGCCGCGGCCGCCAATCGCGCCCGCGGCGGCCGCGTCAAAATTCCCGACGCGCCGAAAGAACGGCGCGCCGAAACGAAACGGCCCTAGCTCTTTCGAAAGGGTTTCGCGTCACAATCGTCCGCCGCGCCTGAAAAAAGGGGCCGGCGGAGCTTTCAACGGATATCGGCGATGTCGGACTTCTATCGCATCAAGCGTCTTCCCCCTTATGTGTTCGAGCAGGTCAATCGGCTCAAGGCCAAGGCGCGCGCCGGCGGCGCCGACATCATCGATCTCGGCATGGGCAATCCCGATCTGCCCGCGCCGCGCCATGTGATCGAGAAGCTCGTCGAGACGGCCGGCCGTCCGCGCACCGATCGCTATTCGGCCTCCAAGGGCATCGCCGGGCTGCGCCGCGCCCAGGCCGGCTATTACGAGCGCCGCTTCGGCGTGAAGCTCGATCCCGAGACGCAGGTGGTGGCGACGCTCGGCTCCAAGGAGGGCTTCGCCAATATGGCGCAGGCGATCACCGCGCCCGGCGATGTGATCCTCGCGCCCAATCCCTCCTACCCCATTCACGCTTTCGGCTTTCTGATGGCTGGCGGCGTCATCCGCTCCGTGCCCGCCGATCCGACGCCGCAGCTCTTCCATGCGCTGGAAAAGGCCGTCGCGCATTCGATTCCGAAGCCCATCGCCATCGTCGTCTGCTATCCGGCCAATCCGACGGCGACGGTCGCCTCGCTCGATTTCTACAAGGATCTCGTCGCCTTCGCGAAACGGCACGACATCTTCGTGCTCTCCGACATCGCCTATGCCGAGGTCTATTTCGACGATAATCCGCCGCCCTCCATCCTGCAGGTCAATGGCGCGATCGATATCGCGGTCGAGTTCTCCTCGCTGTCGAAGACCTTCTCCATGGCCGGCTGGCGCATCGGCTTCGCCGTCGGCAATGAGCGGCTCTGCGCGGCGCTGGCGCGGGTGAAGAGCTATCTCGACTATGGCGCCTTCACGCCGATCCAGGTGGCGGCGACTGCGGCGCTGAACGGCCCGGACGATTGCATCAAGGAGATGCGCGCCATCTATAAGAAGCGCCGCGACGTGATGGTGGAGAGCTTCGCTCAGGCGGGCTGGACGATTCCAGCGCCTTCCGCCTCCATGTTCGTCTGGGCGCCGATTCCGGAGCGCTTTTCCGGCATGACCAGCCTCGAATTTTCCAAGCTCCTCATCGAGAAGGCGGATGTGGCGGTCGCGCCGGGCGTCGGCTTCGGCGAGCATGGCGAGGGGCATTTGCGTCTCGCGCTCGTCGAGAATGAGCAGCGCATCCGCCAGGCGGCGCGCAATCTGCGCCGCTTCTTCGAGGGCGCGGAGACGACGCTGCACAATGTCGTGCCGCTGCAGGCGCGCGGCTGACGCGCACGATCGTCGTAGCGAGGGGAGGGCGCCATGCGTTTCATTCTGGTCGTGATCGCCGCTGTCCTCGCTGCGAGCGCGGGGTTCGCGCAGGACATGCAGATCGAGCGCGGCCGCGCCATCGCCAAAGCCAATTGCAGCCGCTGTCATGCGACCGGCGCGCATGGAAAGAGTCCCAATCCGGCTTCGCCGCCATTCCGCGCGCTGGCGAAAAAATATCCGCTCGAGAATCTCGAGGAGGCGCTGGCCGAAGGCATCGTCGTCGGCCATGGCGGGCTCGACATGCCGCGCTTCGAGTTCTCGCCCGGCCAGATCGAGGCTCTGCTCGATTATATTGCGTCGATCCAGCACAAGTGACGCTGGATCGCGCCTGGAGTCTTTCCGTGTTTCATTGAAACACGGAAAGACTCCAGGCTTTCGTCTCGACGCGCTTCCACGCCGAACCGGTGTCCACTTCGGCTGGAAACGCTCTCGGCTCGATTATTCGGCGTCGAATTATTCGGGAATGTCTTGCCCGAACAGGACACGATGGCCTTCGACCGTCGTGACGACCATCTCGCGCATACCATAGGGACGATCGGCAGGCGCTGTGCAGATCGCGCCGCGCGCGCAGATCTCGGAATAGAAAGCGTCGATGTCGCTCACGCTCATGTAGCCGAACAAATTATGGGAGCCGAGCGCCGAGGGCGGCATGTCGTCTGGACAATGTCCCAACATCACGCGAACGCCGTCGCGCTGGACCAATCTCCAATCGGCGGAATCCGACCAGAGCATTTGGAAGCCGAGCACATCGCGGAAATAGACCGCGCTCGCGTCGAGGTCGCGCACGGCCAGCACGAACGCCCATGAAGAGATTTTTGGAGCCATGAATTCACCAAAAGGATTTGTGGTTTTCTCCATCGATTGCTTCCGCCTCTGCGCGGATCAAGGCGATGCAGGCGGGGCCAGATTACGCCGACCGACGCCGTCTTGCATGATTTCTTAATCCGTGATGCGTAATTTCGTCGCATGATGGATCGAGCGCATGGGGCGGGCATGCGGTCGAAGGCATGACGCCGTTCCTTCATTCCGGCGCGATCCGGCCTGTTCCTGGCCGCGGAGAATTCCGCGGGCCGACACCCTCTCTCATCCGACATTTCCGCCGCCAGGACGCAACGTCTCCGAGCGGCTCTCATTCGGAGGCACTGCAAATGCGCCTTTCCATCGCACGCGCCGCGAGTCTGCTCGCCGCCGTCGCATTCATCGCTTTCCTGGCGACTGCCGGGGCCGGACGCTATATTCTCGACGAGCTGCGCATCGGCGGACACGTCTATCAGAAGATCGCCGCCGGCAAGGATTTCGTCGCGGACGCGCTGCCGCCTCCGCTCTCCCTCTTGGAAGCCTATCTCGACGTCGAGCTCGCCGCTTCCTACAGGATCGACGCGCGCGAGGCGAAAACGCGCCTCGCTTCATTGCGCAAGCAATATGAGGAGCGTCGCGCCTTCTGGTCCAAGTCGACGCTGCTGCCCGCCGAGCTGACGACGCTCGTCAAAGGGCCGGCGGCAGAGGCGGCCGACGCTTTTTGGCGTGAGATCGATGCGTTTCTTCCGGCGCTCGAGCGCGGCGACGGCGCCGGCGTGACCGCCTCCATGGGTCGTCTCGATGCGAGCTTCGTCGCGCATCGCGCAGTCGAGACGCGCCAAATCGATTTGGCGAATGCTTTTGCGTTATCGGCGGAGAAGGACGCCACTCTGCTCGGCGATCGCTCCGACGTCGCGAGCCTCGCGGCCACGATCGCTATTTTGTGCCTTCTCGCCGGCGCAGGCCTGATCGCGCATCGTCATGTCGTGAGGCCGATCGTCACGCTCGCCAATTACACGTCTAAGCTCGCGCGCGGCCAGACATTGGACAAGCCGCCGATCCTGAACTGCAGCGACGAGATCGGCGAGATGCGGGAGGCGGTCGCCATATTCCGCGACAAGCTCGAGGAGGTCCGCCTCGCCGAGACGCGCGCCGCCGAGCAGAACGCCGCCGCCGCCGCCAAGCTGGAGGAGAAAGCCGCCGGCGCCAAATGGTATATAGAGAATCGTGACTTCTTCTTCTCGCAATATACCGCCGCCATGGAGCGTCTGGCCGAAGGCGACCTCGAGGTCCGTCTCGAGAAGGAGTTCATCAAGGATTACGAGAAGCTGCGCGCGCGCTTCAACGCCGCCGTCGAACGCATGCAGCAGACGCTGCGCGGCATCGTCGCGACCAGCGGCGCGATCGGCTCCAGCACGCGCGAGATCGCCCGCGCGTCCGAGGATCTCTCGCAGCGCAATGAGCAGCAGGCGGCGACTTTGGCCGAGACCGCCGCGGCTGTCGACCAGATCACCGGCACGGTGCGCAAGGCGGCCGAGAGCGCCGTCGAAGCGCGCGAGATCGTCGGCGACGCCAAGACCGACGCCGTCAAGGGCGAGAAGATCGTCGGCGAGGCGATCGAGGCGATGAGCGGCATAGAGAAATCCTCCGAGCAGATCGGCCAGATCATCGGCGTCATCGACGAGATCGCGTTCCAGACCAATCTTCTGGCGCTCAACGCCGGGGTCGAGGCGGCGCGCGCCGGCGAGGCCGGCCGCGGCTTCGCCGTGGTGGCGACCGAGGTGCGCTCGCTCGCCCAGCGCTCGGCCGAGGCGGCCAAGGAGATCAAGGATCTGATCGCCGTCTCCAACGCACGCGTGCAGGACGGCGTCGGGCTGGTCGCCGAGACCGGCGCCTCGCTCCACCGCATCGTCGAGCAGGTCAATCGTATCGACACCGTCGTCACCGGCATAGCGGCGAGCGCCGCGGCGCAATCGACGAGCCTGCGCGAGGTCAACACCGCCGTGCAGGAGATCGATCAGGTCACGCAGAAGAATGCGGCCATGTCGGAGGAGACGAATGCGGCGAGCCGCTCGCTCGCCGAGGACAGCGCCGAGCTGGTTCAGCTCGTCTCGCGCTTCAAGATCGGCGAGATCGAGACGCGCGCGCCCCCCGCGGCGCGGCCGATGCTGAAGCGGACCGCGCCGTCGCGCTCCGGCTCCGCTGTGCGCAAGGCCGAGCCCGCGCAGGACGAGGATTGGGCGGAGTTCTGAGGGGGTCTCATGCCCCCTTCCGCAACCTCCTCCGCTACGCGGGGGAGGTTGCGGGAGGGGGGGCTTCCCGATTTGCCGGCTCAGCGTCCGAAGCCGCCGCCGACCCCGCCGAAGCCTCCGCCGCCATAGCCTCCGCCGAAACCGCCGCTGCGGTCCCGTCCGGTGAAGCCTGCCCCGGGAGAGGGCTCCGGCCCGCCGACGCTCGGCGTCTGCGCCTTGGCCAGCTCCTCCTGGAAGACGCGGCAGCTCTTCTTCTTGTCGTAGCGGGCGAAGAAGGGGCTCGGAAAGGCCAGGAATTCGGCGCGGGTGACGCGGCCTTTTCCGGCCATGTCGAAATAATCGAAGCTCGCGGCCTGAAACACCGGGCTCACGCCCGGGATGATCGCGAAATCCTGCGCGTCGATGAAGCCGCGCTTGCGCTTGTCGGCGAGGCGGAACATGCGCTCGAGATATTGCTTCCATTGCTCGCAGGTGTAGACGCCGCCGGCGCCGCCCCATTCGCTCGATGTGGCGAGCACGGCGTCCGGGCCGCCGCCGCCGGCCGGTCCGCGGGGGGCGTCCCCCGGAACGCCGCGCGGGCGATGCTGCTGCGCGAGCGCCGCGCTCGAAATCAACGCCAATAGACCCGCCGCCAGACGGACCGCCGCACGTCCCATGGGGGATGACCTCCTGAACGCCTCTCGGCCGTCGTTCGACTGGCGCGAGAGAGCCGACAGCTCTACAGTATCATGAAATCGCCTCGCCCCGTCTGCTCGATTTCCGCGGCAGACGAAAGGCGCGCGCCGCGCTATAGACGCTTCCCCGCCGGGACGGAGCCGCCGCGCCATGACGAAAATGATTTCGAAAACGATCTCGACGAAAATGATTTCGCGCTTTCCGCTTTGTCTTCTCTCGGTTCTCATCGGCGCCCTTCCGGCGCGCGCGCAAGAGCGCTCCATGGAGCGCTCCATCGTCCCGCTGACCGTGATCCATGGCGCGGATGGCGGCGGCCGCGCCTATGTCACCATGCGCTTCGGCAATGTGATGGGGCCGATGCGGCTCGACACCGCCGCCTCGACCAGCCGCATCAAGCTCGCGCCCTGGAACGAGGTCTTTCCGGCTTTGGGCGCGAGCGTTTCGACGGGCGCCTCGGGCGCCGCCACGCGCTGCGAGGATGTGGAGGCGACGAATGTCGAGCTGAAAGCCGCGCAGGGGAACAGCATCGGCCGGACGAAATATCGCGTCACCCGCTGCGCGACCTCGGACGGCGATGATCTGCTGGGCCTCGATTTCTTCAAAGGCGCGCGTTTCTCGCTCGATCTCGCGGGCGGCGAGATGGTCTTTTTCTCCGCGAGCGACGGGAACGGCTTTCGCCCCTTCCGCCGGCTGTGGGCGGATCAGAAGCTCGTCGGCCTCGATGTGCGCCTCGGCAAGACGGAGGTCGTGGGCCTTTTCGACACGGGGGCCGAAATTTCCGCCGTCGACCGCCGCTTTCTGGAGCGGCACAAGACTCTTTTCACGCCTGTCAAGAAAAAGGCGAAGGTGAGCGAGGCGTCGGGCAGGAAATTCGCATCGAAAATCTATAAAGCCAAAGAGATCGATCTCGGCGACGGGCGCGTGCTGAAGGATGTCGTCGTCGTTTCTTATGACTTCGGCCCGCTGCGGGAGGCGCTCGGCGGCGAGACGCCGCTGATCCTCGGCTTCGATATATTGAGCCGCTACCGCTGGGAGCTGGATTTTGCCGCGCCGGATGGGCCGCGCTGGAAGGCTGTGGCCAAATAGTCGGCCTTTGCGCCGCCCGCCGCTTTTCGCTAAAAGTCTGGAGAGCCCTGCCGAGGAAAGAAATGTCCCAAATTCCCGACTTCAGAAAAATCGCCTTCGCTTCCGTCGCCGCGACCCCGGTCGAGGCCGCCGAGCCGCGCCGCTGGCGAACGCCCGAGGGCATAGAAGTCAAGAATTCCTACGGCCCCGAGGATATTGAAGGGCTCTCCTTCATCGATGGCTTCCCCGGCGTCGCGCCCTATGTGCGCGGGCCGTATCCGACCATGTATGTCGCCCAGCCCTGGACGATCCGCCAATATGCCGGCTTCTCCACGGCCGAGGACAGCAACGCCTTCTACCGCCGCAATCTCGCCGCCGGGCAGAAGGGCCTCTCCATCGCCTTCGATCTCGCCACCCATCGCGGCTATGATTCCGATCATCCGCGCGTTTCCGGCGATGTCGGCATGGCGGGCGTCGCCATCGATTCCATCTATGACATGCGCACTTTGTTCGACGGCATTCCGCTCGATCAGATGAGCGTGTCGATGACGATGAATGGCGCCGTTCTGCCGGTTCTCGCGCTGTTCATCGTGGCGGGCGAGGAGCAGGGCGTGCCGCCGGCGCAGCTCACCGGCACGATTCAGAACGACATCCTCAAAGAATTCATGGTGCGCAACACCTATATCTACCCGCCGTTTCCGTCGATGCGCATCGTCTCGGACATATTCGCCTACACCAGCAAGAATATGCCGAAGTTCAACTCCATCTCCATCTCCGGCTATCACATGCAGGAGGCCGGCGCCTCGGCCGATCTCGAATTGGGCTACACGCTTGCCGATGGCGTCGAATATGTGCGCGCCGGCGTCGCCGCGGGGCTCGATATCGACGCTTTCGCGCCGCGGCTCTCCTTCTTCTTCGCCATCGGCATGAATTTCTTCATGGAGGTGGCGAAGCTCCGCGCCGCGCGCCTGCTGTGGGCGCGGCTGATGAAAGACCTCGGCGCTAAGACCGAGAAGAGCATGACGCTGCGCACCCATTGCCAGACGTCGGGCTGGTCGCTCACCGCGCAGGATGTCTATGTCAACGCCATCCGCACCAGCGTCGAGGCGATGGCGGCGACGCAAGGCCATACGCAATCGCTGCACACCAATGCGTTGGACGAGGCGCTGGCGCTGCCGACCGACTTCTCCGCCCGCATCGCCCGCAACACGCAGATCGTGTTGCAGGAGGAGAGCGGCACGACGCGCATCATCGATCCTTGGGGTGGCTCCTTCTATGTGGAGAAGCTGACCGCCGAGCTCGCCGAGGCGGCGTGGAAGCACATAGAGGAGATCGAGAGCCTCGGCGGCATGGCCAAGGCGATCGCCGCCGGCCTGCCCAAGCAGCGCATCGAGGAAGTGGCGGCGAAGACGCAGGCGCGCATCGACACCGGACAGCAGGTCGTCGTCGGCGTGAACAAGTTCCGCCCGGACAGCGACGTCGCGCCGGATGTGCTGAAGGTCGATAATTCCGCCGTGCGCGCCGCGCAGATCGCCAAGCTCGAGCGCCTGCGCGCCGAGCGTGACGAGGCCAGGACACAGGCCGCGCTCGATGCGCTGACCGAGGGCGCGAAGGGCGACGGCAATCTTCTGGCGCTGGCGATCGAGGCCGCGCGCGCCAAGGCGAGCGTCGGCGAAATCTCCTTCGCGATGGAAAAAGTCTTCGACCGCCACAAGCCCAAGGCCAATGTGATTTCCGGCGTCTATGCGCGCGAGGCTGGCGTCGATTGCGACAAGGTCGCGCGCGTGCGCGCCATGACGGCGGCCTTCGCCGAGAACGACAAGCGCAAGCCGAAGATCCTCGTCGCCAAGCTCGGCCAGGACGGCCATGACCGCGGCCAGAAGGTCATCGCCTCCGCCTTCACGGATTTGGGCTTCGAGGTCGTCATCGGCGATCTCTTCGCGACGCCGGAAGAAGTGGCCAAGCGCGCCGCGGAAGAACAAGTGCATATCGTCGGCGTGAACACGATGACCGCCGGCCATCTCGCTCTGACGCCGGAATTGCGCGACGCGCTGAAGGCGGCCGGGCGCGAAGAAGTGATGATGGTCGTCGGCGGCGTCATTCCCGAGCAGGATTTCCAGGCGCTCTATGACGCCGGCGCAGCGGCGATCTTCCCGCCCGGCACCAATATCCCCGAGGCGGCGGAGAAAGTGCTGCAAGAGCTGAACATCCGGCTCGGCTATGCGCAGCGGGAGACTGTGCGGCAGTAAGGGAGTCCCGCCGCGGCTTTCGCTCAGATATCTCATATGGCTCCAAGGCCGTCCTGGCCGGGCTCGTCCCGGCCATCCACGCCGAGCGGCGGAGATATCTTTGGAAGCGCCCGCGATCTTGCAATATCGGCTTCTCGGGTCGGGCGCCTTCGCCGCAGGGCCGCGTCCGAATGCGGCCGGAGCGTCGATGCTGCGCAAAATTAGCCAGTAGACTCGATGCCTTGGCGTGGATGGCCGGGACGAGCCCGGCCAGGACGCCGTGGGTGAATTGGAGGAATGTGAATCTGCAAGCCCCGCATATGGGGAGAAGGAAGCCGCCAACGCCGCGCGAAACCCGATAATCAGGCCGAGCTCGCCTCGGTCGTCGTCGCTGCGGCGCCCGGATCGCCGGGCTCGGTCTCCCAGGCGACGCCGGGAATGGCGACGATGCGCCAGCCGCGCTGGTCGAGCCGGCAGACGATCGCCTGCCGCTCCTCCATATAGGCGAGCAGCCGCCGCGCCCGTCCGGGTGAGCGCGTGCCATAGGCGCTGGCGACATCGGCGTCGGAAGGGCAGGGGCGGCGGTCGAAGGCCGCGCGCGCCAGCGATAGAAAAACACCCTGCATATCCTCCGGCAGCGCGCCGGCCATTGCGAGCACCTCGGCCCAGGGCGAATCCTCGGACTCGGCTTCGGCGAGCTCTATGCCGGCATGGGCCACGGCGAGGCGGCGGCGGAAGGCGGGCAGGCTCAAGGGCTCGCCGCCGATGCGGCGAATCCGGCAGCGCACCAGAAAATCCTGATAGAGCACGGCGATGGTGCGGAAATTGGCGTCGCTGTCGGCCAAAATCTCGCGCAGCGCCGAATCGATCGCGGCCTGACGCTGCTCGGGCGAAATGCTCGGCGGCGGCTCGGCAGCCGGCGGCGCGCTGCGCGCGAGACGCGCCAGCACATCGGCGGTCGGAGCGGGCGGCGGCGGCCGGCGCGGGGCCTCGAAGCGCGCCTCATCGGCGCCGGGCGTGAAAATGAGATGCGCGTCGTCGGCGCCGGCTTCCGGCAGCGGCAGCAGCCTGGGGCTGACATTGCGCGCGGAAGTCTCCACCGGGCCGATGCGCACGGGCAGCGGGCGGCGCGCCATGGCCGGCCCGAGCGCGACGAAATTGCCGCTCTGCAAATCGCGGAACATTTCCGCCTGCCGCCGCTCCATGCCGAGCAGATCGGCGGCGCGCGCCATGTCTATGTCGAGAAAGGTGCGGCCCATGAGAAAATTGGACGCCTCCGCCGCGACATTCTTGGCGAGCTTGGCGAGGCGCTGCGTGGCGATGACGCCCGCGAGACCGCGCTTGCGGCCGCGACACATCAGATTGGTCATGGCGCCGAGCGAGGCTTTGCGCGCCTCGTCCGACACTTCGCCGGCGATGGCGGGCGCGAAGAGCTGCGCCTCGTCCACCACGACGAGCAGCGGATACCATTGGTCGCGCTCGGCGTCGAACAGCCCGCCGAGAAAGGCGGCGGCGGCGTGCATCTGCTGCTCGGCGTCGAGCCCTTCGAGATCGAGCACGACGGAGACGCGGTGCTGGCGGGCGCGCGCGGCGATGCGCGTGAGATCGGCGATGCCGCAGCGCGCGTCCACCACCACATGGCCGTAGCGCTCGGCCAGCGTGACGAAATCGCCTTCCGGATCGATGATCGCCTGCTGCACCCAGGGCGCGCTCTGCTCCAGCAGGCGGCGCAGCAGATGCGATTTGCCGGAGCCGGAATTGCCCTGCACCAGAAGGCGTGTCGCCAGCAGCTCCTCGAGATCGAGCGTCGCGACGCCGCCGTCGGCGCGGGTTCCGAGATCGATGGAAACCTTGGCGGGCGCCGTCATCGCGGCGCCCCTCCGGCCGTGAGGGAGGGAAAGATCATGGCGCGGAGTCATATCGATTCGCGCCGCGCGTTCAACTGCGTCGCGCCGCCTGTGGACAAGAGTGGCGGCGACGGCGCCTGGATTTTGGCCTGTCGCTCGGCAGGGCGTCGACATATACTGTGAGTATATAGGTTGGTTCGACAAGGAGTCGTGATGCGCTGGCGTGCAGCGGGGGTTGTGGCCTTTTGCCTGTCCCTTTCGACGATTGCCGCGCGCGGCGAGGAGTCCGATCAGCGCGTCGCCGTCGCCATGACGGCGCCCGAGAAGGCTTTCGTTCTCGGCCAGATGCGCCTTTTCGTAAAGAGCGTCGAGCAGATCGTCTCGGCGCTCGCTGTGGGCGACAGAGCGGCGGCCGCGGAGGCGGCTGCTGCGCGCGGCGCGCAGCGCTTTCAGGCGGAAAACGCCATGCCGCCAACGCTCGGGCCAAAATTTCCGGAGACATGGCGCAGCTTCGGCCACCCCATGCGCAAGGGCTTCGACGAATTGGCGAAGGGCCTCACGGAAGGCAAGAACGAGACGCGCTCGCTTGCGCGTCTCGGCGAGTTGATGCGCAATTGCGTCGCCTGCCACGAATCCTATCGCATCGTCGACGCGCGCGACTGAGCGCGACGCGCGTCGGCGCTCGCGCATTTTGGCGAAGGCGGCTCTTCCGGCTTCACTCATCTCCTGCGTCAGGCCGACGAACATTCCCTCGATTATCGTCGTGACCGCGCGCGGCGCCGTCTCCGGCTCGCCGGCGGAAAAGGGCGGCTCCGGCGCATATTGCGCCAATAGCTGCACGCCTTCCGCGTAACGCTGAAATTCAAGATTCCCGGCGATCCCGATCCACGCGCGCGCGGTTTCCTGCGGCGCGCTCCGGCCGCCTCCGGCGCATGCGCCGTCGCGGCGTATAGCTATCGCTTCGCCTGGGACGATCTCTTCGCCGTCGCGGCCTTGTTTCTCACGCCGCACAGCGCCGCGGTCGTCGCGCCCGCCGTGCTCTGCGCTCTCGCCATCGCCTGGATCATCGTGAGGCGCAGCCTCGCGCCGCGGCGCTCCGCCGCGGCCGACGTCGCCGCGATCGATGTGAACACGCTGCACAAGCGCATCGACGTCGAGGAGATCGCGCCTTCGTGGAAGCCGTCAATGACGCGCTGACGCGCCTCAATGCGGGAATGGCGGCGCAGCGGCGCTTCACCCCCAATGCGGCGCATGAGCTGCGCACGCCGATCGCGATCATGCGCGCGCATGCGGACAATCCCGATGACGCCGTCTTTCGTCGCGATATGAAGCGCGACATTCGTCGCGTGCAGACGATCGTCGAGCAATTATTGGCGACCGCGCGATTTTTCATGCGCGACGATGTGGACCTTTGCGCCGATGTGGACCTCGATCTCGGCGAAATCGTTCTCGCCATGGTCGCCGATTATACGCCGCTGGTGATCGAGAGCGGGCGGCGCATCGAATTCGAGCCGCCTCGCGAGCCGACCATCGTCAAGGGCGACAGATGGGCGCTCGAATGCGTCGTCGCCAATCTGCTCGACAATGCGCTGCGCGCCGCGCCGCGCGGCGGCGTCATCGAGATTCGCGCGCTGTCGACAGCGACTGTCGAGGTCGTCGACCACGGCTCCGGCGTTCCGCCCGCCGATCGCGACCATATCTTCGAGCCGTTCTGGCGACGGGACAGCAAGAGCAATGGGACCGGTCTCGGCCTAGCGATCTCGAAGACGCTGGTCGAGCAAATGGGGGGATCGATTGGCGTGGACGAGACGAGCGGCGGCGGCGCGACCTTTCGGATCGCGCTGCGCAAGAGCGTCGCGCAGCCGAGCGGATCGCGGGGCCGTGTGGATGTTCCGCGAATGGAAGGCTCTGTCGGCGCGCGGCGCTCCGAGGACGCGGCGTAGCGCCGAAGAATTCGATCCGCGCCGATGAGCGTCGAACCGCTTGACGACCCGGGTTGTGTTCCGTATATGTTCCATTGTTCGTTAAATGTTCCGTGCGTAAGTAAACAAGTCCCCTCGAGTTGTACGAGTCGCATCGAGGCTCGCGGCAGCGAGGCGCCCCAGTGTCGCGCATGGGCGTCTCGCCGTCCGCGAGCCGAAGCGAGGCCGGCGCGCCGGCGAGAAGTCGGCCCAGAACTCGGCAAGGAGATTGTCGCCATGGCGAGCTCGGCGAAACGTCTGATCCAGAAGTCGGAGCAAAGCGATCGGCGCCAGGCGGCGCAGCGCAGCCGCGAGGCGATCGGCGCGGTCGTGAATTTTTCGTCCGAGGAGAGCTCGATCGTCGATCCGACGCGGCGGCGCGGGCGCGGCGCGCTGTCCAATGAGAGCGGCCGGTTCGAGCGCGAGCGGCGCGTCGAGGCGGACGACGGCTGGAATAGCCTCGAGGAGCTCGGCGAATTCCGCACCAATGTCCATGTCGAGAAGGCGAAGACGATCATCACGCGCAACGACTCGCCCGACATTTCCTTCGACCGCTCGATCAATCCCTATCGCGGCTGCGAGCATGGCTGCGTCTATTGCTACGCCCGGCCGAGCCACGCCTATATGGGCCTCTCGCCGGGGCTCGACTTCGAGACGGAGATTTTCGTCAAGGAGGGCGCGGCGCAATTGCTCGAGCGAGAATTGTCGGTGCGCAATTATGCGCCGAAGACGATCGCCATCGGCGCCAATACGGACCCGTATCAGCCGCTGGAGAAGCGCTACCGCGTCACCCGCGGCTTGCTGGAGGTGGCGAGCCGCGCCGATCATCCGATCGGCATAGTGACGAAATCCTCGCTGGTGGTGCGGGACCTCGACATTCTCGCGCCCATGGCGCGCAAAGGCCTCGTCAAGGTCGCGATCTCGCTGACGACGCTCGATCCGGCGCTGGCGCGGGCGATGGAGCCGCGCGCCGCCTCGCCCGAGCGGCGTCTCGCCACGATCGAGCGGCTGGCCGAGGCGGGCATTCCCGTCGCGGTTCTGGTCGCGCCGATCATTCCGGCGGTCAATGACGCCGAGATCGAGACCATATTGACGCGGGCCCACGCCGCCGGCGCGCGCGAGGCCGGCTATGTGATGCTGCGCCTGCCGCGCGAGCTGCGCGAATTGTTCAGCGAATGGCTCGTCACCCATGTCCCGGCCAAGGCCCGGCATGTGCTCTCGCTGGTGCGCTCGGCGCGCGACGGCAAGCTCTATGATTCGTCCTTCGACAAACGCATGACGGGCGAGGGGCCCTACGCCTGGACGATCGGCCGCCGTTTCGAACTCGCGGCGACGCGGCTCGGCTTTTCCCGCACGCGCCTGCGCGCCGATCTGTTCCGGCCGCCCCGCAGCGACGCCGAGCAGCTCAGCCTGTTCTGAGGCGGTCGCGGATCGATTGCCTCGATCCGGCCGCTGTGTTTTTTTCAGCAGCCCTTTTTTCGAGCGAGCCGAGCGAGCATGCCTCCCCATTTTCTCACCGAGACCCGCGTTCTTCGGGACGGCGTCGGGCGCGTCGCCGGCGTCGACGAGGTCGGGCGGGGGCCGCTCGCCGGGCCGGTCGCGGCGGCGGCGGTGATTCTCGATCCCGAGCGCTTGCCAGAGGGAGTCGACGATTCGAAAGCGCTTTCGGCCAAGGCGCGGGAGGAGGCGTTCGAGCGCATCGTCGTGAGCGCGCTGGCGATCGGCGTCGCCTTCGCCAGCGTCGAGGAGATCGACGGGCTGAACATAAGGCGGGCCAGTCTGCTCGCCATGGCGCGGGCCGTCGCCGCGCTTCATCTCGCGCCGGGCTTCGTTCTCGTCGACGGGCGCGACCTGCCGAAGCTCGTCTGCCCGGGCGAGGCGATCGTGAAGGGAGACGCGCTCTCTCTTTCGATCGCCGCGGCGTCGATCGTCGCCAAAGTGGTGCGCGACCGCCAGATGCGCCGGCTCGCCACGCTCTATCCCCATTACGGATTCGAGACCAACGCCGGCTATGGCACGCGCGCGCATCTCGCGGCCCTGCGAGCCCATGGGCCGACGCCCTTCCACCGCATGAGCTTCGCGCCGCTGCGGGAGCCGCGCCGCTGACCCGCGGGCGCGGCATGACGTTTCGTAAACATCTGGTGAACTTGCGATTTCTTAACGAAGGCGTGCGGAAAAGAGACAGCCGCGCACCGGCTCTCTAAACGCGGCTTTTACCGCGATCGGGCATTGTTCGCAGCGTTGGTTGCGTAGCCGGTGATTGTTCATGAGTAGCGCGCGCGTCGGGGCGGCCCGCCCCAAGTCCCAGATAAAGGTCTCGCGTACTGGGACGTCGAATTTCGGGTCGCCTCGCGCGCCGAAGCGCGCGATTCTTCGCAACGAGGTCGTCATCGGCGACACCGTCGAGGTCATGCTGAGTCTGCCGGAGGCGAGCGTCGAGCTCGTCTTCGCCGACCCGCCCTATAATCTCCAGCTCGCCAACCGGCTTACCCGGCCGGATCAGAGCGTCGTCGACGCCGTCGACGACGATTGGGACAAATTCGCCGATTTCGCGACCTATGACGCCTTCACCCGCGACTGGCTGGCGGCGGCGCGGCGGGCGATGAAGCCCAACGCCACTATTTTCGTCATCGGCTCCTATCACAATATATTCCGCGTCGGCGCGATCATGCAGGACCTCGGGTTCTGGATCCTGAACGACATCGTCTGGCGGAAGAACAATCCCATGCCGAATTTTCGCGGCCGTCGCTTCACCAATGCGCATGAGACGATGATCTGGGCTGCGCGCGACGCTTCGGCGCGCAATTACACCTTTCATTACGAGGCGTTGAAGGCCGGCAATGAGGATTGCCAGATGCGTTCGGACTGGCTGCTGCCGATCTGCTCCGGCGGCGAGCGGCTCAAAGATGCGAGCGGCCGCAAGACCCATCCGACGCAAAAGCCCGAGGCTCTGCTCGCCCGCATCCTGCTCGCCGCCTCCAACCCCGGCGATCTCGTGCTCGATCCATTCTTCGGCTCCGGCACGACCGGAGCCGCGGCGCGACTGCTGCGCCGCGACTATCTCGGCATAGAGCGCGATTCGGCCTATGCCGCCGCGGCGCGCGCGCGCATCGCCGCGATCTCGCCTCTGCCGGCCGAGGCGGTGGCCTCCGCGCCCTCCAAACGCACTGAGCCGCGCATCGCTTTCGCCAGCGTCGTGGAGGCGGGACTCGTCGCCCCCGGCGCGACGCTCACCGATGCGCGGCGCCGCCACACCGCCGTCGTCCGCGCCGATGGCGCGCTGGCGATCGGCGCCATCGTCGGCTCCATCCACAAGACCGGGGCGCTGGTCCAGGGCCTGCCGGCCTGTAATGGCTGGACCTTCTGGCATTTCGAATCCGGCGCCGGACTGGCGCCGATCGACGATTTGCGCGCGGTGGCGCGCGCGCGTCTGCGCGACGCCGCGGAATAGTCGCGACGCGACATACCGCGGCGAGGCGCCTGCTGCGGGGTGATCCATGCATCCGGAAAATATCTTCGTCGATCTGCCCGAGAAGGCCGAGCAGGAGCAATTCCTTCCGCTGCTCGCCGCGCCGGGCGTGCGCGTCGAGCGAATCGTCTCTTTCGGCCAGGCCAGCCCTCCCGGCTTCTGGTACGACCAGGACGAATCGGAATGGGTGATTCTGCTCGCGGGCTCCGCGCGCCTGCGCTTTTCGGATCGGGAGGAGGTCGTGACCCTCGCGCCCGGCGATTATCTCGAGATCGCGGCGCATCGCCGCCATCGCGTGGAATGGACCGACGCTGCGCTGCCGACCGTCTGGCTCGCCGTCCATTTTCGCGCCGAGGGCGCCTGATGGCGCGACAAACTGTCGGAAACCGCCACTGTTATATACGTGACAATATAGGTGCGTTATGTGGCGCGACGCGGGGCGCTTTTATAAGCTATTGAAAATAAGCAAAAAATATGTTGCGTGAGCGCTGGCGCGCGGCTTGCTTCCCTGTTGCTCAGATCAGGAGTGAGCGATGCGCCCTCGACACGACTTCGCGACGCCGCGGCGGAAGCGCCCTTTAGCCGTCATTTTGGGAACGAATGAGATCGCTTCGGCGGTCGCCGTGCATATGAACCGCATCGGCTGGGCCTGCGTGCTCAGCCACGATCCCTTTCCGCCCGTCATTCGTCGGCAGATGTCGTTTCACGACTGCCTCTATGGCGAGCCCATCACGCTGGAGGAGGTCGCGGGCGAGCGCGCCGATTCGACGATCGAGCTCGTCGAGATCCTCGACTATACGACCAAGGTCGCGGTGACGCCGCTGCAGTTCCACGATCTCGTGGCCATTCGCACGGCCCATGCGCTCGTCGACGCGCGCATGCAGAAATATCGGGCGACGCCCGATCTGCGGCATCTCGCCAAGGTCGCGGTCGGGCTCGGGCCCAATTTCGCCGTCGGCCGCAATTGCGACGTCGCGATCGAAACCAAGCCGTCGCAGGCGGGCCTCATCATTCAAGAAGGCGCGACCGAGCCCGCCGACCATGTTCCGAACCGCCTCGGCGAGTTCGGCGAGGAGCGCTTCACCTATTCCCGCAAGCAGGGCCTGTGGCATTCGGCGGTCGACATCGGCGTCCGCGTGTTCAAGGATTTCGTCGTCGGCCATTTGGACGGCGAGCCGGTGACCGCGCCGCTCGACGGCGTGCTGCGCGGCGTCGTCCGCGACGGCCTGCATATTCCCGCCGGGGTCAAGCTCCTCGAGATCGATCCGCGCGGGCGCTCCGCCAAATGGACCGGCATAGACGAGCGATCGGCGCTGGTCGCGAGCGGCGTCGGCCGGGCGATCCGCATCGAGTTCGCCAAGCGCGAGGCGACGCCGATCGAGGGGCCTTTCGTCGCACACTGACACTCCTGTATTCAATGTGACAGGGCCGTCGTATTTCAGCTATATTTTGTTCGATACAGATCGCGGCGTCTTAAGGAGGCCCGGGACGATGCGAACAGACGTTGACGCGCCGCAGATCGGCGTGATTTTGAAGCTGCCCAATGGCGGAGTCCTCGCTCCGGCGGACCTCGAGCTGATCGACGCCTTGCGCAAGGAGCGTTCGATCATCGGCGCGAGCCGTGCGCTCGGCCTGTCCTATCGCAAATGCTGGCTGTCGGTGGATGCGCTCAACCGGACCTTCGAGAGCCCGGTCGTGGCGACCTTTCCCGGTCGGCGCGAGGGCGGGGCGGAGATCACGCCTTTCGGCGAGCGGCTGGTGGGCGTCTATCGCTCGATCGAGCGTCACGCGGCCAATTCGGCCAAGCGAACGCTGGACGAGATCATTGGCGCGCTCGACTGGTCCTACCAGAAGTCGGCCACTGACGCGGAAACGGAGCCTCGTCGGGATCGAGCGTCCGGCCGCTGACCGCGACCGTCTTGATCATCGCCCAGGCCGAGAGTCCCTCGACCAAAGCGAGCCGCTCCACCGATTCATGGGTGATCAGCGCGTCGACGCGGGCGCCGCCGAGCGAGAGGCTCGCGCGCGTGAAGGGCGGCGGCAGAAAATCCAGCTCGATGATCGTGCCGGGAAGGCGATTGAGGATGGAGACATCCATCGGCCGCGAGAGGGCGATGGAGACGTCGCGCGCGTCGATCTCCACCTCGATCGCGGTTCCGACGGCGGCGTCGACGAGCGGCACGCGCAATTCCCCGCCGGCGAAAAACAGCGTGGAGAGGCCCATATCCCACTCGTGCCGCAGCACGCGCGCCGGGAAGAGCGACACGTAATGATGGGTTCGAGCAAAGAGCGGCGTCGTCTTGTCCAGCATGATCGCCGAACTAGCGAGAAATACGCCAATCTCACATTTTCATAAGGGAAAATCGCGCTTTTGCGCGCTTTTTGGCCGTTGGCCGGGGTCGAGCAGGACTCGCTCAGGACACAGGACTCGCTCAGGACACGGACGCCGCTCGGCGGCGCCCGTCTCGATTCGTCAGTTCGGATTGCGGGCGGCGATCGCCTCATATTGCTCGCGGGTCAGCCGGAAATAGCCGCGGCCGCCGGCGCGCGTCTCGAACTTGTCTCCGGCGCGCTTGCACAGCAGCGTGAACCAGGCCTGCTTGTCGAGATGGGCGGGAAGGCCGTTGATTTCCCAGACGGTCGTATCGGGGCGGAAACGCACCATGATGATGACGCTGTCGCCGACCGCGGTCGCGACGCTGGCGTCTTTTTCCACCGGCTCGACAGCCGCGGGAACATTCGCGACAACATGGCCGGCTTCGGTCGAGACCTCTGAAGAAACATTCGGTTGCACATCGTCCTCCATCTTCGCCACGGCTCGCGGCGCTCTCCGAATTGTCGGGCGTTCGACGGATCGGCCGAGCCGGCCTTCGCGCCCGATGCACTTCATTCTACGTCAGCCGTATATTAGAGTATATTGCAAAAGTTCCAGACAAGGACGATTTCGGCTGCGGCATAAGGTCACTCTGGGAGCGCGTGCGGGCGCCTGGCGGGGACGCCCGACGGCGCCGCTTTCGCCGAGAAGGCCAGATTCTTGCTTGGTCCCATGACCCGTATCACCTCAGCCGAAGTGAGCCGTCATGTCCGATAGACATTCCTGCGTTCTCGTTCTCGGCATCGGCGAAACGGCCTCCGCCATAGCGCGGGAGCTGTTCCTCGCCGATCATATCGTCGCCCTTCACGAGGCCGCGCCGCCGCCCGATCTTCGACGGAAGATGACCTTCTCGGACGCATGGTTCGACGGCTCGAGCGTGCTCGAGGGGGTGGAGGCGCGCCGCGCCGATCTCGTCGCCGAATTCATGCTGGGCCTGCGCAGCCGCATGTTCGTGCCGGTGCTGACGCATCCACTCAATGAAATCCTCGAGCGCTGGCCCTGGGAGGTCGTCGTCGACGCCGAAATGACGCCGCGCAAGGACGCTTTCTCGGCCAAAAATCTCGCGGGGCTCACGCTCGGCGTCGCGCCCGGCTCGATTCCGGGCGAGAATTGCGATCTCGCCATAGACGCCTATGGCAAGGATCCGGGCGCGATAAGGCGTCCCGGCGACGGCCCCGGCCCCAGCGCCGAGGCGGACCCGCCGGAGGCCGAGCCGGTGCGCGCGCCAGTGGCCGGGCTCTTCAAAATGTATAAGGACATCGGCAATGTCGTCGAGACGGGCGAAGCCTTCGGCGCGATCGACGGCGCGCCGATCCTCGCCCCCTATGGCGGCCGCATAAGGGGGATCATCAAGCAAGGCAGGGCGGTCGCCATCGGCACGCCGCTCGCCGACATCGCCGCCTCGAGCGGGGCTCAGGTCGCCGGCATGGCCGCGCGCAATCGGCTCATCGCCCGCGGCGTGTCTTTCGCGATAGAAATGCAGGCGGAAGGCTGGACCCCCTTCTCCTGGGACGCGTTTCTGGAAGGCGGCGGCGGGCTCTCGATCTGAGACGGCCCGCAGCCTCTCCCTTCAGCGCGGGCGGGCAGATCGCGCAAAGTCGTCCTGAAAGACTGGAACGGCTGCCGCTGATCGCCAACAGAGCCCTTCATATCGGCACGGTCGAGGTGTTCCGAGAATTCGAGCGATCAGGGTTTTGCGTCAGGCGAAACATTTTCCCGCAAGAACGTCGTGTAGCTCACTTCATCCAACGAGCCCGCCGCGAGCGCGAGAACCGCCTCGGCGGCGGCGCTTTCGGATGCGCCGAAACGCCAGCCGTTCAATTCGAGAAAAAGAATGCCGACGACAAAGCCGGTGCGCTTGTTGCCGTCGAGAAACGGATGGTTCTTGACGATCTCGCTCGTATAGGCGCTCGCCATATCGAGGAGGTCGGCGCGGTCGTCGTAAGCGAACATTTGCCGCCCTCGCGCCAGAGCCGATTTCAAAAGGCCTTCGTCGCGCAAACCCGGCGCGCCGCCATGGAAAGCCAGCAAGCGATCATGCAAGGCGAGCGCGTCGAATTCCTCGATCCAAATCGGCTCTGCGCCGCTCATTGCGCCAAAACATGCAGGGTGTTGCGGTAGCGGCGCATGATGTCGTCGGCGGCCTGCATTTTGCGCTCGAACATCGGATCATAGGGCGTCAAACGATAGCTGCCGTCCGGCCCCTCGATGGCGTAGAGCGTGTCGCCTTTGGCGACGTTCATGCGGGTGAGCATTTCCTTGGGGATGACGACGCCCGTGGACGTGCCGACCGTGGTGAGCTTGAGCGTGGTCATGAGCGATGTCCTCCATACATATGTAAATTATAATATGCGGCCGCGGGCGATCAAGCATATTATAATGCGTATATGTATGCCTATCGCGTAACTATCTGATAAAGGGCCCCTGGACAAAATCGCCGATCTGGTTGCCCCCACCGCTGCGTTTCCGACGCCGAACCGGGTGTCCACTTCGGTTGGAAACGCTCTAGCCGCGCTGATTGTTCTGTTCGATCGACGGGACCGCTGCTGCGGGCAGCCGCGACGGCTTGCCGTCCGCGCCGGTGAAGGGAAACAGCCCGCCCTGGAAACATTCCGACATATGTGTCGCCTTGGCGATAGCCTGCTCGGCCTCGGCGGCGGGGAGATTTTCGCGAACCGATTGCGTGAACAGCTCCAGCCAGCGGGCGAAATGCTCGGGCTCGACCGGCAGATTGACGTGAACCGCGAAAGGATGGCCCTCATAGCGCTCGGTTCCGAGCAGCGCCTTCGACCAGAAATTGGCGATGATGTCGAGATGCTGATCGAGATGCGGGATCGCGCCGAAAATCGGACCGAGCAGCGGATCGGAAAGGCCCTTGTCATAGAAAGAGCGAACGCAGGTCGTGATCGCGGCTTCGATCGTCGCGGGCTCGGCGGCGACGCTCACTTCGGTGGAAGCTGACATTGTCTCTCCTCCTATTCCTCTTACGATACAGCAAAGCGGGCGCCAGAGCGGGCGCCGCGGCTTCGCGCTCGCTCGAATTCCTCAATCGGCGTTGAAGCGCACGGCGCCGAATTGCGAGACGTCATAGCCGCCGAGCCGCGCGGCGCGCTGCATGAAGGTTTCGCTCGCGCAAAAGCGCATGAGCGTCTGCCAGGGCGGATCGAAATAGGCCTTGCGCCAGACGACGAGATCGAAGCGCTCGACGATCTGCGGCGCGAAGTCGAGGCCGAACTGGCGCGCGCTGGCCTCGAGGCCGAGGCCTATGTCGGCGCGGCCGGCGGCGATGGCCGAGGCGAGATCGGTCTCCGAGCGCTCCACCGCGGGAACGAGGCGCAAATGCTCGCGCTTCATCCCCTCGCGTTCGAGCAGCTTCGACAGGACGAGCTCGCTGCCGGCCTCCGGCTGGCGCGATTGGAAGTCGAGGTCGCGTACATCGGCGAGGCTCGTTATGCGCCGCGGCAGCCCCTTGCGAAACATCAGCCCGCGGCGGCGTTTCGCCCATTCTATGACGACGACCGGCTCGCCCGCGAGCCTGCGGGCCACAGCCTCGACATTCCAGCCGTCGCCGGGCTCCGGAATATGCAGCCCGGCCGCGATGCAGCCGCCCGTCGCCGCGCGCTCCAGCCCGTCCAGCGCCCCGTCGAGCAGAGCGGCGACGCCGCAGCGCGATTCGCGCAACGCCCATTCGAGCAGCGGATCATGGCCGCCGGCGACGACGAGCGGCCGCGCCGCCGCCTCGCCGCGGGGCGTCCGGCCGCTCGCGCCCGCGGCCAGCCACTCCTCGATCTCCGCTCGTGGAAACAGCAGCTTGCCAGTGACGCGGCGCACCGGCAGAGAGCCTTCGGCGGCAAGATCGTAAACCTTGCGCTCCTTGACGCGCAAAAGCGCGGCGAGCTCGCGCGTGGTGAGAAATTCAGACATTGCGCATTTTGTAAAACCAGGTGCATTTTTTCCGAGCTGCGGAAAATTAGCATATCGACTGACGGCCGACAATTGCGCCAATCCGGAAAACGGCCGAAAAATCGTCGCTTCACGCCGCGCCGCGCCGAGACGGCGCGGTCTTTTCATGTGATTTCATGTAAAGACTCACAAATAGGCAAAATATATGCATAAGTAAGACAAGGCCCGCGCATCGGGGCCGATCATCGGAGTCGTTCTCATGGTCAAAATGGCAAGTCTGGCGCTCGTCGCCGCTTTTCTGTCGCTGAATTTCACTCCCGCCTTCGCCGAGGCGCCCGCGGTGGGCGCCGACAAGGCGGCCGGCTCCAAGACGGTGACGGTATTCGCGGCGGCGAGCCTCAAAAATGCGCTCGACGAGGCCGCTGCGGCCTTCAAGAAGAAGACGGGTGTCGAAGTGTCGATCAGCTATGCGGCCTCGCTGCCGCTGGCCAAGCAGATCGAATCGGGCGCGCCGGCGGATATTTTCATCTCGGCGGATGTCGCCTCCGCCGATTATCTCTCCTCGCGCAGCCTCCTGAAGGAGGGCACGCGCGTCGATCTGCTCGGCAACAGCCTCGTTCTCGTCGCGCCGAAGATCGCGGGCGGCAAGAAGGTCGCGCTGGAAAAGGCCGCGCTGCTGGCCGCGCTCGGCGATAGCGGACGTATCGCCACCGGCGATCCGGCTTCCGTGCCGGTCGGCAAATATGCCAAGGCGGCGTTGACCAAGCTCAATCTGTGGGACGATCTCGAATCGCGTTTCGCTTTTGCCGAGAATGTCCGCGCTGCGCTGCTGTTCGTCGCGCGCGACGAGGCGCCGCTCGGCATCGTCTATCTGACCGATGCGCATTCGGAGCCGAAGGTCTCGGTCGTCGCGACCTTCCCGGCCTCCTCGCATCCGCCGATCGTCTATCCCTTCGCGCAGACAGCCTCCTCGACGAGCGAGACGGCGGCGAAATTCTTCGCCTTTCTGAAGGGCCCGGAGGCCGCCGGCTTCTATAAGAAGCAGGGCTTCACTGTTCTGCGCTGAAGAGGGCGGACGCGCAGCGTCCGAGCTTTCGGCATTCCCTCGCCGCCGCTCTGCGTCTATCCTCGGGCGGCGAGGGACCCATGACCATTGCGCAAAATCCGAAACAGGCTTCGCGGACGGCCGCGCCGTTTCGCCTCGATCGCGCCCGTCTCGCCGAGCTGGCGGAGACGGCGCTCGCCGCCGCGCGCCGCGCCGGAGCGAGCTACGCCGATATTCGCATCGGCGAGACGCGCCGCCAATTCATCCAGGCGAAGGAAGAGCGGCTCGACGAATTTTTCGAGAGCGTCAGCCCCGGCTTCGGCCTGCGCGTGCTCGTCGACGGCTGCTGGGGCTTTTATGGCGCGCGCTCGCTGGAGCAAGGCGCCATAGCCGCGGCGGTGGATCGCGCCATTCACAACGCCCGCGCCGTCGCGCCCATCCGCGTCGCGCCCGTGCGGATCGAAGAGACCGAGCCGCATGAGGCCGAATGGATCATGCCGCTCGGCGTCGATCCTTTCGCGGTCGATGCGCCGGCCAAGGTCGAGCGCCTCGTCGCCGTCAACGCCGCGGCGCTGTCGGCGGGCGCGGATTATTGCGTCTCCTCCTTCGCCTTCGCCACGGAGGAGCGGCTCTTCGCCGACAGCCGCGGCAGCCGCATCTTCCAATCGCGCACGCGCACGCAGCCCTCCTTCGAGGTCACGCTGATCGACAAGGCTTCCGGCCGCTATGCGACGCGCGAGAGCCTCGCTCCGGCGCGCGCCGCCGGCTGGGATTATGCGCTCTCCTGCGATCTTCTCGGCGAGGCGCGGCAGGCCGTCGAGGATGCGCGTCGCAAGCTCGACGCCAAGCCCGTCGAGGCGGGCGTGACCGATGTCGTCATCGACCCCACCAATCTCTGGCTTACCATTCACGAGACGGTCGGCCATTCCACCGAGCTCGATCGCGCGCTCGGCTGGGAGGCGAATTTCGCCGGCACCTCTTTCGTCAAGCCGCATATGCTCGACAATCTGCGCTTCGGCAGCGAGCTGATGACCATCAAGGCCGATCGCTCGCAGGAGGGCGGCCTCGCCAGCGTCGCCTTCGACGACGATGGCGCGCCGCGGGAACGCGCGGAATTCGAGATCGTCTCCAAAGGCGTGTTCCGTAATTTTCAAATGGCGCTGGGTCAGGCGCATCTCATCGGCGCCGAGCGCTCCAACGGCTGCGCCTATGCGGATGATCCGACCGCCTTTCCCATTCAGCGCATGCCCAATATCTCGCTGGCGCCCAATCCCGAAGCCTGCAAGCTCGAGGAGCTGATCGGCGGCGTCGAGAAGGGGCTCTATATCGTCGGCGCGGGCAGCTGGAGCATCGATCAGCAGCGCGACAATTTCCAATTCGGCGGGCAGATGTTCTACGAGATAAGGGACGGAAAGCTCGGCGAGCCGGTGCGCGACGCCGCCTATCAGGGCCGCACCATACCGTTCTGGAATTCGCTCGACGGACTCGGCGATTCCTCCACCTACCGGCTCTGCGGCACTTTCACCTGCGGCAAGGCGGAGCCGATGCAGCTCGCGCCGGTCTCGCATGGCGCGCCGGCGGCGCGCTTCCGCGGCGTGACTGTGCTGAACACCGCGCGCGACTGAAGTTCCTCGCGCCGAAAGCCCCCTCCCTCGCTGCGCGGGAGAGGGAAGGCGGCGACGTGACGCGAAACGCCGATGAAGCGCGAAATCTGCTCCCTCTCCCGCGCAGCGGGGGAGGGTTGGGGAGGGGGCTCGAGCGCATTCGCTTTCATTGACGCGGACCGGTAGCGAATAGTCATTTCGCTATTCGCTATTCGCTATTCGCTACTCGCTACTCGCCTTTCACCGCCGGCTCAGAATTTGAACTTCACCCCTCCGATGAAAGCCCGCGGCGAGCCGGCGATGATCGATGCGCCGGTCGAATTGGCGAGCAATATCGCCGGCGTCTGCACGGCGGTCCCTGTCACCAGCGTGTTGGTCAGCACATTGGCGCCGGCCACATAGGTGCGGTCGAAGAGGTTCTTCACATCGAAATAGACTTCTATGTTCTTCACATAGCTGTCCGCGATGGCGCGGCTGTAATGCACATTGAGATTGACGAGCCCATAGCCCGGGACCGATGTCAGATTGGCGTTGTCGATCGTATAGGAGCTCTTGAACACATATTCGACGAAGGCGCCGAGCCCCTCGAGATCGCCATCCGCAATGTCATAGCCGGCGCGGCTCGTCAGCGTATGCGTCGGCACATTGGGGATGCGATTTCCGGCGCGATTATAAGAGACGGTCGATGAGAGATTGTCCCAGAAATTGGTGAAATACTGGTCGTTATAGGCATAGGCCGCGATGAATCGCCAACCGTCGAAGGGGCGCCAATCGACGCTCGCCTCGACGCCGCGATGGATCGAGGAGGGCGCGTTGAGCTGATAGCTGACGAGACCATTCGATTGAGTGAGTATCTCGTTGCGGAACCATTCGTGATAGAGCGTGACGCTCGCCGTCAGACTTTTCGCCGGAGTCCAATCGACGCCGAGATCGACGCCCATATTGGTCTGCGCCTTCAGCGAGGCGTTGTTGCCCGCGCCCGTCGGCGTATTGGTGAGATACATGAAATTCGGCGTTCCATAGCCCGTCGCATAGCGCGCGCGGAATTGCCATTCCGGGCTGTAGCGATAGGTGAGCGAAGCCTCCGGCGCCGTGTTCCAATATTCATTGTCGACGCCGACCTGCGTCGGCCGCGTCATGGTTCCATTGCTCGCGTAATTATAGACGCTATAGACGCCGGAGATTCTGTTCCAATTGGAGCTGAAGCCGATCGCCGCGGTGAGCTGCGGAGTCAGCGCGATCTCCTCGCGCGCGCGAAGGCCGATATTGGAATGATTGGATTCGATATTGCCGACCGCGCCGCCGATCGCGCCATAATTCCACACATTGGGAATCTGCGAATACAGCGGATTGACGCTTTTGAGACTGTCGTAGAAGAAGCCGAGATAATGCGTCGCCGGCAGGCCGAAGATCGCGCCATGATTGGTGATGTCGGTCGAGGCGCTGAGGCCATAGGACGGGCCGCGGATCGCGACCGGGCCGCCGAGGCCGCCGAGCGCCGCCGGGCCGACCTTCGGCGGCGGCCAGGTGCTGTTGATGTAATCGAGATAATCATAGGTGAATTGCGTACGCCATGTGGCGCCATTGTCGAAATCATGCTCATAGCGCAAGCCGACGATATCGCGCATCACATGCCAATGCGTGCCGAGCTGCCAGACGCTCTGATTGGAGAGTCCCGAGGCGGCGCTGGTGAAGGCGCCGTTCGCCGGCACGTAGAGATTGTTGCAGAAGGGAAGATTGGTGGGCGTCGCTATGCGGCAATCGACATTCTTGCCATAGGGATTTTTGTAGAATTGCGTCAGCGAGCTGCGGTTCATGAATTCGGCGAAGGAATTGCTGGCGAGAAATTTGAACGTCAGCCGGTCGGTCGGAACCGGCGTCCAAGTGGCCAGAACCTTGCCTTGGTCGAACTCATGGGCGCCGCGCGCGAGATAGCCGTCGCCGCGCGTGTCGGAGCCGAAGATCGCAATGTCGAAATCGCCGAGATCGCGATCCGTGATCTTTTTTCCGGCGCGCAGATAATTGTTGAAATAGCCGAAGCTGCCGAATTCCGAGCCGGTCTCGACGCCGTCGATCTCCTTGCCCGTCAGGCTGCGGAAATTGATCGCGCCGCCATAGGCGTAATTGCCGAACATCGCCGAGGAGGGGCCGCGATAGACATCGACGCCGGAGAAGGAATGCGGGTCCAGCATGTCGGTGCGGCCATTGCCGTCCGCGGTGACGATGGGGAAGCCGTCCTCATAGAGCATGATGTTGCGGACGGTGAAGGGATAGGTCATGCCGAGCCGATTGCCGGAGCCGCGGATCGACGGCAGCAGCTCGCGCGGCATCGTGCCTTGCGAGATGGAGACGCCAGGACTGTATTGCAGCATGTCCTGCACAGTCTGCATCGGCGTCGTTTCGAGGAATTTGTGATCGACGGTCGTCACCGTCTGCCCGGGCGGATCGCGGTAGATCGGCCCTCTGGCGCGCTCGGCGTCGAAGCCGGGCGCCGTCGAGGCGCCTGACCCGCGCTTCTGCTCCGCGCCGATGTCGATCGGCGGCAGCTCGGCGCCGCCGGCGTCGGTCATGGTTCCGCGCGCAGCCTGCGCGAGAATGATGGAGACGGAGCGGCCATTCTCCGACAGCCGATAGGAGAGGCCCGTTCCCGAGAGCAGCCGGTCGAGCCCTTCGCGCACTGAATAGGCGCCGATCACGCCGCGCGTTCTCATCGCCTCTGTGAGGCGCACGTCGAAGACGACATGCAGCCCGCTATGGTCGGCGAAAGCGTTGAGCGCCGTCTCCATGGCGCCGGCGGGAATGCGATAGTCGCGCAGCGCCCCGTCGCGCTCCTGCGGCGAGATGGAGGCCTGCGCGCTCGTCACCGGAGCCTCGGCCCCGAGCGTCATCGCGCTCAGCGCCAAGGCGATCGCCGTCGAACTCATATTCACGCCCTCGCCTACCGACTTCTTCCTCGCCATGGCCATTTGGTCCCGCCGTCGCAACGCCCGCCATAGAGTTCGGGCTCTCGGGAACAGGACGCGGCAGGCGGAAAAAGCGGAACCTCCCTCGCTCGAAAAATTTCGAACGCCGATGAAGCGTTCGAATTCAATACAGCAGGATCAGATAGCTGGTGACATGGATGGCGCGCAGGCCGAGCGAGGCCTCTATCTCCGCCAAGGATTGCAGGGCGTCTTCCTGCGCGCCGAAGACGCCGGAGATGCGCCGGGCGCAGATCGCGCGATCGACGCAATAGATATAGCCACGATGATAGCGGCCGAGCGCGGCGAGCACATCGCCGAGCGGCTGCCGATTGACGATGAGCTTGCCGCGTCGCCAGGCGATCGCCGTGTCGATATCGATCGTCTCCGGCGCGCGCGCCGGCGCGTCGCGCTCGAATGCGGTCTGCTGGCCTTCCTCGACGATCATGGTCTTGCCGCCGCTGGCGACGCCCACGCGATGTTCGGTCACGGTGACGCGCGCGCCGGATTTTTCCAGCGCCACATCGAAGGCTGTGCCGAGCGCGGTGACGCGGCCTTCGCCAGCCTCGACGACAAAGGGGCGCGAGGCGTCCGGCGCCACGTCGAACCAGGCCTCGCCCGAAAGCAGCGTCAGCCGCCGCTCGCTCACCGCATAGCGCACCGAAATGGCCGAGCGCGAGTCGAGCTGCACATGCGAGCCGTCGTCCAGCGTCACCAGCCGCCTCTCGCCGACGTCGGCGAAATGATCGGCGCGCAGCCGCATCGCGATCTCGTCATATGACGCAAAGACGGCGACGGCCGTCGCCGCGGCGAAGGCGAGAGCGGCGACTCTCGTCCGCTGCGCGGCGCGCGGGGCCGGCCGCGCCCGGCGGGCGGGGCTCATGCCGGCGAGATGGCCGTACATATGCAGCACGTCGTCGAAAGCGGCCGCATGCGGCGGCTCGGCGCGCCAGGCCTCGAAGGCGGCCGTCTCCTCGGCCGAGAGGCTCCCCTCGCGCATGCGCACGAACCATTCGATCGCGGCGTCCCCGGCTTCGTCCGGCGCGGGTTCTCTCGCCTTATCCCCGGTCATCTCTCCATCCGTCCTCGAGGCGCCGCGCGCGACAGTATAGATGACGCGGCCCCGGCGCGAGGCGGAACCTCGAAACGGGAAAAAATCACTCGGCGGCGCTCCGCAGCGCGGCGCGGCAGGCGCGCAGCGCGAGACTCACATGCTTGCGCGCCATGCGGTCGGATATTGCCATCCGCCGCGCCACCTCGGCGAGCGGGATGTCATGATAGATATGCAGCTCGAAGGCCTCGCGGCAGCGCGGCGGCAATGTCTCAATGGCCGCTTTCAGCAGCGCCGAGCGCCGCTCATAGTCGAGCCGCTCCTCGATCGGCGTTTCCGGCGCCGGCGGGTCGATCACATAGTCGCCGAATTGGAGATGGCTCTCCTCGGTCTTGCGGCGGCGGGCGAAATCGCGGGCGAGATTGATGGCGATCTGCTTCAGAAAGGCCGGCGGGTCCTCGATGGTCTCGGGCCGGTCGTGGCGGATCATGCGCAGGAAGGTCTCCTGCAGTAGATCCGGCGCGTCGACGGCGCCGACCTTGCGCACGAGAAAGCCGAAGAGATCGCGCTTATGGGCGAGGAACAGCTCGCGAAACCGCCAGGGTTTGGCGTCCGCAGGCCGATCGCCGCGTGACGAGATCGGTCGAGACAAAGGAAACGCCCTGGCTGGCGCGCGAGCGCGATTGATCCGAAAAGTCGAGACTTGCCGCTCGCCCGAGGCGGGCGGCGGCATTCGATTTTCAGACCGATGGCGGCGCGCGCGAGGACCAGGAGCTCGCCCAGCCGAGCGGCGGCGCGCGCGGCGACAGCGCCCGCGCGCCTATGCTGGCGACGCCGTCGGGCCGCAGCAGAACGGGCGCGGCGGCGGGCGCGAGGGCGGGCGGCTCGGCGTCGCGATCCGAGCAAAGGACGCAATGATGCTCGCCGATATGATGCGTGACCGGCGCGTCGCCCCCGTCGCGGGAAGCGGCGGCGCAGAGCGCGCTCGCCGAGAGCCCAAGGGCCGCGGTCCCATGCGCAAGCGTCATCGAGCCGAGCAGAGCGACGGCTTGCAACAGGGCGAGAAACACCGTAGCGCAGGCGAGGAGCCGGCGCGCCGGGCGGCGCATGGAGGAGAAAGTCCTCATCGGCCGCAAAAATAGGTCCGCGGGAATTCCCCGGTCAATGAGCGGGCGCCGGCGCGGCCTACTATCCGGGCCGCTGTTGCGCGGCGGACACAGTCCCGGCCGCGCCTGACGGCTTTCGACCGGCGGATATCCATCTTATCATGCGACCGCCGGCCGCCGCCGGGACCAGTCGAACGGAGAGAGGCCGGCCATGTTCCTGACGCGAGACGACGCCCTCGGCCTCGCCCGACGCCTGCTCGCGTCGTCGACGGCGGATTCCTGCGTGATCCATATCGATGGCGAGGAGGCGCAGAGCCTGCGTTTTGCCGGCGGCGGCGTGACCACCAATGTCGCGACGGCGCGGGTGACGACGCGCGTAGAGGCGCATGTCGGCGGGCGCGTCGGCGCGGTCTCGGTCGGCGGCCTCGAGTGGGACGAGCTCGCCCGCGCCGCAGCGCGCGCGGAGGAGATCGCGCGCCTGCTGCCGGAGGACCCCGAATTTCTGCCGCCGCTCGGCGCCTCGGCCTATCCGGAGTCGGTGCGCTATGACGAGGCGACCGCGGCGCTCGATCTTCGCTTTCTCGCCGAGGCGACGGCGCGCGTCGTCGCGGAGGGAGGCGCGCGCGGCGTGAACATGTTCGGCTGCGCCGCCGCCGGCCGCCGCTTCTCGGCGCTGGCCTCGAGCGCCGGCCTTTTCGGCTATGATCGCGAGAGCTTCGTCGATCTCTCGACGACGGCGCGCCATCGCAATGACGGCTGGTCCGGCTGGGCCGGCGCGCGCGATTTTGCGGTCGCGCGCCTCGATCCCGCCGCCATCGGCCGCCGCGCCGCGCTGAAGGCCGCGCGCGACGAGGAGCCGCTCGATCTCGAGCCCGGACGCTATACGGTGATCCTCGAGCCGACGGCGGTCGGCGAGCTCGCCCAATGGCTGATGTGGATGCTGCGCGCGCGTCCGGCCGACGAGGGCCGCAGCTTCTTCTCCCGCCCCGGCGGCGGAACGCGGCTCGGCGAGAATTTGTTCAGCCCGCAATTCTCCATCCGCTCCGATCCGGGGGACGAGCGCGCGTCCGAGGCGCCCTTCGGCGACGAAGGCCTCGCGCAGGAGCCGCGCTTCTGGGTGGAGAAGGGTGTGCTGCGCAGCCTCGCGCGCCCGCGCTTCTGGGCGCAGAAGACCGGCGCGGAGGCTATTCCTCCGGCGGCGAATTTCACTGTGGCGGGCGGGACGACGAGCCTCGAGGAGATGATCCGCGGCGTGCGGCGCGGCATATTGGTGACGCGCTTCTGGTACACCAATCTCGTCGAGCCACGCAGCCTGCTGCTCACCGGGCTGACGCGCGACGGCAATTTCCTCGTCGAGAATGGCGAGATCGTCGCGCCCGTGCGCAATATGCGCTTCAATGAAAATCTCGACGGCGCCTTCTCGCGCATCGCCGCGATCGGCGCGAGCGAGCGCGTGAAGACGGAGATGGGGGGCGCGGCGATCTGCGCGCCGCCCATGCTGATCGAGGGGTTCAAGTTCTCGTCGAAATCGAGCGGGATCTAAAAGTCGACACCCCCCGCGGCCTCGCATGCGGCGTGATGCGAGCATTCAGGCTCGCCGTTGCAACTCCCGCGGCGCCTCGTCATAGGATTTCTCTTCCACGATCGCCGAGCCGCAGGCGAGATTGATTTGGCGCTTCAGCGCCGCGCGATGATCGTTGCGCTGATAGACGCTGCGCGCGAGCGCGATGAACTCCTCGCCGAAATCGCTCCGCTTCTCGCAATTGCGGATGCTGTCCTCTATGTCCCACAAAGCGAGATTGGTGTCTTTGAGCTCCTGCGCCAGCGCGTCGAGCGCGCCGCCGGCGAAGCCGCGATCGTCGCGCAGTCCCTGCAGCAATGCGAGCTCGCGCGCCACATTGGCGCGCTTGGCGGCGTCGGCGATCTTCTCCGCCTTTATTTCGAGAATTGTGATGCGGTCGATGAGATCGCCGACCGAGCCTGGAATGAGAATGGCGTCGGCCTCGGCCGGACGCGCATGCGGCGCCGCGAGCGCTGCGAGCTCTTGCGCCATGCGCGCGAAGACGTCGCTCCAATCGCCGCGCTTGCCCTGACGGAACAGCCGCGCGCTATGATACCAGGGGCTGTCCTCGCGCTCCAATTGCCAGCGCCATTCCGGCGCATGCTTGATCGCGATCCACACCGGCTTGCCGAGCGCGCCGGCGAGATGGGCGATGGAGGTGTCGATCGTCACGACGACATCGAGATTCTCGATGACCGCCGCGGTGTCGACGAAAGCGTCCGCGCCGGCGTCGAAATCTTCGCCGAAGGACATGACGCGCATGGGCGCCTCGCGCAATTGATCGGCGCCGAAATTCTTCTGCAGACTATAGAGCCGCACGCCGGCGACGGCGCCGAGCGGCGCGAAGGCTGAGAGCGGCGCCGCGCGCGCATGATCGGAGCGCGAATGCGAGCTGCCGTGCCAGGCTATGCCGACTTTCAATCCCTCGCCGGAGAGTCGCTCGCGCCACAGCGCCACCCGTTCCGGCTCGGCGCGAAGATAAGCCGCGCCCGGTATCGTGTCGGCCCGCGTTCCGAAGGCGCGCGGCAGGCTGCACAGGGTCACGCAATAATCATAGGCGGCGTCTTCGGCCGGCGCGGCGATGATCTCGACCGTTTCGCCGAGACCGCGCATCAGGCGTTGCAGCGCGGGGCGGCAATGAAAGGCGACCTTCGCGCCCGCCTGCGCCAGCATCGGCGCATAGCGGATGAACTGCAGCGCGTCGCCGAGGCCGGCCTCGTCCAGAATGAGGATCGATTTTCCTGCGATGGGCTCGCCGCGCCATTCCGGCCAGCGATAGGCGACCTCGGTTTTGGGCCGATCGTCGAGCACCCACCTGTTCTCGAACAGCTCGAGGCCGTCTTCGAATTCCCCGAGCAGCAGCAGCAACGAGCCCTTATTGGCTTTCGTCTCCGCATGGCGTGGATCGATGGCGAGCGCGCGGTCGAACTCCGCCCGCGCCTCGTCGAAGCGGCCGAGCTCCTTCAAGACGATGCCGCGGCCGCAATGCGTGTCCGCCTCGCCGTCGCAAAGACGCAGCGCCTCGTCGAAAGAGAAAAGCGCCGCATCGAGCTCGGAGCGGCGCATCTCCACCATGCCGCGGCAGCGCCACGCCAGCGCGAAGCTGCGGTCGGCCGCAATCGCCGCGAGCGCGGAGGCGTGCGCCTCCTCGAGCCGGCCGAGCTCGAACAGGCTCATGCCGCGATTGGTGAGAAGCTTGGGATCGTCCGGCGCATGCGCGAGCGCTTCGTCGAAGACGGCGAGCGCGGCGACATGTCGCTTCGCTTCGTGCAGCGCATTGGCTTTTGTCAACAGAGCGGGGACATGGCCGGGCGCCAGACTCAGCACAGTGTCGCAGAAAGAGACGGCTTCCTCGAAGAGGCGCAGCGCGACGAGCGCGGAAAGCGCGCCATCCGCCGCGTCGAGACAAGAGGGATCGAGCGCGAAGGCGCGCGCGAAGCAATCGAGCGCCTCCTCATGGCGCGCGAGACGCGCGAGCGAAACCGCTTTGTTGCGCAGCAGCACGGGATCGGCGGGGAGAAGCGCGATGGCGCGGTCGTAATCCTCTATCGCGCGCGCGTCGTCGCCCATGGCGTGCAGCGAGAGGCCGCGATTGGCGAGGGCCTGCGCATGGTTCGGAGCCCGCGCCAGCAATTGCCCATAGGCTTCGATGGCCTCCGCGCCGCGTCCGGCCATTTGCAGCGCGGCGCCGTAGTTCAGCCATCCTTCGACATTGCTCGGATCGAGTCGCAGCGATCGCTCGTGATCGGCGATCGCCGCATCCGGGCGTCCGGATTTCTGCAACGCCACAGCGCGGCCATAGAGCGCCTGCGCATGGTTCGGATCGACCGCGATCGCTCTGCCGAAATGATCGATCGCCGCATCGTCTTGCCCGAGCGAGACGCGAATGAGGCCGGCGAGATAGCTGGCGAAAGCGTGCTTGTCGACGAGCGCGCGGGATGCGTCGATTTTACGCAGCGCGGTCGTAAGGTCGTCCGCCTGCAGGCTCGCCATGAGCTCGGCGAGAAATTCGCTCATGTCCGCAGGCCGCGGCGCGGCGGCCACACGTCGCTTCTGCTGTCTCGATTTCAACGCGAAAGCCTCGTCGAAGAGGGACGAAAGCTTTCGACTAGCGAGGCGACCTTGCCTCGGACTGACGTTACAAAATTTCATTCGATGTATCAGTGCGGCGCAGCGACGAAATATGATTCATTAGTAATGCCGAAACTTCCCAAATCGCTTAATCGATTTCCATCGGGGATGCGCGAATCGATTCGCCTACATATGGAAGCGGCGCCCTCGATGGTTAACGAATGGCGGGAGCAGAGGATGACCGGGTCTTTGAAGAATGGCTCGTCTCTCGACGACAGTTTGGCGTTCATGGAAATGAACGAGTCCGCCCGCGCCGCCCTTCGTCAGGTCAAGCCTGTCATCTCGAAGGCGCTCGGTCCGGCGCTCGATCATTTCTATGAGAGGGTTCGCGGCGACTCGAAGCTGCGCGGCTTCTTCTCGGACGAGCGCCATATGGCGGCGGCGAAATCCGCGCAGATGCGCCATTGGGCGCAGATCACCGAGGCCGAGTTCGGCGCGGAATATGTGCGCATGGTGACAGCCGTCGGTCAGGCGCATGCGCGTATCGGCTTGGAGCCGAGCTTCTATATTTCCGCTTATGCGCTCATCACCGAGCGGTTGATCCAGGCCATTGTCGAGGACAATCTCTCCGGCTCCATGCTCGCCGGCAAGACGCGCGTCGATCGCACCTCCCGCGGCGTCGCGGCGCTCGTCAAGGCGGTATTCCTCGACATGAATCTCTCCGTGTCGGTCTATCTCGACGTGATGCGCGAGGAGCGTCGCACCGCCGAGGCGCAGCGCGCGGAGGCCGAGGCGCATCAGCGCCATGCGCTCGACATCATGGCGCATGCGCTCGAGGAGCTCGCCCGCGGCGATCTGCAGCGGCGCGTCGTCGACAAGCTCGATGGCGGCTTCGACAAGATCAAGGAAGATTTCAACAATGCGGCCGCCAAGCTCGCCACGGCCTTCGCCGATGTGGGCGATTCTGCGAGCGCGATCCGTTCGTCGAGCGTCGAGATCGCGAAAGCCTCCGACAATCTCGCGCGCCGCACCGAGGCGCAGGCCGCCAATCTCGAAGAGACGGCAGCCGCGCTCGAGGAGATCACCGCGACGGTGAACAAGACCGCCGACAGCACGCGCCATGCGAGCGAGGTCTTCGAGGTGACGCGATCCGACGCCGAAAAGGGCGGCGCCATCGTGCGCGACGCCGTGGAGGCGATGCGGCGCATAGAGAATTCGACGCGCGACATCGGCAAGATCATCGGCGTCATCGACGAGATCGCCTTCCAGACCAATCTTCTGGCGCTCAACGCCGGCGTCGAGGCGGCGCGCGCGGGCGAGGCGGGACGCGGCTTCGCCGTCGTCGCCTCGGAAGTGCGCGCGCTGGCGCAGCGCTCGGCGGAGGCGGCCAAGGAGATCAAGGCGCTGATCGCCGCTTCCACCTCGCAGGTCGAGAATGGCGTGGTGCTGGTGACGGAGACCGGCGCGGCGCTGGAGCGCATCGTTTCGCAGGTCGGCGAGGTGAGCCGCGTGGTGATCGACATCGCCGCCGGCTCGCGCGAGCAGGCGACGGGCCTCACCGAGGTGAACCGCGCCGTCGGCCAGCTCGACAGCATGACGCAGCAGAACGCCACAATGGTCGAGGAGACGACGGCGGCCAGTCACAGCCTCAGCCATGAGGCGGAGGAGCTGGCGAGCCTCATCGCCGTGTTTCGTCTCGAACGCGGCGAAGGCGCGCGTCCCGCTTCCGCTCCGCGCGCCAGCGAGCGTCGCGCCGAGGCGGCGCCGGCGCGTCGGCGCGTCGCCTCCGCTGGCGGGCGCGGCGCTTCGGCTCCCGCCGCCGAAGAGAGCTGGGAGGAGTTCTGATCGCGCGCATTTTCAAAAATATCGCACGCTCTTCACGCTGAAACGATGCGCCAGATCTTTGATTTGGCGCATTTTCTCATTGCTCGACCGACCCTTTCGAGCAGACGGCGCGCTAAGTAGTTTCCACAGGCAGTCTGCCGTGCGCGCCTGTCTTACAAGCCCACCGATCCCTTTGCGAGGCGTTAGCACTCGCCTCCAGATCGAGCCGGAGCGGGCTTCGCCGACGGCTCGAACGCGACGTTCGCGCGAGCGCATCCGGCGGTCGCGCCGTGGCGGGAACGACCTTCCCGGCTCGGGCGTCCACGACGCTCGCGTTTCGCGGAAAGGGAGAGGATGTCGGTGGACGAACAGGGCGATCAGCTTCAGGACTTGGAGGATCTGCGACGGCTTCTCTTCGAGGCCGGGCAGAGTCGCGACCTCCTGAACGCCGAGGCGGCGCCCGTGACGGGCCGATCGCGGCGCGATGGCTCCGGGCATTTCTGCCGCAGGCTGCTCGAGCAGATGCGCGAGGGCTCGATCGAGCTCGCGTCCGATGGCGCGATCCTGCATTGTAATCGCCAGTTCCGCGAGATGATCGGACGCCCTGCGGCGCAGCTCATCGGCGACAGCGTTCTCGACCATGTCGCGCCCGATCAGAGGGAGCGCTTCGCCACATTCTTCGCGGCGCCGGAAGCGGCGAGCCGCGAATTCGAGTTTCGCCGCGCCGATGGCTCGATGCTGGCGGTGAGCGTCGCGCTCGGCGCGCCGGCCGAGGATGCGCGGCCGCGCCTCGCCATCGTCACCGATCTCACCCAGACGAAATGGATGGAGCGCTCCTTCGCGGCGACCGAGGCGCTGCGCGAGCGCGAAAAATGGTCGCGCCTCGCGGTGGCGGCTGGCGGCGTCGGCACATTCGACGTCGATCTCGTCACCGGCGCGAGCCGTTTCTCCGTCACCATGCATGAAATTCTGGGGTTGGCGCCGGATCAGACGCTCGGCTTCGCCGAGGCCGACGCCATGCTGCTCGAGGCCGACAAGCAGGATTTCGAGCGCAAGTTTCTGGAGGCCTGCGCGGGCGCGAAGAATGGCGAATGGAGCCATGAGATGCGCATCAGGCGCATGGACGGCGCCGTGCGCTGGATCGCGCTCGCCGGACAATTCGAGTTTCGCCGCAGCTCGCGCGGCGTCGTCGCGACGCGCGCGATCGGCGCGGCGATCGATGTGACCGACCGCCGCGAGATCGAGGATTCGCTTCGCCGTAGCAATGAGCGCCTGCGCCTCGCGCTCGCCGCCGGCGCGATCGGCAGCTGGGAATACGACGTCGCCGCGGATGTCACCGAGGCCGATCAGAAATATCGCGAAATCTACGGACTTCCCGCTGATATGCCGCTCACGCTGGAGGTCGTCTTCGCCATCGTGCATCAGGACGATGTCGCGGCGGTGCGCGCGTCCGTGCGATCGGCGCTCGATCCGCACGGGGAAGGGCGCTATCAGGCGGAGTTTCGCATCCGCAGAATGAGCAATGGAGCCTTGCGCTGGATCGCATGTCGGGCGCAGGCTCTGTTGGAGAACGGCCGCGTCGTGCGGCTGATCGGCGTCGTCAGCGACATCACCGAGAAGAAGACGACCGAGGGCGAATTGCGCGAGAAGGCGCGGCTCGCCGACCAGCTCGCCGGCATCGCCGCCTCCGTGCCCGGGCTCATCGCCTCTTATCGGCTGGCGCCCGACGGTACGGCCTCCATGCCCTACGCCTCGCCCAATGTCGAGGATATCTATGGCATGGACGCCGAGTCGCTGCGGCAGGGCGTCGACGGCAAATTCGCGCGCCTGCATCCGGAGGATCTGCCGCGCGTGCGCGACAGCATCGCGGAATCGGCGCGCGCCCTGACCGTGTGGCGCGAGAGCTATCGCTACAATCATCCGCGCAAGGGCTGGATCTGGGTGGAGGCGCAATCGCGACCGACGCGCGAGCCCGATGGCGCGACGCTCTGGCACGGCTATCTCCAGGACGTCACCGAGCGCAAGCGCATAGAGCAGGCGCTCGTCGACAAGGAGGCGCGTCTCTACGCCACGGTCGAAGGCGCGCATGACGCCATCCTCACCGTCGACGAGAAAGGCGCGATCCAGTCGCTGAATTCCGCCGCGGTGCGCATGTTCGGCTACGCCAAGGCGGAGGCGATCGGCGCGCATGTCGAGACGCTCGTGCCCGTGCGCTTGTTCGGCGGCCGCAAGGCCTGCATCGGCGCGCGCTTCGCCGACGGGCCGGAGGCGCTCGGCAATGTCGTCGAGACGCAGGGCCGCCGCAAGGACGGCGCGCTGTTTCCGGTCGATCTCGCCGTCAGCGAGGCCTCTTATCACGGCCGTCGTCTCTATATCGCCTTCGTTCGCGATTTGACCGAGCGGCGCAAGATCGAGGCGCGCATGCAGAAGCTGCACGCCGAGCGGCTCGACGCGGTGGGCGAGCTCGCTGCCGGCCTCGCGCATGAGCTCAATCAGCCGCTCTCGGCGACGGCCATCTATCTGAAGGCGGCGCGTCGTCTGCTGCAAATGCCTGTCGATCAACGTCCCGCCAATGTCGAGGATGCGCTCGACAACGCCGCGACGCAGATCGTGCGCGCCGGCCAGATCATCGCGCATCTGCGCGAGTTCATCTCGCGCGGCGAGCCGGACAAGACGCTGCAGAATCTGCACGACATCCTCGACGAGGCGCAAGAGCTCGTCATCGTCGAAGCCAAGCAGTCGAACATAAATGTCGTCTTCCGCCTCGACGCCGCCGATGACCGCATTCTCGCCGATCGCGTGCAGATCAAGCAGGTGCTCGTCAATCTCATGCGCAACGCCCGCGACGCTATGGGCGTCTCGCGCACGCGCAAAATGACGATCTCGACGTCGCTCTCGGGCCGGTCGATGATCCGGCTGGATGTGGCCGACACCGGCTCGGGCCTCAGCGAGGAAGCGCGCGCGAGCCTGTTCGAGCCCTTCGCGACGACGAAGCCCAACGGCCTCGGCGTCGGCCTGACGATCGCGCGGTCGATCGTCGAGGCCCATTACGGAAAAATATGGGCCGGTCCCAACAGCGACGGCGGCGCGACCTTCAGCTTCACGCTGCCGCTCGCCGCGATGGAGGAGGAAGAGTGAGCGAGCCGACCGTCCATGTCATCGACGACGACGCCGCCGTCCGCGACGCGCTGCGCTTGCTATTGACGACCGAAGGCCACGACGTCGTGACGCATGGATCGGCGGTCGACTTCCTCGCCGACGTCGATCGCGCGGCCACCGGCTGCATCGTCACCGATGTGCGCATGCCGGAGATGACCGGCATCGAGCTGCTGCTGAAGGTGAAGACGATGGGGCTGTCGCTGCCGGTCGTCGTGATTTCCGCTCACGCCGACGTGCCGCTCGCCGTCCAGGCGATGAAGGAGGGCGCGCTCGATCTCCTGGAGAAGCCCTTCACCGACGAATCCCTGCTGACCGCCGTGCGCCAGGCGCTCGCCTATGACAGCGGCAAGCGGGCGCGCGATCTCCAGGCGCAGGAGATCCAGCGCCGCCTCACCACGCTGACGAGCCGCGAGAACGAGGTGCTCGCCGCGCTGCTGCGGGGCCAGCCCAATAAGATCATCGCGCATGAGCTCGGCATCAGCGTGCGCACGGTCGAGGTGCATCGCGCCAATGTGATGGCCAAGATGCAGGCCGGCAGCCTGCCGGAGCTGGTGCGCATGTCGCTGGTCCAGGGGGCGCTCGTCCAAGGGGCGCTGGTCCAAGGGGCGCTCGTCCAGGGATCGCGGGCCGATCACGAGCCGGAGGGCCAGAGCGAGGCGCCGGGCGAGGGATGATGCGGCGACCCGTCCGTTCTGATACTATTCCCGCATAAGTAGAAAAATATGAGATTTCACGCAGGCCCTCGCACGTCCGGCGACGGAATCGGATGGTCGATGGCGCTTTTTGGAACGGAAACGCCCGTGTTTCGATCGCATATCGCCACCCCGCGACCCAGAGCCATATTGGTCTGCATCGCCGAGAGGCGCCTTCCGCGCGAGCCGCGGCCGGCGCGATCGCAGATCGCGCTCGAGACGCAGATCGCGCTCGAGAAATGGGGCGCGACTCTGCTGCGAAGATGGGAGGCGGCGGGCCTGCCGGTCGTCTTCGTCGAGCCCGATCTCGCTCTGCAGCGGGCGGATTCTTCCGCCGTGGTGGCGCCCCGCTTCGTCCGGGAGAATGTCGAGGGCGGGCTGCGGCCGGCGGCGGGCGACGCCGTGCTGCGGGCGGAGGGGCCGTCGCTGCTGCGCGACTCCGGCTTCGTGCGGCTCTTCGAGAGTCTCGGCGGCCCTTTGCTGATTCTGCTCGGCGACGAGCTCGGCGATCTCGCCATGGAGACGGCGATCGACGGCTTTCTCGCCGGCCATCCGATCATAGTGGTCAAGGACGCTTCGCCCTTTCCGCTCGCTTGCGAGGTGGAGATCATCGCGAAGCGCGCCGCGGCGCTGCCGCTCTTGTCCTGCTTCGCCCGGCTGATGGGCGCGGACGAGCTGGCGCGGGAGTGGACCGGCGTCGATTGATCTGCGCCCGGCGGCGTGACGCGAGCTCGTTTCCTGACCCGGTTTTCCTTGACGCGAGCTTGTTTCCTGGCGCTCCTTGGGCCAGTCTCCCGCCCGCGGCGCAACAGTTCGAGGCAGGGGAGCGAAGGATGGATATCAAGGAGCGGCTGAAGGATATCGCCGAACGCGCGAAGCGCATCATTTTATCGCCCAAGACGGAATGGGCGGCGATCGAGGCCGAGCCCACGACCGCTGTCGATCTCTATCGCAATTACATCCTCTATCTGGCGGCGGTGCCGGCGGCGGCCAATTTCCTCGGCGGTTGGCTGTTCGGCTTCACGCGCGGCGCCAATACGGTCCATTACTCGCTTTTCACCGGCCTCATTCGCGCCGCTCTGCAATATGGGCTCGCCCTGCTGGTGCTCTATGGCGTCGCTCTGGTGATCTCGCTCCTCGCGCCGAGCTTCGAGGGCAAGCGCGACGATCTGCGCGCGCTGAAGCTCATCGCCTACTCCTACACGCCCATCTGGCTCGCCGAAGTGTTCGGCCTCTTCCCGGGCCTGCGCTGGCTGGACGTGCTCGGCGTCTACGCGGTCTATCTCTTCTATATGGGCGTCGCGCGGATGATGCGCAGCAAGGAGGAATATTCGGACGTCTACACGGCGGCGGCCCTCGTGCTGGGCATAGCGGCGGCTTTCCTGCACGGCATGATCGTTCATATGCTGGTCCCCACGCCGACGGCGGGGTGACGGCGGCGGGTCGGTCCGCGCAGCCGTGGCGCATGAAGCGCGAAGCGAAGGCGCGCGATCGGGATGAGGCGGACCGCGAGCTTCTGGCTCGCGGTCGTCGCGCGAGGAGGGGGCTCGAGGCTGCTGCTCGGGGGATGTGGGGCGGTTTGAAATTGCCGTTCGTGGCTCAATGCGGTCATTCGAGACAAATAGCGCTTGGTTAGTTCGGCCGGCTTCTGAGTAATTGGTTGAACGGTATCAAGCTCGGGTCGGACAAAGAGCCAGTCGTCCAAACGCTTGCGTAAGCATCCATCAGTTTCTCAAGTCGGTCGTTCTTGAGTGATTTTGTGGTCAGCAAATTACGCACGGCGTCCGGGGAGGGAAGACCGTGGTCGGAGATTTTGGGCAAACACCCAATTTCGCTGACAATCTGGGTGTTAGGAAGCAACTGTGACGCCTCTCTCTCGATAGAGTTCAATAACATTGAACAATATACCTCAATCCATAACCCTTGCGCATCATTTATGTCTGCGTCAGATAAATGAATTCCGCGCAAATTGTCAATAATCTGATCATGCATTTCGAATTTATATTTAGTTTCAATTCCAGAAAACATTTGTCCAGACATTGCAATTTGGGCAAGATTTGCTTTAGCAAATGCCGCGGCCATTTTTTGTAATTGCTGGAGTGTGACTTCGACACGATCCAAAGTATTTTTCATCTTTGCTTCAATACCAAACGCTTTAAAGGTATCGAGTTGTGGAATATACAATATGAACGCACACACGACGAATAAGCTACCCAACACACCGGCAGATTCTAAGCGCTGATTCATCGCCTCGTACACGGCGCACAGAAGCGCAAGCATCGCCATTGCCGCTACGAAATGGGCGAAGATTTCTTTCAGTCGATCCATTACCACCGTCCCCCTCTAACCCAATTTCGAAATCGTAATCCGCGATACATTGAACCGCCGCGCCAAGTCTGCCTGCGTCGCCTCGACGTTGGCAAGCTTGCGCAAGGCATCCTCGTGCTGATGGCGGGTGAGCTTGGGCGGACCCCGCGTGCCTTCGCGCGCTTGCACCGGCCCGCCCAAAACAGTGAGCATAAGCCTCCCGTGCGGGGTCGAGGTGTCAGCCCACGCATCATGCAGGGAGCGGAACCCGGCACCGACCTTTCCTCGGCATCGAGGATGTTCAAGAGGTCGCGCGTCGAGCGCGCGAGGCGGCCGAGACGCGTCACAAGGAAAGGTGCCGCCTCTCGGCTTAGCGCCTTACGGGCGCGCGCCAGCTCTCGGCGGTCGCTCTTAAGGCGCTTGCCATCTCGCGAAAAACCATGCCGGCGCAAGTTTTGCCTTCGCTTACGCTGTCAGCATGACGCGCGGAAGCCTTCGCCCGACGTAGCCGGTCGAACCAATCTCGCGCCCCCTCGGTCTGCCGCATCCGCTTGAACTTGCGGCGCGCCCATCGAATGGCCTCAAGACAATTAACTCAAGTCGCGCACGATACATTCGACTGCGGCTAACGCAGTAAGAGCGGTCGCACGATCGCAAACTTCGCCAACACGCTGCGATCGACCTGGATGGATGAGATTGCGAAAGTCTTTGGCCAGTTTAGCCAGCTCCGACGTTTCGTTTTTTATCAGATTAAGAGCGACAGCCACAGCAATATAATCCGCAAAGCGCCATTCTTCGGGTGCCCCTTTAGGCCTCTGGGGCGGAAGCTGCGGTGCGGACTTGATTACCCACAACAACAATGCCTCGGCGGCAGCGCCAGCCAATACCGTTGCCGCCTTCCATTCTCCATTGTGCAAAGCGCTTGTCGCGGTACTTATGTCTAGTCGGATGCTGTCCCGCAACGCGACATCTATTATAAATGCCAGCTCCGATGTCGCTACTGATGGTGCCTGATCAGGGCATCTGGCTAAAAGCTCGCGCAGTATCTCTAAGACATTTTTACCGCGAATATTTGTGATTTGAATTTGCGCGACTCCTTTGTGTTGCCAGAAAGTGACTGAGTTTCTGATCGCCTCGACGGCACAAACCAGGTCGTTGTAATCGCTCCCGCTTACCGCCAACAGTTCGTTAGGAAGCTCGTCAATCATGCGAGCAATCGCAGTTAAACCCGCGACAGACTCGTGATTTACGCTGATAAACGGCGATTTTGCTAAGTTTAAATTATGTTCTATTAGAAAAACTATTTGTGAAGGGACTATCTGAGTCACTACATGAGCCTTTCGAACGTAGCGGTCGCTCAACTGTGCCTTGGCTAGTGACGTTGTGCGTCTCGCAACACCTCCAGGCCGTCACCACAAAAGAGGTTGTTCGTCATCGATTTTGGCCCGTAACGTTCGATCCCGAATAGCACAACTAAAGCCCCACACCAATGTCCGCAAATGGCGCGTAGCCGATGTTCGAACTCCCCCCATTTCACCGAATCGCTCCCCTCCTATAGATTGCCGCGCTCCATCCACCCCACCGGCCCCTTCATGCGCGTTCGCCGTCTCGATCCCATTCTCGTCGACCGCATCGCCGCCGGCGAGGTGATCGAGCGGCCGGCCTCCGCCGTGAAGGAGCTCGTCGAAAATGCGCTCGACGCCGGCGCCGCGCGCATCGATGTCGCCATAGAGGCGGGCGGGCGGCGGCTCATTCGCGTCATCGACGATGGAAGCGGGATGAGCGCCGAGGATCTGGCGCTCGCCGTCGAGCGCCACGCCACCTCGAAAATCCCCGACGGCGATCTCACCGCGATCGCGACGCTCGGCTTTCGCGGCGAGGCGCTGCCCTCCATCGCCGCCGTCGCCGATCTGACGATCGACGCGCGCGCCGCCGGCGCCGAGGTCGGCGCGCAGATCAGGGTCGAGGCCGGCGAGAAGCGCGGGATCAAGGCCAGCAATTGGCCCAAGGGCGCGCGGGTCGAGGCGCGGGATCTCTTCGCCGCGACGCCGGCGCGGCTCAAATTCCTGAAATCCGAGCGCGCCGAGACCGCCGCCGTGGCCGATGTGGTCAAAAGGCTCGCCATGGCCAATTCCGCCGTGCGCTTCTCCTTCGCGGCGGACGCCGGCGCGGGCTTCGACTATCCCGCCTGCGGCGCCGGGGAGGAGGGGCGGGCGCGGCGCGTCGCCCAGGCGCTGGGGGCGGATTTTTCCGCCAATGCGATCACGCTGCGGGCGGAGCGGGAGGGATTTCGCCTCGAGGGGCTGGCCGGCCTGCCGACCTTCCATCGCGCCAATGCGCTGATGCAATATGTCTATGTGAACGGCCGTCCGGTGCGCGACAGGCTGTTCTCGGGGGCAATTCGGGCCGCCTATCTCGATTTTCTCTCGCATGACCGCCATCCGGCGCTGGCGCTGTTTCTCGAATGCGACCCCCGCGTCGTCGATGTGAATGTGCATCCGGCCAAGGCGGAGGTGCGCTTTTCCGATCCCGGCCGCGCGCGCGGGCTGGTGGTGGGGGCGCTCAAAGAGGCGCTCGCCGCGGCGCTCCATCGCAGCGCCGACACGCCCACCCGCGCCGCGCTGGATGTGCTGGCGGAGCGCGCGCGGGCGGTGGCGGGGGGCGGGGGCGGCTTCGCCTCCTTCGGCGGGCCGCCGAGGCGGCCGCCGCTCGACTGGGACCCTCGGCGCTCGCCGGGCGCGCCGGCGGGATTCGCGGAGGCGCCGCAGGCGCGTTTCGACGTCGGGCCGCCCTCGGCCGACGCTCGGCCGGCTGCCACGCCGCCGGCGGCCGCCGCCGTCGAGACGCCGCTCGGCGCGGCGCGGGCGCAGCTCCACGAGACCTATATCGTCGCCCAGACGCGGGACGGGCTCGTCATCGTCGACCAGCACGCCGCCCATGAGCGCCTCGTCTATGAGAAGCTCAAGGCGCAGCGCGAGGCGGAGGGCGTCGCCCGGCAACTGCTGCTGGTTCCGCGCGTCGTGGAGCTCGACGCGACGCGGCTCGACGCGCTGCTCAGCGCGGATGCCGACCTCGCCGCGCTCGGCCTGTCTTTCGAGGCTTTCGGCCCGGGCGCCGTGCTCGTCCGCGAGACGCCCGCGGCGCTCGGCGACCTAGACGTCGGCCGGCTCATCGAGGATGTGGCCGATCTCCTCACCGAGGAGGGCGACGCGCGCGGCCTGACGCGCCGGCTCGACGCGCTTCTGGCGCGGGTCGCCTGCCATCATTCGGTGCGCGCCGGCCGTCGGCTGACGGCCGAGGAGATGAATGCGCTGCTGCGCGAAATGGAGCGCACGCCGGGCGCAGGCCAGTGCAATCACGGCCGCCCGACCTATGTGGAGTTGAAGCTGGCCGACATTGAAAAGCTGTTCGGCCGAAGCTGAGGCGGCCCGCGAAGCCTCCGCCTTCGGGAAAACGCTTAAGCCCCGGCGCGGCCGAGCGCTTTGATTTCAGTGCGACGACGTGGCATTGTCGCGGCGCGACATACGGCCCCCGAGGGAAATTCAGAGGCCCGAGCCAGAGCGAAGGAACGCCGCGCCTTGATCGAACAAGCGATGTTTTTCGCGCTCGGATTCCTCGCGGCCGGGCTCTTCACTCTGATGTTCCTGCCCGCCTTCTGGCGGCGCGCCATGCGTCTGTCGCTGCGCCGGCTCAATATGCTGACGCCGCTCTCGATCGAGAAAATGGCGGCGGAGCGCGATCTGCTGCGCGGCGAATTCGCCATGCGCTATCGCCGGCTCGAGCAGCAGATGGCCGCGGTCCGCTCGACCAAGGCGCAGGATCTGGTCGAGATCGGCCGCAACGCCGCCCGCGTCGCCCACCTCGACGGCGAGCTCACCGCGGCGCTCGCCCGCGGCGACGAGTTCGAGCGCAAATTCGTCGAGACCAGCGGTTTTCTCGACGAGCGGACAGCGCTGCTGCGGTCGACGGAAACGGCGCTGCACGACATGACCGACCGCGTGGAGACGCTGATCTATAATCTGCGCAATGTCGAGATGGACAAGGAGCAGCTCGCGCGCCTCAGCGACGAGAGCCGCGCGCAGGTCGCGAGCCATGAATCGAGCATCGCCAGCTTTCATGTGCAGAACGCCGAGCTGCGCCAGAGGCTCGACGCCTTGCAGACGGAATTCGCCTCCGCCTCCGCCGTGGCGGCGCGCCTCTCGGTCGTCGACGGCGTGCTGGCGCGCACGACGCGCGAGCTCGACGCATCCGTGCTGGAGAAGGCCGATCTGAAGAAAGACCTCGACGAGACGCGCGTGCGACTCGCGGCGCTGGAGCGCAGCTCGGCGGCCGAGATCGAGCATCTCGAATCCGCTCTGCGCGTCGCCCGCGCCGAGGAGCGCGACCATGCCGATCGTCTGGAGGCCGCGCGCTCCGACAATGCGCTGCTGCAAGGCGCGATGGACGCGCTGCGCAAGGAGCATGCGCATATGCGCGAGACGTCCTCTGTCGGCCCCGCCGCGACGGGCGGCGCGCCCGCCGAGACGGTGACCGGCGACCGCGAGGTCCTGGTTCTGCGGCAGGCGATCGTCGATCTCGGCGCGAGAATGGCGGAGATCGCCGCCGCGACGGCCGCCGATCCCGGCGAGGCCGCCCAGTCGAAGCGCGCCTGAGCCAAGAGAGCCCGAGCGGAGCTGTTCAGCTCCGCCCGGCGGCGTCCTCAGTGCGGCTGCTGCGGCGGCAGCTTGCCTTCGGGCGTCGCCTTGTCGACGACCTTGGGCAGATATTCCGCCAGCGCGGCCGCGACCTTGTCCATCGGAATCCCGAATTTGCCGCCGAGCTCCTTCACCCGGTCGGAGCCCAGCGTCTGCTGCACCTGCTCAGCGGAGATGGGCAGATTGGGGCCGGTGCCCACCCAGGATTTGACCTTCTCGGCATAGCCTTGCTTCTCGAAGTCCTGGAGCACGTTCTGCAAACCGCCCCGCTTCTCGATATAGCCGTTGATGAGCGAGGCGAGCTCGACGCCGATCGCGCCGCCGATGATTCCATCCAGCAGACCCATGTGATCCTCCTTCGCGTGGCCTCTATCTTGACCGACACGGCCCGACCGGCCGCGACGACGCCGGTCACATAGGGCGCGGCGCGGCCGAGTCGATGCGGCGCGCCCGCGGGGCAGAACCGGCGAGCAGAACCGCCGAGCAGAACCGGAGCTGTGCGCCGGCGTCGGCGCGAGGCCGTGAATTGACGTAGGCGCGCGCGCTCGGCTACCTATCCGTTGGTCCTTTGAGAATAGGGATTTTCAGGAACGGCCATGCTGGAGAACAAGCTGAAAATCTTGTTTCGCCTCGACCCGGAGGATTGGCACGGCCATGCGACAGAAACGCTCTGGGCCGAGCATGTCGAAGGAAGCAATTGGACGAGATTCACGATTTTGAACTCGCCGTTCTTCGTGACCGGCCTGTCGTTCTTGGATGTCGTCCACGCAGCCCCGAGGGTAGAGGATCACATTTTCGATTTTACGAGCGTCGCTGAAAGATACGGTCATTCGACCTATATGCTGCTCGTCGACGACGAAGGCGCATTGGCCTGCCCGGACTGGAAGCTCCTGGAGAAGATGGGCTGCTTCTACGAGAGCATGCAGATAGAACTGAGCATAGGACGAAAATTGCTCCTGAGCGTCGACATCCCGGATTTGGCCGATATCGCCGAGGCGCATGCGATCATCGCCGACGGCGAAGCGAAGGGCCGGTGGCTCTATCAGGTCGGCGACACCACATTCACAGCCGGAATGCTGCCGATCTCATAGATCCAGCGCCCTTCACTTTCGTCGACGCGAGCCATTGCGCCGGGACGCAGGCGCCTCGAACGAAAATCCGACATCTCCCTCTTCAGACCGCCGGGCGCGTATCAGCGGAAGCGCAGGGCGAATCGGGCTCGCTTCGGCCCGGACGACGCGCGCCCGGCTTCCTTTATTTCCGGAATGGGCCGGCGTATATGACGCGACGGAGACTGCGCGGGCGCGCGGTACGAGAGGCGGGATTTTCCAAGGGCTGGGACGATGGCAGGGCATAGTCAGTTCAAGAACATCATGCACAAGAAGGGCAAGCAGGACGCGATTCGCTCCAAGCTCTTCTCCAAGCTCGCCCGCGAGATCACCGTCGCCGCCAAAATGGGCCTGCCCGACCCCAATATGAACGCCCGCCTGCGCGCCGCCATGCTCGCGGCCCGCGCCGAGAACATGCCCAAGGACAATATCGAGCGCGCCATCAAAAAGGCCTCGGGCGCCGACGCCGAGAATTACGACGAGGTGCGCTATGAGGGCTATGCGCCGGGCGGCGTCGCCGTCATCATCGAGGCGCTGACCGACAATCGCAACCGCACCGCCGGCGAGATCCGCTCCTATTTCACCAAGGCGGGCGGGGCGCTGGCCGAGACCGGCGCCGTCTCCTTCATGTTCGACCGCGTCGGCCTCATCGAATTCCCCCGCAAGGCGGCCTCCGAGGACGCCATGATGGAGGCGGCGATCGAGGCGGGGGCGGAGGATGTCTCCTCCACCGAGGAGACTCACGAGGTCGTCACCTCCCTCGAGGGGCTGCGCGACGTCGCCAAGGCGCTCGAGGCCAAGTTCGGCGAGCCGAAGAAGGCGGCGCTGGTCTGGCGGCCGCAAAACTCCATCGTCGTCGACGACGAGGCCGGCGAGAAAATCCTCAAGCTGATCGGCGCGCTCGAGGACAATGACGACGTGCAGAACGTCTACGCCAATTTCGAAGTGTCCGACGCTCTGGTCGCCAAACTCTCGGGCTGAGCGGCGAGGGGGGCCGTCGCGTCGCGGGACGGCCCCGATCGAAACGTCAGTCCGCCTCTTCCAAAAAGTCGATCGGCAGGCCGTTCACCTGGGCGATGAGCACGGGCGAAGCCTTGAAAGTCAAGACTTTGCGCGAGCAGATCGGCGCTTCGACGCCGGTCTTGGGATTGCGGCCGACACGCTCGCGCTTGGCGCGGACGTTGAAGCTGCCGAAGGAGCGCAGCTTGACCGATTCGCCCCGCACGAGGGCTTCGCTGATCTCCTCGAATGTGGCGTCGAGGATTTGGCGGGCTTCTGCGCGCGACAGCGTCGGACAACAGCTGTACACGGCTTCGCGCAGGGCGGCCCGCGTCAAAGTGCGCCCTGGCTCGATCTTCTTCGTCATGCTACCGGTGCGGGCGCAAGCCTGCCCGCTTCGCGGCTCGTGGTTCGCGAGGCCATTATTTTTGCTCCCCCCTCTGCCGGCGCCTTTTTTGCGGCGCGCCGATCCTGTTTGCGGATTGTCGGCAGTCTAAACAATAATGTAGCCATACTTTGCTGAATCGCGCAAGAGCGCCTGGGATTTCTCCTGACAGCTCCGCTGGTTAGAACGAAACGAAGGCTGGGCGGGCCGATTCACGCGGGCAGCGCGACCCGGTGGCTCGCGACGGGAATCATGGCGCGGACCTTACGGATGCGGTCGCGATCGATTCGCGTCGAGACGAGGCCGACGCCCTCCGAGGCGCGGCCGACGACATGGCCCCAGGGGTCGGCGATCAGAGAATTGCCATAGCTCACGCGGGTCTCGTGTCCGGCCTTATGCGCGCCAGTCTGATTCGGGGCGCAGACATAGGCCTGGATCTCGATCGCCCGGGCGCGGGCGAGCACCTCCCAATGGTCCTTGCCGGTGACGAGGGTGAAGGCCGAGGGCAAAGCGACAATATCGGCGCCCTTGTCGGCGAGCGCCTGGAACAAATAGGGAAAACGCAGATCGTAGCAAATGGCGCAGCCGACGGTGAGGCCGTCGCAGTCATAGGTCACGACGGCGTCGCCCGGCTTGAACGCCGCGCTCTCGCGATATTGCGCGCCATCGGGCGCGGTAATGTCGAACATATGGATCTTGCGGTAGCGGGCGACCTCTTTGCCGCTGCGGTCGAAGGCGACGGTGGTGTTGTGGAGGCGCTCCTCGCCGGGGACTTTCTCGAGAATGGAGCCGGCGTGGATATAGACGCCATATTCGCGGGCGAGGGCGCTGCAGAGCGTATAGGCGGGCCCGCCGGGCAGCTCCTCGGCGGCGGCGGCCTTGTCGGCGCGATTGCCGCCGATGAAGTCGAAGACCTCGGGCAGGCAGATCCAGTCGGGGCGCTCCTCGCGGACGGCCTGATCGATCAGGGCGCGTGCGGCGGCGAGATTGGCGGCTTTGTCGCTGACCGAATTCATCTGGACCAGGGTGACTTTCATCTTCGGCGTCTCGCGGGCTTCGAGGAGCAGGCTTCGAGGAGCGGGCTTGGAGGAGGCCGAGCGGCGGGTCGAGCCGCCGTCGGAGGGGTGTCATTCTAGACCGGCGCGGCGGCGGCGAAACGGGTAAATTTTCGATCCGGTTCCTGCATTTCCGCATTGCATTGGCGCGGCGTTGCTTCTAGTTTCCGGCCCGCCGACGTGCCGCCATAGCTCAGTTGGTTAGAGCACCAGATTGTGGATCTGGGGGTCCCCCGTTCAAGTCGGGGTGGCGGTACCATTCAACTTCCTGAAAAATTGGAATGTTTTGAAACCTTGGCGGGGCCGATCATGGCCTCGAAAGGCCGGCAAGGCCTGACGGCGGGACTCTTTCCATACCACGCAGAAAATCTGTGGTTTTTCGCCTTCCAAGGCGCGCGCATAAAAAGCCCCCCGCCGCTACTTCGACCAAGCCCCCTTCTATTGCGAGAAGGCCGCAATCGATTTCGGGGGAGCCAATCCAGCCCGAACGAAGATTGTCCGAATCCTCTCGGAAGGAGAACAGCCGAAGAAGACGCCGCAGCGCGTCGCCAATGAGTTACGGGTCTCGGCCTGGCGATCGTCCGGGAGCTGGTCAGTGTTCACGGCGGCGTCATCGCAGTGTCGAAGGCGCGCGGCGGCGGCGCGAAATTCGAGGTGACCTTTCCCACGGCGAATCGCTGTTGAGCTCGGCGGCGTCGAGCGGCTGATCGGCGGCCGAGAGTTTCATCGCGCCGGTCGGCCGCCGCCGGGGATCGGTCCGCCGCCGCCGCTCGGTCCGCCGGGAATGCCGGGGCCGATGGGGCCGCTCGGGGCCGCGGGAGTCCCGTAGCCGCGCGGTCCGTCGGGAGCGCCGAAGCCGGACGGAAAATCGACGCCGATCCCGGGGGAGGTTTCCGATCCGGCAGGGCGGCTCCTGGGGCTCGGGAGCTCCGAGCCCTCGCGCCGCGGCGCCTTGGCGGCTCCCCGGTTGCCCAGCGTCTCGCTCGCCTGGAGCGAGCGGATGGACCACGCGCCGGCAGATGTCGCATCAATGCGGACGACCGCCCGGACCACGCCTTGAAAAGCCAGATCGCGGCCGCCGCTCAGCTCCAAGCCGCTCGCTGTCTTCACTGTCGCGCCGCGACGTTCGAGATAGGTCTCCACGAGGAAATGATCCGGCCCACGCGGCAGCCAGGCGTCCGTGGCGGTCGTGGTCACGTCCAGAGCGCTGGCCGTCGCAGCGCCGCGCACCATGATTCGTTGTCCGAGCATGGCTTCCGCGACGCCCGACAGAGGCTGGGCGCCGATCGCCAGTCGTCGATCCGACGATCGCGTGACGACGCCGACGAGCTGGGCCGCGCCGGGCTCGACGATTTCGACGAGGCTCGCGACGATCGTCTGATCCGGCAGGCGCAGGCCGCTCACTGCGACATGCTGGCCGATCGAATAGGCGCTGGTCTTCTCGGTCTTCGCGCCGCGTCCGAATTCGACCGTCTGCCCGAGAACGCGCAGGCCTCGCTCCGAGATTTTTTCGATCGGCCCGACCACTTCGCGCAGAATCTGAATTTTCTTCGTCGTGAGTTTCGTCCCGTCGCGTTCGGAGATCAGCAACACTACGTGGCCGATGCGCAGATCGCCGACGCTCGCTTCGCGCCCGTCGATGCGGACCTCGGCGTCTGCCGGATAGGAAATGCGAAGCCCGTTGACGATGATGCTGCCGAACGCGCGTATCGTTCCGACGACGCCGGTTCCGCCTATGCCATTGTCGCGATCTGGAATGGCGGAGAGGTAGCCTGTTCCGCCTATGCCATTGTCTCTCGGCTTGTCCCCGGCGGCGCGGACGCGCGTCGAAACCGATGACAGCAGCGACGCCAGAAGCGCAGCGAACTGGCGTCTGGTCGGATTTTGGAACGGGCTCACGAGTGGACGCCCTTTTGTCCGCTCGCCGCCTCCTGCGGCGGTCGCTCGTCCACGCGATATACATAAACGCCGAAAGTCCAGCGCCAGCCTCCTCCTTCCTCGCTTCGCTGGAGCGTCTGAGCCTCGCGATTGGCGGCGATCAGCCCCTCCATCGCGAGCTCGCGGGACAGCGTCTCGAGCCGCCGCGCGCTGTCTTCCGAAAGCCCTTCGTAATGAACCGCGCGCTCCATGAAAGGCGCCGGCTCGCTGACGATATTGGCGGCGGCGGTCGCGATATGATCGTGGAGATTGCGGCCGAAATAATAGAGCTGGCGTTCGTCGCCCTTGTTGGGAGCGATCGCCGCCTCGCCGAGCGCGACGCGGCCGTCCTCGTCGATCGACACGATCTTGCGGTCGAGCCATTCGTCGAGAACGGCGCGCGGACGCACGTCCCGCGTCACCTCTTCGACGAGGGATTCGAAGGTCGGGCCGCGCCCTTTCGATCCGGCTCGACGCAGAGGCGCCGGAGCGCCTTTCTTGTCGGCGAATCGCCGATCGCCGAGCCATAGCGCAACGATCTGCGACGTGCGCGACACGCTGGCGGGAACGGTCCGCACCGGGGCGCCGGCCTCCCGCAGGCGGCGGACCTCCTTGCGGTGAATGCCGGTGAGCAGGCTGATGCGGCTGTCGGTCTGCTCCTTGTCGGGCAGAGCGAAGTCATGAACTGCAACATTTACATAGAGCTCGCGCAACAGATCGCAGAGCGCCGGAAAGGTCGTCCCGTAGCGAATGAGCAGCCGCACCAGCGGACGCAGCAGCCGAGCGATCGGCTGCTGGAGACGCGCGGCGTCGGAAAGCCCATTGTCGTCGCTGTCGGCCATGCCCGAAGGTAACCCGCCTGTGTGTGGGACACAATCCCACGTCCTCTTGACAGGCCGGATTTTTGTTCGCAGAGTAGGTGGGACATTTTCCCACGGCATGCGTCGTGGTCGATGTCACCCATGGATCGCGCATTCGCGAAGGCTGCCCGGCGAGATCATCGGCAGAGATCGCATTTGAACCGCGCGACAGAGCGTCACCGCCGAAGCATTCGGGACTCTTCGAGCCATGAACATGCATGCAACGCCCGATTTTCTGACCGACGGCCGATCATCCGCTCGCTCGATCGGCCTCGAGCCGCCGCAGGATGACGCGACCCGGATCGCTCTCCATCTGGCCGCCCAAATCCAAAAGGAGCATCTCGAGCTCCATCGGCAGCGCGTCGCCGGCGTCATCGATCCGGTCACCGCTCATTGCTATTTGAAGATCAAGGAATTGTTTTGGACCGCCGCCCGCCTTTTGGGACTCGCGCATCTGCATGACGGCACGCGCAAGCGCATCCCGAACCCGCCACATCCGCCGCTTCCGCTGCGCGGCGATGATCCGACATCCGCAATTCTCGCCGCCGCCGCGCCGCGCCTGTTCATCGATGTGACGCCCACGCATCGATTTGGTGGAAGCCAGGGAATTCAACGCGTCGTTCGCGAGATCGCCAAGCGATCGCTTCGCGGCGAGGGCTCGCTTCCCGTGGTGATCGAGAACGGAAGGCTCACGCCCTATTTCGAGAGTCGTGGACCGCGATCGCCGATCGAGTTCCGAAAGGGCGATATATTCGTGATTTTGGACGCGAGCTGGCTGGTGACCGATGAATATGTTCCGATCATCCGAGAGTTGAAGGCCGCGGGCGGACAGCTCGTGACCTTGATCCATGATCTCATCCCTCTGACGCAACCGCTCTGCGTCGCGGCGCCGATGACCGAACAATTCAAAACATGGTTCGAAGCCATCGTTCTCGAGAGCGATCGACTTCTGTGCGTTTCGCGAAGCGTCGCCGATGATCTCGTTTCCTATGTCTTGCGCGAGGGCGCCCGGACCGAGCCGGATCTGCGAGTCGGCTGGTGGCGACTGGGCGCGGATTTCGACGAGCAGGGCGAAAAATCGGTCTCGGCCGAGGTGATGGACATAGCGGCGGGCGAGACGCCTTTCTATTTGAGCGTCGGCACGCTCGAGCCGCGAAAGGGCTATTCGATCGCGCTCGACGCCTTCGATCTTCTATGGCGCTCGGACGTTCTCGATGCGCGCTATGTCATCGTCGGTCGGGCGGGCTGGCAGAGCGAGGCTCTGCAGCGCGACCTCAAAAGTCATCCGGAATATGGACGCCGTCTCTTCTGGCTGAACGATGCGAGCGACGCGGATCTCAGACATTGCTACGAGCGCTCCCGCGCGCTGATCTTTCCATCGATGATCGAAGGTTTCGGCCTGCCGCTCGTCGAAGCGGGCCGTCGCGGCATTCCGGTCATCGCTTCCGACATTCCGGTGTTTCATGAAATCGGGGGCGCGGATGTCCGCTATTTCGATCTTCTCGATCCGATCGATCTGGCCGCCGAAATCCTGCATCTGTCACGCGAGGCGCCGACGAGAGGCCGGTCATCCTATGTCACATGGGACGACGCGGCAGAGGCGTTTCTGGAGCTCGTATCGACCGACGCCTATCAAACGCGAATAGCCAGTCCGGCCTCTGCGCCCGGCGTCGCCGCCCATGCCTGACATATGCTGCGCCTTCGAAGCGCCGTGAGAGGAGACTTGATGAATTTCTCAGTGATCATGACGATCCAGCCGCTTCTCGAAAAGGCCACGGATATTCTCTGGATCTTGGGCAATGGGCTCGTCATCGCCGATCTCGCCGGATTCATGGTGATTCTCGGCCTGTTGATCTTCGAGATTTTTTGACGCCGCGGCTCCGATGGGGCGGCGACGACCGACGCGTCGGCGCGCGAGGCGTCATCCGGATGCGAGAGAGAAATGCGAAATTTCGAACGAAACGCGATATTCATCGACGGCGCGAATCTCGATTTGGCGGTCAATTGTCTCGGCATCGACCTCGACTACGGCCGGCTTCTGCGCTTGCTTCGCGGAAAAGCATCTTCGACCCAGGCCTTCTACTATGCCGCTGTGACGGAAGCGCAGGCCAACGGGTCGATACATCGGCTGATCGACTGGCTCGGCTGCAATGGATTTGTCGTCGTCACGAAGCAATTGGCGGAATCGGTCGATGGCTTCGGTCGCCGCAGAGTCAAAGGCAGCATTGATGTCGATCTCGCGGTCGCCGCGCTGGCGATGGCCGAGCGTGTCGACGCGATGACCTTGGTTTCGGGCAATGGCGCGTTTCGATCGCTCATCGAAGCGGTCCAGCGCAAAGGCGTGCGCGTGTCCGTCGTTTCGACGATCAGAACGCAGCCGCCGATAATCGGTGAGGAATTGCGTCGTCAAGCAGATGACTTCATCGATATCGACAGTCTCGCGGATAGAATTCGTCGCATCCCGGTCGATAAGGTCGGGTGACGAAGCGCCGGGAGCATTCGTTTCATCCTCGCGGCGTTCGGCGTGGCGATCTCGCCCGTCTTCAGCGCGCCTTCGCGTCTCCCGCAGGAAGGAAGACGGCGAGCAATCCGATCAGCGGCAGGAAGGAGCAGGCGCGATAGACGAATTCGATGCTCGTCCAATCGGCGAGCGCGCCCAGCGCCGCCGCGCCGACGCCGCTCATGCCGAATGCGAAGCCGAAGAACAGGCCGGAGACCGCGCCGATGCGGTTGGGCGTCAGCTCCTGCGCATAGACGAGGATCGCCGGAAAGGCCGACGACAGCATGAAGCCGATCACCGCGCTGAGACCGACGGTCGCCGGAAGGCCGACATAGGGCAATGCCAGAGTGAAAGGCAGAACGCCGAGAATAGAGCCCCAGATCACGCGCTTGCGGCCGAGTCGGTCGCCCACTGCTCCGCCGATGACAGTGCCCCCGGCCGAGGTGGCGAGGAAAACGAACAAATAGACTTGCGCGTCCTGTGGCGTCGTGTCGAAGCGGCTCATCAGATAGAAGACATAGTAATTGCTGAGCCCCGCCAGATAGACAAATTTCGAGAACATCAGCGCGACCAGAACGGCCAGCGCGCGGCGACGCTGCCGCGTGGAAAGGCCTGAACTCCCGTGCGGCGCGAGGCCCGACGGCGGCCTCGCGTGGCCATTGCTGCGGAACCAATGTCCGAGCGCCGTCACCACGCCCATGCCGCCGAGCGCCGCCAGCGCGAACCAGGCGAGGCTGCTCTGCCCGCGCGGCAGGATGAAGAAGGCCGCCAGCAGCGGCCCGAGCGACGCGCCGAAATTGCCGCCGACCTGGAAGAGCGATTGCGCGAGCCCATGCGCGCCTCCCGAGGCGATGCGGGCGATGCGCGCGGATTCGGGATGGAAGATGGAGGAGCCGACGCCCATCAGCATCGCCGCGGCGAGCAGAGCCGGATAGCTCGGCGCGAAGGCCAGCGCCAGCAGTCCGCACAAGGTCGAGCTCATGCCGACGACCAGCGAATAGGGTTGCGGCCGACGGTCGGTATAGAGGCCGACCAGCGGCTGCAGCAGTGAGGCTGTGATCTAATAGGTCAGGGTGAGCAGGCCGATCTGCCCGAAATCGAGATCGAACCCGCCTTTCAGCAGCGGATAGACCGCCGGCAGGAGCGATTGCATCATATCGTTCAAGAAATGGCAGAAGCTGATCGCGCCCAGCACCGGAAATTCGGGAGCGCCGGCTTCCGGCCGGTCGGCGACGGATCGACTCAAGGATATCAACCTTTCTCGCTCGGCGCGAAAGTGTTCGGCGGTCCGACCGATGCGGAGGATCGACAAGGCGGCCCTCGTCGCCGAGGGGTTCATACGAAGCAAAGCGCGGGCCGTCTACGATCGAAATGGGCCGTCTCACGTCTTCGGCCGCCGCTCGGTGGTGACTCGAGAGGTGAATCTTTCGCATACGGCTCGTATCGCCATCCGACGGAGAAACCCGTTTGTGATCTCGGCGGCGCGTGATCGCCTCGGCGCCGGGACCAGAAAACCTCGCTTGAGCGTGGCGTCGAAGCAATATATAAATACATGACATAACGAGTTGGAGGGTCGGTTGATCCACGAGGAGAGCGGATCGGATGTCCCGGTCCCTGACGGCGCGCCGAGCTCTGCGACTTCGTCGAACGAAAAAGGTTCTTCGAAGACGCGTTTCCATATCGGTCTTTCAGGCTGCGGCGGCGGGCTGGAGTCCGTTTCGACATCGCAATTGCTCGATCTCGCCGAAAAGGTCGAGGCGCTCGGCTTCGATGCGATCTGGATCAACGAGGAGCATTTCCAGGGCAGCATCATCGAGGTGGAGGGGCGACGCTGCCATTCTCCCATCGCTCTGGCCGCTGCGGTTCTGGCGCGCACGCGGCGATTGCGCGTCGGCTTCTCTGTGCTGCTGCTGGCGCTGCATCACCCGATTCGCCTCGCCGAAGAGATCGCGACGCTCGACGTTCTGTCGAATGGCCGCGTCGACTTCGGCATCTCGCGCGGCGGCAACGGGCGCTATCTCGACGCCTATGGCGTTCCGGCGGATAAGGTCAATGATCTGTTTCGCGACAATCTGGCGCTGATTCTGAAAGCCTGGAGCGACGAGAAGATCGTGATCGGCGAGAATGCGCTTTCTGTCGAGCCGAAGCCGGTCCAGCGCCCGCATCCGCCGATCTTCATGGGAACCTATACGGATGAGACCGCGTCCTGGGCGGCGCGCGAGGGTCATGCGCTCATTTGCCATGGCATCACCAGCATGGCCAATCAGCGGCGTTTGATGAAGGCCTACACAGAAGCGGGCGGCGATCCGGCCGGCGCGCCCTTCGGCCGCTTCGTCTATGTGAGCGAGACCGATGAAAGCGCGCGCGAGGAACTGTGGCCGACGATCGAGAAGCTGACCGCGCGTCTGCGTGGCTTCGGCCTGTTCAATCGCAAGGGCGTCGTCGCGGAGGCGGATCTCGAGCCCGAGAATTTCTATCGCGACATGGTCATCGTCGGCTCGCCGCAGACCTGCGCGCGCGCGATGTTCGCATTGCACGACGAGCTCGGAATCACCTATCTCAACGCGTTGAGCGCCTTTTTCGGCTTTCTGCCGCTCCCGCTGCTGGAGAAATCGCTCACGTTGCTGGCCCGTGAAGCGCGACCACTCGTCGAGGCGGGGCTTCAGTCGAGGTCGGGAACAAAAGCGACGACGCCTTTCGCATCTTCGGCGGCGAGCCTCAGCATAGGCGCGCCATAGAGCCGGCTCATCGAGTCGCGGTCGCAGACCTCTGCCGCAGCGCCTTCGGCGGCGAGCCGTCCGCTGCGTAGCAGCGCGACGCGCGCGCCGAGATTGAAGGCTTGGTCGGGCAGATGTGTCGTCATGACGACGGTCTTTCCGGCCGCCGCGAGTTTTTTCATCAGAGTCAGCACGCGCCCTTGATTTCCGAGATCGAGGCTCGATGTCGGCTCGTCCATGACGATGATCGGCGTGTCCTGCGCGACGGCGCGCGCGATCAGCGCGAGCTGCTGTTCGCCGCCGGAAATCTGCGTGAAGGGTTTCGTCCGCAGATGATCGACGCCCATGTCGATCATGGCGCGCCGCGTGATTTCATGGTCCTGCGGCGACGGCGATCCGACGCCGTCGATATGAGCGGTGCGGCCCATCAGCACCATTTGCTGCACGGTGAAGGCGAAGGCGCTGTGTCCCGCCTGCGGCACATAGCCGATGCGCTTGGCGATCTCGCGCCGGCCGAGGCCGCGCAGATCGTCGCCCACAGCGCGAACATGTCCCTGTTCCGGCGTCGCGAGACCCAGCAGGCAATGAACGAGCGTGCTCTTGCCGGCGCCATTGGGGCCGAGCAGAACCAGCAATTCGCCGGCTCGCGCTGTGAGCGAGATCGAATCGAGGACGAGCTCGCGCCCGGCTGCGCGACGGAAGCAGAGATCGACGATCTCGATGGCGGCGGTCACGACCATTGCTCGTTGCGCGTCCTCATCACGAGGAAAAGGAAGAATGGCGCGCCGATCACCGCGGTCATGACGCCGAGTGGAATTTCGATCACCGAGGCCGAGCGTGCGACATCGTCGACGCCGAGCACGAAGAGCGCGCCCAATGTCGCCGTCGCGATCATGGCGCGGCCGGGCTCCATGCCGAACAGCATTCGCGCAATATGCGGAACCAGCAGCCCGACCCATCCGATGATCCCCGCGACGCAGACCGTCGCCGCGGTCATCGCCGTCGCGCAGAGGATGACGATGGTCCTGAGCCGCGCGACATCGGCTCCGAGCGCCGCCGCCTCATGCTCGCCGAGCGCGAGCAGGCTGATGCGCCATCGCAGCGCGAACAGTGTGGCGCTGCCGAGAAGGACGGGAGCCGCAACCGTCGCTGCATCGGCGGCATTGGCCTTGGCGAGGCTTCCCATCAGCCAGAAGGTGATGGTCGCGAGCGTGTCGACCGGATCGGCGACATATTTGACGAGAGAGATCATCGCCTGAAACAGGGCCGACATCACCATGCCGCAGAGAATGAGAGTGATGAGCGAATTGCCTCTGACGCTGCTCGCGGCGAGGAAGGAGGCGGCGACGGCGGCGAGTCCGCCGATGAAGGCCGCGCCTTCGACGGCGATTGTGGGAAGATGGAACAGCAGCGCGAGCGATGCGCCGAATCCGGCGCCGGCGGAGACGCCGAGCAGCGAGGGCGAGGCCATCGGATTGCGGAACACCGTCTGATAGGCAGCCCCCGCCAGTGATAGGCCGGCGCCGACCATTACCGCGGTCGCGACGCGCGGAAGGCGAACGAGGAGCAGAATAGTCTCGGCCGTCGCGTGGCTCTGCGAGCCATCGCCGCGACCCAGAAGCGTGTCGACGATCGTCGCCAGCGCCAGCGGATAGCGGCCGATCGCGAGCGACGCCACGATCAGCGCGACAAGCGCTGCGACGAGCGCGGGCAGCGCCCAGCGTCTTTCGAGGTCAGCGGCCGGAAGAGCCCGCCAATATTTCATCGAGCTGCTCTTTGGAGAGAGAAATATGGAAGAAGTGATCGTAGAAGGATCGCATCTCGCTTTCGAGCAGCTCGCGCGAAAATGTCTCGGGATGGAGAATAGAGGCCGCCCAGAGAATGGTGAGCGGCTGCTCGATCGTCCGATTGGCCCAAAGATGCGCGCCCGCCGGCGCGACATGCACGCGCTTGTCGCGCACGGCCGCGACGTCGCGCAGCCGCGGCTCGGCCATCACCAGATCGAGCTCGCCGCGATCCGCGACGATCAGCACTTGCGGATCCCAGGCGATCAATTGCTCGAGCGAGAAGGTGACGCTCTCCTCATTGCGGCCGTCGTCGGTCAGGCTGCGGCCGCCGGCGTGGGCGATCCACCATTCGGCGATTCGGTGCGGCTGCGTGAGGCGTCGATAATTCACATAGAGCACGCGCGGGCGCTTCGACTCCGCGACGGGGCCGAGCGTCGCCGCGATCCGCGCGAGCGTGGCGTCGAAATAGCGGATATAATCCGCGGCGATGTTTTTCTGGTCGAGAATGTCGCCGAGAAGCCCCATCAGCCTTTTGACGTCGTCCGGCTCCCGCCATTTCAGCAGCACGGTCGGCAGGCCGAGGCTCCCGAGCTTGTCGGTCGCGGCGCGGTCCATCGTCAGCACGAGATCGGGCCGCAGTGCGATTATGTCCTCCACTGCGAGGCCGCTCGCCGAGCTCTGCACGATCGGGCGTTTCGCGAGATCTGGCGCGAAGACGAATTGGAATTTTCGCGTCAGCTCGCGCGGCAGCCCATTGGCGATCGACTGTTGCCGGCCGAAGGCGAAGAGGAAGCCGTTGAGAACCGGAACGGGCCCCACCGTGACGATGCGCGAGATTTTCTCCGGCAGCGTCACGCTGCGCCCGTCCATGTCGACGATCGTCCGGCCTTCGCCTGCGACGGCGGAGGCCAGCAGCGCCAGGACGAAGCAGAAGATGCGCAGGAGATGCGACGACATCGGCGTTTCTCGACCCGGCGCTTTCAGAATGACGCCGAAACGCCGGCGAAGATCGTCCGCGGCGCGCCGACATAATAAGAGGTGGTGTTCAGATTCGTCTCATTGACCGAGATCGCGCTGATATAGCGATGATCGAAGAGATTGGTCACGCCCGCCGAGACGGTCATCGGCGTCAGGCCGAGCTGGGAGCCGAATTCATAGGACGCGGTTACATCGACGAGCGCATAAGGGCTGACCGCCTGCGTATTGTCGGCGAGGCCGTAGCGCGTGCTGTTGAAGCGGAAGACGGGCGTGATCGAAAAGCCGTCGCGGTGATACGTCGCCGCAAGCTTGGCCTGATAGCGCGGCGTATAGGGCGTCTGCTTGCCGCCGATCTGCATCACGGAGGACGAGCCGGCGGCGATATTCGCCACATAGGTCTCGGCGGCGATCGTCGCGCTGCCGGTGAGCGTCAGCCAGTCCGTCGCTTTCCAATTCGCCTCGAGCTCGAAGCCACGGCCGACCGTCGCGGCGTTGCTCTGATAATAGCTCTGCCCGACGGCGGGGTCATAGACGAGCACCTCCTTCTTATGCGTCCAGAAGCCGAAGAAGGTCGGCGCGATGGTCACATCGCCGGTCTGATAGCGCAGCCCGACATCGACGGCGTCGACGGTCTCGGGACGAATTTTTCCCATCAGCGACGCGAGCGTGATCCCCTTGGCGAGGAAAGCCGCTTCCGCGCCGAGGAAGGAGCTCGCTTGCGGCCCCCAGTCGGGACGGCCGACCTTGCGAGAATAGCTGGCGCTGGCGCTCCATTCCTCGGACAGGCGATGGCGTAGGCCGAGATTGGGCAGCCATTCGTAATAGGTCTGCGACGGCGCGCCGGCGTTCGGATCCGGCGCCGGATGGAAGGCCCACACATCGTCGTAAGTGACGTCCGGAAGTCCCTTGGTGCTGAAATACTGCAGCTGCGGCGTGCTCTCTATGTGCAGGCGCAGCCCGCCGGAGATTGTCGTCGCGCCGAGCGTCTGCGTATATTGCGCATAGGGGCTCACGAATTTGTGCGTGTCGCTCGTCGCGAGCGTGGACCAGCTGGCGAAATTCAGCGTGCCGAGCGGCGTCACCGTATAGAGTTTCTGATGCAGCGGCGGCGGCTCCGGCTCCGTCGACTGGCCCCAGAAGCCGAGCGCGAAATCGGCGTCCCAGGGCAGATGCTTGCGATATTCGATCGTCCCGCCGAGATTGTAATTGCTGATCGGCCACAGGCGGACGCTCGCGCCGGAGGTCGTTTCCTGATAGCCCGTGTTGCGCCAGTAATAGGGCTTCAGGACGATCGATTGCGTGGGATCGATATGATAGGCGATCTCCGCGAAGATCGCATTGGTGACATAGCGTGTGCGATTGAAGGCGTAATAGCTGGCGTCGACGCCGGATTTTCCCGTGAGGCTCGTATTGTAGTCGAAGAAGGCCGTCGCGCCGAGATTCTGCGTCTGCACAAAAGTGAGCGGCAGATAATTATTCGCTTTCTGATCATTGTGGACGCCATAGACAGAAACCTCGAGCTGGTCGCCGAGCGACTGCGTGAGGCCGAAGGCGACATTCTTGCGCCGCGCGTCGCCCTCGCCCTTCCATTTCTCGGCGTCGGAAATCGAGCCGGAGACGAAGAAGGAGGTTCCAGTCGGCAGTCGGCCGGAGTCGATGCGCGCGAAAGTGCGGTGAAAACCGTTCGAGCCCGCGCCCTGCGAGATCGTCCCGCTCAATTTCTCCTTGGGCGGAAGGAGGTTGAGATCGAGCACGCCCGCGGCGTTGGCGAAGCCGAAGCCCTGATTGGCGGGAATGCTTCCGCGGTAGAGGTCGATGCGGCCGATGTCGTCGAGATCGAACAGATCGGCGCCGCCGACGATGCCCTGGATCGGCAATCCGTTGATGGTTCGCGCCAGAAAGAAATCCGAGACGCCGCGCACGGTGATGCTGCGATTGAAGGAGAGGCCGTATGGGTCGGCCGAATCCTCGATCACGCTCGGCAGGAGATCGAGCGCTTTGTAGGTGCTCGCCTGCGCCGGCCCGCCGAGAATCTGCATGCCCGCCCGCGTCACCGAGCTCTTGGGGGTCGGCGCAGCGTCGGTCGCAGGATCGCTCAGCGCGTCGCCGGGATGCGCGGACCGAAACGGATCATCGGAGGCTTTCGCCCGATCGGTTCGCGGAACGCTTTCGGAGCCGATGTCGATCGTCGGCAGGGCTTCGACGCCCAGGGCAGGGGAGGCGACGCAGAGAAGCGCTAGGAAGGAAACGCCATATACATGGCTTTCCGCGATACGGAACGTTTCGAGGTTTCGATTCATTTGGGCCCCTCATCCGCGGCGGCGGATATTCGTCATATAGTATCGCTATATAATTAGGATCGGCGTCTGTCCACCACCTAGCCCGAGTTGTGGGTTACGCAAAAAGCACCTGTATTTCAATAGAATGCCTAAATTCTTGGCGTATCGCTCGTAATGGCGTCGGTTTGCCAAACGTGTGGACGAATATCGATCCGTGCGCCCAATGCGTGTGATATTCACGATCGAGAGGAAGAAAATCGTAACAAAATTCCCAAGCCGTAAAAGTAGCGCGTGTGTCGCGTCGATCGCTGAAGCAGGCCCAGGATCGAGGAGGACATTTTATATTCGTCGGCGAGACGAGCGCGCTTCGGCGCTCGACCGCGCGCCGGCCGGTTTGCTGCATTGCAACAGTGCCGGACTGACGCCTTTTCGACGGGCGTTTTCGTCCGCGTTCTTCTCGATGGGGCCGAAGCGGCTCTTTATTTCGGCGCGCGCAGGCTTGCGAGCGGGCGGCGCTGGTATTTGGCGCGCACGTTCCCCCATCAGGAAAACCGAGCGCAAGCCGCTTTGGAACTTCAGGGGTTCCGCAATTTTCTGCCTCGACAACCAGCGATGCGCCCGCACCCAGAAGGCGCGGGACGGCGAATGATGGCAAACGATGAACTCGCTTCACCCTTTTTATGGTCTCGCCGAGGCCGTCTATGGCGACCCTGGCAAGCTCTCGACCCTGGCAAGCTCTCGACCCTGGCAAGCTCTCGGCCCTGTCCAGCGCAATCGGTCGGCTGCGGCGCAAGGGCGTCGAGGTCGAGACGAAGCGGAGGAGCGGCTATCGCCTCGCCGCCGGCGCGGCGTCCCGGCGCCGATCACCCGCGAGACGCCGCCACGGCTCCCCCCGACGCTGGCGCAGACGCTCGGGCCGATCCTCGCTGCAGGCCACGCGACTTCGCCCGGCGCCACGCCTTCGGCGCTATCGCCCTCCTCGCCGGCCCGAGGCCGAGCGCCGGCGCGATCGAATCCGCGCGACGGGACGATGGCGTTTACGAGCTGCGGCGCTGGCATTGCGCCAGCGAATCGGCTCACCTATTTCGAATAGCAATCGGCGACGGCCGACACAGCGAAACGCCCCGACCTCGGATGAACAGGCGGGGCGTTTTTCTTTGCCTGGGCGGTCGGGACCGAATCGCGACTTCTGGCGTTGGCTGTTCGTCCGAGTTCGCGGCCGTATATTTGACGGTTATTCGACGCTTTCGGACTATTCGATTCTAAATCATTGAAATATTTGGCGCTCCCTACCGGACTCGAACCGGTGTTTTCGCCGTGAGAGGGCGACGTCCTGGGCCACTAGACGAAGGGAGCGGACGAGCGGGTCTATAGACCGCTCTGGCCGGCCGAGCAAGAGGTTATCCGACATTCGGCCCCGCCAAATAGCGGGGCCGAAGCCGAATTTTCAGCCTTCGTAATAATCCTTCACCAGACGGTCGAGCAGCCGCACGCCCCAGCCTGAAGCCCAGCTCTGGTTGATGTCCGAGGCCGGCGATCCCATGCCCGTGCCCGCTATGTCCAGATGCGCCCAGGGCGTCTTCTCGACGAATCGCTCCAAAAATTGCGCCGCGGTGATCGAGCCCGCGTGGCGGCCGCCCGTGTTCTTCATATCGGCGAATTTCGAATCGATGAGCTTGTCGTAGACCGGTCCCATCGGCAGGCGCCAGAGCTTCTCGCCCGTCGCCTTGCCGGCCTCGAGAATCCGCCCCGCGAGCTCGTCGTTGTTGGAGAACAGGCCCGCATGCTCTTGGCCCAGCGCGACGAGAATGGCGCCGGTCAGCGTCGCGAGATCGATGATGAATGCCGGCTTGTATTTGTCCTTCACATGCCAGAGCGCGTCGGCGAGAACGAGGCGGCCCTCCGCGTCGGTGTTGATGATCTCGATCGTCTGGCCCGACAGCGAGGTGACGATGTCGCCCGGCCGCTGCGCCTCTCCCGAGGGCATGTTCTCGACGAGGCCGAGCACGCCGATGACATTGGCCTTGGCCTTGCGCGTGGCGAGCGCATGGAGAAGTCCGGTCACGGCCGCGGCGCCGGCCATGTCGCCCTTCATATCCTCCATGCTGGCGGCCGGCTTGATGGAAATGCCGCCGGTGTCGAAGCAGACGCCCTTGCCGACGAAGGCGATGGGCTGCGCGCCGGGGGCGCCGCCGTTCCAGCGCAAAATGACGACGCGGCTCGCATGGACCGAGCCCTGGCCGACGCCGAGCAGCGCCCGGAAGCCGAGCGCCTGCAGCGCGGGAACATCCAGAATCTCCACTTCCACGCCGAGATCGGCGAGCTTGGCGGCGCGGCGGGCGAACTCCTCGGGAAAGAGCACATTGGCGGGCTCGTTGACGAGATCGCGGGCGATGACGACGCCCTCGGCGAGGCCCAGCGACTGCGCGATCGCGCCGCGGGCGGCGTCCGGATCGGCGATGGCGACGGCGATGTCGCTCGCGCCCTCGCGCTCGGACTCGTCTTTCTTCTTCTTGGTGCGGTAGAGATCGAATTTATAGGCGCGCAGCTCTGCGCCCAGCGCGAGCTGGGCGGCCGCCGCGGAAGAATCGGCCGGGGCCTCGGGCGGATCGAACACCACGAGCGCGTTCTGGCCCTGGCCGAGCTTGGCCGCCGTCTGGCCGCCGAGCCCGAGGAAGTCGTCGAAGGGCTCGCTCTTCTCGGCGGAATCGCTCTCCGAGGCGGCGCCGACGCCGAGGACGAGGAGGCGGCCGACCGAAGGAAGTCCCTGAGGGGCGTAGAGATCGAGCGACGTTCCGCGCTTGCCGGTGAATTTCGCCGCTGCGGCGGCGCGGGTCAGCTGGGGCAGGGCGTCTTTCAGGATCGTCTCGGATTCGGAGCCGAAGCGGAGCTTGGCGCCGGCGAGGACGATGAGGACGAGAGGTCTACCGCCGTCCTCCGGAGCCGTCGCGAGGCGCCGCTCCGCCTCGCCGAAAGACACTGCTTCGATTTTCACATAGGCGGACATTTCTGAACCTCTCATAGGGAAAACAGGCGCTTGCCGCGGTTGCGCGGAGACGTTGACGCACTATCGTCCCGCCGCCGCGAAGGGTCAACGCTCGAGGTGGGCGGTAGAGTGTTTCGTAACTGGCGCTTCGCCCAGGAAAAGCCTCGAGCCCAGGTCAGTTTCTATCCATCCGGGCGGACCCTGGCGCCGGCCTCGGCTTGCGCCGCGCCGACGGAGCGTCTAGCCAAGCGGCTCGGAAATTGGCGCGTCGCCGGAAGGCGGCGCATGGGGAGGGGCGGCGACAGGCGATGGCGATCGATTCTGCGCGACATTTGCCGCCGTCGTTCCGCCGCGCGAGGTCCGCATGATCGGAGCCACGATCACGCGCTATCTCGCCGCGCGCTTCGCCAAGACGATCCTGGCGATCTTCGTCACCATGTTCTGTCTCATGTTCGTCGTCTATTTCGTGGAGCTGCTGCGGCGCGCCGGCGACATTCCGCAGGCGGGCGCCGGCACGGTGGCGTGGATGACGCTGCTGCGCGTCCCGGCGACGGCGGAGATGATTCTCCCCTTCGCCGTGCTGTTCGGCTCCATGGCGACCTTCGTCGATCTGACCCGCAAGCTCGAGCTCGTCGTCGCGCGCGCCTCGGGCATGTCGGTCTGGCAGTTCCTGCTGCCGCCGGCGCTGGTCGCGGGAATGATCGGGATCGTCTCGGTCACGCTCTATAATCCGGTCTCGGCGCTCATGAAGATGCGCTCGGATCAAATGGAGCTCGATCTCTTCGGGGTCGAAGGCAGTGTGCGCATCGACCATGGCAAATGGTTCCGCCTCAACGGCGTCGACGGCCAGGCGATCATGCATGCGGTCAATGTGCGGGCGGGCGGCCTCGCGCTCGATGGGATCAGCGTCAATGTCTATCAGAAGGACGGCGTCTTCCTCGAGCGCGTCGAGGCGGCGCGGGCGCGGCTGCTCGCGGGCGTCTTCGTGCTCGAGGACGCCCGCGTCAGCGCGCCGGGCGAGGAATCACGCGCCGTCGGCTCCTATCTACTGGCGACCGATTTGACCCCCGAGCAGCTCGCCTCGGCGGCGACGCCGCCGCAGGGCGCGCCCTTCTGGGACCTGCCGCGGCTCGGCGACAGCAGCCGCGACGCCGGCCTCGATCCGACCGGCTATACGCTGCAGTTTCAGACGCTTCTGGCGCGGCCGCTGCTGCTTGTCGCCATGGTTCTCGTGGCCGCTTCCTTTTCATTAAGATTCTTTCGATTCGGCGGAATCGCGCGGACCATTTCGGGTGGCGTCGTGTCGGGCTTCGTGCTTTATATCGGCTCGAAAATCTTTTCCGATCTGGGCGGCGCAGGCGTCATCAGCCCGCTGGTCGCTGCTTGGTCGCCTGCTCTCGTCGGAAGCATGTTGGGTGCGCTCGCTCTATTGCATTCGGAGGACGGCTGATGGGTCGCCGCTCTCGCGAAACTAGGCTGGAGCCGGCGCTCGTCCGCTCCGGCCCCGCGTCTTCGCGCATCGCGTTCAAGCTCTTTCCGGGCTTGCTCTTTGCGGGCGTGCTTCTTCCTGTCCTGGCGGCGCTCATCGCCGCGGCGCCCGTCGCCGCGCGCGCGCAGCCGCTCGCCGCTCCGCCGCCCGAGAGCGCGCAGCGCATGGTGGTGGAGGCCAAGGAGCTCGCCTATGACGAGCGCCGCAATGTGGTCACCGCGCGGGGCGCGGTGCAGATCTATTACAAGGGCCGGGTGCTGGAGGCGGATCGCGTCATCTATGACCGCAACACGCAGCGCGTCTTCGCCGAGGGCCACGCCAAGCTGACGGAGAAGGACGGAACGGTCGCCTACGCCGATCGCTTCGACTTCACCGACGACTTCAAGAACGGCTTCATCGACAGCCTGCAGGTCGAGAGCGCCGAAAGCACCCATTTCACCGCGCCCCGCGCGGAGCGAACGGGCGAGGTCATGACCTTCGAGCAGGGCTCCTATACGGCCTGCGACGCCTGCCAGGACGATCCGAGCAAGCCGCGGCTGTGGATGGTCCACGCCAAGCGAATCATCCACGACAATGACGAGAAGGTGATCTACTACGAGGACGCCTCGCTCGAGCTGTTCGGGACGCCGATCGCCTATTTGCCCTATTTCTGGTCGGCCGACCCTTCGGTGAAGCGCAAGTCGGGCTTCCTCAACCCGCAGCTGACCTATCGCCAGCAGCTCGGCCTCGGCATTGGCGTGCCCTATTATTGGGCGCTCGCGCCCGATTACGACCTCACCATCACGCCGACAGGCTTCACGCGGCAGGGGCCCTTCCTCGCGGCGGAATTCCGCCACCGGCTCGAGAACGGCTCCTATATCATTCGCGCCGAGGGCACGCATGTCAGCGACCCCAGCGCCTTCACCATCGCGCCCTATGGCGCGCGCAACGAGCGTTGGCGCGGCTCGGTCTATTCGAATGGCGAGTTCGCGATCAACGACTATTGGCGCTTCGGCTGGGACGTCACCGTGCTCAGCGATCGCTATTTCCTGCAGGACTATAAGCAATACAACAGCTTCCTACAGAACTACTTCTTCCGCGAGGCGTCCTCGACCGTCTATCTGACCGGGCAGGGACCGCGGAGCTATTTCGATCTGCGCGGCTACTACTTCCAAGGTCTGTCGGCGAATGACGTGCAGGCGCAGCAGCCGGTCGTGCATCCTCTGCTCGACTATAATCGCGCTTTCGACGTCGATCCCGCCAAGACCTTCGGCATAGGCGGCGAGATCACGCTGGACGCCAATTTCACCAGCACCTCGGCGAGCATCGCCAATTACGAGTCGATCCAGCCGCGCACGCTCGATTCGCTCTATGGCCTCTACAATGTCTGCCAGCTCTACTCGCCCTCCGCCGACCCTTATAAGAGCGGCTGTCTGCTGCGCGGCATCGGCGGCGACTATCAGCATGCGACGGCGATGGCCTCCTGGCGGCGCCGGATCATCGATCCGCTCGGCGGCGCATGGACGCCCTTCGCCTTCACGCGCGTGACGGGCTCCTATCTCAACTACGACACGACCAATTCCTACGCCGCCTACAACAGCATGGGTCAGCCGATCCCCAATTCCGCGCAGTCGCTGTTCGTCAATGGCGCGGACAGCGTGTTTCGCGGGCAGGCGACGCCGGGCGGCGGCGTCGAATGGCGCTATCCCATCCTCGCCCGCAGCAATCTCGGCGATCTCGTCGTCGAGCCGATCGCCCAGTTGGTGGTGCGGCCGAACCAATCGTCGATCCCCTCGCTCGTCAATATGGACGCGCAGAGCCTCGTCTTCGACGATTCGAATCTGTTCGAATGGAGCAAATATTCCGGCTACGATCGTTTCGAGACCGGCACGCGCGTCAATTACGGCGGCCAGGGCACGCTGACCTTCGCCAATGGCGGCTTCGTCAACGCGCTCGTCGGCCAATCGCGGCAGCTGGCCGGCAAGAACGGCTATTCCACCGCCGACGCGGCCAATGTGGGCCTCTCCTCCGGCCTCGACACGCGCACCTCGGACTGGGTCGGACGGCTCGCCGTCGCGCCCTCGTCCTTCTTCAGCATCGTCGGCAAGGGGCGTTTCGATCCGGACGGATTGCGCGGCCGCCGCATCGACGTCATCGCCTCGCTCAAGCTCGATCCGCTCACGGTCAATCTGCAATACGCCAATTACGCGTCACAGCCGGTCATCGGCTTCGACCAGCGCCGCCAGGGCCTGTCTGTGAACGGCCGCTACGATATCACCAAGAATTATTTCCTCACCGGCTCCGCCACCTTCGACATGAGCCGCTATCTCTATAATTCCTTGACCATATCTCCGGCGACCAATATCACGCTGACCGGCAGCACCATCACGGGATCGGCTCCTTTGTTCTCGGTCGCCGCGCTGGGCCTCGGGGGCGGCTACAAGGACGAGTGCACCACTTTTTCGATCAATTATTCGTCGGTCTTCCAAGGGAACACCTCGACCGGGCTCTCGCGGAACCAGACGATCATGGTGTCGTTGCAATTGCGCACGCTGGGCGACGCCAAGTTCAACTATGGGCTCGGCTCGCTCCAACTCAACGATGGCGTGCGCACACAGCCCTGACGAGCGAACGTCGCCGCGACGTTCCGAACCCTTCGAGGAGATCCCCATGCGGCTCGCCCAATTTTTTGACGCAAGCGCTCTGGCCCGCGCCACGGTCGCCGCGGTCGTCGGCCTCGCCGCCGTCGTCGCGCCGCTGCGCGCGCAGACCGCGGTCCCGCAAAAGGCCGAGATCGAGAAGATCGTCCACGACTATTTGATCGCCAATCCGGAAGTGATTCGCGACGCGATCGACGAGCTCGATCGCCGCCAGAAGGTCGCCGAGGCCGATTCCCGGCAGAAGGCCGTGACTCAGAGCGCCGACCGGCTGTTCAATTCGCCCAATCAGGCGGTGATCGGCAATCCGTCGGGCGACGTTACTCTGGTCGAGTTTTTCGACTATAACTGCGGCTATTGCAAACGCGCGCTGGACGATGTCGCCAAGCTGATCGACGGCGACCCCAAGCTTCGCGTCGTGCTGAAGGATTTCCCCGTGCTCGGCGCGGGCTCGGTCGAGGCGGCCGAGATCGCGACCGCGCTGCGCCTGCAGTTCAAGCCGGACAAATTCTACGAGTTCCACCGCAAGCTGCTCAATACGCGCGGCTCGGTCGGCAAGGCCCAGGCGATCGCCGTCGCCAAGGAGCTCGGCGCCGATACGGCCAAGCTCGAGAAAGACGCCAAGAGCCCCGAGGTCAAGGCCTCGATCAAAGAGGTCATGGAGCTCGCCGACAGCCTCAGCCTGAGCGGCACCCCCTCCTGGGTGATGGGCAAAGAGGTCATCGTGGGCGCGGTCGGCTATCAGCCGCTGAAAGCCAAGATCGACAGCACGCGAAAATGCGGCAAGACGGTCTGCTGATTGCGGCAACTCGGTCTGCTGACGGAGGCGGGGCTTCCTTCGCGGCGACAATGAGGCTAGAAGGGGCCCGCCGGCGCGGCGCGCGCCCTTCGTCCAGGACCCTTTATGCCCGCCGTCCATGTTCTAAACGGTCCAAATCTCAATCTGCTCGGGACGCGCGAGCCCGACATTTACGGCCGCGTCACCCTTGCCGATATCGAGGCGCGGCTGGCCGAGATTTGCGCCGCCCGCGGGATCGAGCTCGTGTTTCGGCAATCCAACCACGAGGGCGACCTCGTGGACTGGATTCAAGAGGCGGGCAAAGCGGGCGCGCCGGTGATACTCAACGCCGGCGCCTTCACCCATACGTCAATCGCGCTCCACGACGCCATCAAGGGCTCGGGGGCGACGGTCGTCGAAGTGCATCTCTCCAATGTGCATGCGCGGGAGAGTTTTCGGCGTCACTCCTTCATCGCGCCCGTGGCCCGCGGCGTCATCGCCGGTTTCGGGGCCGATTCTTACGTTCTGGCGCTGAACGCTTTGTTCGATCGAGAAGAAAGAAAGACCTGAGCAATCATGGCGCGCAAAGTTCAAACTCGTCGCCCCTCCACCCCCGCCGCGAAGCCGAAAGCCGCCGCCAGAGCCGCTGGCGTCGACACCGATCTGCTGCGTGAGATTGCGCGTCTGCTCGGCGAGAGCGATCTGACCGAGATCGAGGTCCAGAAGGGCGATCTGCGCATTCGCGCCGCGCGCATGCCGGCCGCGCCGCCCGCTCATGCGACGATCGCGCTGCCGGCCTATGCGCCGCCGCCGGTCGCTCCGCTGGCGCCCGCTGCGCGGCTCGCGGCGCCTGTTCCCGCTCCGGTCGAGCACGCCGACGCGCTGAAATCGCCCATGGTCGGCACCGCCTATCTGCGGCCGAGCCCGGACGCCAAGCCCTTCGTCGAGGTCGGCGCGCGCGTCACCGCCGGCGACAAGCTGCTGCTCATCGAGGCGATGAAGACCTTCAACGACATTGTCGCGCCGAAGGGCGGCGTGGTGACGGCGATATTGGTCGAAGACGGACAGCCGGTCGAGTATGGCGAACCGCTCCTCGTGATCGAATAAAGCGGGGCGCGCATGTTCGACAAGATTCTCATCGCCAATCGCGGCGAAATCGCGCTTCGCATTCTGCGCGCCGCCAAGGAGCTCGGCATCGCCACCGTCGCCGTGCATTCGACGGCCGACGCCGACGCCATGCATGTGAAGCTGGCCGACGAATCGGTCTGCATTGGGCCGCCGCCGGCGCGCGAATCCTATCTCAACATTCCGGCGCTGCTCTCGGCCTGCGAGATCACCGGCGCCGACGCCGTGCATCCGGGCTATGGCTTTCTCTCGGAGAACGCCCGTTTCGCCGAGATCGTCTCCGAGCACGGCCTCACCTTCATCGGTCCGAAGGCCGAGCATATTCGCCTGATGGGCGACAAGATCGAGGCCAAGGCGACGGCGCGCCGCCTCGGCATCCCCTGCGTGCCGGGCTCCGACGGTCCGATCACCGACGACAAAGAGGGCGCCAAGGTCGCCGCGAAGATCGGCTATCCGGTGTTGGTGAAGGCGGCCTCCGGCGGCGGCGGCCGTGGCATGAAGGTCGCACGCAGCGAGGCCGAGCTCCATTCCGCTCTTTCGACGGCGCGCGCCGAAGCGAAGGCCGCCTTCGGCGACGACACCGTCTATCTCGAGAAATATCTCGACAAGCCGCGCCATATCGAGATCCAGGTGTTCGGCGACGGCAAGGGGCAGGCGATTCATCTCGGCGAGCGCGACTGCTCGCTGCAGCGCCGCCATCAGAAAGTGTGGGAGGAGAGCCCCTCGCCCGCCCTCAATGACGAGCAGCGCGGCGAGATCGGCGAAATCTGCGCCAAGGCGATGCGCGACCTGCACTACGCCGGCGCCGGCACCGTCGAGTTTCTCTATGAGAACGGCTCCTTCTACTTCATCGAGATGAACACGCGCATCCAGGTCGAGCATCCGGTGACGGAGGCGGTGACCGGCGTCGACCTCGTCAGCGAGCAGATCCGCGTCGCGGCGGGGTCGCCTCTGTCGCTGCGGCAGGAGGAGATCTGGTTCTGGGGCCATGCGATCGAGTGCCGCGTGAACGCCGAGCATCCCTCGAGCTTTCGGCCTTCGCCGGGGCGCATCGCCTATTATCATCCGCCGGGCGGCGTCGGCGTGCGCGTCGATTCCTCGGCCTATCAGGGCTATACGATCCCGCCCAATTACGATTCGCTGATCGGCAAGCTCATCGTCCACGGCCGCAACCGCACCGAGGCGCTGATGCGCCTGCGTCGCTCGCTGGACGAGTTCATCATCGACGGCGTCGACACCACCCTGCCGCTGTTCCGCACATTGGTGCGCAACGCCGACGTGCAGAACGGCGTCTATGACATCCACTGGCTCGAGCATTTTCTGGCGACGGGCGGCATCGATCCGAGCTTCTGAGCGGCGCCGCTCAGCGCGGCGCGCGGCGGCCGGGCAGGGCGCAGACGGCGGTGAGCGCAGCCTGCAGCTCTGCGTTCGCCGCGGCTCGCGCCGCCGCGAGCAGGAGGCGCCATTGGCCGCCTTCCGACCATCTCAGAAACTGCCGATAGACCGAACTCCAATTGCCGAACTCCGGCGGCAGGTCTCGCCAGGCGGCGCCGGTCCGCGCGATCCAGAGCACCCCGTCTATGACGCGGCGATGGTCGCGCGGCGGTCGTCCGCGCTTTGCGCCCGTCTCGATGACGAAGCGCGTGCAGAGCGCCCATTCGTCCTCGTCTAGCCGGCCGTCGATCACATTGGTCTCCGCACGCCGTCGTGGGCGCTATCGGCCACGCCGAAGGCTGTGCGCAGCGTCGCTCGCGGCCGGGGGCGCGCTCCCGATGCGATCGTCGAAACTGGCCATGCGTTCCCCCGAACCCCTTCGACTCAACGTCGAGAACGCCGCATCCCGTCCTATATCGGTCGCGCCCCCGGCGTATCCCCCAAATGGAGGAGGGAGGCGCTCAGGGCAGCGTCGCGCCCGACAGCAGCCGGACGAGCTCGACCTGGCGCGACACGCCGGTCTTGGAGAAGACGGCCCTGAGCTGGGTCCGAACGGTTTCCGCCGAGACGCCATGCGCTCTGGCGATCTCGGCGGCCGGCTGGCCCGTGGCGACGGCGCGGGCGACGCGCGCCTCGGCCGGGGTGAGATCGAACAGGCCTTGGAGCAGGCCGGCGCTCGGAGCCGCGCCGAGACTCAATTCGGTGACGATCAGCAGCAGATCTCCGGCCGCGAACACATCCCGAGCCGCGCCGCGGATCGGCGCGAGATGCAGGACCAGCGGCCGGCTGCCCTCCCGCGCGGGAACCGGCAGCGACTGAACCCCGGCCGGCGCGCCGACGATCCGCAGCCGGGCGAGCGCTTGCTCGAACAGCGCATCGGCGCGCGGATCGGCGAGGACGACGCGCTCGCGCCGATCCTGCATCAGCGATGGGACGAAGCGCGCGAACAGATCATTGGCGAGCAGCAGCCGATGCGACCGCGACAGCACGGCCGCCGGCAGGCCGAGGGCGCGCATCGTCTCGGCGGCCGCTCGCGCCCGCTCGAGGCCGAGCCGCGCGGCGACGAGCGCGGCGCGGGCGAGATGGCCGCCGATCGCATCCAGAGAATCGAGCATAGCGCGATCGAAGGGGCCTTCGGCGAAGCGCTTCTCCCAGCTGAAGATGAGCGTGTCGCCCGAGGGCGGGGCGGCGATCTTGCCGGCGCACCAGCCGAGTCCCAGGCTCCGCAAATAGGCGTAGGTCGGATCGGCGTCCATTTCCGCGGGCGAGAACAGCTCGTGATCGCCGACGAAACCGGCGGCGCCGAAAGCGCGTCCGCGCGCTGGACGCGGATTGCGCTCCGCCCATCCTTTTTCGACGAATTCGGCGAACATGGGCGCGATGCGCGGCGACGCCGTCCAACCCGCGAATTGCACATTGGCCGCGAATAAAATGCCGCCGAACGAGCCGCTGAGCACGGAGATCGTTTCGAGAACCTCCGGCCAGAGCTCCGGAACGATGGCGGCCTCATAGATGCGGTCGGCCAAAACTTCGAATTGCGACATCGATGACGTCCGCAGGCGATCGTAAGCGACGGAAGCAATATTTCCGCCGCTCGGCTTCGAGCGAGAGCCGCCGTCGCCTACCCCGTCGCTACCCCTCGCGCGGACGGCTCAGCAGCTCGTCGAAATAAGCGATGGTGCGCAGAAGCCCCTCGCGTAATTGAATTGTCGGCCCCCAGCCGAGCACGCTCTCGGCTGTGGAAATATCGGGCCGGCGTTGCTTGGGATCATCGGCCGGCAGCGGCTCGAAGACGAGCTTGGAGGCGGAGCCGGTGAGATCGATCACCTGCTCGGCGAGCTGGCGAATGGTGAATTCCTGCGGATTGCCGATGTTGATCGGCCCGACGACATGGTCGGGCGAATCCATGAGCGCGGTGAAACCGCCGATGAGATCGTCGACATAGCAGAAGGAGCGGGTCTGCTGGCCTTCGCCATAGATGGTGATCGGCTCGCCTTTGAGCGCCTGCACGATGAAATTGGAGACGACGCGTCCGTCGCGGGCGTGCATGCGCGGTCCATAAGTATTGAAGATGCGCACGACTTTGATCTTCAGTCGATGCTGCCGGTGATAGTCGAAGAACAAGGTCTCGGCGCAGCGTTTTCCTTCGTCGTAGCAGGCGCGGGGGCCGAGCGGATTGACATTGCCCCAATAGGATTCCGGCTGCGGATGGACGGACGGATCGCCGTAGACCTCGGAGGTCGAGGCCTGGAACACTTTGACCTTCAGCCGCTTGGCGAGGCCGAGCATGTTGATCGCGCCGATCACGCTGGTCTTTGTCGTTTGAACGGGATCGAATTGATAGTGGATCGGCGAGGCGGGACAGGCGAGATTGTAAATCTCGTCGACCTCTACGAACAGCGGAAAGGTGATGTCGTGTCGCAGCAGCTCGAAACTACTATGGCCGAGCAGATGGTGGATGTTTTTACGTTGTCCGGTGAAGAAATTATCGACGCAGAGGACCTCGTGTCCTGCCGCGATGAGCCGTTCGCACAAATGCGAACCGAGGAAACCCGCGCCACCCGTCACCAGAATTCTGCGTCTTTCCATGCGGGCGCCCTAGGTGGTAACGAAAAGCAGTGCGTCGGCGAATTTCGATTCGTTACGCCGCGACAATTTCAGATAGCATCTCGTCCGATTGGGCGCAACGCCGCCGCCCCCGCTTCGACGGCCGCTCGCGGCGGGCCGGCCGCGGGCAGCCGACCGGCGGAACTGATACGCTTCGAGGATGCGGTCACGCTCTTTTCCGAAGGATCGCAGAAGCGTATAGAGGCGCGGGACGTCGACAGGCTTGGTCGTTCGAGGCGCCGGTTTAGCTCAGCTGGTAGAGCAACTGATTTGTAATCAGTAGGTCGCGGGTTCGAATCCTGCAACCGGCACCATCTCCCCGTCTCAGATCGTCCGAGAACGTCCAAAAATCCCTAAAAAACAACGTGATATCGGAGAATTAGCGTCCGATGGCGTCTTTCGGCGTGCGTTGGTATCCCGCTCAAAGGTTGGTATTTATGTTGGTCTCTGCGAAACCCCGTCCCGGCGGATACCAACATGCCTTTCACCGACCTCGAACTCCGCGCCGCTAAGCCCCGCGACTCACTGTTCAAGCTGTCCGATGGCGGCGGCCTGCAATTGTGGGTCTACCCCGATGGCGCGAGGCGCTGGCGCATGGCCTATCGCTTCGCCGGCGCACAGAAGACGCTGGCGATTGGCGTCTACCCCACGGTCGGCCTCAAAGAGGCGCGCGAGGCGCGGGAGCAGGCCAAGCGCTCGCTCGCCGAGGGACGCGACCCGTCGCTCGTGAAGAAGATGGCGAAAGCTGCGAAGGCCTCCGCCTCGGCCAATACTTTCGACGCGCTCGCGGGCGAGCTGCTCGACAAGAAGCGCCGCGAGGCGAAAGCCGAGCGAACTCTCTCCAAGCTCGAATGGTTGCTCGGCCTCGCTCGCCCGATGATCGGCGCGCGGCCGATCGCCGAAATCACCGCGCCGGAAATTCTCGCCGTATTGCGCAAGGTCGAGTCGCGGGGCCGGCTCGAAACCGCGGCGCGCCTTCGCGGGACGATCGGCGAAGTCTTCCGCTTCGCCGTCGCGACGGGCCGCGCCGAGGGCGACCCCACGGGAGCGCTAAAAGGGGCTATCGCGACGCCGATCGTCCAGCATCGCGCGTCCCTCATCGAGCCCAAGGCGTTCGGCGGGCTTCTCCGCGCCATTGCGAGCTATGACGGCGCGCCGGAGACTTGCGCCGGGCTCGAACTCTTGGCTTTGACCTTCGTCCGCCCCGGCGAGCTGCGCTCGGCCGAATGGGCGGAATTCGACCTCGACAAGGCGATTTGGTCGATACCGGGCGAAAAGATGAAAATGCGCCGGCCGCATCGCGTTCCGCTCGCTCCGCGCGTCGTCGCGATTCTCCGCGACTTGAAGGCGCTCACCGGACACGGCCGCTTCCTTTTCCCCTCGGTCCGCTCGGCCGACCGTTGCATGAGCGAGAATACGATCAATGCAGCGTTGCGCCGGCTCGGCTTCGAAAAGGAGGAAATGACTGGCCACGGCTTTCGCGCCGCGGCGTCTTCTATGTTGAACGAAAGCGGTTTGTGGAACGTCGACGCGATCGAACGGCAATTGGCGCACGTCGACTCGGACGCTGTGCGCCGCGCCTATGCGCGCGCCGACTATTGGGAAGAGCGCGTGCGGATGATGGATTGGTGGGCGGAGCGATGCCGGGACATGCAGCGCGGCGGCCTCGTCGTGGCGCTCACCGCGTGAAGATCAAAAAGAGAACATCAAGCGAATTGTGGACAGAACGGGCGGAATGGCTTGCCGAGTCCGGTGAAGTGCTAAGCTGACCATCACTGTTACGAAAAGCGCGGCACGGATCACGTCCGCCCGCGCCCACGAGGCAGAAGAGCCGCACCGACCCCGGCCAGGGAGTCAATGCGGCTCGGTGGGCTGTAAACCCGTGCTCGGCTAAGAGCGGGTTCGAGCCTACCCCGGCAGGCCGATGGCAGTAAAGCCGTCGGCCCGTCGGCCCGTCAATCAAACGGTTGAAAGGTAGCATGACGAACTCGACGAACTCCGGCGACAATCGCCAAAAGACCGCCGCCTCCCCTTTCCCTCGGACCGGCTTTCTCCGCCTCTCTTCGATCCTCGCGCCCAAGGGGCCGATCCCCGTCAGCCGCTCCACATGGTGGGCGGGCGTCAAGGACGGGCGCTTTCCCAAGCCGGTGAAGCTCGGCCCGCGCATCACGGCGTGGCGAGCGGAAGATATCAACGCGCTCTGCGAAAATCCGCGGTGACGCATGACGAGGCGGCACGACGTCCGCCGCGTCAAAATCCATCGGAGCTACACAGTCTCGGAAGCCGCTGTGCTTCTGGACGTGCATAAGCTCACCGTCAGCCGATGGATAAACCGCGGTCTTCCCCTCATTGAGCAAAAGCGGCCGTATCTCATTCAAGGAGGCGACTTGCGCGCTTTCTTGAAGGCGAGCCGGCCAGCCCGGCAACCATGCCGTCCCGGCGAAATCTATTGCGTAGCTTGCCGGACGCCTCGGCGCCCGGCGGGCGACATGGCCGATTATATCCCCCGGTCGGCGACGAGCGGCCTGCTTCGCGGCATTTGCCCGGTGTGCAATGCGCTCATGCATCGCGCGACGAGACAGGCCTCGCTCGCTGCGGCGAGCGGCGGTTTGGACGTAACGCTCCAACCCCCGCAACGACGCCTAAGCGATAGGCGTTCCGCCCTCTCGAATGTTCACTTCTCGAAGGACAAAAAATGACCCCCAAACGAACGCCCGCCAATGAGCGCGTCAAGCGCGCCTATCTGCAATTTCTGAAGGACACCAAGGGCCGCGACGAGGCTTCGCTCGATGCGGTCGCCAAGGCCATCGAGCGCTTCGACGAGTATAATCGCCGGCGCGATTTCAAGAAATTCCACATAGAGCAGGCGCGCGGATTCAAGGCGCATCTCGCCGAGCAGCGTAACGCGCGAACCGGCGCGCCCTTGTCGGCTTCGACCGTCTGCTCGACGCTCGCGGCGCTCAAAGCCTTCTTCAAATGGCTCTCCGGCGAGCCGGAATATCGATCGCGTCTCAAATCTGCCGATGCGGACTATTTCAACCCGCCGGACAATCTGGCGCGCATCGCGACGGCGCATCGGCACAAGCCATGCCCGACGCTGCCGCAGATTCGCGCCGTTTTGGACGCCATGCCGGCCGCGACGGAACCGGAGCGCCGCGACCGCGCGCTCGTCGCCTTCGCCATTCTGACCGGCGCGCGCGACCGCGCCATCGTTTCCTTCAAGCTGAAGCATATCGACCTCGAGCGCGATTTGCTCGAGCAGGATGCGCGCGACGTGCGCACCAAGCGCGCCAAGACCTTCACCACCTGGTTCTTCCCCGTCGGCGACGGCCTGCGCCAAATCGTCGTCGATTGGGTGGGCTTTCTGCGGAAGGAGAAAGGCTTTGGGCCAGAAGACCCGCTCTTTCCGAAGACGCGCGTCGCGCCGGGCGCCGAGCATGAATTCGCCGCGCGAGGGCTCGACCGCGTGCATTGGGCCAATGCGGACCCTGTGCGGGCGATCTTCAAAGCGGCCTTCCCGAGGGCTGGCCTGCCCTATTCCAATCCGCATTCCTTCCGCAACACGCTCGTGCAATTGGCCTACGATTTGGGGCTCGACGCGGAGCGGTTCAAAGCATGGTCGCAGAACCTCGGGCACGACTCGTGCCTCACGACCTTCTCGAGCTACGGGACGCTTCCGCCGCATCGGCAGGCAGAGATTATTCGGGGGCTTGCGCGCGGCGACGCACGCAACGGCGACGCGATCACGGCGGACGCGCTGCGTCGTCTCGCGGATCAAATGGAGCATCGAGCAGCAACTCGCTGAACGCGGCGCGTCAATCGCGCTTCAGCGCCTTCATCGCGTCGATGATTTCCATCGTCTCGACGGACACGCGCGTCACGCGCTGGAGAAGGTCGACGACCTTCTCCTTGTAGTCTGCGAAACGATAGGTGTTGAACTTTTGGCGGATGGTCGGGTCTTTGGGCGTCTTCTCTTTGTATTGGTCGAGAATCCATTCGAGCCCGCTGCGATTGCCGAGCCTGTAATTCCAGGCGCTCGCGGGCACGCCCGAAAGCTGCGTCTCGCTGTCGAGCGTGATGATCCCATGCTCCTTGTCGGCGCGCAGCACGCATTTGGGCGCGAGGCCGGCGCGGGCGGCTTTCTCGTCTTTGGCGTCGATGCGCCGCAGCGGCCAAGGCTCGAGGCCCTCATAGCCGATATGCAGCGCCATGAGCTTTTCGCCCCAGTCCGCCCAGCGCCAGAAATCCGCGTAGAAGGGAATGCGCGGAAATTCGCGCTTCAGATTGAGCGCGTATTTTTCGCGATAGACCGGATCATGCAGCACGGCGTAGACGTAATGGAAGATCGCGTCCTTGGTGATGGGGCGCTTTGGCGTTTTGTAATGGGTCGTGAATTGGGCGAGCGCCCAGTCGGTGATGTTGTCGATGCGGGAGCCGGGGGCAGGATAAGTATAGCGAGCTAGAACTTGAGCTGCACTCGGCATAAAGAAATCTTTATTTGGAATTTTTGTGACTGCTAGAGCAGAAAAATCGACGCGTTCTTCCGCGACGTAACAAATTCCAATGTTCTGGCCCACCATAGGTCCAAAAAGTTGCGGAATTTGATAAAGCATTTCATTAAGATTTTGACTAAAATAAAGCTTCCTGCGCACGAAAGGTCGGTAATCGCTCTCAGTTTGAGAGTCTTCATGATATTTATATACTTCGCCCTTCCTAAGGTCGCCCTTTACCGCTCTTGTCCATTTGATCATCAAATCAAGATCGCGGCCTGTCGTTTCTTTGGAAAGAGATTTCGCAAGTCGCTTACGATCTGTGTTGTATACATCAATTAGAAAGCGAACTTTTTCAGCCAATCGTTTGTCGTCGTCTGCATAGACCCACTCGTCGCGATTTGTCACGACACCGAGCGAATATAATTTGAAAATCGCCCTCTCATGTCCCGGTGTCTTGGCTAATTTCGTCTCCTTCGATCCAATAGGAATCAAGGTGTCGAAATCATTGTCCGTGAGGTTGAGCCAGTTCTGTTTCGTGTCCGGCTTCAGGTCGCTTACGTCGAGTGACGACAATCGCGCGGTCGAGACGAACGCCAGCTTATCGTCGCGCGTTTCCAATTCCGGCCGTCGCGCATATAAAATGCGCGCCTTCACGGTCGCGTCTTTTCGCTTCACCAGAAAAGAAATCGCCACGCCCGTTTGAATGCCGAAAACATTATTTTTTGTGCCGGAAATTTTCGGATTGGCGCGCACGTCGCCGCCCAGATCGACGAGATAAATCTCGTTAAAATCTCGCGCGGCGATCTTGCGGAATCCATCGAATGTTCGGCTGTCGATAAAGCTGCGATTGGTGATGAAGGCGATAATCCCCTCGTCCTTGATCCTGTCCGACGCCCAACGGAAAAAGCGCGCATACATGTCGTAGAGCTTTGTCTTCTGCGCTGTGCTCTCCTTTATGTAGGTGTCCTTTATGCGCAGATCGATGCGCGGATATGTGCGGTTCTTGTTGTTGTCGTTCTCGTTCTGCTGATTGGCGTTATAGGGCGGATTGCCGATGATGACGGAAATCTTGCGCTTGTTCTGCCGCTTGATGCGCTCGACATTTTCCTCGCTCATCGCGCCGAAAAGCTCTTCCTGATGGCCAGAAAATTTGCCGAGCCCCGCGACATTGTCCAGTGTGTCGACGAAGCAGAGATTGGGGAATTCCGCATATTGGCCGGTGATCGCCGCATAGGTCGCCTCTATGTTCAGATTGGCGACGTAATAGGGCAGGATCGCCACCTCATTGGCGTGCAATTCCTCCTTGTATTTATGCGCGAGCTTCTGCTTCTGACCGCGAAAATGCTCCAGCAATTCGCAGATGAAGGTGCCGGTTCCCGTCGCAGGATCGAGAATCTCGACGCCCTTGTCGACGAGGCTCTTGCCGAAATGTTTTTCGCATAGCCAGTCGGCGCTTTCGATCATGAAGCGCACGATTTCATTGGGCGTGTAGATCACGCCGAGCCGATCGGCGGCTTTGGGGTTATAGACCTTGTAGAAATTCTCATAGATGACCTTCAGGAAGGTCTGCTTCTCCGCATGGCTCGGAATCTGCGACGCGGCCGTGCGAATGGCTGCGTAATAGGGCTCGAGCTGCTTCAATGCGTTCTTCTTTGCGCTGCCGGTAAAGAATTTCTCCTCCAGCGCATAAAGCTCCTTGGCGATGTTGTTCTGGCGATGGAAATCGCCGTCGTCGAAAACGCGCGCAAAAATGTCTTCCGTCAGAATGTGCTGAATCAGCATCTCGCGCACGTCGTCGGGCGTGACGCTGGGATTAATCGTGTCGCGGGCGTGGTCGAGGAATTTCTTTTCCGCTTTGGCGAAGGGCTTGTTGCTCTTGCTTGCCTGCTCGATTTTTTCGCGCAGCGCCTTCAGCACGGCGGGCAGATCGATCTTGAATTGCTCGACCGCCTTGCGGAACTCCGCAATTTCCGGCCGCTCATAGCCGAAGAACAGATCGAGCAGGCGTTCGAGCCCACGCGGGGCGTCATAGGCGACGCGCGCGACTTCCTGCCTGTTCTGAATCAGGATCGCACGACGCGAATCCTCGAAAATGATATTATCTTGCGGATAGCCCTTGCGCTTCTTCTTGTCGATTTCCTTGTCGAGATCGTCGTCTTCGTCCTTGGCTTCCCAATAGCCGAACGGCACGCGAAGGGAGTAGAGCAGGGCGCCATCGACATAGCGGCGCTCCCTGGCGGGCGTCTCGAACTCGAATTCGGGGACGAAGACGAGATCATATTGCTTGGCCCAGGCCTTGAGCAAATCCTTGAAGGCCTCGCGCACGACGCTTTCGCGTTTGGAGCCAGAAATGGCGCGGAGACGGTCCAGCTCGGCGAGGAATTGGTTAATGAGAAGCTGACTCAACGTCGGGACCCTTTGGATTTGCAGCAGGGGCCAAGATAGACGCGGAGTCGCCGGCTGCGTCAATCGGGACGTCGAGCGGGACAGGGGGGCGGGTAAATCTCTCGCGGAAGCGGCGAGCCGATAGCCGGGGAAGTGGCACGCGGAGAGGCTTGGGGGGCAAATCAGCGAGCACGCCTTTGGCCCTGCCGAGAAATTAGTTGGTATATTTGTTGGAACAAATATTTTTCGTTCTCAGAAATAACGCATTAAATCAGCACTTTATTGGCGTAATTCGGCTCCTGCAACCGCACCAATAAAATCAATATGTTATGACGAAATTTTAGGCGCGTTCCGCTCCCGCTTCGGCGTCGGTAAGCGCTCGGTAAGCAGAAATGGGAAATTCCGGGTAATCGAGATTCACCCCGCTGGTCGTTCGATCGTTGAGCGCCGCCCTCCAGGGCGCTTGTCCCCTCGCGTCCATCGGCATGGTCTCGTGTTTCAAGGACCAGCATCATGGACACGCCGCAACCCGCGTCCGAAGTGGAGCGCCTACCCACCGCCGCGCGAACCTTCGTTCATGCCAAGTTGCGGCGGCTCGCGGACGCGGTGATTGATCGGCTGCGGGACGAGCCAGCGACGGGCGTCTTCAGCGACATCGCCGCCCGCCATCTTTGGGACGAGTTCTGCTGGGCGCTCCAAGAAGGGCCATTCGACCTCGATTTGAGTATCGACGGCCCTCGCGGCGACCTCTCCTACAGCTTCGGCACGCTCTCCGATGGAGCCGACGACACGGTGTCTGGTTTGGTGCTCGTCGAGGCGGAAAAGCTCTCGCAGCCGCTTCTCGAACTCCTGACCGCCTATGCGATGGACCAGGACGACAGCACGATGTTTTTCGGCGAGCCAGGGGGCGTCTGGATCGATGGCGTCGTAAAACTCGCCATGAACGAGATTGAGGAGCGCCGGGCCGCGCGCCGGCAGACACGGAAGACCACGTGAGCGGGCTCGCCGCGCCACGACACGGACACAACAGAACGACTTCGCCCTTCCCAACGCGGAGGCAGCGCGTTAACACAGTTCGGGTTACGATGAATGGCCGGCGGAACGGACGGGGAGCCAGGTGGTTGAGGGGCCAGACGATATACAGCTCAAGTTTGACGGTGAGCCTGTAGAACGGCTAGAGGGGGCTCCAGCCGATGCTGTCATTGCGTCCCTCACCGCGCTTCAGCGCATGGTCCATATCATTGGAATGCGATCGGAAGGGCGCTCGATCACCGAAAGACTAAAGCCTCCGGCGAAGGTGAAGCGAGAATATACCATCATCTGTCGCGCACCGAAACCGGGTAGCCACATCCAACCGTTCAACATCGCGTCGCAATCTGGCACCTTCACCCCGTCAGCCGCGGCCGCCCGCGACAAGCTGCTGAAGACATTGAAGGCGTTCGATAGCGGCGATGAGCAGATGGTCGAACAGGTGCTGCCCAACGCCCGCGAGCGTTGGTTTATGGCGCGGGCTGCTCTCGGCCTGATTCCCCCAGAAGATAGCGGACTTGAGATTACGGTGCGCGCGGGGAGTCGCGGGCCTTTTGCGTTCAAGGCAGACCGAGCGCGTGAACTCCTTCGGCAGTACGAGGCAGGAAGCCCGCCAGATATCGATGAAGAGACAGTTGTTGGAAAGCTGAGAGCGATCGACTTCGCTCAGACGATCCTGACGGTAAAGCCTAGCCAAGACCCCGCGCTGCGCCTGGACTACCCTCTCCCGTTGGAGGGGTGGCTAACAGCGAATGTGCGCCGCCGCATTAAATTGGTGGGCCAGCCCAAGTTCAATCAGAAGGGCGATGTCAGTTCGTTCAAAGAACTGTACAGCGCGACAGAACTGGAGCCGACGCTTGAGCCAATCGAAGAGTTCAAGGTAGACGGTGATTTAATTCGGACGACTCGCCCGCTGTCGATTCCCGTGACTGTGGACTGGCAAGATCGAATTTTCTTAATTCAGGAGAAGTCGCTCGGAATCGATGTTTTCTCGCAAAGCTATTGCCAGCTGAGACAATGCGTGCTGGCAGAGTTGAACGTGCTATGGAGACACTATGCTTTGGCTTCGGACGGTGAGTTGGACTCCGAAGCCTTGGTGGTAAAGCACACCTTGCTGTCGCGATTCAAAGTGGTGCATCCGTGACTAGGGAAAGAGACGATATCGACGCCGCGTTGCAGCGGAAGGGTTTTGAAAAAGAGTCCGGCGACCATTTCTATTACATCTACTGGAATCTTGCCGGTAAGAAGACGATAAAAAAAACAAAGATGAGTCACGGCTCATCTCATAAAGTGGTCGGTGATCCTCTGTTAGGACAGATGGCAAGACAGATCGGCATCACAAAGAAAGATTTTCTTCGGATGGTTGATTGCACCGTCGACCAAGCGGAATACGAGAAGCTGGCATTCCCCAAGTGAGGACGCGCCCAAGCGGCGCGCTGCTTGATCGAGAGCTGAGTCCGCTCGCGGATCGAACGCCTGTGGTTTCTATTCGCGTGTTCGACGATCACCTCTTCGACGAAGAGGCGCGCTTCGACTTCTGCCTTTCTTTGACAAAAACAGGCATGTTTCCGCGCATAGCCCGACAAGTTCATCGTGATGGCGATTGGCAGAGACTACAATGTGATTCGCTCGCTTCGTCGGCGCTATATTCGGGACGCTTGAATCATCACTGCTGCGACAGGGGCTTCATCCGATGCAGGTTGCGTCGTTACTGGCCAGATCCGATGACAATCACGCCTCCTTCGCGGGCGATGGTGTGCGGCTCGCTTTTGGCCGGCGATGGGATGGCAGAATTATTCACATATCTGACGCTGAGCGTGGGAGCGCATGCGGCTGCACCTGTCCCGGTTGCGGCCGAAAGCTGGTCGCTCACAAAGGGGCGGATGTCCGGCATCATTTTGCTCACGCTCCGTTATCGGACGAAGAAATAGCGAAAGGCGTTGCGCCGAGTTGCGTTCATGGCCGGATGACTGCGCTCCATGCCTACGCGCAACAATTGCTCAACGAGAAAAGATGCCTCGTTCTTCCTCCTGTCGAAACGAATATAGGATCAAGACAGAAGAAGCTCAGAGGCGCAGAGAGCCGGAGCTTCGATACTGCGCTGTTGGAGAGAATGGATGGCGAGACAATTCCTGATGTGATACTCTTCCTCGGCCATCATCGAATGCACGTGGAGATATTCGTTACACATCGCTGTGGCCCGGAGAAAATCGCAAAACTCGTCGCCGCCGATATTTCCGCGATCGAAATTGATCTTTCAGGGCTTCCAAGAGATGTGCCCCTCGCCACCCTCGATGATGCGATCTTGAACTGCGCGCCTCGCCGCTGGCTTCACAATCGGCGCACGAAAGCGCTGAGACAAGAGCTGGAGGCGGAGATTGCCGCCGATGAGGCGAAGGTCAAAGAGCGGCGCGCGCGACAGGTCGAGCAATTGCGTCGGACATACGCAAGCAAAGTCACGGGAGGCTGCGCTGAGAGCGACACCGCTCGCCGTCTCCCAAATCAGTGACATGGCCGGACCAGGGCGCGAAGAAATCCTAAACGAAGCAACGGAAGGCGAAGGCTTCTTCTCGGTTCATCCGACCGCATGGAAGGCCGAGGTCATGAGGATGCTCTTGGAAGGCGTCTCGCCGTCCAGCGCTGCCCGTGAGTTCCGACATAGGAAGTGGATTAGCGCTAAGCTTCTCTCGACATGTCGTGACGATGACATGCTTCGAGAAGCGGGACTGCCGCTCGGCGTTGAAGGCGCAGTTCAGAACTTTCTACGTTTCCTCGCGCGCCAAGGGATCGCCGAGGACGAGGGGCGGCGCTGGACCCTTTCGCGAGAACACTCCGCGCAAATCAAGGTCGCTGAGCACAACCGTCGTCGGGCCGAAGAGGAGCGGCGGGCAAGAGAGCAGCGCCACAATGAGCTTTCTGAAATCGTGACGAGAATCGTCGAACTCGCCGAGCCCCACGAGGCCAGGGCCTTCGACTACGGGGCTTGGCTGTCCAGGCGAGGCTAAGAAGGACCGTCATTCGGCGAGGTGGCGGATTTGGGCGCGCGCGAATGGCGAGAACTCGCGGTCGGGCTTCGTCAGACTCTCCGCGTGCTCGAAGGCCGAGCAAAGCCACCCGCTCAGGATTTCGGCCTGCCAGTGCGCGATCTGCTCTCCACCCTGTATGTCGAGCATGTCGCTCAGTTGGAAGCGGAGCGGCGGACTGCGGAAGAAGCGGCGCGGATTGCGTCGGAAAAGCGAGTCGACACTATTGTTCGACGCTCAAGCGTTATCCGCGACCGTATCGAAAATTGGATTGACGTGCCCCTGAAAAATCCCACCAGCATCGATTAGAGTCCGATCGATTGCAGGACGGACACGATGAAGAAGAAACGGTTCACGGAAGAGCAGATCATCGGGATTTTGCGGGAGCAGGAAGCCGGCGCGAAGGCGGCGGACCTCGCTCGCAAATACGCGGTTTCGGAGACGACGCTCTACAATTGGAAGGCCAAATTCGGCGGGATGGACGTTTCCGAGGCCAAGCGGCTGAAGGCGCTGGAGGAGGAAAATGCCCGTCTGAAGAAACTCTTGGCCGATCAGATGCTCGACGCGGCGGCGCTTCGGGAGCTCTTGTCAAAAAAATGGTAGGGCCCGGCTCGAGCGCGAAGCCGTCGCGCACCTTCGGGCCGTCATGGGCCTGTCGGAACGTCGGGCCTGCCGGATTGTCGCCATCGATCGCAAGACGGCGCGCTACACGTCGACGCGCCCGGCCGACGCCGAGCTTCGAGCCGAGCTGCGCGATCTCGCCAACGCGCGTCGGCGCTTCGGCTACCGGCGACTGTTCGTCTTGCTCCGGCAGCAGGGCGAGCGTTCGGGCAAGAACCGCATCTATCGGCTCTACCGCGAGGAAGGGCTGACGGTGAGGAAGCGCCGCGCGCGCCGCCGCGCCGTGGGAACACGGGCGCCGATTCTCGTCGAGGCGAAGCCGAATGCCCGATGGTCTCTCGACTTCGTGCACGACCAGTTCGCCAGCGGCCGACGATTCCGCATCCTCAACATCGTCGACGATGTGACGCGCGAATGCCTGGCGGCGATCCCGGACACGTCGATCTCCGGCAAGCGGGTGGCGCGTGAGCTGTCCGCGCTGATCGAAAGGCGCGGCAAACCCGGCATGATCGTTTCCGACAATGGGACGGAGTTCACCTCGAACGCCGTCCTGTCCTGGTCGGAGGAGAACAAGGTGGAGTGGCATTTCATCATGCCGGGCAAGCCGATGCAGAACGGCTTCTGTGAGAGCTTCAACGGCCGCATGCGGGACGAGCTGCTCAACGAGACGCTGTTCTTCGGGCTCGACCACGCGAGAGAGAAGATCCGCTCTTGGATTCACGATTATAACCACCGGCGCCCGCACTCTTCCCTCGGCTATGCGACGCCGGCGGACTATGCGGCCGCGCTCACCGCAACAGGCGATCGGCTGCGCAACCCGGACCAGCTCCGCCGATCGCCTGTTGCTCACCCTACGCCCGCGGGCGTATCTACCGCCGGGACTCAACTCGCCGCTGGATGAAACTTCGGGGGCACGTCATGGCATAGTAACACATGCTTCCCACGACAGTTGAATAGGTTCCGATTTGGTCGAATTTCCACCGCTGCCCAGCACGATGGATGAGAGGCTTGGTAAAGTTGAACGTCTTGATGTTATTGAATAGATTATAATCCTGGGAAACAAAATCCTCCCCGGTGGTTTGGCCTATGCCTATCGCGCCTTCGACGGTGGCCCCACTGTTGTTCTGGAACTCCATGTCATGCACATGAAGAAATGCCGATATATCCCCTGGATCGGCCGCCGTTGCCCCATGAAATTCGAACAGCACGTTTCCGCCGGAAAACGTCTCAGAAGCAATAAAGCGCACGCCTCCGAGCGAATCTGCACACCCACCCGTATCCAATGGAGCCCATGTGATCGGATAGAAATTCACGGGACGTTGCAGCATATATAGACCGCAAGCAACTCGCACACCGAAGCGTGCGACACTGTCGGTATATGCACCTGCGCGATACGGACCGGCATATTTAACGCTGTCCGCGGCGGCCTGCAAAGCCGCTGAGAAATCGCCCCTCGGCCACCAATTTGCATATGGATAAGACAGCCCGCGCACCGTGCCTGCGCCCGTGAATATCGCATACGGGGCCGCGTCTATCTCCGCCTCGCTCGGGAACGTAAGCGTCTTCGTGCTCGCCACATTGATTGTCGCTCCTTGCTCGACAATCCAGCGAAACGCCCCCGAAAGCGTCAAGTCATTCGATACTGTGCATGCCGCCCCGCTCGTGAAGACAACAGTCCGCTGTGAAGACGAGGCCGCAGTCAACGCCGCATCATCACACGTCGCGCCAAACGCCGAGATCGATATTGCGCCTGCTATGTTGCGCGCGAACGTAGTTGTCGCGAGATACGTCGAATTATCGGTAGTCGGCTGCGTCGTTGCTGTCACCCCATTCGGAATAGCCGATGCTCCCGACACGGCGGACCCGGCGCTCGGATACACCGCGATTTGCCCTATTGTTCCTGGGCCAACAGTTCCAGCCGCGCAGCACGGAGAGCCGCCGTCAATGACGTTCCCGCTTGCATCTGCCGCGAGATAATGCCCGTTCGTAAACGCGCCGCTCGCAGTCGCGAAGATCGTCGTATTGCCAGAGCGCGTGCCAACTCCGATCGCACCGGATCCGTTCCCGATGAGCGGACACCGCGCCCATTGATCCGCACTTCCGACATGCTCGGCTCCCGAGCGAAAGGAGCTTGAATCAGATTTGCCGGTCTCCGGGAATCCTGAATGTCAACGCGCTCTAAACGACGATAAGACTTAGATAGTCGTATAAATTCGTCGATGGTGGACAAGCCGCTCAAGCGTGATCGCGACCAGTTGGCGCGGCTTTTTCGACTCGTACAGCAGCGCCTGCATCGAACAACAAACGATAAGTAATCAATGGGACTGGACTATCGTCGACTGCGCCGCAAGAGCTCATCCCAACGCCGTCGTTGCCGCCCGAACCGCCACACGCCCAGCGGCTCGAGAAGATGGGCGTCAATATCTGAACGACAATGTTGCGGAGATGGAGCGAGGTTCGCCGCGATAGAGCGCGCCGCTCGAGGTGAAATTCGGCCGGTCGGTGAGATTGCTCGCGCTCACATCGAGCTTCCAATGCTCGTCGAAACGATAGCCGAGCGAGGCGCCGAGCATCTGCTGCGGCGCGAGGGTGAATCCATAGGCGTTGGGCAGGGTCGCCTCCGCGGCGCTCGCGTAATAATAGCTCGCGCCGAGCTCCAATCCGCGCAGGACCTCCCACTCCGGCTTGTAGTCGAGGCTGACGCTGAACACGCGGCGCGGCGCGCCGAGGAGATCGCTGCCCGCCTGCGAAGGGACATTGGAGTCCTTGGCGACGACGGCGTGCAGAAAGGTGGCCGCGCCGCTCGCATTCAGCCCGGGAAGAATTTCGCCGGAGAGGTTGAGCTCGACGCCATGGCTGTGTTGGCGGCCGGTGACGAGGGCGAAAAATCCGCCCGGATTCGCGGGATCGGTGATGGCGACATGGTCGCGTGTCACATCGAACAGGCCGATCTCGAAGCGCGCATTATATTCCGAAAAGCGCCGTTCGAAGCCGATCTCATATTGCGTGTCCTGCTGCGGCGGCGGCGCGTCGCCGCCTTTCACTCGCACGGAAATATTGGGGATGAGCGAGCGCCCAAAGGCCGCGAAAAGATGCGTCTGCTCGTCAGGATGGAACAATATGCCGGCGCGCGGGCTGAAATAGCCCCTGGTTCCTTTGCCGATCGTGGAGGAGGATGCCCCGGAGAGCGCGCCGAAAGGATCGAAGGTGGTTTCACGCTGCGCCAAGAGATCATAGCGGCCGCCGAGGAGAATGCGCCATTGCGGCGACAGGTCGACGAGATCCTGCGTGTAGACGGAACGGCTCCAGGCGCGCGCCGCGCCATTGGCCCACTGCGCGCCGGAATAATCGACTCCGAGCGGATAGAGCGGCGCGCCTACGTCGATGTTCGGCAGCGCGTCGCGCGCGAATAATTCGTCATGGCCGTAGAAGTAATCCCAATGCTCGAGGCCGAGAACGACGCTGTGCCCGATGTCGCCCGTCGTGAAGCGTCCGCTCAGCCGCAACTGCGCGTCGAAATTTCGGGACGCCTGATGCGTCTGCGCCGGGCGGCCGAGCGTCAGCGAATGGACGCCGTCATAGCCCCAGTTCAGGAACCAGCCGTATTTGTTGCCGGTCAGCGAATAATCGACGACTGACGTCAACGACCAGTCGGCGTCGAAGGCGTGCTCATAGGTGAAGGTGAAATCAGCCGAATTCGGCTTTTCGTGCTCATTGACCGGCGCGCCCGCGTAGAAGGGGCGCGGCACGTGCAGAAAGAGCGGCGACGCCGGGGCGCCGTCGCGATAGACCAAGCGCGCCGCTTGATATTCGGCGCGCAGCGTCGCCTTGTCGCCATTGTCGAAGACGAGAGTCGCCGCCGGAGCGACGAGAAAGCCACGAGAGCGCACATAGTCCACGAAGCTGCCGACGCTCTGCGCGAAGCCTGTCATGCGGAACAGCAGCGTCTGCGTATCGTTCAGCGGCGTACCGACGTCGAAGGTCGTGCGATAGACGTCGAAGGAGCCGATCGTCGTCGTTCCGCGCGCGAAGCGCTCGGCGACCGGTGCCTTGCGGATGTAGTTTGCCGAGCCGCCATAGCCGCCGAGCGCCTTGCCGAACAACATGGCGCTCGGGCCCTTGTAGAATTCGACGTGATCAATCGTCGAGAGATTGACGTCCTGCGCGGTGAAGCCATGCGCGGCGCCGTCGAAGAGCGTGAGGCCGCCGGGAAAGCCGCGCATCACGAAGCTCGGCGAATAGCCGGAGTCGCCGATCGAAGCATTGACGAAGACGCCCGCGACATCCTTGCCGAGACCCTTCGCCTTCGGGGCCTCGTCCTTCTTTTCCTCCTCCATTGCTCGGGGTTGCGGGATATTTGACCTCCCATCGACGGTCGTTTCGACGCAAAGAGCCGGTGCGGGCAGGGCGAAAATCGACATCATCGCTATGTCGCGTAGGTTTCGACGATAGGGAGTAAGTGCGCTCGATAGCCTCGCGAGTCGCTCGCGTGGACATAAGAAAAATGAGGAGACTGCGAGAGGCGGGCGACGCTCGGCGCGCCACGCCCGAGAATATGCGTCGGGACAAAACATCACATGACTCTCACAGCGAAACTCGCCCCCGAACGGAGCCGAGGCCGTCAGGTGCAACACGCCATTCTTTTATATTGCTCTCCATTGGAGCTGCAATCGAGCAATTAAAACGTCGACGAATATTTTTCGATCTCGCAAACGTTTCGTGAGATTCTCGAAGGCCGCATCGTCGAACGCGACTTGCGCGCCGCGCCTTCTTCCACCAAACGTAGACGCCGGTGACCGACAGCATGGCGGTGACAAGGCCGAACGCATTCGCCATATGTAGAGCGACAAGCAGGGCGGCGAAGTAGTTTGCGCATTGAGCGGGCTCGAAGATGTCGGCGCAGGCTTCGAGGGTGCGCATCAGAGCGCCGGTGTGCGCTCGGCGATTTTGCTCAGATGCACTTTCAGCTTGGAAAACGCCTTCTCGATCGGGTTCATGTTGGGGCTATAGGGCGGGAGATTGTGCAGCTTTGCGCCGGCGGCCTCGATCATCTCCTCGACGCGCGGGCCCTTGTCGTCGCATACCTTTGTTCCGCCATCGTGCGGAGGCAATGCAGGTGAATGGCGATGGCCGAGCGGTGGGAAAATAGGGATGGGACGGGATTGCGGACTGCGGAGAGGGAAATACAGCCAGACGGCGTGGGCGATGATCTGTGGTGGGAAGCGATGGCGCCTGTCGCTCGGGGTCGGTCGGTTCATGATGCCAAAGTGACTCACCGCAACCTACTTGTCGGTTAACGTGACATCAACCCGGCAGGTGTGAGCAAGTCCCCTAGGAGCCGTTTTGCTTCACGTAAATTGAAGCATTTGGTCAGCTATCGTGCCGGCTTCAAGAGCATCGTGTTGCGTGTGTCAGATATGCGGAACGGCCGCGAACGCCCGGCAACCCAATCCGCTTCCTGATCCGCATAATGGGGGGAACCGAGTTGCCCAGATTGACCGGCCGCCATCTGCATTAACCCCTCCGTCTCATGCCCTGGCGCTACGACCATCCGCGCGTTGGCTCCGGAACTCTTGCCTTCTTCTGAAAAATAAAATCTGACACATTGCGCGCATCCAGAAACGGGTGCGCGCGGCATGTTCAGGAAAGGGGCAAGCACGGGCGCGGCGACCGCGAGCGGGTGACGAATCTCGACCCGATTTGTTTCTCCCCAGCTGAGTTCGCTTGCGGCGCGCCCTCCATTGAACTGTGCCACGCGCCGCGCGCTTTCCACCAGCATGGCGCGCAGAAAATGCATCCAATCACGATGCTTGCTGCGGTCCGGAAGCAATTCGGGAAGCTTGGTGTCGACGATGCGCTGGAGCGGGACATCGACATTGGCCCAGTCATAGGCGAAGCCCGGGTCGAGCGCGCGGCATCTCGCCAGCAAGGGTGACAGAACGGCATCGATCAGCGACTTGCGGAACTCGATAAGCAACGGGAGCCCGAGGCTCGCGCTTTCCGCGCGCCCGTCCCAGGCTTCGAGCGCGCGGATCGAGTTAGCGGAGTCTTTGTCGCTCTCGCTGTCGGCACCCTCCAAGGCTCGCAACGCGACGATCTGATAATATCGGTAGAACTCGGTCGAGGCGTCTAGCTGAAGCGCTGCCATATCGTTCTCGTTGACGTGCGACAGCTCGCTCAGGCGCCGGCTGATCCGCCAGGCGCGAAACCCTCCAGAATAGTCATGGCCGATCTTTGGCGCGAGCTCGGAAGCGCCGAGCATGCGCTGATTGGCGTTGACGATATAGCCCGATGCGGGATTCTCGATGCTGGGAAGTTCATCCTTCGAATAGTAACCGTCCCATCCGACACTACCATCGTCCCAAAATTCGGCGAAAAGGCCGGTGAAACCGCGTCGTTTCGGAATACGCCCCATCAAGGTCCAGGCAATCGCACCGGAGCTGTCCGCAAGGAGAGCATTGAGCGGAGGAACGCCCGTATCGCGCAAGAGCGGCATCGCGTCCGCGACGGTCGCGACTCCGTCCATTTCCATCAGATCGAGATTTGTCGCCGCGGGATCGAGCATCGTCCAGCGGATGGCGATCTCATCGCCGAGCAGCGGCTCGGGCAGAATCGGGCCCCAGATCGTATCTTTGACTCGCAGCTCGACCGAAGCCCCGCCCCGCACGTCTATGCGCTCCTCACGGACCGAAAAGTGTCGTGCGCCCTCGGGCGTGCGATATTTCTCAGGCTCGCCCGAGTCCCTATGCAGTCGAACCAGATCGACGAAGTCGCCCTCGACGCTCGTGAGCCCCCAGGCGACGCGCCCGTTCGACCCCGCGATGACCAGCGGCAGTCCCGGCAGCGTCAAGCCTTCGATCCGAGACGCGCCGTAGGCGAGGTCGGCCTGATACCAGATGTTCGGGGTTTCGAGCCGCAGATGCATGTCATTGGCGAGAAGCGCACGGCCATCTCGGGTCCTGCCGGGCGAAACGATCCACCCGTTGGAGCCGCGCGGCGTCCGTTCGCTCTGGACGAGGCCCGCGCTGCGCGGACGCTCTCCCGCTTCCCGCATGAGCTGCGCGAGTTCCAGAACCGGAAGCGCGCCCGGCGCGCAGCGCTCGGGCGCTCGCGGCGCGAGCTCTTCGTTGTAGCAGTCGCCGTCCGGCGTCAGGAATTCGACGACCGGCGCCGGAAGAGCCGCGCGCATGACGCTGGCCGTGCGTTCTTGATCCGCCGAAAAGGACAGATTCGCCAGATTGAAGGCGACCAGGATGCTGTCGCGCGGACGCCATGGCTCCGGCGCATAGGCCAGCACGATGAATTCCCACGGCCATATGGGGGCGTCCCGCATCGCTTGATTGACGCCTGCGGCATATGCGTCCAGCGCCGCTCGCTGCGCGGCCGGAAGCTGTCGCAGGACCGCGTCGGCGAGGCGTTCGAAGCCCATTGTGCGGCTCCAGGCGTCCTCCTTGACCAATGCTGAGCCGAAGAGCTCCGCCAATCTTCCGCCTGTCTTGCGGCGGAGCATGTCCAGCTGGAACAGCCGGTCCCGCGCCGTCGCATAGCCCAGAGCGGCATAGGCGTCCGTTCGGCTTTGAGCGCGGATATGCGGCACGCCGATCGCATCGAACTCCACCACGACCGATTGTTCGAGACCGGACACGACATGGGAGCCGTGCTCCTCTGAAACCGGCAGGCGCACGATCGCATATAGCGCCGCCGCCACCGTCAGGAGAGCGCCGCCGGCGAAGCGGCCGAGGCAAAGCATCATCTTACGCATGTTCAGCCACTCTTGCGGCTTGGCTCGCAAGCCTCGTGAACGGGCCGCGGCGCCTCGATCTGTCCGGCGGTCATTTGCAGGACGTAATCGGCCAAATGAAAATAGCGGTCGTCGTGCGTGATCACTATGACCGTCTTTCCTCGTGCTTTCAGGTCCGGCAGAAGCTTACGGTAGAAGATCTCGCGGTACTGCGGATCCTGCTCGGCGGCCCATTCGTCGAAGAGATAGAACGGCCGATCCTCCACATAGGCGGTGAGCAGCGCCAGCCTCTTGCGCTGCCCGCGCGATAGGTCGACCGTCGAGAAGCGGCCGTCTTCGATGCGAAGCTTCTTGTCGAGTTTGAGAAGCGCGAGTAGCTCTTCGGCGCGCGCTTGCGCTTCGGCGCCTGCGTAACCGAGAAGTGAGTCGAAGATGAACGCGTCGGCGAAGACGGCGGAAAAATTCTGTCGATAGGCTTCCCGATTCTCATCGACGACGCATTCGCCGCCGAGCCGGATATCACCGCCGCCCGGGGGAAACAAGCCCAGGATGAGCATGGCCAAGGTCGTCTTGCCGCTGCCGTTGCCCCCCGTCACGAACACCAGCTCCCCGGGCTCGATACGAAGATCAATCGGCCCCAATCGATAGCCGACCTCGTCATTGTCCCCTTGATATTGATGCGTTACGCCAACGAGCTCCAACGGGCTCGGTCGTGACCGGCAGAAGGCCGGCGGCGCCTCGGCGGCGGCATCGGCCTCCACCGCCAGCTTCAGTCCCATCGCTTCGATATTGCGAAGCGCCACGACGCCTTTGCTGATATTCGGAAGCCAGCTTCCCACCATCGACAGCGGCCCTCCGAGGAACAGAACGGCGAGCGCGAAGCCGATCGACGTCTCCGAGGAAATCGTCAGAAAATTCGGGACAACAAACAAAATCAAGCCGATTAACAAGTAGAACAGCGCATCCACCCAGCGATCGACCAGAATCAGGATCGCCAGCGCCTTGATTTTTTGGCTCTTGAGAGTGCGCGCTGTACCGCGCAGTTCGTCGTCCAGAAAGGCCTGCCGACGTCGCGCGTCGATCTTCAGCTCCTTGCCGCCTTCGGTCGCGGCACGGAAATGTCCAAACATCGAGTTCTCCGTTCGCCGGGCCTGCTCGAACCACCGCAGAGCCCATTTCTGCGGGACTTGCAGCCCGACGAAACACAGGGTCACATAGACCGCCGAAGCGAGACAGAGAGACGGGGACAGCAGGCAGAGATAGACGAACACGGCGATGACCTTCGAGCCTTCGATGAAAAACGAAGGCAAGGATTCCTGAGCAACTACGACGCTCTCGACATCGCTGGTGAGGGCGGCCATGAGCCGATGCGCCCCCAACGCCTGCACCTGCCGCATCGGGGCCGCGAGAATGCACCGGCTGAGCCAGAGGCGAAGGCTGTAGAGATTTTCTTGGGCGATCCTAGATAACAGGATCTGCGACACGGCGCTCGTTGCGACCGCAATCGCGCAGAGGGCGAAAAAGCCGATGGCGGCCTCCGCTGTTCTCTGCCCTCCGCTCTCGAGCGCGCGCGCGATGAAGGTGAGAAGGCAGGCGCTGCTTGCACCGGCGATCACGCCTGTGGCTACCGAGAACGCCACGGTGGTTTTCGACGCAGCGAAAACGCGCCACAAACGCCAAGCCGTGACACGCGGTCCATTCATATCCGTGCTCGCGTCGCTCATGGTCAGCTCCGAAATCTTTCGCTCTTCCTCAGCGACGGCGCCCGGGGCGCCGGCGCTTTCCGACGCGGCATGCGAATTCTTCGGCGCACGCCACGGCGCAGCCTCGTTTCCTTCCGTGTCATTCGGGCGCCCACAGCGCATCGACGATTTCCTGGTGCACGCGTTCGTCGACCACGATTTCCTCGTGCGTCGCATCAACCCATCGCGTCTCGACGGCGCCTCGTGCAAAGCGCGTCAAGGCCACGGGGCCGGCGTTCGACGCCCCGCGCGCCTTGGAAGCTCGCCAGACGCTCAGATTTGCGAGCACTGAATCGAATTGCAGGCGGTCGAGCATGTCTTCGAACGCCATGCTGTCGTCGAAGAGCATGTCCAGGACCTCGGTCGACACATCCGTCCAGAGGCCGCGCTCCTGTCCCCAGATGCCTGCATATACGAAGCGTTCGCGATCGCTGTCTCCCGGCCGATTTCCGAGAAGATGACGCCGATCTTCCTCCGTCAGCGCCGTCTCTATATCCACGTCCTGAAAGTCGGCGAACTGCTCGACATAGTCCAAGGCGGTCGAACGTTCTCGGGACGAGCTCGCAGAGAGGCTTGGATCGAGCAAGCCGAGGAAGGCGACGCGTTCTCCCTCGGCTTCGAGCAGCGAAGCCATATTGAGAGCGATCGCTCCGCCTGCGCTCCAGCCGAGCAGAAGATAGGGGCCGTGCGGCTGATTGTTCCTTATCAAGCGGACATAGTCGGCGGCCATCTCCGCGATCGACAAGGCTCGGTACCCGGGCTCGAGCAGATGTCGCGATTGAATGCCGTGAACAGGCCGTACGGCTCCGACTCTTCTGGCGAGATCCTGATAGCGAATGACCGATCCGCCCGCCGGATGAATGCAATAGAGCGGGGTTCGGGCCGGGCCGGCGCTGAGCCGGACCAGCGGCGTCTGCATTTTCTCGTCGTCGGAAGAGATCAGCCGTGCGAGCTGCGAGACGGTCGGCGCGCGAAAAATCGCGGCCACGAACAATGTGCTGCAGACCGATCGGCGAATCCTCTCCACGAGCTTCAGGCCGAGAATCGAATTTCCGCCGAGGTCGAAGAAATTGTCGTCGACGCCGATACGTTCGAGGCCGAGAACCTCCTTGAACTCGCGAAGGAGAAGCCATTCCGTCACGCTCTTCGGCGGGGCATGGGCGTCTTGCGCATATTCGTCGAGGTCGCGGTCCGGCAACGCCTTGCGGTCGAGCTTGCCATTGGATGTGAGCGGCAGCGCCGCGAGCCGCACGAACAGCTGCGGGACCATGTAGTCCGGCAATTCGCGTCGCAGCGCCGCCTTCAGCAAAGCGAAATCCATTTCCCCTTCGCCCGTCACATATGCGACGAGCCGTTTGTCGCCGAAAACGTCCGGACGCGCCGCCACTAGCGTCTCGCGCACCTCGGGCAGGCGCCGCAGCGCCGTCTCGATCTCGCCGAGCTCGATGCGGAAGCCCCGGATCTTCACCTGATGATCGAGCCGTCCGAGGAACTCGATGTTCCCGTCTACCCGGAAGCGCGCCATATCCCCGGTGCGATACATTCGATCGCCGGACGCGTCGAACGGGTTGGGAACGAAGCGCTCCGCGGTCAGATCGGCGCGGCAGAGATAGCCGCGCGCGAGGCCGACGCCGCCGATATGGAGCTCGCCCGCGACGCCGATCGGAACAGGCTCCGCATTCGCGTCGAGAATGTAGGCTCGGGCATTGCTCACCGGGCGGCCGATCGGAATGTCGCACAACAAATCGGCGTCCCTGCTCGAACGGAAATAGGTTGCATTGACCGTGGCCTCGGTCGGCCCGTAGGTGTTTGTCCAGCCGATCTCGGCGCCGGACAGCGCACGCCACTGGCGCAGCGTCTCGACGTCTGCTTTCTCTCCGCCCACCGAGATCGCGCGCAGGCTTCCCGGAAGCGTCGCATTCGCTTCGGCCAGCCATTGCGTCAAATGACGCCAGACCGCTGTGGAGGCGTTCAGGAATGTCACATGCGCCTTCTCCAGCATGGCGACGAAGCTCGACCAGGACTCTCCCAGCCGCGCCGGCGCCAGGACGAGCCTGGCTCCGCTCGATAGAGCCGGAAAGATTTCTTCCACGGCCATATCGAAGCCGAGCGAGGCGAGTTGGAGAACGCGGTCGTCCGATCCGAGACTGAAAAGATCGATCTGGCCGAGTGTCAGATTGACCACGCCGCGGTGGGGCACGGCGACGCCTTTGGGCTTTCCGGTTGAGCCGGAGGTGTAGATGACATAGGCGAGGTTCTGCGGCGCGGCGCGCCTGCCGAGCGGCTCGGCGCTCTCGCGAGCGAGCGCCTCACGCTCTGCGTCCAGAAGCAGCACGGGCGTTCCAGAAGGAAGCCGATCCGCGAAACGCTCCTGCGCCAGCACGAGCCGCGGCGACGCGTCGGCGATCATATAGGCGAGCCGCTCGTCCGGATAATCGGGGTCGAGCGGCAGATAGGCTGCGCCGGCCTTCAGCACGCCGAGCAGACCCACCACCATGTCGAGTGAGCGCTCGACGCACAGGGCGACGATCGTCTCCGGCCCGACGCCGAGGCGAACGAGACGCCGCGCCAGCCGATTGGCGCGCGCCTCCAGCTCGCCATAGGTCAATTCTTCGTCCCCGAACACCGCCGCCGTCGCTTCCGGCCGCCGCCGGGCCTGCGCCTCGAACAGCTCGTGAATGCAAGCCTCGCGCGGAAAATCCGACGCCGTGTCGTTCCACTCCACCACCAGCCGATGACGCTCCGCGGCGGTCGTCAGCGGAAGCGCGTCGGCGCGCTGCATCGGATCGGCCGCGATCCCCTCCAGCAGCGTGAGGTAATGCGACGCCATCCGCTCGATCGTCGCAGGCTCGAACAGCGCCGTCGCATATTCGAGCGACGCGCTCATGCCTTTCCCCGCATCGCCGCCATCGGCCTCGGCGAGCTCCAGCGTCAGGTCGAACTTCGAGGTCCCGCTGTCCGTCTCCAGCGCCTCGATCCGCAGCCCCGGCAGAGCAAACGCCCGCTCCGGCGCGTTCTGATAAGCGAACATCGCCTGGAACAGCGAGCTGCGGCTCATGTCCCGCGCGGGCTGCAGCTCCTCCACCAGCCGCTCGAACGGCAGGTCCTGATGCTCTTGCGCGCCGAGCGCCGCCTCGCGAACCCGTTCCAGAAGCTCGACGAAGCTCGGCTCCCCCGAAAGGTCCGCCCGCAGGGCCAGCGTGTTGACGAAAAACCCGATCAGCCCTTCGAGCTCGACCCGCCGCCGGTTCGCCACTGGCGCGCCGACGCAGAAGTCCTTCTGTCCGCTGTAGCGCGACAGCAGCAGTTGAAACGTCGCCAGGAACGCCATGAACGGCGTCGCGCCCCGCTCGCGCGCCAGCTCCTTCACCCGCGCCGCCAGCCGCGCCGGAATCTCGAAACGATGCACGGCTCCGGCATGATCCTGCACGGGCGGGCGCGCATGGTCTGTCGGAAGCTCGAGAACGAAGGACGCTCCGCTCAGAGCCTGCCGCCAATAAGAAAGCTGCCGCTCCAGGACTTCGCCCTGCAGCCACTCCCGCTGCCACGCCGCGTAATCGGCGTATTGGATCGCCAGCGGCGGGAGCGGCGACGCCAGCCCCAGCATCCGCGCCTCGTAGAGCGCCGCGAACTCGCGCATCAGCACATCCGTCGACCAGCCGTCGGAGACGATGTGATGCAGAGTGAAGGCGACGACATGCTCGCGGGCTTTCGTCTCTTCGCCGATTCCGAGGTTGATCACGAGCACGCGCAAGAGCGGGCCGCGGGCCAGATCGAAGGGCCGTCGCGCCTCTGCGTCGATGAGGCGCCACGCCTCCCTCTCCCGCTCGTCGCGCGGCAACTCGCTCAGATCGACGACGGGACAGGCGATCACGAGCGACGGCGCCACGATCTGCGTCGCCTCTCCTTCCGACCCTCCGAAGCTCGTCCGCAATGCCTCATGGCGAGCCACGATCTCGTTCACGCTCCAGCAAACTACCGAAATATCCAGCGCGCCCACGATCCTCAGCGCCGCGGGAATGACATAGGACGCTTCGCCCGGACGAAGCTGCTCCAGAAAAAACAGGCGCTGCTGCGCGAACGACAGCGGCATAGGCGTGGCGCGCGACACGCGAGTGATGGGCGAGGTGGCGTCCGATTCCGCATATGCGTCGAATTCGAGCGCCGCCGCATATTCCGCGACAGTTGAACGCTCGAACAACATTCGTAACGACACCCGTCGCTGCGTTTCGTTTTTGATTCGCGCCGTCGCCTTGACAGCCTTCAGCGAATGTCCGCCGAGGTCGAAAAAGTCGTCATCGACTCCGATGCGTTCGAGGCCGAGCGCTTCGGCGAATATTCGGCACAGCGTCTCTTCCATCGACGTCCGTGGGGCGACGAAGTCGCTGCGCGTCGCCGTCGCGGGGTCGGGTTCAGGCAGCGCCTTGCGGTCGAGCTTGCCGCTCGACGTGAGCGGCAGTGCGTCGAGCCGCACGAACAGCGGCGGGACCATATAGTCCGGCAATTCCCGCCCCAGCGCGGCCTTCAGGGCCGCGAAATCCATTTCCCCTTCGCCCGTCACATAGGCGACGAGCCGCTTGTCGCCGAACGTGTCCGCCCGCGCCGCCACGGCGGCCTCGCGCACCTCGGGCAGGCGCCGCAGCGCCGCCTCGATCTCGCCGAGCTCGATGCGGAAGCCCCGGATCTTCACCTGATGATCGAGCCGCCCGAGGAACTCGATGTTCCCGTCCGCCCGGAAGCGCGCCAGATCCCCGGTGCGATACATTCGCTCGCCGGACGCGTCGAACGGGTTCGGAACGAAGCGCTCCGCGGTCAGCTCGGGGTGGCCGAAATAGCCGCGCGCGAGGCCCACGCCGCCGATATGGAGCTCCCCGGCGACGCCGACCGGAACCGGCGCGGCATTTGCGTCGAGAACATAGAGCTGGATATTCGCGATCGGACGGCCGATCGGCACGCTCTGCGAGCCGTCGTCGCGTAGACATTCGTATGCGCTGACGTCGATCGACGCCTCGGTCGGGCCGTAGAAATTATGAAGCTCCGCCCGCGACGCGGCGTGAAAATAGCGCACTGCCGTCACGGGTAGGTCCTCGCCGCCGCAGAACGTCCGCCGCAGCGACGGCAGCGCCGAGAGATTCGCGACGCTCATGAACGCCTGCAGCATCGACGGCACGAAATGCAGCGTAGTGACGCGGCGCCGCTCTATCAGCTCGGCGAGCCGCGCTGGCTCGCGATGGTCGTTCGGCCCCGCGAGCGCGAGACGGGCTCCCGCCTGCAGCGGCCAGAAGAACTCCCACACCGAGACGTCGAAGCCGAATGGGGTCTTTTGCAGGAGCGTGTCGTCGGCCTCGAGCCCGTAGCGCTTCTGCATGCAGTCGATGCGGTTGACCACGCCGCGGTGGGGCACGGCGACGCCTTTGGGCTTTCCGGTTGAGCCGGAGGTGTAGATGACATAGGCGAGGTTCTGCGGCGCGGCGCGGCGGCCGAGCGGCTCGGCGCTCTCGCGAGCGAGCGCCTCACGCTCTGCGTCCAGAAGCAGCACGGGCGCTCCAGAGGGGAGCCGGTCCGCGAAACGCTCCTGCGCCAGCACGAGCCGCGGCGACGCGTCGGCGATCATATAGGCGAGCCGCTCGTCCGGATAATCGGGGTCGAGCGGCAGATAGGCTGCGCCGGCCTTCAGCACGCCGAGCAGACCCACCACCATGTCGAGTGAGCGCTCGACGCACAGGGCGACGATCGTCTCCGGCCCGACGCCGAGCCGGACGAGGCGCCGCGCCAGCCGATTGGCGCGCGCCTCCAGCTCGCCATAGGTCAATTCTTCGTCCCCGAACACTGCCGCCGTCGCTTCCGGCCGCCGCCGGGCCTGCGCCTCGAACAGCTCGTGGATGCAAGCCTCGCGCGGAAAATCCGACGCCGTGTCGTTCCACTCCACCACCAGCCGATGACGCTCCGCGGCGGTCGTCAGCGGAAGCGCGTCGGCGCGCTGCATCGGATCGGCCGCGATCCCCTCCAGCAGCGTGAGGTAATGCGACGCCATCCGCTCGATCGTCGCAGGCTCGAACAGCGCCGTCGCATATTCGAGCGACGCGCTCATGCCTTTCCCCGCATCGCCGCCATCGGCCTCGGCGAGCTCCAGCGTCAGGTCGAACTTCGAGGTCCCGCTGTCCGTCTCCAGCGCCTCGATCCGCAGCCCCGGCAGAGCAAACGCCCGCTCCGGCGCGTTCTGATAAGCGAACATCGCCTGGAACAGCGAGCTGCGGCTCATGTCCCGCGCGGGCTGCAGCTCCTCCACCAGCCGCTCGAACGGCAGGTCCTGATGCTCTTGCGCGCCGAGCGCCGCCTCGCGAACCCGTTCCAGAAGCTCGACGAAGCTCGGCTCCCCCGAAAGGTCCGCCCGCAGGGCCAGCGTGTTGACGAAAAACCCGATCAGCCCTTCGAGCTCGACCCGCCGCCGGTTCGCCACTGGCGCGCCGACGCAGAAGTCCTTCTGTCCGCTGTAGCGCGACAGCAGCAGTTGAAACGTCGCCAGGAACGCCATGAACGGCGTCGCGCCCCGCTCGCGCGCCAGCTCCTTCACCCGCGCCGCCAGCCGCGCCGGAATCTCGAAACGATGCACGGCTCCGGCATGATCCTGCACGGGCGGGCGCGCATGGTCTGTCGGAAGCTCGAGAACGAAGGACGCTCCGCTCAGAGCCTGCCGCCAATAAGAAAGCTGCCGCTCCAGGACTTCGCCCTGCAGCCACTCCCGCTGCCACGCCGCGTAATCGGCGTATTGGATCGCCAGCGGCGGGAGCGGCGACGCCAGCCCCAGCATCCGCGCCTCGTAGAGCGCCGCGAACTCGCGCATCAGCACATCCGTCGACCAGCCGTCGGAGACGATGTGATGCAGAGTGAAGGCGACGACATGCTCGCGGGCTTTCGTCTCTTCGCCGATTCCGAGGTTGATCACGAGCACGCGCAAGAGCGGGCCGCGGGCCAGATCGAAGGGCCGTCGCGCCTCTGCGTCGATGAGGCGCCACGCCTCCCTCTCCCGCTCGTCGCGCGGCAACTCGCTCAGATCGACGACGGGACAGGCGATCACGAGCGACGGCGCCACGATCTGCGTCGCCTCTCCTTCCGACCCTCCGAAGCTCGTCCGCAATGCCTCATGGCGAGCCACGATCTCGTTCACGCTCCAGCAAACTACCGAAATATCCAGCGCGCCCACGATCCTCAGCGCCGCGGGAATGACATAGGACGCTTCGCCCGGACGAAGCTGCTCCAGAAAAAACAGGCGCTGCTGCGCGAACGACAGCGGCATAGGCGTGGCGCGCGACACGCGAGTGATCGATCCGATCGAATATCCGCTCTCCGGTCGCGACAGAGCAGCCACCAGACTAACTTTGTGCTTCGTCAGAGCTCGCTTGATCTCATCCGTCAACGCGCCCATCGGCGCTTTGAGCTGCAGGCGGCCTTCATCGAGAGAGACGCTTATTCGACGAGAACGGATCTCGTTCATGAGTTCGATTGCGTTCATATCGCAAAATCCTCGAAAACGGCGTCTGCGGGATGAAGCTCATCCTGTCTCAGCGATTCGAGTGCTTTCCTCATGTCCAGCGCGTCCGCCAAGTCCGAAACTTTGTCGAACTGATAGAGCTGAGAGAGCGGCAGATCGACTCCGAGCACGTTCGATACGCGTGCGGCGAGCTGCATCGCCTTCAGCGAATGCCCGCCGAGCTTGAAGAAGCTGTCGTCGACGCCGACGCGCTCGAGGCCGAGCACTTCGGCGAAGGCCTCGCACAGTGTCTCCTCCGTCGGCGTGCGGGGCGCGACATAGACGCTGCGCGCGAGCGCCGTGGAGTCCGGTTCGGGCAACGCCTTGCGGTCGAGCTTGCCGTTGGATGTGAGCGGCAGCGCGTCGAGCCGCACGAACAGCGGCGGGACCATGTAGTCTGGCAATTCCCGCCCCAGCGCGGCCTTCAGGGCCGCGAAATCCATTTCCCCTTCGCCCGTCACATAGGCGACGAGCCGCTTGTCGCCGAACGTGTCCGCCCGCGCCGCCACGGCGGCCTCGCGCACCTCGGGCAGGCGCCGCAGCGCCGCCTCGATCTCGCCGAGCTCGATGCGGAAGCCCCGGATCTTCACCTGATGATCGAGCCGCCCGAGGAACTCGATGTTCCCGTCCGCCCGGAAGCGCGCCAGATCCCCGGTGCGATACATTCGCTCGCCGAATGCGTCGAACGGGTTCGGAACGAAGCGCTCCGCGGTCAGATCGGCCCGGCCGAGATAGCCGCGCGCCACTCCTGCCCCGCCGATATAAAGCTCTCCGGCTACTCCGACCGGAACAGGCTCCAGCCCGTCGCCCAGAAGATAAATCTGCGTGTTCGCGATCGGACGGCCGATCGGCGGATTTCGCCAGTCACGCTCGCTCAGCCGGATGAAGCTCGAATAGGTCGTGCATTCCGAAGGCCCGTAGAGATTGAACACGCTCCCGACCCCTTCGCGTCGCCCCAGCGCCTCGGCCAGGGTCGGCGGAAACGGCTCTCCCGCGAGGTTCACGATCCGAACGCAGGAGGGAAGCGCGTCGAGCCGCAGGAGATTCGCCATGGCCGAGGGCACGGTGTTGACGACATGCGGCGGATGGCGCCCGTCCAGCCCGGCGAGGTCGAACGCATTCTCGACGACGATGACGCTGCCGCCGAAGCAGAGCGGCAGGAACAGCTCGAACACTGCCAGATCGAAGCACAAGGACGTGGACGCCAGCGTCGTCGACACGTCGGATCGAAGGAAGATGTCCTTCGCCCAGTGCAGCATCGCCACCGTGTTGACATGCGCGATGGCGACGCCTTTGGGCTTTCCGGTGGAGCCTGAGGTGTAGATGACATAGGCGAGGTTCCGCGGCGCGGCGCGGCGGCCGAGCGGCTCGGCGCTCTCGCGAGCGAGCGCCTCACGCTCTGCGTCCAGAAGCAGCACGGGCGCTCCAGAGGGGAGCCGGTCCGCGAAACGCTCCTGCGCCAGCACGAGCCGCGGCGACGCGTCGGCGATCATATAGGCGAGCCGCTCGTCCGGATAATCGGGGTCGAGCGGCAGATAGGCTGCGCCGGCCTTCAGCACGCCGAGCAGACCCACCACCATGTCGAGTGAGCGCTCGACGCACAGGGCGACGATCGTCTCCGGCCCGACGCCGAGCCGGACGAGGCGCCGCGCCAGCCGATTGGCGCGCGCCTCCAGCTCGCCATAGGTCAATTCTTCGTCCCCGAACACTGCCGCCGTCGCTTCCGGCCGCCGCCGGGCCTGCGCCTCGAACAGCTCGTGGATGCAAGCCTCGCGCGGAAAATCCGACGCCGTGTCGTTCCACTCCACCACCAGCCGATGACGCTCCGCGGCGGAAAGAATGTCGAGAGCTCTGACCGCCGTCTCGGGCGCCTTCTCCAAAGCGCTCACGAGACCATGCAGAGTGGATCGCATGTAGTCGCATATGCAGGCTGGATCGATCGGCCGCCGTGTTTGCGCGGTCACCAGAAAGCCATTTCCGAAATCATCGATCGAGAGCGTCAGAGGATAGTTGGTCCGTTCTTCCGCGAACAGCAGCTCGACCCCGTCCATCGGCGTCACAACGGACTCCGCTCGATCCGAATCGTCTGCGCTGTGACGATAGTTCAGCAATGCGGAGAATAGCGGCGCCGGCGCGGCGACCTTGCTGCACCGTTGTGCCAATGAGAGCGATGCGTGTTCATGCGCGAGCAGATCGGAGAGCGCCTCGTGCGTGCTTCGCACGCCGACGACGCTCGAGCAGTTCAGGCGAATTCGAATCGGCAGGGTGTTGATGAAGACGCCGAGCGCCCGCGCAACGTCGGCCCCGCCGCTCAGGCGGCCGAGCAACACCGTGCCGAATACAACGTCCTGTCGCCCCGACAGCTCGCCGATCACCCGTGCGAAGGCCAAATGAAACAGGCACGCGGCGCCGACGCGGTATCGTTTTGCGCACTCCCTCAGCCGAATTGCGAGGCGCGCGTCCAGAGGGAGCCTCGCCTCCTCGATGGAAGAGGCGTCGCCGAGGATGTCCAAGACCCCGTAAGGCGCTGTCGGCTCGCTGACATCCCCGAGCATTGCGGTGAAGAATGCTTCATGCTCCCTGCGGCTCACGCCGAAACGCGATTGCGCCACGAAATTCCGGAAGGGCGTCGTCTCGTGCAGCGACGACATCGCTTCGCCAGCGAGTCGGGCTCTCGCTTCTTCGACGACGAGTTCGAGCGTCGTGTGGTCCAGAGCCAAATGATGCGCCAAAATAAGAAGGAGCCAGCGGCGTTTTGCGGCGTCATGCGCGACGAACGCGCGCATCAGCGGCGCGTTGCGAATATCCAGGCGAATTCGCCGCGGATTGAAGCGCTCGAGCATCTCTTCGGCAGATTCGACAGTCGCATTTTCGACGCACAAGGGAGCACTGCGCAGAACCACTTGCATCGGCTCCGGCAGCCCCTCCCACGCGATAGCGGTGCGCAGCACATCGTTTCGCTCGATGATTCCTCGGAGCGCTGCGACGAAGCTCTCCAACATCTCCCGTGAGGCGAATGCAAGCTGTATCGGCAGGAGATAGGAATCGCCGTCGACGCTTGCCAAGTGATGATACAGAATCCCTTCTTGCAGCGGCGCCAATGGATAGATGTCTTGAATGTTGGCGGCGCCGCCGGGCACGGATCGAGCGATGCGATCGATGTCCGCCTGAGAGAGTTTTACGAGCGTCAGCATTTCCGGCATAATGCAGAATTCGTCGGCGGGGATGAGATTGGGCGGGACTACCACCTCACGCCGCCTCGCCAAAGCGCCTGCCAGAGTCGCCGGTGTCGGCGCAACGAAGATCGTCCGAGCGTCTGCAGGCACGCCGCGCCGCTGCAGCAGGTCAATCGCCCTGATCGCCTTCAGCGAATGCCCGCCGAGCTCGAAGAAGCTGTCGTGGACGCCGACGCGCTCGAGGCCGAGCACTTCGGCGAATATCTCGCAGAGCGTCGCCTCCGTCGACGTGCGGGGCGCGACATAGACGCTGTGTGCGAGCGCCGTGGAATCCGGTTCGGGCAACGCCTTGCGGTCGAGCTTGCCATTGGATGTGAGCGGCAGAGCCTCGAGCCGCACGAACAGCGGCGGGACCATATAGTCCGGCAATTCCCGCCCCAGCGCGGCCTTCAGGGCCGCGAAATCCATTTCCCCTTCGCCCGTCACATAGGCGACGAGCCGCTTGTCGCCGAACGTGTCCGCCCGCGCCGCCACGGCGGCCTCGCGCACCTCGGGCAGGCGCCGCAGCGCCGCCTCGATCTCGCCGAGCTCGATGCGGAAGCCCCGGATCTTCACCTGATGATCGAGCCGCCCGAGGAACTCGATGTTCCCGTCCGCCCGGAAGCGCGCCAGATCCCCGGTGCGATACATTCGCTCGCCGAATGCGTCGAACGGGTTCGGAACGAAGCGCTCCGCGGTCAGATCGGCCCGGCCGAGATAGCCGCGCGCCACTCCTGCCCCGCCGATATAAAGCTCTCCGGCTACTCCGACCGGAACAGGCTCCAGCCCGTCGCCCAGAAGATAAATCTGCGTGTTCGCGATCGGACGGCCGATCGGCGGATTTCGCCAGTCACGCTCGCTCAGCCGGATGAAGCTCGAATAGGTCGTGCATTCCGAAGGCCCGTAGAGATTGAACACGCTCCCGACCCCTTCGCGTCGCCCCAGCGCCTCGGCCAGGGTCGGCGGAAACGGCTCTCCCGCGAGGTTCACGATCCGAACGCAGGAGGGAAGCGCGTCGAGCCGCAGGAGATTCGCCATGGCCGAGGGCACGGTGTTGACGACATGCGGCGGATGGCGCCCGTCCAGCCCGGCGAGGTCGAACGCATTCTCGACGACGATGACGCTGCCGCCGAAGCAGAGCGGCAGGAACAGCTCGAACATTGCCAGATCGAAGCACAAGGACGTGGACGCCAGCGTCGTCGACACGTCGGATCGAAGGAAGATGTCCTTCGCCCAGTGCAGCATCGCCACCGTGTTGACATGCGCGATGGCGACGCCTTTGGGCTTTCCGGTGGAGCCTGAGGTGTAGATGACATAGGCGAGGTTCCGCGGCGCGGCGCGGCGGCCGAGCGGCTCGGCGCTCTCGCGAGCGAGCGCCTCACGCTCTGCGTCCAGAAGCAGCACGGGCGCTCCAGAGGGGAGCCGGTCCGCGAAACGCTCCTGCGCCAGCACGAGCCGCGGCGACGCGTCGGCGATCATATAGGCGAGCCGCTCGTCCGGATAATCGGGGTCGAGCGGCAGATAGGCTGCGCCGGCCTTCAGCACGCCGAGCAGACCCACCACCATGTCGAGTGAGCGCTCGACGCACAGGGCGACGATCGTCTCCGGCCCGACGCCGAGCCGGACGAGGCGCCGCGCCAGCCGATTGGCGCGCGCCTCCAGCTCGCCATAGGTCAATTCTTCGTCCCCGAACACTGCCGCCGTCGCTTCCGGCCGCCGCCGGGCCTGCGCCTCGAACAGCTCGTGGATGCAAGCCTCGCGCGGAAAATCCGACGCCGTGTCGTTCCACTCCACCACCAGCCGATGACGCTCCGCGGCGGTCGTCAGCGGAAGCGCGTCGGCGCGCTGCATCGGATCGGCCGCGATCCCCTCCAGCAGCGTGAGGTAATGCGACGCCATCCGCTCGATCGTCGCAGGCTCGAACAGCGCCGTCGCATATTCGAGCGACGCGCTCATGCCTTTCCCCGCATCGCCGCCATCGGCCTCGGCGAGCTCCAGCGTCAGGTCGAACTTCGAGGTCCCGCTGTCCGTCTCCAGCGCCTCGATCCGCAGCCCCGGCAGAGCAAACGCCCGCTCCGGCGCGTTCTGATAAGCGAACATCGCCTGGAACAGCGAGCTGCGGCTCATGTCCCGCGCGGGCTGCAGCTCCTCCACCAGCCGCTCGAACGGCAGGTCCTGATGCTCTTGCGCGCCGAGCGCCGCCTCGCGAACCCGTTCCAGAAGCTCGACGAAGCTCGGCTCCCCCGAAAGGTCCGCCCGCAGGGCCAGCGTGTTGACGAAAAACCCGATCAGCCCTTCGAGCTCGACCCGCCGCCGGTTCGCCACTGGCGCGCCGACGCAGAAGTCCTTCTGTCCGCTGTAGCGCGACAGCAGCAGTTGAAACGTCGCCAGGAACGCCATGAACGGCGTCGCGCCCCGCTCGCGCGCCAGCTCCTTCACCCGCGCCGCCAGCCGCGCCGGAATCTCGAAACGATGCACGGCTCCGGCATGATCCTGCACGGGCGGGCGCGCATGGTCTGTCGGAAGCTCGAGAACGAAGGACGCTCCGCTCAGAGCCTGCCGCCAATAAGAAAGCTGCCGCTCCAGGACTTCGCCCTGCAGCCACTCCCGCTGCCACGCCGCGTAATCGGCGTATTGGATCGCCAGCGGCGGGAGCGGCGACGCCAGCCCCAGCATCCGCGCCTCGTAGAGCGCCGCGAACTCGCGCATCAGCACATCCGTCGACCAGCCGTCGGAGACGATGTGATGCAGAGTGAAGGCGACGACATGCTCGCGGGCTTTCGTCTCTTCGCCGATTCCGAGGTTGATCACGAGCACGCGCAAGAGCGGGCCGCGGGCCAGATCGAAGGGCCGTCGCGCCTCTGCGTCGATGAGGCGCCACGCCTCCCTCTCCCGCTCGTCGCGCGGCAACTCGCTCAGATCGACGACGGGACAGGCGATCACGAGCGACGGCGCCACGATCTGCGTCGCCTCTCCTTCCGACCCTCCGAAGCTCGTCCGCAATGCCTCATGGCGAGCCACGATCTCGTTCACGCTCCAGCAAACTACCGAAATATCCAGCGCGCCCATAAAGCGGAAAGCGCCGGCATTGTTGTAGATGGCGCGCTCGCGCTCGATGAGGTCGAGCAGCCACAGGCGTTGTTGTCCGAAAGAAAGCAATTTTCTCGCGCCGCTCGAGGGCTCGAGCGGACTCTCCGGAACCGCCCGCGTCTCGAGCCGCGTACGCAGCGTCGTCAATTTTTCGGGAGAGAGACGCGACAGACGCTCGACTAGATTAGCCATAATCGTCCTTCCTGGCTCTTGGATTCCTGTCGGTCAGATCATGATCTCTGCTCTGCCGAAGAGAAGTTGCGCGGAGACGCCGAGTTCGTCGCGGAGCGATCGGATGAATTTCGAGATCTCCGCCATGTACACATCGTCCTCGGCCGGAGTCAGCGCGAGCAGATAGCGAACCCAGGGCTCGCGCCCGACCGCATAGACGAACGCCTGCCGGCAGCGAACGGTGCGAGCCAGCTCCTTCGCGGCATCTGCGTTGCATCCGTTCGAGCGCCGCCCCTGGCTATGCCGGTTGTCGGGCTTGTTGGGCAGGATCGGCCCATAGACCCACGTCAGGGGCGCGCCGACGCACTCCATCCCGACGAAGAGCGCGTCGATGGCGCCCGTCTCGCGCGTAAGATGCGTATAGATGCCGGGATCGAGACAGTTTGAGTCCGCTGCGAAGAGGACGCTGCGCGTCCCCGCACAGATGAGGTAGGCGGCCTTCGCGCTGGGGAGATCATTGTGTTCGCCGAGAAATGGAACCGCGATGATCCGGCCGCCGGGAATCGCGATCTCATCCATCACGTCGACCTCCCGCACGTCCTCGAAGCCGAGCCGGCGTGCGAGCAACATCAGCGACGGATCCGCATAGAAGGCGCCGGAATTCTTCGGGACGACGATCGCGCCGATCTTGTGCCTCAATCGAAGCAGCGTTTCGATCACGAAATGGTCGTGATGCCCGTGTGTGATGAGCACATAGTCTATTCGTTCGGGCAGATCGCCGAAGCTGAAGCGCTCGACGTCATGCTGCTCGGGCCGAGCGGCGATCAGCGGATCGACGAGGATCGAGACGCCTGCGCCCTCGACGAGCGCGCAAGCATGGCCGAAATAGCGAATGCGAATTCCTTCGCCGCTCCACGGCGCCCGGATCGCGCCTTCGGCCTCACGCAGCAGCGCTCGTAGCCGCGCAGCCCGCGACTCTGGAACGTCCAGCATGAATCTGATTTCGTCGAACGGCTTCGGCTCCCGATCCAGCCGGAACAGCTCGTCGATCTTCGGATCGTCGAAGGCCACGTCCCAATCCACCGACTCCTCGCTCGAAAGCCTCGGCGTGCTCATGTAATAGGGACGTTCGAGATCGGCGTCGAGGCGGAACAATCGCAGCGATTGCGCCTCCTTCTTATACGATCCGCTCTTGTAGAGAAGCCCCTCGAGTGGCCGAACGATCGGCCGGTCATAGTAGTCATAGAGGAGCTCGACATAGCCCCGCAGCGGCGGCGGAAGACGCTGATAGTACGCTTCCAGGCTTTCGCCCTTCGCTTCGGATACGAGCTGGTTATGAAAGGCGATCAGCGTACGCGCGAATGCGAGGCTGTCCGCGAAGACAGTCTCGGTCTGCTGCGCAAACGCTTGCACCTCCGGCAGCCGAGTCGCCGGCACGTCGACGAAGGCGCCGCCCAGAAGCTTGGGATTACGGCACGACGCTTCGTGAATAGCGGGGGCGCCGAGATATGAATGCAGCGTTTTCAGCTGATAGTTCAAGAGATGCATGCCGTGAGTCACGGGAGCCATCACATGCGGCCACGCCACCCAACGTCCGATCAGCGGTTCCACACATGTGCTCTCTGCGAGAGCGTAACGCGCCTCAACCGACATGCCGCCGTCCCCCGTCGTCAGCAAACAGCCTCGCCGTCGCGTCTGCATCGGACATCGGCTCGATCTCCTCAAGAAGCGCTTTCAGCTTCTCGTCGATGACATCCGCGCCCACCGCCCGCTCGATCTGTGCGGCGAACTCTGCGAGAGTGCCGCCTTCGAACAATGTCGTGATCGGGATATCCTTGCCGAACAGCTGCTGCACGCGTGCGACCACTTGAATGCCTGACAATGAGTTGCCGCCCCGATCGAAGAAATTGTCGTTTCGATCGATTTCCTCTGTCGAGAGAACTGTGCGCCAGATATCGGCGAGGAGAAATTCGATCGCGTTCGCGCAACCTTCGCTTTCGGCAATCGGGCGCGATATCGCGGACTCCGGCTCGACCAGCGCCGAGCGATCGACCTTTCCGTTCGGAAGCTGCGGCAGAGCGGTGAGCGCGACGATGGCGTCGGGCGTCATGAACGCGGGCAGATTTTGCGCGATATGCTGCCGAACCGCGTCTTCGGTCGCGCGAAGGTCGCCTTCGGCGGCGACGTAGGCGATCAGCCTTGCGTCGTCTCCTCCACGCGTGCGCACTACGACGACCGCATCCGACACCGACGGATGCGCGACGAGAACGTCCTCGATTTCCCCAGGATCGACGCGGTAGCCGCGAAGCTTGATCTGTTCGTCGAAACGTCCGAGAAATTCGAGCCGGCCGTCTCGCAGGCGCTTCACGCGATCGCCTGTCCGATAGAGGCGCTCGCCTGGCTCGCCGAAAGGGTCGGGCACGAATTTCTCCGCCGTCAGATCGGGACGGCCGCGATAGCCTCGCGTCACGCCTGAGCCGCCGATGTAGAGTTCGCCGACGACGCCGATGGGCGCGAGATCCCCGTCCAGCCCGACAACGAAGGCTCTCGCGCCCGGAATCGCGCGCCCGATGCTCACTGGCCTCATTTTGTCATCGCTTCTCTCGATCTCGTGAACCGTGCTCCAAACCGTGCACTCCGTCGGACCGTATTCATTGAACAGGGCGGTGTCCGGCAGCACCGTAAAATGGGCCTCCGCGATTTCACGCTTGCAGGCCTCGCCCGCGACGATGCAGCATCGAAGCGATGCGCCGCCTTTGGAGTTCGTCACCTTCAGCAGCGCGGAATAGAGCGAAGGGAGACAGAGGAGATGAGAGATGGACTCGTCTTCGATCAGACGCACGAGCGCGCTGGGATCACGCCGCGTCGCCTCCGAGGGGATTCGCAGACGCCCGCACTGGAACAAGGTCCAGAAAAGGCCGGCCAACGAGCTGTCGAATGAAGTCGACGACAACAGCAGGAAGCTTTCCACGGGGGCGGCATAGCGCCGAATGCGCGCTCTCGTGGATGCGACGGCGTTGCGATGGGTCGCCATCACGCCTTTCGCGCGTCCCGTGGAGCCCGACGTATATATGATGTAGGCGATATTGTCCGGCCTGACGCGCGAGACGACGGGAGTGGCCGGCATAGCGTCGAGAACCTCCGCCTCAAGCAGCACGATGGGCGTGGTCGCTGTCATGTCGCCGAGGTTCGCAGCGAGCTCTCTCGTTGTGATCACCGCGACGGCGTTCGCATCCGACAGAATGTAATCGATCCGGCCGGATGGATAGGCCGGATCGATTGGAAGAAAGGCCCCTCCTGCCCCGAGAACGCCGACGATCGCCGCCACCAGATCGACCGACGGCTCCAGAAGCACGGCCACCGGCGCATCCGGGCCGACTCCGAGGCGTTGGAGCCAATGCGCGATCTGATAGGCGCGGCGAGACAATTCGTCGAAGGACAATGAGGCGTCGTCCGCCGATACGGCCACTTCGTCGCCACGAGCGTTTTTGCCGATCCAATGATGGAGCAGCTCGGATTCCGCCTGCTCGAGCGGATCGCCTTCCGAAAGAGCGGAGATTCGCGATCTCTCGACAGAATCGAACAGTCGCAGCGCGCCGATGCGTCGCGCGGGCGCCGCCAATATGTCTCGAACGAGGAGGGTAAAATGCTCCGCCATACTTTCGATGCTCGCTTCATCGAAGAGATCCGCGTTGTATTCGAATCGCAGCCGCAGACCCGGCGCCTCGTTGAACACATGCAGCACGAGATCGAACGCCGCCGAATCCGTGCTCATCTCGTCGACTTCGATCGTGAGATCCGCAAGCGACAGTCGTTCAATCGGAATATTGTGGTGAACGAAAGCCACCTGGAACAGCGGATTGTGGCTCAAGCCTCGCTTGTTCGCGAGCCTCTCGACGAGCGCCTCGAACGGCGCATCCTGATTCGCTTGAGCGCCGACCGCGGCTACATGCACGCGCTGGAGCAAGTCCTCGAATGTCGGATCATCGTCGACGGTTGTGCGCAGCACCAGAGCATTTGCAAAAAAACCGACCAGCCGCTCCAACTCGGGATGCGTGCGATATGCGATAGTGGTTCCGACGGCGAGGTCGGTTTGGCCGCTGTAATGATAGAGCAGGGTTTTGAACGCGGAGAGCAAAACGACGAATAGCGTCGTGTTCGCCCTTCGAGCGAGCTCCGTCAAGCCGGCGAGCGCCTCTCGCGAAAGCGTCCATGAATGCCGTGCGCCGCGATTGGCTTGCTTTGCGGCGCGGGGCCGGTCAGTCGGCAGAGCGAGCAAATCCGGCAGGCCGGCAAGCCTCTTCGTCCAATAGTCCAACTGCTTCGCGCCGACTTCGCTCGTCATCAGCCGGCGATGCCAATACGCGAAGTCGCCATATTGCGCGGACAATGGCGTGAGCGGACGAGATATGTCGGTGGTCGCCGTTTCGTAGAGCTGCGCAATTTCCTTTACGAGAAGCCCGCTCGACCATCCGTCCCAGATGATGTGATGAATGGTCAGAAGAAGGACGTGGCGATCGGGAGCCAAGAGCAGCAGCGTCGCTCGCATCAGAGGTGGCGCATCGAGATCGAAAGGCTTGCGCGCTTCGATGTAGGAGAGCTCGTGAGATCTCGCCTGTTGCTCCGCTTCGTCGAGATGTCGCAGGTCGATCCGGTCTATGGGGAAATCGACAGCCGTCGAATAGAACAGCCGAGGAACGCCGCCGTCATTCGCAAAGCCCGAGCGCAGCACCTCGTGGCGACGAAGGATCTCGCTCAGGCTTCTCGACAGGGCTGCGTGGTCCAGATAGCCGCCGATGCGCGCCATCAATGCGATGTTGAACAATGCCGGATTGGGCGACACCTGGCACTGAAACCAGATCCGCTCCTGCCCATAGGACAGCGGATTCTCCCCCTCCGGGCGGGGTCCTATCTCTGCGCCGGAAAGCTGTGGTGCCGAGCGTCCACGCAAGCGGAGCTCGAGCAGACGCCGCTTCTCCGGCGAGAGGTCCGCCTTCTTGTCCTGTCGTTCTCGGCTGGTCTCGATAATGTCCATCGGCGGTCACTCTCCTTTCGAGAACGGTCTCGGCGTCAGGCGCGGGCCGGCGCCAGTTCTTCCGCTCGGAAGGACGCCTCCGTGTCGCTCAACGCTTCGATGTCTGCGAGGACCATATCCTCCACGCGTTCCGCGAGCGCGGCGATGGTCGCTGCGTCGAATAGGACGGGCAGCGGCATCTCGATCGCGAAGGCGCCGCGAATGCGAGATCGCAATTGGATCGCGAGAAGCGAATGTCCTCCGAGCTCGAAGAAATTGTCTTCGACGCCGACCTGCGCCACGCCGAGAACATCCGACCAGATCGCGACGAGAGTGTTCTCGGTCGCGGTGCGCGGCGCCACATAGGCGCGCGACAGATGCGCTGAGGCGTCGACGTCGGGAAGTCTCTTGCGGTCGACCTTGCCGTTGGAAGTGAGCGGAAGCTTCTCCATGAAGACAAATGCGCTCGGGACCATGAACTCCGGCAGTGTCTGCAGCAGATGCGCGCGAAGCTCGTCTGTTTCGAGCCGCGGCGTGACCACATAGGCCGCCAGGCCGAACACGTTCTTCGAGACCTCCCGAGCGATCACGCAGGCCTCCTCCACGAGCGGGTGGGCGACTAGGCAAGCTTCTATTTCGCCCGGCTCAATTCGATGGCCGCGAATCTTGACCTGATGGTCGACACGTCCGAGGAACTCGATGACACCGTCGGAGCGGCGACGACCGAGGTCGCCCGTGCGGTAGAGAACCGACCCTGAGGGACCGAAGGGATCGGGAACGAAGGATTGCGCGGTCAACTCCGGGCGATTGATATACCCCCGGCCGACCTGGATTCCGGCGACGCAGATTTCGCCTGCTACGCCGACAGGCGTCAGCTCGAGCTGCCGATCCACGACATAGAGCCGCGTGTTGTCGACGGGACGCCCGATCGGAACACTCAGGTCGTCGCCTTCCGGCGGCTTCTCGATGGGATAGTAGGAGACGTCGTCCGAGCATTCCGCCGGTCCATATGCGTTCAGCAGGCGGACGCTCGGGAAACGCGCCATGAAGCGCCGACATAGTTCCGGCGTGAAGGCCTCGCCGCAAGGCAGCAGCCATCGAAGCCCGGTCAATCGTTCATCGTCTTCCGCCGCATCGAGCAGCGCCTTGATCATCGACGGCACCGCCTCGAGAATCGTTACCTGTCGCCGGTCGATCTCCTCAAGCATCCGCTGCGGATCGCGAGAAATGTCGTCTGGAAAGACTTCGACCCTCGCGCCGATGGCGATCGCGGTGAGAAATTGCCAAACGGAAATGTCGAAGCATTGCGACGCGGTCTGCGCAATGACGTCGTCGGCCGTCAAATCGAGCACGCGTTTCTTGGTGATGAGATTGTTGAACATGCCTCGATGCTCGACCATCACGCCTTTCGGCTTACCGGTGGAGCCGGATGTAAAGATGACAAAAGCCAGGTTGCGTGGTCTGTGTCGCGGCGATGGATTGCTCGCTGCGTCGTCGCCGTCGCTTCGCGCGTCCGGCTCGATCAGGCGCGGACGCGCGCCTTCATCCAACGCGGCGCAGAGAGCGGCTGCGCGGGAGCGTTGATCCGCTCCGGCGACGAGCCATGCCACTTCGGCCTCCTCGAGCACCTGAAGTATGCGCCTGTCGGGATAGGTAGGATCAATGGGCAGATAGCCAGCGCCCGCTTTGAACACGCCGAGGATCATCGCGAGAAAGTCGAGCCCTCGCGCGTCCCACAATGCGACGAGATCGTCCTGCGCGACGCCTGCTTCGATCAACGCGCGCGCGATGCGGTTCGCGCGTTCGTCGAGCGTGCGATAGGTGATGGTTTCACCCTTGCAGGCGGCCGCGACGGATTCGGGACGCGCTTCGGCCTGTGCTTCGAACCGTTGCACGAGATCGAGCGGACCGTCGTAATCGTAATCCGTCTCGTTCCATTCCACTGCGATGCGACGTCGCTCGTCTTTGGTTAGGAGCTGCACGTCTGCGACGAGACGATCGCTCTTTGCGATCAGCTCTTCGAGCGCATGCTTGAAGTGCGCAGCCATGCGCTCGATCGTCGCGCTGTCAAACCGCTCTCGATCATAGGTCAGGCGGAGCGTGAGCGTTTCGCTCGGAATGGCGACGAACGTCAGCGGATAATTCGTATGGACGCGCAGCTGCAGCAGATCGATGTCGAGAATGCTCTTGTCGCCCCGCAAGCTGGGGTCGATAGGCGCATTCTCGAAAGTGAGGAGGTGCTGGAAGAGGAGCGCGTTTGCGCGTGGAATAGCGCTCCAGCTCTGAATCATCGATTGCGATACGAATTCATGTTGACGCATTTCCAGATTGTCGGACATCACGTCGCGCAGCCAGTCGACGACGGGCTGATCGGGTCTGATGCGCACACGCAGCGGCAACCCATTGATGAACAGGCCCAACGCCGATTCCGCGCCGGGAAGGTCGGTCGGACGGCCCGCGACCGTGACGCCGAAAACGACCTCGTCGATGCCGGCGTATCGGCCGAGCAGCAGCGCGAGCGCGCCCTGCACATAAGTGTTGACGGTCAGGCGATGCCGGCGAGCGAGCGCCTCGAGCTTTCGCCAATCATCCGTCGACAAGGTCAAGATCACGTCGTCGACATCAACAGCGGCGTCGGCGGAATTGTCCGCGATCTCGGCGCCCACGAGCGGGGTCGGCTCCGAGAAGCCGTCGAGGTAGCGCCGCCAAAAGCTCTCGGCGGCCGTCATGTCCTTGGTGCGCAGCCACGCGATATAGTCCCTGAATTGCCCAGCCGGCTCGAATTCGACGGATTCTTCCGCCAATCCGGCAGCGTAATGCTTGCGAACGTCGAGCAATAGCGGGGAGGTGCACCAGTCGTCCATGATGATGTGATGAAAGCTCCGCACGCAGATGTGGCGATCGTCGGCGACTCGAACGAGTCGAATGCGCATCAATGGCGCTCGAGAGAGATCGAACCCTCGCTCGCGCTCTGCGTCAAGGAGAGCGTCGATGTGCGTCGACTGCTCGATAGACGACAAATGTCGCAGGTTGAGCAGATCGATAGGCAATGAAGCGCGACGATGAACCACTTGATGAGCGCGGCCCTGCACGTCCCACTCGAAGGATGTGCGCAAGTTGGCGTGACGACCGACGACGTCGCGCCATGCGGACGAAAAGGCGGCGACGTCGAGCGGTCCCTTGATTTCGTAACGCTCCTGCATGTGGTAAAGGCCGGATCCCGTCTGGGACAGGGCATGAAACAGCATGCCTTCCTGCATCGGCGTGAGCGGATAGACGTCCTCGACGTCGGCATGCCGACGCAAGACGCGTTCGAGATCCTCGGCGTCCAGTTGCGCTAGAGCGAAGGGCGCCGCGAATTCCGCGACAGCGCGCGCGACGTCCGATAGCGACGACGCGTCCTCGGGCGCCGTCAATGCCGGCGCCAGCCGCCCCGCGGTCGGATGCTGGAACAATTGGCGCGGCGTCAGTTCATGACCGGCTTGCCGGAGCCGGCTCGTGACCTGTATCGCGCGAATCGAGTCGCCGCCGAGTGCGAAAAAATCATCGTCGACTCCGACGCGCTCGAGGCCGAGCACCTCGGCGAAAATGTTGCATAGTGTCGCTTCCGTCGGCGTGCGGGGCGCGACATAGACGCCGCGCGCGATCGTCGCAAGGTCGGGCTCGGGCAACGCCTTGCGGTCGAGCTTGCCGCTCGACGTGAGCGGCATCGCCTCGAGCCGCACGAACAGTGGGGGGATCATGTAGTCCGGCAATTCCCGCCCCAGCGCGGCCTTCAGGGCGGAGAAATCCATTTGCTCTTCGCCTATCACATAAGCGACGAGCCGCTTGTCGCCGAATGCGTCCGCCCGCGCCGCCACTGCGGCGTCGCGAACCTCGGGCAGGCGCCGCAGCGCCGCCTCGATCTCGCCGAGCTCGATGCGGAAGCCCCGGATCTTCACCTGATGATCGAGCCGCCCGAGGAACTCGATGTTCCCGTCCGCCCGGAAGCGCGCCAGATCCCCGGTGCGATACATTCGCTCGCCGGACGCGTCGAATGGGTTCGGAACGAAACGCTCCGCGGTCAGCTCGGGGTGGCCGAAATAGCCGCGCGCGAGGCCCACGCCGGCGACGCAGAGTTCCCCGGCGACGCCGACCGGAACAGGCTCCGCACTCGCGTCGAGAACATAGAGCTGGATATTTGCGATCGGACGGCCGATCGGCACGCTCTGCGAGCCGTCGTCGCGTAGGCATTCGTATGCGCTGACATCGATCGACGCCTCGGTCGGGCCATAGAAATTATGAAGCTCCGCTCGCGACGCGGCATGAAAGCGTCGAACGGCGGCCGCGTGCAGCTCCTCGCCGCTGCAGAACGTCCGCCGCAGCGACGGCAACGCCGAGAGATTCGCGACGCTCATGAACGCCTGCAGCATCGACGGCACGAAATGCAGCGTAGTGACGCGGCGCCGCTCTATCAGTTCGGCGAGCCGCGCCGGCTCGCGATGGTCGTTCGGCGCCGCGAACACGAGGCGGGCTCCCGCCTGCAGCGGCCAGAAGAACTCCCACACCGAGACGTCGAATCCGAATGGGGTCTTTTGCAAGAGCGTGTCGTCGGCCTCGAGCCCGTAGCGCTTCTGCATCCAGTCGATGCGGTTGACCACGCCGCAGTGGGGCACGGCGACGCCTTTGGGCTTTCCGGTGGAGCCTGAGGTGTAGATGACATAGGCGAGGTTCTGCGGCGCGGCGCGGCGGCCGAGCGGCGCGGTGCTCTCGCGAGCGAGCGCCTCACGCTCCGCGTCGAGAAGCAGCACGGGCGTTCCAGAGGGGAGCCGGTCCGCGAAACGCTCCTGCGCCAGCACGAGCCGCGGCGACGCGTCGGCGATCATATAGGCGAGGCGCTCGTCCGGATAATCGGGGTCGAGCGGCAGATAGGCTGCGCCGGCCTTCAGCACGCCGAGCAGACCCACCACCATGTCGAGTGAGCGCTCGACGCACAGGGCGACGATCGTCTCCGGCCCGACGCCGAGCCGGACGAGGCGCCGCGCCAGCCGATTGGCGCGCGCCTCCAGCTCGCCATAGGACAATTCTTCGTCCCCGAACACTGCCGCCGTCGCTTCCGGCCGCCGCCGGGCCTGCGCCTCGAACAGCTCGTGGATGCAAGCCTCGCGCGGAAAATCCGACGCCGTATCGTTCCACTCCGCCACCAGCCGATGACGCTCGGCGGCTTCCAAGAAAGGGAGGTGGCCAACACGCGTCCGCGGATTTTCGAGAACTCCCTCGAGAAGCAGGCGATAGCGCCGCGCCAAGCCTTCGACGCTGGCTGCCGCGAACAGCTGCGTCTTGTACTGGAATGAGAGGACCAATTCTTCGCCGACCTCGGCCGCCATCACTTTGAGGTCGAACATCTCGACGCGCTCGACGAGGCTCGAGGATCTCGCCGATCGGCCGCAGAACGAGAATGGCGCGCCGTCCTCGCCGAGCGCGAGCGCGGCGTAATCCGCCGGCGCGCTCGATTGCGCCTGCTGCAGCACGAACCATGTCTGGTAGATTGGCCACTCGTCTTCACGACGCTCGGGGCGCAATCGCTCGACGATGAGCGGAAACGGGAATCTCTGATGTTCGAGCGCGCCCTTGACCTTCGCCTGTGTCCGGCGCAGCAGATCGTCGAAATTGTTCTCGATTCGAGCATGCACCCGCAAGGCGACCGGATTGACGCAGTTTGCGACGAGGTCGACGGTCTCCGCCGCCATTCGCCCGCTCGTCGGCGCGCCGACGACGAGATCGGATTGTCCAGTCACGCGATGAAGAAGGGCGAAATAGGCGGCGAGCAGAAGCGAAAAGAGACTGACGCCTTCGCTCTCGGCCAGGCCTTTCAGCCGGCGTGTCGTCTCGGCGTCGAGCCGCAGAGGCGCCGATCTTCCTCTATAGTCGGGAACGGAAGGCCTAGGAAAATCGGTAGGCAATTCGAGCGCCGGCGTTTCGGCTCCAAGCTCTTCGCTCCAATAAGTCCAATCCCGCTCCGCGACGGGGGAGGCGAGATAATCGATCTCGCGGCGAATGAAATCGCCATGGTCGCCGCTCGCAGGCGGCGTGACACCGCTGCGCGCCTCGGGCGAGAGATAGTCGGCGTCGAGCTGGGAGATGAGAAGCAGCAGCGACCAAAGATCGACTGCGATGTGGTGCGCGACGAAAAGAAGGATTGGACCGCGCTCGCTTCTACTATAGACAGCGACGCGAAACGGAGCCTGCATTTCGAGATCAAACGGGCGCCGCGCGTCCCGAGACAGCGCGTCGTTCAACTGCGCCGCTGTCCAGCTCGTCGCGTCCACCTCACAAAACCATCTGTCCAATGCGTCTGCCGGAAGCGTTTCCTGCCCGACGCCGTCGGGGCCGGAGCGATAGCGAGTCCGAAGCAAAGCGTGTCGCTCGATCAGTTGCGCCAGCGCGCGCCGAAAGCGTTCGGTGTCGAGGTTTTCGTCTAAATCGAGGGCGAGATGCAAATTATAGGCGCTGCTCGACGTGTCGAGCTGATGCACCGTCCACATTGCCCTCTGGCTATGCGACAAAGCATGCGGATCCAGGGCGCCTCGAGCCTCGCGCACGGACGAAGCCTCATCGGACGTGGCCCGAGCGATGGCGACGGCGGCCTCCGCAAAGCTCATCTCCGACAGAAGAACGCTGATCGGCGTTTCCGCTCCGAGCACGGAATCTAGTGCGTGCTTCACTTCGATAGCGCGCAAGGAGGAGAGCCCGCTGCGAGAGAGCAGCGTCGCGGGGCTGAAATCACTTTCCGGCGCCTTCAACGCGCGCGCGACGGCGGAGATCAGAAAACGGGTGAGAAGAGCCGTCTTTTGTGAGAGATCGAGATAGGAGAGCGCCTCACGCAACAAGGGATCGAACTGCTTAGGAACGGGCCGCGACGATGCATCCGAGGTAGAGCGTTCAACGGCAGACGCGCACACGAGCGTCCGCAGCGCTCCCGAAGCATAGTTTCTCCGGCACTCCATCCGCCGAAGCTTTCCACTCGACGTTTTCGGGATGGAGCCCGGCTCCACAAGCACGATCTCCCACGGCTCGACATCCGCCTCATTGGCGACGCAAGCGCGAATTTTGTGAATCAACGCTTGGCCGTCGCCTTTTTCCAATGCCACGAGGAGAGAGCGATCCGGCTCCGTGACGATGACGAGATCCTCTCGATCCTCGACGGTCACTGAAAAGGCGGCGGTGCAACCACGCCGCAAACCGGGGATCTGCTCCTCGATCGCACTCTCGATGTCCTGCGGATAGACGTTTCGGCCGGCGATGATGATCAGATCCTTGAGTCGGCCGGTGACGAACGCCTCGCTATTCTGGATGAACCCGAGGTCGCCGGTGCGCAGATAGGCGCGGCCGTCCTCGTCTCCTGCGATCGTCGCCTGAAAGACGCGCGCGCTGTCCTCCGGCCTGTTCCAATAGCCGCGCGCGACACCAGGCCCGGCAACCCAGATCTCGCCGATTTCATTGGGAGCGCATGGCATCCTGGACGAAGGGTCGATGATGCGCACGTCATATCCGGGCCATGCATGCCCGCAACCGACAATGCTCGCAGACTTCTTACCCTGCGGCAACGCGACTCGTCCCGCCTCCAGCGCCTGCCGATCGACATCCTTCACCGAAAGCGGTCGACCTCGCGTCGGCGCGGTCGCCACCAATGTGGCTTCCGCCAGGCCGTAGCAAGGCAGGTAGCTGTCTCGCCGAAAGCCGCAGTCCGCGAATGCTCGGGCGAAACGATCCAGAGTAGATGCGCGCACCGGCTCCGCGCCGCTGAAGGCGACGCGCCAGCTACTCAAATCGAGATGACGCTTGTCCTCGTCCTTGATCTTCCGCACGCAGAGATCGAAGCCGAAGTTCGGCCCGCCGCTGGTATGCGCCCGATAGGTCGAGATTGCGTTAAGCCAACGCAGCGGCCTTTCCAAGAAGGCCATCGGCGACATCAGATACGCGGTCGCGCCGACATAGAGTGGTTGAAGCACGTTCCCGATCAGTCCCATGTCGTGATACAGGGGAAGCCATCCGACGAGATCGGAATTCTCGTCATGCATAAAGCTTTCACGGATGAGCGCCTGATTGCTGAGCAGATTGGCGTGAGTGACCATGACGCCGCGAGGATCGCCGGTCGATCCAGATGTATATTGTAGAAACGCGATCTGATCCGGCTCGGGCGCGTAGGCATGCCAGGAGTCGGCATCCTCCGACGCGATCTGGTCCGTCGCGACCCATCGACAGGGAATACGCAGCAATTCGTTGCTTGCCTCTCTTTCGAAGCGCTCACGCAAGGAATGCGTCGTCATGACCACGGCGGGCGATGCATCTCCGAATATCGATTGTAGCCTCTGTACATGGCGGCCGGACGGAGGATAGGCCGGCACGGCGATGACGCCGGCATAGAGGCAACCGAAGAAAGCCGCGATGTAATCGAGCCCGGGCGGATAGAGCAGCAGCGCGCGCTCACCGCTCAGTCCGAGCGTGCTCAAATGCGCCGCGATCGCCCGCGCTCTGCGATCGAGATCCGCATAGCTGAGACGCGCTCCTTCCCTCTCGCCGTGGTCGAGAAAAACATAAGCCGGCTTCGTGGCCTGCGCGGCCGCGCGCATGCGCAGAAGATCGACGAGATTCGGAGCGGCAAAGGGAAAGTCCGTCCGCTGGACGCCGGCGAGAGCGAGTGACATTATGCGTCGTTCCTTTTGTGTTTTTGTCCGATCATGCGCGCGGTGCGATCGGTCAGGACACATAGTTGAGATAGGATTTGTAGTAGGGCATGATTCGTTTCGACGGGACGCCGGTCCATATCGCGCAGGCAATTAGCGCATTGTAGTAAGCGGTCTTGAGCGGCATGCCGCGTGCGACCGCCAGTACCCCATTCACGGAGCTGCCCTTCGTGTGCCAATCGACATTGAAGGACAGCGCACAATCGAGGCTTCTGACATGATGCAGCGTCCCGGGCGGCATGTAGAGAAGGTCGCCAGGACCGACGATGACTTCGACTTTTCGCGCCTCGCGGTAGAGCGGAAAACGCTCGTAGTCTGGCGCTTCGACGTCGACCTTGCACCAGCGCCAATTATAGGGATAGCACCGCCAAAGCTCCTCTTGCGGCAAAAGCGTGAAGCGCTTTCTTCCCGAAATTTGAAAAAACAGATTGTGCGTCAGCAGGCAGTCGAAATGGAGCGGTGTGAAGCTGTTCGACGGGCCGAGAAACATCTGGGCGAATTTCGGCCAGTCGGCGCCGTACCATGATGGAAAGAAGTCTCGCGGAAAAGTCTCGAGCTCGGTGTCGGCGTAGCGAAATAGGCTGGTCAGTGGAATGTCGTGCAGGTAGGCGGGCTGTTCCATGTCGTCCCGTCCTCCTTCTCGATTCTTTTCATAAAGCTCGAGACTTTCCAGATACTCCGTCAAAGGCTGGTGGAACACATGAATTCCCAGGTCCGTCCACTTCTTGAGCGGAACATTCGAACAGCCGGCAAGGTTGCGCAGATAATTGAATGTCCAACCCGAGTAGGCCGCGCATTCCTTCAAAGCGCCCCTCACGATGACTGGCCTTGCGCGGCGCACGTAGGACTCGGCGAAATCGTGCGCCGCCAGACGGTCCAGCTCGTCGACACTGTATACTTTCGACATTCGAGCCTCGAACTCTCGATCCGCCCCGCACGGAGATTCGCGTGCCGCACGAAAACATATCGTCCCGACCTGGATCACTGCGAGCGATCGATCCGTCGCCACTCGCCCGAAAACTGGCGTTGACAAGCCGAGATTTCGATGCGGCGGGCAGCTTCCGCCGTTCGCATCCGAACATCGTTTGCAACATCGCGGGGAGCCGACGTCTGGTATGTTCTTTCCGGAAAGGCCATGCCGGCTTCTAGGCCTCAAGAAGCGGCCGACTCTTCCTCCGCGACCTGTCGGCGCAGACTCAATGGGCGCATGTCCGTCCAGACTTCTTTGATATGAGCGAGGCACTCGGCCTTCGTCCCGGTCTTTCCGACGGCTCGCCAGCCCCCAGGAATATCCTTGTATTCTAGCCAAATCGAGTATTGCTCTTCATGATTGACGACCACTTTGTAGATCGTTTGATCTTCGTCGGTCCAAGCCATGGTTGTCCCTCAACTGTGTTTGCGTTTTTCGAATTCCGCTTCCGGTAGACAGAGCGCTACTCGCATGCGGACATGGCTGGTGCGCGCTCCGCGGCTTTCACCGCCGCGTGAAGCCTGTCGAGAATGGTGTCGATCACGCCGGCGCTCACGATGAGCGGCGGGAGGAGTCGCACGACGCAGCCGAATCGTCCGCCCAACTCCAGGATCAAGCCTCGGCGCAAACACTCATGCTGGATGCGTCGCGCCAAGTTGGAAGCAGAAGCCCGCGAATATCCGCCGGGCTCGTCTCTGTCGACGATTTCGACGCCAGCCATGAGCCCGCGCCCACGCACATGGCCGATGCAACGCACGTCCACGGCAATTGCCTCGAGCCCTTTGCGCAAGCGTTGGCCCATCTCCGCCGCATGGGCATCGAGCCTCTCGCTCACGACATGGCGGATAGTCGCCGCGCCGGCAGCAAAGGCCAGCTGATTGCCGCGAAATGTGCCTGCGTGCGCGCCGGGTTCCCATCTGTCCAGATCGCGTCGATAAATGACAACTGACAGCGGAAGCCCGCCGCCGATCGCCTTCGACAGGACGAGCACGTCGGGCGTCACGCCGGCATGCTCGAAGGCGTAGAGCTGCCCGGTGCGCCCGAGCCCGGTCTGCACCTCGTCGATAATTAGAGGAACATTGCGCCGTTTGGTGATGTCACGAATCTGCCGCAGCCAATCATCGGGGGCGGGATTGACGCCGCCTTCACCTTGAACGACCTCCAGGATCATGCCCGCGGGAAGGAGGACCCCGCTGTTGGGATCCTCGAGCAATGTTTCGATGTATCGCACTCCCATAGCGGCGCCCGCTTCGCCGCCGAGGCCGAAAGGGCACCGATAATCGGAAGGAAAGGGCAGAAACTGAACCTCGCCTCCCAGCCCTCCGATGGCTTGGCGGGGAGTCGGCTCGCCGGTCACGCCGAGCGTCGCGTGCGTCATGCCGTGATAGGCGCCGTGAAACGAGACAATCCCTCGACGTCCTGTCGCTGTCTTGACCAGTTTCAGAGCGGCCTCGATCGCATCCGCCCCGGACGGCCCGCAAAACTGGATCTTGAAATCTCGCGAAAACTCGGCGGGAAGGCTGTCGAACAATTCGCGAGTGAAGCGATCTTTCAGAGGCGTCGGCAAATCCAGCGTCTGGAAAGGCACCTCTTCGCCGAGCGCAGAACGAATGGCTTCGACGACCACCGGATGGCTATGACCCAGCGCCAACGAGCCTGCGCCTGCGAGGCAATCGATATACTCGCGGCCTTCTGTATCCTGCACGATGACGCCACGGCCAAACCGCAAGGCCACCGGCAAGTGCCGCGGATAGGTCCTCGCATTCGATTCGATGTTCTCCTGCCGCGTCAGATATGGATTGCCGAAAGGCCCGTAGAAAGGATGAGGCGCGCGCTGATCGGCGATCACCTCCTCATCGTGCAGGATAGGTTCGATCGGGCTCACGGCGGCGAGCCCTACGACCAAACCGACTTCCGTATCGGACTGCGCGACGTACGAGACACCGATGTTGCTCGAATTTGATCGTATCGCCTTTGATGACATCTTGCGTGCTCCCCTGTCACAATTGGCGCGATAGCTGCGACCGGTTCTGGCTCTCGTGGAGTAATACGAATGAGGCTGTCGAAAGATGCCAATATTTTTTGCTGACGTTTTCGTCTGCCGCGGACATTGCGCCTCTGATCGGCTCGTCGAGCACGGGAGGTGCGGTCGGCTCCGAAACCGATAGGCAGGCGGCGCATGTCGTTGTCCGCTCGCTTCGTGCAGGTTGACGCGCAGCAGCTCGATGCGCGCTCCTTCCTGCGCGCATAGGCGTCGTCAAATGACGGCGAGGGTCTCCAAATCGCGGGCGAGCTGGCTCCGCGGCGCTTCGCGCTTCTTTCTTTTGTCCGGGATGCGCTTGCTCGCTCGAATAAACATTCGGCCGCGCTTCTGCGCAGCGTTTCCCTCGATCTGTCGACGAGGTGCGTTCGACATGGACGCAAGTCTCGTTTCGCCAGCGTCCATGTCGAGTCGGAACAGGCAGGTTCGAGAATGTTCGAAAATTCAATCAGAGCGCGGCGTGAAGACGCTCGACGGCCCTCGCCATGTTGCGATTGACCGTCCGCAACGATATGCCCAGACGCTCCGCGATTTCGGGATAGGTCATTCCATAGATTCGGCTGAGCAGAAACGTCTCGCGGCAGCAACGAGGGAGTCGTGCTAGACAGAGCTGCAAGGCGTATATCGTGGCGACATTCCCGGGAGCGGTGGCATATGCGCCTTCCTCGGAGCCGATACCGTCGAATTTGATATTGTCGACGAAATAGGCGAAACGGGTTTTCCGCTTCCGCATGCAGTCGATCGATACGCTCGAAGCGAGGCGAAAGAGGTAGGCCCGCGCTTGTGCCGGCTCAACATCGTTTTCGAGCTGGAGCAGCCGGAGATATGCGTCCTGGACGACATCTTCTGCATCTTCCCGTCCGACCCGGCGACGTGCGAAGCTGTTGATCGAGCGGTTGCAGGTTCGAAATAGGTCCTCGATCGTTTTTTCTGAGATGGACATTAGCGACTCCCTGGGCTGATTGGACGTTCTTCGCTCGTTCGGGAGGGCCCGCCAGCTGACGCTGGCGTAAATCCGATGCTCGACGGATTGCGCCCGAAGTCGCCGGAAATTTGCGAGAGGCCAACAGCTGGAAATGCGAAGGCAGTTGGATTGTCGAAAGTGATTTCTCTGGGATCGTGAGGCACGTCTCTCTCCCATCGCCGCGCAAGCGGGCGTGAAATTGACAACAATGCTGAGCGCCTCCGCCCGTCGAGGCGGAAGAGAAATAATCAGCAGCGAATATTCAAAATTAAGACCGCTTAGACTGGGGGAGCGCGCGTGCGATAAGCGCAGCAGCGCGTAGTTCTATGGGAGTTGATCCAATCTCGTTCGAGCCGCGTCGATACAGAAAGCTCGAATTTAGAAGCGTAAAAGGCGACGACGACAAACCAAAACCCATCGCATCCGAAATCGCAGGTAAAGCAATATTCGCACAGCGGGCACGGGATCTCGGGCGCGTGATGACTTGCTAGAAGGCCGTCGCGGATGCAGATTTGGGTGGACGAGCCATGATTGAACGGCGCGCCAAAAGCGTCCATATGTCCACTCGAGGGCGCGAGCAGTGGAAGAAAAGCGGCGAGGATGACGAGTAGACGACAAAGCACGCTGAAACGAGTCCTGTCTTGCCGACTGTCTATCTGTTTCGGAACATAGTCGCGGAGGCAGACTTACGAGCTGGAACGGTGAGGCGCGCTCGAAGCCGGCGGGCGCTTCGCTTCTTCCACCAGATATAGACGCCTGTCGCCGACAGCATGACGAGCGCGAGGCCGAGCGCGCAGACGAATAATCGATAGGGCGTCCCGAAGACGCGCGCCATGTGGAGCGCGTAGAGCCAGCTCTCGATCGTATTGCCCACATGCTCCCCGGTCGGCTGCGACAGGGCAATGAGCCTGCCATCGTCACCGTCGAAGATCACCGAGGTGCCGCCGCCTTTAGGCGAGCGCTCGAAGAGGTCGTGGCTGCCGCGCACCTCGTACATGTAGGCATTGGCGTCCTGCATATAGGAAAGCGCCAGCGCTCGGTCGAAGGTGAATCCGAGCTGTGCCGACTGCTCCGCCAGGATTCGCTCGCCGGTGGCCTGCGCTGCGCGCCAGTCGAGCTTGGGGATCCGATAATCGGCGCGTTTCGGCAGGCCGTCGTAGAATTCGACCACGGAGCGAAAATCGAACAGCGCCTTCATGATCGGTTCATATACATAGGGACGCAAATTCATCATCACGCTCGACCAGGCGAAGACGAAGAGCGTCACCCATAGCCAGAGTCCGCCTGCACGATGGAGATCGAAATTGAGGCGATAAGAGCCGGCGCGGAGCTTGACGAGCCAAGCGGGCTTCCAGCGCCTGAGAAAGGAATTCGTCGTCGGCGGAAACGTCAGGTAGAAGGCGATGAGACAATCGATCGTCCAGATCGTCGCAACAATGCCCAGCATCGATTGGCCAAGGTCGCCGAGCGCGAGCCGCCAATGGAGCTCATAGAGAAAAGGCATGAGATTCACGAGGCCTTCGGAGAGGTCGGCGCGACGGCGCCGTCCGAGCTCCACGCCGGTCCAGGGGTCGACGAAGAACTCGGTGAAGCCGAGCTCGAATGCTTCGTTCGTCTGCGGATCGTGTCGCGGCGCGAAGGTGACCGCGACACGATCCGGCTCCGCATAGGTCACTGAGAGGACTCGGCCCCGCGGAACGAGCGCCTCGGCTCGAACGGCGAGCGTCGCCAGATCGAGCGGGGCTCCGGCTCGCGGCGTCGCGAAGAGCTGCGGCGCACAGAGGCGCTCCAGCTCCGTGTTGAAGGCGAGCAGGCTGCCAGTAAGGCCGACGCTGACAAGGAACGCCGCCATTGCGAGCCCCGCCCAGCGATGCAGAAACACGAAGACGCCGCGCAAATTCCTCTCCTCTCGCCGAAAGGCTACGGCGGCCGGCGCTTTCGAGCCGACCGCCTTTGCTTTGTCGGGCGCGTTCAGAACTCCACGCGAATGGATGCGAGGAAGGTTCGCGGCGCGCCGGGCGCTATGCTGAGACGATTGTAGGAATGGAGATAATAGGTCGTGTCGAGGAGATTTTTCACATTGAGCTGGAGAGACGCCTTGTTCGCGACGGGCGTCAGATACGACGGAATCTGATAGAGAATCATCGTATCGACTCGCGCGTAGGCCGGCAGCTGGAAATCATTTTGATTGTCGCCCTGTCTTTCGCCGACCGCGAAGACGCCGGCGCCGAGGCTGAGGCCGGCGAAGTCCCCGACGGCGTCATATTTGAGCCAGAGGCTGCCGGCGTGTTTCGGCACGTTCTGAAGACGATTGCCGAGCTGGCCGCCCGTGAGCGGCGATCCATTGGCGTCGGCGATGATTCGTGCGTCGTCATAAGTGTAATTGCCGATCACGCTCCAATTGTCGTCGATGCGGCCCGACACGTCGAGCTCGACGCCGCTGCTTTCAACGAGGCCGACGGGTCGCGAGAACTGGGCGCCGGGGATCGATTGGACGACGCCGGATTTGGTGATGTCGTAATAGGCGAGCGTCGCGACGAGGCGCTTGTCGAAGAGCTCCGCCTTGACGCCCCCTTCCCATTGCAGGCCGCGCTCCGACGGGAAGGGAGGATTGCCGGGGACGGGGATGCCGTTGCTCGCGCCGAGGGAGCGCGTGTAATTGGCGTAGAAGGACAACCAGGGCTCCGGCTGGAGCACGAGGCCGACACGCGGGCTCCAGGCGTGATCGATGGCGTTCTGGAAACCGGCGCCGGTGTTCGGGTCATAGACGCCGCGCGCCTCAGGATACGAATTGGAGCTATATCCATAGCCATAGGACGCCCAGTCGTGGCGCCCGCCGAGTAGAAGATGCACACGGTCGTCCAAGAAGGAGATCATGTCCTGGCCATAGATTCCCTTCCAGGACTGGCGGAGGTCCCAGTAGAAATTGTTCGACGGCTTAGTGTAGCCCATCGTCGCATAGGCCGGCAGATAGGCGTTGAGCGCAGGCAGGGACGAGCCGTCGCAGCAAAAGCCGAAGTCGTGATTTTCGTCGTAGCGATAGTCGCCTCCGAGCAGGATTTGATGGTGGAACGGCCCCGTCTCGAACCGACCTTTCAAATCGAGATTGGAGTTGAGCAGGTTGCGATGAGCATTGACGTCCCAGAGGGACATTTGAACGTCGCCCGTGGAGGGGTCGAATGACGATATATCGGTGATCCGCTGCGCCCATTGCAGATCGGAATACATGAAGCGGTTGGTGAGACTCCAGTCCTGGTCGAAGTCGAAGGTCCAGTCATACGCGACGAGACCTCGTTCCATGCGGCTCGGATTGGCGCTTGTGACGGCAGGATTCTGCAGATAGCGGCTGACGGGGAGCGGCGCAGGCCGGGAGCCGATCGCGGGCAACGCGGTGTCGGCGTCGGCGACGAAGATCGTGTTCTGATATTCGACGTCGAGATTGAACCGCAATTGCTCGGTCGGGCGCCAGCTCAGGGTGGGCGCGACGAATGCGTCCTGGTTGGTCACGAAATTTCGAAACGAGTCGCTGCGGTTGAACGAAAGGTTCAGCCTGTAGAGCCAAGTCTTGTCGTCGGTCAGCGGGCCGGTGGCGTCGACGCTCGTACGCGTGAGGCCCCAGGAGCCGGCCTGCTGTTCCAAGGAGAAGTAGCGATAGTCGAGAGGGCGCTTGACGATCAGATTGACGGCGCCGCCCGGCTCGAGACGGCCGTAGAGCATGGCGGCCGGCCCTTTCAGCACTTCGATCGTCTGCAGATTCGATGTCTGCAGATGGGTGATGTTGGGCGTCGCGAGATTATTGCGGAAGATGCTCGAGCTGTCGAACCCGCGAATGGTGAAGCCGTCATACCAGGTGTTGCCGGCCGGCTGCACGCCGGAGACATTGCCCACGATGGAGTCCTGGACTGAGATGGCCTGTTGATCATCCAGAACTTGGCGCGGAACGACTTGCACCGAGATCGGGTTCTGCATGATCGCGATGCCGTCCTTGGTCGAGCTCGCCGGCCGATCCGCCCCGGAGGCGTAGCCTGTGAAGCGGTCGCCCGGCCCTTCGTCGCGCCGCGCCGGACCACGCTGTCTGGACGCGTCGGCCGCGATGTCGATCGTCGGGAGAGCCTCCTGCGCGAGGGCGGCGAAGCCGGAAAGGGTGACGGCAATAGCGGCGGGAACGCCCCGCAAAAGGGTCGTGTTTATCATATGCGGATTCTCCTGGCGCGACGCAGGTGGCCGCGCGAAAGCCATGGAAAGAGTGACGCGGCGCAGCGGCCGCTCGGGGCTTCAGGAGAAAAGGGGCGGTGCGCGCGGCGACCAGGAGCTCTTCCAGCCGATCGGACGGTCGCCACGCTTGCCAGCGGCGGCTTCCAGACATTGGCCCGTCGGGTAAAATTCCGGCCATTCGGCGAGGGACGCGACGATTAGCCCGAACCCTGCCTGGGCCGCGTGGCAATTGCAGGTGCCGAAGAACAGACAGCAGGACTCTCCCTCGTCGTGGTCGGGGACCGACGAACGATGGCCTGTTCTCTGCTCGGCGCAGGAGAGGAATGACGGCGGCGCGTCGATCACGGTCGACGCCGAGTGTTTGGACGCCACGCCGAACGCGACGAGGCTCTGAAGGATGAAGGACAACGCCGCTACGCTGATGAGGAGCGGTCGGAGCCACCGTGTTCTATGTCTGTGCTGCCCCCAGGACGCCGCCACCGCCCGTCACTCCCACCTCGTTTATCGTCCTGGCCGAGTCGCCGTTCGGATAAGCTAAGCAAACTACGCGCAGATGCTCCCCTTAGTCTCACGTCCGGACGTATGGGCCCCAAAATCGTATCACTGTAGCTTCCGAGCAACAGGTGCAGGTTCAAGTCTGAGATCATCGACGATTTATCGACCTGTCGGCATCGGTGACACGCGGTCGGTTCACGTGAGGAAGGTGCGACAGTTTCCATGGACGCCCGGGGGCGCAGACGGCCATAGGAACGCGCATCATCGAGGAGGACGCCGATCATGTGCTTTCGCCGAAAAGCCGATCAGGCGAGCCCGCACGACGCGCCCGGCTGCTATTCGCGGATACCGCCGCCGCCTGTCGGCCCTCTATTGGGCGAGGGATGGGGGCGCTATTTGCGCGTCTTATTGATCTCTCGTAGAGTTTTCGCTCGCGCGCGAGAGCGGCGCGTTTCGTCTTTGGACAACCGCCGATTGAGGCAGCTTTCTTTTACGCGGAGTATGTCGCGCCATGCGTATTCTCCTGGTCGAGGACGAGTTGGACATGGGACAACTCGTCGCCTCGCTCGTCGCGGGGGCCGGCTTCGTCGTCGATCGCAGCAGCTTGCTCGAGGAGACGATCGAAGCCGCCACTCTGGTCGATTACGATCTGATCCTTCTCGATCGTCGCCTGCCCGACGGCGATGGTCTTTCTATCATTGCCGATCTCCGCAGGCTGCGGCCCGGCGTACGAATCATGATGTTGACGGCGCTGGATTCGTTGGATGATACGGTCTCCGGACTCGAGGGCGGAGCCGACGACTATCTCGCCAAGCCGTTCCGAGGCCCGGAGCTGATCGCTCGGATCAGGGCCTGCCTGAGGCGTCCGGGACCCGAGCCGCAGCCAGCGCTCGCTGTCGCCGATCTCGCCATGGACCTCGTCAGACGCGAGGTGACGATCAGCGGACGGCCCGTGTCCTTGCATCGGCGCGAACTCGCGCTACTCGAAGCGCTGATGCGGCGCGCCAATCGTGTCGTCGCGCGCGACGCGTTGCTGGAGGAGGTTTATGGCTCCCAGGTCGAAATCTCGCCTCATACGCTCGACACTCTCGTCTGGCGGTTGCGCAAGCGGCTCGAATCCTTCGACGCCTGCGTGACGATTCACCTCGCGCGCGGCATCGGCTACATGCTGAGGGAAAGCGCGCAGTGAGCCGAGATCGTTCGCTGGCGTTTCGGGTCGCGCTCTATCTCCTGGTCGCACAGTTCGTCGCGATCGCCGCCGGATGGGGTTGCGCGCTCGTTCTCGGCCTGCTCAAATTCGAAGGGTTCGCGACCTCCCTGGATGAAGTCGCGCTTCCTCGCACGCGCGCGCTAATCATCGCGGCTGTCACGCGCGGCGCGGACGGGGTGTTGCGCGTCGAGCCCACGCAAGCGCTGCGCGACGAATTGACGCATAATTCCAGGTTGAAATATGCGGTGTTCGAGCCCGCGGAGATGCGGCCCTTGCCGGGCTCCTCCCCCGAGCTCGTGACGGCTTTGGCGGGCGCCCGCGCCATTCATCCGAGCTGGATTGCATTCTCTCTCGAGCGGGAGCCACAGGACCGACCGACTGGCATTCTTCAATTGCGCGAGACGCCCTATGGCCTCCTGTCGATCGGCGTCCACGGCTTTGCTTTTCATTGGCAGGACATATTTCTCTCCCTCTTCGACGATGCGAAATGGATGAGCGCCTACTTCGGTCCGGCCGTTCTGATTTCGATCTGCACGAGCTGGTTCGCGGTGCGCCGCGGGCTCGCCCCCCTGCGGGACGTCGTCGACAAGGCCGCGCGGATCGACGTAGACTCACTCGAACAGCGTCTTCCCGCCGCCGAGGCACCCTCTGAGGTCCGGCCGCTGGTCGTCAGTTTCAATCAAGTGCTGGCGCGCCTCGACGCAGGGGCCGCACAGCTGCGCCGATTTACCGCCAACGCCGCACATGAGTTACGCACTCCTGTCGCCATTTTGACGGCGCGCCTCGACGCGCCCAAGCAACCGAGCTTCTTGATCGATCTACAAAGCGACGCTCAACGTATTCGCAATATCGTCGAGCAATTGCTCGCCACGACCCGCCTTTCGGAACGCCCCGCGGACGCCGTCGATGAGGTCGATCTCGTGGCGTCGAGCCGGCGCGTCGCGGCCGATGCGCTGCTGCTTGCCCTTCAGAAGGGGCGTCAGATCGAATTCGAGGCTCCCGAGTCCGCAGTCTATGTCCGCGGAAACCATTCGGCCATCGAGTCCGTGGTCTCCAATCTCCTCGACAATGCGCTTCGCGCCGAACCCGACGGCGGAACAGTGATCGTCCGTGTCGGCGTCGACGCGACGGTTGAAGTGATCGACCACGGCGAAGGGATCGCCGAGGCGGATCGCGACCTCATTTTCGAGCCTTTCTGGCGCAAGAACGGATCGACGCCGGGCGCCGGACTGGGCTTGCCGATCGCGAGAGAGTTGATGACGCGTCTCGGCGGCCGAGTCGGCGTCGGCGACACCAGAGGCGGGGGCGCGACTTTCAAGCTTGTCTTTTCGGCAGCCGTGCCAAAAGGGAGTGAGGCAGAACCGGCGAAACGCCTATGAATTCGATGCGAGCGACCTGGCGTGGCTGCGGTTGGGGCGGGGCGCGCTGAGGACGAGCCACGCGCAGCACCGAAGAGCCTCTCGGTTTTCAAGCCCCCGATCGATGAGCGCAAGGCCGACGCTGGCCGCGTGCGGATTCCGACGAAGGCGCCCGTCTGTAACGGGATAATGCCGCCCGGAGTGGCTTGCTACGATTTTTTCTACTTCTAATAAATATTTGTTTTCACACTATAAAATAGATCTGTAATTCGCGACTGAAACCGCGGTTTTCGGCTAATCGGTCATTCCTCGAATTGACGTGCCCCCGAAGTTTCATCCAGCGGCGAGTTGAGTCCCGGCGGTAGATACGCCCGCGGGCGTAGGGTGAGCAACAGGCGATCGGCGGAGCTGGTCCGGGTTGCGCAGCCGATCGCCTGTCGCGGTGAGCGCGGCCGCATAGTCCGCCGGCGTCGCATAGCCGAGGGAAGAGTGCGGGCGCCGGTGGTTATAATCATGAATCCAAGAGCGGATCTTCTCTCTCGCGTGCGGAATCGTCGGCCGCTGGCGAACTGGTCGTGCACGAAGTCGAGAGACCATCGGGCATTCGGCTTCGCCTCGACGAGAATCGGCGCCCGTGTTCCCACGGCGCGGCGGCGCGCGCGGCGCTTCCTCACCGTCAGCCCTTCCTCGCGGTAGAGCCGATAGATGCGGTTCTTGCCCGAACGCTCGCCCTGCTGCCGGAGCAAGACGAACAGTCGCCGGTAGCCGAGCGTGAACACCGCGACGGCCGGTTTGCGGATCGCGAAGGCGGGCGCCGCCACGACGGGAGGAAGCAGTCCTTCGAACCTCTCTCCTGTCTCGGGCAATTCCGCCGAGACACGCGGCGAGCCCGGATGCACCTCGGTGCCGACATGATGGGCGACGAGCCGCACGATGCGCTCGCCGTCGGCCATCGACATTCTGCAACCGCTGTCCTCGAGACCGCTCGACAATCTGTCGATCCAGAGCCTGCCGTCCGGATTGAGCATGACCTCGAGGACGGAAGGGTCTTCGAGAAAGCTCGCGACGGCTGGTCCCAGCGCGGTGCGCAGCATGCGCGCGCCGCGCGCGTGAGCCTGTGAATGGAGAGGAGAAGCCACCAAATCCGCCCCCGCTTCAGTCGATCGCGCGAAGGCGAACGGCTGCGGGGATGATTAGAAAAGGCAAAGAACCGGCGTAATCAACAAGACTTCGGTCCTCGTAGCAGTCGGTCGTAGTCCAGCGAAAAAATACTTGCTCGTATTCGCGAGGCAGCTCTCTCTGTGCGAAGACCCTTCCATCAGTCCGCGTCGATCTCGGCGAAGCGTGGCTCGATCTCGACCTTTTCTTTCGCGAAGCTCGGCCTTATGGGCCCCGCATAGGCTGAATCGATTTGAAACGACGACGGCGAACTGGAGAGCGTTGAAAGCATTCCACTCTTGGGCGTGGCCTCGATTTTGGCGCGCTGCTGCTCGAATTTACGAATTTCTGATACCGTGTTAAAATCCGTTCCATGAAACTTACGACCTTCACCGACTTCGGCCTGCGGGCATTGATCCTTCTGGGCAGCCGGAAGGACGAGGTGTTGAGCGCGGCGACGATCGCCGACTATTTCAGCGTGTCGCGGCACCACATGGCGAAAGTGCTGCAGGAGCTCGCCGCTTCCGGCTATGTCGAGGGAATCCGCGGCGCACAGGGCGGCGTTCGTCTTGCCAAGGACCCGCGCGACATCCGCATCGGGGACGTCGTGCGCAGCCTCGACAAGGATCAGGCGCTCGTCGACTGTTTTCGCGACGGGTGGAATGACTGCGCGCTTTTGCCGCGCTGCCGGCTGAAGGGCATGCTGGCGAACGCACAGCAAGGTTTTCTGCGGGAGCTCGATCGCTTCACCATCAGCGACTGTCTTGAAAAGACGGAAGCTGCCTCGATTCCCGATCTCGCCGAATAGAAACGGCGGGCGTCCCGAAAGACGGCGAGGCTCTTTGGAAGGCTTCTTGACGCGCGCGCCGATTAATAGGTAACTGATATACTGATTTAGTGCCCCGAGCCCGGAGCGCTCGATCGGCATCGAAAGGCCGGAGGACGCGCAGATGTTCTGTTATCAATGCGAGCAGACCTATCATTCGGACGAGGGCGCAGGCTGCGCCGGGTCGAAGGGCATGTGCGGCAAGGCCGCCGCGACTTCGGATTTGCAGGACGTGCTGCTGCATGTCTGCGAAGGGATCGGCCAATATCTGCATCGCGCCCGCGCGCTCGGCGCGACGGACGTCGAGGCTGATCGCTTCGTGCTCTATGCCTTCTTCACCACGCTGACCAACGTCAATTTCAATGCATCAAAATTTGTGCTCCTGATCCAACAGGCAGGCGAAATCAAGAAACGCGTCCAGGCGCTCTACGAAGCCGCTGCGGCAAGAGCCGGAAAGGCGCCTGAAGCCCCGGCGGGCGCCGCCGCTTTTATCCCAGCCGCCGAGCTGAACGGGCTCGTCGCCCAGGCAGCCGAGGCCTCGGTAAAGAAGGACGCGGCGGCGCTCGGCGAGGATGTCGTCGGGCTTCGATCATTGGTCCTCTATGGACTGAAGGGCGTCTGCGCCTATGCGCATCACGCCGAGGTGCTCGGCGAGGAGCGGGACGCCATCTACGAGGAGATCGAGCACGCGCTCGATCTCCTCGCCAGCGGGCCCGAGGAAATCGGCCCGCTGCTCGAAGAAGCTCTGGCGCTCGGCCGCGCCAATTTCGTCGCCATGGAGGCGCTCGACGCCGCGAACACCGGCCATTTCGGAACGCCCGAGCCGACGCGGGTCCGCGTGACGCCCCGAAAGGGAAAGGCGGTGCTCGTTTCCGGCCACGACATGAAAGATCTCTGCGCCATTCTCGAAGCCACCAAGGACAAGGGAATCGACGTCTATACGCATGGCGAACTGCTGCCGGCGCACTCCTATCCCAAGCTCAAGGCCTATCCGCATCTCGCCGGCAATTACGGCGGGGCCTGGCAGGATCAGCAAAGGGAGTTCGCCGAGTTTCCCGGCCCGATCGTCATGACGTCCAATTGCTTGATCGAGCCGCAACCGCGCTATCGCGGCCGCATTTTCACCGCCGGGCCGGTCGGCTGGCCGGGAATTCGGCATATCGAGAACGGCGATTTCTCCATCGTCGCGCAAGCCGCCGCCGCTCTGCCGGGCTTCGCCGAAGACGTCCCCGAGGAGACCATCACCATCGGATTTGGCCGCGACACGGTGCTCGGCGTCGCCGACAAGGTGATCGAGGCGGTGAAGGCGGGGGCGATCCGCCACTTCTTCCTGGTCGGCGGCTGCGACGGCGCGGCGCCGGGGCGCAACTACTATACCGACTTCGCCGAGCATGCGCCGCAGGACACGGTGGTGCTGACGCTCGGCTGCGGCAAATATCGCTTCAATCGACATGATTTCGGAACGATCGGCGGCTTGCCGCGCCTCCTCGACATGGGCCAGTGCAACGACGCCTATTCGGCTCTCGTCGTCGCGACCAAGCTCGCCGAGGCCTTCGGCGTGGGCGTGAACCAATTGCCATTGTCGTTGATCGTTTCCTGGTTCGAGCAGAAGGCCGCCGCCGTGCTGCTGACGCTGCTGGCGCTGGGCGTGCGCAATGTGCGGCTCGGACCGACGCTGCCGGCCTTCCTGACGCCGGCGCTGGTCGATGTTCTGGTCGAGAAATTCGGCGTGCTGCCGATCACGGACGCCAAGGCCGATATCGAAGCTTCGCTCGCGCGGGCGGCGTGACGTTCGAGCGTTGCCTCGCGCCCGGGCGTCGAGAGACGCCCGGGCGAAGCGAAATCCCACATCGGATCTCCCGCATGTTCAAGGTCAATCTGGTCACGCGCGATGGCGCGTCGCTCGCTTTCGACGCCGATCCCTCCGATACGCTGCTCGACGCGGCCGCGAAGGCGAATATTTTTCTACCGGCCGCCTGCCGCGAAGGCGGCTGTGGAACCTGCCGCGTGACGCGCAAGGCGGGCGTCGTGGCGCTCGGGTCTTACAGCCGGTCGGCGCTCACCGACGCCGACCGCGCCGCCGGCGACATTCTGTTGTGTCGCGCCGCGGCGCATAGCGATCTCGAGCTGACAGCGCCGTTCGACAAAGCCGTCATCGGCTTTTCTCACATTCCCGAGCGCCGCGCCCGCATTACGGAGGTCGGGCCCGCGGGCGCCGGCGCCGTTCGGCTCGTTCTTCGGCACGAGGACGATCCCACGTATGGACGGGCGGCGGAGTTCATTCCCGGGCAATTCATGGAGCTCACGCTTCCGGGAACGTCGATCACCCGCGCTTATTCGCTCGCCAATACGCCCAATTGGGAGGGAACGCTGGAGTTCTCGATTCGGCTGCATCCGCAGGGGGCATTCTCGGCCTATCTCCGGGGCCGGGCCGAAATCGGCGACGCGCTTTGCGTCAGAGGCCCGCAAGGCAGCTTCGTCATCGACGAGGCCAGCCACGCGCCGCGTTGGTTCGTCGCCGGCGGCACGGGGGTTGCACCGATATTGTCCATGCTGCGTCAAATGGCCGAATTCGGCGACGCGCGCGAGGCGCGCCTGTTTTTCGGCGTCAACACGCAGGACGAACTGTTCGCGACCGATGCGGTGGAAGAGTTATCGAAGTCGCTACCCGGCTTCGACGCGATGCTCTGCGTCTGGAGGCCGGGGCCGGATTGGTCCGGCTTTGCCGGAACGCCGGCGGAAGCGCTCGCCGCCGCCCTCGCCGACAGCTCCACGCGGCCCGACATTTATGTCTGCGGACCGCCGGCGCTCATCGAGGCGACGGAGGCCGTCGCTCTCGCGGGAGGCGTCCCTCAGGACCGCATCTTCAGCGAGCGCTTTTCGCCGGCCTGATGCAGTAGGGGAGCGAAAATGGCCCTGCTTCATGCGCGCAAGATCTTCGCTCAAAATTCGGCTACTTTTGCTTATTTTATCTCGGGAAAGCCGAGATCGGCGGCTTCGCGCTCGAATTCCGTCAGACGTTCGTAGGCGTCGACATCGGGCGTGGAAAGGCCAGCGAGTTCCAACGCTCCGCGTATGTCGGCCGTCTGTGGATCGTCCATGATCTCATGCAATGTCTCGGCAATAGCCGCCGCATCGGATTCGCTCGTGTTCATTGCAGTCACAAATGGCAATGACGGGCTGGCTACGGTCTCGCCGAGTATCCGGTATCGTTCGGAGGCGACGGGGCGGAACTTCTTGAAAAATCCCCACGTCACATTGTCGATCGAGCAGATATCGATGCTGCTCTCGTCGAGGCGTTCGAGACTCGCGACATGCCCACCGGTCATGACGACGGAGGAAAAGAAGGGCTTTCCGCCAGCAATCCGCGCGAGCGACAGTCGCGGCAAGTTCATACCGGAGTTCGACATTAAGCTGTTGCACCCGAATATCCGCCCGCGCATATCTTCCAGGCATTCGGCGGGATCATCGCTTCTGACCATGAAGAAGGCGCGATGAGTGGATCCAACGCATCCAGGGGTCGAGTAATGCGGTGTTTCAAGAACGCGTCCCTTATCGCGGTAATGCTTGAACAGCGGATAGCCGCACATCTGGGTAAAGAATACCTCCGGCCCGACGCCCTCCGGAGTCGCACATCCGCCGCTATACAACTCGATGTCGGCGGTTTCGACGCCCTTGGCGCAAAGCCCGAGTTGCAAGGCCGTCCAGAGGGCGGCATTAGCGGCGGCCATCTCGGGAAGACAGTACATCGGCAGGCTGGCCGTCCGCCGCGACGGACGTGCTGCATCATGTCGCATGCGTACCCAACGTGATGCGCGGCTGCGTTGCATAACCGGGCTCGAGCATAGCCGCATCAGACAATGAATTCTTGCTGGCGAGGCCAGGCGGATGGATCGGGATGAAATTCGGCGTGGTGAGCCATCGCCGAGCGATCTCACCATAACCTCGAAACACGAAGCCGCCGTTGTGCGCCTGAATGCGTTCACGATGCTGGCGCCAGACACGAGGTAATTTCCACCAGGATAACGTCGGGAAAAGATGGTGAACGGCGTGGAGGTTGTTCCACAGAAACAGAAGACCGAACACCCAATTCGATTCGACGACTGCAGTGCGTTCGCTCGGCCGCTCACCCCAGCGGTGCTCGGTGAAGCTGCGCGTCATGCCAAAAACAAAACCACTGTAGACGAACTCTACAAGGTACGACCAAACGGACATCTCGAATACGCGCATCACGAGCAGCAGCATCAAGGCTAAGCCGATGCAGTGGCGAAGCCATATGCCGGCATTTGCAGTGTCGCCGGCGATCATTTTGCCGACTTCCTCGATAAAAAGGCGCGACGTTTGCAGGAAAGGACCGATAAGCAGCCTTCCCAAGAAGGTCTGATTGACTGTGAGAAGCCACCTCCACAGATCGCTACGCTCTTTCCAGTCCTCTTCCTTGCTATAGTAAGATTCTGGATCCTCCCTTGGATAGGTGATATGGCGGTTGCGATGATGCTGTGAATGCGATCTCCGATAGAGTTCGAAGGGATACCACACACCGATCGGCGCCCAGACGAGCGCGCGACGTAGCCACTTCGGTATCCCGCGCATGCCGTGAATTGCTTCGTGTTGCAAAGAGGAATGCCACTGCACGATGTAGCCTGCCAGCGGAGCCGTGATCCACCAAGGAACGTACTCATGAGAAGCGAGCAGCAGTATCCAGCTGGCGTAGATCACTGCCGCAACCAGGAACGTCGGCCCTTCATGCCGCTCGAACCACGAGGCAGAAGCCGTATTTCCGGCAAGGGCGAGCATCAAGCCTTGCGCAGCTCCCACCGAGCCGACTCCGGATCTGTCGCCGCCAATTTCGCCTTCGAGATATGGAATGAAGTGCGATCCGTCAAGCACATGCCTCCCGTTTCATGGCGATGTGATTCAGCAGCGGCGCAGGCCATTTCGTTGTAGCGATGAGCCCCGCATGGTGAGGTTTTGCAGAAGCCTGCTTTCCCGGTGCCCGCTCGGCGCTGTCGGCCTGTTCCCGGACGCCGCTTTCGATACGGCGCACCAGGATTTCAGTAGTAAATCGATGGACTTTGTCATTTTAATGATTTGGCGCAAATTGGCAATCCGGCGCGTCTGTTGATTGGCAGGGCGATGTCATGTCTGGACGGCGCCTTCGCGTCGAGGCGACTTTGAAAGCATTGCTATGGTTCGCGAGCGCGGTCATGTCTTCGGCCTATGGTGGCCGCAAAGCGCCCGCCGGTCCTGATGTTGTCCGCTGATCCCTCGCCCCGATCACATTAGCCTGGCGAAAAAATACTTGCTTTCTATTCGTGCGAGTCGGTGGCGTTCTCGTCTGCTTGGTTTCCCCGGAACATGTCTCTCGGAATCTCGTCCAATAAGGTCCGTCCCTGATTGAGTCGTCGCCCCAGCGCCTCGATGAAGCCCTCGTAGCGTTCGCGCCCTTTCACCTGGGCGCTCGCCTGCGCCTCTGGCGGCAAGGGCGGCGTGACGGTCAGCCAGAACCGAACGAACAGCGCGAGCGCTTCAGTCGAGAGCCCGCTGTTGCGTTCGAGGCGTTGAACTTGGCGGGTCAACCTGTCGAGGCGGCGGGTGAAGGCAGCCTCCATGCGATCCGCGCCGTCGGGCGACAGGAAGGACCCGACCGCAGCCTCGACGATGGCGGAACGCGTCAGACGTTTCTGCGCGGCGAGTTCGTTGATCCTCGCGATCATCTCCACGGGAAGCGAAACATTGAGGCGGTCGCGCATCATGGCCTCCTACAGATCGAGGCCGTCGGCCGGGTCCATGGCGCCCTGGCGGGCGAGGCCGCCCATGCGCTGCCGGATGATTTCTTGCTGGCGCGCGGCCTGCTCGGGCGTGTCGTCGACGATGGCGAATTCATTCGCATCCCGACGCGACGGCGCGCGTTGGCGAGATCGCGCAGCTCGGCTCGAAGCTCGGCGTCGGCCGGGCGCGTCGACGTGTAGCGCGCCGTCTTGCGATCGATGGCGACAACCTGTGGCTCGGCCGCGAGGAGAAGGCGGGCCGCCTCTATAGCGACGAGCAGAGGGAATGGCTCACAGCGATCCGCGATCATCTTGCGGTAAATATCGAGATCAGGCAGCAGGACGTCATGGATGCGCCGGACTTCGCCGCCCGCGGCGGAATCGTCCGGGCGCGCGCTTTGTTCGGTGCCCGCCTGCCTGCGCTTCTCGACGAATTGACCGATGCGCCGGTCGCATGATATCTATCACAGATAGATAACATTCAACCGAGACGCGAGATGACCGCGAGCGCCGGCAAGCCCGTCGAAGGGAAAGCGACCGCCAAGCTGTTCATGCATGGCCGCAGCCAGGCCGTGCGCCTGCCCAAGGAGTTCCGCTTCGAGGGGAAAGAGGTGCGCGTCAGCAAGGTGGGCGACAAGGTGATCTTGGAGCCTTTGAAAAAGGAGCCGTTCGACGTGGAGGCCTGGCGCACGCGGCTCGACGCCTTGGGCGCGAGAGATTTCTTGCCGGACGGCCTGCCCGACGATCCGCCGCTCGAGCCCGACGACTCGATTTCATTCGATTGACGCGGACGATGTTTTGTCTCGACACCAACATCGTCATCTTCGCCTTGAACAAGCGGAAGCCCTGGATCGCCGCGAGGCTCGAGAATGAGCTGAGGGCGGGAACGGCGCTCATCGTCCCCGCGATCGTGCTGTTCGAGCTCGATTATGGAATCGTCAAGAGCGACAGAGCGGAACAGGCGCGCGCCCTCCTCGAGGGCTTCTTGTCCGCCGGGATCGGTCAGCCGGCGTTCGACGCCGAGGATGCGCGCGAAGCGGCGGACATAAGGGCGTTCCTCGAACGGCAGGGGACGCCGATCGGCCCTTTCGACTATCTCGTCGCGGCGCAGGCGCGGCGGCGCGGCGCGGCGCTGGTGACGCTCAACCGTCGCGAGTTCGAGCGCGTGCCGGGGCTGCTGGTGACGGATTGGGCGGCATGACGCTCGTGGAGGCGAAGGCGGGAGGCACGGGCGGCGATGTGACGTGCGCGGATGGGCCGTGGGAGCTGCCGGAAGGATGGGTGTGGGCCAAGTGTGCGGAGATAGCCAACATTAACCCGACCACGAGCCTCGACTGCCTCTCAGGAACGGAGTCGATCCGCTTCGTGCCTATGGCGGCCGTATCAGAAGAGACAGGCCAGATCGACCTCTCTATCCGTCGGCCCGTCAATGAAGTTGCGAAGGGCTACGTCCGTTTCATGGAAGGTGATGTGATCTTCGCGAAGATCACACCCTGCATGGAGAACGGTAAGGTGGCGCCCGTGACGGGGGTGCCTTCGGGGTATGCCGCAGGCTCGACCGAGTTTCACGTCTTTCGTCCGAAAGCTGTCGAACAGCGCTACCTCTGGTACTGGTTGGTCAGCCGCGCTTTTCGGGGGCGCGCTAAACGAAATATGAGCGGATCGGCGGGTCAATTACGAGTGCCCGTTGATTATTTGCGGGATGCGGACTTCCCGCTCGCCGAGCAGCGGCGCATCGTGGCGCGGATCGACGAATTGTTCGCCGAGATCGCCGATGGCGAAGCGGCGTTGCGCGAGGCGCGCAAGGGTCTCGATCTGTTTCGCCGCGCGCTCCTCAAAGCCGCCGTTACCGGTGAGCTGACGAAGGATTGGCGCGAGGCGAACAAGGCAACCGAAACCGGCCGTGACTTGCTCGCTCGCATCCACGCTGAGCGCACGACGCATGTTTTCACAAAAGGCCGTTCCAGGCGCGTATCCAATTCGACGGTGCTGGATACGCAGAATCTGCCCGACTTGCCAGATAGTTGGGTCTGGGGGAAATTGAGTGAGCTTGGTGATTTTGGGCGCGGCAAATCTCGACATCGGCCGCGAGATGACAAGCGGTTATACGGTGGGGTGATGCCTTTTCTACAAACGGGCATTGTCGCCAACGCTGATGATTATATCCAATCGTTTCATCAGACATACAGCGAAATGGGTGTTGCGCAGAGCAGAATTTGGCCTGCTGGAACGCTTTGCATAACGATTGCCGCGAACATCGCTAAAACCGCTATAACAACGTTCCCGTGTTGCTTTCCGGACAGCGTGGTAGGCTTAACTCCGACCGCACAACTCGACCCATATTGGGTCCACACATGGCTTCAGACCATTCAGCAGCGGTTGGAGCGATTTGCTCCGGCGACTGCGCAAAAGAACATAAATCTTGAGGTTTTGGACGCTGTGTTGGTGCCGATTCCACCAGCAACAGAAGTGACCGAAATCCTCTGCCGCGTCTCTGATAGAGGGTCGACGGGGCTCGACAACCAGAGAGAGCGAATTATCTGGCCAGCGTCGCGGTACCGAAGGTCGGAGTTCGCTCATGACCGAGAACGAAAGCAAGCCGCAGGGCGGCGCTCTCGCCGGCAACAGCATGATTGTCGCCGCTCTGGTGATGACAGGTGCGGCCTTCTTCTATCGTGAAGCGCCGCTCCTGCCTTCGCGTCCGACATCGACTGAATCGGTCGTCCGCGAGGCTGGCCCGCAAGTGGATGCGAGATTATGGCAAGACCCCTTCGCCGCGGTCGCGCAAGCGACAAAGGCGAAAGCCGACGGCAAGCAGGACGCCTGCGACAGGAATGTCAATTCCGGACCACCGAACTGCATCCAATCTACCATTCAGGGGACCATTCCGATCGCCGTGACAGTGTCTGGCGGGCCCAATTATGACGACGGGGAGTATCGCCGTCGGTTACGCTACGCCGTTTTCGCGGGTCTGGATCGAGCCGGGTTTCGGCCGATCGACCCTGGACATCTGAGCTATTTCATCCCCGCAGCTACTGACGATACGCAGAATGACCGGCTACCTTGCGTCATCCCCTACGAGCAGTTCGAGCTCCAGAGCGCCGAAGGCTCATTCGATCCATCGGTGCGCAAGAAGGTCACGCTCCTGTGGTTGAACGAAGACGTGGTCGCCAGCGCGCCTTTCGAGAAGCTCGCCGCGCTTCGGAGGTCGGTCGCGATACCGCGAGACGCGCAGCTCTTCATGATTGGACCCCAAACCTCTGGCACGCTCGCCAGGATAAACGACGAGAGCGTTCACGCCCCGGAGCCCGAGCCCTTGCAGATCGTCTCCTACGGAGTGACCGCTGAAAAACGCGGCGAAGAGGTTCCTCAGCCGAGGAATGTCATACTCCGTCGGGCGATCGCGTCGGACGACAAGCTCGCCGAGGTCGTCCTCGACGAATTGGACAGGCGGGGCGTTGCCCCCGGCGATCGCCAGCATGTCGCGCTCATCGCCGAATTGGACACGATCTACGGCCAGAGTCTGGCGGAAACGTTCAAGCGTCGTCTCACGAAGGGAATCGGCGACCGCCGCGACTGCTGCCGCGAGCCCTTCGTGCACAGGCTCGGCTATTTGCGCGGATTGGACGGCGCCGGTCCGAAATCCGAGACTGGCGGCGAGCGCAAGGACGAAGGCGCGCCGTCGCATGCGAAAGACAGAGACACCGCCAAGACGCAGATCGATCCTCGCGCCCTCGATCTGCCTTATGGCCAGAGCCAGTTCGATTATCTGCGCCGCATCGCCGACAAGCTGCGCAGGATAGACGACGGGCTACGCGAGCGGGGTAAGGAAGGCATAAGGGCGATCGGCGTGCTCGGTAGCGAGGCCTTCGACAAGCTTCTCGTGCTTCGCGCGCTGAAGCCGGCGTTCCCCAACGCACAGTTCTTCACGACGGATTTCGACACGATCTTCATGACGAGAAGCGAGCTCGAATGGACGCGCAATCTTCTCGTCGCCTCCAGTTTCGGGCCGGAGCTCGACGAACGTCTTCAGGGCCAGATCGCGCCTTTTCGCAGCGTCTACCAGACCGCGGCCTTTTTAGCGGCGCAACTCGTCGTCGCGGAAGCGAAGGTCGAGGACATTTCGCGGGCTAAGGCCAATGCGCGGCGTGAAAGCGAGCATCGTCAGGAGCCGCGAGGCCTGGGCGAGGCCGCGAGTCCGAAGAGCCGCCAGGGCCGTGCAAACAAGTCTATTCCGGCGAGCACGGCTTCGACCGCAGCGCCGAGCGCCGCGATGCTCGCGCTCGATCGCGGCTCGACAGTCTCGTTGGATTCGACAGTCCCGTTGGATCATGACGCGGGCCACATCGCGGACTGGTTTTCAGAAGCGCAGATTTTCGAAGTTGCGAGAACGGGCGACATCCTGCCGCTTCCGCGCCATAGGACCGATTATGAGACGAAGCGGGCTCCCTGCGACGGCGACCATCTCCTGTCCTGCGACAACATCCAGCCGGACGCGCAGCGGCTCTATCCCGCGATTGGAGTCCCGGCGCAGATCGGCTTGGCGATCCTGCTCGGATCGGCGGGAGCCGCCATTCTCGTCTACGCCTATATCCGCCGCGAGCGATTTCGCAATTGGGGCAAGCCGGATCAATATTCCATCGACTTCGCTTGGCTCGGGACGCTGCTCATTTTGTGGGGCCTCGTCGCATTGTTCTGGGAGTCTTTCGCGCGCGCTGTGACGGAGGACGGCGCCGGCGAGCGAATCGCCTTCTTCCAAGGCGTCAGCACTTGGCCGTCAGTGGTGATCGCCTTCCTCGCCGTGCTCGTTTCCATTCGGCTGATCGCGCGCGCCGGCGCGGAACTCGACGCCAATATCGACGAAATCGCGACGCATATGAGGTTGCCCGAACGCAAAAAGCTGATCGAAACCGAAGAGGAGAGGACAAAGCAGAATAGCGGCTGGATGAACTTCAAAAGAATATTTTTTTACCGTCTATCGGAATTGGAGGTGAAACAGGCAGAGACGAAAATCGATACGGCGAAGACGAAGACTCAGATCTGGCCTTGGATGCTGTGGCTGGACTTCCTCCGCGCCTTCATGCGCGCCTTCATGACTTCTGACAAATCCGCAGGCGACACGGACGACGACAAAAAATCGAAAGAGAAACTCGACGAGCTTCCGTATGAGGTAGCAAAGGCCTGGGAGACCTATGTGGTCCAGGGTCGTCGGAAGGCCCGACTTCTACGCAGCGGGGTCGCCAGCGCCATTCTCACTCTCACCCTCTTCGTGCTGGTGACGTTACTCGGCGCGCCGAGGCCTCCGATCCGCGGCGATCTCGCGAGAACTGCCTCGACCTTCGGCGTTCTCGCCGAGGCGTTCTTCATTTCCATGCTCATCTTTATCGTCTTCGACGCGACTTTTCTCTGTCTGAGCTTCATCTGGGAGCTCGCGCGAGGCCGCACGCAGTGGCCGCAATCGACTGTGGCGCTGTTTGAGAAAAAGCTCGGAAAATCGGCAGGTGAGGTTTCGAAGACAAGCGAGGTCGGCAGCTCCACGCCGGACCGCATTCTGAACGATTGGATCGATCTCGTCTTCATCCAGCGGCGAACCGAATGCGTCAACGCGCTCGTCTATTATCCCTTCTTCGTGATCGCTATCGTGATACTCGCGCAGAGCGGCGTGTTTGCTCCTTATCCCGTCAGCGGCCTCGTCTTTGCAGCGGAGGCGGCCGGGCTCCTGGCCGTCTTCTGCTGCGTCTGGGCTTTTCGGCGCGCCGCCGAAAAGGCGCGCACGGAAACGCGCAATCACATTTCCGACGTCGACATCCGAGCTAAGGCCGACAGTGGCAAGGGCTACTGCGGCATGGGCGACGGCAGGACAAAGGACTGGTCGGCTCCCCAGCTCGATACGCTCCGCGAGCGCGTCGAACGCATGCGCGGCGGCGCCTTCAGTCCCGTGCTCGAACAGCCTGTCATCCGAGCGCTATCTCTTCCCTTGGCGAGCATAGGCGTTACGAATTTAATTCAGTTCAAGCTGCCTTTCGGCCCATAGCTCTAGGCGATCGCCGTGCTTATTCCATGCCGAGACCTGGAAACCGGGCATTCGTCACTTTGGGATTGCGTAGGCAGTATTCGCGCACGCAACAATTTAATGCCTGCGAGTCGAGCTTATGCTCAAGGGCTTTCGATCAGTCGATCTGGCCTTCGGCCTGACCACTGTCCTGGGTCCATTCGCGGGTGACGATTTCAGTCGGAACCATCATCGTCATTGCGGCAATGCTGTTACCCCACTGAGACCGAGGCAAGAAAGGAGATGCTCGATGTCGCGAATTCCAAAGTCACGGCGAGGGACATTGAAAGGAAAAGGGGCACGGAATTGAAGGCCGAATTTCGAGCGCGAAGCGAACACACCGCACCTCGTTCCCCGGGAGCGACGACGCAAGACGTTGTCGGCACGACCGCGACCGGAGCTTATTTTATCGTCGATCCGATTTTTCTCGATTCCGCGAAGGCTGCGCCCTATCGGCGTCAATTAGGAGATCCGCCTTATCGTCCGCTGCGAATCTTCGCTCTCGACCCCTCCGCAAGCCGGCTGGACGGAGCGATCGCCACCATCAAATTGCCATACGAAAGGCTCTCGCCGGGGCCACGCAGTGTCATCCTCGAAGTGAAAGAGGACCTCGAGGATGCGAGCAGCGACCAGCTCGACCTCGATGACCCGAAGGCTCTAATCGGCAATGGACGAGATCCGTCGATAACGGACATGCTCTTCCACCAGCAAATGGTCTATGCCGTTTGTGCTTCGACCTGGAACATGTTTCGTGAAGCGCTCGGCCGCGATCCGTCCTGGGGTTTTCACGCACGGACAGGCGAATCCTGCGCCACGCTCCGTATCCGCCCGCACGCCTTCAAAGAAGCGAACGCCTATTATCAACCGGGCGCCGGCGAATTATGTTTCGGCTACTATGACGCCACTGCTTCAGTGACCGGCCGAAATCTTCCTTTCGGCCGCATCTACACATGCCTCTCCCATGACATCATCGTTCACGAAACGACGCATGCCCTGCTCGATGGGCTGCGGCGACATTTTCTCTTGCCTGCGCATTCGGACGTTGCCGCTTTTCACGAGGGCTTTGCCGATCTGGTCGCCATATTCGCGCGCTTCTCCTATCCGGATGTCGTGCTCGCCGCGATCGAACGATCCGGGGGCGATGCGCTGCGTGATTCGTTGCTTCTCTCTATCGCTGCGCAGTTCGGACAAACAACGGGTCAGAACGGGCCGCTACGAAGCGCGATTAACGCGGAGGGCTTCCGGACGGGCAACGAAAATGTACTTCCCAAATCGTATGCAGAGGCAGGTGACGAACCGCATGCTCTCGGTTCGGTCCTCGTCTCCGCGGTGTTCGAAGCATTCGAGACTGTTTTCCGGCGCAGGACCGCAGCGTATCGGCGCTTGTCGAAGCGTTCCGCGAGCGTCGGCGAGGATCCAGAATTCTGCAATCTGATGGCGCAGGAAGCGAGCCGATCGGCGCGCCAGTTCTTCTCGATTTGTGTTCGGGCCATAGACTATTGCCCGCCCGTCGATCTGCGCTTCGGCGAGTTTCTGCGCGCCATGATCACGGCGGATTTCGATCTTGTACCCGACGATCCTTTGGCCTATCGCGAAGCATTGATCGACGCCTTCGCCCGGCGTGGTGTCTATCCCGACGATGTGCCCGGCCTTTCGGAGGACGCGCTGCTCTGGCGACCGCCGCAAAAAAGCCTCGCGCCAATCCTCGAGCTTCACTTCGGCAATCTGAGATTCGCCGGCGACCCTGGCCGCGCCGCAGACGCCGTCGAGCTCCGCCGCCAAGCAGAGGCTCTCGGCGCCTATGTCATGAGGCCGGACATCGCGTCAGAGTTCGGTTGCGCCATCCCGGGCGATCCCGATCTGCGCGGCGATCGGGTCGACCCTGCCGAAGTGTGCTCTGTTCGGTCGCTTCGACGCGTCGGACCTGACCAATCCGTCGTCTTCGATATCGTTGCGGAAATTGTGCAGCGCCGTTGGTTGTCGGCGCCAGGACAAGCGCCGATCGAATTTCTCGGTGGCGCGACGGCGATCATAGGACCCGATGGCCACGTCCGCTACGTGATTCGAAAACGCCTTACCGACAACGTGCGTGCGAGAGCGCATCGTGAGCGGGCGGACGAGAAGGAGAATTGGACGTTGCAAGGCGGCAGGCGCCGCCTGCGACGCGCATCTTTGCGCGAGATGCACCAGCGTTCGGACCGGCGCGGCTCTGAAATCGGCTGACGCAATAGAGGGAATAGAGATGGGAAACAAAGAGAAGGACATGCTCCGAGCGCTCGTCGAGATCGCACGTATCGCGGACAATGCATCGGACCATTTCGGTCGAAACCGGCCCGGAGGCGATCATTGCGCCGATCATAATCGTGACAAGAGCGATTCGCCCGTGGATTTGGGCTGCACGCCCAAGATGCTTCCGGAGCGGGTTCGGCTCGAGGCGGCGAAGACGGCAATGCGGATCAATCCGGTGAACGGTTTGAACATGGCCGCCATGGCCTCGTTGGGATCGGCAGTCGACGTCATCCAACCCGAACATTTGACGCTTCTGACCGCGAAATACTGGGGGCCGCAGCCGCGGCGCTTGACCGTTAGTTTTATGGAGCCGACGGAGCCAGATCTGCGCAAGCGTATCATCGACCATATGAATGCTTGGACCCAATACGGCTGCATCTCCTTCGTGGAGACGCGCGGTGTCGGCCATGTGCGCGTGTCGCGCGGAGGTGGCGGATATTGGTCCTATCTGGGGACCGACATCATGCACATTCCGCAAGATAGGCAGACGATGAACCTGCAAGGATTCACGATGCAAACGCCGGAGAGCGAGTACCGACGCGTCATCCGTCACGAGACCGGCCATACGATGGGCTTTCCGCATGAACATATGCGCAAGGAGCTCGTCTCGGCGATCGATCCGCAGAAAGCCTACGACTATTTCTTGCGGACGCAGGGCTGGGATCGCAGCATGGTGAACCGGCAGGTGCTGACATCGCTCGATGAGAATTCCATCATGGGTACGCCGGCAGATCAAGATTCGATCATGTGCTACCAGCTTCCGGGATCGATCACGCGGGACGGGGGGCCAATTCGCGGCGGTATCGATATCAATGCGACTGACGCCTCCTTCTGCGCGCGAATCTATCCGCGTGCCCGCGCGGCGACCGAATCCCTGCCGAGCGGGCGCGGAGACGAAAAAGACGTCCACGACGCTCACGCTCTCTCCCTGAGCGGAGATTGGAGTCCGGAAGAAGATGTGCATCCAGACGAATCGTTCTTCGATTGAGCTCCCTCGACAATCACTGTGTCGGTAGCCATGCCAATGGCCCGTCTGATTGACGTCTCGGCGCTTCAGCCCATGCCTGCTGCCATTGCTCTAAGAAAGGGAGACCTGCTGATCGTACGTGCGACCGGCGGCTGTGTCGTCGAGGGAAGCGCCTTCATGGAGCAACTCGGCGTTTTCGCCGCTGCCGCTCTCGCGCCGGACGGAAGAGTTCTGGACGCCATGGGCAGTCCGGACGCCGTGGCTTTCCTCGCGCGCGACGTCGGACGGGCGAAACTGAAGCTGATGCGCGGAGATCCTTGGCGCGGCGAGTCTGAGGCGGCAACCATGTTGGTGATGGTCACAGATTGATAGCAAAATGTCGTGAACGATGTGCCGCGCGTTCGTGCCAGAGCCGCAACGTGAAGCTGATCACGGTCTGCTAGAGAATTTCTCACCCTTCTGTGCTTCAGTTCCGCTCGTGGCCAGGACTTGGTCTCAACGGTTGCCAAAGGGGGTGAATTGGGCAATTCTTACGTCCAATTTCTTGGAAGCCAGCAAGCCTCGATCATCTCATTCGTCAACACGTCCTTAACACCTTGATTTGGCATGGAATTGCGACATGATTGCTACAAATTCCCCTGCGCTTGGTGCCCAAATTGAGATCACCCTGGAAGGTCGCTCGGACGGGGAGCGTTCTAAGACCCCGCCTGCGCGCTTTCTCGTCGTTCCCGACGAAGGCGGTCTCGACGCGGCGCGTGAGGCGCTGAAGCGGCACTTGCTTGACGAGCCGTTCACCCTCACTCCGTTGCCGGAGGGAAACGGCGTGCTCGAATTCGCCCAGCGGGCCTTCTCGCTTGCGCGGGCCTATCAGCGACCCGACGAAGCGCATGAACTCGGGCGCGCTTTAGCCAGGGCGACGGGAGCGCGTTTCGTCGAACCCGATTTGCCGCGGGTCGCCGCACCCGATCAGACGCCGCGCGAGCCTGGTCAGGAAAATCTCGAAGGCCTCGATAACTTTCCACCGGGGTGCTGGAGTCCAGCGGAGCCGGGCCTCGCGCCGCGCTGGGCGCTTGAACGCATGAATCTTTTCGCCGCCTGGGCGCGTTCCGAAGCGCTCGGCCGGCCGGCGCGCGGCGACGGGATTATCATCGCCCAGCCGGACACAGGGATAACCAAGCATCCACAACTCGAGGGCGTCGCCGTCGTCGATGCTTTCAACACTTTGGGCGACGGCCCGGCGAATGACGCCACCGATCCGCTGCAATCTGGTTTTGCGCTCAATCCTGGACATGGGACCGGCACGGCGAGTGTCGTCGTCAGTCCGGAGACCGAGGCGGGCGATCAGGTTCTCGGCAGCGCACCGAAAGCGCAACACCTGCCGATCCGTGCCATTCGCAGTGTCTGGCTGCATGAGGAGCTTCCAATCGCCGCGGCGGTCGACAAGGCCGTCGAGCACGGTGCGCATGTGATTACTATGTCGCTCGGCGGTCCGCCTTTGCCATTTTCGCCCCTGCGTGAAGCGATCGAACGTGCTGTAGCACGCCATGTGATCGTTATGGCTGCTGCGGGTAATTGCGTCGGCCTCGTCGTGTCCCCCGCGCGACTCGAGTCATGCATTGCGGTCGGGGGCATCGATGCGCATGATCGGAAATGGCCCGGGTCCTCGTCGGGACCCGAAGTCGCATTCGCCGCGCCAGCGCAGAATGTTTATCGTGCGACGATCGAGACGCCGGGCGGCGTTGGCCAGGGCCAGGGCACGAGTTTCGCCGTCGCTCTCTCCGCCGGTGTGGCGGCCTGTTGGATCGCGCATCACGGCCGCGACATTCTGATCAGAGAGGCCAACGCCCGAGGGGAGACGCTTCAGACCATGTTCCGCCGCATCGCTCGGGCCAGCGCCAGGCGACCGACGGACTGGGATGGCGTCAATATGGGTGGTGGCGTAATCGACGCCCGTGCTCTGATTGATGCGCCTCTCGATCTTGGCCGCGGCGTCGAGGCTCCGGTCGAAGGAACTCCCCGTAATTCGGCGGAGGATATGCGCGTTTTCCTGGCAGAGGCGATCGGGGCCGACCCGCGGATGTCAGACGAGTCCCTGCTGACGCATGGGGGCGAACTTGCCGCAGCCCTGCTGGCGCGCAGGCTCGACCCGACGGCGCCTGTCACACTTTCGAACGGCCTGGAAGCGGTCCTTACGGCGCCTGCTCGCGCAGTGCTCGGCAAGCCTCCGATAGCCAGCCTCAGCACTGAGCCTTTTCTTGCCGCGCCGACAATTCCACGTCCAAAGGCGGAGCAAGTCGCGTCCCTCGTTTCGCGTATCGATGCGGTGAAGCGTGCGCTCAGCATGGGCAAGGCATTGTCGTCCGGCGCGCAGGCCGAGCGGGCGGCGTTAGAGTCTACGGGCGAGGATCTGCCGAGTGTCGGCGAACTCGAAAACGTAGTCGAGCGGCTTTTCAAGGACATGCCAGCGTGTGAAATCGCCGACCGCGCAGATTTCGAGAAGGCACTCGACATCGTCCGCGTGCATGGCGCGGTCGGCCTACGCAAAGTGATTGATCCAGCTTCTGTCCTGTCCCACGACGACGTTGCGGCGATGGAGGCAGTGATCAAGGCCGATGGGTCGCGGCCGAGTTTTATGATCAGACAGGACTGGATCGACGAAGCAAACCCGCTGATCGGCGGGTGGCGCAATGACCTCATCGGTGGGCGCGACGGGCTGAAAGCCGTGGCCTCGCTGGTTGGCCGAATCCAGCCGAGCGGTGGGCACGCCAATCGTTTCTGCGGGACGGGAACGCTGGTCGACGCGAAGGGCCCTTGGGTGTTGACCAACTTCCACGTGCTCGCGATGGCGCGCCGGCGCTATCCCGTCCTCGCCATTGACAAGCAGGGCAAGACCATCATCGAGAGCGGACTCGAAATCGATTTTCTCGGAGAAACTGGAAGAGCCGAATCCAATCGCTTCAAGATTGTCGAGGCAGTGTACCCAACGCGCGCCGGCGAGGGTTTTGGCTTCGTCGACGCCGTATTGCTGAAGCTCGGCGACCCGCTCGACGGCAAGGAGCTGCCCACCGGCGGGCCGGCTGCGCCTTATACACACGTCAAACTGTCGGCAGCGGACGAATATGCAACGGGGGAAAAACCGACGCTGGCGACGATCGGCTTCCCAGGACCGCCGGCCCAAAGCGCCGGCGTTGCGGACGGGATCGACTGGGGCTTTGTTGCGGCGCAGTTGTTCGGCGGGCGTTTCGGTGTCAAGCGTCTGGCACCAGGCGTCTTCTCCCGTGCGCTCGGCACTGACTACAGGGATACCCTCAAAAACACCTTCGGTCACGACGCCACGACGCTGAAGGGCGCTTCCGGATCGTTGCTCATCGCGTTCAAAGACGCCGATACGCCCGGTTTTGGACTCCATTTCACGGGCTATGACAGCGACACCAATTTTGCGCTTTCGGGCCCCGCGCTGAAAGATGCTTTGTTGGGATTCGACGGCCTGTTCTCATGAGTGACTCCTCGACGATCAATACCGGAATGCCGGCCGCCTTGTCGGACGACACACGCATTCTCGCCGAGTGGACGCGACTTGACCTGTCGATCTTTCGGCCGATTTACAGGACGTTGCAGGGTCATTTCGCAGAGATGCCGACTGTCGAAATGGCCTTGCTCAATCATCCCTCCAATCCGCGTGGCGAGCCTTTCGCCTCGATACTGGCGCTCTGTGTCGCTGTGCGGAAATCACGTCGTCTAGGAGAATTGTGTGTCGCGGTCGCCAATGCTGAGGTCGACGATTATAACCGCGACAAGGCAGAAGCTGATGCGCTCGTCGAGCGCATCGGCGGCGGAACGCCGCACGCAGTCATCAACTCGGCGAGAGGTCTCGCAAATCCGCGGATTCTGAGTAAGCTCTCCGAGATATTCAAGGCAACAGCACGCGTAAGGCAGAACGGCCAAGACCTCGGGACAGCCTTCCTCGTCGAACCGGATGTGGCTCTGACTTGCGCCCATGTCGCGCTAAAGGAGAGCGCGGCCGGCGGCTACAACAAATACGAATTGCTCGAAAGCCTTCAGTTCGTTTTTCCTGAAACCGATGGCGGCGAGCAGATCGCGTCTGCTAAAAAAAAAGAAAACCTGCTCGCCTATTCGCCACCTTATCTCAACGGTGAGCACAAACTGATTCCGACCTATGACCCTCCATACGAACCGCAGAAGCATCTCGATTTCGCCCTGCTGAGACTCGATAGGGCCATTGCCGGCGCGAAGCCCGTGAAAATTGACGGCGTTGAGAGCCCGGCGACGGGCCCGCTTTCTTTCGTAATCGGCTATTGTGGCGGCAGCGCTCCGGCAATGGACGCGGACTCGCTCAAGGAAGTCATCCCGGCAGGCTTCCGCGTCATCCATTCCATGAACGCCGTGCCTGGCATGAGCGGCAGCTGTTGCTCCGGCGAGGGCGCACTTCCTATCGGCCTGCATGAAGGCTCCATCCCACGAGCGGGCGTCGGCGGTGGACAGGCCAACCGCGCTATTCTTCTTTGGGCAATCAAGAAAGAGATCGCGAGGCAGACCACCTCGGCGGCAGCGCAGGCCGCGCCGAGGCTTTTCATACCGAAGGCATCGCTAGTGCAGCAATTGGGACGACGCGGACAGCAGCTTTGCGGTGAGGCCCTTGGGTCGGCCTGGAGCCTCGCCTTCGAAAGGATCGTCGGCGCACGTCCCGACGCAGGGACGGTTCCGTTTATACGCCACCCGATTCTGGGCGCTAAAGACCCCGCGCGGCGCAATCTCAACAAATGGTTCGAGAAAGCGATCGTTTCAGGTGGGTCGTCGGCGGACAGGATCATGGCGGTTCTCGGCCCACGGGGCTGCGGCAAGAGTTTCTCCATCAACCTCCTCGAGGCTGTTCTCGAGAGCCCCGAGCGCGATCTGCTTAGATTGGAGGGCATGTCGCCGGACGAAAGGCTGCTGGATATGGCCAAGGCTCTGGCGGTGTTGCTACCTGCCGAAGACGGAACGCGCACGCGCGTCGGCCAGGTTCGGTACGACACGGTTGAGGATCTGGTCGTAGCGCTCGCTCGATGGGGCCAGCGGGACCGCGCGTCTGATCGGCAGGCGCATCCGCTCTTCGTGGCCATTGACGCGGGCGAAAACGCTGACGCCTTCGTCGATGACGGCGAGGGTTGGTTGCATTTCATGCTGGCCCTAGCGAAAGCCCCTTGGTCGCGCCTTCTCATTTGCGGCCTGTCGCGCGACAGCCTAGTGAGGCTAGACGACGCTCTAGAGGCAGATCCCGATACTAGGGGCGGGATCATCGGCATGACGCCCCTCGATCATCTCGGGCGGCGCGACATCTCCGATTTTCTTCAGGCGAACGGTCGGCTCGACGGCGCAGCGTTCAGCGCTGAGGAAGTTGCGCAAGCGGCTCGGGCTTTCGACAGCCAGTCGATGCTGCATGCAGCCGCGCCGAACATCGCGACGGCTGAAGCCGCACTTCTTGTCATCGGCATGCTCGTCGCCGCCGAAACGGATAGGTCGGCCGCATGATTTTCTACCTCAACATTTTGGAGAGCATCGCCGAAAGCCGACTCGAGGGGGAGGCTGGCTCTTCGGCGGAAACACCGCTGGCCGAGGCGACGGTCGAGCGGCTACGCCTTGCCATGGCCGTCCGCGGATGGACTGATCCGCGCAGACTCATGCCCCAGGTGAGGGAGGAGACGCTGAAGGTGCTCTCGCCTGATGTCGAGACCAACATCGTCCATCCCGGCAGATGGCGCCTGCGCGACGCGGTGCGACGAAGGGCGCTCGAGGCGGCGTCGGCAACGGATATTGAAACGGCGCTGCAGCCCCTGCCAAATGATAACGACGACTCGACGTTCAAGGCGCTTAACGCGCGTCGTGATCCATCGGCCGACACCATCGATCGCCTGGACGAGGACAGTCTGTCGGCGCTGCTGGCGTCGCTGGCTTGGGCGCCCGCCTTCGAGGACCATGGAGATCCGCAACATCTGCGCGAACGCGTTGCTGCGCTTCTTGCAAGGCGTTACCGAGACGTTGACATTGCTCGCATGACTTCGGCGCCCTTTTACGGGCGCGAAGTTGAACTCAATCAGCTCGTCGACTTTGCAACAGCGCCAGTGCCTGCGCGTTTTCCCTTCGTTGGCCGTTACATCTATGTTTGGGGAGTCGGAGGTGCCGGGAAATCGACTCTCTTCGCTCAGTTGGAAAAACGCTTCTGCGCCATGCCTGCGCCGCCGCTGCTTGCGCATATCGATTGCGATCAGCCGGGCTTCGATCCCGCCGATCCGGTCGCACTGGTGACGACGCTGTTCCGTCAGATCAGTCTCGTCGCGTCGCCGGAAGAGGCGAAGGCGCTTCGCGAAAGGTCTCGCATGCTGGCGCGCGCCGCAGAGGACGCCATCGTCAGTCACGGTGAGCGCATCAGTGCGCGTCGCGGACGGGCCGCTAAGATCGCGGCCCGACAGTCTCTGCCACAGGCGGTCGCGCCTTCTTACGAGAGCCTAGAATCCGTCGCGACGGAAACTCAAAGCGTTCTTCACTCAGTCGTTTTCGATGCGTTGCGTCGCGTCTGCTCGCCCGGTCGGCCGCTCGTGTTGCTGATCGACACAGCGGAGTTAATCTTCGCGCGCAGACCCGAGGACGCCCTCGTCGTTCGCGATTGGTTTGAAACCGTTGGCGGGTCGATGGGGGTGGCCGATCTGCGCGTCATTCTCGCCGGACGCACACCCGCCGCTGAGGTTGGCCCTCAGACGTTGGCGACGTCGCTATCTTATCTTTGGGACGTCTCGCCGGCAATCGAACTGGCGGAACTCGACGAAAAAGACGCAGTCGAGATGCTACAGGCGCTCGGCATCGACGATCCGAAGATAACCGCGACGGCTGCGCAGGTCCTTCCTCGATCGCCGCTCGTTCTTCGTATCGCCGCAGGAGTCTGGGAGAACAAAGAAGAGCGCGCCGGTTTTGCCGAGGCGGTTTCGCGAGGAAAAGTGGATGGCGCCGTCGCCGAGCGGTATCTGACCGAACGCGTCGTTAGGCATCTTACGTCGGTCGTTGCAAGGCCCTATGTGCTCGCTGCCTGCGTACCACCTTTCGTCACACGGGACATTCTCGATGTGGTGGTGATGCCCGCCGTCGCGGATGTGCCCTGTCAAGTTTCCGCGGAGGCTGTTTATTCTGGCCTTGCGGCGGCGGGCTGGCTGACTAGAAGGGATCTGTCAACCAACCGGCTCTCCTACCATCCGGAAGTGCGCCGGCTGATCCTGTTGATGATGCAGGCGAACGCCCAACAGACCATACTTATCGATAAGATTCGTCGCGCCGGGCTCGCTTATCACAACAGCAAGTCGAATGAGGTCGACCGCACGCTTGCCGTCTACTACGCTGAAATGAGCGGAGAAAAGCTGCCGCGTCGCGGTAGAAAGAAGCTGGCGGCCTCGGCGCTGGGTGCGGCGCTGGAAGATTTGTCCGAAGCGGCGCGCGCGCGCCTTTTTAATCGGGAGTCGAGCCCGGAGGGCGTCGAGGGTATCGAGAGTGACGCGAAATGGCGGCTTCGACTCGAGGGCGACGGCAAGTCCAACGGAGAAGGCGGCCGCCTTGTCCAACGTGCGCGCGCGGCGGATGCATTAGCGCTTTATCGGAGCCGCCCGACGCGGGAGAAGGGCCTGCCTCCGACCTTCGTCATTCAGGCCCTCGCCGACGACGCGCAATGGGATACTGATGACGTTGACTTGGCGTCGGCGATCGACGCGCTAGCACCAGAATTCGCTAAGGGTGACCGCGCGTCGCGCAAGAACATCCGCTCACGCCTCTACTGGCTAACGCGGCTTGCGTTGCTCGCCAGACCCGGGCCTCTTACCGAGCCGCATCGGCGCCTCTTGCAAAACGCCGTCGACGGGATCAGCGTTCATGGGCCTGTGCTGCTTTTTCCCTCGATCCTCGCGGTTGCAGAAGCCTTCTCGCCTGAGCGCGGCCCGCTGACACCGCCGGCTTGGCTCGAGGCGACGGGAGCCATTGAATCGCAGGTGCGCGCCTATCTCACGCATTGCTTATTGTTTGGCTTCGCAGGAACTTTTCGTCCCAATGTCGAGGCGCTATTCATAGCGCAGCCCGATTGGCCAGTGCTTTTCGCCCAACTATTGCAAGCGGACGCTGGCGCGCCAAAACTGTCACTACTCCTCTCCCAGCTGTTCGATCGGGTCGACGACATTGTCGGCTTCAACAAGCGGCTGAGCGAACTACGGGCTGAACGCGTCAAAATCGGCCCAAGGGCGGATCCGGCAGAAACGATCATCTTGTTGCGCGGGGAGACGACCGAGTTTCATCGGCCATTGAAAGCAGTGATTAGGCGATTGCTGAAAGCCGAACCGTCGAGCCGAACCCAACTCGTCGAGATCGCGCGCGAAGTTCTCTTGGGCATGGAGTTCAGAACGCGCGAGTTCGGCGAGGAGTTCGTCGCGCGTATGGAGCGCGATTTGTTCGGAGCATGGACGATTCTCGTTCCATTTGCCGACCGAGCGCGCCGCTTGCCGACGATGTGCCGACTACTGAGCCAAATCGACACGCAGACCGAGGCGCGCAAAATGGTCGTTCGCGTGGCCCAGGCCTTTCTGGCGTGGGACGCCGCGCTCTGCGCTGGCGCCACGTCGGACTGGGGCGGTGAACGGAGGCGGGCGGCGGTTCAGTCGGAACCTGAGCAGCGCTATCGCCAGGAAGGCCAGGAATAACAACGAATTTTGATTTAAAGCGGGGAGGGACGCCAATGACGCCTCAGGACATGTGGGGTTATGCCGAGCAATATTTGGGATTGCCCTACATTTGGGGCGCCGATGGCCCGGACGCCTACGACTGTTCCGGATTTGCGCAACGCATACTCGCCTTTCTCGGTGCCGATCCGCCCGGCGATCAGACCGCCGCAGGTCTCTTCGAATGGTTTTCGCGGTCCGGGGTTGGCCGCGCGGTAGTGCAGTCGCAGGCGCACTGCGGCGTTCTGGTCTTTTACGGACGGCCCAAGCGCATTGGGCATATCGCTATCTGCCTTGATACAGTTCACATGATCGAGGCGGGCGGCGGCGGGCCTGAAACGACGACCGTCGCAAAGGCGCGTGCGGAGGGAGCGGAAGTGCGTGTGCGGCCGATCAACAGGCGCACCGACATCGTCGCCTTTCTTCGTCCGCTCGCTCTTCCTTGGGATGAAAATGCCACTGATCCAAATCTGGACGCGCATGGCGCGCTGGAATCTGCCCTCGAAGGCGCTGGAGTCGAACCATCGCCGCGCGAGGTCGCGTATATCCGCTATTGCCGCGACTGGATCCTAGCCGCCGCGGATCGCTACAAGTGCGACGATCCTTACATCCTCGTAAGGATTGGTTCGCGCGAGTCGAATTGGGGCACGAGCCGGGTACTGCGGCCGCAAAGTCCCGCTGGAACAGGCGACTGGAAGCCGCGACGGCCGCGTCCGCCATTGCGTCCCGACGCATTGCCGCCGGACGGATTGGGATTCGGGCGCGGCCTCATGCAGATCGACTGGGACGCGCATGAATTCGCGCGCTCGGGAAACTGGCGCGACCCTGAGGCCAGCATCAATTACGGGGCCTCAGTGCTGGCGCAGAGCGAACTCGCCCTTTCGCGCGCTTTCGGGAATAGGCTCGGCATCGACGCGCTGCGCGCTGCCGCGATCGCTGCCTACAACGCTGGCGCTGGCAATGTCAGAAAGGCGATCGAGGCCAGCGCCGATGTCGACTCGGTTACGACGGGCGGCGATTACTCGCGCGACGTTCTCGAACGCGCTGAGGCGTTTCGCGCGCTTCGCCTGCTGGGCTGAGACGAACTTTTCACCATCCATTCGACAATCGATTTGGGTCGACGCCATGTTGCAGAATCCCAGAAATGAGCCCCTCGCGATCGTAACGAAGCCGCTCGGGAAACCGATCCGGTCGCATCGCCCCATCGAAGGGATCTGCCTGGCTGTCGCGCTAACGGCAAGTTGTTCCGCGCCGTCACGTGCGGCTCCGGCGCCGACCGTGGCAAATCCGCCGGCGCCGGCCGTGGTCCTCCCGGCCGAAGCGCGAAGCTTCACGGCGGACGATGGCGCGTTTGAGGCGGAAATTCCGTTGGAGAAAGCTGCCGCGAAGGGCATGAAATTGCGGCTCTGGATCATCTCCGCCGCTCGCCAGGCGGACGGCCGTCCGATTTCCGCAGGGCTGAAGTCGCGCGGCGCCGGCGCGACGGCAGAGGCGCTCGATCTCATGATCCCGGCGCGGAGCGGCGCGCGCGTCCTTTTGACGGCCACGCTTCCGCGAAGCGGCGGCTACGAAATCCAGATCGGACGGGAAACGATCGACGAGACCGGCGCGGTCACGCGGCTTACCAATTTGCAGGTGACGGTGACGCGCGAAACCGTGCCGATCGACGCGGATCTGATTTTGCCGCTGCAGCCCCTACAACTCGACCGCCCGCTTTTCGCGTTTTGGTCGGAAGCGAGAAAGACGCTTGCGCCGCTACGTAACGCCAACAGTAAGACTGTGGAGTTTGCCCCGCCCGCCATCACGGCGTTCCGGCACGCAGAGGGTGGCGCGGGCGTCGCCGAGGCGCAGGCGGCGACGATCGGCCAACCTGGCGAAACGACGACGACTCGCTTGCCGCCACTCGCCGCGACGGATTACACGCTGACTCTTCCTGCGGGATTGCCGCCCGGTAAATATACTCTCACGCTGCTCGCGGCGGGTCTAGGCGGCGGCGTATCGCAACGCACGCTTGAGATCAGCGTGCGTGCGTCCTGGATCATCGCTTTCCTGTGTTTTCTGCTCGGCGCTATCGCTGGCCACGTCGTGTCCGAATGGCGGGCACGCGGAAGACTCGTCGTTGATCATCTGATCGGCTTGACGGGTTTGCGCGAACAGCTTGCCGCGCTCGGCAGGGACACTGCGCCGGCAGTGGCCGTGAAGTCTTTCGACGACCTTGGCCGCCTGTTTGTCGCAATCGAGACGCGCGCGCGCGCTGGCGCCAATGTCGCCGACGATCTCGCCGACGCGGAGGTCAGAGTGGGCGCTCTGCGCGGCTTCGTCGCGCTCTTGCGCAAAACCGAAACCGTCGCTCTCTTCAACGGCGATCTCCGTCCGGAAATCATCGAGCAAATCCGCGCTGGTTTCGCCGTGAAGACGTTCGACGCGGCGTCGGTCGGCGTGTTGCTCGACAAGCTCGCCGATGAGACAACGAACGTGCCGCCGCTCCTCGATCTAGTCGATCGGGCGCAAAAGCTCGGGGATTTTTGTGCGCAACGGCTGACGAGAATGCCAATCCTCGCGGAAACGGCCGCCATGCAGACGGCGTTCGAGGCGCTGCGGGCACGACTCGACTCCGCACCGCGCGCCGCCGAGCCTGCCGCCGAGCAGCGACGCAAGCTAGAAGTGCTCTACAAGAATCTGCAGGACGCCGCCGACGAGGTCGCAGTTTCTTATCGTCGAACGATCGTGGCGCAGCTCGAAGAACGGGCCAAGAAGCCAACGGTGCCGCCGGTGGAACTCGACAAGATCACGATGCAGCTGCGTGTACCTGTCGGCGCCGCTGATCTCGACAGGATACTCGCCGCCGCAGCGGCGGTCGAAGCGCTCTCCAAAGTTGAAGGGGCGCTCGAGTTGCCGCAGCCCGGCGCCTTGACGCCGTTTCCATCGGGGTTGCCTTCGTTGCCGCTCGGTGGGCTCGATGCTTTTCCTCTGACGCCGCCTCCCAACATGTCTCTCGGCGCACTGCGAGCCTGGCGTGCACGCTGGCAGTTCTTGACCAATGCGATCGCGCTCGGCTTCATCGGTCTCGGCGGTGTATGGGCGCTTTGGTTGAACAATCCGACATGGGGCGCGCCCGTCGACATTTTGACGGCGCTGTTTACCGGCGCGGCGACGCGGCTGGTCGTTGGCGAAGCGCAACAACCAAAGAGTTAAAGAGTGATCGAAATGCTTTTGGGGTGCGTTTATCACGGCTAATTCGACGCGGAATGAGTGACGCATCCGGGGTTTGGTCGCGCGCGCTTCGTAGCGCTCCGATTCTACGCCGGTTTATTTGGACGACAACGCAGCGAATTTTTTTATCACGTCAAAAGCGTGAATGTAGGGAGGAGCAATCATGGCTGAAGCGACGACGCAGACCGGCGATGACGTGCCCCTGAAAAATCCCACCAGCATCGATTAGAGTCCGACCGATTGCAGGACGGACACGATGAAGAAGAAACGGTTCACGGAAGAGCAGATCATCGGGATTTTGCGGGAGCAGGAAGCCGGCGCGAAGGCGGCGGACCTCGCTCGCAAATACGCGGTTTCGGAGACGACGCTCTACAATTGGAAGGCCAAATTCGGCGGGATGGACGTTTCCGAGGCCAAGCGGCTGAAGGCGCTGGAGGAGGAAAATGCCCGTCTGAAGAAACTCTTGGCCGATCAGATGCTCGACGCGGCGGCGCTTCGCGAGCTCCTGGCAAAAAAATGGTAGGGCCCGCCTCGAGCGCGAAGCCGTCGCGCACCTTCAGGCCGTCATGGGCCTGTCGGAACGTCGGGCCTGCCGGATCGTCGCGATCGATCGCAAGACGGCGCGCTACACGTCGACACGCCCGGCCGACGCCGAGCTTCGAGCCGAACTGCGCGATCTCGCCAATGCGCGGCGGCGCTTCGGCTATCGGCGGCTGTTCATCTTGCTCCGGCAGCAGGGCGAGCGCTCGGGCAAGAACCGCATCTATCGGCTCTACCGCGAGGAAGGGCTGACGGTAAGGAAGCGCCGCGCGCGCCGCCGCGCCATGGGAACACGGGCGCCGATTCTCGTCGAGGCGAAGCCGAATGCCCGATGGTCTCTCGACTTCGTGCACGACCAGCTCGCCAGCGGCCGACGATTCCGCATCCTGAACATCGTCGACGACGTAACGCGTGAATGCCTGGCGGCGATCCCGGACACGTCGATCTCCGGCAAGCGGGTGGCGCGCGAGCTGTCCGCGCTGATCGAAAGGCGCGGCAAGCCCGGCATGATCGTTTCCGACAATGGGACGGAGTTCACCTCGAACGCCGTCCTGTCCTGGTCGGAGGAGAACAAGGTGGAGTGGCATTTCATCATGCCGGGCAGCCGATGCAGAACGGCTTCTGTGAGAGCTTCAACGGCCGCATGCGGGACGAGCTGCTCAACGAGACGCTGTTCTTCGGGCTCGACCACGCGAGAGAGAAGATCCGCTCTTGGATTCACGATTATAACCACCGGCGCCCGCACTCTTCCCTCGGCTATGCGACGCCGGCGGACTATGCGGCCGCGCTCACCGCAACAGGCGATCGGCTGCGCAACCCGGACCAGCTCCGCCGATCGCCTGTTGCTCACCCTACGCCCGCGGGCGTATCTACCGCCGGGACTCAACTCGCCGCTGGATGAAACTTCGGGGGCACGTCAGCGACGTGTTCGCAGTGTTGCAGCAGGCTCGGCTGATTGCCTTTGACTTGCACGATGAGATCATTGCCGGTCGCTTTGGCGATCTCGAAGGTTTTTTTGGCAGTGCATGGCGTCGAGCGTGAAGACGCGCTCTTTCAAGCCCATGGCGGCGATCAGCGCCTGCGCGGCGGGGATCTCGTTCGATTTCTCGTCGATGACTTCATGCGCGAGAATGATCTGATGATCGACGGCGAAGGCACTGAGCACATGCGCCGCTTTGCGATCGGCGAAAGCGTCGAAGCTCTGCCGCAGGGTCTTTCCGTCGATGGCGATGAAGCGGGACGGCGCGCCCGCGCAGGAGCTGTCGAGGCTTTCCGCATGACGACGGAACGCCTTCTCGAGCTCGTCCGGATCGAGCTGCCGCAGGATGCCGCGCACAGAGGTGTAGGCCGGCGCCCGACGCAGCGCCGCGTCCGGAAACGCCGCGTTGAGCAAGGAAAGCCTGGCGCGGATCAGAGCGTGAATTTGCCGATACGACCGAGCGCCACTCAGCATGGCGAGGATCGAGAACAGGATGACGCCGACTTGGTTGTAAATCTTTCCTTCGGCGCGCCGCCGATCGGGGATGGCGGCAAGGCAGGATGCAAGATCGATCGTCGTCATGGGGCAACCTCCGATTCGGGTTGCTCCCCATAGATTCAGACACTTCTGAAACTTAAAAGCGAAAAATCGTGCCCTCGTTCAGCCCGAAGCACAGAGCGTTGAACAGCCCTGTCGGCGCTCCCGTGGCGTCGGCAATCTCACGGTAGGACAAACCGTTGACTTCGCGCATAACCAGAGCCTCCCGAAACGGGATCGGCAAGGCGGCGATCGCCGCCTCGACGCTACGCCGATCCACGGCCTCGATCAGCGCAGCCTCCGGAGACGGCTCATCGTAGTGGGGAGAGGCGCCGTCATGTGTCTCGGCGTCTTCGGCCCCCCCCCCCCCGGCCAGCACGAGGTCGCGGGGCTGATTCTTGGCGAGCCTAGTGAAGGCGACATTGCGCGTGATCGCCAGCAGCCAGGCGCGAGGATGCGCCACCTCGGCGCGCTCCAGCGCGGCGAGCGCGCGCAGGCAGGCGTCCTGCACGACATCCTCGGCGTCCGTCGCATTGCCGGTCAACCAGCGCGCCAGCGAATAGGCGTCGTCGAGATGAGGCATGATCGCTCGCGTGAAGCGATGTCGCGCGTCGTCGCTCGTCACGAACTATCCTTGTCGATCACTTCGAGGAGTCACGATGACCTTGCCCGTCATCTGCGGATGAAGGCCACAAAAACAGGTGATTTCACCCGGCTTGTCGAAGACGATCGAGAAGCTCTCGCCGGTGTCGAGCGCCTTCGAACGGAAGGCGCCATTCCGGTCGACGACATTATGCGGCGTATCGTCGTGATTGACGAAGACGATTCGCGTACCGGTCTCCACGCGAATTTCCGAAGGCGCAAAGACGAAGTCGCCGATATCGATCGTCCGCTCGTTCCCGGCATGAGAGATCGAGGCGATGAGAACGCCGACGAATGCGAGAGCAGAGGCTATCGCAAAAGCAGGTTTCGACATGTTGTCCTCCTCATCGAGCCAGCGTTGTGTCGGCGATGGCCAGCCTATGTGCGCCGCCGCGAATGGTCACGCTGGTCAAGCCCAAAAAGGAGCGCAGCTGTTCCGCGGGCACGATCTTTGGACCCGGCGCCTTGGCCGTTCCCGGCTCAGGTTGCGGAAAGGCCGTCGAGCGCGCCGTGTGGAAGACGAGATTGCCTTCGACCTTCTGAGCGATCTGATGGATGTGGCCGTTGAGTATCGTCACCGAGCCGAAGCGCGTCAGCAATTGAAGCGCTTGCGCGCTATCCTGCGTGCCCCAACCCCATTCGCTCGCGATCGACCAGAGCGGCATGTGAGCGAATATGACGATCGGCGTCGACGCGCTTCTCGCAGCGAGATCCGCCGCGAGCCAAACGAGCTGTTCCGTTCCGAGACGGCCGAGCCCCGCGCCTTCGAGACGCAGGACATTCACGAGGCCGATGAAATGCGCGCCGCCGGCGTCGAAGGAATACCAGCCATCCCCTCGTGTCCCTTTCCCATAGCGCGCGAGATAGGCTTCGCCCGTTCTCTCATCGAGGACGTCATGTTCTCCGGGAACGCGATGCACGGCGAGGCGCGACGCGCCGATCAGCTGATCCGCATCGTCGAACTCCTTCGGCTTCGAAAGATGCGTAATGTCGCCGGTATGAAGCAAAAAAGCCCGACGCTCGGACAGTCCGCCAATTTTTGTGAGCGTCTCGTTCAATGTCCCGGTGACGTCGTTGTTGGCCGCCTTGTCGAAGCCGATATGCGTGTCGGAAATCTGAACGAAGGAAAAGCCCTTTGTCGTCTCTCCATGCGCCGCGCCGACGAGCTTCGACGCCGGCACGCCGCCGACGAGAGTCCACAACACGCCCGAGCCTCCCCAGGCCATGCATTTCAGCGCACGGCGGCGTTCTGGTGAATGAAGATCATTGATCATCTCTATCTCCCTCGTATCCGGCCGAACCACCGGATATCGGAAAGACCCTTTCCGTCGCCCATTTATTCCCGCTCGAAGATCTTTTTTCGAACTCACAGTCCGATGACCGTGCGGCGAGAAGCTCGTGTAACGATTGCCGCGCATTCGACGAACAATCCTCGGGACGCTGAACGCCAGCATCTGCGCCAACTCGTCGTGGAGCCACCGAATGAAACACAAATTTACGGTCAGCATCAGCATGCTGCTGTCGTCGACCATTGCAAATGCAGCCGATCTGCCTTCCCGAAAGGCCTCGCCGGACTTTGCGGCCCCTGCTTTGGCTTTTCTTTGGACCGGACCCTATGCCGGCGAGAACGTCGGATATGGATTCGCCGACCGCTCAGGCTTCGACGGCGTGCTCGGCGGCGGACAGCTCGGCTATAATGTGCAAGCGACGCCCTTGTTCGTACTCGGATTGGAGACCGACTTCCAGGGAACCGACATTTCGGAGCGGAGCGGCGGTCCATTCTCGAGGCGTCGGCGCATCGAATGGTTCGGCACGGTTCGCGGCCGGATCGGCGTCACGCCTTTCGCCGTTCCCGCGCTCTTCTATGGAACGGGCGGATTCGCCTATGGCCGCGCGCAACCGAGCTTCGGAGGCGATGGAGTACGAACCGGATGGACCGCGGGCGGCGGAGTCGAATGGGCGTTCCGTCCGGATCTCTCGGCGAAAATCGAATATCTCTACACCGACCTTTCGGATGAAGCAGGCGGCTGGTGGGCGGACGCTCAGCGAAACCGGTTCCACACGGTGCGCGCCGGCCTCAACTACCATTTCGACCTGTTCGCGCAGACACCGGTCGTCGCAAAATTTTAAGACCGCGGGGACCCGGCCTCTGCTGCCGGGTCCCGATAGCGGGAGGCATTTCAATCCGTGAGAGAAATCGCAGAGACCAACTCGTCCGCGAGCCATCGCGACGAGTACACCGCAGACCGCCGGTCGACGCCCTCTCCATTCTCACGAAGGGCGAGCAATTCGCAGAGGTCGCCAAAGGACTTTCCCTCGCGCGCCAATGTCAGCGCGAAGCTCTCGTCCTCTTCGAGCAGTCGATAGAAGCAGTCTCCGCTCCTTCGCCAGATCAAGACAGATTCATGGTCTTCCCCGCACCGGGCGGGCTCGTCGCCGCCCGACAAAGCTTCATAGCGGCCGCAGGTTCCGCTCTCGAGCGTCAGCAGACGAAGGCTCGGTTGGAACTCGAAGCGCAGACGAAACATGTCTTGCGGTCCGAGCGCGGACAGCGCGTCCGCCGAGCCGATTGCCGCGTCGGCGGCGTCGAACGCGTCGTCGAGCGCGCGCTCGAGACAGGCGAGCGAGGATTCTCGGGTGAGATGGCGCCAACGCGCGCTTTCCATCATGAATTCGGGGATTGCTCGCGAATACGAGCGCAGATTCGGCGTCGTCGATCGCGTCGACTCGACATAAGCGAGGACGAGCGCTTCGAATTCGCTCTCTCCCATCGAGTCGCGCAGCGCCGAATAGTCCGAGGCGACAGCCGACGCCAGCCGCAGACGATAGGCGTCCACATAGACGCCAATTCCCATCGATTCCTTCTGTGACTGCGCGCCGTCCATTCCTGCAAGGATGCGGTTCTGAAACGCGCTCTGAAAGTCGGCCAATGTCATGACGCCTGCTCCAAGACCAGGATTTCGCGTTCGATCCTCCGCGCTCGATCGAGCTCGCTCACGAGCTCGGACAACGCCGGAAAATTATCGTCGCGCTCGATCAAGGTCGACGCGCTCATGAAGCGGCGCTTCGCTCGAGCATAGAGTGTCCAAACCTCGTCGCAGATCGGCGAGTCATGCGTATCGATTTTCATGACGCCATTATCGCTGTGACCTGCGAGGTGCAGCTGAATGATCAGCTCGATTGGCAGCGCATCGATATAGATCTCCGCCTCGAATCCATGGTTGCAAGCGGACACATAGACATTATTGACGTCGAGAAGAAGCCCGCAGCCGCTTCGCCGCGCCAGTTCCGACAGAAAGGTCCATTCTTCCATTTCTGACGAAGGCGAGCTCACATAGCTCGATATGTTCTCGATGACGAGCCGCCGCTTCACAATCTCCTGCACGCGCCCAATTCTCTCGATCACATGCGTCAGCGCCTCTTGCGTGAAGGGAAAGGGCAGAAGGTCATGGAGATTGACTCCATGAACGCCCGTCCAGCAGAGATAGTCCGAAATCGACCATGGCTCGAATCGATCGGCGAGTCCCTTCAACGCATGCAGATAGTCGAGATCGAGCGGAGCAGTGGAGGCGATCGACATCGAAACGCCATGCATCGCGATCGGATAGTCGCGCCGGATACGCTCCAATGTGGCGAGTGGCCGGCCGCCGGGAATCATAAAATTTTCGGTGATGACTTCGAACCAGTCGATCTTCGGTCTGGTTTCGAGGATTTCGCCATAATAGACCGGCCTCAATCCGAGACCGAAGCCCGACATTCCTCCGATCGGTATTTCAACGACCTCCGAAGCTGATGGGCGTTTCTCGGTCAGAGACCGCCGCGCATCGAGAAGCGGATGGGCGAAGATCTCGCCCATCCATTTGCCGAGCGCCGATTCAGCCCAGAGTGCCGCCCTGCGCTTCGCAAGCCGCTTTGGACTTGGCCGGCAGCCAGCCATGGCCCTTGCAGGAATTCTGCCCTTTGCAGCTGTTGTCCGCCGTCTTGCATTCCGAGTGGCCGCGGCAGGAGTTCACGCCGAAACACTGCACAGTCCTGTGCGCCTTTTTCGCCGAAGCCGGCGACGCCGCGCCGGCGAGGGCGAGCGCGACAGCCGCAGCGGCGAGCGAGCCGCCGGAAACGATGGTCAATTTCATCTCGATCTCCCGAGTGAGAGCCGGCCCAATGGAGGACCGCGACAAACCAGGAAATGGCTTGCTGAACTCAATTCGTTTCGTGGGCGATCGGCGTTACGCAGAAGCCGCAATAGGAGGAAATTTCTACCGTCCGTCATATTGAAGCGTCTCGAGCTTGCTGCGCGGCCGCGAGTGACGTCATAAATGCGCGCAGATCGAAGAGCGATCCGAGACTCCACTCGCGCATCCGACACGATCGTCGCTCGTCTACGGCTTGCCACGCAGAAGGACGATATGACCTGGGACCGGCGCATTCGCCTCTAGCCGCTGAGACGTCTCCAGATTGGCGATCACGTCGAACGCTCCGGCAGCGAGGCGCTCGATATAGGCGAAACTATGAGCAAATCGGCCTGTCGGCTGAAGCCTATATGTTTCTCCGTCTCCGCGCTCGAAGCTGATCGCGAATATGCCGTTCGGCGCGAGACGCGTCGATACGACTGAAATCAGTGGTTGCAGATCTCCGATATAGACGAGCACGTCCAAGGCGACGATCAAGTCGAATTGTCGGCCGTTCGCCTCGAGGAAGTCGACCGCCTCACATTCGAACAGCTCGTGATAGGAGCCGCGCGCCTTGGCCTTGTCGAGCATTCGTGGGGAAAGATCGACACCGACCCTTCGCTCGCTCAACCTCTCGAGAAGCGGTCCAAACAGTCCGGTGCCGCAGCCGAGATCGAGCGCCGAACGAAAGGACTCGTTCAGCGCTGCGAGCAGCGCATGGCATTTGGCGGGAACGTCATATTCCAGCGCCTTCACCAGATGCTCGTCGAAACGATCGGCGTATCCGTCGAAGCATTCGACGATATATGGAGCCGGCGCCTTTGCGTGCGACCGGCCGCGGACAGCATCGAGATGATAGGCAATGACCCCGTCCTCCGGGAATTTGCCGAGCAGCGCGCTTCCCAATCGAATCGCCGCGTCGTGATGACCAAATCCGATGAGCAATTGGAAAGTGGCGCGGCCGACGCTGTCGATATCCTCCGCCGCCGACCCGGCAACAGCCGAATGTCTTCTGCCGCGACGTTCAGCGATCCCTGAAGCGACGACTGGAGGAAGCGCGCTCGCGCGAGCTTTCTAATAAGTCCGACGTCGCTCGGACAGGCGGCGACGGCCTTTTCGAAGGCGTCGAGCGCCTGCTGAAATTCGCCGATGAGGAACAGGGCTTGACCGAGGCATGCGCGCAGATAGGGGGCGTCGGCGCCGAGGTCCAGCGCGGACCGAATGAGCTCCGCCGCGCTCGCGTAACATCTAGACTCGATGCGCAGCAGCCCGAGAGCCGTCAGAGCTTCTTTGGAGCGGGAGTCGAGCTTACCGCTTTCGTGGATCTTTGCGTGTCGTCTCCGAATGAGCCGGTCGGCGACGGCACACGGAAAAAATGGACGCGGACAGCTTGCGTCGAACACCATCGGCGAGGACCATTGCGTGCCTGATGACGAACGGCCGGAACGCGCTGTCGAAGACGGAGACTTTGACGATCGGAGCAATCGAGGACGCTGTCTGGGCGCTCGTTGAAGCACGCGCCGCTGTCGCCGCGTTCCAAGCCATGATCCGCGAGAAGGCCGGGGGCGAACTCGACGGCTGGATCGACCTCGCAAAAGCCGGTCTTCTAGCATCGAGCGGCGTGATAAAGGACCGCTGCTCCGCCGTCACAGCGGCGATCACGAACGCCTGGTCGAATGGCCAGACTGAAGGCCAGATCACCAGATCGAAACTGATCAAGCGGCAGATGTGAGGGATCGCAAAAATTCGACGTACTCGAGGCCCGCCTTATCGGAGCCGGCAGACGGATTCCGTATGAGAGGATTCCTGCGTTACCAACGAAAGGTGAGGCTCCCGATCACGGTGCGCGGCAGTCCCCAGGTACAATTCGTCGTCGCCGTGCAAACGAGATATTGATGGTCGAGCAGATTGTTGAAATTGACTTGCAAACGCATGCCGTCGAGCTCGGGGATCAGCTTGCCGACATCATAATGCACAGTCGCATCGACGAGCGTGTATCCTGCGTTTTGGATCGTGTTCGCGGCGTCGGCGTAGGTCGGGCCCACGAAGCGGACGCCGGCGCCGAGACCGAAGCCTCTGAAATCGCCGTCTTGCAGTGTGTAATCGGCCCAGAGCGAAGCCATGTTGCGCGCGACATAGGCCGGTCTCTTGCCGACATTGCTCGTTCCGCTCGACGTCGGATTGTCCTTCGTCACATGCACGGGATTATAAGTGTAAGCGGCCACCATATCGAGGCCGGGCGTCGGATTGGCGACGGCTTCGAATTCGAAGCCGCGAGAGTTCACCTCGCCAGTCTGCACCTTGTAGGTCGTCGCCGGCCGCGCCGGATCCGGGGTGAGGACGTTCTGCTGAGTAAGATCGAAATAGGCTGCTGTGAATGTGGCCGGAAAGAACTGCGGCTGATATTTGACGCCGCCTTCGAACTGCTCCGCGATCGTCGGCTTGAACGCATTGCCATTGAAGTCCGTCCCAGTGGTCGGAAGAAACGATCGTGAATAGGCGACATAGGGCGCGACGCCGATGTCGAAGACGTAGTTCAGGCCGGCCCGATAGCTTCCCTGCGAATCGTCTTTTATGGCGACGGAGCCGGCGCGAATATTTGTCGTGGTCGAGCGCGCATCGTCGAAACGGCCGCCGAATGTCAAAATCCAATTATCGAACTTCGCTTGCTCCTGCGCATAGACCCCGAGTTGTGTCGCGGTCTGATGGCTGTAGCTGGTGATGGTCGACGGCGTCGTGACGATCTGGCCATAGACGGGATAGTAGAGATTGAGGCTCGGGCCGACGCCTCCACGCGTGCGCGTCGTGTAGGTCGCCGATTGATAGTCGACGCCGATGAGAACCGTATGCGTCACCGGGCCGGTCGCGACCTTGGCCTCGCTCTGCGTGTCGAGCGCGAAGGAATAGAGTTGCTCGTCGATGGCGGTGGCGGTCCGAGCGATGGTTCCATTCGCCGAAATGCCCGAGGCGGTCATATTGTTGTAATCGAAATCGAGGGCGCCGTAGCGCAGGTTTTGTCGAACCGTCCATGCCTCGTCGAACTTGTGCTCGAACCGGTAGCCGATCGTTCCCTGCGTGAAATCACTCTTGTTGAAACTCGGCTCGCCGAGCATGACGTGCGTTGAAACCTGGTTTGCCAACGTCACAGTGAAAGGGCCGGCGGTGCGATTGTGCAACCAGTCGCCCAATAGTGTGAACGACGTCGCGTCCGTCGGCCGCCATGTGAACGAGGGCGCGACATATTGGCGGATGTCGGGCGCCGAATCGCCGGAGCCATACTGGAACTGAGTGCCGCTGTCACGCGCCATGAAGACGAAGCGATAGAGCAGGCGCTTGTCGGTGTCCACGGGACCGCTGACGTCGAAGGCGCCCTGAATGCGGTCCAAGGAGCCGCCCTGGACATAGGCCTCGCCGCGCGCTTCCTCTGTCGGCTTCTTCGTGATCTTGTCGACGATGCCTCCTGGGCTGCCCTGGCCGTAGAGGACGGATGAGGGACCTTTGAGCACGTCGACACGCTCGAGGCCATAGAATTCGGTGATGAAGCGCGACCAGACGCCATTGGCCTCGCGCAATCCGTCGCGATAGACTCCATTCGTGCTGACGTCGAAACCGCGAATATAGGGCGCGTCGAAGGTCGCGCGCGGATCGCCGCCATAGGGCTCGGAATAGACGCCCGCCATGTAGCGGAACGCCTCGCCCTCGCGCTGCACGTTGCGCGCGTCCATTTGCGCGCGCGTGACGACGGAGATCGACTGCGGCACTTCGAGGAGAGGTGTATCGGTTTTGGTCCCGGTAGAGCTTTCGTGCGCCACATAGCCTTGCGGACCCGGCGCAGGCGCGCTTTGCCCGGCGAGCCTGCCGGCCACCGCAGGACCGACGCCGGTCGGCGAGGGAGCGCCCACGTTTATCTGCACGGCGTGCTTCGATCCCCTCGTCCGCGATCTTGCCACTCGCGGCGCGGCGCTGCTCGGAACGGCCCTTGGCCGAATCTTCTGTTGCGGCGCGTCCACCTTCACGGGCGGCAAAACCGACGACCCTGCTTCTTGCCCCATGGCCGCGCCTTCGGAGAGCGCGGTGGTGGCCAGCAACGAGGCGAAGCCCCAGAACGCGTGACGAAGTAGAACGGACATGACAGGGCCTCCGGCCAGATTGCGGGTCGCCCGGCCAAAACACGGCCGGTCAAGGGCAGTCATAGTTACGCTCTCGAACCTTACACCGATCTGCCGAGCCGAAGGCTTCGGAAAGTTTCCAGACAGAACGCTCTCGGGTGGCGGAAGAAAAGTCGACGCTCTAGTTTGGTGTTGCTGGCTGCGAGACCGCGCTCGCCGGCGGCCGGATGTCACTCGATGCGAATTCTCATCGTCGAAGACGAAGTGGATATGGCTCGCCTCATCTGTAAACGGCTCGGGAAGGCCGGCTATTCCTGCGACCATGTCGCTAATCTCGCAGATGCGCAGGAGGCGTTGAAACAATTTCCGTATCAATTGATGCTGCTCGACCGGCGATTGCCGGATGGCGATGGCGCGGAGGCGATTCCTGTGATGCGCGCGTTGCGGCCGGGCGTCCGCATCATGATCGTGACTGCGCTCGATGCGCCTCGGGAGCGAGTGGAAGGCCTCGACGCCGGCGCCGACGACTATCTTGTCAAGCCATTCGACGGAGAAGAGTTGATGGCGCGTGTGCGAGCGCGTTTGAGATCGTCGAGCGGCGCAAAGGCGCCGCCGATCACCGCGGGCGCGCTGTCCTTCGATCCCACCGGCCAGCAATTTTGCGTCGCGGACAAGCCCATAAAGCTTCACAAGCGCGAGTTCGCGTTGCTCGAATCGCTCGTGCGCCGCATCGACCGCGTGGTCGTGCGTTGCACTTTGATGGAGGACGTATACGGATTTGACGACATTGTGTCGCCAGGCGCTCTCGACACGCTCGTCTCGCGCTTGCGCAAGCGGCTCGAAAGCGCCGACGCCGGCGTCCAGATCCATCTCGTGCGCGGGCGCGGCTATCTCTTGAGCGAAGTCGAGACATGAGCGCATTTCGCTCGGTCGCCGCCCGGCTGTCCGTCTATGTCGTGATCGCGCAAGTCGCCGGCTATATAGTGACGCATGTCTTCGTTCATATTTTTAGCGCATTCGGAATCATTCCCGGCGGACCGGAACTCTGGAATGATCTCGCTTTTCCCAATATCCACTCTCTGACGGCCGCGTCGGTGACGCGATTTCCCGACGGAATCCTACGTCTCGATCCTACGCGCGAATTGCGCGCCCTTATCGAACGCACCCCGACGTTGCGCCTCGCCGTATTCGACCCGAAGACGATGTCGGAGTTGCCGGGGTCGTCACCCGATCTCGTGTCCCGCATCAAGAATAATGAGGGCATTAGGCCGATCAGCCTATCGTACCGGCTCAAGGCCGATTCGGGGAGCGATCTCAAAGGCGCTATGGTGCTGTCCAACACGCGCCACGGAAGATTGGAGATCGCGACCTATGGCTATGTGTCGTCCTGGAGCGATCTACCCTACTGGATGTATATGGCGGGAGTTGGGGACATTCAATATCATCTCTTCGAGATTCTCGTGGTCGCGATCATTGGATGGGTGACGCTGAAGCGGGGGCTCACGCCATTGGACTCGCTCGTCAGACAAGCGGAACTCATCGATTTGGTGTCGCTCGACCGGCGTTTGTCGGTTCGCGGGACGCCGTCAGAGATTCGGCCTCTCGTAGCATCGATGAACGACGCGCTCGAACGTCTCGATGAGGACTTCAAACGTCAGCGTCGCTTTTTCGCCAACGCCGCGCATGAATTGCGCACGCCCGTCGCGATTCTCACCGAGCGACTCGACCATCCTAAAGAGGTCGGCTTCGTCAGTGATCTGAAGCGCGACGCGCGGCGAGTTCGCGCGATCGTGGAACAGCTTCTCGCCTCGGCGCGGCTGCAGGGCCGCAGGGGCGTTTCCACGGCGATCGATCTTGCCGAAGTCGCGCAGGCGGCTATCGACGATCATGTGCTGCTGGCGCTCAAAAACAAGCGTAATCTCGCCGCGGAAGTGACCCGGAAGCCGGTTGTCATCGCGGGAGACAGGCAGGCGCTGGAAAGCATCATCGGCAACCTTATCGACAATGCGCTGCGCGCGGAACCGGAAGGGGGAACCGTGCTCGTGCGCGTCGGCGCCGACGCCACGGTCGCCGTGATCGATCATGGAGAGGGGGTCGCGGAATCGGATCGCGATCTGATCTTCGAACCATTCTGGCGCAAGACGGACGCGAAGTCCGGCGCCGGACTCGGCCTCGCCATCGTCAAAGAACTCATGGAGGCGCATGACGGCCGCATTTCGCTCGAGGAGACGCCTGGCGGCGGCGCCACATTCAAATTGTTGTTCCAAACAAATCGAGCGCCGCGTTGACGCCGTCCTCGGTCGCAAATCGATGGAGGCGGAGTGACGGGCTTCCGCTATGATCACGGCGCTGAGAGAGTGAGCCAGGGCGTTGCCTGCCAGCGTTCCTCCAATTCGACGCCATCGATCTCCGCGCGGTCCCCGGACGCCTCGAACAAATGCGGACTTCTCTCGCCCATTCCCGTTCAATAGACCTCGTCCGCCGTTGCGGCGTCGTCGCCTTCCGCGTCTTGGGAGGCGAATCGGAGCGCCTCCCGAATCGCCCACCCGATTTCGTCGGTCCGAATGGCGGTTATCGACAGCAGCGTGTCGCTGAGCCCATGCGTCGCTTCGCAACATCCTTGAAGAAAGATCGATGGCCGGAATTTCGGCGACTTGACGATGCAATAATGCCGGTCCACGGCGAAGGGCCCGAGATGAGCGACAAGAGGACGCAAGAGCGCATTGTGCGATTCCCGTAGATAGCCAGTTGCGAGAACGACCGCGTCATAAGTCTGGGTATCAATTTGGTTCGTATCGAGATTTGCGAGAGAGAGCCGAATGCCGTCCGCTTCGGCCGAGGCGCCCACGACGTCGTGTCGTCGCAGGAAGCGATGCTTGTCGCCCGCAGAGACCTTTTGTCGGTAGAAGACGCCGTAGATTTGCTCGATCAGCGCGAGGTCCGGCGCCGCGTAATTTGTGTTCATGAATTCGTCGATGAGCGCCGCGCGCTCGTCGTCCGGCTGATTGAACAGATGATCCGCATATTCTGGATTGAATATCTCGTTCACGAACGGGCTGTCGTCCGATGGCTTGATGGCGCGGGCCCGCATGATCAGGTCGACGCCGACGCCTCGATTGTGGAGATCCATGAAGACCTCGGCGGCGCTTTGGCCGGCGCCGATGACAGCGATCTTTCTCGCAGCCTTTTGGCGAGCGAGTTCGCCGAGGTAGTGGCTCGAATGAAACACACGCGGGTCTGCTCCGAGAGGCAGGAAGCGGTCGGGCACGTTCGGCGCGCCGCCGACGCCGACGACGAGGTTGCGCGTGAGGCGCTCGTGGAGCGCTCGATTCCGACCACGCGAGCGGACGCGGAGCAAAGAAACCGTCCCGTCTCGCAGTTCTGGTAGCACATCGATAACTTCTTCTCCGTATGTGGAAATGTTTTCGAAATGGGAGGCTGCCCAGGCGAGGTAGTCGTTGAACTCGAGCCTGCTGGGATAAAAAGTCTTCAGATTGATGAAGTCCTGCAGGCGCCTTTTTTCATGCAGATAGCGGAGGAAACTGAATGGGCTCGAAGGATTTCGCAGCGTCACGAGGTCTTTTAGGAAAGAAATCTGCATATGGGCATGGTCCAAGAGCATGTTGGAGTGCCAGGCGAATTCCTTTTGTCGCTCGATGAACAGCGTGTCCAGCTCCGCTTGCCCTGCGTTGCTCTGCTCCTGCAAGGCGATCGCGAGCGCCAGATTGGAGGGGCCAAAGCCGATGCCGATGAGATCGTAAATGCGCATGTGCATCCCCATGTGAGACAAAAAAACGAGAGCTCGCGACGCTCAAAGCTGTTCGCGGAAGAACGTGTCGCGCGTCAGAGTGGCGAGTGTCGCGCGCTTGTGCGGAAAATCGAATTCCTTGACGATCGCGTAGCCGCCCTTCACGAGATTTCCGATCATCTTGTGATTGTCGGAGCGCGGTTCGATGACGATGCGCTGCGTTCTGCGATCGTCCAGAAAGAGATAATGGGAGATCGACGGAAGCCAGGCCGTCACAAAGGGCTTGCCGCGGAATGACGGCTCGCCGATCAGCACATGCCAGCCGCGATCGAAATCGTCGGCGTCGCAAAATGGTGCGATGCGGTCTTCTTTCGCCCAATAGATTTCGAAGTAGCCAAAGGGGTCGTCATCGAAGCAGCCGATGACCCCGATGACATGCGGATCAGACGATATGGCGGCAAGATAGGCGCGGTGCTTGCCGATGTCGCCCGCCTCCTGCCAGAAGGCGTCGATGGTCGGGTCGTTCATCCATCGATGGAAGCGAGCGATGTCGCCCTCCGGATCGATGACTCTGAATGACAGCGTCGCTCTCAGCCATGGAATGGAGCGCGTATAGAGCAATCCATTCGGCTTCGGCTCGCGCTGCGGATGGCGCCGACCCTGCGTGAACGCGTAACGTAATGGACGCGTCGGACTGCACGCATTCGCTCGCCAATACTCCGAGCGTTGCCAGAACATGTCGCGGACAACGCAGATGCGCTCGGAATCGTCGCACGCTGCGAGGCCGGATTGGAGCAGGGCGTCGAAACTGCCCGCAGCGGCTTGCAAATCGAGACGACGCGCGTCCGGGAAGTGGACAAACGACGCCTCGAAAGCCACGGTCATATCGTCGGTCCCGAGCGTTTCGACAGCTTTTCCCCGACATTCGAGCGTTGCGCTGTCGCCGCTCCGCCGGAGCGACCAATGCGTCGTGCTTCCCGTCGAAAGATCACGGATCAGGAGATCTTCCGCGTCGCAAATCCAGTCGAAGCGACGGCCGCCGGGCCGCTGCAAGGGGACGGCCGCCCCTCGCTCCAACTCGCGCTCCAGTGTCGCCATGCCGCTCATGGCCATCTACGCTCCCAAGTGATGCCTGTCTTTGACATGACGAACGAGAGCGGGAGTTGTTTAGCCGGCAATTTATTCGGTCGATAAAAAAGGCGACGCCCTCTAAATCGGCGAGCCGCATGTGCGTCTATCATAGCGACCTCTATCGCTTTCCGACCATCGTGTTGGAACGTCAACGGCAAAGGACGACGACCTATGAATTGCTTCGATCGAGAGGACACGATTTTTCGCGTCGTATTAAATCACGAAGAACAATATTCGATTTGGCCCGACTACAAGCCGATTCCAGATGGATGGCGTGATGCAGGCGTGTCGGGCGACAAGAAGACTTGCCTTGCGTATATCGAGAGCGTCTGGACCGACATGCGTCCACTTTCCCTGCGCCGGTTCATGGAAGAACAGGCCGTATCCCGAACGGAGCAATAGGCGCCGTGCCGGAACCTCTGACGCTTCTGTGTCTTCCCTGCGCAGGAGCGAGCGCCACTATGTATCTTCGCTGGCGGCGCAGCTTGCCGCCGTGGATCGTCTTGCACCCGGTCGAACTGCCGGGCCGCGGCTATCGGATCGCGGAGCCGGCCGCAGAACATTTCGAGCGATTGGTCGAGCAGCTCTGCGAAGAGCACTCGGCTTCCATGAGCGGGCGATATGCTTTGTTCGGCCATAGTATGGGCGCGCTCCTCGCCTACGGCATGGCGGTCCGTTTGTCGGCCCTTTCGAGGGCCCTGCCGCTCGCCCTTATCTTGTCGGCGACGGCGGCGCCGTCTCGACGGAACTTCGCGTGCTTCGCCGATGGACAAGACGATGCCTCGCTGATCGCCATTTTGCGCAAGCAGGGCGGGACGCCCGAAGAGGTTTTCGCTAATCCAGAACTTTTGCGGATGGTCTTGGACGTGCTCGGCAGCGACTATCTCCTATGCAGCAGCTTTCAGGACAAGAACTCACCGCCGCTGTCGGCGCCGATCTATGTCTTTGCCGGCCATGAGGACGACATCGCGGCCGATCAGCTGGAGGCTTGGCGGCTGGAGACGAGGGGAGATTTTTCGCTGCAATGGTTCGACGGAGGACACTTCTTCATTCAGCGCCAAGAGGCGCAGGTCCTGTCGCGGATCCCCCAGCTTCTGCTCGAGGCTTCCCGTGCCTCTCCATCGCTCACCTGACTTCTTGCAAAGGGCAATAGGATGAACTCGCGAGAATGCGCGGTCGCTGTCGATTCATCTCCCGCCGTCCTGATCGAGCCTCGGCACGCGGGCGAAACCCTGCTCGCGGCTTGGCCGTGGCTGCGCGGTGAGATCGATTCCCTCCTGCCGACGGCAGGCGGGGTGCTGCTACGCGGATTCCAAGTGGAGTCGATCGACGTTTTTCGGCAATTCGCCGCCGCGTTCGGGCATCCACTCTTGACCTATGAATTCGCCTCGACGCCGCGCGCCGCCGTGTCGTCCGGCATATATACGTCGACCGAATATCCACCGCATCAGCACATCCCGCTCCATAACGAACAGGCCTATACGCGTGAATGGCCCATGAAGATATGGTTCCACTGCGTGACGGCGGCTCTTGCCGGAGGCGAAACGCCCGTCGCCGATAGTCGGGCGATCTATCGACGCGTGCCGGCTTCCATTCGCGAACGCTTCGCCGATGGCGTCGTTTATGTGCGTAATTTCGGCCAATTCGACGTGCCGTGGCAAAAAGTCTTCAATACGAGCGCGCCTTCCGAAGTCGAGCGCTATTGCGCCAGAGCCAGGATTGTCTGCGAGTGGCTCGACGACGGCGGCCTGAGGACGCGGCAACTCTGCCAAGCCTTCGAGCGTCATCCGGTGACCGGCGAATTCGTATGGTTCAATCAAGCACATTTGTTTCACATTTCCAATTTGCAGACGGAGATTCGCGAGTCGCTGGTGGATCTGCTCGGTATCGAAAATGTGCCGCGCAATGCGTATTTCGCCGATGGCGGGGAGATCGAAGACCAGCTGTTGGATGACGTGCGCGCGATTCTCGCGGAACAGACGCATAGTTTTCCCTGGCGCAAAGGCGACGTGATGATGCTCGATAATATGTTGACAGCGCACGGACGAACGCCGTTCGAAGGTCCGCGCAAAGTCGTCGTCGCAATGGCTGAACATCATGACAACTACGCGAGATTCTGAACGTGTCGGCGGATATTCCGCCCGACTCCATGATCGCCGCCAGCTTCTGCCCGGCTCGAAACGGAAGCTTCTGACCAGTCTCCACCCGACATCCGCAGCGCTCGAAAATCCAAAGGGCCCATCATCGTGGCTCCCGTTGAGAATTGTTCCTTTTTGAAAATTAGGAAAGGCTATTTTGTCCGTTCCAACTCGCAGCTATGCTCGTTCGTCGCTTGCGTAGATCGTTCGCCTTTGGATCTTCGAGGTCGAGAAGACGGGCAGCGGAACACCAAGGGCTTCCGTTATCAATGCCTATTTCGGCGATCCTCGCGCGTTTCAAGGAGTCTTTCAGTGCCGGAGAACGTAGCTGCGCAGCGGGCCCTTCTGCTGAAGATCGTCATCAGCAAGCGTAATGGATTGGTGGAGCACGCCGCCAGAATTTTGCGCAATCGGCAGCATGCCGAGGACGTCGTGCAGGATGCGATCGTGAAGATTTGCGAAAATACCTGCAACGATGTCAGGTCGCCATACAGCTATCTTTTTCGGATGGTGCGTAATATGGCGATCGACAACATGCGCCAAACAATGCGGGAACGTCGCGTCATTGGGGAGGAAGATGAGATGTGCGACGTAGCGGCCGCGGGCGTTTGTCCTCTCGAAAGACTGCTCGAAAGCGAGGCGTTGGAAGCGATCATCGAGGCGTTGCACAAAACGCCGCGTAGGACCCGCGAAGTCTTTTTGGAGCATCGCGTCGAAGGCGCGACACAAAAAATGATCGCACAGCGAATTGGCGTTTCGCCGACGCTTGTCAATTTTATGATTCGCGATGCCGAGACGATTTGCCGAGAAGCCATAGAGATCGAGCGGCCGAGGTCGCCTTGTAAGAAGCGGGGACGCCGACGTGGAGAATGCGCGACATGCAAGGGCGATACGGTAGGCGCGTGTTCAACGCTTTCGTCGGCGGCGGCGCCGAGCCTTCCCGGGGCGCGTGGCAGAGCCCCGGCAGCCCTCTGCTGATGAAGGCGGCGACGATGCGCCGAAGTACAGACCGGCGAAGTCAAGGCCCTGGGCTTGGCTCCGAAGCGCACGATTTTGCAAGCGACACCTATTGCCGTTGACGGGGGCTCCTCGCGGACCTGATTACAGTAGATCGAATCCGACGGACCGAAGCTCCGCCGGCTTTGTCGCTCTGCGCGAAACGATCGGCGCGCCTCGAGCTCGGCGTCGCCGGCCTTGTCCGGCGCTGCTTGCAGCAGCTCGGAGCCTGGCTGTGGGCGCAAGGAATTTCGTCGAGGCGTTAAATTGTTGCGGCGCCGGTGCGTCCTATTCGATGTAGAGGAACGTGGAAGCCGCATCATGCTTTGGAGATTGGTCGGAGAGTTCCGCCTGCTTTTGATTGCTTCGGTCATCGCGAGCATTATCGCAGGTCTTGGGAATGTCGTTTTGATTGCATCGATCAACGCCGCGCTGACAAGGAGCGTGACGCATTCGACGATCCTGATCGAATTCGCGCTCGCTGCGATGACGGCGGTCGCGGGACGCACTGCATCCGGCGTTTTATTTCACCGCTTGAGCCAAGGCGTTCTCGCGAAGCTGCGTCTTCATATCGCCACTCATATTCTCGCGGCCGATTATCGCGACATAGAGGAGACGGGAGCGGCGAAGATCAATTCTGCGTTGACGGACGACAGCAACCAGATATCCGTGCTCTTTGTCAGTCTCCCGGCGTTGCTGACCAATATGGTGATCGTCGCCGGATGTCTCGCTTATCTCGCATTTCTGTCGTGGCCCATTTTTCTGTTGGCCTTGATGGCGATCGCCATCGGCGCATTCGGGTATCACGGCCTTCATCTGCGCGCCCTGAAGGAGCTCCGAGCGGCGTCGGAATCGCAAGTTCGACTGTTCGATCATTTCGGCGCGATCGTTGAGGGCGCGAAGGAGCTCAAGCTCAACGCCGCCAAGCGCGGCATTCTCGTGAATGATCTTCTCGGTCGGGCAATCGGCGATGTCCGTCGGAAGCGGGTCGCGGGCCTTTCCTGGTTCTGTTTGTCGGGCGGCTTCGGAAGTTTTCTCATTTTCGCATTCATCGGCGTCGTGCTGTTCGCGGTGACTGGGGACGCGCCCCAGCAGGTCGGCATAGCCACGAGCTTCACGCTGTTGTTTCTCTATATGGTGACGCCGCTCGAAGTGCTGCTCAACAATATTCCGCAGATCAATCTCGCCCGTATCGCCGCTCGGCGCGTCGAGCAGCTCTTGTCGCTCTTGCCCGTCGTCCAAACCGACTCGGAGGCGAGAATGCCGATCGACTATGCGGACGGCGTCCAGACGCTCGTTCTACGCGACGTCGCCTACGCCTATAGTGATCGCGACAGCGGCGAGGGATTTACCGTAGGCCCGTTCGATCTCTCTTTCGCGCGCGGCGAGCTCGTCTTTCTGGTGGGAGGCAATGGCAGCGGAAAGACCACTTTGGCGAAGATTCTCACCGGCCTTTATGTTCCGACCAAAGGCGATATCCTTTTGAACGGCGTGCCGGTCGACCACGGCAATCGCGAAGATTATCGACGCTTCTTTGCGGCGATATTCTTCGATTTCTATCTGTTCGAGTCGCTGATCGGCGTCGAGGGACGGAACGTCGACGAGCGCGGCAACAGGCTGGTCGTGCAGTTCGACCTCCAGCAGAAGGTCTTCGTCTCCGCAGGAGCGTTTTCGACGCGCTGCTTGTCGCAAGGCCAGCGCAAGCGCTTGGCGCTCATCGCGATGCTTCTCGAGGACCGGCCCTTCCTCGTCTTCGACGAATGGGCTGCCGATCAGGACCCGCTTCATCGGGACATTTTCTATCGCGAGATTTTGCCGGATCTAAAACGCCTAGGCAAGATCGTCCTCGTTATCTCACATGACGACCGGTACTTCCATCTTGCCGATCGCGTGCTGACGATGCGCGACGGACGGATCGAGGCGGACGGCGTCGACAGGCGGGGACCAGAGTCGTCGGCGGCGACCGTTTCGAGGGAGCTCGGTCGGCCCGTCGCGGAACCCGTTTTCGATTGAACCAAAAGATCAGCGACGGGTCTGTTCGCGGAACGCCGCACAGACGATCGGTCGGGAGTATGTCGATGCAGGCGCCATGGGATTCGCAGGACACGATCGCCGCGATATTGCACAGACGCGCGGAGCAGTCTCCCGAGCAGATCGCCTTGCGCTTTCTCGCCGACCGGGACGGCTCCGAGGAGGTCTTCACCTATCGGACGCTGCATGAGCGCGCGCTGTCGATTGCTGCGGCCCTGCAGGCGAAGGCCGCGCCCGGCGAGCGGGCGCTGCTGCTGCTGCCGAGCGGGCTCGACTATGTGGCGGCCTTTTTCGGCTGTCTCTACGCGGGCGTCATCGCGACGCCGGCCTATCCGCCGCAGTCTCTGGGCGCGCGCCATCTGAGCCGGCTTCTCGCCATCGCGAAAGACGCGCGGCCTCGCCTACTGCTGACGCAAGAGTTCGCGCGCGAAGCGGCTGCGGCGTTGAGAGCGGCGCTGCCGGAGCCGGGCCGCGTGGAGGTGATGGCGGTGGACAGGCTCGAAGGAGACGTCGGGCGATGGATCGCGCCGCCGCTCGGGCGGGACGACATCGCCTTCCTGCAATATACGTCGGGGTCGACGGCAGCGCCGAAGGGCGTGATGGTCAGCCACGGCAATATATTGGCCAATGAGGCGGCGATCTCGCGTGGCTTCGGACTGCAGCCGACCGACGTCTGCGTCAGCTGGCTGCCGCTGTTTCACGATATGGGATTGATCGGCTGTCTTCTACAGCCGATCTACAGCGGCGCGGGGCTCGTGCTGATGTCGCCGCGCAGCTTCATCGAGCGGCCTCTGCGCTGGCTCGAGGCGATCTCCTCATTCGGCGGAACCGTCAGCGGCGGACCTGATTTCGCGTTCCGGCTCTGCGTCGAAAGAATTGCCGCGCCATTGCCGGCGACGCTCGATTTGAGCCGATGGCGCGTCGCGTTCTGCGGGTCGGAGCCGATACGACCCGGCACCTTCCACGCCTTCGCCGAGACGTTTTCGGCGGCGGGCTTTTCTGCGCATTCGTTTCATCCCTGCTACGGCCTCGCCGAGTCGACTCTGTTCGTGACGGCGAAACGGCCGGGCGCAAAAGTGATATCCGCAACCTTCGACACGGGCGACGCAAGCGGCGAGGAAGCGGCGCCGCCGCCCATCACGCTGATCTCCTGCGGCGACGCTTTCGAGGAAAACGATATTCAGCTCATCGATCCGGCGACCGGAACCGAGGCGGGCCCGGATTCGATGGGTGAGGTCTGGATCGCCGGTACCAGCGTCGCGCAGGGCTATTGGCAAAATCCGCAAGCGACCGAGGAGACCTTTGTCGAGAGAGCCGGCAGGCGATACCTGCGCACCGGAGATCTCGCTTTTCGTAGGGATGGACAATTTTTCATCGCCGGCAGGCTCAAGGATCTCATCATCATCCGCGGTCAAAACCTCCATCCGCAGGACGTCGAGCTGACGATCGAAGAGGAGCTCGAAGCCGCTCGCCGAGGCCGGGTCGCCGCCTTTCCGGTCGAGGTGAATGGGACGGAGGGAATAGGCGTCGCCGTCGAAATCGGCAAACGCACGCAAAAGCTCATCGATCCGGAAAAGGTGGCGCAGGCGATCCACGCGCTCCTGACCGAGGTCTATCAGGAAGGCGCATCGCTGATACTTCTCGTAAATCCGGGCGCGCTTCCTATGACGTCGAGCGGCAAGCTGCAGCGCTCTGCTTGTCTGCCGCTCTTCGAGAATGGATCGTTCGACGTTTTTTTCGTCTGGCGGCGAGGCGAGCCCGAAGGCGCCGAGCGGCTGGGACGTAGCGTCTCTTCTGTCGGGCAAACGACGACGGAGACGGAAACGGCGGAATGGCTGGCTACGGTCTGGAGTGAGTTGTTCGGTCGCGGAATCGATGCACGAGACGCGCATTTCTTCGAGCTCGGCGGCAATTCGCTGCTCGTCGCGCAAATGACGGCGCGCATCGCCGGCCAATGGCGCCTCACCGTCGAGCCGAGTCTTCTCTTCGAAAAGCCGAGCTTTGCGGCATTCGCCTCCGCCATCGCGCGCCTTCGTGATGAAATGGCCGCCCGCGACATCGAAAGCGCGGGGGAGGATGCGGACGCATTTCATATCGTCGCCGTCCACGATCACAGTCCCCCTCTGTCGTTCGCACAGAGCCGCCTCTGGTTCCTCTGGCGGCTGGAGCCGGACAGCGCCGCCTATAATCTTCCCCTGACGATGAGATTGCGGGGCCGTTTACGGATCGGGCCGCTGTCCCAGGCCTTCGGCGCGCTCCGCCAAAGACACGAGATTTTGCGGACGCGCTTCAGGGAATGCGACGGTGCGACGATCCAAGTGATCGACGAGGGCGGTGAGATCGATATCGCGGTGGAAGACATAAGCGATACGGCGTCAAGCGACGGCGAGGCGCGGGCGCTGGCGATCGCGGCGGCGGAGGCCGGTCGGCCGTTCGATTTGGAGAATGGTCCGTCGTTCCGCGTCAAATTGGTTCGGCTGAGGGACGACGATCATCTGCTGTTGTTGACCGCGCACCACATCGTCGCCGACGGCTGGTCGCTGACGATCTGTCTGCGGGAGCTCGCCGCGCTCTATGGAGGCTTCAACCGTGGAGAGGAGGCCGCGCTGCCGCCGCTGCGCATCCAATATGGCGATTACGCGCTATGGCAGAGGCGTTGGCTCGGGGCCGGCGAAGCGGACCGGCAACTGGCCTATTGGCGCGAACGCCTCGGCGACGCGCATCCGCCGCTGATGTCTGCTTTCGATCGGCCGCGGCCCGCCGTGCGGAGCGGGCGCGGCGCGACCGTCGACATCCGCGTGCATGCCGCTCTCGCGACGCGGCTCAGGGAATTGGCGATGGCGCATGACGCTACGCTGTTCATGGTCCTGCTGGCCACGTTTTACATTCTGTTCCGCCGCCGCAGCGGCGAGAGCGATCTGCGCGTCGGCGCGCCCTTCGCAAATCGCCGCCGCATCGAGACCGAGGGGCTGATCGGCTTTTTCGTCAATACGCTGGTGCTGCGCACTCATGTCGATGACCGAAGCCCCTTCGCGGCGCTGCTGGCCGAGGTGAAGGACGCGGTCTTGGGCGCTCATGCCAATCAAGATCTGCCGTTCGAAAGGCTGGTCGAGATTTTGCAGCCCGAGCGCACGCTCGCGCATAATCCGCTGTTCCAGGTGAAGTTCAATTATGGCTTCGCGGCTCCCGCACTCGGCGATTTCGGCGGCTTGCGCATCGAGAGCCTCGCCCTGGCGCCGGCCGGCGCGCATTTCGATCTGGCTCTCGACGTGATGGATGCGGGAGACGAAATCGAGGGCTTCTTCACTTACGCGACGGATGTGTTCGACGCGGACGCCATCCTCGAATGGAAGCATGAATTCCTCGACCTGCTCGAGTCCATCGTCCAGGCGCCGGAAGCGAGGCTGCACGATCTGTCGCCGCGTCCGGCGACCCGCAGATCGGGAGCGACGCAGGCGTTCGAATCGCGCGACGTCCTCGCTTTGCGCCGGCGCAGCCTCCCTGCCGACGTCGACGGCCTCGCTCTGCGCGGCGGCTCGCGCGATTACTCCCATCGCCAGTTGGAAGAAGCGTCGAATCGGCTCGCCCATTGTCTCGCCTCGCATGGCGTCGGCCGCGAGGATCGCGTGGCGCTGGTCGTCGAACGCTCCCCGGAATGGGTCGTCGGCCTGCTCGGAATTCTTAAATCGGGCGCGGCCTATGTTCCGCTCGATCCGGCTGCCCCCGACGCGCGTCTTCGCGCGCTCGTCGCGGAGTGCGGCGCATCGGCCATCGTCAGCCGCGGCGCGGCGCTGCCCCGCCTCGCGGCCGATCCCGGCCGCGAGGCGCAGGTCGAACTCATCGCTTTGGAAGACGATTCTTTGGCGCTCTTCAACGCCGAGCCGCCGCACGTCGACATCCTGCCGGGGCAGGCCGCCTATGTGATCTACACATCCGGCTCCACCGGTCGCCCCAAGGGCGTCGTCGTCAGCCATGGCGCGCTCGCCGATTATGTCCAGGGCCTGTTGCAGCAAGTGCGAATCCCGCCCGATGCGAGCATGGCGATGGTGTCGAGCGTCGCGGCCGATCTCGGCCATACGGCGCTGTTCGGCGCGCTGTGCTCCGGCCGGCCGCTCGATCTGCCGGGGCCGGACGTCGTCGCCGACGCGGATCTTTGCGCGGCGCATCTGGCGGGCCGCCGGATCGGCGTTCTGAAGATCGTGCCCGGCCATCTGCGGGCGCTGCTGCAGGCCGCCGAGCCGCGCGGGGCGCTGCCGGAGCATGTCCTGATCCTCGGCGGCGAGACCGCCGACCGGGAGCTGGCGGAAATCGTGCGCGAATTGAAGCCCGGCTGCCGCATCGTCAATCATTACGGCCCGACCGAGACGACTGTCGGCGTGCTGACGCATGAGCTCGAGGCGCCGCTCGCCGGCAGCGGCGCCATTCCCGTCGGGCGCCCTTTGCCCAACGCCTATGTCGTCATCCTCGACGATGAACTCGCAGATGCGCCCCGCAACGCGCCGGGCGATCTCTATGTCGGCGGCGAGGGATTGGCGCGCGGCTATCTGGGGCGGCCGGGACTGACGGCGGAGCGCTTTATTCCAGATCCCACCGGACGCGGCGAGCGTCTCTATCGCACAGGCGATCGCGTCAAATACGACCGCATGGGGCAAATCGAGTTTCTCGGCCGTGCAGACGAGCAGATCAAGATTCGCGGCTATCGCGTCGAGCCGGCGGAGGTCGCCGAGGCCCTGAGAGCGCTCGACGGCGTCGCGGACGCCGCGGTCGTCGCCGATGGCGATGGCTCAGACAGGCGCCTCGTCGCCTATTACGTGCCGACGGAACGAAGCGCGATCGATGGCGGCGCATTGCGCTCGGCGCTCGAACGCGTCCTGCCGAACCATCTGATTCCCGCCTCTTTCACGCCGCTCGCGAGCTTGCCGCTGACGGCCAATGGCAAGCTCGACCGCCGTGCGCTTCCCGCGCCGCAGGCCGGCGGCCGAAACGTCGTCGCGCCCGCGAACGAAACGGAAGAGTTGCTCGCGCGGATCTGGCAGGAGGTTCTTCGGTCGGAGGCGGTCGGCGTCACGGATAATTTCTTCGAGATCGGCGGCGACTCCATCCGCAGCCTGCAGGTCATCGCGCGCGCGCGCAAACATGGATTGCAGGTGACGCCTAAGGCCATGTTCGAGCGCCAGACGATCAGGGCGTTGGCCTCGGCGCTGCGGCCGGCCGCGCCATCGCATTTGGAGCCTGCGTTGCCGCGCGCCGATCGAACCCGGCCGCTGCCGCTCTCGCATGCGCAAAGGCGCCTGCGCTTCCTCTGGGAGATGGAGCCGGACAATCCGGTTTATAATGTTGTCGGCGCCCTGCGGCTCGACGGCGAACTGGATATCGACGCTCTGAACCGGGCCTTCAGCGCGCTCGTCGCCCGGCACGAGACGCTCCGCACCTCGTTTCCGGCGCTGGGCGGCGACTATGTCCAGAACATCGCGTCCAATCCCTTGCCGCCGATCGCGGCCGCAAAACTGAGCGCATCGTCGTCTCGCGAACGGCGTCTCGAGGCGCAGACGCTGATCGCCCGCGAGGCGCGCCGGCCCTTCGATCTCGAACATGGTCCCGTGCTGCGCGTCGCGTTGCTGCAAATCGACGAGCGCGAACATGCGCTGCTCGTCGCCATGCATCATATCGTTTCTGACGGCTGGTCGCTGAACGTACTGATGAACGAGTTCGCGACGCTCTATACGAGCCATGTGCGCGGATCGGAGCCGCACCTGCCGGTGCTGCCCATTCAATATGCGGACTACGCCATCTGGCAGCGCGAATGGCTCGCCGACGGAGCTGGCGCCCGCCAGCTCGACTATTGGAGAGAGCGGCTCGCCGCGGAGCAGGCGCCGCTTCCGCTCCCCCTCGATCGCCCGCGTCCGCAAAAGCAGAGCTACCGCGGCGCCAATCTCGACTTCCCCATGCCGCATGCGCTGGCCGCCGAGCTCCGGCGCTTCGCGCAGGTGCGCTCGGTGACCTTGTCCACATTGCTGCTGACCGCATTTGCGACGCTGCTCTGTCGCTATAGCGGCGCGAGCGACCTCTGCGTCGGTCTGCCGGTCGCGAACCGCCGCTGGACCGAAACCGAAGGATTGATCGGCTTTTTCGTCAACATGCTGGTGATCCGCGTCGACCTCGAAGGCGCGCCGAGCTTCGATGATCTGCTGCAGCGCGTTTCGGCCCGCGTCGTCGAGGCGCAGACCAATCAGGACGTGCCGTTCGAGCAGGTGGTCGAGGCGCTCAATCCAGAACGCACGCTCGCGCATAATCCGCTGTTTCAGGTGACCTACAATCATCGCCGGCGCGATTACGGCCCGTTGCGCGATCTCGCCGGCCTCGACGCGCATGAGCCGCGCTCTGACGCTCCGATTACGCAATTCGATCTGACGCTCGACGTGGAGGAAAGCGACGACGCGCTGCGCACCTCCTTCACCTATGGCGCCGATTTGTTCGATCCGCCGACGATCGCCCGCATGGCCGAGCATTTCCTCGCACTGCTGCGCGCCGCGCTCGCCGACCCGGCGCAATCGATCGGCGCCATGAGCCTCGGCATAGTGAGTCTCGGCATGAGCGCGGCGGCGGCGTCCGACGCGGCGCATGCGCTCGCCGCAGGCGGACGCCGCCTTCACCAGCTGATCGAGGAGCAGGTCGCGGCGACGCCCACCGCCGTCGCCGTCGAGGGCGACGGCTGCGCGTGGAGCTATGCCGAATTGAACGCGCGGGCCAATCGCCTCGCGCGGCGGCTGCGAGATTTCGGCGTCGGCCCGGATGTGCTGGTCGGCGTCTATCTCGACCGCACGCCCATCATGACGGCCGCTCTGCTCGCCGTGCTCAAGGCCGGCGGCGCCTATCTGCCTCTCGCCCCCGATTACCCGCCAAAACGCATTCGCTTCATGCTCGAGGACGCCAAGCCACGCGTCCTGCTGACCGAAACGCGCCTCCTCGCCGAACTCGGGGCGTGCGACGCGAGGATCTGGTGTTGCGACCGCGACGAGGGCGAGCTCGACGCTTACGCGGACGAAAATCTTTCCGTCGGCGTCAGGCCCGACAATATCGCCTATAGCATCTACACCTCGGGGTCGACGGGCCGCCCGAAGGGCGTCGCTGTCAGTCATGCGGCCATCGTCAACCACATGGAGTGGATGCGCCGGACCTTCGCCATCGACGCCGACGATCGCGTTCTGCAGAAGACGCCGTTCAGTTTCGACGCGTCGGTCTGGGAGTTCTGGCTGCCGCTGATGGTCGGGGCCAGATGCGTATCGGCCTCGGCGGAAGCCGGCCGCGATCCGGCCGAGCTGTGGCGGCAGGTGGCCAAGCATCGCATTACGGTTCTGCAATGCGTGCCGTCGTTCCTGCGGGCTCTGATGGAGCATGCAGACGCGCCGGCGCTGCGCTGTTTGCGCTATCTGTTCTGCGGCGGCGAGGCCTTGCCGCCGGCGCTCGTCGATACGGTGCTGCGGAACTGGGACGGCGAATTCTGGAACCTCTACGGTCCGACCGAAGCCGCCATCGACTCGACCTCGTGGCGATGCCGTGTGGGCGCGGGACCCACGGCGCCGATCGGCGCGCCGATCGCCAACGCCGCCATTCATATTCTCGACGACGAGCTCAATCCGGTTCCGGCCGGAGTGGTCGGCGAAATTCATATCGGCGGAGCGGGCCTGGCGCGCGGCTATCTGCATCGCCCGCAATTGACGGCCGAACGTTTCGTGCCAGACGCCGCGGCGGGCGGCGGCGCCCGTCTCTATCGCACCGGCGATCTCGCCCGGCTGCGGCACGATGGGCTCATCGAATATGTGGGGCGGGCCGACCAGCAGGTGAAGCTGCGCGGGTTCCGGATCGAATTGGAGGAGATCTCCGCCGCTCTTGGCGCGCTGGACGGCGTGCGCGACGCCGTCGTAACGGTGCGCGACGACGCGGCCGGCGACCGGCGGCTCGTCGGCTATGTCGTCGCCGACATGGACAAATTGAAGGAGCTGCATCGCCGCGATCAAGCCGGCGAGGCGATCCGGCAATGGGAGAGTGTGTTCGAGACGGCCTATGAGGCCTCCGGGCGCGGCCCGAATTTCACCGGCTGGAACAGCAGCTATGACGACCAGCCCATTCCAGAGGCGCACATGCAGGAGTGGCTCGACGCGACAGTCGCGCGCATCGCCGCCCTGCGGCCGCGCAGAATGCTCGAGATCGGCTGCGGCGTCGGGCTGTTGACGCAGCATCTCGCTCCATCCTGCGAGGCCTATGTCGGAACGGACCTGTCGGCGCGCGCCATCGCCGAAGTCGCCGCATGGATCGAGCAGCGGCCTGATCTGGCGCATGTGAGGCTCATGCAAGGCGAGGCGCTGCAATTCGACGCTATGGCTCGAGAATCCTTCGACACCGTGGTTCTGAATTCCGTCGTCCAGTATTTTCCCGACGGCGATTATCTGATGAATGTGCTTTACGCCGCATCCGCCGTCATCGGCGAGGGCGCCATTTTCATCGGCGACGTGCGTCATCTCGCGCTCCTGCCGACCTTCCATGCGTCCGTGCAATTCGCGCGAGCGCCGGGCAAGCTCGACGTTCGTCAATTGCGCGGACGGATCGACAAGGCGATCGCCCAGGACAAGGAGCTCATCCTCGATCCGGCGTTCTTCCATGCGGCCGCCGGCCTGCTCGGCCTAAGAGCGAGGATCGACGTCAAGCGGGCGCGAAGCGACAACGAGCTCACTCGTTATCGCTATGACGTCGTCTTGCGCCGCGATCTCGCCGCCGTGCCGGCGGCGCGCATGGAATGGCCCGATGAAGACGGCGCGCTAGCGGCGCTGGACGCGCGGCTCGCTGCCGAGCGTGCGCATGGCCTGACCGTGAGCAACGTCCCCAATCGCCGTCTCGCCCGCGATGTCGCCTTGGTCGATCTGCTGCAGGCGAGCGACGGCGCTGCCACCGTCGCGGATATTCATGCGTCGCTCGACGGGCGGCCCGAGACCGGCGAAGACCCGGAGAGCTTCTGGCGGCTCGCCGCCGCGCATGGGCTGGACGTTTCTATCGGCTGGACGCCTGGCGCGCGGCGCGGCGCCTTCGACGTCGAATTCAGAAATCCCGCCGCCGCGACCTGCGAGTCGGGCGCGCGGCCGGCGCCCGCCGACTGGCGGCCCTATGCGACCGATCCGCTCGGCGCGACGCTGCGCCGGCGCCTCGGCGCGAGGCTGCGCGACGAACTCGGCGCCGTCCTGCCCGACTATATGACGCCGGCCCATATCATCGCGCTCGACGCCATGCCGCTCGCCGCCAATGGCAAGTTGGACCGCAGGGCGCTGCCGGCGCCCGATGTCGCCGACATGCAGAAGCGCTTTGTCGCGCCGCGTAACGATCATGAAGCGAGGCTCGCCGCCATTTGGCAGGACGTGCTGCAGATCGCGCGGATCGGCGTTCACGACAATTTCTTCGAACTCGGCGGCCATTCGCTGCTCGCCACGCAGGTCGTCTCGCGCGTGCGCGCCCATTGCAACATCATCGTGCCGCTGCGCAGCCTGTTCGAAAGCCCGACCGTCGCCGAACTGGCGGAGGCGATCGAGCGACTGTCGACGAATTCGCCCGCGTCCGAAAGCATCGATCGGTTCGAAGCCTTGTTTGACCAGCTGGGGGTATGATGACCACGGAAGACAGAATGCTCGCGCTGGCGCGACGCTTCGCCCAGGCCGAGCCCGACATGCGGCGCGAGCTGCTGCGGAAGATGGCGGCGAGCGGGATCGATTTTTCGCTCCTGCCCATTCCGCCGCTCTCGATCGGCGATCGTCCCGCGCTCGCCTCCTACGCGCAGCGCCGGCTGTTCTTTCTCTGGCGGCTCGAGCCGGAGAGCAGCGCTTATAATCTGCACGCCGCCCTGCATCTCGAGGGCGCGATCGACGACGACGCCTTGCGCGGCGCCTGCGACGGGCTGCTGCGGCGCCACGCCGCCTTGCGTACGACATTCCGCTACGCCGGGGAAGAGGTCTATCAAAACGTCGAGTCCGGCGCGGCTCTTTACGTTGCGACCGAGGATCTGCGCGCGCTCGCGGCCGAAGCGCCTGAGACGCGGGCGCAAAGCATCGCCGAGACCGAAGCGCGCCGGCCTTTCGATCTCGAACAGGGCCCTTTGCTGCGCGTCGTCTTGCTGCGGCTGGGCGACGCCGACCATCGCCTTTTGTTCACGCTTCATCATATCGTCTGCGACGGTTGGTCGATGGACCTCGTCATTCGCGATTTCGCCACGCTCTACGCGGCCGTTCACAGGAAAGAGGAGCCGCGGCTCGTCGCATCGCCCGTTCGATACGCCGATTACGCTCTGTGGCAGCGCAATTGGCTGGAGGCCGGCGGGCTCGAGCCGCAGCTGCATTATTGGACGCAAAAGCTCGGCGGCGATCGTCCGCCGCTCGAGCTTCCCTATGATCGGCGGCGCCCCAAGACACAGAGCTTTCGCGGCGCGCGCCATACGTTCGATCTCGACGCCGCCATCAGCGCGGATATTCGCGAGGCTGCGCAGCGCCATAATGCGACGCCTTTCATGTTTCTTCTAGCCGTCTTCTACGCGCTGCTCTACCGCGTGACCGGCCAGGGCGACGTGGCGGTCGGCGTGCCGATCGCCAATCGCAATAGGGCGGAGGTAGAGAATGTCGTCGGCTTTTTCGTCAACACGCAGGTGCTGCGTCCGACGGCGGACAGCGATCTTACCTTCGCGGAGCTCGTGCGGCGCGTCCGCGCGACGGCGCTCGAGGCGCAGACCAATCAGGACCTGCCGTTCGACAAGCTCGTCGAGAGGATCAATCCGACGCGCAGCCTCGCCGATAATCCGCTGTTCCAGGTCAAATACAACTTCCAGAACTGGACTTACGACGCGCTGCACGAACTGCCCGGTTTGCGGCTGAACGCGGTCGTTCCGGGCGACAGCGGCGCGCATTTCGATCTCAGCCTCGACATTCTCGACAAGGGATCGACATTCGGCGTCAGCGTCGCCTATGCGACCGATCTCTTCGACCTCGCCACGATCGAAAGACTGATGAAGGGATGGCGGAGCCTGCTGCGTAGCGCGATCGCCGATCCGACGCGCGCCGTCGGCCGGTTGCCGTGGATCGATGCAGACGAGCGCGCGGAGCTTCAAAGCTGGAGCGCCAATCCGGACCCGTTTCCGGCGACATCGGTGCTCTCGCTCTTTCGCCTCGCCGCCGCCGCGCAGGCCGATGCGACGGCGCTACGCAGCGAAGATGAAGCGCTGAGCTACGGGGAGCTGGACGCGCGCTCCAATCGGCTCGCGCGGTGGCTCGCGGAGCAGGGCGCGGCGCGCGAGACGCCGATCGCCCTCTGCATGGAGCGTAAGGCAAAGATGGTCGTGGCGCTGCTCGCCATACTGAAAGCGGGAGCGACCTATGTGCCGCTCGATCCGAAAGCCCCGGCGGAGCGCTCGAACAAAATCGTGGCGGACTGCAACCCGTTGATGATCCTGTGCGAGAACAGCTCGGGGGAAACGCTGCAGGGCGCGCGGCGCGCACCGCTCGATGCGCTCGACCTTTCCGCGTACAGCGCCGAGACCCTGCCGATCGACATCGAGCCTGCCCAGGCGGCCTATATCATCTATACGTCGGGCACGACCGGCTCACCGAAGGGCGTCGTCATCGACCACGCCGCGCTGGCGAATTATGTTCAAGGCGTGCTGCGCGAATTGCGGCTGCCGCCGCGCGCCAGCATGGCGATGGTCTCCACCATCGCCGCCGACCTCGGCCATACGGTTCTGTTCGGCGCTCTTTGCTCCGGCGGCGCATTGCATCTTGTCGACGAGGCGCGATGCTTCGACCCCGACGCCTTCGCCGATTATGTCGCGCAACATGAAATCGACGTCCTGAAAATCGTGCCGAGCCATTTCGCCGCGCTTCTCCATGCCTCCGAGCCGATGCGCGCATTGCCGCGACGAGCCTTGATTCTCGGCGGCGAGGCGACGCCCTGGTCTCTCATCGAGACGTTGCGGCGCCTTGATCCTCCCTGCCGCATCGTCAATCATTACGGGCCGAGCGAAACGACCGTCGGCGCCCTCGCCGGGGTGGTCGCGCCGCGCGGCGATTGCCGCACGGCGCCGCTCGGGCGTCCGCTCCCCAACTACCGCGCCTATGTTCTGGACGAATGGATGGCGTCGGCGCCGGCGGGCGTCGCGGGCGAAATATATCTGGGCGGCTCCGGGCTGGCGCGCGGCTATTGGCGGCAGGCCGCGCTGACCGCCGAACGCTTCGTTCCGGACCCGTTCGGCGGCGATGGCGGACGCTTGTACCGGACCGGCGACCGCGCCCGTTATCTTGCGGACGGCGTCGTCGAATTCCTGGGGCGCGCCGATCAACAGATCAAGATACGCGGCTATCGCGTGGAGCCGGGAGAGATCGAGCAGGCGCTGCGCGCGCAGCCGGATGTCGACAGTGCTGTCGTCGTCGTCCATCGCGCCGAGAGCGCAGACGAAGAAGCGCATGCGCAACTGATCGCCTATTGCACGCCGCGCGCCGGCGCGACTCTTGCGATCGACGACATTCGCGCCGATTTGGCGAGGAGCCTGCCGGACTACATGTTGCCGGCGGCGGTGATCGAGCTCGCCTCTCTGCCGCTCACGCCGAATGGCAAGCTTGATCGGCGGGCTCTGCCGACGCCCGTCGCGGCGCCGAGCCGCGTCCACACGGCGCCGCGCACGCCGCTGGAGACGAGCATCGCCGACATTTGGCGGTCCGTTTTGAGGTGCGAGCGCGTGAGCGTCCACGACAATTTCTTCGAGCTCGGCGGCGATTCCATTCTCAGCCTGCAAATCATCGCGCGCGCGAAGAAGCAGGGAATCCGCATCAAGCCGAAAGATATTTTCGAGTATCAGACGATCGCCGAACTCGGCCGCGTCGCCGAGCGGATCGAACCGGCCGGCGCCGCGAACGGTCACTTAGCGTCCGCCCGCGCTCCGCTCGGCGATCTTTCGCCGCTCGAGATCGATCGGCTTCCGGCGCGCCCGGACGAGATCGCCGACGTCTATCCGCTGACGCCCATGCAGCAGGGCATGCTGTTTCATAGTTTGATGGATCCTGCGGGCGGCGTGCATATCAACCAGAGAACCTGCACGATCGAAGGCCCCTTCGATGTCTCCGCGTTCCGCGGGGCCTGGAACCGGGCGATCGCCGCGCACGACATTCTCCGCACGCTGTTCGTGTTCGAAGGGTTCGATACGCCCCTTCAGGTCGTGATGCGCGAAGCGCAAATGCCGTTCGAGCAGCATGACTGGCGATCCGTTCCGCCGAGCGACGCGGAAAACAGGCTCCTCGAATTTCTGCGGCGCGACCGTGCGCGTGGGTTCGATCTGCGACATGCGCCGCTGATGCGCGTCGCGCTGATCGACATTGCGGGCGAGCGCCGATATGTGGTGTGGACGCTGCATCATCTGCTGCTCGACGGCTGGAGTTCGGCGCGCCTGCTCGACGAGGCGTTCGCGGACTATCTCGCGCAAACGCAAGGTTTGCCGGCGCCGGCTGTTCGGTCGCAGAGCTTCGGCCGCTATGTCGAATGGCTCGGCCGCCAGGACCGCCGGGAAGCGGAGAGCTTCTGGCGCGAGGGCCTCAGCGGCGTGGAGGGGCCGACGCTGCTTGCCGAGCAGGTCGCGCCCGCGCAGCGAAGGGACGGCCATGGGAGTCTCATTCGCGAACTGCCGAGCGATTTCGGCGCGCTCTTACGCGGCTTCGCGCAGACGCAGCATGTGACGTTGAATACTGTGCTGCAGGGCGCTCTCGCCTTGGAGCTCGCTCGCTACGCGCGAACCGACGACGTCGTCTTCGGCGCCGTGGTGTCCGGCCGCAACGCGCCTGTCGACGGCGTCGAAACGATGATCGGCATGATGATCAACGCGCTTCCGGTCCGGGTGCGGGTCCAGCCGACGAGCGCGCTCGGCCCCTGGCTGCGCAAAATTCAGGATCACAATCTCGTGCTGCGCAACTATGAATATTCACCGCTGAGCGACGTGCAGGCGTGCAGCGGGTTCCCCCATGGAGCCCCGCTCTTCGACGTCTTGCTCATCACGCAGAACTATCCGGTCGACCCCGGCCTCTGGGACCGGATCGGCGCCGCCGGAATCAGCGCTTTCCAATCCTACGAGCAGACGAACTATCCGTTGACGATCATGGCGGTTCCGCGCGGCGACGGTCTTCGCCTGCGCTTCGACTACGACCAGCGCCATTATGATGCGCCGCTCATCGAGGCGTTCGTCGACGAGCTCCTTGAAATATTGCGCGCATTGGCGCGGCGGCCGGACGGCCGGCTGTGCGAGATCGCGGCGGCGGCGCGGCGCGAGGAGACGGCCGAGCCCGCGAGCGCGGCGGCTCCCGCCGTGCGGGATCGGAGCCTGACGCGAGCGATCGAGGAACAGGTCCGGCGCACGCCCGACGCCGTTGCGCTGATGTTTCGCGATCAGACCTACGTCTATGCGGAAGTGAACGCGCGCGCCAATCGGCTGGCGCGGTGCCTGCGCGCCATGGGCGTCGGGCCGGACGATCGGGTCGCGCTGTGCGTCGAGCGCACGCCAGCGCTGCTCATCGGCCTGCTCGCCATACTGAAGTCCGGCGGCGCCTATGTGCCGCTCGAGCCGACACTCCCGCCTGCGCGCCTCGCCTCCATGCTCGCCCGTTCGGGCGCGCGCGTCCTGCTGACAGAAGCGCGATGGCTCGAGACGCTGAGGAGCGACATGGATCGCGAAGTCTGCGTCTGGTGTTTCGATCGCGACGCCGCGACGCTCGCCGATCTCGAGGATGACGATCCAGGCGACGTCGCACGTCCGGATCATCTCGCTTATTGCATCTATACATCGGGTTCGACCGGCGAGCCCAAGGGCGTCTCGATCAGCCGCGGCAGTCTGTTCGAGTTCCTGTCGAGCGTTCAGCGGGACATTGCCTTGCGCGCCGACGACGGCATGCTGGCGCTGACCGCGCCGAGCTTCGACATTTCGACGCTAGAGCTTTTTCTTCCGCTCATGAGCGGCGCGAGCATTGCGCTGGCGGAGCGAATGGCGACGAGCGATCCGCAGACGCTGCTGAAATGGGTGGTGAATTGCGGCGTCACGGCCATTCAGGCGACGCCTTCGGCTTGGCGCATTCTCCTTCAGGCGCCGGAGATCGACGCGCTGGGCCTGCGCCTCGCGCTGTGCGGCGGCGAGGCTCTTTCCGACGATCTCGCCGCCCGTCTCGTCCGGTCGGCCGGCGAGGCTTGGAATCTCTATGGCCCGACCGAGACCTGCGTGTGGTCGCTGCGGCACCGGCTGCAGGCCGACGATCCGCGGCCGCTGCTCGGATCGCCGTTCGACAATACGCGCGCGCATGTCCTCGACGCCGAACTGAACGCGATGCCGGCCGGCGTCGCGGGCGAGCTCTATATCGGCGGCGGCGGATTGGCGCGCGGTTATCTCGGCCGCGCCGATCTCACCGCCGAACGCTTCGCGCCCGATCCGTTTCGCGCCGACGGCGCGCGTCTCTACCGCACCGGCGATCTCGTCCGCCGGCGCGCGGATGGACGCATCGAATTCATCGGCCGCGTGGACCATCAGATCAAGATTCGCGGATTTCGGATCGAGCCGGCCGAAATCGAAGCCTGTTTGCTTGGCCATGAGGGCGTGCAGGCGGCGGCGGTCGCGCCGAGGCCGGGGCCGGGCGGATCGCTGCTCGTCGGCTATGTGGTCGTCAGGGCGCCGGCGCCGGATTGGCCGGCGCGGCTCGAGGCGCATCTTCGGCGGCTCTTGCCGGACCATATGGTCCCGGCGCAAATCATGGTCCTGGACGAGATGCCGCTGACCGTGAGCGGCAAGCTCGACCGTTCCGCCCTGCCGGATCCCGAGCGACGGAGCAGCGCCTACCTCCCGCCTCGATCGGAGCTCGAACAGAAGCTCGCCGCGATCTGGCAGGAGATTTTGTGCGTCGAACGCGTCGGCTCGACCGACAACTTCTTCGATCTCGGCGGCCATTCGCTGCTGGCGGCGCAGGCGACGGCGAAAATCCGCAACCGGCTGGGCGTCGACATGCCCTTCGACCGTCTGTTCGAGACGGCGACGCTCGGCGCTTTGGCCGACAGTCTGGCGCATGAAGAAACGACGCCGGATGAGATCGCGTTCATGTCGGAATTGTTGAGCGGATTCGAAGAGAGCGGAGCGGGCGAGCGATGAACGAGACGAATGACCCGCGTTCCTCGCAGCTGCGCGCGATCGCGCAACGTTTCGCGGCTCTCGCGCGCGACGATCAGCGCGTCTTCTTGCGCCGTCTGGCGGACAGGGGCGTCGACTTTCATCGACTGCCGATTGTGAGATCGGGGCGCGATCAAGCCCCTTTGTCTTCCGCGCAGAGAGGCTTGTGGTTTGCCCGCCAGGGCGCGGCCTATAATCTCCCGGCGGCGATCCGTCTGAAGGGCGCGTTGCGCGAGGCGGCGCTCGAGAAAAGCTTCGACGAGCTGATCCGCCGGCACGAATCGCTGCGCACGACCTTTCGTCAGGAGGGCGAGCGCATTTTGCAGATCGTTCACGAGCCGGGCCGTTTCGAGCTGCGCCGGGAGCGCCTCGGCGCGCCGCCCGAAGTCATGGAGACGGAGCTGCGGCGACGCATCGAGGAGGAGGCGCGAAGACCGTTCGACCTCGAGACCGGCCCGCCGCTGCGCGTCGCGCTGGTCGAACTGGGGCCGGACGATCATCTGCTTTTGGTCACCATCCATCACATCGTCGCCGATGCGGCTTCGATGCAGATTCTCATCGGCGAATTCGCATCGCTCTACGCCCGCTCATGCCGAGGCGAGACGGCGTCGCTGCGGGACCTGCCGATCCGATATGTAGATTACGCGCATTGGCAGCAGAGCTGGCTCGACGCCGGCGGCGGCGAGCCGCATCTTGCCTATTGGCGCGCGCAGCTCGGCGCCGAGCGTCCGGTCCTCGCGCTGCCGTCGCGGCGCGGACAGCCAGCGCCGGGCGACCGGCGCGGTGAAAGACTCGTCGTTCGTTTCGACGATCTTCTGACGAAGAGGCTGAGGACGCTGGCGCGCGCCTGCGACGCCACTTTGTTCATGACGCTGCTCGCGGCGTTCGACGTGGTCCTCTATCGCAGCACCGGACAGGAGGACATTCGCATCGGCGTGCCCCTCGCCAATCGCAATCGCGAGGAGACAAAAGGGGTCATCGGCCTGTTCGTCGATGTGCAGCTCATCCGCGCGCGGATCGACGGCCGACTCCGTTTTACCGATGTTGTCGCGCGCGTGAAGGCGGCCGCCGCCGGCGCGCAGGCCCATCAGGACCTGCCGTTCGAGCTTGTGGTCGAGGCTTTGCCTGCGGAAGGCGGCGAGCGGCGCCCCCTCTTCCAAATTCTATTCAACCATCTGCGCCACGATCTTGGCGCCTTGCGCGAACTGCCGGAGCTCCAAGCCGAATTTTTGCGCGGCGACGCCTGCTCGGTCAAATTCGATCTCGCGCTGGATACGACGGAAGACGCGTCGGGCGGCCTCGCGGCGACCTTCACCTATGCATCCGACATGTTCGATTCAGCCGACATCGCCGGCCTGCGCGACCATTTCGAGAATGTGCTGCGGCATGTCGTCGAGGACCGCTTCGCCACGGTCGACGCGATCCAACTTCTTGGCCGCGACGAAACGGCCCGGTTGCGCGGTTGGAGCGATCCTCTGGCGGGGACGGGCTCTTCGCCGTCGCTGTCGCTTGCGGAGCTTTTGTCGTCGGCGGCGTTGGCGCAAGCGGAGCGCGAGGCGGTGTGGTGCGCGGGCGAGGCGCTGACCTATGGCGCGCTGGAGCGGCGCGCCGTTCGTCTTTGCGCGCTGCTGCGTCGGCGCGGCGTCGGCCGCGAGACGCGCGTCGGCTTGGCGCTGGAGCGCTCCGCCGACTTCGTCGTCGCGCTGCTCGCCGTCATCAAGGCCGGCGGCGCCTATGTCCCGCTCGACATCGACTATCCGCCGGAGCGTCTCGCCTTTCTCATGCGCGACGCCGGCCTCGCGCTGCTGCTCACCCAGAGCCATGTCGCGCCGCGCCTGCCCATTCCCGACGGCGTTCCTTACATCGCCCTCGACGCGCTCGACGACGCGGACCTCGCCGACAACGCGGCGCCCTCGATCGCCACGCATGAAGATCAGCTCGCCTATGTGATCTACACATCCGGCTCGACGGGGACGCCCAAAGGCGTCGCCGTGCCGCAGGGCGCGCTGTCGCGCCATTGCCGCGCCATCGCCGCCGCCTATGGCATGGACAAAGGCGGCGCGCTCGATCGCGATGGACGCCAGCTGAACGAGCTGCTGTTCATGTCCTTCGCCTTCGACGGCGCGCAGGAGCGTCTGTTGACCGGTCTGTTGTGCGGCGCGCGGCTGGTTCTGCGCGACGCGACGCTGTGGACGCCGGCCGAGACCTATGCTGCGCTGCGCCGCCACGACATCGACATCGCCTGCTTCCCGCCCGCCTATCTGCAGCATTTGTCGGATCACGCGCGAACGCGCGCGGCGGCCGGCGAGGAGCCGCCGAATGTGTCGATCTACACCTTCGGCGGCGATGCGGTGACGAGGGCCAATTACGATCTGGCGCGGCAGGCGCTGCGGCCGCGCTGGCTGATCAACGGCTATGGCCCGACCGAGACGGTGGTGACGCCTTTGCTGTGGAAAGCCGATACGCAGGAGCCCTGCGACAGCGCGAGTGCGCCGATCGGCCGGCCGGTCGGTGCGCGCCGCGCCTTCATCCTCGACGGCGACATGAATCTCGCGCCGATCGGCGCGGTGGGCGAGCTCTATATCGGAGGCGACGGGGCGGGACGCTCCTATCTGGCGCGCGGCTATCTCGGCCGCCCCGGGCTGACGGCGGAGCGCTTCACGCCGGACCCGTTCGGCGCGGCGGGCGCGCGGCTCTATCGCAGCGGCGATCTCGCGCGCTATCGCGAGGACGGCGTCGTGGAATGCCTCGGGCGATCGGACGAACAGGTGAAGCTGCGCGGGTTCCGCATCGAGCTCGGCGAGATCGAGGCGTTGCTGACGGGCGAGGACGGGGTCGCGGCGGCGACGGCGGCGGTGTTCGAGGGCGCTTCCGGCAAGCGGCTCATCGGCTATGTGACGTCCCGCGACGGCGCGGCGCTCGATGTCGAGGCGCTGCGCGCGAACATCAAGCGCAAGGCTCCGGACTATCTGATTCCGGCGCAGATCGTGCAGCTCGACGAGTTGCCGCTGACGCCCAATGGCAAGATCGACCGCCGCCGCCTGCCGGAGCCGCAATGGACCGCGGCCGGCTACATCGCCCCTCGCGACGACCTCGAACGACGCATCGCCGAAATCTGGCGGAATGTCCTCGGCGTCGAAAAAATCGGCCTGACAGACGAATTCTTTCAATTGGGCGGGCATTCGCTGCTGGCGATGCAGATTGTTCTGCGCGTGCGCAACGCATTCGACGTCGACGTTCCTCTGCCGGCTCTGTTCGAGGCGCGCGATTTCGGCGATTTCGCCCAACGCGTGCGGGATTTGCGCGATCAGGCGAAAGGCGTCGCGCGCATAGCTCTGCGGCGGGCGGATCGCAACGTTCCGCCGCCCTTGTCGCCGGCGCAGAGCCGCTTGTGGTTTTTGTGGCGGCTCGAGCCGTCGAGCGCCGCTTATAATATTCCCGCCGCCGCGCGGCTGAAAGGACGGCTCGACCGATCGGCGCTGACGAGGACATTTCAATCGCTGATCGAACGCCATGAGACGCTGCGCACCACATTCCGGAGTGATGGCGGCGAACCGGTCCAGATCATCCATGATTCGCTTCCCCTCGATTTGACGCTCGAGGATATGAGCGGCCTGCCGATCGACGACCGCGAGAAGAGCGCCCACGACCTCGCCGTTCGCATCGCGCATCTGCCCTTCGATCTCGAAACAGGTCCGCTGCTGCGCGTCTGCCTGGTCCGCTTGGCGGAGGAGGAGCATGTGCTGCTTCTCGCCATGCACCATATCGTTTCCGACGGCTGGTCGCTGAATGTCTTCATCGACGAATTCGCGGCGCTCTATGCGGGCCATCGCGATGGGCGCGCGCCGCATTTGCCGCCGCTGCCGATACAATATGCCGACTTCGCCGTATGGAGCCGCGACTGGCTGGCGGCCGGCGCGGGCGCCCGGCAGCTGGCCTATTGGCGCGAGCGGCTCGGCGGCGAGGACGTCGTGCTGCAATTGCCGACCGACCGGCCGCGCCCTGCGGAGCAGAGTTATCGCGGCGCCAATCTGCGTTTCGACATCGACCCGGCCTTGACGGAGCGTCTGCGCGCGCTGGCGGCGGAACGCAGCGTCACCCTTCCTATGCTGCTGCTGGCGGTCTTCGACGTCCTCGTCCATCGTTATACGCAACAGACGGATGTGCGCGTCGGCATCACCATCGCCAACCGCAATCATGTCGAGACCGAGGGCCTGATCGGCTTTTTCGTGAATATGCTCGTGCTGCGCGCCGATCTCAGCGGCGATCCGACCTTCGACGACGTGCTGAACCGCGTGAAGGAAGCGGCGCTGGGCGCGCAGGCGCATCAGGATCTGCCGTTCGAGCAATTGGTGGAGGAGCTGCGCCCCAAACGCAGCCTCGGATATAATCCGCTGTTTCAGATCGCCTACGATCATCAGTGGAAGCGCTTCGACCGGCTCGACGATCTGTCCGGCTTGGCGATCGAGCCGTTCGAACATGAAATGTGCGCGACGCAGTTCGATCTTCTGCTGCACACATTCGAGACCGCCGGGCGCCTTTCCGCCACCTTCACCTATAGCGTCGATTTGTTCGAGCGCGCCGCCATCGAACGAATGGCGGATCATTGGCGTAATCTGCTCCAGGGCGTCGTCGAGCATCCGGGCCGGCGTATCGCCGACCTGCCGCTGCTCGGCGTAGCGGAACGCACCATCCTCGTCGAGCAGTGGAACGACACCGACGCCGCCTATTCGAGCGAGCGCTGCCTGCACCAATTGATCGAGGCGCAGGCCGCAAGGAGCCCGGATGCGATCGCTGTCGTGTTCGAAGAAAGCTCGATCGCCTATGGCGCGCTCGACGCGCGGGCCAATCGCCTGGCGCGCAAGCTGCGCGAAAGGGGCGTGGGTCCCGACGTCTTGGTCGGCGTCGCGGCCGAACGCTCGCTCGAATTGGTGGTCGCGCTGCTCGCCGTGCTGAAGGCTGGCGGCGCCTATGTGCCGTTCGATCCAGATTATCCGGCCGCACGCCTTTCCTATATGATCGAGGACAGCGGCGTCTCGCTGCTGCTCACGCAGGAACGGTTGCTCGATTCGCTGCCGCTCGACGCGACCGGAGCGCCTCTCGAGGTCTGGCGCCTCGACGCCATGGACGCGGAGCTCGAAGTCTATAGCGACGCCGGTCTCGACACGCTCACGCAGTCGCAAAACCTCGCCTATTGCATTTACACCTCCGGCTCGACGGGACGGCCGAAGGGCGCCGGCAACACGCATCGCGGCTTGGTCAATCGCCTGCAATGGATGCAGTCGGCCTATGGCCTGACCGTGAACGACAGGGTGCTCCAGAAGACGCCGTTCAGTTTCGACGTCTCGGTGTGGGAGTTTTTCTGGCCGCTGACGACGGGCGCGACGCTGGTCGTCGCGCCGCCGGGCGCGCACAAAGACCCGTTCAAACTCGGCGAACTCATTCGGCGCCACGATATCACGACGCTGCATTTCGTCCCGTCGATGCTGCAGGCATTCGTCGATTCCGATCAGCTTGCGTCGTGCCGCTCGCTGCGGCGCGTGATCTGCAGCGGCGAGGCTTTGCCGTATGAACTCCAGCGGCAGTTCCTCCGCTCGAGTTCGGCGGCGTTGCACAATCTCTACGGACCGACCGAAGCCGCCATCGACGTGAGCTATTGGGAGTGCCGGGAGGAGTCGGGAGCATCGGTCGTGCCGATCGGCAGGCCGATTTGGAACACGCAGCTTTACATCCTCTCCGGATTCGATCCGGTTCCGGCCGGCGTCGTCGGCGAGCTCTATATCGGCGGAACGGGCCTCGCGCGCGCCTATCACCAGCGGCCGGCCCTGACGGCGGAGCGTTTCGTTCCCGATCCCTTCGCGCGGCGGCCCGGCGAGAGGCTGTATCGCACCGGCGATCTGGCGCGACGCCGTGCGGACGGCGTCATCGAATATGTCGGACGCATCGACCATCAAGTGAAAATTCGCGGGTTCCGCATCGAGCTCGGCGAGATCGAGGCGCGGCTCTGCGAGCATGAAGCCGTGCGCGAGGCCGTCGTGCTGGCGCGAGACGCCGCGAACGGCAAGCAACTGGTCGGCTATGTCGTTGCCGACGAAGTGGGCCTGAAGGCGATGCAGCGACGCGACGCCGATGCGTCCGGCGCGCGCGTCGAAGAGTGGGAGACGGTGTTCGACGGCGCCTACAGCCTGGCGGACGTCGGACGAGGGCCGAGTTTCGCCGGCTGGAACAGCAGCTATGACGACAGCCCCATTCCCCTGGCGGAAATGCAGGAGTGGCTCGACGTCACGCTCGCGCGTATCGTTGCACTGAAGCCGGACAGGACATTGGAGATCGGCTGCGGCGTCGGCCTTCTGTTGCAGCATCTCGCGCCGCGCTGCTCGGTCTATGAGGGCGCCGATGTTTCCGGTCGGGCGATCGCCGATCTTCGCGCCTGGCTGGGCAAGCGCGACGAATTCGCCCATGTGCGCCTGAGTCGGCGCGCCGCCACGCAGTTCGAGGGATTGGCGCCGCACGGCTTCGACGTGGTGCTGCTGAATTCCGTGGCGCAATATTTTCCCGACGTCGCCTATCTCGTCGCCGTGCTGCGAGGGGCGCTCGACGTTCTGGCGCCGGGCGGCGCGATCTTCGTCGGCGATCTGCGGACTCTGGCGCTGCAGCGGCTGTTCCACGCCTCGGTGCAGACCGCCCGCGCGCCCGAGGGGCTCGGCCTGCGGCAATTGAAGGGCCGCATCGCCCGGGCGATCGCGCATGACGGCGAGCTCCTCGTCGCTCCCGAAATATTCTCCGAACTCGCTTCTGTCCTGCCGCGCATCGGCGCGGTGGAGATCGAGCTGCGGCGGGGCCGCAGCGACAATGAGCTGACCCGCTATCGTTACGACGCGATTTTGCGTTCGGACGTCGAGACCGCGCGCGAGCCCTGCGAGCGCGTCTCGTGGAATAGCGGGCCGGACATGATGGCGGCGCTCGACGCCCGTCTCGCTGCCGGCGGCGAGCGGCCGATCCGGATCGAGAGTATTCCCAACCGCCGCCTCGCCGTCGATCTGGCGCTGTGGCGGGCGATCGAGGCGAGCCCGGACGAGACGAGCGTCGAGACGCTGCGCGGCCGGATGATCGGCATCGAGCCGGAAGGGGCCGATCCGGAAAGCTTCTGGACGCTGGCCGAGGCGCATGGCTATCGCGCCAAGATCGCCTGGACGCCGGATCGCGACGACGGCTGTTTCGATGTCGAATTCGCCAAGCCGCAGGCCGATGCGCAGCCGCGCGGAATGAGCGAACGGAAGCAGCCACCAGAGTTTTCGCCTCGCTGGGACCGCTACGCCAATGATCCGATGCTCGCCAGATCCGTTCAGTCGCTCGGCGCGACATTGCGCGAGAGTCTGTCGGCGTCCTTGCCCGACTATATGACGCCGGCGCAGATTCTGGTGCTCGACAAATTTCCGCTGACGGCCAACGGCAAGCTCGACAGGCGAGCCTTGGCGGCTCCGGAGCCGGAGATCGGGCGAGCGGCCCATGCCGCGCCGGCGACCGAGCGGGAGCGCCAACTGGCGGAGATCTGGCAGGACATCTTGCAGATTCCCCGCGTCGGGCTGCACGACAATTTCTTCGACCTCGGCGGCGACTCGATCATTTCGATCCAGGTCGTCAATCGCGCCCGGCGGATCGGCATTCGCATCACGCCGCGCGATTTGTTCCAGCATCAGACGATCCAGGCTCTGGCGCGCGTCGCCACGATCGAGAACGAGGCGAAGGAGCCGGAGCCGCCGGCGGCCGGCCTCGTGCATCTGACCCCTGTGCAGCATTGGTTCTTCGAGCAGGACGTCCCCGAGCGCCATCATTGGAACCAGTCGGTCCTCTTGCGGGCGAGGGCGCCGCTCGACGGCGCTGTCCTCGCGGCGGCGCTGCGCGTCGTCGTCGAGCGTCACGACGCTCTGCGCCTGCGCTATCGACGCGACGATCTCGGCCGCTGGGCGCAGGAGCACGCCGAGACGGAGGATGCGTTCCGTCTGCTCACCTTTCATAGGCTCGCCGGCGCCGAAGAGATCGAGACCGTTGCAAACGAGGTCCAGGCGAGCCTCGATCTGCGGGACGGCCCGTTGATGCGCGTCGCCTCGATGGAGCTGCAGGACGGGAGCGCGCGTCTGCTGCTGGTCATCCATCATCTCGTCGCCGACGGCGTGTCCTGGCGCGTGCTGCTCGAAGACCTTCAGGCCGCATACCGGTCTCTCGAAAAGGGAGAATCCGTCCGTTTGCCGCCGAAGTCGAGCTCCTTCCAGCGCTGGTCGGGGCATCTCGCCCAAGCCGCCCGCGATGAGGCGCTGACGGCGGAGCTCGACTATTGGAAAGCGCAGCTCGGCAGAGCGGAAGGCGATTTGCCGCGCGATTTTCCCGCCGGCGACAATCGCGTCGCGCAGGCGCGCCAGATCGGCCTGCGGTTCGATCGCGAGCGCACGCGCCGGCTGCTGAAGGAGGCGCCGGCCGTCTATCGCACGCAGATCAACGATCTTCTGCTCACGGCGCTGGCGCGCGCGCTCTGCGCCTGGACGGAGAGGGATGCGGCGCTCGTGCTGCTGGAGGGACATGGCCGCGAGGAGGTTTTCGGCGGCGTCGACGTGAGCCGCACGCTCGGCTGGTTCACGACGATGTATCCTGTCTGTCTCGCCCCCGGCGGGGAGGGCGATCTCGGCGCCGCGATCAAGTCGGTGAAGGAGCAATTGCGGGCCGTGCCGAACAAGGGGCTCGGCTATGGACTGCTGCGCTATCTCGCCGCTCCGGAAATCGGAGATGAACTGAAGAAACTGCCGCAGGCGCGCGTCACCTTCAATTATCTCGGCCAGTTCGATCAGAGCTTCGAGGGCGAGGCGCTGTTCGAGCCGGCCTCCGAAAGCGGCGGCGGCACGCGCGGCGCCGGGGCGCCGCTCGACAATTGGCTCTTGGTCAATTGCCAGATTTATGACGGCGAGCTCGGCGTCGCCTGGCACTTCAGTGAGGGACAATATCGTCCGCGCACGATCGAGCGCCTCGCGAGCGCCTATTGCGCCGAACTCGAGGCGATCATCGATCATTGCGTCGCCGATGCGCAAGGCGGGGTCACGCCTTCCGATTTTCCGCTCGTGCGGCTGACGCAGGAGCAGCTCGATCGCCTGCCGGCGACGGCGCGGCAGATCGAGGACGTCTATCCGCTCTCGCCCGTGCAGAAAGGCATATTGTTCCATGCGCTACGCGATCCGCGGTCGCAGGCCTATGCAAACCGGGTGAGCGTCGCCGTCGACGGCCTCGACGTTCCGCGCTTCGAGCGCGCCTGGGCGGACGTGCTCGCGCGCCACGCCATTCTACGCACCGCTTTTGCGTGGCAAGGCCTGCCGGAGCCGGTGCAGATCGTCCATCGCAGCGCGCGCCTGCCGTTTCGGATCATCGACTGGCGCAATCGCGATGCTGGGCCTAGCGACCTCGCGGCTCTGGAACGCGAGCTCGGCGCCGAGGAGATCGACTTCCTGCGACCGCCGCTTCAGAGCCTCGTGCTGGCGCGGCTCGGCGAGAGCCGCTGTCAACTGATCTGGAGCCATCATCACATTCTGATGGACGGCTGGAGCACCGCGCAGCTGATCGGCGAAGTGCTGCAATCCTATCACGGCGGGACTACGCCGCCGCAGATCGGACGCTATCGCGACTACATCGCCTGGTTGCAAGGCCGCGACGCAGCGGCGAGCGAAGCCTTCTGGAAGGAGCAATTGCGGCTCCTCGACGAGCCCTGCCTGCTCGCCGACGTCATGAGCCGGACCGGCGCGGACGAGGAGGCGGGATATGGCGTCCTCCATGCACGGCTCGACCCGGCGCGAACGCGCGCGCTCAAGGCCTTCGCGCAACGCGAGCGCGTGACGCTCAATACTCTGGTCCAGGGCGCGTGGCTGCTGCTGCTGCTGCGCTACACGGGGAAGTCCGCGGTCTCCTTCGGCGCGACCGTCGCCGGGCGCCCGGCCGAGCTGGCCGGCGTCGAGAGTCTGCTCGGCCTGTTCATCAACACCTTGCCGATCATGCGCGACATGCGTTCCGAACAACGTGTCGGCGATTTTTTGCGCGAGCTGCAGGCGCATAATCTCGCCGTGCGCGACCACGAATCGACGCCGCTCTATGAGATCCAGCGCTGGGCGGGCCGCAGCGGCGAGGCGCTGTTCGACAGCATCATCGTCTTCGAGAACTATCCCGTCGACCGGGTGCTGCGCGAACGCGCCGACGACGACCTCGTCTTCGGCAAGGTCGACAGCTGCGAGACGACGCATTATCCGCTGACGCTGACCGTCACTGTCGCCGACCGGCTCAAGATCGCCTTCGGATATCGCACGGCATGTTTTGCGCCGCAGCAGATCGACGCTCTGCGATCCAGCTTCGCGCGGCTCCTCGAGCGCCTGGGGGAGGACGCCGATCGCGCGCTCGGCGCCTTTTCTCTTACCGACGCATCGACGCTCACTTCGCTCCAGCCGGAGCGGGCAGGGGAACGCGTCTATCCCGCGACCTGCGTTCACCGGCTCATCGAGCGGCAGGCGGGCAGGACGCCGCAGGCGACCGCGGTTATTTGCGGCAATGAGCAGATGAGCTATGCGGAGCTCGACGCCCGGGCGAACCGATTGGCGCATAGGCTATGCGACCTCGGGATAGGGCCCGACGCGCTCGTCGCCATCGCCGTCGAACGGTCTTTCGACATGATCATCGGCCTGCTCGCCATATGGAAGGCGGGGGGCGCCTATGCGCCGCTCGATCCCGACTATCCGCGAGAGCGGCTCGCCTTCATGCTGCAAGACAGCGGCGCGGCGCTGCTGCTCACGCAAAAGAGCCTCGCGCCGCTCCTGCCGCCGACCGTGGCGACGCTCCTGTTTCTGGACGAAACGCGCAGCGAACCGGACGGCGAGCCGCAAGGCGCGCCCGCTGTCGAGACGCATCCCGAAAACATCGCCTATTGCATCTATACGTCCGGCTCGACCGGAAGGCCGAAAGGCGCCGCCAATTCGCACGCGGCTCTGTGCAACCGGCTTTTGTGGATGCAGGACGTCTACGGGCTGACCGCCGATGATCGCGTCTTGCAGAAGACGCCCTTCAGCTTCGACGTCTCAGTGTGGGAGCTATTCTGGCCACTGATCGCCGGGGCGGCGCTCGTCATGGCGCCGCCGGGCGCGCATCGTCGGCCGGCGGAATTGCGCGAGACGATCGATCGTCACGCCGTCACGACGCTGCATTTCGTCCCCTCCATGCTGCAAGCCTTCCTGGAGACGGAAAACATCGGGCGGCGCGCCAGTCTGCGGCGGGTTCTCTGCAGCGGCGAGGCGCTGTCGAAGGATTTGCAGGATCGCTTCCTGCGGCAAGCCGGCGCATCGCCCGGCGCGCCCGAACTGCACAACCTCTACGGCCCGACCGAAGCGGCGATCGATGTGACCTACTGGCGGTGCCGCGCCGAAGACGGCTCGGCGGCCGTGCCGATCGGCCACGCCATCGCCAATGTGACGATCCATGTTCTCGATGGCGAGCTACATCCGCTGCCGGAAGGAGTCGCCGGCGAGCTCTATATCGGCGGCGCGGCTCCGGCGCGCGGCTATCATGCGCGCGCCGCGCTGACGGCGGAGCGCTTCCTGCCAGATCCCTTCGCTCCCGGCGGGCGGCTCTATCGCACCGGCGATCTGGCGCGCCGGCGCGCGGACGGCGCGATCGACTATGTCGGCCGCGTCGATCAGCAGGTGAAGATCCGCGGTCTGCGCATCGAACTCGGCGAAATCGAAAGCCGTCTGCGAGAGCATGGCGCCGTGGGCGATGCGGCGGTCGTCGCGCAGGAGGCGCCGGCCGGAATGAGGCTGGTCGGCTATGTCACGGCGCAGGCGGAGGCGCCCCCGGAGCTCGAGGAGACGCTGCGCGCGCATCTTTCGGCCTCGCTGCCCGATTACATGGTTCCGGCCCGCATCGTCCTTCTGGAGCGCATGCCGTCGACGCCGAGCGGCAAGCTCGACCGCAAGGCGCTGCCCAATCCCGATTGGACCGGCGACGTCTATGTAGCCCCGCGAACCGAGCTCGAGGAGACGCTGGCCGGCGTCTGGCGTTCCGTTCTCCGCCTCGAGCGGGTCGGCGTCGAAGATAATTTCTTCCGGCTCGGCGGCGATTCTATCATTTCGATCCAGGTCGTGAGCCGCGCGCTGGCGGCGGGGCTGCGGATGACGCCGAAGGACGTCTTCGAGCATCAGACCATCGCCGCGCTGGCGCGCGCCGTGCGACGGGACGAGAGCGAAGACGCGCCAGCCCCTCCGACAGACCTGCCGCTGGTCCTATTGACGCCCGAGCAATCGCGCCTGCTGCCGCTGCCGGCGGCGGAGATCGAAGATATCTACCCGCTCTCGCCGATGCAGCAGGGCATGCTGTTCCACTCCGTCGAAACGCCCGGCGCCGGCCTCTATGTCAGTCAGATGAGCGTTTCGGTCGAGGGCCTCGACGTCGCGCGTTTCGAGCGCGCCTGGGCGAGCGCGCTCGAACGTCACGCAATCCTTCGGACGGGCTTCGCTTGGCAGGGGCTGCCCGAGCCGGTGCAGATCGTCCACCGCAGCGCACAGGCGGCGTTTCGTCGGCTCGACTGGCGCGACCGCGTCGTCGGCGAAACGGAGCTCGCCGCCCTCGCGGCGGACGAGCGCCGCGCTGGCTTCGATTTCACGCGGCCGCCGCTGCAGCGCATCGTGCTGGCGCGCCTCGACGACGACCGGCATCGACTGATCTGGAGCAGCCATCACATTCTGCTCGACGGATGGAGTATTTCGCAGCTGGTCGGCGAAGTCTTCACCCTCTACCGAGACGGCGTCGCTTTGCCGGCGGCGGGGCGCTACCGCGATTATATCGCCTGGCTGCAGGGACGGGACGCGGCGGCGAGCGAAGCCTTCTGGAAGGAGCAGATGCGGCTCCTCGGCGAGCCCTGCCTGCTCGCCGAGGCTGCGGGCCGCGTCGCCGGCGATGCGGGCGGCGGCCATGGCGCGGTCTATACGCGGCTCGATGCGGAGCGAACGCGCGCGCTGAAGACTTTCGCGCAGCGTCAGCGCGTCACGCTCAACACTCTGGTGCAAGGCGCCTGGCTGGTGCTGCTGCAGCGCTATATGGGACGCTCGACGGTCGCCTTCGGCGCGACGGTGGCCGGCCGCCCCGCCGAGCTGCCCGGCGTAGAGCGTCTGCTCGGGCTGTTCATCAACACTTTGCCGATCGTCCGGCAGTTGCGCGCCGAGCAGCGAGTCGGCGATTTCCTGCGTGAGTTGCAGGCGCATAATCTCGCCGCGCGCGACCATGAATATACGCCGCTCAACGATATCCAGCGCTGGGCGGGGCGCAGCGGCCAGGCGCTGTTCGACAGCATCATCGTCTTCGAAAATTATCCGGTCGACCGCGCGCTACAGGAGCGCGGCGACCGTGACTTGCGCTTCGGGCCCGTCGCCAGCACCAGCGTCACCAGCCTGCCCATGGATCTGATGGTGACCGTCGGAGATACGCTCGCAGTGGAATATCTCTATCTGCGCGACTGCTTCGAGGCGGCGGCAGTCGAGCGGCTGAAAGCGCATTTCGAGCGCCTGCTGTCGACTATCGCCGAAGACGGCGATGCGCGGCTCGGCGAGCTCGACGCCATGCCGGCGGACGAAACGGCCCGGTTGCGCGGTTGGAGCGATCCTCTGGCGGGGACGGGCTCTTCGCCGTCGCTGTCGCTTGCGGAGCTTTTGTCGTCGGCGGCGTTGGCGCAAGCGGAGCGCGAGGCGGTGTGGTGCGCGGGCGAGGCGCTGACCTATGGCGCGCTGGAGCGGCGCGCCGTTCGTCTTTGCGCGCTGCTGCGTCGGCGCGGCGTCGGCCGCGAGACGCGCGTCGGCTTGGCGCTGGAGCGCTCCGCCGACTTCGTCGTCGCGCTGCTCGCCGTCATCAAGGCCGGCGGCGCCTATGTCCCGCTCGACATCGACTATCCGCCGGAGCGTCTCGCCTTTCTCATGCGCGACGCCGGCCTCGCGCTGCTGCTCACCCAGAGCCATGTCGCGCCGCGCCTGCCCATTCCCGACGGCGTTCCTTACATCGCCCTCGACGCGCTCGACGACGCGGACCTCGCCGACAACGCGGCGCCCTCGATCGCCGCGCATGAAGATCAGCTCGCCTATGTGATCTACACATCCGGCTCGACGGGGACGCCCAAAGGCGTCGCCGTGCCGCAGGGCGCGCTGTCGCGCCATTGCCGCGCCATCGCCGCCGCCTATGGCATGGACAAAGGCGGCGCGCTCGATCGCGATGGACGCCAGCTGAACGAGCTGCTGTTCATGTCCTTCGCCTTCGACGGCGCGCAGGAGCGTCTGTTGACCGGTCTGTTGTGCGGCGCGCGGCTGGTTCTGCGCGACGCGACGCTGTGGACGCCGGCCGAGACCTATGCTGCGCTGCGCCGCCACGACATCGACATCGCCTGCTTCCCGCCCGCCTATCTGCAGCATTTGTCGGATCACGCGCGAACGCGCGCGGCGGCCGGCGAGGAGCCGCCGAATGTGTCGATCTACACCTTCGGCGGCGATGCGGTGACGAGGGCCAATTACGATCTGGCGCGGCAGGCGCTGCGGCCGCGCTGGCTGATCAACGGCTATGGCCCGACCGAGACGGTGGTGACGCCTTTGCTGTGGAAAGCCGATACGCAGGAGCCCTGCGACAGCGCGAGTGCGCCGATCGGCCGGCCGGTCGGTGCGCGCCGCGCCTTCATCCTCGACGGCGACATGAATCTCGCGCCGATCGGCGCGGTGGGCGAGCTCTATATCGGAGGCGACGGGGCGGGACGCTCCTATCTGGCGCGCGGCTATCTCGGCCGCCCCGGGCTGACGGCGGAGCGCTTCACGCCGGACCCGTTCGGCGCGGCGGGCGCGCGGCTCTATCGCAGCGGCGATCTCGCGCGCTATCGCGAGGACGGCGTCGTGGAATGCCTCGGGCGATCGGACGAACAGGTGAAGCTGCGCGGGTTCCGCATCGAGCTCGGCGAGATCGAGGCGTTGCTGACGGGCGAGGACGGGGTCGCGGCGGCGACGGCGGCGGTGTTCGAGGGCGCTTCCGGCAAGCGGCTCATCGGCTATGTGACGTCCCGCGACGGCGCGGCGCTCGATGTCGAGGCGCTGCGCGCGAACATCAAGCGCAAGGCTCCGGACTATCTGATTCCGGCGCAGATCGTGCAGCTCGACGAGTTGCCGCTGACGCCCAATGGCAAGATCGACCGCCGCCGCCTGCCGGAGCCGCAATGGACCGCGGCCGGCTACATCGCCCCTCGCGACGACCTCGAACGACGCATCGCCGAAATCTGGCGGAATGTCCTCGGCGTCGAAAAAATCGGCGTCACCACCAATTTCTTCGAAGCGGGCGGCGACTCGATCCTCAGCCTTCGCGTGATCGCGGAAATTCGTAACTCTCCTGACATAGATCTGGACATCAAGCTGCGCGATCTGATGCAGTTTCAGACGATCGCCGAACTCGTCGTGAGACGCGCGCAATTTGCACCGGTCGTCGCAAAGCCGGCGCCGCGCGGCGCGCGCGCCGAAGACGGGGAATTCGACCTGATCCCGATCCAGAGATGGTTCTTCGAAGAGGAGATGGCCGAGCCGCATCACTACAACCAGTCGCTGATGGTGAGGACGCGAGAGACGCTACGGCCCGAATTGCTGGAAGAAGCGCTGCAATCGATGATCGCTTATCACGATTCCTTTCGCCTGCGCTTCCGCCGCGGCGAGGACGGGGTTTGGCGGCAGAGCTACGCCGACGTCGATGCGGCGCGGGCGGCGCCAACTGAAAATCCCGTGCTCTGGGTCCGGGACGCCGAGGATGCGCGCGCGGTCGAAACAATCTCCAATGAAGCGCAACGCAGTCTCGATCTCGAACGAGGGCCTCTGCTGCGCGCCGTTTCGATGCGCCTGCCGGATGGAGGCGAACGGCTGCTCATCGTCGTTCACCACCTCGTCGTCGACGGCGTGTCCTGGCGCATTCTGCTCGAGGATCTGCAGGCCGCCTATCGACGATTGCTGCAAGGCGCGACATGGGACGCGCCGCACAAGACGGACGCCTATCGTCTCTGGGCCGAACGCCTGACGGATCGTGCGCGCGGCTTCGATCTGCAAGCCGAACGGCCCTATTGGCGCACGGCGCTCGATCCGCGCGGGATCGCCGATTTGCCGCGCGACAATCCGCGCGGAAAGTCTCTCGTGAAGCACGGTAAGAGCGTCAACATCCGGCTCGATCGCGAAACGACGCAGAACCTTCTGAAGATCGCGCCGGAGGCCTATCGCACGCAGATCAACGATCTGCTGCTCGCGGCTCTCGCCATCGTTCTCTGCCGGTGGAGCGGGCAGCCTTCGGCGCTCGTCCAACTGGAAGGGCATGGCCGCGAAGATCTGTTCGATGACATCGACGTGACGCGCACGGTCGGCTGGTTCACCAGCGCCTTTCCGGTGCGCCTCACGCCAGATTTGCAGACTGGCCCCGGCGCCGTCATCGGCTCCGTCAAAAAGCAGCTCGCCGCGCTTCCCGACCGCGGCGTCGGCTACGGCTTGCTGCGCCATCTCGCCGACGAGCCGACGCGTCTCGAACTCGCCGGGTCGCCGCAGGCCCGCATCACCTTCAACTATCTCGGCCAGTTCGACCAGACGTTCAACGAGGCGCTGTTCGAGCCGGCGGCGGAGAGCGCGGGCGATCCCTATAGCCCGCAGGCGCCGCTCGCCAATTGGCTGGAGATCGTCGGCCGCGTCTATGACGGCGAATTATCGTTGCGGTGCATTTTCAGCAAGCAGGTCTATCGTATTGCGACAATCGAGCGATTGATGACCTCCTATCGCTTCGAGCTGGAAAAGCTGATCGGCCATTGCGTGGACATGCGCGCCGGAAAGACGCGTCCGGACCTGGACGCGGCGGTGGAGAGTTGAAGGAAAATCGAGATGGGATTGAATCCGGAACTCGCGGCGTTTCTCGATCTCGTCGACGTCGGACGACGCAGTGGGGAAACGCGGCCGCTGCACGTCCTCACGCCGGACCAAGCGCGGCGCGAGTTCGCGATGGCGTCGAGGGCGCTCGATACATCCGGGGAAGATGGCGTGCAGCGCAAGGCGGTCACGGTTCCGACGCGCGACGGCGGCGCGATCGCGGCGCGGCTCTACGTTCCGGGCGCGCTCGTTTCGACGGGCGAGCGCCCGTTGCTGCTCTATTTCCACGGCGGCGGCTATGTCGTCGGCGGCCTCGACACGCATGACGCCTTGTGCGGCTCGCTGGCCCAGCGCACGCCCTGCGCGGTCCTTTCCGTCGATTATCGCCTCGCCCCCGAGCACAAATTTCCGACCGCCGTCGAGGACGCCGTCGACGTCTTCAAACATGTCGTGGCGGCAGGCCCGGAACTCGCGGTCGACATCCGTAGGATCGCGGTCGGCGGCGACAGCGCGGGAGCCGGGCTCGCCGCCGTATTGGCGATCATGGCCGCCCGCGACCGAGCGGTCTTCGGCGTCGCGCCAATCCTGCAGGCTTTGCTCTATCCGGTGACGGACGCGTCTTGCGCCTCGGCTTCGATCGATTTGTTCGAGGAAGGCTATCTGCTCGAGGCGCAGACGCTGCGCTGGTTCCACGCGCTCTACGCGCGCGCCGCGGATGATTTTGTGGATTGGCGCTTTTCGCCGTTGCTCGCGCCGGAGGTGAGCCGCGTCGCGCCGGCCTTCGTCGCGCTCGCCGAATTCGATCCGCTGCTCGACGAAGGATTGGCGTATGCGCAAAAGCTCGAAGCCGCCGGCGCGCCAGTCACATTACGAATCTATGAGGGGATGACGCATGACTTCCTGCGCATGGCCGCGCTGCTTCCCGAAGCGCAGGCTGCGCACGCTGACATAGCCGTCGCATTGGCTGCGGCCTTCGCATAAAGGAGAGGCTTCCGGTGGCGGCCGCGAAGTTTGGAATCCGTCCAGAACATGCACGTTGCGAGGCGGATCGGCGTACATTAGATTTCCTCGGTGCGGCGATCTTGTGCGTCGCGTGCGACGCCGAGGCGGCGCGAGCGGAAATGAGACGATGATCGACAGCGCTATGGCGCCGGGCAAAGGCGCGATCGCCTTGCGTATCTTGGGCGCCATATTCGGTGGCTATGCGTTCACGTCGGGCGCTGTCGCCTGCTCGACGCTGTTGCTGATCGCAGCCGGCGTCGCGCGCAGCGAGAGCGTGATGATCGCCACGCTGCTCGGCTTTCCGCTCTATCTTTTCGTTCTTCTCTGGTCTTTTTGCACGCCGGCCTTGCATCGCGTCTGGCTGGCGCTGGTCGGCGGCGGCGGCGCGCTCGTCTGGGCCTCTCGTCTGGCGAGAGATCTTCTTTGATGTTCCCGACCCTGCGCCGTTCGATGAACTGGCTGCATACATGGTCCGGCGTGACGCTCGGTCCGCTTTTCCTGGCTATCTTCTTCATGGGGAGCCTTTCGGTGTTCGATCATGAGATCGATCGCTGGATGATGCCCGCGACACGGCTTTCCGCTCCGAGCGGGCCGATCTCGCTCGATTCGCTTCGTCCGCGAATCGATGCGCTCGTCGCCGGAGCCGACGAATGGCGTCTCGTTCTGCCGGACGAAAGGACGCCGTTTGCGCAGCTCGGCTTTCGCGGCAAACAGGGCGCCCGCAATATCGCCATCAATCCAGTCAATGGAGACATTCTGCCGGATAGCGGAACGCTCGGCGCGACCCGCTTTTTCTATCCATTTCATTACAGCCTGCTCATCCGCATCTGGAACGTCGGCATCTGGGTCGTCGGCGCGGCGGCGATGGCGATGCTCGTGCTGTCGATATCCGGCGTTATCATTCGTACGCGCATCTTCGAAAATTTCTTCACCTATCGGCCGAATGGAACGCTGCTGCGCGGCAGCTTCGATCTTCACGCCGTGATCGGCGTCGTGATCCTGCCGTTCCTTCTCGCCATTCCATTTTCGGGCCTCGTCATTTTTTCCGCCGTCTATCTTCCGGCCGGCATCGAGGCCGCCTATCCGGGCAAGGCCGACGTTTTCTTCGACGAGGCGAGCGGCGCTCTTCGCCTTCGCAAGGCCGGGGCGCCGGGCGAACTCGGTTCGCTCGACGCCATGCGCGCGGAGGCCGAACGGCGCTGGGGCGATGGCGAGGCCACGCTGCTGCGTGTCGTCAACGCCGGCGACGCCAACGCGGTCGTCGAATGGCGACGGATGACGAAGGATCGCGTCCGCGACGACGGCCAGTCGATATTCTTCGATCGCGCAGGCCGGCTGCTCAGGCAGAGCGTCGCCGGACCGGCCAAGTCGACCGTCGACTTCATCTGGGGCATGCATCTGCTGCGCTTCGACCATTGGCCGTTGCGCTGGCTCTACTTCTTGGCCGGCCTCGGCGGCTGCGTCGTCATCGCCTCCGGCTTCGTCATCTGGATGGAAAAGCGGAAGGCGAAGCCGCATCCGACCGGCGTTCGCATCGTGGAAACGGCGGCCATCTCGGCGATTCCTGGACTATTGTCGGCGACCTTCGGCTTCTTCGTCGTCAACCGGCTTCTCCCGATCGCGACGCCTGGCCGCGCGCAATGGGAGGTTGCCGCTTTTTTCGCGATTTGGGCGGCGTCGGCGCTCTACGCGGGCTGGCGCGTGTCGAGAGGCCGAGCGCGGTCCGCTTGGCGAGATGAGAGTTGGGCGGTGTGCGCGCTGGCGGGCGCGGCGCCGATCTTGAATTGGATTACCACCGGCGACCATCTCGCTGAAAGCCTCGCTCATGGCCGATGGGCGATCGGCGGCACGGATTTGGGGCTGTTGTCGGGCTCGCTGATAGCGGCCGTGGCGGCAAAGCGCATCGCCTCGGAATCGACGCGTGCGGGACGAGATTTTCGGATCCGGCAGGTGAACGAAACCCATGTCTGAAATCCCATTGCTCGCATCATTCGGGGCTGCTGCGCTCGGCTTTCTGGCGATCGCCCTGTCTCTCCCGCGCCATTGGCGGGAAGTGTCGGGTCGAGCCGAATTGCCGCGCTTAATGCGGCTCGGCTCCCGGGCGGCGGGCTTCGGCCTTTTGACGACGAGCCTCGCTTTTTGCCTGCTTCGCGAGGGCGTCGAACTAGGTGCTTTGCTATGGCCGTTGAGCTCGGGCGTCGGCGCGCTGTCTGTTACGTCCCTGCTCGCTCTTCGCAATGGATGGGGCGAGAATGGTTTCGCGCGGTCCGTGACGCCGCCGCGCCTATAACGGGCGCGACGAGGATATTCGTTCTCCGACGTTTCAGCGCTTTTTTATGCGGCGAGCTTCGGAATCACGCCTTCGACCAGTCGCAAGAATCCGGTGTTACGGGTCCCCGCAACCACAGGGCTGTTCAACGCTCTTTACAAGCCGCGATATGAGAGTGTGACGGCGGGATCGATGGCGCCGCTCCACAAGGCTTGGGCGATGTTTTCGACGCCGTTGGCTCTGGCGATGTTGAGGGCATGCGAGCGCAGGCGGGCCATGACGTCGGGATTGACGCGGATGCGGCTCGCGTCCTCGGCGAGGGTCACGTCGCGAACCCAATGGTTTTCGTTCTCCACCGCCCAATGGCCGCGGATGGCGCTGGCGAAGGTTTCTGCGGGCAACATGACGGAGGATGCATAGAAGGCGGCTTCCTCGCGTCGTTTCCACATCCCCGTGGCGGCGGAACGGATCAACGTCGAGCGTGTGACGCGCACGATCGCGGCGATGAACATCCCCCATTCGTCGTCGGAGAGGGCGCCGCCGGGAGCGTAGACCTCGACGCGCCGGTCCTCCTGACGATTCCGCGGCAGATCGCGGCTGTCGGCCATGGCGATTGGAGCCGCCGTCGCGGCGACGTGTTCGCAGTGTTGCAGCAGGCTCGGCTGATTGCCTTTGACTTGCACGATGAGATCATTGCCGGTCGCTTTGGCGATCTCGAAGGTTTTTTTGGCAGTGCATGGCGTCGAGCGTGAAGACGCGCTCTTTCAAGCCCATGGCGGCGATCAGCGCCTGCGCGGCGGGGATCTCGTTCGATTTCTCGTCGATGACTTCATGCGCGAGAATGATCTGATGATCGACGGTGAAGGCACTGAGCACATGCGCCGCTTTGCGATCGGCGAAAGCGTCGAAGCTCTGCCGCAGGGTCTTTCCGTCGATGGCGATGAAGCGGGACGGCGCGCCCGCGCAGGAGCTGTCGAGGCTTTCCGCATGTGGAAACGACGCGAGGAAGCCGCCTTCTATGCATCCTCCGTCATGTTGCCCGCAGAAACCTTCGCCAGCGCCATCCGCGGCCATTGGGCGGTGGAGAACGAAAACCATTGGGTTCGCGACGTGACCCTCGCCGAGGACGCGAGCCGCATCCGCGTCAATCCCGGCGTCATGGCCCGCCTGCGCTCGCATGCCCTCAACATCGCCAGAGCCAACGGCGTGACCTGCCCCCGAAGTTTCATCCAGCGGCGAGTTGAGTCCCGGCGGTAGATACGCCCGCGGGCGTAGGGTGAGCAACAGGCGATCGGCGGAGCTGGTCCGGGTTGCGCAGCCGATCGCCTGTCGCGGTGAGCGCGGCCGCATAGTCCGCCGGCGTCGCATAGCCGAAGGAAGAGTGCGGGCGCCGGTGGTTATAATCGTGAATCCAAGAGCGGATCTTCTCTCTCGCGTGGTCGAGCCCGAAGAACAGCGTCTCGTTGAGCAGCTCGCCCCGCATGCGGCCATTGAAGCTCTCACAGAAGCCGTTCTGCATCGGCTTGCCCGGCATGATGAAATGCCACTCCACCTTGTTCTCCTCCGACCAGGACAGGACGGCGTTCGAGGTGAACTCCGTCCCATTGTCGGAAACGATCATGCCGGGTTTGCCGCGCCTTTCGATCAGCGCGGACAGCTCACGCGCCACCCGCTTGCCGGAGATCGACGTGTCCGGGATCGCCGCCAGGCATTCGCGCGTCACATCGTCGACGATGTTGAGGATGCGGAATCGTCGGCCGCTGGCGAACTGGTCGTGCACGAAGTCGAGAGACCATCGGGCATTCGGCTTCGCCTCGACGAGAATCGGCGCCCGTGTTCCCACGGCGCGGCGGCGCGCGCGGCGCTTCCTCACCGTCAGCCCTTCCTCGCGGTAGAGCCGATAGATGCGGTTCTTGCCCGAACGCTCGCCCTGCCGCCGGAGCAAGACGAACAGTCGCCGGTAGCCGAAGCGCCGACGCGCGTTGGCGAGATCGCGCAGCTCGGCGCGAAGCTCGGCGTCGGCCGGGCGCGTCGACGTGTAGCGCGCCGTCTTGCGATCGATGGCGACAATCCGGCAGGCCCGACGTTCCGACAGGCCCATGACGGCCTGAAGGTGCGCGACGGCGTCGCGCTTGACGGCGGGCCCTACCATTTTTTTGCCAGGAGCTCGCGAAGCGCCGCCGCATCGAGCATCTGATCGGCCAAGAGTTTCTTCAGACGGGCATTTTCCTCCTCCAGCGCCTTCAGCCGCTTGGCCTCGGAAACGTCCATCCCGCCGAATTTGGCCTTCCAATTGTAGAGCGTCGTCTCCGAAACCGCGTATTTGCGCGCGAGGTCCGCCGCCTTCGCGCCGGCTTCCTGCTCCCGCAAAATCCCGATGATCTGCTCTTCCGTGAACCGTTTCTTCTTCATCGTGTCCGTCCTGCAATCGGTCGGACTCTAATCGATGCTGGTGGGATTTTTCAGGGGCACGTCACGCGAAGCTGATCGAGCGTCCGGAAATTGTCCCGCGGGCTGCGGCCGTAGCTCTTGGCGACGGCGCCGAAGAGGTCGTCGAGATCGCCCAGGTGCTTCTGGTGGATGTCTTCGAACTCGACGACGCCCTGCTCGAGGAGAAGCCTCGCGAAAAGTCGTGAAATCTGACGCACCTGACGCTGCGTTTTCGTGTCCCAAGCCTTGGCGTCCGTATTCTTCTTGATGACCCCCTCGGCGAGCACGACGAATGGATGCTCGTCGCGCGTCAACGGCTTCGTTCTCGCCACCGTGGCGGGAGTCGGCGTGGGCACGGGCGCGGGGTCGGCAGGTGGCGGCGGCGCAGAGGCGGCCGAGGGCGCCGCATGTTCGGTTCGGGCGCCTTCGGCCGTCTCCGCGGCCGCTTCTCGATGGACGACAATCGGGGATGAGGCGAGGGGCGCAACGACGAGCCTCGACTCGGCGTGATCGACCGAGTCGCGGGGCGCTTCGGCGTGATCCTTCAGAATGTCGGCGATGGTCTTCTCGATCTCGACTCGCACGCCGTCATGGCGGCGCTCCGACTGAAAATTCGCCTCGGCGAAGGCCCGGTAGACCGTCTCCTGGGCGAGCGCGAGGTTCATCGGATTGGGCTCACCGCCGACCTCCTCGACGAGCGTCGCGAGTCGCTCCTTCTTTTCGGCGGCGACGTTTTGGCGCTGCATGAGATCGAGCATGAAGGCGGTCTCGGCGATCTCGTCCTGCGCCATCCCCTGCGCCGCCATTTGCGCGGCGGCGCGTTCGTCGACGGCGGCGGCGCGGCCGCGCGTCTCGAGCAGGCGATAGACGTGGCCCATCACGCGCTCGCTGCGGCGGCTCTTCTCAGGATCGAAATCGTCCTCCGCGCGTTCGCGCGCCGCCACGGCCTCGAGCTTATCGAGGTGCTGCGTGAAGACAATGCGGAACACCTTCTGGATTTGCTGCTGGGAGAGGCGACTGGTCATGGCGGCCGGAAAGAAACAACGATCGGCGAGCGCGGAAATCTGGCCCGCGAGGTAGCGCGCTCTCCCGGGGTTGCTGGTGCGCAGGCCGAGAATCAGGGTCGCAGAATTTCTCGATTCGGCAAGGGCCGACGGTAGTCGACGCCGCCAATAATAGTATGCGCCGCGACGCACGACATGGGGGATGGCGGGCACGAAAATCTCCGTGGTGTACCAGCCATGTGTCACACGGATGTGGAAACTCGCCCCAGCTAAGGCGATTTTCTAGCGATTCCAATGATTTGCGGAATTCTGGCTGGGGCGGGAGGATTCGAACCTCCGTATGGCGGAATCAAAATCCGCTGCCTTACCACTTGGCGACGCCCCATCGCGCCGCCCGGCTCAGCACCGTGGCGGCGGCTATCCCATAATGCCCCGGCGTCGCCTCCGCAACCGTTTCGCGCGCCCTTAGTCCCAGGCGCGCAGCGGCGTGAAACGCGCAAATTTCTTCGATTGGTGGCGATCCATCCGGGCGAGCACGTCCCGCAGGAAGGTCACGGCCTCGGCCAGATAGGGGCCCTTGTTCAACATCACGCATTCGGCGCGCTGCGCCATGGCCGCGTCGGTCGTCTCGGCCCGGCTCGGCGCGCCGTCCTTGATGAACTGGTCGAGCACCTGCGTCGCCCAGATCACCGGCACATGCGCCGCCTCGCACAACCACAAAATCTCCTCCTGCATCTCCGACAGCCGCGCGAAGCCGAGCTCGACCGCGAGATCGCCGCGCGCGATCATCACCGCCGTCGGATGATGCAGCGCCGAGCGCACGATGAGCTGCGGCAGATTGCGCACGGCGAGCGGAGTCTCGATCTTCAGCACGATCGTCTGTTTCGGCAGCTCGCCGCGCCGCGCTGTGAGATGATCCTGCAGCAGATCGACGTCGGAGACCTCCTGCACGAAGGAGAAGCCGACGAGGTCGGCCTTGGCGGCGACGAAGTCGAGGTCGCGGAAATCCTTGGGCGTCAGCGGCGGCAGCCGCAGATCGGTGGTCGGGAAATTCAGCCCCTTTTCGACCTTCAGCCGCTCTCCCTTGCCGCGCGCGCTGAACACCTCCAGCTCGACGCCGCCGTCGATCACGCCGACGACGCGCGCGCCGATCTTCCCGTCATTGATCCACACCTCGGCGCCGAGCGTAAGCTGGTCGATCGCCTCCGGAAAGCTGGGCTGGATCGCGACAGGCCCAGAGCTGCGCGAATCGAGCGTGGAGACCATGACGAAGCGGTCGCCGCGATAGAGGCGCAGCTTCTCGGGCGCGCGCAATTGCTCGATCCGGCATTTCGGTCCGGCGATATCCATCAGCACGCGGCAGTTGCGCCCGAGCGCGCTCTCGGCGGCGCGAATATTGGCGATCATCGCCTCCCAGGCGGCGGCGTCGTCATGCGCGCAATTTATGCGCGCGCAGCCCATGCCGGCCTCCATCAGGCGGCGGATGAGCGCAGGCTCGCTCGCGGCCTCGCTCGGCAGCGTGACCATGACCACGGCGTGGGGCGTCGTGGGGACGGCGCCGAAAATGCCGTCGCGCGCGGCCTCGAGGGCGTCCTCGCCGGCGCGCATGGCGGTGGGCGTAGGGTAGGGGGCGTCGGCTTCGCCGGTCAGCCGCCGCAGCGTCGCCGACAGGGCGTCGAGCGCCTCCATCACTTTCGCTTCGCTGCGGCCGAGCGAGGACAGGCCATAGCTCGACAGGCGAGATTGCAGATCGCTGAGGTCGCGGCGGCGCAGAGCGAGATAATGCGCCAGATTTTCGGTCCCCGGGACGGCGTCCCCGGAAAAAGGCCCACCCCAGCGCTCGATGAGCGCGCGGCCGTCGGCGACGACCTCCTCGCGCAATCGCGACAGGGCGTTCAAAAGGTCCAGGAAATCGGCGCGAGCCTCGCTCGCCGGCCTGTGCATGACGTCGTTCATCGGATGAGGTCCGCTGGAGACTGGGGCTTGATGCTCTCTTCCTCCTTCGTGACGGTTTCGTAACGGCGGTCTGCGACGCATTGTCAAACGGCGAGCGAGCCGGCGGCGGCCGCCGCTCCGCGCAGCGCCGCGATATTCTCGCGATAGGCGGCGACGCCCGAACCGGCGAACACCGCCGAGCCGGCGACGAGAACATCGGCGCCCGCTTCGACGATCGCGCTCGCCGTCTGCGGCGTGACGCCGCCATCGACCTCGAGGAATATGTCGCGCCGCCCGATCGTCTCGCGGATGCGGCGAATCTTGTCGAGCTGCGAGGCGATGAAGCTCTGGCCGCCGAAGCCCGGATCGACGCTCATCACCAGAATGAGATCGACGTCGTCGAGCACATAGTCGAGCGCTCGCTCGCTGGTTCCCGGATTGAGCGAGACGCCGGCCTTCTTGCCGAGCGAGCGAATGAGTCGCAGCGAGCGATGCAGATGGGCGCCCGCCTCGGCGTGCACGGTGATGATGTCGGCGCCGGCCTTGGCGAAGGCCTCGACATAGAGGTCGACCGGCTCGATCATCAGATGCGCGTCGAAGACGCATGAGGCGTGCGGGCGCAGCGCCTTCACCACGGCGGGGCCGAAGGTGATGTTGGGCACGAAATGCCCGTCCATCACATCGAGATGAATCCAATCGGCGCCGGCGGCGACGACATCGCGCACCTCCTCGCCGAGCCGCGCGAAATCGGCGGAGAGAATGGAAGGGGCGACAATGATGTCATACGTCATGTGAGAGGCTCCGTCGCAGCCGGCAGTCGAGATCATGTCGGGGCCCGCCAAAGGCGAATGCGATCCAGCCGGCCGCGTCGGCTCGCGTCACGCAGATTTCGCAATGGCCGTGCACCAATGAGATGGCGGCGCGCGCTCTGAACCGCCCGTCCGCCGCACACAACATAGAGGGGGGGACCCATGAAAAAAGCCATTGCTCTCGCGGCGTTGCTGACGCTGTCGCTTACGAACGCTCTCGCCGCCGATTGCGTCGTTCGCATCAAGCGCACCGCCTGCGCCGGTCAGGAGGCGGAATCCTACAAGAAGTGCGACGGCAAGCAGGAATGCGATACGCAGGAAACGGCTGCGAGCGAAGCCGAATGCTCCAAGGCGGCGTTGAAGCACTGTGACAACTCCCGCCTGGATATCACGAAATACAAAGTCGTGACGGCGACCTTCAAGGGCGCGGCGCTGACGGGCGGTTTCGCCGCCAACGGCAAGGCCGACGCGAAAGGCGCGAATTTCTGCGCCGCGGATCGTCCCGATCTCAACAAGTGCAAATAAGCACGCAGCGAGCATTGGCGCGCCCGACATTTTAGGGCGCGCCGTTCGAAACGTCACTCCGCCGCTTTCTTCTCCGCAAATTGCGGATCGAGCGCGCCTGCGGCATAGCGCTTCGCCATTTCGCTGAGTGGGATCGGCTTGATCTTGCTCGCTTGGCCCGCGGCGCCGAATTCCTCGTAGCGCTGCTTGCACACTTTGCGCATCGCCTCCTGCGCCGGCTTCAGATATTTGCGCGGGTCGAACTCGCCCTTGTTCTTCAGCAGCGTCGCGCGGATGGAGGCGGTGACGGCGATGCGGCAGTCGGTGTCGATGTTGATCTTGCGCACGCCGAATTTGATGCCGCGTTGAATCTCTTCCACTGGCACGCCCCAGGTCTGCGGCATCTCGCCGCCGGCCGCATTGAACGCGTCCTGCAGATCCTGCGGCACGGAGGAGGAGCCGTGCATCACGAGATGCGTGTTCGGCAGGCGATTGTGAATCTCCTCGATCACATGCATCGCGAGAATGGCGCCGTCGGGCTTGCGCGAGAATTTGTAGGCGCCGTGCGAGGTGCCCATGGCGATGGCGAGAGCGTCGACCTTGGTGCGGGCGACGAAATCCACCGCCTGATCGGGGTCGGTTAGCAGCTGGTCGTGGCTGAGCTTGCCCTCGGCGCCATGGCCGTCCTCTTTCTCGCCCTCGCCGGTCTCCAGCGAGCCGAGCACGCCGAGCTCGCCCTCGACCGAAGCGCCGACCCAATGGGCGAGATCGACGACGCGGCGCGTCACCGCGACATTGTAGTCATAGCTCGCCGGCGTCTTGCCGTCGGCCTCGAGCGAGCCGTCCATCATCACCGAGGTGAAGCCGAAGCGAATGGCGCTGGCGCAGGTCGCTTCGCTATTGCCATGGTCCTGGTGCATGACCAGCGGAATGTCGGGATACATGATCGCCAGCGCCTCGATCATCTTGGCGAGCATCACGTCATTGGCGTAGGAGCGCGCGCCGCGGCTCGCCTGGATGATCACCGGCGCATCGACCGAGGCGGCCGCCTCCATCACTGCGAGGCCCTGTTCCATGTTGTTGATATTGAAGGCCGGCACGCCATAGTCGTGCTCGGCGGCGTGGTCGAGCAATTGCCTCAGGGTGATCAGCGCCATGTGCGGTATCCTCCGAGCGTCGGGATTCGCCTCTTCGGCGGCGCCGCCCGAGCAATGCGGCGTCGCTTATTCGATTCTTGCGATAGCGATATAGCGGAGCGCGGACGATGTCATCTACCTCCCGCGCCGGGATCGTCTGCCGAGCCGGTCGCAGACGCCGGCCGGTCTCGCGTCTCCGGCTCGGCCGCGCTCTCGATCCGACTGCAGCGCGCCGTCGAGGATTGCATTGATATTGCAGGGTCAAAAGCAAAGCAAGCGCAATTGACAAGTGGTAAATAGTCGAGTACCGGCTTCGCCGTACATCTTTCGAGGGGCGATTATGAATTTGGTGCAGGCGCGTTTCGTGTCGACGCAGACCGCCGCGGAAGCCCAAGGCGCTCCGCTGTTTCGATTTCCTCTCTCTCGCCCGCCGGTGCTGTTGTTCCCCTCGGACCGCGGCCGCCGATTCGTCGACTATAGTATCGGCCTCTTCAAGGATGTCGCGATATTGATGCCGGAGTTCATTCCGATCCTCGTCAGGGAGGAGTTGGTTCTGATCGACGAAGCGCCGGATTCTAGTTATGCCGAGCGCGTGTCTTCTCTGAGCATCGATTTGAACGCATTCGACAGGCAGATCGACGAGCCCTGCATCCTACTCGGCGGTTGGACCGTCTGGTATCACTGGCTTCTGAATTTTCTCCCTCGCCTATATGTCGTCGAACTCGCGCGACAGCAAATGCCCGGTCTCGGCGACCGAAAGGTCGCGCTTCCCTCCGATGTTCTGCAAAGACCGGCCTATGTCTCGACTCTCGCGGCGCTGGGAGTTCCCCGGGAAAAGATTATCGATATGGGATCTGGCCCGATCGTTCGCTTCTCGGATCTCGCAATTCCGAACATTTTTCCGACTTGCTTGCTGTGTCCGTCGGCGATCGCCTTCATGAGCGAAGCTTTCGGAGCCTTCGCCGGGGCGTCGGGCGGCCTCCTGTCGCAAACGGCGCCGAGGCGGCGAGTCTACATATCGAGAGATCGCGGCGCCCCCATGACGAGACGGATCAGAAATCATTCGGCTGTCGACAGCGTATTCAGATATTTCGGCTTCGACGTCTGTTACATGGAGGCCTATTCGTTCGAAGAGCAAGTGAGATTGATCTCGCAGGCCGAATGCGTCGCCGGCACGCATGGATCGGGACTGACGAACCTCATATTCGCGCCCCCGGGGGGCGCGTTTCTCGAAGTCGGCGGCTTTGCTCGGTCGATGTTTTCGGACGTCGCCGACGTCGTTGGGCTGCGCGATCATGTTTTGGTCGTGTCGAACGAGGACGAGATTTTTCAGCGTCCCGTGCATATAGATGACGAGCATGCGCATTGGGGCGACTATGTCGTCGACACCGACGCTCTGGTGGCGATGCTGGAAAAAATGGGCTTGGAGCCTAGAGAACCGCTCGGTGTGGTCGCGGGGGCCGTCTAGCGAATTCCCGTCGCTCTCACGCGAGGACGGCGCAGAATGGCTGCGTCGACGCCGTCGGGTCGACACAAAGAACAGTTTCCGTGAATATGGCTGGACAATAGCGAATGACGTCTCGAGAACTCGCCTGGCAAAATCTTTCCGCGCTGCCGAACGAACCGAACCGCTTTTCGATTGCGGCTCTCGAGCAGATCGCCGACGAGCTCGAGGGTGGCGCGCTCCTCGACGATGAAGAATGGGTCGTGGCCGCGACCGACGCGCTTTGGCGCTGCGGTCTCGGGCATAGGGCGGAACGCCTGCTGCAACTTTCGAGACGTTCTTTTTCGACCGAGCAGGCGATCAGAGTCTCGATGCGCGCCACGCGCAATAGAGATGTGTTTCGAGAGTCGACGACTTTATCGATTTACGAATATCATTCCGAGCTCGTGGCGCGCCTCGAGATTCAATCCGAAATGGATATTGCATTTCACGTTCGGTACAATCTGCTGTGTTTGTATGCCCGAACCGACACGCAGAAGCTTTACGAGCAAGTGAATGAACTTCACGAATTATACCCGAGACGGTTCGATTTTCTGAACGGTAGTTTGAGCCAGCGCTTTGCCGCGAACGACTATGATTGGATCATAGAAAACAAGCGACGGATCGAGGAAGTCGAATATGGCGTCGCCTTTTTCATGCTGGCGGTCGCCTATTTGCGTTCCGGGCATATCGATGCGAGCGAAGCCGTCCTGCGGACCATGTCGGCGCGCGGCCTCATGCACGAAGTCGACGTCGGCTCTTTTCAGGCGCTGGTCGAAGAAATTCGACGCATTCGACTGGCGATCGAAAGATTGACGAATTGCGCCTCTTCAGATCAAAGCCTAGATTGCGTCGAGGGCTGTGTGATCGTGGAAGGCGGGCTGCTCAAAAAAAAGAAGCTCTATTCGCATTTGAATGCGCTTTTGCCGCCGATCCTCGAGAATTTCGGGCAAGCGCCCCTGATCCTCGGCTTCGCCGCCGAGATTCGCGAGCAGTTCGACGATCGTTCCGGTGCGATGCGACTATACGAGCGCGCCTTTTTTGCCGGTGAGGGCCGGGTTTCGACACGCGAACTGGCCGGATGGTGCGAGCGCATCGCTGCGCTCTTTATTCGCGAATTCAATGTCGACGGAGCGGAGGTCTGGTCCCGGCGGGCGGTTGCGCTCGAAGAGACCGAAGCGCGTTTGACGCAACTCGCCAAGATACTCGAGGGCAAAAACCAATTCGGCGAGAGCCTCTCGATTTACGAACGGCTCGACGGGACGCGGGCGCGGCAGGGACGAGCCGCGAATGAGGCGGTTTTGCAGGGGTTGCTGCGTTCCGCTCATGCGCTGGCGGGCAGGGAGATCACGAGCGCGCCCGCCCGGCTGCGGGTCGAGGAGACTGTTTCGCCCCGGCGCGTGGTGCGGGTGATCTTCGGCTTCGGGCCAGTCGGTGGCGTCGCCTTTCATGCGGATCCGACGATCTACGACGAAATATGGGTCGCCGATTTTCTCACAGGCCGGCTGTCTGGGTCCAAAGCGTCGACCGCCGCCGACGATCCGCTCGGCTGGGAGACGCAGGAGGAACTGCCTTCCGCGGCCGCCGTCGCTGCGGAGCGACCTCATGCCGGCCCGACCAGCCAACTGGTCCATCTGCTCCATGAATTGGCGGCGCGCCTCGAGAGCGCGTTGCGTCCGCATGACATAGTGGTCTTTTCGTCGCGTGACGAATGGCTTCTCCCGGAGGTCGTTCGGCGCACGGTGGCGGAGATAGACATTGGATATGCCGGGCATTCCCTATCGTTGAAATATCGGCCTTTCCGCCCCAATGTGGTCGACGCCGGACGGGAGGAATCGAGAGGCCCCTTCATCGTTCGCGCCTCGAAACTCGTCGAGGCGGGCCCCGCGATTCTCCGATTTTCGCCGCCGCCGACCGTCGGCCTGCGATTGGAGAACGCCGGCTTGCATATTCCACTCTTGTGCGAGCCCGAGCAAATGGCGTCGTTTTTCGTTCATGAGACCGCTTATCGGCGCTTCCGCAATGGCGAGTCGCCCGAGTTCTGGCGGGACATGTTGACCCGCTTGCAGAGCGGAACGGCGGATGTCGCGTCGCTCGGCCGTTTCGTCGTTCTTCCGCCGGAGAGCTGCGCGCTGCAGGGCTGGACCGGCGCGCCGCTCGCGCGCTGGATGATCGAGCTCGACGGAGCGAGCGCGGCGCGCGCCTATGCGGCGTTTGTCGACGCTCGAGCCCCGTCGCTTCGACTTTGATCCGACTGCGCCGGCTCGCGTTTCACGCGAGCAGCGCCTCGGCCGCATCGGCCACGCCAGCGGCGGTGATTCCGAAGCGCGTGTAGAGCGCATCGGCCGGCCCGCTGGCGCCGAAGCCGGTCATGCCGACGAAGGCGCCGCGCTCGCCGATCCAACGGTCCCAGCCGAGCCGCACGGCCGCCTCCACGGCGACGCGCGGCGCGGCGCCCAGCACGCGGTCGCGATAGTCTCGAGGCTGCGCCTCGAACAGCTCCCAGCAGGGCATGGAGACGACGGCCGCGCGCTTGCCGCGCGTCCACAGAAGATCGGCCGCCGCCAGCGCGGTCTGCACCTCGGAGCCGGTGGCGATCAGCGTCACCTGACGTCCGCCGCTCGGCTCGCGCAGCACATAGGCGCCGCGGGCGGAGAGATTCTCGCCGATCGGCCGCTCCAGCGTCGCCAGATTCTGGCGTGACAGGCTCAGCAGAGAAGGCGTCGTCCGCGCATTGAGCGCGATCTCCCAGCATTCGGCCGTCTCGATCGCATCCGCCGGGCGGAAGACATAGAGATTGGGCATGGCGCGCAGCGAGGCGAGATGCTCGACCGGCTGATGCGTCGGCCCGTCCTCGCCGAGGCCGATCGAATCATGCGTCAGCACATAGACGACGCGCTGGCCCATCAGCGCGGAGAGGCGGATCGCGCCGCGCGCATAATCGGAGAAGACGAGGAAAGTGCCGCCATAGGGCACGAAGCCGCCATGCAGCGCGATGCCGTTCATCGCGGCGGCCATGCCGTGCTCGCGCACGCCATAATGAATGTAGCGGCCCGAGAAATTCTCCGCCGAAACCGAGCCGAGCCCTTTGGTGATGGTGAAGTTCGAATGGGTGAGATCGGCCGAGCCGCCGATCGTCGCGCTCGTCGCCGCATTGACGACGCCGAGCACGGTCTCCGAGGATTTGCGCGTCGCGACCTTGGGCCGCTCGGCGGCGAATGTCTCGCGCAGCGCGCGCAGCGGCGCGGCGATCTCCTGCGCGATGTCGCCTTTCAGAAAGCTCTCGAATTCGTCGCGCTTGCCGGAGGCGGCGAGGCGCTGCTCCCAGGCGAGCCGCTCGCTTGTCCCACGGCGCCCCGCGGCGCGCCAGGCGTCCAGCGTGTCGTCGGGAATCTCGAAAGGCGCATAGGGCCAGCCGAGTTCGGCGCGAGCGAGCTCGATCTCCGCCCCGCCGAGCGGCGCGCCATGCACGGATTCCTTGCCCTGCTTGCCCGGCGCGCCATAGCCGATGACGCTGCGGCAGGCGATGAGCGACGGCCGCTCGTCCTGCTGCGCCTGCGCGAGCGCATCGGCGATCTCCGCCGGCGCATGGCCGTCGACGCGCTGCACATGCCAGCCAGAGGCGGCGAAGCGCGCCAGCTGATCGGTCGAGGTGGAGAGCGTCGTCGGCCCGTCGATGGAGATGCCATTGTCGTCCCACATCACGATCAGGCGGCCGAGCTTCAAATGGCCGGCGAGATCGATCGCCTCATGGCTGACGCCCTCCATCAGGCAGCCGTCGCCGGCGATGACATAGGTGCGATGGTCGACGAGATCGTCGCCGAAACGCGCCGCCTGCAGCCGCTCAGCAATGGCGAGGCCGACCGCGGTGGCGAGCCCCTGGCCGAGCGGGCCGGTCGTTGTCTCGACGCCGATCGTATGGCCGAACTCGGGATGGCCCGGCGTCTTCGAACCGAGCTGGCGGAAGCTTTTCAGATCGTCGATCGTAACGCCCGGATAGCCGAGCAGATAGAGCAGCGCATAGAGCAGCATGGAGCCATGGCCGGCCGACAGCACGAAGCGGTCGCGGTCCGCCCAGTCGGGCGCGGCGGCGTCGAATTTCACGAATTGCTGGAACAGAACCGTCGCGACGTCGGCCATGCCCATCGGCATGCCGGGATGGCCGGATTTGGCCTTCTCCACCGCGTCCATCGCCAACGCGCGAATGGCGTTGGCGGCGCGGCGCTCATCCTCGGCCGCGGCGACTTCGGCGACAGTTTCCAAAACATTCGACATCTGGTTCGTTTCCTCAGGCTTCGCCACGTTTGCGTTTCATCAGCTCCAATATCCGCGGCGTGAGTATGAGCTGCATGGCGAGATCGAGCTTATTGCCCGGAATGACGATGGAATTGGCGCGCGACATCCAGCTGCCGGCGATCATCGTCACGAGATAGGGAAAATCGACGCCGCGCGGATCGCGGAAGCGGATGACGACGATCGATTCGTCCGGGCTCGGGATCGAGCGGGCGACGAAGGGATTGGAGGTGTCCACCGTCGCCGCGCGCTGGAAGTTGATGTCCGTCTCCGAGAATTGCGGACAGATGTAATACACATAATCGTGCATCCGGCGAAGGATCGTCTCGGTCACGGCCTCGGTCGTATAGCCGCGCGTGTTGCGGTCGCGATGGAGCTTTTGCGTCCATTCGAGATTGATGACCGGCACGACGCCGATCTTCAGATCGGCGTAGCGCGCGACATTGACCTCCTCGGTCACGACGGCGCCGTGCAGTCCTTCGTAGAACAAAAGGTCCGTGTTGGCGGGCAGCTCGCACCAGGGAGTGAAGGTTCCGGGCGGCGAGGCGAGCACGGCGCCCTCGTTCGCGTCATGCACATAATGGCGATATTGGCCGGTGCCCGTCTCGCCATACTCCTTGAACAGGGTCTCGAGCTCGCCGAGCAGATTGGCCTCCGGGCCGAAATGGCTGAAATGGTCGTTGCCGCGCGCCTGCGCCTCGCTCATGGAGGCTTTCATCTGATTGCGGTCGAAGCGATGGAAGGAATCGCCCTCGACATAGGCGACCTCCACTTTCTCGCGTCGGAAAATCTGCTCGAAGGTCTGCTTGACCGAGCTCGTGCCCGCGCCGGACGAGCCGGTGATCGAGATGATCGGATGCTTGATCGACATGGCGACGCCCACCGCAGGCCGGCAACTGGTCCAGCTTTTTCGTTTGGAGCGAATTCTGATCGCTCGAACGGCTCCGTTCGAGCGGAAAGCGCCCCAGCTCACATGCGTTTCACGCGCCGGACGGTCCCTCGGGGAGCGCGGCCGGCGAAATGGCGCGACCGCATCTCTCGCCGATGCGGCCACGCTGCAATTCTCCTACAAGAAAAGGCGGGCGTTTGCTCGGTCCCCGGAAAAAAAATCTCGGGCGCCGCCCCGCGCGGCCCCAAGGGTCGCGGTGTGTTTCCGTTAAAATATATATTTCAATGAATTAGACATTTACGGCGGGGCGGCGGACGCGTTCCGGCGGCGGCGGCCGTCCGGCGTCGCCGGGGCGCGGTCGGTTGACGTCTCGGCCGCGTCGATTACAGAGAGTTTTCCGGCGCTCACGCCCCCGTTCGACAAGGTGATTTCATGACTGCGACCTATGATGTTCTCGGCGTGGGCAACGCCATTGTCGACACTCTGGCCCGCGCCGAGGACGATCAATTGGTGGCGGCCGGCCTCCACAAGGGCGCGATGCAGCTCGTCGACGAGGCGCGCGCCGCCGAAATCTACGCCGCCATGGGGCCGACGACGGTCATGTCCGGCGGCTCGGCCGCCAACACGCTCGTCGGCGTGGCCGGCCTGGGCTTCGCCGCGGCCTTCATCGGCAAGGTGAAGGACGACGACGCCGGCCGCGAATTCGCCCATGACATTCGCCAGGCGGGCGTCGCCTTCGACACGCCCTTCGCCGCCGACGGCGCCGCGACCGCGCGCTGCCTCATTCTGGTGACGCCGGACGGCCAGCGCACCATGAACACGTTTCTCGGCGCCTGCCAGGCGCTCGGCCCGCAAGATGTCGACGAGGCGCTCGTCCGCGCCTCCAAGATCCTCTATCTCGAAGGCTATCTCTGGGACCCGCCGGCCGCCAAGGAGGCGTTTCTGAAGGCGGCCAAGGCCAGCCGCGCCGCCGGCAACCGCGTCGCCCTCTCGCTCTCGGACGCTTTCTGCGTCGATCGCTATCGCGGCGAGTTCTTAGGGCTGGTGCGCGACGGCCTCGTCGATATTCTCTTCGCCAATGAGAGCGAATTGCATTCGCTCTATGAGACCGCCGATTTCGCGACCGCGGTGAAGGCGCTCGGGGCGGAGACCAATCTGCTCGGCGTCGTCACGCGCTCGGATAAGGGCGTCGTCGTCGTCGAGGGGACGAAATGCGTCGCTGTTCCCGCCTTCCCGGTCAGGGAAGTGGTGGATACGACCGGCGCGGGCGATCTCTTCGCCGCCGGCTTCCTCGCGGGCCTGGCGCGCGGCCTTCCTTATGAGGGCGGCGCCTCGCTGGGCGCGCTGGCGGCGGCGGAAGTCATCGCCCATGTCGGCGCGCGGCCGCAAAAGGATCTGCGTCAGCTCGCCCGCGACCACGGCCTGCTGGCCTGAGGGCGCCAACGTCATGGCCGCGCTTGTCGCGGCCATCCACGCCAGGACATTGCGACACCGCTGGGAGTGAAGACGGCGTTGTTCCGCGCTATTGTCGGCTTTCCGAGCCGTCGCGGCGTGGATGGCCGCGACAAGCGCGGCCATGACGCTGGAAATCGCCCTTTGGCGCTGCGTCCTTCAGCGCTTTATCGCCGCCAATTTGTCGGCCAGCGCCTGCGCCTCCTGCGCCAACGCGGCGAAGAATTTCTCCGTTTTCGCATGTTCGGCGAAGCAGCGGCGGAAGGCGGTCGAGCCTTCCTCTTGCAGCTTCGAATATGCCTCGAAATCCTTCTCGTCGGCGCGGCCGGAGGCGGAATAGGAATCCATCGCCTTCTTGGCTTTGGCCTGATGCTCGCTCCAGATTTTCTCACAGGCCGGCGAGGAATCGATCTTTGCCTTGGCCGGAGCCGAGGCGATATAGAGCCGCCCTTCGCTGGCGATGGCGACGATGATCTCGTCGGGCAGCGTTCCGCCGCCGTCGTCCTGGCTGCGCAGATCGAGGAGGGCGGTCGCCAGCGTCGCTGCGGAGGGCTTGGCGATGGGGAGATCGGCGTATTTCTCGACGCCCGCATCCGGGCTCACCGCCAGAGTGTAGAAATAGGGCGAAGCCAGCGCCTCGCCGAGCGACTGCGGCGGCTTCTCGCCCTTCAGCCAATTTTTGCGATGGGCGCGCAAAAAGGCCTCGGCGAGGCCTTGCGTGGAGACGGTGAGCTGCGATTTGTCGTCGTCGCCGGAGAAGGCGAGGCCGTCGAGCTGATCCGCGCCGACGCCCTCGAATAGCGTCTCTATGCTGTATTTGCCGAGCTTCTGAAAACCAGGAACGGAGACGGGGCCGATGATCGCCTCCATCTTCTGGCCGAGGTCCTCGAGCGTTTTCCGCTCTTGCGCCTCGGCCGCTCCGGCGGCTTTGCCGGCCGCCTCCAGCTTGCGCAGCTTGGCGGCCGAGCGATCGCGGAGGGAAAGATAGGCCTCCTCCGGCGTCGCGGCCGTGGCGGCGAGGGGCGTGAAGGCGAGAAGAAGCGCGAGCGAAGCCGTTTTCGCCATCATCGATCTCACCTCATCCAGTGAATGGCCAGCAGCGCCACCAGCACGACCGCCAGCATGAACCAGCGATCCGACCGCCGCCGCGCCCGCGCCAGCCCTTCGAGCGAATCTTCCGAGAGGCGCAAGCCCTTCGTGCCCGCGGAGGCCAGCATTTCGACGGCCGCCTCGGCGTCATTGAGCAGCTTGGGCAAGCGTGTCGTGAATTTGGCGACGTCGATCGCGGCGCGGCCGGCGTCCTCGAGCTTGGCCTTGGGGCCGAGATTATCCTCGATCCAGCCGCGCACGACGGGGTCCGAGGTCTTCCAAATATTCAGCGTCGGATCGAGCGAGCGGGCGACGCCCTCGGCCACCACCATGGTCTTTTGCAGCAGCACCAGCTCGGTGCGCGTGCGCATGTCGAACAGCGCCGTCACCTCGAAGAGCAGAGTGAGCAGCCGCGCCATGGAAATGTCTTGCGCATTCACCGTATGCAGCGGCTCGCCGATGGCGCGCAGCGCCTGCGAGAATTCCTCGACCGAGTGAATCGGCGGCACATAGCCGGCCTCGAAATGCACTTCGGCGACGCGCTTGTAATCGCGGGTGATGAAGCCGAAGAGGATTTCGGCCAGAAAACGCCGCTCCTTGAAGCCGAGCCGGCCCATTATGCCGAAGTCGATGGCGACGAGCCGTCCCTTGCGGTCGACGAAGAGATTGCCCTGATGCATGTCGGCGTGGAAGAAGCCGTCGCGCATCGCCGTGCGCAGGAAGGACTGCAGCACTTTGCGGCCCAGATCCTTCAGATCATGGCTCATGGCGGCGACGCGCGCGATGTCCGACAGCGGCGCGCCGTCGATCCATTCGAGCGTCAGCACCTCGCGGGTCGTGCGGTCCCAATCGACGCTGGGGGCGCGAATGTCGGGATCGTCGGCCACATTGTCGCGAAATTCCGAGGCCGCCGCCGCCTCCAGGCGGAAATCCGTCTCGAGCTTCACCGAGCGGGCCAGCGTGTCGACGACCTGGATCACCCGCAGCCGCCGCGCCTCGGCCGAGAAACGCTCGGCGGCGCGGGCGAGAATATACATATCCGCGAAGTCGCGGCGGAACTGGCGCTCGACATCCGGCCGCAGCACTTTCACCGCGACCTTGCGCTCGCCCTCGGCATAGGCGACGCGGGCCGGATGGACCTGGGCGATGGAGGCCGCCGCCACCGGATCGCCGAAGGACAGGAAAATCTCATCCACCGGCTTGCCGAAGGCCCTTTCGATGATCTCGACCGCGGCCTTGCGGCCGAAGGGCTCCATGCGATCCTGCAAAGCGGTCAGCGCGTCGGCGATCTCGCCGCCGACGACATCCGGGCGCGTCGCCAGGAATTGGCCGAGCTTCACATAGGACGGACCGATCTGGGCGAAGGCGCGCACCAGCGCCTGCGGCGCGCCGCCGCTGCCGGGCCTGGCGATGAGATTGCCGATGCGCAGCAGAAATTGCGCCGGGACAGGCAATAGGGCCGGATCGACGCCCTTGAACACGCCTTCGCGCGCCAGAATGAAGCCGGCGCGCGCCAGTCGGAAGAGATGCCCGAAGCCGATGAGCACGAAGAGCCGCCGTTCGTCTCGATAAGGAAAGATCAGAGCTTCCAGCCGGAATGGATCGCCACCACGCCGCCGGTCAGCCGCTCGAAGCCCGTGCGGCGGAAGCCCGCCTGACGGATCATCCGCTCGAATTCCTCCGCGCGAGGGAATCGCTGGATCGACTCGACGAGATAGCGATAGGGCTCGGCGTCGCCGGCGACGAGCTTGCCGATCGCCGGGATCACATTGAAGGAATAGGCCTCGTAGATCTTGTCGAGGCCCGGAATCGCGACCTGCGAGAATTCCAGGCACAGGAAGCGCCCGCCGGGCTTGAGCACGCGATGCGCCTCGGAGAGCGCGACATCTATGCGCGGGACGTTGCGAATGCCGAAGGCGATCGTATAGGCGTCGAAATGTGCGTCCGGAAAGGGCAGGGACTCGGCGTTGGCCTGGACGAACTCAACCTTGTCGGAGAGCCCGCGCTGGACGGCCCGGTCGCGGCCGACATCCAGCATGTCGCCATTGATGTCGAGCACGACGATCTCCGCCTCCGGCCCGGCCGCCTTGGCGATGCGGAAGGCGATGTCGCCCGTGCCGCCGGCGACGTCGAGATGGCGGAAGGGGGCGCGGCGGGAGGGCCGCACCTTGGCGGCGAACACATCTTTCCACAGCCTGTGCATACCGCCGGACATCAGATCGTTCATAATGTCGTAGCGGCGCGCCACCTTGTGGAAAACATCGTCCACGAGGCCTTGTTTTTCGTCCAATCCGACTTCGGAGAAACCGAAATGGGTCGAGGTCTCGTTTGGCGATGTCATATTCTCTCGCGTCCCGTGGCGTTCCGGGCGATATAACGCGCCTTTCGGCCCATGGCTATGGCTGGGGCCGAAAACCATCCCCCTGGGGGAGGGCTATCGCATTCACACATCTCAAAAGGCTCCAAGGTCGGCTTATAAGGCTCCGAGGTCGTCTTATAGGGCTCCAAGGTCGTCCTGGCCGGGCTCGTCCCGGCCATCCACGCCGAGCGGCCGAGATATCTTTGGAAGCGCCCGCCATCTGCAAATATCGGCTTCTTGCGTCAGGCGCCGTCGCCGCAGGGTCCCGTCAGAACGCGGCCGGAGCGCCGACGCTGCGCCAAATTAACTAGTAGAGGCAATGTCTTGGCGTGGATGGCCGGGACGAGCCCGGCCAGGACGTCGCGGGTGAGTTGGAAGATATGTGAATCTGCACGCCCCTCGAGGGGGAGGTGGCTGCGCGCTGCCCAAAACGCTCAAACGTGTTATCGATGAGGCGAGGCTCGGCTCCATCCGCCATGGAACGCGGGGGCGAGCAGGGGAGGGCGGAACGGCGTCGTATGTCAAATCAGATCAAAGTCCTCGACCATGGTTTCGTCCGCCTCGTCGACCATATGGGCTCGGACCTCTCCATCGTGCGCGCCGCCCGCGTCTCCTATGACGCCGCCTGGCGCGCGGGCGAGAACGAGGGCTCCGACAAGAAGCTCATCGATTACCTCTGGAAGAACCGCCATACGACGCCCTTCGAGGCGGTCGAGTTCCAATTCGAGGTGACGGCGCCGATCTTCGTGCTGCGCCAATGGCACCGGCACCGGACCTGGACTTATAACGAGCTTTCCGGCCGCTACCGTGAATTGCCGGAGACCTATTACCTCCCCGATCCCGAAAACATCGGCGAGCAGGCGGTCGCCAATAAGCAGGGCCGCCAGCCCGGCGGCGATCTCGAGGCGCGGCGCGCCGAGGTCGAGAAGCTGCGCGCCGGCTTCGAGGCCGCCTTCGCTGCCTATCGCGAGCTGCTCGCCGCCGGCTGGCCGCGCGAGCTGGCCCGCACGGTTCTGCCGCTGTCCACCTACAGCCATATGTTCGCAAAGGTCAACTTGTTGAATTTGCTAAAGTTTTTGTCGCTCCGCGCCGATCCTCACGCGCAATATGAGATCCGCGTCTACGCCGAGGCGATGGAGAAGCTCATCGAGCCCATCGTCCCGGTGGCCGTGGCGGCTTGGAAATCGAGCAGGCTCTGAGCGCCGATGCCCGAGCTGCCCGAGGTCGAGACAGTCCGGCGCGGCCTCGAGCCCGTCTTCACCGGATCGGCGCTCGAGCGCGTGGAGCTGCGTCGCGGCGATCTGCGCTTTCCCTTTCCGCCGGGCTTCGCCGCGCGGCTCGCGGGCCGGCGCGTCGAGGCGCTGAAGCGGCGGGCGAAATATCTTCTGGGCGAGCTGGATAGCGGCGAGACGCTCATCATGCATCTCGGCATGAGCGGCTCCTTCCGCATCGACGCCGATGACCCCGAGGGCGCCTATCATCGCGCCGTCACCACCAAGCCGGCGCATGATCATGTCGTGTTCCGTTTCACGAGCGGCGCCAGCGTCACCTATAACGACCCGCGCCGTTTCGGCTTCATGCTGCTCGTCCCGCGCGGCGAGATGGCGACGCATCCGCTGTTCAATGGTCTTGGCGTCGAGCCGCTCGGGCCGGAGCTGACGCCGCAGCGTCTCGCCGAGGAGTTGCGCGGCCGCAAGGCGCCGCTCAAAGCCGCTCTGCTCGATCAGCGGATCATCGCCGGCCTCGGCAATATCTACGTCTGCGAGGCGCTGCACCGCTCGCATCTCTCCCCCTTGCGCGCCGCCGGAACGCTCGTCGACGCCAAGGGAAAGCCCAAGCGCGGTCTCGCCGATCTCGTCGCGGCGATCAAGCAAGTGCTGGGCGAGGCGATAGAGGCGGGCGGCTCCAGCCTGCGCGACCATCGCCAGACGGATGGCTCGCTCGGCTATTTCCAGCACTCTTTCCGCGTCTATGACCGCGAGGACGCGCCCTGTCCGACGCCGGGCTGCCATGGCCATGTCTCGCGCGTGATCCAGAGCGGGCGCTCGACCTTCTTCTGCCGCGAGTGCCAGACGTGAGCGCGCGCCAGTCCTGCGCAAGCGGCGGCGCTTAAAAGCGCGCTCATGCTAGCGGATGATTCCTGCGCTCCGTCCTCGCCGATCGACGCGCCGGCCATCGGGCGCATCGGGCGAGACTTTCATGGAACAGGCTGACGTCCTCCCTCCTTTCGTCGAGCTCGCCGGGACGAGCGTCCGACAGAAGATCGTCGACATTGGCGCGCGCCATATCAGCGGCGAGCCGGTCTATGCGCCGCTGCTGCGCGGCGGCGAGGCGACCATCGTCGGCTTCGAGCCCGATGAAGCGGCGGTCGCCGATCTCAATGCGCGCAAAAATCCGGGCGACGTCTATCTGCCTTACGCCGTCGGCGACGGCGGGCGCCATACTCTGCACATATGCGCCGCGCGCGACATGACCTCGCTGCTCGCGCCCAATCCGGCGGCGATGGAGATGTTCCACGGCTTTCCGATCTGGTCGGAGGTGGTCGCGACGCAGGAGATCGACACGGTGCGGCTCGACGACGCGCCCGAGACGGAGGGCGCGACCTTTCTGGAATTGGACGTGCAGGGCGCGGAGCTGATGATCCTGCAAAATGCGATCGAGCGGCTGCGGCGCGCCTATGTTCTTCACGTCGAGGTCGAGTTCCTGCCGCTCTACCAGGGGCAGCCGTTGTTTTCGGAGATCGAGCTGTTTTTGCGCGCGCAGGGCTATGTTCTGCATCGCTTCACGCCGATGATGAGCCGCGTGCTGCGGCCGCTGAAGCTCGGCAATGATCTTTTCGCCGGCATGAGCCAGATCGTCTGGAGCGACGCGATTTTCGTGCGCGACTTCATGCGCCTCGAGCTGCTCGCCGACGACGAATTGATCGGCGTCGCGCAGATCGTGCATGATTGCTATCGCTCGGCCGATCTCGCTCTGCGTCTGCTCACCGAGCATGATCGCCGCAGCGGCCGCAATCTGGCGCGCGCCTATATGTTCGGATTGCGCCACAGCTCGTCCCGCGAGGCCGCGGCCGTGGCGTGAGCAGGCGCGGTTGATCTTGCCGGCCGAACTCGCGATAAGGGCGCGGCGAAAATCGTTGCAACCTCTCCGAGACTCGTAATGGCGTTCGACAATGGCCCCATCCTCCGCGTCACCGGCGTCTCCAAAACCTACGCCGAGACCGTGGCCGTGAAGCCGCTGAGCTTCGCGCTGCCGGCGGGCTCGGTGACGGGGCTGCTCGGCGGCAATGGCGCCGGCAAGACCACGACGATCGGCATGGTCATGGGCCTCATCGAGCCGACGACGGGAACAATCGAAATCTTCGGCCGTGATTTTTTGAAAGATCGCTATCACGCCCTCGGCCGCATGAATTTCGAGAGCCCCTATGTGGACATGCCGCATCGCTTGACCGTGCGGCAGAATCTCATCGTCTTCGGCCGGCTCTATGGCGTGCGCGGCGTCGCCGACAAGATCGAGGAGCTGGCCGCCGATCTCGCCTTGAAAGAATTTCTCGATCGCCCGAGCGGGCGCCTCTCCGCCGGGCAGAAGACGCGCGTCGCCCTCGCCAAGGCGCTCATCAACGAGCCGGAGCTGCTGCTGCTCGACGAGCCCACCGCCTCGCTCGATCCTGACACGGCCGATTGGGTGCGCGCCCATCTCGAGGATTACCGCCGCCGCCGCAATTGCGCGATCCTGCTCGCTTCGCACAATATGGCGGAGGTGGAGCGTCTGTGCGATCGCGTGATGATGCTGAAGGAGGGAAGCCTCGTCGACGACGGCTCGCCCGCCGAGCTGCTCGCGCGCTATGGCCGCGCCAATCTCGAGGAGGTGTTTCTCGATGTCGCGCGCGGCCGCGGCAATGGAGGCGCCGCATGAGCGCGGCTTTGGAATTTTCTTTCGCGCGCGTCGGCGCGATGACCCTGCGCTATTCCTATCTGCTGCGCTCCTCGCTGCCGCGCATGCTGGAGATGATGTATTGGCCGACGGTGCAGATGCTCACCTGGGGCTTTCTGCAGACCTATCTCCTGCGCGCGCCGGGCGGGCTCGCGGGCGCCGACGCTTCGACGATCGCCGCCGGCTCGCTCATCGGCGCCGTGCTGCTGTGGGACATTTTGCTGCGCGGCCAGCAGGGCTTCTCCTTCTCCTTTCTCGAGGAGATGTGGTCGCGCAACCTGCCCAATCTCTTCATGAGTCCGTTGCGGCCGGCCGAATTCGTCGCCTCCATGATGGCGATGAGCCTCATTCGCCTCTTCGTCGGCATGATTCCGGTGACGATCCTCGCAATATGGTTCTTCGGCTTCAATCTCTGGGCGCTCGGCTTCGCTTTCGTGGCGTTTTTCGCCATTCTCATCATCTTCGCCTGGAGCGTCGGCCTGTTCGTGTCGGGGCTGCTGCTGCGCTACGGATTGGGCGCGGAAAATCTCGTCTGGTCGCTGATGTTCGTCATTCAGCCGCTCGGCTGCGTCTATTATCCGGTCGCCGTGCTGCCCTCCTGGCTGCAGCCGATCTGCTGGGCCTTGCCGCCCACCTATGTGTTCGAGGGGCTGCGCGGCGTTCTCGTCGACCATGCGCTGCGCGTCGATCTCATGATTTATGGACTGGCGCTGGACGCGGCGCTGTTCGTCGCCGCCTCTTTCGCCTTCGTGCGCCTGCTCGCCGCGGCGCGGCGCGCCGGGACGCTGTTGCAGACCGGCGAGTGAGAGCGGCCGCTCTCGTCGGCGCTCGATAACACCGAAATAGCAAGTTCGGCGCGCCCGGCTCCCGGCCGGGCCAAGCGCGCAATTTCGGTTGCGGCCGAGCGCCCGGCGCTCGATAATGGATCGACAGTCCTCGCGGGGCGAGCCGTTCTGTCGAAAGTCGATGGGAACAATCGTTCGATGCGAATTCTGATCGTAGAAGATCAACCCGATATTTCCACGCTGATCGCCGATCGCGTTCGGCGAGCCGGCTATATTCCCGATTGCGTGGGCGCGCTGGCCGACGTTCCCGACGCTCTCGAGGCCTGTGATTATCCGGTGATGCTGCTGGACAGGCGCCTGCCCGACGGGGACGGCCTGTCGATCGTCGCCGAGGCGAAGCGGATTCGTCCTGGAATCCGCATTCTGGCGGTGACGGCGGCCCGCTCGATCGAGGAGCGCGTCGACGGGCTCGACTCCGGCGTCGACGATTATCTGACCAAGCCCTTCTCGCCCGAGGAGCTGCTCGCGCGCATTCGCGCCAGCCTGCGGCGGCCGGGCGGCGATCCGGCGCCGCCGGTCACGATCGGCAGGCTCTCCTTCGATCTCAATTCGGACAACGCCTCCATCGGCGGGCTTCCCTTCGTCGTGCCCAGGCGCGAGCTGATGCTGCTGGGGGCCTTGATGCGCCGCGCGGGGCGGGCGGTCACTTTCTCGACGCTGCTCGAAGAGGTGTATGGCTCGGACGAGCTCTCGCACATTGGCGCGCTGAAGATGGTCGCCATGCGACTGCGGCAGCGTTTGAACGACCAGGCCGCCGGCGTCGAGATTCATGCGCCGCGCGGCATAGGCTATCTCATCCGGGAAGCGCGCGGGGCATGAGGCTGCGGTCGCTCTCGTCGAGATTGATCGTCTATGCGATCATCGGCTCCATTCTCGGCTATCTGACTCTGCCGACGGCTTTCATCGTCGGCGTTCTCGCCATGGGCGCGCACGGAGGGAGCGAGAGCCTCGACGAATTGACGCGGCCCCGCGTGCGCGAGATGGTGGTCGCGGCGCTGCGCAAAGACGCCAATGGCGTAAGATCGATCGCCATGACCGACGGGCTGCGGAATTTTATGTCCGCCAATCCCGATTTTCATTTCGCCGCTTTCGATCCGCGCTCCGGCGTGGCGCTGTCGGGATCGGCGCCGGAATTGGCGGAGGCCTTCGAAGGCGTCGGCCGTCTGAAGCTGGTTAGATCGACCGTCGATCTGCCCGTCGGCGGCGCGACGCGCAAAGTGGAAACCGCGCTTTTCAACTCTCCGATCGGAGAGGTCGTAGTCGCGACCTATGGCGCGAAATTGCAATGGCGCGACTTTTTTCTCCTGCCTTACTATATGACCTCGCTCTATGGGGCGATGATCTTCCTGCCCCATTGGGCGTTGATGTGCCTCATCGCGCTCTTCGTCGTCAATCGCGGCCTCGCGCCTTTGCGCGCGGCCGCGGCGAAAGTCGCGAAGATCGACGTGAACTCGTTGAAGGAGCGCATCGCGCTCGAAGAGGCGCCGTCGGAGGTGCGACCCTTCGTCGAAGCGGTCAACAATGCATTCGCGCGGGTGCAGGAGGGCGTCGACCGTCAGAGGCGCTTCTCCGCAAATTCCGCCCATGAATTGCGCACGCCGATCACCATTTTGCGCGCGCGCGTCGGCAAGATGGAGGAGGGCTCGCTCAAATTCGAGATCGAGCGGGACGTGCTGCGCGTGCAGACGATCGTCGAGCAGATGCTGCTGCTCGCGCAGATCAAGGAACGCGGGCGGATCACGCCGCAGAAGTTCGATCTCTACGATGTCGTGCTGTCTGTCGCCGCGGATTATGTGCCGATCGCGATCGACAATGATTGCGAGATTCAGCTCGAGGCGCCGTCGCGCCGTGTGACGGCGCTCGGATTGCGGTGGAGCGTCGAGAGCATCGTCACCAATCTCATCGCCAATGCGGTGCGCGCGGAGCCCGCAGGCGGCGTCGTGATCGTTCGCGTGCTGTCCGAATGCGCGATCGAGGTCGTCGATCACGGGAGCGGGGTGGCCGACGCCGACCGCAATCGCATTTTCGAGCCCTTCTGGCGCAAGGATGACGCGCCCCCCGGCACGGGGCTGGGCCTATCGATCGTCCGCGAGCTCGTCGAGCTGCTCGGCGGCGAGGTCTCCGTCGAGGAGACGCCCGGCGGCGGCGCCACCTTCAAAGTGCGGCTCCCCGAGGCCGGAGCCGAGCCGGGCGAAGCGGCGGAGGTCGCCGCGGGGCGGGAGGTTCAGCTGTCGCTCGACCAGCGTTGCGAGCGGAACGCCTGAGCGATCGCCTCGGCGCGGGCCTCTGGAGTGGCGGGCTCGATCGCGGCGCAGGCGTTTCGCGCCGTCTCCAGCAGCACGGCCTTGGAATAGGCCTCGCCGGCGCGCCCGGCATGGGCGGAGAAATCGCAGCCGCAGACGCTCATCAGCCGCTCGAATATCTCCGGCGCGTCGAAGGCGCCGAGCCGCTCCAGCATTTGCGCCACGGGACCGGCGCGCACTTCCGAGGCGCGATGCACGCGCTCGCATTCGGAAAGCGCCAGCAGAGCGAGCTCGAGACAATCGGCCGGGACGCCGAAACGCGCGACGATCGCCTCTATGCGCGGGCCGCCGCGGTCGATGTGCTTGTAATGGAGCGGCAGATGCTCGCGCGGCGAATCCGCCTTGCCGACATTCATGACGAGCAGGGCGAAGCGCACGGCGAGCGGCGCGTCGATCCGCCCGGCCTCGTCGAGCGAGCGCAGCATATGCGCGCCGAGGTCGACCTCCGACTGCCCCTCCGATATTTGCGGAACGCCGAACAAAGCGTCGACTTCGGGCAGGATCGCCTGCAGCGCGCCGCAGATGCGGAGGATGCGCAAAGCCTTGCCGGGCGCCGGGCCTGACAGGCCGAAGAGCAGCTCCGGCCAGATATCGGCCGCGTCCAGGCCGGCGAGACCGCCGTTCTCGACCTGATCGGCCAAATGATTCATCGTCTCCTCGCCCGGATCATTGTCCGTTTCGGCGAGGAGGGCCGCCATGCGAAGAATGCCGAGGCCGGGGTCGGTCTGCCCGAAATCGGGCTCGGGAAAATGTTCGGACGCCATGAGATATCGCGGGTGAGAGGATCGCGGGTGAGAGGATGCCCGGAGCGACAAGCAAACAGCTTGCCGCGCCAGGGACCGTCACGCGCGGCCGGCCACGGCGGCGCCCGTCAGCCCGGCCTCGCGATCCGTCGGCGGCTGCGTCGGCGAGATTCGGCGCCGCGCGTCGGCGACCGTGCCGGCGTAGAGCGTCTCCGGCTCGTGCAGGCCGGCCGAGAGCAGCGCCCGGCGCACGCTCGGCCGCGCCCCTGCGACGCAGACCTGCGTTCCCGCCCGCCGCAATCGCGCGACAAAGGTTTCGAGCGCGCGCGCCGCCGTGCTGTCGACGAGCGGCGCATCGGTGAAATCGAAGATGAAGACGCGCGGATAGCGGCCGATCTCGTCCAGCGCGGCGCTCACCGTCGTCGAGGCGCCGAAGAAGATCGCGCCGCTGATCTTATAGACCATCACCTGCGCGTCGGAGGCGGCCGCCGGGTCATAGGCGGGGCGGTTGCCGCCGTAATCATCGGCCTGATCCTCGTCGAGGAAGCTCTCGCCCGTCTGCACTTCCACGCTTTCGGCGAGGCGATGCAGGAAGAGGAAGGCGCCAAGCGTCACGCCGACGCCTATGCCGATGGTCAGATCCTCGAAAATGGTGAGCAGAAAGGTCGCGAGCAGCACGAGAGCGTCGCCGCGCGAGGCTCTGAACAGAGCGACGAACTCCTTTTTCTCCGCCATGTTCCAGGAGACGACGGCGAGCACCGCGCCGAGCGAGGCGAGCGGGATGAAGGCCGCGAGCGGCGCGGCGACCAGCATGAAAGCGAGGAGAAACGCCGCATGCAGCACGCCGGCGATCGGACCCTTGGCGCCCGAGCGCACATTGGTCGCCGTGCGGGCGATGGTTCCCGTCACCGGAATGCCGCCGAAGATCGGCGCGACGATATTGGCGATCCCCTGCGCCGCGAGTTCGCAATTGGAGCGATGGCGCCGCCCGCTCATGCCGTCGGCGACCACGGCGGAGAGCAGCGACTCGATCGCGCCGAGCAGGGCGATGGTGAGGGCGTCGGGCAGCAGCGCGCGCAGCCGCGCCAGATCGAAGGCGGGCGCCGCCGGCGCCGGCAGCGTCTGCGGCACGCCGCCGAAGCGCGAGCCGATCGTCTCGACGTCGAGATGCAGAGCCGCCGTCGCCGCGGCGCAGAGCGCGACGGCGATCAGCATTCCGGGCCAATGCGGCCGAAAGCGCCGCAGTCCGAGAATGACGGCGAGCGCCAGCGCCGAGACGGCGATCGTCGTCGGCCGGAAGCTGCCATGCGCCTCCCATAGCGCCGCGAGCTTGGGCGCCAGCGCGGCCGGCTCATGCGGAACATCGAGGCCGAGAAGATCCTTGAGCTGGCTGGCGAAGATAATGACGGCGATGCCCGCGGTGAAGCCGACCGTCACCGGAAAGGGGATGTATTTGATGTAAGTGCCGCCGCGCAGCAGGCCGATGGCGAGTAGGATGACGCCCGCCATCATGGTGGCGAGCGCGAGCCCGTCATAGCCTTCGCGCTGCACGATGGAGAAGACGAGAACGATGAAGGCGCCCGCCGGGCCGCCGATCTGGAAGCGGCTGCCGCCGAGCAGGGAGACCAGAAAGCCGCCGACGATCGCCGTATAGAGCCCGCGGTCCGGGCTCAATCCAGAGGCGATGGCGAAGGCCATGGAGAGCGGCAGCGCGACGATCGCGACCGTGAGGCCGGCGACGGCGTCGGCGCGCAGATCGGCGAGGCCGTAGCCCTCGCGCAAAATGGTGACGAGCTTGGGCGTGAACAGCTCGATGAAGCTCGGCTGGCGAAAACGTCGATCTCTCAACATCTGCTCCTTTGTGCGAGGAGCGGCGGGATCGTCGGCGCGAAGTCGGCGGTCGTCGTCGCGGTTGTCGTCTCAGGTCGTCGGATTGGGCGGACCGGGGCGGCGCATTCTGACGCCGCGTCCGCCGCCCTCGCTGCGGGCGTTCTCGCCGATCAGCTCGACGCCGGCCACGGTCAGCGCCTCCACGACCTTGGTGAGCGTCTCGATCACGCCGCGGACATTGCCGTCGCTCGCCTCCATGCGCTGAATCGTCGGCAGGGAGACGCCGGAAAGCTCGGCCAGCTTTTTCTGATCTATGCCGAGCAGCGCCCTGGCGGCGCGCAATTGTGCGGCGGTGATCATCTCATATGCTCACGCTTTATATATTAGCAGACATGTTTTACATCGCCAAGATGATGTTTTAAACATCATCTTGGCCGTTTTGCAGCGCGGCCCCGCCCCGCGCGCGCGCCCTGGTTCTCGCCGGACCCGCGCGCATGTTAGCTTGGCGGATATGAACAAACCCGTGCAAATCGACGAGAGCTGGAAGCTGCGCCTCGGAGCGGAGTTCGAGCAGCCCTATTTCGGCGCGCTGCGCCATTTCGTGCGCGAGGAATATGCGCGAGCCAAGGTCTATCCGCCGGCCAAGCAGATTTTCCGCGCTTTCGACGAATGCCCCTTCGACGCTGTCGAAGTGGTGATCCTCGGACAAGATCCCTACCACGGCCCCGGCCAGGCCAATGGCTTGTGCTTCGCCGTCGGCCGCGACATTGCGCCGCCCCCTTCGCTGCAGAACATCTTCAAGGAGATCGAGGCCGATCTCGGACGGAAGGTCTCGCGCGATCCGGACCTCTCGCGCTGGGCGCGTCAGGGCGTGCTGCTGCTCAACGCGACGCTCACCGTGCGCGAGAGCGCCGCCGGCTCGCATCAGGGCAAGGGCTGGGAGCGCTTCACCGACGCCGCCGTGCAGGCGCTCTCGCGCGAGCGGGAGGGGCTGGTCTTCCTGCTCTGGGGCAATTACGCGCGCCAAAAAGGCGCGGGCGTCGATCGCTCCAAGCATCTCGTGCTCGAGAGCGCGCATCCTTCGCCGCTCTCGGCGCGCAATGGTTTCTTCGGCTGCAGGCATTTTTCCAAAGCGAATGCCTATCTCGTTGCGAAAGGGCGCACGCCGATCGACTGGTGAGTTCGTGTATATTATTGGAAGTTCTAATTAAATTAGCCGTTTACCGAAATGTAACCGAAGTTTGGCACCTAAGTATTCATTCGAGCGTCGGCGAAAGCCGGCATTTTCTGGGACGTTGTCGTCGTGCCTGGCGGCGCGTCCCCAAATCATTGCTATGCGCGAGTTTCGAGCATGTATTCGACGTCTCCATGCACGTCTCGTCACCTCTCCCGCCGATTTTACGATCTTTGTCTCGATCACCTGCGATCGCGTTTCGTCGCTGTTCCCTCCGCCGCCGCGCGGCTCACCTTCGCAATGGTGGCGAGCGCCTATCTCGGCGAGAAAGCGACGGGGTTGACGCTGCCTTCGTTCCCAGACCCGAGCCCTTTTCTTTTGGCGGTCGTCGCGCTGGACCTCTATTGTCGCTTCGCTTCGCCGAGCTTCGTCTCGCGCGTCGCGCCGATATTCGTCTATTCGCTGATCTATCTCGTGGCGACGTCTTTCGCGGGCATTTTCGCGAGCTATGCGACGCAGCGTCTCGCCATGCCGCTGCAGGACGAGCTGTTTCTCTCGCTCGATCGATGGCTCGGCGTCGATTGGCTCGCCTTCGTTCATTATGTCGATGATCGCCCATTGCTGGCGAAGTGGCTGGTGGAAGCCTATGCGACCATGGCGGCGCAGATCATCGCGCCGGTAATTCTGCTCGTCGCGTTCGAGCGCATCGGCGAATTGCGGATCTATCTCCTCGCATTCGCGATCGCGCTCACGGCGACGATCGTGATCGCCGCCTTTTTGCCGGCCTCGAGCGCCGTCACGCTCGTCGACGACTCTTCGTTTCACGCGCTTCACTTCGGCGGACGGACGCCGCTCGATCATCTCGCGCGGCTGCGTGAGGCCGGACCGCTGAACCTCGAGAACAGCACGATCGGCGGGCTTTTGAGCTTTCCTTCGTTTCACGCCGTGGTCGGCGCGCTGACGCCATTGTGCCTGCGCTCGGTCAGGCCGGCCTTTTATTTCTTGTGCGTCGTCGACGCCGCTCTGCTGGCGGGCACGGTGACGGAAGGCGGACATTATGCCGTGGACCCGATCGGCGGAGTCGCGGTCGCCTATCTGTCCTATCGGCTCGCGCGGCGCATAGAGGAACGACGGAGTCAATTTGCGCTCGGGCGGCGCTTGGCGAACACGCCGACGATCACCGCGCGCGCGATATGCTCGGCCATGCATTGATAGCCGAGATCGTTGAGGTGGAAATTGTCGCGCGCCATCATCTGAAGATTGGCGTGGTTCTGCGCGATGAAGCGCATCGCGTCATAGCGGCGCACATAGGCGACATTCTCCGCTGTCGCGACGCGCTGCAGCACGTTGCGTATCGCGAAATATTCCTCGTCGCGCGAGAAGCGCGAGCTGTATTGCAGGCCGACGAGAACGACGTCGATCTCATTGGCCTTGAGCCAACGGATCGTCGAGCGCACCGTATTCTCGAATTCGTCCGGCGCGACGCGCACCAATGCGTCATTGGTGCCGAGCTGCCACAGCAGCAGGTCGGGCTTCTCGCGCGTCACCTCGCTCTTGATGCGCTCGGCGGTGACGGCGGCGACCTCGCCCGAGACGCCGCGATTGGCGATGATGACGTCGACGCCCTTCATCGCGCCCTCGAGAATGGCCTCGAGCTGGGCCGGATAGCTCTTGGCTTCCGAAGAGGCGCCGACGCCCGAGGTCGAGGAGGAGCCGATGGCGAGAATGCGCGCCGTTTTGCGCTCGCGCAGCGCTTTGGCGAAATGCGGCAGCATGGCGGGCGCGGCGATATCGCCGGCCGGCGCCTCGCAGGCCGGGCTGAGCGGAGGCGGCGCCTCCGGCGGCGCGGATTCCTGAGCTGCGGACGCCTGAGCGAAAGCGAGCGACGCCGTGAGGGCCAGCGCTAAGCCGCAGGCTCTTTCGACGTTTTTGCCCGCAGCCTTTCGCGCCATTCCGAAGCCCATGCGGCCGCTCCCATCACACCGAGCCCGAACATAACGATAAAAGCGTCGCTTACAACATCTCCGCCATAGGCGAAGCGGAACACCTGTCCGGCGAGGCTCAGCAGAGAGCCGGCGCAGAAGACATTGAGCGAATTGCGGCCGAGAAGCGAAAGAAAATCGCCGAGGCGCGGCAGCGCCCGCGCGATCGCGCCGAAAGAGCCCGCGAAGACGGCGACGAGGGCCAGACTGTGCAAGAGCCGGGCCGGCGAGAGAAAGGTTTTGTCGAAGACGAAGAACAGCTTTGGCTCGGGCAGAGCGATCGGCGAGGGGTCGAAATCGGTCCGCGCCGCGACGACGCCGAGCAGCACGATGGGCAGAGCCGCCCACCAGAGTTGTTTCCTGTAGCGCCGGGCGAGGCCGCCGATCCCGTCCTCGCCGGCGAGCAGAAAGCCGAGGACGAAGATGAGCTGCCAGGCGAGCGGATCGAAGAACCAGGCGCCTTCGATCGGCCATGTCGGGAGATTCACGCCAAAAGCCAGCGCAAAGGCCCAGATGGCGAGCGAGGCCGGAAGCAAGATCGCGCGCGTGTGGCGATAGGCGAGCGCGATCAGCGGCGAGACGAGCATCAGCGCCACATAGAGCGGCAGAATGTCGAAATAGCCGAGCTGAAAGGTCAGCGCGACGAGGCCGAGATGGGCGCGCACGGGATCGCTGAAAATGGCCGAGGCGTTGTTCCAGTCGAGCAGGAATGGCGCGTCGAGCAGCAGAGAGGCGCCCGCCAGAAGAGCGATCGCCAATTGCGCGATCACCAGCTGGGCGAGATAGACCGTGAAGGCGCGGCCCTCGAGGCGCAGGATCAGATAGCGCGCCGACAGCGGCTTGGCCGGCCCGTCGACGAGCTTGCGCAGCGCCCAGCCGGCGAGAAAGACGAACAGCTCCGCCGAATCGGAGATCGAGACATTGCGGAAGGTGAAGCGCTCGAAGACGATGCCGGGAATATGGTTGATGAAGATCGTGACGAGAGCGAAGCCGCGCCAGAAATCGATTTCGTTCGGCTGCCGCATGCGCTCTTCGATCGTTGGCGTCTTCATTGCCGCCGCTCGCCCTTCGGGCCCCGGCGCGGCCTTTTCAGGGCCTCGAATTCGGCCTTTTTTAGGACCGCCGCCGATAGCGTCCAGTGAGCCTCGTTCCAGCGAGCTTTATGCCGCGCGCTCGACGCGTCCCGGGACGACGCGCAAAAGCTGCGCGCGGCCGGCGAGCGAGGCGAACACCGCCGAGTCGGCGCCCGTCATCCATACTTGCCCGCCGATGCGCGCGAGCTCGGCATAGAGCGCCTCGCGCCGCAGCGGATCGAAATGGGCCGCGACCTCGTCGAGCAGCAGCAGCGGCGCGCGTCCCGTGGTGGCCGCGACGAGGCGGGCGTGGGCGAGCACGAGGCCGGTCAGCAGCGCCTTTTGCTCGCCGGTGGAGCAGGCGCGCGCCGCCTCGTCCTTGGGGCCGTGGCGCACGGAAAGATCGCTCGCCTGCGGCCCCTCCAGCGTGCGGCCGGCGGCGGCGTCGCGCCGGCGCGAGGCGGCGAGCCGCGCGCGATATTGGTCTTCGACACGCAGCGCGGGTTCCTCGCCGAGCATGCGCTCGAGCTCGCCCTCGATCGTGACCTCGGCGAAGGGAAAGGGCGAGCTGTCGTCGCGCTCGCGCGCGATGAGGGCGCGCAGCCGCAGCACGGTCTCGCCGCGCGCGGCGGCGACGGCGACGCCGAGGGCGGCGATCTCGCGTTCCGCCGCATCGAGCCAGCGCGCGTCGGGCGCATCATCGGCGAGCAGGCGGTTGCGATTGCGCAGCGCCCGCTCGAGCTTTGCCGCGCGGGCCCCGTGCTCGGCGTCGAGGCTGAGCGCCAGCCGATCCAGAAACCGCCGCCGATCGCCGGCCGGGCCGGCGAACAGCCCGTCCATGGCGGGCGTGAGCCACAGCGGACGCAGATGATCGGCGAAAGCGCGGGCGGAGGAGACCGGCGCGCGATCGATGCGAAAGCGCCGTATCGCGCCCTGATCGCCGCGCGCCGGCTCGAGCCCATGGCCGAGCTGCGTCGTGACGCCGTCGGCGAAAAGCTCGATGGAGACGGCGAAGCCGCCGGCGCCCTGGCGGCGGGCGCAATCGGCGAGCTCGGCGCCGCGCAGGCCTCTGCCGGCCGAGAACAGCGACAGCGCCTCGAGAATATTGGTCTTGCCGGCGCCGTTCTCGCCAGAGAGCGCGACGAGCGGCGCCTCGATCGCGCAATCGAGCGCGGCGTAGGAGCGATAGTCGGCGAGCTGCAGCCGCCGCGCCATGGGGGCGAGAATCGGGGGATCGCTCGGCGTCATGCCGCACGCTTTGCCACGGGCGCGCGCGAAGGGCCAGAGTGAGGGGAGTTTTCGCGGGGGCGGCAGGGGCGGGCGCTTGTGCTCGACCAAGACCTGCTTTCTGTCGAGCTCGACCCGAATTACAAGAAATCTATGCAAAGTCCGAAGCGGCTTATTTTTCGTTGCTATTTGTGCAAAAGCGCGTGCGGAATTAGCCCAGAAAAGGCTTGCAACATGTACGGTTATACCGTACGCTGCACGCAGATGAATCTTCGCACCATCAAACACCGAGGCCTGAAGCGCTTCATCGAGACTGACGACCCGAGGGAGTTGCGCCCCGATCTGGTCAACCGAACGCGCAATATCCTCACCGCGCTTATCGCCGCGACAAATATGGACGGTGTGCAAGGCCCACCGGGTTGGCGGATACATCAGCTTTCCGGAGACAGGGCCGGGACGTGGAGCATTTCCGTTTCTGGCAACTGGCGCATCACCTTCGAACTCGATGGCGGCGAAATCATAAACCTCGACTTGGAGGATTATCATTAATGACCGACAGAGCTGTGACCATAGGCATGAGGCCGCCGCACCCCGGCGTTTTCATCCGCGAGGAAGTCCTCGAGCCACTCGACCTTTCGATCGCGCAGGCCGCCGATGTGTTGGGAGTGCGCCGCGCCACGCTGTCCGACCTCGTGAACGGCAATTCGGCCTTGTCGCCTGAAATGGCGCTACGGATCGAGAAGGCTTTCGGTATGAGCATGGAAACACTGTTGAGGATGCAGGCGTGGTTCGACGCCTGCGCCATGCGCGACCGTTCCGACCAGATCATCGTGAAGCGGTTTGTCCCGGACAGCCCTGCGCAGGGCTGAAGAATGCTGGATGATTCACGGCTATGCGCGGGTTTCGACGGGCGGCAAAGGCCGGGCCGGCCTCTCGATGCGTCACGAGCCGAAGCCCAACCGCCCCATCACCCGCCCGCTCACGCCCGCCCATAAACCTCCGCGCCGGCGAGCAGGCGCAGGCGGAAGCTGTCGGCGTCGAAGCCGGCCTCGCCGTCGGCCGCCTCGACGAGCGGCTCGGCGGCGGCGGCCTTCAACAGATCGGGGTGGACGAGATTGGCGCCGAGCTCGCCGCCGGGGCTCGTCCAGCCGCGCAGCGCGTCGGCGCTCTGCAGCCGTAACAGGGCCGTGACGCGCAGGTCTATGGCGACGGCGATGACGTCCGCCGTCTCGGCGAGCCCGCGGCGCTCCAGCAGCTCGAACAGGCGGGCGGAGCGCGAGCCGGAAGCCCAGCGCTCCTCGGCGGGAAGCGAGCGCAGCATTTCCAGCACCTCGCCGAGAAGATCGGCCGAGATCGGAATACGATTCACTCTGTCGAGATAGTCCGACATCCCCTTTCCTCGCCCTTTCCTCGCGCGCGGGCGCCGACGAATATAGACCAAGGCGTCGCGAACGGATACGGCTTTGCCGCCGTCCGGCCGGAATACGGGTCGTCGCCGCGGGCGCCCGTTCCGGGCCGGCGCGAAAAAGAGTATTCTGTCGCCCCTTCCTCGCCAGCGGAGCCGTCGCGTGGTCTTTTCCGATCCGCAGAGCCTTTCAGGCAAGCCTATTCTGCCGGGCAAGCGCATTCTGCTCGTCGTCGGCGGCGGCGTCGCCGCCTATAAGGCGCTCGATCTGGTTCGCCGGCTGCGCGAGCGCGGGGCCGGCGTGCGCGCGGTCCTCACCGCCGCCGCCGCGCGCTTCGTCACGCCGCTCTCCTTCGCGAGCCTCACCGGCGAGCGCGTCTATGAGGATCTGTTCTCGCTCGGCGATGAGCAGGAGATGGGCCATATTCGCCTGTCGCGCGAGGCCGATCTCGTCGTGGTCGCGCCGGCGACGGCGCATCTTCTGGCGCGCATGGCGCAGGGGCTCGCCGACGATCTGGCGACGACCCTTCTGCTCGCCACCGACAAGCGGACTTTGCTGGCGCCGGCCATGAATTTGCGCATGTGGCTGCATCCGGCGACGCAGCGCAATGTCGCGACGCTGCGCGGCGACGGCGCGCTGTTCGTCGGACCCGACGAAGGCGAGATGGCCTGCGGAGAATTCGGCCCCGGACGCATGGCCGAGCCGCTCGCGATCGTCGCCGCCATAGAGGCGGCGCTGCGGGAAAATACGCTTTTGCCGCTCCCCTTCGCCGCGCAGGGGCCGCTCGCCGGGCGCCATGTGCTCGTCACTTCCGGGCCGACGCGCGAGCCGATCGATCCGGCGCGTTTTCTCTCCAACCGCTCCTCCGGCAAGCAGGGCCACGCCCTAGCGGCGGCGGCGGCGCGCGCTGGAGCGCGGGTCACTCTGGTCAGCGGCCCGGTCGAGATCGCCGATCCGCCGGGCGTCGCGACGCGCCATGTCGAGACGGCGCAGCAAATGCTCGCGGCGGTCGAGGCGGCGCTTCCCGCCGATATTTTCATCGCCGCCGCCGCCGTCGCCGATTGGCGCGTCGAGCCCTCCGCGGACAAGATCAAGAAAGGCGCCTCGCGCGCGCCTCCGATGCTCGTTCTGCGCGAGAATCCGGATATTCTCGCCAGCATCGCGCAGCGTCGCGACGGGCGGCCGGCGCTGGTCGTCGGTTTCGCCGCGGAGACGCGCGACATGCTCGCTCATGCGCAGGAAAAGCTCGCGCGCAAAGGCTGCGATCTCATCGTCGCCAATGATGTGGGCGCAGCGGCCGGCGTGTTCGGCGCCGACAGCAACGAGGTTCATCTCGTCTCGCGCGCGGGCGTCCAATCCTGGCCGCGGCTGGACAAATCCGAGGTGGCGACGCGGCTCCTCGCCTATCTTTGCGAAAAGCTCGCCGCCGGAGAGACGCCGTGATGGAGACGCCGTGATGAAGATCGCCATCCGCCGCCTTCCGCATGGCGAAGGCCTCGCTCTGCCCGCCTACGCCAGCGAAGGCGCCGCCGGCCTCGACCTTTGCGCGGCGATCGCGCCGGGCGGCAAGCTGGTGCTCGAGCCTGGCGCGCGCGATCTCGTGCCGACGGGGCTCTCCATTGCATTGCCGCCGGGGTTCGAGGCGCAGGTGCGGCCGCGCTCCGGCCTCGCGCTCGAATTCGGCGTGAGCGTGCTCAACGCGCCCGGCACGATCGACAGCGATTATCGCGGCGAGGTGAAGGTTCTGCTGGTCAATTTCGGCACGCATCCTTTCGAGATCTCGCGCGGCATGCGCATCGCGCAACTCGTGGTGGCGCGCTATGAGCGCGTCGAGCTCGTCGAGGCCGCCGAGGCGCTGACGGAGACCGCGCGCGGGCAGGGCGGCTTCGGCTCGACAGGGGTGGGCGAGGGCGGCGCGGCGAGCGAGGGCCGCGTGGAATGAGCCTGTTGCCGCGTCCTGCGCGCCTCGCCGTGCTGGCGGCGCTCGACATCGCTCTGCATGGCCGTTCGCGGCCGGTGTCGTCGCGGGCGCTGGCGGCGCGTCACGATCTGCCGCCGCGGCATCTCGAGAGCATGCTGCAGGCCCTGGTGCGCGCCGGCATTCTCAAAAGCGTGCGCGGTCCCGCCGGCGGCTATGAGCTGGCGCGTGAGCGGCGCCGCCTCAATGTCGGCGAGATCGTGCGCGTCGCTCTGCGCGCGGAGGAGGGGGCGATAGACGGGGAGGGGCCGCGGCTGCTGACGCTCGCGGTCGATCCCATATTCGCCGACGCCGAGCGCCAGGCGCTCGCCAAGCTCGATAAGATCACCTTGGACGATCTGCATGGGCAGGCGGTCGCCGCCGGCCTCGGCGAGATCGAGACGAATGAAGGCGACTTCGAGATTTGACGCGCGCTTTGGCAGGGGTCCTGCATGGCCCACGCCGCCTTCGCGCGCCGAATGATCGAGGAAACAGGAGGCCTGCCTTGGATTACGAGACGATCAAGATCGAAACGCACGGACGCGTCGCGCTGCTGCGGCTCGACCGTCCCCGCGCGCTCAATGCGCTGAACGCCCGTTTGATCGGCGAGGTCGCCGACGCATTGACGCATTTCGAGGCGGACCCGGGAATCGGCTGCGTGGTGCTGACCGGCTCCGCCGAAGCTTTCGCCGCCGGCGCCGATATCAAGGAGCTGCGCGACAAGACCGTCGCCGAGGCCTATCTCGACGATTTCCTGTCGCGCTGGGACGGCGTGGCGCGCGCGCGCAAGCCGGTCATCGCCGCCGTCGCCGGCTATGCGCTCGGCGGCGGCTGCGAGCTCGCCATGATGTGCGACTTCATCCTGGCCGCGGATACCGCCAAATTCGGCCAGCCGGAGATCAAGCTGGGCGTCATTCCGGGCTCCGGCGGCACGCAGCGTCTGGTGCGCTCCATCGGCAAATCCAAGGCGATGGAGCTCGTCCTGACCGGACGGCTGATGGGCGCGGAGGAGGCCGAGCGCTGCGGCCTCGTCGCGCGCGTGCTGCCGGCGGAGCGGCTGCTCGAAGAGGCGTTGAAAACCGCGCAGACGATCGCGGCGCTGTCCCTGCCGGCGGTGCTGATGGCCAAGGAGGCGGTCGAGCGCGCCTATGAGACGCCTCTCTCGGAAGGCGTGCGTTTTGAGCGCAGATTGTTCTATTCCCTGTTCGCGACGCATGACCAGAAAGAGGGCATGACCGCCTTCATCGAGAAGCGTCCGCCGCATTTCGAGCATCGCTGAGCCGGAGCGCTCCGGCCGCATTCGCGCCGCTCGGGCGGGGCATTGACGAAACGGCGTCGGCGCGCGTATAAGGCCCTCGAACTGGCCGCGATTTCGCGGCCGCTTTGCTTTTCTGGGCGGCGACCCCGCCCGCCTCGCCTCGACCGTCGAAGGAACAAAGATGGCCAACACCAGCTCGGCCAAGAAGGCCGTCCGCAAGATCGCCCGGCGCACGGCCGTCAACCGCGCGCGTCGCAGCCTGCTGCGCACGCAGGTGCGCAAGGTCGAGGAGGCGATCGCGAGCGGCGACGCCGCGACGGCCGCCGCCGTGCTCAAGAGCGTCGCGCCGGTCGTCATGCGCGCAGTGCAGCACGGCGTCATTCACAAGAATACCGCATCGCGAAAGGTCTCTCGTCTGACCGCTCGCGTGAAGGCGCTGTCGGCCTGATCTTTTCTTACGCAAACAGCGTGTTTCGAAAGCCCGGCTCCGCCGGGCTTTTTTGCGTTCTGCGTAATTCTTCGACCACGCGGGAAAACCGACTCCGCTAGTCCCCGTAGTGTGAGATTTTTTTTCACACGCTTTTCTTGTGCGCAGCGTATATGGTTTAAAAACAGTTAATTGCCTTATAGGCTCGTTGCGCCGCCAACGCTCGGTGGGCTTGACACGCACTCTTCGCCACGGCGCGCGCCGCGGCGATGCGACGATCGTCCCGCGGCGCCCTCGTCGGCGATAGATTTTTCTGAGCGGGGAATCATGACTTTATCCGGGCGATGAGCGAGAGTGCGGCGACGTTGCGGCGTCGATCTGGGCATTCTGCGGCTCGACGATCGTTGCGTGCGCAAAAGCGGGCGTGTAGGTTCGGAATGTGGCGTGGCGTTGCGGAGCGGCGTCGCTCAGGCGGTGAGTAAAAGCATGTAGGCCTTCGGCTGACACCTTCTCTGCGAGAGATTGCCTGACGCGTTCGACGAACGCGTCGACCACACCGTGAATGCGTCGACCACATCGAGAATGCATCGGCTAAAATTCCCGCTGGGTGCGTTTCTGTCTGCGTATCTTCAGATCCGATTGTTAGGACCGCGACGAGCATTCGCTCATCGCGGATGTAGGGGTGATGTGATGGCTTTTGGGCGGCGAGCCGACACGAGAACGAGCGACGACGAAGCGCAGCGCTACGGCGCGCGCCGTCGCAGTCGAAAGGATGGGAGAAATCCGTTCGACTTCAGCGAATGTTCCGTGGGCCCCCCGAGCAGGCTGTAAGCGTCCTCGAAGCGTCGATCGCGCATATCGATCGAAACCGACCGATTCATCCGTTTCACTGTGACGACGCTGTCGAGGCGGCGCGCCTCTACTCGTCTTCAGCGCGAAAGAAAGCCATGTCCGAAATTAGCGATGACCAGTCGAAATCCAGCGAATTGTCGGCCGAGGACCGGCAAAAATGGGAGCGCGTGCGGGGGCGTTTGCGCGCCGAGCTCGGCGAGGCGGTCTATAATTCCTGGTTCGCGCGACTGGAGCTCGAGGGCGCGAAGGACGGCGCCGCATTGCTGACAGTGCCGACCAAATTCTTGAAGAGCTGGATTCAGTCTCATTACGCGGATCGCATCCGCACGCGGCTCTGCGCCGAATTCTCTTCGCTCGAGCAAATCGTCATCGACGTGCGCTCGCCGACCCGCCGCTCGCGTCCGCGCGACACGGAAGCCGCCGCCGGCGCCGCGGCCGAAAAGGCGCAGTCGCCCGCCGCCGCCGTCGAGCGCATAGAGGCTCAGCCCGCCAAGGCGCCGATGCGGGTCGCCGCGCGCGGCGACGCGGAATCTTTCGGCGGCTCGCCGCTCGATCGCCGTCTTTCTTTTTCGACCTTTCTCGTCGGACCCTCGAACCAGCTCGCCTATGCGGCCGCCTGTCGCGTCGCCGACGCCCGCCCCGGCGAGCATCCTTTGTTCAATCCGCTCTACACTCACGCCGCGGTCGGGCTCGGCAAGACGCATCTGCTGCAGGCGGTGGCGCGCTCGGCCAATGACAATCGGCGCCGCGTGCTCTATCTGACCGCCGAGAAATTCATGAGCGGCTTCGTCTCGGCGCTGTCGCAGCAAAACTCGATCGCCTTCAAGGAGCGGCTGCGCAACATCGACGTGCTGATCATCGACGATGTGCAATTTCTGCAGGGAAAGTCGATCCAGCAGGAGTTCTGCCACACGCTGAACTCGCTCATCGACGCCGGCAAGCAGGTCGTCGTCGCCGCCGATCGTCCGCCCTCCGATCTCGAGACCCTCGACGAGCGCGTGCTCTCGCGCTTCAAGGGCGGGCTCTGTGTCGACATCGGCCCGCTCGACGAAGAGCTGCGCATGAAGATTTTGGAGGCGCGCATCGCCGCAGCGCAGGAGGCGCAGCCCAATTTCCATGTGCCGCCGGCGGTCATGTCCTATATCGCCAAGACGATCGTGACCAATGGCCGCGATCTCGAAGGCGCGGTCAATCGTCTGCTCGCCCATTCGACTCTGAACGGCGCGCCGCTCTGTGTGGAGACGGCCGAGAACGCCATTCGAGATCTCGTGCGCAGCGCCGAGCCCAAGCGCGTCAAGATCGACGACATTCAAAAGCTCGTCGCCAGCCACTATAATATCTCGCGCGCCGATATTCTCTCCTCGCGCCGCACCGCCAATGTCGTGCGCCCGCGACAGATCGCCATGTATCTGTCCAAGGTGCTGACGTTGCGCTCGCTGCCGGAGATCGGCCGCCGCTTCGGCGGGCGCGATCATACGACCGTGCTGCACGCCGTGCGCAAGGTCGAGGATCTCGCCTCCAAGGACAAGAGCCTGTCCGAGGTCATCGAGCTCTTGAAGCGAATGCTCGCCGAATGAGAAGCGCATGGCCGCGCGCTCAGCGCGGCCGCCACATGCGCGTGTCGGGCTCGATCGGATAGGCGGCGTCCCAATCCGCGAGCTTGCGCTCATAGAGCGCGCGATAATCGTCGTCGCTCAGAAGCTCTATTTTCTCGAGATCGAGATCGAGCCCGATCTCGTGATAGATGTCGAGATTGCGCAGATCCGGCCGCGGCAGCTCGCCTCTCTCGTAGTCGCTCCACATGTTGCGATAGAGCGTCTCCAGCTCGCCGACGAGACGCGGCGTGTCGAACAAGAGCGATGTGTCGCGCGCCTTCGCGAGCTTGTCGCGGACGCCGGCGAGCTTGCGCCGGTCTTTGCCGAGCTCGATCGCGAGCGCGATATAATCCTCGGCCGAGGCGCAGGCGAGCTCGCCGACGCCGGCCGCGCGCACCAGGCTCGCGCAGACGCGCGAGGCGAAGCTGCGGCCGGGGAAGGTCACGATCGGCACGCCCATCCACAGCGAGTCGGCGGCCGTCGTATGGGCGCCATAGGGGAAATTGTCGAGGAAGAGATCGGCGAGCGCATAGCGCGCCAAATGCTGTGGATTGGCCATTTTATCGGCGAAGACGATGCGCTCCGGCGCGACGCCGCGCGCCTTCGCCTCCGCCCGCACGCGGTCGTTGGTCTGTTCCGTCCCGGTCAGGAGCCACAGCACGCTGCCCGGAACCGCCGTCAATATGCGCACCCAGCGGTCGAAGGTCAGAGCGGTGAGCTTCTGCATGCCGTTGAGCGAGCAATAGACGAAAGCGTCTTCCGGCAGTCTCGCCTCGGCGCGCGTCGGGCTTGTCGGAGCGACGACGCGCTTGCGGTCATTGGGCTGGTAGCAGGGCAGACGCAGCACTTTCTCGGAGTAATAGATCTCCGATCCCTCCGGAATGATCACCGGATCGGCGACGATGTAATGATGATAGGGGCTGCCCATCGTGCCGGGAAAGCCGAACCAATTGACGATGATCGGCGCCGGCCGCAGCGAGAACACCTTGGTGCGCGCGTCTTTGGTGTAGCCGTTGAGATCGACGAGAATATCGATCTCGTCGTCGGCGATTTTGCGCGCGGCGGTCTCGTCGTTCATTCCATTGATGTCGGTCCAGCGATCGACGGCGGCGACGATGCGCTCGCGCGTCGGATCATTGCGCGCGATGCCGCAATAATAGGCGTGGATCTCGAAATGCGCGCGATCATGCGACTCGAGCACATCCGTCATGGCGAAGCCGACCGCATGCTCGCGCAGATCGGAGGACACATAGCCGATGCGCAGCTTTGTTTTGGCGGGCGTTCGCTTGGGCTCCGCCGGGAGCAGGCGGCGCTCGGGCCGGCCGATGGCGCGCTTCTCGTAATGATGCGCCTTGGCGAGCTGGAACATCGGATCGTCGGAATGATTGGCGAGCGACAGCGACGATATGCCATTGGCGAGATCGATGCGGCTCACGCGTTCCGAGGGCAGCGCCACGGGCCATTTGCATTGCCGCTGGCGCAGCGCGATCCAATGCTGGACCACCTCCTGCCGCTTGGGGTCGATCTCGAGAATCTGCCGCAGCGCGTCTTCGGCCGCCTCGTCCTTGTTGAGGCTCTCGAGCACGCGCCCGGTCTGCTGCAGCGCGCTCAGTCTGTGAGCGACCGCATCGCCATTGATGGCGGCGGTCCGCTCGACCAGCGCCATCCATTGCGTGACCGCCGCGCCGATCTGGCCCGAATCCTCGAGCAGCCGACCGAGATTGATATAGGGCGGCTGGAAATCCGGCTGGATGCGGATCGCCTCGCGCAGCGCGTTGATCGCGCCGGGGCGGTCGCCCGTCTCGGACAGCGCGGTCGCATAGTTGAAATAGGCCGCATAGACGACCGGGTCGTCGGCGTTGAAGGCGATCCAATGCTTATAGAGCTCGGCCGCCCGCCGATCGAGCCCCGCCGCTTTGAGCTGCGCTGCGGCGGTGAACAGATCGGCGATGGTCAGCTTGCGCGAGAAGGATTTTTCGATCGCGCTTTTGAATAGCGCGAGGGCGGACTCCGATTCGTTCGGCTGCGTGGGCATGTCGACGTCCATTCGAGAGGGCGGCGCCCGAGCGATCCCGCCCGAAGCGCCGTTGCGGACGCGTGACGAAGGTCACCGCGTCTCGCGCCCCCCGCCGTCAGCCGATGAGAGACACGAGCGCGATAGCTTGATCCACGGACATTGCCTGAATCTGGGTTGTCGTGAAGGCGTTGCCCTGGGTCGTGGACAAAGCGGCGATATCCGTCGTCGTTATGCCGGCGATCGCCGTCGTCGTGAGCGCCGGAATGCCCGTCGTGCTGGTCAGAGAGGTGAAATTGGTCGTGCTCAGCGCGGTGAGCTGCGTCCTGGTGAGGCCGGCGACCTGCGTGCCGCTCAGGCCGTCGATCTCGGTCGTGGTCAGCGAGTTGATCGCCGTCGCCGAGAGCGCTCCGACCTGCGCCGAGGTCAGCGCCCCGACCTGGGTCGAAGTGAGATTGCCGACCGCGGTCGAGTCCAGTCCGCCGATCTGGCTGGTCGAGAAGTCGCCGGCGTCGATCGCATCCAGATAGCTCGCCGAGAGCCCGTCCAGCTGGGTGGCGGTGAGGCCGCGCACCTGGGTCGAGGTGAGGTCAGTGACTTGCGTGGTGGAGAGATTGGCGAAGGCGGTGGTGGTGAGCTTGCCGATCTGGGTGGCGGTGAGGCCGGCGAGCTGAGTGGAGGAGAAGGCCTGCACCTCGGTCGAGGTCAGCGCGCCGAAGGCGGTGGCGGAGAGCGATCCGATCTGGGTGGAGGAGAGACCGCCGACCTGTGTGGTGGAGAGATCGCCGACCGTGGCGGCGCCGAAGGCGGCGATCTGCGAGGTCGAGAAATCCGCGGCGTCGACAGCGTCGAGATAGGAGGCGGCGAGACCGCCGATCTGCGTGGCGGTGAGGCCGCGCACCTGGGTCGAGGTCAGATCGGTGACTTGCGTGGTGGAGAGATTGGCGAAGGCGGTGGTGGTGAGCTTGCCGATCTGGGTGGCTGTGAGGCCGGCGAGCTGAGTGGAGGAGAAGGCCTGCACCTCGGTCGAGGTCAGCGCGCCGAAGGCGGTGGCGGAGAGCGATCCGATCTGCGTCGAGGTGAGATTGCCGACCTGGGTGGTGGAGAGATCGCCGACCGTCGCCGCGCCGAAGGCGGCGATCTGCGAGGTCGAGAAGTCCGCCGCGTCGACGGCGTCGAGATAGGAGGCGGTGAGGCCGCCGATCTGCGTGGCGGTGAGGCCGCGCACCTGGGTCGAGGTGAGGTCAGTGACCTGAGTGGTGGAGAGATTGGCGAAGGCGGTGGTGGTGAGCTTGCCGATCTGGGTGGCGGTGAGGCCGGCGAGCTGGGTGGAGGAGAAGGCCTGCACCTCGGTCGAGGTCAGCGCGCCGAAGGCGGTGGCGGAGAGCGATCCGATCTGCGTGGAGGTGAGACCGCCGACCTGAGTGGTGGAGAGATCGCCGACCGTCGCCGCGCCGAAAGCGGCGATCTGCGAGGTCGAGAAGTCCGCCGCATCGACGGCGTCGAGATAGGAGGCGGTAAGGCCGCCGATCTGCGTGGCGGTGAGGCCGCGCACCTGGGTGGAGGTCAGGTCAGTGACCTGAGTGGTGGAGAGATTAGAGAAGGCGGTGGTGGTGAGCTTGCCGATCTGGGTGGCGGTGAGGCCGGCGAGCTGGGTGGAGGAGAAGGCCTGCACCTCGGTCGAGGTCAGCGCGCCGAATGCTGTGGCGGAGAGCGATCCGATCTGCGTCGAGGAGAGACCGCCGACCTGTGTGGTGGAGAGATCGCCGACCGTGGCGGCGCCGAAGGCGGCGATCTGCGAGGTCGAGAAGTCCGCCGCATCGACGGCGTCGAGATAGGAGGCGGCGAGCCCGCCGATCTGCGTGGCGGTGAGGCCGCGCACCTGGGTCGAGGTCAGGTCGGTGACTTGTGTGGTGGAGAGATTGGCGAAGGCCGTCGTCGTCAGCTTGCCGATCTGGGTGGCGGTGAGGCCGGCGAGCTGGGTGGAGGAGAAGGCCTGCACCTCGGTCGAGGTCAGCGCGCCGAATGCGGTGGCGGAGAGCGATCCGATCTGTGTCGAGGAGAGACCGCCGACCTGAGTGGTGGAGAGATCGCCGACCGTCGCCGCGCCGAAAGCGGCGATCTGCGAGGTCGAGAAGTCCGCCGCATCGACGGCGTCGAGATAGGAGGCGGCGAGCCCGCCGATCTGCGTGGCGGTGAGGCCGCGCACCTGGGTGGAGGTCAGGTCGGTGACTTGCGTGGTGGAGAGATTGGCGAAGGCGGTGGTGGTGAGCTTGCCGATCTGGGTGGCGGTGAGGCCGGCGAGCTGGGTGGAGGAGAAGGCCTGCACCTCGGTCGAGGTCAGCGCGCCGAAGGCGGTGGCGGAGAGCGATCCGATCTGCGTCGAGGAGAGACCGCCGACCTGAGTGGTGGAGAGATCGCCGACCGTCGCCGCGCCGAAGGCGGCGATCTGCGAGGTCGAGAAGTCCGCCGCGTCGACGGCGTCGAGATAGGAGGCGGCGAGCCCGCCGATCTGCGTGGCGGTGAGGCCGCGCACCTGGGTGGAGGTCAGGTCAGTGACTTGCGTGGTGGAGAGATTGGCGAAGGCGGTGGTGGTGAGCTTGCCGATCTGGGTGGCGGTGAGGCCGGCGAGCTGGGTGGAGGAGAAGGCCTGCACCTCGGTCGAGGTCAGCGCGCCGAAGGCGGTGGCGGAGAGCGATCCGATCTGTGTCGAGGTGAGATTGCCGACCTGATTGGTGGAGAGATCGCCGACCGTGGCGGCGCCGAAGGCGGCGATCTGCGAGGTCGAGAAGTCCGCGGCGTCGACGGCGTCGAGATAGGAGGCGGTAAGCCCGCCGATCTGCGTGGCGGTGAGGCCGCGCACCTGGGTGGAGGTCAGGTCAGTGACTTGCGTGGTGGAGAGATTAGAGAAGGCGGTGGTGGTGAGCTTGCCGATCTGGGTGGCGGTGAGGCCGGCGAGCTGAGTGGAGGAGAAGGCCTGCACCTCGGTCGAGGTCAGCGCGCCGAAGGCGGTGGCGGAGAGCGATCCGATCTGTGTCGAGGTGAGATTGCCGACCTGGGTGGTGGAGAGATCGCCGACCGTCGCCGCGCCGAAGGCGGCGATCTGCGAGGTCGAGAAGTCCGCCGCGTCGACGGCGTCGAGATAGGAGGCGGTGAGGCCGCCGATCTGCGTGGCGGTGAGGCCGCGCACCTGGGTGGAGGTCAGGTCAGTGACTTGCGTGGTGGAGAGATTAGAGAAGGCGGTGGTGGTGAGCTTGCCGATCTGGGTGGCGGTGAGGCCGGCGAGCTGAGTGGAGGAGAAGGCCTGCACCTCGGTCGAGGTCAGCGCGCCGAAGGCGGTGGCGGAGAGCGATCCGATCTGTGTCGAGGTGAGATTGCCGACCTGGGTGGTGGAGAGATCGCCGACCGTGGCGGCGCCGAAGGCGGCGATCTGCGAGGTCGAGAAGTCCGCCGCGTCGACGGCGTCGAGATAGGAGGCGGTAAGCCCGCCGATCTGCGTGGCGGTGAGGCCGCGCACCTGGGTGGAGGTCAGGTCAGTGACTTGCGTGGTGGAGAGATTAGAGAAGGCGGTGGTGGTGAGCTTGCCGATCTGGGTGGCGGTGAGGCCGGCGAGCTGAGTGGAGGAGAAGGCCTGCACCTCGGTCGAGGTCAGCGCGCCGAAGGCGGTGGCGGAGAGCGATCCGATCTGTGTCGAGGTGAGATTGCCGACCTGGGTGGTGGAGAGATCGCCGACCGTGGCGGCGCCGAAGGCGGCGATCTGCGAGGTCGAGAAGTCCGCCGCGTCGACGGCGTCGAGATAGGAGGCGGTAAGCCCGCCGATCTGCGTGGCGGTGAGGCCGCGCACCTGGGTGGAGGTCAGGTCAGTGACTTGCGTGGTGGAGAGATTAGAGAAGGCGGTGGTGGTGAGCTTGCCGATCTGGGTGGCGGTGAGGCCGGCGAGCTGAGTGGAGGAGAAGGCCTGCACCTCGGTCGAGGTCAGCGCGCCGAAGGCGGTGGCGGAGAGCGATCCGATCTGTGTCGAGGTGAGATTGCCGACCTGGGTGGTGGAGAGATCGCCGACCGTGGCGGCGCCGAAGGCGGCGATCTGCGAGGTCGAGAAGTCCGCGGCGTCGACGGCGTCGAGATAGGAGGCGGTAAGCCCGCCGATCTGCGTGGCGGTGAGGCCGCGCACCTGGGTGGAGGTCAGGTCAGTGACTTGCGTGGTGGAGAGATTAGAGAAGGCGGTGGTGGTGAGCTTGCCGATCTGGGTGGCGGTGAGGCCGGCGAGCTGAGTGGAGGAGAAGGCCTGCACCTCGGTCGAGGTCAGCGCGCCGAAGGCGGTGGCGGAGAGCGATCCGATCTGTGTCGAGGTGAGATTGCCGACCTGGGTGGTGGAGAGATCGCCGACCGTGGCGGCGCCGAAGGCGGCGATCTGCGAGGTCGAGAAGTCCGCGGCGTCGACGGCGTCGAGATAGGAGGCGGTAAGCCCGCCGATCTGCGTGGCGGTGAGGCCGCGCACCTGGGTGGAGGTCAGGTCAGTGACTTGCGTGGTGGAGAGATTAGAGAAGGCGGTGGTGGTGAGCTTGCCGATCTGGGTGGCGGTGAGGCCGGCGAGCTGAGTGGAGGAGAAGGCCTGCACCTCGGTCGAGGTCAGCGCGCCGAAGGCGGTGGCGGAGAGCGATCCGATCTGCGTGGAGGTGAGACCGCCGACCTGGGTGGTGGAGAGATCGCCGACCGTCGCCGCGCCGAAAGCGGCGATCTGCGAGGTCGAGAAGTCCGCCGCATCGACGGCGTCGAGATAGGAGGCGGTAAGGCCGCCGATCTGCGTGGCGGTGAGGCCGCGCACCTGGGTAGAGGTCAGGTCAGTGACTTGCGTGGTGGAGAGATTAGAGAAGGCGGTGGTGGTGAGCTTGCCGATCTGGGTGGCGGTGAGGCCGGCGAGCTGAGTGGAGGAGAAGGCCTGCACCTCGGTCGAGGTCAGCGCGCCGAAGGCGGTGGCGGAGAGCGATCCGATCTGGGTGGAGGAGAGACCGCCGACCTGTGTGGTGGAGAGATCGCCGACCGTCGCGGCGCCGAAAGCGGCGATCTGCGAGGTCGAGAAATCCGCCGCGTCGACGGCGTCGAGATAGGAGGCGGCGAGGCCGCCGATCTGCGTGGCGGTGAGGCCGCGCACCTGGGTCGAGGTCAGATCGGTGACTTGCGTGGTGGAGAGATTGGCGAAGGCGGTGGTGGTCAGCTTGCCGATCTGTGTGGCGGTGAGGCCGGCGAGCTGGGTGGAGGAGAAGGCCTGCACCTCGGTCGAGGTCAGCGCGCCGAAGGCGGTGGCGGAGAGCGATCCGATCTGGGTGGAGGAGAGACCGCCGACCTGTGTGGTGGAGAGATCGCCGACCGTCGCGGCGCCGAAGGCGGCGATCTGCGAGGTCGAGAAATCCGCCGCGTCGACGGCGTCGAGATAGGAGGCGGTAAGGCCGCCGATCTGCGTGGCGGTGAGGCCGCGCACCTGGGTCGAGGTCAGATCGGTGACCTGTGTGGTGGAGAGATTGGCGAAGGCGGTGGTGGTGAGCTTGCCGATCTGCGTGGCGGTGAGGCCGGCGAGCTGGGTGGAGGAGAAGGCCTGCACCTCGGTCGAGGTCAGCGCGCCGAAGCCGGCAGTGGAGAGGGCGCCGACTTGGCTTGAGGACAGGGAGGCTACCTGCGTCGTGGTGAGATTGCCGACCGTAGTGGCGTCGAGCGCGGCGATCTGGCTCGTGGTGAAGTCAGCTGCGTTGATAGCGTTGAGGTATGGGGTGGTGAGTGACGGGAATGCGGAGAACGCCGAGAGCTGGGTGGCGGTGATGCCGTGCACCTGCGTCGAGGTGAGATTGGCGACCTGGGTCGTCGAGAAGTTGGGGATGGTTGTGATGGGGAACTTGCCGATCTGGGTGGCGGTCAATCCGGCAAGCTGAGTGGAGGAGAAGGCCTGCACCTCGGTGGAGGTCAGGGCGCCGAATGCGGTGGCGGAGAGCGATCCGATCTGGGTCGAGGTGAGATTGCCGACCTGGGTGGTGGAGAGATCACCGATCGTCGCCGCGCCGAAGGCTGCGATTTGCGAGGTCGAGAAGTCTGCGGCGTCGACGGCGTCGAGATAGGAGGCGGTAAGGCCGCCGATCTGCGTGGCGGTGAGGCCGCGCACCTGGGTCGAGGTCAGGTCAGTGACTTGCGTGGTGGAGAGATTAGAGAAGGCAGTGGTGGTGAGCTTGCCGATCTGGGTGGCGGTGAGGCCGGCGAGCTGGGTGGAGGAGAAGGCCTGCACCTCGGTCGAGGTCAGCGCGCCGAATGCTGTGGCGGAGAGCGATCCGATCTGGGTGGAGGTGAGATTGCCGACCTGAGTGGTGGAGAGATCGCCGACCGTCGCCGCGCCGAAAGCGGCGATCTGCGAGGTCGAGAAATCCGCCGCATCGACGGCGTCGAGATAGGAGGCGGCGAGGCCGCCGATCTGCGTGGCGGTGAGGCCACGCACCTGGGTCGAGGTGAGATCGGTGACCTGAGTGGTGGAGAGATTGGCGAAGGCCGTCGTCGTCAGCTTGCCGATCTGGGTGGCGGTAAGGCCGGCGAGCTGGGTGGAGGAGAAGGCCTGCACTTCGGTGGAGGTCAGCGCGCCGAAGGCGGTGGCGGAGAGCGATCCGATCTGCGTGGAGGTGAGATTGCCGACCTGAGTGGTGGAGAGGTCGCCGACCGTCGCGGCGCCGAAAGCGGCGATCTGCGAGGTCGAGAAGTCCGCCGCATCGACGGCGTCGAGATAGGAGGCGGCGAGGCCGCCGATCTGCGTGGCGGTGAGGCCGCGCACCTGGGTCGAGGTCAGATCGGTGACTTGCGTGGTGGAGAGATTGGCGAAGGCGGTGGTGGTCAGCTTGCCGATCTGGGTGGCGGTGAGGCCGGCGAGCTGGGTGGTGTTCCACGCCTGGACTTCCGTCGACGAGAGGCCGGCGAAAGCGGTGGCCGACAGGGCGGAGATTTGCGCGGAGGTGAGGCCTTCCGCTTGAGTGGTGGAGAGATTGCCGGCGGCGGCGGCGTCGAGGCCGGCAATCTGGGAGGTGGTCAGATTGGCGAGATTGACGGCGATGAGATCGTTGGTGCTCAGCGCATTGAGCTGCGAGGTGGTGAGCCCGCGCACCTGCGTCTGGCTCAGCGAGGAGATTTGCGTCGTCGACAGATTGCTGATCGCCGAGGTGGTGAGCTTGCCGATCTGAGTGGCGCTGAGCGCGCCGAGCTGTGTGCCGTCCCAGCCTTGCAACTCGGTCGAGGTGAGCGCGCCGATCTGCGAGGAGGTGAGCGCGGCGACCTGTGTGGCCGTGAATTCGTCGGCCTGGGTGGTGGTCAGATTGCCGATTTGCGCGAGCGAGAGGCCGGCGATGGCGTTGGCCGAGAGCGCCGCGATCTGCGTCTGCGCCAGATATTGGAGATCGGTCGAGTTGAGGACGTTGAGCTGCGTCGATTTGAGCGCGGCCGCCTGCGTGGTGCTCAGCGCGGCGATGTCCGTCGTCGATAGATTCGATATGATCGTGGTGGTGAGCCCGGCAACCTGAGTGGCGGTGAGAGAGGTGAAGATCGAGGTCATCGGGCGCTCCGCTTCCAATGAAGCTGTTTACGAAGAAACGAAAGAGTGACGGCGTTACGGTTTTCTGCTCGAGCGCAGGGGCTCGGGCGGCATCGGGCGTGAGCGGGAGACGCAGCGAGGACGCGCGAGCGATCGCTCCGACGCGAGCGGCCGGAGGCTGTGTCTTCGTCACATAGGTTCGGGAGAACACCGTCGCGCCAGGCCGAGACCTCCGGCGGAGCCCTGTGAGCCGCGCGGGCTCGAGGGTCCTGTGCCGGGCCGGCGACGGACAGATCATCTGTCCTGTTCGGCGCGAATGCGAGGCGATCCAACATCGGAGGCTTCGCGGATCTGACAGTCGCACGCAGGTCTTAACAAACATCTAAATGAAAGAGCTAACAAAAACTTAGCTTGTGGGCGCGTCAGACGGGCGTTGCGCGCGCGCCGAAGGTCGAGCGCCCGCGCCGAGCTCCCTCTCGTCGAGCGCGACGGATTTCACCAGCGCGAAAATCTCGGCGCCCGTGGTCAGATTCATCTCGGCGACCGACAGCCGCGTCGCCGCCGACACGAGCCGGCCGCCGCCTTTCAGCTCGATCTGCACGAAGGCGAGCGGACTTGCGTCCTCGTCTATGGCGACGATGCGCCCTTCGAGCACGGTGCGGATGCTGATGTCCTGCGGCCTGCGCCGCGCCAGCGCGACATCGGTGGCGTTGATGAGCGCGCGCACTCGCCGGTCGCCATTCGTGACATGGGCGGCGATGACGATCTCGCCCGCCGGATGCTCGAGCCGCGTCACGCCATAGCGCGGATCGAAGGCGCCGACCTGCGCCTCCAGCGCGCTGACGAGCGCGAAGCGGCCGCCTTCGATGAGCCGGCTCGCGGCGGCGAGCGTCTCCGACGGGAGGCCCAGCGCGACGATGCGGCCGCGATCGAGCGAGATCACCTCGTCGGCGAGACGCAATATCTCGTCCGCGGCGTGCGAGACCAGCAGGATCGGAATGGAGAATTCGTCGCGCAGCCGCTCGATCAGCGTCATGATCTCCTGGCGCCGGTCGTAGTCGAGCGAGGCCATGGGCTCGTCCATCACCAAGAGGCGCGGCGAGCACAGCAGCGCGCGGGCGAGGCCGACGCGCTGGCGCTCGCCGCCCGAGAGAGATCCGGAGCGGCGGCGCAACAGATGCGCGACGCCGAGCGTCTCGACGACGGCGTCGAAGGGCACGCGGCGCTCCGCCTTCGGCGTGAAGAAGCGGCCGAACAATATGTTCGTTTTCACGTCGAGATGAGGAAACAGCAGCGCGTCCTGGAACACGAGGCCGATTCGCCGCTTCTCCGGCGGAACGAACAGATGTTGCGCCGTATCGACGAGCGGCGCGCCATTCACCACGATATGGCCCTCGTCCGGCGCGACGAGGCCGGCGACGAGATGGGCGAGCGTCGTCTTGCCGGAGCCGGAGGGCCCATGCAGCGCGAGGATGCGCGCCTTCGAGGCGAAGGCTGCGACGAGGGTGAAATCGCCGCGCCGCAAAGTAACGTCGACGCCGATCATTTGCCGGCTCTCGTCGCGTCGGCGCGCTTTTGCAATATTTCCGAGACGACCAGCGCGGTCACGGCGATCGCCGTCGATACGGCCGCCAGCCGCAGCGCGTCGGCGTCGCCGTCCGGCGTCTGGGTGAGGCTGTAGATGGCGGAGGGAATCGTCTGCGTCTCGCCGGGGATGTTGGAGACGAAGGTGATCGTCGCGCCGAACTCGCCGAGCGCCTTGGCGAAACCGAGAATCGCTCCGACGATGAGGCCGGGCGCGGCCAGAGGCAGCGTCACCAGGAAAAAGGTCCAGAGCGGATTGGCGCCCAGCGAGCGGGAGGCCAGAGCGAGGCGCTCGTCTATGCTCTCGAAGGAGAGGCGAATGGGGCGAATCATCAGCGGAAAGCTCATGACTGCGGCGGCCAGCGCCGCGCCGGTCCAGCGGAAGGCGAAGACGATGCCGAAATAGTCCGCGAGGAAGGAGCCGAGCGGCGTCTTGCGGCCGAGCAGCAGCAGCAGAGCGAAGCCGGTGACGACCGGCGGCATGACCAGCGGCAGATGAATGAGAGCGTTCAGCGCCGCATGGCCGGGAAAGCGCCAGCGCGCCAGCGCATAGGCGACGAAGACGGCGAGCGGCAGAGAAACGACGGTCGCCGTCCCCGCCACTTTCAGGCTGAGGGCGATCGCCGTCAGCTCCTGCGGGGAGAAGTCGAGCGAAGGCGCAAGATCCGAGAGTATCATTCCCTTGGGCTTACGCCTTCGCTCGCGTTACGTCGAGCGTTTATATAGCGGCGTTGATCCAGCGCAGCAATTCGCCTTTGGGCGCGGCGCCCACCTTCTGCGAGGCGGCCTTGCCGTCCTTGAAGATGATGAGGGTCGGAATGGAGCGAATCCCCAGCATGCCGGCGACATTGGGGTTCTCGTCGACGTTGAGCTTGACGATCTTGAGCTTGTCCTTGAGCTCGGTGGCGATTTCCTCGAGCGCCGGCGCGATGGTGCGGCAGGGGCCGCACCATTCGGCCCAGAAATCCACGACGACCGGCTGGTCGGATTTCAGAACCTCGGCCTCGAAGCTCGCATCGGAGACTTTGACGGTCACGGCAGACATGGCTTTCCTTTCGAATTGAAACATTTTTCGAAAGAGTAGGAACCGCGCGGCGCCGCGTCAAGCCGAGGCCGGCCCCGCGCAGGCGATCGGGTGAAGGCCAACAATCCTCCCCCTCATGCTGAGGAGGCTCCGTAGGAGCCGTCTCGAAGCACGAGGGGGAGCTCCAGATGGCCGCGCATGAAGGTTTCCTCGTCCTTCGAGACGCCGCTTCGCGGCTCCTCAGGATGAAGAAACCTTCACCCGATCGCCCTGGGCCCCGCCGGACGGCGCCCGACCGTTGACAGGGGCGGCGCCGAACTGGTCTATGCGGCTGCGCCGCCGCATTCGATCCAAGGAGGTTCGGCCTGTCGCTCGCTCAACTGCCGCTCGTCGCCTATGCCGCCCCCTTCGAGCGGGCCTGGCACCATAGGGAGCTCATACGCGCCGTGGTGCGGCGGGAGCTCACCTCCAGATTCCGCGGCTCGGTCCTCGGGCCGCTGTGGGCGGTGCTCGCCCCGCTGATCATGCTGCTGACCTATACTGTCTTGTTTTCCATGACGGTTCCGCAATTGTCGGCGGGCATGAGCACGACCGATTACGCCTCCGGCGTGTTCCTTGGGCTCATCGTCTTCAATTTGTTCAGCGAGCTCGCCTATCGCGCGCCGGGCCTGCTGCACGAGCATGTGACCTTCGTGAAGAAGTCGATCTTCCCCAGCGAGACGATCGCCTGGGTGGCGACGATTCGGGCTTTCGTCTATGGCGGCATCAGCCTCGGCGTCTATATCGTCCTGCGCCTGCTGACGGCCGGCGAGCTGCCCATGACAATTCTCTTCGCACCGCTGCTGATCCTGCCCTTCGCCTGCTTCATGCTGGGCGTCGTCTGGTTCCTGATGGCGCTCGGCGCCTTCACCCGTGATGTGGCGCATATCATGGTGTCGGTCGTGCCGGTGCTGATGTTCGCGACGCCGATCTTCTATCGCCTCGATCAGATGCCGCCGCATATCTCCATCTGGCTGCGCCTCAATCTCGTCGGCGACTATATAGAGATGCTGCGCGGGGCGGCGCTCGACGGGGTGCTGCCCAATCCTATCGCCTATGTCGCGCTGGTGGCCATTTCCTACGGGATATTCCTGTTCGGCTACCAATTCTTCATGCGCTACAAATCGGTCATCGTCGATGTCATCTGACCCCATCATCCGCTGCGACGGCGTCGGCAAGGCGTTCCAGCTCTATCTGCACCGCAACGACCAGTTGAAGCAGGTGCTGTTTGGCCTGTGGAAGAAATTCTACCAGGAGCATTGGGTGCTCCATAATGTCGGCTTCGAGGTCGCCAAGGGCGAGAAAGTCGGCATCATCGGCCGCAATGGCGCGGGCAAGACGACGCTGCTGCAGATTCTCTGCGGCATCACGCGGCCGACGCGCGGCGCCTTCGAGGTGAAAGGCCGCATCGCGCCAATTCTCGCGCTGGGCTCGGGCTTCGACGGTCTGCTGACCGGGCGCGAGAACGCCATGATCGGCGGCGCCATCCTCGGCCTGAAGCGCAAAGAGGTGGAGAAGCGCCTGCCGGCGATCGCCGCTTTCGCCGATATCGGCCCCTTCTTCGATCAGCCCATGCGGCTCTATTCCAGCGGCATGGTGGCGCGCGTCGCCTTCGCCATTTGCGCCAACGCCGACGCCGATATTCTCATCGTCGACGAGGCGCTGTCGGTCGGAGACGAGGTGTTCCAGGCCAAATGCGAGGCCTTCATCGCCGATTTCGCCAAGACCGGGACCATATTGATGGTCTCGCATGATCTCGGCTTCCTCTCCAATCTCTGCGATCGGGTGATCTGGATCGACGAGGGCGCGGTGCGCGAGACCGGCGCGCCGGAGGTGGTCATCCCCCATTATCGCGAGGTCGTGCTCGCGGCCGCCTGATTTGCGCGAAGGTGGAAGGAGCGCGAGCCCCGCTCTTTTCAGGCCGCTAGGCTCTGCGGCTCTGTCGCGAGCGCCTCATAGTCCGACAGTCGCCGCATCGGGCTCGTGCTCATATTGCGGCGGAAAATCAGCAGAATCGACACGCCGACTTCGAGCGCCGCCAGCGCCGCGAGCAGAAAGGCGAAGCGCGCATCGGCGCGCAGCATCGATTCGAGCGCCACCAGAAAGAAAATATGCGCCGCCGGAATGGCGATGATGACCAGGGAGCTGAGGCCGCCGCGTCGTCCGGTGACATTGCCGAAGGTCAGCACCAGCGCCATCGCCAATAGCGTATGAGCGATGGCGAGCAGCGGCACGCCGAAGCGCTTGGCCGCCTCGGCCATCCATTCGCCGGCCTGGCGCCGGTCGAGCCGGGCGACCTGCCAATTGGCGATGAACTCCGGCATCGTCAGCTCATAGACGCCGCGCCAATTGCGTGGCGGCAGCGCCTCGCTGCCCTGCATCGGCAGCGCCATGGCGTATTCGTCGAAATTGGCGATGCGCACTTCATCCGTGTCGAAGGGCTTGGTCTGTATGCTGCCGTTGGACAGCGCCACGATGACGCCCGAGGGCTGGCGACGGAATTCGGCGCGCGCCGCGGTGATCGTCTCCTCCTGGCGCTTCTCGATCGATATCTGCCGCACGAAGAGATTGACGGCGATGTCCGGCGTCTCCCAGCGCTGCAGATAGAGCGTCTTCACGCCATTGTCGAAAGTGTAGAAATGCGCCGCGTCCAGCATGCGGTGGTTCAGCGAATTGCGCACCACATTGATGACGTCCTGCAAGCCGCTGGCGTAATAGGGCGCGACGAGATTGGCGAGCCCATAGCCGAGGACGACGAGCGCGCCGGCGCAGACGATCGCCGGCCGACAGACCGACCACACAGAGAGCCGCAGCGCATAGAGCACGGCGATCATGCCCTCATTGGACATGCGCGCGAATTCGAGCGCCGTGGCGACGCCGATCGCCATGGGCAGAGTGATGAAGCCGACCGTCGGCATTGTGCCGATCAGCGCCGGAACCAGCAGGCCGGCGCGAATCGCCGCCGGCGTCAGCGTGTAGAGCAGATAGGAGAGCACGACCGGCACGATGAGCGCGAGCTGGACGACGAGCGTGCTGAACAGGATTCGCCGGGCGAGATAGAGGAATAAGAGGCGAGGCATGAGTCCTGTTCCGCGCGTCGAGAGCAAGTCGCTTGCTCTCGTTTTCCGAACCGGCGCGAATCGCTCGACCGATCCCGGTCGAGCGGCAAGCGCGCTAGAGCGACCTTCCCGAGAGGAAGGCCGCCGCCGCACGCTAGTCTCATAGCGGAATTCGTCCTATTTGCGAAATCTCGCCCAGGCGGCTTTGGAAAACTCCTTCCAGGCGGCGTCGAAAACGCCCGTCGAGGGCAAAGCGGTCGCTCCCGCCCAATGGGCGAAATAGATTTCCTTGCCGTCCGGATCGAGCGGCTTGCCGTCGGAAAAGGTGATTCCCGGCGCCTTGTAGAAGCTCTCATGCGAGGCGCGCTCGACGCAATGCGGCAAAAGCGTGATGGCCAGCCCGCGCCTATGGGTCACGAAATTGACCAGCGGCTGGGCGAAAAGCTGCCCGCGCTTGCGCACCTCATGGAAGATTTTGGCGTCGTCGCGAATCGTCTCGATGAAGTGCTCGAGCTTCAGATATTTGTTCGATGTGACCCAGAAGCCGTCATTGAACAGCAGCGCGTCGCGCAGGAAGGGGTAGTTCGCGCGCTTCTCGTTATAGACATATTCGAAGCTCGGCGAGGCGACGATGAACTCCGTCTTCTCGGCCTCGAGCCGCCCGAAGAGGGGCGCGAAATCACGAAACAGCACGACATCCACATCGACATAGGCGACCTCGTCGAGCGGCAGAGCGAGCGCTTGCAGCTTACGCAGGCGGCGGCGATTGCCGTTGAAGGGGCCGGGATAGAGCTCCGCCGCGAGTCGGTCGATCGCCTCGGGAACCTCCTCGATGAAATGCGCGCCATAGATTTCCGCCGCGCGGCGCGTCTGCGCGACATTCTCGTCATAGGGAACGAGATAGAGCGGCAGATGGGCGTTCGTCTGGGCGTAGCTCTCGAGGAAGGGGAGCAGCCAGTCGATGATTTTGTCATTGCCGACGATGGCGACGCCATAGCGCTTGCCCGGAGCGGCTCCACTCTGGTCGGGGGCGGCGCGTAGCGGGGAAAAATCTGGATTTGCGGGTCGAAGGCTCATATACCCCATCTACTTGGAAACGCCGCCGCAGGGCAAGCGGCCGGGCGCACAGGGGCTCAGGCCGGAAGACCGAACGCAACGGGAGACGCCGATAAAGTCCCTTGTTTCCAATGATGTTTCAGCCGATGAGCGGCCGCTCGCCGGTAAAACGGTCGCAGTGGTCCATGCGGCCTGGCATTCCTGCGGCAGCTATCAGGTCAATGTCGGCCAGCTCGAGGCCTATCGCGCGCTCGGCGCGCGGACGATCTCGATCGCGCTGATGGACGCGCCGGCCCCGCCGCCGCCCGAGGGCGCGCGCTGGCAGGCCTATCTCGCCGCCTCCGCCGATCTGCCGGCGGACAGGCGCTATTTCTGTGGTCCGAGCCGATGGGCCGGGCTCGCGCCTTCCTTCCTCGCTCACGCCTGGTGGCGGCTGATCCATGGCGATCAGGCGACCTGGCTCGTCGAGCTCGCCAAGATCGCCGCCCTGCCGCCGGGCCTCGCAGACGAACATATCGATCTCGTCCACGCCAATCATTACTTCACTCTGCCATTCGTTGCTCGATTGCTTCGCGGGCGAAATGTTCCGGTCATGGTCGAGACGCAGGACATACAGGCGCGTCAGTATATTCTGCGCAATCAGGGCGGATTCTTCGTGCCTCCCTATGCGACCTATGACGACATGCTGTCGATCGAGCTCGAGTGGATGCGCGCCGCGGACCTCTGCATACATCTCAACGAGGAGGAGCGGGCCGAATTCGCCCGGCTGCTGCCGCAGGCGCGGCACCGCCTCATCTATCCCGCCATAGCGCCGGTTCCCTGTGGGCCGGGCGGCGACCGCATCGTCATCGTCGCCAGCGACAATTACGCGAATTTCGTCAGCCTGCGCTGGTTCCTGCGTGAGGTCGCGCCGCTCGCGCCGGGAGTCGAGGTGGAGATCTACGGCAATATCGACGCCGGGGTGAGGAGCCGCGACAAGGCGCTCTATGACGCCAATCGGCGGCGCTTCAAGGGCCGCGTCGACGATATCGGCGCCGTTTATGCGCAGACCGCCTGCGTGCTGCTGCCGACGATCGAGGGGCATGGCCTCTCGGTCAAGGCGGTGGAGGCGACGGCGAGCGGCGCGCCGCTCATCGCCACGCGCCGGGCGTTTCGCGGCATGGCCATCGATCCCGAGCGGCTGAGCAATGTGACGCTCGCCGACGAGGCGGGTGATTTCGCCGCCGCTTTGCGTGACGCCGGCCGTCGCCGCGACGCGGGCGCGCGCGCCCAATCGGATACGCGACGTCTCTATGACGAGATGTTCAGTTCCGACGCCTATGCGCGCGCCTTGCGCGAGGCGGCTGCGCCATTGCTCGCGCAATGAACGCAACTCCTGCAATGAACTCTCCTCCCGTTCTTCCGCTCGCTGGCCGCAATGTCGCTATCGTGCATCCGGCCTGGCATTCCTGCGGCACTTATCGGGTCGTGCTGGGGCAGGTCGCCGCCTATCGCGCGCTCGGCGCGCACGTCGCGCCGGTCGCGATCTGCGATATGCCGGGCTTCACGCCGGATCGCGCCTGGCGCTGGCGTTCTTTCGTCGAGGCGACGCCTGAGCTGTCGCAGGGCGAGCGCTGGTTCGGCGGCGCGCCGTTTCACGCTTTCGCGGCGCCGCGCTTTTTGCGCGACGTGCTGTGGCCCTTTCTGCATGGCGATCAGGCGGTCATTCGCGCTGGCGTCGCCGAGCGCGCGGAGCTGGCGCTGGGCCTCACCGATCGCCGCTTCGATCTCGTCCATTGCAATCATTTCTTCCTGATGTCGGTAGCGAAGCGCCTCGCGCGCGGCGCGCCCATCCTGCTCGACAGCCATGATCTGCAGGCGCGCCAATTCGCGCTGATGAATGAGCACGCGCCCTGGCTGCCGCCGCGCGTGACCTATGAGCAAATGCTCGTCCGCGAGCTCGAGCTGATGCGCGGCGCCGATCTGCTGCTGCATCTCAATGCGCAGGAATATGATGATTTCCGCGCGCTGCTGCCGGAGAAGGAGCATGCGCTGCTCTATCCGAGCGCGCCGGAGGCGCCGCTCGGCCCCGGCGGCGAGGATATTCTGCTGGTCGCGAGCAACAATAGCGCCAATGTCGACAGCGTCTGCTGGTTCCTGCGCGAGGTTCTCGCCGGCGCGCAGATTCCGCATTTGCGCATCGTCGGTAATGTCGACGCCGGCGTGAAGGCGCGCGAGCCCGCGCTCTACGCCGCTCATCGCGCTTCCTTCGTCGGCCGCGTCGACGATCCCGGCGCCGCTTATGCGACCGCGCGTCTCGTGCTGCTGCCGACGATCAGCGGCCATGGCCTCTCGATCAAGACGGTGGAGGCTCTGGCGAGCGGCCTGCCGCTCATCACGACGAGCCACGCATTTCGAGGCATGCGCGTCGATCCGGCGAGCTTTTCCGATATGATCGTCGCCGACAGCGCCGCGGATTTCGCGCATGCGCTACGCGCCGCCGCGGCGGAGATACGCGTCCCAGATAGGGCGCAGCGCGCGGCGAGCGACATGCGGCGCTTCTATGACGCGCATTTCTCGCTCGACGCCTATCGCGCCAATCTCGCGGCGCTGGCGCCGCCGCTCATCGGCGCCGCTATGCGCGCCTGAAGGCGCGCATTCGACTCGTCAAACATAATCCAGCAGGCGCGCGAGATCGAAGCTCGAGCGCTTCCCCAGATCGTCGCCATTGCGATCGAGAAAATCCTGCGCGCGGCGCCGGCCCTCCTCGCGCAGCATGAGCAGGAAATCCCATTCCGCGATGAGCTTGGAGGAGGCGGACAGCTCCGCCGCCATATCCGTCGCAATGGCGTGAATGCGCATGGAGGCCCAGCGCGCGCCCTCGCTATGGCCGGGGTCGGCGACCTGCCGCAGCAGCGCGATCATGCGCAGCTCTTTGAGCAATGGCGAGTTGAAGGAAATCTCGTTCAGCCGGTTCAATATGTCGATCGCGCTGCGCGGCGTCTCCTTGCGCTCGATCGGGTTGATCTGCACCAATATCGTGTCCTGCGACGCGCATTCGCGCACCAGCGGCGTGATCGTCGGATTGCCGGCGTAGCCGCCGTCCCAATAGGCTTCCCCGTCGATCTCGATCGCCTGGAACATGGTCGGCAGACAGGCCGAGGCGAGCAGCGCCTCGGCGGAGAGATCGGCGTTGCGGAACACGCGCGCGCGGCCGGTGCGCACATTGGTCGCGGTCACGAAGAGTTTGATCGGCGATTTGGCGATGCGTTCGAAATCGATGGTCTCGCGCAATATGTCGCGCAGCGGATTGGCGCCGGCGGGATTGAGGTCATAGGGCGAGACCAGCCGCGAGGTCATGTCCATGGCGAGAAAGGCCGGCGAATTGTCCAGCGTCCAGCGGCCGAGCGCCATATCCAGAGGGGTGCGCTGCAGCGGGCTGAAGCGGGCCGCGCCGGCGACGCGCCGCCAAAAGCTCTCCATCGCCGCGCGTGCGCCCTCGGCGCCGTCCAGCGAAAAGCCGTGGATGAGCGCCGCGGCGTTCATCGCGCCGGCCGAGGTGCCGGAGACCCCGTCTATGCGCAGCCACGGCTCCTCGATCAGCCGATCGAGAACGCCCCAGGTGAAGGCCCCATGCGCGCCGCCGCCCTGCAACGCCAGATCGACGAGGATTTCGTTTCGCATCGCGCTTGCCCCACCCAAAATCATATCCAGGAGACATAGGGCGTCGGCTTCGCTCGCCATCCCGCGCGGCTCGCGCTGGCATTATATGCCAATTCGGGCTAGGATTTGAAAGAAGGAGCCGCATATGCCGACCCGCAATGTCGTCCTCACCGAGAGGCAGGAAAGCCTGATCGAGGCGCTCGTCCAGAGCGGGCGCTATCAGAATGCGAGCGAGGTGCTTCGGGAAGGCTTGCGGCTCGTCGAGAGCCATGAGATCGAGGAAGCGCGCAAGCTCGAAGCGCTGCGCAGCGCGGCGCGAGACGGCGCTTCGGCTTTCGACCGGGCCGAGTTCAAAGAATTCGCCGACGCCTCCTCGCTTCTCGCGCATCTCGACGCGCTCGCCGCCTCCGGGGCCTCGGAAAAGTGACAGAGGCGCCTTGGCGCATCCGCCTCGGCGCCGAGGCGGAACGCGATTTTCTGCGCATCCTGCAATATACGGCCGAAACCTTCGGGCCGCGCCAGACCGAAATCTACAAAGCGACGCTCATGGACGCCCTCGCCGAGCTGACCCAAGGGCCAAATGTGGCGGGAAGCATGGCGCGGGACGAAATCCTCCCCGGTCTTCGCACGCTCCATGTCGCTCGGCATGGCCGCCGCGGGCGGCATTTCGTCATGTATCGCGCGGCGGAGGGGAGGGTTCTCGAAGTGCTGCGCATCCTGCATGACGCCATGGAGCTCGCCCGGCATATTCCGCCCGATATCGGTTGACGCTGTGGCCAGCGCGGCGAGGAGCGCTTATCTGAAGGCCCTTCGCTCCTTCACGCAGACCGGGCTTGACCCGCGCCGCCGAGGCGCCATTCTCCTGTCATGATCCGCATGGGCCATCCAATCCCCCCGCAGCCGGGCGCGAGCTTCGCCAATCTCGGCGATCGGCCGCGCGAAATCTTTCGCCAGATCGTCGACACTTATCTGTCGAGCGGCGATCCTGTCGGCTCGCGCCAGCTCTCGCGGCTGCTGCCCATGGCGCTGTCGCCGGCCTCCGTGCGCAATGTGATGCAGGATTTGGAGGAGCTCGGCCTCGTCTATGCGCCGCACACCAGCGCCGGCCGCATGCCCACCGAGCTCGGCCTGCGCTTTTTTGTCGATTCGCTGCTGCAGATCGGCGACGTCGCCGAGGACGAGCGCGCACAGATCGAGGCGCAGGTCGAGGCCGCCTCCAAGGACCATGACCTCGAGGGCGTGCTGGCCGAGGCGACGACCATGCTCTCCGGCCTCACCCGCGGCGCCGCGGTCGTCGTGACCAGCAAGGACAATGCGCGCCTGAAGCAGATCGAATTCGTGCGATTGGAGCCGGAGCGCGCGCTCGCCATTCTCGTCGGCGAGGACGGCTCGGTCGAAAATCGCGTGCTGCAAGTGCCGCGCGACCTGCCCGCCTCCTCGCTGATCGAGGCGGCCAATTATCTCAACGCCCGCATTCGCGGCCTCACGCTCGGCCAGGTTCGATCGGAGATAGAGGACGCGCGCAAGGCGGCGCAGAACGAGCTCGACGAATTGACGGCGCGGCTCGTCGACGCCGGGCTCGCGAGCTGGGGCGGCGCGGCGACGGAGCATCGCCAACTCATCGTGCGCGGTCAGGCCAATCTGCTCGAGGATCTGACGGCGATGGCCGATCTCGATCGCATCCGCCTGCTGTTCTGCGATCTCGAGACCAAGACCGAGGTCATCGATCTTCTGGAGCGCGCCGAGACGGGGGAGGGCGTGCGCATTTTCATCGGCTCGGAGAATCGCCTGTTCTCGCTCTCCGGCTCCTCGATGATCGCCGCGCCATTGCGCGACGGCAATAAGCGCATCGTCGGCGCGCTCGGCATCATCGGCCCGACGCGGCTCAATTACGCGCGCATCGTGCCCATGGTGGATTATACGGCGAAAGTGGTGGCGCGCGTCGTGGGCGGTTAGAGTGTTTTCGAGCGAAGTGGGAACCGGTTCGCGTGAAGAAAACACGACCGAACAGGGAAATCCAGAGTCATTCCGGTTCAATCTGAACCGGAATGACTCTGGCGCTCGCGCGTCCATTTCGGATCGGAGATTTTCATGCTTCAGTCCCGCGACGCATTCGATGCGGCGGAGCATTTCGACGAGATTTCGGCGACACGATACGATCGCAGAATTCGATCGTTCTGCCCGAGCTACGACGCGCTGCACCACATGACGGCGGCTTGGTTCGAGCGTCTGCCGGAGCGAACCGAATTTCTGTCGGCCGGCGCGGGGACGGGAGCGGAAGTTCTCGCTCTCGGTCGCCGCTTCCCCTTGTGGCGCTTCACCGCCGTCGATGTCTCGCGCGACATGTCGAACGCTTGCCGTGATCGCGTCGCCGCGGCCGGAATGGCGGATCGGGCCGCCTGCTTCCATGGACCATTGCAGGAGTTTCGATCGGCGACGCCATTCGATGCGGCTTCGTCCATATTCGTCTCGCATTTCATCGCGGGGCGTAACGAGAAGCTCGCCTATTTCCGCGCCGTCTCGTCCCTTCTGAAACCCGGAGCGGCCTTCGTTCTCGCCGATCTTTTCGGCGATAGAGCATCGCGCGAGTTCGGCTCTCTGCTGGAAGCCTGGCTCACGTCCTACGCGTCTCGAGGCGTCGAAACGCGGGAGTTGGAGAAGGACCGCGCTCATATCGACCATGACGTCGCTTTCGTTTCCGAGAGCGAATTGCTCGATTTGCTGAATGAAGCGGGATTCGACGCGCCCATCCGCTTCTATCAGACATTCCTTTTCGGCGGCTGGGTGATGACGAAACGATCGTGAGCGCAAAAGCGTCGGCGCGCGGCGGCGCACAAAGAAAAACGGCGCCCCAGAGGGACGCCGTTTCCGTTTTCCGCAGATGAGCGGCTGCGCTCATTAGTTGTAGGCGCGCTCGCCGTGCTCGGCGATGTCGAGGCCTTCGCGCTCCTGGTCCGGGGCGACGCGCAGGCCGATCACCACATCGACGATCTTGTAGAGGATCGCCGAGCCGATGCCCGAGTAGAGGATGGTCGCGCCGACGGCGGTCGCCTGCGAGATCATCTGTTGCGCCATGTCGTATTTGCCGGCGAAATTCTCGCCGATGTTGGTGTAGTCGGTGATGCCGACGCCGCCGAGGTCCGGGCTCACCAGAATGCCCGTGGCCAGAGCGCCGGTGATGCCGCCGATCGCATGCACGCCGAACACGTCGAGCGAGTCGTCATAGCCGAAGAAGTTCTTCACCTTGGACACGAAGAACAGGCTGATCGGCGAGACGATGAAGCCGAGCGCGATGGAGCCGATCGGACCCGCGAAGCCCGAAGCCGGCGTCACCGCGACGAGGCCGGCGACCGCGCCCGAGATGAGGCCGAGCAGCGAGGGCTTGCCCTTCAGCGCCCATTCCGCCAGCAGCCAGGAGAGCGCCGCCGCGGCGGTCGCCACCATGGTGTTGACGAAGGCGAGCGCCGTCGTGCCATTGGCCTCGAGGTTGGAGCCGGCGTTGAAGCCGAACCAGCCCACCCACAGCAGCGAAGCGCCGACCATGGACAGCGTCAGCGAGTGAGGCGGCAACGCCTCCTTGCCGTAGCCGATGCGCTTGCCGAGCATCAGCGCGCCGACGAAGCCCGCTATGCCTGCGTTGATGTGGACGACGGTGCCGCCCGCGAAGTCCAGCGCGCCCACGCCCTTCATCCAGGGCGCGAGGCCGCCGGCGATCCAGCCGACCGAGGCCGTGAGGCTGTCGATCTCGCCTTGAGCCGCGGTCTTGGCTTCATCCGTGGTCGCAGCGGCGAGCTTGGTCGCCGCGTCCACGATAGCGTTGGGATCGGCGACGCCCCACACCCAATGGGCGATCGGGAAGTAGATGATCGTCACCCACAGCAGCACGAACACGAAGGCCGCCGAGAATTTGATGCGCTCGGCGAAGGCGCCGATGATCAGCGCCGGCGTGATCATGGCGAAGGTCATTTGGAACACGAAATAAGCGTATTCCGGAATGACATGGCCGGGCGTGAAGGTCGGCGCGTTGGAGGAGGCGTCCACGCCCTTCAGGAACAGCTTGCCCAAGCCGCCGATATAGGCGTTGAGCGAGCCGCCGTCGCCGAAGGCGAGCGAATAGCCGTAGAGCGTCCAGACGACGCCGACCAGCGCGACGATGGCGAAGGTCTGCGTGAGCACAGAAAGCATGTTCTTCGAGCGCACCAGGCCGCCATAGAAGAGCGCGAGGCCGGGGATGGACATCATCAGCACCAGCGCCGAGGAAATGAGCACCCAGGCCGTGTCGCCAGGATTGGGCGTCGGCGCATTGCCGGCGGCGAGGGCGGGATCGGCGAGGCCCACGGCGATCGCCGCGCCGACGAGGATCGAAGCCACAGACAGGCTCCGAGGCAGACGAAGTCTCATTGGGAACTCCTGGTGATTTTTCATTTGGGGGTCAGAGCGCGTCGGCGTCGCGCTCGCCGGTGCGGATGCGGATCGTCTGCTCGAGGGGAAGAACGAAAATCTTGCCGTCGCCGATCTGCCCGGTATGGGCGGCGGTCGTGATCGCTTCGATGGCCTTGGCGACGAGTTCCGACGTCACCGCGACCTCGATTTTCAGCTTCGGCAGGAAGCTCACGGCGTATTCCGCGCCGCGGTAGATCTCGGTGTGGCCCTTCTGACGCCCGTATCCCTTGACTTCTGTCACGGTGAGACCGTGGACGCCGATGTTCGTCAGCGCGTCTCGGACCTCATCGAGCTTGAAGGGCTTGATGATCGCTGTCACGATTTTCATCTGCCTATCCTGTTGTTCTGGACCTTCATGGCTGTGCGGCTCGTCCTGCGAGACAGCGCCCAATGTGGCGAGGGCCATGATGAGCACCGTTGTGCTCAGGCCGTGAGCTTTCAAATGCCGTGCCAGCCCTCGCGCCGTCTCGCGGACAGACACAAAGCAGAAAAGAACAGCAAATAAAATCAAATCCGTGGCGAAGCGCCGCAGGAAGCCGGGGGCGTGTAGTGGAGCGCAGGACAAGGGTTTGCCGCCCCGCGCCGTCACTGCGGCTCAGCAGGTGGGTGAAAGAAAAGGCGCCTGGAAAAAGGCGGCAGGCGCCTATTAAATGATCAGCGTTCTGCTCGAGATTCGAGTGAATGATCGCGGATGAGGCCTTCCTGCGCGACCGAGGCGATCAGACGTCCGTCCATGGAGAAAATCATGCCCCGCGCGAGCGTGCGCGCGCCGGCGGCGGTCGGGCTGTCCTGCGTGTAGAGCAGCCATTCGTCGACGCGGAACGGCCGATGAAACCACAGGGCGTGATCCAGGCTCGCGACCTGCAGCCGCTCGTCGAAAATCGAGAGGCCATGCACGACGAGTGCGGTGTTCAGCAGCGTCATGTCCGAAAGATAGGCGAGCAGGGCCTGATGCGTCGCCAAATCGTCGCCGACGCGATCGACGACCCGGAACCAGATATATTGCCGCACGTCCGCCGTCGCCGTGTTCAATAAATAAGCGCGTGGATCGACGACGCGTATATCCACGGCCGGCGATCCGGCGAGGCATTTCGCCGCGTCGAGCGGCAGGAAATCGGCGAAGCGCTCGGCCAGCGCATTTTTCGTCGGCAGGCTCTCGGGATCGGGAGCGGCCGGCGCGGGAAAAGCGTGCTCCAGGCCGGGCTCGTCGATCTGAAACGACGCCTCCATGGAGAAGATCTCGCGCCCCCGCTGCCGCGCCACGCAACGTCGCGTCGTGAAGCTCTTGCCGTCGCGCAGGCGCTCGACCGAAAAATCGATCGGCGCCCCGGGATCGCCGGGCAGGATGAAATAGGCGTGCAGCGAATGGGTGGGTCGGTCGGACGGAACGGTCCTCTGCGCGGCGACGAGCGCCTGCGCCACGACCTGCCCGCCATAGACGCGGGGGCTGCGGGATCTGCTATAGCCGCGGAAGGCGTCTTCGCCGATGGGCTCGAGATCGAGCAGCGCGACCAGCTCTTGCGTGGGGCGGGGGGCGTCCATGCGGGTTCAGTCGACCGGCCGCGCCTCCTCCGGCAGCATGATGGGGATGCCGTCGCGGATCGGATAGGCGAGCCGCGCGGAGCGGGAGATCAGCTCCTGGCGCTCGGCGTCATATTCGAGCGTCGATTTGGTGAGCGGGCAGACCAGAATCTCCAACAGGCGAGGATCGACCTTCGTCGCTGCGGAGGCGGGGACCTCCTCGCCCTCCGGCGCGGACTTCTCGGATTTGTCGTTCATCGGAGCGCCTTTCTGTAGGTCAGAAGCGGAACATGCCGCAGCGGCGGAAATAATCTCTAATGAAATTGTGGCGGATCGTCGCTGTTCTGCGCCAGATCGAGCTCGGCCAGCGCGACGAGAATCTCGGCGCGCGAGCGCAAATCGACCGCCTCGAGCAGCGCTTGCTTCTCGCTCGAGCCGAAGGGGCTCATCATCGCGAGCGCATTGACCAGCGCCTCGTTGGGAGCGGCGTCTATGCTGGTCCAGTCGACGTCGAGCTGCGAGCCGTCGGCGAATTCGCGCAGCATGCGGATCATTCCGGCGCGGTCGACGTCGTCCTCGCCGGCGCCGGGCTCGAGATCGACGAGGAAATCGTCATAGCTGACCCGGCAGGTCCGATAGGCCAGCGTCGTCGGCACTTCTTCCTCTATGCGGAAGCGCGCAATGCCGGTGAGGGAGATGAGATAGCGGCCGTCGCCGGTCTCGGAGAAGCGCGTGATGCGTCCGGCGCAGCCGATGCGATGCAGGACGGGGGTCGGCTCGCGCTCGTCCTGGCCGGGCAGCGGCTGGATCATGCCGATGACGCGCTGCGAGGCGATGGCGTCGTCGACCATCGCCAGATAGCGCGGCTCGAATATGTTGAGCGGCAGCTCGCCGCGCGGCAGCAGCAGCGCGCGGGTGAGCGGAAACACGGGAACGACGTTGGGCAACGCGTTCGGATCTCTATAGGGTTGATTGACGCTCATGTCGGTCGGCGGCGATCGCCGCCACTCCTCGAGAAACTCGCTCGCATCAGGAGAACAGCAGCGACGACAGGCGCCGCCTCGCGCCGATGGTCGCTTTGTCGAGCGGCCCCCAGGCGTCGAAGAATTGGATGAGTTGCTTCCTCGCCCCGTCGTCGCTCCAACTACGGTCCTTTCGGATGATGTCAAGGAGCACGGCGGCGGCCTCCTCGCGCTTGCCTTTCGCGTTGAGCGCGAGGGCGAGATCGAAGCGCGCCTGCAGATCGTCGGGATCGAAGGCGACGCGCTTCTGGAGCTCGTCGATCTCGCCGAGATCGGAGGCGGCGAGCGCATTCTCCAGCGACGCCGCCGCCGCCGCGACGAGCGGGTCCGCGGCGACCGCGGCGGGCAGGCCGTCGAGCAGCGCCTGCGCGTCGGCGAGACGGTCCTGCTCCACATAGAGGCGGATGAGTTCGGCCGCCGCTTTGGCGAAGGGCGGGGTCGCGCCGACGAGCTCGAGCAGGATCGCCTCGGCGGCCTCGAATTGGCCTTCGCCGATCAGCGCCTCTGCGGTCAGAAAATCGTCGGTTCCCTCGTCCTCGAGCGGTCCGGCGAGCCGTTCGATGAAGCCGCGCAGCTGCTTCTCCGGCAGCACGCCGACGAAACCGTCGGCCGGCCGGCCGCGCTGGAAGGCGACCACGGCGGGAATGGATTTGACGCCGAGCTGTCCAGCGACCTCCGGATGCTCGTCGATATTCATCTTGACGAGCTTCACCCGTCCGCCGGCGGCTTTGACGGCGCGCTCCAACACGGGCGCGAGCTGCTTGCAGGGCTCGCACCAAGGCGCCCAGAAATCGACGAGCACGGGCTGGCGCAGCGACGCCTCCAGAACGTCGGCGCGAAACGCCGCCGTCGTCGTCTCGGTCGTCCGGGCGTCGTCTTGCGCCGTCAGTTCCGCCGCCATCGCACCGTCTCCCGCACCGTCCCGCTCGAGCGTTTCCAGTCGAAGTAGACGCCGGTTCGGCGTTGGAAACGCGTCAAATCAAAAGCCTCTAGGCGTCGCTCGCGAGGTCTCGCTCGCGTTCTCGACCCCTCACGAAAGTCAGATAGACCGGTTTGCGTCCGGCCGCCATCGCTTTCGCCTCGTATTTCGTCTGCGTCCAGCCCTCCCAGGGCGTGAGCCAGTCCGTCGACGTCGCCGCGGTCCATGCAAAATCCGTGGCCTCCCGGACGCGCGCCAGCGTCCAGCCGGCATAATCGTCGATATCCGTCGCAAAACGCAATTGCGCGCCCGGCCGCATGACCCGCGCGAGCGCCTCCAATGTCTCTTTCGAGACGAAGCGCCGTTTGCGGTGGCGGCGCTTGGGCCAGGGGTCGGGATAGAAGAGGAAGGCCCGGCCGAGGCTCGCCGGCGGCAGCCAGCCGATGATCTCCGCCGCGTCGCCCTGATGCAGGCGGATATTGGCGAGGCCGAGCGCGTCGATCCGGGCGAGGAGCTTGGCCATGCCGTTGACGAAAGGCTCGCAGCCGATGAAGCCGACATCCGGCCGCGCCGCCGCGGCCGCGACGAGATGCTCGCCGCCGCCGAAGCCGATCTCGAGAAAGACATTCTGGACGGGAGTCGGAAACAGGCTCGGCGCGTGAGGGCAGGGCTGCGAGACGTCGAGCGTCAGCGTCGGCAGCAGCTCCTGCATGAGGCGGGCCTGGCCGGCGCGCAGCGCCTTGCCTTTGCTGCGGCCATAGAGACGGCGCGACACAGGGGTCGCGCCGCCGTCGGTCTCGTCGTCCATAGGGCTTTCTTGCAGGCTTTCTGGGACGTTTTTCTCGCCGAAGACGGCGTTGGTCAGGAGAAATGCGCCTTCAGCGCGTCGACGAGGTCGGTGCGCTCCCAGGAGAAGCCGCCTTCCTCGTCCGGCGTGCGGCCGAAATGGCCATAGGCCGAGGTGCGGGCGTAGATCGGCTTGTTGAGCTGCAGATGCTCGCGAATGCCGCGCGGCGACAGGCGCATGATCTGCGGCAGGATGGCCTCCAGCCTGTCCTCGGGAACCTGACCCGTGCCGTGCAGATCCACATAGATCGACAGCGGCTCGGCGACGCCGATGGCGTAGGAGAGCTGCAGCGTCGCGCGATCGGCGAGGCCGGCGGCGACGACGTTCTTGGCCAGATAGCGGGCGGCATAGGCGGCCGAGCGGTCGACCTTGGTCGGGTCCTTGCCGGAGAAGGCGCCGCCGCCGTGCGGAGCGGCTCCGCCATAGGTGTCGACGATGATCTTGCGGCCGGTGAGGCCGGCGTCGCCATCCGGGCCGCCGATGTGGAATTTGCCGGTCGGATTGACGTGCCACACCGTCTCCTTGGTCACGAAGCCCGCGGGCAGCGACTCGAGGATATAGGGCTCGACGAGGGCGCGTATGTCCTGCGGCGTGAGATTCTCGTCGGTGTGCTGATGCGAGAGCACGATCTGCGTGGCCTCGACCGGCTTGCCGTTCTCATAGCGCAGCGTGACCTGGCTCTTGGCGTCGGGGCCGAGGCCCTTCTCCTTGCCGGAATGGCGGGCGTGGGCGAGCTTCTCGAGAATTTTGTGCGCGTAATAGATCGGGGCCGGCAGCAGATCGGGCGTCTCGCGCACCGCATAGCCGAACATGATGCCCTGGTCGCCCGCGCCCTCGTCCTTATTGCCGGCGGCGTCGACGCCCTGGGCGATATCGGCCGATTGCGCATGCAGCAGCACTTCCACGTCGGCGTTCTGCCAGTGGAAGCCGGCCTGCTCATAACCGATAGATTTGATCGCCTTGCGGGCGACGTCGACGATCTGCTCCTTGGAGATGGCCGGGCCGCGCACCTCGCCGGCGATCACCACGCGATTGGTGGTGGCGAGAGTCTCGGCTGCCACGCGGATCTGATAGGGGTCGACGCCGAATTTGGCTCCCTCGCGAAAGAACAAATCGACGATTTCGTCTGAAATGCGGTCGCACACCTTGTCGGGATGGCCTTCCGAAACCGACTCACTGGTGAAAAGATAGTTCTGTCTCGTCACATCCGATCTCCGTCCAAGCGCCGGTCCGCCGCCCGCCGGCGGACAGACCTTTCCATGTGCCCAAATCAGTACAGGCGTCGTTCGTTTCGTCAAGCCGTATATGGCAAAATGTTCTTTATAGAGAACTCTGGCGTCGGCCTATTTGGCGGCGGGATCGCCGGCGTCCGTCACCTTGGCGGCCTCGTCCTGATCGGCGAGCGTCGAGATCAGGTCGATGACGCGCTTGCGCACCTTGGGATCCTTGATGCGGGCGAAGGCGCGATTGAGATGGAGGCCCTCTGCGGTCGACAGAAAATCGACGACATATTGCGAGGAGGATTCCTCGGCGAAGCCGTCTCCGGCGGGCTGTGTCGACGGCGCGCCGTCGAAGAAGAAGGAGGGCGGCACGTTCAGCGTCTTCGAAATCTGCTGCAGCCGGCTCGCGCCGATGCGGTTTGTGCCTTTTTCGTATTTCTGCACCTGTTGGAACGTCAGGCCCAAAGCCTCTCCGAGCTTCTCCTGGCTCATTTTCATCAGAATGCGCTGCATGCGCACGCGGCTCCCGACGTGCCGGTCGATCGGATCGGGCGCCTTTTTCACTGCGACAGGTTCCTTTTGCTCATCACGGTCCGGCCTTTTGTCGAAGGGGCTGATCTAAAGAGGGTCTCGCCGAGCCTATGGCCGGCGCGGACGTGTCCGCCGCGATTTCGAGGGGTGGTTCATTAACCACCCGTCCGAAACGCAGTCATACCCGCGAGGCCGCGAAAGCGTCCCAACAGGGCGAAAATTATTGTGAAGAACCAAAGCGTTGAAGTCCAGCGAAAAGGATGGGCGGCAAAAGGCGGCGCATCCGCGGCCCGCGGCAGGCGCGCGTCGATGACGCCATCGACGCCGAGCGGCAGGCGGTGGAGAACGCGCCCATAGGGGTCGACGACCGCGGAAATCCCGGTGTTGGCGACGCGCGCCAGCGGGAGGCCCTCCTCGATGCTGCGCAGACGCGCCTGGGCGAAATGCTGATAGGGGCCGCTGGTCATGCCGAACCAGCCGTCATTGGTCACATTGAGCAGCCATTGCGGCCGCTCGCCGGCGGGTTCGACCGTCTCGCCCGGAAAGATCGCCTCGTAGCAGACCAGCGGCGCGGCGAGCGGCAGGCCCGGCGCCGCGAACCGCCGCGGGCCGGTCCCCTCGTCCCAGGTTCCGGGAACGAGCTGCGTGACGCCGAGCGGCGCCAGCAGCTTCGAAAGCGGCAGATATTCGCCGAAGGGCACGAGATGGATCTTGTCATAGGCGGCGACGATGCGGCCGGCCTGCACGGCGAGAATCGAATTGAAGATTTTCGTGCGGCGTCTGCCGTCCTCGCGGCGCGCGTCGTCTTCGGCGCGAGCGGCGCCGGTGACGAGAACGGCTCCCCGCATCGTCGCGGCGACGCGGGCCAGCGCGTCCGGATCGCGCGACAGAATGAAGGGGAAGGCCGATTCCGGCCAGATGATATGGGTCGCGTCGGCGACGCCGGAGCGGCCCGGCGCGACGGCGCGGTCGGAGAGCTCGAGATAGCGGCTCAGAATCGCCGGGCCGTTCTCCGGCTTGAATTTCGCGTCCTGCGGGAGGTTCGGCTGCATCAGCCGCAATTTCACGCCGTCGACATATTCCGTCTTGCCCGACGCCAGCCGCAGCGCGCCATAGCCCGCCATCACGATGGCGAGGACGAGCGCGACGACGACCGCCGGGGTGAGGCGGCGACGGCCGTCGACGAGCGTCGCCGGCGCGGCGAACATGATCACCGCCAGAATATCGAGCCCGTGCTGACCGACGAGCGCCGCCGTCTGATCGAGGTAGGGGACGGCGGCGAGCGCCATGCCGAAATCATTCCACGGAAAGCCGGTGAACAGACTTCCGCGCAGCAGCTCCGAGGCGCCGAGACCGGCCGCGAGCGCGAAGATGCGCGCCGAGCCGCCGGACCACAGCGTCCGCGCCAGAGCGAAGCCCAGCGCCGGAAAGAACGCGAGAACCGCCGGCGCGCCGATGACGGCGAGCGGCAGCGCCCAGGCGAATTGGTCGGGCTCGACCAGCATGGCCGCGCCCAGCCACCAGAGCCCGGCGAGAAAATAGCCGAAGCCGAGCCACCAGCCGGCCCCGGCCGCGCGGCGAACCGAGGCGGCGAGATAAGAGAAGCCGCTCTCGCCGCTGGCGGCGGCGGAGCCATCGAGGAGCCAGACCGCGACGCACAGGGTCACGAACATGGCCGGCGTGAAATCGACCGGAGCCAGCGCTAGCGCGCCCACGGCGCCGGCGGCGAAGGCGATGGCGCGGCGTGTCCAGCCCTCGGCGAGGATGATGCGTTGTGGGAGGGTCGGACCTGTCCTCGCGCCGTCGGAAAGTGTCTGGGTGAGGAATTGCTGCGCCATGGGCATCCGTTCGATTCGAAGTGGCGCGCGGACTCTAGCTCGTCCGACGGCTCCGCCCTAGTGGCTCGCACGAGCCGAAAGAGGCGCTATCATCTTCGCGGAGGCCGCACTGTGCGGCGGCGCACAAGGCGTCGCATCAAAGGAGAATTATTCGCCCCATGACCGGCAAGCGTCTGCTCCTCCTCGCCCATGCGCCATCGCCCAATACGGAGCGATTGCGCGATTCCGTTCTTGCCGGCGCGCGCGAGATCGCCGGCGTCGAGATCGTCGTCCGCGCGCCGCTGGCGGCGACGCCGGACGATGTGCTGGCGGCGGATGCGCTCATTCTGGGGACGACGGAAAACCTCGGCTATATGAGCGGCGCGCTGAAGGATTTTTTCGACCGCTGCTATTATCCCTGCCTCGAGCGCACGCAGGGGCTTCCCTATGCGCTCTTTATTCGCGCCGGCAATGACGGCGCCGGCGCGCGGCGAAGCGTCGAGAGCGTGGCGACGGGATTGCGCTGGCGCGCCGTGCAGGAGCCGCTGATCTTTCGCGGGGAGTGGCGCGAGGAGTTCGCGGGCGCTTGCCATGAGCTCGGAATGGCGATGGCCGTCGGGCTCGAGGCGGGGGTGTTTTGACACATCGTCTCGTTCCTTTCGCGCGGCGACCCTGCTAACCTCTCCGCTCGATATTTCGTCAGAGGATCGACTTTGCCTGCAGACCTCGCCTCCGGCCTCCTGTCCTTCGCCGCCTATTTTCTCGGGACCATCGCTTATTGCGCCGCATTCTGCGTCGTCTACACGCGGCTCACGCCGCATTGTGAATTCGATCTCATCGTCAATGAGCACAACGCCTCTGCGGCCATCGCCTTCGGCGGCAGCCTCATCGGCTTCGCCATCGCGCTCGCCGGCGCGGTGCACAATACGCAATCGGGGCTCGAATTCATCATCTGGGGCTTCGTCGCCTTCGCCACGCAGATCATCGCCTATCTTCTCGCGCGCCTCGCGCACCCAGGGCTTTCGCAGGCGATCGAGCAGAACGCCATCGCCGCGGCCGTCTGGCTCGGCTCCGTCTCCATTGCCGCCGGCGTGCTCAGCGCCGCCTGCATGAGCCCTTGAGGCGGCGCCATGGCAGAGCAACCTCGGGCAGAGCAACCTCGGGCAAACCAACCGCGGGCGGAGCAACCCCGCAAGGAATTCGGACGCCGCGGGCAGGCGCCGCCTGTCGTCACCAATGCGCCCAAGGGGCTTCCGGGCGGCGGCGCGGGCGCGCCTTCCGGAAGCCGCAAGCGCTCGATCGCTATCGCGCTGATCGCCGCCGGCTCGCTGTCGATCGGGACCTATGCGGCGATCGAATATGCGCATCGGGGTGACTGTTCCAAGGCAGGCGACTGGGAACAGCAGGAAGAATGCCGTCAATCGCGCAGCCACGGCGGCGGCCATGGCGGCGGGTCTTCGAGCGGCTCATCGCACAGCTCGTCCTCCGGCGATTCGTCGCATGGCTCGTCGTCCTTTTCGTCCTCTTCGAATTCGAGCGGCTCCGCCTCCGGCCATGCGGTCTCCTTCGGCGGCTTCGGCGGCTCGGGCGTCGGCCATGGCGGCGGCTCGTGAGGCGCGAGCTTTCGCCGCCGCGGCCGGACTTCGCCGAAGAGGCGAGACGAATCGGCTTTCAATTCGCGCAAGCGGATGGCGAGCCCTATTGGGACGAGAGCGCGCGCTATATTTTTTCGATGCGCGAGATCGAGGATCGTCTGGAGACGGCGACGGCCGATCTCGCCGCGCTCTGCGAGGAGGTGGTCGCGCGCATCGTGACCGACGAGCAGGCGCTCGAACGTCTGCGCATACCGCGTCACGCATGGGGGCTCATCGCCGAGAGCCATGCGCGGCGCGATCCCTCGCTCTACGGACGCTTCGATTTTTCCTATGATGGAGAGGGGCCGCCCAAGCTGCTCGAATATAACGCCGACACGCCGACGAGCCTGTTCGAATCTTCCGTCGTGCAATGGTTCTGGCTCGAGCAGATGATCGAGCGCGGCCATTTGCCGAAAGGCGCGGATCAGTTCAATTCCCTGCATGATCGGCTGATCGCGCGATGGCGCGAGATCGCCGATGGCGGGCCTGTGCATTTCGCCTGCATGACGGCGAGCGTCGAGGATCGCGGCAATGTCGCCTATCTCGCCGATTGCGCGACGCAGGCGGGCTCGTGGACGGCGCGCATCGACATGCGCGACATCGGTCTTTGCGGCGAGACATTCGTCGATCGTCTGGGGCGGCGCGTCGAGCGACTGTTCAAGCTCTATCCCTGGGAGTGGATGTTCGCCGATTCTTTCGGCAAGTCTGCTGCGATGGGCGCGACGCGATTCGTCGAGCCGCCGTGGAAAGCGGTGGCCTCCAACAAAGGTTTTCTCGCTCTGTTGTGGGAGGCGGCGCCGGGCCATCCCAATCTTCTGCCCTGCTTCTTCGAGGATGATGCGCGCGCATCGTCATTGTCGCGCTATGCGCGCAAGCCGCTCTATTCGCGCGAGGGCGCCAATGTCGCGCTCGTCGACGGCGACGCGCGTCTCGCGGAGACGCAGGGAACATATGGCGGCGAAGGCTATGTGCGGCAGCAATTATGTCTGTTGCCGAATTGCGGCGGACGCTATCCCGTGCTGGGCTGCTGGCTCGTCGGCGGCGAGGCGGCCGGCATGGGCGTGCGTGAGGACTCGTCGCTGGTGACGACGGATCGCTCGCGCTTTTTGCCGCATGCGATCATCGATTGACGGGCTTGCGGTGGACTATGCGCCTGCTTTTTGATCAATCTTAATTGATACTATTTCAAATAGCGCACGTTTCCCTAGCTCCGTGAGTTCTATATCTTCTCCCCGTCTTCCGCTATTTGGATACAAATGGGTCAATATTTTCCAATATCCAATGGCTTCAAATTGAATTTTGATGATATCGAAATCTTGCTGGGAGATATCAACCGCTGTTTGGGCAGAAATATTTTTCTTGTCCCTTATATATCTAACTAGATATCCTCTGATGACTGCGGAAGACTGTGCGACGAGGGCGGATGGACCAAGGATAGAAAACAGCTCCTTCCACGTAAATCTACATTGTAAGAAATTTCCACCATTTATTGCATAGTCAATATTAAATATACTATCAAGCTGGGCGATGTTGACCTGGCTTTCTGGTTTCTGGCTTTCGGCCGCCCTAATTCGCTCAACTAGCTCTGCATTTTTCTTTCTTAACTCGTTTATCTCGTTTAGAATTTCTAGGCTCGCTGCCGCGCTTCCTCTTATCCATCCGACGCCGGGCTTTGCTTTCATTGAGTGTGTCAATGCTTGGGTTACTCGAAGACTTAGTTCGTTTATGTCGCTCCACTCTCGAACTAGCCTACCTTCGCGAGCTTTTGTGATAAAATTATCCAATCGTGCCCGCTTCTCTGTGTCGATTTCAGTCAAGCCAACTGCAATACGCTCAGGATGGGCGTGAATAAATGAAAGAATTGGAATGTTTCTTGATGCGGCGTAATCATATTCTTTTTCTGTAAAACTCACGCCATCTGCTGTTATGCTCCCATATCTCCCGCCTACTATAAGAACATAATAGTCGCTGTCGTCAATTATGGCTTTTATGTAGGATAGCTGCTCCTCATCGAAAGCGGGAAACGCTTCCATTCCTGCCGGGATGCAGTCGATCTTCGCCAGAGTGTCAAAAACTGCGGCTCTCTCGTCTTTGAGGTCGGTATATGTTGAGCTGACAAATACTTGGTATCTTTTCTTTTCCATGGAGCAGAATCTACGAGTGAGCAGCGTGCCAATGCACTATCGAATCATATTATGCGCGGCGTGACATGCGGGCGCAATACGCTGAGCACGGTGGCCAAGTGTGTGCTGCGTCGAAACGCCACGAAGGCGGACGTCGCGTCATTCGCTACAGTTGGCACCGCAAAATAAGGGAGGACGGCCATGCCTGACGTCACTTTCTCCACCCCTCTTCTCCACAAAAATGTGACGGTCTATGCGGTCGCCGGCGACACGCATACAATACTCGCCGTCGCCGAGGCGAATAAGATTCCGATCCCGCATGATTGCAAGGACGGCGAATGCGGCTCCTGCCTCATCGAGGTGGCGCCGCTCGACGACAAGACGATGGGCGCGACGCTCACCGAGAAAGAGAAAGCGCAGCTCAAGTCCATGGGCAAGATCACGGCGGAGGAGATTATCCGCGCCGAGGTCGACGACATTCCGCCGAAATATCGGCTCGCCTGCCAATATGTGGTGCGCGACCAGGATATATTGGTGAAATTCACCGGAGAGCCCGGCGGCGCGTGACGTCGCCGGCGCGGCGATCCGGGGCGAGCAGCGTCCCCGGATCGCTTCGTCGCTTCATGCCGATCTCGCGCGCCGATCTCGCGCGCATGGTCGCGCGCGCACGTCGCGTCTCGAGGCGCGTCTCCGAGAGTTCGCGCCCTATATCCGCGCCGAGGAACCCGAGACCGGCCGGGGAGCGTCCGAGAGCGCCCGCTCGGAGCGCGATCTCGGCGGCCGGCCTCCCGCGGCGATTTCTCATGCTCGAGGACGAGCCGGCCCTCAGGGCGGGCGCTCGGTGGGGCAGGCGCTCGGCGGGGGGAACTGGCCATGCGTCCCGCCTCATGCTAACAGCGGCCTCCGCGGCCGGATCGTCCCGGCGCCAATCGCGACAGGAGCGGCCATGTCCGACATTTTCCACGAGGTCGACGAAGACGTCCGCCGGGACAAGGCGGCAAACCTCTGGAAGCGTTATCAGACGCCGGTGATCGTCGGCGCTTTTCTGGTCGTCGTCGCGACAGGGGCGTACAGCTTCTACGAGAGCAACCGCGTCAAGGCCGCCGAGGGCGCCAATGTCCGCTTCGGCGCGGCCGCCGCGCTCGCTACCCAGGGCAATAGCGCCGAAGCGCTCGCCGCTTTCGAGGCCCTCGCCAAGGATTCGCCCAGGGGCTACGCCACTCTGGCGCGGATGCGCGCGGCGCAGGAGCTGGCGCAGAGCGACAAGGTCAAGGCGGTCGCCGCCTTCGACGCCATCTCCGAGGACAAGGGCGTCGACAAGCTCACGCAGCAGGTCGCCAAGCTGCGCGCCGGGCTTCTGCTGCTGGAGCAGGGCGAGCGGCAGAAAATGGCGGATCGCCTCGGCGAGCTCGTCACCGCCAATGGGCCGCTCCGCTTCACGGCGCAGGAGCTGCTGGCGCTCGATGCGCTGCAGGACGGCGATTTCAACGAGGCCGACCGCGTCTTCAAGCTCATCCTCAATGATCAGGAGGCGCCGCATGCGATGCGTCAGCGCGCCAGCGCTTATAAGGCGCTGCTCGACGCCGCGCGCGGCTCCGCTCCGCCGGCCGCCGCGCCCGCGCCGGACAGCAAGTAAGCGGGAAGGCTAGAGCGTTTCCAACGCCGGCTCGGCGTTGGAATGGCGTCGAAACAAAAGCATCGAGTCTTTTCGTGGAAACATGAAAAGCCTCTGGAGGCGGCGTCGCCGCGACGTTGGACCAAAGGGCCACAATGTCCTTCACGCTCGCCATCATCGGCCGGCCGAATGTCGGCAAGTCGACTTTATTCAACCGGCTCGTCGGCAAGAAGCTGGCGCTGGTCGACGACCGGCCCGGCGTCACCCGCGACCGCCGCGAGGGCGAGGCGCGCCTCGCCGATCTGCGCTTCACCATCATCGACACGGCGGGCCTCGAGGAAGGCGCCGCCGCGACGCTGGAAGGGCGCATGCGCGCGCAGACCGAGGCGGCGATCGACTCCGCCGACGCCATTCTCTTCATGATCGACGCGCGCGTCGGCGTGACGCCGGACGACAAATATTTCGCCGACCTCGTGCGCCGCGCCGGCAAGCCCGTGGTGCTCGCCGCCAATAAGGCGGAAGGGCGCAAAGGCGAGGCGGGCCTCGTCGAAGCTTATGAGCTCGGCCTCGGCGATCCGGTGCCGCTCTCGGCCGAGCATGGCGAGGGCATGAGCGCATTATTCGACGCGCTGCGCGAAGCTCTGCCGGAGGCGACCGAGGCGCCGGAGGAGGACGAAGAGGCCACGACGGATATCGCCGTCTCGGCGGATGAGGACGGCAGCGAGGCCGATCCGACCAAGCCCTTGCGCATCGCCGTCGTCGGGCGCCCCAACGCCGGCAAATCGACGCTGATCAACCGCCTGCTCGGCGAGGATCGCCTGCTCACCGGGCCGGAGGCGGGCATCACCCGCGATAGCATCTCCGTGCCCTTCCGCTGGCGCGACCGCGAGGTGAAGCTGTTCGACACCGCCGGCCTGCGCAAGCGCGCCAAGGTCGTCGACAAGCTGGAAAAGCTCGCCGGCGCCGATGCGCTGCGCGCCGTGCGCTTCTCGGAAGTCGTCGTGCTCTTGCTCGACTCGGCCATTCCCTTCGAGAAGCAGGATCTGACCATCGCCGATCTCGCCGCGCGCGAGGGCAGGGCGGTGGTCATCGCGCTCGGCAAATGGGATGCGGTCGACGATCCGGGAACGCGGCTCGCCAAGCTGCGCGAGGAGGCCGAGCGCCTGCTGCCGCAGATCAAGGGCACGCCGGTCGTTCCCGTCTCCGGCGTCACGGGCTACGGCCTCGACGGCCTGATGCGCGCGATTCTCGGGGCGCATGACGTTTGGAACCGGCGCATCTCGACGGCGCGGCTCAATCGCTGGCTCGAGAGCGCCATAGACGAGACGCCGCCGCCGGCGGTCTCCGGCCGGCGCATCAAGATTCGCTATATGACGCAGGCCAAGGCGCGGCCGCCGCATTTCATTTTGTTCGGCAATCAGCTCGACGAGCTGCCGACGAGCTATCTGCGCTTTCTCATGAACAGCCTGCGCCGCGGCTTCGATCTGCCCGGCACGCCGATCCGCATCTCCACGCGCTCGGGTGAGAATCCCTATGACAAGGGAAAAAAGTGACTTGGGCTTCCTTTGGGCGTGGCGTAGAATGATCCGTATTGAGGGCGCATTATTGTAGAGAAAAGGAAGACGGCGCGGTGTCGGAGGAAAGCAAAGCAACAAAGACTTCAAACATTGTAATCGCGTTTTCGGCTTTCGTCACAATGCTCGTAACGGGCGTTATCGCTTGCCTAACTAAAGAGTTGGCAAGTATTGCTAAGTTCGACCAGAGACCATGGATTGCGGTGGAAGAAATTTCTGTTATTTCTAAAATAGACGATGTGCAGCAGCTGTTTAATCCACGAAATCCGCAGCTTACTATTTCATTTAATCTTATCAACAAGGGGCATTCACCCGCTCGTGTAAAAATACGTGCGAGCCTTTTTAATTTCATAAACGCTGACGGCGGGCGCAATGGGCACGATTTAGAAGATCGAAAACGTGAGATGTGTGCAAAAACTATTGATAGTGATCTTGAGTATACCGTTTTTCCGGAAATTAAATTCCCATATTGGAAATATGACGTTGGTGATGATCGGATAATCCCAGAAAACGCCAAATTCTCTCCAAAAATTGTTGGGTGTGTTTTCTACCAATCTATAAATGAAGCTGATATTCATAAGACCCCTTTTTTTGGGGTTGTAGTAGTTGGAACCAAGGACTCTATCCAGAGAGGTGTAAATCCACTCTTTTTAACGGCTGATCCGGCTATTCCTGCGGCAAGTCTGGTTGTCAACGACTTGTCGTTTTATGGAGTTGCCAATTGAGAGATGGATCTCAAACTATTGCTTGAGACATAGCTGCAACTGTTTCTCCGATTCGGCAGCTAGCTCGCCCCTTCGAACTGCTCCAGCAGCGCGTCGCGCGCCTCGGCGATGCGGCGGTAATGCTCGGCGCTGCCGCCGGCGTCGGGATGCGCGGTCTTGGCCAGACGGCGGAAGGCGGCCTTGATCTCCGCAGGCTCGAGCGCGCCCTCCGTCGGCAGCTCCAGCGTCTCGCGGTGCTCCTGATTGTCGTCCTCGTCGAAATCGAACATCTTCTGGAAGGCGGCGCGCTGCTTGCGGCCCTCTATGCGCAATTCGACTTGATCCTCCTTCCAGCGTTGGAGCGACATCACGAAGCAGGCGCCGAAAGCGATACGGCCCTGCGTCTCCAGCTCGTCCAGGCTGAACGGCCCCACCACATCATAGGGCGGCGCGAGACAGGCGGTGCGGACGCCGTCGACCAGCTCGATGCGGCCGATCGTGACTTTGTCGGAAACGCCGAGCGAGCCATTCCAGACGACCCAGCCCAATTCCTCCGCCGATTCCTCCGCCATGCTGCGCGCTCTCATGCGTCTGGCGCCGCGCCCCGTCGCTTTTGTGCGAAAGGGCCCGCCGCGTTCGTACATTCTCGCGTTACATGCAGTTTCGAAGCCAATATCGCGCTGCAGCATGTTTTTGGCGCTTCGTCCCCAGCCGATGACGAGATTGGCGCTTGGCAATCATTAATTTCGAATTATTCTAAAGAAGGGCGTTCCGACTGGCCATCGGGACAGTGGCGGCGCCCCGATCAGGGTTCATCCAAGGAGCTGAGTTATGGCTACGCTCAAGGACACGAAGACCGAGCAGAATCTCAAAGCGGCCTTCGCCGGCGAGTCGCAGGCGAACCGCCGCTACCTGTATTTCGCCCAAAAGGCGGATGTCGAGGGCTACAATGATGTGGCGACCGTGTTCCGTTCCACCGCCGAGGGCGAGACGGGCCATGCGCATGGCCATCTCGAATTCCTCGAGGTGGTGGGCGATCCGGCGACCGGCCTGCCGATCGGCAAGACCGAGGACAATCTGAAGGCCGCCGTCGCCGGCGAGACGCATGAATATACGGATATGTATCCGGGCTTCGCGCGCTCCGCCCGCGAGGAGGGTTTCGAGGAGATCGCCGACTGGTTCGAGACGCTGGCCAAGGCCGAGCGCTCGCACGCCGGCCGCTTCCAGAAGGCGCTCGACGAGCTGAAGTAAGCGCGCGACCCGTTTTCCAGCCGATCGCTTCGCGCGGAGTTCGCCGCCTTCCCTCTCCCCGCACGCGGGGAGAAGGTGAGGATGAGGGGCTTATCGTGAGGCGCCGCGGCCGTCATGGCCGGGCTTGTCCCGGCTACCCACGCCAAGCGGCTGAGAAACCAAAGGAAAGCGCCCGCCATCGACGGATTTCCTCCCCCAGCGGGCGCCCCCAAGGCTTCGGCGTCACGCCAAACTTCTAAGACGCCTCGGCGCGTTGGCGTGGGTGGCCGGGACAAGCCCGGCCAGGACGTCGCGGGGGCGAGCGGAATCTGTGCATTCGATAGCCGCGCGCGGGGAGAGGGAGCGATGCGCCCGGAACCTACGAGCACATCAGAATAATTCGACCGGGGCTTGGAAGCGAGATGAGAGAAGGCGGGCTCGAGGCGCCCTTCCGGCGCCCGTTGGATTGGGAAAACCCCGATTTCTACGACGAGGCGAAGCTCGACGCCGAAATGCGCCGCGTGCTCGACATTTGCCATGGCTGCCGGCGCTGCTTCAATCTCTGCGATTCCTTTCCGCGCCTGTTCGATCTCGTCGACGAGTCTGCGAAAGGAGAGCTCGAGACGGTCGATAGCGCCGATTTCAAGAAGGTCGTCGACGCCTGCACGCTCTGCGACATGTGCTTTCTGACCAAATGTCCCTATGTGCCGCCGCATGAGTTCGATCTCGACTTCCCGCATCTGATGCTGCGTTATCGCGCCGTCGAGGCGAAGAAGAACGGCGTCGGTTTCGCGGATCGCCAACTCGCCGACACCGACCGCAATGGCGCAGTGGCGACCAAGCTCGCGCCGCTCGCCAATTGGGCGACCGACTGCTCGCATCATGCCGCGCGCAATGCGCTGGAGACGGTCGCCGGTCTCCATCACGAGGCCGCGCTGCCGAAATATTCGAAGAAGACGCTTCAAACGCTCGCGAAGGAGACGTTGGTCGAGGTGAATCGTGACGCGCCGGGCTTCGGCCGCAAGGCGGTGATCTACGCCACCTGCTTCGGCGAATATAATGATCCGGGCGTCGGCCTCGCCGCGCGCGCGGTGCTCGCCAAGAATGGCGTCGAGACGGAGATTCTGCATCCGCATTGCTGCGGAATGCCGCTGCTCGAGCAGGGGCTCATCGGCGAGGTCGCGGCCTCGGCAAAACAAGTGGCTGCCGCCTTCGAGCCTTGGATCGACAAGGGCTATGACATTATCGCGCTGGTTCCCTCTTGCGCGCTGATGCTGAAATTCGAATGGCCTTTGATCGCGACCGACGATCCAAAAGTGAAGCGCCTCTCCGCCTCGACCTATGATCTCAGCGAATATGTCGTCGGCATCGCTCGCAAGGAGGGGCTGGCGGAAGGGCTGTCGCCGATCGAGGGCGGCGTCGCCTTCCATGTCTCCTGCCATTCGCGCGCGCAGAACATCGGGCAGAAGGGCGCGGAGCTGCTGCGTCTGGTTCCGCAGGCGGATGTCGCCGTCATCGAGCGCTGCTCGGGCCATGGCGGCGCTTGGGGCTATAAGACGCCGAATTTCGAGACGGCGCTGAAGGTCGGCAAGCCGGTGGCGCGGCAGGCGCAATCGTCTGGCAAAGCCTATATCGTCTCCGAATGTCCGCTCTCCGGCCCGCATATCGTGCAGGGCATGGAGCAGCTGGACGCGGGGGCGAAAAAGCCCGAGGTCGTCGCGCATCCGATCGAGATTCTCGCGCGGGCCTATGGGGTGAAGTGACCGGGGAGGCCCCCTTCCTCACCCTCCCCCGCTTTGCGGGAGAGGGGGGCGGCGGGCGCCTCGCGAACCCTCGATGAAGGGCCGAATCTGCTCCCTCTCCCGCGAAGCGGGGAGGGGGCTCGACTCGCGCAGCCTGAAGAACTGGAGCGATAAATGGCGCAAAAGCACCACATCACCGTCGCCGATCTTCTTCCGCCGGACGAATATGCGAAGATTCGCGTCGATAGCCGGCGCCGCATCGCCGCGCGCAAGCGCAATCGCCGCATCGAGGTCGGACCGTTCGTGACCTTTTATTTCGAGGATTTCGAGACGATCTGGCTGCAGATCCAGGAGATGATCCACATCGAAAAGGGGACGCTCGAGCAGGCGCCGAGCGAGATCGCCGCCTATGATCCGCTCATCCCCAAGGGTCGCGAATTGGTCGCCACCTTCATGATCGAGATCGACGATCCGTTGCGCCGGAAGCGCGTGCTGGACACGCTCGGCGCGATAGAAGAGACCGCCTTCATCGAATTGGGCGGCGAGCGCATCGCCGGCGTCGCCGAAGCGGACCAGGACCGCACCAGGGCCGACGGTAAGGCCTCCGCCGTGCAATTCGTGCATTTTCCCTTCACCGATGCGCAGGCGGCGGCGTTCCGCACGCCGGGCGCGCGCGCGCTGATCGGCTTCACCCATCAGAATTACGGGCATATCGCCGTGATGCCGGAGGCGGTGCGGGAGGAGCTCTCGGGGGATTTCGCCTGAGAATTTCTTCGGGCGGCGCGGATTTCAGCGCGGCGAGCCCGCCCAGAGTTTTTCCCTGTCTCAGGGAAACATGAAAAGACTCTCTGCTTTTGTTTTGACGCGTTTCCGAAGCCGAACCGGCGTCCACTTCGGCTGGAAACGCTTCATGGCGCGCATCGTGGCGTTTGCCACATTATTTCGAGAGCGCGTCTGGCAAATATTCGTCCATCGACACACTGACAAGTCGGGGGACGAAAATGACCAACATCATGACCTATGAGAATTGGATGTCCTGCACCTGCCTCGTGAAAAAAAGAAGTCCGGAGCTGCGGGCGCTCGACGCTGCAATACTCGCTTTTCACATCTCTACGAACAAGAGCTCGGCTATTTTTATTCTCAGAGTGAAGCTCTGCGCTTTTATCGCCAAGCATAGCGGCGGCGTCGTCAAGGCTGTGGGCGGTCGGTTGGTCGGTTTGAAGTCGAGGCTCGACCGTATCGGCAACAATGGCCTCGGTCCGGTCAGCGAGCTCTATAATCAGGTGGAAGCCGAGTTCGTCGCCAGCACGTCGAGCACGACCGGATCGAGCACATCGACAACGACGGACGCATTCACCGGAACAGGAACCGGAGCCGGAACGGGAACCGGAGCCGGGACCGACGCTGGAAGCGGCTGGGGGGCTCCTCTGCGCAGTCCGGCCCCGCCGCCGCTGCCCGCCGGCGCTCTGCGATGAGGCTCGCGGGATCGATTCGGCTCGAGCGTCCGCCGACGCGAGGCTGGCCTTGCGGCGCAAATGACCTTAAAGGGCGTGGCGACTGTCGCCACCCCCTTCCCAGTGAGCCCACGCCTTGAGCACACCCTCCGCCGACCCCGTCTCGCGGCGGCGCACCTTCGCCATCATCTCCCACCCGGATGCGGGCAAGACCACGCTGACCGAGAAGCTTCTGCTGTTCGGCGGCGCGATCCAGCTCGCCGGCGCGGTGAAGGCCAAGCGCAACGCTCAGCAGACGCGCTCCGATTGGATGAGCATAGAGCGCGAGCGCGGCATTTCCGTCGTCACCTCGGTGATGACCTTCGAATATGGCGATTGCGTCTTCAACCTGCTCGACACGCCGGGCCATGAGGACTTTTCGGAAGACACCTATCGCACGCTCTCCGCCGTGGATGCGGCGGTGATGGTGATCGACGCCGCCAAGGGCATTGAAGCGCGCACGCGAAAACTCTTCGAAGTGTGCCGGCTGCGCGACATTCCGATCGTCACCTTCATCAACAAGCTGGACCGTGATGGGCGCGATCCCTTCTCGCTCCTCGACGAGATCGAGAAGACGCTGGCGCTCGACACCGCGCCCGTCACCTGGCCGATCGGCTCCGGCCGCAGCTTCGCCGGCACCTACTGCTTCGCGACCAAATCCGTGCGCAAGATCGACGCCGATACGGAGCCGATGACCGTCTCCGGCCTCGACGATCCGGCGTTGCTCGCGCTGCTGCCGGCGCATGAGGCGGACGCCTGGCTCGAGGAGGCCATGCTCGCCGAGGAAGGCTGCAAGAAGTTCGAGCTTTCGGCGTTTCGCGAGGGGCATCTGACGCCGGTCTTCTTCGGCAGCGCGCTGCGCAATTTCGGCGTGCGCGATCTCATCGACGCAATGGCCGAATATGCGCCCTCGCCGCGCGGGCAGGACGCCGACAAGCGCCATGTCGAGGCCAAGGAGCCGAAAATGGCTGGCTTCGTGTTCAAGATTCAGGCGAATATGGACCCCAACCATCGCGACCGCATCGCCTTCATGCGCGTCTGCTCGGGCAAGCTCTCGCGCGGCATGAAGGCGAAGATCGTGCGCACCGGCAAGACCATCTCGCTCAATGCGCCGCAATTCTTCTTCGCGCGCGACCGCTCCATCGCCGATGAAGCCTATGCGGGCGATGTCGTGGGCATTCCCAATCACGGCATATTGCGCATCGGCGACACGCTCACCGAGGGTGAGGAGATTTCCTTCCGCGGCGTGCCGAGCTTCGCGCCGGAAATTCTGCGCCGCATCGTCATCTCCGACGCGATGAAGGCCAAGAAGCTGCGCGAGGCGCTGCGCCAGCTGGCGGAGGAGGGCGTGGTGCAGCTCTTCCTGCCCAATGACGGCTCCGGCGCGCTGGTCGGCGTCGTCGGCGCGCTGCAGCTCGACGTGCTGGCGACGCGGCTCGAGGCCGAATATGGGCTGGAGACGAAATACGAGACCTCGCGCTTTGCGATCTGCCGCTGGATCACGTCGAATGATCCGATCGCGCTGAAGAGCTTCATCGAATCGCATGGCTCCTCCATGGCGGAGGACATAGACGGCGCGCCCGTGTTCATGTCGTCGAGCGAGTTCCAGCTGCGCTATGACGCGGAGCGGCATGCTGCGATCGTGTTCTCGGATGTGAAGGATTATCAGAAGAGCGAGGCGGCGAAGGGCTGACGAAAGCCCCGGCCGCGAGAAGCGCGTCCAGGGCCGGCCGGCGTTCGGCGATGTCGCGCGCGCGACGCATGACGGAAAAGCGAGCTTCCGAACGTCTCTCGACTATCGGCGATCGAGGCGGGAGTTGCGTGCGCTTATCTCGACTCCATACTCGCGAGCGCGGAAGAGTGCGGCTTGCCGCCTCTCAGGACCTCCATCATTCCGAAGGACCGCTGGCTGTCGTCCGTCGACCTCGTCGAATCCTTGCTCCCCGATCCGCGCTGCGCGCCGACCGTGAACGGGCTTCGTCGCGCTCATCCCGAATCCGCCCTCGCTCACGCGTCGAGCTGAAGGCCGGGCGCCGAGCGCGCTGCGGGCGGATTTGGATGACCGCGGACGTCCCCCGAGCCGAGCGAGACATTTGCGACGGCCTCGAATATGCTGCCGACTCCCGATCCGATCCCAGGAGCGCAGACCCATGTCCGAGGCGGCGTCCGGCCTCAATCTCGATCCCGATGGCGAAGATTTCATTCTGAGCCGCACAGGCGACGATGGCGTGACGGCCAGAATCGTCCTCACCGCCGCCGATATTCTCGATTTGACCCGCTCGGCCCTCGCGCTGCGCGAGAGGGGTCTCGCCGAGCGGCAGTCGGCGAGCGGCGAGGTCGAGGCGGTGCTGGCGACGCCGGTCGAGAATGTCGCGCTGCATCGCGAGATGCTCGGCGACAATCTGCTCCTCACTCTCGTCTCGCCCGACGGCAATCGGCTGGCCTTCGCTCTGCCATCGGCGCTCGCCGCCGATCTCGTCGAGCGGCTCACGGGCGTTCTCGCGACGCAGGCCGCCGCGCCGGCGCGCCAGTGAGCCGAGAGCGTTTCCAGCGCTCGGCGTTGGAAACGCGTCAAAACAAAGGCTTCAGGGCGAGACGCGATATTCCTCGGTGAGGTCGCCGCGGATCAGCGTGACGATCTTCTCCGTTCCCGAGCGAACCCAGCGCGCGTGGCAGATCTTCGGGCCGCACAGAACTTCGGGGAAGCGGTAGAGAGGCTTGCCGGAGGCGAGCTTGAGACCGAATTCGGCGTCCGGCCTCCAGCCCTGGGCGGCGAGCTGGTCGCGATACTCCCGATAGATCAGCAGCTGTGAGAAATCATCGTCCTGCGCCGCCGCCGCTCCCGAGACCAGGATCGAGCCCAGCGCCGAGGCCAGGACGAAAAGCGAGCCCGCGCAAGCGAGCTTGGCGAGCCGACCGAAGTCCGAGGAAATCATCTCTGCGAGCCCCCTCTGCGGCGCGAGCGGAACATGTTCGCGCCTGCGGATTTCATCGCACGATTCCTGCCGCTCTGAAAAGTTCGCCGCGCGACGAAACCGCCGCCCGAAAGCAATCGGCCCCGCTCGCGCGGGGCCGATCTTCTGTCCGCTTGGTCGCGGATCATCTCTCGGCGGGTTCGAGCGCTCGCGCCAGGCTGTGAACCTCCGCGTCGCGCGAGGCGAGCGGGGCGAGGTGGTGGCGCTCCTCGATCAGCTTCAGGATCGAGGTCGTGTCGTAATTCGCATGATCCACCCCGGAGCGATCGAAGCGCTTGGAGATCAGCAGCGCCGGGACACGGGTGCCGGGGCCCCAGCGGTCGTGCGCGCCGCCGCCGGTGTGATGATCATTGTGATGGTGATGCTCCGACTCGGCCACGCGCTCGGTCTGATAGGGCGGCGGCGGCACATGGTCCCAGGAGCCGCCGAACTCGTCATAGGTGACGATGATCAGCGTGTCGCGCCCATCCGGCCCGTTCACGATCGAAGCGATCAGATCGACGAGATGCGTGCTGCCGCCCGGCTCGCTGGCGTAGCCGGGATGCTCGTTCTCCGCGCCGATCAGCTTCACGAAGCTCACCGGCTTCAGCCGGCCGCTATTGGCGGCCTGGACGAACTCCGCCTCGTCGCGCAGATGCGCGGCGCGGGCCGCCGTGCCCGGCGCATAGGCCTTGAAATAGTTGAAGGGCTGATGGTGGTACTGGAACAGCTTGTCCGGGCAGTGCGGATAGACCGCCGTGGCCAGCGCATTCGCGTCGGCGCAATTCGGCCCGGCTCCATTGGTCCAGCCGGCCGCGCCGACGTCGCCATTGGCGTTGGACCAGCCGCCCGAATACCAGGCCCAGTCGATCCCGCGCGCCGAGAGACGATCGCCGATCGTCGGATTCTCGAGCGGGGGCAGGCGCTTCGCATCCGCCGTTCCGGGGGCGTAGGGCTGATAGAAGGGCTGGATCGTGTTGATCGCGAAATCGCCGCAGGCGATATTCGCCGGCGTCGCCGGCCGTCCCGACGGCGGATTGCAGGAGGCGGTCAGCTGCGCGTCCTTGGCGGAGGCGCCGAGCAGACTCGTGTAGAGCGGCGTGCTGGTCGCCATGCCGTTCGCGTCGACGACCGAATGAAGGTCGTTCCCGGAGGCGTCGTTGAGCGCATTGGCGAAAACCGGCGTCGTCGCGGCGACGAGCCATTGGTGATTGAGGAAGGAGCCGCCGAAGGCCGATTGGAAGAAATGATCGGCGATGACGTAATGCGGCGCGCCATGCTTGTGGAGCGCGACATAGATCGGCAGCTTGGTCGTGTCGTAATAGCCCAAGGAGAGGCCGACGGCGTCGCTGCCCGTCACATAGCGATTCTGCTTGCCGCCATTGATCTGGAACTGCTCGCTGTAATAGCGATGCACGAGATCGCGCGTGCAGCCGCCGGTGAGGGCGCCGGCGGAATTCTTCAACACGCCGTTCGAAGCGGAGACGCCCGGCGCCGGACAGGTCTTGTCGGTCGCGGCGATATAGTCGTCGATCTCGAAGGGCTTGTCGGGGAAGGCGCTCACGAAGGAGGACGCGCCGGTCGCATCCGTGCAGCTCGTCGCCAGCGGCGAGGGCGAGGTGAGATTCACATCGTTCTGCAGCAGGCAATTATAAGCGGTCGTTCCGTCGGCGTGGACCTGCTTCTTATGCGCCGGATCGGCGAAGGGCAGGCCCTGCACCGGCTCGCCATTCACCGCGCCCCACAGGCCGAACAAATTGTCGAAGCTGTGGTTTTCCTGGTAGATGACGACGATATGATCGAATTCTCGCAGAGACTCGGAACTCGCGGGGGTCGCAGCCGCCGCGCAGGCGACAGCCGCGAGGCCGCGGATGGAATGCTTCAGAAACATTTTTGTAGCCCCCAGATATCAGGCGGCGCGGAGGCTAGCGACGGAACATATCGAGGCGATGACGGCGGCGGCGGCGGAAAAAAGCCCGGCGGCGCCTCTTTCGGCCGCGCGCGGAGCGGCGCTGCGGCGGGACGAATGTCGTCGACGCGGCGACAAACTCCGGCGCCCGCGTCGGCGCCGCCCCTTTTCGTCCCTGCGAGAGCATGATAAGCGAACCCTCACACCGATGCGCGAGCGCGCATTCTGCGGGCGGATTTCGGTCGGCCGAGAGAATTTTGCGCTGAAAACGGGAGCTCGAGGCCGTTTCGGGATCGCCGCCTTCGGCGTTCCGCGCAAGGACCTCGCTTCCCGCGACCGGCTCCACCCGTGAGGCGCGGGCGAGCCGGGAGCCGCCGTCACTTGCTGCGCCTTGTCTCGCATAGAGGATGCTAAATGAGCCAATCCGCTTTCTTCACCACATCGCTCGCCGATTCGGATCCTGATCTCGCCAAGGCCATCGGCCTGGAGCTCGGCCGGCAGCGCGACGAGATCGAGCTCATCGCCTCCGAGAACATCGTGTCCAAGGCGGTCCTGGAAGCGCAAGGCTCTGTTCTGACGAACAAATATGCGGAGGGCTATCCGGGCAAGCGCTATTATGGCGGCTGCCAGTTCGTCGACATCGCCGAAAATCTCGCGATCGAGCGGGCCAAGCAGCTCTTCGGATGCGGCTTCGCCAATGTGCAGCCGAACTCCGGCAGCCAGGCCAATCAGTCGGTCTTCCTCGCCCTCGCGACGCCGGGCGACACCTTCATGGGCCTCGACCTCGCCGCGGGCGGCCATCTGACCCATGGCTCGCCGGTCAATCTCTCCGGCAAATGGTTCAAGCCGGTTCCCTATACGGTGCGCAAGGACGATCAACTCATCGATATGGAGCAGGTCGCCGCGCTCGCCGCCGAGCACAAGCCGAAGATCATCATCGCCGGCGGCTCCGGCTATTCGCGCATCTGGGACTTCGAGGCCTTCCGCAAGATCGCGGATAGCGTCGGCGCCTATTTCATGGTCGATATGGCGCATTTTGCCGGTCTGGTGGCGGCGGGCCTGCATCCCTCGCCCTTCCCGCATGCGCATATCGTCACCACCACCACGCATAAGACGCTGCGCGGCCCGCGCGGCGGCATGGTGCTGACCAATGACGAGGACATCGCCAAGAAGATCAATTCGGCGGTCTTCCCCGGCCTGCAGGGCGGCCCGCTGATGCATGTCATCGCCGGCAAGGCGGCGGCCTTCGGCGAGGCGCTGAAGCCGGAGTTCAAGGCCTATCAGCAACAGGTGAAGGACAACGCCAAGACGCTCGCCCAGACGCTCGTCGACGCGGGTCTGGCGATCGTCTCCGGCGGCACCGACAATCATCTGATGCTCGTCGATCTGCGCCCGAAGAAGCTGACCGGCAAAGCCGCGGAAGCCGCGCTCGGCCGCTCGCACATCACCTGCAACAAGAACGGCATTCCCTTCGATCCGGAGAAGCCCTTCGTCACCTCCGGCATCCGCCTCGGCTCGCCGGCCGCCACCTCGCGCGGCTTCGGCACGGCGGAGTTCAAGCTCGTCGGCGGCTATATCGTCGAGGTGCTGGACGGGCTCGCCGCCAAGGGCGAGGCCGAGAACGCCGCGACGGAAGCCGCGGTGAAGGAGAAGGTCCACGCGCTGACGGCGAAGTTCCCGATCTATTGATCGCGGCAATCACCCTCTCCCCGCGAGCGGGGAGAGGGAAGCAGCGCCATCGTCGGCGGTAAGGTGAGGCCATGCGCTGTCCCTATTGCGGTTCGCCCGACACGCAGGTGAAGGACTCGCGTCCGGCCGAGGATTCCTCCTCGATCCGTCGCCGCCGGGTATGTCCCGGCTGCGGCGGCCGGTTCACCACATTCGAGCGCGTGCAGCTGCGCGAGCTGATCGTGGTCAAGAAGTCGGGCCGCAGAGTCCCCTTCGATCGCGACAAGCTGATGCGCTCGCTGGAAGTGGCGTTGCGCAAGCGCCCCGTCGATCCAGAGCGCGTCGAGCGCATGGTGAATGGCGTCGTGCGCCAGCTCGAGAGCTCCGGCGATACGGAGATCGAGAGCGCGCAGATCGGCGAATTGGTGATTCAGGGCCTCAAATCGCTGGACGATGTGGCCTATGTGCGCTTCGCCTCGGTCTATCGCGATTTTCGCGAGGTCAGCGACTTCCATGCGCTGATCGACGAATTGTCGCATGGCGATGGCGAGCAGAGCGCGGATAAGACGCAGGACGCCGAAGCCACGCCGGGCGGGAGATGACCGCGACGAAGCCGGAAACCGTATCTCAGGCCCTCGTGGACGACGCCTTCATGGCGGCGGCGCTGGCGCTCGGCCGGCGCAATCTCGGCCGCACCGGGCCGAACCCTGCCGTCGGCGCGATCATCGTCAAGGATGGCGTCGTCATCGCGCGCGGCTATACGGCGCTGGGCGGCCGCCCGCACGCCGAGGCGATCGCTGTCGCGGCGGCCGGCGAGGCGGCGCGCGGCGCGACGCTCTATGCCACGCTAGAGCCTTGCTCCCATCACGGCGCGACGCCGCCCTGCGTGGACACGATCATCGCCGCCGGAATCGCGCGTGTCGTCTCGGCGCTCGAGGACCCGGATGCGCGGGTCGCCGGCCGCGGCCATGCGCGCCTGCGCGAGGCCGGCGTCGAGGTGACGACCGGCGTGCGCGCCGCGCAGGCCCGCGCCGATCATCTCGGCCATATATTGCGGGTGACGCAGGGCCGGCCCATGGTCACTTTGAAGCTCGCCCAGACCGCGGATGGCTACGCCGCCGGGGCGGAGCATGATCCGCGCCTGTTCATCACCGGCGCGCTCGCCGATTCCGTCACCCATATAGAGAGATCGCTGCATAGCGCGATCATGGTCGGCCATGGCACGGCCGCGGTGGACGATCCTCTGCTCACTGTGCGCCTGCCCGGCCTCGAGGCCTTCAAGCCGCTGCGCGTGGTGCTCGACGCGCGTCTGCGCCTGTCGCGCAGTTCGCGCCTCGCCGCCACCGCGCGCGAGACGCCGACGCTGGTCCTCGCCGGAGGGGGCGTCACGGACGCAGAGGCGCAGGATTTCGCCGCCGCGACGGGCATAGAGGTCGCGCGCATCGGGCTCGACGCCGCCGGCCGTCTCGCGCTGGGCGAGGCGCTCGCCGAGCTGGCGCGTCGCGGAATCACGCGCGTCTTCAGCGAGGGCGGCCCGCGCGTCGCCGAGAGTCTGCTCGTCGCTGCGCTCGCCGACGATGTCGTCTTGCATACGGGGTTGAAGCCGCTCGGTCGTCCGGGTCGGCTCGCTCTGTCCGCCACGGCGCGGGCCATTCTCGATGACCCGAGCCGCTATCGCCTCGCGGATGCGGCCATGCTCGGCGTCGACCGCCTGACGCGCTACGAGAGGATCGGCTGAAATGTTCACGGGCCTCGTCACCGATGTCGGCGAAATCCTTTCCGTCGAGCCGCGCGGTGAATTGCGCCGCATCGCCATCGCCTGCAACTATCCGGTGGAAGGGATCGCGCTCGGCGCCTCTATCGCCTGCTCCGGCCCTTGCCTGACGGCGGTGGGCCTGCGCCGCGAGGGCGCCCGCACTGTGTTCGAGGTCGACGCCGCCGCCGAGACGCTTGCGCGCACCAATGCGGGCGAATGGGCCGTCGGCCGCCGCATAAATCTCGAGCGCTCGCTGAAGATCGGCGACGAACTCGGCGGCCATATCGTCACCGGCCATGTCGACGGCGTCGCGACGATTGTCTCGCGCGAGGATTTCGACGGCATGTCGCGCTTCTCTATCGAAGCGCCGCATGATTATGCGCGCTTCATCGCCGAGAAGGGCTCTGTGGCGCTGGACGGAACCTCGCTCACCGTGAATGCGGTGGAGGGCGACCGTTTCTCGGTGCTGATCATCCCGCACACGCTCGCGGTGACGACCTGGGGCGGCTACAAAGCAGGCGATCGCCTCAATCTCGAGGTCGATCTGATGGCGAGATACGCTGCGCGCCTCGCGGAAGCGGGGACGTAGGGCGTTTCACTCCCCTTTAGGGGCAATCGGATTCACCCATCGCGAGACGCTGCGGCCGTCCTGGCCGGGACAAGCCCGGCCAGGACGTCGCGGGGGCGAGGAGGATGTGTGCATTCGATAGCCGCTCGCAGGGAGGGTCGCGTCCTTCTTTCGAAGCCTGCAGTAGGCTTTCCCCGAAAAAATGTGTATCGATCGCGGCTTCGTTTCACAGAGCGTCGCGAGCACCCTCCCCAGCCCTCCTCCGCCTCGCGGGAGAGGGGGCAGGTTGCACAGCTCCTAGAGAGTTCGCGTCGCGCTCGCCGCAGCCTTCTCCCGCAGAGCGGGGGAGGGTGAGGGAGGGGGCCTTCCCCTCCGCCCATGGAGTCATGAATGGCAGGATCCTACCGCGCCGATGACGATGATCTCGCGCCTGTCGAAGGCGCGCGCATTCTCGTCGTCGAATCGCATTTCAACGAAGATATCGTCGAGCTTCTGCACGAGGGCGCGGTCCATGCGCTGGAAGAGCTCGGCTGCGACGTCACCACCATCACCGTCCCCGGCGCGCTGGAGCTGGCGGCGGGCGCGGCGATAGCGCTCGACGCCGCCGAGGCCGCCGGCGCGCCATATGAGGGCGTGGTCGCGCTCGGCTGCGTCATTCGCGGCGACACATATCATTTCGAGATCGTCGCCAATGAGAGCGCTCGCGCTCTCACCGAGCTTTCGGTCGCGCGGCGTCTGCCGCTCGGCAATGGCGTCTTGACCGTGGACAATGAGGAGCAGGCCGTGCTGCGCGCCGATCCCAAGCAGGGCGGGGCCGACAAGGGCGGCGACGCCGCGCTGGCGGCGCTCGCTCTGGTGCGCTTGAAGCGCAAGCTCGGGGGCCGCTCGTGAGCGTCGAGGAGAGGTCGGCGGCGCGGCTCGCCATCGTGCAGGCGCTCTATCAGATGGAGGTCGCCGGCAAGGGGCTCAACGAGATCTACGCCGAATTCGAGGTGCATTGGATCGGCCGCGAGATCGAGGGCGTGCAATATAAGCCGGCCGAGCTGCAGTTCTTCCGCGATATCGTGAAAGGCGTGCTCGACAATCAGGAGACCATCGACCGCGCGCTCGATGGCGCGCTGCAAGGCGGCTGGCCGCTGCAGCGCATCGAATCGGTGATGCGCGCGATCCTGCGCGCCGGCGGCTATGAGCTGGGATTTCGGCGCGACATCCCTGTCAAAGTGGTCATCAAGGAATATGTGGACGTCGCCGGCGCCTTCTTCGGCGCGACCGAGTCCGGCATGATCAACGCCGTGCTGGATCGCCTGGCGCGACAGGCGCGGCCGGAGCATTTCGCCGAGAAGTGACGCGCGCGATCGAAAGCCCCGCGCCCTCATCCTGAGGCGCTTTTTGCGGAACGCAAAAAGCCTCGAAGGATGCTCCAGAAGGCGCGGCGGCCCATCCTTCGAGACGCCCGCGCACGAGTCGGGCAAGCCCGACTCGTGCATTATCATTTCGATCTCGGATAAACCCGAGATCGCTGCGGGCTCCTCAGGATGAGGGGACTGGTTCAAGGCGATGCGAGTCAAAAAGCTCGCTTCCGAGAGAGACCGCATGGGAGAGCGCCGTTTCAGCGAGGATGAGCTGATCGCCGAGATCTTCGCGCCTTTGGCGGGAGACGGCGCCTTCGGCCTGCGCGACGACGCGGCTCTGCTGCCGCTGCGCGGGGCGCGGGAGATCGTCGTCACCACCGATGCGCTCGTCTCCGGCGTGCATTTCTTCCCCGACGATCCGCCCGGCCTCGTCGCCAAAAAGGCCTTGCGCGTAAATCTCTCCGATCTCGCGGCCAAGGCGGCGGAGCCTTTGGGCTTTCTGCTCACTCTGGCGCTGCCGCCCGATTGGACCAATGATTTCGCGCGCAGCTTCGCCGCCGGCCTCGCCGAGGATGCGCGCGCCTTCGCCTGTCCGCTCCTCGGCGGCGACACCACGGCGACGCCCGGACCGCTGACCATCTCCATCACCGCCTTCGGCCGCGCGACGCGCTTCGTCTCGCGTTCGGGCGCGCGGCCGGGGGATCGCATTTTCGTCTCCGGGGCCATAGGCGACGCCGCCCTCGGCCTCGGCGTCAGGCGTGGCGAGGCTTTTGCCGCACGGCTCGGCGAGGCGGCGCGGGCGCAGCTCCTCGAGCGCTATCTTCTGCCGCAGCCGCGCCTGCCGCTGATCGCGGCGCTGCGCGATCATGCGAGCGCCGCCATGGATGTGTCGGACGGGCTCGCCGGCGATCTCGCCAAGCTTTTGCGCGCGAGCGGGGCCAGCGCGCGCGCGGAGCTCGCGAGGGTTCCGCTCTCGGAGGCGGCGCGCGCTGCGATCGCGCTCGAGCCCGCGCTCTTCGATCGCGCAGTCACTGGCGGCGACGATTATGAAATCCTCTGCTGCGCGGCGCCGGAGGCCTCGACGGCGATCGTGCAGGCGGCACGCGCGGCGGGCGTCGCCTTGACCGAAATCGGCGTGGCCGCAGCCGGCGCCGAGCCGCCACAATTCTTCAATTCGTCTGGAACTATTATAAATTTCAGTCGCCTATCCTTCAGCCACTTTTGACGGCGGCGGCGCCGGGCGACCTTGGCCGCCATTGCCGAAAACCTGCGTTTCTGGCATGACTGACGCGATATTCCCCGGCGCCGCAGACGAACGATTCGACTGCGGGAGGACGGTCGTTGTCGCCGGGACGAAATCGCCGCAAGCGCGGACGACGAGAACAAATCAGCGCGCGCGGCCGAGGAACGGAGAGGGCGCAAACGTCATGGTATTGTTTCTCAGCATCGTCTTTGGACTATTGTCCATCGCCTACGGCGTCAAGACTTCGCAAGAACTTCTCAAAGCCGACGCCGGCTCTGCGCGCATGCAGGAAATCTCCGGCGCCGTCGCCGAGGGCGCGCAGGCCTATCTGAAACGCCAATATACGACGATCGCCTATGTGGGCGGCGTCATCTTCGTTCTGCTCGTCATTCTGCTCGGCTGGTGGGTCGCCTTCGGCTTCCTCATCGGCGCGGTGCTCTCGGGCGGCGCCGGCTTCATCGGCATGAATGTCTCGGTGCGCGCCAATGTCCGCACCGCGCAGGCGGCGACGGTCTCGCTCGCCGGCGGCCTCGATATCGCCTTCAAGGCGGGCGCGATCACCGGCCTGCTCGTCGCCGGCCTCGCCCTGCTCGGCGTCGCGGTCTATTATTTCATCCTCACTGTCTTCGCGGGCTATGCGCCTTCCGACCGCACCGTCGTCGACGCGCTTGTCGCGCTCGGCTTCGGCGGCTCGCTGATCTCCATTTTCGCGCGTCTGGGCGGCGGCATCTTCACCAAGGGCGCCGATGTCGGCGCGGATCTCGTCGGCAAGGTCGAGGTCGGCATTCCGGAGGATGATCCGCGCAATCCGGCGACGATCGCCGATAATGTCGGCGACAATGTCGGCGATTGCGCCGGCATGGCGGCCGATCTCTTCGAGACCTATGTCGTGACCATTGTCGCGACCATGGTGTTGGCGTCGATCTTCTTCGCCGGCCAGGACGGGCTCTATTCGGCCATGGTCTATCCGCTGGCGATCGGCGGCCTCAGCATCGTCACCTCCATCGCCGGCACCTATTTCGTGAAGCTCGGCGCCGATGAGTCCGAGATCGGCAAGATCGCCGGCCCGCTGTTCGAGAAAATCGGCGTGCCGGACACGATCATGGGCGCGCTCTACAAGGGCCTCATCGCCGCCGGCGTGCTGTCGATCGGCGGCCTCTTCCTCGCCACCACTTTCACGGTCGGCTGGGGCGAGATCGGCAAGGCCAATGGCGAGGCGATCCACGGCTATGGCCTGTTCTTCGCCGGCCTCATCGGCCTCGTCGTGACGGGGCTCATCGTCTATATCACCGAATATTACACCGGCACGGGCAAGCGCCCGGTGGTGTCGATCGCCCAGGCCTCGGTGACGGGCCATGGCACCAATGTGATCCAGGGTCTCGCCGTCTCGCTCGAGGCGACGGCGGCGCCGGCTCTGGTGATCGCGCTCGGCATCATCTTCGCCTATCAGGCGGGCGGCCTCTATGGCGTCGCCATAGCGGTGACGACCATGCTCGGCCTCGCCGGCATCATCGTCGCGCTCGACGCTTTCGGCCCCGTCACCGACAATGCCGGCGGCATTGCGGAGATGGCCGGCCTGCCCAAGGAAGTGCGCCATAACACGGATGCGCTGGACGCGGTCGGCAACACCACCAAGGCGGTGACCAAGGGCTACGCCATCGGCTCCGCCGGTCTCGGCGCTCTGGTGCTGTTCGCCGCCTATTCCAATGATCTGCGGCATTTCACCGAGACTGGCGTTCCCTATTTCAAGGATGTCGGCAAGGTCGATTTCGATCTCGCCAATCCCTATGTCGTCGCCGGACTCATCCTCGGCGGCCTCATCCCCTATCTCTTCGGCGGCATCGCCATGACGGCGGTCGGCCGCGCGGCCGGCTCCGTGGTGGAGGAGGTGCGCCGGCAGTTCAAGGAGAAGCCCGGCATCATGGACGGCACGGAGCGCCCGGACTACGGCCGCGCCGTCGATCTGCTGACCCTGGCGGCGATCAAGGAGATGATCATCCCCTCGCTGTTGCCGGTGCTGGCGCCGATCGTCATCTATTTCGGCGTGACGCTGATTTCCGGCTCCAAGGCCAATGGCTTTGCGGCGCTGGGCGCGGCGCTGCTCGGCGTCATCGTCAACGGCCTGTTCGTCGCGGTCTCCATGACCTCCGGCGGCGGCGCCTGGGACAACGCCAAGAAGAGCTTCGAAGACGGCTTTGTCGATAAGGACGGCGTCACCCATTACAAGGGCGGCGACGCGCACAAGGCCTCCGTGACTGGCGACACGGTCGGCGACCCCTATAAGGACACCGCCGGCCCGGCCGTGAATCCGGCGATCAAGATCACCAATATTGTGGCGCTGCTGCTGCTGGCGATTTTGGCGCGGTGAGCGCGGGGCGGCGAGATAGCGAGTAGCGAATAGAGGCGGGGGAGACCCCGCCTTTTTCGTTGTCGAGTTCATTACGCGTGGAATTAGATCGAGTGCTATGAACTCATTTTATGTTTTGACACGGCAACCCGGCAGATGGCTCTTTTCAAGCGAATGCGACGCTTAGAAATTCCATAATGAATGCCGCCTTGATAATGTGAAAGGTTTCTTTGCCGCCACGAATGATGATGCCAGCAAAATATGCATGTGGCCGTCCGCCCTCGAGTTGGATAACGAACGCTGACCCGCCGCTCATGCCGTCTGGATGCTTATCCAGGGGTCGCGTGGCTCGGACAATATGCAGCGCTCTGTCGCTCGACTGCGAGTGAGGCAGGCATACGACGTTGCGGCGGGCGAGACCAATATGATTGTTTTCAGGAATGTCATAGGACTGATCATCTGATGGGAAACCACTCAGCAGCAACGCTACGACATCTGTATTCACGACGTCCGGCGGCCTTTCGTTCAATGCAAAGAACCGCCTTTTCAGTTCGGGACGAGCTGCGCAAGGTTCAGTGAAATCGAAAGCGACGATGTCGGTGGCGTCGGTGTCTGAACGAAGTGAAGGGTGGCGGAGTCCACCCGACGTTATGATATGGCTGCCTGAATCGGTCAGCATTGCCACCTGCGATTCGTCGATTCCTCGAAGTTGGTGCTGCGTTGCGATCAATACTTCACGATCTCGATAACGAACTGCGGTCGCGGAGCCTGCAAGAGAAATCTTGAACACCTCGTCATCGTTGTTCACGATCAAATTAAATGTATAGCGCGAGAGAGCGGACTCGATCGAACGTCCAGGGATGATCAGGCCATTGACGTTGACGCCTAGGTTGACGAATTGACCGAGAATAGTGTCTTGCAACGAATGTTCAGCATCCAAATGCCGCTCCTCTTGCGAAGCTACCTTAATTTTAATTGGCTGCGCAGCTACGTCACCCCAACCGATCCCCGAACAAAAACTCCATCGCCCGATCGAGCCTGATATGCGGCAAGGGCAGGGGCTCCTTGTCGCGGCCGAGCGAGGCGATCGGCGGGCGGAACTTCAAAAAGCGGAAATCGGCGTCCTCCTCGGCCAGCGCCAGCGCGTCGCCGCGGAAGACATGGCGCGGATCGGCCGGCAATTCGCCCGGAAAAATCGCTCCCTCCGCAATTCCGTCGAAGACGTCGTCGCCGATGCGCTCGCCCTCGATCGGCGTGCCGACGATGGCGGCGAGCGATTCGCCGTCATGCTTGACGATGGCCTCGCGCGTCGCGCGCACGGCGGCGAGCGCGATCACGTCTATGGTCGCGCCGACGCCCTCGGCCCGCTCGATCGCGCGCGAGGTGAGATGCCGCAGCACCGCCTCGAGCCGATCATGGCTCGTATGGTGGAGATGATCGGCCTTGGTGGCCGCAAAGAGAATGCGGTCGATCTTCGGGCGGAAGATCGTCGCTAGCAGATTGGAGCGGCCGGTGCGAAAGGCCGTCAGCACATCGGCGAGCGCTGTCTCGAGATCGCGCACGGCGGCGGGGCCGGAGTTCAGCGCGGCGAGCGCGTCCACCAGCACGATCTGCCGATCGAGCCGGGCGAAATGATCGCGGAAGAAGGGCCGCACCACATGGGTCTTATAGGCCTCGTAGCGGCGCTCCATCATCGCAGCGAGGCTTCCGGACGGGGGCGCGGAGCCTTCTTCCACCGGCAGCGGCGCGAAGGTCAGCGCCGGCGAGCCCTCGAGCTCGCCCGGCATCAGAAAGCGCCCCGGCGGCAGCGTCGAGAGCGCGAAGCGCTCGGTCTTGGCGGCGCGCAGATAATTGGTGAACAGCGCCGCGAGCTTGCGCGCGTCGTCTTCCGAGGCGCGGCCGAGCGGATCGACCCCGGCCGTCGCGCCGCGCCAATCGGCGGCGATCGTCGCGCGCGCGGCGGAGGCGGCGGCCTCCAGCGTCTCGCGCGACCATTGCGCGTAGGATTTTTCGAGCAGCGGCAGGTCCAGTAGCCATTCGCCGGGATAGTCGACAATGTCTATGTCGAGCCGCGCCGGGCCTGGGCGCAAGCTTCCCAGCAGCCCGGCGGATTTGCGGTCATATTCCAGCGTCACCCGCAGCTCGGAGATGCGCCGCGTCGATTGCGGCCAATGGCGGTCGGCGCCGGTCAGAGCGGAAAGGTGCTCCTCATAGGCGAAGCGCGGCACGGCGTCGTCCGGCTGCGGATCGAGATGGGCGCTGCGCAGCCGATTCTCGGCGGCGACGCGGAACACGGGCAGCTGATTCTTGCGGCTGGGTCCGGCGGTCCGCGCAGCGACGGCGCGCGTCAGATGATGCACGAGCGAGGTGATGAACACCGTCTTGCCCGAGCGCGACAGGCCGGTGACGCCGAGCCGCAAGCGGCCGCCCGCCAGAAAATCCTTGAGGCTGGCGGCGGCGACGGTGGTCTCGAAGAGAAGGTCGGAAATCTGCGACAAGGGGGCGGCTCGGGCGTGCGGGGACGTCTGATGTAACAAGCGGCCGGCGATTTGGGTAGCAGGGCGCGCAATGTTCGTCAGCGCACAAACGCCAAAGGGAGCGGCGGCTAATCTCCACACATCGCAAACGATGCGAAACACAAAACTCGGAGAAACCCCATGAAGAAGCTTTTCCTGACCCTCGGCCTCATCGCCGGCTTCGTCTTCAGCGCCGCCGGCGCTCAGGCCTTCAATCCGCAGCCCGATCCGCCCGGCGTCCACGGCGGCGACGAGTAAGGGCCGCGCGGCGGCCGCTCTTCAGACATTCGCGAATGACGCGAGACATTGATTTCGGAGAAACCCCATGAAGAAGCTTTTCCTGACCCTTAGCCTCATCGCCGGCTTCGTCTTCAGCGCCGCTGGCGCCCAGGCTTTCAATCCTCAGCCCGATCCGCCCGGCGTCCATGGCGGCGACGAGTAAGGACGCCTCAGTCCGGCTCGTCGGCGACGCCGCCGCGCAGATCGCCCGGCGTCACGAAACGCTCGAGATGGCCGGCGCCTTCGGCCACCTCCGCCCAGTCCGCTGCGTCGAAATCCAGCACGGCCAGAGCCGCGGTCGGATATTTGGAGCGCATGCGGTTGAGCGCCGCGGGCTCGCCGTCGGCGGCGAGCGCCGAGGCGAGCTCGGCGAAGCCCGGGTTGTGGCCGATGGCGAGCAAGGTCGATATCTCGGCCGGCGTCTGGCGCACGGCGTCCAGCAGCCGATCAGGCGTCGCGAGATAGAATTCGTCGTCCAGCCGGCGCTCGACCGCCTTGGGGAAGGCCTCGAGCGTCAGATCCAGCGTCCGCTTGGCGCGGCGCGCGTCGGAGGCGACGGCGAGATCCGGCGCCAGCCCGGCCTCGGCCAGATAGCGGCCGACGGAGCGGGCGTCGTCCTCGCCGCGCTTGGTCAGCGGGCGCTGGCGGTCGCCCCCGGCGGAATGGGCGTCGGCTTTGGCGTGGCGCAGCAGGATGAGACGTCGAATCATTCGTTCGGTCCGATCGCGAGAGGCGGCGCGGAGCGGGGCGCCCCGAGCGGCTTTGAGGAAAAACGCGCCGCGCCGGCGCTCCGGACCCCCGTCCGGCTAAAATCACTCTTTGCCGATCATAGCGAAAGTTTCGCGACGCGGCGCGCCCATATGCGTGGCGCCGCGCGCCGGTCCGGCGAGCGAATTGCCGCGCCGATCCGCTCGCGTGCGAGGTTTTCGAAGCGCCTCGGTTGCGCTATAGCATTTTCCCCAATGGCGGCCAGCCGCCGTTCCGCGCGCCCGAGGACGGAAATCTCCTGCGCGCGGTGGACATTGTCGATGGCGGCGCTCGCGCCGTGAGAACTTGGGGGATGGGAACGCATGATCCGCGAATTCCAATATCGTGGCGAAACTTTCAGGGTCAACGCGCATGGCGTCGCCGGGCACGAGGAGGTGTTCATCATGCACCTCGTCGAGGGCGAGGAAGAGGGCGAGATCTCCATCGATCGCATGACCGAGGAGAACGACACCAGCGCGCCGATCGACGCCATCTGCGTGATGCTGTGCGATAAGCTCATCATCGAGAACAGCATCGCCGTCGCTGATCCGGACGGAGCCTTCGCCTGGGTCGAGATGAAGACGCAGCGCGACGTGCTGCCGACGCGCGACGACTGGGCCACGCACTGACGCCGGCGCCGGCCCGCCGAGAGCGTGGGCCGGCGGCGAGTTTTCTTTGTCGAGAGGCCGCCGCGTGCGGCTTCTCGACGAAACCGCGCGAGGGCTCGCCATGGATGAGACCCGATGAGCTCCGACCCTGCCGCGCCTGCGGCCGAACGGATCGATTTTACGCATTTTTCGGCCGTGGACATTCGCATCGGCACGATCGTCGCCGCCCATACCTTTCCCGAGGCGCGCAAGCCCGCTTACAAGCTCGAGATCGATCTCGGCCCTAGCCTCGGCGTGAAGCGCTCCAGCGCGCAGATCACGGCTCATTACGATGTTTCGACGCTGGTCGGGCGTCAGGTGGCGGCGGTGGTGAATTTCCCGCCGCGGCAGATCGGCAAATTCATGTCCGAGGTGCTGGTGCTCGGCTTTCCGGACGAAAATGGCGATGTGGTGCTGGTCGCGCCGGAGCGGGCGGTGCCGAATGGGGCGCGGTTGTATTGAGGGGGCGCGTATTTGAGGCTTCGGTCTGGTTTGAAATTCCGATAGTGACCCATTGCCGCTATTGTCACGGCTCCGATCGAGCCGGACGTGCCGCGGCAGGAGGGCGAGACCTCGGGCAGAAACCGCATCTACCGTCTCTATCGTGAGGAGGAGCTGACGGTGAGGATGCTGCGCGCCCACCCGCATTCATCGCTCGGCTACGCGACGCCGGCGGAATATGCGGCCAGCCTCACCGCAACAGGCGATCGGCTGCGCAACCCCGGCCAGCTCCGCCGATCGCCTGTTGCTGCATTGGCGCCTCGGGCGCATCAACCGGAAGGGCTCAAATCGCAGCTGGATGAAAGTTGAGGAGCAGGTCAACATGACTGCACTTCTAACGTTGAATGGCATCCCGCCTCGTATTCTCGGCTCGTTGACTGAAGAACAACGGAAAGCCGTGGCTTCTTACGCTTCCAGCGACCGGCGCGAATCTTACGATGATTGGTGGCAAAACGGCGTCGCAGAACCAATCCGCCCATTTGCAAAATTTGTTAGCGGCGCAGCGAGCAGTTTTGTACGGTGGGGGGCGACCATCCTCAACAATAATAGAATCGTTGTCATTTCGTCACAGGTCGGAATTGGTCAATCAACCTATAGCGGCCTCGATACAAATCTGCACTCGGATATGAGGGTTGCGCTAGAACGGCTCAAAGAAGAACGCTTTATTTGTTTGCGACTGCTCTGCGTTTCCAGTGCAGCAGCAGCTTTTATCGATTTGACAGATCAAGAAAATATGGACTCCATTCTCGACTCACACAGGATCGATAATGGCCGCACTTATAAGACGGAGTTACTGACCCTGGTGCAGAAGAATAGACACACCGTAAACCCAAAACCTTGGGATGTCATCGTGTTCGATGCAAACACGCCACACATTCCTCCGGGTGCACTTGAATCCAATCAGCGTGTTTTTCAGCAAGCGTGGATAGAAATGCAGTTGCCTCCAAATTGGCGCCTACGCCTGAGAAGCGACAATGGGCCATTGTTCATGTCGCGAAATTCTTGATTTTCGTAACAGTCTGCGCCGTGCGAGCTGAGCTGAAAGTAGCCTTCGAGGTATCGGGCGAAGGTCGGCTCATGGCGCATCTTGGAAGCTCGCGCCCTATGCCATCCGATCTGTCGCAGAGCGCGATTCGATTTGGCGCACTACACCTCATGTCTGCCCCGGCCGCAGCCGATAGAAGATATGATGGCCGATCTTGTCCATCTTCTTCAGCTGCTTGGCCCAGCGCGGTTTCACATAATTCGCATGGTAATGGGTCGAGCGGCCGACGTCGGAAATATAGGTGTGGCCGTTCATCACCTCGTCGGCGACGCGCTGGGCGGTCGCCCAGGAATCGGGCTCGGTGACGCGCAGCTTGCGGCCCTCGCAGGCGAAGGAGAATTGGCAGGCCTTGTAATGGCTGCGGTTCTGATAGACGACGCCGCAGACGCTGGTCGGATAGAGGCCCGAGGACACGCGATTCAGCACCACTTGCGCCACCGCGGCCTGACCCGCCTCCGGCTCGCTGCGCGATTCGAAATAGACCGCCTCGGCGAGGCAACGCTTCTCGCGCGCGAGCTTGTCCGGATCGATGAGCGAGGCGTAATTCGGCGGCGACTTCGTGTCCTGCAGAGCGCGCGAGGGCGCGAAAGAGGCGACGGCGATCGGCACAGCGTCGGGCTGCGCGGGCGTCGAGGAGGCCAGCGCCGCGGCGCGCGCGACCTGCGGGGTGGCGCCATGGGCGGCGCGCTCGCGCATCGCCTCGAGATTGCGCTGCGTCGTCGCCGAGCCGCGCTGCGTGGGCGAGGCCTGGCCATTGCCGCGCTGCGTGGTCGGCGCGCCGCCGGAATCGGCGGGGAGATCGGCGGCCTCCGGGCCGGCGAGGGAGATCGTCGTCGTCTCGCCATCGGCGCCGAGTGAGACCTCGACTGTCTCGGTTTCGTTCCGCCGCGAGTCGAAGGAGGGCCGCATGGCGATGAGCGGATCGCCCTTTTTGGTGCGGTCGACCTCGGGGAAAGCCTCGGCGTGTGGCTTCAGCGCGGCATGCGGCTCGCGTTCGTCCGGCTGCGCGTGAACATCCTCCTGCGAGCCGACGGCGAGGCGCGCCGTCTGCACGCGCGCGAGATGGGGCGGAATATTCCAGCCCTGCGACGGGTCCTGTCCGGCCGCCGCGGTGAAGGACACCAACAGGCCAGCGCCCAGCCACCAAGGCGCGATGACGCCCATGGCCCAGCTCACTCCCGACCGACGACCCATACGCTGACGCCCCGTCTCGACTCGCTCGAGCGTGGCCGACACACCACACGCAAACGCAGAAAAGCTTACGGGGAAAACTTATCGCGCATTAGGCTTGCGGGTCTGTTAAGGCGGCGCTCCTGGCGCGTCCCGGTTTGGATCAGCCTCGCGCGCTACTCGCCGAGGAGATGGGCGACGAGCTCGCGCGTCTGCGCGCCGTGGCGATGCTCGCAGAGATAGATCGCCTGCCATGTTCCCAGAACCAGCGCGCCGCGCGACAGCGGAATGGAAAGCTGAGTCTGTGTCAGCGCCGTGCGGATATGGGCGGGCATGTCGTCCGGACCTTCAGTGTCGTGCTCATAGAGGCCATCGCCCTCGGGCGCGAGGCCGGAGAAGGCGCGCTCGAGGTCGCGTAGCACGGCCGGATCGGCGTTCTCCTGGATGAGCAGCGAGGCCGATGTGTGCCGGCAGAAGAGGGTGAGCAGGCCGGTCGTCAGCCCCTCGCCGCGCGCCCAGGCGGAGACGACGCGGGTGACGTCGTAAAAACCCTTGCCGCGGGTCTCGACATGGAAGTGATGGAGCGCCTGTCGCATGGGGGGAATGTGCGGGCGAAGGGCGGCGAAGTCCAGCGTGGCGCGGCGCAGGCAGGCGGAGATTCGTTCACCGGTGACGAAACATGGACGTGGTCGGTCGTTCTGTATTCGTTCAATGATTTATCGGAAGCGGCGACTGGATCGTTCAAATTATTAGGGGACCGTTAATCAACGCGCGCGAGCCTGTGTTCATTGAGTTTTTACATTGTTTACATTCCAAGGAGGGACCTATGTGGCGATTCTTCACCACGCTTGGCCTTGTGGCCGTTTGGGGCGTCCTCGGGTTGCAACAAGGGTTCGGCGCGCCGCAATCTCGAAAACCCGCGCTCGGGACGGCGTCGAGCGCCGATCCTCTCATTTGGCAGCCGCCAGCGGAAATCGCGGATAAAGCTCTCGCAAAGGACGAGGTGACCGGCACGGTCGGCTATGAGCGCAGCGACGCGCACGGGCCCGCCTCGATCGACGCGGCGGCGTTCGAGAAGTTGCGGACCGAGGTGTCGGCGTTGCGCCGCGCGATCGACACGATTTCCGCCCATGAAAACCAGCCGCCCGACCAGGCGTCGACGTTCGGCGGCGTCGTCAAGGCGATAAGAGGGGTGGAAAAGCGGCTCGCCATTCTCGAAGCGCGCCGTTCTTCGCGATCATCAGTCTCATCCAGTCCCCGGCCTTGACAGGCGAAGCTCACGAGAACGGGGCCGCGATCGCCGGCGAGAATCACTGGCAAGTGCGGCTGCGCTCCCCGTTCGACTCGCGCGCTGAAAATCGTCGACGCGGCTCACATCGTCCCGGCTGCGGCCTCCTTGCCCAGCGCCGCTTGCGCGGCGGCGAGGCGGGCGATCGGCACGCGATAGGGCGAGCAGGACACGTAATCGAGCCCGACGCTCTCGAAGAAAGCGATGGAGGCCGGATCGCCGCCATGCTCGCCGCAAATGCCGAGCTTGATCGAAGGGCGCGTGGCGCGGGCGCGCTCGGCGGCGATGCGCACCAGCTCGCCGACGCCCTGCTGGTCGATGGTCACGAAAGGATCGGCCGCCAATATGCCCTTTTGCGCATAGGCGCCGAGGAAAGAGCCGGCGTCGTCGCGCGAGACGCCGAGCGCCGTCTGGGTGAGGTCGTTGGTGCCGAAGGAGAAGAATTCCGCCGTCTCGGCGATCTCGGCGGCGCGCAGGCAGGCGCGCGGCAGCTCGATCATCGTGCCGATTTGATATTTGGGCGAAAGGCCGGTCTCGGCTTCGACCGCCTTCGCCATCGCCCTTATGCGCTCGGCGACGAAATCGAGCTCGGCCTTGGAGAAGACGAGCGGCACCATGATCTCGATCAGAGCCGCAACGCCGGTCTCGATCGTCGAGGCGATCGCCGCCTCGAAGATCGCGCGCGCCTGCATCTCGGCGATCTCGGGGAAGGCCACGGCGAGGCGCACGCCGCGAAAGCCGAGCATGGGGTTGAACTCGGAGAGCTCCTTGGCGCGCTGGCGCAGCTTGGCCGGGTCCGCGCCCATTGCCAGCGCCACCTCGGCGATCTCGGCTTCGCTGTGCGGCAGGAATTCGTGCAGCGGCGGGTCGAGCAGGCGGATCGTCACCGGCAGGCCGGCCATGATCTCGAACAGCTCCTGAAAATCGCCGCGCTGGATCGGCAGCAGCTTGGCGAGCGCGGCGCGGCGGCCCTCGACATCGTCGGCGAGGATCATCTCGCGCACGGCGATGATGCGGTCGTCCTCGAAGAACATATGCTCGGTGCGGGCGAGGCCGACGCCCTCGGCGCCGAAGCGGCGCGCGGCGCGGGCGTCGGCGGGCGTCTCGGCATTGGCGCGCACGCGCATGCGGCGGGCTTTGTCGGCCCATTCCATCAGCACGGCGAATTCCCCGGTGAGCTCGGGCTGGCGCATCTTCACCGCGCCGGCGATGACGCGGCCGGCGGAGCCGTCGATGGTGATGAGATCGCCCTTGGCGAAGCGCCGCCCGGCGATCGAGAAGCTCTGGTCCTCATAGCTGACGCGAATCGCGCCGACGCCGGAGACGCAGGGCTTGCCCATGCCGCGCGCCACCACGGCGGCGTGGGAGGTCATGCCGCCGCGCGTCGTCAATATGCCTTCGGCGACATGCATGCCGCCTATGTCCTCCGGGCTCGTCTCGACGCGCACCAGAATGATTTTGCGCCCCGCGGCGGAGAGCGCCTCCGCTTCCTCGGCGTCGAAGACGATCTCGCCGACCGCGGCGCCGGGCGAGGCGGGGAGGCCGGTCGCGAGAATCATCGGCGTCGCATCCGGGTCGATGGTCGGATGCAGCAATTGGTCGAGCGACAGCGGATCGATGCGCAAAATGGCCTCGTCGCGCGTGATCAGCCCTTCATTGGCCATATCCACGGCGATTTTCAGCGCGGCGGGCGCTGTGCGCTTGCCGGTTCGCGTCTGCAGCATCCAGAGCTTGCCGCGCTCGACGGTGAACTCCATGTCCTGCATGTCGCGATAGTGCCTCTCCAGCAGATCGGAAACGTGGCGGAACTCCTCGAACACATCCGGCAGCGCGGCCTCCATCGAGGGCCGGCTGGAGCCGCCGGCGCGGCGCGCGGCCTCGGTGATCGACTGCGGCGTGCGAATGCCGGCGACGACATCCTCGCCCTGGGCGTTGATCAGAAACTCGCCATAGAGCTCGCGCAGGCCGGTCGAAGGATTGCGGGTGAAGGCGACGCCGGTCGCGGAATTGTCGTCCATATTGCCGAAGACCATGGCCTGCACATTGACGGCGGTGCCCCATTCTTCGGGAATATTGTGCAGCTGCCGGTAGATGAGCGCGCGATGATTCATCCAGGACGAGAACACCGCGCCGATCGCGCCCCATAATTGCTCGCGCGGCTCCTGCGGAAAGGGGCGGGAAGTCGCTTTCTCGACAATCGTCTTGAATGTGCCGACCATATTGCGCCAATCGCCGGCCGAGAGGTCGGTGTCGAGGACGAGGCCTTTCTCCGCCTTGTAATGCTCCAGCGCGTCCTCGAATTCATGATGCCCGAGGCCGAGCACCACGGTCGAATACATTTCGATGAAACGGCGGTAGGAATCATAGGCGAAGCGCTCGTTGCGGGCGATCGCCGCCAGCGCTCCGACCGTGTCGTCGTTGAGGCCGAGGTTCAGCACCGTGTCCATCATGCCGGGCATGGAGGCGCGCGCGCCGGAGCGCACGGAGACGAGCAGCGGCCATTTCGCCTCGCCGAAGCTGTGGCCGGCGAGCTTGCCGAGGCGCTCCAGCGCGGCGTCGATCTGCGCGCCGAGCTCGGCCGGATAGGTCTTGCCATTCGCGTAGAAATGCGAGCAGACCTCGGTGGTTATGGTGAAGCCCGGGGGGACCGGCAAGCCGAGCCCGGCCATTTCGGCGAGATTGGCTCCCTTGCCGCCGAGCAGGTTCTTCATCACGGCCGCGCCTTCGGCCGCGCCGCCGCCGAAATTATAGACCCATTTGGTCATAGCATCGTTTTCCGGGCGCCTCGCTGCGGCGCAACATACAAGAACCGGACCGGCCGAATGTTTCTCAGCGTCGCGAGCTACGAGTTTCGCATATTCGAGCTCACGCTCGCAACGGGCGGCGCCGGGACCGGCCGGCGAATGGTCCCGTTGTGTCACAAAATAGGTCGGCCGAGACGAATATTCCGTGAACGGCGCTCCCGCCTGCATAGAAAAGGGACGCGAGCTCCGGGGCATGGCGAGCGGCGCGCTTTCGTGGTCTAATGCGGTCACGACAGGAACGGCCGGGAAAGGCGCCCATGATCGACGACCAGGACGAGCCGCGCGCCGGACCGGGGATCGGCAAGATCGCCTCCCATGAGGCCGTCTCCCACGAGATCGGCCAGCCGCTGGACGCGCTCTCCGTCGCCGAATTCGACGCCCGCATCGCGCTGCTGCGCGCCGAGATCGAGCGGTTGGAGCAGGCGCGCGCCGCCAAAGCGGCCTCGCTCGCCGCCGCCGACGCTTTTTTCAAGAAGTGATATGATTTCCGGCTGAATGGTTCGGCGCGTTCCCCCTCTCCCCGCGAGCGGGGCGAAGGCAGGCGGCGAATACCGCATGAACCAATCAGCCGGAAGCCGTATGACGCGGTTTCCGATTCGCGGCGCCGTCGGCGCCTCGTGAGGTGAGCGCTTGCTCTGGATTCCCGGTCAGGCCATCGGCCTGCCGGGAATGACGACGCCCTTTCGGCTCGAGCGATCCTGCGCCCGAAACCTCAGCGCAAGTTCGATGTCACGCGGCCGGTGATGAGGTTCGGCACGGCGTAGGGCGAGCCATAGGCCAGCACATGGCTGAGCGCGATGAGGCGGTTCGCCAGCGGAGGCGGGCTCTGCTGGAAGGAGTAGGATGTCGGATTGTGGCAGGTGAAACAATTCTGCACATTTGCGATCGGCTGATTGCGCGCCTCCTGGACGAAAGTCTCCGCCGTCGTATTGGCGAGATTGACCGAGCCCACCGCATTGGTCTGATTGCTGTTCAGATTATAGCTCTTGGGCGCCATCCAGACCGTGCCGCCGAGATTGTAATTGGCGAAGAGCGACTGCGGGGCCGGCTCGCCGGCGAGGAAAGTCTGGCCGGAGGCGTTCACCGACAGCACATTGGCCTGTCCTCCCGTCTGGTTCTCGCCGCCGGTGCGATTCTCCAGCACGACATTATTGACCGGCGCGAAACGCTGTGTGCGGAGGTCGAAGGTCAGAGCCGGCGGAACATTGGCGCTATTCACCGTCGAAAAGGGCGTGTTCGCCGCATAGAAAGTGAAAGCGTTGGGATTCTTCGCCGTCGGCGAGGGCGAGAATGTGTTGTCGGCGACGGCGGGCGCGTTGCGCTTGTGCTCGAATGTCGCCCAGAGGAATTCCGGGTGGTTCACCGTGCTGCCGACGACATGCAGTCCGACGAGAGCGACCTGCGCCTTCACGAATTGCCCGGCGACCGGCAGGATGGCGATCGACGTCTTGGTGCGCAGCACAGTCAGCACCGGAACCTCGGCTTCCGTCACATAGGCGCCGGCCGGCGGCTTCTCGCCCGGCGCGAGCCGCAGCCATGTCGCCTTGAACACGGCGGCGCCGGTCTGGAAGGAGGAATCCTGCGGCTGCGTCGCATAGCCATTGGTGACGATCAGATTCTTCTTCGCGGTCGCGAAATAGGATTGGTTCATGTGAACCGACGCCAGAACGGGATAGCCATTAGGTCCGACGAGCACATTGCCGTCGGCCTCGACGATGGCGCCGGCGCCCTCCGTATAGCCGGCCGAGCCATGCGGCATCAGCGAGCGCGCCGCGAGCTTTAGCGTGCGCGGGCCGATCTCGGCGGCTTTCGCATTGGTCGAGAGCAGATCGTCGGGCGTCGGCAGCGTCAGGAAGCGCGGCGTTCCATTCGCGTCCAGCGCCGTCGCCCAGACATAGGCCTCGAAGGACCATTCGTGGAAATTGCAGTCGGGCGTCGGGACCGAGGCCGTGTCCTGCGTCGGAAAGGCGGCGTTCGGCTTTTGAAAATCGCCCAAATTCTCCTGCCAGCCGGGCGGCGGACAAGCGCCGGCCGCGGCGGCGGGCGCGGTTTCATATTCCGGTTCTTTGGCGATGGCCGATGTGTAGAGGAGCGGCGCGACGACGAGAACGAGAGCTGAGCGTTTCATTTCAGAATATCCTGATGGTCGCCCTTCGCGGACAGTCGCGGCGCGACGCTCTCGAAAAGCGATGTGCGAAAAAAAACGAGAGATGCGAGCGCATGATATTGTGAGAGCGGCGGCGCGTCCAGCGGCGGAAGAGCCCGCGCAGGGCTGCGAATCCAGGTTAACAACTCCTATACAGCCGTGACAAGCGCGGCCGTGACGCTGGAAACATGTCTGCTCGTTAACCCGAATGCGGAGCCCTGAGAGCCCGCGAGGGGCTTTCTTGCCCACGCTCGGCCGCTCTGCTAAGACGCAGGCCTCTTCGAGGGAAAGGGCCGCGGACGCCGGAATGCTCTTTTACGAACCGCTGTTCCTGTTCCTGTTCGCCCCCGCGGTCTATGGCCTCTATCTGCTCATCGGCGGCAATCGCGGCGCGCGTCTCGGCGTCTTGCTCGCGGCGAGCCTTCTCTTCTACGCCTGGAGCGAGCCGCTCTTCGTCTTCGTGGTGCTCGCCTCCGCTTTCACCGACGTCTTCATCGCCCGCCGCATCGACGCGCTTCCGCCGGACGATAAAGCGCGCAAGCTCTGGCTCGCGCTCGGCGTCGCGGCCAATCTCGGCCTGCTCGTCTATTTCAAATATGCGGGCTTTCTCGTCGCCAATCTCGACGTCGTCCTGCGCGCGCTGACCATGCCGGGGCTGGCCATCGCCTCGATCGCTCTGCCGATCGGCGTCTCCTTCATCGTCTTCGAGAAGATCACCTTCCTCGTCGACGTGCATCGCGGCGTGACCAAGCCGGCGCAGAGCCTCTCGCTCTACGCTTTCTATGTGTTCTTCTTCCCCAAGCTGCTCGCCGGGCCGATCGTGAAATATCACGACATCGCCGAGCAATTGGCGCGTTTCCGCCATGCGACGAGCGAGGATTTCGCCCTAGGCTTCTCGCGCTTCATGCTCGGCGTCGGCAAGAAGCTCCTCCTCGCCGACACGCTCGCCGGCGGCGCCGATCTCGTCTTCTCGCAAGACGCCGTGCATCTCGACTTTCTCGACGCATGGGCGGGCGTGCTGTTCTTCACCTTTCAGATCTATTTCGATTTCTCCGGCTATTCCGACATGGCGATCGGCCTCGCGCGTATGTTCGGCTTTCGGCTACAGGAGAATTTCGACATGCCCTATGTGGCGGCGAGCGTCAGCGAATTCTGGCGCCGCTGGCACATGTCGCTGACCTCCTGGATTCGCGACTATCTCTATATTCCGCTCGGCGGCAATCGGCGTGGCGAATTGCGCATGCAGGTCAATCTCTGGCTCTGCTTCCTCGCCTCGGGCCTGTGGCACGGCGCGGCTTGGACCTATGTCGCCTGGGGCGCCTATAATGGCCTCTTCCTCGTGCTCGATCGTTTGTTCCTCGTCGATTGGCTGAAGCGCCGTCCGGTCTTCGTCGCCAATCTCCTCACCTTCTTCGTCGTGACGATCGGCTGGACCGTTTTTCGAGCGTCTTCCCTGCAGCAGGCGGGCGTATTCTACGCCGCAATGGCGCAGCCCTTCGCGTCCGGCGTCGAGCCTGTCGCCATTCCGGCCTATCATTTCACCGTCCTCGCGATAGCGGCGGCGATCTGTCTCGCGCAGCGGCTCTATCTCTCGTTCGGCGACAGGCTGTCTTGGAGCCTTCTCGCGCAGCGCCATGCTCTCGCGATGAATTGCGCTTTGGCGTTGCTCTTCGTCTGCGCGGTGGGCAAGGGTCTCGCCGATCCGTTCAAGCCCTTCATCTATTTCCGGTTCTAAACGATGCGTCGCACGCTCCTGCATCGCTTGCCGATCTACGCCGCCGCCGGCGGCGTCTTGTTTTTCTTTCTCGCGACGCTGTGGAATTACGCCGTCGAGCGCGATCACCCCAAGTGGCGGCTGCGCAGCGCCGATCCGCTCGCCGGCGTCGCGCGGCCGGCGGCCACAGAGGTGTCGCTCGACAAAATCCTCTCCGGCGAGACGCAGAAGAGCTTTTCCGACAATCTCGCGCAATCTCTACCGATGTTTCCCTTCGCCGTGCGTGCGCGCAATCAACTGCTCTATTCGCTGTTCGGCGCTTCCGGCGCGGGCGGCCTCGTCATCGGGCGCGGCGAGCAATTGTTCGAGCGTTTCTATATCGATGAATTCTGCCGGCGCGGCGCGGCGCCGAATGAGACGACGCTCTCACGCTGGGCGCAGCGCGTCGCCGAGAACGAGGCCGCCGCCCATGCGCGCGGAAAAGGCTTCGCCTATCTGATCTCGCCGTCCAAGGCGTCGCAATATCCGCAATATTTCCCCGCGGGAGCGAAATGCCCGGCGCTCGCGCGCGGAACCATCGACAAGCTCGCGCCCTATCGCGCCGCGCTGGCGGCGCGTGGTCTTCGCTTCGTGGATTCGCCGGCGCTGCTCGAGGCGCGCAAACGGGATTTCGACATAGATCTCTTCCCGCGCGGCGGCACGCATTGGAATCTGCTCGGCGCGGCGCTGGCGACGCGCGAGGCGGCGCGGCTCATCGGCGAAGAAGCGGGCCTCGGCCTGTTCGATTTCGATTGGCGTCGCAGCGATGTCGCCTTGGGAACGGATCGCGATCTGCTCGATCTGCTCAATCTTCTATGGCCCGATCCGCATTATCCGGTCGCGACCATTCTGCGCGCGCCGCAGACGACACGATGCGAGCGCGCGCCCAAGCTGCTCGCGCTCGGCGGCAGCTTCGTGCGCGAGATCATCGTCTCTCTCGCGCAGGCGCCTTGCCCGCCGCAGATCGATTATTGGTTCTCCATGCGGCTCGCCAATGATGATTTCGACCTCGTTCGCTATCACACGACGCCCGGCGAGACCGGCAATGGCGAGCGGCTGCCGGCCGATCTCGCCGAGCTGCGCGCCAGCGCGCAAGAGGCCGACGCCATTTTGCTCGAGGAGAACGAGGCCAATATCGGCACGCTGAGCCAGGTGGAAAATCTCTGGCGCGCGCTGCATCCGGCGGAAGTGGCGAAATAGCGAGTAGCGAGTAGCGAGTAGCGAGTAGAGATTCTTACTATTCGCTATTCGCTATTCGCCGCGCCGCGCCGATCAGGCGGAGCCGGCGGTCTCCGTGCGTCCGGCCATTCGCGCATATTCGCGATAGACGATGTCGCGGCCATAGGCGCGCTCCAATCGCCGCACGGTGAAATGGCCGCGCGCCAGCGATTGGAAGTGCCGCGTGAAGGCGACATTGACCGCCGCGCCGCCGAACGCCCCGAGGATGGGCGCCGCCTGCGCCGCCGCCTTTTGCGAGACGATGACGCCGAAGCGCGTCGAGAGCAGCGCGACCAGTCGCACGAGCACCGGCGCCGTCTCGTCGGCGACGGCGGTCGCCGCCACATAGCGTGCCGCGTCGCTCACCGATTTGGCGAGCAGGCCGCGAATGGCGAGATAGCCGCCCTCGAGAATATTGCCTTCCTCCGCATGGCCGCCGAGCGCGAAGACCTGCAGGCAGGCGATCGTCGCCTCCGGATCGGCGAGGTTCTCGCCCTCGCGGCGGGCGATGTCGGCGATCGAGCGCAGCATGATGACGGTGGAGACGGGCAGCTCGATCGGCAGGCTGGCGAGGCCGACGGCGCCGCCGATCGCGCCGCTCGCCGCCGCGAGGCGCAGATGCAGACGGGACGCGTCGTGCGCCGGCGCGCCGCGGTCGAGGCTCGATATTGCGACGCGCAGCGCCGATTTCAGGCCCCGGCGGGCGGCGCTGGCGGCGACCTCCTGCAGCGCTGTCGGAATCATGCGCCCGGCGAAGCCGATCTGCCGTCCGGCGAGCGTGGTGAGCCGCTCGGCGAAGCTCTCGCGCTCCAATATCTCGACCGCCGCTCGCAGAGCGGCGCGGTCGGCCTCCGTCATGGACCGCTCGATCGCGACGGGAAGTGCCTGCGACACGCTTGTTCATCCTCTTCGATCGCTCTCCCCCGGCCGATAAGATCGGATGAACGGGCCCGCGCCGCAAGGGCGAGCACGGGTCTTGTCGAGTGCGGGGCTTCGCCGAGCGCGAGCCTGTGCGCCGGAGCACTTTCATCCGTCATGCGCGGCGCTTATGTGCCGGTGAAGCACAAGACGGGCTTTCGAAAGCCGCGCGGCGTCCCCCTCGAGGGCGGGCGTGGACAACTGGGAGGTAGCTATGACCAATTATCTGAAGTCTCTGTTTCGCATGGCGGCGGCGCCGGTCGGCGTCGCGGCGCTTCTGGCGGCGCTCGCGCCGGTATCCGCCTCGGCGCATGGCCGGGCCGGCGTGCTGGAGTGCAAGCTCTCCGGCGACAAGGTCGCGATCATCGTCGAGGAGCGGACGGTCGATTGCCTGTTCGAGGATGAGAGCGGCGCGCCGCCGGTCCATTATGTCGGCAGCGTCACCAATGTCGGCGCAGTGATCGGCGTCGGCGGCCCGGGCGAGCTCGCCTGGGGCGTGGTGGCGGCGAGCGGCGCCACGGGTCCCGGCGCTCTGGCCGGCGATTATATCGGCGCCCATGGCTCCTTCGCGCTCGGCGTCGGCGGCGGCGGCTCGGTGCTCGTCGGCGGCTCCAATGACACTGTGACGTTGCAGCCGATCTCGGTCGAGGCGAATACGGGCCTCATCCTGTCGGCCGGCGTCGGCCATCTGAGCCTGCGTTACGCGCCGGAGCCGGCCGGTCATCACGGACGTTTCTGCCATCGACACCATCACCATCACCATCATCACCACTGAGGGTGAGGCGGAGCGGCGTGGGCGCCCTTTGGGCGCTCACGCGAAATCGATGACGCTGTCGGTCGGAAAGTCGTAGAGCTTGCCGGTCTCGGCCCAGTCCGGCCGGCACAGAGCGACGAGCTTAGGCGCCAATTCCTCGGGCGTGCGCAGCGTCATCGGATCTTCGCCCGGCATTGCGGCGGCGCGCATCTGCGTGCGCAGCGGGCCGGGATTGGCGAGCATCACCTTCACTTGGCTCGTGGTCTGCGTCTCGACCGCATAAGTGCGTCCGAGCGCGTTCAGCGCCGCTTTGGTGATGGCGTAGGGGCCCCAATAGGGCTTGATGCGATGCGCAGCGCCGGAGGTGACGAACACCGTCCGCCCGGCGTCGGAGGAGCGCAGCAGCACATCCATTGCGCGAATGAGCCGCCAATTGGCGGTGACATTCACATCGAAGAGACGGCTCCATTGCGGCGGATCGACATGGGGGAGCGGCGTGAGCGGACCGAGCAGGCCGGCGTTGCCGACCAGAATGTCGAGCTTCTTCCAGCGTTCGTGGATGCAGGCGCCGAGCCGATCGAGATTGTCGAATTCGGTGACGTCGAGCGGCACGATCGTCGCCTCGCCGCCGAAGCCGACGATCTCGTCATAGAGAAATTCGAGCGGGCCTTGCCCGCGCGCCAGCGCGACGACATGCGCGCCCTCGCGCGCGAGCGCGACGGCGAGAGCCCGGCCTATGCCGCGCGAGGCTCCTGTGACGAGAGCGACACGGCCTTCGAGTGTTGTCATGCGAAAATATCCTCGAGCGCGAGATCGAGTCCCGGCGGGTCGAGCCGGATCGATCCTTCGGTCACGGTCTCTTGTCGAAAGGCGGCCTCGTCGTTGCGGCTGTGGTGCGCCACGGCGCGGCGGCCGAGATCGACGACGAGATAATGGGCGAGGCTCGCCACACGGAAATAGCCCGCCCGCTTCACCTCCTTGTCGATCGTGTCGGAGGTGGGCCAGAGCAGCTCGACGATGATGATGGGGGCAGGGGCGAGCATCTCTTCCGTTGCGATGGGATCGCCGCAATTCACCAGAATGTCCGGCTCGTAGACATTATGCGCATCCACCGCGACGCCGAGGCCGCCGACATAGGCCTCGCAGGGCGCCCCGGCGCGCGCCAGCGCTTCGGCGACGGCGCGCCAGATCTTGCCCTTCGTCGCCACATGCTCCGGCTTCTCGCGCGGCATGGCGACGACCTCGCCATCGACGAGCTCGTAATGGCGTTCCTCGTGCCGCTCCGACCAGGCGAGGAATTCCGGTATCGTCATGAGCTCGCGGGCGGGCGCTGTCATGAGCGCCTATCTAGCACGGCGCAGGCGAAACACGAGGGTCAGATTATTGGCCGGCATCTCGACGATGCGCGGCTCGGAAAACCCGTTCTTCTGCGCGCAGGCGACGACCGTCTCTATGTCGCGCACGCCCCAGGCGGGATTGTTGGCGCGCAGGCTCGCGTCGAACTCTTCGTTGCTGGGCGCGGTATGGACGCCGCCGCGCTTATAGGGGCCGTAGAGGCAGACCGGCGCGCCCTCCGGCAGCATCGCCGCGGCGGTGGCGAAGAGGCTCTCCGTCGACTCCCAAGGCGAGATATGGACCATGTTGATGCAGAGAATGGCGTCCGCCTTGGCGACGGGCCAGGGCCGCTGCGTCGCATCCAGCGCGAGCGGCGCGCGCAGATTGGGAAGGCCCATCGCCGCGACCCAGGCGGCGACGCTCTCCCGCGCTCTTTCGTCGCGGTCCGTGGGCTGGAAGACGAGGCTCGGCAGATTGGTGGCGAAATGCGCGGAATGCTCGCCCGTGCCGCTGGCGATCTCCAGCACGAGCCCTTCCGCCGGCAGCTCCTCGCGCAGCACGTCGAGAATCGGCCCGCGATTGCGCGCGGCGGCGGGGGCGTAGAGGCGTTTGTCGTCGGCTTCGGGCGTCATGCGGTCTGTGTCCTCGAACCGCGTCCAAGCAAGAGAGAGGCCGTCGCGATTCCGCGCGCCGACGCCCGCTTCGTCATCAAGCATACATGTCGCCGAAATAATTGCGAAAAACGAATAGTCGAGCTTAAGGAGCTCCCCGGCATGAACAATCGCTTTTTCGCGTCGATGGCGCTGGTCGGCGCGGTCGGCTTTTCGGCCGCGGGCGCTCGGGCGCAGACCGCGACGAATATCGACAACGCCAATCTGTTGTCGGGGTTCAGCCTGCTCCGCAACACGCCGGCGGGCGTCTCCGTGCTGAACCAGAATCTCGCCACGGCGATCGCCATCAACAATAACTCCTCCGCGGCCGTGCGCGCGCAGGCGGTCTCCGACAACACGATCGCGGCGCTCATCGGCTCCATGCAGAACGGCATGACGGTAGCCGACGGCCTCGGCTCCAAGCTTCTCGCGGTTTTCGCGACGAAGGACAGCGTTGCGCAGAATTTCACCGCCACCAGCCTCTCGACGAATTTCTCCAGCCTCTTCACCCAGATCAACACGCTGATCACGGCGAGCGATTCCGCCTTCACCAAGAATTTCTTCGCCAATGGCAGCACGGATGGCAATCCGGCGCATCAGGCCGTCGGCGTCTCGCTGCCGGCGGGCGGCCAGTTCAATGTCTATGACAAGGCCTATAATCCGCTGCCCGCCAACGCCAATACGGTCGGCGACAGCCGGCCGGCGCAGGTCGCGCCGAGCCAGATTCAGACTTTCGTCGCCAACGACTATTTCGGCGTCAGCACCGATACGGCCACGGCCGTCATCCCGACGCTGAAGAGCAACGCCTCCTTCCCCAGCGGCCATTCCACCTATGGCTTCACATCCAGCCTATTGCTGGCGATCATGGTTCCCGAGCGTTTTCAGCAGCTGATCACCCGCGGCGCCGAATTCGGCAATAGCCGCATCGTGCTCGGCGCGCATTATCCGCTCGACGTCATCGGCGCGCGCATCCAGACCTATTATGATCTGGTGCAGATATTGAACGGCAGTTCGAAATACGAAAATCAGACCGTGCCCGGCCTGCTCGGCGGGACCATCACCACGACCAGCGATTTCCCTGCGCTTTTCACCGCCGCGCAGAGCGACCTTCGCACGCTGCTGAGCACATGTTCCGGCGGGGTCGCCGCCTGCGCGACGACATCGGCGACGGATCGCTTCAGCAGTCTTTCGACGGACAAGGCCAATTTCACCTATTGGCTGACCTATGGTCTCGCGCCTGTCGGCCCCACCAATCTCGCGCCGGTCGTCCCCGTCGGCGCCGAAGTCCTGATCGCGAGCCGCTTTCCCTATCTCACGACGGCGCAGCTTCGCGACGTGCTGGCGACGACGGAGCTCGCCTCCGGCCAGCCGCTCGACGACGGCTCGGGCTATGCGCGGCTCAATCTCTTCGCCGCCGCGGACGGCTATGGCGCCTTCAACTCGCAGGTCTCCATTGCGATGAACGCCTCTCTGGGCGGCTTCAATGCGAAGGACTCCTGGAACAACGACATTTCCGGCTCGGGCGGCCTCACGCTGAACGGCACGGGCCGGCTGACGCTCACCGGAACGGACACTTACACCGGCCCGACCATCGTCAATGGCGGCACGCTCGAGATCGCGGGCTCGATCGTCTCGGCGAGCACAGTGAATTCCGGCGGCGCGCTCGCCGGCGCCGGAACGGTCGGCAATGTGACGGTGAATTCGGGCGGAACGCTCGCGCCCGGCGCTGCGGACACGATCGGGACATTGACCGTCAAGGGCGCGCTCGCCTTCCAGCCCGGCTCGATCTATTCGGTGCGCGCGACGCCTTTCGTCGCGGATCGGACCAATGTCACGGGAGCGGCGTCGCTCAATGGCTCGGTGAGCGTTCTCGCCGGCTCCGGCCTCTATCTGCCGAGCACCTCCTATACGATCCTCAACGCCCAGGGCGGCGTGTCGGGGAGCTTCTCCGGCGCCTCGACCAATCTGGCGTTTCTGACGCCCTGGCTCGGCTATGACGCGAACAATGTCTATCTGAGCTTGAACCGCAATGATCTCGCCTTCGGCGCGGTGGCGGCCAACGCCAATCAGCGCGCTGTCGCCAATGCGCTGACGGCGGCGAGCAAGGGCCCCTATGGCGCAGCGGGCGCGAGCCTCTTCAACACGCTCTATCTGCAGACGGCGCAGGGCGCGCAATCGAGCTTCGATACGCTGAGCGGCGCCGGCCTCGCGGGCGCGCAATCGACGGCGATCCATATCGGCGCATTGGCGAGCTCGACGATCTCCGATCAGGCCGCCTTCTGGCGCTCCGGCGAGACCAGCGACGTCACCGGAATCACCTCGCGCGAGAGCGTCGCCGGCGCGCTCAACTACACGCGGCTCGAATCGCGCAAAGGGCCGATCGTCGTGAAGAGCCCGCCGGTCTTCACCCGCACATGGCGCGCCTGGGGCTCCTTCTTCGGCGGCGCCGTCGATATCTCGTCCGACGCCGGTCTCGGCTCGCCGTCCGCCAAAGCCAATTATTACGGCGGGATCATCGGCCTCGATTATCAGATCGATCCCGATTGGCTCCTCGGCGTCGCGGCGGGCGGCAGCTCGTCGAATTTCTCTGTCGCGTCGCAGCAGAGCAGCGGCGAAATCACCGCTTTCCACGGCGGCCTCTATACGAGCCGTCGCTTCGGCCGCTCCTATGTCGAATTGAGCGAGACTTTCAGCGTCTTCCAGAATTCGACGACGCGCACGGCCGGCGGCTTCGGCTTCCTGCCCTATGACAAGCTCACCGCGGATTTCTCTTCGCGCGAATATCGCACGCGCGGCGAGATCGGCCATGGCTATGACATCGGCGCCGTGAAGCTGACGCCCTTCGCGGCGGCGGAAGTCGCCTTCTACGAATCCGACGCCTTCACCGAGAAGGGCCTCAATCCCGCGAGCCCGCTGGCGCTGACGAACAAGGGCCAGTCGACGACCGCGCTGCCGACATTTCTCGGCCTGCGCTTCTCCAACGGCTTCCGCCTCGACAATGGCTGGCGGGTGGCGCCGACGGGCAGCGTCGCCTGGGTGCACGAGTTCTTCCCGCAGCGGCGCATGACCAATGCGCTGGTGGCGCTGCCGGGGGCGAGCTTCACCGTCTTCGGCCCGCGCGAAGCCTCCAATCTCGCGCAGATCAAGGCCGGCGTGCAGCTCCATCTCGAGGATCGCCTCGCGCTCTTCGTGGATTTCCAGGGCGAGTTTTCGGATCTGACGCGCAGCTATGGCGGCAAGGGCGGTCTGAAATACAGCTGGTGAGGCGAGCGCGCCGCTCCCGAGTTTGTCGGGAGCGGCGTTTCGTTCGCGCGGACGCCCGCGTCTCACTCATTCCAAGGATTCGTCGCCTCGACATCGAGATCGGCGAAATCGCGCAGATTGCGTGTCACGAGCCGCGCGCGATGGGCGAGAGCAATGCCGGCGATCTGCGTGTCGCGGTGGTCCACCGTCGTTCCGCTGCGGCGGCGTGAGGCTGCGAGCCGTCCGGCCGCTTCCGCCGCCCTCGCGTCGAAAGGCGCTATGCGGTCGCCGAATGTCGTTTCCGCCAGCCGGGCGAGCGCAGCGGAGAGTTCCGCCTTCTTTCTGCTCGGGTCGAGAAGCTCCGAGCCGAAATGCAACTCCATCACCGAAATCGAGGATATCCAGACCGAAGAGAGAGGATGGCGATCGAGCCACGCCAGGACCGATGGATGAGGTCTCGCTTTCACGAGCTCGGAGACGACATTCGTGTCGAGCAGGATCACTCGAATTCGGCCGGCCGCGCCGCTCCGCGGAGCTCCAAAGCGGTCGCCTCGTCATCGGAGAAGCCGAATTCGGAGAATTGCGCGGAGAGGCGAGAGGCCCATCCATAGTCTTCGGCCCCTTGGCCGCCGACTGCCGCCTCTATGATGCGGCGCGCCTCTTCCTCCATGCTGCGCCCATGCTCCGCCGCGCGGCGCCGAAGCTTTTGCTTCACGTCGTCGGCGAGATTGCGTACGAGCAACTGAGCCATGCGGAATGCTCCGATGATATCAACGATATCATAGCGCGGCCCGCAGAGGCGTCAATTCATTTCCGTTCAGCTCGCCTCCGCCAGCAGCGACAGCTGCGTGCGCACGCGCTCTTCGGTCACATCGGTGAGCGTCGTCGGATAATCGCCCGTGAAGCAATGGTCGGTGAATTGCGGCCGCACGGGGTCGCGCTTCTCCTCGCCCATGGCGCGGTAGATGCCGTCGATCGACAGAAAGGCGAGGCTGTCCGAGCCGATATACTGCCGCATCTCCTCGAGCGTATGCGTCGCGGCGAGCAGCTTCTCCTTCTGCGGCGTGTCGATGCCGTAATAATCGGGATTGGTGATCGGCGGCGAGGAGATGAGGAAATGCACCTCGCGCGCGCCGGCGTCGCGCATCATCTGCACGATCTTCACCGAAGTGGTGCCGCGCACGATCGAATCGTCGATGAGGATCACGCGCTTGCCGGCGACGACGGAGCGATTGGCGCTGTGCTTCAGCCGCACGCCGATCTCGCGCACCGATTGCGTCGGCTGGATGAAGGTGCGGCCGATGTAGTGATTGCGGATGATGCCGAGTTCGAAGGGAATGCCGGACACTTGCGCATAGCCGATGGCGGCGGGCACGCCCGAATCGGGCACCGGCACGACGACGTCGGCCTCGATCCTCTGCTCGCGGGCGAGCTCGGCGCCCATGGCCTTGCGCACCTCATAGACGGGCCGGCCATGCACGATCGAATCGGGGCGTGCGAAATAGATATATTCGAAGATGCAGGGGCGCATCTGCTGCGGCGGGAAGGGCTTGACGCTCTCGAGCCCGTCCTCCGAGATGATGACGACCTCGCCATTCTCCACATCGCGCACGAAATGCGCGCCGATGATGTCCAGCGCGCAGGTCTCCGAGGCGAGAATATATTTGCCGTCGAGCTCGCCGATGACGAGCGGGCGAATGCCGAGCGGATCGCGCGCGCCGATGAGCTTCTTGTTGGAGAGCACGACGAGCGCATAGGCGCCCTCGATCGAGCGCAGCGCCTCGATGAAGCGCTCGACCAGCCGCGTCTTGCGGCTGCGCGCCACCAGATGGAGAATCACCTCCGTGTCGGAGGTCGATTGGAAGATCGCGCCTTCCTCGATCAGATCGCGGCGCAGCGTATGGGCGTTGGTGAGATTGCCATTGTGGCCGATGGCGAAGCCGCCGGTGTTGAGCTCGGCGAACAGCGGCTGGACATTGCGCAGGATCGTCTCGCCGGTCGTCGCATAGCGGACATGGCCGATCGCCGAATTGCCGGGCAGGCGCTTGATCGTGCTCTCATGCGAGAAATGATCGCCGACGAGGCCGAGGCGGCGCTCCGAGTTGAAGCGCTTGCCGTCGAAGGCGACGATGCCCGCCGCCTCCTGGCCGCGATGCTGCAGCGCGTGCAGTCCGAGCGCGGTCAGAACCGTCGCCTCGGGATGGTCGAATATGCCGAAGACCCCGCAATATTCGCGGAGCCGGTCGCCGTCGAGATCGTCGTCCGACGTGTTCGACATGGAAGGACGCCCGCCGCCGCCGTCCAAGTCCGAACCGCTCATTCGCTTCTCTCCTCGGGCGTCACGCCCACTCGCCCACGCTCAGCGCGCTTTTCGCCCGGAGACGAGGGCGTCCAGTTTCTGTTGCTCGTTCGCGCCATATGTGGCGACGGACGGATGATTTGTAAGATCGCCGCGCTTTTCGGGCGCGGGCTCGGCGTCGGGCTTGTCGCTCTCGGGCTCGGCCGGCGGCTCTTCCGCGCCGACGCCGGCCTTCTTGGTCTTGATCTTGGCGACGAGCCCCTCGATGTCGTCGGGCAGATATTCGCGCAGCTTGTCGCCGGAGGCCTGCAGCACCGGCTTGGTGCGCGCATTCTTGATCCACTCCGGCTGGCTCGCGTCCGGCACCAGCCAAGCATAGAACAGGAAGGCCACCACGGCGAGCAGCATCCCGCGCGCCGCGCCGAACAGAAAGCCCAGCGTGCGGTCCAGCGCGCCGATCTTGGAGTCGAGGATGACATCCGAGAGCTTCACGGTGAACAGCGACACGATGACGAGCGTGGCGAAGAAGACGATCGCCGCCGCTGCGAGCAGGGCGATATTGTCCTTCGGCACATAGGGTTTGACATAAGGCACGAGGAGCGGATGCAAGTAATAGGCCGCCGCTGCGGCCGCCACCCAGGACAAAATGGCCAGCACCTCGCGCGTGAAGCCGCGCAGCAGCGCGAGCAGGCCCGAGACCAGCACCACTATGGTGACGGCGAGATCGAGATAGGACGGCATGTGCAAGGCCTCTCGTGTTTCGTCTTCTCTAGACCCGTTTTCGGTCCGATTGGACCAGAAACCGGTCTAAATTCGATTTGGAGCGAATTCGGTTCGCTCGAACGATTCCGTTCGAGCGAAAAGCGCTCTGGCGTGAATCCCTTGGGGCGCGCTCGGCGCTCGGGCGAGGCTCGCGAAGGGCTCCGCCGAAGGTCGAGGCCGGCGCGTTCGTCGTGCCGTCGGAATCTCGACGCCGAGTATAAGGGAGCGGCCATAGTTCGTCACGTCCCGGCGCGGGCGGCGCTGTTTGTCCACAAGCGCGCGCGGCCGGATACAAACCCCGCGATTGCGGCATTTGCGAGAAACGCGGCGGACGAAGCAGGGCGACCGCCTTTTCTCTCGACGCGTTTCCGACGCCGAACCGGCGCCCGCTTCGGCTGGAAACGCCAGAGTCTTTCCCCGTTTCATGGAAACAGGGAAAGACTCTATGTTTTTGACGCGTTTCCAACGCCGACCCGGCGTCCACTTCGGCTGGAAACGCTATAGAGCGCTCAGGCGGCGCGGCGGATCTCGCCCAGCGTGGAGGCGGCGATCATCAGCGCCATGCCGTGGAGGCGCGCTTCGTCGCGGCCCTGCCAGCGGCGCAGGATCACGCGGAAGAGCTCGTCCATCACCGTCTCGTCTATGGCCTCGAGCGAGCGCTCTTCTATATTGGCGCGCCGGGCGAGGCGCACGAGATCGTCGCGCGCGTCCCTCGCCATCAGCGGCTCCCCTTCGAGCAGGCTTCGCCACATGCGGCAATGCTGTCGTCCGAGAGCGTCCCACATCTGCCGACGTCCTCGAAACCAGGTCTCATAGACACTGAATATTCGATCGGCCACTAATGGTTCACTCCAGCGGGCGATTTCTCTGCTCGTCTCCGCAAATTCCCGAGATTGCATCGTTCGGCCTCGTGGAAACTTGAAAAACGCGTGATTCGCTGAATGAAATCATTATTGCTCATGGTTAATTTTCTGCAACCATCCGCGGGCGGCGCTTCACCGATAAATCTGTGTCTACGTCGTCATTCCTGTGAAGAATGTGCAGAGTCGCAAGCAGAAATACGTATTCATCCGGGCCGCGGCTACGTATTCTGCATTTACGGAAAGAGTTCTTTTGACTCGAGCGGAACATGTCGAGCGACGAGAATTCGCGCGAAAACGAAAAATTCGACGGCTCAGGGGCGTCGCGGCGGGCGGCCGCGCTCGCGCGCGCCGACCGAATCTTTGGCGATGTCGGCGACCAGCGAGGCGACATGGCCGCAATGCGACAGGGCGACGCCCGTGCTCTTGTCTTCGTCGGTCGTCTGCTGGGCCTGCGGGAGAACCGCGCGGCGGAAGCCGAGCTTGCCTGCCTCCTTCAGCCGCGCGCCGGCGTGGATGACCGGGCGAACCGAGCCCGAGAGCGCGATCTCGCCGAAAAACAGCAGCTCGGCGGGCAGGGTCGCGCCGGTCAGCGAGGAGACGAGGGCGGCGGCGGCGGCGAGATCGGCGGCCGGCTCGTCCGCGCGCAACCCGCCGGCGACATTGAGATAGACGTCATGCATGCCGAGCTTCAGCCCGGCATGGGCCTCCAGCACGGCGAGAATCATCGACAGGCGATTCGAATCGAAGCCGACGACGGCGCGTCGCGGCGTGCCGAGCGAGGTCGGCGCGACCAGCGCCTGGATCTCGACCAGCATGGGGCGCTGGCCCTCCATGCCGGCGAGCACGGCGGCGCCCGGCGCGGTGGCGTCGCGGCCGGCCAAAAAAAGCGCGGACGGATTGGCGACCTCGGCGAGGCCGGCGCCGGTCATCTCGAAGACGCCGATCTCGCCGGTCGCGCCGAAGCGGTTCTTGGAGGCGCGCAACATGCGGAAATGATGCGCGCTGTCGCCCTCGAAGGAGAGCACCGCGTCGACCATGTGCTCGACGACGCGCGGCCCGGCGACCTGACCGTCCTTGGTCACATGGCCGACGAGAATCACGGTGGAGCCGCTGAGCTTGGCGTGGCGCAGCAGCGCCTGGGCGCTGGCGCGCACCTGCGTCACCGTGCCGGGCGCCGAATCGGCGGTCTGCGTATGCATCGTCTGAATCGAGTCGATGACGATGAGCGCGGCGCGTTTTCCGGTGGAGCAGGTGGCGAGAATATCCTCGACCTGGGTCGCGCCGGCGAGCTCGACCGGGGCGCTCGACAGCCCCAGGCGGTCGGCCCGCAGCCGCACCTGCGCGGCGGCCTCCTCGCCGGAGATGTAGATCACCCTTTCGCCGCGCCGCGCGAGGGCCGCGCAGGCCTGGATCAGCAGCGTCGATTTGCCGATGCCGGGCTCGCCGCCGAGCAGCGCCACCGAGCCCGGCACGAAGCCGCCGCCGGTCACGCGGTCGAACTCCTCTATTCCGGTGGCGATGCGCGGGGCGGGGCTGGCGTCGCCGGCGAGCGCCTCGAGCGCGAAGGGCCGGCCGCGTCCCGCGCGCGCCGCCGGGCCGAAGCCGCCGCCGGCCGCGCCAGTCTCCTCGACGATGCTGTTCCACTCGCCACAGGCTTCGCAGCGGCCCTGCCAGCGGCTCGTCGCCGCGCCGCAGCTCTGGCAAACGAAGGTCTGGCGCGTTTTAGCCACGGTGGGCGTCGCCTCCGCGCGCCATGGCGGGGATGAGCGCCAGCGGCGCCAGCGCGGCGACCGCGGCGCAGCCATAGGCGAAGCCCTGGCCGCTCGTCTCGGCCAGCGCGCCGAAGGCGACATTGCCGGCGATCACCGCCACCGCGTTGGCGAGGCCGAAGACGCCGAAGCCGGTGGCGCGCAGATGCGCCGGCGCCGCGCGGGCCACCAGCGCCGAGAACGCCACTTGCGCCAGCGCGATATGCAGGCCCCACAGCGCTATTCCCGCAAAGACGACGGCGATGTCCGATGACGCCGCGAGCACGGCCTCCGAAATCGCCAGCGTCACGCTCGCCGCGACGAGCAGCCGGCGCTCGCTCCAGCGGTCGACGATCTTTCCCGCCGGATAGGCGGCGAGCATGGCGACGAAGGACATTGCGACGAGGGTGAGCGGCGCGAAGGCGATGCGCAAGCCCGCGCCCGTCGCCCGCAGCACCAGAAACGCCTCGCCGACGCGGGCCGCGGCGAGCAGCGCGCCGAAAGCGAGCAGCAGCCAGAAGGCGCGCGGCAGCTCGGAAAATCCCGCGAGCAGAGCTTTGCGTCCAGAGGCGGGCGGACGCGTCTCCTCCGGCTCATGGACGAAGACTGCGAGCACGAGCACGCAGACCAGCGCCGGAATGCAGGCCATCCAGAAGACGAAGCGCGTGTCGTCATGCGTCGCCAGCATCAGGCCGATCGCCGCCAGCGGGCCGATCACCGCGCCCACCGTGTCGAGCGTCTGGCGCAGGCCATAGGCGGCGCCGCGCTGCTCCGGCGTGGTGACGTCGGCGATCAGCGCGTCGCGCGGCGCTCCGCGCAATCCCTTGCCGAGCCGGTCGAGCATGCGCGCCGCAATGACTTCCGCCGCGCCGCCGGCGAGCGGGAAGATCGGCTTTGTCGCCGCGGCGAGGCCATAGCCGAAGAGCGTCAGCCCTTTGCGGCGGCCGATCATGTCGGAGACGCGGCCGGAGACGACTTTCACAGCGAGCGCCGTCGCCTCCGCCACGCCCTCGATCCAGCCGATCTCGGCGATGGCGACGCCGAGCGTGCCGGCGAGATAGACCGGCAGCAGCGCGTGGATCATCTCGGAGGAGAAATCCATGAACAGAGAGGTGACGCCTAGCGCCCAGACGGCGGAAGGCATATGCGCCGCGCGGCGGATCGTCTGCGCAGTGTCCGGGGCTCGCTCGCTCATGGGATTGCTCATGGGCGCGCTTGTAGGTCGCCGATCACCGCTTCGGCAAGCGAAAGCGAAGCGCGCGCCTCTATTCTTCGGTCGCGCGCTGCCCGTTGATGCGCGCCCGCAGCACATTCGACGCTTTGAACATCACGACGCGGCGCGCGGTGATCGGCGCGGAGGCGCCGGTCTTGGGATTGCGGCCCACGCGCTCGCCCTTGGAGCGAATGTGAAAGGAGCCGAAGGACGAGAGCTTGACATCCTCGCCGGAGATGATGGCGTCGAAAATCTCGGACAGCACGGCTTCCACGAATTCGCCCGATTCCGCGCGCGACAGGCCGATGCGCCGATGCACGGCGTCCGCGAGATCGGCGCGTGTGACGGTGTGATGCGCTTGTGGTGACGGCGCGTTGCTGGAAATGGCGTTTTCCCTGGAAAACTCTTCGACTGCCGGCGCAGCTTTTTCAGAAACATTTTGAGACATGATCGACCTTATGGATTCAAAACGAAAACTAACATCGTCAGGTTCGATTTCTTTTTCTGATTTGTGACAACTCTCGCGGGAGAAGTTTCGTCGCGGTCGATCGCGACAAGCCGCCGCGGGCGCTCATCGCGAGGAGCGAAAAACTCAATTTGCTTATTTTTCAGAAACTACGCAGGAAATCAAGCGCAGGTTGCAGTTTTCGTGACCCGGGCGACAAGGGGCGCCGGGCCGCTCACCAGCGGATGAGCGCCGATCCCCAGGTGAAGCCGCCGCCGACCGCCTCGAGCATCACGAGATCGTCACGGCGAATGCGGCCATCGTCGCGCGCGACCGACAGAGCGAGGGGGATGGAGGCGGCCGAGGTGTTGCCGTGCAAATGCACTGTGGCGACCACTTTTTCGGGCGCTATGCCCAGTTTCGCCGCCGACATGTCGATGATGCGGCGGTTGGCCTGATGCGGCACGAACCAGGTGAGATCGGCCGCGGTGACGCCCGTCGCCGCGAAAGCATCGGTAACGACATCCGTTACCATTCCGACGGCGAAGCGGAAGACTTCCTTGCCTTCCATGCGCAAATGGCCGACTGTGCCGGTGGAAGAGGGGCCGCCGTCGACATGCAGCTTGGCGCGATGGCGTCCGTCCGAGCGCAAATGCGTCGTCAAAATGCCGCGCTCGGCCAGCGAGCCCTCGCTCTCGCGCGCCTCGAGCACGATGGCGCCGGCGCCGTCGCCGAACAGCACGCAGGTCGTGCGGTCTTTCCAGTCGAGAATGCGCGAGAAGGTCTCCGCGCCGATGACCAGCGCGCGCTTGTGCGAGCCCGAGCGCAGGAATTTCTCCGCCGTCGCCAGAGCGAAGACGAATCCCGAGCACACGGCCTGCAGATCGAAGGCGGCGCCGCGCGTGACGCCGAGCGCGGCCTGGATCTGCGTCGCCGTCGAGGGGAAAGTATAGTCGGGCGTCGAGGTGCCGACGATGATGAGGTCGATGTCCTCGGGACCGAGTCCGGCGTCGGCGAGCGCGGCGCGCGCGGCCTTCTCGCCGAGCATGGAGGTCGTCTCGCCCGGCGCGGCGATGTGGCGCTCCTTTATCCCGGTGCGCTGCGTGATCCATTCGTCGCTGGTGTCGACAGTGGCGGCGAGCTCTTCATTGGTGAGGATGCGGCTCGGCAGATAGCTGCCGAGGCCGACGACGACAGAGCGCAGAGGGCGCGAGGAAAGAGTCACTGAGCGGCTTCCTGGTCGTCGCGGCGGCTCGTCGCCAGCATGTCGCGAATCTTCGAGAGCAGGCCTTGATGCGCCATCTCATAGCCGATCTCGACGGCGCGGGCGAAGGCCAGCGCGTCGGCGCCGCCATGGCTCTTGATGACGACGCCCTCGAGGCCCAGGAACACGCCGCCATTGATATTGCGCACGTCGAGCTTGTCGCGCAGCTCGCGAAAGGCGCCGCGCGCCAGCAGATAGCCGATCTTCGCGAGCCAGGACTTGCCGATCGCCTGCCGCAAATAGTCGACGATCTGCGTCGCCGTTCCCTCCGCCGTCTTCAGCGCGATATTGCCGGAGTAGCCCTCGGTGACGATGACGTCGACGACGCCCTTGCCGATCTCGTCGCCCTCGACGAAGCCGTGGTAGTCGAGATCGGGGAGGTCGTACTCCTTGAGCAGGCGCGAGGCCGTCTTGACCTCCTCGACGCCCTTGATCTCCTCGACGCCGACATTGAGCAGGCCGACGCTCGGCCGCTCTATGTCGAACAGCGAGCGCGCCATCGCCGCGCCCATGACGGCGAGATCGACGAGATGGCGCGCGTCCGCGCCGATCGAGGCGCCGACGTCGAGCACGATGGAATAGCCGCGCGCCGTCGGAGCCGGCCACAGGCAGGCGAGGGCGGGTCGCTCGATCTTGGCCATGGTGCGCAGGCAGACCTTGGCCATGGCCATCAGCGCGCCGGTGTTGCCGGCCGAGATGGCGACGTCGGCCTCGTTCTTCTTCACCGCCTCGATCGCCTGCCACATGGAGGAGACGCGGCGACCCGAGCGCAGCGCCTGGCTCGGCTTGTCGTCCATGCGAACGGCGACGTCGCAATGGCGGACCGTCGCGACGCGGGCGAGGCGCGGATGCACGGCGAGCTCGGTCCGGATCGACGCCTCGTCGCCGAACAGCAGGAAGCTGCTGTCGGGGTGGCGGTCGTGAGCGATGGCGGCGCCGGCTATGGTGACCTTCGGACCATGATCGCCGCCCATGGCGTCCACCGCTATGCGAATGGGCTGCGCCATTCTGCCTCGTCTCCCGACCTGTTACGAATCACGAAAGTCCGCGCGGCCAGCTATGTTCCGTCCCACGAGGCCGCCGGTCGCGCGAAAGACGCGGCGAAGCGGAGCCGTTTTGGTCCGCTCGTTCCTCGGTTCCCCGCGATCTTTCGACACGGACCGGGCTCGCCGCCGGCCCAAGGCGCCAGCGGCTGACGAATTGCCATTTGCGCGGCGCCAGCGCAAGAGCAATTCCTGCCGCAGCTCGCGCTTCCTCTAGTTTCCGTCCTCCTTGTCGAGCGCGTCGCGCAGGCGCGCGAAAGGCGAGGCTCTGGTCGGAGCCTGCGGCTCCTCCTCCTCCTCCGGCGTCGCCGCCTCGGGCGCGGCGAAGCGCGCGCCCGGCTTGCGAGGGTAGGGGTCGAGCGCGAGCGCGAAAAATTCGGCCACGATCGCGCCGAGATCGATTCGCCCGTCGACCAGCGGGTCGGGCGCGTCCTCGTCGAGATCGGCGATATGGCTCGTCCGCGGCTCTTTCGGCTCCTCGGGCTCCGCCTCGCGCCGGCGTCGCGACATGCGTTCTTGGTGACGGTCTTGGCGCCGATCTTGGTGACGATCTTGCGCCGGCGGCGCGGCCTCGGGCGCGAAAGAAACCTCGATCGGCTCGACGACGCGCGCGTCGAATTCCTCGAGCGTGACCACGCAGATCTGGTGCAGATCGGCGGCGAGCTCGCCGGCGACGCGCAGCCCGCCGCGCCCCGCGGGCGTCACCCGCAGCTTCGCCTCGAGGCGGTTCAGCGCAGGCAGGCCATCCGCCTCGGCGAGCGCCGCGCGCTCCTTCGCATCGGCGGCGATGGCGAGCTCCAGCCCGTCCTCGGGAACGTCGACCGCGGCGAGCGGACGTGAGAAAGGCGTTTTTGGCAATTGCAGATCGTCGCTCATTCGCCGCTCCTTCTCTCCGACGCGGTCGCGTCGGCCAGCGCTGTATAAATATAGATGGGCGCCGCGCCCATTGGTCGAAGCTTCGCCATTTTCCGGCCATTGATACGGTCGAAGAGGCTCGGACGCCAGCCCGAGGGTTGCGCCGGAGGCGTCGCCGCTTGCTTTCGCGCGGAGCGAGAGTTAGGCAACGTTTCGAACATTGTCGCGATAGAGGTCGGCCTCGAGAGCGAGGCTCAGCGCGGAGACGGAAATGGGGTCTTTGGGTTCGCTCGTCGTCGTATCGCGACACGCCCGTCGCTTCGCCGCCCTCGCGCTGCTCGCGGCGCCGCTCGGCGGTTGCCTCGGCTATGACGGCGTCATCAATCGCGGAGCGGTCATCGAGGAGCGCAAGGTCGCGCAGGTGAAGGTCGGCATGGCGGCGCCGCAGGTGCTCGCTCTGCTCGGCACGCCGTCGACGACATCGACGATCGGCGGCGACGCCTGGTACTATGTCAGCCAGCGAATCGAGCGCGAGCTCGCCTTCCTGCCGTCCGAGGTCGCCGATCAGCACATTCTCTCGGTCTATTTCGACAAATCGAAGAAAGTGCAGCGCATCGCCGACTATGGGCTGAAGGACGGCAAGGTCGTCGATTTCGTCACCCGCACGACGCCGACCGCCGGCGCCGAGTTCAATTTCATCCGCAATATGCTGGGCAAGCTCACGAGCTTCTGAGCATTCGACAAAAAATCGAGCTTTTTCAACCAGAAGCGTGGCTGTGTCGATTTGGCGCCAATGTGGCGGGCGATTCGGCGGCCGCCCTCCGTACGTAGCGGATCGCTTCATTTTTAAGGGCTTGCGGGAATTACGGAGCCCTGCCCGAATGTGACGCTCGCGTGACGCGAGCAGTCGATTTTTCGCCCCTCGCGGTTGCTAGCCTCTGTCTCGTCCAAACAACAGCGAGGAATGAAACAGAGTGTCTTTCGAAGCGATAGCTCCTGCCGTTCGCGGCGAAGCGTCGGCGCCGAAATGGTCGCGCTTTCTGCCCGTGCTCAACCGCGCAGACGCGGACCGCCCCCTCACGGGGGCCGACGGATCCGTTCACATGCTCCTGCGCGCTTTCGCCATAGCGTCGGCTCTCGCCTTCGCTCTGGTGGCTGCGCTGCTGTCTATGCCGGACGGCTGGGGTCGGTTCAGACTGTCGGAGGCTTCGCGCGCCGGCGCGCAAAGCCGGCGGGCGCCGCCGCCTTTGTTCTTCTTGACCAATCGCGGTCTCACCGATCAACCTCTCGACGCCGATGCGGCCGAGGCCATAGGCGAGGCGGTGAAGGCCTGGTCCGGCTCCGCCGACGCGGCGGACGAGGCTCCATCCGGCATGGCCGGCGCGGCGCCGGCGGTGCTGCAATTTGGTCCGGTGCGCGTCGCCCGCGCCATTGTCGAGCATGTCGTGCAGGCGGCCCGCACCACGGGCTCCGATCCGGCGCTGCTGATGGCCATAGCCGACAAGGAGTCGAGCTTCGCGCCCAAGGCCAAGGCCAGCACCTCTTCGGCGAGCGGTCTGTTCCAGTTCATCGATTCGACCTGGCTCAAGGCCGTGCGCATGTTCGGCCGCAGCCATGGCCAGGAAGCCGCGGCGCAGGCGATCGGCGGCGATTATCGCGTCGCGCCGCAGAAGCGCTCCGAAATCCTCGCCATGCGCAACGACCCTTATCTCTCCGCTGTGTTCGCGGCCGAGATGCTGAAGCATGACGGCGAGCGCATCGCCGAGCGCCTCGGCCGGCCGCTGACGGCGGGCGAGACCTATCTCATCCACTTCCTGGGGCCGGACGACGCCGCGCGCTTCATGGCGAAGGTGGAGGAGGCGCCCAATTCGCCGGCCGCCAAGCTGCTGCCGCGGCCCGCCCGCGCCAATAAGCCGATCTTCTTCGCCCGCGAGGGCCGCAAGATGAAGCCGAAGTCGGTGAGCGAAGTGCATGAGGCCTTCGAGACGATGATGGGCAAGCGCTCCGATCGTTACAAAGGCGTGGAGCGGCAATTGCCGGCCGCGGCGCTCGCCTATACCGAGTGAGCCTCGTTCGAGGAAAGTGAGAAAGGCGGCCCGCGGGCCGCCTTTTTCGTGAGAATCCTAGTTATCAATCAGCCATTGAATTCTTTTGACGCGCGTGTCGTTGTTCTGAAGATGACAGTCTGCTTCCGGCAACCAACGAACATTTTTCAGGAAGATTCTCTAGTGCTAGCAGCGCCAGTTGAACCAATGTTGACGGGGGATATTCAGACTTCTCCCAACCAACGACCGTTTGTCTGGAGACGCCCAGGGCTAATGCAAGCGCATCTTGGGTAAATTTGTTCCTGCGTCTCCACTCCCTGATGTCATCGACCAACATGTTTGTTCCCGAACGGTTCGATGGTGGTTGTCGAATCGCTGGCCTCAAATCGGGCTTTGAGAAAGTTGAAACTGAAACTTCGAGCCCTGTGGATAATCCGATGAAAGCCGTTCCTCGCTACGTTTTGAAGAAAGTCCGGATGTTGGATGTCGGGTTTTTGGACATATTTCGCGCTTTTGGTCATTTCACCCTATCCATGATTCAATAAGGGAGCCTGACCATAGGGGATCAAGTGTTAAAAAATAGATAACACCGCAGTGGTCGCGGGCGCTTTTAAACTGCATGCTGCGTCAGTCTCGATTTCGAAAGCGCCTGTCCATCGGCTCTCGCCAATTCGCGCCAGCGGCTGGGCGCGAGGCCGCTCCAGTGCTCGAAGGCGCGGGTGAAATGCGCCGGATCGCTATAGCCGAGCCGGGCGGCGATCTCGGTGATCGAGAGCTCCGGCCGGCGCAGCAGACCAATCGCGCGGCGCTGGAGCGTGTCGCGCAGGAGATCTGCGTAGCTCAGCCCGAGATCGCCGAGCCGACGCTGGAGCGTGCGCTTCGACAGTCCGGCGCGCCGCACGACGGTCTCGAGCGTGGGGCGGCCGCCGAGCAGCTCCAGCTCGATCAGCACGCCGATCTTGCCGGGAAGATCGTCCGGCGCCGGAATGTCGAAGATGCGGGCGATCTCGTCGGCGCCCAGCCCGTCGCCCGCGCCCAGTCGCGGATTGACCGTCATCAGCAGCCGCTGGTCGAAGACGATCGAGCCCGGGGCGTCGCAGAGCACGATGTCGGCGCCCATCTGCTCGCCGATCGATCGTCGCGCGCTCGCCGGCACGCCGCCGAGCATCACGCGGCGCGGCAGCCAGCGCGCGCCGGCGAAATGCCGCACGAGCGCGATCATATACCAGACGGCCAGCATCTCGTTCTGCGGCCGGCCTTCCGTCGCGGGGTCGTCGAGCTCATAGGACCAGACGACCTCCTCGCCCTGTCGTCGTAGGACTAGCCGCGTCGCGCTCTGCAGCATATGTGGCAGGCTCGTCCCGGCGCGATGGATGGCCTCGAGCAGCGTCGGCGCCTGCGTCACCCATTTGCCATAGACGCCGAGGCCGGCGATCGACGTGCGGCGGCCGAGGCGGGCCGCGAAGGCCGTGTCGCCGAGCTCGCGGGAGGAGGCCGCGAGCAGGCTGCAATGATCGCGCAGCGGCAGCAGCGTGTCCGGCGATTCGAGCAGGCCGATAGGCAGCTCGGCGCGGCGAAACACGCGCTCGATCGAGCCGCCGGTAGCGGTGACGACCTCGGCGATCGGCCCCAGCGTGCTCGCGCGTGTGTAGCCGGTTTGTCGCATCTGCCCTCGCGCGCCATGGCCGGGCGTTTTCGGCATGTCCTGGCAAGCGTCGCCAGCGGCCGGACGATAACATTCCCTATCGGCTCACCAAGGCCGATCGATCGGGGGATTTGCCCGAGTTCGGGGAGGATTTTTGGACATGTGCCTCTATTGTCTCGGACGCGCGTCGGCTGGATTGTCTCGGCGCGAGATGCTGCAGATGGGCGCGCTGGGCGCCGCTCTGCCTTTCATCGCTCCGGCCGCGGCGGCCGAGAGCGCCGAGCGCGAGCGCGCCGATTTCAAGCGCGATATGGCGGCGCTGATCGCGCGCGCCCATTCGGGCGAGCTCGTCTCCTATCGATTGTTCGAGATCGATGGCGACGATCTGCCCTGGATCGACCTCGGCCTCACCGCGGCGAAGGGCCAGCAGGTCAGCTTTCTCGTCACTGGCCGCATGTGGATCGCTCGGCCCTATGACCTCTGGTTCGCGCCGGGCCTCGTCTTTCATGCGCGCACGCGTGGCAAGAGGCCGATGTACAGCCCCGGCGTCGATACGGGCACGATGATCGCCGCCCATGACGGCCCGCTGGAGATCGCCCGCTCCGCCGCGCAATTCGCCGATGCGGATGGCAGGCTATGGACGCCCGAGGCGGAGTATCGCAAGCAGGAGGTGAAAATCCTCGGCGTCGCGCTGCTGTGGAAGGGCGATGCGGCTCGGGGTCTCGAGAGCCTCGCCGCGCATGGCGACGTCGACGGGCTGTTGGCGGCGGAGATCGCGCGGCTGCAACGCGGCCGCAAATTGCCGGAAGGCTGGAACGACCTCTTCAGTCTCGGCGGCGGCGCCGAGGTGTTCGGCCGCGAGGCGAATGGCGAGATCGTCTGCGAGAGCGCCGGCTCCGCTTCCATCATAGAGCGCCCGCTGCCGCTCCCTTTCGCCACGCGTCCCAAGCTCGGCTGGCGCTGGAAGATCGATCAGCTTCCTTCGGCGAAAGCGGAGGATGCGCCGCCCTTTCACGACTATCTCTCGATCGGCGTGAAATTCGAGGACGGGCAGGACCTCACCTATTTCTGGAGCGCCGGCCTGCCGACCGGAAAGGTGTTCCGCTGTCCGCTCGCCGGCTGGAGCGCGGTCGAGACTCATATGGTCGTCGATTCGGGCGCGGCGGGCCTCGGACAATGGCGGGAGCTGGAACGCGACGTCGCCGCCGATTACGCCGCCCATATCGGCGGGCCGGCCAAGGCGATCAGTCACATTTGGCTGCTGGCGGTCACGCCCTTCCAGCGCCGTCGTGGCGCCTGCCGCTATGCCGACATTCGCGTCACGACGGCGGATGGGGCTGTGACGAGGCTCTAGCTACTTGCTCCAGCGTTCGGCGGCGGCGTCGTCCTTGGCCTTGGCCTCGACCCAGTCGCCGACGCTGCCGTCGGCGCGATGCTCCTTCTTCCAGAAGGGGGCTCTGGTCTTCAGATAATCCATCAGAAATTCCGCCGCGGCGAAGGCCTCGCCACGATGGCGCGCGGCCGTGACGACGAGCACGATTCTCTCGCCCGGCAGAATGCGCCCGTGGCGATGGATGACAGTGAGCGCCGATAGCGGCCAGCGGGCGAGGGCCTCCTCGGCGACGCGGGCGATTTCGGCCTCGGCCATGCCGGGATAATGCTCGAGCTCCAGGGCGGTGAGCGTCCCGTCCTCGTCGCGGCACAGACCCGTGAAGGTGACGATCGCGCCTATGTCGCGGCGTCCGTCCTCGATCAGCGCGGCTTCATGGGCCGGATCGAAGGGTGCGGATTGGATGCGGATGGTGGGGGTCATGAGCGAATAGCGAGTAGCGAATAGCGAGTAGGACTATTCGCTACTCGCTATTCGCTCCCCTTATCCTCCGGTCATCGGCGGAAAGAACGCGATCTCCCGCGCTCCGGCAATCGGCGTCTCATGGCGCGCATGAGTCTTGTCGAGCGCCGCGCGAATGACGGCGGCGTTCTCGAAGGCGTAGGCGTAGCTCTCGTCCTTGGTCTTCAGCCAAGCGATGAGCTGGCCGACGGTCGCGACCTCCGGGGGAGGGGAGAGATCCTCCTCGGCGCGGCCGATTCGCTCGCGCACCCAGGCGAAATAAAGGGCCTTCATCGCGCCTCATCCGATCCGAAATGCGCCCAGCCGGCTCTCATATAGTCATAGCCGGTGTAGAGCGTCAGCAGCGCGGCGATCCACAGCAGCACGCTGCCGATGTTCACCGTGCCGGGCAGCACCAGCTCGCCGGCCGGGCCGGCGATGAAGAAGCCGAGCGCGAAGAGCTGCAGCGTCGTCTTCCATTTGGCGATGGCGCTGACCGGCAGCGGCACTTTCAGCTCGGCGAGATATTCGCGCAGGCCCGAGACGAGCATCTCGCGGCAGAGGATGATGAGCGCCGCCCAGATGGTCGGGCCGGAGATCGTCTGATCGGCGACCACCATCAGCAGAGTGGCGGCGACCAGCAGCTTGTCGGCGATGGGATCGAGCATGGCGCCGAGCGTCGACTGCTGCGCCCAGGCGCGGGCGAGATAGCCGTCGAAGAAATCGGTGATGGCGGCGGCGGTGAACACGCCGAGCGCGGCCCAGCGCATCCAATGCTCTTCCGGCCATTGCAGCAGACCCGCGACCACAGGCACGGCGACGAGCCGGCCATAGGTCAGAATATTGGGCAGTGAGAGCGCGCGTCCGCGGCGCGGCGGTATGGCCGTCGATGTCATGCCGGGAAGGAACATGGCCAGCGCCTCACTTGTCAATAGAAGAGACGGCCCTCGGCCGGGCGCGCGGCCGTCCTACGGCCGCCCGACCTGTCGAGTCGCGGCGGGAAACTTCGGCAAATCCGGCCTTTCGGCGGGTTGCGCGGGCAGGCGGGGCCGTCGCCGCGCCGCGCACAAATTTTAGACGGGAGGCGAAGATCAGCCGCCGCGTTGGAAATGATCGAAGACGAGCCGCGCCGTCGCCTTGTTCACGCCCGGCACATTCTCGAGGTCGCAGAGCGCGGCGCCGGCCACCGCCTTGGCGGTGCCGAAGGCGAGCAGCAGCGCCCGCTTGCGCGCCGGGCCGACGCCTGCGATCTCGTCCAGCGGATTTTTGGCGAACTCCTTCTTGCGCCGCGCCCGATGCGTGCCGATGGCGAAGCGATGCGCCTCGTCGCGCAGGCGCTGGACGAAATAGAGCGCCGGATCATGCGGCGGCAGGCGGAAGGGCTCACGCCCTTCCACGAAGAACATCTCGCGGCCGGCGTTGCGATCCGCGCCCTTGGCGATGGAGGCGATGGTCACGCCCTCGAGGCCGATCTCCGCCGCGACAGAGCGCGCCGCGTCGAATTGCCCGCGGCCGCCGTCGATGAGCACGAGATCGGGCTTCGAAGGAAACGCGTCTTGCGCCTCCTCCTCCGGCTTTTCGACGTCCTTGGCGATACGGGCGAAGCGGCGCGCCAGCACCTCGCGCATCATGGCGTAATCGTCGCCGGGCGTGATCTCGGCGCTCTTTATGTTGAAGGTGCGGTAATGCGTCTTCATGAAGCCGGTCGGCCCGGCGACGATCATCGCGCCGATCGCCTGTTGGCCGCCCGTATGGGAATTGTCATAGACCTCGACGCGGCGCGGCGGCGTCTCCATGCCGAACATCTGCCCGAGCGCGACGAGCAGCTTCTCCTGGCTCGCGTCCTCGGTGAGCTTGCGCGTCAGCGTCTGCTTGGCGTTGGTCAGCGCATGATCGACCAGCTCGCGCTTCTCGCCGCGCTGCGGCGTCGCGATCTCCACCTTGCGGCCGAGTCTATCGGACAGAGCCTGCGCCAATAGCTCGCGATCCTCGATTCCATGGGAGAGCAGCACGAGCGGCGCCGGCGGATGCTCGCCATAGAATTGCGCGAGGAAGGAGCCGAGCACTTCTTCTTCCGTCAGGCTCTGGTCGGCGCGCGGGAAGTAGGCGCGGTCGCCCCAATTCTGATAGGCGCGGAAGAAGAAGGCCTCGATGCAGAAGCGCCCGGCCTCCTTGGCGATGGCGAAGACATCGGCCTCCTCGACGCTGTGCGGATTGACGCCCTGCGTTCCCTGGATCAGCGACAGCGCCGATATGCGGTCGCGCAGCCGCGCGGCGCGCTCGAATTCCAGGCGCTCCGCCGCCGCGGTCATCTCCGTCGCGAGCTGCTCGCGCACGGAGCGGCTCTTGCCGGTGAGGAAGTCATGAGCCTCCTGCACCAGCACGGAATAATCCGCGATCGAGATTTCGCCCGTGCAAGGCCCGGCGCAGCGCTTGATCTGATAGAGCAGGCAGGGCCGCGTGCGATTTTCGTAAAAAGAATCGGTGCAGGAGCGCAGCAGAAAGGCCCGCTGCAGCGCATTGAGCGCGCGCCCTACTGCGCCGGCGTTGGCGAAGGGGCCGAAATAATCGCCTTTCCGCGCCCGCGCGCCGCGATGCTTGGTGATCTGCGGCGCATCATGGTCGCGCGCGATGAGAATATAGGGAAAGCTCTTGTCGTCGCGCATCAGCACGTTGAAGCGCGGCTTCATCTGCTTGATGAGATTGGTCTCGAGCAGCAGCGCCTCGGTCTCGGTCTCGACCGAGATGAACATCATCGAGGCGGTTGCCGAGATCATGCGCGCGATGCGATTCACATGGCCGGCGAGGCGCGTGTAGCTGGCTATGCGCTTTCTGACATTCTTGGCCTTGCCGACATAGAGCACCTCGCCATTCTCGGCGATCATGCGATAGACGCCCGGCCCGTTGGGGGCGTTCCTCCAATAGGATTTGATGACGCCGACGCCGCGCTTGACGCTCTCGGGCGTATCGGCGGCGAGCTCGGGCGCGGCGGCGCCTTCGGCCTCTTCCGCGAGGTCCTCTTCGCGTTCCTCTTCCGGGTCGAGGGTTTCGGGGAGGTCGGGCGTATCGCTCATGCGCCGAGATTTATGCCCGGCGCGCGCGAATGGGAAGAGCGCGCGAGGGCCGTGGGCTCTGGCGCGCCGCGGCCTATTTCCTCCGGACGGAGGAGGTCCCATGTCCAAAGGCCATGCGCCGCGCGCGATCTTCTGGGTCGCGGTTCTGCTGTTCGTCCTCGCGGCGGCGCTGTCGCTCTTTTATTATCTGTCCCCGCGAGCGACGCTGCGCATCACCACCGGGCCGGCCATGTCGCCCGCCCAGCGCGCGATCTCGACCTTCATTCATGTCGTCTCGGGGACGCATCCTTTCATTCGCATAGAGGAGGTTCCGGTCGCCGATCTCGAGGCCAGCGCCAAGGCGCTCGAGGAGAAGAAGGTCAATCTCGCGATCGTGCGCGCCGATGTCGCGCCGCCCTCCAATGGCCAGACCATCGCCATTCTGCGCCGCGACGTGGTGGCGATCGTGCTGCCGCATGGCTCCTCGATGAAGGACGCCGCCGGCCTCGCCCGCAAGACCATCGCCGTGCCGGAGGGCTCGCTGCAGACGGAGAATCAGCGCGCGCTCGATGATATCCTCGTCTATTTCGATGTGCCGACCGGCAGCGTGAAGCGCCTCGTCCTGCCGCTCGGCGAGGTCGGCCCGGCCATGCGCGCGGGCCGCGCGGCGGCGGCGCTGGCGGTCGGGCCGATCGGGCCGGGGCAGGCGGTCGATGTCGTCTCCGCCGTGGCCAAGGCCATGAAGAGCCCGCCCTCGCTCCTGCCGATGGATCAGGCCGACGCGATCGTGAAGCGCTTTCCGGGCTTCGAATCTGTGGATATTCCGGAAGGCGCCTTCAAGGCGCATCCGCCCGTGCCCGACGATACGGTGAAGGGCCTCGCCGTCACCTATCGGCTGGTGGCGCCTTTTTCGATGCTGAATGTGGTCGCCGGGGCGGTCGGCCGCTCCATCTTCAAGACCAAGGCCAAGCTCGCCGCTCTGTCGCCGGGCGGCGCGCAGATCGAGGCGCCCGATCTCGACGCGCAGAATCCTCTGCTCCCCGTTCATCCCGGCGTCGCCGCTTATCTCGCGAGCGGCGACCAGAGCTTTTTCGATTCGCTCCAGCAATATTTCTACATTATCGGCATTCCGCTCAGCCTTCTGGGCTCGCTGATCGCCGTGCTGATCGGCCTGTGGAACAATCGCCGCCTCGTCGAGGATCAGAATCGCGTCTTCCGCTTGCTGAGCCTGGCCGACGAGGCGCTCGCGGCCGACGGCGCGGGCCTCGAGCGAATCGAGAAGGAGTTCCGCGACATCGTCGCCGATTGCGTGAACAAGCTGGCCGAGGGCGAGGCGGGGACGGACCAATATCCCGTGTCCTCGCTGGCGATCGACCATGCGCGCCGCTCGATCGAGCGGCGGAAGGACGGTTTGCGGGCGGGGTGACCTTTGCGCCGTCCCCGGTAGAATGATCGCTTCGTTTCATGCTGGGGATTCGACCATGCCATCGCCCTCCCGTGTTTTTTCCTGCGCCTGCGGGCGTGTGCGCTGCGAGGCGGTCGGCGCGCCGATCGTGAGCGCGGTCTGCTATTGCTCCGACTGCCAGGAGGGCGGCCGCAGGATCGAGGCGCTTCCCCATGCGCATCTCCTGCGCGATCCCGACGGCGGCACGCCCTATCTCACCTTTCGCGACGACCGTTTTCGCTGCCTCGCCGGCGAGGAGCTGCTCGAGGATCATAGGCTGAAGCCGGATTCGCGCACCCGCAGGGTGGTCGCCTCCTGCTGCAACACCGGCATGTTCCTGAAATTCGATCCCGGCTTCTGGGTCTCGACCTATCGGCTGAGATATGACGGCGAGCTGCCGCCGATCGAGATGCGCACGAAGATCGAGCGTCGCCGCTCGGACTTGCCGCTGCCGCAGGACGCGCCGAGCTATCGCGGCTTTCCGCTGCGGCTCATCGGCCGGCTGATCGGGGCGCGGCTCGCCATGGCCTTCGGGCGATAGGGTATGACGCAGGCGCGGCCGCAGGCGTGAAACCATTCCCGATCCGCGCTATGTTGTCGCGGGGGAGGCGCGTCGGCAGGCGAGGCGCGATAAAATTTCGAGGAAAGCTCGGGTGGGCGAGGACCAGCGCGAAGCATCCGGCCGCAGGCGGCTGAATGCCACACTCATCGATTTGATCGTCCGGCTCGGCGCGCTCGGCGCGCTGGCCTATTGGTCGCTCTTGCTGGTATGGCCCTTCGTCACCATCGTGACCTGGAGCGCCATTCTCGCCGTGGCGCTCTATCCCGTGTTCGAATGGATGGCGGTCCGGCTCGGCGGAGGGCGGCGTCTGGCGGCCGCGGCCATCACTTTTCTAGGCCTGCTCTTCGTCATCGGGCCGGCGACCTGGCTCGGCCTCGGCGTCGTCGACGGATTGCGCGCGCTCGCCGATCGCATCGACGCCGGCGGCGTCTGGGTGCCGCCGCCGCCAGAGACGCTGCGCAGCTGGCCGTTCATCGGCGAATCGGCCTATGAATTCTGGGAGCTGGCCTCCACCAATCTGCGCAGCGCGCTGGCCCAGGCGTTGCCGCAGCTCAAGCCCTATGGCGAGATCGCGCTCGACGCCACGAAAAACGCCGGCGCCGGAGTCTTCAAATTCCTGATATCGGTGATTATCGCCGGCTTTCTGTTCGCGCCCGGCCCGGCGCTGGTGCAGGCCATCAAGACGGCGGTGACGCGTATCGATTCGAAGCGCGCCGAGCATTTCGTGGAGCTCTCGGGCTCGACGATCCGCACCGTCTCGCGCGGCGTCATCGGCGTGTCGCTGCTGCAGGCGGCGATCGGCGGGCTCGGCCTGCAGCTCGCGGGCGCGCCCGGCGCGAGCCTGCTGACGCTGTGCATATTGGTGCTGGCGATCGTCCAGATCGGGCCGCTGCTCGTCGTGGTGCCCTCGATCCTCTGGGCCTGGACCGAGATGAACACGCTGCCGGCTTTTCTCCTCACCTGCTGCATGTTGACGGTGACGCTGGTCGACAATGTGCTGAAGCCCATCGTCATCGCGCGCGGGCTCACGACGCCGCTGCTGGTCATCATTGTCGGCGTCATCGGCGGCGTGCTGGCGCATGGAATCATCGGCCTCTTCGTCGGCCCGGTGGTGCTGGCCGTCGCTTGGGAGCTGCTCAGCGCCTGGGCGGGGGAGGGCGGGGCGGGCCGCCTCGTCCCGACGGCGCAGGCCGCCGCGCCCGAGCCGCGCGCGATCGAGCCGCCGGCCGCGACCGGCCCGGTCGCCCCTATGCCGGATCGCTGAAGCGCGCCGGAGCGCGAAAGCCCCGGTTCACAAATCGGCCGTACTCGATTAGGGTCCCGCGCGGATTTGCGCGTCCCGGCTTCGATCCCATATTGATGAGCGCCCGCTTCGTCAGCGGGCCTTTCGCTATCCGAGGTCCGCTTCAGCGGCCCTCTGAAGAAGGAACCACATGGCCAAGGAAGAACTGTTGGAATTTCCCGGAGTCGTCACCGAGCTGCTGCCCAGCGCGATGTTTCGGGTCAAGCTCGAGAACGAGCACGAGATCATCGCCCATACGGCCGGCAAGATGCGTAAAAACCGCATCCGCGTGCTCACCGGGGACAAGGTTCTCGTGGAGATGACGCCCTATGACCTCACCAAAGGGCGGATTACCTATCGTTTCAAATAATTTCGATTTATGGCGGAGTCGATCGTGACGTCCCACCCGACTGATGCGCGGCCCAAGCTGGTGCTGGCCTCGGCCTCGCCCCGCAGGCTCGAGCTCCTCCAGCAGATCGGCCTCGACGCCGACGCCCTGCTGCCGACCGACATAGACGAGACTCCGCAGCGCAACGAGCTGCCGCGCAGCCTCGCCCAGCGCCTCGCCGGCGAGAAGGCCGCCGCCGCCATCAAGATCAGGGCCTATCAGCCCCAGCTCGAGGGCAGTTTCGTGCTGGCCGCCGACACTGTGGTGGCGGTGGGACGGCGAATCCTGCCCAAATGCGAGGACATAGAGCAGGCCGAGGATTGCCTGCATCTGCTCTCGGGACGGCAGCACCGGGTTTTTACCGGCGTCACGCTGATCACGCCGCGCGGGGCCGAGCGCCGCCGCCTGGTCGAATCGCGCCTGCGCTTCAAGCGCCTCGGCTCGACCGAGATCGACGCCTATCTCGCCTCCGGCGAATGGCGCGGCAAAGCGGGCGGCTATGCGATTCAGGGGCTCGCGGGCGCTTTCGTGGTGCGGCTCATCGGCTCCTATTCGGGCGTCGTCGGCCTGCCGCTCTATGAGACCGCGGCGCTGCTCGCCGGCGAGGGCTATCCGGTGCTGACGCCCTGGTTCGAGCGGGCGTGAGCGCCGCTGGCCGCGCGCCTATGCTGTGGCGGCTCGACGCCCTGCTCTGCCTTTTGACGCTCGCATCTTGCGCTTATGAGCGGAAATGGGCGTTGAGCTTGCGTCACAGCGCCGCTTTGTCCTTGGCGGCGCTGCAGGCCGCGGCGACGGCACGCATTTCGGCGAGACGCTTCGGAACTGCGTCGCCGCGAACGACCCGGACGCTCTGAGCGATCTCGACGCGGGGTGAGCCTATCCGATCTCGGAGCCTTCGGCGAAGCCCGTGCAATTGCGGGCGGTGATGCGCTGCATGAGGGAAAAAGGATGGGAGGCCGGACCCGTGACCCTCTACGGCTTCTGATCCGAGGAGCGACGCGGAAGCGGTCGGCCGCATTCGCTCATCCGCCGATATAGACCCGCTCATAGCGCCGCCCGAGCCGGGTCAAAATCTCATAGCCGATCGTCCCGCAGCGCTCCGCCAGTTCGTCGACGCCGATCGTTTCGCCCAGAAGCTCTGCGGTCTGGCCGCGATAGACCGCGCCCTCGGGAATGTCGGTCACATCCAGCATGACGAAATCCATCGACACGCGCCCGACGATCGGACAGCGCCGTCCGGCGACGATCGCCTCCGGGGCGGGGCGGCCGGGGCCGGCGACGGCCGCCGGAAATCCGTCGCCATAGCCGAGGCCGAGCGTCGCCAGCCGCGTCGGGCGCGCCGCCGTCCACATGCCGTCATAGCCGACGCTCTCGCCCGCCTCGATCCAGCGCGTCGCCAGAAGGGGCGCCTCGAGCCGCGTCACGCTGCGCATCGGATTGGGCGCGCCGGGCGTCGGATTGCCGCCATAGAGGGCGTAGCCGGGCCGCAGCAGATCGTAATGCGGCTGCTGGCTCAGGAAAATTCCCGAGGAATTGCAAAGCGACGCGGGCGTGCCGGGGAAGGCGCGCCGGGCCTCCTCGAAGGCGGCGATCTGCCGGGCGTTGCGCGGGTCTTCCGCCCATTGGGCGCAGACGAAATGGCTCATCGTCAGAGTGAGGTCGATATCCTGCGCCGCGACGGCCGCGGCCTCGGCGTCGCGTAGCGAAAGTCCCAATCGATTCATGCCGGTGTCGAACTGCAGCGCGGCCGGGAGACGGCGGCCGATGGAGCGGCCGAACGCCGCCCATTCGCGGATCTCCTCAAGCGAAGCCAGAACAGGCCGCAGCCGCGCGGCCGCGAGCGCGCGGGCGCCGCCGCTCGGCAGGCCTTCGAGCACATAGACGATGGCGCGCGGCGCAACGCCGCGAATGCGCTCGCCTTCTCCCGCCGTGGCGACGAAAAAGCTACGGCAGCCGGCGGCGGCCAGCGCCCGCACGGCGGGCTCGGCCCCCAGGCCATAGGCGTCGGCCTTGACCACGGCGGCGCATTCGCTCGCGCTCGCGCGTGCGGCGAGCTGCCGCCAATTGGCGACGAGCGCGGAAAGGTCGATGGTGAGAGCCGTCCCTGCGCGCGCCTCGGCGGGGGCGGTCTCGTTCACAGGCGCTCGGGCCGATCGATCGAATCTCATAAGACATTATTCTAGCGCCGGAGCATGGCGTTCGCATGGCCAATCGCATGCGCCATGCTCCGGCGTCATTAATTTTGCCGATCGTCGCGGCGATCGGTCAACGGCGGGTCGCGGTCACGCCCGGCTCGACGAGCTGCCGCGGGGCCGGGGCCGGCGTCCCGAGGCGGGCGGCCGGATCGGCGGACCGCGGGGCCGGGGTCCCGAGGCGGACGGCCGGATCGGGTCGCGGCGCGCCGAGCGAGATGCGGACGAGATCCGCGACGCTCTTGACCCGCATCTTGGTCATGATGTGGGAGCGGTGCGTCTCGACCGTGCGGGCGCTGATGCCGAGCTCATGGGCGATGACTTTGTTGAGCTTGCCCTCGACGAGGCCGGCGAGCACGTCGTTCTCACGGTTGGTGAGCGTCGCCAGCCGGCCGGGCGTGGTCCGCGCGCGCCCGCGATAGGCCCGGTGATCGACGCGGCGGGTCAGCGCCTGCTGCACAGAGGCGAGCAGCTTCGCCTCATTGACAGGCAGCTCGAGCAGATCGAACGCCCCTTCCTTCATCACCTGGATCGCGCCCCGAACATTGGCCTGCGCGGTGATGACGATGATCGGCAATTCGATCCGCCGCGCCTTGGCGTCTCTGAGCAATTCGATCCCGATCATCTCGGGCATGTCGACATAGATGATGACGCAGCCGCGGCTGTCGGTCTCGACGGCTTCGAAGAAGCGTCCCGCGTCGTCATGGAGGCGAAGGTGATAATCCGCCTTGTCCAGCGTGCTCGTCAAAGACGAGCGAATGATCGGATCGACGTTCAAGATATGGATGGTTTCACTGTAATTCATAGATCGCTCGCGAGATGAGTTGACGAAAAAGTCAATCGACGAGACCAGCAAACTCTCGCCGCCGACGAAATAGTCGGCGGTCCGACGTCACGACGAAAACGACGCTACTTTCGAGAACCGACGCGACAAGGACGCCTCCGACGCGGACCAACCTCGACGCTCACGCTACTCGACACGTTCGCAACCGGTGGAGAAAAAGCCGGCTCCGAACGACGATGCGCCGGCTGGTCCCGGGCAACGTCGGCGAATGCATGTTAACAGATCGTAACGCGCACGCCACGTTTTTCGACTCGAAACCTACGCATCGGCGCATCCGATTGCGCCCGGAGCCCCTACGCGTTACGTAAGTTATGCCTCCGATCGCCGCTCTTGCGAGAGGGCGGCCCGCGCCGCGAAGGCCGTCGCGGTAATTATCCGGGAAGGCTCGTGTCCGGGAAGGCTCGTGTCCGGAACGCTTGTTGCAGCGACGACGCGATTGAACTATCAGTCCAGCCGAGTCTCGAGCGGAGAGAAACATCATGGCCGACGCCGATCCCGTGAGCGAGAGCCTCGCCGCCGCGCGGCCGCTCTCCCCCCATCTTTCGATCTACAAGCCGATCTTCACCATGGTGATGTCGATCGCGCATCGCATCACCGGAGCGGCGCTCTATGTGGGCGCGCTTCTGCTGGCGCTCTATCTGCTGGGGCTCGCGCTCGGGCCGTCCGCCTTCGGCGCCGTGTCCTGGATCGCGGATTCTCTCATTGGCCGCGTCTTCGTGCTGCTGTTCAGCTGGGCGCTGTTTCATCATCTGCTCGGCGGCGTGCGTCACGCGATATGGGACCGCGGCCTCTATCTCGATCGCGAGGGCCGCGAGCTGCTCGCCAAGGCGAGTTTGGGCGGCGGATTGGCGTTGACCGCGCTGTTGTGGATCGCATCCTCGCTCTGGGGCTGATAGAGAGCCGGCGAGCAGAGCGTCATCGCGCTCACATGTTCGCACGCGAGTTTGCGATTGGGCGCGATGCGAGCGACGCCATCGAACAAGGTTAATGGAGAACGGATATGTCGACATCGACGTTCCAGAGCGGCCGCAGCGGCAAGGGAGACGCCTTCGTCTCCGACCGCTCGGGCTCGCTGCATGCGCTGGCCATGCGTCACAGCGCCAGAGCGCTCGCTCCGCTGGCGCTGATCGCGATCTGGCATATCGTCGGCCTGGTCGGCAAATCCTATGAGGCCGCGCGCGCCGAGATCGGCCGTCCGTTGCCGGCGATAGCGCTCATCGCCTTCATCGTCGTCGTCGCCTATCATGCGCGGCTCGGCGTGGAGAATATCATCGAAGATTACGTTCACGACAAATCGCTCAAAGCGACGGCGCTGCTCATCAACAAATGGCTGGCGATCGCGATCGCCGCGGTCTGGACGCTCGCCATCATGCTCATCGCCGCGCCGCGCTAAAAAGCGGTAAGGGCGCTCTTTCGACGAGGATTTGGAATGGCTGCGAACGGCAAGACGACGGTGAATATCGGGGGCAGGGCCTATCCGATCGTCGATCATACATTCGACGTCGTCGTCGTCGGCGCGGGCGGCGCGGGACTGCGCGCGGTCGTCGGCTGCGCCAAGGCGGGGCTCTCCGCCGCCTGCATCACCAAAGTGTTTCCGACGCGTTCGCATACGGTCGCGGCGCAGGGCGGCGTCGCCGCGGCGCTGGCCAATATGGGGCCGGACGATTGGAAATGGCATATGTACGACACCGTCAAGGGCTCCGACTGGCTCGGAGACCAGGACGCGATCGAATATCTCTGCCGCAACGCGCCCGAGGCTGTCTATGAGCTCGAGCATTGGGGCGTGCCCTTCTCGCGCACCGAGGACGGACGCATCTATCAGCGGCCCTTCGGCGGCATGACCACCGATTACGGCAAGGGCCCGCCGGCGCAGCGCACTTGCGCCGCCGCCGACCGCACCGGCCATGCGATGCTGCATACGCTCTACGGGCAGGCGCTGCGTCACGACACGCAATTTTTCGTCGAATATTTCGCCATCGATCTCATCGTCGATGCGGAGGGCGCCGTGCGCGGCGTCATCTGCTTGAAGCTCGACGATGGCACGATCCATCGTTTCCGCGCCGCGCTCACAGTGCTGGCGACGGGCGGCTATGGCCGCACTTATCTCTCCGCCACATCGGCGCATACTTGCACGGGCGACGGCGGCGGCATGGCGCTGCGCGCCGGCCTGCCGCTACAGGATATGGAATTCGTGCAATTCCATCCGACCGGCATTTATGGCGCGGGCTGCCTCATCACCGAGGGCGCGCGCGGCGAGGGCGGATATCTCACCAATAGCGAGGGCGAGCGCTTCATGGAGCGCTATGCGCCTTCGGTGAAGGATCTCGCGCCGCGCGACATGGTCTCGCGCGCGATGACGGTGGAGATTCGCGAAGGCCGCGGCGTCGGCAAATTGAAGGATCATATTCATCTGCATCTCGAGCATCTCGACCCGGCTATTTTGCACGAGCGCCTGCCGGGCATTTCCGAGAGCGCGAAGATTTTCGCCGGCGTCGATGTGACGCGCGAGCCCATTCCGGTGCTGCCGACCGTGCATTACAACATGGGCGGCATACCGACGAATTTTCACGGCGAGGCGCTGCGCCGCATCGGCGACAATCCCGATGTCGTCGTGCCGGGGCTGATGGCGATCGGCGAGGCGGCCTGCGTCTCCGTGCATGGCGCCAATCGCCTCGGCTCCAATTCGCTGGTCGATCTCGTCGTCTTCGGCCGTGCGGCGGGCCAGCGCGCCGCCGAGCTGGTGAAGCCCGGCCAGGCGCAGCCGGAGCTGCCCGCCGATTCCGCCGAGCTCGCTCTGTCGCGTCTCGATGCGCGGCGTTTCGCCTCCGGCGCGCTCGCGACCGCCGATCTGCGGCTCGAGATGCAGCGCGTGATGCAATCGCATTGCGCCGTCTATCGCGCCGGCGAGGTGCTGGAGGAAGGATCGCAGGCGATCCATGCGGTGTGGAAGAAGAGCGACGACGTCAAGGTTTCAGACCGCTCGCTGATCTGGAACTCCGATCTCGTCGAGACGCTGGAATATGACAATCTCATCGTGCAGGCGGTGGTGACGATGGATTCGGCGAAGAACCGCACCGAATCCCGCGGCGCTCACGCCCGCGAGGATTTCCCCAACCGCGACGACGCCGATTGGATGAAGCACACGCTCTCGACGATCGACGAGGCGGCCAAGAGCGTGGCGATCGACTATCGCCCGGTGCACAGCTACACGCTGTCCAATGAGGTGGCTTATATAGAGCCGAAGGCGCGGGTGTATTGAGGGGCGCCTAACGGAGCTGCGACATGGGTAAATTAGCGATCGACGATGACGTGCTCGACGAGGTCGCCGCGGCCGCGCGCGCGCGAGGCGTTTCGAGCGAAAGCTTTGCTCGGGAGCTGCTCTTGGAAGGGCTGCGCGGCCGAAAATCCAAGGAATCTCTTCGACAGCTGATGGAATCGATCGCATCGATGACGCCGCGTGACGTCGAGCAAACGGACTCGGTCGAGCTACTCCGAGAGGATCGCGACCGTTGATCGTCATCGATGCTTCCGTTGCGGTCAAATGGATTGTCCGCGAGGCGCATCATGAGCGCGCGCTCGATGTTCTCGACCAGGAATGGGAGCGGATCGCTCCCGATCTGATACTTCCGGAAGTGGCCAAGGTCCTCAGGAAAAAGCTGAAAAATAGAGAAATTTCTCAGGATCAGATGCCTATCGGACTGGAAAGCGTATCCGTGGCGATTCCGCGCCTTGTTCCATCGAGTGAATTGGCCAACGACGCGATGGCGCTTTCTCTGGAACTCGATCATACGGTCTATGATTGCTTTTATCTCGCCTGTGCATTGGGACGAGGCGTTCTCTTGTCGTCCGACCTGCGGTTCATTCGCAAATGCGTCGAAAGAGGATATGGCGAATCTGTTGCGATTCTCGATGAAGTGGATTTCAAACAGATCGGGGCGCGTATTTCCGTTTCTTCGGTGAAGCAGAACGCGTTCGAATCGATTGAACGACTATCGAAAAAAATTGCAGATACAATCGAAGCATTGATCAATGCCGCGCGGCCGTCCGGCGCTGCACGGATGAGCATAATCAGCCCGGAGACCGTCAAACCTATATTCAGTTCTCCCGCCTATCGGCGTCTCGCTAACGAACTCGAGCGGCTCGACGTCGACCAGTTGGCGGTCATCGTCGCTCCGGGATGGCTGGGCCGGGGTCATTCGGCGACCGAGTGGGTGAACTTGTATGAGAATGCGCGTCATATGACGGCTCGCGGGTTTGGCGCGCATCGCGCCTACTTCATGGCCCAAATGTCGAATGTCCCGGCCGGATTGACAAAGTTGAAGACATATCTTCAAGACGCGTCGTCTGCAGGCCGCAACGGAGCTTGAGGATCGATCATGGTCGAATTCGTCCTTCCCAAATCCTCCCGCCCTGTCGAGGGCAAGGTCTGGCCGAAGCCCGAGAGCGCGAGGCTCAAGGAGTTTCGCATCTATCGCTTCGATCCGGATGAGGCGTCCAATCCGCGTATAGACACTTATTTCGTCGATCTCGACGATTGCGGGCCCATGGTTCTCGACGCGATCATCTGGATCAAGAACAATATCGATCCGACGCTGACTTTCCGCCGCTCCTGCCGCGAGGGCATTTGCGGCTCCTGCGCCATGAACATAGACGGGCTCAACACGCTCGCCTGCACCAAGGGCATGGATGAGATCGAGGGGGCGATAAAGCTCTATCCGCTGCCGCATATGCCGGTGGTGAAGGACCTCGTCCCGGACCTCACCGATTTCTACGCCCAGCACGCGGCGATCGAGCCCTGGCTGCAGACGGTGACGCCGGAGCCTCAGAAGGAATGGCTGCAGGCGCCGGATGATCGCCGCAAGCTGGATGGGCTCTATGAATGCATTCTCTGCGCCTGCTGCTCCACCTCCTGCCCGAGCTATTGGTGGAATTCGGATCGGTTTCTGGGCCCGGCGGCGCTGCTGCAGGCCTATCGCTGGGTGGTGGACAGCCGCGACGAGGCGACGACCGAGCGCGTCGCCTATGTCGACGACGCTTTCCGCCTCTATCGCTGCCATACGATCCTGAACTGCTCCAACGCCTGTCCGAAGAGCCTGCTGCCGGGCACGGCCATCGCCGAGCTCAAAAATCTGGCGATCGCACAAACGACGGGCGAGTGACGACAGGCGAGAGAATCGGGGCCGGCGCCGCAATGGCGCCGGGTTTGTCTCACAATCTTCGCCGCAGATTCGCCGGAACTTGTCTTTTTTCCGGCGTGGGGGCATTTTGGAGCCCGATGCTCGAGGAGTAGCCGCCATGCGATTGCGCCCGCTTCTTCTGGTCGCCGCTGTTTTCGCCTTTTCATCCGCGCTTCCGCTCACCGCGGGAGCGGAGGATACGCTCGACCCGAGCCGGCTGGACCTGTCCGCCGCCGGAACCGCCAAGGCGAAACCGAAGAAAAACAAACAGCAGCAGGCCGCGGCCGGCCCGGCTGCAGCGCCCGGCAAGCCGCCGGCCAAGGCCGAGAACCGCCAATTCGGCGAGCTCGAGGGCTGGTCCCCGGGCAAGTCTCCGCCCAAGAAGGAAAAGAAGGACGACGAGACGCCGCGTTTCGGCGGCCGCGCGCCGGTGAGCATGGGCAATAACGGCAATATGGCGGTCGGAATGCCCTTCTGAGGTCGAGCCCCGGCGCAGAGCCGGGCTCGTTCACAAAGTAGAAGCGAAGCCGTCTCCGGGCCGCCTTCGGCCCGCGGGATTGCTTCGCGCGTTCGATTCTCCCGGCTCGACAAAAGGCGCGCCCGTCGGCATAAGCGGGCGAAAAAGGAGTTCAATCCATGGGTTACAAGGTCGCCGTCGCGGGCGCCACGGGCAATGTGGGTCGCGAAATGCTCGACATTCTGGCGGAGCGCCGCTTTCCGGTCTCGGAAGTCGTCGCCCTCGCCTCGTCGCGCTCCATCGGGACGGAAGTGTCCTTCGGCGACAAGATTCTCAAATGCCGCCATCTCGACACGTACGACTTCTCCGACACGGACATCTGCCTGATGTCGGCCGGCGGCGACGTCGCGCGCGAATGGGCGCCGCGCATCGGCGCGCAGGGCTGCATCGTCATCGATAACAGCTCCGCCTGGCGCATGGACCCGGATGTTCCGCTCGTCGTGCCGGAGGTCAACGCCGATGCGGCGGCCGGTTTCCGCAAGAAGAACATCATCGCCAATCCCAATTGCTCGACCGCGCAGCTCGTCGTGGCGCTGAAGCCCTTGCATGACGCCGCCAAGATCAAGCGCGTCGTCGTCTCGACCTATCAATCGGTCTCGGGCGCCGGCAAGGAGGGCATGGACGAGCTGTTCTCGCAGACGCGCTCCGTTTTCGTCTCCGATCCGATGGAATCGAAGAAATTCCCCAAGCGCATCGCCTTCAACCTCATTCCGCAGATCGACGTCTTCATGGAGGACGGCTTCACCAAGGAAGAGTGGAAGATGGTGGTGGAGACGAAGAAGATTCTGGACCCCAAGATCAAGCTCGTCGCGACCTGCGTGCGCGTGCCGGTGTTCATCGGCCATAGCGAGGCGATCAACATCGAGTTCGAGAATCCGCTCTCGCCGGACGAGGCGCGCGATATTCTGCGCGAGGCGCCGGGCGTGCTCGTCATCGACAAGCACGAGCCCGGCGGCTACATCACGCCGCATGAGGCGGCCGGCGAGGATGCGACCTTTGTCTCGCGCATTCGCGACGATCCGACCGTGGAGAACGGCCTGGTTCTGTGGTGCGTCTCCGACAATCTGCGCAAGGGCGCGGCGCTGAATGCGGTGCAGATCGCCGAAGTGCTGGCCAATCGCAAGCTCATCACGCCGAAGAAGAAGGCGGCGTGAACGCGCGGCTCTTGCGCGGGACGAGCGGGGCGGCGGCGTCTATCTTCAGCGCGACGGCGTTCGGCGCGAGCGCTCGCGTCGCCTCGTCGACGCTGCGAAAGAGCCGCCCTTCGCCGAGCGTCTTGGTCACGCCATAGCGCGCGAGCGCCTGATGCGCGCGCACGGATTCGAGCCGCGCGATCGCGAAATCCGCGCCCGCCGCGCGGCAATCCAGGATCGCATTGTTCAATATGCGCGCCGCCGTGTAATCGATCTCGACGATATTGCTCGCTTCGAGCACGACGAGCTTCGGCTTCTCGTCGCCCGTCTCGATCGCCTCGCGCAGATCGCGCTGGAAACCATAGGCGTTGAGGAAAGACAGCGGCGCCTGAAAGGCGGCGACCAGCACGCCCGCCAGCCTCTCGCCGCAAGGCTCGTCCCCGACGGTCGAGCAGGGCCACCAGATCGAGCTTCCCGGCGCGCGCGCGAAAGTGATGAGGCGCGAGCGCGTCGTCGTCCATACGCCATGCAGCAGCGACGCCAATATTGAGAGCGACACGCCGGTCTGCACCGGCAGCGCCACGACGGCGGCCATGGTCAGCGCGACCAGCGCGAACTCGCCGCGCGTCTTCGAATAAATATCGCGCATCACATGCAGGCGGAAAATGCGCGTGGCGATGAACAGCAGCACGCCGGCGAGCGCGGCGTTGGGCACATGCTCGAGCAGCGAGGCGCCGAATCGCAGCAACGCCACAATGACCAGCGCCGCGAAAATGGAGGAGAGCTGCGAGCGTCCTCCGGTCGAGGTGACGATGGCCGTGCGCGGCGGCGAGGCGTCGACGGCGAAGGCGCCGACGAGGCCGGCCAGCACACAGCCGGCGCCGACGCCGAGATAGTCGCGATCGACATCGGGCGCGCGCCCTTCCTCATTGGGAAAGGAGCGCGAGGTCGCCGCCGTCTGCACCATGATCACGACCGCGATGATGATGGCGAGGCTGACGATATGGGGAACGTCGGCGAGCGCGATCTCGGGGAAGCGCGGATGCGGAAATTCCGTCGAGACGGCGCCGAGCACGGCGACGCCGCGCGCCTCGAGATCGAAATAGCGCACGGCGAGAGCGGAGCCGGCGAGCGCGACCAGCGCTGCCGGCAGCTTGGGGCTGATCTTCTCGCCGATGACGATGGTCGCGAGCGAAGCGACGCCGATGGCGAAGGTGACGGGATTGGCGTCGCGCCAATGCTTCGCCATTTCGTCGACGCGATAGAATTCGCTGCCCTCGACGCTCGGCAGGCCGAGCAGCGCGGGAAGCTGCGAGATCAGAATGTGAATGGAAATGCCGGCGAGAAAGCCGGTCGTCACCGGAACCGAGAGGAGATCGGCGATCCAGCCGGCGCGCAGCAGAAAGCCGAGAATCAGAATGCCGCCGACGAGCAGAGCGAGGAAGGAGGCGAGCGCCATGAATTGCGGCGAGCCGCGCGTCGCCAGCAAAGCGAGAGCGCCGGCGAAGATCGGCGCGATGGTCGAATCCGCGCCCGAGGAGAGGAAACGGTTGGAGCCGAAGGCGGCGAAAGCGAGCGAGCCTGAAAGAAAGGCGAAGAAGCCGATCTGCGGCGGAAAGCCGGCGAGCCGCGCCGTGGCCATTTGCTCCGGTATGGCGATGGCGGCCAGCGTCAGCCCGGCCGCGAGGTCATAGCGCCAGAAAGCCTGAGGCAGGGACGCGAAGATCGGCCAGGAGCGTTGCTGCGGCATGAGGAGCGATCCCAAATCGGGCTGCTTCTCATCTAGGGCGCGGCGTTCAAAATGGAAGAGCGTGAGCGTCGCGACGAAGCGATCCCGACGGATCGCTTCGCGGCAATGATGTTCAAAACGCCCATTTCATGCCGGCATAGACCGCGCGGCCATAGCCCGGATAGAAGGCCGCCGGATTCGACGCCCGCGCGTCGATCACCGTCGTCACATCGCTGATGTAACGCCGATCGGCGAGATTGCGCGCGTCGACATAGAAGATCAGTCCGTACGGCAGCTTCATGCCGGCCTGCATGCCGATCAGCACATAGCCCGGAGTCTGCAGCGTGTGCATGTAATCGACATAGGAGCCTTCCGGAACCCAGTCGATCGACGGCGCGAGATAGAGCCCGTCCGGCCGGCTATAGGCGAGCGTCGTGCGCAGCACATGGCGCGGAATTCCAGCGAGCGGATTATTCCCGTAGTTCGCATCATTCACGAAGCGGAAGTCGCTCCAGGCCCACACTTGCGTGAGCTTCAAGAGATCGCCCGCGCCCGGCGCCGTGATGTCGCGCCAAAGATCGACGCTGCCGGCGAATTCGACGCCCTGATGCATGGTGCGCTTGGCGTTGAAGGTCGTTGCCGGAACGCCCGCGCCGGGGTCGGTGTTGAACTTCAACAGCTCGTCCTGAAGCTCGGTGTGATAATAGGTCACGTCCCAGGCGAAGCGGTCCCATTTGCCGCGCGAGCCGATCTCGCCGGTCCAGGCCTTTTGCGAAGCGAGCGGCGTGAAGGAGGCGCCGGGCGTCGGCGGGAAGAAGCCCTGTGTCAGATCGATGAAATCGGGAACGTCGCGGCTGCCGGTCATATCGGCGAAGAATTGAATGTCCGGCGTCGGCTGGAACATCAGGCCGACTTTGGGATCGATCCCGCGATAATTCTGCTCCCTGTGGTTGGCGAGCGGCTCATAGGGAATTCCGCCCAGCGCCGAATAGCGCCGATCGTCGCTGAAGATTTTCGCGCCGAACATCAGAGCGAGCTGTGGCGCGATATAGAAGCGATCCTCGAAATAGGCCTCGAGATTGAGCGCCGCCATGCGATTGTTGCGGATCTGCGCGCTCAGCCCCGGATTGATGAAGGTTCCGCAGAAGCCGAAGCAGGAGCCCGCGGCGCCGAATTGCGCGAGGCCGTTGAAGGAATAGGGCGGAAAGGAGAAGGCCGCATTGGCGAAATTGGCCGGTATCGCGCCATAGGGATTGAACTTCGCGCCATTGTAATTGGAATACCAATTGTCGGTGGAGCCGCCGCCCCACACGCGCCCGCCGACGGTCAGCTCGTTTTTATGGCCGGCGATCTCGAATTTCGTCGTCAGCTTGGGCGCGACGCCCCAGCTCTCGCCTTCCTGCTCGATGACGACGAAGATCGGATGATAGAGGTAATTGTGGATGAACCAGCTGTCGACGTCGATGCGGCCTATGCCCGTTTCGAATGTCGTCTTGTTGGAGATGCGCTGGTTGCGGACATTGCGCGCCTGATCGGCGCCGAAGCCATCCGCGCCGAAGCCGGCGATATAGGGCAGCGTCGCGAGCATCGGATTGCTGCGCGCATTATCGAGCGTCAGCGTGCCGGGCAATTGCTGATTTGTGTCATAGACGCCGAAGTAGAAGCGCGTCTCGATATTATTGGAGAAGCGATAGCCGAGATTGCCGTTGATCTGCACATAGTCGGATTGCGAATGGGTGCGGAACCCGTCCGAATGCGAGAAGGTTCCGTTGACGAGGAAATCGAAGTCGCCGATGACGCGTGAGACTTGCGCCTGGCCGCGGATGGAGCCGAAGCTGCCGCCGTCTATGGCGAGAATATTGGGCGCGAGCGCGGTATGCGCCGTGGGCGAGACGAAATTGATCGCTCCGCCTAACGTCGAGGAACCGAAGGCGAGCGCATTGCCGCCCTTATAGACTTCGATCGAGCGGAAATATTTGGGGTCGATCTCGTAGAAGTCGCCGCCGCCGTCGGCGTAGTTCATCGGTATGCCGTCCTGCAGCAGCTCGAAGCCGCGCAGATGGTAATCGCGCGTGAGATTGGAGCCGCGCATGGAGAGGCGCAGCTCTTGCCCATAGCGCGTGTCGACGAAGACGCCGGGCACGTCCTTCAGCGCGTCGCGCAGATCGGCGATATGGCGCGTCTGCAGTTCCGGCGAGGCGGCGTCGACGAAGGCGACCGAGCCGACAGTCTGCTCGATGCGGCGCTTTTGCTCCGCGACCGAGGGAGCGGTGAGCGAGCCCGTCTGCGGCGCCGCATTGGCGGAGCGCGTGTCGGCGCCGATGTCGATCGGCGGCAGCGCCGATTGCGCGAAGGCTGCGGGATCGGCGAGAAGAAGCGCGCCGGCGGCGACGCCGCGCGAAAGAAGGCTGCGATACATGGAATGTCTCCTGAGACGGCGTCGCGCTGTTCGAAGCGAAGTCGGAACGCGGCTTTCGCCGCATGGCGTTGCTGTCAGGAGAAGCGTGGCGGCGCGCGTGACGACCAGGATGTCGTCCAGCCGATCGACGCATGTCGCGGGCGATCTGCGGTCGCGCGGATCGGCGTCGCCTGCGCGTCGGCGTCGAGAGCTGTGACGATGAAGGAGCCGATGACGGCGACGCCGTCGCGCAGGCTCCATTCGCAGAGCAGGCAGCAATGCGAATGCGCGCCTTCGCCGTCGGGCGCTTGGCGATGGTCCTGCGTCGCGCAATCGGGCGCGGCGAGCGCGATTTCGGCTCGCGCGCTCGTCGCGAGGGCGAAAGGCGCTGCCGTGAACAGCAATTGCAGCAGCAACGGAAGAACGGCGAGGATCGTGGCGAGCGCGTGCGAGCGGCGCGCCGCTCCTCGGCTTGCTTCGATCACCCGTTTCGCCTGGTTCATTCGCCTCTCGCGCCGCGCGAACCGTCGCTCGGTTCCACTTTCGCTGTCTTGGTAACTGACCAATAATCGCGAGGCAAGCCGAAGCGGCCGCCTGCGGCTGCTCGTTACGGAGATTTCCGAGGGTTGTGACCTCGAGGACACAGTCAGGCGCGTCCGAGGCGCAGGCCCGGCGGCGAAGGATTCGATCGCCGCGGCGACGACATCCTGCCGATCGACGGCGACGAAATGGCGGGCCTCGCGCAAGAGCAGGACGGAGGCTTTCGGCGCTTTGGCGAGCAGGTTGGCGTAAAAGGCCGATATCTCTTCTTCGGCGCGGCCCGAGAGATAGGACTCGGTCGCCGCCAGAGCGAGCAAAGGCGCATCGAGCCGCGCGAGCTCGGGACGTAGATCGGCCGACAACATCTCGACGACATAAGCGGCGGGATCGCTGCGCGTCGCGCGTTCGGCGAAACCCTCGGCTCGCCGCGAATCGTTCATGCGCGCGGCGAGAAAGCCGCGCCCAAGCGCCGCAGGCGAGGCCTGGGATCAGCAGAAGAGGCTCGCCGGCGCCGCTCGCTCGACGGAGAGAACGCCGAATTGCGTCGCGGCGCCGGCGAGAGCGGGCGCGGCGGCGAGAAGGCTCGTTCCGGCGAGCAGCGCGCGTCGGCTGAGCGGGGTCATGGAATCGGGCGATGATGCGGGTCGAGCGGCGTATGGCCGCCGGCGCTGTCCACGGCGACCACGCCGTCGAAGCGCGACATGCGCTCGAGCAGGGCAGGGGAGAGCCGGCGCTCCGCCGTCGCCAGCGAAGCGGCCAGCGCCTCGGCGCGGGGCCGCGCGAGGCCGAGCTTTTCGAGCGCGGCGCTCTGCTTCAGCGCGTCGCCGGCGCAGAGCGAAATCTCCCATTTGCCGTCCTTGCGGCGCAGCAGCGCCCGGCCGCCCTGCTCACCCTGCGCCCAATCGGCGATGGCGATGTCGTCGTCGACGACGATCGGCTCGACGGCGAGCGGCGAGTCGGGACGGTCGAAGGCCCGCATGAGGAGATGCTTCACCGCCGTTTCATCCTCGCCGCCTCCCGCGACGGCGGCGCCGGCGCCGAGGAGAAGAAAAAAGAGCGCCGCGCTCGATCCGCTCCGCGAAAAAAATCTCATCTCGCTCCCCCATTCCGATCGTCAGAAGGTATTGGTAAGTTACCAATAGCGATTTGGCAAGCGCGCGACGAAAGGTCGAGCCCATGCGAAAGATGGCTCGGGCGCGGGGGCGCATTGCCCAAGCGAGCAGGTTTTTGGTAGGGAGCCGTGTCGCGCTCGGAAAGACATGAAGTGACGGCCGAAATCAGCGTCAGACAGCGGATATTGAACGCCGCGCTCGATATCGTCGAACAGGACGGCGTCGAGGCGCTGACCCAGCCGCGCGTCGCCAAGGCCGCGGGCGTGCGGCAGTCGCATCTCACTTATTATTTCCCGCGCAAGGCGGATCTCTTCGTCGCTCTGCTGCAGGCTTCCCATGATCGCGCCGAGCGCGAGCCGGCCGGCGCCGATGAGGAGGATTTGCTCGACACGCTGCGGAACCTGATGCTCGGCCGCGGGCGGATGCGCTTCTTTCTCGCCATTGTTCTGGGGGCGAGCGAGGAGGAGGAGCTGCGGCCAATCCTCGCCGCCCATGCGCAGGGGTTGACGCGCCGCGTCGCCGCCTATTTCGGGCGAGAGGCGGACGACCCTGCGGCGGCCGGCTTCGTCGATCGGCTGCGCGGCCTCGGCCTGCGGGCGCTGCTCGAGCCCGGCCTCGCCGAGATCGAGACGGCCGAATTGGAGCGGCTCGCCGCAGAATTCGGCCTCCGCCGCCCGAAGAATTGACGCGCTGCGTCAACGATGCCCGCGTCCGGCGCTTGACGAGCCGCGACTCAAAATGCTCAACGTGCGCGAGCGGCGTCCGCCGGCGCCAGCCCGACCAATCAGGAGAACGATATGACGACGGAGATCGTGATCGTTTCCGCGGCGCGCACTGCTGTGGGATCGTTCAACGGAGCTTTCGGCTCGACGCCCGCCCATGAATTGGGCGCGGTCGCTGTCAAGGCCGCTATCGAGCGCGCCAAATTGGAGGCCGCCGACGTCGACGAGGTGATCCTGGGTCAGGTCCTCGGCGCGGCGCAGGGACAGAATCCCGCGCGTCAGGCCGCCATCAAGGCGGGCGTGCCGCAGGACAAGACCGCTTTCGGCGTCAATCAGGTGTGCGGCTCCGGCCTGCGCGCCGTGGCGCTCGCCGCTCAGCAGATTCAGGCGGGCGACGCGAGCATCATCGTCGCCGGCGGCCAGGAGTCCATGTCGCTGTCGCAGCACTCGGCTCACATGCGCGCCGGCACCAAGATGGGCGATGTGAAGTTCGTCGACACGATGATCGTCGACGGCCTCACCGACGCCTTCAATAATTATCACATGGGCATCACGGCGGAGAATGTCGCGGCCAAGTGGCAGATCAGCCGCGCCGAGCAAGACGCTTTCGCCGTCGCCTCGCAGAACAAGGCCGAGGCGGCGCAGAAGGCCGGCAAGTTCAAGGACGAGATCGTTCCCTTCACCGTCTCCACCCGCAAGGGCGATGTGATCGTCGATCAGGACGAATACATCAAGCATGGCGTGACGCTCGAGAGCGTCGCCAAGCTGAAGCCGGCCTTCATCAAGGAGGGCACGGTGACGGCGGCCAACGCTTCCGGCCTCAATGACGGCGCGGCGGCGCTCGTCATCATGACGGCGGCGGAAGCGGCCAAGCGCGGCCTCACGCCGCTCGCCCGCATCGCCTCCTGGGCGACCGCCGGCGTCGATCCGACGATCATGGGCTCCGGCCCGATCCCGGCGTCGCGCAAGGCGCTGGAGAAGGCCGGCTGGAAAATCTCCGACCTCGATCTCATCGAGGCCAATGAGGCCTTTGCGGCGCAGGCTCTGGCCGTGAACAAGGACCTCGGCTGGGATCCCGCGATCGTCAACGTCAATGGCGGCGCCATCGCCATCGGCCATCCGATCGGCGCCTCGGGCGCGCGCGTGCTGACGACGCTGCTCTACGAGCTCGGCCGTCGCGGCGGCAAGCGCGGCCTCGCCACGCTCTGCATCGGCGGCGGCATGGGCATCGCTCTGACGATCGAGCGCTAAATATATAAATTGGACTGCGAGCCTCACAGGCTCGCGGTCCAATTCTTCGAAAATTCGATGAAGGAGGACGAGGTGGGCAGAACAGCGGTTGTGACGGGCGGCACGCGCGGCATCGGCGAGGCGATTTCCAAGGCGTTGAAGGCCGCCGGCTATAATGTCGCCGCGACCTACGCCGGCAATGACGAGGCGGCGAACAAGTTCAAGGCGGAGACCGGCATTCCGGTCTATAAGTTCGACGTGTCGGACTATGACGCCAGCGCCGCCGCCATCGCGCAGATCGAGAAAGATCTCGGCGGGGTCGAGATTCTCGTCAACAACGCCGGCATCACCAAGGATCGCCTGTTCCACAAGATGGAGCTGGCGCAATGGCGCGCGGTGATCGACACCAACCTCAACTCGCTGTTCAACGTCACCCGTCCGGTCATCAACGGCATGCGTGACCGCGGTTTCGGCCGCATCATCGTCATCTCGTCGATCAACGGCCAGAAGGGCCAGGCCGGCCAGACGAACTACTCCGCCTCCAAGGCCGGCGACATCGGCTTCGTCAAGGCGCTGGCGCAGGAGAGCGCCTCCAAGGGCGTCACCGTCAACGCCATCGCGCCCGGCTATATCGCCACGGAGATGGTGAAGGCCGTGCCGCAGGACGTGCTCGACAAGCACATCATCCCGTATATTGCGGTCGGCCGCCTCGGCGAGCCGGAGGAGATCGCGCGCGCCGTGGTGTTCCTCGCCTCGGACGACGCCGGCTTCATCACCGGCTCGACGCTGACGATCAATGGCGGCCAGTATCTGACCTGAGCGCTCTCCGCTCGAACGAGCTCGTTCGAGCGGTCGGAGTTCGCTTTAAAAAAAAACGGCCTAGCGTCTTTCCATATTTCATTGAAATACGGAAAGACTCTAGGCTTTTGTTTTGACGCGTTTCCAACGCCGAACCGGTGTCCACTTCGGCGGGAAACGCTGGAGAGGCCGTCTCACTCTCCGTCGGCCGGCTCCTCGAGCCGGTCGTCGGCGAGCGGCAGAGTGAAGCTCAGCCTGGCGCCGCCGCCGGGATTCTGCTCCGCCCACAATTGCCCGTAGTGGGCCTCCACGATCGCGCGAGAGACCGGCAGGCCGACGCCGAGTCCATGCGTCTTGGTCGTGATGAAGGGCTCGAACAGCACATTCACGACATCTTCCGACAGACCTGCGCCTGTGTCGACGATGTCGGTGCGGATCATGCCGCCCTCGACGAGACGGGTCGAGATGACGAGCTCGCGTTTTTCGGCGCCTTGCATCGCCTCTATGGCGTTGCGCTTCAGATTGACCAGCACCTGACGGATCTGAATGCGGTCGACGATCACACAATCGTCCGCCGCTTGGAGATCGAGCGTCGTCGTGACCTTGACATTGCTGCGCGCCATATCGGTGAAGGCGCAAGCGTCCTTGATGACGTCGTGCAGCCGCTGCAACGTCTTGTCGGGCTCGGCGCGGGTGACGAAGCCACGCAAATGGCTGATGATCTGCGCCGCGCGCGTCACCTGCCCGACGGCGCTGTCGAGGATCGCCTCTATGTCCGTCGGCCCTGGCGCGCCGCGGCGCAGCACGCGGCGCGCAGCGCTGAGATAGGTGGCGATGGCCGAAAGCGGCTGATTGATCTCATGGGCGACGCTCGCCGCCATCTGCGCCATCAGATCGAGACGGTCGGCGCGCAGCTTGCGCATCTGCGCCTCCGCCCGTCGACGGTCGGTGAGATCGCGCAGGAACAGCACGAACAGCCGATCCCCGTCCTCGGCGGCTTCGCTGATGGAGAGCTCCAGAGGAAAGACCGAGCCGTCCTTGCGGCGGCCGAGGCGTTCGGGATCGCATTCGGCGGTCGCCGTCTCGTCGGCGCGGAGCCGCTCGAAACGCGCGTCGCGGAGCGGCTCCGGGAACAAAAGGTCGATCGGCAGCCCGATCGCCTCCGCCGCTGCGTGGCCGAAGATCCGCGTCGCCGCGGAATTCAGGGCCTGAATGACGCCCTTTTCGTCGATGATGACGATTGCGTCGACCGCGCCTTCGACGATCGCGCGCAGGCGCGCCTCGCCGGCCCGGCGCTCCTGCTCGGCGCGTGACTTCTCGCTGAGATCGCTGATCATGACGGCGTAGCCGTAGAGATTGTCGGCGTCGTCGCGGAGCGCGGCGATCCGTTCCTCGGCGGGGAAGATCGAGCCGTCCCGGCGTCGGCGCGCGTCCTGGCGCTTGATGACGCCGCGCTCCGCGACGACGCCGGGCAGCGCTTCGTCTCGCGTGTCGGTGGGATGGAGGACCGACAGACGGCGGTTGAGAATCTCGTCTTGGCGCCAGCCGGTGACGCGCTCGGCCGCCTCGCTCCAGGCGACGATGCGTCCCTGCGGGTCCAACGAGAACACCGCCGAGGCCGGCGCGCCCTCGGCGAGCAGACGGAAATACTCCTCGCTCTGCCGCAGCGCCTTGCGCGCGCGTTCATAGCCGAGGCTCTTGATCGTCTCCCAGCGGCCGCCGCGGCGGATCAGCGCGAATTCATGGCGGGCGATCACCTCGACGATCTCGGCGGCGCCGATCAGCCGCAGTGAATAGGAGCAGAGCGTCAACATGCGGCGGGAGCCGTGCATGGCTCCGAGCCCGTTCTCATAGGCCATGAAGAGCGGCCAGTCCGAGGCGTCGAAGTCGAAGGCGTTGCCGCAGGCTCTCAACCCGTCGAAACCATCGCGCAGAGCGGCGTCATGGGCCGCGCGCAAATCCTCGACCAGTCGGTCGCTATCCACTTTTCCGGTACGAAGATACCAATCGTCGCTGGTCACGATATCGATACGGCCGCCAGCGAGATCGGCCTCGAGATCGAGAACCAGCGAGGACAGACGCGCCTTCGCAGCGGCCACCGTCAAAGGCGGTGAAACGATCCACAGGCAGCGCTCATTGGCGCCGAGTCCCGCCGCGAAATAGGGAGCGACAATGTCGAGAAGATCATCGACATCGTCAAAGAACTGGCAGAAATGCGTGCCCCACGGCAATTCTCCCGCGCCTTCTATGCCGGAAGGACGCGACAGCCGCTCGCTCCGCGACCGATGAGTCACGAATTCCGTCGCGGTCTCAGCCTGCATTTATTCATTCCAGTATGGACCGCCGCCGTCTCCGGTCTGCAGGGCGCGAGCCCGCTCGCCTTCGATCCGCCAATCGGATAGGACCAAATGCGAACATTGCCAAAATGGGACAATGCTTCGTCGTCACCTGTGCCGGATCAAGAACCGCGCCAGGAAAGCTCGTCCCGAAACGAAGCGGAGCGGCGCCGTCCTCAGTGGCCGGCGGCGCTGCGCGCGGCGACGACCTCATGCGCCTGGCGGCCGACCATCTCCGTGAGATGATCGAAGGACGCCGCGAAAAATCCGGCGCCCGAGGTGGCCGAGCGCAGCTCGACGATGAGATCGCCGATCTCGGCCTCGGGAATGAGCGCGTCGAGCTCGTCCCAGCCGTCCCAATCCGGGCGCGGCCCGAAGCCCAAAATCTGCCCGCGCCGGGCGGAAACTATGCCGGTGGCGCGGGAAACCGCCTCGCTGGGCGCGAAAATCGACACGGCGAGCATAGGCTCGAGCAGCACGGGCTCGGCCTTGCCCAGCGCCTCGGCCATGCCGATGCGCGCCGCCGTGCGGAACGCCATGTCGGAGGAATCGACGCTGTGATAGGAGCCGTCGACGAGGACGGCCTCCACATCGACGACCGGAAAGCCGAGCGGCCCGCGCGCCAGCGCGTCCCGGCAGCCGGATTCGACCGAGGAGAAGTATTGTTTTGGCACAGTCCCGCCGTGGACGCGCTCGGCGAAAGCGAAGCCTTCGCCGCGCTGGCGTGGCGCGATCTCGAGCACCACATCGCCGAATTGGCCATGGCCGCCCGACTGTTTCTTGTGGCGCCCGCGCACGGTGACCGGATGGCGGATCGTCTCCTTATAGCCGATAGCGGGAGCGTGAGTGGAGACAGTCACCCCATAGCGCGTGGCGAGGCGTTCCAAAGCGACGCGAATATGCATCTCGCCCTGGCCGAGCAGCTTCATCTCGCCGAGCGCCTGATCATGGACGAAGACGAGCGAGGGGTCTTCGTCGATGAGCTTGGCCAGAGCGGCGGCGAGACGCATCTCGTCCTTGCGGTCGCCGACCGAGAGCGCCAGCGCATAGACCGGGCGCGGCGCCGCGATCGCCGCCGGGGCGTCGGGCGCGCTGGCGCGCGCGTCCTGCAGCGCGTCGCCGGCGGCGACGCCGTCGAGCCGGCCGAAAGCGACGGTCTCGCCCGCTTCCGCTTTCGCCTGCCGCATCGTCGTGGCGCCGAGCAGCGACGACACGCCGCTGATTTTCTCTTCGGCGCCGGAGGAGCCCATGACCGACTGTCCGTCGGCGAAGGAGCCGCGCAGCACGCGCGCGAGCGAGAGCTTGCCGCCGTGCAGCGTATGGATCGAGCGGAACACATGCGCGAGGGCGGGCCCGGTCTCGGCGATTCCGAGCCGGGCCCGTGTCGCGGCGACGCTCGGCGCCTCGTGGCGCAGCGCCTTGAGCAGCCGCGTCACGCCGGCGCCGCGCTCCGCCGCGCCGATGAAGACCGGCGCGACATGGCCGAAGCGCAGCTCCTTGGCGAGATCGTCGAAAATCTGGTCGCGCGGCGGCTCTATATCGGTGAGCAGCTCCTCCATCAGCGCATCGTCGTAATCGGCGAGCCGCTCCAGCATGGAGTAGCGCGCCTCTTTCTCAGAGGGCGCTTCGCCGGCGGGCATGTCGACGACCTCCGAGGGCGCATGCTCGCGATAGACATAGGCGCGCTCCAGCGCGAGATCGATGAAGCCGACCGCAATGCCATTGTTCCAGAGCGGGATCTGCCGCAACAACAGCGGCGTGCGCGAGGCCGTCTGCAGCAGCGCGAGCGAGTCTCGCAGATTTCCCGCAGCGGCGTCGATCTTGTTCAGGAACAGAAAATGCGGAACGCGCGCCTCCTCCACCGCGCGCAGCGCGAGCTGCAGCGCCGGCAGCTTGCGCGGATCGGAGTCGGCGACGACGATCGCGGCGTCGGCGACGGAGAGGACGCGGCGCTGCTCATGCGCGAATTCGACGGAGCCGGGACAATCGACGAATGTGTAACGGTCGCCGAGATAATCGGCTCGGCCGATGTTGCATTCGACGCTCATCGCATGGGCGCGCGCTTCCGGCGAGGCGTCGCCGACGCTGGTGCCGTCGCGCACAAAGCCTTGCCGCTGCACGGCGCCGCAGCGCGCGAGGAGAGTTTCGAACAGGCTCGTCTTGCCGCTCTGAAAGGGGCCGACAAGCGCGATCAGTCGCGCGCCTTCGGCTCGCGCCGCGCCGGACGTTCTCGTTTCACTCATGTCCTGCTCCCGTTCCCGGCGCCGGCGAGTGGAAACCTGTCGGCTCCGTCGAGGATGATGCTCCCACCACATGGGTCGGCGCGCAAGCGGCGAAAAGCGCTGCGGCGCCGCATAGCGCGCCGAGCGCGAGCGAGAGCGCGTTCCGATCGAACGGTCTCGTTCGATCGATCAGAATGCGCTCCAGAGAGAGAAAGCCTAGAGCCTACCCGATCCACTCGGATCGGGTAGGCTCTAGGCGGGGCGTTGCGGGAGGACGCCGCTCCAGTCGATCCAGCGCCCATGAAAATCCGCGCGGCCCAGCGCAAAGCTCTCGCCGCCGGGCCAGAGCGTCAGCGTGAGCGCGGCGGAGCGCGTGTCGCCATCCGCCTCCATCTGCAGCCGGGCGAGCGGCGTCTCGCGCGTCGCTGCGGCGCCCGCGGCCTCGAGCGCCGCCATGGCGCTCTGCTTCGTCGCGAGCGGCAGATATTGCCAGACGACCGTGTGATAGACGAAGCGCGCGACGCCTGCCGCCGGCGGCGCCGAAAGACGCGCCGCGAGCCAATCGCCTGCGTCGGCGCGCTCGACGCGCTCGGGCCGCGCGGCGGCGAAAGCGAGCGCCTTCTCCATGCGGGCGAGACGCTCCATCTGATCGGGCCAGACATAGGCGAGCAGGCGCGCGCGATGCTCGGCTTCGCCCGGATCGAGCGGATCGACGTCGCAGCCGGCGCGAGAGATGATCCGCAATGCGGCGTCGAGCGCGGGCGGCGCGCCGCGCCAGTCGCAGGAGAGGCGAAGGGCGGCCGAAGGATCGCCGAAAGCGCCGATGCGAAGATCATAAGCGTAGCGATCGAAATAGAGATTGAGGCCGGCGCTGGCGCCGATCTCGAATGTCTCCAAAGGCAGGCCCGTCGCTGCTGCGACGATCAGCGCGCCGCCGAGAATGACGCTGGAGCGCCCCGCCTCATTGGTCTGCGGCGGACGATCGAGAAAGCCCGCGAGAAAATCGTCATGCGTTTCGATCGCGCGTTCGATCTCGCTCGCGAGCGTCGCTGCGTCGAACGCATGGGGCGGATAGGCGGCGGCGAGCCCGGGCGCTTCGCCCGATCGCGCGAGAAAATGCAGAGCGCCGGCCGCGCGCAGCGCCAGCGCATCCGCCTTGGCGCGCGCGCCCCAGGACGAAATCCGTCGACCGAAGGCGCTGTTCTCGTCGAGGCTCTGCGCGAGAGCCGCGCAGACGGCGGCGGTGAAGGGCGAGGCGAGGTCGCGGCAGGCCTTCGCCTGAAAAGCGAGCGCCTCGGAGATCTCGTCGGGCAGGTGCGGGGTGGAACGCGTCATCGCTCTCGGCCTCCTCTCGCATTCTTCGAATACGGCCGCATCGATGTTCGGCCTTGCGAAAATTCGACGGCAATAAATTCGTCGCCGCTGCAGTCTATTCTGCGATAGCTTTACTTAGACCGGATTCGGGTCGGAATCCGGTCTCGTATTTCATTCGGGGCGCAGAGCGCTCCGGCGCGGAAGGCGAGCGATCGTCGGCCGCTCGAGGAGGTCGAGAATGACGCGTGATTTTCATCGCAGACAATTTCTGGGCGCCGCCGCGACGAGCGCCGCATTGGTCGCCGGCGCTGCGCGGGCGGAGGAGCGCGCGCAGGAGAAAGCCGCCGCAGCGAAAAGCGCCGCGATCGTCCACAAGCCGAAACCGATGGCCTTCGATCCCCAGCGCGTCGAAGGAATGTCGGAGAAGATCCTCGTCTCGCATTACGAGAATAATTACATCGGCGCGGTGAAGCGACTGAACGCGATCGTCGACCAGCTCTCCGGCCTCGATTTCGACAAAGCCCCCGGATTTCAGATCAACGGACTGAAGCGCGAAGAGCTGATCGCCGCCAATTCCATGATCCTGCACGAGGTCTATTTCGACGGGCTCGGCGCCTCCGGCAAGCCGGGCGCGGCGCTCGCCGCGGCGCTCGACCGCGATTTCGGCTCCTTCGACCGCTGGCGCGCCGAATTCGTCGGCATGGGAAAAGCGCTCGGCGGCGGCTCGGGCTGGGTCGTTCTCGCGTACGACAAGCATGGCGGACGGCTGGTCAACAGCTGGGCGAACGACCATACGCAGTGTCTGGCCGGCGGCGATCCGATTTTCGTGCTCGACATGTTCGAGCACGCCTATCAGATGGATTTCGGCGCGAAAGCGGGAGATTACATCAAGATCATCATGGCGGCGGCCGGCTGGTCGAACGCCGATCGTCTCTACGAGAAATACAGCAGAGCCTGACCGGCGGGCCGGCGCCCGCAGGCGCGTCCGCCGGCCCGGCTTCCACTCGCGGCCGAACCGCGTTACTAAGGCTCCCTCTCGAACAAGGAGCCTTCATGCGGCCGAGCAAACGCGCGCCAGACGAAATGCGTCCCGTCAGCTTCGAACGGGGCGTCGCCCGCTACGCCGAGGGCTCGTGCCTCGTCAAATTCGGCAATACGCATGTGTTGTGCGCCGCGACGCTCGAGGACAAGCCGCCGCCGTGGCTGCGTGGGCAGGGGCGCGGATGGGTGACGGCCGAATACGCCATGCTGCCGCGCGCCACGCACACGCGCACGCGCCGCGAGTCGAGCTCCGGCAAGCCGTCTGGCCGCACGCAGGAAATTCAGCGCCTCATCGGCCGCTCGCTGCGCGCCGTCACCAATCTGCCGGCGCTCGGCGAGCGTCAGGTGGTCGTCGATTGCGACGTGATCCAGGCCGATGGCGGCACGCGCACGGCGGCGATCTCCGGCGCCTGGCTGGCGCTGCATGATTGCTTCCAATGGATGCGCTCACGCTCCATCATCAAGGACAATCCGTTGCGCGACCATGTCGCCGCCGTGTCCTGCGGCATGTGCAATGGCGATGCGGTCATCGATCTCGACTACACTGAGGATTCGACCGCCGAGACCGACGCCAATTTCGTCATCACCGGCTCGGGCGGCCTCGTCGAGGTGCAGGCGACGGCGGAAGTCGCCGTCTTTTCCGAGGATAATCTCGGCGCCATGCTGGCGCTCGCGCGCTCGGGCGTCGACAGGCTCGTGCAATTGCAGAAGGCGGCGCTGGCGTGACGCGCAGGATCGAGGGGCGTCTCGTCATCGCGACGCATAATCCCGGCAAGCTCTGGGAGCTGCGCCAGCTCCTGGAGCCGCATGGCGTCGCCGCCGTCTCGGCCGGCGATCTCGGCGTGACGGAGCCGGAGGAGACGGAGACGACCTTCGCCGGTAATGCGCTTTTGAAGGCGCGCGCCTCTTGCGCGGCGACGGGCCTGCCGGCCTTCGCCGACGATTCGGGTCTCTGCGTCGATGCGCTGGACGGCGCGCCGGGCGTCTATTCGGCGCGCTGGGGCGGCGAGAACCGCGACTTTTCCGCGGCGATCCGCCGCGTCGAGCGCGAGCTGCGAGAGCGCGGCGCGACGGGGCCGTTCACGGCGCATTTCATTTGCGCTCTGGCGATCGTCTGGCCGGACGGACATACGGAAGAGTTCGAGGGCCGCGTCGACGGCGTGCTGGTGTTTCCGCCGCGCGGCGAGAAGGGCTTCGGCTATGATCCGATCTTTCTCCCCGATGGGCTGGATCGCACATTCGGCGAGATGATGTCGGCGGAAAAGCACGCGATGCCGGACGACGGCTCGCGCGCGTTGTCGCATCGCGCTCGCGCCTTTCAGGCGCTGGCGCGGGCGTGCCTCGCGTAAGCGGCATCCGGCGCGAAGACCGTCACCGCACCAGCAATTCCACCCGCCTATTCTCCGCCCGGCTGGCGGGATCGTCGCCCGCGACGAGCGGCTGCTCGTCGCCGAGGCCGGCGCTGGTCAGCTTCTCGCGCGGGACGCCGATGCGGCGCAGATGCTCGAAGACCGCGCGGGCGCGGCGCTGCGACAATGCGCGCTTGTCGTCGGGCGAGCCCTGCGCATCCGCATGGCCGCGGATGTCGAGCGTCGCGTCGGGGCATTGCTTCAGCGGTCCGGCGAGGCGGGCGAGGAATTTCTCCGCGCCCGCGCCGAGCGCCACGCTCTTTGCCGAAAAGCGGATTTTTTCCGAGGCCGCGAGAGCGGCGAGCGCGGCGTGGCAGGGCGACGCCTCCGCCTCGGCGGCGGGAGGCGGCGGGCCCGGCCCTTCCGGCGCGGGCAGGGTCGGGTCCTCGGGGATGTGCCAGACCAGAGCCGCAGGCGGCGGCTCCGCGGCGGCGAGCGGCGGGCGTTCGGCCGAGCGGCCTTCGGCGATCTTCTCCTTGCGGCCCTTTTTCACGGCGGGCGGCGGCGCCTCGGCGCGGGGCCGCGCGGCGAGGGCGGCCACGCGCTCCTGCTCGCGCTGCATCCAGGCGGATTCGGCGGCGCGATGGGCGGCCTGCTCGGCGGAGGCGGCGGCCAGCGCCTCCTCGCGCTGGGCGGCGGCCGGCGGCGACAGAGAATCGACGCGCCAGACGATGCGCACGCCCGAGGCGCTGGCGAGCCGCTCGGCCAGCGCCCTGTGGCCGGGAGCGTCGGCCGGCAGAAAGACGTCGCGGCCGCTCACCTCGAAATTCAGCGGGTCGCCGCCCTCGCGCTGCACCAGCGAGCCGAGACGATGCTCGAGCGCGTCCTCGAGGCTGCGCGCCGCCTCGCTATTGGCGATGATGGCGATGAGCGCGACGGCGCCGGCGCCGATCCGCCATGCGTCGGCGCGGTCGCGCGAGACCGGCCCGGCCCACAGGACGACCGCGCCGACGCCGGCCAGAAAGGCCGCATAGAGCGCGAAAACGCCCTCGAGATAGAGCGCGAAGCGGCCGAGCGCGGCCTTGGCGAGAATTATGGCGAGACACAGCGCCAGCGCGAGAAAGAAATCTCCCTCGCGCAGCAGGGCGGGGTCGTCGCCCGCCCGGCGCAGGCCGCCGAAGCCCGAAAGCGCGCCGACGAGAAAGGCGATGGCGAGCCACAGGCCGTAAAAGCTGAGAAAATAGGTCATGTCCGGCGATGATCTCGAGCGGGACACGACCCCGCGAAGCGGCAATTAACGCCGTTTCGTCGGCTTTCAATGCGGCGATGAGAAACCATGGCGGCGGCGAAGCTCGAGACGGCGTTTCCGCAGCGTGACCTTCTCGGCCGGCCGTGGCATAAAGCCCCATGGCTGCGACGATTCGAAACGCGTTCGACCCGGGCTTCGGCGTCTATGTGCACTGGCCGTTCTGCCTGTCGAAGTGCCCTTATTGCGACTTCAACAGCCACGTCCGCAAGGGCGAGGTCGATGAAGATCGCTTTGTCGACGCCTTTCGCGCGGAGATCGCCCATCGCGCCGCGCTGGCGCCGGGACGCGAGGTGCGTTCGGTGTTCTTCGGCGGTGGCACGCCCTCGCTGATGCTTCCCTCCACGCTTGAGGCGATCCTGCGGGCGATCGCCGATCATTGGCCGATGGCGCCCGATGTCGAGATCACGCTGGAGGCCAATCCGACCAGCGTCGAGGCCTCGCGCTTCCGCAGCTTCAAGGCGGCCGGCGTCAATCGCGCCTCGCTCGGCGTGCAGGCGCTCAACGACATAGAATTGCGCGCGCTCGGCCGACAGCATTCGGTGGCGGAGGCGCTCGCGGCGCTCGATATCGCCAATAAGATTTTCGAGCGCACCTCCTTCGATCTCATCTATGCGCGGCCGCAGCAGACGCCGGCGGCCTGGCGCAAGGAGCTGGAGCTGGCGCTGGCGCGCGGGACCGAGCATGTCTCGCTCTATCAGCTCACCATAGAGCCGGAGACGATGTTCGAGCGCATGGTCGACGCCGGCAAGCTCGAGCTGCCCGACGTCGACACGCAGCGCGCGCTGTGGGACGTCACGCAGGAGGTCACGGCGCGAGCGGGGCTGCCGGCCTATGAGGTCTCCAATCATGCGCGGCCGGGCGCCGAGTGCCGGCACAATCTCGTCTACTGGCGCTATGGCGAATATGCCGGCGTCGGCCCCGGCGCGCATGGGCGGCTGATCACGCCGCGCGGCCGGCGCGCCCAGGCCACCGAGAAGCATCCCGAGATGTGGCTCACCTGCGTCGAGACGGAGGGCCATGGCCTCATCGAGGATGAATTGCTCTCCGCCGAGCAGGAGGGCGACGAGTTTCTGCTGATGGGCTTGCGTCTGCGCGAGGGCATCGACCCGACGCGTTTCTTCGCGCTCACCGGCAAGAAGCTGTCGCAGTCGCGCGTCGCCGAGCTCATCGGCGACGGGCTCGTCGAGCTGACGCGCGACAATCGCATTCGCGTGAGCTCGGAGGGCTTTCCCGTGCTCGACGCGGTGGTGGCCGATCTCGCGGCCTGAGGCCTCTGCTTCAATACAGCTTCACCAGCAGGCTGCCGCCGAAGCTGCGCGGCTGATTGGTGAAGGCGACAGTCGCCGGCGTCGTCGCGGAGCCGGGCGACCAGCCGTTATTATTGTTGGCGGCGTTGGTGTTGGTGGAGGTCGTGGCGTTGGTGACCTCGCGGCGATCCAGCAGGTTCTTCACCCAGAAGGAAATGCTCCAGCGCTCGTCGTCGCTGCGCAGTCCGAAGCCTGCGTTGAGCAGTGTGAAGGGCGCTTGCCAATAAGTGTTGGTCGCGACCGGGCTGGTGAAGAGAGTCTTGTCCGACCAGCTTGCATTGACATAGCCGAAAACAGTGACCGGCTGCTTGGTCCACTCGGCCCATTCGCCCCATTCGGCGAATGCGGCGCCGAGCGGATGCTCGTAATTCGCGCCGATGTTGAAGGCCCAGATCGGCAGATTTTCCCAGCGCGTGTCGGAGCGCGAGAGGGTGAGCGGCGGCCTCACGCCGTTGATATTGGTGGTCCAGATCCAATCGGCCGGCGGCGCGGCGTTGGGATAATCGACATAGCGCGCCTCGGTGAAGGCGCCGGAGGCGTTGATCCACAAGCGCTCGATCGGATTCCAGCGCCCGTTGAATTCGACGCCTTTCAGCCGCACATGGGGGACTGAGCCGAGATAGGTCGAGCGGATGGGCGCGCCGGTCGAGTCGACATAATTTGTGTCGGTCTGATTGGCCTGGAAATTATAGAGATCGTTCCAGTAGAGATTGATATTGGCGATGAGCTTGCCGTCGAGCCAATTGGTCTTGGCGCCGATCTCATAGTCCCAGGAGACTTCGCGCTTGGTGAGGATCGGCTGAAATCCCTTGAAGGCGTTGGTCGAGTCGTAGATCGGAACGGCGAAATTGACGGCGGCGGCCTTCTCGCCGCGTCCGACGAGCCCATAGACCAATATATTGTCGTTGTAGCGATAGGACGGATTGAAGATTCCAGTCAGCAGATTTGCGCCTTTCGACGTTCCGCCGGTGTCGAAGAATTGCTGTGTCGAGCTCGCCCCGCGCACGGCGTTGGCCAATTGCTGCAAGGTGAAATTGCCGCTGAGATAGCCGGGCTGTATCCAGCCGAAGTTCGAGCCCTCCTTCACCTCATAGCCATTGCGCAGACCCAAGGTCAGCGCGAGCTGCTCGTCGACGTGATAGGTGGCCTGTCCATAGGCGGCGCCGTTGATCGTCAGCGCCTTGCCGTCCGTATGATAATCGACGCCCCAGAGCAGCCCCTTGCTCGTCGTCGGCGCGCCGAACCATTGCGCGGCGTCCGAGCCATATTCTGTTTCGCTGTAGTTGAAGACCTTCTCATAGAGGCCGAAGAGTCCGACGCTCCATTCGAGCGGCTGATCCTTGGGCGAGGCGAGGCGAAACTCCTGCAGAAATTGATCGGTCCATTGATTGGTGTGGCTGTCGCTGATGTCGATCTCCTGATTGCCCGTATTATTGTAGGGCAGCAGGCGGAACTCGCCCCAGGCGGAGATCGAGGTGAATGTGTTCTCGCCGATCTGCCAATTCAATTCATTGGAGGCGGTGATCGCGCGCGAGCTCAGCGTGCCGAGATGCGTGTAATAGGGCTTGTAGACGTCGAAGGAGAGGATCGGGCGGCCGAGGCGCTTGAACACGGTCGACGCATAGCTCGCAGCGACCGTGCCATTGGCGAAAATCTGCAAGGAATCGGAGAAGGGGCCGTTGTTGTTGTTGTTGTATTCCGCCGAGCGCGCATAGCTGAAAATGAGCCGGTCCGTCACATTGTCGCCGACGTAATATAATTGTCCGCGCGCGCCCCAGCGGTTCGAGTCGGAAATGCCGGCGCCCGTGACCTGGTCTTTCACGAAGCCATTGTCCTTGTCGTAGAAGAAGGTGACGCGATAGGCGAGCGTATCGTCGATGATCGGCCCGGTCACATTCAGCTTCTCGATGAGATGCGTGTGATTGCCGAAGGAGGTCTCGAACGTCGCCTTGCGCTCGAAGGACGGCAATTGCGTGCGCACGATGATATTGCCGACGGTGGTGTTCTTGCCGCCGGCCGTGCCTTGCGGTCCGAGGCCGAGCTCGAAATTCTCGATCTCGACGAAATCCGCCCATTGGAAGCCGACCGCCTTCCAGAACACATTGTCGATGATGAAGCCGGTGTCGTTCTCCGAGCCATTGCCAGTGCCCGCGCCCTGGCCGACGCCGCGGATGGCCGGCCGCGAGGTCTGCGGATTGCTGATATTGGGACGATAATTGGGAACGAGCTGCGAGAAATCCGACAGCCGCTCCAAATGCTCGACCTGCGCTTTCTGGCCGCTGACGAGATCGGCTGCGCGCGGCGTCTTGACGAGAACCTTCTCCTCCTGACGGGTGAGGCCGGCGTCATTGACCTCGGCGCCGACTCTCACGTCCTGGATTTGCGCATTCTCCTCGGTGCGCGCCTCCTTCGAGGCGGAAAGGGCGAGAACGAGCGCGAGGACGAATTTCGAAGTCTCGAGAGATCGGGCAGACCCGGCGTGGGGGAGAGTCATGAACGCGCCTCTTTCCTACTAGTTTTATGTATTAAAATCTGTGACATTGGTGCGATGTCAACAATTTACCTAAGAATAATCACCTAACTGCAAAGGCTGCGCAATCACAAATCTAGCTGTGGTATATACTTACGCGAAATCGCGTGTTCGCCGGAAAAGCCTTCCCGCCCGCTGTCGGATGCGACGAAATATCTCTCCGCCCCTCCGATCTCGGACCGACTTCGCGCGTGATCGGGTCAGGGGAAGAGGATCGGCGGCCAGGGCAATTCGCCTTCGCCGCGATGGAGCGCCTCCGCGCGCGGCGTGAAGGCGCCGTCCGCCGCGTGCAGCACGAGCGGCGGGAGCAGCGACAGCGGCGCCTTGGAGCCTTTGACGCCGCGCAGCAGAATGCGCGTCGCCGCGTCCCCCTCGCGCGGAGCGATCGGCAACAGGCTCAGCGCGCCGAGCCGCGCGCCGAGGCCAGCGAGACACTCCTGCAACGCGTCGGCGCGATGGATCATGACGAAGAGCCCGCCCGAGCGCAGCAAAGCGAGGCAGGCGCGCAGCCAGGGCTCGAGCCCCGCCGCGCTCATATGAGCGAGGGCGCGACGCGGATCCGGCGAGACGCGCGTGCGGCCCGGCGTGAGATAGGGCGGATTGGTGAGAAGGACCTCGGCGCTCTCATTCTCGAGCCCGCCAGCCCGACGCGCCGCGATCGAGAGGAGATCGGCCTCGTGGACGCGGATGCGCGCCGCGAGCGCGTTGTCCGCGATATTCTCGCGCGCCAGCGCGCAAGACTCCGGGTCGATCTCGACGAGGCCGAGGGTGGCGGCGGGCGCGCGCAGCGCTGCGGCGAGGCCGACGGCTCCGGTTCCCGCGCCAATGTCGAGAATGAGCCCGCGCGTCTGCGCCGGCGCCGCCGCCGCGAGAAGGACGGCGTCGGTTCCGGCCCGATGGCCGCGCGGCATTTGGCGCAGACGCAAGCGTGCGCCGAGAAAGGCGGCGGCCTCCGACCGTTTCTCCTTTGTGTTCGGGGGAACGTTCATTCGCGGGAAACGTTCATCGCACTGAAAAAATGTCACAGCTTCTCGCATCGAGCAAGTTCTCGTCTCGAGCAAGCTCTCGCATCGAGCAATCAGCTTCCGCTCTTTTGGAAACGGCCTGAACGAATCGGGCGATGCGAGCTCGGTCGCGTCGTCGTCGAGGAGGAGATGCGATGAAATCGATGAACGCCATGATCCGTATTCTCGCCGCAGGGGCGATCTTGTCGGCCTTTGCCGAAATCGGCGCGCCGGCGCCCGCGCTCGCGCAATCGGGCGCTTTCTCCTGCGACCAGCTCTGGCGAGAACGCAACGCCATCTATGCGCGCGCCGGGCATTGCTTCCAGACCACGCGCGGGCGCTCGGTTTTCGGCGGGGGCTGCTTTCCGCCCTATGGCCAGCTGAGCGGCGCCGAAGCCCGACGGGTTCGGCAGCTCCAGTCCTTGGAGCGCCGGAACGGGTGCTGAATTCTCACGCAGAACAGCGTCGGATTGGCCAGGGGAGGGCTCGCCGGGAGGCGCGCTCCCCTGGCTTGCCGCGCGCGCTCCGAAGCCTTAAGTTCGCCCCAGCATTCCAAGACAAGCCAAAGGGGTCTACGTGGGCATCGTCATTCCGCTGGAAGAAAAGGAAAAGAAGTCCGCCAGCCTCGATACTCTCCTTTCGTTGATCGGCCCCGACCTGCAGCGCGTCAACCAGCTGATCCTGCAGCGCACGGGCTCGGATGTGACGACGATCCCCGAGGTCGCCAACCATCTCATCTCTGCGGGCGGCAAGCGCCTTCGCCCGATGCTCGTGCTCGCCACCGCCGGAATGTGCGGCTATCAGGGCGACGGCCACATCAAATTCGCCGCCGGCATCGAGTTCATGCACACCGCCACTCTGCTGCATGACGATGTGGTGGACGAGAGCGACATGCGCCGCGGCAAGATCGCGGCGCGCATGCTCTGGGGCAATGAGACCTGCGTTCTGGTCGGCGATTTTCTGCTCGGCCACGCCTTCAAGATGATGGTGGAGCCCGGCGTGCTCTCCTGCCTCTCCGTCGTCTCGACAGCGGCCGCCGTCATCGCCGAGGGCGAGATTCTCCAGCTCAACGCCGCCAAGGACACGCAGACGACCGAAGACGCCTATATGGCGGTCATCCGCTCCAAGACGGCGGAGCTGTTCGCCGCTGCGGCCGAGGTCGGGCCCATGCTCGCCGGCCGCTCCAAGGCGGACGAGGCCGCCTGCCGCAGCTATGGCATGAATCTCGGCGTCGCCTTCCAGCTCATCGACGATGCGCTCGACTATGGCGGACAATCGTCCAAGCTCGGCAAGAATGTCGGCGACGATTTCCGCGAGGGCAAGATCACTCTGCCCGTCGTGCTCGCCTTCCGCCGCGGCAGCGAGACGGAGCGCGAATTCTGGCGTCGCACGCTGGAGAAGGGCGAGATTCACGACGGCGACGTCGAGGCGGCCTGCGCGCTGATGAAGAAGCACGAGGCGATCAAGGACACGGTCGAGCGGGCGGGCCATTATGGCGCGATCGCGCGTGACGCGCTGGAGATATTCCCCGCCTCGCCGTGGAAGTCGGCGCTGCTCGAGGTCGTCGACTTCTGCGTCGAGCGCGCCTATTGACGCGAAAACGCCCCGCAGGCGTCGAGCCGGCGGGGCGTGAGGACGGGGGCCTCTGAAGCGTCAGGGGCCTTTCGAAGCGTCAGTCGTGCTCCGGACCTTCATGCGGACCGCCGAATTCATGCTCGTGATGCGGGCCCTTGGCGATCGTATGGAGCAGAATGGCGAAGCGGCGCTTCTGCGCGTCGTCGAGGCTGTCGAACAGCGGCTTGGCCGCCTCGGCGAGCTTCTCCGTCTCGACAGCTTTCGCGGCGAGCGCCTTGGAGCGCAGCTGCAGGCCTTCGATCACGCTGCGATGCTCGTGGATTTCCTTGATTTTGTCCTTGGCCTCGGCGAAGCGCGCGGCGCGCGCCTTGGCGATGTCGCGCAGCGCGGTCTCGACCGCCGGCCAGTTCTTCTCCTGGGCGGGGGTGAGCTTGAGGCCGGCCTTCAGAGCGGCGACCTTGGCGTCGGTGAAGGCGGCGTGATCCTCCGCCGAGAATTGGGGATGATGATGCTCCGCCGGCGCCTGCTGCGCAAAGACTCCGGCCGAGAGCGGGAGGGTGAGAGCCACAGCGGCGGCGGCGGCGAGGAGATGTTTCTTCATGAGCGTTCACCTGGGGGGAATGGGTGGACTTGACGCTCCGACAATTCGTTCTCGAGGGCCGAAAAGCAACTTAATGTTTGGTAATGTCCCGCTTCAGAAACCTTTCGTTTACATAAGCTTTTACGTATTGGACCGGATAGCGGCGCGCATCGCGTCGCGTCGCGTTTCGAGATGAGGGGACCGAAAGAGTGAGCGCATTCACCGCCATACGTATCGACAAGGACGAGGCGGGCTATCGCGCCGCCTATGCGGAGCTCGACGAGAGCGAGCTGATGGACGGCGACGTCGACGTCGAGGTGACGCACAGCACCGTCAATTACAAGGACGGCCTCGCGGTGACCGGCAAGGCGCCGGTGGTGCGGCGCTTTCCGATGATTCCGGGCGTCGACTTCGCCGGCCGCGTGACGCGCTCCGGCCATCCGGATTTTCAGCCGGGGGACCAGGTGATCGCCGGCGGCTGCGGCCTCGGCGAGCAGCATTACGGCGGTTTCGCGCAGCGCGCGCGGGTCAGCGGCGACTGGCTGGTCCATTTGCCGCAGGGGCTGACGCCGGCGCAGGCGATGGCGATCGGCAGCGCCGGCTATACCGCCATGCTCTGCGTGCTGGCGCTGGAGGGCCGAGGCCTCGAGCCCTCGCGCGGGCCGGTCGTGGTGACGGGAGCGGCGGGCGGCGTCGGCTCGGTGGCGGTGGCGCTGCTGGCGGCGCTCGGCTGGCGCGTCGTCGCCTCCACTGGACGTCCGGAGGAGGAAGCCTATCTCAAAGATCTGGGCGCGGCGGAGATCGTCGATCGCGCCGAGCTCTCCATTCCCGGCAAGCCGCTGCAGAAACAGCGTTTCGCTGGCGGCGTCGACACGGTGGGCTCGGTGACGCTCGCCAATGTTCTGGCGCAGACCGCGATCGACGGCGTCGTCGCGGCCTGCGGCAATGCGCAGGGAATGGAGCTGCCGACGACGGTGGCGCCCTTCATTCTGCGCGGCGTCTCTCTCATCGGCGTCGAGAGCGTGCGGCCCAATCTGCCGCTGCGGCGCACCGGCTGGGAACGGCTGGCGCGCGATCTCGACAAAGGGATTCTCGCGCGCATGACGCAGACGGCGCCTTTCGCGCAGGCGCTGGAGCGCGCGCGGTCGATCGTCGCCGGCAAGATCAGAGGCCGGCTGGTGATCGAGATCGGTTGACGCGCGGTCTCCTCGGGCGTTCGAATGAACGTCCGAAAGATCGGCGATTCTCGAGGCGTCGGACAGGACGTGATGACATGAGCAGCGCCTTCACCAAAGAACAGGACGACGACGAGCTTCGCGAAGAGCTTCCCGATCGTCCGATCAGCCCGCATCGCAATCTCGTCACGCCGGAAGGCTTCGCGCAGATCGAGGCGGAACTCGCGCGCCTGCATGTGGAGCTCGATGCGGCGCAGGCGAAGGACGACAAGCGCGCGGTGGCGCGGGCGGCGCGCGATCTGCGCTATTGGACGGCGCGCCGCGCGAGCGCGGAGATCGTGCGGCCGATCGCCGATCACGAGCAGGCGCGCTTCGGCCATCGCATCGTCATAGAGGACGAGGCGGGCAAGCAGCAGAGCTTTCGTCTGGTCGGCGAGGACGAGGCCGATCCCGCCAAGGGGCTGATCCCCTATGTCGCGCCGCTCGCCAAGGCGCTGCTCGGCAAGAGCGTCGGCGACGGCGTCGAGGCGATCCATCACAGCGCCAGGATCATCGAGATCGGCTGACGCCCTCGGCAGGACCGCGTCGGGAGGAACCGCGCGTGAAACCCGCGCGGTTCGTCTTATTTTTCACGCCGCCTTGCGGACCGCGGGCTTGGCCTGCGGCTTGGCGGGTTTTTCCGCGGCGGGCGCGGGCGCAGGAGCGGCGGCCTGCTTGCGCGCGGGCTGCGGCTCTTGCTTGGACGCGACCTTGGGCGCGATCTTGCCGGCGACCTTGCCGGCAGCAGGCTTGGCCTCGATCTTGGCCTCGACCTTGGCCGCGGGTTTGGCCTCGACCTTGGCTTCCGCCTTCGGCTCCGCCTTGACGGCCGGCGCCGGGGCCGCGCCCTTCTTGAGGCGGCGCTTCACCGATTGCCACAATTCGCGCATCTCCTCGGCGGCGACGCCCTCCGGATTGAGCTCGCAGACGCCGAGGCCGAGGCGGGCGGCCTCCTGATAGTCGACGCGGGCCGAGACGAGCGGCGCCAGCAGCGCGCCGATCGACTGCAGCGCCTGGGCGCCCTGGTCGACGCGGGCGTTCTGCTGAGCGGGCGGGCACTGGTTGAGAAGAAAGGCGTAATCCTTCTTCTTGTCCTTGATGCTGGCGCGGGTGAGCTCGCAGGCCCACAAATCGAAGACATTGGGACGCGCCGGGATGATGCAGAGATCGGCCGCGCGAATGGCGGCTTCCGAATATTCGCTGTCGGCGCCCGGCGCGTCGATGACGACGAGCGTGACGCCCTTTTTCTCGAGCGCGGCGAGCGCCTTGCCGAGCTTGGCCGGAGGCACGTGCTCGACCGGGACATCCGTCGCCTCGCGCGCCTTCGACCATTTGACCAATGATTGGAGCGGATCCAAATCGATAATGAAAACACGCTCGCCCGCGCAACTGGCGGCCACGGCGATGCTGCTTGCGAGCGTGCTCTTTCCGGCGCCGCCCTTCTGCGTGACGAATGCGATAGTGCGCATGCTGATCGACCTGTGTTTGAAAGTTAGGCTCCTACGCCGCCGGGACGCCACCAGAAAGAACGCCACGAGAGAACAGGGAGGGTCGGTAAAATTTTACAGAATCGTAATACTCCCCCAATGGTTAACCGGCGGTTAAATCGGCTCGGCAAAGGTAAAGGTTCGGAAAATACGAACTACTGGAACATGGGTCGGCGCGCCCGCCACGCCGATCGGCTATAATGATCCCCCATGAGTGATTTGTTCGCCGCCGCCGGGCTCGATCGCAACGCGCCGCATCCGCTCGCCGACCGACTGCGTCCGCAAAAGCTGGAGGAGGTCGCCGGCCAGGACCATCTCGTCGGTCCGGGCGGGGCGCTGACGCGCGCGATCCGCTCCGGCTCCATCGGCTCGCTGATCTTCTGGGGTCCGCCCGGCACCGGCAAGACGACGGTGGCGCGTCTGCTGGCGCATGAGACCGAACTCGCCTTCGTGCAAATCTCGGCGATCTTCACCGGCGTCGCCGATCTCAAGAAGACATTCGAGGCGGCGCGCGCCCGGCGCGCCATGGGGCAGGGCACGCTGCTCTTCGTCGACGAGATTCATCGCTTCAATCGCGGCCAGCAGGATTCCTTTCTGCCGGTGATGGAGGACGGCTCGGTCACGCTCATCGGCGCGACGACGGAAAATCCCTCCTTCGAGCTCAACGCCGCGCTTTTGTCGCGCGCCCGCGTGCTGGTCTTCAAATCGCTCGACGCCGAGGCGATCGAGAAGCTGCTGCAGCGCGCCGAGCAGAGCGAGGGCCGACCCCTGCCGCTCGACGCGGATGCGCGCGGCGCTCTGGCGACGATGGCCGATGGCGATGGCCGCGCGGCGCTGACGCTCGCCGAGGATGTCTGGCGCGCCGCCGGGGAGGGGGAGGTCTTCGACCGCGCCCGGCTGGCGGAGGTGGTGCAGCGGCGCGCGCCCATCTACGACAAGGCGCAGGAGGGCCATTACAATCTCATCAGCGCGCTGCACAAATGCGTGCGCGGCTCGGACCCGGACGCCGCCCTCTATTATTTCGCGCGCATGCTGGTCGCCGGCGAGGACCCGCTGTTTCTCGCGCGCAGAATCGTCCGCATGGCGGTCGAGGACATAGGTCTCGCCGATCCGCAGGCGCTGGTCGTCGCCAACGCCGCCAAGGACGCCTATGATTTTCTGGGCAGTCCAGAGGGCGAGCTGGCGCTGGCGCAGGCGGTTCTCTATGTGGCGACCGCGCCCAAATCCAACGCCGCCTATGTCGCCTATAAGGCCGCCCGCCGCCTCGCCGAGGAGGGCGGCTCGCCGACGCCGCCCAAGACCATCCTCAACGCGCCGACGAAATTGATGAAGAGCGAAGGCTATGGCGAGGGCTATCGCTACGATCACGACGAGCCGGACGCCTTCTCCGGCCAGGATTACTGGCCCGAGGCGCTCGGTCGGCAGAGCTTCTACCGGCCGGCGGAACGCGGATTCGAGCGCGAGATCGCCAAGCGGCTCGACTATTGGGAGCGGCTGCGCCGCGAGCGGCGCAGCTCCTGACGCGCGCGCGAGCGACGCAACTCCGATCCACGCAAGTCGTTGAAGAAGATTCGGTTTCGCGCGTCGAATCGTCGCTGCGACATGCCGTCTGCGCAACGAATGCTTGTCGCCTCGCCTCTCATCTTTGACAGATTGCTTGGCTCGACGCCGCGACGCCTCGTCGCGAGGCCGCCGACGGGCCCCTCGCCAATGGCTCTGCGGCGATCGAAATTCGAATTATATTATTGATTTTACATTATAAATACGACAATGGCGGCGGCTGCCGATTCGCTTTTCGTCCGCAATTCTCTCGCCGAGTCAAGCGTCTAATTTCGAGAAGCGAGTATTTACTGTCGCTCATTTGTCACAGTGTGAATAAAAACGCTTTCGAGCCCAGCAGGCGGAGCGTCGAGCGTTGACGTAGCTTTGCGCCGAGGCGTAGTACACGCTGGATCGGCAACACCGAGCGGCTGCTCGGACTATTCGGCGTCGGGGGGCGCCGGTCGCGACGGCCGCATTGATCGAGTGAGGAAATCCATGAAGACATTTTCCACTGTCGGCGCGCTGGCGCTGGCTCTCGCCGCGACTCCGGCTTTCGCCGCCGACCTTCCGTCGACCAAGGGCGCGCCGGCCTTTGTCGCTCCCCTCGCTCCCGCCTTCAGCTGGACCGGCCTCTACGCCGGCGTGAACATCGGCTACGGCTTCAACGCCGGGGGCAACGCCACTGGATCGCTCTTCTCGCCGCTCGCGACTCCCAGCGTCTCCGTTTGGAGCCTCGGCCAGAACCTCGAGGGCGTCACCGGCGGCGGCCAGATCGGCTATAATTATCAGGTCAATCCCTGGCTCGTGGTCGGTCTCGAGGCCGACTTTCAGGGATCCGACATCAACTCGAGCTCCAGCGCCTTCGTGAAGGGCTTCTTCCTCGGCGACGTCACCGGGATTTCCTCGACGAGCAGCCTCAACTGGTGGGGCACGGTCCGCGGCCGCGTCGGCGTCACGCTGCCGTCCGTGCCGAACGTGCTGGTCTACGGCACCGGCGGCTTTGCTTACGGCGAGGTCGACAAGTCCGTCAGCGTCCTGAACTTCCCGATCCCGCCGGCCGGCTCGTCCCAGTTCGGCCGCTCGGCGTTCAGCCAGACCGCGACGGGCTGGACGGCCGGCGGCGGCGTCGAGTGGGCGCCCACGGCCTTTCCGGGATGGTCGGTCAAGGTCGAATATCTCTACACCGACCTCGGCGCGACGAATCAGTCCTTCGCCAGCTCCGCCATCGGCGTCGGCGTTCCCTTCGTCGCCTCCCACGCCTCGCCGACCCAGTTCCATACGGTCCGCGTCGGCCTGAACTATCGCCTGAACCTGTTCGGCGCCGCGTCCGCCCCGGTCGTCGCGAAATATTGAGGTCTCCGCCGCTCGGAGAGAGGCGCCCGGCGCGTGTCGCCGGGCGTTCTCGTTTTTCGGGCGCCGGCGCGCTCGAGATCGGCGCGCTCGAGACTTGGGCGCGGCGCCCGCTTTTCCGGCGCGCCGGCGTGGACGCGGCCGGTCGTACGGGTTAAAGAAGTCTCGAAATGCGCGCGCGAGACTTGGCCAATATCCTCCGCCGCCTGGCGGTATCGGACGTCGTTCCGACCGATGCAGGGGAACGACGGCCGAGCTTCGCTTCCGTTTGGAGCTATTCTAATTCGGCGCGCTCGCGCGCGCTGCGCTTGGGCGCGACGCTGCTGGCGGGCGTCATGCTCGGCTCGCTCTTCCCGCAAGTCTCCCTGCCGATCCGGGCGCTGTTCGGCGCCGGCGAGAAAGCCGCCGAGATCGCCGACGCCAAAGGCGCGGACGGGCTCGTCAGGCTCACCGCCGAACAGATCGCCGCCGCCAAGATCGCCACAGTCGCGGCGGCGCCCGGCGTGCTGACGCGCGATGTCGTCGCGCCGGCCGTCGTCGCCGTCGACCCCGACCGCATCGGCCGCGTCGCCGCCAAGGTCGTCGGCGTGGTCGCCGAATTGCGCAAGAAGCTCGGCGATCCGGTCGAGAAGGGTGAGGTGATCGCCATCATAGAGAGCCGCGAGGTCGCCGACGCCAAGAGCGACTATCTCGCCGCCAGAGTGGGGCTCGATCTGCAAACGGCCTTGTTCCAACGCGAGAAGGGGCTGTTCGACAAGAAGATTTCCGCCGAGCAGAGCTTTCTCAAAGCGCGCGGCGCCTATGAGGAGGCCAAGCTCCGCGTCGAGCTGGCGCGTCAAAAGCTCGCCGCGCTCGATCTCTCCGAGACGGAGATCGCCGCTCTTCCGAGCCAGCCGGTCGGCGAGCTGCGCCGCAAGGAGATTCGCGCGCCGTCCTCCGGCAAGGTGATCGAGCGCCGCGCCGATCTCGGCCAGCCGGTCGGCGGCGATGCGCAGCTCTATGTCATCGCCGATCTGTCCACCGTCTTCGCCGAGATCGCCGTCGCCATCGCCGATCTTCCCTCCGTGCGCGAGGGGCAGGGCGTTCGCCTGTCGCATGACGGCGAGGAGGAGGCCGAGGGCCGCATCGTTTTCATCGGCCCCATGCTCGATCACGAGACGCATTCCGGCCGCGCCGTCGCCGCTTTCGCCAATGCGGATTTCGGCTTGCGGCCTGGCACGGCGATGACGGCGCGCGTCGCGCTCGAGGAGACGCCGGCGCGCCTGCGCCTGCCGCGCTCCGCCCTTCTCGCCTTCGAGGGCGAGACGGTCGTCTTCGTGCGCGCGCCGGAGGGCTTTGTGAAGCGCAAGGTGGAGACGGGCGCGAGCGACAATGAGGCGATCGAGATTGTCTCCGGGCTCGAGGAGGGGGAGCAGGTGGCCGCGACCAACGCTTTCGTCTTGAAGGCGGAGCTCGGCAAATCGCGGCTCGAAGGTTTGGACTGAGCGCGCGCCTCGTCGATGACGGCGGCGCGCGACGGGGATGTGTGACAGTAGATGATCGAGCGTTGCATCGCCTTTTCGGTTCGCCAGCGTTGGCTCGTCGCGCTGCTGACTCTGCTCGCCTGCCTCATCGGCGCCTGGTCGCTCGATCGCCTGCCGATCGACGCCGTGCCGGACATCACCAATAATCAGGTGCAGATCAACGCCATCGCGCCGGCGCTGTCGCCGACCGAGGTCGAGAAGCAGATCACCTTTCCGATCGAGAACGCGATCGCCGGCATTCCCGGCCTCGAATATACGCGCTCGCTCTCGCGCAACGGCTTCTCGCAGGTGACGGCGGTGTTCGCCGAGAAGCTCGATATTTATTTCGCGCGCCAGCAGGTGAATGAGCGGCTCGCGGAAGCCAAGGAGAATTTCCCGGTCGGCGTCGAGGCGCGCATGGGGCCGATCGCGACGGGCCTCAGCGAAATCTATATGTGGGCGATCCGCTATGCGCCGAAGACGCCGGGCCGCAAATATCTGGACGGCGAGCCGGGCTGGCAGAATGACGGCTTCTATCTGACGCCCGACGGGCAGCTCTTGCACAACGAGCTCGAGCGCGCCGCCTATCTGCGCACGGTGCAGGATTGGATCGTCAAGCCGCAGCTCAAAACCGTGCCCAATATAGCGAGCATCGATTCGCTCGGCGGCTTCGTGAAGCAGTTCGACGTCCGGCCGGATGCGATGAAGCTCTATTCGCTCGGCCTCTCCTTCGGCGATGTGGCGACGGCGCTCGAGCGCAACAATCAGAGCCGCGGCGCCGGCTATATAGAGCGCAATGGCGAAGGCTATGTGGTGCGCAGCGGCGGAAGGCTGGAGACGATCGACGACATAGAGCGCGTCGTCGTCTCGACGCGCAATGGCGTGCCTTTGCGCGTGAAGGACATAGCCGAGGTCGGCGTCGGCCGCGAGATGCGCGTCGGCAGCGCCAGCATGGATGGCGAGGAGGTCGTCATCGGCACGGCGCTGATGCTGATCGGCGGCAATAGCCGTTCGGTCTCCGCCGCCGTCGGCGCCAAGCTCGACGCCATTCGCGCCTCGCTGCCGCCGGGGATAGAGGCGAAGACGATCCTCGACCGCACCGTGCTCGTCGACGCGACGATCCGCACGGTCGCCTCCAATCTCGCGGAGGGCGCGCTGCTGGTCATATTGGTGCTGTTTCTGCTGCTCGGCAATTTCCGCGCGGCGCTCATCACCGCGCTGGTGATTCCCGTCACCATGCTGCTGCTCGCCACCGGCATGGTCTATGGCCGCATCAGCGCCAATCTCATGAGCATGGGCGCGCTGGATTTCGGCCTCATCGCCGATGGCGCGGTGATCGTCGCCGAGAACAGCCTGCGCCATCTCTTCGAGCGCCGCCATGCGCTCGCGCGCGCGCTCTCGCTCGAGGAGCGATTGCAGACGGTCATCGCCTCGGCGGTCGAGATGATCCGCCCGACCGTCTATGGCCAGGCGATCATCATTCTCGTCTATGTGCCTTTGCTGTCCTTCTCGGGCGTCGAAGGCAAAATGTTTCATCCCATGGCGATGACGGTGATTTTGGCGCTCGCCGCGGCCTTCATTCTCTCGCTCACCTTCGTTCCGGCGATGATCGCCATTCTCGTCTCCGGCCGCGTCGAGGAGAGCGAGAACATATTCATCGCCGCGTTGAAGCGCGCCTATCTGCCGCGTCTCCACGGCGCCATCGCCGATCCGCGCAAGCCCATCGCCATCGGCGCCGGCGCTTTTGTGCTGGCCTTGCTGCTCGTTTCGCGCCTCGGTCAGGAGTTCATCCCGACGCTGGACGAGAAGAATCTCGCCATGCAGGCGGGCCGCATTCCGAGCGCCTCGCTCACCCAGTCGCAGGCGATGCAGAATGACGTCGAGAACGCCATCCATCGCGCGGACGAGGTCGCCTATGTCTTCTCCAAGACCGGCACGGCGGAGGCGGCGACCGATCCCATGCCGCCCAATCTCACCGACACTTATATTTTCTTGAAGCCGCGCGAGGAATGGGCCGATCCCAAGCTCCCCAAGGAGGAGCTGATCCGCCGCATAGACGCAAATGTCTCCAAGCTCCCCGGCAATCTCTATGAATTCTCGCAGCCCATTCAGCTGCGCTTCAACGAGCTGCTCGCCGGCGTGCGCGGCGATGTGGCGGTGAAGGTGTTCGGCGAGGATTTCGAGCCCATGCTCAAGGAGGCCGAGCAGATCGCCGGCGTGCTGCGCGGCGTCTCCGGCGCCAAGGATGTGAAGGTCGAGCAGATCGCGGGCCTGCCCTTCCTCGAGATCAAGATCGACAAGACCGAGATCGCCCATCTCGGCCTCAGCGTCGCCGAGGTGCAGGACGTCATCGGCGCGGCGGTGGGCGGCCAGCGCGCCGGCGTCGTCTTCGAGGGCGATCGGCGCTTTCCCATCATCGTGCGGCTGAAGGACGAATTGCGCCGAGACATTCGCGCGCTCGAAAATCTCCCCGTCTCCGTGCGCGGGCATGATACGGGGCAGATGCGCACCGTGCCGCTGAAGCAGGTCGCCGCCTTCTCCTTCCATGAGGGGCCGAACCAGATCTCGCGCGAGAATGGCAAGCGTCGCGTCGTCGTCACCGCCAATGTGCGCGGGCGCGACATCGCCTCCGTCGTCGGCGAGGCGCAGGAGCGCGTGAAGGCGAAAGTCACACTCGCGGCAGGCGATTGGCTCTCCTGGGGCGGGCAGTTCGAAAATCTCGCCGCCGCGCGACAAAAGCTCGTCGTGGTCGTGCCACTGTGCTTCTTCCTCATCTTCCTGCTGCTCTATTCGGCGCTGGGCTCGGCGCGCGACGCGCTCATCGTGTTCAGCGCCGTGCCTCTGGCGCTGTCGGGCGGCGTCGCGGCGCTGTGGCTGCGCGGCATGCCCATGTCGGTTTCCGCGGCCGTCGGCTTCATCGCGCTCTCCGGCGTCGCCGTGCTCAACGGCCTCGTGATGCGCAGCTATATTCTACAGCTGGTGCAGCAGGGGCGCGCGCCGCGCGAGGCCATCGTCGAAGGCGCGATGACGCGTCTGCGTCCGGTGGCGATGACGGCGCTCGTCGCCTCGCTCGGCTTCCTGCCCATGGCCTTTGCGACCGGCACCGGCGCGGAGGTGCAAAAGCCCATCGCCACAGTCGTCATCGGCGGCCTCGTCAGCGCGACCATTCTGACGCTTTTCGTGCTGCCGGCGCTCTATGCGCTGTTCGGCCGCGACGAGGCGGTTCCTGCGCCTGTGGACGATGTGGTCGTCGAGCCGCAGGGCGCCGACGCATGAGACGCGTTTCGTTCCTCGCATTGGGGCTCGCGCTGCTGGCGCCCGCCGCCGCCGCCGGCGAGACGCTCGCCGGCGCGCTGGCGCGCGCCTATGAGCTCAATCCGACGATCAATTCCGCGCGCGCCGGCCAGCGCGCCAATGACGAGAATGTGCCGCGCGCGCTCTCGCAATTCCGCCCGAGCGTGCGGACCGACGCGTTTCTCGGCGTCGAGCGGCGGCGCTCGGTGCAGAAATCTTTCGAATACGACAATGGCAATTATCTCGAGCCCCTCTCGGTCGAGAGCATTCAGAACAATCGCGGCGGCGGCCCGCCGCGCTCCGCCGTGCTCAGCATCGAGCAGCCTTTGTTCGACGGGTTTCGGACGCGCAACGCCGCGCTTTCCGCGCAGACCAATGTGCATGCGGGACGCGAGCGTCTGCGTCTGCTCGAGCAGCGCGTGCTGTTCGAGGCGGTCTCCGTCTATATGAATGTCTCGCGCGACACGGCGGCGCTGCGCCTGCAGCAAAATCACGTCGCCGTGCTCGAGGAGCAATTGCGCCAGACCAAGGAGCGCTATGCGGCCGGCGAGATCACGCCGACCGATATTGCGCAAGCCGAGGCCCGCCTCGCCGCCGGCCGCTCGCAAGCGGCGACGGCGCGCGCGGAATTGGACGCGAGCCTCGCGCGCTATGCGCAGATCATGGGCGCCGAGGCGAAGCGCCTCGCGCCGGCCGAGCCGATTGATCGCCTGCTGCCGAAATCGCGCGAGGCGGCTGAGCGCATCGCGCTCACCGAGCATCCGGTGGTGCGCGCGGCGCAGCATGACGCCGAGGCCGCCGATCTCGACATAAGGGTGATCGAGAGCGATTTTTTGCCGAGCGTCTCCATGGTCGGCAAGGTGTATACGGAGTCCGATATCGACGGTCGCGGCAATCGCGCCCTCGGCGCGCAATTGCTCGGCAAATTATCGGTGCCGATCTATTCCGGCGGCGGGACCTCGGCGCGGCTGCGCCAGGCCAAAGAGACCGCGGGGCAGAAGAAATTCGACGTCGACGCCGCGCGCGCCGAGCTGATGGCGCTGATCCGCGCCAATTGGGGAGGGCTGCAGGCCGCCAAAGCGCAGATCGCCGCCGCCAGCGCGCAGATCGCCGCCGCCGAGCGCGCGCTCCTCGGCGTGCGCGAGGAGGCCAAGGCCGGCAAGCGCACGACGCTGGAGATTTTGAACGCGCAGCAGGAGCTGCTCGGCGCACGTCTGGCGCAGGTCGTCGCGCAGCGCGACCGCGTCGTCGCCTCTTACGCCGTGCTGGCGGCGATGGGCCGATTGTCGGCGCAGCAGCTCGGTCTCGCTGTCGCCGCCTATGATGCTTCCGCGCATTTCGAGGCCGTCAAGGACTCATTGGGCGGAATCGAAACGCCCGGCGGCCGCTGAGAGCGACGCCGGGCGTTTTGAATGCGTGGCGCGGGATGCGAGCCGGAAGGCTCGCGGTCCGGCGCGCGGCCAAGCCATGAACTTTGGACCGCGAGCCTTCAGGCTCGCAAATCCCTTTCCCGTCAGTCGCGGCCGGCGGAGCGACGCTGATCGCTCTCCGCGGCGGCCTTGTCGCCTTCGGCCGCCTTGTCGCCGGCAGGCGCGGCGTTCGCCGTGGCGGGAGCGCCCTCATGGCCGGCGGCGGCCAGCACCGCCTGGCGGAAGGCGCCTTCGACCGAGACGACGAAATTGTAATTCGTCGTGGAATAGGGGCCGATATGCGAGGGATCGTTGCTGCGCCAGCCGACCAGAATGGCGCCGAGCTTGGCGCGCTGATCGCCCGTGAGAACCGCGCCGCCGGAGGCGCCGTCGCCGGTGCCGCAGTCGAATGCGAATTCGCGCGCGCCGCCCTTCAGCTGATTGGTCTGCGCGCGCAGGCGGCAGGCCTCGAAGGACATGGTCTCCGCGTCGCGCCAATCGGAATGGCCGCGCGAGACGAACTCCACCGTCTGCTCGACGGCGAGTTGATCGGCGAGATCATAGGGCTTCACATCGTCGAGCGGCTGCGAGAGCCGCGCCACCGCCCAGTCGTTGACCGCCTTGACCGCATAGGGCTTGGAGGCGCCGGCGACGATCGACGACATATCCACCGCTATGCGGCGCTTCTTGCCCTCGACCTCGGTGACGAATTGGCAGCTGCGCGCGCGCTTGGCGCCGCGCTCGTCGAAGAAGACATGCGCCGCAGTGGTGATGACATTATTGGCGAGGGTGAGCTGCCCGGCGCCATGCGCTCGGCCGCATTGAATGAGGCCGGAGGCGGCGTGCGCCTGTTTCAGCGAGCCGGCGTCGAGCTTTTGATGCGTGGCGTATTGCTCGGCGTTGGCGCGACGCTCGGAGCCGAGCACTAGAACCTTCGTCGGCTCGAGCCGCGCGGCGGCCGAGATCTTCGCCTGCTGAGTGACTCCGGCTTGCGCCGAGGAGGTGGTAAGTGGCGCAGCCGCCAAGCAAAGGGCGGCCGCGAAAAGACGATATTCGACGTTCTTCATCGCGTCCTCTTGTCTTGTTCGAGACTAGGACTATGCGAGGCCGTTGCGGTTCACAAGCTTGGCAGTAAGCAAAAACACGGACTTCGCCGGAATACCTTCGAACCGTCACAGAGTCGCCACGCCCGAACGCGGCCGCCGCGAAATCGCCGTCGTTCATGGCGCGCGACAGGCGCGCCGTCTTGCATTATTCACTCGGGCGACGAAGGCGAGGAGCGTTTCGATGCGAAGGATGATGAGGCGAACGGCTTTCGCGGGGCTCGCCCTTCTCTCCGCCGCGGCGCCGGCAGGCGCGCGCGCGCCCTGGCCGGATGATTTCATCGGCCGTCTCGAGGCGCTGGCGCTGGTCGAGACGCTGAACGCGGAGCTGCTTGCCGGCCGCAGCGCGACTTTGGTGCTGGAGAAATGGTGCGCCGATCATCATATGGCCGCGGAGCCGAAGATCGTCGCCCATGTCGCCGCCGGCGCCGTCGCGCCGCCGAGCGCGGAGCAGCGCGAGCGATTGCAGATCGGCGCCGATGAGCCTGTAAAATATCGCCGCGTCGCGCTCGCCTGCGGCGCGCATACGCTGTCGGAAGCCGATAATTGGTATGTGCCCTCGCGCTTGACGCCGGAGATGAACCGCGCGCTGGAGACGAGCGACACGCCTTTCGGCAAGGTGATCGCGCCGCTGCGGCCGTTCCGCCGCACATTCTCGGTGGAGATGCGCTGGTCGCCCCTGCCCGCCGGCTGGGAAGGCAAGACGCGCGAGACGCTCATGAGAGAGCGGCCGAAGGGAGAAGAGCTCGATGCGCCGCATGCGCTGTTCGAGCATCGCGCCATCGTGCATGGCGGCGACGGCAAGCCGATCTCGGAAGTGCGTGAGACTTACACCAATGAGCTGCTGGATTTCGACGCTGCGGCCGTGCGGGAGCGGTGAGGCGCTCGAGAGAAAGCAGAAACTCGACGCTCGAGACACGGCTTGGCGCGTCGCGCGAGACGAACTATGATCGCCGCATTATTGCGAGGATAGTTCTATGGCGGTTTATCCATCGATCGATAAATTGCTGGCCGGCGTCGATCCGACCGGACCGGGCGGCGGTTTCGACAAAGATGTCGTTCCTTATCTCATAGATGTCTGGCTCGACGACTATGCGCAGGATTTCGACGCTTCGAATATCGTCGAGACGTCATCGTCCGAATTCTCCTATCTCTTCGACATCACCGCTGAACGACTGATCGCCGCCTGGGGCGTCAGCCGCGGACGGCATGGCGGAGCGCGCGACGCGACGCGCATGCGCGGGCATCCTCTGAGCGCGGGCGCGCACTATCACCGGGGGCATGCGATCGCCCATACGCTCGGCGGTCCGACGGACATTAATCTCGTGCCGCAGGCGGCCAATGTGAATGTCGGCGCTTTTCGTCCGCTCGAGCGCCGCGCGGTCGCGACGCCGGGCTCCTTTTACTTCAGCTATTGGAGCTATCGCGGCGCGGCGCCGGCGCGCGACGGCGGAGCCGGCCAGACGCCGACGGGGGTCGATCAGGGTCTGCTGATCCCCGGACAGAAAGCCGATATACGTCAGCACGGCAATTGAGCGTCAGCTGTCCACTTCGTCTTCGCCGAACAATCCGAATTGCGCCGTCGGCTGCGCCGGCTCGGCGAGGCCCAAATGGCGGAAGGCGTGCGGCGTCAGCAGCCGGCCGCGCGGCGTGCGCTGCAAAAAACCCTGTTGCAGCAGGAAGGGCTCGATAATGTCCTCGATCGCGTCGCGCGGCTCGGAGAGCGCGGCGGCGATCGTCTCTATCCCCACCGGGCCGCCGCCGAAATTGACCGCCACCATTTCCAGATAGCGGCGGTCCATCACATCGAGCCCGATGCTGTCGACCTCGAGCAGAGCGAGCGAGCGGTCGGCGAGTTCGCGCGTGATTTGTCCTGCGTTCTCGACGATGGCGAAATCGCGCACGCGGCGCAGGAGCCGCCCGGCGATGCGCGGCGTGCCGCGCGAGCGCCGCGCGATCTCGCGCGCGCCATCCTCGGTCATAGCGACGCCGAGCACGCGCGCGCCGCGCCGCACGATCGATTCCAGCTCTTGCGCCGTATAGAAATTGAGCCGCACCGGAATGCCGAAGCGGTCGCGCAGCGGCGTCGTCAGCAGGCCGGCGCGCGTCGTCGCTCCGACGAGGGTGAATTTGGCGAGATCGATCTTCACCGAGCGCGCCGCCGGGCCCTCGCCGATGATGAGATCGAGCTGGAAATCCTCCATGGCGGGATAGAGGATTTCCTCCACCGCCGGATTGAGCCGGTGAATCTCGTCGATGAAGAGAACGTCGCGCGGCTCGAGATTGGTGAGCTGGGCGGCGAGATCGCCGGCCTTGGCGATGACCGGGCCGGAGGTGGAGCGGAAGTTCACGCCGAGCTCGCGGGCGACGATCTGCGCCAGCGTCGTCTTGCCGAGGCCGGGCGGGCCGACGAACAGCACATGGTCGAGCGCCTCGCCGCGCGTCTTGGCCGCCTCGATGAAGATTTTGAGATTTTTGCGCGCCGCCTCCTGGCCGGTGAAGTCGCCGAGCGAGAGCGGACGCAGCGAGAGGTCCGGATCGTCGTCGCGTTGTTCGGGCGTCACCAGCCGGCGGGGAGGGGTGGTCAAAGAATCGGGCTCCAATTGTGTCGGATGCGCGGGGCAGGGCGTTATGCTAGCCTATCGCCGAGGAGAAAAGCCCGTGAGCCGCCTCTCGTCGCAATATGAGTATATGTCCCTCGACGATTTCGAGGAACTTCTCGCCGACAAGCCCGCCGATGAAAAATGGGAGCTGATCGGCGGCCGCGTCGTGCGCATGATGGTCGGCGCGCGATGGGAGCATAATTACATCATTCAGAACCTCTCGACCGGCCTTCGCGAGAGGCTGCGGGCGAATGGGTCGTCCTGCCGGACCTTGATCGAGAGCTTCCGGCTGCGCGACGCCTCGATGGAATCGTCCATGCTGCCCGATGTGATCGTGCACTGCCGCCCGCTGGACCCCGGCGCGACGTCGCTGAACGACCCGACCGTCCTCGTCGAGGTCATGTCCGAGGGCAGCAAGGCGCGCGATCGTTTCGAGAAATGGGCGGTCTATCAGAAGCTGCCGAGCCTGCGCCATTACGTGCTCGTCGAGCGCGACCGGGCGCATATAGAGACCTTCGACCGCGTGGGCGAGGTCTGGTCAGGCGTGCGCATTCTCGACGGCCTGGAGGCGGAACTCGATCTGCCGGCGATCGGTGTGAGCGTGCCGCTCGCGGAAATCTATCGGGATGTGATCTCTACATGACGGCGCGTTCCTTCTCCCGCCTGCGGGAGAAGGTGGCCCTCGCGTCAGCGAGGGTCGGATGAGGGCCCGCGCCCGTTAGCAACCTTCTCGAAAGCCGCCCATTACGTCCCGCGCCGCCCGAGAACCGCAGCGGCCCTCATCCGACCTCGCTTCGCGAGGCCACCTTCTCCCACAAGTGGGAGAAGGTGCGGGGGCTAGCGCGCGCCCACCCGCCGCCGTGTCTCGATCGTGACCCACACATTCGGGTCCTCCTGCGACTGCCGCTTGACGAAGCGATAGCCGGTCGCCTCCCACGGCTTCACCTCATCGGTGAGATTGTCGAGGATGAAATCGCCGCGGCTCGTTCGCGCGGTCAGAACGGCGTGGCCCTGGTCGTTCTTGTCGCGCACGATCGTCATCAGCAGCGCCTGACGCGGAAAGCCCATTTCGATCAGCAGCCGGCGCTTCTGCAGCGCATAGATCTTGCAGTCGCCCTTGCCGTCGGTCGGATAATCCCAATGATCGGCCATCGTGCCCCAATGCTCGAGATTGGAGAGCGGCTGGATCGAAGCGTTCACCGCGCGATTGATCTCGTTCAACCGCGTCCACGCCTCGCGGGAAAGATCGAGATCGGCCGCGGGCAGGATCGTTTGCCGGCACTCCTGCGGCTGGCGGCCGCAGAAATCCATCCAGCCATAGGGAATGGAGGTGGGCTCGCCGGCGCCGGCGAAGCTCGCACGCGGGATATCGGCCCTGGCGGCGGAGCCGCCGCCGAATTCGGCCTTTGCGGCGGAGGCGCCGAAGACGATGAACGCCAGAGCGAGCGGACTCAAGACGCGAATGAGAAAATAGACCACGCGACCCCCCGAAACCCCGGCGGGAGCCTGCGGAGAGCGCCTCGCCATCGGGAGTGACAATGCGCGCGGGGTTTTGCCCGGCCGCCAATTCGAATGCTCGCATTTTATCGATCGCGCGCTTTTTGCCGCGCCGTTGACCCTCGCCCGGTCGGCGCAATCTGAGAGGAGCGGTCGCCTTCCCCTTAGAGCGCGTTCCAATCGAACGGAATCGTTCGATCGATCAGAATTCGCTCCAATGAAAGAAAGCGAGAGCGCCATCCGATCCTACTGGATCGGATGGCGCTCTAAGTCCCAGCGGAGAAAGAACCACATGGCCACTGCATCGAAGCGCGAGACGCTCGCGAGACGCCCGGTCCCCTCCTTTGGCAATCCCGACCTTCCGCCCCAGGGCGCGATCAACGCCCAGAACAAGGCGAGCCTCACCGATCCCGGCCCGCGCAGCGAGGCGATCGGCGGGCAATTCCCTTCGGCGCAGCTTCCGCCTCCCACCGACGTCAGCGACATGCCCATGTTCTGGGCCTCGTTCAACAATGCCCCCAAGCGCGTGCAGAACGGCGGCTGGGCGCGGCAGGTGACGCAATATGATTTCGCCATCGCCGAGGAGATTTCCGGCGTCGATATGCGGCTCACCGCCGGCGGGATAAGGGAGATGCATTGGCACCTCGCCGCCGAATGGGGCTATGTCTCCTATGGCTCCTGCCGCGTCACCGTGCTCGACGATCAGGGCCGCGCCTATGTCTCCGATGTGAAGGAGGGGGACATATGGTATTTCCCGGCCGGCCAGCCGCATTCGCTGCAGGGGCTGGGGCCGGACGGCTGCGAGTTCCTGCTCTGTTTCGACGACGGAAAAGCCACCGAATACAATACACTGCTCGTGACCGACTGGATCGCGCACACGCCGCCGGAGATTCTGGCCGCCAATTTCGGCCTACCGGCCGAGACCTTCGCCAATATCCCGCTGAATCAGCTCTATATTTTCCAAGGGGAGGTTCCCGGCCCCCTGGCCGCCGATCAGGCATCCGCCGCGGGAGCGGAGGGGGCGCCGCCCTATCCCTATACGTTTTCCCTGAAAGCGAGCGCGGCCGCCAAGCAGACGAAGGGCGGCGAGGTGCGCGTCGCCGACAGCGACAATTTCAAAGTCTCCTCGACCATCGCCGCGGCGCTGGTCACGCTCGCGCCCGGCGCGCTGCGCGAGATGCATTGGCATCCCAATGGCGACGAATGGCAATATTGGATCAAAGGCCATGGCCGCATGACCCTCTTCGACGCCGGGCCCAAGGCCGTGACCCAGGATTTCCACGCCGGCGACATCGGCTATGTGAAGCGCGCGCATGGGCATTACGTGCAGAATGTCGGCGATGGCGAACTGCAATTCCTGGAGGTGTTCCGCGCCGCGCATTTCCGCGACGTCTCGCTCGTCGATTGGCTGACCCATACGCCGCCGGCCATGGTCGCCCAGCATCTGAACATAGACGAGGCGACGATCGCCAAATTCCCACGCGGCAAGCCGATCGTCATGCCCTGAGATCGCGGGTATCATAATACCTATTGCGGCTATAGCCGGGAAATGCTGGGGTTTGGGGCGCTCGCGGGCGCCCGATTCCGTTTGACAGGGAGGCGCGGCTCGCTTATCACGCCCCATCCCACGGGCGTGGACCCGAGAAGAACGGAAATAGCTCTCCCATGTTTGGCAAGACCTATTCGGCGAAGGCCGCCGAAGTGCAGAAGAAATGGGTGCTGATCGACGCCAAGGGGCTCGTCGTCGGTCGCCTCGCCAGCCTGATTGCGCTGCGTCTGCGCGGCAAGCACAAGGCGACTTTCACCCCCCATGTCGACGATGGCGACAACATCATCGTCGTGAACGCCGACAAGGTGATCCTGACCGGCCGCAAGCGCGAGCAGAAGGTCTATTATCACCATACGGGCTTCCCGGGCGGCATCAAGGAGCGCTCGGCCAAGTTCATCCTCGACGGGCGTTTCCCGGAGCGCGTCGTCGAGAAGGCGGTGCAGCGCATGCTGCCGCGCGGCCCGCTCGGCCGCAAGCAGCTCGGCAATCTGCGCGTCTACAAGGGGCCGGAGCATCCGCATGTCGCGCAGACCCCGGAGCCGCTCGACGTCGCCGCCCTCAATTCCAAGAATGCCCGCAACGGCAAGAACGCTAAGAGCGCCTGACCATGGCCGAGACCACGCTTTCCTCTCTCTCCGAGCTCAATCAGGCGACGGTCGCGGCAGCTTCCGACGCGCCGAAATATGAGCAGAAGCTCGACAAATACGGCCGCGCCTACGCCACCGGCAAGCGCAAGAACGCCGTCGCCCGCGTGTGGATCAAGCCCGGCACCGGCAAGATCACCGTGAACGGCCGCGACATCACCGTCTATTTCGCGCGTCCGGTGCTGCGCATGATCCTTCAGCAGCCGCTCGGCGTCGCCAATCGCGTCGGCCAATACGACCTTGTCGTCACGGTCGCCGGCGGCGGCCTCTCCGGCCAGGCCGGCGCGGTGCGTCATGGTCTTGCAAAGGCGCTCACCCATTATGAGCCCGAGCTCCGCAGCGCGCTGAAGCGCGAGGGCTTCTTGACCCGCGATTCGCGCGTGGTCGAGCGTAAGAAATACGGCAAGCGCAAAGCCCGCCGCAGCTTCCAGTTCTCGAAGCGCTGATTATCTCTCGATCGGCGATACGACGACAACGAAGGGCGGCGCGAGCCGCCCTTTTTATTTGTCTCCTCGGGGATCGGAACGAAGACCAATGGCGAAAATCTTCATCGACGGCGACGCCGGCACCACGGGCCTGGAAATTCGCGAGAAGCTCGCGGGCGAAAAGACTATCGAGCTCGTCTCCATCGCGCCGGAATTGCGCAAGGAGGTCTCCGCCAAGCGCGACATTCTCGCGCGCGTCGATGTCGCTATCCTCTGTCTGCCGGACGCCGCCGCCAAGGAGACGGTCGCGCTCGCCGATGAATTGGGAGAGGCTGGTCCGCGCATTCTCGACGCTTCGACAGCGCATCGCGTCGCGCCCGGTTGGACCTATGGTTTTCCCGAGCTCTGCTCCGGTCAGGCGGAGGCGATCCGCAAGGCGCGTCGCGTCGCCAATCCCGGCTGCTACGCCACGGGCGCGATCGCGCTGCTGCGGCCGCTCGTCGATGCGGGGCTGATCGCGCCCGAGCAGAAGCTCGCGATCAACGCCGTCTCCGGCTATTCCGGCGGCGGCAAGCAGATGATCGAGGCTTACGAGAAAGGCGAGGCGCCGGCTTTCGAGCTTTATGGCCTTTCGCTCGAGCACAAGCATTTGCCGGAGATCGCCGCCTATTCGCGCCTTATTTCGGCGCCCTTGTTCGCGCCTTCGGTCGGCAATTTTCGACAGGGCATGCTGGTCTCGATTCCGCTCTCGCTCGACGCGCTCGCTGCGCGGCCGCGCGCGGTCGATCTCGAGGCGGCGCTGGCGCGTCACTATGCCGGCGCGACGCATGTGCGCGTCATGCCGGCGCCGAAGTCGGGACGGCTCGATCCGCTCGCCTTGAACGGAACCAATGATCTCGAAATCTTCGTCTTCGCGCATGAGGAGCGCAGACAAGCGCTGCTCGTCGCGCGGCTCGACAATCTCGGCAAAGGCGCCTCCGGCGCCGCCGTGCAGAATCTGTCGCTGATGCTGTCGGAGCGCGTGAGCTGACTTCATCCGACCGCGCCGAATGATAGGCGCAGTTTCGAATGTTCGACGTCAGTCGTCGTCTGCCGCGGTCTCGGCCGTGCGCAGGCGACGCGCATGCAGCGTCGCCACAGCCAGCACGCCCATCGCCAGCGCCTGATGCGCGAGCCCGGCCCACAGCGGCACGACGAGCAGAAGCGTCGCAATGCCGAGCACGACTTGCGCGCTCACATGGCCGAACAAAAGCCCGGCGCCGCGCGCGGCGCGGCCGCCCGTCGCGGCGGCGGCGTCGATGAAATGAAACAATGACAGCGCGAGCAGCGCGTAAGCGATCATGCGATGGTCGAATTGCACGAGCGCGACATTGTCGACGAGATTGCTCCACCAGGGCGAGAGCCGCAGCAGCTCATCCGAGGGTGGAATGAAACTGTCGTCCATCAGCGGCCATGTGTTGTAGGCGTAGCCGGCGCGAAGCCCCGCGACCAGCGCGCCGGCGCCGACCTGCACGAAGACGAGGACGAGCAGCAAAGTCGCAAAGACGGAGAGACGCCGGCGCCCGCTCGCGACGATGATGCGCGTCCCATAGCCGAGCCCGCCCGCGACCCACAGACATGCGGAGAAGATGAAGGCGGCGAGCAGCAGATGAATGGCGAGCCGCTCCTGCGCCACCTCGACGCGATTGACGAGGCCCGAGGACACCATCCACCAGCCGACGCCGCCCTGCAGCGCGCCCAGCGCCAATATGCCGACGAGCTTCGGCTTGACGCTCTTGGGCAGGCATCCGCGCAGCCAGAACCAGGCGAGCGGCAGAGCGAAAGCGAAGCCGATGACGCGGCCGAGCAGACGATGGCTCCATTCCCAGGCGAAGATCGTTTTGAACTGCGCGAGGTCCATGTTCGGAAACATCTCGCGATACTGCGGGATTTTCTTGTAATCCTCGAAGGCGGCGGCCCATTGCGCCTCGGAGAGCGGGGGAAGAACGCCCGTTACCGGCTTCCATTCGGTGATGGAGAGGCCCGATTCGGTGAGCCGCGTCGCGCCGCCCACCACCACCATGGCGAAGACGAGCGCGGCGATGATCCACAGCCACAAGCGCACATCGGTGGCGCTCTCCTCGCTCGGCGGCGCGACGATGGCGGGCGTTTGAGCAGGAAACTGGATCCAGTCGGTCATGGGCGCGGCTCGAGGTGAGAGGCTCTAGAGCGCTTTCCGATCGAACGGAATCGTTCGATCGATCAGAATTCGCTCCAATGAAAGAAAGCTAGAGCACGATCCGATCCGATCGGATCGTGCTCTAGCGAGCCAATTAAGGGGAGCCGCGCGCCCTTGTCCACGGGGCTGCGGAGCGGAAACGGCGGCGGCGTGAAAATTCCGGCTGAAAAACGCCACGTCAGGGAGGAAAATAGCAGCGCGCGAATCGTCGCGCGGGCAGGGAGCGGAGCTAAAGACTTTGACCGGCAAGACCGAGACCGGCAAGACCGACGGCGCCTTCCGCACGATCGGCGAGGTCGCGGAGAGCCTCGACCTTCCGCCGCATGTGCTGCGCTTCTGGGAGACGCGCTTCTCCGAGATCGAGCCGGTCAAGCGCGCCGGCGGGCGGCGCTATTATCGGCCGCGCGATGTCGAGCTGGTCGCGGCGATCCGCCATCTGCTCTATGGGCGCGGCTATACGATCAAAGGCGTGCAGCGCCTGTTGCGCGAGCAGGGCGTGCGCGCGGTGATCGAGAGCGCCCGCGGCCCGGGCGCCGGCCTCGAGCGCGCAGAGCGCGACACGGATTTCGACGAGCGCGAGCTGCCGGCGGCCGAGGTCTCGCTTTTCTCCTATGTCGATTCGCCGACGCCAGAGGCGCGGGGACAAGCTCCGGCCTATCTGCGCGAGATCGCGGAGGAGGGGGAGGCGCGGGAGCCGGCCACATCACTGGTCGCGCTCGCTCCGCGCGAGCCGCCGCCCATGCTGACGCTGCCCGCCGTGCGGCTCTCGGAGGCTCCGGCCGTGGGTCTGCGCCCGCAGGACGAGCGGCTTCTGCGGCAGGCGCTGGCCGATCTCGCCGAATGTCACCGCATGTTGGAGCTGACGCGGCGGTGAATTCCTCGCTTCTTCTGTGTGCTGATGCGTTGCCAGCGGCTTCGGCGGCCTCTATAAGAGCGGCCATCGGAGTGTAGCGCAGCCCGGTTAGCGCACTTGTCTGGGGGACAAGGGGTCGTGGGTTCGAATCCCGCCACTCCGACCATTGCTCATCTCGAGCATGTGACTTTCGAGAGTATGAGTGGATAGAGGCCAGCTCGGTCTCCCGAATCGTCCCCCGCCGTCAATCGAAAGTGAGCGCGCGTCGGCGCATGTCGGTCGGCCATATAAGGCAATCCGATGCATCTCGTGTCTACGATATCCTGTCCATTCTGCGGCCATAAATCCGCTGAAACGATGCCGGCGGACGCTTGCGTTGTCTTCTACGAATGCCAGAAGTGCAAGGCGACGCTGCGGCCAAAGGCCGGCGATTGCTGCGTATTTTGCTCTTACGGCGACGCGCCGTGCCCTCCGATTCAGAGATCGACAGAAAGTGCGGATAACGATCCGTGCTGTTCTCGCGGATAGCGCGCGATCGGCGCCGGTCGCAGGGGCCGCTCGACTCGACCGAGCGCACATGTTTGTCGACGATGGGCTCGTCGACGAGCGCCTGCTGCGTTTCTGCTGGTCGCCATTCCGGCAAGCAGGTCGGCGGTCCCGTCGCTTCCCGATCACTCCCCTACGCCGAGAGCCGAGATGGCGAGCGCGGGCCTGTGGGCGGTTCACGCTCGAGCCAGGAGCCCGCGACGAGAGCAATATGCCGCTGTCGGTCCCGGCAGGGTTGATAATCCGCCATCGCGCGCAAGTTCGTTACGGTCGTAATTCGTTAACGGAAAGGCGCAGCCCATGTCGGAGACGCTCATCAATCTCATCATTCAGCTCTTCTCTGGAGCGGCCGGCGGCTCAGGTATCGCAAAGGCCAATAAGAGCTTCGATCTCGGCCCCGTCGCCAACGCCATCATCGGCGCGCTCGGCGGCGCCGGCGGCGGCTCGCTCCTCACCTCGCTCATTCCGGCGCTCGCCGGGGCGGCGGGCAATGGCGGCTTCGACATCGCCGTCTTCGCGGGCCAGCTCGTCGGCGGCGGCGTCTCCGGCGCGATCGTGACCGCCATCGTCGGCCTCATCCGCAACGCTCTCGTTCAGAAGCAGAGAGCGTAGTCGGCCTCGCACGAGCCCGTAGACGCATCGGCCGAATATCGGCATACCGATTGCGTAGAACGCTTCCAAAGACGCCCTCGTAAGAGGGCGTCGGAAAGCGGGTTCGTGCGAAAGGCGAAGACAGTGGCCGATGAAGCATCAGTCTTGAAAGCGCTGGAGAGCGTCGCCGGTCCGGACGGCAAATCGATCGTCGCGGCCGGCCTCGTCAGCGGAGTCAATGTGTCGGGGGCCAAGGCCTTCGTCTCCCTCACCGGCGATCCGGCGCGGGCCAAGGAGCTCGAGGTGCTGCGCGTCGCCGTCGAGGGCGCCGTCAAGACCGTGCCCGGAATCGAGGCGGCGATCGTGACGCTCACCGCGGAGCGCGCTCCGCAGGCGGCCCCGGCCGCGCCGCCGCCCGGTCAGGCGCCGCAGCGGCGGCCCATCGCCGCGCTGGAGAAGATCAAATATATCGTCGCCGTCTCCTCGGGCAAAGGCGGCGTCGGAAAATCGACAACCTCCGCCAATCTGGCGCTCGGCCTCGCCGCGCATGGGTGGCGCGTCGGCCTGCTCGACGCCGACATCTATGGCCCCTCCGCGCCGCGCCTGTTCGGCCTCAGCGGCAAGCCCGAGGTCGTCGGCAACAAAATGATCCCGCTCGAGGCCTATGGGATCAAGATCATGTCCATCGGCTTTCTCGTCGAGGAGGACGTGCCCATGGTCTGGCGCGGCCCCATGGTGGCGCAGGCGCTCGGCCAGATGCTCGGCGAGGTCGCCTGGGGCGAGCTCGACGCGCTCGTCGTCGACATGCCGCCCGGCACTGGCGACGCGCAGCTCACAATGGCGCAGCAGGTGCCGCTCGCCGGCGCGGTCGTCGTCTCGACGCCGCAGGATCTGGCGCTGATCGACGCGCGCCGCGGCGTCGCCATGTTCCAGAAAGTGTCGACGCCCATTCTCGGCATCGTCGAGAATATGAGCTATTTCCTCTGCCCGCATTGCGGCGGCCGCACCGACATCTTCTCCCATGGCGGCGCGCGGCAGGACGCGGAGGCGCTGGGCGTGCCCTTCCTCGGCGAGGTGCCGCTCGATCTCGCCATCCGCCAGACCTCGGACGCCGGCACGCCGGTCGTCGCCTCCGCGCCGGACGGGCCGCATGCGGCGATCTACAAGGATATCGCCGGCAAGGTGAAGAATTTGCTGGAGACGCAGACGCGCCGGGCGCCGCCCAAAATCGTCGTCGGATGACGCAAAAAGGCCGCGGCCGCCGCTCCGGCGGGCCGCGGCCTTCGCGTCTCGTCCTCAGAGATGGGTCGGGATCAGAGAATTGTCGCCGAGGTCGAATTTATAGGTCCAGCCGACCGAGACCTCGAGGCCGCGCAGCCAGAGATTGACATTGGCGGCCGGATTATAGGCGCCGAAAGGCGTCGCCGCCGTCTGCGGCAGCGCTTCGGGACCACGCACATTGTTCTTGAAGGCGTAGACGACGGCGAGGTCGAGCGTCGAATTCTTGGTGACGGCGTAGCTGAGGCCGCCGCTGATGTGATGCGCGTTGATGATCGGCGCGAGTATGTTCAGCGTCACCGAATTCGTCGGGATCGGGTTGGTCACGTAATGATAGCCGGCGCGCAGCGCAAAGCCCGGATCCACGCGCCATTCGACGCCAAACGACGCCGAATCCGTGTCCTTCCATCCGAAGCCGGGGCCGCCGGCCGAGCCGAGCGACCGAACCAGCACGGGGAAGCTCGAATTGGATACGGTCCCCACGCCCGAATAGAAGATATGGCGCCAGTCCGCCATGACGGTCAGGTCCGGCGTCAGATCATAGGCGACGCCGGCGGTGAGATTGGCCGGAATGTCGAAGCTGCCGCCATCGGCGAAAAGACCCGAATATTTGCGGAAGCGGGTCATGAACATCGGCGTCGAGCCGGCGACGCCGATGCGGAACTGGTCGGTCACGCGCCATTGCAGGCCGAGCCGCACGCCGCCGCCGAACGACCAGTCATATCCATTGTCGGACAGGCTGTACATATCGGACGAATAGGGCGAGAAGGATTTGAGGCCCTGCAGATTGATCCTCTGCACCGCTATGGTGGGCGCGACGCCGATCGCCAGCGCGCCATATTTGCGCGCATAGCCGAAGCTGGTGAAGGCCTGCTCGAGATCGACGCCCGCATAGCCGCCGCCGAAGGGGCCGCCGAACGGCGGGTGGTAATGGCCGAAATCGAAGGAAGTGTCGATGCCGCCATTGGCGTAGGAGGCCGTGCCCCAGGCCGAATCCGCGTCGATCGGCGCGGCGTAGGCGTCATTGGGGATGGGGAAGATCGGCCGCCCGCTGCGGACATCGCCCGGCGCGAGGACCTTGGGCAGGCCGTCCGTCGAATAGCCGCGCTCCGGGAACAGAGCGGTGATGCCCACCTGCATCTGCCGCTCGAGATCGACGAGCCCAGCCGGATTGATCGACAGCGACATGGCGTCCCGCGAATCGGCGACGCCCGCGCCGCCCAGCGCCTTCTGACGCGGGCCATAGCCGATCAGAAAATAGCCGTCCGCGGCGAGCGATGGAGTTGCGAGAGAAACCGTGAGAGCAGCCGCCGAGGCGAAAGTACGCCAGGAATATCCGTTCATTATCTATCGCCCCGCCTCAGATCGGTCGCCGTTCACACGCCATTCAGAAGCACTCGGCAACCCGGCGGCGTTCGTATCTCACGACTCACTCTTACCCAAGAATCTATCAGAGAATCTACCAGAGCGGGCGGCGTGAGACAGCGTTCTCGCTCGGACGCTCGTGAATATTTCCGGCGCTGTCACGTTTTTGCCACAGCGCTCGCACGCCGGGCACGAACGCCGGGCTTGCCGCGATCGGGGGGCGCGGATAACATCCGCCCCTTGGCGAGGGGCGCCTCTCCGATGAGGAGCGGCTGAGAAGCACCCATCGAACCTGATCCGGGTAATGCCGGCGCGAGGGAAGGCCAGAGGGACGCGTCGTCCGATGTTTCGGACGACGTCGCCCGACTTCATCGCCTGCCGCCCATCCATCCTCGAGACAAGGGAGCGCGACGATGAACGTGCAGGACAAACGCCCGACGACTCCCCAGAGCGTGACCACCGGCCCGATCGGCGGGTCGCGTAAGCTCTATGCCTCCCCGCGCGGGCGGGAGGACATTCGCGTCCCCGTGCGCGAGATCGCGCTTCATCCTTCGGCTGGCGAGGCGCCGCTGCGCGTCTATGATCCCTCCGGCCCCTATAGCTGCGCGGAATTCGTCCCGGACCTTTCGGCGGGCTTGCCGGCGGCGCGCCGCTGGCTCGAGAGCCGCGCCGGCCTCGAGGCCTATGACGGCCGTATGGTGAAGCCGGAGGACAATGGCTTCGTCGGCGAGGATCGGCTGGTTCCGCCCTGTCCCGCCCCGCGCGCGATCCGCCGCGCCGCCGGCTCCGCGCCGGTGACGCAGCTCGAATATGCGCGCGCCGGCGTGATCACCGAAGAGATGATCTATGTCGCGCATCGCGAGAATCTCGGCCGCGAGCGCGCCTTCGCGCAGGCGGCGGAGCGGATCGCGGCGGGGGAGAGCTTCGGCGCGGAGATTCCGGCTTTCGCGACGCCGGAATTCGTGCGCGACGAGATCGCCCGCGGGCGCGCCATCATCCCCGCCAACATCAATCATCCGGAAGCCGAGCCGATGATCATCGGCCGCAATTTCCTGGTGAAGGTCAACGCCAATATCGGCAATTCGGCCATCACCTCCTCGGTCGCGGAGGAGGTGGAGAAAATGGTGTGGGCGATCCGCTGGGGCGCCGATACGGTGATGGATCTCTCCACCGGGCGCAATATTCACAATATTCGCGACTGGATCATCCGCAATGCGCCCGTTCCGATCGGCACGGTGCCGATCTATCAGGCGCTCGAGAAGGTCGGCGGCGACGCGACAAAGCTCGATTGGGAGGTGTTCAAGGACACGCTGATCGAGCAGGCGGAGCAGGGCGTCGATTACTTCACCATTCATGCGGGCGTGCGCCTCGCCCATGTGCCGCTCACCGCGGAGAGAGTCACCGGCATCGTCTCACGCGGCGGCTCGATCATGGCGCGCTGGTGCCTCTCGCGACACAGCGAGAGCTTTCTCTACGAGCGCTTCGACGAGATCTGCGACATCATGCGGCGCTATGACGTGTCCTTCTCGCTCGGCGATGGATTGCGTCCGGGCTGCAGCGCCGACGCCAATGACGCGGCGCAATTCGCCGAGCTCGAGACGCTCGGCGAATTGACGAAAATCGCCTGGGACAAGGGCTGCCAGGTGATGATCGAAGGCCCCGGCCATGTGCCGATGCACAAGATCAAAGTGAATATGGAAAAGCAGCTGCGCGATTGCGGCGAGGCGCCCTTCTATACGCTGGGCCCGCTCGTCACCGACATAGCGCCCGGCTATGATCACATCACCTCGGCCATCGGCGCCGCGATGATCGGCTGGTTCGGCACGGCGATGCTCTGCTATGTGACGCCCAAGGAGCATCTCGGCCTGCCGGATCGCGAGGATGTGAAGACCGGCGTCATCACCTATCGCATCGCAGCGCATGCCGCCGATCTCGCCAAGGGCCATCCCGCAGCGCAAGAGCGCGACGACGCGATGAGCAGAGCGCGTTTCGATTTCCGCTGGGAGGATCAGTTCGACATCGGCCTCGATCCCGATACCGCGCGCCGCTATCACGACGAGACGCTGCCCAAGGAGGCGCATAAGGTCGCGCATTTCTGCTCCATGTGCGGGCCGAAATTCTGCTCCATGCAGATCACGCGCGACCTGCGTGAGGAGGCGACGGCGATCGCCGAACGCGACAAGGGCTTTGCGGAGAAGAGCGCGGAGTTCCTGGAGAAAGGCGCGAAAATCTACGTCGCCGAGTGAGCGGCGCGCGCGGCCGCGCTCGTCTTTGCGCGGCCGGTCGGGAAACGGTCTTTTACTGCGGCGCAGCAAGACCTTACGCGGCATGAATTTTGCCGTTGGCGCCCTCGACAACAAAATGTCACTTACATTGACAGCCGCAGCAAAAACAGCCTATTTGCGCGTGGGACGAAGCGCCCTGGACAAAAATACGGGACTATGATCCCGGGTTCACAAAGAGGGAAACGGCAAATGAACTTTCGCGCCATTATGACGGCCGCGGCTCTGTCGATCGGCATGATCGGTCCGTCTTTCGCGGGATGCGACACCAAGGATGAAGACAAGCAGGGCGTCTGCGTCGACAAGTGCTACTTCGAGTACATCTCCGTCAAGAATCGCTTCTCGTCGACTCCCGAGTCCATCGAGAAGGCCAAGGAGGCGAAGGGCGCCTGCTATCAGAAGTGCGGCTGCGAGCCGGCTTCGGTGAAGGAATAATCTTTTCGGACCGACGCGAACCCGGTGGGAGAGACTCCCGCTTTCGCGATCGTGACGCCGCCGCCGGGCGCGCGATATTTCGCGCGCCCTGGAGGGCTCCGCATCGACGGGGCTGCGAGCCGGCAGCGTTCGAATTTCATACAGTCGTAGCGTGATCGATCCATCGCCGATGGGCAAAATGATTTCGATCGACGAGTCAATTCGAGCGCCGTTCCACGGGCCGCCGGCGCGATCGTGAATTGTCACGCGATTGGGCGGGCTGTCCTTGCGCGCCGGCCGATTCCCTGTTGCGATCTGCGTCATTAGCTTTCGGTTGTCTCACGCCTCGGACCCGCTATTGTGCGGGGCATGATCGAGAAACAGAAAGCCGTCATCGGCGTCGTCACGGCCTCCGACCGCGCCAGCGCCGGCGTCTATGAGGACATCAGCGGACCCGCCATCGCCGCCTATTTCGAGAAGGTGCTGACGACGCCCTTCCGCATCGAGCGGCGCCTCATTCCCGATGGTTTCGAGAGCGTGCGCGACACGCTCATCGATCTCGCCGATAATATCGGCTGCGATCTCGTCGTCACCACGGGCGGGACGGGGCCGTCGCCGCGCGATCTGACCCCCGAGGCGACGCTCGCCGCCGCGCCGCGTGAATTGCCCGGCTTCGGCGAGCTGATGCGCAAAGTGTCGCTGGCGCAGACGCCGACGGCGATATTGTCGCGGCAATTGGCCGCTCATCGCGGCAAATGTCTCGTCATCAACCTGCCCGGAAAGCCTGCCGCCATCGAGCTCTGCCTCGACGCGGTGATGCCGGCCGTGCCCTATTGTCTCGATCTCATCGGCGCCGCCTATATAGAGACCGATCCGGCGCGCGTCGCGGCGTTTCGTCCCAAAGGCAAATAGCCGCCCGATCGGGCAGGGCGTCTCCCCTTCTCATTCGCGCATCGGGGCTGTATAGACTGGCCGCCGGCCTGCGTGAGGCGGCGTGAATCTTGTTGGGGGCGAGCGTTATGAGCCGAGCGTTATGAGCGATGTGCGGCTGGTCGTCGTCGGCGCCGCCGGCCGCATGGGCCGGATGCTGATCGCCGCGGTGGGCGAGACGAAAGGCGTCGTGCTGACCGGAGCGGTCGCCTCGGCCGATTCGCCCGTCCTCGGCGAGGACGCCGGCATGCTGATCGGGCGTCCCGCCAATGGCGTGCGCCTTTCCGCCGATGCGGCGGCCGCGCTGGCGACGGCCGATGTGGCCATTGATTTTTCCACGCCGGCGACGACCGTGACGCTGGCCGGGCTCGCCGCGGCGGCCGGGGTCGCGCATGTCATCGGCACGACCGGATTCTCGGGCGAGGATCTCGCCGCTCTCGCGGCGGCGGCCGAGCGCGTCCCTGTGGTGCGCTCCGGCAATATGAGCCTCGGCGTCAATCTTCTCGCCGTTCTGGTGGAGCGCGCCGCAAAGGCGCTCGGCCCCGCCTGGGACATAGAGATCGTCGAGATGCATCATCGCATGAAGGTGGACGCCCCCTCCGGCACGGCGCTGCTGCTGGGCGAGGCGGCGGCGCGGGGGCGGGAGATCGCGCTCGGCGAGCACAGCGCCCGCGCCCGCGACGGGCTCACCGGCGCGCGGCGGGAGGGCGACATAGGCTTCGCCTCGCTGCGCGGCGGCACGGTGGTCGGCGAGCATTCGGTGATTTTCGCCGGGGCGGGGGAGCGCATCGAGCTCGCCCATCGCGCCGAGGATCGCGGCATTTTCGCGCGGGGCGCCATCGCCGCCGCTATTTGGACGCGAGGCCGGCCGCCCGGCCTCTATTCTATGGCCGATGTGCTCGGCCTCGCCGGCGCCTGAGCGCGCGCCGCATCGTTCGATTCGAGGGACATAGTTCGCATGGACCGCATTCTCGTCCTCCTCCGCCATGGCGAAAGCGAGTGGAACGCCAAGAACCTGTTCACGGGCTGGAAGAACCCCGATCTGACGCCCAAGGGGATCGAGGAGGCGCGCCGCGCCGGACGCGAGCTGAAGCGTATCGATCTGCGCTTCAACATCGGCTTCACCTCGCTGCTGCTGCGCGCCCAGCACACGCTCGATCTCACCTTTCAGGAGCTCGGGCAGAAAGATGTGCCCGTCATCCGCAGCCGCGCGCTCAACGAGCGGCACTACGGCGACCTCTCCGGCCTCAACAAGGACGAGGCGCGCCAGCAATGGGGCGAGGAGCAGGTGCGGCTGTGGCGGCGCTCCTATGATGTCGCGCCCCCCGGTGGCGAGAGCCTCAAGGATACGGTGGCGCGCGTGCTGCCCTTCTATTGCCAGGAGATTTTGCCGCGCGCCCTGCGTGGCGAGCGCGTTCTGGTCGCCGCCCATGGCAATTCGCTGCGGGCGCTGGCCATGGTGCTCGATCGGCTGACGCCCGAATCGGTGTCCTCGCTCGAGATCGCCACCGGCGTGCCGATCGTCTACCGGCTCAATTCCGATTCGACCGTCGCCGCCAAGGACGTGCTCGACCGGTGACGAGCGGCCGCTCCCCGCGGGACGGAGCGACAATGTCGGAGCTGGAGCCGGGCGTTCGCCTCTATCGCGGCTATTTCGACACGGCCGCGCAGACCGCTCTGCTGCGCGAGCTGGAGAGGGTCGTCGACCGCGCGCCCTTGTTCACGCCGACCATGCCGCGCAGCGGGCGGCCATTCTCGGTGCGCATGACCAATTGCGGCCCGCTCGGCTGGGTCAGCGATCAGGCGCGCGGCTATCGCTATGAAGCGCGCCATCCCGAAACCGGCGAGCCCTGGCCGCCCATGCCGCCGACGCTGCTGGAAGCCTGGGAGGCGCTGGCGGATTATCCGCATCCGCCGCAGGCCTGCCTCGTCAATTTCTATGCGCCGGAGGCGCGCATGGGGCCGCATCAGGATCGCGACGAGGCGGATTTCTCGGCGCCGATTCTCTCCGTTTCGCTCGGCGCCGATTGCCGATTCCGTCTCGGCGGCGTCAAGCGCTCCGATTCGTCGCGCATCTTCGCGCTGTCGTCCGGCGATGTGCTGACGCTCGGCGGACCGGCGCGGCTACGCTTCCATGGCGTCGATCGGCTGCTGCCCGAGCTCGCGCCGAAGCTGGCCTCGCCGCTTTTCGCCGCGGGCGGACGCATCAATCTGACGTTGCGCCGCGTTACCTGACGACGTTTCAGGCGCTGTTCAGCAAGGGGAGCATATTGTCACCAATAGCGCTCCGATATAGTTTCCCGGCCGCGGGATGAACGATCGGCGCTGGCGTTGAGCCCGGGCCGGCAGAACAAAGACAGTCGGTTCCCAGGGGACGACGCTTCGAGGAAAGGAACGAGGATGAAATCTGTGACCAGACTGGCGCTCGCTGCGGGCGTCTTCGCCGCCATGGCCGGCCAGGCGATCGCCGCCGGCGATCCCGCGGCGGGCGAGAAGGTCTTCAACAAGTGCAAGGCCTGCCATCAGGTCGGCGAGACCGCCAAGAACGCAGTGGCTCCGGAGCTGAACGGCATCAACGGCCGCAAGGCCGCGACGGTCGAGGGCTACACCTATTCCGACGCTCTCAAGGGCTCCGGCATCACCTGGGACGAGGCCGTCTTCAAGGAATTCGTCAAGAATCCGAAGGCCAAGGTCGCCGGCACCAAAATGGTGTTCCCGGGCCTGCCCAAGGACCAAGAGCAGGACGACGTCTGGGCCTATCTCAGCCAGTTCGGCGCGGACGGCAAGAAGAAGTAATCCGGACCTTTTGTTCGGTTGGCGAAAGCGGCCCCAGCGGGCCGCTTTTTCTTTTGGCGGATCGGGGCTAAATGCGCAGGTGATAGGGTTTCCGACCGAGCATTTCGGCGCCTTCCCCCTCTCCCCGTTTGCGGGGAGAAGGTGAGGATGAGAGCGCAGCGCGAGCCGCTCGGCCGGAAACCCTATGACGGTGTGGAAAGAGAGCCGAGTTGACGCGCAAGCCTGACGAAGTCCCAGCCGAGCTGATGCAGGAGCTCGCGACGCTCCCGGTGTTCTACGCGCTCGAGGGGCGGCGCGTCGTCGTCGCCGGCGGCTCGGATGGCGCGGCCTGGAAGGCCGATCTCGCCGCCGCCGCGGGCGCCTTTGTCGAGGTCTTCGCCGCGTCGCCTTCGCCGCGGCTCGAAGCCGTCGCCGCCGCGCGCGCGCGCCTCACGCTGATCGAACGCAACTGGCGCGCGGAAGATCTTGCGGGCGCGGCGATGGCGCTCGCCGTCATAGAGGAGGATGCGGAGGCGCAGGCCTTTCGCGACGCCGCCAAGGCGCAGGGCGTTCCCGTCAATCTCACCGATCGGCCGGGGCTCAGTGATTTCATGATGGGCGCGATCGTCAATCGCTCGCCCCTCGTCATCGGCGTCTCCACCAGCGGCGCGGCGCCGGCTTTCGCGCAGGCCGTGCGTGCGCGCGTCGAGACGCTGATTCCATCGAGCTTCTCCGCCTGGACCAAGGCGGCGCGCGCCTGGCGTCCTCATGTGATGGCCTCGGGTCTCGATTTTTTCGCACGCCGCGACTTTTGGCGGCGCTTTACGCGCGAGGCTTTCGCGCGCGTCGAGCATGCGCCGCAGGACGAAGATCTCGACGCGCTGCTCGAGGAGACGCGCCGCGCCGATGAAGCCTCCGCGCGCGGCCGCGTGACGCTGGTCGGGGCAGGGCCGGGCGATCCCGAGCTGCTGACGCTGAAAGGGCTGCGCGCGCTGGTCGGCGCCGATGTCGTTCTCTTCGACGATCTGGTGCCGGCCGCGGTGCTCGATCTCGCGCGGCGCGAGGCGACGCGCATCAATGTCGGCAAGCGCGGCTATGCGCCTTCGGTGAAGCAGGAGGAGATCACCGCGCTGCTGGTGAAGCTCGCCAAGGAAGGCAAGAATGTCGTGCGCCTGAAGGGCGGCGATCCGATGATCTTCGGCCGCGCCAATGAGGAGCTGAGCGCCATTCGCGCAGCGGGCCTCGAGGCGGAGGTCGTGCCGGGCGTGACGGCGGCGCTCGCTGCGGCGGCGGCGCTCGAAGTCTCGCTCACCAATCGCGACACGGCGCGCCGCGTGCAATTCGTCACCGCGCATACGAGCGACGGCAAATTCCCCGAGGACATAGATTGGCGGGCGCTCGCCGACCACCGCGCGACGACCGCCGTCTATATGGGCAATCGCACGCTTCCCGCTTTGTCGAAGCGTCTGCTCGCCGAAGGCATGGACCCATCGACGCCGGCCTTTCTCATCGAGCGCGCGAGCACGCCGCAGCAGCGCATCGTCGCCGGCACGATTGGTGATCTGCCGGAGCGCGTGGCGCAGGAGACGCTCGAAGGGCCTTGCCTAGTGCTGATCGGCGCGACGCTGCGCGGATGATCCGTTCAGCGCAGCGCGTCCGTCAGCGCCTCGAGGAAAGCGTCGCCATATTGCGCCAGCTTGTGCTCGCCGACGCCCTGCACCCGCCGCATCTCGTCGAGAGTCGCTGGACGGCGCGACGCCATCTCGATCAGCGTGCGATCGGGGAACACCATATAGGCCGGCAGGCCCGCTTCGCGCGCGAGCTCCAGGCGCTTTTTCTTCAGCGCCGCGAGCACGCGCTCTTCCTGCTCGTCCAGCGCCTGCGCGCGTGGCGCCTCGCCGCGCTTGCCGCGCGCTTTGGGCGTCAGCGGATCGCGGCGCAACGAAATCGGCGTGCGGCCGAATAAAATCTCCTCGCCCTTGGGCGTCAGGCGAAAGCCGCCGTGCTCGGTGCTCGCCAATGCGCGCGCGGCGAATAATTGGCGAATGATCGCGCTCCAATCCTGCTTGGAGCGATCCTTGCCGACGCCGAAGGTCTTGATGCCGTCATGGCCGTTGCGGCGCACCGCCTCGCTCGCCTCGCCGGTGAGAATATCGGCGAGATAGCCGGCGCCGAAGCGTTGGCCTGTGCGCATGGCGGCCGACAGCGCCTTTTGCGCGTCAATGGCGCCGTCATAGACCTGCACCTGGCCGAGACAGACGTCGCAGCGGCCGCAGGGCGGACTCTCCTCGTCGAAATAGGCGAGCAGCGTCTGGCGCCGGCAGGAGGGCGTCTCGCACAGCATGGCGAGCGCGGAGAAGCGATCATGCTCTATGCGCTTGCGCTCCTCCGGCACCTCTTTCTGATCGATCTGCCGACGGCGGAAGGCCATGTCGTCGAGGCCGTAGAGGGTGAGCGTGTCGGCCGGCAATCCGTCGCGGCCGGCGCGGCCGATCTCCTGATAATAGGATTCGACGCTCGACGGCATGTCGGCATGGGCGACGAAGCGCACATCCGGCTTGTTGACGCCCATGCCGAAGGCGATGGTGGCGACGGCGATGATTCCGTCCTCCTGCAGGAAGCGATCCCCATTGCGGTTGCGCTTCGCCTGCTCGAGCCCGGCGTGGTAGCAGATCGTCTCATGGCCCTGCTCGGCGAAAAAGGCGGCGAGCTTCTCCGTCGCGTCGCGCGAGGAGCAATAGACGATGCCGCTCTCGCCGCGATGCTTGTCCAGGAAGCGCAGCAGCTGGCGGCGAGGGCTGTCCTTGGCGGCGAAGTTGAGCGCCAGATTGGGCCGGTCGAAACTATGCAGGAAGACATGCGGCTCCGTCTGAAACAGGCGCTTCGCTATGTCGGCGCGCGTCGCGCTGTCGGCGGTGGCGGTGAGGCCGACGACCTGCGCGCCGAGCGCCTTCGCCGTCGCGCCGAGCTCGCGATATTCCGGGCGGAAGTCGTGGCCCCATTCGGAGACGCAATGCGCCTCGTCTATGGCGAGGCGGGTCGCGCCGGCGCGGGAGAGCTCGGCGATGAGGCCGGGCATGACCAGCCGCTCCGGCGAGACGAACAGCAGCCGTAATTCGCCGGAGCGTATGCCGCGGCGCGCCTCGTCATTCTCGGCGGCGTCATTCATGGAATTGAGCGTCGCCGCCGGCACGCCATAGGCGCGCATCTGCCGCACCTGATCGCGCATCAGCGCGATGAGCGGCGAGACGACCACTGTGAGCTTGCCGTCGACGAGGGCGGGCAGCTGATAGCACATGGATTTGCCGCTGCCCGTCGGCATGATGGCGAGCACCGGCTCGCCGGCCAGCACGGCGGCGATGATCTCCGCCTGGCCGGGCCGGAAATCCTCATAGCCGAACACGGATTTGAGCAGAGCGCGAGCCTGCGGCGGAAGCGATGGCATGGGGATGGGGTAGCACGGCGAAAGGCAGGGCGCGAGGGGCGGCGCGCGAGGGCGGCGCTGGCGCAGCGGGCGAATCGGGTGACGCTTCCATCATTCAGAGGAGAGCTCGAAGGAGGAGGGAGCGTCTGCGTCGCCTGATGGAACGCCCCCTCGTGTTTCGAGACGGCTGCTGTGGAGCCTTTCGGATATCCTGATTTCCGCCGGGCGAGGAGACGATCCGTCACATTGTTCGCCACAATATGGGCGATCATTCTGCGGTCCGCGGTTTCGCGTTCGATTTCTTTGTCTCTCGAGGACTTTGTTTCATGCTGATCAAATTCGACAATCACCTGCCGCTCGCCACCCTCGACATCATCGGCGCCGGGCAGAGCGGCGGCTGGGGGAAAATCGCGATTTCGGTCGAAGCGCGCAGCGTCAAATATACCGACGCGGTCGCCGCGCCCGCCGCTCCCAACGCCTGGTGCTATATTCGTCAGGGCTCGCCGCAGGAGCGCGTCGCCAGCCTCGAGAATTATCTCGGGCCCATCGTCAATGTCACGCGCGGGCGCCCGCTCGAGGTGGTCTGGATCAATCGAATCGGCTCCATGCCGGCGGAAAAGCCCGGCGACGCGCGCTCGCTCGCCATGCCGCCGATCGACCCGCCGCCAATGGACCTCGCCGAGGACATAGACCAGTATAAATCGATGAATTATCCGGTCGGCGTCGTCGCCCATCTGCACGGCGCCAAGGCGCGGCCGGATTCCGACGGCTGGCCGCTGAGCCCGGCGAGCTTCGAAGGCAATCCTTATGGAATGCCGGCTTATCGCTCCTATTGCTATCCGAACGACCAGCGCGCGGCCATGCTGTGGTTCCATGATCATGGCATGGACAACACCGCCGTGCAGGTGCACGCCGGTCTCGCCGGCGTCTATTTCGTGCGCGACAATTCCGACGCCGAGCTGTTCCATCTCATCGGCGACGAGACGCAGGAATTGCCGCTCGTCATTCAGGACCGCTGCCTGAACGCCGACGGCGCCGGAGTGAGCTACAGCAAAGGCGTGCCGATCGAGAAGGACCCGACGACCGGCAAGCGCGTCTTCATCCGCCCGGAGTTTCTGGGCGACACGATCCTGGTCAACGGCCGGCCGTGGCCGCACGCCCATGTCAATCCGAAGATCTATCGGCTGCGCATTCTCAACGGCTCCAATGCGCGGAGCTATGCGCTGACGCTCGCCGATCCGAACGGCAAGATCGGCGGCAAAATCTGGTATGGCGATCTCCTCACCGCCATCGGCAATGACGCGGGCCTATTCACCCGCGGCGAGGCGCTCGAGGAGAAAGACTATCTGCTGCTCGCGCCGGGCGAGCGTCTCGACGTGCTGGTCGATTTCACCCAGATCGACAATGATGTCCTCGGTTCCCTTCATCTCGTCAATCTGGCGATCGCCGGCTATGATTCGACGCAGCCGGAGCAAGAGCCGATCTTCCAGAATGACGCGGATTCGGTCTTCGCGCCGGGGACGCCGGAGGCGCTGAAGGCGATCTCCTTCACGCAAAAGAGCGACGGGCCGCACGCCGATCTGCCGCTGGCCAATGTGATGGAGTTCCGCATCGTCGACGCCGCGCATACGCATGGCGCGGCGGCTCCCGCCATGCCGGCGATGGTGCATGCGGCCGCGCATCCGCCGCTCGATCGCGCGACGCTCGACAAGATCCTGCTGCGCTACGCCGACGACGAGAGCTTCCGCTGGGACGCCAGCAAGCCGGCGCTGACGCGCGCCAACGCCGACGCGCCGATTGTGCGCAATCGGTTCGTGCTGCTGATGAACGACACCGCCGGCAAGGTGGATGTGGAGCCGGTCAACGCCATCACCGGCGGGCCCTGGCGTGATACGCAAATGTGGGAGCTGCGGCCCTCGACGGCGCCCGCGGGCGATCAGAGCGCCTTCGTCGTTCCCTTCGACGCCCGTCTGGCGACGCCATGGGAGGAGGGCCAGCCTGCGGCCGGCGTCGCCTATCAGGTCTCGCGCGCCTTTTTCTTCGAGCCCGCGGACCCCAATCCGCCCTATGCGCGGCGCAGCGCCGATCCGCTATGGCCGCTCGCCACCGACAATGTCGATCCCGCCGGCTATCCGCCCATCTACCGCTACGCGCATCTCTACCGGCACAATCCGGCGGCGGGGCGCGCCGTTATCCGTCCGCGCGAGGGGAGCTATGAGCGCTGGTATGTGGCCAATATCGGCAATGATCAGGCCGATCTCGCCGGCGGGACGCCCGACATGCATCCGTTCCATATGCATCTCGTCAATTTCGTCGTGCTGCGGCGCTTCCGCCTGCACAAGGACGCGTCCGAGAAATCGGTCTTCGCGCGCATAGAGCGGCGGCTCGATTTCGACGGCGTCGTGCGTCACGACACGGTGCGCATCCAATCCAATGAGCTCGTCGAGCTCTTGGTGCATTTCCCGCGCGGCTATACCGGCGTCTATCCCTATCACTGCCATCTCGTGGAGCACGAGGACATGGGCATGATGCTGCATTTCGACGTGCAGCCGCAGGGCGCGCCGTGACAAAGCTTCGCGCGGCGCCTGTTCCGGCGCCGCGCCGAGACGTTCTCGCTCAGCTGAAAGCGCGTCGGCTCTCGCGTTCGGCGGGCGCGAAGCCGCGCAGCACATTTCGCAGGCTCGCGAGTATGCCGCTCTCTCGGTCCCTGATGACGAAATGGCCGCCGCCGAATACATGCAGGTCGAGGTCGAGCGGCGCGCGCTCGAAACGTCGAAAGCTCGAGCAGACGCCGACATCGGCCCGCAGAATATCGCGTCAGCCGCAGCAGCTCGGGATGCTCGAACACATCCGTCGGCGTGCCGTTGAGGTCCTTCAGCTTCTGGAGCAGCGCCGCGTCCGTGCTCAGCCGCGCGAGCCTTTCCTCGTCGCGTTGCGTCGGCGCCGCGCAGCAGGCGAGAATCGGCGCTCTCGCGCCTCGCTCGCGCAGACGATGCGCGCAGCCATAGGCCAGCAGAGCCCCCATGCTGTGGCCGAAGAGCACATAATTCGTCGGCAGCGCCCCGGCGAGCTCGTCGGTCATGCGATCGACGAGCGAATCGTAATCGTCGATGAGCCGTTCCGCGATGCGCGCGCCGCGCCCGGGCGGCTCGACCGGCTCGACGCCTATCCAATCGGGCGGCAGCCTGCGCTAGCGCAAATAGGTCGCGGCGCTGGCGCCGGTGCAGGGAAAGCAAAATAGCGTCAATGGTTTGGGTTCGATGAGCATAAGCGGTTTCGTCCTGTCGTCTCGCGTGACGAAACGCGCCGCGCGCGTCCCGGGGCGACCCCGACGCGCGCCCTGACGGCGCCGCGCCGCGAGAACCAGAGAGAGGAAGAGCCTCGCCGGCGCGGAACGCGTCAAAAAAGCGCGGGCTTCGGCCGCAGCCGGGCGCCGCTCGGAAAAGGCGTTGCGGAGGCAAGCGCCTTCGGCCACCATCGCGCCATGCCGCTCGGACCCTATCCGCCCGAACTCCTGACCACCGCGCAAATGGCGCGCGCCGACCGCCTCACCATAGAGAGCGGCGTCGCCGGCATGGCGCTGATGGAGAAGGCCGCCGCCGCCATCGCCGCGGCCGCCACGGCCTTTCTGGTGAAGACGGCGGGGCGGCGCGTGCTGGTGCTGTGCGGGCCCGGCAATAATGGCGGCGACGGCTATGTCGCCGCGCGCATATTGCGCAGCCAGCGCTTCAAGGTGCGCGTCGCCGCGCTCACGCCGCCCGACACGCTGCATGGCGATGCGCGCGAGGCCGCGGCAAGCTGGGACGGCCGCGTCGAGGACGCCGCCATTTGCGATTTCAAGGGCGTCGATCTCGTCATCGACGCGCTGTTCGGCACCGGCCTCGCGCGCGACCTGGAGGGGCCGGCGGCCGAGTTGATCCTGCGCCTCAACGTCTGGCGCGAGGAGACCAAGCAGAAGATCATCGCCATCGACATTCCATCCGGCGTCGACGGGACCAGCGGCGCCATTCGCGGCGTCGCCGTGCAGGCCGATTCGACCGTCACATTTTTCCGCCTGAAATGCGGGCATTTGCTGCTGCCGGGCCGGCTGCGCTGCGGGACGATCTCCTGCGCCCATATCGGCATAAGGTCGAATGTGCTGGAGAAGATCCAGCCGCAGACTTTCGTCAACGAGCCCGCCGCCTGGCGCGACGCTCTGCGCCTGCCGAGCGTCGAGGGCCATAAATATGCGCGCGGCCATGCGGTGGTGGTCTCCGGCGGCGCCTCGCATACGGGCGCGGCGCGGCTCTCGGCGCTGGCGGCGCTGCGCGCCGGCGCCGGGCTCGTCACCCTGGCGACGCCGCAGGAGGCCTTCGCCATCAACGCCCCGGCGCTGACCGCGGTGATGCTGCGCGTCGCCGACGGGCCAGTCGGCCTCTCCGCGCTGCTAGAGGACAAGCGCAAGAATGTCGTCGCTCTGGGGCCGGGCCTCGGCGTCGGCGAGACGAGCTGCGCTCTGGTCGAGACCGCGCTCGCGCCTTCGCCGGAACGCCGCGCCGCAGTGCTCGACGCCGATGCGCTGACGAGCTTCGCTCCGGCGCCCGATCGCCTGCGCGAGGCGATCCGCACGGCGCCGGGGCCGGTGGTGCTGACGCCGCATGGCGGCGAGTTCGCGCGGCTCTTTCACGGCCAGCGCTGGGAGAGGACGATCAGCGGCGCGCCCATCTCCAAGCTCGAGCGCACGCGCGACGCCGCCCACGAGATCGGCGCCGTGGTCATCTTCAAGGGGCCGGACACGGTCGTCGCCGCGCCGGACGGGCGCGCCTCCATCATGCCGGCGGCCTCGCCCTGGCTCGCCACCGCCGGCTCCGGCGACGTTCTCACCGGAATCGTCGCCGGCCTGCTGGCGCAAGGAATGGAGCCTTTCGCCGCGGCCTCCTGCGCCGTCTGGATGCACGCCGCCGCGGCCGATGATTTCGGCCCGGGCCTCATCGCGGACGATATCATCGACCGATTGCCGGCGGCCTGGCGTCGGCTGCTTGCGATTCAGCCCTAGAGTCTTTCCGTGTTTCATTGCAACACGGAAAGACTCTCGGCTTCTGTTTCGACGCGTTTCCAACGCCGAACCGGCATCCACTTCGGCTGGAAACGCTCTAGATAAAAAGCAGCGGAAACGATGCGCTCCGTCGCGCGTTTCGCCGATTGGCGGCGGAGCGCGCGTCGTCGCCTCGCATTCGCGCAGTCGTCGCAACGACACGTTCACGCGCTTCAATGAGGATGCGCGTCGTCCGACAAGAGGAGAGCTTTCATGTCCGATCTCGTTGTCATCGTCTATCCGACCGAGGCCAAGGCCGAGGAAATCAGGCAGAAGCTGTTCGATCTGCAGAAGGAATATGTGATCGAGATCAGCGACGCGGTCATAGCGGTGAAGGAGCCGAGCGGCCATGTGAAGCTGAATCAGCTCATCAACACCACCGCGGCCGGCGCCGTGAGCGGCACATTCTGGGGCGCGCTGATCGGGCTCATCTTCCTCAATCCGCTGCTCGGCGCGGCGATCGGCGCGGGCGCGGGCGCGCTCAGCGGCGCGCTCACCGATTACGGCATCAATGATGCTTTCATGAAGCAGCTCTCGGAGACGCTTCAGCCCGGCAACGCCGCTCTCTTCGTGCTGATCCGCAAGCTGACGACCGACAAGCTGCTCGATGCGGTGAAGGGCACCGGCGGCGTCGTGCTCAAGACCTCGCTGGATCACAGCAAGGAGCAGGCGCTGCGCGACGCGCTCGCGGCGCATGTCTCGACGCCGGCGGTGACCGCGCCGTCGACTCCGTGAGTCGACGAAGCGCTCCGTCCCTCACCCTCTCCCGCGAAGCGACGCGCAGCGGGGGAGGGCTGGGGAGGGGGCGCTACGGCGTAAATCCCTCGAAGACGATCTGATCGGCGAAGGCGAGCGCCGCCTTCGCCTGTTCCGCGTCGCGCACGGTCCATGTGGTGACGGGAATGCCGCGCTCCTCGCGGCAGCGGCGCGGAATCTCATGCGGCAGATCGGCGACGTTCCAGGAGAGAAAATCCGGCCGCGTGCGCTCGACATGAGAGAATTGCGTCAGCTCCTCCCGTTGCGCAGCGGTGAGAAAGCTCCAATCCGCCCCTTCATAGGAGGCTTGCGCGACGATCCCGAGCGGCACGCCCGCTATGCCGAAAGCGTCGAAATGCGCGCGCAATTCGGCGATCGGCGCCGGATCGAAGCTCTCGATCGCCGCGACGCCGTGATAATGCGCGACGATCTCCGCGACATTGCGGGCGAGGGCGAGATCGCCGTCGAAACGGCTCTTGATCTCGATGAACAGCGGAACATGTCCGCCGATCGTCGCGAGGAAATCGCGCAAGGTCGGCACGCCCTCGCGCGTTCCGCGCAGCGTCAAGCGCGCGATCTCATAATGGTTCAGCGCGTCGAGACGCCCGGTTCCGTCGGTCAGCCGCTCCAAGGTCTCGTCATGAAAGACGACGACCTCGCCATCGGCGCTCGCCTGCACGTCGCATTCTATGGCGTAGCCGGCGCAGGCGGCGGCGCGCGCCGCCGACAGCGAGTTCTCGACGATTGCGAGCGCGGGATCGTGCAGGCCTCTATGCGCGATCTCATGTTCCGTGAGCCAGTGATAGGGAACGCCGCCGCCGCGCGTCATCGCCTACTCCAATATTTCGAAGGTTCCATCCACTTCCACGGCCGCGTCGAGCGGAAGCTGAGCGACGCCGACGGCGAAGCGCGCATGGCGGCCATTCTCGCCGAGCACTGTGGCGACGAGATCGGAGGCGCCGTTCAGCACTTGCGGGAGCTGGCCGAAATCGCCGGCGCTGTTGATGAAGCCGCCGAGACGCAGCGCGCGCAGCCTGGCGAGATCGCCGCCCGCCGCCGCGGCCGCCTGCGCCAGAAGATTGAGCGCGGCGACGCGCGCGGCGGCCTGGCCGGCCTCGAGCGCGACGCCCGCGCCGAGCTTGCCCTTATGCGCGGGATCGATCGCGCCGCCGGGACCGACGGGCAATTGTCCGGAGACGAAGACGAAATTGCCGGAGCGCGTCCAGGGGACGTAATTGGCGACCGGCGCCGCCGGGGTGGGGAGGGTGAGGCCAAGGGCCTCGAGCCGGGCCAGCGGCGTCTGCGCTGTGTCGGTCATCGCTCGTTCCTTTCCGAATCTTACGAGAATCCTGCGTCTTTGCCCCCGACCGTAATTTGGCCAAGGTCGGGAGGCAATGCGTCCGGCGAGACTTCGCCTCGACATCTCGTTCGCCCGAGATAGAGTGGTCGAGTGAGCGCGGCGCGCGCAGCTACGACAGCCGGAGCGAAGAGAGGCCCCCTCCAGCCGCTGTCGTCGTCGACGCGAAGCGCCCGGGAGACGCCGGACCATAGCCAACTCGAGCTCGACAGAGGGAGAAAGACCCCACATGGCTCTGAAACACATCATCGGCGCTGCTCTCGCCTGCGCCTCCGTCCTCGCGCTGGCGCCGCATCTGGCGCAGGCCGACGCCGCCGCCACAGTGGCGGCCGTCGCCGCTCAGCCGCAGCTCGCGCCGCATCGCGCCGTCTATGATCTGACGTTGGGGCAGGCCTCCGGCAGCAAGGCCCCGACCGCGGCGCGCGGCCGCATCGCCTTCGACTTCACCGGCTCCTCCTGCGAGGGCTGGGTGCAGAATTTCCGCCAGATCACCGAATTGCAGCCCGCGGAAGGCCCGCCGCGCCTCTCCGACATGCGCTCGGCGACCTTCGAGGCAGGCGACGGCAAGGATTTCCGCTTCCGCATCGAGACCAAGCTCGACAATGTCCAGGCCGAGGATATCGACGGCAAGGCCAAGAAGAAGACCGGCGCCTCGCTCTCGGTCGATCTCGCCCGGCCCAAGCAGTCGACGCTCTCGCTGGACGGCGGCGCGCTGTTCCCGACCGAGCATTTGCGTCACATACTCGGCGCGGCGCTTTCCGACGAGCGCATTCTCGAGGCCAAAGTGTTCGACGGCTCCGGCGACGGCGAGAAGGTTTTCGACACATTGAGCGTGATCGGCAAGCCCACCAATGGCGCGGTCACCGAAAAGGCCGCGCAGCTCAAGGAGCTGGCGGGGCTGAAGCGCTGGCCGGTGTCGATCTCCTATTTCGAGCCCGGCAAGCGCGACGAGCAGCCGGTCTATGTGCTGTCCTTCGATCTCTATGAGAATGGCATCTCGCGCGCGCTGAAGCTCGACTATGGCGATTTCGCGCTCACCGGCGAGATGACCGAACTCTCGCTGCTGCCGAGCGCCGCCAACTGCAAGATGTGACGAAGTTTTCGTTCTTCGCCTTTCCCCCGCGAGCGGCTATCGAATGCACATCCTCGCCCCACGACGTCATGGCCGGGCTCGTCCCGGCCATCCACGCCGACACGCTGCGGCTTCTCGGATGGTTGGTGTGATGTCGAAGCTCCGGCGACCCTATCGGGCCCTGCCACGAACCCGCCCGACGCAAGCCGAAATCTGTCGATTTCCTCAAATTTCTCAGCTGCTTGGCGTGGATGGCCGGGACAAGCCCGGCCATGACGGCCGCTGGGTTTCGCTATGTGTGCATCCGATAGCCCGCGAGCGGAGAGAGGGGGAGAGCGTCCGGGTGATTTTCTGTGCGGATAAACGCCCCAGGCTCCTCATCCTCACCTTCTCCCCGCCAGCGGGGAGAAGGAAGCGGCAAGGCAGCGCGAAGCGGCTGTCTCGTCAGGCGGCGCGGCCGGCCTCGGTCGCCTTGGGAACCTCGATCAGCTTCCCGCTCTTCACATCATAGATGAAGCCGTAGATCGGAATGTTTTTCGGCGCCAGCGGATGCTCGCGGATGCGCTTCACATCCTGATAGACGCTCTCCTCCTGCGATTCGATGGTGAGCCATTTCACGAAATGGCCCGCCGTGCAGCCGCCGCCATGCTGCGGATTGGACCAGGCCGTCCCGTCGAAGGCCGCCGTCGCCAGGCTGTCGTCCAGAAGATCCGCCATCACCTCGTCGCAGAACAGCTCCATGCCGCAGTCGGAATGGTGGATCACGAACCATTCGAGCGTGCCGAGCAGCTTGTGCGAGATGACCAGCGAGCGAATGGCGTCATCGGAGGCGCGCCCACCGGCGTTGCGGATCACATGCGCGTCGCCTTCCGAGAGGCCGGCGTATTTGGCCGGGTCGAGCCGCGCGTCCATGCAGGTCAGTATCGCGAAGCGCCGCGCCGGCGGCAGAGCGAGCTGCGCCTTGTCTCCGAAATCCGCGACATATTTGTCGTTCGCCGCCAAGACTTCTGCGAGAATCGTCATTTGTTCCTCCCGATCGGCTTTTCGCCGTTCGGAATTTCTAAGGCGCGGGCTTTCCGGGTCGGAAATGCAGAATTTTCATGACCTCATTTATGGCGTTCATGAGTAGTTTCACGCTTCCCGATAGGCGAGCAGCATCAGCCCCGCCAAAGCGAAGGCGATCGGCCAGACGATCCCGGCTATGCGCGCACCGCGGCCGGGGAGGCGAATCTCCAGCCAGCGGGCGGAAGAGGCGAGCAGGCCCACCAGCGCCAGCGGCGTATGGGTGATTTCGATCAGAAACTCTTCCCTTATATTGGCGAGGCCGTGCGAATGGGCGAGCAGCAGCGCGCCGCCGACGCCGGTGATGAAGGGGAAGGCGAGCGGCGCCCATTGCGCCTTCACGCGCCGTGTCCGCACGCGCCATTCGAAAATGCCGAAGCCGATGATGAGCGCGAGGAAGATGCGGTGCTGCGCGATCTCCGGATCGCGCAGGCTCTCGATGAGGCCGAGCTGGCCGAGCGGCCACACCGCCTCGTCGGCGCGCAGGAACAGGAAGCCCGCGAGGCCCAGCATCAGCATCGGCCAATGGCGCGCGAAGGGGGAAAGGCGCGGCCAATGCTCGAGCAGCGCCAGCAGGCCCATCGCCGCGACGAACAGGCCGGCGATATGGTGATTATATTCCGACCAGGCGATGTCCTCGGCGTTGCGCTGCGCGATCACGGAAGCCGTGACGGCGTCCGTCGGCGGCGCGTCATCGGCGCGCGCGGTCTGGATCGGCGGCAGCGAGGTGGAGAGCGCGGCATGGTCGGGGCTCTCGAGGCGGGGCGGCCAGCGCGGCGTCACCCGCTCGACGATCTCGGCGAAGCTCACCCGGTCGCGCGCGAGATCGACCGCCGGCGGCAGCGAGGACAGCGAGGCGGCGGCGAAGACGACCGTCCATCCGACGCCGATCTCCACTTCCGCGAAACGACGCAGCCGCGTGACGGCGCCGCCGTCGGCCGGCGAGCGGCGGACGGCGAGGAAATTGAGCGCGCCGAGCGACAGCAGACCGGCGAAGAGCACGGTCTTCGCGCCGACCATGACACCATAGGAGACGCCGTAGAAATTCTCGACAGAGCCGATATAGACGAGCGCCATCGCCGCGCCGCCGGCGGCGATCATCGCCACGGCCGCCATAGCGAGATGTGAAAAGCGCAGGCCGATGGCGCGTTGCGCCTCGCCGTCCGGCGCGCGGGCGAGCGCCGTCAGAAAATAGGGAATGCCGCCGATCCATAGAGCGACGCCGGCCAGATGGGCGAGCTCCGCGGCCGCGAGGCCGGGCGGATTGTCGAGCCGGCTCACCGCATGGGTCGCGCCGAGCCGCGCGCAGACGAGCGCCGCCGCGCAGACGGCGAGGGGCAGGGGGCGGAGGTCGGGGCCGCGAATGGCGACAGCGAGCGCCAGGGCCGGCGCCGCAGCGAGTGCGTCCGCCTTCACCGCATCGGCGGTCAGCGCATCGGCGAAGGAGAGCTCCAGGGCGCCGACCAGCATTGTGGCGAGCGCCGCGGCGTCGAGGGCGACGAGACAGGCGAGCGCGACGGCGCTCCAGAACACGATGGCGCGCGCACGCTCGGCGATCGTCTGCGCCGAAGCGCCGAGTTGCGGCGCGAGCGGCCGGGCGACGAGCAGAAGAAAGGCGACGCCGCCGATGGCGAGCGACAGCGCGCTCGAAATGGAGCCGCGCAGAATGACGCTCAGAAAGCCATAGATTTCGATGAACTGCTGCATGGCTCAGCGGCCGACGCGAAAGGAGATGTCGCCGCGGGTGATATGGCCGTCGACGCTCAGCACCTGCCAGTGCAGCCGATAGGCGCCGTGTCGAAGATCGTGGAGCGCGGCGCGCAATTGGTCCGCGGCCCCGGCTTCGAGCAGGGGGAGAACCGTCCCATGCATGTCCGGCGCGATCAGCAGCAGCCGCGAGCGACGCGCGTCGATGCGGCAGTTGAAACGAAGCCCCACATCGAGATCGGGACCAGAGACGATCTGAGCCTCTCGCGGCGTCGATTCCGAGAGGACCGCATGCGCTTTCGCGGGCGGCGCCCCCTCTATCCAAATTGCCGTCGCCGCCCCGCCGATCGCCAAGACGATGTCACGCCCCCTCATGCCCGCCTTGCACTCCCTCGTTGTCGCCGGCGGCGTGACAATAGCGCGGCGGGCGGCCCGGCGCGTGGCTTTTTTGCGGGCGCCCCCGCCTCGTTGACCGGCGCTCGCGCGGCGACTAGCTTGCCGGCCGCAGCATAGGGACCGATGCAAATGACCGCGCCAGACAGACTTTCGCCTTCCCGCTCATTCCAGGGCCTCATTCTGACCCTGCAGAATTTCTGGGCGGCGCAGGGGTGCGTCATTCTGCAGCCTTACGATATGGAAATGGGCGCCGGCACGTTTCACCCGGCCACCACGCTGCGGGCGCTCGGCCCCAAGCCCTGGAAGGCGGCCTATGTGCAGCCGAGCCGGCGCCCCAAGGACGGCCGTTATGGCGAAAACCCAAATCGTCTCCAGCACTTCTATCAGTATCAGGTGATACTGAAGCCCTCGCCGCCGGATTTGCAGTCGCTCTATCTCGCCTCGCTCGAGGCGATCGGCGTCGACACCAGGCTGCATGACATTCGCTTCGTCGAGGATGATTGGGAGAGCCCGACGCTCGGCGCATGGGGGCTCGGCTGGGAGTGCTGGTGCGACGGCATGGAGATCTCGCAATTCACCTATTTTCAGCAGGTGGCCGGCTTCGATTGCGCGCCCGTCGCCGGCGAGCTGACCTACGGCCTCGAGCGTCTCGCCTGCTATCTGCAGGGCGTCGATTCGATCATGGAGCTGAATTTCAACGGCGGCGACGAGGATAAGGTCACCTATGGCGATGTCTTCCGGCAGGCTGAGCAGGAATATTCACGGCATAATTTCGAGGCCGCGAATACGGAGAAGCTCTTCTCCGATTTCCGCGCCGCTGAAGCCGAATGCCGCGCTCTGCTCGCCTTCGGCGACAAGGGCGAGGGCGAGCGGCATCTGATGGCGCTGCCCGCCTATGACCAATGCATAAAGGCCAGCCACGCCTTCAATCTGCTGGACGCGCGCGGCGTGATCTCGGTCACCGAGCGGCAGAGCTATATTTTGCGCGTGCGCGAATTGGCGCGCGCCTGTGGCGCCGCCTGGCTGCGCACAGAGGGCGGCTCCGCGGCGGCATAGAGAGAAGCCACGCTTGAAAGATGTCGGCTCGTTAGCCCGAGTTCGGAGCCTCATCCGGCACGCAGGGCTCCGAATCCAGGTTAACAAACCCTTCATAGCCACGTCATGGCCGCGACGAGCGCGGCATGACGCTGGAACACGTCTGCTCGCTAACCCGAATTCGGAGCCCTGATCCGCCTCGATTCATGTTTGACAAAAGTTCTTTTTATGTTCTATTTTTGTTCTTGTCTTCCTTTGAGTCCTTTTCGTGAGGGTCGTCATGTTCGTGGTCGATCGGGTCGAGCGCCGGGATAGGAGACCGGCGGAAAAGTCCATCATTCGCGGCCGGGAATTGGCGGCGCTGGATAAAACGTCGCTGCGGGAGCGCTTCTATTCCTGGCGCGCGGCCGATGGCGAACATTATGTATGCACGATCTTTCCCGCCGAGGAGGAGGCGCTGGTGGCGGGTTTCGCGCGCGCCGTCGTCATTGGCGTGGCGTGCGACGGCGGCCAGCGCCGTCCGGTCTGCGTATTGCTGGCGGAGGAGCTCGATACGCCGAGCGGGCGGCATGCGCGCGCCGCCGCCGGCGCGCTCGGCGTGAATGAATGGCATGTGCGCTTTTGCGCGCTGCCCGAGGTCGCGCGCTGTCTCGCCAGAGCCTTGCTGAACTGATCTGTCAGGCGCGCTCGGCGAGCCGAGCGGCGGGCGCGGAGAGCCGGCGCACGATCTCGGCGAGAGCCGGGTCGTGAATGTCGAGCTGCTGGAGATGCTCGTGCGTGTTGCGGACATAGGAGGGATTGTCGCCCGAGGCGCCGACGCCGCCCTCCACGAGCCGCGTCATCTCGTCGATCGACAGGCGCCCCGCATATTGCTCATGGCCGCGGTCGACGATGAAGGCGAGCGCGCGGGCCGAGCCGCCCTCGGCGAAGCGCAGCCCCACTATGCGCTCGACATAGACGGAGGTCACCAATTCACGGGCGCGAAGATAGGCGATGGTCTCGTCGCGCGCCGGGCCGGCGACACGAAAGGCGACGCCGAGACAAGAGCCGCCATAGTCGAGGCCCAGCACCAGGCCCGGACGCTCGCGCGTTCCGCGGTGGACATGGGAGAAGACGCAGAGCGATCGGTGGTAGCCATGCACCCAGGCGAGGGCGCTTTCGAGAAATTCGAAACCCGGCCGCCACATCAACGAACCATAGCCGAACACCCAGAAATCGCCGTCCATCGTCGCCATCGATCGCAGACCTCTCCTTTCGCGCTCCAGATTCGTTCGATTCCGTCGCCGGGTAAAGTTATTTGTGACGCCGCGACGCGCGGCCCGGCGTTCAACTCGTTCGATTGCTCAGAGCCTGTGGTCCTCGATGGTGGCGATGAGCAATGCGACGATGCCCCACACGATGGCGAAGCCGAGGAAGATCAGCAAGGGGAATGTCACCCGGTGTGGATAGCGCGAGATCTCCGGGGGCGCGGGGGGAACAAAGACGGTGAGATAGATGCTCTGCCGATTGGCGCGCAATTGCGCGCGGTCGAGATCGGCCTTGGAGAGCGCGTAGAAGCGTTCGGCCATGGCCTTGCGGACCTCGAGCTCCTCGAATTTCGCCAGAATTCCGGCCAGGGTGGAGCCGGAGGCGCCTATTCCGTCATTGGAGGTGAGCTTCCCCTTCAGCTCCTTGATCTGTCGTTCGGTGGAGTCGAGCTGCTCGCGCAGAACCCGCACCGTCGGCGCGTCGGGCGACAATTCATGGCCGGAGACGAAAAGCTCGCTGTCGAGCTTGATCTTCTGCGCGACGAGCGGCGCGAGCAGACGGCCGATCTCGGTGCCGGTCAGGGTCGGGTCGATCACGCCGAACTCGTCGCGGAATTTGTGGAGATCGGCCAGCGCCTCCTGCACGGCTTCGAAGGAGCGGCGCACGTCCTTCTCCGCCATTGCTGTGGCGTCGCGCCGCGCCCGCACGGAAATGCGATTGACCAGCGCCTCGCTCGCCGCGACGATGGCGGAGGCGAGCGCATAGGCGTCCTCCTTGCGGAAGGCGCGGACATCGACGGTGACGAGGCTGGAATTGGCGTCGACGGTGGTCTCGACCATGGACTGCCAATAGTCGGTCAACTCGTCGATCGTCGCATTGCGCGGCAGGCGGGTCAGGAAATCGGCTTCCGGCCGGCGGTAGATCGCGCGCAGATCGAGCTTGGCCATGACATCCGTGACGATCGCCCGGCTGCGAATATAGCTCGTCACTATGTGGGCGTTCTGGCCGGAGGGCGTGAAGGTGAAGGTCGCAGACTCGCCCTTGGGCGTCGCGACCGCCTCCAATTCGATGGCGCGCACCGCAAATCGCGTCTCGACGGAAAATTGATCGGCCGCGAAAAAGGCGAAATAGACCGCCGCCGCGAAAGAGGGGACGATCACGAAAGCGATGAAGCTCAGCCAGATCGGCGGAATTTTGGTGCGGCTCTCGAGCGCGCGATTGGCTTCCGCCGCGATTCGCTCGACCTGCTCGGCGAGCTGACGCGCGGCCTCCGGCGCATGGGCGAGCGGCCGCAACCATGCGGCCGGAACGAGCGAGCGCGAGGGACGCGCGACCTGCCGCAGGCCGACGCGTTCGTCCTGCTCGTCGAGCGGGGGTTTGGTCTCGATCATCGGGGCCTTCCGATAATTCGCGCAGAATGCGGCGAGCGCGAGGCGGCCAGGGCCGCGGCGTCATGCGTCGTATTCAAGTCGTGCGTCGTCAAAAGGCCTCCTCGATCGCCGCTTTGGCGGTGTGGTAGATTTCGAGGTCCTGCTCCAGCAGCAGCTCGACCTCCGGCAACCGGCGCAGCTCCCGCGCCAGCTCGCCCACGGCCGCGAAATGGGGAATCATCGGCAGCGTCGCGGGCTCTATGTCGAGCAGAGCTTCGATCTCCTCGAGAAAGCGGTCCTGATTCTCCCGCAGTCCGACCACGGTGAAGCTGGCCAGAGCGGCGAGCGCCTTGGCGACGCCGTTCTTGGGCGGCGGCTCGTCCAGCGATTCGGCGGCGAGCTGCCGCGTCAGCGGATTGGCGAATGCGCCGATGACGTCGCGCGGCATGGCGTCGAAGGCGCGCCTCAGCCCGGAGCCGTCCGGCTCGATCTGCTGCGCGAATTCGATCGCCCGCTGGTAGGAGATCATGTCTCTCGCCCCCAGCAGCTCGTCGCCGAAGCGCGACACATGCTTCAAGGTCAGCAGCCGCTCGGCGAGCTCGAGATAGGGATCGTGTATCAGGATGATGGTCTTGAACTTTTCGTGTATGTAATTGAAATAGGTGTTGAATGTCAGCCGACCGCTCACATAGAGCGAGGAGACGTTGTCGAGCAGGAACACTTGGAGCGCGGTCTCGCGCCCATGCCGCTCGACGCCCTTGTGGAAGAATTGAAACCTGTGCTCGACCTTCTCGTCCAGCCGCCACAGCGGAAAGAGATGCGTCTCCAGGCGAAAGACGCGCCGATGCGTGACCTCCGAGCCATTGCGCCGCCGGTAGATCATGATCCCCGACTTGGCCTCGCGGATCTCGAGGCTCTGATTCAGGGCGAGATCGGGAACGATCGAATCGTCGACGGTGAAGCCGCAGAGACCTGTCGCATGCCGCCCCGCGGCCACCAGCGATGGCCGCGCCTCGCGGCAAGGCAGCTCCGCGATCTCTATGCCGCTCTGGGTGATGCGAAGCGTCGGCGAGGCGGAATAATCGTCTGGAACGACATAGCCGACGATCTGGTCGCCGCGGTCGGCTTCGATGCTGAACAACATGAGCCCAATTCCGTTTCCGGCCGGTCTCGCTCTCGCTGGCGTCCTTCGGCGCCCATCGGGGCCGGGACGCCGATTCGTCACGAATCGGCCGCTGCGCGCGCCGCTTTCGCGCGCTGTCTCGCATATAGGCGGGCCCGCCTCAAGCGCGCGGCTCTCGGCCGGGCTCGCCTTACGCATGCCTCTCTTACCGTATTGCTGCGCTGCGGGAAACGGCGTGCCGCATTGCGGTAGAAAATCGCAATATCGCCCGCTCTCCGTCCGATTTTCGCCGGGATCGGTGGGCTTTGGCGCTCACCACCAGCCGCGGCCCCAATAATAGCCTCGCGGTCCGAAACCATAGGGGGTGTCGTAGCGGGAGGCGCGCCGATCGGCGGAACGATCGAGGTCCACTTGCAGAAGGCATTTGGAAAACGGGTCGGATCCGGGTCGGAATCCGTAGCTTCGGCAGCGCGTCTCGTCGGCGGCGCGTTGCTCGGCCAGGCTCGTGGTGTTGCAGGCCCCGACGAGGAGCGCCGCGGCCGCCGCGATCAGCAGCTTGGTGATCGGCATGTCGTCCTCCTGTCCGCCTCCGGGCTCTCGGGCGGTTGCGCGCGTGATGTGGACAATATAGCCGAGGCCGCGGCGCGGATCGAGAGGCGCCGGCGTCCAGAATCCGCCGCAGCGCGCCGAAAAAACCATTTCTCGACGAATTCATTGCGGGATGCGTCCGGTTGCGGCTATCGTTCGGAGAGAGTTGCGGCGCCAATGCGCGCCGCGGGACGAGAAACGAGGATATTTTGCTACGCACGCCGAAATATGAGAAGGGAACCGGCGCTGAGCCTGCCGGAGCCGAGAAGATCGTGGCGGCGCGCCAGGACGACGGAGGCGGCGGGCGGAAGATGGCGACCGAAAAAAAGCCGACGACGATCAAGAAATACGCCAATCGTCGTCTCTACGACACCGGCACGAGCACCTATGTCACGCTCGAGGATCTCGCCGCCATGGTCAAGCGCGGCGAGGATTTCGTCGTCTGCGACGCCAAGACCGGGGAGGACATCACCCGCCCGGTGCTGACGCAGATCATCTTCGAGCAGGAGGGCAAGGACGGGCAGAGCCTCCTGCCCATCGCGTTTCTGCGTCAGCTCATCCGCTTCTATGGCGATTCGATGCAGATGCTGGTGCCGAGCTATCTCGAGTTCAGCATCGATCGGCTGACGCGCGACCAGCAGAAGTTCCGCGATCAGGTGTCGCAGGCGCTCGAGGGCGCGCCCTTCGGCGCGCCGACCCGTCAGGCCTTTCAGTCGCTCGAGGAGCAGGCGCGCAAGAATATGGCGGTGTTCCGCCATGCGCTGACGATGTTCAATCCCTTCGGCCTGCCGGCCGAGCCGCCCGCCGCCTCCAGCGAGGCCACGGCGGCCGCGGAGGCGCCGCCGCGCTCCGATCTCGACGAGATGAAGCGCCAGCTCGACGAGCTGAACAAGCGCATCGACCTTTTGTCGAACAAGAACGGCTGACGCACGCCGGCTTCCGCTCGAACGATCCCGTTCGAGCGGAAAAGCCTCTCGGCCTCAGGCCCGGCGGGCGAGGCCGTGCGCCTCGCCGGGCGAGGACGCCACCACCGCGGAGCCGAACAGCGAGCCCTGGAAGAAGTCGACGCCCCAGCCGCGCAGCAGCTGCGCGGTCGCTTCGTCCTCCACCCATTCCGCGACGATCTTCAGCCCGAGATGCTTGGCGAGATCGGTGAGGGTGCGCACGAAGAAGCGATCGTCCTCCGATTTGATGATGTTCTGGATGAAGACGCCGTCGATCTTGACGAAGTCGAAGTCCAGCAGGCGCAGATTGCGGAAGGATGTGTGTCCGGCGCCGAAATCGTCCATGGCGAATTTGATGCCGAGGCGCTTGCAGTCGCAGATCAGCTGCCGCGTCTTGTCGAAATCGTCGATCAGCGTCGTCTCGGTGATCTCTATGGTCAGACGATCGGCGACGCCCGCATAGACCCGCGTCGCATTGCTGAGCCATGCTGGCCATTCCGGATCGTGCAGCGTCGTGACGGAGGCGTTCACCGAAAGGCGTAGCGAGGGGTCGGCGCGCAGGCGCGTGAGCGCCAGCTCCAGCACGCGCTGGTCCAAAAGCCGCACGAGCCCGGATTTCTCGGCGATCGGCAGAATATCGCCGGGAACCACGATCGAGCCGTCGGCGAGACGCACGCGCAGCAAGGCTTCGTAAAAGGCGGTTTCGCCGGACTGCGCCCCGACGATCGGCTGAAAAGCCAGCTCGACGCGGCGCTCGTTGAGCGCCGAGACGACGCTGTCGGAGATCTGCAGAGCATGCAGCCGTCCATTGTCGCGCGCGAGCGAGATGGCGTAGCAGACGAGCCGCTGGGCGTTGCGCTGACGCGCGGCGTCGAGCGCCTCTTCAGCGTGCTGGAACAGAACCGCCGGCGATCGTCCGTCACGGGGCGCGACGACGGCGCCGATCCGCGCCGACACGGAAATCGAGCCGATTTCGGTCGTGAACGGCGAATGGGCGACGACGTCGATGAGCCGCTGGCCCGTCGCCTTGGCCTGCTCGACGTCGCAATTCTCGAGCAGCACGGCGAATTTATTGCCGGCGTAGCGCGCCACGAGATCATTGACGCGGACATTGGTGCGCAGCCGCGAGGCCAGGCCGATGATGATCTCGTCGCCTGCGTCATAGCCGTAGGTGCGGTTGAGCGCGAAGAGATTTTCCAGTGCGACCAGCAATATCGCGAAAGGCTTGCGTGACTTTTCCGGCTGTCCGAGCAGGCGCAGCGAATGTTCGGCGAGCAGCGCGCGGCTCATCGCTCCGGTGAGCGCGTCGAATTGCGCGCTATGCGTCAGCCGGCGCTCCATCTCGTGGCGCTCGGTGATCACGCGGACGACGCCATGGGCGTGGCTCGGGCGACCGTCGCGGCCGACGAACCATTTGCCGCAATCCTCGATCCAGACGAGCGGGCCGCCGCCGGTCTCGCGCGGCGGCGCGAGGGCGTAGATCGCATTGAAGGGCACGCCGCGCCCATCGTCGCTGCCCGTCGACATGACGATGGCGTCGAAGCGCGAGGTCGCGCTCTGCGCGCCGAGCCGCTCGCCATAGGCGCGCCCCGTCGAGAGGTCGACCTGCGCGAAGGGGGCGAGCACGTCGGTGAGATTCTCGCCCCAGCTGAGCCGATCGGTCGCTATGTCCCATTCATAGGGGAGCATGCCGATCGAGGCGAGTATGTCGAGAGAAACTGGTCCCGCCGACTGTTGCTGCGTGGTCGGATCGATCGCCGTGCCGGGCGAGGAGGCCGGCTCCTGCAATCCCGTGGAAACCGCCTTATCGGCGAGATGGCGCAATTGCATCGGTTGGGCCTGATCGACAGAATACGGATGGCAGTCAGTATTGGGGCCCAAAAGTAAACGGGTCGTTTAGAAAGGCCTATTCTCCGCCCTCGGCGCGCGGCGGCTGGAAATGGGCGGGGGCGAGCTCGAAACGGGAAAATTCGAAGCCCGGCGCGACCGTGCAGCCGACCAGAGTCCAGGCGCCGAGGCTGCGCGCGCTCTGCCAATGTCCAGCCGGCACGACGATCTGCGGATGTTCGCCGCGCGTCACCTGCGGCCCGAGACGATGCCGCTGCGCGGCGTCGCCGGTCGCCGATATATCGAGGGCGAGCGGCGCGCCGGCGTAGAAATGCCAGATCTCGGCGGCGTCGACGCGATGCCAGGCGGAGACCTCTCCCGCGCCGAGCAGATAATAGATGGCCGTGGAGGCGGCGCGGCCGTTCTCGACCGCGCGCGCATCGCGGAACGTCTCGCGATAGAAGCCGCCTTCGGGATGCGGCTCCAGCCCCAGCAGCCGCGCAATGTCCGCCGCACTGAGCGGGGCGTTCGATTCTGTCGTCATCGAAACACATTTTTCCTTTCGCGCATTTCGGCGAAGACGCGGACCGCGTCGGCGTTCTCCATGCCGAGCGCCTGCCGCAGCAGCGGGTCCTCCGCACGCAGGAAGGGATTGGTCGCGAGCTCGAGGGCGATCGTCGTCGGCAGAGTGGGCTTGCCCTCGGCGCGCAGCGCGTCGACCTCGCGGGCGCGGTCGGCGAGCAGAAGATTGCGCGGATCGACGGTCCGCGCGAAGCGCGCATTCGCCTGCGTATATTCGTGGCCGCAATAGACGCGCGTCTCCGGCGGCAGCTCGGCGAGCCGCTCGAGCGTCGCATACATGACGTCCATCGGCGTCTCGAAGACGCGGCCGCAGCCTAAGGAGAACAGCACGTCGCCGACGAACAGGATCTCATCCTCCTCGAAGTGATAGAGAATATGCCCGATCGTGTGACCCGGCGCCTCTATGACCCGCGCCGCCGCCGAGCCGACCGTCACCAGATCGCCTTCGCCCACTTCGAGATCGAGGCCGGGAATGCGCGCCCGATCCTTGCGCGGACCGACGACGCGCGCCTTTGGAAAGAGCGCCTTCAGCCCCGCCACGCCCTGAATGTGGTCGGCGTGATGATGGGTGACGAGAATATCGGTGAGGGACCAGCCTCGCCGCGACAATTCGGCCGCTATGGCGCGCGCGTCGGGCGCGTCGATCGAGGCGACGGCTCCCGTGGCCTCGTCCCGCAGCAGCAGGCCGAAATTATCGGCGAGGCAATTGAATTGAACGACGTCTACGCTCATCCGGCTGCTCCTGTCGGCGCGCGCGGCTCGCGCGGTCTTTGTCGCGGCCGCGGCCATTTGGCGCGCGGCCGTTTCGCGCGCGGCCTTTTCGTGCGCTTGCGTCGCGCCGAAGATATTGCCAAATAGCAGATATGTCTCTCGACGTCGTCGACCTGCGGAATTTTTACGGTTCGCCGCTGGGCCAGGTGGCGCGCCGCCTTGTCGGGCGCATGGCGCGGACCCGCTGGGACGACCACTCCGGCCTGCGCGTGCTCGGGATCGGCTACGCCACGCCCTATCTCGTCGATTTCCAGGAGCGGGCGCAGCGCGTCCTCGCCTTCATGCCAGCGGCCCAGGGCGTCGTCCATTGGCCGAACGGCGGCCGCTCGGCCTCGGCGCTGGTCGAGACCACGATGATGCCGCTGCCGGACGCCAGCATCGACCGCGTTCTGGTCGTGCATGCGCTCGAGGTCGGCGAATCGCCGCGCGATATTCTGGAGGAGATCTGGCGCGTTCTCGCGCCGGGGGGGCGGGTGATCGTCGTCGTGCCCAGCCGGTCCGGCCTGTGGGCGCGCGTCGACACCACGCCTTTCGGCCATGGCCACCCCTATTCGCGCGGCCAGCTCCAGAGCCTGTTGCAGGAGACGCTGCTGCTGCCCGTCTTCTGGGGCGAGGCGCTCTATGTGCCGCCCTTCGCCCGAGCCTCGCTCTTGCGCTCGGCCCCGGCCTTCGAGCGGATCGCCGGGCGTTTCTCGCTACCGGGGGGCGGCGTCCATATCGTCGAGGCGACGAAGCAGCTCTACCGGCCAGCGGCGCTGCGGCGCGCGGTGCGCCGCGCGCTGCCGCCGCTCGAGGAGGTGCTCGCCCCGGTCGGCGCGGGCGCCGGCCGCGACGGCGTCCCCGCGCTCTGAGGCGAAGCTCAGCGCCCCGCGCCGCCGCCGCGGCCGCCGAATTCGACCGGCAGGCCGAAGCTTCTCGCCAAAAACAGCCCGCCATGCAGCAGGCCGGCATTGTCGATGCCATGGTCGAGGCCGGCGGAGAGATGCCATTGCGTCGGCACATCGGCCTTGGCGAGCGCATTGGCGGAGAGCAGCAGCGCCTCCGCCGGGATCATCGAATCCTCCTCGCCATGGACGAGCAGCACCGCCGGCGGCTTGGTCCCGAATTGCGGCGGAATGTCCGCCGGCTCCGTTCCCGCCACCAGAATGCCCGAATAGCCGAGAATGGCCGCCGGCGGCCGGCGCAGCCGCAGGCCGACATGCAGCGCCAGCATCGTCCCCTGGCTGAAGCCGACCAGCGCCAATTTGCTCTCGTCGAGCTCGTTCCTGGCCAGTTCCTCGGTCAGAAAGGAGTCGAGCAGGGGGCGCGTCGCCACCACGCCGCGCCAACGCTCCTCCGGATCGCGCATGGTCAGCGGAAACCATTGTCGCCCGGCCGGCGACAGCGCGCAGCGCTCCGGCGCATGGGGGGAGACGAAGGCGGCGTCCGGCAGGAAGGCGCGCCATTGCCGGCCGATCTCGATGAGGTCGGCGCCGTCCGCGCCATAGCCGTGGAGGAAGACGACGAGCTGTTTCGCCTTGCCGGATTTGGGTTGAATTCGCGGGCCGTCGATCTGGGACGCCATTGTCTTATCTCGCAATTCCAAGGACGCGGCCAGAGGGGCCGCTATCCGCCGTTCAACACGGCCGCGACGCCGGCGATCAGCATCGCCACGCCGAGCCATTCCCGCGCTCCGGTCCTCTGCGCGAACATGCGGCGCGTGACCATTTGCGCGAACAAGACTTCGATCAACGCCAGCGTGCGCACGCGCGGCGCGGTCTCGAGGGCGAAGGCCAGGAACCAGAACAGCGTCGCGAAGGCGCCGAGCAGCCCCGCCGACAGGGATTCTCGCCAATGGGCGAGGATGGCGGCAAGGCCCCCACGGTCGAAGACGCTCAGATAGAGCAAGATCAGCGCCGTTTGCAAGACGAGGCCGAGAACCAGCTCGGTCGCGGCCGCGACGACGATGGATGGGCCGCCGAGCGCCAGCACCCCCTCTCGGTAGCCGACAGTGGAGACGCCGAACAGCGCGGCAGAGGCGAGGCCGTAGAGAATCGGTCGCCAGGGCGCTTCGCCGCGCAGCGCCGCCCGCGGGTCGGGCAGCGACAGAGCCAGCACGCCGAATGTCGCCGAGAGGACGCCGAGCGCGAGCGGCGGCGTCGCCGCCTCGCCGAGGAACAAAAGTCTGAAAACGACGATCTGCACCGCCTCCGTCTTGAGCAGCGCCGTCACGATGACGAAGGAGCGCTCCCTCATGGAGACGAGCATCAGCGCCGTTGCAGCAATCTGCAGCGCGGCCGCCGCCGTGATGACGAGCAGCGTGCGCGCGTCTGGAACCGGCGGCGCCGCGCCCATGAGCGCGCAGGCGGCGGCGAGAAAGGCGAGGGAGAAAGGGCAGCCGAAGAGAAAGCGCACGAAGGTCGCGCCGGCCGCGCCGAGCGAATCGGTGAGGTCGCGCTGCAGAGCGTTGCGCAGCGTTTGTCCGCCGGCGGCGGTCAGTGTGAAAGCGGCCCAGGCCCAGGCGGGAACGGTCGTCATAAGCGGCGAAGCTCTCGTTGCGTCGCTTTCTTCTAAGCAGGCATTCGTCGGCGAAGCAACGAAAGGCTGTTTAGACGCTTTTCGAAAAACCCTTTCCCACTTTTTCGAAAGCCTGCTCGGCGCGTTTCCAGCCGAAGCGGACGCCGGTTCGGCGTTGGAGACGCGTCGAAACAAAAGCGCAGAGTCTTTCCATGAGACATGGAAAGACTCTGGCGCGATCCGCACCGAAATATCCACGCCGAATTGGAGCGACAAATGCGGAGAGCCCGGCCATAATGGCCGGGCTCTCGCAATCTCGAGCGCGTGATGAGGCGATCAATATCTCGCGATGACCGGCACCACCGGCGCCGACACGAAGTGATAGTTGAAGCCGATGCGCGCGACGTGTCCGTCGAATTTGATGCGCGTGGTGCCCTGATTGACCGATGCGAGGAGGGGCGAGGTGATGCCGAGCACCGAGACCGACGGGCCGGTTGCGGCGATCGGGCTGTTCAGATAACGAGCCGTGCCGAGATCGTAGTAGAGATATTCGGCCTTGAAGCTCAGGTTCGGAGAGAACAGCCATTCGATGCCGCCGCCGACCGTCCAACCGATGCGCGATTGGTCATAGCGCGTGAAGCCGCCGATCGAGCCGTAGGGGACGCTGATCGAAACGAGCGGAGGGAGGATGGAAAGCGTGTTGTTCACGGCAAAGGACTGATGCGTCGTCGCCTGCGTGCCGCCATAGGCGAGACCGCCGGTGGCGTAGAGCAGGACCGACTGCCCCCAGATGAAGCCCAGGCGGCCGCGCACCGTGCCGAGCCAGTCGGTGCGCGACGTCACCGTGGTGGCGCCGGCCGCAGAGCGATCCAACCGGATAATGCCGGGACCGATGTTGAAAGCGTTCCACGAGGAGCCGCTGACGAAGCTGTTGTCGCTGCGGATGCCGGCTCCTTGCAGATCGGCTTCGAGGCCGACCAGGAAGCTGTTGCCGAATTGATAATTGTAGCCGATCTGGCCGCCGCCGATGAATCCGTTGCGCTGGCCGTTGGCCGTGCCGCTCAACCCGAGCGCGGCCGAGCCGGCGCGAGGATCGATGACGATTGGAGCGAGGAAGCCGGCGGGACCGAGCGAGTCGAAGACATTGGCCGTCGTGACGTCGACCTGATTCGACGCGCCGAACGAATAGCCGGCGTTCAGACCGAGATAGAATCCGGTCCACAGCGGCGGCGGCGGCAGCGGGGGCGGCAGCGGGGCCTTGACGGCGGGGAGATCCGCGGCGAGCGCCGCTCCAGCGGATAGAGCCAGTGCAATCGCGGTGGCTGAGAATAACTTCTTCATAGAGGAATCCTTTTCAACAAAGTTTTGTCACCGCATCGGGCCGCGCGCTGTCGCTGTCCGCTCGCCGTGGGGTAATGCGGCTATTGAAATGCTAAGTCGCACTCCGAGATTCGGTCAACGACGGCGAACCGCAATCACGTGAAACATCGTCGATTTTCTGTGACTGTGACGCGCACGCGACCTTAGCGTAAAAAGCTACGTATTCATTTGTGTGGACGAGCATGCGAAACGCGAGCGCGAGCGTGAAAATATATTGAGAATCTAAAGCAATTCATGTGCGCGCCGATCAGAGGAGAGTCGTCATGAGCAGCGAACGCTATCATAAGATCCGTGTCGGCGAGCATCGTCTCCATGCAGAGACGTTGATGCTCGGCTACGGTTACGATCCGGCTCTCTCCGAAGGCTCGGTGAAGCCTCCGGTGTTTCTCACTTCCACATTCGCCTTTCGCACGGCGGAGGCGGGACGCGACTATTTCAACTATATGGCCGGCCGCAGCGCGCCCGAGCGCGGCGAGGAGCCAGGCCTTGTCTATTCGCGCTTCAATCATCCCAATCTCGAGATCCTCGAGGATCGTCTCGCCGTGCATGAGAACGCCGAAGCGGGGCTCGTGTTTTCTTCCGGCATGTCGGCGATCGTCACGACGATCCTCGCCTATGCGAAGCCGGGCGACGTCATTCTGCACAGCCGCCCGCTCTATGGCGGAACGGAAGTGCTGATCGGCCGCACGCTCGCGCCTTTCGATGTGCGAAGCGTCGGCTTCGCCGATGGTCTCGATGAAAATGTCGTGCGCGCCGCCGCCGAGCGCGCGATGGCCATGGGCAATGTCGCGATCGTCTTCGTCGAGACGCCATCCAATCCGATGAACAGCCTCGTCGACATCGCCATGGTGGCGCGCATCGCGCAGGAGATCGGCGCGCGTCAGGGGCGCCGTCCGATCCTATGCTGCGACAACACATTGCTCGGCCCCGTGTTCCAATCGCCGCTCGAGCATGGCGCCGAGCTCTCGCTCTATTCGCTCACCAAATATGTCGGCGGCCACAGCGATCTCATCGGCGGCGCGGTCATCGGCGCCCATGCGGCGCTCGCGCCGATCCGCACTATGCGCAACGCCATCGGCACGCAACTCGATCCGCATTCCTGCTGGATGCTGGCGCGCTCGCTGGAGACATTGTCGCTGCGCATGCGCCGCGCGGCGAGCAATGCGGCGATCGTCGCCGAATATCTCGCCGCCCATCCCAAGGTCGCGCGCGTGCATTACCCGCCGCTGCTGCCGCCGGATCATCCGGCGCGCGCGCTCATGCAGCGTCAGTCGAGCGCCGCCGGCTCCACCTTCTCCTTCGATGTCGAGGGCGGCGAAAAAGAGGCTTTCGCCTTTTTGAATCGGCTGCAGATCTTCAAGCTCGCCGTCAGCCTCGGCGGCACGGAGTCGCTCGTCTGTCATCCTGCGACGACTGTGCATTCGGGGCTAACGGAAGTGGCGCGGCGCGAGATCGGCATCACCTCCGCGCTCGTGCGCATGTCGATCGGCATAGAGCATCCGGACGATCTCGTCGCCGATATCGCTCAGGCTTTCGCCTGAGTGATCGCGCTTCGCCGCGTTTCGCTCGTCGCGCGTCATGCGTCCGCCGCTTCGCGACGCATGACGCGCGCCGCGAAATCGGCGCAGCGCCGACGCAGGCATTCGTCCGGACATTCCGTCGAATAGAATTCGCTTACGGCGATCAGACAGAATTCCGCGAGCGCGCTCTCGCTCGCGCACACGCTCGCGGGCGCCGCGCGCGCCGCCCGCTCGAGCAGAGCGTCGATCTTTCGTTTTTCTCCCTGGATGTCGCACATGGGGCCTTCTCCTCGCGCCGGTTGCGTCGACGCCGATGATGGCGGCGTTTCGGGCGATATCGTGGAGCGCCGGTTGGAAAGCTTGCAGGGTGGGGTTTTGGAAATCTTGCAGTGTCTGGGCTTCAGGCGGGGCTTGATCGCGACGCGGCGGCGGGCGACGATGGCCCCAATCCCGGCCGCCGCGCGCGGCCGATGAAAAGGAGCACGACATGTTCATCGCGATGAATCGCTTCAAAGTGGTCAAGGGAGAGGAAAAGCCCTTCGAGCAGATCTGGGCGTCGCGCCGCACGCGCCTCGAGGAGATGGAGGGCTTTATCTCCTTCCACCTCTTGCGCGGGCCGGAGCGCGAGGATCACACGCTCTACGCCTCGCATACGATGTGGGAGACCAAGGCGAGCTTCCTCGCCTGGACGACGTCGCAGCAGTTTCGTGATTCGCACAAGGACGCCGGCAAGAACAAGCCGCTCTATGTCGGCCATCCGGAGTTCGAGGGATTCGACGCCGTGCTCGAGCAGACCAATGCGCGCGACGTCGCGGAGACCACGCTATGAGCGAGCGGCCGCTCGTTTCCCTGAGCGTGCTGAAATCCGCCATGGCGAGCGAAGGCTTCGAGCTCGCGCCCGCCGCGCGGCGGGAGGCGGGCGCGCGCCGCCGCATATGGGAGATCATCGGCGCATCGCATTGCTCGATCATCGGCACATGCCTGACGATTACGGAATTGCGCAAGATCGCGCGGCGCACCGGATTTCTCGGTAGCGAGGCGCGCTATGGCGATTATCAGATCCATGGGCTCTTCGTCGAGAAGATGCATGACGAGAACGTCGTCTCCCGCGCGGTGCAGAAGCATCTCGACACGAAATACGAAGGAGCCGTCCGCAAGGCCAAGGCGCTGGGCGGCGACGACGCGTTTCTCGCCTATTGGGAAACCGCCATCGACAATGGCTTCGTTCCCGGCGCCTATTGGGCGCTGATCGGCCATCCGCGCCTCACATCGAGCGTGGAGACGCGCATTTTCGGCGATATTCACATGATGTCGCATATCAGTGGCGCGGCGCATCGCGGCGATGCGCGCGAGGTCGTCGAGGCGCGACGCGAGAAGGCCGAGATCGCGCGGCGTCTCGCCAATGTCATCGTCGAGCGCAATGACGAGCTGATGCGGCTGCGCGCCGAGATCGGCCGGCTCGGCGAGCAGCTTCGCGAGGCGCGCGCGCTCGACGTCGAATGCGAGAGCCTGCGGCGCGAGATCGACGCTTTGCGCGCGCAGGAGAGGGGCGACGAGACGCTGCGCGAGCTCGCCGCGCTCCGGCTCGCTCACGCCGGTCTGCGTGAGGATCATGCGCGTCTCGAGGGGCGTCTCGCGAGGCTGAAGGCGAAGGAGGCGCGCTCCGTCTCGGCCGAGCCGATGCGGCGCGTCCCGCCGCCGCTCGCTTCGGAGATCGCCGTGGAGGCCGAGGTAGAAGAGCCGCGCGAGATCGAGACGGATCTCTGCGGGCGTTGCATTCTCTATGTCGGCGGGCGGCCGCGCACGGTCTGCCGGCTGCAGCGTCTCGTCGAGCGCCGCAATGGCTCGCTGATCCATCACGACGGGGGCATGGAGGATAATCGCGCCATGCTGAGCGAGCTGGTGCGGCGCGCCGATGCGGTGTTTTTCCCTGTCGATTGCGTCAGCCATCGCGCGGTCGGCGCGGTGAAGAGCCTGTGCGAGAGCCATGGCATTCCCTATTGTCCGTTGCGCAGCGCGAGCGCATCGGCTTTCGAGCGGGCGATCGAGACGCTCGGCGCGCGAGAGGAGAGCGCGTGACGCGATTATGGACGCCGGACGTCGGCGAAGGGCGGATCGAGGTCATGCGGCTCGATTTCGATCTCGCCGCGCCCTGGCCCGACGCCGATTGGAACGTGCTGACCGTGGAAGAGCGCGAGCGCGCGCTGCGTTTTCTGCGGCATGAGGATCGGCTACGCATGATTTCGACGCGCGCTGCTCTGCGCCGCCTGCTCGGCGAGAGGATCGGAGCCGATCCGGCGGCGCTGCGCTTTACCGCCGGGCGCTATGGCAGGCTGGAGCTCGCCGACGGCGGCGTCTCCTTCAATGTCTCGCATTCCGGCGATTGCGCTCTCGTCGCGATCTCGCGGCATTGGGTCGTCGGCGTCGACATAGAGCGCGTGGATGCGATGGCGGATGTCGCCGGCCTCGCTGCGATCACGCTGACGCGCGAGGAGCGTGAAGGGATAGACGTCGCCGGATTTTTCGAGCGTTGGGTGGCCAAGGAGGCGGCGCTGAAAGCGCTGGGTCTCGGCATAGCGGAGAAGCTTCAGGCTTTCTCCGTCTGGCCGGGGCAGGGCGAGCTCTATGAGCTGCGCCACGCCGAGGCGGAATGGGGCGATCTGCGCGCCGCGCGTCTGGAGGCGCCGCCGGGCTATGCGGCGGCGCTCGCCTGGAAAAGCCCTTAGCGCGGCGCGCGCAAAGCCTCCTGGAGGTCCGCGGGCGCGACAATGGGCAGAGAGCAGGTCGCGCCGCGGCACACATAGGCGGTCGCCTTTCCGTCGATCTGTGTCTTGCCCGCGGCGGTATGGTTGGGCGGCAATGCGCAGCCGGGCGCGACGATCGCGAGCGTGCGGCCGGGCAGGCTCGCGCCATGGACGACGCGCAGCAGCGCGGTCGTGTCGGCTGCGGCGCGCTCGCCGACGATGACGATCTGCAATCCGTCGCGCAATGTCTCGGCGCCGTTCAGCAGCGTCGAATAGCCGAGCAGTCCGCGCCGCACGACGCCAGCGAAACCCTCGAGAATGGATTCGGCGCGCTCGCGATAGCGATCCTCGCCGGTCAGATGATAGAGCTGCGCCAGCACTTGCGTCATCGTGCCATTGCCGGAGGGCAGAGGCGCGTCCTCGGCGATCTTCGCGCGGCGGATCAGCGCCTCGGCGTCGTCGGCGGTGAAGAAATAGCCGCCGGCGCTCTGGTCGCGATAATGCGTCTCGACGATCTCGATCCAGTCGCGACAGCGCTCGAGGAAGCGCGTCTCGCCGGTCGCCTCGTGGAGGACCAGCGCGGCGCGGGCGAGATCGGCGTAATCGTCCAGCACGGCCATATGCTTGGCGCGTCCGGCGCCATAGGAATGCAGCAGCCGTCCTTCCGCTGTGGTCATATGCGCGGCGATGAAGTCGAAGGCCGCAGCCGCCGCCTCGAGCCAGTCGCGCCGCTCGAAGATTTGCGCAGCCGTCGCGATTGCGGCGATCATCAGCCCGTTCCAATCGGCGAGCGCTTTGTCGTCGCGGCCCGGCCGCACGCGCGCCGCGCGCGCCGCCAGCAGTGTCGCGCGATCCTCCGCGAGCGCCGCCTCGTCTTGCGCGGAAAGCAGCTCCATGTCGCGCAGGCGATTGGGGATGGATTTGCCCTCCCAATTGCCGCCGTCCATTATGTCGTAGACGGCGCGGAAGGCGGCCGCGCGCGGACCGAGGACGGCGTCGACCTCCGCGGCGGTCCAGACATAGAATTTGCCTTCCTCATGCTCGCTGTCGGCGTCGAGGCTGCTGGCGAAAACGCCCTCGGGCAAGCGCATCTCGCGCAGCGCCCATTCGATCGTCTCGCCTATGCGCGCGGCGTAGAGCGGCTTGCGCTCCTCTTGCCAGACCAGCGTCAGCAGATCGACGAGCTGCCCATTGTCATAGAGCATCTTCTCGAAATGCGGCGCGAGCCAGCGCTCGTCGGTCGAATAGCGCGCGAAGCCGCCTCCGAGATGGTCGTAGATGCCGCCCTGGCAGATATGGTCGAGCGTCGTCAGCGTCGCCTCGCGGAAGGAGGCGCGGCCGGCGCGTTTGAACGCGCGCCAGAGGAACTCGAGGCTCGCCGCCTGCGGGAATTTCGGCGCGCCGCCGACGCCGCCATGCACGCGGTCGATATAGCCGTCGAGCTTCTCGGCGATCGTCTCGACGAGATCGGGCGAGATGGGTTCGGCCGGGGCGGTCTCGGCGAGACGGTTCAGCCCGTCGCCGATCGCCGTCACATTGCGCGTGACCACGTCGGGTTTTTCGCGCCAGAGCTCGGCGACGGCCTTCAGAATATCGCCGAAGCCGGGCATTCCGTGGCGCGGCTCGGGCGGGAAATAGGTGCCGCCCCAAAAGGGTTCGCCGTCCGGCGTGAGGAACATGGTGAGCGGCCAGCCGCCGCGCCGCCCGGTGAGCTGCAACGCCTGCTGATAGAGATGGTCTATGTCCGGCCGCTCCTCGCGATCGACTTTCACATTGACGAAATTCTCGTTCATCAGCGCGGAGATCGCCTCGCTCTCGAAGCTCTCGGCGGCCATCACATGGCACCAGTGGCAGGCGGCGTAGCCGCTGGAGAGCAGAATCGGTCTGCCGCTCTCCTTGGCGAGCGCCAGCGTCTCGGCGGACCAGGCGCGCCAATGCACGGGATTGTCCTTGTGCTGGAGGAGATAGGGGCTCGTCTCCTCGCCGAGGCGGTTGCGGTCTTCGGTCACTGTCGTCTCTCCATCGGAGGCCGCGCCGACTGTGCACGCCGGGCGCCAGCCCGGAAAGGGCGCAAATGCGACAAAATCCGCGGCACGCCCTTTGCGTCGCTTTGCCGCAAAAGGCCAGACGGCTCAGGAGCTGAACGATGCTGGACGTTGTGATTGTCGGAGGCGGGGCCTCCGGCTTGGCGCTGGCGCGCGGTCTCGCCGCGGCGGGGGTGAGTTTTGCGCTCTATGAGGCGCGTCCGCGGCTCGGCGGCCGCGTATTGTCGGTCGAGGACACGGCCTCGGGACAGCGCGTCGATCTCGGACCGACCTGGTTCTGGCCGGACACGCAGCCGACGATCACCGCGCTGGTGAAAGAGCTCGGCCTCACGGATTTCCCGCAATATGACCCGGGCACGGCGCTGCTGCTCGCCTTCGGCGACAAGAAGCCGGAGACGCGCATGACGCCCAATCTCCATTCCGGCGCGCGCCGGCTCGCGGGCGGCATGGCCTCGCTCATAGAGGCGCTGGCCGCCACGGTTCCGGCGGAGGCGATCCATCTCTCCGCAGCGCTGCGCTCCATCGCCGATCGCGGCGACCATGTGGAGCTCACCTTCGAGACGGACGGCAAATCCGAGACAGTGACCGCGAAGCGGGCGGTGCTCGCGGTTCCGCCGCGTCTGCTGGCGGAGCACCTCGCCTTCGAGCCGGAGCTCGACGCAATGAGCCGCAACGCCATGCGCAGCGCGCCGACCTGGATGGCGGCGCAGGCCAAGGCCGTGGTCGGCTTTGCCGGCGCGCCCGGCTGGCGCGCGGATGGGCATTCCGGCAACGCTTTCGCCACCCATGAGCAGGCGGTGCTGGGCGAAATCTTCGACGCTTGCGACGCGACGGGCGAGCGCGCGGCGATCGGCGGTTTCTTCGCGCTCTCCGCGGAACTGCGGGAAGCGTTCAGCGGCGGCATGTTCATGCTGCTCGAAAGTCAATTCGTCCAATTGTTCGGCAAGCCGGTCGAGGATGGCGAGCAGCATGTGCAGGATTGGGCGCGCGAGCCCTTTACCTGCTCGACGATCGATCTGACGCCGCCCTCGGAGCATCCCGATTATGGCGATCCGCTGCTGCGCCAGGCGTTCTGGGAGGGCAAGCTCTATCTCGGCGGCACCGAGACCGCGCGCGAGGGCGGCGGCTATCTCGAAGGCGCGCTGGTCGCGGCGGAGCGCATCCGGCTGCGCCTTCTCGATCAGAAGGAGACGTCGATCATGATTTCCGGCGCGAGCGAAGGCGCTACGGGCGAGGCGCTCAATGAAGCGAGCATGGCGCGGTTCCGCGAATGGGTGAACGCCAAGCGCGCGCCGACTTTCGCCAGCTATCGGCAGCGGCTCAATTTCGGCCTCTCCAACGGCCAGCGTGAGCAGATCACCCAGCGCGCCATGCTCGGCGCGATGGAAGCCGTGCTGAAGGAGGCGATCGCCGTGCTCGAGGGCCTGCCCTTCGACCATTCGGTGGTGGCGGTGGACAAGGGGCGCTCCGATCTGACGCCTCTGGCGCAAAAGGCGTTCGACGGCTTCATCCAGGAGCTGCTGGACGGCGTCATCGACTATAACCGCACCTCCTGCGCGCTCTCCAATTTTCCCGACGAGCACAAGCCGTCCAAGGATTATCTCAACGTCACGCTGCTCGACATAGCGGCGGCGTGGAAGGAGTTCTCGCTCGACGCCAATCAGATATTGCTCGACAAGCGGCTCGCCGATCAGCAGGCGACGCGCAGCCTCTGATAGCCGAGAAAGGCGCCCCAGCCGTCGAAGATCGGGGCGTTCACGAGACAGCCGTTGCGAGCGTAGACGTAAGGATAGGGCGCCGGATAGCGGTAGTAGTAGGAATAGGGCGCGGCGGTGAGGACGCCCGGCGTGAGCACGGGCGTCGCCACTGGCGCGAGCCAATCGGGGACGAAGAAGCCATCGGCTTGCGCGAATGCCGGGGCCGAGAGAGCGCAGAGGAGCGCGGCCGCGAGGCCGGGCGCCGCGAAGCGACGAAGGGTCACGGGAATATCTCCGTTGGAAAACCGAGTCGAGAAAAAGCAAAGCGCGAATCGACGTTCTGAAATTTCTATCGCATAGCGGCGAAGCCTGTCGATCCGCGAGATAGCCGTAGCGAAGCGGCTCAGCCGCGCGGGCGCGGCTGCTGCTCGCCCCATTGCTGCTGCTCGTCCCAATAGGGGCGCGCGTGATAATGCTCGTGGACGCGCTTCTCCCAATCGCGATCGCTCCAGCTGTCGTCGCTGAATTCCGGCGCATCCTGGAGCTGCTGCTCGATGATGTCGGCGACATAGCCTTCGCGCTCATTGTCATAGGCGAGCGAGTTCCACGGCAGCGGATAATGGCTGTGACCGAGCCCCAAGAATCCGCCGAAGCTCATCACCGCGTAGCGAACGCGGCCCGAGATCTTGTCGATCATCAGATGATCGATCTCGCCGAGCTCATTGCCGAGCCGATCGAAAACGGTGGCGCCTGCGACGTCCTCGCTGGAGACCAGATTGAAGTCCGGATTGGCGCTCGCCATCGGCTGTTCCTCCTGTAGTCGTCCCGAAGCAACGCGGCGTCGCATGAAAGGTTCCGCGGCGTCGCGAGCGCGGCGGCGAGGCTGTCAGATATTCGCCGTGAGCGGGTGCTCGCGCGCATCCGGATCGAAGACGAGCGACACCTGGACATCGCCGATCGTGCGCAGCACATGCAGCGAGATCGCCGAGCGCGCGTCCTGCCGTAGCGCTATGTCGACGCGCGCCTCGCCGAGCGAGAGATCGCGAATGACGATCTCGCCGGCGGACACGGGGACGATCGGATTGACGAGGCGGACCTGCCGCGCCTTGTGGTCGAATTCGAGGCCGAGCATGGTCTGGATGAACAGAAAGGGCGCGCTCGCCGCCCAGGCCTGCGGCGAGCAGGCCGCGGGATAGAGCGTCGGACCGCGCCCGTGACGGCGCCGGAAGCCGCAATAGAGCTCCGGAATGCGGCGCGCCTCCATATAGCTCGCGGCGCGCATCAGCGATTCGAATATGGCGGCCACGCCATCCTTGAAGCCATAGCGGCCGAACCCATGCGCGATGAGCGCATTGTCATGCGGCCATATGGAGCCATTGTGATAGGACATGGGATTGTAGCGGTGCTCGCCGCGGGCCACGGTGCGTACGCCCCAGCCGGAAAAAAACCGGGACTCGAGCAGCCCTTCGGCGACGCGCTGCGCGCGATCTGGCTGCGCTATGCCCGAATAGAGCGCATGTCCCGCATTGCTCGTGCGCACTTTGCATTGCTTCTTGTCGCCGTCGAGCGCCAGCGCATAAGTGCCGATCTCCTCGCACCAGAAGGCCGCCTCGAAACGCTCGCGCAGCGTTTCCGCGGCGCGCGCGAGCCCGGCCGCGCGATCATGGAAGCCGAGCTCGCGCGCGCAATGGGCGGCGAGGCGCCGCGCGGCATAGACATAGGCCTGCGCCTCGACGAGCGCGATCGGCCCTTCGGCGAGGCGCCCGTCGGCGTGGAAAACGGAATCATGCGAATCCTTCCAGCCCTGATTGCGCAGGCCCTGGTCGGAATGGCGCGAATATTCGACGAAACCGTCGCCGTCCGGATCGCCGGGCCCGTCGATCCAGGCGAGCGCGCGCTCGATCGCCGGCCAGAGCTCGAAGACGAGCGCATAATCGCCGGTGCGGCGGGCGTAATAGCCGGCGAGAACGACGAAGAGAGGCGTCGCATCCACGGTTCCGTAATAGAGGCCGAAGGGCACTTCGCCGAGCGCCGCCATCTCGCCGCCGCGCATCTCGTGCAAAATCTTGCCGGGCTCCGCATCCGCGCGCGCGTCGAAACCATTCGCCTGATGGGCGGCGAGCCGTTTCAGCACGCCGACGGCGATGGACGGATCGAACCACAGCATTTGCAGAGCGGTGATGATTCCGTCGCGTCCGAATGTCGTCGAATACCAGGGAATGCCGGCGTAAGGGTAGGGGCCCTCGGGCGTGCTGGTGAGCAGCATTCGCACATCGGCGGTCGAGCGCCAGAGAATTTGATTGAGCGTCGGATCGGAGGTTTCGACGCGCGCGCTCTGGCCTGCGGCGGCTTTCAGCTCGCGATGCAGGCCGGTGAGGCCGTTGAAGAAGGATTGCGTCGATTTGGGCAGGCGTCCGCGGCTGGCCGCGGTGAGGAAGATGGTCTGCGCCTGGCGCGGCGCGAGCCGCAGCGAATAGGTCGCGACGCTGTCGACGAGCAACGTCGGATCGGGCTCGAAGGAGAGCGCCGTCTCGCGCAGCACGCCGTCGAGCCCGCGATAATAGAGCGCGACCGCGCCGGCCGCGAGCACTTGCGCCCAGGCGCGTCCGCGCCGCGCGCGCCGCACGCCGCGCACCTCGAATATATCGGCGAAATCATTGCCGAAGCCGATCGACAGATCGAGCCGAACCTCCTCGGCGCTCTGATTGGAGATTTCCAACCGCTCGCGCAGCGATCCATCCTTGAGATACAGCGTGCGCGAGACATAGACGGAGTCTTTGAGCAGAGCGATCTTCTCGTCGCGAAAAATATCGGGATTGGTGAGATCGACGTAAAAGCTCAGATTGTCGTCGCGTATGGCCGAGTCGAGCAGCAGCGGCTGCGCGCCTTCGATGAGCAGCTCGAGATGCGAGAGATAGCGCGTGTCGTGATCGAAGAGCCCGTCCGGCCCGCCCGCCGTCGCGCCTATGTCGCCATGGCTGTCGAAGACAGCGAATGTGTCGTCGTGCTTGAGCGTTCGACGTGGACGGGACGGCGGCCCCGTCGCCGGAATATAGAATTGCAGCTCATGCGTCTGCGGCGCGTCGGCGCCCGTATCGGGCGGCGCGTCGGCGCTCGGCGCGGCGCGCGCCTCATCGCTCGGGCTAGGGCGTGGGATATGAGTTGTCCGGTTCGATCTGGTCCTCGGCATGCCCGTTGAGATAGGTCGGCGGCAGCACAATGGGATGAGCGCGCAGCTCCGCAGGCGCCGGCGCGCGCAACAGCCGACGGTAGATCGCGACATATTCCTGCGCCATGCGCGCGGCGGAAAAGCGCGTCTCGAAGCGCTGCCGCACCCGGCCGCGGTCGAGCGAGAGCACATGGCCGAGGCGCGAGATCGCTTCCTCGACGTTGTCGACGAGACAGCCGGTGACGCCCTCCTCGACGATCTCCGGCGCGGAGCCGCGACGAAAGGCGAGCACGGGCGTGCCGCAGGCCATGGCTTCGATCATCACGAGGCCGAAGGGCTCGGGCCAATCGATCGGAAACAGCAGCGCGCGCGCGTCGCCGAGAAAGCCGCTCTTGCGGCGATCGTCGATCTCGCCGACGAATTCGACGCCCGGAAGCGCGAGCAGAGGCTCGATCGTCTGGTGAAAATAGGCTTGGTCCGGCAGGTCGATCTTGGCCGCGATCTTGAGCGGCAGGCCGACGGCGCCGGCGATGGCGATGGCGTGATCGAGGCCCTTCTCCGGCGAGACGCGGCCGAGAAAGGCGAGATAGTCGCCGCTCGGACGAAGCGTCGGCGGGAACAGATCGAGCGGCAGCCCGTTCAGCACGGTTCCGGCGAAATTGGCCTGTGCAACCGCCACGCGTTGCGAATCCGAGATGGAGACGAGCGGCATTTCGGGAAAGCCGGCGTAGAAGCGCTCGATATCCGGCAGATCCTGGCGTCCGTGCAGCGTCGTCAGCGTATGCGCGGCTATGTCGCGAAACAGCGGAAAATGAAGCTGATCGACATGGAAATGCAAAATGTCGAACTGCGACGCCATGCGCCGCGCGCGATCGAGCATCAGCAGATAATGCGGAATAGGGTCTGCGCCGCCCTTCTGGCGCAGCGGCAGATCGCTGCAGCAGATGTGGCGCGCGGATGTGACCGAGCCGCCGCTCGCGAACAAAGTCACTTCGTGTCCTTGCGCGACGAGCTCTTCGGTGAGGTAAGAGACGATGCGCTCCGTTCCGCCATAGAGACGCGGCGGAACGCTTTCGATCAGCGGCGCGATCTGCGCGATTTTGAGAGGCGGCGGCCGCGTCCATTCGATGCGGTCGCGCCACTGCGGCGGCATGTTGTTCATTTGGTAGGGTCAACGCTCTGCGAGCGTCATGGTTCCTCGCGCGATTCCGCGCGCGCCTGCAGGCGCGCGCCGTCAGCGCCAGAAGGCTTCGATCTGCTTCAAAGACTTCTCGGTCTTCTTCCAATCGACCGCGGCGCCCTCGTGCGCATGGGCGCACCAGCCGGCGGCGAAGGCGCTCGCCGGCGCGAGATCGGCGTCGGCCTCGCCGAGCTCACGCAGCAGCCCGGCCGCGACGGCGAGATCGTTGAAGGAGCCGAGCTTATCCTGCAGCGCGGCCGTCCGTCGCAGATAGCGGCGCGCCTTCGCATGCGCGCCGAATAGAGACTCGAAGAATTCCGCCGCATATCGCGCCTTCTTCAAGGCAATGCGCGCTTGGTGTCGTTGATCGGGCGTGAGCGCGGCGAGGTCGCGGCTCTTCTTCATCGCGCGGCGATGCAGGCGATCGAGCGAGCGCATGGCGAATTCTCGCGCCGAGCGGGGCGCGCTCGGGTCGAAAGCGGCGCGCTGCGGCGATGCGTCGCCGGACGACGGGCGCCAGGCCTTGGCCGCCAGCGCGGCGCGCAGATCGACGACGAATTGCGTCGTCTGTGGCGCCATGACGAGCGCCGCCACCGCGGCATGCGCTTCGATGCGCCGCCGCTCCACAGCGTCGAGCAGCGCATAGAAGCTCGGCTCGCCATTGGCCTGGGCGAGCGGGCCGGCGACCAGCATGTCGACGAGCACGTCGAGATTGCGCGCCGCGCCGAGTGTCGCCGAAATGTCGCGCGCGCGGGCGGAAGCGATTTCCAGCTCCGCGCTCTCGACGCCGCGGCGCAACATGCCGACGCCGGCGCGCAAGCGTCGCAACGCCACGCGCATCTGGTGAATGGCTTCCTCTGGCGCGTGACATTGCAACGCCGGCCAATTGGCCACGAATTGATCGAGGCAGGCGGACATCGCCATGACGATCGCCTCGTCGAGCGACGCATCGGCGGCGAGCGCTGGGCGTCGGCCCTTCACCGGCGCGACGCCGGCGCCGGTCGCGCGGGCGAGAGCCAGCTCGGCCTCGCTCATCGGCAGCAAACGCGCCTTCGCGCGCGGCGCGAGCTCGGCGGCGACGCTCCAGAACTCTTCTTCCGCCCCCTCGAGGAGCTGCAGCTCGATCTCGTGAAAATTGGTGCGCCGCCCGCCGCATTCGACGAAGCCGTCGTCGAAGCAGACGGCGATGCGCGCATGGGCGCGCTCGAGCACACGCTCGCGCCGCTCGGTCTCGGCGACGCTGCGCGCCTCCAGCGGGCGGTTGGCGATGGACCGGCGCAAGGGCTCGGAAAAGCCGAGCATTTTGCCGACCTCGAGCGTCGGCACGCGCAATTCGATCGAGCCGCGCGCGCCGCCCGTCGTCGCGGGCCGGGCCCAGCTCAGCTCGACGAAAGCGGCGCCGTGCATCTCATAGCCGCGCAACAGAATATTCTGCTTGCCGAGATCGCCGACGGCGGTGTCGAAGACGATCGAGCGAATGCGCCGCGTCGGCCGCGAGACGGCGCCGATGGTCAGGCTTTCGCTGCGGGCGGCGGCGGTCATGCCGGCGCGATCGGTTCCGAGACGGATGCGCGGGCGTTCGCCGCTTCGCCTGCTGCGCAAGGCGCGCCGCGCCGCCTCCTGGGCGGTTGCGCTCGACGCGAGAAGGCGATCCATGACGGTGAAACCGTGAGGTTTTCGGGCTCGATGCGGCAAGTCTCGGCTCTCCGGGCGAGCCGGTCAAGGGGGAGGCCGGGAGATTAGATGTCGCGGGACGGGCGATTTTCTATTCATCCTTACCACGGCAAAAGGGCCGCCGCGGCCGGGAGGGTCTTAACTGCCCGGCGGAAAGTCAGTATATGCCTCGGGCGGAGAATCGAGGTCGTATGGCGAACATCGCGGATTTGTTTCGGGACGGCGCGGCCAACGCCTGGTTGTTCGCGCCGACTGCGGTGGCGCTCGGCGCGCTGCATGGCCTGGAGCCTGGTCATTCCAAGACGATGATGGCGGCCTTCATCGTCGCTGTGCGCGGCACTGTCGGACAGGCGGTCCTGCTCGGCCTCTCGGCGACGCTCTCCCATACGGCGATCGTCTGGGTCGTGGCGCTCGCCGGGCTCTATTTCGGCTCCCATTGGAACGCCGAGGCGAATGAGCCCTATCTCGAGATCGCCTCGGGCGCGCTGATCATCGCCGTCGCCGCCTGGATGACATGGCGCATCTGGCGCGACCGTCGGCCGCGCGCGCAGCGTCACGATCATGCGCATGATCATCCTCATTCGCACGACCACGATCATGCGCATCATCACACGCATGGCGAGGCAGCGGCGGAGAGCTCCTCGATCCTTCTCGACGAGGAGACGATGGACGCGCATGAGCGCGCCCATGCCGAGGACATAAAGCGGCGCTTCGCCTCCCGCCATGTGACGACGGGACAGATCATTCTGTTCGGCCTGACGGGCGGGCTCATTCCCTGTCCGGCCTCGATCACCGTGCTGCTGCTCTGTCTGCAGCTCGGCCAATTGTCGCTCGGCGCCGCGCTGGTTCTGTGCTTCAGCGTCGGCCTCGCGCTGACCATGGTCGCCGTCGGAGTGGCCGCCGCGCTCGGCGTGCGCCACGCTTCGAACCGCTGGTCCGGCTTCGAGGAGATCGCCGCCAAGGCGCCTTATTTCTCCAGCGCGCTGATCTCTCTCGTGGGGCTCTACACGCTCTATTCGGGCTTTTCCGCGCTCGCCTGAGCGGGGACGCTCAGGCGCCGCCGAAGGGAATTTTTTGCACGCCGGCGGTGATCGGCGCGTCGAGAAAGAAATCCAATATGGCGGGAAGGCTCGGATCGACCGCATAGGCGGCGAAATCCGTCACGCCCTCTTGCATCAGAACATTTACGTCGATGAAGAAATTGCCCGTGCAGGCGCGCGCGTCGCGCGTCAAAATCGCATGGGCGGCGTCGGCGACGATTTCCGGCTTGCGCGCGCGCCGCAGCACGGCCTCGCCGCCGAGGAGATTGCCGACCGCGGCGGTGGCGATCGCCGTCTCCGGCCAGAGCGAATTCACCGCGACTTTCCCCGCGAGCTCGCGCGCGAGGCCGAGCGTGACGAGGCTCATGCCGTATTTCGCCATCGTATAAGCGAGATTGGGCGAGAACCAGCGTGGGTTCATGTCGAGCGGCGGCGACAGAGTGAGAATATGCGGATTGTCGGATTTCTTCAGATAGGGCAGAGCGAGCTTCGCGCAGAGAAAGCTGCCGCGCGCATTGATCTGATGCATCAGATCGAAGCGCTTCATCTCTATGGCTTCGACGCCGCGCAGATCGATGGCGCTCGCATTATTGACGAGAATATCGACGCCGCCGAAAATCGCCGCGGTTTTGTCGAAGGCTTCCTCCACCTGCGCGTCGAAGCGAATGTCGCAGGGCAGAGCGAGCGCCCGCCCGCCCGCCTTCTCGATCGCCGCTGCGGCGGTGTAGATCGTCCCCGGCAGCTTGGGATGTTCGGAGACGCTCTTGGCGACGATCGCCACATTGGCGCCGTCGCGCGCGGCGCGCTCCGCTATCGCGAGGCCGATGCCGCGGCTCGCGCCGGTGATGAGCAATGTCTTGCCGAAGAGCGATCCCGCCATCTGCTTTGCCTCGTCAGGCCGCGACGCGCGCCGGATAGCCGGCGTCGGTGATGATCTTGGCGAGGCCTTCCGGGTCCTCGGGCGAGGGCGAGACCTCGACCTTGCCGGTGGCGAGATCGATCTTCACCTGCGCCTGCGGCTCGGCCTTCTGCACCGCCTCGGTCACATGCTTCACGCATTTGCCGCAGGACATTTCCTGAACGTCGAAGGTCGTCGTCATCTGTGCTTCCTCCTCTATGGTCGCGGGTGAGAGCGAGCCTTCAGGCTCGCTCTCCTCCAACCTCTTCGGCGTCGCGCTCGCCTCCACCGGCGGCCGGAAGCGCCGTAGCCGCAGCGCATTCGTCAGCACGAAGACGCTGGAAAAGGCCATGGCGCCGGCGGCCAGCATGGGCGAGAGCAGCGTTCCATTCACCGGATAGAGCGCGCCCGCCGCGACGGGAATCAGAATCACATTATAGCCGAAGGCCCAGAACAGATTCTGTGCGATATTGCGCATCGTGGCGCGTGACAAAGCGAGCGCCGCCGGCACTTTCGACACATGGCCGGACATCAGCACGACGTCGGCGGCCTCGATCGCTATATCGGTCCCCGTGCCGATGGCGATGCCGACATCGGCGGCGGCGAGCGCCGGCGCGTCATTCACGCCGTCGCCGACGAAGGCGATCTTGCGGCCCTCGCGCAGGCGTTGGAGCGCGGCGACCTTGCCCTCCGGCAAGACGCCGGCGACGACCTCGTCGATGCCGAGCTTCGCCGCTATGGCGCGCGCCGCGCGCTCGTCGTCGCCGGTGATCATCGCCGTCGCCACGCCTTGTTCGTGCAGCGCGGCGACAGCGGCGACGCTGGTCTCCTCGAGCGCGTCGGCGACGCAGAGAATGGCGGCGAGCCGCCCGTCGATCGCGACATAGAGCGGCGTCTTGCCCTCCGCCGCGAGACGCGCCGCCACCGTCTCGAAAGCGCCGACGTCGAGGCCGAGCGCCGCCATGAAACGGGCGGCGCCGACGGCGATCTTGTGCCCCGCCGCGCGCGCCTCGACGCCCATGCCGGGCGTCGCCGCAAAATCCCGCGTCTCGACGATGGTGAGGCCGCGCGCTTTCGCCGCGGCGACCAGAGCGCCGGCGATCGGATGCTCCGAGCGCGCCTCGACGCTGGCGGCGAGCCGCAGCGCCTCATTCGCCTCGAAGCCGGGCGCGGCCTCGAGATCGGTGAGCTCCGGCTTGCCGCGCGTGAGCGTGCCGGTCTTGTCGAAGGCGATCAGTGTCACGTCGCGCAGGCTCTGCAGCGCCTCGCCCTTGCGGAACAAAATGCCGAGCTCGGCGGCGCGTCCGGTGCCGGTCATGATGGCGGCGGGCGTGGCGAGGCCCATGGCGCAGGGACAGGCGATGATCAGCACGGCGACCGCCGCCACCAGCGCATAAGAGGCGTCGCGCTGCGGCCCGAAGGCGAGCCAAATGACGAAAGTGAGAAAGGCGATGGCGAGAACCGCGGGGACGAAGACGCCGGTCACGCGATCGACCAGCGCTTGAATCGGCAGCTTGGCGCCCTGCGCCTGCTCCACCATGCGAATGACGCCGGCGAGCACAGTGTCCGCCCCGACGCGCGTCGCGCGAAAGGTGAAGGCGCCGGTCGTGTTCACCGTCGCGCCGGTGACTTCCGAGCCCTTGCGCTTGCCCACGGGCGCGGGCTCGCCGGTGATCATGGATTCATCGACATGCGAGACGCCGTCGACGACGATTCCATCCGTCGCGACGCGCTCGCCCGGCCGCACCTCCACGAGATCGCCGACGACGACCTCGTCGATCGGCAGCTCGATCTGCTCGGCCCCGCGCAGCACGCGCGCGATCTTGGGCTGCAGCGCGGCGAGCGCGCGGATCGCTTCCGATGTGCGGCCCTTGGCGCGCGCCTCGAGCGTGCGGCCGAACAGGATCAGCGTGACGATGACGACGGCCGATTCATAATAGACATTGGCCGCGCCGTGCGGCAGCAGGCCGGGCGCGAAAGTCGCGACGATCGAATAGAGATAGGCGCTCATCGTGCCGATGGCGACGAGCGAGTTCATGTCCGGATGGCCGCGCCAGAGCGAGGGAAAACCCTTCTCGTAGAAGGGCCGGCCCGGTCCGGCGAGAACCAGCGTCGCCAGCGCGAAGGAGATGTAGCGCGCCGTCTCATGGCCGATATTGGCCATGAACCAATCGCCGAGGCCCGGAATCATATGGGCGCCCATCTCGAGGAAGACGATTGGCGCACTCAGCGCCGCGGCGACGAGCAAGCGCTTGCGCAGTGACGCGGCCTCCTGCTCGCGCGCGTCCTTCTCGCGATCGGCGGCTTTGCTCCCGCTCTCGATCTCGCGCGGCTCATAGCCGGCCTCCACCACGGCGCGGCGCAGCGCCTCGGCGGTCTCGCCGCCGCCGAGCGCACGCACCCGCGCCCGCTCGGTCGCGAGATTGACCTCGGCGCCGATCACGCCGGGCACGGCGCGTAGCGCCTTCTCGACCTGCGCGACGCAGGACGCGCAGGTCATGCCGCCGACGCCGAATTCGATCGTCTCGACGGCCGGCTCATAACCGGCTTCGCTCACGGCTCGCGCCAGCGCGCCGAGATCGGCGCCGGGCGCGAGCGCGACATCGGCGCGCTCGGTCGCGAGATTGACGGAGGCCGAGACGACGCCCGGCGCGCCACGAAGCGCCTTCTCGACATGCGACACGCAGGAGGCGCAAGTCATTCCGCGCACGCCGAAGGAAAGGCGCGCCGCATGGCCCGCGGCGGGCGCGTCTGCGCGAGTCGAGACGTCGAGCATTTTCGTTCGTTCCTCTCGCGCGTTAGTCTACAACCAACGGCGGGTTCTCGCGACATAGGCGTCGAATTCCGCGCCGAACCGTTGCGACAAATGGCGCTCTTCCCGCTCTATGGCCAATCGCTGGAGGAGAAACGCCAGCGCGGGCGTCAGCAGGATCATCCAGACCGAGCCGAAAGCGAGGCCGATGCCCGCGACCAGAGCCACATGCGACACATAAATGGGATTGCGCGACCAGCGAAACGGGCCAGCGATGACGAGGCTCGACACGGCGCGATCGGGCCGCATCGTCGTGCCCTGCCGCCGCATCAGCAGCGCGCACCAGACGTCATTGGCGAGCGCCAGCGCGACGATGAGGCCGCCCGCGACGCGCGCGCCCAGCGGCCAGGCGCTGTCGGAGAGCGGGAGAAACGCATCGAGCAGCGCGCCGAGGGCGATCGCCACGATGACGAGCCGCGGCGGCCATGCGATCCGGGACGGCGGATCGGCCTCGGCTTCGCTGGCGTTCACGGGCATGCGGCGTCCTCTCGTTTCTGCTCAGATCGCGTTGGCCGCGTGGAATTTCAAGCTGTGAGGCGAAGAAAAGCGGGCGCGGCGGCCTTTCTTGCCGTCCCGCCGCCGGCCGGCTATGTAACCGCCGCTTCGGCGCATCGGGGGACGCCGCTCGGAAAGGGTTTCGTGACGACAGATCAGCGCGGGGGCGGCATCCTCGACGTCTATGCGGCGGACCTCGCGAGCCTTGCCGCGCAGGACCGGCTGCGCGCGCTCACGCCGCGTCGCGGACTCGACTTCACCTCCAATGATTTTCTCGCTCTCGCCGAGTCGCCGGACTATCGCGAGGCCGCCGCGGCGGCGCTGGTGCGCGGCGTTCCCGTCGGCGCCGGCGGCTCGCGTCTGCTGCGCGGCGATCATGAGGAGCATGTGGCGCTGGAGCGCGAGGCGGCGGCCTTCTTCCATGCCGAGAGCGCGCTCTATTTCGGCGCGGGCTTTTCGGCGAACGAGGCCTTGCTCGCCACCCTGCCGCAGCGCGGCGATCTCATCGTCCATGATGCGCTCGTGCACGCCAGCGCGCATGAGGGCATGCGCCTCTCGCGGGCCGAGACGGTCGCCGCTCTGCACAATGACGCCGACGCTTTCGAGGACGAGATCGCCGCATGGCGACGCGGCGGCGGGACGGGGCGGCCCTGGATCGTCGTCGAGAGCCTCTACAGCATGGATGGCGATTTCGCGCCGCTCGCGCCTCTCGCCGAGATCGCCGCGCGCCATGAGGCATTTCTGCTCATCGACGAGGCCCATGCGACCGGCGTCTATGGTCCCGCCGGGCGCGGGCTCGCGGCCGCGCTCGAGGGCCGGGACAATGTCGTCACTCTGCACACTTGCGGCAAGGCGCTCGGCATGTTCGGCGGCCTCGTGCTGCTGCCCGCGGTGTTGCGTGAATTTCTGATCAATCGCTGCCGCCAGTTTATTTTCGCCACGGCGCCGTCGCCGCTCGTCGCCGCCTGCCTGCGCGCCGCTCTGCCGATCGTGGAGCAGGCGGAAGGACGCCGCGCCGCGCTGCGCTCGCGCATCGCCGTCGCCGCGCGTGAATTGCAGGCCGTCGGACTCGCGCCGCCGCAATCGCAGATCGCGCCCATCGTCGTCGGCTCCAACGCCCGCGCGCTGGCGCTGGCTGCGGCGATGCAGGCGCTCGGCTACGACATTCGCGCCATCCGCCCGCCGACAGTGGCGGAAGGCGCGGCGCGTCTGCGCATCTCACTCACTCTGCATGTGAGCGAGACGCAGATTTCCGCGATGATCGACGATCTCGCGCATGAGCTCTCGAGATTGCCGCCATGACGCGCTTCGTCATCGTCGGAACCGACACAAATGTCGGCAAGACGGTGTTTTCCGCCGCGCTCGCCGGCGCGCTCGGCGCCTATTATTGGAAGCCCGTGCAATCTGGCCTCGAGGGTGGGACGGACACGATGACCGTGGCGCGGCTCTCGGGGCTCGCCGCCGAAAAGCTCTTGCCGGAAGCCTATCGTCTGACGACGCCGGCGTCTCCGCATCTCGCCGCGCGCCTCGACGGCGTCACCATCGACGTGGATCGCCTCGCTCCGCCCGATCGCTCGCCGCTCGTCGTCGAGACGGCCGGAGGCGTGATGACGCCGCTGACCGAAGAGGTTTCGACGATCGATCTTCTCGCGCGTTGGCGGCTTCCCGTCATTCTCTGCGCGCGCACCACGCTCGGGACGATCAATCACAGCCTGTTGTCGCTGGAGGCGTTGCGCCGTCGCGAGATACCGATTTATGGCCTCGTCTTCATCGGCGAGGAAAATGAGGATACGCAGCGAATAATCGCCAAAATGTCCGGCGCGCGCGCGCTCGGCCGTCTGCCCTTGGTCTCACCGCTCACGGCCGAGACTTTGGCCGCGACTTTCGCGGCGCATTTTCGCCGCGCCGATTTCGACGGGGCGTCGCCGCAATGACGCCCGCTCGAGGAGACTGACATGACGGATTCGCCGGTTTGGCGGCCTTTCACGCAGCATGCGCTGCAAAGGGAAGCGATCCTCGTCGCGCGCGGCGAGGGCGCCTGGCTGGAGACGGCGGACGGCCGCCGGATTCTCGACGCGATCTCGTCATGGTGGGTCATCACCCATGGCCATCGTCATCCGAGAATCGTGCAGGCGATCAAGGATCAAGCCGATCGGCTCGATCAGGTGATATTCGCCGGCTTCACCCATGAGCCCGCCGAGACTCTCGCGCGCCGGCTCGTCGCGCTGACGCCGCCGGGGCTCGATCATGTGTTCTATTCGGACAGCGGCTCCACCTCGGTGGAGGTCGCGATCAAAATGGCGCTCGGCTATTTCCGCAATCGCGGCGTCGCGCGCAATCGCGTGATCGCGCTCGAGCACGGCTATCACGGCGACACGATCGGCGCCATGTCGACAGGCGCGCGCTCCGTCTTCAACGCCGCCTATGAGCCGCTGCTGTTCGATGTGACGCGCATTCCCTTCCCGCGCGCCGGAGGCGAGCAGGAAACGCTCGATGCGCTGGAGGCCACCTGTCGCGGCGCCGACGCCGCGGCTTTCGTGGTCGAGCCGCTATTGCTCGGCGCCGGCGGCATGCTCGTCTATGGCGCCGACACGCTGCGCGAGATGCGGCGCATCTGCGCGACGCATGGCGTGCTCTTCGTCGCCGACGAGGTGATGACCGGCTTCGGCCGCACCGGAACGCTGTTCGCCTGCGAGCAGGCGGGCGTCGTCCCCGACATCGCCTGCTACGCAAAGGGCATCACCGGCGGTTCGCTGCCGCTCGCCGTCACGATGTGCTCGGCGGAGATTTTTCAGGCGCATTATTCCACCGACCGCTCGCACACGTTCTTTCACTCGAGCTCCTTCACCGCGAACCCGATCGCCTGCGCGGCGGCGCTGGCCAATTTCGACATATGGGAGAGCGAAGACGTGCGCGGCCGTATCGCGCGCCTCGCCGCCATGCAGGACGAGCGGTTGCGACGCTTTGCGAATGACGCGCGCTTTTCGAACGTGCGACGCATCGGCACGATCGCGGCGCTCGATCTGCGCGCCCGCGACGCCGGCTATCTGGCGACGATCGGTCCGGCGCTCTATGAATTCTTCGTCGCGCGGGGTCTGCTGCTGCGGCCGCTCGGCAATACGATCTATATTCTGCCGCCCTATTGCATCGAGGCGAGCGAACTCGACGCTCTCTATGCGGCGATCGACGAGGCGGGGACGAAATTCGGCGGTCGATAGCACGCGTCAATAGCACGCGTCAGGACGCCGCCGCTATCGTCTCGCGGCGGGCTCGGGCCGCGTTCGAGAGCTCGACCATCGCCGTCGTGATCGCCGCTCGTATGTCTGGAGCGTCGATGCGGCCGTCGGGCCCGATGGCGTCGCGGCGAATGGGAACGTCGGCGCAAGCCTCCGCGACGATATCCGCGCCGGCCCGGTCGAGAACGATGCGCAGGGCCGCATAGGTGTCCCGTGCGCCGTCATGCGTCGATGGATTTATCCATCCGACCGGCAATTGGTAGAGGCTTCCGCCGCCGATCGTCCAGTCCAGCAGATTCTTGAAGCTGCCGGGCAGGGAGCCGGCATATTCCGGCGTCGAGAGCAGCACCGCGTCCGCCGCCGCGAGCAACGCCCGCATTTCGGCGACGGTTTCGGGAAGCGGATCGCGATCGTCGTCCGGATTGAAATGCGGAAGATCGCCCATGCGCGCATAGATGAAAGCGCGTGCGCCGGCGGGGCTGGTCTCGGCGGCGACGGCGAGCGCCGCGCTATTGACCGAGCCGACGCGAAGGCTTCCGGCGATCAGCACCAGTGAGAGCGGACGCGCGTCGGCGATGGGCGTCGTCATGAGCGCTGCGTCTCGCGGGCGAGATATTCCTCCTTCAGCACGCGCCGCAGCACTTTGCCGACATTGCTCTTGGGCAGGCTGTCGCGGAATTCGAAATGGCGCGGCGCTTTGTAATGCGTCAACGTCTCGCGGCAGAAATCATGCAGCTCCTTCCCGGTGACGCTCGCGTCGCGCGCCACGATGAAGGCGAGCGGCGCTTCGCCGGAATGCGGATCGGGAATGCCGATCACCGCGGCCTCGTTCACCTTCGGATGGCGCGTCAGCACATTCTCGACCTCGTTCGGATAGACGTTGAAGCCCGAGACGAGGATCATCTCCTTGAGGCGGTCGACGATCTTCAATTGCCCGTCGGGCAGCATCACGGCGACGTCGCCGGTGCGGAAAAAGCCGTCCTGCGTCGTCGCCGCGGCGGTGTCCTCCGGTCTGTTCCAATAGCCGGCCATCACTTGCGGGCCCTTCACGCAGAGCTCGCCGCGCTCGCCGAATGGCGCGGGCGCGCCGGAGGGCAGGCGGATCGAAATCTGCGTCGAGGGGTAGGGATAGCCGATGGCGCCCGAAAATTCGACGAGGTCGGGTCGGTTGCAGGTGATGACCGGCGACGTCTCCGAAAGGCCGTAGCCTTCGATGATCGGATGGCCGGTCATCTCTTTCCATTTGCGCGCGACGACGTCCTGCGTCGCCATGCCGCCGGAGATGCAGAAGATGAGATCGGAGAAATCGACGAGCGGGAATTTCGGATGATTGGCGAGCGCCGCATAGAGCGTGTTGACGCCGGAGATCATGGTGAAGCGTGATTTGCGCAACGTCTTCACGAAGCCGGCGATGTCGCGCGGATTGGCGATGAGCAGGCAGGAGCCGCCGATCTTCACGATCAGCAGGCAACAGGCGGTGAGGCCGAAGATGTGATAGAGCGGCAGCGCCGTCACCATCACCTGATCGCGCGGCGTCGGCAGATAGGGCGTGAGCCAGGCCGCCGATTGCGCCACATTGGCCGCGACATTGCGATGTCGCAGCATCGCGCCCTTGGCGACGCCGGTCGTCCCGCCCGTATATTGCAGAAAGGCGATGTCGTCGGGACCGACTTCGGCGTCCCGCAGCGGCGCAGCGGCGCCGGCGCGCAGCACCTGCGAAAAGCGCAGGCTCTGCGGCAGGCGATAGCGCCGCACAGCGCATTTCACATAGCGCGAGACGAAATTCACGATCGGACCACGCAGGCCGAGCAGATCGCCGGGGGCGATGACGATCGCCTTTTCGACCTGCATCGACGGCCAGGCCGCTTCGACCGTATGAGCGAAATTCTCGAGCACGAAGATCATACGCGCGCCGGCGTCGTCGATCTGGAAGGCGAGCTCCTTGGGCGTATAGAGCGGATTGACGTTGACGACGATCGCGCCGGCGAGCAGCACGCCGAAGATCAAGGGCGGATAGGCCATCACATTGGGCGCCATGATCGCGATGCGATCGCCCTTGGCGACGCCCTGCGATTGCAGCCAGGCGGCGACGGCGCGCGCGGCTTGGCCGAATTCTGCATAGGTGAGCTCGGCGCCGAAGCTCTCGAGCGCGGTGCGGTCGGAAAATTCGAGAACGCTCTGGCGGAACATGTCGACCAGCGTCGAATAGCTCGCCGGGTCGATCTCGCCGGGCACGAAAGGCGGATAGGACGCGACCCAGGGCCGGGCGGCATAGGGATCGGTGAGGGTGGCGGCAGTCATTAGGGGCCTCCGGGCGTGGGCGCGACTGACTGCGGCCCTGCTGTCCGCTCTATCGATAGCGACAATTCGCTGAAGAAAATATAGCGCGCCGCGGGCGCGAGCGCAGCCCCATGCATGGGCCGATCGTCGTCGCAGCGCACAATGCGGAGCGCGCCCGTCAGGCGCCGGCGACGCCCATGCGCGCGCCGAGAAGCAGCGCGACGCCGACGGCGAGCACGAGGAGCGCGGCGAGAAGCTCGGCGGAGCGCAGCAGCGTCTCGGCGCGCCGCGATTTTCGCGCGGCGAGACGCCCGGCGAAATCCTTGGCGAAGACGGCCGTCGCCGCCAAGGCTCCGGTGGTGATCGCCGTGCCGGCGGACATCAGCAGCGTCGCGCCGGCGCCGGCTATGAACACGCCTTGTGACAGAGTGAAGACGAGCACCAGAATGGCGCCGGAGCAGGGGCGCAGCCCCGCGGCGACGACAGTGGCGAGCGCATCGCCCCAGCGAAAGCCCGCGCCGAGACGCGCGGCGTCGATCGCATGCATATGGCCGCAGTCGGGGCCGTGGATATGGGCCGGATCGTCGACCGCCTCGCAGGCGAAGGCGCCCCGCCGCGCCGTGGCGAGGACTGGCGCCGGCTCCCGCATTGCAGCGAGCAGCGCGCGGCCTTTGACATAGGCGAGGCGCGCGCCGAGCGCGGCGATGGCGGCGTAGCTCGCCGTCTCGATCCATGTCGCCGCCTCGGTCATCCGCTGCGCCGTGGCGCCGAAGAGGATCGCCGCCACGCCGACGAGCGCGATGGCGACGGCGCCTTGCAGCAGCGCCGCGAGAGCGGCGAGCGTCAGCCCGCGCTTCAGCGCCGTCTCATTGGCGATCATATAGGAGGCGAGCACCGCCTTGCCGTGGCCGGGCCCGGCGGCGTGAAACACGCCATAGGCGAAACTCGCCGCCGCCAGCGTCACGAAGGCCGAAGGGTCGGTTTTCAGCGCTCTTGCGGCGCTCTGCAGCTCCAAATGGAATTTGCTCTGCCAGGCGCGCAGGAGGCCGGCGAAGCCGCTCGCCGCGCCGACCGGGCCCTCCGAGGGGCCGACCGCGAAAGGATGGCGTGCGGCCTGGGCGAATGCGGCGTCCTGCAGCAGGACGAGCGCCGCGACCGTGGTGGCGGCGAGGACGCAATCCCGCGGCGAAATCCTCACGGGCAGGCCACGACGATGCGCGCCGCGAGCTTCATGCCGAAATCGGCGCCGGGCGACATATTGGCGAAGAAGGCCTCGCTGAGCTTTTGCGTGTCGATCGCGAGCAGCGGCTTCGGCTCCACGACGCTCGTCGAGCAGCCGGCGGGCGCCTTTGTGAGCGTCACCGCATTCTGCTTCTCGAGGTCGAAGGCGACGAAATAGGTCGGATCATAGATCTGGAAGGAGAAGGGCTTTTGCGCCGGCAGCGGCTTTTCCAGCGGCAGGGTGAAATGCATGGTGACGATTTTTTTGTCGTCGGCCTCGAGCCAGACGTCCTCGGGCGGCCCGAAGGCGGTCTTGGCGTTCTGATATTTGGCGAAAGTGAAATAGTCGAATTCGGCGAGCGATTCGGCGTTGGTCTTGGCGAGCGGGGCGAGCTCCTCGCGGCTCGGCGGCTTGCCGTCCTTGCCGAGGCCCTGCAGCGCGAAGGCCGAATACATGTCGTCGAAGGTCCAGGCGTGGCGCACGCCCTTGATCTTGCCATCGTCGGTGAACAGCACCTCGCTGCGCACCGCGACCCAGACATGGGGATGCGCGACGGCGGGAGTGGCGGCGGCGAGCGCGGCGACGATCAGCGAAGCGAATCCGTGTCTCATCGGCATCTGGGCTCTCGGGGGCAGCTCTCGGAGGCTCTCGCCTCGGTCGGCGGCGGCGCGCGGTCGGGCCGTGGCGCGGGGGTCCATCTCGCGAATCGCTCCCGTTCCGCGCGCCGTCCTCTAGGCGCCGAAGGCGGCGGAAACAGGGCCGGTCGGCCTCGTTCGACAGCTTTTTCGCGCCTGCGAAGGCTCGCTTGCTGGCGTCGCGCGTCGTGACGTATAATGTCACGCCCGACGCCGCGAAGACAAGCCGGGCGGGACGCGCCCGCGTCGACCGCGGACGGAATACGGATTTTCACGGATGAGGAGGACGGGAGTCTTTCCGCCGACGCGCAAATCCGCAATATGACCTTCGGAAGCGCCCCGCGCGTGAGCTTTCGAGCGGGAACGCTTCATGTGGAGAGCCGGCCCGCGCCCCTCTCCGAGACAATGACGTTGCGCGGCCCTGCGCGAGCGGGGCTCCCTCCTCGCGAGGGCTTCGCGCCGAGCGAGGAGAAGGTACGAATGGCGGATAAAGTCGCCGGCGCCCCGAAAACCGGCTCCGCCTTCGGCGACGTCTCCCTCGCCGACCGTTTCGATCTCGGCAAGACTCATGTGCTGCTCAACGGCACGCAGGCGATCGTGCGGCTTCTGCTCATGCAGAAGGAGATGGACCGTCGCGCCGGCCTTCGCACGGCGGGCTTCGTCTCCGGCTATCGCGGCTCGCCGCTCGGCGGCATGGACGCGCAGCTGCATCGCGCCAAGCCGTTCTTCGACAAGAGCGACATTTTGTTCATGCCGGGCCTCAACGAGGATCTCGCCGCCACCGCCATTTGGGGCGCGCAGCAGGCCGAGATGCGCGGCGAAGGCAAATATGACGGCGTCTTCTCCGTCTGGTACGGCAAGGGGCCGGGAGTCGATCGCTCCGGCGACGCGCTGCGCCATGTCAATCTCGCCGGCTCCTCGCGCAACGGCGGCGTGCTGGCGCTGATGGGCGACGATCACACCGCCGAATCCTCCACCACCGCGCATCAATCCGAATTTGTTTTCGTCGATATGATGATGCCCATCCTCTCGCCCGCCGGCGTGCAGGAGATTCTCGATTATGGCCTCATGGGCTTCGCGCTGTCGCGCTACGCCGGCGTCTGGGTCGGTTTGAAGCTCATAAAGGATACGGTCGAATCGACGGCTTCCATCGACGGCTCGCTCGATCGCGTGCGTCCGGTCGCGCCGCTCGATTTTCTGATGCCGACGGGCGGCCTCAACATTCGTCCGCGCGATCCCGTGTTGGCGCAGGAAGAGCGCATGCAGGAGAGCAAGCGCGACGCCATGCTCGCCTTCATCCGCGCCAATCGCCTCAATCGCATCATCACCTCCGGCGGGCCGGGCGCCAAGATCGGCGTCATCACCGTCGGCAAGTCCTATCTCGACGTGCGTCAGGCGATGGACGACCTCGGCATAGACGAGGTGAAGGCCAATGATTACGGCCTGCGCCTCTATAAGATCGCCTGTCCTTGGCCGCTGGAGCCGCAAGGACTGCGTGAGTTCGTGCGCGGGCTCGATCTCGTCATCGTCGTCGAGGAGAAGCGCTCGCTGATCGAGGTGCAATTGCGCGAGCAGCTCTATGGCTCGTCGCATCAGCCCATCTGCATCGGCAAGAAGGACGAACTCGGCGAATGGCTTTTCCCGGTGAAGGGCTCGCTCGACGCCAATGACGTCGCCATCGCCATCGGCCGGCGCCTTTTGAATTACGTTCGCTCCGACGATCTCGAGGGGCGCGTGCGCCGGCTCGAGCAGATGCAGGAGCGGCGCAAGGCGCTGACCGACGCCGGCGTGCGCGTGCCGCATTTTTGCTCCGGCTGCCCGCACAGCACCTCCACCCATGTGCCGGAGGGCATGCGCGCCTATACGGGCATTGGCTGCCACTATATGGCGCAATGGATGGATCGCTCGACCGAGGGCTACACACATATGGGCGGCGAGGGCGCCAATTGGATCGGCGAGGCGCCTTTCTCGACGCGCAAGCATGTGTTCCAGAATCTCGGCGACGGCACCTATAATCATTCCGGCTCGCTGGCCATTCGCTTCGCCGTCGCGACCAAGACCGACATCACCTTCAAGATTCTCTTCAACGGCGTCGTCGCCATGACCGGCGGCCAGGCGCATGAAGGCGAGCTGACTGTCGAGGCCATAGCGCATCAGGTGGCGGCCGAAGGCGTCGCGAGAATCGCGCTCGTCTCCGACGAGCCGCACAAATACGCCTCCGACATCCAATGGCCGCCGGGCCTCACAATCTATCACCGCAATGTCATCAACAGCGTGCAGAGCGAGCTGGCCGCGACGGATGGCGTCACCATTCTGATCTATGATCAGACCTGCGCGACGGAGAAGCGCCGCGGCCGCAAGCGCGGCGAATATCCCGACCCCGATGTGCGCGTCGTCATCAACGAGCTCGTCTGCGAGGGCTGCGGCGATTGCGGCCGCGCCTCCAATTGTGTGTCGGTGCAGCCGCTGGAGACGGAGTTCGGCCGCAAGCGCCGCATCGATCAGTCGAGCTGCAACAAGGACCTCTCCTGTCTCGAGGGCTTCTGCCCGAGCTTCGTCACCGTGCATGGCGCGCGCATGAAGAAAGCCGCGCCGACCAGCGAGACGCAATGTCCGCCGCCGCCCGAGCCCGTCGTGCCGCAGCTCGGCGCCACGCCTTACGGTGTGCTCGTCGCCGGCATAGGCGGGACGGGCGTGGTGACGGTGAGCGCCATTCTCGGCATGGCGGCGCATCTCGAGGGCAAGGGCGTCGGCGTCATCGACATGGCCGGCCTCGCGCAAAAGGGCGGCGCCGTCTATTGCCATGTGAAGATCGGCCGCACGCGCGGCGATGTTCATGCGATCCGCATCGCCGCCGGCGAGGCCGATCTCGTGCTCGGCTGCGATCTCGTCGTCGCCGGCGGCAAGCAGATTCTCGCGGCCATCGATCCCGCGCGCAGCCATGTCGTCGCCAACAGCGCCGAAGTCTTTCCCGGCGATATCGAGCGCGATCCCGATTTCGTGCTGCCGGCGGCGCGCATCGAGCGCGCCATACGCGAGGCCGCCGGCGAGCGCGTCGATTTCCTGAATGTGACGGAGCTGGCGCTGGCGTTGCTCGGCGATTCCATCGCGGCGAATATGTTCATGCTCGGCTATGCTTGGCAGAAGGGTCTGCTGCCGCTCTCGGAAGCCGCGCTGCTGCGCGCCATAGAGCTGAACGGCGAAGCGGTGCCGATGAATCACTCCGCCTTCGCCTGGGGCCGCCGCGCCGCGCATGATCTTACGAGCGTGATCTCTGTCGTTTCTTCGTTGCGCGAGCGCAATCCCGCGCGCGACGTCTCACGCACGTTGGAAGAAGCGATCGAGCGCCGCGTCGCCTTCCTCACCGATTATCAGAACGCATCTTACGCCGCGCGCTATCGCTCGAGGGTGGACGCCGTCGCGCGTCTCGAGAAAGAGCGCGTTCCGGGGACGAAAGAGCTGACCGAGGCGGTGGCGCGCGGCCTGTTCAAGCTGATGTCGGCCAAGGACGAATTCGAGGTGGCGCGCCTCTATACGGACGGCTCCTTCCAGCGCCAACTCGCCGAAATCTTCGAAGGCGATCTGCGCATGGAGCTGCATCTCGCGCCCAATCTGGTCGCGTTCCAGCGCAAGAACGACATAGGCGGCTCGCGCAAGATCACCTTCGGCCCCTGGATGTTCCATGTGCTGAGATGGCTGGCGCGCTTCAAAGGCCTGCGCGGGACGCTCTTCGATCCCTTCCGCCCGGACAGTGACCGCATCGCCGAGCGCAAGATGCTCGCCGACTATCAGACGCTGCTCGACGATATTCTGCCGCATCTCTCGCCCGCCAATCATGCGACGGCTGTGGCGCTGGCGCGCATACCGGAGAAAATCCGCGGCTTCGGCCACATACGCGCGCGCAGCGTGCTGGAGGCGCGCGCCGAGATCGAGCGGCTCTACGGCGAATATTACGCGATAAGGCCGGATGTGAAGCTGGCGGCGGAGTAAGGCGGATTACGAGAGACTCTGGGGGAGAAGGCGGCCCTCGTGTCAGCGAGGGTCGCATGAGGGATCGAACCCACAGCAATGATCTCAAATCTCTCGTCGCGCCGCGAGCCACATCCGTCGCGCGCTTTTCCGAGATTCAGCCGAGGCGTGAGGCCGTTTCGCGCAGATGGGCGAAAGCGCCGCGTGCGGCGTCGACGATGGCCTCCGGTCCGCGCTTGCCGCGCATGCGCGGCTCCTTGGGAGCCTCATCGCGCATCAGCCGCGGCTGCGCGAGATGCGGGGCCACGCCCTCGCGCATCACCGCGCGGCGCAAAGGCCCCAGCGTCGTCATGGCGATGAAGCCCGCGCCGCGAATGAGGTCGATCGGCAGATAGGGGACGATCAGTGAGCGATTGAGCAGATCGACGCCATGGGTGCGGAAGCCGATATCGGCGCGGCGGTGCATTTCGTAACGCATCAGGGCGCGCGAAAGCTCTTTGGGATTGCGCAGATCGACGCTGGCGAGGCAATCCTCGAGATCGGCGACGTCGCGCAGGCTGAGATTGAGCCCCTGCGCGCCGATCGGCGGAAACACATGGCAGGTCTCGCCGACCAGCGCGAGCCGCGGCGCGGTCAGCCGAGACACTTGCAGCCCGCCCATGCGGAACTCGCCTATGCCGCTCTCGATCGTGATCGAGCCGAGCTTCTCGCGCGAATAATCCTCCATCTCATATTGCAGCTCGTCGCGCGGCTTGGCGAGGCGGCGCTTGGCGTCGCGCGGGCTCATCAGCCAGACGAGGCTGGAGCGATGCTCCGCTCCCTCGCGCGGCGGCAGCGGCACCAGGGTGAAGGGGCCCGAGCGCGTGTGAAACTCGGTCGAGACATTGTCATGCGGCAGCTCGTGGCGCAGCAGTGCGGTGAGGGCGACCTGCGGATAGGTCCATTCCTTCGTATCTATGGCGGCGGCGGCGCGCGCCTTGCTGCCGCGGCCATCGGCCGCCACGATGAAATCGGCCTCTATGCGGCGCCCGTCGGCGAGAATCGCCGCTGCGCTGTCGTCCTCGAATTCATAATCGGCGATGTCGCTCTCGATGATCTCGAAGCTCTGTGTGGCGCGCGCGTGCTCGAGCAGAATGGCGGTCAGCTCGTCATTGGAGACGTTGAGGCCGAAAGCCGGAAGATCGATCTCCTCCGACCGCATGACGAGATCGGGCACGGGGAGCAGCTGGTCGGTGTCGTCGACCATATGAATGGTCTCGATCGGACAGGCGGCGGCGCGGACCTTCTCCAGCACGCCGATCGAATCGAGAAAGCGCACCGAGGCCTCGAACAGCGCTATGGTGCGGCCGGGCAGGGGCGGGGGGAAGCGCCCGGCGAGCGTCACCCGCCAGCCGGCGTTGGCGAAGGCGAGGGCGGCGGCGATCCCGGTGGAGCCGGCCCCGGCGACGAGAATCTGCGTGTCGATCGCGGGGCTCGCGCCCGCCGGTGTCTCGGCCATTTGCTTCGTCTCCGTTTCGGGAATCCTTCTACACCATGGGGAGGGGAAGGCGAAGCCGCCCGCCGGCGGCTTTCCGCCGCTGCCCGAAAATCTGTTGGCTTTGTCGTCTGCGTCAATCCATGGTCGCAATCGACGCGGATTTTTGCGACGCGAAGTCATTCGGAGAAAATCATGGTGAAGGCGATACGCATATACGAGACGGGCGGGCCGCAGGTTCTTCGCTATGAGGAGGTCGAGCTTCCTGCGCCGGGGCCGGGCGAGGCGCAGATCGTCCACAAGGCGATCGGCGTCAATTATATCGACGTCTATCTGCGCAGCGGAGCCTATCCCGCTGATCTTCCCTTCATTCCGGGCTATGAGGGCGCCGGCGAGGTGGTCGCGCTCGGCGAAGGCGTCGACGAGGTCGAGATCGGCGAGCGCGTCGCCTATGTCGGCCCGCTCGGCGGCTATGCGGAGGCGCGCAATATTCCCGCCGCCTCATTGGTGAGGCTGCCCAAATCCTTTTCCTTCGAGACCGGCGCCTCGATGATGCTCAAAGGGCTCACCGCGCAATATCTGCTGCGCCGCACGTTCAAGGTGAAAGAGGGCGATCGCATTCTCGTCCATGCGGGCGCGGGCGGCGTCGGCCAATTGCTCTGCCAATGGGGAAGCGCGCTCGGGGCGCATGTGATCGCCACCGTCGGCGACGAGGAGAAGGCGAAAATCGCCACAGCGGCCGGCGCGGAGCACACGATCCTCTATCGCAGCGAGGATTTCGCCGCCGCCGTGCGGGAGATCACCAACGGCAAGCTCTGCGACGTGGTCTATGACGGCGTCGGACGCGCGACCTTTCCCGCCTCGCTCGATTGTCTGAAACCCTTCGGCCTCTTCGTGAGCTTCGGCTTCGCCTCGGGCAAGATCGAGGCTTTCGACATAAATCTCCTGTCGCAAAAGGGCTCGCTCTTCGCGACGCGTCCCTCGCTCTTCGCGCATATCGCGCGGCGCAAGGACCTCGAGAAGATGACGAGCCAAGTGGTGCGCGCGATCAAGAAGGGCGTTCTGCGGCTCGAGCGGCCGGCGCTCTATCGGCTCGAGGACGCCGCTCTCGTCCATGCCGATCTCGAGGCGCGGCGCACCACAGGCGCGCTCGTGCTCGTCCCCTGAGCGACGTGGCGGCCGCCGCTGCAAAATATTCACATGTGTGTCATTTTTAACACAGTCACGCCACTGCGGCGCCGGTCGCAGAATTTAGGGAATTGAATTTGCGGGCGCTGCCGAATCGCGTCGATCGGCCCCGCCCGCTCGGGCGGCGCTCGAACTCGGCCGTGTGGCCGCTCATCGCGGCGAAGCCTGGACAAATGCGACCTTTTATGCCGCGCGCCGCGGCGCGGAATCGGATAGGCTCTCGAATGTTCCGGCTTTGAGGTTCCTCCCACCTCCCGATGGGCCGGGGCCCACTCTCAAAACCCGGCGTTCTCGCCGGGTTTTTTTCTGCCCGCGGCCGGGTCGGCCTTTCTGTATTTCGCTTTATATTATAATAGGATATGTTGCGATCTGACAGCGATGGCGCGGGTGCGAGCGAGACCTTTGCCGGCGGCTCGCGTATCTGCCCGGTTGCAATCGGGGCCAAAACGGCACATCTTGAGAGCAGCGGCGCCAGCGCCGTGAAGCAAGAGGGTCGCAACGCTGACGACAAGTCTCCCCGGGACGGCGCGTGCGCCGTCTCCTCCGGCTTCCGGGCCGATTGGCCAGATCGCCGGCTCCATTATCCGTAATGTCCTCACGAGCCTCGACGACTCCAAGGCCGAGGACGTCATCTCCATCGATCTGCGCGGCAAGACGTCGATCGCCGATGACATGGTCATCGCGACCGGCCGTTCGACCACGCATGTCGGCGCCATCGCCGACAGAGTGCTCAAAGCCTGCAAGGAGGCCGGCCTCGTCGCTCCGCGCGTCGAGGGGCTGCCGCAGTGCGACTGGGTGTTGATCGACGCGGGCGACGTCATCGTCCACATTTTCCGACCCGAGGTGCGTCAGTTCTACAACCTCGAGAAAATGTGGGGCGGCGCGCGGCCGAGCGAGCTGCGGGCGGTCTGACGGCGCCCGAAGGGGCGAAACGAGACAGGACGGCGTTCGCCGCGCGCGAATGTCCGTAAGGGGACATGCGTCTCGGAATTCTCTGTGTCGGGCGGCTCAAGGCCGGCCCGGAGCGCGATCTCTACGCGCGTTACGCCGCCCGCGTCGCGGCGATGCGCAATCTCGGGCTCATGGGGCTCGATCTCCTGGAAATCGACGAGAGCCGGGCGCGCAATCCGGTCGAGCGCATGGCGCAGGAAGGCGAGTGTCTGCTCGCCGCTCTGCCCGTCGGCGCGAAGCTCACCGTTTTCGACGAGCGCGGGACGGCCGCCAGCAGCGCCGATTTCGCAGCGCTCGTCGCGAGCGAGCGCGATAGAGGAGCGAAATCGCTCTGGTTCGCGATCGGCGGCTCGGAAGGTCTCTCGCCCGCGGTGCGGGAGAAGGCGGGCGCAGTCTTCTCCTTCGGGCGCATGACGCTGCCGCATCAGATCGTGCGCATCCTCGTCGCCGAGCAGATCTATCGGGCGACGACGATTCTCTCCGGCCACCCCTATCATCGGGCGTGAGGCGCGCCTCGTGTCGGATTTTCCACCGCGACGACACGAAGATTGCATCCGCGGGGCGACGAGGCGGAGCGTTTTCGCCCGCGTCAGAGGACAAAAATGAACGAGCCGCCGCTCATACGCTTCATTGTCTGCGTCGGAGACGTCTGCGATCGCGACGGGCGCGGGAGCGCGTTGCACGAGCGCTTGAGCGAGGCGCTCGACATTGATTTCGGCAAAGGGATCGCCGTCGGCCGCATCGCCTGCACGAGGCGCAGCTGCTTGCGCCATTGCTCGCACGGCGTTCCCATGCTGCGCGTCGAGCCGTCCGGCGACGTCTACGCCGATGCGGACATAGAGCTGATGCTCGATCTCGTCGAAGAGGCGCTGATGGCCGGCTGAGCCGGCCTCACTCGTCGCCGACCTTGGCCGGCTTCAGCACCACGGGACGCAGCAGGAAGGACGGAATATGGTCGCCGAGGCCGATGACCGGCGGCCCGTCGTCCTCCGGCTGGCGCGCCGGCCTGCGGTCGCGCCGATCGCCATAGGTCGGCGGCCTCTCGGGACGCGCCGGCCGCTCGGCGCTCGCAGGGCGCTCGGTTCTGGCGGGACGCTCGGTTCTGGCCGGCCGTTCCGCGCGGGCCTCGCGCGGCGGCCGGGCTTCGCGTTCTTGCTGCGTATCGCGTTCTTGCCGCGTATCGCGCGCTTGTCGGGCTTCGCGATCCGCCGTCGGACGACGGCCGCTGCGCTCGCCGCTGCGCGCGCTGCCGCGACCGCGTCCGCGCGATTCGCGCGCCGGCGCTTCCGATGGCGGCGGCAGCTGGTCGAGGCCGGGGCCTTCCCAGTCGATCTTATTGCCGATCAGCGTCTCGATCTGATCGAGATATTTGCGGTCGTCGTCGGTGACCAGCGTGAAAGCCGTGCCCGAGCGCCCGGCGCGGCCGGTGCGGCCGATGCGATGGACATAGTCCTCGCTATGCGTCGGCACGTCGAAATTGAAGACATGGCTGACGTCCGGAATATCGAGGCCGCGCGCGGCGACGTCCGAGCAGACCAGGAGATTGACGTCGCCATTCTTGAACGCGTCGAGCGAGGCCATGCGCGCGAGCTGGTCCATATCGCCATGCAGCGCGCCGGCGGAGAAGCCGTGCTTGTCGAGCGAGCGATGCAGGATCGCCACGTCGCGCTTGCGGTTGCAGAAGATGATCGCGTTCTTGAAGCTGTCCGCGCCGCGAATGATTCGCCGCAGCGTCTCGCGCTTCTCCGCATGGCCATGTGTGGCGACGAGCGCTTGGCGAATCGTCGCCGCGGTCGTCGCGGCGCGCGCCACTTCCACGCGCACCGGATTGTGCAGAAACGCCTCGGTGAGGCGCGTGATCTCCGGCGGCATGGTGGCGGAGAAGAACAAGGTCTGCCGCGTGAAGGGCACGAGCTTGCAGACCCGCTCTATGTCCGGGATGAAGCCCATGTCGAGCATGCGGTCGGCCTCGTCGATGACGAGGATCTCTATATTGGTGAGCAGCAGCTTGCCGCGATCGAAGAAGTCGAGAAGGCGGCCGGGCGTCGCGATCAGCACATCGGCTCCGCGCATGATCTTGGCTTCCTGGTCGCCGAAGGAGACGCCGCCGATCAGCAATGAGACGTTGAGCTTATGATTTGCCCCATATTTGGCGAAGCTCGCCTCGACCTGGGCGGCGAGCTCGCGCGTCGGCTCCAGAATCAGCGTGCGCGGCATGCGCGCCCGGGCGCGCCCCTGCTCGAGTCGGCACAGCATGGGCAGCGTGAACGCCGCCGTTTTTCCTGTGCCCGTCTGGGCTATGCCCAGAATGTCGCGCCCTTGCAGCGCGGGAGGAATGGCCTGTTCCTGAATGGGCGTCGGCTGGGTGTAGCCGGACGCCTCAACGGCCGCGAGGACCTTTTGAGAAAGGCCGAGTTCGTCGAAGTTCATCAATGGTCCTGGTCGCGGCGTTCGTGACATCTGGCAAGGGATGGGCGCGCGTAGGCCGCGGGGGCGCGCGTCGTCCTCGAGAGGCGGAGCCGTCGCAAATCGACGGATATGTTCCGCTGGCGTTCTGCTCGTCGTTGAGGGAGCAAGACGCGCGCCATGCTTGGAGCCGAACGCGTCGGATGTCAATGAAATTGACGCGTCGCATCGCGAGCGACGCCGCGTCGCTCGCGCTATTCGCGTTCGAATTTGTACTATTTCGCGTCCTGCCCGCAGGGCGAGACCGGCGCGACGCCTTTTTGACCCGGCGCGATCGAGCCGGTGGCGGCGTGATCCACGCCGACGAAGCCGATTCGATACAGCGGCTGGGCCGACGCCGCCGGCTGCGACGCCGCGAGCTGCGCGAGCCCGCGCTCCTGCTTATGGACAAAAGCGATGAGCGGGAGCTCGCCGTTTTGTAACTTTGCCGACAGGAGGTTGGCCCCGAGCACGCAGGCGAGCGCTAGCACTGCCGAACCCAAGGCTACTTTTTCGACGAGCTTGCCCGCCGTGTCCCGCCGAAACCGATCGAGCATCGACATTCGCGCCTCTTTTTTGGTTCGCGCGCCACGCTTTTTGACCGCGGGCGACTATAGGGGGAGGCGGTAAAGGACGCGTTTACGCTCATGGTTTTCAATAAGTAGACGAATGCGGCGTGCTGCCGCAGGCAGGCGAATCGAGACATTCGCGGCGCCCTTTGGAAACCCAATTCCGGGCCAGGCCGGGAGGAGGGCGAAATTCACTTGTTCCGCCGCTCCGGCACATTATGTCCTAGGCGGATTGTCAAAGAGGCGGCGCGCTCGAGGCGCCGCATCCGAGGCGGGCCTCGGACTTTTTTCGGCCGTTTCAGCTTTTCGGGTCTTGCCAATGCTCCCGCGAGAAAGAAAACTCGGCTCCTCTCCGCTTCGCCCGCTCCGCGAAAGCCGGCGAGGGGCCCGCGGCACAGAGAATGCTACGCAGAAATCCGACGGGCCTGTCGCAGGCGAAACTTCGGAAAGGGGAATGAGGATAGCCGAGGTGACAGTGATCGATGATCTTACGCTCGACAGCCGAGTTCCGTCCTCCGCGGAGGAATGCGGCGCGCCTCCCCATGCGGGCGGAAAAGAGCCTCGCAAGAGCGGCGGCGGCGATGGGGGGTCCGGGTCGGGAACGGCGCTGATCACCCGCACGAGGACGCAGACGCGTCGGCCCAACATGTACCGCGTGTTGTTGCTCAACGACGACTACACGACCCAGGAGTTCGTCGTCATCGTCCTGCGTAAATATTTCAACAAGAGCCTGGAAGAAGCCACTCGGATAATGCTGCACGTGCATAATCACGGCGTCGGCGAATGCGGCGTCTACACCTATGAGGTGGCGGAGACGAAAGTCACGCAAGTGATGGACTATGCGCGCAAGCATCAGCATCCGCTTCAGTGCATCATGGAAAAGAAGTGAGGGCGGACGATCGATGCCGACATTCTCGCGCAACCTGAAGCAGTCACTCGACCGCGCGCTCGCCTCGGCGAGAGAGCGGCACCACGAATATGCGACTTTGGAGCATCTTCTCCTCAGTCTCATAGACGACCAGGACGCCGCCGCCGTGCTCCGCGCCTGTTCGGTCGATCTGGATCTGCTCGCGAAGAGCTTGCGCGAATACATCGATCACGAACTGGACAATCTGGTCAATGAATCGGCAGGCGACTGCAAGCCGACCGCCGGTTTCCAGCGCGTCGTGCAGCGCGCGATCATCAGCGTGCAATCCTCCGGTCGCGAGGATGTGAGCGGCGCCAATGTGCTGGTCGCGCTCTTCGCCGAGCGCGAGAGCCACGCCGTCTATTTCCTGCAGGAGCAGGATATGACGCGCTATGACGCGGTCAATTACATCAGCCACGGCATCGCCAAGCGGCCCGGCCTCTCGGATGGCTCGCGCGCGCCGCGCGGGGTCGAGGACGAGGCGGAGCGGGGTGAGGGGCGCGAGGGCCGCGAGGGAGAGCCGCGCAAGAAGGAAGGCGCGCTCGAGGCCTATTGCGTGAACCTCAACCGCAAGGCGCGCGATGGCCGCATCGATCCGCTGATCGGCCGCGAGTCCGAGGTGCTGCGCACCGTCCAGGTGCTGTGTCGCCGGCAGAAGAACAATCCGCTGCTGGTCGGCGATCCCGGCGTCGGCAAGACGGCCATCGCCGAAGGCCTCGCTCGCAAGATCATCCAGAACGAGGTTCCGGATGTTCTCGCCGGCGCGACGGTGTTCGCGCTCGACATGGGCACGCTGCTCGCCGGCACGCGCTATCGCGGCGATTTCGAGGAGCGGCTGAAGCAGGTCATCAAGGAGATCGAGGCGCATAAGAACGCCATCCTCTTCATCGACGAGATCCATACGGTGATCGGCGCCGGCGCGACCTCCGGCGGCGCGATGGACGCCTCCAATCTGCTCAAGCCGGCGCTCGCGCAAGGCACGCTGCGTTGCATTGGCTCGACCACCTATCGCGAATATCGCCAATATTTCGAGAAGGACCGCGCCCTGGTGCGGCGCTTCCAGAAGATCGACGTCAATGAGCCGTCGATCCCGGATGCGGTGGAGATCCTCAAGGGTCTGAAGCCCTATTTCGAAGAGTTCCACAAGATCCGTTACACCAATGAGGCGGTGAAAGCGGCGGTGGAGCTCTCGGCGCGCTATATCCACGACCGCAAGCTGCCGGACAAGGCGATCGACGTCATCGACGAGACCGGCGCGGCGCAAATGCTCGTGCCCGAGTCCAAGCGCAAGAAGACGATCGGCCTGAAGGAGATCGAGACGACGATCTCGACGATGGCGCGTATTCCGGCCAAGACCGTCTCCAAGGACGACGCCGAAGTGCTGGCCCATCTCGACGAGACGTTGAAGCGCGTCGTCTATGGCCAGGACAAGGCGCTCACCGCGCTGACCTCGGCGATCAAGCTCGCCCGCGCCGGCCTGCGCGATCCCGAGAAGCCGATCGGCTGCTATCTCTTCTCCGGCCCGACGGGCGTCGGCAAGACGGAGGCGGCGCGCCAGCTCTCCACCTCGCTCGGCATAGAGCTGCTGCGCTTCGACATGTCGGAATATATGGAGCGCCATACGGTGAGCCGGCTCATCGGCGCGCCTCCCGGCTATGTCGGCTTCGATCAGGGCGGCCTTCTGACCGACGGCATCGACCAGCATCCGCATTGCGTGCTGCTGCTCGACGAGATCGAGAAGGCGCATCCCGATCTCTTCAACATTCTGTTGCAGGTGATGGACCACGGCAAGCTGACGGATCACAACGGCAAGCAGATCGACTTCCGCAATGTGATCCTCATCATGACGACCAACGCCGGCGCCGCCGATCTCGCGCGGAAGCCGATCGGCTTCACCCGCGGCACGGTGCACAACACCGAGGACAATGAAGCGATCAATCGCCTCTTCGCCCCGGAGTTCCGCAATCGTCTCGACGCGATCGTCAACTTCGGCCATCTGCCGGAGGAGGTCATCGCCCGCGTCGTCGACAAATTCGTCCTGCAGCTCGAGGCGCAGCTCGCCGATCGCAATGTCACGATCGAGCTCGCCGACGAGGCGCGCGCCTGGCTCGTCGAGCATGGCTATGACCAGGCCATGGGCGCGCGGCCGATGGGTCGCGTCATCCACCAGCACATCAAGACGCCGCTCGCCGACGAGGTTCTGTTCGGCAGGCTGAAGAACGGCGGCGCGGTGCGCGTCGTGGTGGTGACTGACGACAGCGGCGCCAAATCGCTCGGTTTCGTCTTCCCCGAGGGGCCGGTGCTGCCGCGTCCCGAGCGCGATATCGTCGAGGCCGGCAAGAAGCGCGCTTCCGCCGAAGGTGGCGAGCCGCGCAAGAGCCGCAAGCCGAAGGAGAGCGACTCCGGCAAGGATTCGGGCAAGACCGATCCGGTGCCGCGTAGCGCCAGCGCCCGCCCGCGCAGCGTTCCGGAGACGCCGCTAAAGAACTGAGCAGCCTCTCGAATCCTCACGGGATGTTAATCACTTCGACTGTATTCTCGAAGCCGGGCTCATGCCCGGCTTCGTCGTTCGCGCGCTCCCGCGAGGCTGTCCGAGCGTCGAGGTGGGCGAGCGTCGAGGTGGGAACGTAGATGCGCGTGGCGATCGTTCACTATTGGTTCGTCGGCATGCGCGGCGGTGAAAAGGTCGTCGAATCCCTGATCCGGCTCTATCCGCAGGCCGATCTGTTCACCCATGTCATCGATCCGGCCGCTGTTTCGCAGACAATCCTCTCGCGCCCGATCAAGACGAGCTTCATCCAGTCCCTGCCTCGCGCTGCGAAATATTATCGGCAATATCTGCCTTTGATGCCGCTCGCCTGCGAGCAGCTCGATCTGCGCGGCTATGATCTCGTCATTTCGAGCGAGTCGGGCCCGGCCAAAGGCGTCATTCCGCCGCCGGAAGCGCTGCATGTGTGCTATTGCCACTCGCCCATGCGTTATTTGTGGAACATGTACCATGAGTATCGCGAGGAATCCGGCCGGCTCACGCGCCTGCTGATGCCGCCGCTCGCGCATTATCTGCGCAATTGGGACGCGCTGTCGGCGACCCGCGTCGATCATTTCATCGCCAATTCGACGACGGTCGCGCATCGCGTCGAGCGTTATTACCGACGTTCCGCCGATGTCGTGCACCCACCCGTCGCCGCCGACGCCTTCGTCATCGCGCCGCGCGAAGAGATCGGCGATTATTATCTCATGGTCGGCGAGCTCGTCGGCTATAAGCGGCCCGATCTCGCCATCGACGCATTCAACGCGATGGGCAAGAAGCTCGTCGTCATCGGCGGCGGCTCCAATCTGGAGGCGATCGGCAAGCGCGCCGGCCCCACCGTGTCTGTGCTCGGCCCGCAGCCCTTCGACGTGCTCATGCGGCATTATTCGCGCTGTCGCGCGCTGATCTTCCCGGGCGAGGAAGATTTCGGCATCGTGCCGCTCGAGGCGATGGCGAGCGGCAGGCCGGTCATCGCCTTCCGCCGCGGCGGGGCGACGGAGACCGTTGTCGAGAATGAGACAGGCGTCTTCTTCGATACGCAGACCGTCGAAGCGCTGAGCGAGGCGATCACGCGCTTCGAGCGCATGGAATTTTCGCCGGAGCGCATTCGCGCTCATGCGCTCGGCTTCGGAGAAGAGCGCTTCCTGCGCACGATGCGGGAGAAGATCGACTCCTATTTCGCCGCTCGCGCCGCGAAAAGCTGAGAATTCTCTCCTCCCGCGAGCCTCCACCTCTGCGCTTTCGAGCGCGCACGTCATGGCGTATGATGCGCGCGCATTTTCATCGGGAGGATTGCATGAGACTTTTCATCGCGTCATTCGCCGTGTTGCTCGCGCTCTGCATCGCGCCGGCGCGCGCCGACGACAGGGGCGAGCGCCTCGCCGTCGCGAAGGATCTGCTCGTCGCCATGCATGTGACGGATACTGCCAAGCAGATGCTGCCGGCTCTGATGGAGCAGATCAAATCACTGCTCGGGGCGCAAAATCCGAAGCTCGACAAGGACCTCGCCGAGATATCGCCGCGCATGCAGGCGAAATTCATCGCCAGTCTGGACGAGCTGGCGGGCCAGATGGCCGCCGTCTATGCCGATAATTTCAGCGTCGCGGAATTGCGCGACGTGCTGAGCTTCTACAAATCGCCGACGGGCGCGAAGCTGGCCCTGAAAATGGGCCAGCTCGCCAAGAGCGGAATGGAGGTCGGCAAAGCCTGGGGCGTGAAGGTCGGCGAGTCGCTGCAGACCGATCTCAAATCCGAGCTGCGCAAGCGCGGCTACTCGATCTGAGATCAGCTGAGCCTCACTGCTCCTGCGCCGCGCGCTTGCGGCGCGGCGCAGGCGTCTCTTTGGGTTCCTTCGCCGCCTTCGTCTCCTTCGCCTTGTCCGCGCGCGGCGGACGGCGCTTCAGCACTTCGGCGAGATAGCGCCCCGTATGGCTGCGCTTCGCGGCGACGATATCGGCAGGTGGGCCGGCCGCCACGATCTCGCCGCCGCCGTCGCCGCCCTCCGGCCCGAGATCGATGATCCAATCGGCCGTCTTGATGACCTCGAGATTATGCTCGATGACGACGACGCTATTGCCCTGATCGACGAGCTCGTGCAGCACCTCGAGCAATTTCGCGACATCGTGGAAATGCAGGCCCGTCGTCGGCTCGTCGAGAATATAGAGCGTGCGCCCCGTGGAGCGGCGCGCCAATTCCTTGGCGAGCTTCACGCGCTGCGCCTCGCCGCCCGAGAGCGTCGTCGCCTGCTGGCCGACGCGGATGTAATCGAGGCCGACGCGCTTCAGCGTCTCCATCTTGTCGCGGATCGCCGGCACTGCTTTGAATAGTACGGCCGCTTCCTCGACCGTCATGTCGAGAACGTCGGCGATAGATTTGTCGCGATATTTCACTTCCAGCGTCTCGCGATCGTAGCGCTTGCCCTTGCAAACGTCGCAAGTGACATAGACGTCGGGCAGGAAGTGCATCTCGATCTTGATGACGCCGTCGCCCTGGCAGGCTTCGCAGCGGCCGCCCTTCACATTGAAGGAGAAGCGCCCCGGCGCATAGCCGCGCGCCTTCGCCTCTGGCAGGCCAGCGAACCATTCGCGGATCGGCGTGAAGGCGCCGGTATAGGTCGCCGGATTGGAGCGCGGCGTGCGGCCGATCGGCGATTGATCGATATCGATGATCTTGTCGATATGCTCGAGCCCGTCGATCTTGTCGAAAGGCGCGGGATGCTCATGCGCGCTATTGAGGCGGCGCGCCACGGCTTTGTACAGCGTCTCGATGACGAGAGTCGATTTGCCGCCGCCCGAAACGCCGGTGACGGCGGTGAACAGGCCCAAGGGAATCTTCGCCTCGACATTTTTGAGATTGTTTCCGCGCGCGCCGGAAATCTTCAGCCAGCGGCCGGGATCGGGCTTGCGCAGCGCATGGCGCAAAGTCACTTGTTTCGCGCCGGTCAAATATTGGCCGGTGAGCGAATTGGGATCGTCCATGATCTCCTGCGGCGCGCCTTTGGAGACGATGTGGCCGCCATGCACGCCGGCGCCGGGGCCGACATCGACCACATAATCGGCGGAGAGAATCGCATCCTCGTCATGCTCGACGACGATGACGCTATTGCCGAGATCGCGCAGGCGCCGCAGCGTGTCGAGCAGCCGGTCATTGTCGCGCTGATGCAGGCCGATCGAGGGCTCGTCCAGCACATAGAGCACGCCGGTGAGGCCGGAGCCGATCTGCGAGGCGAGGCGGATGCGCTGGCTCTCGCCGCCCGACAGCGTGCCCGAGGCGCGCGACAGAGTGAGATAGTCGAGGCCGACATCGACGAGGAAGGTCAGGCGGTCGCGGATTTCCTTCAAAATGCGATGCGCGATCTCATTGCGCTTGGCGTCGAGCTTTTCCGGCAGCGTGCGGAACCAGTCGAGCGCGGCGCGCACGGAGAGGTCCGACACTTCGCCGATATGCAGCCTGTCGATTTTCACCGCCAGCGCTTCCGGCTTCAGGCGATAGCCGAGGCAGGCCTTGCAGGGCTCCGCCGACATATAGCGGCCGATCTCCTCTCGCGCCCATTCGCTGTCCGTCTCCAAAAAACGGCGCTGCAGATTGGCGACGACGCCTTCGAATGGCTTCTTCACATCATAGGCGCGCGCGCCGTCGTCATAGGAGAAGCGAATCTCCTCTTTGCCGGAGCCGTGCAGCAGGACCTCTCGCACTGTTTTGTCGAGCTGCTCGAAAGGCGTGTCGAGTCGGAATTTGTAATGCCGGCCGAGCGAGGCCAGCGCTTGGCTGTAATAGGGCGACGATGATTTCGCCCAGGGCGCGATGGCGCCTTTGCGCAAAGAGAGCTTGGGATCGGGAACGACGAGATCGGGATCGATCACCTGCTCCTGGCCGAGACCGCTGCAGGCCGGGCAGGCGCCGAAGGGATTGTTGAAGGAGAACAGCCGCGGCTCGATCTCCGCAATGGTGAAGCCGGAGACGGGGCAAGCGAATTTCGACGAGAAGACGATGTGGTCCGGCGCATAATGGTTCGAGGCATAGGCGGCCGCCGGCGCAGATGGCGCGGCGGTCTCGCTGGGTCGGCTCGTCTGATCCGCGAACTCCACCACCGCCAGCCCATTGGCCAGCTCCAGCGCCGTCTCGAAACTATCGGCGAGACGCGCGCCAATGTCGGAGCGCACCACGATACGGTCGACGACAATGTCGATGTCGTGCTTCAATTTCTTGTCGAGCGGCGGCGTGTCGGCGATCTCGTGATAGGCGCCGTCGATCTTCAATCGCTGAAAGCCGCGCTTGGTGAATTCGGCGATCTCTTTTTTATATTCGCCCTTGCGGCCACGCACGACGGGCGCGAGCAGATAGAGGCGCGTTCCCTGCGGCAGCGCCAGCACGCGGTCGACCATTTGCGAGACCGTCTGGCTCTCGATCGGCAGGCCGGTCGCCGGCGAATAGGGAATGCCGGCGCGCGCCCATAAGAGGCGCATGTAATCGTGAATCTCCGTCACCGTGCCGACGGTGGAGCGCGGATTCTTCGAGGTCGTCTTCTGCTCGATGGAGATGGCGGGCGAGAGGCCGTCGATCTGATCGACATTCGGCTTCTGCATCATCTCCAGAAATTGGCGGGCATAGGCCGAGAGCGACTCGACATAGCGGCGCTGGCCCTCGGCGTAGATCGTGTCGAAGGCGAGCGAGGATTTGCCCGATCCCGAGAGTCCGGTGAAGACGACGAGCTTGTCGCGCGGAATGACGAGATCGACATTTTTGAGATTATGCTCGCGCGCGCCGCGAATGGAGATGACCTTGCCGTCGAACAGATCGTCGAGTGAGGCTTCAGCGGCGGATTTTTTCGAGCTTCGCATGTGCACGACCAGAACTGGAGCGTTGGGTTCGCCCCCTCCCCGACCCTTCCCCGCTGCGCGGGGGAGGGGGTAGATTCGGCGCATCATCGAGGGCTTGCGCGACGTCGGCGCCTCTCCCGCGTCGCGGGGGAGAATGAGGGAAAGGGCCGGCGGGCGATCGATCTTACGCCCTCCGTCCTCTCTTGCCATGCTGCGACGCACTAATCCACAGGCTCGAGCGACAGCCAGAGCTTGACCGTGGCCGCCCGCCTTCATAAGGCGCGGCACAAATCATGCTGTCTCGACCGGGACAATCGGGAAAGGCGAGCGGTTCGATGGCGCTATACGGACAATTTTCCGCAGGGGAGGCGGCGCGATGAGCGAGCCCGTCCGCGCCGTCTTGATCGATCTCGAAGGCGTCGTCCTTCCGATGGCTTTCATGACCGAGACGCTCACGCCCCTCGCCGCCCAGCGGCTCGGGAGCTACATCGCCGAGCACGCCGAGGACGAGGTGGTGGAGGAGGCGCTGGAGGAGACCGGACGCCTGATGGGCGGCTATGAGCTCGATCCCACGCAGGCGGAATCGCTGCTGCTGCGCTGGATGAAGCAGGGCCGCAAGGCGACGCCGCTGAAAATCCTTCAGGGCCTCGTCTGGCAGGAGGCTTTCGACAAGGGCGAGCTCGCTGGCGCGCTCTATCCGGATGTGGTCGATTGCTTGAAATCCTGGGCCGCCGCCGGGCTTCGCCTGTTCGTCTATTCGTCCAATTCGGCGGAGGCGCAAAAGCTGCTGCTGCGCCGCTGCGCGACCGAGGATCCGACCGGCCTGTTCGAAGGGTTTTTCGACACTTCGCTCGGCCAGAAGATCGAGCCCGGCTCCTATCGCGACATCTGCGAGAGTCTGGCCCTGCCCGCGGCGTCCATCCTCCTGCTGTCGGAAAACGAGGACGAATTGGACGCCGCCAAGACCGCTGGCCTCGCGACCATCCGCATCGCGCGCGACGGCTCCGTCGCCAGCGGCCATGAGGTCAGCCCCGATCTCGCCTCCTCGAACATCGGACAGTGACGAATGGCGAAATTCACGCTCGAGACGCGCGACGGGACGAGGTCGGAGATCGCCGGCAAGGATCGCGCGACGATGATGAAGCTGATCCGCAAATCGGGCGTAGAGGAGCTGGTCGCGGAATGCGGCGGCAGTTGCACCTGCGCCACCTGCCAAATCTATGTCGATCTGCCCGACGGCGTCGCCATGCCCCCCATGGAGCCCGCCGAGGCCATCATGCTGGCCAAGGCCGCCAACCGCGAGCTCAATTCGCGCCTCGCCTGCCAGATGAAATTCGACTCGGGCCTAGACGGTATGCATGTCCGCATCGCCCCGGAGGATTACAGCAATAGCTAGCGGCGCAGCGGGCGGAGCGTTCTCATGCGACATCGCAAGCTCGGCCGGTCGGGCCTCGACTGCGCCCCCCTCGTGCTCGGCTGTCACGTCTTCGGCTGGACGGTGGACGAGGCGACCTCCGGCGCCATTCTGGACGCGTTCGTCGATCGCGGCTTCGCGCTGATCGACACCGCCGACACCTATTCGACCTGGGCGCCCGGCCATAAGGGCGGCGAGTCCGAAACGATCATCGGCAATTGGCTGAAGGCGACGGGCAAGCGCGATCGGGTTCTGATCGCGACCAAGGTCGGTGGCGATATGCCAAATCTGGGCAAGGGCCTCTCCCGCGCCCACATCATCCGCTCGGCCGAGGAGTCGCTGCGTCGGCTCGGAACCGATCGGATCGATCTCTATCAGGCGCATTTCGACGACACCGCGGTCTCGTTCGACGAGACGCTGGAGGCTTTCGCGCGCCTCATCCAGAGCGGCAAAGTGCGGGCCATCGGCGCGTCCAATTATTCGGCGCCGCGCCTCGCCGAGGCGCTGGCGACCGCGCGAGCCCATGGGCTGCCGCTGTTTTCCTGCCTGCAGCCGCATTACAATCTCGTCACCCGCGCCTTTTACGAAGGCGATCTGCGCCGGCTGTGCCTCGAGGAGGATTTGGGCGTCATTCCCTTCCGCGCGTTGGAAGCGGGATTCCTCACCGGCAAATATCGCTCGATGGAGGATACGGTCGGCGCGGCGCGCGGCGCCGTCGTCGCGCGCATTCTCGACGATCGCAGCCTCGATATTCTGCGCGAGCTCGACCGCGCCGCCACGCAATTCGCCGCCACTCCGGCGCAGATCGCCATCGCCTGGCTGCTGGCCCAGCCGGGCGTGACCGCGCCGATCGTCAGCGTCACCAGCCTCGCCCAGCTCGCGGAGATTTTCGGCGCGATGACGCTGACGCTCGACGCGCGAACGCTGATGCGGCTCGACATGGTGAGCGCATGAGCGCCATTGCCCGCTTTCGGCTCCCGGTCTAGGAATAATCGACGAATGAGACGGGAAAGAGGAGCCGAAATTGACAGCCGCCGCCACGGCCGAGGCGCCGCGCAAAAGCGCGCATAGTCTCTATCTGCAAGTGCTCGCCGCCATCGTGCTCGGCGCATTGCTCGGCGTCTATTTTCCCGACATCGCCATGAGCCCCTGGATGGAGGCGATGGGCAAGGGCTTCGTCAATCTCATCAAAATGGTGATCGCGCCGATCATCTTCTGCACCATCGTCTCCGGCATCGCCCATCTCGAGAGCGCCGCCAAGGTCGGGCGCGTCGGCGTCAAGGCGCTCGTCTATTTCGAAGTCGTCTCGACCATAGCCCTGGCGCTCGGCCTTCTCGTCGGCAATGTGCTGCGGCCGGGCGAAGGTTTTTCGGGCAAGGCGGACACTGCCGCCGTCGCCAAATATCTTGAGCCGACCGCGCAGCGCAGCCCGGTCGAATTCGTGCTCGGCGTCATTCCCGACAGCGTCATCGGCGCCTTCGCCAGAGGCGATATTCTGCAAGTGCTGCTGTTCTCTATCCTCTTCGGCTTCGCGCTGATGGCGCTCGGCGAGCGGGGCAGGGCGCTGGGCGGCTTCATCGACGAGGCCGGCCACGCCATGTTCGGCGTCATCGCGATCGTGATGAAGGCGGCGCCGCTCGGCGCTTTCGGCGCCATGGGCTATACGGTCGGCAAATATGGCTCGCAGTCGCTGCTGAGCCTCGCTTGGCTGGTCGGCTCCTTCTATATCACCTCCATTTTATTCGTTGTCGTCGCGCTCGGCGTCGTCGCGCATTTCGTCGGCTTCAGCATTTTCCGCTTCCTCGCCTATATTCGCGACGAATTGCTGATCGTGCTCGGCACCTCTTCGTCGGAGAGCGCGCTGCCGCAGCTCATGGAGAAGCTCGAGCGCTTGGGCTGCTCGAAATCGGTCGTCGGACTCGTCGTGCCGACCGGCTATTCCTTCAATCTCGACGGCACCAATATCTATATGACGCTGACGAGCCTGTTCATCGCCCAGGCGCTCGGCGTCGAGCTCTCGGCGGGACAGCAATTCGTCATTCTCACCGTGGCGATGCTGACGTCGAAGGGCGCCTCGGGCGTGACCGGCGCCGGCTTCATCACGCTTGGCGCGACGCTCGCCTCGATCGACCCGCGTCTCGCGCCGGGCATGGCGATCGTCATCGGCGTCGATAAATTCATGAGCGAATGCCGCGCGCTCACCAATATTTGCGGCAATGGCGTGGCGACAATCGTCGTCGCCTGGTGGGAGGGCGAGCTCGACCACGACAAGCTCGCCGCCGGCCTCTCGCGCCGCATCGACCCGAGCGATGTGGAAACCGCAATCACGACGCAATGAGCGGGGGCATTGCGCCCGCCCGACGCGGATGCTAGAACAAAAAAAGAACATCGCGCGAATTGTGGACAAGGCGGCGGAACGCCTTCGCGCTCGCGCGTTTCGGACTAAGGTGCCTCGGACATTCATAAGCGGAGAGGGTCATGGCGGGCAGCGTCAACAAGGTCATCCTGGTGGGGAATCTGGGCCGCGACCCGGAAGTGCGCACACTGCCGTCGGGCGACCGCGTCGTCTCTTTCTCCGTGGCGACGACGGAATCCTGGCGCGATCGCAGCAGCGGCGAGCGCAAGGACCGCACGGAATGGCACAATGTGTCGATCTTCAACGAGAATCTCGGGAAGATCGCCGAGCAATATTGCCGCAAGGGCTCCAAGATCTATCTCGAGGGCCAGCTGCAGACGCGTGAATATCAGGACAAGGACGGCGTGCAGCGTCGGGCGACCGACGTCGTGCTGCAACGCTTCCGCGGCGAGCTGACGCTGCTCGACAGCAAAGGCGGCGGTCGCGGCGAGGGCGATTATGAAGGCGGCGGCGGCTCCTATCAGTCGAGCGGCGGCGGCGGCGGCTCCAGCTTCGGCCGCTCCTCGCCGATGGAGCGCCCGCCCGCCGAGCGTTCTCCCGCGCCGGCTAGCGGTGGACGTCTGTCGGAGCAGCTCGACGACGATATTCCGTTCTGATGGTCGAGGCGCATCGCGCCTCGACGGGAGTCGCTGGTTGCGCTGAGCCCCCCTCACCCGCTGCGCGAGGGGGGCTGCGGGCGGTTCGTGAAGTTTCGATGACGGGCGCAATCTACTCCCTCTCCCGCACAGCGGGGGGTGGGGAGGGGGCGCTTCCGGCTCTCACAATCGCTACGACCCGCGCGAGCGCAGCCCATTCGTCCGGAATTCCCGTGTCTGCGGCCGCGCGCCGTTCTGGCCCGTGCGGCGGCCTTCGCCGGCCTTGCCGGTTCCCGCGGGTTGCCAGCCCGGCACCAGATGGTGCTTGCCCGGGCCGATGAGATCGGCGCGGCCCATCGCCTTCAGCGCATCGCGCAGCACGGGCCAGTTCTCGGGATCGTGATAGCGCAGAAAGGCTTTGTGCAGGCGGCGCTGGCGCAGGCCCTTCACCGCATCGACCTTCTCCGACGCGCCGCGCCGCACCGGCTTCAGCGGATTGAAGCCCGAGTGATACATGGCCGTCGACAGCGCCATGGGCGAGGGCAGATAGGTCTGCACCTGATCGGCGCGATAGCCGTTCTTCTTCAGCCATAGCGCCAGATTCAACATATCCTCGTCGCTCGTGCCCGGATGGGCCGCGATGAAATAGGGGATGAGGAAATATTGCTTCTTGGCCGCCTGCGCCGCCGCGTCGAACAGACGCTTGAAGCGATCGTAGGAGCCTATGCCGGGCTTCATCATTTTGGCGAGCGGGCCGCTCTCCGTATGTTCGGGCGCAATTTTGAGATAGCCGCCGACATGATGCTCGACCAGCTCGCGCACATAGGCCGGGCTCTTCACCGCGAGATCATAGCGCACGCCAGACGCCACCATCACTTTCTTCACGCCGGGCAGCGCGCGCGCCTTGCGATAGAGCTGGATCAGCGAGTCGTGGCTGGTCTCGAGATTCTTGCAAATGTCCGGATAGACGCAGGAGGGCCGCCGGCACAGCGCCTCGGTCTCGCGGTCCTTGCAGGCGAGGCGATACATATTCGCCGTCGGCCCGCCAATGTCGGAGATGATGCCGGTAAAACCCTCGGTCTTGTCGCGGATCATCTCGATTTCTTTGAGGATCGAGCCTTCCGAGCGCGACTGGATGATGCGCCCCTCATGCTCGGTGATGGAGCAGAAGGAGCAGCCGCCGAAGCAGCCGCGCATGATCGTCACCGAATGACGGATCATCTCCCATGCAGGGATAGCCTGCGTGTAGGAAGGATGCGGCGCGCGCGCAAAGGGCAGATCATAGACGCCGTCCATTTCCGCCATGGTCAGCGGAATGGGCGGCGCGGTGAGCCAAATATCGCGCGTTCCGTGACGCTGGGTCAGCGCGCTCGCATTACCGGGATTGCTCTCCCGATGCAGCACGCGCGAGGCGCGGGCGTAGGATTCGGGGTCATTGGCGACCTGCTCGAAAGCGGGCAGGCGGATGACGACAGTCTCGCTCTGCGCGTCCTTGCGTATGCGGCCTTCGTCCGGCCCGTCAATGTCCTCGGCCGAGGCCTCGAGCCAGCCCTCGGGCGTGGCGTCGCGCGTGAAGGCGACGCCGCGGACATCGGCGAAATCCTGCGCCATGCCGCGCTTGGCGATGCGATGCGCGACCTCGACGAGGGCGCGCTCGGCGTTGCCATAGAGCAGCAGATCGGCCTTGGCGTCGAAGAGGATGGAGCGGCGGACCTTGTCCGACCAATAGTCGTAATGGGCGATGCGCCGCAGCGACGCCTCTATGCCGCCGAGCAGGATCGGCGCATCGGGGAAAGCCTCGCGGCAGCGCTGGGCGTAGACGATGACGGCGCGATCGGGCCTTTTGCCGCCTTCGCCGCCGGGCGTGTAGGAATCATTGTGCCGCAGCCGCCGGTCGGAGGTGTAGCGGTTCACCATCGAATCCATATTGCCGCTGGTGACGCCGAAGAAGAGGTTCGGCTTGCCGAGCGCGCGGAAGGCGGAAGCGTCGCGCCAGTCCGGCTGGGCGATAATGCCGACGCGAAAACCCTGCGCCTCCAAGAGGCGGCCGATGATGGCCATGCCGAAGCTCGGATGGTCGATATAGGCGTCGCCGGTGACGAGGATGATGTCGCAACTGTCCCAGCCGAGCGTCTCCATCTCGGCGCGCGACATGGGCAGAAAAGGCGCGACGCCGAAGCGATGCGCCCAATGCTTGCGATAGGAGAACAGCGGCTTGGCCGCGCCTCGATCTTCGGCGGCTTTCGTCATGGTCTCGTGAATATCATGGAACGCGGGCCGGATGCGAGGAGCCTGACACCCTGGCCCTCGCTAGACGATCTTCGCGAATGCCGCCGCGCCGGCCTTGCCCGGCGGCTCGCGCGCGGCCTGTGGCGCGCGCAGCGCTTCGGCGAGCGCGCCTTGCGGATCGGCGGCGCCTTCGAAGATCGCCTCGACGCATTTGACGCAGAGCGTCACCTTCGCATCGGCCAGGCGGTAGAAGACCTGCTTGGCGGCGCGGCGGGTCTCCACCAGCTCGGCGCGGCGCAACTCGGCGAGCTGCTGGCTCAAGGCCGGCTGCTGAATCGCGGTCGCGGCCTCGATCTCGCCGACCGTGTGCTCGCCGGCGAGGAGATAGGACAGGATCATCAGCCGCTGCGGCTGCGCGAAAATCTTCAGCCTTTCGGCGGCCTCATTGGCGCGCTCGCGCGATTCGTAGAGTGCGGTCATTTGTCTTTCGAGCTCAGATCTTTGCACGTCCGATAGAACCAGCTGTCGGTCGCGCCGGGCGCGAGCGCCTCTTGCGCGGCGCTGGGCGGCGGCAGCAGAAGATCGCCGCCGGGCGTCCAGCCCTCCGGCGTCATCACCTCGCCGGAGGCGGCCTTCTTCAGCGCCGTGACGAGGCGCAGCATCTCCTCCACCGAACGCCCGACCGTCAGCGGATACCAAGTGAGCGCCCGCACGATTCCCTGCGGGTCGATGTAATAGGTCGCGCGCATCGCAGAGGAATCTCGGGCGGTCTCGTCCAGCATTCCATAGGCGCGACCAATGGTCATGGTCGGGTCCTCGACGATGGGGAAGGGGACAGTGACGCCGAAAAGGTCGCGAATCGCCCGCACCCAGGCGAGATGCGAATAGAGGCTGTCGACCGAGAGCCCCAGCAGCGCGCAGCCCACCTCCTCGAATCGCGGCGCGGCGCGCGAGAGCGCCACGAATTCGCTGGTGCAGACCGGCGTGAAATCCGCCGGATGCGAGAAAAAGATCAGCCAGCGGCCGCGGAACTGATCGAGACGAATGTCGCCGCCCGTGGAGCGCGCCTGAAAAACCGGTGCGAGATCGCCGACGCGCAGCGCCGGCGCAGCCGTGGTCGGAGCCGGAATCGGTTCTTTTTCCATGGCTTTCAAATGCCCCCATTCCTCGCTTGACACAAGCAGACTATTTAATTACATAAATCATGTAATATTGAAATTAAAGGGGAGGTCGCCATGACGGATGCCGCGCTCGAGCAGGCCAGGGAACAAATCCTCGCCGCCGCGAAACGGCCGTCGGTCCAGGTCGAGACCTTCTTCGACGAGCCCACTTTCACGGCGTCTCATGTCGTTTATGATCCGGCGACCCGCCATGCGGCGATCGTCGACAGCGTGCTGAATTTCGATGCGGCCTCCGGCCGTACCTCGACCAAGGGCGCGGATGAGGTCATCGCTTATGTGAATCGTGAAAGTCTTGTGATCGACTGGCTGCTGGAAACCCATGCCCATGCCGATCATCTCTCGGCCGCGCCCTATCTCCAGACTAAGCTCGGCGGCAAGCTGGCCATCGGCCGCGAGATCACCACGGTTCAGACCGTCTTCGGCAAGGTCTTCAACTTCGGGACGGAGTTCGCCCGCGACGGCTCGCAGTTCGATCATTTGTTCGATGATGGCGAGACTTTCGCGATCGGCGAGATTCCGGCGATCACGCTGCATGTGCCCGGCCATACGCCGGCCGATGTCGCTTATGTGATCGGCGACGCGGCCTTTGTCGGCGACACGCTGTTCATGCCGGACTATGGAACGGCGCGCGCCGATTTCCCCGGCGGCGACGCCCGCGCGCTCTATCGCTCCATCCGCCGGCTGATGGCGCTGCCCGACGAGACGCGGCTGTTCCTCTGCCACGACTACAAAGCGCCGAACCGCGACACTTATGCCTGGGAGACGACGGTCGGCGCCGAGCGCAAGGGCAATGTCCATGTGCATGACGGAATCGGCGAGGACGAATTCGTCGACATGCGCACGCATCGCGATGCGACGCTCGATCTGCCGCATCTGATCCTGCCTTCCGTGCAGGTGAATATGCGCGGCGGTCGCCTGCCGCCGCCGGAGGACAATGGCGCGCGCTATCTGAAGCTCCCGCTGGACGTCTTCTGATGATGCTCGCCTCTTCCACGGCGCAGGGCCTCGCCGGCGGGCTGATGATCGGCGCGAGCGCGTCGATCATGCTGCTCGGCGCCGGGCGCATCGCCGGCGTCAGCGGCCTCTTCGCCCGCGTGATCGGCGTGACCAAGGCTTGCGGGCCGGACGGACTCGCGGCCGGCTTCGTACTCGGCCTGCCGCTCGGCGCGGGGGCGCTCGTTCTTCTCCCTGGGCCGATAGAGATGAGCTTTCCGCCGCTGGCCATGCTGCTGATCGGGGGGCTGCCGGTCGGCTATGGCGCGCGGCTCGGCTCCGGCTGCACCAGTGGCCATGGCGTCTGCGGCCTGTCGCGGCTCTCCAAACGCTCGCTCGTCGCGACCGGCGTCTTCATGAGCGTCGCGGCGGCGATGGTCGCGGCGATGAATGCGGCGGGGCTCGCATGGTGATCCGATTTCCCCTCCTCGGCATTCTCAGCGGCGCGATCTTCGGACTCGGCCTCGCCGTTTCCGGCATGGCCGATCCGGCGCGCGTGCGCGGCTTTCTCGATGTCTTCGGCGCTTTCGATCCGACGCTCGCTTTCGTCATGATCGGCGCGCTCATTCCTATGGCGATCACTTGGCGCGTCGTGCGCCGGCTGGAGCGGCCGCTCGCCGCCGAAAGCTTCGATCTGCCGCCGACCTCTCCCGTAGATGCGCGCCTCGTCACGGGCGCGGCGATCTTCGGCGTCGGATGGGGCGTCGCCGGGCTCTGTCCTGGGCCGGCGCTCGCCGATCTCGCCCTCGCGCCTCTCGTCGTCGCGCCTTTCGTCGCGGCCATGGCGCTCGGAATGATTCTGCAGCGCTTCGTCGCGCAGAAAATGTGAACGCCGAAACGCTCGAACGAAAGGGCCGAATCATGACCAGGAATGTCGGAACCCTAGACCGCATTTTCCGTCTCGCCGTCGTCGCGGCCATAGCGATGGCCTATTGGCTGGGCGCGCTCTCCGGCGGCCTCGGCGTCGTCGCGATCATCGCCTTGGCGACCAGCCTCGTCTCCTTCTGCCCGGCCTATCGCCTCTTCGGAATCTCGACCTGTAAGCGCGTCTGAACCGACGCGCGCTCGCCGAAGCTTCCCTCATCCTGAGGAGCCCGCGAAGCGGGCGTCTCGAAGAGACGAGGGAAGCGTCACGCGCCGGCTGATGGTTCTCCCCGACACGCACCCCAAAAAGCGAACAAAAAAGAGGAACGCACCGTCATGAGCTTCACGAAATTATCGTCCGCTTTCTCCGTTTCGCCGCAGATTACGAAGGCCGATGTCGAGCGCGCCGCGCGCGAGGGGTTTCGCCTCGTCATCGACTGTCGTCCCGACGATGAGGAGCAGGGCCAGCCGAATTTCCGCGACGTCGCCGAATGGGCCGCCGAGCACGGTCTTTCCGCGAAACATGTCCCGGTGACGCCGAGCGACATTCATGAGGGCGCCGTCGCCGATTTCGCCGGAGCGCTGGCGACCGCGGGCGGCCCCGCGCTCGGCTATTGCAAGAGCGGCCGGCGCGCGAGCGCGCTGTGGGCGCTGTCGCAGGCCATGCCGCTCGGCGCCGAGACGGTTCTCGCCGCCGCGAAAGAGGCCGGAGTCGATCTCGAGCCGTGGAAAGCGCGCATCGTCGCGCGCGGCGGCGCGCCGGCCGCAGACCGCGGTCCGGGCTCTTATGATGTGGTGGTCGTCGGCGGCGGCAGCGGCGGGATCGCGGCGGCGGCGAGCCTGTTGAAGCGCCGGCCCTCGCTTTCCGTCGCCATCGTCGAGCCGGCGGAGATTCATTATTATCAGCCGGGCTTCACGCTGGTCGGCGCCGGCGTGTTCAAGCCCGAGGTGACGAAGCGTCCCATGGCCTCGGTGATGCCGGACAAGGCCGTCTGGATCAAGAAATCCGTCGCCGAATTCGCGCCCTTGTCCGATGAGGTCGTTCTCGACGACGGCTCGCGGCTGCGCTATCGCGCGCTCATCGCCTCGCCGGGCATAAAGCTCGATTGGGACGCCATTCCCGGCCTCGTCGAGACACTCGGCAAAAACGGCGTCACCTCCAATTATCGCGCCGATCTCGCGCCCTACACGCATTTCCTCGCGCAGACTCTGCGTAGCGGCCGCGCGCTGTTCACACAGCCGCCCGTGCCGATCAAATGCGCCGGCGCGCCGCAAAAGGCCATGTATCTCTCTTGCGACGCTTGGCGGCGCGCCGGCGCGCTCTCGAACATGGAGGTCGAGTTCCACAACGCCGGCGCCGTGCTGTTCGGCGTGGCCGCCTATGTGCCGGCGCTGATGGAATATGTCGAGCGCTACGGCATCGCATTGCGCCTCGAGTCGAAGCTCGTCGCCGTCGACGGGCCGGCGAAGATCGCGACCTTCGAGCAGAAGGGGCCGGACGGAAAAGTCGAACGCGTCGAGCGCGATTTCGCCATGATGCACGCCGTGCCGCCGCAGCGCGCGCCGGATTTCGTCGCCAAGAGTCCGCTCGCGGGCGAAACCGGCTTCATCGCCGTCGATCCCGAGACGTTGCGCCACACGCGCTACGGCAATGTCTTCGCGCTGGGCGACGCGGTCGCGACGACCAACGCCAAGACCGCCGCCGCCGCGCGCAAGCAGGCGCCGGTCGTCGCCATCAATGTGCTCTCCGTGCTCGACGGCAAGGCGCCGCATGTCGGCTATGACGGCTATGGCTCCTGCCCGCTCACCGTGGAGCGCGGCAAGATCGTGCTCGCCGAATTCGGCTATGGCGGCAAGCTGCTGCCGAGCTTCCCCAATTGGCTCATCGATGGCGCGCGGCCGTCGCGCGCGGCCTGGTTCCTCAAGGAGCGTCTGCTGCCGCCGATCTATTGGCGCGCCATGCTCAAAGGCCAGGAATGGCTGTGCAAGCCGCATATGATCGAAAAATGCGAGCGGCAGCCCGCAGAATGACGAGGAACAGGTGTATTTAGAGCTCGTTCAATATCTGATCGGCGCCGGCTGCGGGGCGGCGATCGGCTTCACGCTCGGCCTCATCGGCGGCGGCGGCTCGGTGCTCGCCGTGCCGCTGCTGGTCTATGTCGTCGGCGTGAAGGACCCGCATGTCGCGATCGGCACCAGCGCATTCGCCGTCGCCGTCAATGCGGCCTTCAGCCTGTGGAACCATGCGCGCACCGGCTCGGTGAAATGGCGCTGCGGCGGCATCTACGCCGCCGCGGGAATGCTCGGCGCCATTGTCGGCTCGACGATCGGCAAGAGTTTCGACGGGCAACGACTGTTGTTCCTCTTCGCGCTGGCGATGATCATGACCGGCGTGATGATGCTGCGCGGCCGCGGCGCCGTCGGCGACGCCGCCGTCGAATGCACGGTGGAGCGCGCGCCGCGCGTCGCCTCCTTCGGACTCGTCACCGGATTGTTCTCGGGTTTTTTCGGCATAGGCGGCGGCGTTCTCGTCGTGCCCGGACTCGTCGGTTCGACGGGAATGCCGATGATCAACGCCGTCGGCACGTCGCTCGTCGCCGTCACTGTCTTCGGTCTGACGACGGCGGTCACTTACGCGCTCTCCGGACTCATCGATTGGCTGCTCGCCCTCGTCGTCATCGTCAGCGGCGCCGCGGGCACGATGATGGGCGCCGCTCTGGCGCGGCGCCTGTCGAAGAAGACGGGCCAGCTCACCATCGCTTTCGCGATCGTCGTCTTCGCCGTCGCCGCCTATACGCTGTTCAACTCGCAGCTCTTCACCAGATAGAACCGGCAATATAGTCAGCGCGCCGCCGGCGTCGGCGAGCAGCGCGCGGCGATCGGTCTGAAGAAAGCGCCTCCGATCGACGAACCCCGACCGCGCGCCGTGCGGCCGGGGTTCGTCGATCGAAGCGATCGCCGGAAGGCGCGACGCGCGAGAGTCTTTCCGTGTTTCATCGAAACACGGAAAGACTCTCGGCTTTTGTTTTGACGCGTTTCCAACGCCGAACCGGCGTCCACTTCGGCTGGAAACGCACTTACGCGAGAGACGCCGAGCCCACATGCGTCGGCCCGGCGAAGCCGCCCGCTCAGCCCATTCCGGCGGTCTTCAGTATGGTGCGCGCATCGACGAGGGCGGCTTCGACGCCGTCCGCTCGATCGAGGGCCTCGACCAGCTGCTTGAGACAGTCGATCGCTGTCGGCTCGAAAAGCCGCTTCGTCGTCAGATTCTGCTCGCGCGATTCTTCGACGGCGCGAAGGATCGCCTGAACGTGCCGCAGCTTATCCGCCAACGGCTCGCCGATCGGCGATTTTTCGGCCCGGTCGGTGGAAAGGGAGGGGAGCTGGCGCGGTCGCGCGCGCTCCTGTTCATAGCGGATCGTCGGATCGGTTTTCTTGGTCATCGTCGATATCATCTGTGTCAGTTTGGCGCGGTCGAGAGCATCACAACGCGAGACTCTCAAATATTTGAATTTACACAATTTTTTAACGCAGACGCGTGACCGGGCCCATTCAAAATGAAACGTGCGCTCGATACGGGCGATGCTAACGCAATCGCTGTGCCTCGCTATCCCTCGAATGGAGGAGAAGTAGAAAAATTCGAAAATCGAATGTCGATCGCCGCCGTGAGGTCGATTGCGCGGTTCGGTTTCACATGCGAGAAGTCACAATCGTAAATTGATTCATGCGGCCGCGGCCGCAGCCTATTTCATCGATATTCTACGACATTCATTTTCAGAAGGATGGCGCGGGTGTCGAATTATTCGTACCGATTATTGTCCGATGTGATCGGATCGATCTACGATTGCGCTCTCGACCCTACGCAATGGAGCGGAGCGCTCGCCGAAGTCGCCGCATTGCTCGGCTGCGAGAAGGCGCTCCTGTCGCTGAATGATCTTCGACACGACAAGATCATCGTCGATGTGAGCATCGGCTGGGAGCCGCAATGGCTGATGGAGCGGCAAAAGCACGCCGCGGAAATTCAGGCGCGATTGAGCGAATGGTTCGCCGTGCAAACGTCGCTCGACGCGCCTTTCGTAGGCCCGCGTCATTTGCCGCCGCATTATCTCGCGCAGTCGGCCTATGTGCGGGATTGTCTGGCGCCGCTCGGATTGGTGGATGCTGCGCATTTTTTCCTGCTGCGCGAGCCGACGCGCTTTTCCGAGCGCGGCTCGGCCGGCCGGCGTGAGCCGTCGGCGCTCGCTCGATGAAATCGATCGGCCGAGGCTCTGCGGCGACCACGCTCGTGACAGCGTCGAAAGGCCGCGGATAGACTGCGTCGCTTTGGATTTATAGCGGAGACGAGCCGAGCCCATGCGCTCGAGCGCCGCCTCGGGCGGCCAATGCCGATCGCGGCGAAAAGGCATATTCAATGCAGAAAATCTATAGCAGAGAGATCGTCGCCGCCCGCAAGGCGGCGCTCGTCGACGCCATCGGCGCGCTGAAGGCGCGCGGCGTCACGCCCAAGCTCGCGGCCGTCGTCTGCTCGGCCGATCCGGCCGCGCTGAGCTATGTCGCCGTCAAACGCAAGCACGCCGAGGAAGTGGGCGCCGCTTTCGAGGCCGTCGATCTCTCGCATGCGGGCTCCTATGCGGAAATCGAGATGCGAATGCGCGATCTATGCGCGCGGTCGGACATAGACGGCGTCATTGTCGTCATGTCGTCGAAGCCCGAGGTCGACGAGATCGACGTGACCAATCTCATCCCGGCGCATAAGGACGCCGACGGGCTCTCCGTCGGCAATCTCGGCGCCTTGCTGCAGCATGGGCCGCATCAGCGCTTCATCGCGCCCGCGACGCCGCGCGCCTGCATCGCGCTCGCCGAGTCGCAGGGGCCGCTCCTCGGCAAGAGCGTCGTCGTCATCGGTCGCGGACGCACGGTCGGCAAGCCGCTCGCGAATATGCTCGTCAACGCCGGGGCGACGGTCACCATCTGCCATTCGGCGACGCCGGACATTCCCGAATTCTCGCGCGCGGCAGACATCGTCTTCGTGGCGACGGGGCGCCCGCATTTCTTCGGACGCGATTATTTTTCGCGAGGACAGCTCGTCGTCGACGCGGGCGTCGGCTTCATCGACGGCAAGCTCGCCGGAGATGTGGACGCCGCGGCGCTCGAGGAGCTGGATATTCGTCTCACGCCGGTCCCCGGAGGCGTCGGGCCTTTGACCTCGGCGCTCATTCTCGAAAATCTTCTGCTGCTGATCGAGCACGCCGAGCGCGGACGCGGCGGTTAGCGCCGTCCCTGCGTGACCGGGCAGACATCGGTCCTATTGCGACAATCCGTCCGATGTTTTTAGCGAAATTCGGCGCCACATTGATTGTTATGGCGCGGCCATGCGATCCCGTCCGGGAGCTTCCGGTATCTCTCCGAGGCTCGAAGATGCGCATCCGGGAGAGCATGGCGCGCCGAGGCCGGTCAGCCTCTGGTCCACAACTTGCGTATCGCCGCGGGCAGCTTCCTTTTCGAGGGCGATCCCGATGGCGTTCACCTTTATCTGTAACACCAGCGCCGTGAGCGAAGGGGCCATGGGCCTCTTTCAGGCCGGCCGCAAGAGCGTGCTCCTGGTCTGGCCGACGGGCGGCGAGCTCAAGGCCTTTCGCGGCCGCTGTCCACATGCCGACATGCCGCTGAACGAAGCCGCTTTCGACGGCAAGACCGTGCTCTGCAATTATCACAATTGGGGCTTCGACGGCGTGAACGGCAAATGCGTGACGCATCTCGTCCGCAACGCCCTGCATCCCTATGAGCTGCGGGTGGAGGGCGACGAGATCCAGGTCGACGTCGGAGCGGCCAAGCCGGCGCGCGCGCCGGCCTGACCGGCCGCGCTCCCGGCGCGGCGCCGCCAGCGTGCTTTGGCAGGGATGTTGCTTCTAATTCTGAAACAGGAGCGACAGCCGTGCCCGAGACGCGAACCATCACGACCGAGAAGGACTTCGAGCATCCGGTCGACGCAGTCTGGCGCGCCATGACCGATTCGGAATGGCTCGCCGTTTGGTTTTTCCCGAACGACATCCGGCCCGAGGTCGGCCATTCTTTCACCATTTGGAGCCGCCCGATCGAGCGTTGGGACGGCGAGTTCCAATGCAAAGTGCTCGAGGTCGTCCCTGGCGAGAAGCTGAGCTTCCGATGGAAGGGCGGCCATGAGGAGCTCAAGGGCTTCGGTCATTACATGGACGTGACCGTCACCTGGACGATCTCCGCTCTGCCCGAAGGCGGCACGCATTTCCATTTCGTCCAGGAAGGGATCTCCACCGAGCCGACCTCCGACGTGCTCTTCGACATCATGCTCAAAGGCGCGGACAGCGTGATGCGAAGCCTCGCCAAGCGCATTCCCGACCTCCTCGAGCACGAGCCCTGACCTCGGGCCAGCGGCGCCGGACTCTGCTGTTCGGCGCCCTGCCTGCGGCTTCACGCGCCGTGCGATCGCGCATAGCGGCGCGCCCCCTCATCGACGCATAAAGGGCGCGCGCCACGAGGGCGCGAGCCGGAAAAGGAAAGCGTCGACGAAAAAGCCATTGCCTGCGTCTCTGCTGGCCTTCGCCGTTTCTCTCGCGCTCGGCGTCGCCGCTGTTCCCTTCGTGTCCGTTCCCGTTGCGGCGGCCGTGTTCCCGTCGGGCCCGCGTTGAATAGAGTCTTGCGTAATCGCGGAGCTCATGACGAACGTAGCGCCGTCGAGGCCGACGCCCCGGCGGCGCTGACGCATGTCGGCGGTCGCATGGGCGATGGCGCGCGCATCTTCACTTTCATCGATGCGGGCCGCTAGAGTGTTTCCAGTCGAAGCGGGCGCCGATTCGGTGTTGGAGACGCGTCAAAACAAAAGCATAGTGTCTTTTCATATTTTCGGTGAAACATGAAAACACGCGAGACGGAGGGCAAATGGAGGAGATCGCCGCATCTATCGGCAATGACGTCGGCATTTCGGCGCCGACGGCCCGTCTCGCGATCGGCCATATTTTCGCGTTTCTGGAAAAGCGCGACGCCGCCATAGGCGCGGAGCTGATCGCGAGTGTGCCCGGCGGCCGCGAGACGGTCGAGGCGGCGCTCGCCGCCCCGCGCCACGGCCTGCTCGGACTGGCGCTCGGCGGCCTCGGGGCTCTGGTCGGGAAAAATCAGAAAGACGTGATCGAGCTGACCTCGCGGCTGACCAGCATGGGGCTCTCCGCCGCGCAGCTGCAGCAGCTCGCCAAAGCGGTCTTCGTGCTCGCCGAGCAGGCGGTCGGCCGCCCCAAGCTGCAGACGATCACCGATACGATTCCGGGCTTCTCGAAATTTCTCTGGCCGAACGGCTGACGCCTCTCGTCGTCGGCCGCGCCTTGGCGGGGGACGGCGCAGGATGCGCCTCCTCCAGGCGAGACGGCGTCGAGCCGGTCGCCGTCAGATCGACCTCCGCGCGTTCCGCCTTCGCCGGAGGCGCCGCCGGCTGCAGCTCGACCTGCCGGATCGTGGGCGCCGCTTGCTCGGGGTCCTGGGCGGCGAGCTTGGCCGCATCTCGAGCCGCGTCATGGGCGACGATGGCGGTGGGCGCGGTCCTCGTCGCATCGACATAGGTCCGCGCGCCGAGGAGCGGAGCCGCGAGCGCCGTCGCGACGAAGAGGATGCGCGCGATCGGGGCTTTGCGCGGCGAGCCGGGCTCGTCGGCCTGGGCGGTGGAGCGCGCCGCGAAGACGATATCCGTCGCGGTTCGGGGCGCGGTTCTCCGGTCCCTGGCTCCGTCCGCGTGAAAATTTCGGCCGACATGAAAGCGCATCGAAATTCTCGTCCTGTCAGGTCTCGCAATGGGTGTGGAGCTTAGGGGCGCAATGGTTAATTTTGATTCACCGTAACGGCGCGTCACCTGACGCCTCGGAGGGCGTCGATCTCACGATCTGCGATCGGGAGCCGATCCATGCGCCGGGCGCGATCCAGCCGCATGGCGTGCTCCTCAGCCGCATGGCGTGCTCCTGGCGCCCGATCCGGACGATATGCGCATCGTCCAGATCGCCGGCGATACGCAGGCGCTGCTCGGCTCCCCGCATCGCGCGCTGCTGGGCCAGAGCGTCGAGGCGCGGCTCGGCGCCGTGGCGGCGAAGCGGCTGACGCGCATCATCGCCGACGCCGCCGGGCCGCGCTCCTGCCTCGCCTTCGAGACCGAGCCCGACGATGGCGCGCCGGGGAAATGGGCGCAATGCGCGTGAATGCGCAACGCGCATCCTCCGGCTCATTTCGCCACGACGGCGACGATGCGCGCCGGACCGCCGGTGCCGCCCGATATCTTCATCGGCAGCGCGAAGACGATGGCGCCTGTCGCCGGCAACTGGTCGAGATTGGCGAGATTCTCGAGCCCGGCGGCGTCGACCCCCGCGACGATGCGATGCACGAGGAAATCCTGCGACGGACCATTGTCCACGCTCGCCGTGTCGATGCCGATCAGCTTGGCGCGGCGCTCGACGACGAGCAGCGTCGCCGCCTGCGCGCCATAGCCGGGGAAATGCAGATGCGTGGCGTCGCCGGGCGTATCGTCGCCGAGATAGGCCTTGCGGTCGCTCCAACGCGCGCTCCAGCCGGTGCGCAGCAGCACGATCGCGCCCTCCGGTATGCGCCCATGCGCCGCCTCCCATTCGGCGACGTCTTCCGGCTTCAGCGTGTAATCCGGATCGGCGGCCGCCTTGGCGCTGACGTCGATGACGAAGGCCGGCCCGACGAAGCGATCGACCGGAATTTCGGCGCTCGTCCAATGGCCTCGCGCGAAATGCAGCGGCGCGTCGAGATGCGTGCCGCCGTGCTCGGGCGAGCAGAAGCTGTTGGCGGCGAAGAAATAGCCGCGCTCGGTGAGGCCGTTGTGCAGCGATTTGAGCTCGAAGCCGGACGGCGATGTCGGCCAATAGATCGTCTTGGCGTCGAAGGGATGGGTCAGATCGACAATGATGGATTTGGAGAGATCGAGGCTCTGGCCATAGGCCGGCGCCGCGATCAGGGATGAGAGAAAGGCGGCCAGGACCAAGCCGCGGATCGGGTGATGCGCCATCGATCGATCTCCTCGCAAAGAGGAGCGATCCTGCCATGCGCGAAAGCTCCGGCTCAATCGTGTGGAGGCCGGAGCGATCCGGTCAGGGCTCGAGGCTGCGCCAGCGGAACAGCAGGCCGGCCGTGAGGCCGCCGAGCAGCGGCGCCGCGAAGAACAGCCACAGCTGTTCCAGCGCCTTGCCGCCGACGAACACCGCCGGGCCGAGCGAACGCGCCGGATTGACGGAGGTGCCGGTCACGCGAATGAGCACGATATGGATGACGACGAGCGCGAGGCCGATGGCTATGCCCGCCGAGGCGGTGCCGCCATTGGTCGAGGTCGCGCCGAGGATGACGACCAGAAACAGGAATGTGCCGACGAATTCCGCCAGAAAGGCCGAGGTCGTCGAAATATTGCTCCAGCCATTCTGACCGAGGCCGGCGGCGGCGACGTCATATCCGCCTTCGCGGCCTTTCAATATTGCGTAGAGGATCGCCGCGCCGGCAATGGCGCCGAGACATTGCGCGATGATGTAGCCGATCAGATTGAGCGTCGAGAGCCGCCCCGCGGACCAGACGCCGATCGAGACGGCCGGATTGATGTGGCAGCCCGAGACCGGCCCGATCCCATAAGCGAAGGCCGTCACGGTGAGGCCGAAGGCGAAGGCGATGGGCAGCACGGCGAGCGGGCCGATCCCTTGCGTGGAGCCCAGCACGCCGCCGAGCTCGCCGAGCGTCACCGAGCCGCATCCGAGCAGCACCAGAGCGCCTGCGCCGATCGCCTCGGCGACATATTTCTTCATTGTCATTTCCGGACCTGTCGTTTCGTGAAAATCGAATCCGCATCTTGCAAAAGTCGGATCGTCGTCGAAAATCAGCATCGCCGATGAACTGGAAATGAATAATCGCGCGGCGCTCGATGGGAGGAAACGGAATGTCGGGCTCTTCGTCCGCTCTGACGCATTCGCTCGATGTTTCGGCGTCGGCGCAGGGGCCGCTTTCGGGCGCGCGCTTCGTCGTCAAGGAGAACATCGACGTCGAGGGCCTCGTCTCCACCAATGGCCAGCCGACATGGGCGGCGACCCATGCGCCGGCCGGCATCAATGCGCCCGTCGTCGATCGTCTGCTCGCCGCCGGGGCGCGGCTGGTCGGCAAGGCGCATATGGACGAGATGGCCTATAGCCTGCTCGGCGCCAACGCCCATTACGGGACGCCAATCAATCCGGCGGCGCCGGATCGGCATCCGGGCGGCTCGTCCTCGGGCTCGGCCGTCGCTGTCGCCGCCGGCCTCGCCGATTTCGCTCTCGGCACGGATACGGCGGGCTCCTGCCGCGCGCCGGCCGCCTTCTGCGGAATTTTCGGCTTTCGCTCCTCGCATGGCGCGATCTGCGTGAATGGCGTCGTCCCGCTCGCCGAATCGCTCGATGTGATCGGCTGGTTCGCGCGCGATGTCGATGTTTTGGCGCGCGTCGGGGACGTGCTGGTGCCGCGCGATCTCTCTGGCGACGCGCTCGACGAGGCCGCGATCCTCTCCGAAACTTTCGCGCAATGCGACGAGGAGACGCGCGCGCCGATGGAGCCGGCGCGCGCCGCCATCGCGCAGAATTTCGCCTGTCGCGAGGCTGCGCTCGGCGAGGAATTCTGGTCCGAGTCGCTGCGCTGTTTCCGCAATCTCCAGGCCTATGAGGCCTGGCGCGCGCATGGCGCATGGATCGCGGCGACGAAGCCGAAATTCGGGCCCGGCGTCGCGGCGCGCTTCGATTATGCGGCGACGGTCACATCAGCGGCAAAGGCCGAGGCCGACGCCTTTCGCAGCGCGGCGCGTGCGCGCGTCACAGCGATGTTCGGCCCGAAAACTCTGCTCGTCGTTCCGACGACGCCTTTCGCCTCGCCGCTGCTGACGGAAAGCGAGGCGGAGCTCGACCGCAAGCGCTATCTGATGTTCCGCACTTTCCTCTTTGCGAGCTTCTTCGGCCTGCCGCAGATCAGCGTCCCGCTTTCGCGGCCCGCGGGCGCGCCGCCGCTCGGGATTTCGCTGATCGGTCCGCGCTGGTCGGATCGGCGGCTGATCGCTGCGGCGCGCGGGCTTTCGGGGCTGTGACCTTTTCCGCCAGCACATTGTCGACGCCCCAGCGGAACATCAGCGCCAGCACCGGCTCCAGCGAGCGGCCGCGCTCGGTGAGGCTGTATTCCACGCGCGGCGGCACTTCCGCATAGACGCGGCGCGAGATCATGCGATCGCGCTCGAGATCGCGCAATTGCTGCGTGAGCGTGCGTTGCGTGATCGTCTTCAGCAGACGCTGCAATTGGCTGAAGCGCTTGGTCCCGTCGGCGAGGCGGAACAGGATCGACGGCTTCCATTTGCCGCCGATGATGTCCATCGCGGCTTCGATCGGGCACTCGTCATATTCCTCGTGCCGCTGCTTGCGCATGTGACGGTATCCATTGCTGCCGTATCGACATGATTTGTCAGTATATGCGAAGTTTCTGCGTACTTCACCAATGAAAAGCATGTCGCTAAGCTCTGCGCCGTCTTCGACAAAAGTGGAGCGCGACAAGCGATGACCAACGCCCTTACTCCCGAGCTCTATTGGACCGTGCTGACCGCCGGCCTCGCCTCGGTCTTGTGGATTCCCTATATTTTGCAGCGCATTTTGCAGCTGGGGCCGATCGGCGCCTTCCGCGATCCTCTGCATGACGTCGCCACCAAAGCGCCCTGGGCGCGGCGCGCCAAGAGCGCCCATACGAATATGATCGAAAATCTCCTCGTCTTCGCCGTGCTCGCTCTGACGATCCAGATCGTCGGCGGCGGAACCTCCGCGACGGCGATCGCGGCGCCATTGTTCTTCGCGACGCGCGCGGCGCATTATGTCGTCTACACGCTCGGCCTGCCATGGGTGCGCACGCCGATGTTCCTCATCGGCTTCGGCTGTCAGATCACGCTGCTGCTCGCCATTCTCGCGCATTCGTGACGTCTACGTGCTCTTTGTGTCTTGGTGCTGAATTTCACCACGAAGATACGAAGGGCACGAAATCAATCCGAGCCCCGCTCCACCGACAGCAGCTTCAAAATGCGCTTCGACAGCGAGTCTCGCACGACGCGATAGGATTCCAATATCGTCTCGCGCGAGCCGCTGGTCGCTGTGGCGTCGAGCGTCGGCCAATAGACGACGTCGACAGCCATGGCGCGCGTGAACTCCAGCGCCTTGTGATGCGACTCCGGCGACAGAGTCACGATGAGATCGAAGTTGGAATCTTCCAAATCCTCGAAACTATGCGGCTTGTGCCGCGAGATATCGACGCCGATCTCGTCCATCGCCGCTATGGCGAAAGGATCGGGCTCGCCGCGCTTCAGCCCGGCGGAGGCGAAATAGATTTCGCGGCCGAAATAATGACGCCCCAGCGCTTCCGCCATGGGCGAGCGGACGGCGTTCTGCGTGCAGGCGAACAGCACGGCGTGTGGCCGCGATACGAGTCCGCCTTCCTCCGGCATGGGCTCAGCCCTTCCAGTGCAGAGCCGTGACCAGCGTGAAGAGGCGGCGCGCGGTGTCCGTGTCGCAGTCGATCTTGCCCTTCAGCCGTTCGGAGAGCAGGGCCGCGCCTTCATTGTGCAGCCCGCGCCGACCCATGTCGATCGCCTCGATCCGGCTCGGCGTCGCGGTGCGGATCGCGGCGTAATAGGTCTCGCAGACGAGAAAATAATCCTTCAGCAGCCGCTTGAAGGGCGTCAGCGACAGAATATGCGTGACGATGGTGTTTCCTGCTTCGTCGCGCACGTCGAAGACGAGCTTGGCGTCATGCAGGGCGATGACGAGGGCGTAAGGCCCGCCGTCATGGCCCTCCAGAGAGAAGATATTGTCCTCGATGAGATCATAGATGGCGATGGCGCGCTCATGCTCCTGATCCGCCGTGCCGCGCCCGATGGATGCTTCATCGAGCGTGACGGAGATCAGCCGCTTGGTCGCGCTGTCGGCCACCTCACGCCCCGCGCTGGTCGAGGCGCATGGCCACGGAGCGCGCATGCGCCTGCAGCCGCTCCGCGTCGCCGAGCGTCACGGCGGCGGGGCCGATCTCGCGCAACGAGGCGGGATCGCATTTGAGGATCGAGGTGCGCTTGACGAAATCCAGCACGCTGAGACCCGACGAGAAGCGCGCCGAGCGCGCCGTCGGCAGAACGTGATTGGAGCCGCCGACATAATCGCCGATCGCCTCGGGCGTATAGGCGCCGATGAAGATCGCGCCGGCGTTGCGCACTTTGGCGGCGAGCTCCTCGGCGTCTTCCGAGACGATCTCCAAATGCTCGGCGGCGATGCGGTCGGCGAGCGGGATCGACTCGGCGAGGCTCCTGGTCACGATGATCGCGCCATAGTCGCGCCAGCTCTTGGAGGCGATCTCGAAGCGCGCCAGCGTCGCCAGCTGGCGCTCGACAGCGGCGGCGGCCGCGTCGGCGAAGGCCGGATCGTCGGTGATGAGGATCGACTGCGCCGATTCGTCATGCTCGGCCTGGGCGAGCAGATCGATCGCCACCCAATCGGGATTGGCGGTCTTGTCGGCGAGCACGAGGATTTCCGACGGGCCGGCGATCATGTCGATGCCGACGATGCCGAAGACGCGGCGCTTGGCGGCGGCCACCCAGGCGTTGCCCGGCCCGACGATCTTGGCCACGGGGCGAATGGTCTTGGTGCCATAGGCCAGCGCCGCGACGGCCTGCGCGCCGCCGACGCGATAGACCTCGTCGACGCCGGCGCGCTTGGCGGCGGCCAGCACCAGCGGGTCGATGATCCCATGCGGGGCGGGGACGACCATCACCAGCCGATCGACGCCCGCCACCTTGGCGGGCACGGCGTTCATCAGCACGGAGGAGGGGTAGGAGGCGGTGCCGCCCGGCACATAGAGGCCGACCGATTCGAGCGCGCTCCAGCGCCAGCCGAGCTCGACGCCGGCCTCGTCCTTATAGCGGAGGTCTTCCGGCCGCTGGCGCTCGTGGAAGGATTTGATGCGCGCATGGGCGAGATCGAGGGCGGCCAGCGTCTCCTTCGGCACTTTGGATTCGGCGGCGTCGATCTCGGCTTTCGTCAAAGCGATGCCGGTCTGTGCGAGGTCGATATGGTCGAAGCGCTTGGAATAATCGATCAGCGCCTCGTCGCCGCGGGCCGCCACATCCTCGATAATGCCGCGGACGGTGTCGTCGACGTCCTGGGCCGCCTCGCGTTTCGTCGCCAGCAGCGCCGAGAAGCGCTCCTCGAAATCCGCCGCCGACGCATCCAATCGCCAAGTCATGTTCTTCTCCAACCGGTATTTCCGGTTGTCATGACCTTGCCTCGCCGTCTTCGTCAAGCTCATGTGACGGACAGGCCTTCGCCGCCCAGCGCGGCCCGAGGTCCTGGAGGCGGGCCTCGACGCACTCCACATCCAGCGAAATCGCCGCTCCGCCGGCGAAAATCAGCGTCACCACGCCCCCCGGCGGCTCGGCGGCGGGCTCGAAAGTGACGGCCAGCAGCTCCAAAATCGCCTCGGGCCTGTCGCGGGCGATTTTGAGCTGGCGGACCCGCCGCACCCCGTCGAAATGCACGCCGGAATGGCAGCGCTCGCGTTTGCCCTGCTCGGCGGCGGCCCAGTCGTAGCGGCAGCCGACGAAGGCGAAACGGCTCTGCTCGGGCAGAAAGGCGATATCGCCGACCCTGACCAGAGCGTCCTGGAGCAGGGCGGAGAGGCAAGAGAGGTCCTCGGCGTCCATTGCCTGGAGCCTCAGACCATCGGACTTAGGCGACGACGAGCGCTTGAACATGGAGTAGGCCTCCTGTTCGAGCATATGGCGAGCCGCCATCCGGCCCGCAACCGCGCCGCCGAGCCGTCGGCGTACGCCGAAAGGAATTTTGCCTCGTGGTTTCAAAAGAGTGAGCCCTGGTCGCCGCCGCCCTTGCCCTTTGCGCGCTTTGGGCGAGCGGCGGGGGGCGCGCCGGGCGTCGGGCCGCCGGATTCGGAGGTCGCGCCATTTTCGGCGTTCGCCACGATTTCCCCGTCGGCGAATTGAATCTTCAGCCGCGCGCCGTGCGCGACGTCTCCCGCATGTCTCAACAAATTATCCGCCTCGTCGCGCACCAGGGCGAAGCCGCGCGCCAGCACCTGCTTATAGCCGAGCGTCATGCGCAGCTGATCGAGCCGATCGAGCCGCGCCCGCCGCTCGTCGATTATGCGGATGAAGGCCGAGCGCAGGCGCTGCTCGGCGTGGTCGAGTCGCCGTTGCGCATCCTCCGCCTCGCGCCGGGCGAGAGCGCGCCGCGCGACGAGGCCCTGGCGCAGCCTCGCCTGCAGGCCCTTCAGCCGCTCGGAGGCGCGCGCCAGCTCCGCCTGCGGCGAGTGGCGGGCGAGCACATGGGAGATGCGGGAGAGCGCGAGGCGGCGTCCGTCCAGCGCGCGGCGCAAATTGCCGCGCAGCCGTTCGCCAGCGCGATCGGCGCGCTGGGCGGGCGCGAGCAGCAATTGCGCGCCCGCGGGCAGCACGCGCTGCAACGAGGCGAGCTGCCGCTGATTGGTGTCCAGAAGCCGTCGCTCCGCCCCGGCGAGGCGGCGGGCGAGATTGGCCGTCTGCTCCACCAGCTCGGCGCGCACCGGCACGCATTTTTCCGCCGCGCCGGTCGGTGTGGGCGCGCGCAGATCGGCGGCGAAATCGATGAGCGTGGTGTCGGTCTCATGGCCGATCGCCGAGACCAGCGGAATGGCGCTCGCCGCCGCCGCGCGCACGACGATCTCCTCATTGAAGCCGAACAAATCCTCGAGCGAGCCGCCGCCGCGCGCGACGATCAGCACATCCGGCCGCGGAATCGGGCCGCCGCGCGGCAGAGCGTTGAAGCCGTCGATCGCCGCGGCCACTTCCGCCGCGCAGGTCTCCCCCTGCACGCGAACCGGCCACACCAGCACGCGGCGCGGAAAACGATCCAGCAGCCGATGCAGAATATCGCGAATCACCGCGCCGGTCGGCGAGGTGACGACGCCCACGACGAGGGGCAGAAAGGGCAGGGGCTTTTTGCGCTCGGCGTCGAACAGCCCCTCGGCGGCGAGGCGTTTTCGCCGCTCGTCGAGCAGCGCCATCAGCGCGCCGGCGCCGGCCGGCTCCAGCGTCTCGATGACGATCTGATAGGAGGATTTGCCCGGAAAGGTGCTGATCTTGCCGGTGGCGACGACCTCCAGCCCCTCCTGCGGCTTCACGCGCAGGCGCAGGAACGTCATCTTCCAGATCACGGCGTCGAGGCGGGCGTTCTGGTCCTTGAGGCTGAAATAGACATGGCCGGAGGAATGCGGCCCCCGATAATTGGTGATCTCGCCGCGCACGCGCACATGGCCGAAACGATCCTCCACCGTGCGTTTGAGCGCGTTGGCGAGCTCGGAGACGGAGAGCTCCGGCACATTGGGCCCGGCGGCGATCGGCGGGACGGGATCGTCGGCCTCGGGGGCGGGGGATTTGGCGGGACGCTTGGCCATGGACGAGATATGGCCGATTTCGCGGTTCCCCGCGAGGGGGCCTCGGGCGCTCGTCCAGAGGATTGCGGCGGCGCCCGCCAAAAGAAAAGGCGCGCGGCTCTCGAGAGCCGCGCGCCCAGAGGCTTCGGAGAAGACGCTTCAGATCAGTATTTGCGGATCAGCGGGCCGGGAGGCGCCATCAGCATCGGCGCCGGCGCCATCAGCGCGTAGCGGAAGCCGAGGCGAATGTCGTGCGAGGCGAGCTGGAAGGTCTGGCGCTCGCCCGCGCAGCCGGCGGCGAGGCAGCCGATCACATTGGTCTGGAACTTGCCCATGTCGAGATAGCGATAGCCGAGCTCGACCTTGAAATTGGGCGTGATGTTGTAGGCGAGGCCCGCCATGACGGCCCAGGCGAAATTGGTCTTGGTGGCGTCCTGGGCGATGCCGAAGCCGCCGGCCGGCTGCGCCGAGAGATCATAGAGATTGTTCAGCCAATTGACCGCGACGCCGACGCCGCCGCCGACGAAGGGCGTGATCCCGTACCAGGTGCCGAGATCGACATAGCCATTGGCCAGGAAGACGGCCGCGCTGTGCTGCGCGCTATAGATGTCGTAGCAGCGCGCGCCGCAGGCGAGGCCGAAGATATTGGCGTAGCTCTGCGTGGCGCGATAATTGGCGGCGGTGCGATATTCGCCGGTCACGTCGACGCGGAACCAATTGTTGATCTGATAGCCGACGCCGCCGCCCGCGAAAGCGCTGTCGCCGATCGAATATTGATCGAACTGCGGCGCCGGCACCAGGACGGTGGGGCTGAAGGTCGAGCGAAGCTCGGAAATCTGATTGACGCCGACGCCGACGTCGCCGCGCAGATACCAGCCGCCGAAATCGGCGGGCGGCGGCTCCATGATCGGCGGAGGCGGCGGCAGCAGCAGGTCGGCGGCGAATGCGCCCGTGCTCATGGGGCCTGCGCTCATGGCGGAAGCGATCGCGGCCGCTATGAGGAGGGCTCTGGTCTTGCCCATAAATATCTTCCCTTCACGATAGAGGACCGCGGCGCGGACCCTTGGCTCGACGCCAATGTGAAAGAAGATTGAGCGAGAACGCTTAAAGTGGAGTTAACCTTACCGACGGAGTACCTAGACCCTCCCGCAGACAATGTCGGTTTCGTTTCCAGCCGAAGTAGACACCGGATCGGCGTTGGAAACGCGTCAAAACAAAAGATTTTAGGGGCCTAGAGTGTTTTCGAGCGAAGTGGGAACCGGTTCGCGTGAAGAAAACACGACCGAACAAGGAGATCTAGAGTCATTCCGGTTCAATCTGAACCGGAATGACTCTAGGCGATATCCAATCCAAGCTCGGCGCGCTTCTTCCGCGAGAGCCCTCGCGAGACGATCGAATGCGATTCGCGGATGTAGTCGCGCAGCGCTCCATCCGAGAGGCCCGGCTCCGCGAAATGCTGGATCCACTTGAGGCCGCGGGAGGCGAGGTAGGGCGCGGGACGCAAGCCGGGCTGTTCCTTCAAAATCTCATAGGCGATATCGTTCACCTTGAAGGTGAAGCGCGGCTCACCCTCGTCCCATCCGCCAATCGCAAACACCTTCCCGCCGACCTTCCAGACGTGCGATCCGCCCCACTGGACGACATGGCTCGTCGCTGGCAGCGCGCTGCACATGGCGTTGTACTCGTCGTACGTCATGAGCCGCCTCGAGCGGTGGCGGACGAGCGTATCAGGCCGCTTCGGCCCGCGTCAGCGCGTCGCAAATATCGTCGACGACGCTGCCGACGATCTCCGGATCGTCGCCTTCGCCCATCACGCGAATGACCGGCTCCGTGCCCGAGGGGCGGATGACGAGGCGTCCCGAGCCCTCGAGGCGCCGTCGTCCCGCCTCGATCGCCGCGACGACGGGCGCCTGCTCCAGCGAGCGCGCGCCACGCGCCCGCACATTCTTCAGCACTTGCGGCAGCGGCTCGAAGCAGCGGCACACTTCGCTCACATTGCGATTCAGCTTCTTCACCGCCGCGAGCGCCTGCATGGCGGTCACGAGGCCATCGCCCGTCGTGCCGTAATCGGAGAGGATCACATGGCCCGATTGCTCGCCGCCGAGATTATAGCCGAGCTCGCGCATGCGCTCGATCACATAGCGGTCGCCGACGGCGGTGCGCTCGAGACTCAATCCGAGCCCCTGCAAATGGCGCTCGAAGCCGAGATTGGACATGATCGTCGCGACGACGCCGGGCTTGGCGAGCAGGCCCTCGTCGCGCCAGCTGCGCGCGACCACCGCCATCAGCTGATCGCCGTCGATCACATGGCCGAGCTCGTCGACCATGATGACACGGTCGGCGTCGCCGTCGAGCGCAATGCCCACATCGGCGCGCATCTCGCGCACTTTGTCGCGTAGCGCTTGCGGGGCGGTCGAGCCGACGTCACGATTGATGTTGAAGCCGTCCGGCTGGTCGCCGATGGTGATGACCTCGGCGCCGAGCTCCCACAATGCTTCCGGCGCGACCTTGTAAGCCGCGCCATTGGCGCAATCGAGCACGACGCGCATCCCCTCGAAGCTCATGTTCCGCGGCAGCGTGCGCTTGGCGTATTCGATATAGCGGGCGCGCACGTCCTCGACGCGCTTGGCGCGGCCGAGCTCGTGCGGCCCGGCGAGCCGGCTGGTCAGATCGCGGTCGAGGAGCTTCTCGATCTCCGCTTCGGTCTCGTCCGAGAGCTTGTAGGCGTCCGGGCCGAACAGTTTGATGCCATTGTCCTCGTAGAGATTGTGCGAGGCCGAGATCATCACGCCGAGATCGGCGCGCATGGAGCGCGTCAGCATGGCGACGGCCGGCGTCGGCATGGGGCCGAGCAGCAGCACCTCCATGCCGACCGAGGTAAAGCCGGCGACGAGCGCATATTCGATCATATAGCCGGAGAGGCGCGTGTCCTTGCCGATGACGACGCGATGGCGGCGCTCGCTGTCGCGATTGAACACGAGGCCGGCCGCCTGGCCGACCTTGAGGGCGAGCTCGGGCGTGATCTTCTGATTGGCGCGTCCACGAATGCCGTCGGTGCCGAAATAGCTGCGCGTCATTGCTTGTCGTTCTCCGGGAAACGGCGGGGGCGGCGGCGCCGGAAGGCGCGAAAGCCGCCGCGCCAAGTCGACCTCGAGATTGTGGGCGTTTTCGGACGGAACGTCGTCCCTGCGTGCATCATCGGAAAAGGATATGAAGAAATATCGTCATCCATACTGGCCGCTTCCATCGCCCTTCGCGCCCTGTGGTTAACGCGTATCTCCCGCGCGCGGCCGAAAATCGCGCGCCGCGCGGCTTCGCCCGACCGACCGACCGGGCTATGCTCGAGGGAGGCTAACATGATCCGGGGGGCTCGATGAAGGTTGTCATCTATCACAATTCCGCCTGCGGGACCTCGCGCAAGGTCCTCGCGCGGCTGAAGGAGGCCGGGCTGGAGCCCGAGGTTGTGCACTATCTGAAGACGCCGCCCGATCGAAAGACGCTGAAAGCGCTGCTGAAGCAGATGGGCAAGGGCGTGCGCGACATTCTCCGCAAGCGCGGCGCGCCTTATGATGAGCTCGGCCTCGGCGACCCCTCCGTGAAGGACGAAACGATTTTCGACGCGATCGAGAAGCATCCGGTGCTGATCGAGCGGCCGATCGTCGTCGTCGGCGACAGGGCGGCGTTGTGCCGTCCGCCGGAGGCCGTCGAGGCGCTGCTTCGGTGAGCCTTTCGGGGACCTACGGCCTCTATTTCAGCGCGGCCTTGGCGGAGATTGGCGGCTGCTACGCCTTCTGGGCCTGGCTGCGGCTGGGGCAGTCGCCGCTCTGGTCGCTGCCCGGCCTGCTGTCGCTCGCCGTCTTCGCCTCTTTGCTCACCCGCGCCGAAGTCGACGCCGCAGGCCGAGCCTATGCCGCTTATGGCGGCGTCTATATAGCGGCGTCGCTCGGCTGGCTGTGGCTGGTCGAGGGACGCGCGCCCGACCGCTGGGACACGGTCGGTGCGGCGATTTGTCTAATCGGCGCGGCGATCGTGCTTCTCGGCCCGCGTGGATGAGGAGGTTTTGACGCTTCATCCTCTGCGATCCGCATAATTGCGATGATGATCTGTCGTTTCGAATCAGTAGACTATCTCGCAAATATCGGGCTGGCGTTCAGTGGCGAGGATTAGAGTCATGGGTGTGCTCGACGCGACGATCTTCATCGTGCTCGGATTTTGTGTCGGCTACGGCGTGAGAGACAATATTTCGAGAGCGCGCAGGATGCGCTGGAAGGCCGAGCGGCGGCCGGGGACGAGGGCCTATCCGACCGCATCCGCCTGATCGGCTCGCGCGCCGAGGAGCCCACGGGCTCGCCATTGGACGCATCCCGAAGCATCACCCACAAACCGGCGGCACATTCGGAGATCGCCGAGGGGTCGGCTTCTGATTTCGTTGCGACAGACGGAAAAAGCCCGGCTTTCGCCGGGCTTTTTTGATTGTCGTTCGGCTCAGACCGGATGCGGCTCGAGCCCGCCGGCGTCCGGCTCGGGCGACGGCCGCGTGCGGCCCGTCGACGGCACCGGCGAGGGACGCGCCGGCGGAGCCGCGGGCGGAACGTCCTCACGCACCGGGCGCTTGCCCTGCAGCAGGCCGATCAGCTCCTCGCCGGTCAGCGTCTCGAACTCCAGCAGGCCATTGGCCAGCAGGTCGAGATCGGCGCGCTTCTCGGTCAGAATGCGCTTGGCGTCGTCATAGCCTTCCTGCACCAGACGCCGCACTTCCGCGTCGATCGTCTGCTGCGTCGCCTCGGAGAGCGTCTGCGTGCGGCCCATAGAATAGCCGAGGAACTGCTCCTGCTGCGGCTCGGCATAGGCCACTGTGCCGAGCTTGTCGGAGAAGCCGAGCTGCGTCACCATCGCCCGCGCGATGCGCGTGCATTGCTGAATGTCGCTCGCCGCGCCGGACGTCACCTTGTCGTGGCCGAACACCAGCTCCTCCGCCACGCGCCCGCCCATCGCCAAGGCCAGCATGGCGATGAGCTGCTCATAGCTCTGCGAGATCTGGTCGCGCTCCGGTAGTCCCTGCACCATGCCCAGCGCGCGGCCGCGCGGGATGATCGTCGCCTTATGGATCGGGATTGCGCCCGGCATGTTGAGCTGCACCAGCGCATGGCCGCCCTCGTGGAAGGCGGTCAGGCGCTTCTCGTCCTCGGTCATGACCAGAGTGCGACGCTCGGCGCCCATCATGATCTTGTCGCGCGAATCCTCGAACTCGGCCCGCGTGACGATGCGCTTGCTGCGTCTTGCCGCCAGCAGCGCCGCCTCATTGACGAGGTTCATCAGATCGGCGCCGGAAAAGCCCGGCGTTCCGCGCGCGACGACCTTGAGATCCACATCCGGCGCCAGCGGCACTTTTCGCGCATGGACCTTGAGGATCTTCTCGCGGCCGATGAAGTCCGGATTCGGCACATTGATCTGCCGATCGAAACGGCCGGGACGCATCAAGGCCGGATCGAGCACGTCGGGGCGGTTGGTCGCGGCGATGAGGATGATGCCCTCATTGGCCTCGAAACCGTCCATCTCGACGAGCAGCTGGTTCAGCGTCTGCTCGCGCTCGTCATTGCCGCCGCCGAGTCCGGCGCCGCGGTGACGACCCACCGCGTCGATCTCGTCGACGAAGATGATGCAGGGCGCGTTCTTCTTGGCCTGCTCGAACATGTCGCGCACGCGGGAGGCGCCGACGCCGACGAACATTTCGACGAAGTCCGAGCCCGAAATGGTGAAGAAGGGGACGTTGGCCTCGCCGGCGATGGCGCGGGCGAGCAGCGTCTTACCCGTGCCGGGCGGTCCGACGAGCAGCACGCCGCGCGGAATGCGTCCGCCGAGGCGCTGGAATTTCTGCGGATCGCGCAGGAATTCGACGATCTCCTGCAAATCCTCTTTCGCCTCGTCGACGCCCGCGACATCCTCGAAGGTGACGCGGCCTTGCGTCTCGGTGAGCAGCTTCGCCTTGGACTTGCCGAAGCCCATGGCCCGGCCGGCTCCGCCCTGCATCTGACGAGACAGGAAGATCCAGACGCCGAGGAAGGCGATGAGCGGCAGGCCGTTGATGAGCAGAGTCATCAGCCAGCTGTTGCCGTCGGCCGGCGGACGCGCGCTGATGGCCACATTCTTGGCGGTCAGGCGCTGCACCAGCGACGGATCATTGGGCGCATAGGTCGAGAACGGCCGATTGTCGGAGAAATGCCCGCTGATCTCATTGCCGGCGATCGTCACGTCGTGGACGCGGCCCTGATCGATCTGTGTGAGCAATTCACTGAAGGTGATGTCGCGGATCGGAGTCCGCTGACCCGGCTGCTGGAACAGCATGACGAGCGCCACGACGAGCAACCCGATGATCGCCCAGAGAGCGATGTTCCTGAAGTTTGCGTTCATGTCGAACCTTGCGAATGACGCTTCCGCCCGGACCATCCCGGGAAAACAGAAGTCGTTTCGTGTAATCTAGGCGCGCCGGAAGCTCTTGCCAAGAGATCGCCTCGCGCCGCGGTCTCGCCGTCTGTCGATGCGCGCGTCGCGTGCGTGTCGCGCGCCGGCCCATATCGCTTCGCGCGCCGGCCCTTGTCGCCTCGCGCGCCGGTCCATGTCGCCGAAAAGTCATACGATCGAAGCGGCGTGGCTTTTTTGCGGCAGTCACGCATTTTCGTCGCGCGCGCGACCTTTGCGTCGAGGCGGCTCGGGCGAAAGGACGACGGCGCCGCGCTCGAAAATCACGGTCGCGCCGCCCAGCGTTGTTTTGAAGCGCGTTTCTGTCGCCAGCGCCTCGGCGAGCCTTTCGCCGGCGCGCTCCAGGCGGTCGAGCCGGGGCTCGCCGCCGCCGATGCGGGCGATCTCCGCCGCGAGCAGGCGCAGCAGCAGCTCGTGCGGCAGGGCATGCAAGGCCGTGGCCACGATGCGGAACCGCTTTTCGCTGCGCTCGGCCGGCAGCTCTTGCGCGACGCGCTCGGCGCTCCAGGCCAGCGCCTCCTCGGCGCGGGCGGCGCGGGCGGAAAGGCGCAGCAGAGCCTCGACATCGAGACCTTCCGCCGCGAGCGTGGCGGCGAGGAGGCGCAGCCGCACGCGCGCATAGGCCGGATTCTCATTGGAGGGATCGCGGAAATAGGGGTGAGCGGCTGCGTCGCAGAGGCGCTCGAGCTCGGCCTTGCGAAAGCCGAGCAGCGGCCGCAGCAGCGCGAGCCCGTCGACGCGCGACTCCACGGCCATGGCCGCGAGGCCGGCGACCCCGCTGCCGCGCGTCAGGCGGAACAGGATCGTCTCCGCCTGATCGTCGGCGTGATGGGCGGTGACGATCGCCGTCGCGCCGATCTCTCTCGCGCGCTCGCAGAGCAGGCGGTAGCGCGCCTCCCGCGCCCGCTCCTGAACGCGGGTCGCGGGCTTCTCGCCCTCCCATCGCAGAATATGGTGAACGAAACCCATGGCGCGCGCCCATTCGCCGACCTGCGCCGCCTCCTGGGCCGCTTCGGCGCGCAGGCCGTGGTCGACGGTGGCGATGTCGATGCGCTTTTGCGCTGCGAGCGGCCAGCGCGACGCGAGCAGAGCGAGAGCGACCGAATCCGGCCCGCCCGAGACGGCCAGCAGCAGCCCGTCATGGGCGGCGAGCGGCGCAAGCGCGCGGTCGGGATCGGGCAGGGGGGGCTCAGCGGGCATGGGCTCCGCGGGCGTGGGCTCAGTGGGCGTGGGCTCAGCAGGCATGAGCGCCCGTCAGCATCGGACCTTCTTGCTCTCTTGCTGGGCGATTTCTTTCACCCGCGCCGGCGCGCCCGGATATTTCACCGCGATCTCGCCGAAGGAGGCGCAGGCCTGCTCATTGGCGCCGATCTCGTGCAGCGACTGGCCGAGCCTCAGCATGGCCTCGGGGCCTTGCGGCGAGCTCGAATGCTTGGCCGTGATCTCGAGATATTTCTCCGCCGCCTCGCGGTAGCGTTTGCGCAGGAAGAAGCTCTCGCCGAGGTTGAAGAGCGCCTGCGGCGCGAGCCGGCTCTTCGGGTTGCGCGTGAGGAAGCCGACGAAACCTGTTTCGGCGGCTTCATATTCGCCTAGACGCAGTTTGGAGACCGCGAGGTCGAATTCGTCCTTCGGCGTCTGCGGCGCGGTGGGGACGGGCGAGAGCGCGGCGGAAGGACCGGGCGTGTGCGCGACCTCGGCCGGCGGCGGCGTTTCGCCGAGGCGGCCATGGGTCAGATCGAGCGGGGCGCCGGGCGAACGCAGCTCGGCGGTCGGCGCGCCTGCGCCCGTTCCGGCGACAGGGAGCGGGGCGCTCGGCGGCGTCGCGCCGATGGGGCGGGGCGCGCCCGGGGCGTTGGGGTTGAGATTGGGGTCGAAGGCGTCGCCGCGGCGTGGCCCGACCGGGGAAATGGCCGCCGGTCCTGGTAGAGGTCCTGGCAGGGGCGCCTCGGTCGTCGTCGCGCGCGGCGGCTGCGGCGAGGCTGCGGCCGTCGGCGGCAGGGCGGCGGCGTTCTCCTGTGTGCGGCGCAGCTGATCCTCGAGGCGCCGCATGCTGTGCTGCAGCTCCTCGACGAGACCGTTGAGCGCGCGGATCTGATTCTCGAGCCGGTCGATGCGCACGCTCGCGGCGCTCGCTTCGCGTCCCGCGGCGTCCTCCTCGGGGTCGCGATGGCCGAAGAGCTGGGTCACATCGAGGCGGCGGCCGATATTCTGGCCGATGTTGCGAATGCCCTGACCCAGCCCGTCGAGGCGCGGGCCATTGTCGGAATCGGCGGCGAAGGCCGCGCCGGCGGCCATGACGGCGCCGAGGACGGCGCCGGCGAAAATGGAGCGTGACGAAAGGATCATGGTGGAATCGTTCGCGAGAGCGGTGCAGGACGAGGCGTAGCATAAGCCCGCTTTCGGCCAAAGTTTGACGAAGCCGCGGCGAGCGCCGCGCGAGATGTGGCGAAGCGACGTTCTCCCGGCTAGTCTCACGTGATTGTTCTCCTCCTTTGTCTCGCGCCATGACCAGGCTCGGTTTCGTTGCTGTCGTTCTCGCTCTGCTCGGCGGCGCCTCTCGCATTGCGGCGGCGCAGGAGGCGTCCGGCGTCTGCGCGCTCGACGCCGCCGCTCCGATCGAGATCGCGGCGGTGGGCGCGGATCTCGATCTCTCGACCATGGACGGCCGCCGTCTCGCGCTCGCGGGAGTCGAGTTCCCCTCCGGCGCGGCGGCGCGCGAGACGTTGCGGCGCTTTCTCGCCGAGCGTCTGGGCGCTGGCCGGCTCGTCTTCCTGGCGGCCGCCGCCGCGGCGCCGGATCGCTGGGGAAGCGTTCCCGCCGGCCTCTTCGTGGAAGGGGAGCGGGCGCCGCTCGTTTCGCTGGCGGAAGAGCTGCTCGAAGCGGGGCTCGCGCGCTTTCGCCCCGATCCGGCCGCATTCGCCTGCCGCAATGGGCTGCTCGCCGCGGAAGCGCAGGCGCGCAGACGAAAGCTTGGACTTTGGGCGTCGGGCGAGTATCACGTCGTCGACGCCGGTCGGCCCGAAGCGCTCTCCGGACAGACGGGAATGGTTCTGGTGGAGGGCGTCGTCGGCGCGATCGGCGAGGCGGGTGGCTCCCTCTATCTGAATTTCGGGCCGCGCCGCGGAGATTTCGCTGTCGTGATCTGGAAACGCAATCTCGAGACATTCGTGCGGGCCGGAACGTCGCCCAGAATGCTCACGGGGCGGCGAGTGCGCGTGCGAGGATTGATTGACACAGCTTTTGGACCGCGCATGGAACTCGTCTCTCCGGCGCAGATCGAGCTCCTGGGCGACGAGCTCCCGGCCCGCCGGCCGTGACACGCGGCGGTGCGGCGCGCGTCTCGCCGCGCTCGTCTTCCTCGTCGTCGGCCTTTCCGGCTGCGCCCAGCTCGAGCGACAGGGCGAGATGCTCAACGGCGGCGCCGCCTCGCATGGGCGGCTGCCGTCCGCCGTGCCGCGAACGCTCGGCGGCGAGCAGCCCTCCACCGCCGAGCACAAGGAACTCGTCGCGCAATTCGGCGGCGAATATCGTTTCCCGTCCGCCGAGCGCTATATCGACGATATTCTGGTCAAGCTCGCGCAGGCGAGCGACACGCCCGGGCAGGCCGCCTATAAGGTGACGATCCTCAACACGCCGGTCGTCAACGCCTTCGCTCTGCCGAGCGGCAATCTCTATGTCACGCGCGGCCTTCTCGCGCTCGCCGGCGACGCTTCGGAGGCGGCCGCGGTGATGGCGCATGAGATCGCCCATGTGAGCGCGCGCCACAGCGCGCTGCGCGCCGAGCGCGAGCGGGAGGCGGAGGTCATCAGCCAGGCCGCCGCCGTCATTCAGAGCAAGCAGAAGGGCGATGACGTGCGCGCCTCGCAGCGCCTCTCCTTCGCCGGCTTCTCGCGCCTGCAGGAGCTGGAGGCGGACGCCATCGGCGTGCGCGTGGTGGCGCGCGCGGGATATGATCCGTACGGCGCCTCGCGCTTTCTCACGGCGCTCGGCAAGTCGGCCGAGCTGCGCGCCGTTCTCTACGGCAAGAAGAAAGCGCCCGACCTCGACATATTGGCGACGCATCCTTCGACTCCCGATCGCATCGCCAAGGCCGTGGCGGCGGCGCGGCAGATCAGCGCGCCCGGCGCCGGCGCGCGCGATCGCGAGGGTTATCTCGCCGCCATCAACGGCCTCGCTTATGGCGACGATCCCAATGACGGCTTCGTGCGTGGCCGCAAATTCACCCATCCGCGGCTGCGTTTCGCTTTCGTCGCGCCGGAGGGCTTCCTGCTCGAGAATTCGAGCGAGGCGGTCTTCGGCGTGAAGGAGGGCGACGACGAGGCGCTGCGGCTCGATCGCGTGCGCGCGCCGGTCGGCAAGACGCTGGAGGCCTATGTCGAATCGGGCTGGGTCGACGGGCTGTTGCGCTCGTCGATGAAGCGCATCGACGTCAATGGATTGCCGGCGGTGGTCGCCAGCGCGCGCGCCGGCGAATGGAATTTCAAGCTCGCCGTCATACAGATCGACGACGAGCTCTATCGTCTCATTTTCGCCGTTCGCGCGCTCGGCGACGAGGCGGAGCGACGTTTTTCCGCCTCTGTCGCGACATTCCGGCGCTTGAGCTGGGAAGAAGCGCTCGACGTGCGTCCGCTGCGCCTCTTCATCGTGAGCGCGGGCGCGGAGGATACGGCGGAATCGATGGCGCAACGCATGATCGTTCCCAATCGTCCGCTCGACTATTTCCAATTGCTGAACGGCCTCGAGCACGGAGGCCGTCTCACATCCGGCGAGAGATACAAGCTCGTCGTCGAGTGAGAAACGCTCGCCGCGATGGAACCGTCGCGCTCCGAAAGTGTTGTAAGCCTTAGAATTCCCGGGGGGGCGGACGGGCAGGCGCCAGTCGCGCGACAGCCTGGGGATTCTCGTCAATCGAGGCATCGTCGTAGCGCCATTCGTCGATCGATCCGTGTCGGTCGAAGGCCTTTCGCGCGCGCGACAGCCACCCCGGAGAGCGAGAATGGCTTATTTGCCCGGAGTCGGACGCGAACTCGTGAAAGCGGCGATGGATGCGCCCTTTCTCGAACGCGAAGAAGAAAAACGTCTGGCGATCGCGTGGAAGGACAATAAGGATACGGATGCTCTGGATAAGCTCGCCTCCGCTCATATGCGGCTGGTGATCGCGCTCGCTGTGCGCTTTCGCCATTACGGCCTCCCGGTGGCCGATCTCGTGCAAGAGGGGCATGTCGGTCTGCTCGAGGCGGCCGCGCGTTTCGCGCCGGAGCGCGACGTGCGCTTCTCGACTTACGCGACCTGGTGGATCCGCGCCTCTATCCAAGACTATGTGCTGCGCAATTGGTCGATCGTGCGCGGCGGCACCAGCTCCTCGCAGAAGGCGCTGTTCTTCAATCTTCGCCGGCTTCGCGCCAAGCTCGCGCATGCGCCGCAGTCGGAGTCCGCGGGCGACGCCTTCCAGGCGATCGCCGGCGCCATAGGCGTCTCGCGCGCCGATGTGGAGCTGATGAATTCGCGTCTCGCCGGTTCCGACGTCTCGCTCAACAGTCAATTGGTCGAGGACGATTCCTCGACCTCGGCGGAGCGCATGGACTTCCTCGTCGACGATCGGCCATTGCCCGACGAGATCGTCGAGGACCGTGTCGATTCCGGTCGTCGCACGCGCTGGCTCGCCGACGCGTTGACGCTTCTCTCCGAGCGCGAGCTGCGCATCGTGCAGGAGCGGCGCCTCAGCGAAACTCTCGTCACGTTGGAATCACTCGGCGATCGCCTCGGCATTTCGAAGGAGCGCGTGCGCCAGATCGAAAATCGCGCATTGTGCAAGCTGCGCAAGGCGCTGACCAAGGCGCAGGAGACGCCGACTCTCGCCGAGTGAGCGCGCGCGCGAGCCTCGCGCTCGCAGCGGAAACCGAAAAAAACGCGGCCTCGTCGGGGCCGCGTTTTTTCTTTGATAACCATAGGAACAGATCGATCAGGCGGCGCGCTCTTCGACGTCGTCCTCTTCGCCTTCCTCGCTCGCATCCTCGCTGGCGTCCGCCTCGGCGTCGCCCTTGGGGCCGCCGCGGCGCGGGCCCTTCTGCAGGAAGGACTCGATCAGCTTGAGCGATTCCGAATCGAGCAGCTTGCGCACGGCCGCGACCTCGCGCGCCATTCGATCGAGCGCCGCCTCATAGAGCTGGCGCTCCGAATAGGACTGCTCCGGCTGCGTGTCGGATCGATAGAGATCGCGCACCACCTCGGCGATGGTGACGAGATCGCCCGAATTGATCTTCGCCTCATATTCCTGCGCGCGCCGCGACCACATGGTGCGCTTCACGCGCGCGCGGCCGGTCAGCGTGGAGAGCGCCTTGTCGACGACCTCGGTCTCGGCGAGCTTGCGCATGCCCACGGTGGCGACCTTGCTGGTCGGCACCTTCAGCGTCATCTTGTCCTTGATGAAGCTGACGACGAACAGCTCGAGGCTGAAGCCGGCCACTTCCTGCGTCTCGATCGCGATGATCTGTCCGACGCCATGCGCCGGATAAACGATGAATTCGTTCGTCTTGAACCCGAGCTTCTGCGCCGATGTCTTCGCCTTTACGGCGGGGAGCGTCGGCTGCTTGATGGGGGCCGCGGCCGCTGTGCGCGCGGCGACGATGGCCTTGGGCGAAAGGGCCGAGCTCGCCGCAGCGCTCACGGGAGCAGCGGGGGCGGGGGCTCTGGGCGCCGGCGAAGATTTGGCGTTGATCGCCTTTCCTTGTGTCTGTTTTGGCACTGGAATGGTTTCGCTCGAAGCTGGAGGTGAAACGGACGCCGTCGCATTCGCCTCGCTCGCGCCCGCAGTCGGGGCGACGCTCGGGGAGGAGGCGACGTCGGAGTGCTCGATATCGATATGGGGCGCGCTCTCGCGCAAGGGCGTTGTAATTCTCGTCTCCCCGGTTACGCCGGCCGCAACGGCGGTTGAAGTCTCATGCGAAGTCTGATGTGACGTCTCTCGGCGGGCGGCCTCGACCCGCTTTTCGACGGCGCCCGTCGGCGCGAAGATTTTTTTGGCGCCGGGCTGCGACGCGGGCGCCTCGGCTACGACCCGCTCCTCGATCGCGGCGCTCTCGACATGGCGCTCCGTCGCGCTGCGCTTGGCGTCGCTGCTGCGCGCGGCGCTGGCGCGGGCTCTGGCCGGCGTCACGCCTTCGGTGGTCTTGGCGACGGCAGCCTTTGCTATGGCGGCCTTGGCGACAGCAGTCTTCGCGATGGCAACCTTGGCGACAGCGGTCTCGACAATCGCCGTCTTCGCTTGGCTCGTCTTGGCCAAGCTCGTCTTGGCGACAGCGGCTTTGGCGGCAGTCTCGCTTCGCGCTGCAGCCGATTTCGACGCGCCCGACCGGGCCGCGCTGGCTTTGGCCACCGTCTTGGCGGCGGCGCGCGTCTTGGTGGCGGCGCGCGTCCTGGCTCCGGCGGCTGCGGTCTCGGCTCCCGCCTTGCTCGCGGTCTTGGCGACGCTCGTCCGGGCGGCGGCCGATTTGGCGCTCGCCTTCCCGGCGGCTATGGTCCGCGCGCTGCTGGATTTCGGGCTGCTGGATTTTGCGCTCTTGGCCGCGGCGGCCTTCGTCGTCTTGGCTGTCGCGCTCGCGCTGGCGGCCTTTTTGGTCCGCGTCTCGGCGGAAGCGGCGGCGGTCCGCGCCGTCTTGTCCCTCGCGCCGCGTCGCGCTCCGGCGACGGACGCCTTGCGGTTCTTTGCGGTCTTCTTGCTGGACGAGGGCATACGCGGATACTCCTTCTATTGTCCCGCTGTGGAGACGGGACGGGAAGCCTCGTGACCGAAGGGGCTGTCGCGCCCCGGCCAGGATAGCGCCAATGACCGCGCATACTGTGGCTGGCGAAAGTCCGACGCTTCACAATATAGAGCCGACGCTGGCGGAGGAGCCGCCATCTTCGCCCGTTCTCGACGTCGGCGGCTGGCCGCTATCTCCGCTGTGGAGATCGCCACGCTTGCGCCCCTAGCGCCCGAAAGCTAATTCTTAATGTTCCGTATATCATGTGGTACGGGAAAAATCAAAGGAAAGGCGCCGGCGCCTTTCCGCATGGTTACGAGCGGCCGCGCGGCAGCCGTTGAATTTGTTAACGATTTTGGCGGCGTAGCCGCTGTGGACGGCGCGGCGTCAGTCGCCTTCGCCCGGCTCGGGCGAGAAATGCGCCTCGAGCTTGCCGGGCTTGCCATCCCATTCCTTGGCGTCCGCCGGCGGGTCCCGCTTGACCGTGACATTGGGCCAAGTCTGGGCGTATTCGGCGTTCAGCGCCATCCATTTCTCGAGGTCCGGCTCGGTGTCGGGCTTGATCGCCTCGGCCGGGCATTCAGGCTCGCACACGCCGCAGTCGATACATTCGTCCGGATGGATCACCAGCATGTTGGCGCCTTCGTAGAAGCAGTCGACGGGACAGACTTCGACGCAATCCATATATTTGCACTTGATACAGTTTTCCGTGACGACGTAAGGCATGGGGCGTCCTCGATCCGCGGGCTTGCTAGCGTTTTTGATACTGGGTTGCAAGCGGCCTCCCGGCCCGCGCGGCGCGCATGATATCCTGCGAGGCGTTGGAAGGGAATCAGTCTATGGCGGAAATCGAATCGGCCTCCGAGGGCGTCGCCGCCCTGCCGGCGGCGCGTTGCGTGACGGCGCGGGCCCTGCTGCTCGGCGAGCGCATCGACACCAGCGGCCTCGAGCGCGCAGATCTCGTCTCGACCTCGCCGCTCGCCTTTCCGGCGGGGCAATCGGGGTTCGTCGTCCTCTACCGATTCGGCGTCGCCGTGCTGTTCGGCCTGTCGCCGCTCGAGGAGGACGAGATCCTCGCCAAGGTCGGGGCCCGCGTCGCCGGGGCCGCGACGCGGCGCGACGACGAGACGCTGGTGCTGGAGATCGCGCCCGACAGCGACGACAAGACGCTCGCCAACGGCCGGCTGGCGATCAAGGACACCTCGGGCGAGCGGCTGCTGGTGGTCGCCGACGCCCTGGCCAAGAGCGTGGCGCTCGCCCGCGACGAGCGGCGCGTCAATGCGGTCTTCGACACGATCGAGCCTTTCGCCACCGAGCTCGCCAGCAAGGGGCGGCCGCCCTTCCGCCGCCGCGCCATGCTGGAGCTCATCGGCCAGACGCTGCTGGTGCAGCATCGCGTCTCCGGCCGCGTCGCCGTCGAGGACAAGCCGGATGTGCTCTGGGACCGGCCGGATTTGGAGCGCCTCTATTCGAGGCTCGAGGATGAATATGAGCTCGAGGCGCGCGGCCAGACCCTGAAGGCGAAGGTCGACGTCATCGGCGAGACGGCGCGGGCGCTGACGGAGATCATCGACGTCGACCGTTCGGTGCGGCTGGAGGCGACCGTCGTCGTGCTAATCCTCGCCGAAATTCTGCTCACACTGTTCCAGATCTTCGTTCAGCGGGCGCATTGAGACCTTTATGTCGAAAGCGCGCGCTTGACCCTCGGTCAGCTCTCCATTCTGGCCGCGGCTCTGTTCCTGGTCGGCTCCGCGGAGGTCGTCGCCGGGCCGCTGATGACCGCCATGGCCCCGGATTTCGGCGTGTCGCCGGCGGCGATCGCCTATCTGCCGGCCGCCTACGGCCTCGCCTATGCGGGCTTCGCCATCATCGCCGGGCCTTTGTCCGACCGATTCGGCCGCAAGCGTCCGTTGCAGGCGGGGCTGCTCGGCTTCGCTCTGCTCAGCGCCGCTCTCGCCAATTCCTCCAATCTCTCCGTGGCCATAGCGCTCAGCGGCCTCGCCGGCCTCTGCGGGGCCTTCGTCCAGCCCAATTCCCTGTCCTTCGTCGCCGATTCCTCATCGCCCGAGGAGGTGGATATTCGTACGGCGCGCGTCTTCGTCGGGCTGATGTCGGCCTTCGTGATCACGCCCTCCATCGCCGGATGGATCGCCGACCGCTTCGGCTGGCGCTACGCCTATTATCTTCTGGCGCTGCTGGCGGCGCTCGCCTTTGTGGCGGTCTCGGCCGCGTTTCGGCCCGGCCGCTCGCATGGCGGAGGCGTCGTCTCTTTCGTCGCGACCCATAGAGGCGCGCTGGCGACGCCGGGCGTCGTGCGGCGGCTGGCGGCGAGCTATTTCTGGCTGGGCTCGGTCGCCGGCTTCGGCGTGGTCGTCGCCGATGTCGCGGCGCGCAAGCTGTCGCTCTCGCCGACCGACGCCGGCCTATTGGCGGGCTTCTTCGGCCTCGTGACCATCGCCGGCAATCTGGCGGGGCCGATGGCGCGCGGGCTGCTTTCCTACAAGGCGCTGCCGATCGCCTGTTTCGCCGCCACGGCCGGCGTTTTCGCTTTCGCTCTGCCGGCCAATTCGGCGCTGCAGCTCGGGCTCGTCGGATTGCCCTGGGCCTTCGGCTATGGCTGCGGCGGCCCGCTGCATCACGCGCGGCTGAGCGGAATGTCCGCGCAATTTCGCGGCACCATCAATTCCTATCACGCGAGCCTGCTCAACCTCGGCATTTTCTCGACCTCCTTCCTGTTCGGCGCGCTCGCGCCGAGTGCACTCGGCCTTTTCTATGCGCTGATCGGCGGGCTCTCGCTGATCGGCGCGACGCTGCTCGCCATCGCCAATCTCGCCGAGCGGCGCGCGTCCCCTCCCTAACCCTCCCGCGCTTTGCGCTATCGCACCCATCCTCCTCGTCCGCGCGACGTCTTGGCCGGGCTTGTCCCGGCCATCCACGCCAACACGCCGAGGCGTCTCGAAAGTTTGGCGTGAAGCCGAAGCTCCGGCAGAGCCCGACATGGGATGAAGTCCGTCGATGGCTGGCGCTTTCCTTCGTTTTTCAGCTGCCTGGCGTGGATGGCCGGGACAAGCCCGGCCAGGACGGCCACGGCGTCTCGCGATGTGTGAAGCCGATAGCCCACGAGGGGGAGAGGGGGTAGATTCGGCGCTTCAGCGAGGGATATCAGAGCCGTCGAAGGCAGGCGCTCATTCGCGGATGAATTGCGCCGCCTCATCGACGACCGCCTCCGTCTCCCCGGGCGCGATCCAGCGAAACGATGGCAGCTGGTGACGCGCGAAGGTGAATTGCCGCTTCGAATAATGGCGCGTGTCGAGCTTGCCCCGCAGGGCGGCTTCCTCGAGCGACAGTTGCCCGCGCAAAAATCGCAAGAGATGCGGCGCCCCATGCGCGCGCATGGCCGGCAGAGCGGGATCGAGCCCGCGCGCGCCCATCGCCTCCACCTCCTCCAGCGCGCCTGTGCGGAGCATATCGTCGAAACGCGCGTCTATGCGCGCATAGAGCTCGTCACGCGGCGGGGCGAGGAAGAAGGCGAGGCATTCCGATTGGTCGAGCAACGAGGCCATGCGCGCGCCCTGGAAGGAGGCGAGCGGCTTGCCCGTCGCCTCGAAGACTTCCAGAGCGCGCAGGATGCGTTGCGGATCGGTGGGTCGAAGCTTCGCCGCCGTCTCGGGGTCGCGCTCGGTCAGCTGCGCGTGCAGATATTCCGGCGCGCGTCCTTCCGCTTTGGCGCGGATTTTCTCGCGAATCTCGGGCGGGACTTGCGGAATATCCGAGAGACCGTGGAGTGCGGCCTTGTAATACATGCCCGTGCCGCCGGCGACGATGGGCGTGACGCCCTCCTGCGCGAGCCTCTCGAGCAGACGCCGAAAATCCTCGAGCCAGCGGCCGACGGAATAATTCACCGAAGCGTCGACATGGCCGAAAAGCTCGTGGCGGACGCCGCGCTCCTCGTCTGGCGTCGGGCGCGCGGTCAAAATGCGCAGGTCGCGATAGACCTGCATCGAATCGGCGTTGACCACGGCGCCGCCGAGGCGCCGGGCGATCGCCAGCGCGAGAGCGGACTTGCCGCTCGCCGTCGGTCCTGCGATGAGAATAGCGCGTCTCGTCATTGGCCCTTCGCAACGACAAAACGAGCGAAATGTCAAAAGCGCCTATCGAATATGTCGCGACCTTCGTCGCCGGCCCGAATGGCCCGCCGCTGACGGCCGAGGCCGTTCGGGCGTCTGCGCTCGCCGGCGCGGTCGATTGGCTGGAGCCCGGCGTCGCCTTCGAAATCTCGTTCCCGCTCGCGGCGGAGGCGCTGCCGGCTCTGCGTCTCGCCTTGCAGACGGCGGCGAGCGAAGCCGGCGCCGATGTGATCGTCCAGCCGAAGGCCGCGCGGCGCAAGCGGCTGCTCATCGCCGACATGGATTCGACGATGATCGGCCAGGAATGCGTCGACGAGCTCGCCGAATTCGCCGGCATTCGCGAGCGCATCGCCGAGATCACCGAAAGGGCGATGCGCGGCGAGCTCGAATTCGAGCCGGCGCTGCGCGAGCGCGTCGCTCTGCTCGCCGGCCTGCCGGTCGCCATCATCGAGACCATATTGGCCGAGCGCCTGACCTTCACGCCGGGCGCGCGGGCGCTGGTCGCGACCATGCGCGCCAATGGCGCCTACGCGGCGCTCGTCTCCGGCGGCTTCACTCTGTTCGCCGAGAAGATCGCCGCCGGCCTCGGCTTCGACGAGGCGCGCGCCAATCGGCTGGAAACGCGCGACGGCCGAATCACTGGCGTCGTGCTGCCGCCGATCGCGGGCGCGGCGGCCAAGCGCGAGGCGCTCGAGGAGTTGCGCGCGCGCTTGCGGTTGCCGGTCGAGGCGACGCTCGCGGTCGGCGACGGCGCCAATGATCTCGACATGCTCGCCGTCGCCGGGCTCGGCGTCGCCTATCACGCCAAGCCGAAGGTGGCCGCCGCCGCGGCCGCGCGCGTCGATCGCGCCGATCTCTCGGCGCTATTGTTCGCGCAGGGCTATCGGCGCACGGACTTTGTCGAGAGCTGAGTTTCGAGCAGGCGCTCTGCGCGCAAAAAATTGCAGTCACGAGAGCAAGAGGGTGAATTTCATGGTCGAATCGACGAAGAAGCCGAGCCTCGACGAGGCGCGCATTGCGCATTACGCGGCAAAGCTCGAATTCGAGATCGATGCCTGGGACCTCCGCATGTCGGAGGAGGAGATCGTCATTATCGACGCTCGGTCGATCGAAGAAGCCTATGAAAAGGAACACATCCCTGACGCCGTCAGTCTTCCCCATCGGACCATGAACGAGGCTACGACGGCGCATCTTCGTCGCGACGTGCTTCATGTGACCTATTGCGACGGCATTGGCTGCAATGCGTCCACAAAGGGGGCTTTGACTCTCGCCCGACTCGGTTTTCGCGTTAAAGAACTCATCGGCGGTCTCGACTGGTGGAAGCGCGACGGCTATGGCACGGACGGCGCACAGTCGACGGTCGCCGACAACGAAACCAACTGCGCCTGCTAGCTTTTTCAGCGACGAGGATGCTGGTTCGGCTTTGGAATCGCGTCGAAACTCTAGGGGCTTCGATGGCCGCTCACGCGCGGCTTTCCTGCGGCGGCGTCGCGACCGCGAAGCGATAGCGGGTGCGGGTGGCCTCTGAAGTGAGCCAGGCGGCGATCGCGACGCCGATGAAATGGCCGAGAAGCAGCGCGAAATTCACCAGCAGAATGAAGACGTCCAGCGCGCGGATGATCTTATTGGGGTCGGTGATGGCGATGCCGGGCGGCTGCGACACCGTCTTGGCGACGAGCAGCGAGACGCTGAGCGACAGGCCGACGAAGGACAGAACCACGCCGGCGAGGCCGATGAGCAGGCCGAGCGAGAGAAACCAGAAGGCCGTGACCTTGTGGACGCCGAGATAATCGGGCCGCGCCACCGAACGCGCCGCGCGCGTGTAGAAAAAAGCCAGCGCGGCCGCCGCGCACAGCAGCAGAAAGGCGCAGAAGCTCCAATAGATGGCGTCGCCATAGCCGCTCTGGCTCGGGCTGAAGGCGCGTCCCGAGGTCGAGAATTGCAGCAGCACGCCGCTCGCGAGCGCAATGGCGAGCTGCGGCCAGAATTGCAGCCAGCCGAACAGGCGCAGTCGCGAGGACAGTCCGTGCGTCGGCGATGGCTCGATCAGCGCTGGCGCGAGGCGCGGCGCCTCGGGCGGAGGCTCCGGGCGGAAGCGGGCAAAGCCGCCGAGCGCGACATAGAGCACGATAGAAACAGCGAAGATCAGGGCGAGGAGGCGATGCGCCGCCAGCAGCGCCTCGGAAGCGGTCGCGCCGGCGAGGCCGAGCGCCTGAGCTGCGGCCGGACCCAATAGGTCGACGAGCCGCGGGTCCGCCGCAGGTGACGCGGGCAGGGGATAGCCGAGGACGGCGAGCGGCGCGCCGCCGAAATAGCCCCAGAGCGCGCCGGTCGCGACCAGCAGGACCAGCGAGAGATAGATCGCAAACTCACAGAAGGCGGCGCCGCATCGGCGCGTCTTCGACCAGCGCGCCGGCAGGGCTGGCGGCGGAACGGCGAGCCGCAGAACGATCTGCGCGAGCAGCAAGGCCCCGGCGACGACGCCGAGCGAGACATGCAGCGCGAAGGGGAGGCTGGTGAGCGGCCGCTCCGAAAAAGCGGCGAGCCATCCGAGCGCCAGGACCAGGACGCCGAGGACGAGCAGCGAGACGAAATTGGCGCGGGCGACAGAAGAGCGCATGGGAATCGCTATCCGGCAGAACGAAAACGCCGCGTCGATCTCCGACGCGGGCGATCTTCTCGCCAGATAGGGCGCTCTCGCGAAGGCGAAAGCCTGGGGCTGATCCGGCGCCGCGCGGGCGCCGGGCCCCATGTCAGTCGAGGGTCAGAGCGACGAAATGCGTGTCGCCCTGGGCGTTGGCGACGATCAGCAGCGCCGATTTCTTGCCGCCGTCCTTCAGCGCCTTCACTTTTTTCACAGCATCGGCGGGATCGGCGACCGGCTCCTGATTGATCTCGAGCAGAATCTCGCCCGGCTGCAGGCGCTTGTCCGCCGCGTCGGAGCGCGGATCGACGCCGGTGATGATGACGCCGTTCTTCACATTCTCTTTGATCTGGAAGCGGTTGCGCAGCTCGTCAGAAAGCGAGGAGAGCTCGAGGCCGAGCGCCTTCTGCGCGGCGGTCTTCTCGATGTTCTCGGTCTTCGGCGCGTCGGTGGAGGCGAGCTTCTCGCCATCCTCGAGGCGGCCGAGCTTGATCGATTTCGTCTGCTCCTTGCCATTGCGGACGATGAGAACCTCGACATCCTTGCCGACCGGCGTCGCGGCGACGAGCTTGGGCAGATCGCGCGATTCCTTGATGGCCTTGCCGTCGAATTTGACGATGACGTCGCCGGCCTTCAGACCCGCCGTCTTGGAGGGGCCCTTGTCGTCCACGCCGGCGACCAGCGCGCCGCGCGTGGCGCCGAGGCCGAGATTCTCGGCGATGCCGTCATCGACGTTCTGAATGCGCACGCCGAGCCACCCGCGCCGGGTCTCGCCGAATTTCTGCAGCTGCTCGATGACCGGCTGCACCGTATTGGCGGGCGTCGCGAAGCCGATGCCGACCGAGCCGCCGGAGGGCGACAGAATGGCCGTGTTGATGCCGATCACCTCGCCGTCGAGATTGAACAGGGGGCCGCCGGAATTGCCCTTGTTTATCGAGGCGTCGGTCTGGATGTAATTGTCATAGGGGCCGCTGTCGATATTGCGGTTGCGGGCCGAGACGATTCCCGCCGTCACCGAGCCGCCGAGGCCGAAGGGATTGCCGACCGCGAGCACCCAATCGCCGACGCGGGCCTTGTCGCTATCGGCGAATTTCACCGCCTTCAGCGGCTTCTCGGGCTTCACCTTCAGCACCGCCACATCGACCTTCTGGTCCTTGCCGATCACTTCCGCCTTGAGCTTCTGCCCATCGGTGAAGATGACCGTCACCTCGTTGGCGTCGGCGATCACATGATTATTGGTGATGACGATGCCGGAAGCGTCGATGACGAAGCCGGAGCCGAGCGAAGCCGATTTGCGCTGACGCGGCAGCTCCGGGGCGCCCTGGCCCTGCTGCTGGCGACGCTTGAGAAACTCCTCGAACAATTCGTCGAAAGGCGTGGAGGGCTGGCCGTTCGGGGTCGCCTCCTTGCCGCGCTTCTGCTCGACCGTCTGCGTCGCGGAGATGTTGACGACCGCGTCCTGCACCGTCGCGGCGAGGTCGGCGAGCGAATCGGGCCCCTTGGCGAGCGCCGGCGTCGTCGCCAGCGGGCCGGCGACCAGCGCGCCGACGAGCCCTGCGGCGAGGGCGCGCCTCAGCGCCGTGAAAAGCGAAACGGACGCGGCAGATGTCATACTCTTGCTCTCCTGAGACCGGGCGGCGTCTCGAGCCGCGGCGAAAGCGCGAATTCGCGTTTCGGGCGATCGACGATGCTGCGAAGACTGTCGGACGACTCCGCTCGCACTCTGCCAGCAAAGCGGCGAGAGTTGGGCGTTCGCGTAAATCCTACCTTCTGTACCTTATTTTGACGGCGGCCGCGACTCTATTTCTTCTGCGGCGCCGGCTCCTCGGCGGCTTTGCCGGACGAGGGCGTCCCGAAAAACTTGAAGAAATCCGAGCGCGGGCTGACCAGGAAGCGGGTGTCGCCCGGCTTGAAGGCGGCCTCATAGGCCTGCATCGAGCGGTAGAAGGCGAAGAAATCCGGATCCTTGCCGAAGGCCTCGGCGAAAATGCGGTTGCGCTCGGCGTCGCCTTCGCCCTTGAGCTGATCGGCGCGGCGCTGCGCCTCGGCCTTCAGCACGATCACGTCGCGATCGGCCCTGGCGGTGATCTTCTGCGCCTGCTCGGCGCCTTGTGCGCGATATTCCGCCGCCTCTCTGGCGCGCTCGGTCTGCATGCGGCCATAGACCTTCTCGGAAATCTGCTGCGGCAGGTCGACCCGGCGGATGCGCGCATCGACGACGTCGACGCCGAATTTGCGCGCCTCGAGATTGGCCTGCTGGCGGATTTTCACCATCAGCGCGGCGCGCTCGTCGCGCACGATCTGCTGCTGATTGGCCTCGCTGAGCACGCGCCGCACGGCCGAGTTCAGCACCGAGGCGAGCTGATTATTGGCGCCGGCTATGCCGCCGACCGATTGGTAGAAGCGCAGCGGATCGACGATGCGATAACGGATGAAGCTGTCGACCTCGAGACGCTGATTGTCGGAGGCGAGCACTTCGAGATTGGGGCTCTCGACGTCGAGAATGCGATTGTCGAGAAAGATCACATTCTCGATGAAGGGGATTTTATAGTGCAGGCCGGGCTCGGTGATGAGCCCGCGGCCGGCGACCGGCTCGCCGAATCGCAGCACCAGCGCCTGCTCGGTCTGGGTGACGGTGAACAGCGCGCCGCCGGCCGCGATCAGCGCCAGCACGCCGAACAAAAGGCCGAAGAGAGCCAGAGAACTCCTCACTTGCGGCCTCCTTGCGTGGTGGAAAAGCCGGGCAGGGGGAGATAGGGAATCACAGAGCCGCCGCCCGAGCCGCTGCTCGGCGCCTCGTCGACGATGACCTTCTCCGCGCCGCCGAGCACGCGCTCCATCGTCTCGAGATAGAGGCGCTGGCGGGTGATGGAGGGGGCTTTCTTATATTGATCGTAGATCTGGTCGAAGCGGGACGCCTGGCCCTGCGCCTCGGCGACGATCTGTTCGCGATAGGCCTCGGCCTCCTGCAATATGCGGGCGGAGGCGCCGCGCGCCTCCGGCACGACGCGATTGGCATAGGCGTCGGCCTCATTGCCGAGCCTCTGCAGATCCTGCTGCGCGGAGGTCACGTCGCGGAAGGCGGCGATGACTGAGGCGGGCGGGTCGACCGACAGCAGCAGCACCTGCAGCACCAGAACGCCGCTGTGATATTCGTCCAGCAGCTTCTGCATCAGCTGCTGGCTCGCGGGCTCGATGAGCTTGCGGTCGGCGGTCAGAATCTTCTGAATCTGCGACTGGCCGACGATCTCGCGCATCGCGCTCTCGGCGATCGCCTTCACCGTGGACGCCGGATTGGCGACATTGAAGGCGTAATCCTCCGGATGGGCCGGATCGATCTGCCAGAAGACGCGGAATTTGACGTCGGCGATATTCTCGTCGCCGGTGAGCATGAGGCTCTCTTCCGGCGCCTCGGGCGCCAGCGGGCCGGTGCGCCGCGTGGCCGGCTGCTCGCGGAAGCCGATGTCGACGGCGTTGCGATCCGTGACCGCGAGCTTGACCACTGTCCCGATCGGCGAGGGGAGATTGTAGTTGAGGCCGGCCTGGGTCTTGCCGCGATATTTGCCGAAGATCAGATTGAGCCCGACCTCATTGGGGCCGACGGTGTAGAAGCCGCTGGCGAGCCAGGCGAGCAGGGTCAGCAGAGCGAGTATGGCGATGCCGCGCCCGCCGAGGCCCGATGGCAGAAACTGGCGCAGCCCGTCCTGGCCGCGGCGCAGCAATTCCTCGAGGTCGGGCGGGACGCCGCCGCCGGGCGGGCCGCCGCCGCCCCAGGGCCCCTGGCCCCAGGGGCCGTTGTCGTTCGGCTTGCGAGGGCCGCCGCCTTGACTGCTCCAGGGCATATTGTCTCTTTTTGAAAAGGATCGCGCCGAAGGGCGGAACGTCGCTGGTTTATAAGCGTTGCGGGGCGGGTCGGCAATGAGCGGCCGACCGCGGCCCCGCGAAAAAACGCCGCCGTGCCGCAAATCGCGCGGAGGAATTCGGTCAGTTCGGGCTGACCGGGGGCCGCGCCTGCGCCCCGCCGCCCGAGGAGAAGCCGCCGGTTCCCGGGTAGAACACCGGGCGGGCGCGTCCCCCTCCGGCGCGCTGGCCGCCGCCGCAGCTGTCGTCGAAGCTCCAGTCGCCGCGGCCGAGCGCCTGCGGCTGGGTCACTATCCCTCCGGAGACCGTCACGAAAGTGCAGGGCGAGCCGAGAAGCCGGCAGCGGCCGCCGTCGATCGCGCAGACCTCGACCGCGCCGTCGTAGAGAACGACGTCGGTGCGGCCGAAGACGACGCGGACGCCGAAAATCGTGCCGCGCACGCCGATCGTCGCATTGGGGGTGCGGACGACATAGTCCTTGTGCGCGGCCGGCGCGCTGACGAAGCGGAATATGCCCTTGGCGGCGTTGAAGGCGACGCCGTTCTCGCCGGAATAGACGAAATTGTCGAGCGTGACCCGCGACGAGGGGCCGAGCTGCAGATCGGTGCGGTCCTGGAAGACGAATTTTCCGCGGCTGTCGGTCCCGGTGAGCAGCACCTCCTGCGCGAAAATCTCGTCGCCGACGACGATTTTCGCCGCGCGGGCGGCCATTTCGCCGCGCACGTCCTTCTCGATGCTCGCGGCGGCGCCGATCGCCGGTTCCGCCATGGCGGGGGACGCGAGCGCGGCCGAAACCGCGAGCGCCGCGGAAAGTCTACGCATGAGCGGTCCAACCTGTGAATCGAAAATCCATGGCGCGCCGATCGTCGCAATGCGCCTCATCTAGCCTCATGGCGGGCCAGAGCGCAACCTTTCGCGGGCTTTCGAATCTGTCGAGGCGGGCGGCTCGGGGGCGGGCGGGGCTGGCGGAGACGGAGGGATTCGAACCCTCGATAGGGCTTTACAACCCTATAACGGTTTAGCAAACCGCCGCCTTCAGCCTCTCGGCCACGTCTCCGCAGGGCGTTCTCCGAAGCTCCGAATCCCGGCGCTTCGGCGAGCGCGAGTTGAGATATGCCAAAGCGGCAAATTCTTGGCAAGGGCGCTGATGCGAGCGGATTATTTTTACAGGGGCTCCAGCACTGTTGCGCAATTGACACAGGCTGCTACAAAAACCGCGAATTGCGGCCGCAATGGTCCCGCCTTTGTTGACGACCCTCGTAATGATCCGTAGCTATTCACCACAGACGGCGCACTTCTGTGCCCGGTTGTCGCGGTCGGCGATCGATCGTGCGGGGCCTTCCGGCTCCGGCGGCGGCGGATCGAAGACCCATAAATCTAACTGAGGGCCGTATGATGAAAAAGTCTTTGCTCGCCGCCACCGCGCTCGCGTTGGCCGTCTCCGCGGGCTCGGCGTTGGCTGCCGACCTGCCGTCCAAAAAGGCTGCGCCCCTTCTGCCGCCGCCGCCGCCGCCGGCTCTTTGGACTGGCTTTTACGTCGGCTTGAACGCCGGCTACACCTGGAGCGACAGCAACACCACCTCGATCTCGACCACGCCGGTCATCCCCGGCGCGCTGCCGGCCGTGCTCTCCGCCTTCGGGTCGGGCATTGTCAGCACGAACAGCGACGGTTTCATCGGCGGCGGTCAGATCGGCTATAATTATCAGTTCGCCAACAGCTTCGTCGCCGGCATCGAGGCCGACATCCAGGGCGTCGCGGGCAGCAACAACACCGCCTCCAGCACCTCGGGCGTCCCGGGCTTCTCGTCGACGCTCTCGGCTTCCCGTTCGCTCGACTATCTCGGCACGGTTCGCGGCCGCATCGGCTATCTGATCACCCCGTCGCTGCTCGTCTATGGCACGGGCGGTCTCGCCTATGGCCAGGCCAATCTGACGACCTCCGTCCTCCAGGTGGCCGGCGGCGCCGTGGTCGGCACCTCCGCGGGCAGCTTCTCCGACACGCGCGTCGGCTGGACCGCCGGTGGCGGCGTCGAGTGGCTGTTCCTGCCGAAGTGGAGCGCCAAGGTCGAATATCTCTATTACGATCTCGGCTCGGTCACGACCAACAGCACGCTGGCCTTTCCGGGCGTGGTGGTCGGCGCCACGCAGAGCTCCGCCCGCTTCAACGGCCATGTGGTCCGCGCTGGCGTGAACTATCACTTCAACCTGTTCAGCCCGGCGGCTGCTCCGGTCGTCGCCAAATATTGATTTGGCCGCGGCCCGACAGGGTCGAGCAAATTAACGGAAAAGCCCGGCGCGATCGCGCCGGGCTTTTTGCTTTTCTCTCGAGCGTTTCCAGCCGAAGTGGACACCGGTTCGGCGTTGGAAACGCGTCAAAACAAAAGCCGAGAGTCTTTCGAGCCGGCCCGGGGCGGCGCCGCGAGACACCCGCTTCGCTGGCTCTATTCGCATCGGGAAGCTTCACCCGATCGCTCTGGAGGGCAGGGCGGCGGCTTTTGCGCCGATGATGCGACGCTCAGAGGGAGTCGAGAAACGCTTCGACGCGCTCGAAATAGCGCGGCCAATGCGGCGCCTCGAAGCTCTGCGCGGCGCGAATGGCGGCGAGACGTCGTGGCGAATCGGGGGAGCAGAAGTCGGTTACGGCGCGCTTCCAGCCGAGCCCGTCGATCGGCGACAGAAAAACAGCGCGCTCCTGCGCGATCTCGCGAAACACCGGAATGTCGGAGACGATCGCCGGCGCGCCGAGCGACAGCGCCTCGACGACCGGCAGGCCATAGCCCTCCGCGAAGCTCGGCATCAGCAGCGCATCGGCGTTGGCGAGCAGCCGGCGCAGATGGGCCGTGGCGAGGCCGCTGATCCAACGCACGCAGGGATGAATCGCCTCGCAGCGCTTCAACATGTCGACGATCTGCTCATTCTCCCAGCCGCGTCCGCCGACGAGGACGAGCTTGGGCGCCGGCTGCGGGCCAGCGGCGAGGGCGCGCCAGACATTGAGCAGCATCAGGTGATTCTTGCGCGGCTCCAGCGTGGAGAGCAGCACGAAATAATCGCTGCCCGCGAGCGCGTCGTCACGCGCGTCCATCGTGTCGTCGAGCGTCGAAGGCGGCGGCTCGACATGGATCGGAATGCGCGCGGCCCCGCGCGAGATCTCGCGTCGGAGGCGCTCGGCGACGACATGGCTCGTCGTCAGCAGCGCATGGGCGTGGCGCAGAATCGTGTCGATGCGCCGGCGAAACAGCGCTTCATAGCCTGGCCGGAAAAATTCGGGCCGGTCGAGCGGCAGAAGATCATGCACGAAGAAGACGGCGCGCATGTCCGGCCGTCGCGCGAGCCATCGAAACATCGCCGGGAACTCGCAGGCGTGCTGCGCGATATTGAGGTAGAGCGACGAGGGCGCGAGCACGCGCGGCGCGTCATTGGCGAGGCGCAGCGGCGCGCGCCACAGCAATTCGCTCGCCGCGGCGCGCGGCCGCGCGGGCGTCGTCGCGGAGAGATCATCCGCGGCGCCGATCAGCCAGCTGCGCAGCCGCATCCATTCCGCCGAATCGTCGCGCGGCGCCGGCGTGACATCGGCGACGATCTGAGCGAGACGCGACGGCGCCAGCACATGTGGGCCGCGCATTCCGTAATGGGAGCCGCAGGCGAGGCGCGGATGCGCGGCGAAATGGCGGGCGTAAGCGAGGTCCAGCCGCCCGATGCCGGCGGCGCTCGACGCGCGTCCGAGCGAGACGAGATGGGTCGCGTCATAGACGATCGGGCGTGTCATCTTCGCATCGCCTACCAGAGCGCCGGATGGCGCGCATAGAGCGACAAGGCTGGATGATAATAGGGGTCGTCGCGAATGACGGCGCGCCAGCGGTCGCGGAAATAATCGCGCTCCTTCGCATAGACGCTCATCGGACGGAACATAGCCGAGCCGCGCGAGGCCGATTCGTAATGCAGCAGCCGCGCCTGCGGGACATAGAGCGAGGTCCAGCCGCGCTCGGCCAGCCGCAGGCAGAGATCGGTGTCGTTGAATTCGATCGGCAGATTGATTTCGTCGAAGCCGCCGACCGCGTCGAATTTGCGCCGCTCCACCGCCATGCAGGCGGCGGTGACGGCGGAGGTCTCATGCGCATGGCCGGCGCGGCCGAGCCAGGACGGCGCATCCGGCGCGACCAGCGCGCCGAAATGGCCGGCGTCCTGGCCGAGGCCTATGGTGACGCCCGCATGCTGGATGCGGCCGTCCGGATAGAGCAGCAGCGCGCCGACGGCGCCCGTCTGCGGCGCCATGGCGCGACGCGAGAGCGTCTCCAGCCAATCGAGGCTGACGACGACCGTGTCATTGTTGAGAAAGAGAACGACCTCGCCGGTCGAGACGCGGACGGCGTCATTGTTGAGCCGCGCGAAATTGAACGGCTCCGGCCGCGCCAGCAGACGCACGCGCGGGTCCGTCTTCGCCTTCTCGAATAGGGCGAAGGTCTCCGCCTCGCGGCTGCCATTGTCGACGATGACGAGCTCGAAGGCAGGATGCGTCGACAGGCGCAATATGCTCTCGACGCAGGGGCCGAGGAGGTCCGGCCGATCGCGCGTCAGCAATATGATGGAGACGCTCGGCGCCGGCTCCATAGGGGCGGGGGCGGCGGGCGGCGCGACGACGGCCAGTTCGGATTCGTCGTCGCGGGTGAGAAGCCAGCGGCGCAGATGGGCGATCTCGTCGCGCGTGAGGTGGAAGGGCGCCGAGCGCATCGCTTCGCCGATGTCACGCGTCGGGAGCGTCGAGACGGCGTAGAAGGCGCAGCGGCCGAGATAGGGGCGCGCCGCCGCGAGCGACGGACTCCAATCGGGCTTGAAGCTCGGCCGCAGCCCGCGCTCGGTGCGCAGCAGCTCGTCGGCGTAGATCAGCTTCGTCTGCGGAGCGCGCGCGATCGTCTCGGCGAGAGAGGCGAAGGCGTGATCGGCCAGTTCGTCGCCGGGCCGCAGACAAGCGACGAAATCCGTCTCCGGGAGGAGGGGGAGAAGCTCTTCTTCGCTGCGCGCGATTCTCGCGTGAAACGGGGATTGTCTTTCGATCGAAGCGAGCGTGGCGGCCGATCGGTTCGGCGCCGCATCTTCGCCGGACACGAGAATGGCGAAGCGCGGCCCGTTGCGCGGATCGCTGCGCGGCGCGTCGAATCCTGCGGGATCGAAGGCGCGGGCGCGTCGCGCGAGCCAATTCTCGAAATCGTCGAGCGGCTCCCAATTGCTGGCCCAATCGACCGCATTTTCAGCCTCCGCGCGAAAGCCGAACAGTGTGGGCAGGAAATAGGACCAGAGCTTGCCGGGCTTGTGGCGCCAGACGCGCGTCAGCGTCTCCCGGAGGCCGACGGGCCGCACGCTCTCGATCGTAAAGGTGAAAGCGCCGGGCCTGTCGGTCGGGCTGACGAGAATCGCGCGCGTGTCGCGGGGCAGGGCGCCGATCCACACGCCTGCGCCGGCCACCGGGCCGGGGAGCATGCGATCGATGACGCGAGAGGACGTCACGAAGCGCAGGACCGGACGGACGGGATCGTCCAGCAGGCTCACGCGAAAGACGATTTCGACGAATCGGCTCGCGCCGAAAGGCGCCGCGACGCGCAGCCAGGGCTCTCTCGACAGCGAAAAGAAGCGGCCGTCTTCGACGGTGACGTCCTTTTCGGGGGTCAGCGCATAGGCCTGCCGCGTCAAATGCGATCCGATTCTCGAGCTGCGCGCGCCGCCGCGGCGCGCCGAATAGGCCGTCCTCTTGGGCGACGGGCGCCGCCTTGTCAACGTCATGGTTAATGCGGCCGGCGTTCGATTCATGATGAAGCGAAGGCTATTTCCTGGCGAAAACGGCTCTATGTCTCGCGAGATGCGCTCGCCGTCGCGGGCGCCGCCTTCGAGAGCCACGCCAAAGGGAAACACCATGTCCCTGACGACCAGGACGCGCCCGACGCATGCCGCAGACATTCCCCCGGCGGCGGCCGATTACAGCAAAATGCCGTTGGACGAGGTGCTTGCGCGACTCGGTGTCGATCCGAAGCGCGGGCTTTCGCCGGATGAGGCGCGCCGCCGGCTGAAAGCCTACGGCCCCAATGAGCTCGCCGAAAAGCGCGTCAGCATCTGGCGGAAAGTCCTCGGCTATTTCGCCGGACCCATGGCCTATATGATCGAAGCCGCGGCGATCGTCTCCGCGCTGATCGGCCATTGGAATGATTTCGCCATCATATTCGCTCTGCTGCTGTTCAACGCCGGGCTCGAATTCTGGCAGGATCGCAAGGCCACCAGCGCGCTCGCCGCGCTGAAGAAGGGCCTCGCGCCAGAGGCCACATTGCTGCGCGACGGTGAATGGAGCGCCAAGCCCGCGGCCGCGCTCGTGCCCGGCGACATAGTGAAAATCCGGCTCGGCGTCGTCGTGCCCGCCGATTTGCGCCTCGTTTCCGGCGATTACGCCTCGATCGACCAGGCGGCGCTCACCGGCGAATCCCTGCCCGTGGCCAAGAAGGTCGGCGACGCCGCTTTTTCCGGCAGCATCGTCAAGCAGGGCGAGATGATCGGCGTCGTCACGGCGACGGGCTCCAACACTTTCTTCGGCCGCACGGCGAGCCTCGTCGCCGGCGCCGGAGCGGTGAGCCATGCGCAAAAGGCCATGTTCGAGATCGGCGATTTTCTCATCGTCGTCGCCGTCGCGCTCGCGGTTGTGCTGGTCGCGGTCAAGGTCTATCGCGATCTCGTCGTCGTCGATGATTGGAGCATGTCGGACGCGCTCTCCATCCTGCAATTCGTGCTCGTGCTGATGGTGGCCTCCATTCCGGTGGCCATGCCGGCCGTCTTCTCCGTCACAATGGCGCTCGGCGCGCTCGCGCTTTCGAAGGAGAAAGCGATCGTCTCCAAGCTCTCGGCGATAGAGGAGATGGCGGGCGTCGACATTCTCTGCTCCGACAAGACCGGCACGCTCACCAAGAATCAGCTGACCTTGAGCGAGCCGATTCTGTTCGACTCCAAGGATGGGCAGGATTGTATTCTCGCCGCCGCGCTCGCCTCCAAGCTCGAGGACCGCGACGCCATCGACACGGCTTGCATCGACGCGCTGAAGAACAAGGACGCGCTGAAGGACTATTCACTGACCAAATTCATCCCCTTCGATCCCGTGAGCAAGCGCACGCAGGCGACGGTGACGGATCGCCAAGGCAAATCGATCATCGTCTCCAAAGGCGCGCCGCAGGCGATCGTCGATCTCGTCCATGCCGAACCCGGCGTTGCGCAGCGCGTGAAAAGAATCGTCGACGAGCTCGCCGAGAAGGGCTCGCGCTCGCTCGGCGTGGCGCGCTCGGAGGACGAGGGCAAGACGTTCCAATTGCTCGGCGTTCTGCCCATGTTCGATCCGCCGCGCGCCGATTCCAAGGCGACGATCGCCGCCGCGCGCGCCAAGGGCGTCGTGGTGAAGATGGTGACCGGCGACGATACGGCGATCGCCATAGAGACCGCGCGCCAGCTCGGCCTCGGCGATCATATCGTCGCCGCCGCCGATATATTTCCGAAGAATCTCGATCCCAATAATCTCTCTGCCGACGTCGTCGACGCGATCGAGCGGGCGGATGGTTTCGCGCGCGTCTTTCCGGAGCACAAATATGCGATCGTCAAGGCGCTGCAGCAGCGCGGGCATCTCGTCGCCATGACGGGCGACGGCGTCAATGACGCGCCGGCGCTGAAGCAGGCCGATTGCGGAATCGCCGTCTCCGGCGCGACCGACGCCGCGCGCGGCGCCGCGGCGCTGATTCTCACCGCGCCGGGCCTCTCCGTCATCGACAGCGCGATCGACGAGGCGCGGCGCATCTTCGGACGCATCGAGAGCTACACCACCTATCGCGTGGCGCTGACGATCGACATCATGTTCGTCGTCGTGCTGTCGAGCGTGTTTTTGGGCTTCACGCCGCTCACCGCGGCGATGATCGTGGTGATGTCGCTGCTCGACGACGCGCCGATCATGACGATCGCCTATGACAACACGCCCGTCGCCCCGCAGCCGATCCGCTGGCGAATGCCGCGTCTGCTCTCCATCGCGACCATGCTCGGCCTCGTCTGCGTCATCGAATCTTTCGGCTTGCTGCTCATCGGCGTGCGCGCGCTGGCGCATGAGCCGCTGCGGGACGCGATGCAGCTGTTCACACCGCAGCAATTGCAGACGATGATGTTCCTGCAGCTCGTCGTCGGCGGCCATCTGCTGCTGCTCGTCGCGCGCACGCAGCGCTGGTTCTTCATGCCGCCTTTCCCCGCCGCCAAGCTGTTCTTCGCGATCGTGGCGACGCAGATTCTCGCCGCGGCCATGTGCTATTTCGGCTGGCTCGTGCCGCCGATCTCGCTGCGGCTCATCGGCATCGTCTGGGCCTATTGCCTCGCCTTCATGTTCATCCTCGGCTTCACGCGCAAGATCGTCGCGCGCGTCGTCGACCACAGGACGAGGCGGCAGGAGAAGAGCGTGGCGACCGTCGAGCGGCCGCTCGCCGGCGGCCTCGTGCTGGCGCAGGAAAAGGCGCCGTGACGAAGGCCCCCGTGAAAAAACGCCCATCGAGAGGAAACGCGAATGGACTGGCGTGACAAATATATCGTCGACCCGGGCGCGAAGCTGCGCCTATCCGATCACGACCCCTCCGACACGGGCAAGCACAAAACTCACGAGGAGGCGCTGCCCAAGATCAAGGAGCATGTCGAGCGGATGGCGAAGCTGCAATATCTGCTCTACGCCGACGGCTCGCAGGCTCTGCTCATCGTGCTGCAGGGGCTCGACGCCGCCGGCAAGGACGGCACCATCCGCCATTTGTTCTCCGGCATGAATCCGCAGGGCGTCTCGGTCGCCTGCTTCAAGCAGCCGACGCCGATCGAGCAGGAGCATGATTTTCTCTGGCGCATCCACGCTCATGCGCCAGCCAAGGGCGACGTCGTGATCTTCAATCGCTCGCATTACGAGGACGTGCTGGTCGTGCGCGTGCACAAGCTCGTCCCGCGTGACGTCTGGTCGAAGCGCTACGACGAGATCAATGAGTTCGAGCATCTGCTGACGCGCGACGGCAATGTGCGCATTCTGAAATTCTATCTCCACATCAGCCCTCAAGAGCAGCTCGCGCGCTTTGCGCAGCGGCTCGACGATCCCGCGCGCAATTGGAAGATCAGCGAGAACGACTACACGGAGCGCGAATATTGGCCGCAATATGTGGAGGCCTATGAGGAGGCGCTCTCGCGCACCAGCGCCAAGCATGCGCCCTGGTTCATCGTGCCCTCGAACCATAAATGGTTCCGCGACCTCGTCATTTCGCGCATCGTCGTCGATACGTTGGACGAGATGGGGCTGAAGCTGCCGCCGACGCGCGTCGATCTCGGGCAGATCGCCAAAAAATATCACGCGGCCGTGGCGGAGGCGAAGAACGGAAGCTTCGGGAAGGGCAAATAGGCCTCGAATAGAGTCGCACGCGATCGTAAAGCGAGCCTGAAGGCTCGCGGTCCAGGGACCGCTCGGACCGCGAGCCTTCAGGCTCGCATCGCATCGATTAATTGGAAAGCCTGTCAGTCGGCCTTGCGCTGGGGCGAGCCGTCGCTCTCGTCGCGGCGGCGGAAGCGCAGCACTGCTCCCGGCGCGCGATTGCGGGCGCTGATGCGGCTGCGGCCAGTGCCGGTGAGCACGTAACGGCCGCGGCTGTCGTCCCAACGCATCAGATCGGCCGCGATGGCGCGCTGGCGCAGCGCCATCGTCATCGGATCCTGCACATGCGGCGGCGCGATGTCGCCATGCGCATCGACCTTCTTCAAGGCCTCGATCAGCGTGGTTTCTTGAGAGTCCGTCATCGCTCTCCGTATATGACGCCGATCGGGCCGAGGAGCAAGGATTTTGAACGAATAGCCGAGGCGAAGGTTAGCGCTGTCTTGCGTTCGGCGCCGTCTCGCGCACCGTCTCGCTTGGAGACGGCGAACTCGGCGCTGCGTCGCGTGCTCAGCGGGCGGCCTCGGGAAGGCGGCGCTTCCATTTCTCGCCGGCCCGCAGCTCGGTTCCCAGAACCCAGCGCAACTGGATGGAGCGGCGGACCCGGCGGCCCGTCGTCGCGACGTCCGCGGCAAGGGCGATAGCGACAGGAGCGGGCGGCTGCTGCGCAATGACGGCGATCGGCGGCGGCGCGGGCGAGCGCCGGCGCGCAGGAGCAGAGGAGGGGGCAGGGGCGAGGGCAATGACGGGCGCGGCTTCCGTCGGCGCGCGCCGAATCGGCGCCTCGGCTTCCGGCTTGGGCTCGACGGCCTTCTTCACCCCGCGCGGACGGCCGCGTCCGCGGCGAACGGGCTCTGCCGTCTCGGACTCGGTCTCCGGCGCCACGGTCTCGACGAGGCTCGGCAGCACGCGTCCGGTCGTTGTCGGGGCGAGCGGGGCGTCCGCCGTCGCCGGCTCGATCTTTTTCCCGAAGACGAGGTCGGCCGCTTTCATCGCGGCTTCATAGCTGTCGTCATGGTGCGTTTCGCGTTCGACAACCCGCGGCGCGAAGGACGCGAGGTCGAGAAACGCCGGTTTCGGCTCCGCCGCCGCCGATTCTTCGATCAGAGGGAGGCGGCCCGCCGCCGCCTTGGCGGAGCGAGATTTGAATTCCTTCACGAAGGGGCGGACGATGCGGCGCATGGGTCTCCGGCGTCGATTGGGGCGAAACGACTTCCTTCGGACGATCAATCGTCCGAATCGGCTACGTCAGCTCCGAGCTTTCTCAGGATGAACGGAAATTCCGAACGCTGGTAGAGTGGGCGAATACTTAGTCGATGTCGAGAGGAAATGCTATGACGGTAACAGATTTGTTACCCAGGCGCACGCGACGATAGATGTCTTCGCGCGCATCTCTACTTTGTCGTGCGAATCATATCGCTGCCGCCACATCGCGCCGAAGTTTACGATGCGGCGCGGCGAGGCCGGGATTGAAGTCGCTCGAAGCGCCTCTAATTGCATGGCGATAGACGAGAACTCGGGAGCCGATCATGGAGTCCTGCGAACAGCCGCTCGCGTCGATGACATTCTGCGAGGCGGTGAGCTGCGTATGGGCCAAGGGCGAAACCGCCGTGAATTCGGTGGTGCAGACGCCGGCTTCGGCGAGCATAGGCGATTGGGGCCTGACGCTCCTCTTGGGGCTCATTCTCGTCAATCTCGTCATCATGCTGTTCAGAGCAGCGTTTCCGCGACGCCGATTCGACGAGCACGCTCCGACCCCGAGAGCGTGAGGATCATTCGGCAGGTCTGCGCGGAGAGGTCGTCTGCGCGGGAAACTCTGAGCGGGCGGCTGGATTTGGCTTGGTGGAGCTGCGGGGAATCGAACCCCGGACCTCTGCAGTGCGATTGCAGCGCTCTCCCATCTGAGCTACAGCCCCGTTCCGAGGCGCTGGATACTCGGCGCCTATCCGGCTGTCAATCCGCTCCGCGTCTAAATCGTTCCCGGCGACCGCGATCGAGCCGAAACGAGGCCGCGCCAAGGCCGCGCCGTCGCTTTCTCCGGGCCGCGGGGCGAGTGTGGGGCGGTGGCGAAGCGGTGGCGGGAGTTGCGGCGGCTGGACAGGAAGGATAGAGACGTCTGCGAATTCGACCGGTGGAACGCGCAACATGCAATATGCCGTGGCCAATCTTCTCTTCACGATCATCGACCTCTATTGGTGGGTCGTCATCGCCATGGCCGTGATGTCCTGGCTCATCGCTTTCGACGTGGTGAACACGAGGTCGCGGGTGGTCTATTCGCTGTGGAACGCGCTCAATGCGCTGACCGAGCCGGTGCTGCGGCCGATCCGCAGCGTGCTGCCGAGCCTCGGCGGCATGGATATTTCGCCCATCATCCTGCTGCTCGCGCTGCAATTCCTGCGCAATCTGCTCGCCGGCCAGCTCGGCGGCATGGGCTGACATGGCCGATGCGACGGCGGCAGCCTGGAGCGCGGAGGGCGATGGAGTGGCCCTGTGGGTCCGGCTGACGCCCAAGGGCGGCCGTGACGCCGTCGACGGCGTCGAGCGGCTCGCCGACGGCAGGGCCGTGCTCAAGGCGCGGGTTCGGGCGGCGCCGGAGGACGGGCGCGCCAATGACGCGCTCGTCGAGCTCCTCGCCGAAAAGCTCGGCGCGCCGCGCAAAGCCGTGTCGATCGCCTCGGGCCATACGGCGCGGCTGAAAAAGCTTTTCATCGCGGGCGATCCCGCACGGCTCCTCGCAGCGCTGGAGAAGACCGGCGCGACAAAAAATGGTTGAGGCATGAGCAAGTCGAAGGTCGGAAACTTCTTCGAGGATTTCTCGCTGGGCCAGGTGATCCGCCACGCCGCGCCGCGCACGGTGACCGTGGGCGACGTCGCTCTCTATACGGCGCTCTATCTGCCGCGCTTCGCCGTGCAGTCGTCGGCGGCTTTCGCTCACGCGATCGGCTATCGCGAGGCGCCGATCGACGATATTCTCGTCTTCCATTTCGTGCTCGGCAAGACCGTGCCGGACGTGTCGCTGAACGCCATCGCCAATCTCGGCTACGCCGATTTCAAATTTCTGGCGCCGGTCTATCCGGGCGACACGCTGACGGCGAGCTCCGAGGTCATCGGCCTCAAGGAAAACTCCAATAAGGAGACCGGCGTCGTCTATGTGCGCTCCACTGGCAAGAATCAGCGTGGCGAGACGGTGCTCGACTACGCCCGCTGGGTGATGGTGAAGAAACGCGACAAGGACGCTCCCGTCGGGCCGGAGGTCGTGCCGACGCTGCCGAAATCCGTCGCCCCGGCCGATCTCGGCAAGGCCGCGCCGCCGATAAACGTCGCCGCCTATGACAAGGATCTGGCCGGCTCGCCCTATTTCTGGGGCGATTATGAAATCGGCGAGAAGATCGACCACATAGACGGAATGACCGTGGAGGAGGCCGAGCATCAGATCGCCACGCGCCTCTACCAGAACAACTCCAAGGTCCATTTCAACCAATATTACGAAGCGCAGGGGCGCTTTGGAAAGCGCATCATCTATGGCGGGCATGTGATCTCGCTCGCCCGCGCGCTCTCCTTCAATGGTCTCGAGAACGCTTTCCATATTACGGCGGTGAATGGCGGACGCCATGTCAATCCGCTGTTCGCGGGCGGCACCGTCTTCGCCTGGTCGGAGGTGCTGGACAAGGCCGAGATTCCGGGCCGCGCGGACATTGGCGCGCTACGTCTGCGGCTCGTCGCCACCAAGGATCACCCGCCGGCGGATTTCCCGCTCACGACCGCCGAGGGCAAGCCGCATCCGGCGGTGCTGCTCGACCTCGATTATTGGGCGGTTCTGCCGCGCTGAGGTTCTGCCGCGCTGACGATCGCGGCGGCCGGAGAACCGGCCGCCGCTTTGTCTCTCCCCTGGGAGCGCAGCGGAGAGGCGTCGCTCAGTGAAGCGTCTTCAGCCAGTCATCGACGTCTTTTTGAACGGCTTCCTTGCTCTTTCCGTAGCGTTTCTGCAATTCGCCTTCGAATTGGTCGCGCTTGCCCTGGATTCTCGTCAGATCGTCATCGGTCAAGTTGCCCCACTTCTCTTTGATCTTGCCTTTGGCCTGTTTCCAATTGCCTTCGATCTGGTTCCATTCCATCTTTCTTCTCCTCTGCTGGGGCGCGTCTATTTCGAGCGCCGCATAGGATCGGATGACAATTCTTGCGACGGCAGATGGTTCCATCGCCCTTCGCCACGCTCGAGCGCGGCGCTATTTGTTCGATGCAATCGTGAAACGAGAGGTCTGGATATGATTTCGAAAGCCTGGATTGCGCTCGCGCTCGCTCTGGTCCTCGCCGGCTCGTCGAGCCTCGCCGCGCCGCCCGCCGCGCAGAAAAAGGAGAGCGAGGAGGCCGCCGACCAATCGCAGGGCCTTCCGACGGAGGTCACGACCACCCATTCGATGTCGATTCGCGGCGAGAAGCTGTCCTTTCTCTCGCGCGCCGGCGCGGTGCGGCTGCGCGACGCGCAGAGCGGCGCGCCGCGGGTCGACGTCGCCTATGTCTCCTATGAGCGGTCCGACGTCGACGCGCTGGCGCGGCCGATCGCTTTCGTCTTCAACGGCGGGCCGGGCGCGGCCTCCGCCTGGCTCGGCCTCGGCGGACTTTCGCCCTGGCGCCTTTCGCTCGGCTCCGGCCCTCTCTCGCCGTCCGCTCCGCCTGTCGTGATCGACAATGCCGAGAGCTGGCTGCCTTTCGTCGATCTCGTCTTCATCGATCCGCCGGGCACGGGCTACAGCAAATTCCTCATCGACAATGAGGAGATGAGAAAGCACTTCTTCTCGACCCAGGGCGACGCCGAGGCGCTCGCCGTCGTCGTGCGCAAATGGCTGGCGACGCATCGGCGCATCGCCTCGCCGAAATTTCTCGTCGGCGAGAGCTATGGCGGCTTTCGCGCGGTCGAGGTCGCCCATGCGCTGCGCGAGCGCGAGAGCGTCGGCGTCGAGGGTCTCGTGCTGATCTCGCCGGCGCTCGATTTCGCCTGGCTCGACAGCCCGCGCAATCTTCTGTCTCTGGCCGGCCGCCTGCCGTCCTATGCGGCGGTCGCGCGCGACGCCAAGCAGCGTTCCGAGCTCGCCGATGTCGAGGCCTACGCCTCGGGCGAATTTCTCGTCGATCTGCTCAAAGGCCCGCGCGACAAGGAGGCGCTGGAGCGGCTTGACGCCAATGTCGCCCGCTTCACCGGGCTCGAGGCGCGCATCGTGGAGGAGGAGGGCGGCCGCGTCGCGCTGAAGACTTTTTTGCGCGATCGGCTGCGCGCCTCGCGTCTCGTCTCCAGCGCCTATGACGGCGAGGTGACGGGCTTCGATCCGCGGCCCTTCTCGCGCGAGAGCGATTGGGCCGATCCGGTGCTCGACGCGCTCGCCGCGCCGCTCGGCGCAGCCATGACGCGCGTGACGATCGAGAAGCTGCAATGGCCGATCGGCGACGCGCGCTATGAGATTCTCAATCACAAGGTCGCGCGTGATTGGGACTTCGGCCGCGGCGGCCGCGCCAACGCCGAGGCGATCTCGACGCTGCGCGACGAACTCGCGCTCGACGGGCGTTTGAAGGTGCTCGTCGCCCATGGGCTCGCCGATCTGGTGACGCCCTATTTCGCCAGCAAGCTGCTGCTCGATCAGCTGCCGGCCTTCGGCGAGGCGACGCGGCTGCGGCTGGTGACCGTGCCAGGCGGGCACATGTCCTATATCCGCGACGACTCCCGCCGTCTGCTGCGCGACGAAGCGCGCAAGACGATCGAAGGCAAGTGAGTTTTCGCGAGGCCGGACGAAGCAAGGGCGGCGCCGCAGCGCGCCGTCTCTCGAGCCATAGGATGCTCGTCGCGCGCTTGTCTACGCGGTGAGACGAGCGAGATAGTTCCGCCCGATTCTAAAATGGAAATATTCCAATCAGCGCCTTTCGAACAATGTTCGAAAGGCGACAGAAGCTTTTGTCGCGAGCAGTTCAAGAATTGAGTTCCTGCAAGATTTCCAGTCTACGCATCCGTCGATTGACCCTGCCCCCAACGGAAAATACTCATAGTGGAATACCTTACCGGCTTTGCCGGATTGGATTCCACGGGGGCAGGACAGAATGAACAAGATCAAAGCGCCGTTTTCTCTGCGCAGCCTCCGACGCGGCTCGTCCGCGCCGGCGCCGCGCATCGACGGCCCGTCCGCGAAAGTATTGGGGGCTGCGGCTTTGCTCGTCGCGGGCGTCGGCGTCGCGACGGCGCAGGAGTCGACGCAGCCATTGCCTGCGGTGCGCGTCGACGCGCCGAAAGAAAAGCCGAAGCCGGTCGTTCACGCCGCGGCGGCCGCGCATCACGCCGCCAAGCCGCGTCGCACGACGCGCGCTCCGGCGCAGCAGCCGGCCGGGCCGCAGGGCGGCGTGCAGGGCGCTCAGACCGCGCAGGCGGGGACGGGCGGCGGCGCCGCGCCGGCGGACGCCAATCCCTACGCCGATCCGAAGGCGCCCTATAAGGCCGATCGCCTGTCGTCGAATAAATTCACCCAGCCGTTGCTGAACACGCCGCGCACCGTCACCGTCCTCACCAAGGAAATTCTCGAGGACAAGAACGCCACCACGCTGAAAGAGATCGCCCGCAGCACGGCCGGCGTCACGCTCGGCTCGGGCGAGGGCGGCAACGCCTTCGGCGACCGTTTCTTCATTCGCGGCTTCGACGCCCGCAACGATATATTCGTCGATGGCGTCCGCGATCCGGGCGTCAGCCTGCGCGAGAATTTCTACACGGAGCAGGTGGAGATCCTGCGCGGCCCGGGCTCGACCTTCGCCGGCCGCGGCACTGCCGGCGGCGCGCTGAATATCGTCACCAAACAGGCCAAGGATCAGGATTTCACCGATGTGAAATTCTCCGGCGGCCCTTCGGACAATTCCAAGCGCATCACCGTCGATGTGAACAAGGCGATCAGCCCGATTCTCGCGGTGCGCGTCAACGGGCTCTTCCAGGACGCCAATGTCGCGGGACGCAATTATGTCACCGACGATCGCAATGGCGTCTCGGGCTCCGTCGTCTTCAAGCCGATCGAGAATTTCACGCTCACGGCGAATTACACGCATTCCTATCAGAACGGCCTGCCGGACTTCGGCATTCCCTATAATCGGAACACCAATCGGCCCTTCTCGGAAGGCGTGACGTCGCGCAGCACCTGGTACGGTCTGCTCAATCGCGACTTCCAGAAATATCGCCAGGACTTCGGCACTTTCACCGGCGAATATCGCGTCAACGACGATCTGAAGATCACCAGCCGCCTGCGGCAGGAACGCTCGGTCATCGATTATATCGGCACGCTGACGCAGAGCGCGAGTCAGGCCGCGTCCTCGGTCAATATCGGCGCGCAGAGCCGTTATCAGGTGACCAATGTTCTCGCGAGCCAGACCGACATAAATTACAAATTCGCCACTGGCCCGGTGAAGCACGAAGTGGTGCTCGGCGCCGAATACAGCCGTGAAGGCGTCACGCGAACCAATTATCAGGGGCTCGTGTCGGAGTTCAACGGGCTCGCCTCGGTGGGCGGCGCGCTTGTCTGCAATCTCTATCTGCCCTGCAATGCACTGCCTTTCCCCAATGAGCCCTATCTCAATCAGAATGTGACGCGCGTCGCGGTCGACACCAAGGCCGGCTATCTGATCGAGACGGCGAATTACGAGGATATCGTCATCGCCAACGCCGGCGTGCGCTTCGACGATTACACGATCAGCAACCGCAACGAGGCCTATACGACCTTCGCCGCCAATCATTCGTCTTTGGTGAACTATAATTTCGGCCTCGTGCTGAAGCCCTTGCCGGAGGTGAGCCTCTATGCGGCCTATGCGACCTCCGCCAATCCGGTCGGCGCGGAACTCGACGGCGGCGCCGCCAATTACGGCGGTCTCACCACGGCGGTGCAGATCTTCCCGCCGCAGCGCAATTACGCCAAGGAGATCGGCGCCAAATGGGAGCTGTTCGATCGGCATCTCCTGGCCACGGCGGCGCTGTTCCGCACCGATGTGACCGGCGCGCGCGAGGTGAACGGCTCGGTGACGAGTGGCGACGCGGCCTATTACGTGCAGGGCGCGGATCTGGAAATCGCCGGCAATATCACCGACAAATGGAGCGTGACCGGCGGCATCGTCATCATGGAGTCGAAAGTCACGCGCTCGCAGATCGCCACCAATGTCGGCCTGCAGCTCGCCAATATCGCGCATGAATCCTTCAGCCTGCTGAGCAAATACAAGCTCGGCGATCTCTTCGGCCTCGATCCGGACACGATCGAATTCGGCGGCCAGGCGGTCTATCGCTCGAAGATCTACGGCGGCAACAATATCATCGCCAATGGCGCGACGAGCGTGAACGGCGTGACCGGTTGGCCCGCGCCGACTGCGGCCAATCCCTTCGTGAATGTGCCGACGGTGCTGCCTTCCTATTGGCGCTTCGACGCGTTCCTCGAAGGCAAGGTCACGGAGAATATCACGCTGAAGGTCTCGGTCGTGAATTTGTTCGACCGCACCTATTATGACGCCTTCTATCAGACCGCCACGCCCTTCACCCAAGTGGCGCCCGGCCGCACCGTGCTGTTCGAGGCCCGTGCGAAATTCTGAGACGCGCCTTTTACGGCGGGCGCCGGCTCCCTTGGAAAAGTTTCAAACAAGGAGCCGGCGCCTTTCCTCGGCGCTTCGAAACATGGAAGGTGCGGCGACAGAGGGGTCCCCATGCTGATCTGCGTCCCGGACGTTCTGAGCAAGGAGGCGGTCGCCCAGTTCCGCAGCGTCATGGACGCGGCGGACTGGGAGGACGGCGCCTCCACCGCCGGCGCGCAGCCGCCCTCGGTGAAGAGCAATGAGCAGCTGCCGCCCAATGGCGAATTGTCGCGGCGCCTCGGCGAGCGCCTGTTGCAGGCGATCGTCTCGCATCCGGGCTTCGTCTCGGCGGCGATTCCGCTGCGCATCTATCCGCCCATGTTCAATCGTTATCGCGTCGGCCATCGTTTCGGCGTGCATGTCGACAATGCCGTGCGTGGCGATCCGCTGACCGGAACGCGCATTCGCGCCGATCTCGCCGTCACCATCTTTCTCTCCGAGCCGGACGAATATGACGGGGGCGAGCTGGTCGTCGACGACGCCTATGATTCTCATCAGGTCAAGCTTCCGGCCGGCGCGCTCGCCGTCTATCCGGCGAGCGATCTGCACATGGTCGCGCCGGTCACGCGCGGCGCGCGCGTCGCCTCTTTCTTCTGGGTGCAGAGCATGATCCGTCAGGAGAGCGTGCGCGATGTGATCTATGACCTCGACACGGCGATCCAGGAGCTCGCGCCGCGCCTCGGCGGAGATGACGAGGATGTGATGAAGCTCGGCGGCGTCTATCACAATCTCATCCGCCATTGGAGCGAGGTATGAGGGTCGCGCCATGCTGATCTGCATACCCGATGTGCTCGATGCGCGGCAGGTCGCCCATTTTCGCGACGTGATGTCGCAGACCGCGTGGGAAGACGGCCGCACGACGGCCGGTGCGCAATCCTGCCTGGTGAAGAATAATCTCCAGCTGCCGCAGGATGGCGCCGCTGCGCGCGAATTGGGCGATAGGGTGCTCGATGCGCTCGCAGCCTGTCCGACTTTCGTCTCCGCGGCTCTGCCGCTGAAGATTTTCCCGCCGCTGTTCAACCGCTATGGGGCCGGACACGACTTCGGCCTGCATGTCGATAACGCCATTCGCGGCGTGCCGCGCACATCGGTGCGCATTCGCACCGATCTCTCCGTCACTCTGTTTCTCGCCGACCCCGACGAATACGACGGCGGCGAGCTCGTCATCGAGGACCATTATGGCGCGCAGGAAGTGAAGCTGCCCGCAGGTCATCTGGTGCTCTATCCATCGACCAGCCTGCATCTCGTGCGAGAGGTGACGCGTGGTGAGCGCATCGCCTCGTTCTTTTGGCTTCAAAGCATGATTCGCGACAACGTGGTACGTTCGTTGCTATTCGATTTGGACCAGACGATTCAAGGACTCACGGGGAGGCTCGGAGCGGGCGATCCGGCCTGCGTCAAGCTGACAGGCGTCTATCACAATCTCATTCGCATATGGGCGGAAGCATGAAACGATCATACCAGACGTTCACGATCGCGGCCTCGTCGCTTCTCCTCTCGATGTCTCTCGCTTTCGCGGAAGGACGCACGGACATCGTCAATCGTCCGCATGATCTCTCGATATCGAGCATGTTCCTCAATGCCGATATCGTCGTGAAGATCGTCATGCTCGGCCTCGTCGCCGCCTCCATCGGCACATGGACGGTGCTCATCGCAAAGACGATCGAATTGAAGCGCGCACGCACGCGCATTCGCGACTCGATCGAACGTCTGCAGGATGCGCGCGGCCTTTCCGAAGCGCGTCTCGCGCTCGGCGCCGCCGATCCTCTGGCGAGCGCTCTGATCGCCGAAGCGCTGCGCGAGTTTCGTCTCTCCTCCGATCTTTCGTCCGCCGGCGGATTGAAGGAGCGCGTCGCGTCGAGCTTCGCCGAGATCGAGCGCGCCGAGAGCCTCTCCATTCGTCGCGGCACGGGCCTGCTCGCTTCGGTCGGCTCCACCGGCCCCTTCATCGGCCTGTTCGGCACGGTCTGGGGCATTATGAACGCGTTCATCGGCATTTCGAAAGCGCAGACGACCAATCTCGCCGTCGTCGCGCCGGGCATCGCCGAGGCGCTGCTCGCCACCGCCATCGGCCTCGTCGCCGCCATTCCCGCGGTGCTGATCTATAATCATCTGGCGCGGCAGACGGGCGCCTATCTCGAGCTCGTCTCCAATCTCTCCGGCGAGCTGCTGCGCATCGTCTCGCGCGATCTCGATCGCGGCGTCCAGCAGGCGCCCGCCGCGCTGCGCGCCGCGGAGTAACGCCAATGGCCGGCAATATCGGAGGATCGCCGCGCGGCGCGCTCGAAGAGACTCACGAGATCAATGTCACGCCCTTTATCGACGTCATGCTGGTGCTGCTGATCATCTTCATGGTGGCGGCGCCGCTCGCCACTGTCGATCTTCCCGTCGATCTGCCGGCCGCGAGCGCGGCGACGCACGCCAAGCCCGACAAGCCGGTCTATCTCACCATTCAGGCCGATCTCGCCTTGGCTCTGGGCGAGACGCAAGTGAAGCGCAATGATCTCATCGCCTCGCTCGACGCGCTCGCGGGCGGCGACAAGGACAAGCGCGTCTTCCTGCGCGCCGACACGGCCGTGCCCTATGGCGAGATGATGGCCATTCTCGAGCGCCTGCGCGCCGGCGGCTATAGCAAGATCTCTCTCGTCGCGCTCGACGCCGGCGGAGCGACGACGGGCGGGGCGACGAAATGAGCGTCGCCGCCGATCTCGGCAATTCGGGCGCGAACAATCGCGTCTGGCGCGGCGCGGCGCTGGCCGCGCTGGCGGCGCATCTACTCGCGCTCGCCGCCATTTTCGTCGTCTTCGAGATCGAGCCGGACGATGACTCGAGCGGCGCGCCGGCGATCGAGATCGGCCTCGCGCCGGCCGCGCCGCACGTCGAGGATTCGCCCGACGCGCCGCCGGGCCCGCAGGCCGACGAGGCCGCCGCCGCCGCGCCTGCCGTCGCCGCCTCGCAGACCAAGGACAATGACGATCCCAAGATCGCCCGCGTCGAGGCCGACGACGCCGATTATACGACCGCCGAAAAGCACGAGAAGCCGGTGGAGGAGCCGACGAAGCGCGAGGCGACGCCGGTGATCTCGGCGGAGTCGGCGGCCTCCGAGGCGGCCGCGCCGCCACAGACCGACGCGCTCGCCGAGGCGCCGCGCGCCGTCGCGCCCGCGCAAGGCGCCGACAAGGCCGCGCGCGCGGCCAAGCTCACTTGGCTGAAGGCGTTGATGGCGCATCTCAATCGCGCCAAGCGCTATCCGAGCGGCGCGGGCCGGCGCGCTGGCGAGGTCGCCGTCGCCTTCACGCTCGACCGGCTCGGCCATGTGGTGAGCGCGAGCGTCAAGCGCTCCGCCGGCGATCGCGCCTTCGACGACGCCGCGCTCGCCATGATGAAACGCGCTGATCCCGTGCCGCCGCCGCCGCCGGCCGTCGCCGATGAGGGTCTCACCTTCGAGGTGCCGGTTCAGTTTCGCGCCGATAAGCACTGAAGCGGCGATCGACAGCTACGGAACATGCTAAGCTTCGGGAGAAATTCAACCGAAGGGACGGCATGACTGAGAGAGCCTCTTTCCTGCGCGATCTCGCGCGCGTCAAATCTCTGGAGACTCTCGCGGCGGAGTCCGGCAGGCCGAGCGAGCTGCGCCGCGTGCTCGGCCTTTGGCAATTGACCAGTATCGGCCTCGGAGGGCTGATCGGCGTCGGCATTTTCGTTCTAACCGGCGTTGTGGCGGCGACGCAGGCGGGGCCCGCGGTCTCGCTGTCCTTCCTCATCGCCGGCGTCGCCAGCGCCGCGGCCGCGCTCTGCTACGCCGAATTCGCCGGCATGATCCCGGCGGCGGGCAGCGCCTATACTTACGCTTATGCGGTGCTCGGAGAGCTCGCGGCCTGGATCATCGGCTGGGACCTGTTGCTCGAATATGCGCTCGTCGTCGCGGTGGTCTCCATCGGCTGGTCCGGCTATCTGCAGGCGCTGCTGGGCCAGCTCGGCCTCGCTCTGCCGGTCTGGGCCTCGGGCGCCGCCGGGACGGGCGAGGGCAGAATCGTCGATCTCGCGGCGATATTGGGCGCGCTCTTCGTCGCCGGCGTGCTCGTGCTGCGTATCGAATGGGGCGCGCGCTTCAACGCCGTCATGGTTGTGGTGAAGATCGCCGCGGTTCTGCTCGTCGTCGCCGTGGGTCTGCCGCATGTGCGCGTCGAGAATTGGACGCCCTTCATGCCCTATGGTTTCGGCGGCGTCGTCGAGGGCGCGGCGGTCGTGTTCTTCGCCGTCTTCGGCTATGACACGCTGACGACCGCGGCAGAGGAGGCGAAAGACCCGCAGCGCCAATTGCCGCGCGCGGTTCTGCTCTCGCTCGGCGTCGCGCTCACGCTCTATGTGGTGATGTCGATCGTGCTCACCGGAATGGTGCGCTACGACACGCTGAACAATCCGGCGCCTGTCGCCGCGGCCTTCACCGCCGTCGGCCTTCCCTGGGCGACCTTCGTCATTTCGGTCGCCGCGGTCGCGGGCATCATCAGCGTCATGCTCGCTTTTCTGCTCGGCTGCGCGCGCATCTGCTTCGCCATGAGCCGCGACGGGCTTCTGCCCGCCTGGTTGTCGCATGCGCATCCGCGCTTTCATACGCCGCATCGACCGACGCTCGTCATCGGCGCGCTGACGGCCGTCGTCGCCGGCCTCTATCCGATCCGCGAAGTCGCCGAGCTCGTGAATATCGGAACGCTTTCGGCCTTCGTCGTCATCTGCATTTCCGTCATCGTGATGCGGCGCACGCGGCCGGATGCGCCGCGCAGCTTTCGCACGCCGCTCGTGCCTTTCATTCCGCTCGCCGGCGTCGGCTTCTCGCTCTGGCTTCTCTCCAAGCTGCCCGCCGCGGCCTGGGAGCGTTTCGCGATTTGGATGATTCTGGGGCTGATCTTTTATTTTTGCTATGGCCACAAGCGAAGCAAGCTCGCGCGTGCGGCGGACACGAGCGCGCAATCGGCGAAAGTGTAGCTTGAAAATTTGCGACGCCAGCTTCAGATAAATGAAAACAGGTCCGTGCGACGGACGTCGTCCCGACACGTCGCTCGGCGGGATCGGATCGAATGAGCGAAGTCGCGGGCGTATCCTCGGCTGTCGAGGGCACAAACAGGATCGTCGAGCTCGAGGCCGAGCTCGCCAGTGTCCAGGCCGAGCTACGCGCTGTGAAGGATCGCTATCGTGAGCTTCGCCATCGCGTGCGCAATGATCTGCAGGCGCTGGCGACATTGATCTCCGCGCAATCTCGGCGTCTCGAGAAGCCCGAAGGCTGCAGCAATTGCGCCATGCGCCTGCGCAGCGCGGTGGAGCTCCACAATGCGCTGGACGAGGACGACGACGCCGAAATCTGCATGTCCTCCTATCTCTGGGCGCTCTCCGAAGCGCGCCGCAAGGCTTTCGACGACCGCATCATCGGCGAGACGATCGCCGACGACGACATTTTTCTCGACTATCGTCGCGCGCAATGCGTCGGCCTCGTCTATGTCGAAGCCGTCACCAATGCGATGAAGCATGCGTTTCCCGGCGGAACGCGTGGCGAGGTGCAGGCGCGTCTGCGCCGCATCGGCGACAGGCTCGAGCTGACGATCTCCGACAATGGCTGCGGTTTCGATCCGGGCAAAGTGGTGAAGGGCGACGGGCTTCAGCTGATGCGAGGTCTCGCGCGTCAGCTCAAGGGCGAAGCTTTTTTCGAGCGTCTTGCGCAAGGCACATTGGTGCGGCTCGATTTCCCGGAGCATTTGGCGGCGATCCAATCGGATCGGAAACTGCTCTAGAGTCATTCCGGTTCAGATTGAACCGGAATGATTCTATATCTCCTTGTTCGGTCGTGTTTTCTTCACGCGAACCGGTTCCCACTTCGCTCGAAAACACTCTAGAGTCTTTTATTTTGACGCGTTTCCAACGCCGAACCGGCGTCCACTTCGGCTGGAAACTGCTCTAGCCGTAGCGGATCGCTTCTCCGTTCAGCGCTCTCACCACTCCCTTCGGGCGCTTCGCTGCGGCGGATCGCGCCACGAGACGAATGCGCCGCGTCGCGCCCGGCGCCAGATGCAGCCAATTTTCGGCGGCGCGGTAGTCTTCGTCTTCGATCGCCACCGATTGTGCGGCGACATCCGTCGTCAAGACGATGACAAATCCGTCGTCATCCTCTTCGATCGCCACGCGCAATCCGAGCTGCGACTTTCGGGCGCTGCGCCCGAGCGGGAAATGGAAAGCTTCGATCGTCGCGCCGTCCGCCGCGTCGACGAAGCGCGCCACTGTGAGGTCATGCGACGGCGGACCGAAATTATAGGCGAGCGCCGTGTCGAAAAAGCCGCCCCAGAATTCTGCGTCGCGCAATGTCGTGACGCCATGCGGCTCGACGACGATGCTGCGGTTCGCTTTCATCACCGGCACATGGCCGTCGCGGAAACAGCCGAGCGAAATCTCTCCCTCTATGCGCCGCGGACCGTCGTTGCGCAAATGGATGAAGAGGCCGTTGACGCTCTCGTCGGTCAATATCAGCGACAGCGGACGAAAGGCGCGCTTTGCCGCATGATAGGCCGATTTCGGCTCGCCCTGCGCGTCCAGGACGCCCCAGCCGGCGCCCGGCCACATATCCTTGAAGAACCAGACGATCGCGCCATGCGTCGTGGAGCCCCCGCGCCGCCATTCGCCGATCGCCGCCTCTATCGTCTCGGCGACTGACGCGCGCGCTATGTCGAGATAGAGCTGCGGATCGCTCTCGCGCAGCGTCGCGGGATCGCAGCCATAGAGCAGGCGCATATAATGTTCGGTGACGTCGCCGAATGTCTGTGTCGCGCCCATATCGCGCGCGACGCGCGCGGCAAAGAGCGGCGAGGCGAGCGGCGCTTCGCCGAAATCGCGGCGCAGCGTGGCGTCTTCCGCTATATTGGCGAAGCCGAGGCATTCCGAGGCGAAACGCACATTGGCGCGGCGCGCGTCATCGAGAGGGCGTCGATAGGCGCCGACGCCATAGTAATGCGACACGCCTGTATCTGCATGGAAGGGCAGCGGGCCGCCGGAGGGCGAGTTCTCGACATAGATCGTATCCGGGCGCTGCTCGCGAACGAGATTCGGCAAAATCTCGTCGAAGAGCGGCGAGCGCCATTTTGTCTCGGCGAGGCCGAGCATGGCGGCCTGCTGATAGATTTCGCTGCCGCCGCAGAGAACGGCGAGCGACGGTGAAGATCGCGTCCGCGCCAGAAACTCCGTCGCCTCGCGCTCGACGCTGGCGCAAAAGCCCGTATCCTGAATCGGATAATCGAAATTGGCGAAGGCGAAATCCTGCCAGACCATGAGCCCGAGCTCGTCGCAGAGCGCGTAGAAATCATCGCTCTCATAGAGCGTGACGCCCGGAATGCGAACCATATTCATGCCGGCGTCGCGCATGGCGCGCAGCAGCGGCGCGCAATCTTCTCGCCCGCCGGCGAGCGACACGACGTCGGCCGTCGTCCAGCAGGCGCCGCGGCAGAACAGTGGAATATCATTCACGCTCAGCGCGAAGTCTGCGCCATCCGCGCCGCGATCGACGCGAATGTCGCGAAAGCCCGTGCGGCCGAGATCGATGCGGCGATCGCCGATCTGCGCCGCGGCCGCATAGAGATGCGGCTCGCCATGCGTATGCGGCGTCCACAGCTTCGCGTCGGGTAGAGACAGCTCGGCGGTGATGCGATTGTCCGACACGCGCTCGAAGCGCGCGTCCACATCGCCGCAGAGGAGGCGCGCTTGCGCATCGGCGCCGCTCGCGAGCTCTAGCGTGACGCGCAGGCTCGCGCGACGCGCGCTCACAACCGGACGCATGTCGACGTCGAGCAGGCGCAGCGCGCCATGCTCGATCAATTCGACCGCGCGCCAGGGCCCGACGGGCGGCGTCGGCGGCGCGAAGCCGGGCAGGCGGCCGAGCGCCGTGGTGCGGATATGGCGCAGGCCGGCCGGCGTGATCATGCGCGGCCGCCAGCGCGCACGGCCACTCTTGGTCGCGATCTCGCGCTCTACGGAGCGAAAACGTATGTGGAGATCATGCGCGCCGGGCGTCTCGATCTCGATGGCGTGCGCATGGAACATATTGTCCGAGCGCAGCGCGAGCCGTCCGTCGAGATAGACATCGGCGAGGCTCGCGAGCCCGTGCAGTCGCAGCTCGGCCGGCGCCGGATTGGTGAAGGACGTCTTGTACCAGACGTCGATGGAGTCGAGTGGCGGCAGATCGTCGAAGCGCGCGCCGTCCTCGATCAGCGCCTGCGCCAGCGTGCCGGGAACGCGCGCGGCGCGCCAGCGCGCCGCGGTGGGAATGGCGGAAGGCTCCGTCCATTCGCCGGCCTCGTCGATCGCAAAAGACCAGGAGGCGTCGAGACGTAGGCGCCTCTCTCCTTCGATGCGCGCGCGCATATGCGTTCTCAGCGCAGCTTCGCCGCGAGACCTCCGAACAAGCCGTCATAGACGCAGGCGAGCTCGTCGAGCGTCTCGCGCGGATCATAGACGCGCTTGCGCGAGGAGGCGCGCGCCGCCTGGAACTGCATCGCCTTGGCGCCGGCGGAAATGCGGCGGCAGGCTTCCGCTTCCGCGGCGAGATCGCCATTCGGCCGCAGCCAGTCGAGATGGCTGCCGAGCAGCTCGAAATTGGCGCCGAGCTGGCGGAATGTGTTGAAGGCGAGGCTGTGGAAGAAGCAGGGCAGGCGCGCCTCGAGCACGGTCCACAAAGCCGGGAAGCGTGCGGCGAAGGCGCGGATGGGATTGTCGCTCGGGCGACGTGCGAAATGCTCGCGCGCGAGATCTTCGGCCAGTCCGCGAATGTCGTCATGCGCGCGCTCGCGGTCGAAGCGCACGAATTCGGCGTAGGGAAACAGCGCCGACGGATCGCGCGTCTCGCCGGCGCGGCCGAAGATTGCGTCGAAGTCTTCGCGGTCCAGCGCGAAATATCCGTCATTGTGGAAATAGTCGATACGCCGCGCGACGAGATCGATCTCGGCGACGCCGATCGTCGTCTTGGAGTGATCGATGCGATAGGTGACGCCGCGCGTGTCCGGCAGATGATAGCCGTCCACCTCCACCATCACCACGCGGCCGCGCGCCGTCTGGCGCGCGATGTGATCGTCGAGCCGATCATAGAGCGCGAGCTCCTCGACGCGCAGGCCGTAGAGTCGCTCGAGATCGGCGAGGCGCGGCTTGAAGAAGGTGAATTGATCCTCTTCGCAGTCCTGCGCCAGCGTGAATCCGAGCATGGCCTCGGGCTCGAAGCCGCGCATGGCGACGAGCTCGATCATGAGATCGACATAGCAATTCGTCTGCGGCCAGTCGCGCTCCGCATGATGCAGCGCATGACGGAAGTGCGGCTTCGCCGGTTTTGGCGGCGAAAGCTCCGCGTCAGAGAGAGAGAGCAGTGCGGACTGAGGTCGGCCAGCCATTGGTGTCGATCCCGTGATGTTTGAACAAAGCGAGGGCGAGGCGCTCCATGCCGAAGCCGACGCAAGCGGTGTGCGCGGTCTCGCCGGAGGCGGTCTTGATGTCCCAGAGCGCGCCGAAATGATCCTGATGATAGTTGAAGCTCTGGCACGCGGTCGGATTTTCCGCGCTCTCGATCGGCACGAGCAGCTCGAATTTGAGCGCCTGCTCGCGCTGGCTCGACGCCATCATGCGTCCGGCGCGGCCGAAGAAAGGATCGTTCGCGACATCGATGTGATGCGGCAGCTCGAGCTGCTCCGCAAAGTCGCGCGCGCGCTCCAGCCAGGATTCGCGGAAGCTCGCGGCCTGCTCCGGCAAGCCGATGCGGACGAATTCGCGCATGCGGAACATTTGCATGCGCGCCGGGTCCTTCGACGGCTCGTGGCGGAAGCAATAGGATTGAATGTCGAAGAGCCCGCCCTCGGCCGCGAGCGGCCCGCGCCGCGCGACGATCGGGTAGAGCGGATAGCAGGCGGCCGGCGTCAGCACTATGTCGGTCGCTTGCTGTCCGCCGGTCCATTGGCCGCCATTGTGAATATTGTCGAGAAGGGCGAGATGGTCCTTCTCGCTTCCCGCGAAGCTGTGCACGGTGCCGGCGAGCTGCGGGAAGTTTTTCATATAGCCGCTCTTCTCGAAGAGCGCGCGATTCATGCCGGGCGGAAAGCGGATGACCTCGGCGTGATCGTCCGCGCCGAAGCGCGTGATCAGCCGATCCATTCCTTCGATGACCGCCTCGAAGGCCTGGCCGCGGCCATAGAGTCCGTCGACGCCGGTCTCATGCAACACGCCTTTGGCGAAAAGGCGATCCATGAAGCTGTCGCAGGCCTGGCACATGGTCAGTCTCCCAGTCGCTGGTCGATGCGCTGCGCGAGCAGCAGATTGGACAGATTGGTGAAGATGCGGTCGTTGGAGATCATCACCTGCGCGGAGAGCGCGTCGCGCATATGGCGGCCGACGCTGAACGGCGTGTCGTTCTTGTAGCCGGCGATGCCGGCGATCAGCAGCGCATGATTGATGATCTCGATCGAGAGCTGCGACGAGCCGATCTTGATGTTGTTCATCGCCACGGCGAAGCTCATCGAATTGAGATCGTCCGCATTCTGCTGCGCCTTGGCGAAGCGCTTCAGCCCTTCGACGATATTGGCGCGCATGAGCTGCAGCTTGCTCGTCGCCTCGGCGAGGCGCAGCGCGCCGGGAGCCGGGCCGTTGGGATGACGACGCGCATCCTTGCGCACGAAGGATTGCGCGCGTGCGAGCGCGTCCGAGGCGACGCCATACCACACGGCGCTCCACAGAAGATGCGCGGTCGCGAGCATAGATTCCGAAGCGATCTCGGCGAAGTCATGGGTGAAGATCTGCTCGACGGGCGCCTCGCCGCTGAAGGTGAAGCCCTCGCTGCAGGTGCCGCGCATTCCGAGCGCGTCCCAGCCGCCGGTGCGCTCGAGCCGAAATTGGCTCTTCTCGAGCACGGCCATCTGCTGATCGGAAGGCGGCGCGTCCGGCGCGCGACGCGCCGTGACGAGGATCGCGTCCGAATAGGCGCCATAGGAGATGAGCGCGCCTTCCTTGGCGACGCGGAAGATCGCGCCGTCGCGCTCGAACGCGCAAATGCTGTTGCGCATATTGCCGCCGACGCCGCCTTCCGTCGTTGCCGAGCCGAGCAGCAGCTGCTCGTCGCAGAGGCGGCGCATGAAGGCCTCGTGCCAGGCGCCGCCGCGGCCATGCGCGATGAGGCTCGACACTTTGATCTGATGCATCGCGAAGATCATCGCGGTCGAGGCGCATCGATGGCCGAGCGAGGTGCAGATCTCGGCGACATCGGCGAGCGAGGCTCCGCCGCCGCCGAATTCGTTCGGGATCAGCAGAGACAGCAAGCGTGCGTCTTTGAGCGCCTGGATCGCTTCGATCGGGAAGCGGCCATTGCGGTCGACATCGTCGGCGTGGCGGGCGGCTGTCGCAACGACATGCGCTCCGCGATCGAGCGGCGCATTCATCAGGCGGCTTCCTCTGCCTCGAGTTCATGCAGGCAACCGGCGATCGCGGCGATCGACGAGAAGCTGCGGCGATTGAGCATGCGATCGGGGAATTCGATGTCGAAAGTCTCCTCGAGCGCCAGCATGAGCTGGACTGCGGCGAAGGATGTGAGGCCCGTCGCGTATAGATCGGCGTCGTCGCCGATCGTGGCGGCCGCGACGGACAAACGTCCTTGTTCGTCGACCAGTCGTCTAATCGTATCGAGCATCATCTTCTCCATCGACCAAGCTCTAGTTTCATCCTCACCATACGCCGTTGCGCAGTATTTTCAGCTCATTTGCGGTTCGTTGGTGAACAGTTTGCGGATTTGATCGTTGCCAAATTCGTTCCGTAAAATTTGACCCGTTTTGGAAAGAACTCGCCGCGATTTGCGTGAAAATGATACGCGGTTATGATGGTCTGGACACAAGCGAGACACCCGGGGCGTCCCGATATCTGTCACGACCGGCTCGGTGGAGCGAATCCGCGCCGCGGACCCTATTTTCGACATGAAGAGGATGAATGAGAGAGAGGAGTTTAAGAAAAGTTAACCATGAACTGGAACATTCGCGTCCAACGCGAATGCGGGGCTGTACTCGCTTGTTCGACGTCGGAACGGAACTCGCGTGATGTTGGATTATGAATCCGGGTCGAAAAGTCTCGCAGAGCGTGAACGGCCTGCCGCCGCGGAGGCGCCGCGTCCCCGTTCCGCGGTGACGCCGGGACGATTGATCGCGCTCGCGCTTCGCAACAAGCTGTTTATTCTCGCGGTGGCGCTGGCCGGCGCGTCGGGCGGATATGCGCTGACCAAGCTGCTGACGCCGCGCTATGTCGCGGCGGCGCAGATCTACCTCGATCCGCGCGGGCTGCCCGGTCTCGAGGGCGACGCCAATCAGGGCCAGGATTCGACCGGCTTCATCAATTTCGTCGAGACGCAGACGCGCATTTTGACCTCGCAGGTCGTGCTGGAGCGCGTCGTGGAGGCGGAGAAGCTCACCGAAGATCCCGAGTTCGGCGCCACGACCTCCTTTTTCGGCAAGCTGTTCGGCCGCTTCGGCCGCACGCCGACGAAGGAGGAGATCGCCGACGGCGCGGTGCGCGTTCTCGGCACCAAGATCATGGTGCGTCGCCCGGAGCGCACTTTCATCATCGACATCGCCGCGTCGAGCGACAATGCGCAGAAGTCGGCCCGCATCGCCAATGCGGTGGCGCAGGCCTATATCGACGTGCGCGCCGCCATGCATTCGGACGCGGCGCATCAGGCGGCGACGTCCTTCACCGGGCGCCTCGACGGGCTGCGCGAGCGCCTGCTCGTCGCCGAAAAGGCGGTCGAGGCCTATAAGGCGGAAAACGGCTTCGTCGGCACGCGCGATTCCTATATCGACGAGCAGCGGCTCAAGGAGCTCAATCAGCAGCTCACTTTCGCGCGCACGCGGCTCGAGGACACGCGCTCGCGCTTCGAGCAGGCGCAACGGGCGGCGCATTCCGACACCGAGCTCGCCGCCATCGCCGCCAATATGAACCTCATGACGTTGAACGCCTTGCGCGGGCAACAGGCGGAGGCGGCGCAAAAGCTCGCTGATCTCTCCGCCGAGCTCGGGCCGCAACATCCGGTCGTCAAAAATGCGACGGCCCGGCTCGCCGAAACGCGGCGCCTCGTCAGCACGGAGCTCACCCGCGTCGCCGCGTCGCTGCGCAAGGATTACGAGCGGGCGCGCGGCACAGAAGAGGCGCTGAACCGGCAAATGCAGAAGCTCGAGGGCAAGGCCGTCGTCTCGGCGCAAGCCTCGGTCAAGCTTCGCGATCTCGAGCGCGAGGTCGAGGTCAGCCGCACGATCTACGAATCCTTCCTCACGCGCTCGCGTCAGACCGGCGAGGCGCGTCAGCTCGACGCCGCCAGCACGCATATCATCACAATGGCGACGCCGCCGATCGCGCGCAGCTTCCCGCCCGGTGCCGGGCTGATGACGAGCGCGGGCTTCGTCGCCGGCCTCACTTTCGGTCTCGGTCTCGCCTTTCTGCGCGAGCGCGGTTTCGGCGGCTCCGACCCCGAGGAGGGTCGGCGGCGCGACCGGGAGGCGGCGCCTTTGCGCGTCGCCGTGACCGATGCGACGAAATTCACCGTGCGCGGCCCGACGGCCGGCCCGGACAGGCTCGAATTGACGCGCCTCGGCATTCCCTTCGTGCGCCCCTTCGCCGATCGCCGCGAACTGGAGGCGGTGGTGTCGCGCTTCGGCGCTCTCGTCGCGCAGAGCGCGCATCGGCCGCTGGTCATCGGGCTCGTCGGCGATGCGCCGGGCTCGATCCGCACGGTGATGGCGGTCAATATCGCTCTGGCGCTGCGGCTGCAGCATCTCGAGGTCGCGCTTGTCGACGCCGATCGCGACAACGCCGCGCTCACCGTCCTCATAGAGGATGGTCTCGAGGCTTTCGGCGACGCTGACGATCCCTTCGTGCGGACCAATGACAGCGTGCTGCTGGCGCTACCCGCGATCGATCGACGCTCGCGCGCGGCCGGCGCGGTCGAGCGCATCGTGGATGGCTTTCGCGACGGCAATCCGGCGGAGGTCGACATCGTGCTCTGCGACGGCGTCGGACAGGACGAGAGCATGTTCGAGCGGCTCGACTTCGTGGCGCCGGTGCTCGGGCGCGACCAGGACGAAGAGACGGCGATCGCCGAGCTTCCCGAGGCGCTGCGCGCCAAGATCGCCGTGATTCTCCGGGTCGATCATAGCGACCCCTGGCTGCCGCGGCGCGATGCGCGCCGACGATCGGAGACGCGCAGGACCGCCTGAAGCGGCGGCTCTTGTTTTTCCGCGCGGATGTGAAGGAAAGCGAAGGCTCTCGGGCTTTCGCGAAAGTCACTCGGCGGGAAGCGGCGCCGTTCCCATGGGCTCGAGATCGAGCGAGGCGGCGACTGCGGCGGCGGCGTCGCGCCAGCTCTGATCATAGAGCGACGACATCGGCCGCGACGTGCGGCGCTCGGCATGCGCGAGACGTTCGGCGTAGACGCGCGCATCCGCCTCATGCGGGAGCAGGATCAGCGAGCCGTCGGCGATAGCGCGACGATAGGCGCGATGATGGTCGAATTCGCCTGCCTCGCGCGGCGCGTTGACGATGACCGGCTTGCCGGACTGCAGGCAGGCGAGAACGCTGCCGCGGCGAGAGGTCAGGCCCTCGGGAAAACGATAGAGGAAGCAGTCGACCTCGCCGAATAGCGCGTGGAGCGGGCGCGCGCCGTCGACATAGCCGGTCACGACACAATCCTCGGAGAGGCCGAGCGCTTGCGCCTTGGCGCGAAACTCCTCCTCGACCCGATCGACGCCCTTGATGAAGTCGCCGATGAAAAGGCAAAGCGCTGGACGGCCGGCGTCGCGGAGCCTGGCGGCGACGTCCAGAACGAAGTCCGATTGCTTCTTCGGATAGATCGAGCCGAAATGGCCGATGATGATGCGCCCTTCGGCGCGCGCCTCGCGGATGCGTTCGGCGAGCGGGGAGGGGCTGTCCGGCTCGGTCGGCGGAATGTTGGACGGAATGGGCGCTATGACGCTGCGCGCGGGCAAGTTGCGCGCGGGCAGGAGCCGCGTCACGCCGCCCTTGGCGAAGCCGTCGCGCACGAAGGGCGAGGAGAAGACAAAACGCTGCGCGAAAAGGGCGTAGACGGAGATCACGAGCCGGCGCCGCCAGTCGAGATCGGCCCATTCATGCAGGACGAGGATGCGCCCGCGCCCGCGCAGCAGCGCCAGCACCAGCGCGACGAGAGGCGTCAGCACGACCTTTTTCCAAGCCACCACCGGCAGATTGATCGCCAGCGCGTCGACCTCGCCCAGCGCGCGCCAGATCGCCGCCCAATCGCCGACGCGGCCGGAGACCGGGAGCCGCTGCGCCTCGAGGCCGAGCTCGCCCCAGCGGGCCGCCACATGGCGCGCGAAAGATTCGACGCCGCAGGGCTGCGTCGTCGTCGAGACCAGAAACAGCGTCTTCTTGCGTTCGGTCGCGCGGATCATGAAAGATTCCCGTCCTGCATCAAAATGAGACAGCGGCGTCGCCGCCACCCGGCTCGGAGCAAGAGGCGAACCGTTCCGCTCAGCGGCCGGCTTTCACCCTGGTCCATTCGCGCGTGACGATCTTCTGGATCGGCTGGTCCGGGGCCGTGACGGTGAACAGCCGCTTCATCGTCGCCGCATCGGGATAGATGGCCCGGTTTTCGGTGATATCCTTGTCGACGAGCGGTCGCGAGGCGGCGACTCCATTGGCGAAATTGGTGATCTTGGTGTTGCGGGCGGCGATCTCCGGCCGCAGCAGATAATCGATGAAGAGATGCGCCTCATCCGGGTGCGGCGCGTCCTTGGGGATGGCGAGGCTGTCGAGCGACATCAGTGTCCCTTCCTGCGGGATCACATAATTGATCTCGACGCCATTGGCGGCCTCGCGCGCGCGATTGCGCGCCTGGAAACTGTCGCCGGCCCAGCCGATGGCGAGGCAGATGTCGCCATTGGCCAGCGCATTGATATATTCCGAGGAGTGGAATTTCTTTATGTGGCGCCGCAGGCCCGAGAGCAGATCGGCGGCGCGGCGAATGTCGCCCGGCTCCTTGGAGTTGGGATCGAGCTTCAGATAATTGAGCGTGATCGAGAACAGATCTTCGGGACTGTCGAGCACATAGACGCCGCAATCGGCGAATTTGCGCAAATTCTCGGGCTTCAGCACCTGATCCCAGGAGGTGATCGGCTTGTCGCCGATGCGCTCCTTCACCTTGGCGACATTGTAGGCAATGCCGGTCGTGAACCACATATAGCTCACCGCATGGGCGTTGCCCGGATCGTAGCGGGTGAGGCGCTGCGCGATCTCCGGCCAGAGATTGTCGAGGTTTTTCAGTTTGGTCTTGTCGAGCGGCCGATAGACGCCGGCCTTGATCTGCCGTTGCAGAAAGGTCGCCGATGGAACGACGACGTCATAGCCGGCGTTGCCGGCGAGCAGGCGCGTCTCCAATATTTCGTTGGAATCATAGGTGTCATAGACGACTTTGACGCCGGTCTCGCGGGTGAAGTCCTCGAGCACGCCCGGGTCGATATAGTCGCTCCAATTGAAGATATTGACGATCCGCTCCGCGCCCTGCGCGCCGACGGCGCCGCCGATGAGAAGCAGACATGCGGCGAGGATTCTCATTCTATCGGCTCTCCCTCATCGCCCGGCGATTCGCTTCGCCGCTTGCGCGGCGCGCCGCCTCATGGGCACAATGTCTCACGACCGCACTCCCGCCGTTTCGAGATGCTCCCGATGGACATGGCGCGTCCGATCGAAAGTCTGCGCGAACAAAACGCCCGTCTCGTGACGCGCGGCGCGCGCCGCTATCTTCGCGCCGCGGGTTTTTCCGTGCTCGCGGAGCTGCCGCTGCCGGGCGGCCGGCGCGCCGATCTCGTCGCGCTCGGGACGGATGGCGCTTTGCGCATCGTCGAGGTGAAGAGCTCGCTCGCGGATTTTCGCGCCGATCGCAAATGGCTGGACTATCGCCTCCATTGCGACCGCTTCTATTTCGCCATTCCCTGCGATCTGACCGAGGAGGCCTTTCCGACGGACGCCGGCCTCATCGTCGCCGATGCGCATGGGGCGATGCTGACGCGCGAGGCGCCGGTCCACAAGCTCGCGCCGGCGAGCCGCAAGGCCATGCTGCTGCGCTTCGCGGGCGCTGCGGCGGAGCGGCTTCATTACGCTTTGCATCGCGACGAGTTCTGAACCGCGCCGCCGCGCATCATCTGGGCGCGCTCATCGCGGCGCACGCTTGGCCAAAATGCGTTGCAGCGTGCGGCGATGCATGTTGAGGCGGCGCGCCGTCTCCGACACATTGCGATCGCAGGATTCATAGACGCGCTGAATATGCTCCCAGCGCACGCGATCCGCCGACATCGGATTGTCGACCGCATCAGGCTTGTCGATCTTGGTCGCCATCAGCGCGTGATAGATTTCGTCGGCGTCGGCGGGTTTCGCCAGATAATCGAAGGCGCCGAGCTTCACCGCCGTCACCGCCGTGGCGATATTGCCATAGCCGGTGAGGATGATGCCGCGCGCGTCCGGTCGTTTCACCTTGAGCGAGGAGATGACGTCTATGCCATTGCCGTCGCCGAGCCGCATGTCGATGATGGCGAAAGCGGGCGGGGCGGCCTCGACGGCCGCGAGCCCTTCCGCGACGCTCTCCACCGCGGTGACGAGGAAGCCGCGCGCCTCCATCGCGCGCGTGAGCCGGCCGAGGAAAGGCTTGTCGTCCTCCACGATCAGCAGCGAGCGCTCCTGCGGGAGCTCCCCGAGCGCGGCCTCCACGGCCGCGTCGAAATCCGTATGTTCGGCTGCGCCAGCGTCGTCGATCATGCGTCGTCGTCCTGGTTTCGGTTCGTTCAATATAACATCACGCCGCGTCGGACGCAGGCGTTTGTTGGTCCAAGTCGCGCTCACGTCCGGCCGCCTCGCCGCCCGCCGCCGACCGCTCGAACGCGCTGCGCGGCCAGTTGATCGTCACCTTGGCGCCCGTCAGCGGAGCTTGGACATTGGCTGTCGTCACCGTCGCGCCGGAGCGCTCGAGCAGCGTCTTGGCGATGAAGAGGCCGAGGCCGAGGCCGGAGCCCGGCTCGTTTTTCGTGCGCCGATCGGTCGGGCGTCCACTGACATATGGGTCGCCGAGGCGGTTCAAAATCGCCTGCGAGAATCCCGGTCCGTCGTCCTCTATGACGATGACGACGAGCTCCTTCGACCACAGCGCCTCTATGCGCACGCGCGAGCTGGCGAAATCGACGGCGTTCTCGACGAGATTGCCGAGCCCATAGACGATTCCCGGATTGCGCGAGAAGGTCGGCTCGTCCGGAGGGCCGCGCCGCGTCAATTCGATCGCCACGCCGAAGGCGCGATGCGGCTCGATGACCTCCTCTAGCAAAGTCTCGAGCGTCTGCATGTCGAGCAGGCCCCCCGTATCGGCCTGGCCGAGCGAGACCAGCTTGCGCAAAATCTCGCGACAACGCCGCGCCTCCTGCGCGAGCAGCGCGAGATCGTCGGCGAGCGCCGGCGCCGTCGACGGCGCGGATTTCTGCAGCTCCTTCGTCACCACGGCGATGGTCGCGAGCGGCGTGCCGAGCTCATGGGCGGCGGCCGCGGCGAGCCCGTCCAGCTGCGAGAGATGCTGCTCGCGCTCGAGCACCAGCTCCGTCGCCGCCAGCGCCGTCGACAATTGGCGCGCCTCGTCGGAGACGCGGGCGGCGTAGAGGCCGACGAAGGCCGCGCTCAGCAACAGCGCCGTCCACACGCCCGTGCGATAGAGCAGCGGGAAATGCAGCTCGACCCCTTCGTACCAGGGCAGCGGCTGATATTCGACGGTCAATATGGTGGCCGAGGCGATCATCAGCACGCCGAGCAGAATGGTCAGCTTGCGCGGCAGCGACACGGCCGAAATCATCACCGGCGCGAGAAACAGCATGGCGAAGGGATTGGCCACGCCGCCGGTGAGATAGAGCAGGGCCGAGAGCTGCAATATGTCATAGGACAAGAGCAGAGCCGCCTCGCCGTCGTCGAGGCGAAACGTGCGCGTCGTGGCGAGCCGCAGCGCGGCGTTGAGGCAGGCCGAGGTCGCAATGGCGATGAAGCTCAGCCCGATCGGGAAATCGAACTGAAAATAGAAGAAAGTGACGAGCGTCGCGAAGGTCTGGCCGGCGATCGCCAGCCAGCGCAGGATGATGAGCGTGTCGACGCGGAGCTGGCGGGCCTGATGGCCGAAATCGGCGTCGGCGGGATTGGTCATGTGGCGGTGTCGTCTCGAAAATTGCAGCAGCGCGAGACGCGCGACTTTTCGATTTGTAGCGCGTTTCGCCTGCGCTCCGCAGCGATTTTCCGTAGGACTATATGCCGCGCCCCCTTGCCGCGCGCCAGAGCCGCCATTGCCGCCGCCATTGCGCGGGCTCGGCGATGGAGCGGAACGGGTCGAAGCCTTTGCGCTCCATTTCTGCTAGATAGAGTGGAATCAAGGCTGCGGGCAGCAGAGCGGCGCGCGCGGGGCCGTCGCCGCGCACCGCTGTGCGCGCCTTTTCGAAATATTCGCGCGCTTTTCCGCGTAGCTCCGCCAGCGCTCCCGCAACCGCGGGCGTCGCCTCGGCCCCGGCGAAATCGCTCTCGGCGCGATGGCGCGCCAAGAGATCGACGGGCACGAATCGCTGCCCCTGCGCCAGATGGCGGGGCAGGGCGCGCAGAATGGCCGTGAGGCCGATGGCGCGCCCGGCGTCGCGCAGCGCGTCTTCCTGCCGGCTCGCGTCCTGCGCGTCGATGGCGATGGCGCGCCAGCGCATGGGCGCGCCGAAGACGCGGTCGCAATAGGTCTCCAGCGCCGCGAGACTCTCCATCGGCTCGTCATAGAGATCGAAACTATGGGCCTCGAGCAGTTCGACGACCTCCTCGCGCGCAATCGCATGGCGGTCGAGCGTGTCGATGAGCGCGTCGGCGATGGGATGGGCGCGCGCCGCTTCGCTATCGGCCGCCGCCTCCAGCGAATCGTACCACCAGCGCAGGCGCATCTCGCCGAGAATCGGCTGCGAGACGCGTGCGCGCACGCCGGCGATCTCGGCGGCGAAAGCGCCGATCGCATGGAGGTGCGGGCGCGCGCTCGCGGGCGCGAAGAGGCCGGCGAGCCAAAGGTCCAGCTCCTGCTCGCGCAGCGCCGCCTCGCAATGCCGATAGTGATCGGCAAGCTCCGTCCGGCGATCGGTCGCGGCGTCGTCCATGGAGGAAAAACCCTCGTCAGCGCTCACACCATGATCAGCACGGCCGCGACGCGCCGGTCTTCGTCGAGCAGCATATTATAGGTTCGGACCGCCGGCCCCGTCGCCATGGCCTCGACCATGATTCCCGCTTGTCTAAGCCGGGCGCGCAGCGCCGCGGAAGGCGGCCGCAGATTCTCTCCGGAGCCGAAGATCAGCAGCTCGACCGTCCCCGCGGGCTCGGCGAAGAGCGGCGCGAGCGCCGCCTCGTCGATCTGCGCCGCCGCTACCGCGTCCAGCGCGTGAATTCCGGAGGGCAAAGCGAGCAGCGAGCCGCGATGCGACATTTCCGCGAAGCGAAAGCCGCCGCCGCCATAGGCCTCGACCCTATGGCGGCCCGGAACGAAGCCTCGACCCTGCTCTGCCATTCGGGGCGGCCTTCAGGCCGTTTTGGGCTTGGCGCGCGTCGTCGCTTTGGCGGCGGCCTTGCTCGGGGCCGCCTCCGGCGCCTTGTCGGTGTCCTCGTTGCGCAGGCCGAGATAGATCAGCATGGGCGAGCAGATGAAGACCGAGGAATAGGTGGCGACGAAAATGCCCCAGATCATGGCCAGCGAGAAGGAGCGGATCACATGGCCGCCGAAGATCGCCAGCGACAGCAGCGCCAGAAACACGGTGGTCGCGGTCATGATCGTGCGCGGCAGCACCGCGTTGATGGAGAGATCGATCATCTGATCGGTCGGCATTTTCTTGTATTTGCGCATCATCTCGCGAATTCGGTCGAGCACGACGACGGTCTCGTTCAGCGAATAGCCGACAATGGTCAAGATTGCCGCGATCGACGTCGTGTTGAACTCGAGCTGGGTGAGCGAGAAGAAGCCGACGGTGAGCAGAAGATCGTGCATCGTCGCGATGACCGCGCCTATGGCGAATTGCCATTCGAAGCGGAACCACAAATAGGTCAGCACGGCGACGATCGACAGCACGACGCCGAGCGTGCCCGATTGCACCAGCTCGCCGGAGACGCGCGGGCCCACCACCTCGACGCGGCGCAGCTCGTAATCGCCGCCGACGGAATTGCGGACTTTCTCCACCGCGGCCTGCTGGGCGGTGTCGCCGCCCGTCTGCGGGCCGAAGCGCAAAGTCGCATCGGAGTCATTGCCGAAGGACTGCACCTCTATGTCGCCGAGCTCGAGCTTCTCGAGGCCCGTGCGCAGCGTCGCGATCTCGGCGTGGCCGGATTTGGCGCGCAGCTCGATGACCGTGCCGCCGGCGAAGTCGATGCCGAAATTCATGCCGATGAAGACGAACAGCAGCACAGAGCAGATCGAAAGAACCGCCGAGAAAGGATAGCTCACGCGGCGGAACCGCATGAACGGGAATTTGGTGTTCTCCGGGGCGAGACGCAGCAGCTTCATATCTGTTTCACCCTCAGATCGGCAGGCGCGTCGGGCGCGCGAAGTGATACCAGACCGCGATCATCATCCGCGTCATGGTGACGGCGGTGACGATGGTCGTCAGAATGCCGAGCGCGAGCGACACGGCGAAGCCGCGCACGGGGCCCGATCCGAGGAAATAGAGGATCGCCGCGGCGACGAACATCGTCACATTGGAGTCGACGATGGTCGCGAAAGCGCGGTTGAAGCCCGCGTCCAGCGAGGCGAGGATCGAGCGCCCGCCATGCTGCTCCTCGCGGATGCGCTCATAGATCAGCACATTGGAGTCGACCGCCATGCCGATCGTCAGCACGATTCCGGCGATGCCCGGCAAGGTCAGCGTCGAGCCGAGCAGCACGAGGCCGGCGAAGATGAAGGCGATATGGACGAACAGCGCCAGATTGGCGAAGATTCCGAACACGCCATAGGTGATGAGCATATAGACGACGACGAGGCCGGCGCCGACATAGGCCGCGCGCTTGCCGGCGTCGATCGAATCCTGGCCGAGGCCGGGGCCGACGGTGCGCTCCTCGATGATGTCGAGCTTGGCCGGCAGGGCGCCGGCGCGCAGCAGGATCGACAGATTATTGGCCTGCTCGACGGTGAAATGGCCGGAGATCTGGCCCGAGCCGCCGGTGATCGGCTGCAGGATGCGCGGCGCCGAGATCACCTTATTGTCGAGCACGATGGCGAAGAGCCGACCGACATTCTTGGAGGTCACTTCGCCGAATTTCTGCGCGCCGCGAATGTTGAAGCGGAAATTGACCACCGGCTCGCCGCCGCGCTGCTGGTCGAAGCCGGGCTGGGCGTCGGTCAGATCCTCGCCCTGCACCATGATCTGCTTCTCGATGGCGATCTTGCCCGGCTGGTCGACCTGATCGAGCTCCTCGAGCTCGGACTGGCTCTGGCCCGGCTCGGCGACGAGGCGGAACTCCAGCTTGGCGGTCTGGCCGAGAATGGTCTTGAGCTGCTCGGGATCCTGGAGGCCGGGCACCTGGACGATGATGCGGTCGTCGCCCTCGCGCTGAATGCTGGGCTCGCGCGTGCCGAGCGCGTCGACGCGGCGGCGGATGACCTCGATCGACTGGTCGACGGCGTGGCGGACCTTGTCGGTCACGCCGGCGTCGGTGACGACGATCTGGACCAGTCCGTCGCCCGAATCGCGCACGTCGAGAGGCGACGCGCCGCCGACTTTGGCGCCGGCGAAACTATGCGCGAGATTGCGGAATTTCGGCAGCACTTTGGCGCGGTCGGCGGCGTCCGGGATGCGCAGCTGCACGCCGCGCGCCTGCGCGCCTATGCCGCCGGTGATGGCGACCTTCTCCTCGCGCAGGATGCGGCGGACGTCGTCGCGCAGATTGGTCACCTGCGTGTGCAGCACCGAGGCCTTGTCGACCTCGAGCATCACATAGGAGCCGCCCTGAAGGTCGAGGCCGAGCACGATGGTGCGCGGCTGCGCCCAGGAGGGGAGGGCGGCGGCCAGCGATTTCTGGCTCGCCGGCGCGAGCATGCTCGGGACGACGACGAGAACGGCGGCGAGCGTCAGCGCCAAAATCGCGATGATCTTCCAGGTGGCGAAGCGCAGCATGGATCGTCGGTCCTGTGAGGGCGGTCCAGAGGGGCCCGGCGCCGGGGATCGGCGGCCGGGGTGGGGGCGGGCGGCGCGTTGCGCGCTAGCGCGAGGCCGCTTGGTCCTTCACCGGCTCACCCTTGGCGCGCACCTCGGTAATGGCCTGGCGTAGCACGCGCACGCGAATGTTCTGGGCGATCTCGACCTCGACCTCGGCGTCGTCGACTGTCTTGGTCACTTTGCCGATCAGCCCGCCGCTGGTGACGACAGTGTCGCCGCGCCGCACATTCTTGAGCGATTCCTTCTGCTCCTTCGTGCGGCGCGCCTGCGGCCGCAGCACGATGAAATAGACGATCAGAGTGACGAGCAGCAGCGGGACGAGCTGCGTGATCATATCGGGGGCCTGAGCCGCCGGGGGAACGCCCGCATCCGGCGTCGCCTGCACAGTGGCGCTGGGCGGGACCGGCGGCGCCGAGGGAGCCACGGGAACCGGAGGAGCGGTGGGGGCGGGCGCAGCGGGAGGCGTCGACGCCGCAGGGGCGTCGGTCTGGGCTTGGGCAGTTTGGATCAATTTCATGTTCGATCTCTTGGAATCGGCGCGCGCGCCTTCGTGCCGGCAGGAAGCCGCCTTGCAACGGGCGCGGACTATAGCCGGCCCTATCCCGAAATCAATGGCGGCGGGCGCCGCGTCACTTCGCCTTCGTCGGTAGGAATTCGGCGAGGTCTGTGCGACAACTCACAGTCGGCGGCCTCGGCGGGTATTAAGTCGCTTCTTGGAAGCATCGGGGCGGAGAGGCTCCAGGCGCTTCGCAGCGAAGGTGAGGAGAAATCCGATGTTGCACAAATTATCGCTCGTCGTCGCTCTGGGCGCTGCGCTCGCGCTGCCATCCGAGGCTTTTGCTCAGCATCACGGCGGCGGCGGTCATGGCGGCGGAGGCGGCTGGTACGGCGGCGGCGGCGGCGGCGGAGGCGGCTGGCACGGCGGTGGCGGTCATGGCGGAGGCGGCTGGCATGGTGGTGGCGGCTGGCATGGCGGCGGAGGCGGCTGGCATGGTGGCGGCCACGGCGGCGGCTGGCGCGGCGGCCCCGGCTGGCGCGGAGGGCCCGGCTACGGCGGACGCGGCCGCTATTGGCATGGGCGTTGGTATGGCTATGGTGTCGGGCCCTGCTGGCGCTGGGTCGGCTATTGGGTCTGGGCCTGCTATTGAGGGCCAGCGCCCGCTCGGCGCCGTCAGGCGCCGAGCTCGCGGGCGAGGCCGCGCATGAACTCGACGCAGGCCGCAAGCTCGGCCACTTCTATATATTCATCCGGCTGATGCGCCTCGTCGATGCGGCCCGGGCCGCAGATGACGCTCGGAATGCCCGTCTGCTGGAAGTGTCCGGCCTCGGAGGCATAGGGCACGGCGATGGTGCGATTGGCGCGGGCCAGCCGTAGCGCCAGCGTCTCCGCCGGCGAGCCCGGTTGCGGCGCGAGGCCTGGAACCTCCACCTCCATCCGCGTCTCGATCCCGGTTCCGGGGAAGGGAGCGAAATAACGCTCGGTCAGCTCCGCGGAATAGGCGGCGAGCCTTTCCTCGACGATTTTTTCGGCGTTCGTCCCCGGCACGCCGCGAAGCTCCCAGTGGAACGCGCAATCCTTGGCGACGATATTGCGGGCCGTCCCGCCCTCGATCGCGCCGATATGCAGGGTGGAGTAGGGCGGGTCGAAGCGGCCGGTGGGATCGCCCACCGCGACCAGCTCCTCGCCGATTCGCAGCAGCTCCGCGCCGAGCAGCAGAGCCGTATGCACGGCGCTGACGCCGCGATGCAGATTGGCGGAGTGAATCTCGAAGCCACGCACCTTGGTGACGAAGGTCGTCACGCTCTTATGCGCGTCGGCGACCTGCATGGAGGTCGGCTCGCCGATGACGGCGGCCGCCGGCCGCGGCAGATCGTGGCCGAGGCGCCCCAGCAGATCGAGCGGCCCGAGGCAGGTGGTCTCCTCGTCATAGCTCAGGAAGATGTGGATCGGGCGTGTGAGCCCCGCCGCCTTGAACTCGGGAATCATCGCGAGGCAGACGCCGGCGAAGCCCTTCATGTCGACGGCGCCGCGGCCGAGCAGCCGATCGCCCTCGCGGCGCAGAGTGAAAGGATCGGCGGTCCAATTCTGCCCCGTGACCGGCACCACATCCGTATGGCCGGAGAGCACGACGCCGCCTTCGATCGGCGGGCCGATCGTCGCGAATAGCGCCGCCTTGTCCCCCTTTGCGTTGGGCGCGCGGATAAAAGGCACGCCCTGCTCACGCAAATAGGATTCGACGAAATCGATGAGCGCCAGATTGGACTTGGAGCTCTCTGTGTCGAAAGCGACGAGCCGGCTGGTCAGCTCGATCGCGCGCTCGATGGTCGACATGTCCCGCTGCGACATGTGGACGGCTCAGTTGAGGGTCGGCTTGGAGAGCGGGCTGTCCAGCGAGAAGGCCGGCACTTCTATGTCGAACGTCTCGCCGTGGGGGGTGATCATCGTATAGCTTCCCTTCATCAGTCCCGAGGGCGTCGAGAGCGGACAGCCAGAGGCGTAGCGAAACGTCTCGCCGGGCTCGAGAACCGGCTGCTCGCCGACGACTCCGGGCCCTTTCACTTCTTCCCGACGCCCATAGGCGTCGATGATGATCCAATGGCGTGACAGCAATTGGACACGTTCTTTGCCGAGATTGGCGATCTCGATCGTATAGGACCAGACGAAACGATCGTTGGCGGGGTCCGACTGCTCCGGCAGGAAGTCGGGCAGGGCGGTGACCTGAATGTCGCGTGTGACGGATATATACATGGGGCCTACTCTAGGACGCGGCGCGTCGAAGGTGAATGTGGATTGCGTCGGCCCCTGCTGTAAAAGCAGGCGCCGACCCACCTCTGTGAAGCAAAATCTGTGACATAATAGACGCGGGTCAAGAAAGGGGCTTTCGTCGGAACGAGCGTGGGAGCTCTTTGTGCGCCGCCATTCGCGGCCTCTGCTGTCGGCTCCGACGCCTGCGCGTCCCTAGCCGCGGCCCAGCCCCAGCCCCATGTCTCGCGCGACGACCGAAGCGTCGCCTTCACGCCGATATCAATGCGGGGCGGCTCCGTCGATCTGGTAGATCAGATATCGACGCCCCGTGTCGTCTTCGGGAGTCGTCGTCGAAATGCATTTTCCAAAGGGTTCGAGGAAGCGGAAATCATGTGCGAAAGGCGGTCTATCGGGCTGGTAGGCGGGAGCCGCCCATTCGTTGAACTGGTCTAATATCAGATATTTTATGTGGCCGAGGTGCGGGCGAATGAAATTTTCTAGCTCTAGCGGGCTGAGATAATGCGCCATTCCGACGCCCAATAGCACGTCGATCGTTCCTTCGATCTGGTTCAGTCGGCTGCAATCGCCTTCGATCCAGACGACATTTGCAAATGGATGGACAATTCGGGCGGATTTTATCGCCATTTTATCCGGATCGATCCCGAATTTCCGCGGCGCGTCTATATTGGCGATAATGTCGCCCAGACCGCAACCGATCTCCACCACGCAGGTTGGATCGAGGCCGGCGGCGAGGTCGGCGACATACTTCTTATACGAGCGGCTACACCATGGGTTGCCGGCGTGCCAGGGATGGAATCCATAGAAGAAGCGCAGAGCATGCAAGAAGGACGAATAGAGCTTGCAGGCCAAATATTTCGTTGCGCCTCGCCTTTGGATAGTTTCGATTCTGCGTTTCGTGACATCGACGATGCTCATGACGAGTCCTTGCAAATACAGTTGTGTCTCGAAAAAATTTTCGTGGGCGGAGCGCTCCATGCGGCGCGCCGGTGTTTCGTCGCTCGAAAAAAGGCTGCATCCAGCATTGCGCGCGCAGCAAAATCGCCGCGCCGCGAGCTGATGTGGCGGCGGACCGAAGCGGCTGCGTTCTCCCTTCATCAGTCCCGCTGGCGTCGAGATCGGACAGCCTGGGCATTCTAGGATGCATCGCGCCGCAGGGGAATGAGGGTTGCCTCGCCCCTGTGGCGCAAGTCCGCGGCGAATGGTTGCTGGAAAATCTGTGACATAATTGACACGGATCGAGGAAAAGTCCCCCCGTCGCCTCGGAGTTCGATTGCCCGAGTCGTGGGCGGCGCGTAACTTCTGTCGGGCCAAATCTTCCCGAGCGGCGACCGGTGGCGATGCGTCGATTGTGTCTTCGCAAAATATTGGCGGTCCTCGCCCTGGCGCTTCAGGCGCTGACCTTCGCCTATGGCGTCGGCGCGTCGCCCGCGGCCGCGCATAGCCGCAGCGAGGCCGGCATTTGCGACGCCCTCGGCGCCGCGGTCGACCGACGCGCTCCTGCCGGCGGCCACAGGGACACCGGCGCCTGCCTCGTTTGCCAATATTGTCTCGACGGTTTCTCGCCATTCGTTCCTTTGTCCGTCGCCGACCATCTCGCCGACCGGCGCGGCGTGGCGGCGGCAGATCGAATGCTCGGCGCGACGATCGGACTGGGCTTCGATCTCGCGCGCGCGCACCGCGCTCGCGCTCCCCCGGCCTCGGCCTGACGTCCTAGCGCCGCGGCCGAGCGTCGGCGGCTTATCATGGCAGACATTTTTCGCCGCAGCCCCAAGAGCGCGGACGGGATGGTCGGCTTTCCCAAATTCGTCATCGTCGAGGATCGTCGCGCCGGCCGGAAGCGCCGCTGGCCGCGGTCCGGAAAAGCGCCCGCATGAAGGCGCTGGAGGGTAAAATATGCTGGATCGCTCCAATTTGCGGCGCGGCGTCTCCGCTTGTGCGCTGGCCTTTTCGCTCGCCGCCGGGACGGCGCGAGCGCAAGAGGCGCTACCCAATATCGACATCGCTGCGCAGAATGGCGGTGAGGGACAGGGCTCCGCGCGAGCGCCCGAGACGCCCGTCCGCCGCGCGATTCCCGACAATATTCCCGCCGTGGTGGAGAGCGTCACGCGCGCCGACATCGACCGCACCGTCAATGTCATGACCACCGCCGAGACGATGAAATATCTGCCGAGCGTGCTGGTGCGCGAGCGCTTCATCGGCGACCGCAACGGCATATTGCAGACGCGCGTCAACACGCCGATCGCCGGGGCGCAGAATCTCGTCTACGCCGACAATATTCTGCTCTCCAATCTGTTCGGCAACACATTCAGCACCGCGCCGCGCTGGGGCATGGTGTCGCCCGGCGAGATCGACCGCATCGACCTCATCTACGGGCCTTTCTCTGCGCTCTATCCCGGCAACTCCATGGGCGGCGTGATGACGATCACGACGCGCATGCCGGAGAATTTCGAGTTTCACTTCTCCGGCAACGCCGGTCTGCAGCCTTATTCGCTCTACGGCTCCAAGGAGAACAATCTCGCCGGCGACATGAATCTTCTCGTCGGCGACAAGATCAACGATTTCTCCTTTTGGGTGAGCTACGACCGGCTCGACGCTCAGGGCCAGTCGCAGACCTTTCCGGGCGGCAATGTCAAATCGGGCTCGGGCACGCCGATCCTCGGCGGCTATGCCGACATAGACCAGGCGGGCAATCCGCGCTTCGTCGGCGGCGCCAATCAGGCCGACCATTCCGAGCAGCATATGGCGAAGATAAAGCTAGATTACGAGCTTTTGCCTAAGGTCCATGCGACCTATCAGCTCGGCTTCTGGTCGTTGATCGACAACACCTATCCGACGAGCTACATCACCGACAAGAACGGCGTGCCGATCTACAACACGCAGAACGGCAATGTGCAGATCGGAAACGCGGTCTTCCCCTTCACCGTCAATCCGAGCCATGGCGACGCCTCGCATCTGATGCAGGCGCTTTCTTTGAAGTCCGACACCAAGGGCGTCTTCGACTTCGACTTCTCGGGCACGTCCTATAATTATCTGCGCGACTACAACAACACGGCCAAGGCCTACGGCTGGCTGCCCAACGCCGCGGGAACCGCCTATTCGATCAATCCGGCGGGCTCGAACGTCAATCAGACGGGGTCTTTCTGGCATACATTCGACGCCCGCGGCATTTGGCGGCCCGAATGGACAGAACTCGGCAAGCACGAGGTCTCGGTCGGCGCGCATTGGGACATTTATTCGCTGGCCCAGACGCAGACCAACACCAATGTCTTCACCGACAATTATTACAACTCGATCCAGGCGATAAACCTCGGCAAGACGGAGACCAAAGCCGTCTATCTCCAGGATGTCTGGTGGTTCGCGCCGAAATGGAAGCTCACTTTCGGCGGCCGCGAGGAGTTCTGGAGCGCTTTCGGCGGCGTCAACAACACGCTCGGCCAGAAATACACGCCGGGCTTCGCCGGCTGGCCGCCCATGCTGGTCACGCCGCCGACGCTGCCCGCCGTCACGAAATCGGCCTTCTCGCCCAAGGCGGCGATCGAATATCAGGTCTTTCCCGATCTCACGCTGCGCGGCTCGGTCGGGCGCTATTATCGCTTCCCCACCGTGCTCGAGCTGTTCCAGAATATTTCGGGACCCAGCTCCATCTCGATCAGCAATCCGACTCTGCAGCCGGAGAGCGGCACGTCCTATGATCTCACCGGCGAATATGTGACGGACAATGTATTCGACGGCCTCATCGGCCAGGCGCGGCCGCGCATCTCGCTGTTCATGGACCAACGCTGGAATGCGATCCTCTCGCAGACGGATTTCACGACCGGCGTCTCTGTGTCGCAGAACTCCAATGTCGGCAAGGCGGTCTTTCGCGGCGTCGAGGCCGCCGTCGTGCTGAAGGATGTCGTCTGGAAGGGTCTCGACTTCAACGGCAGCCTGACCGTTACCGACGCCAGGGTCGTGTCCGACTATCAGCAGCCCTGGGTGCAAGGGATGCAATATCCCCGCATTCCGCGCATCCGCATTCGCGCCGTCGCCTCTTATGCGCCGACCGACGAGTTCTCGATCGCGGCCGGCGTGCGCTATGCGACAGGCGCCTTCGTCAGCCTCAACAACAACGACTTCAACCACGACAACTACGGCAGCGTCGACAGCGAATATCTCGTCTTCGACGCCAAGGCGACCTACAGACTGACCAAGGAATGGACGCTCAACGCCGGCGTCGACAACATCGGCCGGTGGAAATATTACGTCAATCCGAATCCCTATCCACAGCGGACCTATTTCCTCGGTCTGAAATACGACTTCGGCGGCCCGGCTTCGGGCATGTTCTCCGATGTGAAGCTCGGCGCAAAATAGGGCGCTTTCCGCTCGAGCGGAATCGTTCGAGCGATCGGAGTGTCGAGCCGCGATCGAGACGACGGCGGGGAGCTGATGCTGCGGCGCATCACATTCCCCGCCACTCGGTCTCTTGCCCCGCGGGGTGAATTACGACAGACTTTCGCCCCGTCGCAGGCAGGAGCGTTCATGCGCCGGAATCTGGTCAGCATATTGCTGTTTTCGTTGGCGTTGGCCATTCAGGCCATTGCGCCGGCGACGGCAGGGCTCGTCCAGTCCTCGCTCGCTCCGCGGCAGATTTGCGCGACTCTCGCCGATGTCTCCGCCGCGACCTCGGCCGCGCCCACGGGCCATTCCGAGACCGGGCCTCGGCTTTGCGATCTTTGCGCTCTGTGCTGCGGCGGCGGCGCGGCTCCGCTGGCGGCGCGTCCGGAAATCGCGGACGTCGCTTCGCCGGACTGGGCTTTCGCCGAATGGGCGGCGACCGTCCGCCGGATCGTGGTTTTCCAGCCCGATCACGCGCGGCGGGCGCGGGCGCCGCCCCTCTCCATCTGACTTTCTGACCGACGCCGACCGCCCGTATCGCTCGCGGGTGTCGACCATCGTTTCGAAAATGATGATGCGGCGCGAAAAGGCGGCGCGGGGAGGGGAAAAAGTGTTTCGATTTTCGATGGACAATCGCGCCGGGCTCGGCGCGTTCATTCGTGATTTTCTGCGGACGCTCACCGGCGAGCGGCGCGCCTTCGGCGTGTTCGAGACGCGCGGCGCGATCGTCATCCCGCTTCCGCAGCGCGAGGCGGAGCCCGAGCCTCAGCCGGCGCCCCTGGTCGCGGCGCGGCGCAGCGGCCGCCTGATCGACCTCGAGCGCCGGGCCAAATTCGGCCAGTTCGGCTCCTGACGGCCTCAGCCGCGCGCGGCGGCGAGGCCGCGCGCCAGATCGTCGATGAGGTCGTCCGCGTCCTCGAGCCCGACCGAGAGACGCAGCAGCCCGTCGCCGACGCCGATACGCGCCCGCGCCTCCGGCGTCAGCCGCTGATGCGTCGTCGTCGCCGGATGGGTGATGAGGCTCTTGGCGTCGCCGAGATTGTTGGAAATCTTGACGATCTTCAGCGCATTGGCGAGGCGGAAGGCCGCCGGTTTGCCGCCTGCGACATCGAAGGTCACCAGCGTGCCGCCGCCCGTCATCTGCCGCCGCGCCAGCTCCGCCTGCGGATGATCGGCGCGGAAGGGATAGAGAACGCGGGAAATCTCCTTCTGCTCGGCGAGGAAATCGGCGATTTTCGCCGCGCTCGCCGTCTGCTGCGCGACGCGCAGCGGCAGAGTCTCCAGCGCCTTCAGCATGGTCCAGGCGTTGAAAGGCGACAGCGCCGGCCCGGTCTGGCGCAGGAAATTATGGATATTCTCCTCGATCAGCGCCTGCGACGCGAGAATGACGCCGCCGAGGCAGCGGCCCTGGCCGTCTATGTGCTTCGTCGCCGAATAGACGACGACATCCGCGCCGAGCTCGAAGGGCTTTTGCAGCAGAGGCGTCGCGAAGACATTGTCGACGACGAGCCGCGCGCCGGCCTCATGGGCGATATCGGCGATGGCGCGAATGTCATAGACCTCGAGGCCCGGATTGGTCGGGCTCTCGAGGAAGAACAGCTTCGTCTCCTTACGGACGGCGGCCTTCCACTCCTCGAGATTCGCGCCGTCGACCAGTGTCGAGGCGACGCCGAAGCGCGGCAGCAGATCCTCGACCACATAGAGACAGGAGCCGAACAGCGCCCGCGCCGCGACAATATGATCGCCGGCGCGCAGCTGCGCGAGCAGGGCGGCGGTGACGGCGGCCATGCCGCTCGCCGTGGCGCGCGCGGCCTCGGCGCCCTCGAGCAGGCACATGCGCTGCTCGAACATGGCGACGGTCGGATTGGAGAAGCGCGAATAGATGAAGCCCGGGTCCTCGCCCTTGAAGCGGGCCTCGGCGGCCTCCATCGTCGGATAGGCGAAGCTCTGCGTGAGGAACATCGCCTCGGACAATTCGCCGAATTGGGAGCGCAGTCCCCCGCCATGGACCAGCTGGGTCGCAGGCCGCAGCTTCTTCTTGTCGTCGCTCAATTTTCGTCTCCCCGTGCGGCGCGAGACGCACCACTGCGGCAAAAAGCGGATTTCACGAGGAAACCCGGCCTTTTAGCGCCTTTTTTTAACGTGGCGGCAAGCCGGCCGGCTCAAAGAACCACGCGTTCGATATATAGAATGCCCAGAAGGACGCGGCCAAGTCAACCGCGGCGGCGTTTCCTTCGTGTCCTTGGCGTGTTCGTGGATTTTTTACCTCTTAGCTTTCTTTCGTTGGAGCGAATTCCGATCGAACGATTCCGTTCGATCGGAAAGCGCTCTAAGACGCAAAGGACACGAAGGCGTGGGGCGTGTAAGGTCCCACGACGAGTGAATTTTTGTGACAGGAGTTCAGATGGCGTCCGCGCCCGCCGCGTCCTTCTCTTACGGCGTGCTCTCTTGCGAGCAGATTCGCGAATTGGCGGCCGCGGGCGCGATTCTCGCGACACGGCCGATCGAGGATGGGCAGCATCAGCCGGCGAGCCTCGATCTGCGTCTCGGGCCCAAGGCCTATCGCGTGCGGGCGAGCTTTCTGCCGGGCAAGCGCCGCAGCGTCGAGGCGCTGCTCGCCGAGCTGACCTATGACGAGATCGATCTCGAAGGCGTCGGCGCCGTGCTCGAGCGCGGCTGCGTCTATGTGATCCCGCTTTTGGAGAGTCTCGCTTTGCCGCCGGATATTTCCGGCGTCGCCAACCCCAAGAGCTCGACCGGGCGGCTCGATATTTTCACCCGCCTCATCACCGACGACACGGAAATTTTCGACCATGTCGCGGCGGGCTATCGCGGGCGGCTCTATGCAGAAGTCTCGCCGCGCAGCTTCAGCGTGCGCGCGCGCCAGGGCTCGCGGCTCGACCAGCTGCGCCTTCGCCGGCGCGATCCGGGGGCGGAGCTGACGCTCTCCGACGCGGCGCTCGCGGCCGAGCATGCGCGCGCGCCGCTCGCCGATGGCGAGCTGACCCTGCGCGACGGCCTCATCCTGCGCGTCGCGCTCGACGGGCTCGGCGATGTCGTCGGCTATCGCGCGCAGAAACATACGGATGTGATCGACGTGGACTGCGTCGATCATTACGCGGTCGAGGATTATTGGGAGCGGCTGACGCCGCGGCGCGGCCGCAAGCTCATCCTCGATCCGAATGAATTCTATATTCTCGCCTCGCGCGAGCGCATCCGCATCCCCTCGCATCTGTCGGCCGAGATGATGGCGATCGACCCGGCCATGGGCGAGTTCCGCGTCCATTACGCCGGCTTTTTCGATCCGGGCTTCGGCTATGGCGAATCGGGGCGGCCGGGCAGCCGCGCTGTGCTGGAGGTGCGCAGCCATGACGTGCCTTTCATATTGGAAGACGGGCAGGTCATCGGCCGGCTGGTCTATGAGTCCATGGCCGCGGAGCCGACGATTCTCTACGGCCAGAGCGGGGTCTCCAATTACCAGGGCCAGGAGCTGAAGCTCTCCAAACATTTCAAGGCGCCGTGAGCGCGACAGGGCGTCGCCTCGCTTTTCGTCGATAAACTGCAATAGTTCGGTGAAACAAGGAGCGGTGGCCGTCACCGTTTCGTCGCTCCGCTCCACGCGATGACGGCGCGGCGCCGATTTCGAACGCTAGATGTTGTGATATGGACAAAGGCATGACAGAGAGCCGCTCCATCGTCGACGCCGCAGGGCTCGAGGCACTGCTCGAGGCTCTGCGTCAGCACGGCTATTCACTCATCGGCCCCACCGTGCGCGACGAGGCGATCGTCTATGACGAGATCGCGACGCTGAATGATCTGCCGCGCGGCGTCGGCGACGAGCAAGACGGCGGCCATTATCGCCTGACGCGTCGCAATGACGAGGCGCTGTTCGGCTATGTCGTCGGCCCGCAATCCTGGAAGAAATTCCTGCATCCGCCCGTGCTGCGCCTGTGGAGCGCGCGGCGCGAGGGCGACGAGCTGCGCGTCGAGGCCGAGCCCGAGACACATGAGAAATTCGCCTTCATCGGCGCGCGCTCCTGCGAGTTGCACGCCATCGCCATTCAGGACCGCGTCTTCCTCGGCGGAGATTACATCGACTCGCATTATCGTGCGCGGCGCGAGGATGTCTTCATCGTCGCGGTGAATTGCGGCGTCGCCGGCGGCGCCTGCTTCTGCGTCTCGATGGATACGGGCCCGAAGGCGACGATGGGTTTCGATCTCGCGCTGACCGAGATCATCGCCGGATGCTCCTTTCTCGTCGAGGCGGGGACGGAGGCGGGCAGGGCGCTGCTGGAGACATTGCCGCATCGCGCCGCGACCACCGGCGAGATCGAGGATTCCGAGGCGATCCTCGCGGGCACGGCGGCCAATATGGGCCGCAGCCTCGAGGCCGGCGATGTGCAGCAATTGCTCGCGCGCAATCTCGATCATCCGCGCTGGGACGATGTTGCCTCGCGCTGCCTCGCCTGCACCAATTGCACAATGGTCTGTCCGACCTGCTTTTGCACGAGCGTCGAGGACACGAGCGATCTCGCCGGCGTCGAAAGCGCGCGATCGCGGCGCTGGGATTCCTGCTTCACGCTGGATTTTTCCTATATTCACGGCGGCAGCGTTCGGCAGAGCGTCAAATCGCGCTATCGCCAATGGATGACGCATAAGCTCTCCACCTGGCATGACCAGTTCGGAACCTCGGGCTGCGTCGGCTGCGGGCGCTGCATCGTCTGGTGCCCGGTGGGCATAGACCTCACCGAGGAAGCGCGCGCCATTCGCGAGAGCGACGCGCAGAAAGGCGCGACATGATCGAGAGCATCGAGCATATCGTCAAAGAGCATCGATTTTTCGCCGGAATGGATGCGGAAATCGTCCAGCTGGTCTCCGGCTGCGCCAAGAATGCGCGCTTCGATCCCGGACAATATCTCTTCCACGAAGGCGATGGCGCCGATTGGTTCTATCTGCTGCGCAATGGCCGCGTCGCCATCGAGCTGCGTGATCCCGCGCGCGGCGCCGTGACGCTGCAGACGCTGCGCGAGGGCGAACTCTGCGGCCTCTCCTGGCTGGTGCCGCCCTATCGCTGGACCTATGACGCGCGCGCGATCGATCTCGTGCGCGCCATCGCCGTCGACGCCGCCTGCCTGCGTCGCAAGAGCGAGGCCGATCCGCGGCTCGGCTATGAGATGATGAAGCGCTTCATGCCGCCGCTGCTCGAGCGGCTGCAGGCGGCGCGACTGCAGATGATCGACATATATGGCGCCCATGGTTGACGCATTTCCGACGGCGCGCGCTGGAGACCCCATGATTGCGCCCATGGTTCCGCGCGTCGCGCGTATCGCCAAGCGCCGGCGCGAGATCGCCGATGTCGTGACATTGGAAATCGAAGGCGGCGCTTTCGATTTCGCGCCCGGGCAGTTCAACATGCTCACCGCCTTCGGCGTCGGCGAGGCGGCGATCAGCGTCAGCGGCGATCCGGCGGAGAGCGCGCGTCTCGTTCATACGATCCGCGCCGTCGGCGCCGTCTCGCGCGCGCTCACCGAGCTGCATCCGGGCGAGCCGATCGGTCTGCGTGGACCTTTCGGGCGCGGCTGGCCGATGCAGGAGGCGGAAGGGCGCGATGTGATCGTCGTCGCCGGCGGGCTCGGCCTCGCGCCGCTGCGTCCGGCGCTCTATCGCTTGTTCGCCGAGCGCGAGAAATATGGCCGCATCGTTCTGCTTTTCGGCGCGCGCAGCCCGCAGGACATTCTCTTTCGCGACGAGCTCGAGGACTGGCGTGGCCGCCTCGATGTCGAGGTGGAGGCGACGGTCGATCATGCGCGCGGCGACTGGCGCGGCAATGTCGGCGTGGTGACGTCGCTGATCTCGCGCGCGAGCTTCGATCCGTCGCGCGCGCTCGCCATGCTCTGCGGGCCGGAGATCATGATGCGTTTCGTCGCCAATGCATTCGTCGAGATGGGCGTCGCCGAGGAGCGCATCTATCTCTCGATGGAGCGCAATATGAAATGCGCGATCGGCTGGTGCGGCCATTGCCAGTTCGGGCCGGTCTTCATCTGCCGCGACGGGCCGGTGTTTCCCTATTCGCAATTGCGTGGCCTCATCGCGAAGAAGGAAATCTGATATGAGCGCGCAACATCACGCGCCGCGGCTCGCCGTGTGGAAATTCGCCTCCTGCGACGGCTGCCAGCTCAGCCTGCTCGATTGCGAGGACGAGCTGCTCGCCGTGGCGCAGGCGCTGGACATCGCCTATTTTCCCGAGGCGACGCGCGCGCCGATCCGCGGCAATTATGATCTCTCGCTCGTCGAAGGCTCCATCACCACGCCGCATGACGCGGAGCGCATCCAGGATGTGCGGCGACGCTCGCGCGCGCTCGTCACCATCGGCGCCTGCGCGACAGCGGGCGGCATACAGGGCTTACGCAATTTCGCCGATGTGCGCGACTATGCGTCCATCGTCTATGCGCGGCCGGATTATATCCATACGCTCGCGACGTCGACGCCGATCGCCGATCATGTGAAGGTCGATTTCGAGCTGCGCGGCTGTCCGATCGACAAGGGCCAGCTGATCGAGGTGATCTCGAGCTTTCTGGCCGGCCGCAAGCCAGCGACGCCGTCGCATAGCGTCTGCCTGCAATGCAAGCTGAAGGGCAATGTCTGTGTGATGGTGGCGCATGGGACGCCGTGCCTCGGGCCCGTCACTCATGCGGGCTGCGGCGCGCTGTGTCCGTCTTACGATCGCGGCTGCTATGGCTGTTTCGGTCCGATGGAGACGCCCAATGCGCCCTCGCTGAGCGCGCGGCTCTCGGCGCTCGGCATGGATGAGGAGGCTTTGCGCCGCGTCTATCGCACGTTCAACGCCGATGCCGATGCCTTCCGCAAAGAGAGCGAGCGCCATGACGACTAGAACCATTTCGGTCGGCGCGCTGGCGCGGGTGGAGGGCGAAGGCGGGCTCGAGATCGTCGTGCGCGATGGCGTGGTGAAGAGCGCTGCGCTGAACATCTTCGAGCCGCCGCGCTTTTTCGAGGCGCTGATCCGCGGGCGCGCCTTCACCGAGGCGCCCGACATAGCCGCGCGCATTTGCGGCATTTGTCCCGTCGCCTATCAGATGAGCGCGGTCCATGCGATGGAGGATGCGCTCGGCGTCCGCGTGACCGGGCCGCTGCGCGATCTGCGGCGCTTGCTCTATTGTGGCGAATGGATCGAGAGCCACATGCTGCACGTGCACATGCTGCATATGCCGGATTTTCTCGGCTATGCCGGCGGCGTCGAGATGGCGCGCGATCATGGCGATGTCGTGCGGCGCGGCCTTGCGATCAAAAAGGCCGGCAACGAGATCATGACGCTCGTCGGCGGGCGCGAGATTCATCCGATCAATGTGCGCGTCGGCGGCTTTTATCGCGCGCCGCGCAAGCGCGAGCTGCTCGCGCTGGTGGAGCGGCTGGAGCGGGCGCTGAGCGGAGCGCTCGAGGTCGTTCGCTTCGTCGCCGGATTCGATTTTCCAGATTGCGCGCGCGATTATGTCTTCGTGGCGCTGCGTCACGAGGGCGAATATCCGTTTAACGAGGGACGCATCGTCTCGAGCCGTGGGCTCGATATCGCCGCGCGCGAATTCGACGCGCATTTCGAGGAATTCCACGTCGAGCGCTCAACCGCGCTGCATGCGCGCATGCGCCATGGCGGTGGGGCCTATCTCACCGGCCCGCTCGCGCGCTATGCGCTGAATTTCGCGTCTCTGTCGCCGCTCGCGCAAGAGGCCGCGCGCGAAGCGGGCCTCGGGCCCGTCTGCTCCAACCCTTTTCGCAGCATCATCGTGCGCGCGGTCGAGACCGTCTATGCGCTGGACGAGGCGCTGCGCATCATTGCGCGCTATGAGGAGCCCGACGCGCCCTGCATCGCGATCGCGCCGCGCGCCGGCGTCGGTCATGCGGCGACAGAGGCGCCGCGCGGCATGCTCTATCATCGCTATCGCCTCGAGGCGGACGGAACGATCGCCGAGGCCGTCATCACGCCGCCGACCTCGCAAAATCAGGGGATGATCGAGGAGGATTTGAAGAGCCTCGTCGGCCGCTTCCTCGATCTGCCGGAGGAGGATTTGCGTTACCGCTGCGAGCAGACGGTGCGCAATCATGACCCGTGCATCTCCTGCTCGACGCATTTCCTGCGGCTCGTCATCGACCGGGGCTGAGATGGAGCGTCGCATCGTCCTCTGCATCGGCAATCCCGATCGCGGCGACGACGCCATCGGCCGCCGTGTAGCCGCGCTGCTGCAGGGCGCTACAGCAACGTTCGAGCTCGTCGAATGCGGCGGCGAGGCGACGCTCGTCCTCGACGCGCTGGAAGGGGCGTTCGTGGCGATCATCGTCGACGCCGCTCTCTCCGGCGCGCCGCCGGGGACGGTGCGACGCTTCGATCTCCGCGACGCGTGGCCGCCGCTGGCCGGCGATTTCGGCTGGTCGAGCCATGGCTTCGGTCCCGCCGAGGCGATCGGCCTCGCGCGGGCGCTCGGAGATCTTCCGCCGGTTTGCGTTCTGTTCGCGATCGAGGGGGAGAGCTTTGCGCCGGGCGCGCCTTTGTCGGCCGGAGCAGAGGCGGGCGCGGCGGAGGCGACACGGCTGATCCTGGCCGAATTCGCGCTCGATCGGTAATTCGGGGGCGGACGCTTTCCACCGACGGAAAAACACGCGCGACCTTGCCCAGGCGACGGAAAAACCCTATAGGATTAGCAATCTTCAGGCGGTTCGCGGGCGTAGTTCAGTGGCAGAACGACAGCTTCCCAAGCTGTATGTCGTGGGTTCGATTCCCATCGCCCGCTCCATTTCGCGCAGTTCGTTTCAACAGCGCTTGCTTTTTGGCCGCCTCGCTCGAATAGGTCGCGTGTTTTCGCGGGGGAGACGGTCGGAAAGTTTCATCCGGATCGTGTGACCATGGCGGATTGTCTCCCGACGTTGCTGCTGATGCATTCCTGCGTGTTTGCGGTTCTCGGCGCCTTTCTCTTTCTCGTCTGGCGCGATGATCCGGAGGCCGTCGAATATCGCTGGTGGTGCGTGGCCCAGTTCGCGATCAGCGCAGGCGTCGCTCTGCTGTCGTTTCGCGAGTCCTACCCTCTTCTGGCGATCGGACTCGGCAATGCGCTCACCCTTTGGGGCAGTGGGCTCGTCTGGGGCGGGGCGCGCGTGTTCAGCGGCCAGCCCGTGGATATGCGACTGGCGCTCGCGGGCGGCGCGTTCTGGCTTCTGTTCTTTTCCTTGAGCGTCGATTCGGTCCGCATCGTCGATCGCTGCGCGATTTCGGCGGTCTACGCCTTCTTGCTCGCCGACGAATTCGCCTCGTTACGCCGGCAACGGTCCTGGACCCAGCAGGCGACGATCGCGCTCACCGCCGCGCATGCCTGTTTCGGAGCCGTCGTCGCCGCTCTCGTGGTGCTGTCGATGGCGCGCGGCGATGCGTTCGATCCGCGGCCCTTCGTCGCCGCGGTCTCGCTGGAGGGTATGAGCTACGCTCTCCTGCTCGGCTTCGCTTTGCTGGCGGTGACGAAGGAGAGCGCCGTCGCGCATCAGAAGTTCATGGCGGCGACCGACCCTTTGACCGGACTTTCCAACCGGCGCAGCTTCGATCACAACGCCGATGTCGTGATCCGCAATTCGCGCGACCAAGGCGATTCCGCTCTGCTCATCTTCGATCTGGATCGGCTGAAGGCGATCAACGACGGCTTCGGCCATTCGATGGGCGACCGCGCCTTGACGACCTTCGGCGAGGTGGCGGCCAAGAGCATTCGCAACGAGGATTTTCTGGCGCGCATCGGCGGCGACGAATTCGCGCTTCTGCTGACGCGCGTCGACCGCGCGCGGGCGGAGGCGGTGGCCGAGCGCATTCGTTCCGCCTATGGCTCCGCCGCGGCGGCGCTCGGCGACGGCCTCGCCTCCGTCAGCGTCGGCATTGCGCTCTCCGGACATGAGACGCCCGATCTCTCCGCGCTGAAAGAGGCCGCCGACAAGGCGCTCTATGTCGCCAAATCCGGCGGCCGCAATCAGGTCTTCGTCGCCCAGCGATAATCGTCTCGAGCGTCGGGCCGTTCCGCGCTTCGCGCGATCGAATTTCGCTGCGAACGAAAAGTCAGATCAGCCCGCCTATGCGCTCGATGAAGCCGGCGATCGCGTCGAGCCCGATATTCTCCTTCAGATTGGCGAAGACGAAGGGCCGTTCGCCGCGCATGCGGCGGGCGTCGCGATCCATCACCTCGAGCGAGGCGCCGACGAGCGGCGCGAGATCGATCTTGTTGATGATGAGTAGATCGGAGCGCGTGATGCCGGGGCCGCCCTTGCGCGGAATCTTGTCGCCGGCCGAGACGTCGATGACATAGAGCGTCAAGTCGGCGAGCTCGGGGCTGAAAGTGGCGGCGAGATTGTCGCCGCCGCTCTCGATGAGGATGAGATCGAGATCGGGGAATCTGCGGTTCATCTCGGCGACTGCCGCGAGATTGGCCGAGGCGTCCTCGCGGATCGCCGTATGCGGGCAGCCGCCCGTCTCGACGCCGACGATGCGCTCGGGCGCGAGGGCGCCGGAACGCGCGAGAAATTCCGCGTCCTCTTTCGTGTAGATGTCGTTGGTGATGGCGGCGAGGCGATATTTGTCGCGCAGCGCTTTGCAGAGCCGGTCCATCAGCGCCGTCTTGCCGGAGCCGACCGGGCCGCCGACGCCGACACGCAGCGGACCATGGGGAGAGCGCGTCATGAGCGGAACAGCCTCGTATATTGGGTTTCATGACGCATGGACGCGAGGTCTATGCGCAGGGCGGAGGTGGAGAGCGCGTCGAGCGGCGTGTCTCGCGCGGCGCGCGCGGCGTTCGTCACCACGGGAGCGAGGGCGGCGAGCGCCAGCAGCCCATCGGTCTGGCCGAGCGGGATGAGCCGCACGCCGGCGGAGACCAGATTGGCGGCGAAGGCCTGTGCAAAGGCCAGGAGCGCGGCCTCGAGCGGCGCATTCACCGTCGCCGCGCCGACCGCGACGGGAAAAGCGATCTCGCCGCCGCGCCGCTCGGCGAGCGCGTCGAGCGGCGTCCCGGGAAAAGCGGCGCATGTGGCGCGCGCGAATGCCGCGCCCTGATGGCGCGCTTCGAGCGCCGTTTCCGCGCTGCCGCGCCAGGCGGCGGAAAGATCGGCGATCGCGTCCAGCGTATCGGCGTCGCCGTCACGCGCGGCGCGCCAAGCGGCCGCCAGAAAGACGAGATCGCACCAGCCGCCGCCGTCTTCGAGCGCGGTGCGGACATAGGATTCGAGATCGCCACGGCAGCGGACGTCGCCCGTCTCGACCGCCCATTCGAGCCCGTGGCTGAAGGCGAAGCCGCCCACCGGATAGGCCGGCGACATCCATGTCAGCAGCGGCAGCAGCCAGTCGCGCGGCTCATCCATGTTCATGCTCGTGGCGACGCTTATGCTCGTGATGATGATCGTGCTCGTGATGATGATCATCGTGACGATGCGAGGCATGGCCGCCATAGGCGCCGCTCTCCGGATCGAAGGGCGAGTCGCGCCGCGTGACGATCCCGCCCAGCCCCTCGACCATATCGGCGATGACAGCGTCCGCGCGAATGACGAGTCGATCGGCGAAAATTTGAATGGCGAGATGCCGATTGCCGAGATGATAGGCGAGGCGCGCCAACCCGGCCGTTCCCGCCCCGATTTCCAGAACCGGTTCCGGCTTGGCGACGACGCGGATCACCGAGCCGTCCTCGAGCGCGAGCCCGTCGCCTTCGCCGAGTCGCGCGGCTTCGGCGAGATCGAGCAGAAAGGGCTCACCCTGATCGCTGGTCAGGCTGCGGCGCCGGCGATGGCGCTCGTCCCAATCGAGCGTCGCGGTTCCGCGCTCTCGGTCTTTGTCCCAGCCCCCCGCAGGAAGAACATGCGCCGCACGCATCTTTGTCTCCTCAGAACAGGAAATAGCGTTGCGCCATCGGCAGGACCGTCGCTGGTTCACAAGTCAGGAGCTCGCCGTCGGCGCGCACTTCGTAAGTTTGCGCATCGACCTCTATCTTCGGCGTCGCGTCATTGAGGATCATGCTGCGCTTGGAGATTTGTCCGCGTGTGTTGGTCACGACATGCAGCGGCCGCTCGAGCCCATATTTCTGTGCGACGGACGCCTCGCGCGCAGCGCGGCTGACGAAGGTCACGCTGCTCTGCGTGAGGCTGCGGCCGAAGCCCGCGAACATAGGCCGATAATGCACCGGTTGCGGAGTCGGGATGGAAGCATTGGGATCGCCCATCGCCGCCATCGCAATGCTGCCGCCCTTCAATATGAGATCCGGCTTCACGCCGAAAAAGGCCGGCGACCACAGCACGAGATCGGCGAGCTTGCCCGGCTCGATCGAGCCGACGAGATCGGCGATCCCATGCGCGATGGCGGGATTGATCGTATATTTCGCCACATAGCGGCGGGCGCGGAAATTATCGTTGCCGACGCCGTCGCCTGCGAGCTTGCCGCGCTGGCGGCGCATCTTATCTGCCGTCTGCCAGCAGCGAATGATCACCTCGCCGACGCGGCCCATCGCCTGGCTGTCGGAAGAATACATCGACAGCGCGCCGAGATCGTGGAGAATATCCTCCGCCGCGATCGTCTCCTTGCGAATGCGGCTCTCGGCGAAGGCGATGTCCTCGGGAATCTTCGGATCGAGATGATGGCAGACGAGCAGCATGTCGAGATGCTCGTCGAGCGTGTTGATCGTGTACGGGCGCGTCGGATTGGTGGAGGAGGGGAGCACATTGGGCTCGCCCGCAACTTTGATGATATCCGGCGCATGGCCGCCGCCGGCGCCCTCCGTGTGGAAGGCGTGAATGGTGCGGCCCTTGAAGGCGGCGATCGTCGCCTCGACGAAGCCGCTCTCGTTCAGCGTGTCGCTGTGCAGCGTGACCTGCACGTCGTAGTCGTCGGCGACGGTCAGCGCGCAATCGATCGCCGCCGGGCTCGAGCCCCAATCCTCATGCAGCTTGAGGCCGATGGCGCCGGCCTCGATCATCTCGACGAGCGCGCGCGGCTGGCTGGCGTTGCCCTTGCCGAAGAAGCCGAGATTGACCGGCAGCCCCTCGGCAGCCTGCAGCATGCGCTTCAAATGCCAGGGGCCGGGCGTGCAGGTCGTCGCCTTTGTCCCTTCGGCGGGGCCAGTGCCGCCGCCGAGCATCGTTGTGACGCCGCTCGCCAGCGCCTCCTCGCACTGCTGTGGGCAGATGAAATGAATATGCGTGTCTATGCCGCCCGCGGTGACGATGCGGCCCTCGCCGGCGATGATTTCCGTGCCGGGCCCGATGATGATGTCGACGCCGGGCTGCACATCGGGATTGCCCGCCTTGCCGATGCGCGCGACGCGGCCATTGACGATGCCGATATCGGCTTTGACGATGCCCCAATGATCGAGGATCACGGCGTTGGTGATGACGGTGTCGACCGCGCCTTCCGCATTAGAGCGCTGGCTCTGCCCCATGCCGTCGCGGATGACCTTGCCGCCGCCGAATTTCACCTCCTCGCCATAGATGGTGCAGTCGCGCTCGATCTCGATCAAGAGCTCCGTATCGGCGAGGCGAATGCGGTCGCCCGTCGTCGGGCCGAACATTCCGGCATAGGCGCGCCGGGAAATCTTATTCGCCATCTCGCGCCTCCAGAGGTCCCATCACCGCGCCATTGAATCCATAGACCGCGCGCTCGCCGGCGTAAGGTACGAGCGTGACGATGCGCGTCTGTCCCGGCTCGAAGCGCACGGCCGAGCCGGCCGGAATGTCGAGCCGCATGCCGCGCGCCTTGGCGCGATCGAATTGCAGCGCGTTATTGGTCTCGCCGAAATGATAATGCGAGCCGACTTGGATCGGCCGATCGCCTGTGTTGGCGACCGCGAGCGAAATGGTGGCGCGCTCTTCGTTGAGGGTGATCTCGCCATCGGCGGGAATGATCTCGCCCGGTATCATCGGATCGGCTCGTGAACGGTGACGAGCTTCACGCCATCCGGGAAGGTCGCCTCGACCTGCACGGCCTCGATCATCTCGGCCACTCCCTCCATCACCTGCTCGCGCGTCAGCACGCTCGCGCCTCGAGTGCGCAGCTCCGCCACCGAACGTCCGTCGCGCGCGCCTTCGACGACGAAATCGGTGATGAGCGCGACCGCCTCCGGATAGTTGAGCTTGGCGCCGCGCTCGAGGCGCCGGCGCGCCACCATCGCCGCCATGGCGACGAGCAGCTTGTCCTTTTCGCGCGGCGTCAGATGCATTCCGCCTTCTCCCTTCTCGAGCGAGCCTGATGGCTCGCGGTCCTTTGGCGCGCTCGGTCCGCGAGCCTTCAGGCTCGCCCCGGCGCATCTTCTTTAGTTGAGCCACAGACGCGGCGCGGCGCCGCGCCCGCCGGTCGCCTCGGGTCGCAACGCCGCCAGCGTCTCGATCACCGCGCCGCGCAACCGCGCCGCGTCGCTATCGAGAAAACGCAGCAGCAGAACGCCATTGACGAGCGTCGCCGCGCCTCGCGCGAGGTCGCGTGCGCGCGGCAGAAGCGTCGAAGCATGCGGCCCGGCGACGACGATGGTCGCATAGCCGGCGGCGTCGCCGAGGCCGAAGCGCCCGGCGCGTTGCGCGGCCATGTCGCCCGCGAGGCCGATGGCGTCGGCCCACGCCGGCTTACCGTCGATGCGCAGCATCCAGGCGTCGCGCAACGCGCCGCTGTTCAAAAATTCGCCGCTCGCGCGCCGGCCGAACACTATCGTCTCGACGCCGAGGAAGCGCGCATTCGGCGAAAGATCAATCTCGAGGCGCCGACGTAGGCGCGCGCCATCGAAGAGGATCGTCTCCTGCGGCAGCCATTCGAGCCGCGCGCCTTCTCCGCAGCGAAGATGCGCGACGATCTCGGCGTCCGCGCCGCTGGAGCGATAGATTTTCTCGGCCGCCGGCGTGGTGATCGTCAACGCGGCGCCGGCCTCGACCTCTATGTCCAGCGCATAGCGATCGCCGCCGACGACGCCGCCGCCAGTGTTGACGATCGCCGCCTCGGGCGCCTCATGAGGCTCGACGGCGGGAAACAGCGCCCTCAGCGGCGCCTCCTGCGCCAAATGTCGCAACCGGCTCGCTCCCTGAACTTGCGCATAGCGCAATTCGACGCGGCCCCTCGCACGTTGAGGACCGTTCACAACGCCACGAAATCCCTGATATTGTCCTTGTCCATATCGGCTCCGAGGCCTTGTCTGACGATCTGCCCGCGCGACATGACCATGTAATGATCCGCCAGCTCGCGGCCGAAGTCATAATATTGCTCGACGAGCAGAATGGCGAGATCGCCGCGTTTGCTCAAGCCCTTTATCACCTCGCCGATGAGCTTGATGATGGAGGGCTGGATGCCTTCCGTCGGCTCGTCCAGAATGATGAGCTTAGGATCGGCGACGAGCGCGCGGGCGATGGCGAGCTGTTGCTGCTGGCCGCCGGAGAGATCGCCGCCGCGCCGCCGCAGCATCTCCTTCAGCACCGGGAACATCTCATAGATTTCGCTCGGCACGGTGGAGGCCTTGCGCGCGGGCTTCACCGCCATGCCCATCAGCAGATTTTCCTCTACTGTGAGGCGGGAAAAAATCTCGCGGCCCTGCGGCACATAGGCGACGCCGCGCGCTGCGCGCTGATTGGACGAGAGCTTGGAGATATCCTCGCCATTGAAGCTTATGGCGCCGCTGCGGATCGGCGTGACGCCCATAATGCTGCGCAGCAGCGTCGTCTTGCCGACGCCATTGCGCCCGAGCAGCACGGTGCAGGCGCCTTTGGGCGCGGTGAAGGAGACATCGCGCAATATATGGCTGCTGCCGTAATATTGATGGAGGCCGCTGATTTCGAGCATGGTCCTAGCGCCCCAGATAGACTTCGATGACGCGCTCGTCGCTCTGCACATCGCTGAGCGGACCTTCGGCCAGCACGGCGCCTTCGTGTAGCACCGTCACCTTGCGCGCTATGGCGCCGACGAACTCCATATCGTGCTCCACCACCATGATCGAATGCTTTCCCGCGAGCGACAGCAGCAGCTCGGCGGTGCGCTTCGTCTCGTGATCGGTCATGCCGGCGACCGGCTCGTCCAGCAGCAGCAGCAGCGGACGCTGCGCCAGCAGCATGCCGATCTCGAGCCATTGCTTTTGCCCATGCGAGAGCAGGCCGGCGCGCTCCTTGGCCTTGTCGGCCAGCTCCACCGTCTCCAGCAATTCACTGATGCGGTCGATCTGCTCGCCGGTGAGGCGGCGAAACAGCGAGGCGCGCACGCTCTTGTCCGCCTTTATCGCGAGTTCGAGATTCTCGAACACGGTCAGATGCTCGAACACGGTCGGCTTTTGGAATTTACGCCCTATGCCGGCGGCGGCGATCTGCGGCTCGTTCATTTTGGTGAGATCGAGCGAGCGGCCGAAATAGACGGTTCCCACATCCGGCCGCGTCTTGCCGGTGATGACGTCCATCATCGTCGTCTTGCCGGCGCCATTGGGGCCGATGATGCAGCGAAGCTCGCCCGTGTCGATCGACAGAGAGAGGCCGCGCAGCGCGCGGAAGCCGTCGAAAGTCACCTGCACATCGTCGAGATAGAGCGCGACTCCGCTCGACATATCCGCCTCGCCGATCATCGCGCGCGCTCCTTGCGGACGGAAGCCAGCGTGTCGAGGAGGCCGATGACGCCCTTGGGCAGCAGCAGAGTGACGAGCACGAAGAGGAGCCCTAAGAAGAACAGCCAATATTCGGGAATGGCGGCGGTGAAGAAGCTCTTCGCGCCATTGACGAGAAAGGCGCCGATCAGCGGACCGATCAGCGTGCCGCGCCCGCCGACCGCCGCCCATATGGCGATCTCGATCGAGGCGGCCGGCGACATCTCGCTCGGATTGATGATGCCGACCTGCGGCACATAGAGCGCGCCGGCGAGCCCGCAGATCGCCGCCGAGAAGGTCCAGATCGCGAGCTTGTAGGCGAGCGTGTCATAGCCGCAGAACATCACCCGGCTCTCCGCCTCGCGTATGGCGGTGAGCACGCGGCCGAATTTGCTGGTGACGAGAAAGCGCGAGACGAGCAAGAGAGCGAGAAGGCAGGCGCCGGTCAGCGTGAAGAGGATCATGCGCGTTGTCGGCGTCGCCAGCGGATAGTCCAATATTCGCTTGAAATCGGTGAAGCCATTATTGCCGCCGAAGCCGGTCTCGTTGCGGAAGAACAGCAGCATCATCGCATAGGTGAGCGCCTGGGTGATGATGGAGAAATAGACGCCCTTTATGCGCGAGCGAAAGGCGAAATAGCCGAACGCCAAGGCGAGAGCCGCAGGCGCGAGAATGGCGAGCGCGGCGGAATAAGCGAAATGGTCGGTGAAGCTCCAGAACCAGGGATAGGCTTTCCAGTCGAGGAAGACCATGAAATCCGGCAGATCGGAATGATAGCTGCCGTCCCGGCCGATCTGGCGCATCAGATACATTCCGAAGGCGTAGCCTCCGAGCGCGAAGAAAATGCCGTGGCCGAGGCTCAGGATTCCCGCATAGCCCCAGACGAGGTCCATGGCGAGCGCCAGCATGGCGTAGCAGAAGAATTTGCCGAGGAGCGCGACGGAGGCGTCGGAGAGATGAAGGAAGGAGCCCTCCGGCGTGACGAGATTGGCGAGCGGCGCGGCGACGAATATGGCGAGCGCCGCGGCGTAAAATGCGATCCAGCCGCGTAGGCCGAAGAGCCGTGTGGCCAGCGATGGGGCGGGGGGGATGTAGAGCATCGTTCGAAACTCAATCGGCCTGTCGGCCGCCGAGCGCGAACAGGCCCTGCGGACGCTTCTGAATGAAGACGACGATGAAGATCAGAAGTGTGATCTCCGCGAGAACGGCGCCGGACATGTTTTCGAGAATCTTTCCGGCGACGCCCAAGCCGAGCGCGGCATAGACGGCGCCCGCGAGCTGGCCGACGCCGCCGAGCACCACCACCATGAAACTGTCGACGATATAATGCTGGCCGAGATCCGGCCCCACATTGCCGACCTGCGACAGCGCCACGCCGGCGAGCCCGGCGAGGCCGGAGCCGAGCGCGAAGGCCATGGTGTCGATGCGCGCGGAATCGACGCCGACGCAGCGCGCCATTCCGCGGTTCTGCGTCACCGCGCGCACGAAGAGCCCGAGGCGCGTGCGCGCGAGCAGGAAGGAGACGAGCAGCAGCACGCCGACCGAGAAGGCGATGATGACGATGCGGTTGTAGGGGAGCTCGAGATTGTCGGTGACGAAGACGCGGCCGGACATCCAGGCGGGATTTTCGACCTGCACATTCTGCGCGCCGAACAGGCTGCGCACCGCTTGCATCAATATGAGGCTGACGCCCCAGGTGGCGAGCAGCGTCTCCAGCGCGCGGCCATAGAGAAAACGGATCACCGTGCGCTCTATGGCGACGCCGACGAGAGCGGCGACGAGAAAGGCGACCGGCGCGGCGGCGGCGAGATACCATTGGAAATAATCGGGAAGATGCGCGCGGAAAAGATTTTGCACGACATAGGTCGCATAGGCGCCGATCATCATCATCTCGCCATGCGCCATATTGATGACGCCCATCAGCCCGTAAGTGATGGCGAGGCCGAGCGCGGCGAGCAGCAATATGCTGCCGAGGCTCAGCCCCGAGAAGACGACGCCGAGATTCTCGCCGACCGCGAGGCTCGATTCCACATTGCGCAGCGAGCGCGTCAGCGCCACGCGCACCTCGCCGTCCTCCTCCTTGGCGAGGCGCGTCTTCAGCGCCTCGCGCACGCGGCCGGAAATCGTAGTGCGCAGGGCCTGCGCGGCGGAAAGGCGCAGCGTGCGATCCGCGCTCTGTAATTCGCCGAGCGCGCGCATCTGGCGCAGCGTGTCGCGTACGCCGGCGTCGCGCTCTTTTTGTTCGGCCTTGGCCAGCAGCGAGAGGCGGGCCTCGTCGAATTCGGCGTTCTGGAGCCGTTTCACCGCCTCCTGGCGAAGGGCGCGATCGGGCGAAGCCAGCTCGAGCAGAGCAATGGTCTCCTCGATCGTGAGGCGCAGGCTGTTGCTCGTCGATACGTCCTCGGGGTCGGCGGGAAGCTCGGCGGGTGTGCGGTCGAGCGCATCGACGATCGTGTCGCCGTCGACGATCAGCGCCTTGTCGTTGGCAAGCTTCACGCGATCGGCGAGCAGATCGCGGAGAAATGGGATGGCGGAAAGATCGCCGCGCGCGGCGGCGGCGTCGAGCGCACTGCGCTGCTCGTCCGGATCGCCGCCGGTCAATTGGGCGATTCCCCCGCGGTCGAGCGCCATGGCCGGCGCCGCGGACATCGCCAGCAGCATAAGGCCGGCGACCAGTCTGAGCATACGCAAATTTCAACGCTCCATTCGCCGCCGCATTCGGGCGGCCCGATCGTCGGGCCGCCCGTCTTTTTCGTCAATGCGTATCCGGCTCGTCCTTCTTCTTGTCATTGCCGGGAATGAAGGGGCTCCAGGGCTGCGCGCGCACCGGGCCCGGCGTCTTCCACACCACATTGAACTGGCCGTCCGCCTTCACCTCGCCGATGAACACAGGCTTGTGGAGATGGTGGTTCTTCGCATCCATCTCGGCGGTGAAGCCGGAGGGCGCCTCGAACTTCTGGCCGCCGACGGCGGCGATCACCTTGTCGACATCGGTCGTCTTGGCCTTCTCGACGGCCTGCTTCCAAATATTGACGCCGATATAGGTGGCCTCCATCGGATCATTGGTGAGCGGCTTGTCGGCGTTGGCGATTCCATGCGCCTTGGCGTAGGCGGCCCATTTCTTCTTGAACTCCGTATTGGCGGGGTTCTTCAGCGACATGAAATAATTCCACGCCGCCAGATGGCCGACCAGCGGCTTCGCATCGACGCCGCGCAGCTCCTCCTCGCCGACCGAGAAGGCGACGACCGGAACTTCCGTCGCCTTGAGCCCGGCATTGCCGAGTTCCTTGTAGAAGGGCACGTTGGAGTCGCCATTGATCGTGGAGACGACGGCCGTCTTGCCGCCCGAGGCGAATTTCTTGATATTGGCGACGATCGTCTGATAGTCGCTGTGACCGAAGGGCGTGTATTCCTCCATAATGTCGGCGTCGGTGACGCCCTTCGAATGGAGAAAGGCGCGCAGGATCTTATTGGTCGTGCGCGGATAGACGTAGTCGGTGCCGAGCAGCACGAAGCGCTTGGCGCCGCCGCCGGCCTTGCTCATCAGATATTCGACCGCGGGAATGGCCTGCTGGTTCGGCGCCGCGCCCGTGTAGAAGACGTTCTTCTCGAGCTCCTCGCCCTCATATTGCACCGGATAGAACAGAAGCCCATTCAGCTCCTTGAACACCGGCAGCACGGATTTGCGCGACACGGAGGTCCAGCAGCCGAAGACGACGGCGACCTTGTCGGCAGCGAGCAGCTGGCGCGCCTTTTCGGCGAAGAGCGGCCAGTTGGAGGCGGGATCGATGACGACGGGCTCGAGCTTGCGCCCGAGCACGCCGCCCTTGGCGTTGATCTCCTCGATCGCCATCAGCGCCGTGTCCTTGAGCACGGTTTCGCTGATGGCCATCGTACCGGAGAGAGAATGCAGAATGCCGACCTTGATCGGCCCCTTGTCATCCGCGCGCGCCGGAACGAGCGCGGTCGACGCGAGCAACGCGCCTGCGGCGAGCATGCCGAGGCTCTTCACCAGAACTCTACGTTTCATTCGTCTCTCTCCCAGGTCGGATAGGTCGCGCCGCGCTCAGAACTGGATCTGAACGCCGAGGATGAACTTGTCGATGTCCTTGCGCGCAGTGAATTGGTTGATCGCGTAATTGGCCGTGATGCGCAGATTGTGTCCGTCGATCACATAGGAGACGCCCATGTCGTATTGCCGCTCCCATGTCGCGGCGAGCGTGTCGCGGAAGGATTGATAGCGGAAGTAAGGCTGGAAGCGGCCCCATCCGATCACGTAAGGGATGAGATAGCCGGCGCCGACCATATAGGCTTCGCCGGGCCGTATGCCGCCGACGAGATCGGTCGAGCGGGCGTTGTTGAAATTGGTGGCGACGTCGTTCACGCCATGGGTGTAGTAGCGGTAATAGGCGCCCTCGAAGGTCGCGGCGCCGAATTCGCCGAGCTTCTTCTCGAAGAGAACATCGACGTTCCAGGCGGTGAAATCGGCGCGCTGCAGCTGATTGCCGACGCCGTCCTGCTGATATTGCGCCGCGACGCCGATCGCCAGCACATCTGCGCCGCCGAAATAGGTGCTGCTGGTGTAATAGGCGGGATCGGGATCTGGATCGAGCAGATTGAGATTGAGGCGGCCGGCGAACAGCGGATTGCCGGATTGGTTCGACGCGCCGATGATTTGATTGTGGCCGTCATAGACGCCGAATGAATAAGTGAGGCGCTTCTCGAACAGCTTGCCCCACACCGTGCCGCCGTCCATGCGGCCGGAGACCTTGCCGGGATAGCGGGAGACGACGCCGGGATAAGACCAGCCGAGCAGATAATAGGGACCGTCGAGATTGGCGCGGTCGCTCGGCGGCAGCATGCGGCCGCCCCAGACGTTGATCTCGTCCAGCGGCTCGAACTGGCCATAGCCGTCGAGCACTTGGATCGTATTGTTGCTGGAGACTTCCGTGTTGAAGGTCGCCTTCAGATATTGATTGAAGGAGGCCGAGGAGAAGATGCGGAAGCTCTCGAGGTCGACGCGATCGGGATTGGTTCCCGCCGCGTGATTGCGCGTGACGTCGCTGAAGAAGGGACGCAGGCCGAAGCCGACGCTGACCCATTGATCGTCGCCGAACGGAACCACCACACGGGCCTGCGCCGCCTGATCCCCAATCAGGCAGCAGACCGCCAAGGCGAGCGCCGGCGCGGACTTGGCCGCGAGCTTGGACCGACGGCGCGCTGTCCTTCGCGCCGCAAGTGCTTCGTGGGTTTGGTTCATCTGTCCCCCTCGTGTCGTCCCCCCGGCGATTCGCGCCGGTTTCGTCACGTCAAGGACTAGTCGTGCGAACCCCTAGGTAGGAATACGCCGAAATGCGTATTGCTCCGTTCGCGCCTTTTCGTCGAATAGGGCATGAGAGCCGGCAGAGGATTCGCCGGCGCGGGGGAGTGAGGCGAATGCGCAAGACGACGGCATTGGATATTTTCGGATTGACCGCGGGAGCGCTCGCGCTCGTCGTCGCGGTCGGACAGGCGAACGCATCGTCGAAGAGCCATAAGGCGCCGAAGCCTGTCGAGGCGCTGGCCAAGCAGCGCTACGCCGTGGACATGTGGTGGAACATCGGCGGCGACATGGGCGGCCTGAAGAAAGCCACAGACGCCTGCGTGAAGAAGCTCGGCGAGGCCGAGCGGCCGACGCTGGTGTCGCCGCCGCCCTCGACGACGATCCTGACCAAGCCCATGCTAGACTGTCTCGAGGCGCAGGGCTGGCGACCGGCGGGCGAGCCTCGGCCGGTCTGACGCGGGCGACGCCCCAACGTAAAGAGAGCATGCGCGAGCAGCAGCGAATTTTCCCGGTCCGTCGGACCTATAACCAGTTCGTCGCCGACCAGACGCTCGAGGATTATTCGCTGCGCTACACGGCGGAAGCGGCGCGCCGCTTCACGCCGTGGCGCGTCGCCAACACAGCGCTCGGGGCGATCTCCTTTCTCGCCTGCGAGGCGCTGGGCGGCGGCGTGACGCTGATGTTCGGCTTCACCAACGCCATGGCGGCGATCCTCGCCGTCGGCGCGCTGATCTTTCTCGCCAGCCTGCCGATCGGCCATTACGCGGCCAAATATGGCGTCGACATGGATCTGCTGACGCGCGGCGCCGGCTTCGGCTATATCGGCTCCACCGTCACCTCGCTGATCTACGCCTGCTTCACCTTCATTCTCTTCGCGATCGAAGCGACGATCATGGCCGATGCGCTGCAAATGTGCCTCGGCGTGCCGCTCGGCCTCGCTTACGCCGTCTCCTCGCTGGTGATTCTGCCCATCGCCGCGCTCGGCATTCGCTTCATCAGCCGCTATCAGCTGTGGACGCAGCCGATCTGGCTCGTGCTGCAGACGGCGCCGCTCGTCTATCTGCTCTCCGTCGGAACTCCCGCCGTTTCCGGCTGGATGGCCTTTCCCGGCGCCGCCGGCGCGCTGGACGGCTCCTTCGATCTGAAGCTCTTCGGCCTCTCCGCCTCGATCCTCTTGTCGCTGCTGCCGCAGATCGGCGAGCAGGTCGATTATCTGCGCTTTCTGCCGACCAAGGCGCATATCGGCCAGAGGAGCTGGCGCTGCGCGCTCTTCGCTGCCGGGCCGGGCTGGATTTTGATCGGCGTCGCCAAGCTCGCCGCCGGCTCCTTCCTCGCTTATCAGGCGTTGTCGCTCGGCGTGCCGGCCGAGCGCGCGGCGCAGCCGAGCGAGCTCTATTATCTCGCCTTCTCCACACTGTCCCATTCGCCGGGCCTCGCTCTCGCGCTCACCGGCGTCTTCGTCGTCGTCTGCCAGACGAAGATCAATGTCACCAACGCCTATGCCGGCTCCATCGCCTGGTCGAATTTCTTCTCGCGCATCACGCATAATCATCCCGGCCGCGTCGTCTGGCTGGTGTTCAACGTCACTTTGGCGCTGATGCTGATGGAGTTCGGCGTCTCCCATGTCATCGACGGCATTCTGACCTTCTACTCGAATTTCGCGGTGGCCTGGATCGGCGCGCTGACGGCCGATCTCGTCGTCGACAAGCCGCTCGGCCTCAGCCCGCCGCAGATCGAGTTTCGCCGCGCCTATCTCTACGACGTCAATCCGGTCGGCTGCGGGGCGATGCTCGGCTCGCTCATCGTCTCGACAGCGGCGCTCTACGGGGTGCTCGGCGACACTCTGCAGCCGCTCTCGGCGATCGTCGGCTTCGTCGTCGCCTTCTCGCTCGCGCCGCTCATCGCCTACGCCACGGGCGGGCGCTATTACATCGCGCGTCCGGCCGCCGTCTTCCGCGAGCCCTTGCGCTGCATGATCTGCGAGAACGAGTTCGAGCCGCGCGACATGGCCTCCTGTCCGGCCTATGGCGGCCCGATCTGCTCGCTCTGCTGCTCGCTCGACATGCGCTGCAAGGACGCCTGCAAGCCGGAGGCGCGGCTCGCGTCGCAGGCGCGCGCGCTGTTTTCCGCTCTGCTGCCGAAATTCTCCTTGCCCTTCTTCACGACGCGCGCCGGTCGTTTCATCGTGGTGCTGGCGCTGCTCGCAGTGACGAGCGGGGCGATACTCGGCGCGATCTATTTCCAATACGCCGCCGCCGTCGCGCCGGCGGCGCGGCCGATCATTCGCACGACGCTGGAGATCGTCTTCGTCGGCCTGCTGCTCGTCATGGGCGTCGCCGCCTGGACTCTGGTGCTGGCCCAGGAGAGCCGCCGCGTGGCGGAGGAGGAGACGCGCCGCCAGACCGAGATTTTGCGCGAGGAGATCGCCGCTCATGAGCGCACCGACGCCGAGCTGCAACGCGCCAAGGAGGCGGCGGAGGCCGCCAATATCGCCAAGACGCGTTTCATAGCGGGGCTCAATCACGAGATACGCACGCCGCTCAACGCCATCAACGGCTATGCGCAATTGCTCGAGCGCGACGCCGCCGAGCGCCCGCAGGACGCTATTCGCGTCATTCGCCGCAGCACGGAGCACATCACCAATCTCATCGACGGCCTGCTCGACGTCGCCAAGATCGAGACCGGCTCGCTCGATGTCGCGCGCGACATTTTCCGTATCGACGAGACGCTGGACCAACTCGTCGACATGTTCCGCCTGCAGGCGGCGGCCAAGGGCGTCGCCTTCCGCTACGAGCGCAGCGCGGAGCTGCCGCGCTATGTGCGCACCGACAAGAAGCGCCTGCGCCAGATCCTCATCAATCTCGTCTCCAATGCGGTGAAATTCACCGAGCGCGGCCATGCCGGGCTGAAGGTCTCCTATCGCAACGACATCGCCGAATTCATCGTCGAGGACACGGGGATCGGCATAGTGCCGGAGGATATGGAGCGCATTTTCGCGCCCTTCGAGCGCGGCCGCATGGCGGCTGTCTCCGCCATTCCCGGCACCGGCCTCGGCCTCACCATCACCAAGCTGCTGACGCAGATCATCGGCGGCGAGATGCGCGTCGAGAGCGAGCTCGGGCGCGGCAGCCGCTTCGTCGTCCGGTTTTATCTCACCGCCGCGACATCGCCAGAGGAGGGCCAGAAGCCGGCGCAGATCCGCGGCTACGCCGGGGCGCGCCGGACGATCCTCGTCGCCGACGACACCGCGACCCATCTCGATGTGATGCGTCAATCGCTCGGCGGCCTCGGCTTCGAGGTGCTGACCGCATCCAATGGCGCCGATTGCGTCGCGCTCGCCCTGGAGCGCAACCCGGATCTCGTCATGCTCGACATCGCCATGCCCGGCATGGACGGCTGGGAGGCCGCGCGGCGGCTGCGCGATGCGCTCGGGCCCGAGGCGCCGATCATGATGGTCTCCGCCAACGCCCATGAGCTGATGGAGCGTCGCGGGGCGGATTCGCCGCATGATGATTTTCTGGTGAAGCCGATCGAATTCTCCGAAATGCTCGACCGCATCGGCAATCTTCTGGGCCTCGACTGGTTCTATGTGACAGCGCGCGCGATCGCGCGCGAGGAGCCCTTCGCGCCGGCGGCGCTGGCCCTGCCGCGCGAGAGCGTCGAGCGGCTGCTGCGGCTCTGCCGCGTCGGCCACAGCCGCGGCATAGAGACCGTTCTGCGCGAGATCGAGGCCGCCGCGCCGGAGCGCGCCGCCGCCATCGCGCAATTGCGGGCGATGGCGCAGAATTTCGAGTTCGAGGAGCTCGCGCAGACGCTCGAGGCCGCTTTGACGATCGAGGCCGCTCATGTCGCCTGACCTGCGCCAGCGCGACACGGCGCTCGTCGTCGACGACAATCGCGACGAGCTGAGCCTGCTCGTCGAGGCGATGGAGCGCGCCGATTTCACCGCTCTCGCCGCGACCAATGGCGAGGCGGCCCTCGCTCTGCTCGAGCGCGTGACGCCCAATGTCGTCGTGCTGGACGCGGTGATGTCCGGCCTCGATGGTTTCGCGACCTGCCGCCGCATCAAGCAGAATCCGCGCTTCGCCCATCTGCCGGTGATCTTCCTCACCGGGCTCAAGGACACGGGCCATGTGCTCATGGGCCTCGAGGCCGGCGGCGTCGATTATGTGGTGAAGCCGGTCATCATCGAGGAGCTGGTCGCCCGCATCCGCATTCACGTCTCCAACGCCAAGGCGGCCTTCGGCGCGCGTGTGGCGCTGGACGCGACAGGCCGCCATCTTCTGGCGATCGACCGCGGCGGCCGGCTGCTCTGGTGCACGCCGCAGGCGGCCGATCTTCTGGCGACGCGCTTCGGGCCTTTCGAGATTTTGCGATCGCAGCCGCCCGAGTCCTTTTCGGCGCTGCTGCGCGAGGCGGCCGAGCGCCGCGACCATGACGCGCCCGCCGCCGCAGGGCCCGTCTCCGTCTCCTTTCTCTGCGAGATCGGCGGCGAGGAGCTGCTGTTTCGCCTGACCGAGCCGCAGAGCGTCAGCAATGAGGCGTTTCTGGCGCAGAAATTCGCGCTGACGCTGCGCGAGGCGGAGGTGCTGAGCTGGCTGGCGCGCGGCAAGTCGAATCACGACATCGCCGAGATTCTCTGCATCTCGCCGCGCACGGTGCATAAGCATCTGGAGCGCATTTTCGTGAAGCTCGGCGTCGACAGCCGCTCCTCCGCGACCTCCGTGGCCTTGCAGACGCTGAAGGCGCTGGCGGCGGATTGAGGGGCCTTTCCTGCGACATCCGCATCGTATAGCGTGCCGCGTCTCCTCTGATTTTATCGAGATTTCGCCATGCGTGGTCCATTTTCGAAGCTCGTTCTCGCGTTCTTCCGCACAATTCTGGGCGCCGCCGCTCTCTCGTCCTTCGTGAACGCGGCTCTGGCCGAACAGCGCGAGGCCTATCGCGGTTTCACTGTGACCTATTTGGATGGCGCGGCCCCGGGCTCCGCGGAAGTTATGCATCGGCAGATCGACAAGGTGCTCTCTGTCGGCCTCGCGCCGGATGTGATCGCCCTATTGCAGAATGTGCCCGTCGAGGTGATCGGCCGCTCGGAGCATACGCCGGGCCATTACAATGGCGGCAAGGTGCAACTCGGCGCAACCTTGGTCGATAATCGCGACAAGCCAGTGCTGCTGCACGAATTCATGCACGCCTATCATAAGCTCGGTCTCCCGGACGGCTTCGCCAATTCGGAGATAGCGCTCTATTATGAGCGCGCGCAGGGAACCGGGGCCTATGCCGGTTCTTCTCATATGATGAGCAATGTGAAGGAATATTTCGCGACGACGGCGACGACCTATCTCTACGGCCAGACGGCGCAGGAGCCGTTCCAGCGCGACAAGGTCCGAACCGCCCAGCCGCAATATTTCCAATATCTGGCGACGCTTTTCGGTCGTGGGGCGGGGCGCTACGTCGGGGCTCTGCGCTGAGCGCTGGCGATCGCGGCAAGTCGAATCACGACATCGCCGAGATTCTCTGCATCTCGCCGCGCACGGTGCATAAGCATCTGGAGCGGATTTTCGTGAAGCCCGGCGTCGACAGCCGCTCCTCCGCGACCTCCGTGGCGTTGCAGACGCTGAAGGCGCTGGCGGCGGATTGATCGAGCGACGAAAGCTTCGTCTGGACGGAAGGTCGGGAGGAGGCCTTGTCTTTCCGCGCCATCGAAGATTGGATGCGCGGGCCGCCAGAAACGTCTGGCTGGCGCGCCGCGATGGAGCTCCTGATGAGCGATGAGTTTTCGGATCAGTCGTCTCGTCTCGTCGCCCTGGAGACGGCGGTCGCGCATCAGGACAGAATCATCGCCGAGCTGAACGACGTCATCGCTTTGCAATGGCGAAGGATCGACACGCTGGAGCGGCAGATCGCCCGTTTGCTCGAGGAGTTTCAGAAGCTGGGAGACCAGCGCGATTCGCAGGAGCCTCCTCCGCCGCATTATTGACGCCGGGCGCTCTGCCTATCTATTTGAAATAATGTCGATATTTTGCATTTGGTGCCCCTGGCCGGAGTCGAACCAGCACTCCTTGCGGAACTCGATTTTGAGTCGAGCGCGTCTACCAATTCCGCCACAGGGGCGCGGGCCGGCGGGGCCGGCGTCGCGGCGCGGATATTAGCCGGGCCGAAGCCTCCGTCAAGCAGAACGCCCGCCGTTTCACAGGCTTCCTCCGCCGCCAGCCTCGCCTCTGGCCCGGCGAGGTGGTAAGCGAGGGCGCTGCATCCTCCGAACCGGTTGGAAAATGATCAAAAAGCTCTACGACTGGACCATGTCGCTCGCCGCCAGCCGGCACGCGCCGCTCGCGCTCGGCGCCATCGCTTTCGCGGAAAGCTCCTTCTTCCCCATCCCGCCGGATGTGATTCTCCTGCCCATGTCGCTGGCCGATCCCAAGCGCTCCTGGCTCTATGCCGGTATCTGCACTGTGGCCTCGGTCGCCGGCGGCGCGCTCGGCTACGCCATAGGCGCGCTCTTCTACGACACCATCGGGCTCTGGCTCATCGATCTCTATGGCTATGCCGCCAAAATGGAGGCGCTGCGGGCGTTCTACGCCCATTGGGGCGCGCTCTTCATTCTGGTGAAGGGGCTCACGCCCATTCCCTTCAAGCTCGTGACCATCGTCTCCGGGCTGATGGATTATAATTTCGGGCTGTTTCTGGCGCTCTCGCTGATCACGCGCGGCGCGCGCTTCTTCATTCTGGCGGCGGCGATCAATCATTTCGGCGATTTTCTCCGCGACAAGCTCGAGGCGCATTTCGGCCTGTTCATCGGCGTGATGGCGGCGATCGTCGTCGTCGGCTTCGTCGTGGCGGCGAAATTCCTGTGATTGCGGCTCTCCTCTCCACGCGGCTGCGCATGGCGCTCGTCATTCTCGGCGTCGCCGTCGCCACCATAGGCGGCGCCTGGATCATCGAGGCGATGGGCTTTGCGCCCTGCGAATTATGCCTGAAGCAGCGCATCCCCTATTACGCCGGTATTCCGCTCGCCGCCTTTGCGGCCATTGCTGTGCAGCGGGGAGGGGAGGGCGTCGCGCGCATTGCGCTGGCGCTGCTCGGTCTCCTCTTCGCGGCGGGAACGGCGCTCGCGCTCTATCATTCGGGCGTCGAGCTGAAGCTCTTTCCCGGCCCCTCGGAATGCACGGGCGCGCTGCGCAAGGCCGGCTCTTTCGACGATTTCCGTACCTCGCTCGACAAGATGAAGGTGGTGAGCTGCGATCGGCCGGCGCTGCGCATATTCGCGCTCACGCTCAGCAATTGGAACATTCTGATCTCCGGCGGTCTCGCCGTCATCGCCTTGCGCGCCTGGCGCGGACCCCGCGCCAGCGCGTGATCGCTGCGCCTCGCCGCGCCGAAATTCATCGGACGCTCTTGTCGAAGGGTTCGCTCGCGCCATCCTCTGCCCGATAGAGACGTGACTATTCCGCTCGGGGCGCGACGACAATTCGGAGAGTTCGATGAAAAGCTTCCAGCAATACGACATGCAGACGCAGGGCGTTCAGACCTGTCCCGACGGCTCGCCGAACACGCGGGCGCTCGGCCGGCATCTCATCATATTGGAGAATCGCTTCAACGAGCTGGCGAGCGACGTCAATCTCATGCAGGATCGACTGACGAAGATCATCGCCGCGCTCGACAAGCTCGCCGCCAAGGGCGGCCCGGCCGACAAGAGCGCGGCGCGGGAAGAGGCGCTGCGCCGGCTGCTCGGCTGACAGCGGTTCATCGGAGGCGGACGAAGCGCGCCTTCAGGCTCGCATCACTCCACCGCGAGCCGCGCCCGTGCGCGCAATTTCTCGGTCTCGCTCTTCAACTGTCCGCAGGCCGCGAGAATGTCACGGCCGCGCGGCGTGCGCACCGGGCTCGCATAGCCGGCGTTGAAGACGATGTCGGAGAAACGCTCGATCGTCTCCCAATCAGAGCATTCATAAGGCGCGCCCGGCCAAGGGTTGAAGGGGATCAGATTGATCTTGGCCGGTATGCCCTTGAGCAGCCGCACCAATTCGCGCGCTTCCGCCGGGCTGTCGTTGACGCCCTTCAGCATCACATATTCGAAAGTGATGCGCCGCGCATTGGAGGCGCCGGGATAATCGCGGCAGGCGTCGAGCAGCGCGCGGATCGGATATTTCTTGTTGATCGGCACCAGCTCGTCGCGCAGCGCGTCGCGCACCGCATGCAGCGAGATCGCCAGCATCGGTCCGCATTCGGCGCCGAGCTTCTCGATCTGCGGCACGACGCCGGAGGTCGAGACGGTGATGCGCCGCTTCGACAGCGACAGCCCATCGCCGTCGGAGATGATCTCGATCGCGTTTTCCACCTGCTCGAGATTATAGAGCGGCTCGCCCATGCCCATGAAGACGATATTGGACACGGCGCGCACATCGGGCCCGGATGGCACCAGCCCGTCTGTGGGCGGCTCGAGGCCCGGAAAATCGCCGAGCCGCGTGCGCGCGACGAGAAGCTGCGCGACGATCTCGCGCGTCGTCAGATTGCGCACGAGCTTTTGCGTGCCCGTATGGCAGAAGCTGCAATTGAGCGTGCAGCCCACCTGGCTGGAGACGCACAAGGTCCCGCGATCGCTCTCGGGAATATAGACGCATTCGATCTCCGCGCCCTTGTCGTTCGCGTCGACGGGGTCGAGCCGCAGCAGCCATTTGCGCGTGCCATCGGTGGAGACCTGCTCGGCTGCGATCTCCGGCAGCCGCAAGGTGAAGCGCTCGGCGAGCTTTGCGCGCACGACTTTCGAGATGTTGAGCATCTCGGAAAATTCGCGCGCGCCGCGGAAATAGATCCAATGCCAGAGCTGCGAGACCCGCATTCTGATGTCGCGCTCCGGCGTGTCTATGGCGCGCAGCGCATCGGCCAGCTCGGCGCGCGTGGCGCCGGCGAGCGACGGCCTTGGATCGGAAGCGGAAGCTGCGGTCATCAAGTCCTCTTTCTCACGAGGAAAGCAGTATAACATGCGCCGCGGCGGGTTCCACGGCCGGCGAGGAGGCATTCGAACGCGAATGACGGATGGGCGGAAAATCGTCATAGCGACCTTCGGCTCGCTCGGCGACCTCAATCCTTATGTGGCGCTCGCTCATGCGCTGAAGCGCCTCGGCTTTCGCCCGGTGATCGTCGCCAGCGCCTTTTATCGGGAGTGGATCGAGAGCGAGGGGCTCGGTTTCGCCGCCATGCGGCCGGATATCGACGAGCTGGCCGCGCGGCTCGGCATGGATATCGGCGGGCTCGCCGATCGCGTCGCGCGCGAGGACGGCTTCATGTTCCGCGAGCTGATCTTCCCTTATCTGCGCGAGAGCTATGAGGATGTCGCCGCGGCCAGCGAGGGCGCGGCGGCGATCGTCGCGCATAGCATCTGCTTCTCGGCCAAGCTCGCGGCGGAGCGGCTCGGCGTTCCGCTCTTCGACGGCGTGGTGTCGCCGCTCTTTCTGCTCTCCGCCTATGATCCGCCGCTCGGCGCGCGCTCGCGCTTTCTCGCGCGGCCGCGCTCGCGCATGGCGCTCGCCTATAACAAGGCGCTCGGTGTCGCGCTGACGCATTTTCTGGCCTTTCAGGGGCGGCCGATCGCGCGGCTGCGGCGCGCGCTCGGCCTGCCGCATCGTCGCGGGCGCGCGCTCTTGACCGGCGGCCCTTATGCGCGGGCGACGCTCGGCCTGCTCAGCCCGCTACTGGCGCCGCCGCAGCCCGATCATCCGGCCGATCTCTTCGTCGCCGGCCATACGTTCCACGACCGCTTCACCGATACGGCCGAGAGCTTGCCGGAGGCGCTCGCGGAGTTTCTCGCGGCGGGCGAGCCGCCGATCGTGGTGACGCTCGGCAGCTTCGTCGTCCACGCCCGCTCGGAATTCTACCACGCCGCCGGAGAAGCGGCGTTGCGCCTGCGCCGCCGCGCCGTGCTGCTGGTCGCCGAGGAGGAGCGGGAGGCGCTGGCGCAGGGCCTGCCGCCGCAGCTTTTCGTCGCCGGCCATGTCCGCCATTCGCTGATCTTCCCGAGCGCCGCCGCCATCGTGCATCACGGCGGCTCGGGAACTTGCGGGCAGGCGTTGCGCGCGGGCCGGCCGCAGCTCGTCGTCCCTGTCTTCGGCGATCAGGACGACAATGCCGCGCGTGTGGCGCGTCTCGGCGTCGGGCGGTTGCTGCCCTATGAGCGCTGCTCGACCGAGCGCCTCACCGAGGCGCTTGGCGCGCTGCTCGCCGACGAGCGCTATGCAGGCGACGCTCGTGAGGCGGCCGAGCGCATAGGCCGCGAGGATGGCGCGGCGGCGGCAGCCGCGAAGATCGCCGAGCGCATCGGATGCGCGGCAATTGCGGTCGAGGCTTAAGGATGACGAAGTCGATTCTTGCCGCGATGGCGATGATTTTGCTCGAATTATCGGCGGTTCGGGCCGGGGAGGGGCGCTTGTCGCTCGCCGAGGGCGAGACGCGGACGATCGAATTCGTCGAGAACCCCTCGACCGGCTATGTCTGGCGTTTCGACCGCGAGGCGAGCGAGAATCCCGCCATTGTCCGGGTCGGGGAGGGCGGTTTCGCGCCCTCGGGCGGCGGGTCCGATCGGCCGCTGGTCGGCGCGCCGGGCCGGCGCCGTTTCCGCGTCGAGGCGGTCGCCGCCGGCCGAGCCCGCCTGGTCTTCGTCGAAGAACGTCCCTGGGAGAAGCGGCCGGTCCAGCGCTGGGCCGTCGAGGTTCGGGTGCGGTAGCGGCCGATCACGACGCGTCCGAGCCGTCGATCTCCCGCGGCTTCAGCGCATCGGCGAGCCGCATTTGCGCCGAGCCGGGCGCGAGCGGCTTCTGCTGGCTCTCATGCGGCGCCCAGCCGGACAGCCAGACCAGCTCCATCGTCGCGCGCACGCGCCCGTCGGCGTCGGAAAAGCGACTCGCGTAGATTTCCGCCGCGCGCAGCAGAACCGCGCGCCGCAGCGGCTTGCGGGAGCGCTGCGTCAGCACATTGGCCGCGCCCATCGCCCGCAGCTCCGCGCAGAGCGAGAACATGGAGTCATAGCGCAACATGAAGGAATCGACGTCAGTCACCGGCAGGGCGAAGCCCGCCCGCTGCAGCAGCCCGCCGAGATCGCGCAGATCGACAAAAGGGGAGACGCGCGGGCTCGCGCCGCCGCAAATTTCATCCTCGGCCTGGGCGAAGGCGACGCGCAGCTCCATGAGGCTCGCGCCGCCGGGGAAACAGGCGAGAAAGAGCCCGTCCGGCGCCAGCATCCGCCGCGCCTGGGCGAGCGCGCCGGGCAGATCGTCGACCCATTGCAGCGCAAATCCAGAGACGATGAGATCGAAAGCGGCCGTCGCGAAGGGCAGCGCCTCCTCCTCGGCCACGAGATCGACGCCCGGCTCATAGAAGCGCCCGGCCCGCAGCGGCGCCGGCCGTCCGCTCGCCACGACGATCTCGGCGAAATGGGCCGAAGGCGTGCAGAGATCGAGCGAGCGGGGGAAGGGGCGTCTGATGCCCGCCAGCCGATCCGCGAGATCGTCTGCGGCGCGCGCGATCAGAAAATCCGGCGCGCCACGCGCCGCGGCTCGCGCCATCCGGCCGCGCAACAGGCGGCGGTCGAAGATCGCCGGCGCGAAAGCGTTTTTCTCCATGCCTCGTTTCTCTCCGTGCCTCGTCATGCCCCGAACGCCCGCCGCGCGCAACCGGCGCGCGGAACGGCGGAATTAAGGCGGGGATTTCTCCGCTTCTGTCGCGCTTTAGTGAGACAGGTAAGCAAATCTTAGTGTTAAACCGTAACCGCGACCATGGGATGGCTGGCGCGGAATGTGGCCGAAGCTAGAATGCGCGACATGTTCGAATGCGACGCCGGCCATTCGGAGAAGGTGTGAGCCATGAGTATTTCGTTTCGTCAGCGTATTTCGAGTTTCACAGCCGCGGCGGCGCTCGCCGGCGGCCTGGCCGTCCTGCCCGGGGCGGCCGATGCGGCGCATAATGTCGTCTCCTACAGCGCCCCGGTGCAGGCGGGCACAGTGGTCATCAGCGCCCGCCAGCGCAGCCTGTTCCTCGTCAACGGCGACGGCACGGCCATTCGCTATCCGGTCGCCGTCCCCAAGGCCGGCAAGGAATGGTCCGGCTACGCCCATATCGACGGAAAATATGTGAACCCCGATTGGGCGCCGCCGGCTGTCGTCAAGCACGACCATCCGGAGCTGCCCAATCTGATCCATGGCGGCTCGCCGCATAATCCGATGGGCGTCCGCGCTTTGACGCTCGATCGCAATCAGGTGGCGATCCACGGCACCACCAATAAGATGCGCGCGTCGGTCGGCACGGCGGCCTCCTATGGCTGCATCCGCATGCTGAACGAGGATGTCGTCGATCTCTATGAGCGCGTCGGCGTCGGCACGCCGGTGGTCATGACTCCTTGAAACGAAAGCGGAGCTGGTCTCGAGCCGTCGCGCAGCTTCGCGCAAGCCGCGCGGCGGAGACTTGTCCCATGGTTTTTCGTCGCGCGAATGCTTCAGCTTGTGGACGTCGTCTCGCCGCCTGTAGACCGGCCGAAACGAATCCACCACTGTGCGGGCAATCCTCGAACACACATGAGGTTCGCGTCCCACGAAGAGTCGAGTCGGCGGCATTTCAATCGTTTCGAGTATAGTGAACGAGCAGGACGATTCGTTTCGTCGGGCGGTTTCCGAACAAGGGGAGCGCGAGGCTCGCAGTCAGCGTATGCGTCTCTGAACAGAGAAGCGTCCGTCGCCCTTGTCTGGCCGACCCTCACATTAGGTTTCGCTCATGCTGATCGCATCTGACAAAGACTTCGACCGTCCCCGGCATCCTGTCGACATTGTGGAGCAATTGGCGGCCACCAACGACTGGAGCTTCGATCGCGACGACGAAGACGAGATCTCCATTTCTGTCGCCGGCAGCTGGACCGACTATCATGTCGCCTTCACTTGGCTCGGGGAGCTCGAGACTCTCCATGTGAGCTGCGCCTTCGATCTGCGCGTGCCGGAGCGCCGCCGCACCGAGGCGCAGGCGCTGATCCGCACGATCAACGAGCAGCTCTGGGTCGGGCATTTCGATCTGTGGCCGACCGAGGGCGTCGTCATGCACCGCCAGGGCCTGCTGCTGACCGGGGGCGCCCAGCCCTCCGGCCCGCAATGCGCGGCTCTGCTGGACCATGCGCTCGAGACGTGCGAGCGCTATTATCAGGCTTTCCAATTCGTCCTCTGGGCCGGCAAGGGCGCCAAGGAGGCGCTCGAGACCGCGACCTTCGAGACAAAGGGAGAAGCGTGATCCAAATGGCCGCAGCGGCCGCGCTGCCCCGCTCGATCACTCTGGTCGGGGCCGGAAAAATGGGCTTCGCTCTGCTGGAAGGCTGGGCGGCGCAGGGCCTTGCGGGCGAGGGCGTGACCATCGTCGAGCCGCAACCCTCGCCGGCGCTCGTCTCGCTCGCCGAAGAACGCGGCTTTCGCCTAAACCCCGAGAATCGCGCGCCCGAGAGTCGCGCGGCTGCTCGAGCGCTCGTTCTCGCGGTGAAGCCGCAGGCGCTGGACCAGGTCGCGCCGACGATCGCGGGCGAAGCGGGCGCCGACACGCTCATCGTCTCCATTCTCGCGGGCAAGCGCATCGCCGATCTTTCGGCGCGGCTGCCGCAGACGCGTTTTTTCGTGCGCGCCATGCCCAATACGCCGGCCGCCATCGGTCGGGGAATCACCGGCGCCTTCGCCGCGCCCGCCGTCGATGCGGAGAATCACCTGCTGGCCGAGGCTCTGCTCGCCGCCGTGGGCGAGGTGGTCTGGGTCGAGAGCGAGGCGCTGGTCGATGCGGTGACGGCGGTGTCCGGCTCGGGGCCGGCCTATGTCTTCTATTTCGTCGAATGCCTGACCAAGGCCGGCGTCGACGCCGGCCTGCCGGAGGCGACCGCGGCGCGGCTCGCCCGCGCGACCGTCGCCGGCGCCGGCGAATTATTGCGCCAGAGCGCCGATGCGACGCCCGCGACGCTCCGTCAGAACGTGACCTCGCCCGGCGGCACGACGGCCGCGGCGCTGGAGGTTCTGATGGCGAGCGACGGGCTCGGGCCGCTTCTGGAGCGCGCCGTCGCGGCGGCGAAGCGCAGGGCCGGGGAATTGTCCGGATGAGGGACGGAACTCCTTCCGATCCGGCCAAAACGCCCTAAATTAGCGTGGAAGCGGCTGGCTTCGAGGATCTGAGGAGGCGGCGATGGCGACGAGCGGCAAAACCAGTGAGACCGGCAATGGGAGCGGCTCGATCCGCGACCGGATCGTCGAATCCTTGATGCGGCTGGCGGCGCGCCGCGCCTTCGAGGACATAGCCATTTCCGACATCGCCCATGACGCCGATGTCACGCTCGCGGATTTCCGCGACAGTTTTCCGTCCAAGGGCGCGGTTCTCGCGGCCTTCTCGCGCCGGATCGACCGGCAGGTGCTGGAGGATCTCTCCGGCCGCTATGCTTCCGAGCCCGCCAAGGAGCGGCTCTATGAGGTGCTGCTGCGCCGGCTCGAGGCTCTGGAGCCCTATCGCAACGCGCTGGAATCGGTATCGCAATGGGCGTCGACCGATCCGCTCGCGGCGGCCGCGCTCAATCGCGAGACGGTCAATTCAATGCGCTTCATGCTGGAGGCCGCCGAGATAGACAGCGAAGGCGCGCTCGGCGCCTTGAAGCTGCAGGGCCTCGCCATCGCCTGGTGGCGCGTGCTCGGCGTCTGGTTCGACGATCGCGACGCCGACCTCTGCCGCACCAAGGCGGCGCTCGATCGCGAGCTCTCGCGCAGCGAAGCGGTGATCGAGCGTATCGAGGATGTGAGCCGTTTGACCTCGCCGCTGCGCGGTCTGGCGCGGGCGGTGTTCCGCGGCATGACCGGACATCGTCGCCACCGCCATCATGCGCGCGACCGCGACGAGGATTTCGAAGAGGATCACGAGGAGGCCCGCCGGCGTCATCATCACGCCGAGGAGCACCATCACGCCGAGGAGCATCGCCGCCATCCGGACGACGCCACCGCCTGACGGCGGCGGCGGCGCCTCTCGTCAAAAGCCGATGCGCAGGGCCGTCGTCACCGAATGGGCGACGGCGCCGTCGCGTGTCGCGACATCGGCGTCATAGCCGATGCGCCAGCCGATATTCGGCGCGAGATCGCCCTGCGCGCCGACGCCGACCGTGACCGAATTGCGATCATAGGTCGGAATGAGGATCGGCTGCGTCGCCATAGGGCTCAGCACGCCGGCCAGGCTGACGTTGACGCGCTTGGGATCGCGGTCGAGCGTCTGATTATAGGCGACCCGCACCCAAGGGTTGACCCCGAGGAAAGAGGCCGAGACCTCGCCGCCATAGCGCAGCGTCGTCGCATGAATGGCGTGCTCCGGATAGACGACATTGCCGCCGGCCGCGCCGCTCTCCGTATAGCCGCGGATCGTCGCGGTCGTCTGCGTCACGCCGAAGAAGGGCGTGAATTGGAAGGCGTCCAGCTTCAGCTTGGCGCCGATCTCGCCGCCAAACGCAAAGGAGTCGACGCTGGTGCGGCCGACGCCGGTGAGCCCATAGGCGCCGAGGCGGCGTATGTCGGAGAAGCCGACGTCCGGCGAGAAGGTCGCCGTTCCATGGAGATAGAAGAGATCGCCGAAATAGCCGGCGTAGAGGCTCGGCGAGACGGTCGGCGAAATGTCGAAATAGCCGAGCGCGCCGCCGCCATATTGGCCGGCGCGCACCGTCGCCGCGACGCCCGCGCGAATTTCCTTCCAGCCATAGTCGACGCCGAAGGAGCCGCCATAGAGCGTGCGGTCGCCGTCGACCCCGGGCCGCGTGGCGGTCTGGCCGAAATCGACGTTGCCGCCGAGCCAGGTCGAGAGGCCCTGCGCCGCGAAGACGCCGCTCTGCGCGCGGCGGATCGAATGCAGCTGCGCGACGACCGGCGCGCCGGCGCTCGAGGCGAGGCCGAGAGCGCCGGCGTCGATGCGTCCGAGCACCTGCGGCGTCGTATCGCGCATGGATTTGAGGAACAGCGGATCGACGGCGGTCGGCAGAGTGAGCCGATAGACGAGGACCATATTGTCGTTGTTCTGGCCGGAGTTGTAGCTCTGGCCCTGCATCACGCCATTGGTCGTGGTGAAATCATTGTCGTTGGAGACGAAGAGATAAAAGTCGTTCGGCCGGCCCTCGACGAGCGTCGGGACGAGCGCCATGCCCTCCCATTTCTCTGACAGAGTGAGCCGCGACTGCGCCGACTGGCCGGGCGCGCCATTGTCGAGATTGAGGCCGAAGCGGGCGAGCTGAGTCGTGTTGAGCATGTTCACGAGCTCGACAGACTGCGCCGGGGTGATCGCCGGATTCAGCACGCCATTGGGCGCCACCTGGCCGCCCGCCGTCGTATCGGCGGGCGTGCCGGCGATATTGGTCGCATTGCCGATGTCGACGAGATAGATGGATTTGACCATGATCGGATTGCCGCCCGCCGGGCCCTGGCCGGTTCCGTCGCGCGCCAGCACGAGGAACTGCTTGTCGTTGAGCGCCACCATCTCGCTCTGCGCCGCGGTGCGGTTGGCGGCGCCGCCATTGCCGTTCAGCGTGTAGGTCGGCAACTGCAGCACATAGGTCTCGATCGGCGCCGCCGGCGTCGGATTGAGCGAGATGTCGTAGACGAGGATTCGCGTGTTGTTGCGCGTCTGCTGCTGGGCGTCGATCAGATCTTGCATCGGCGCGCTCTGCAATATCGCGAAGAGCCGATTGCCGTCCGGGCTCACCGACACCGCCTCGAGGCCTTGATTGTTGCGGCGTCCCGTGGCCGGCGCGTTGACCGAGTTGAAATTGATCGCGCCATTGGTTCGCGGCAGCAGCGACGAGGGAATGCCGACCGAGCCGACCAGATTGCCATTGGCGTCGAAATAGAAGATCGACGGGCCATATTCGTCGCTGATGTAGAAGGAGCGATCGGTCTTGAAGGCCAGCCCCTCGGCGTCGAGCGAGATTTTGCCGGCGCCGGTCGCTCCCGTGGCCGGGCTCGGCGCGAGGCGGCCGAACAGAGTGGTCGTCGAGGAGCCGGGGTCGGCGCCCGTGAATGTCTTGCCTTGATTGTCGCGCAGCAGCACGCCGCCGTTCGGCGCGATCTGCACCTGATTCTGTGAGGCGGTCGAAGCGGGGAGATTCGCGCCCGCATAAGGCGAGAAGGCGATGTCGAAGCGCAGGAGCCGCCCCGCATAATCGTAGAAGACGCCATTGGCGGGATCGTTCAATCCGCGGTCGGGCAAAGCGAACATGGTCGCGGAGAAGCTCGAGCCGACGCGGCGCCAGGAATAGGGATCGATGGCGAGGCTCGAGAACGAGCCGAGCGTGTCGCCGAGGAAGTCGATCGTCGTCGCCGGAAGACGTCCAGTTCCAGTGAGGCCTTGATTGGTGAAGGTCACGCCTCCGAGACTGATGGAGGAGGGGCCGTCATTGGCGACGACATTGGGCGTGCGATAGGTCTGCGCCAGTGCGACGCCGTGAAGGGCCAGCGTCGAGATGGACGCTAGCAACCAGTTACGAAAAGGCATTTCACTCTCCGGCTTATAGCTCGGCCGGAGGTGTATGGCCGCCTGTTAACGATTCGGTGACAACCGGGTCACATTTGTTAACGGAACAGAAACATAGTGGCGTCGTGGCCTTCGTACCACAAAGGCCACGAAGCGATCACAGGGAGACGTAGACGAATTTCGGTCCCTTGAGGGTCGGATAATTCTCGCGCAGCGCCTTGGCGACCTTGCCGACGAGCTCCTTGTCGCCCGCGGCCGAAGGGCCGACGAAATCCGTTCCCTGCATCCAGGTCTCGAGGAAGCAGTGGAGCTGGTTGTCATAGGCGTCGTCGGTCGGATGAGCCGTCTTGTCGACGAGCGAGGCGACGCCGTCCGCGCCGACCTCGAGGCGCCAGTCGCGATCGTCGACGACCGAACCGATGAGCTTCGCTATATCGGCGTCGGTCCACTCGCCCTTCAAATCAACCGCCATTGTTTTCGCTCCTTGCTGCGCGCGGCTCCGGCGCGGGATAAAATGGACGAAGGGCCGGGAACGCCTGTCGGATATCCGACAGGCGCGCGTCGCGGCCCTTACCGCTCGCTCACTTCTTGGTGAGCTTGGCCACCGCCATATCGATCGCCGTCGTCGCCTCGCCGACGGTCAGCCAGGCGTCCGCGCGATCCTCGTTCTTGAACGTCTTGCCGAGATTATACGGCTCCTCACCCGGCACGTGCAGGAAACAGGCCCATTTTCCGTCGGGCTGCTCCTCGACCGTCACTTTGTAGTCCGCCACGCGGTCCTCCTCCTGTTGCTTTGCGTTGGTTCTCACGGTGCGCCGGTCCGTCCCCGGCGCGACCTACGCGAAGCAGATTGGGCGCCAGAGCCTCGGCACGCTTATTGAACCGTGCCGCCGCCGGCGAGGCGCCGGCGCCCGAAGGAGCAACCCATGACCGATATTGTCGAAGGGCCGGCGCTGGCCGCTCTCTCCTGCGGAAAACCCGCCTTTCTCGTCGTGCTGCTGCATGGTGAGGGCGCGGATGTCCAATCCATGGTCGACGATGCGCTCAATTGGGCGCCGACAATGCCCAAGGCCGAATTTCTCGCCGCCGTCGCGCCCGTCGGCGCCGATGGCGTGCGGCGCTGGTTCGATGCGGAGGACGCCGAGGGGCTCGCCAAAGGGCTCGCGGCGCTCGGCCAGTTCCTCGACGAGGCGCTCGCCAAACGCCGCCTGCCGCCCTCGCATCTGGCGCTGGTCGGCTTCTCGCAGGGCGCGACTCTGGCGCTGCTCGCCGGCCTCGCGCGGCCCGGGCCCGCGGCGGCGATCGTCGCCTTTTCGGGCGGCCCCTATGGCGCTTCGCCGCCCATCGGCGCCGATGGCGCGCCGCCCGTCCTGCTGATCCACGGCGACGCCGACGAGACCGCGCCGCTCGCCGCGGCGCGCGAGACCAAGGCCGCTCTCACCGCGCAGGGCGCCCGCGTCTGGTCGATGACGCGCAAGGGGCTCGCCCATGCGATGGACGACGATGGGGTGATCGCCGCCGGCGATTTCCTCACCGAGCATGTCGTCCACAAGAAGGGCGCGGCGGCGGAGGATCATCACGATCACGACGATCACGATCACGACCATGACCACGATCACGCGGCGCATTGACGTGTGGCACAGCTCTTGCGGGACGAGGGCAGGCTAAATGCGAAAGGAGATCAGATCATGGCCCTGACCGCCGAGGACATAAAAGAAGGCAAATGCTATGCGACGCGCAGCCCGGAGCGATACAAGGTGATCGCTATCAATCCGCGCGGGATCGTCACCTTTTTGACCTGGGAGGGCAATAACAAGCTCGGCCCCTTGCGCGCCAATTGCGGCATGAAGGCCTTTATCGAAGGCGTGACGAAGGAAATCCCCTGTCCGGCGGAGGGCTGAGCGGTCACACCGGCAAAGTGACGGTCGCGCGCAAGCCGCCGAGCGGCGAGCCCTCGAGCGTCACCTCGCCGCCATGCGAGCGCATGATGTCGCGCGCTATGGCGAGGCCGAGCCCGGAATGGCTCTCGTCCTGATTGCGCGATTCATCGAGGCGATAGAAGGGCCGGAAGGCGTCCTCCCGGCGCTCGGGCGGAATGCCGGGGCCATCGTCGTCGATGTGAATGGTGAGCGTCTTGCCGTCATTGAGGCCGCTGAGCGCGATATTTTTCGCATAGCGCTGGGCGTTGCCGACGAGATTGGCGAGGCAGCGGCGGAAGGCGGCCGGGCGCACGGCCACCAGTCTCCGGCCGGCGAAGCTCGCCTGTGCGCCGAGGCCGTGACGCTCGGAATCGCTCTTCAGCTCGTCGAGAAGGGCGGCGACGTCGGTGTCGGCCGTCGCCTCGCCGCCATCGCCGCGGGCGAAGGCGAGATAGGCCTCGACCATGCGCTCCATCTCGTCGACGTCCTTCTTCAGCTCGGTCGTCTCCGTCGTCTCGCCGATCAGTGCGAGCGACAGCTTGAAGCGCGTGATGATGGTGCGCAGATCATGCGACACGCCGTTGAGCATGGTGGTGCGCTGCTCCATGGCGCGCTCGACGCGGCGCTTCATCTCCAAAAATGCCGCGCCCGCCTGCCGCACCTCGCGCGCGCCGCGTGGGCTGAAGGCGACCTCGCGGCCTTTGCCGAACTCCTCCGCCGCGCGGGCGAGGCGCAGGATCGGGCGGATCTGATTGCGCAGGAAGGAGGTGGCGATGGCGATGATGACCAGCGAGGCGATCACCGTCCAGATGAAGAAGATTTCCGAATTGGACGCATAGGCCTGGGTGCGATGGGCGAGCAGGCGCATCACCGAATCGTCGAGCGCGACTCGGATTTCGACGATATTGGAGCGCCCGACCGTGTCGATCCAGAAGGGTCGCTGCAGGCGCAGCGACAATTCCCGCGACAGAGTGTGGTCGAGCAGCGAGAAGAAGGGCTTGGCGGCCGGCGGCGGCAGCGGCTCCTTGGGCAGGAAATGGACATCTATGCTCAAATCCTCGCCGGCGATGCGCTGGAGGATCTCGCGATGCTCTCCTTGCGGAAAGGCGTCGTAGAAATCGATCAGCGCCGCCACGTCGCGCGCCACGGCGGCGGAGAGGCGTGAGGTCACCGCCTGCCAATGCCGCTCCATGAAAAAATAGGCGACAGCCGATTGCAACAGCACGATCGGCAGAATGACGATCAGCAGCGAGCGGGCGTAGAGCCCCTTGGGCATGCGCGCATGCAGCCAGCCGGCGAAGCGCCGCCAGAGCTGGCGCGGGGCGTCGAGCGCGGCGGGGAGGGCTAGGGTCATTGCGCTTTTCCGTATTCCTCATCCGGGCTGACGACGGCGTCCGCCCACAGCCTGTATCCGCGGCCGCGGATCGTCTGCAGATGGCGCGGGCCGCCCGCGTCGCCCTCGATCTTGCGGCGCAGCCGCGCCACCTCGACATCGACGCTGCGCTCGCCGACGGTCTCGACTTTGCCATCGACGAGGCGCTGCGCCAACCTCTGCCGTGATACGATTTCGCCCGCATTCATCGCCAGCACCCGCAAAATCTCCTCTTCGCGAGTCGTCAGATGGATGATTCGATCATGCGCGCGCAATCGGCCCTTTTCGAGATCGAAGCCGAAAGCGCCGAAACGCACGCTCGCCGCGGCGTGGGCAGGGCGGGCCGCGCGGCCGGCGCGACGCAAAATGCTGGCGATGCGCAGCGAGAGCTCGCGCGGCTCGAAAGGCTTGGCGAGATAATCGTCGACGCCCGCCTCGAGCCCGGCCACGCGATCGGCCGTCTCGCCGCGCGCCGTCAGCATGAGGATGGGGGAGGAGCGCAGCGGCTCCGCCTCGCTGCGCAATTTGCGCGCGAATTCGGGGCCGCTCTCGCCGGGCATCATCACATCGAGGACGATGAGATCGAAGGTCATATCGGCGAGGCGGGCGCGGGCCTGGACGGCGTCGGCGGCGGCGCTGACCAGATAGCCCTCGGCGGCGAGATAGCGCGACAGCAGCGAGCGAATGCGCCTGTCGTCGTCGACGACGAGAATATGCGGTCCTGGCTCGGCCGCGGTCTGCGGCGCCGGCGCGCTCATGCGGCGTCGTCTTCGGTGAGCTGCCGCCTCCGCCGGCGCGGCGGCAGATGCGCGCGCACTTTCTCGCGGTCGGGGGCGTTGACCATGGCGAGCAGAAAATCGGCGGTCGCCTCGCGCGCCTGCGGCGGCAGCTCGCCGAAGACGCGGCGGAAGCGCTCCGATTGCAGCACGGCGAGCTCCTGGGCGAGACGCGCGCCCTTGGCCGTGGGGAAGAGGAGGCGCTGGCGGCGGTCGGTCGCGCCCTCGCGCGCCTCGACGAAGCCGGCGTCGAGCAATTGCTTGAGCACGCGGTTGAGGCTCTGCTTGGTGATTTTCAGAATATCGAGCAGAGCGGCGATGGCGAGGCCGGGGCGGCGATAGACGAAATGCAGCACGCGGTGATGGGCGCGGCCGAACTCATAATTCTCGAGCAGCCGGTCGGCGTCGCCGACGAAATCGCGATAGGCGAAGAAGAACAGTTCGATGAGATCGAACATGGGTTCGCTCTCGGGCGCGGGCTCGCGTCCGACGAGCGCCTGCGTCGAGGCGGGGCGCAGCAGCTTGCGTTCGATGGATGTCTTCACGTCGGGAACCGCTATATGTCGGTGGAAGCGAAAAAGCCGTCGGACAGGGCGAGCAATATCAGGCGTTACCACCTCCCCCTGAAGGGGAGGGCGAAACGCCTCTTCCGGCGTCGGGCGATCGTCCTGAACTTATGCGCAGGGCTCCGAATCCAGGTTAACAACTCCTTTGCAGATGCGTCATGCCCGCGCTCGTCGCGGGCATCCACGCCAGGACATCGCGATACGCGGGGAGAAGAGGCTGCCCCATTCCGCTCATTTTCTCAGCCTTCCGAGACGTCGCGGCGTGGATGGCCGCGACAAGCGCGGCCATGACGCTGCAAACATGTCTGCTCGTCGACCCGAATTCGGAGCCCTGAACTTATACGTCAGCTATATTGACATATTTCTGACCGATGGCTAGTGGTTTGGAGAAGGCCGGCTCGAGACCGGCCGCCGTTCGGGACGGCCCCTTTTTTCGCCCTTGACCTCATCGGAGCGTCGGATGTCTGTTTTGCCCTTCGACCAGCGCGACGGCTACATCTGGTACAATGGCGCGCTCATACCGTGGCGCGACGCCAAGCTCCATGTTCTCTCGCACGGGCTGCACTACGGCTCCAGCGTGTTCGAGGGCGAGCGCGCCTATGGCGGCGTGATCTTCAAATCGACGGAGCATTCGGAGCGCTTCAAGCGTTCCGCGCAGATCCTCGACTTCGAGATTCCTTATAGCGTCGCCGAGCTCGACGCGGCCAAGGCCGCGGTGGTGAAGGCCAATGGCTTCGACAGCTGCTATGTGCGGCCGGTGGCCTGGCGCGGCAGTGAGATGATGGCCGTCGCCGCGCAGAATTCGACGATCAATGTCGCCATCGCGGTGTGGGACTGGCCGAGCATGTTCGACGTCGGCGCTAAGATGAAGGGCATTCGCCTCGACATCGCCGATTATCGCCGGCCCGATCCGCAGACGGCCCCCTCGCTGGCCAAGGCGGCCGGCCTGTATATGATCTGCACCATCTCCAAGCATCGCGCCGAGCGCCGCGGCTACGCCGACGCTCTGATGCTGGATTGGCTGGGCCGCGTCGCCGAATGCACCGGCGCCAATATTTTCTTCGTGAAGGACGGCGTGCTGCACACGCCTCTCGCCGATTGTTTTCTGGACGGCATCACGCGCCGCACGGTCATCGATCTCGCCCGCCGTCGCGGGATGGAGGTCGTCGAGCGCCGCATCATGCCGGACGAGCTGCCGAGCTTCAGCGAATGCTTCATCTGCGGCACGGGCGCGGAGGTCACGCCGGTCGCCGAGGCGGGGCCCTATCGCTTCACGCCCGGCGCCATCTCGCGCACGCTGATCGAGGATTACACGCGCGAAGTAAATCCGAAGGCGGCCGCCGCCTGAGCTCGGCCGCGCGCCGAGAGAGCGACATCCGAGACGATTTGCAGAGACGATTTGCGTCGTGTCCTTCCTGTCTTCGTGGTAAAAAATCCCTCGAAGGCGCGAATGAGGCGAAGGGCCGAGGGGTTGGCGAGGCATGGGAAAGGTCACGGGGTTTCTGGAAATCGACCGGCAGGACCGCAAATATAAGCCGGCCGCCGACCGTATCCGCCATTATGACGAATTCGTCATCGCCCTCTCCGAGGAGGCGACGCGCAATCAGGCGGCGCGCTGCATGGATTGCGGCATTCCGTTCTGCCACAATGGCTGTCCGGTCAATAATCAGATCCCCGACTGGAACGACCTCGTCTATCACGGCGACTGGCGCCGCGCGCTGGCCAATCTCCACTCGACCAACAACTTCCCGGAATTCACCGGCCGCGTCTGCCCCGCGCCCTGCGAGGCCTCCTGCACGCTCAACCTCGTCGACCAGCCGGTCACGATCAAGACGATCGAATGCGCGATCGTCGACCGCGGCTTCGAGGCGGGCTGGGTTCTGCCCGAGCCGCCCAAGTCCAAGACCGGCAAGCGCATCGCCGTCGTCGGCGCCGGCCCGGCCGGGCTCGCCGCCGCGCAGCAGCTTGCGCGCGTCGGCCATGACGTGCATGTCTATGAGAAATTCGCCAAGGCCGGCGGACTGCTGCGCTATGGCATTCCCGACTTCAAGATGGAGAAGCATCTCATCGACCGTCGCGTCGCGCAAATGGAGGCCGAAGGAGTCGCCTTCCATTACAACGTCCATGTCGGCGTCGATCTCGCGGCGGACCGGCTCGTGGCCGAGCATGACGCCGTGATCCTCTCCGGCGGCGCCGAGCAGCCGCGCGATCTCGCCATTGCGGGGCGCGATCTGCGCGGCGTGCATTTCGCCATGGATTTCCTGCCGCAGCAGAACCGCCGCGTCTCCGGCGAGCCGCTCGTCACCAATGAGCCGATCCTCGCCTCCGGCAAGCATGTCGTCGTCATCGGCGGCGGCGACACGGGGTCGGACTGCATCGGCACCTCGGTGCGCCAGGGCGCGCTTTCGGTGACGCAGCTCGAGATCATGCCGCGTCCGCCGGAGAAAGAGGCCAAGCTCGTCACCTGGCCGGACTGGCCGCTGAAGCTGCGCACCTCCTCCTCGCATGACGAGGGCTCGACGCGCGATTTCGCGGTGATGACGCGGGAGTTTCTGGGGGCCGATGGGGCCGTCACGGGCCTGCGCTGCGAGCGCGTCGACGGCAAGATGCAGGCCGTTCCGGGCAGCGAGTTCACGCTGAAGGCCGATCTCGTGCTACTGGCCATGGGCTTCGTCTCGCCGGTGCGCGAGGGGCTGCTGGAGAAGCTGGCAGTCACGCTGGACCCGCGCGGCAATGTGGCCGCCGACGTCAAATCCTATCGATCGTCACGCGAGAACGTCTTCGCGTGCGGAGACATGCGGCGCGGACAATCGCTCGTCGTATGGGCGATCCGCGAGGGCCGGCAATGCGCCGCCTCGGTGGACGTCTTCCTGATGGGCGAAACAAATCTACCGAGGTGAGGAGTAACATGCCCACGGCTTTGTGGTTCTGCGACAATATCGGAAATTCGGCTCTGCCCTATGTGCTGCTCGCCATGCCGATCGGCGGCGCCTATCTCTATGGGCAGAAGAAAACGCGCATCGCCTGGATTTTGATCGGCGTCTGGGTCGTCGCTCAGGTCATCATCTCCGGTCTGACCAACGCCAATTGCGTCGGCTGACGCGACGAGAAAAGTGACGCCGGCGACCGTCGCGAGACGAGCGCCGGCGTTTGTCGTCAGAGAACGTGAACCTGCGTGCCGACCTTCACGCGATTGTAGAGATCGCTGACGTCGCCGTTCAGCATGCGGATGCAGCCGGAAGAGACGCCATGGCCGATCGTCCAAGGCTCGTTGGAGCCATGGATGCGGAACATGGTGTCGCGGCCTCCCGAATAGAGATACATGGCGCGCGCGCCGAGCGGATTATTGGCGCCGCCCGTCATATGCCGCGGCAGATCCGGACGGCGGTGGAGCATGGCCGAGGGCGGCGTCCAGGCCGGCCACGCCTCCTTGCGGCCGATATGCGTCTGGCCGCGCCAGGTGAAGCCCGGCCGGCCGACGCCGACGCCATAGCGGATCGCCTGGCCATCGTTCATGGAGAGATAGAGAAAGCGATTTTGCGTGTCGACGGTGATCGTTCCCGCCCGCTGACGGGTCGGGTCGGCGACGACGGAGCGCGTCGACGAATATTCGCCGGAGAGCTGGCCGTCGGAATAGGACGCAGGGCTCGCCACTGAGCGTCCGCTGAACAGGAAAGCGAACGGATTTTCGAAAGCCTGCGCGGCGGGCGCGGCGCAGCCGGACGCCAGCGCGAGCGCGATGGAAAGAGAAGAACGACGAAACGACATGACAGATACTCCCTTCGAGGCCCTCGGGCCCTTCGAGCGGGAGAAAAATGTTTCGCAGGCGCGCCTGTTCCCTCGCGAGCGCGTCGTCGTCGTGCTTCATTCGACTTGAATTGAATGCGGAATTGACGGTTTTCGCGCATTTCGAGCGAAACTGCGGGGCGCCTCAGCGCGTCTCGGCCGCGGAGGAGGTGGCCGCCGCTGGCGTCGGCGCCGGAGTCTCGGCGGGCTTGGCCCCGCCCTTCGGCCAGGAGAAATCATCGGCGCGGCCGGGCTGGCTCGGCTGCTCGCCGCCCTCGAGGAAAATATGGTCGACGAGCGCGCGCGCCGCGGCGGCGCGGGCCTCCTCGCCGGCGGAGGGCGATTTTCCGCGTCGCGCCAACTCTCCATCGGCGGCGATGGTCGTCGTCAGCGACTGCAGGGGGCCGATGGCCGGGCGATCCGGCAGCGTCGGCGCGGCCGCCGGAACCGGGCCGCTCGGGGCGATGATCTGGATCGGCGGCGCCGCAGCGGCCTCGGCCGCCGGGGGCGCTGCTTCGGCGGGCGTCTGCGAGGCTTCGGCCGGCGCGCCGTCGGGCGCGGGGTGGCGCGCGTCGAAGAGGCGCTTGATCTCGCCCTCGACGAAATGGGCGAGCTTTCGCGCGCCGACATCGGTGAAATGGACGCCATCCGCCGATCTCAGCTTGACGATGCGTCCGTTTATATCCGGGCCGAAGGCCTGATACTGGTTGCGCTCGTCGGCGAAAGCTTCCCAAATGTCGATGAAAGGCGCGCTGTCCTGCGCCGCCGCCTGCCGGTAGATGTCGTTGAACTTCGCCATATCGGCGGAGAAATGCTCGTTCTTGGTGACCGGCAGGCCGACCCAGACGAGCGGAATCTTCTTTTCTCGAAAAGCGGCCCGCACATTCTCCACGCGCTGGGCGTAGCGCTCGCGCCAGCGCGGCGACAGCGTCTCGATCGTCTCCGTTCCCTCGTGAATCGCCTGGCGATCGTTGGAGCCGATCATGATGATGGCCATGTCGATCTTGTCGCCGCTGGCCAGCATCTCGCGCGCGGCCTTCGGCCAGTCGAAATAATCGTCGCGCACGAGGCTGGTGCTGTCCTTCGCCTTATGCAGGATGCGGATATCCGGCCGGTCCGCATAGGCTTCCTCGAGGCCGTCGGCCAGCATCTGGCCCAGGCTGTCGCCGATCACCGCCACCTGGAAGGGCGGCGGAGCGTCGGGGTCCTCCGGCTTCTGAGTCTTCTCCTTTTTGGCGGCCTTGCTCTGGCCGTGCCAATAGGCCGGCGCGCCATATTCGCGATGCGGCACGAGACGCCGCATGCGTCCGGTCTCGCGCGCGGGCGGATGGGCCTGTGGGCGGGCGTGCGGCCGGCCGCCGAACAGGCCCTGAAAGAAATCCGCGACAGGGTCCTGCGCGCGCGCGCTTTCCGCGCCGCCGAAGAGCAGCGCGAAGAGGAGGATCGCGAATAGGCCGAGGGAGCGGGGCGGGCTGCGCATGTCGCCAATATAGCGCGGCCCCGGCGGCAAAGCGATCCGGCGCCCCGCTGAGGGGCGCCGGATCGCTGCGGACGGCTCCACAGCCCGGCCCGCGCTTCAGCGCAAATGCGCGGGCGCCTGCGGATTATTCGCGGGATTGGTGTCGTGTTTGGAGAGCTTCTCCACCACGCCGCCGCCGACGAGGGGCGTCAGCTCGGCTTCGAGCGCGTCCGCGGCGGCCTTGGGATAGACCTCCTCGCCTTCGACATAGATGGAGAAGGATTTGACGTGCTTGGCTTTCTTGACCGGGTCCTCGATCGTCGCCTTGGTCCATTTGTAGAGCGGGAAATGCTCGACGCCCTGCTTCTCCGCCTCGGTGACGTAATGGACGAAAGCGTCGAATTGATTGCTCAGCGCCGCATGGTGCTTGGCGAGAATCGCGGCGACCGGCGCGAGCGCCGCATTCTGCGGATCGGTGCGGGCGATCTCGGCATAATCGTCGCTGATGTTCAGCCGGATCTGATAGTCCCACTCTTCGCTCATCGTCTGAACTCCCTCGGCTCGTTGCTGTGGATCAATTGGCGCGGCGAGGCGGTTTCGTCGCGACATTGCGCTCGGCCCGCCGCAGCGCGGCGAGGCAGGGGTTGGTCGAGGCCTCGGCCGCAGCGACGCGAGCGCCGGTGCGATCGGTCCAGGCCGAGCGCCGAAAGCCGCTGAAATAATTGTAGAAGCTGCCGAGGGTCGGACGCCGCGAGAGGCCGAAGCGCAGCGAAGCGTCGCCGAACAGCGGATCGATTTCTCGCAACAGCGTCTGATCGGGGGAGAGCGATTGGCGCCAGCTCGGCGGATCGGCAGGGCCGCCGAAAGGCGTGAGATGTCGCGTCGCCACATAGCCCGTCTCGCCGTCGTAGGAAACAATGCTCCATTTCGCGTCCTGGCGCACCAGCACGATCGGCGACAAGGCCGGTATCACGCCGACGAGATGCTCCCGACTGCCGGGGCCGCCGCGTAGAGCCGCGTCTTGAAAGACGCAGGCCGGTTTGGCCGCCGCCGTTCCCGCGAAGCCGATCAGAGCCGCAAGGGCGCAGAGCGTGCGAATTCCGCTCTTCATGTGACGCTTCCTGTGATGTTGGTCGCAATATCCTAGTGAATAAGTAGGTTGTGTCAACGCCGCCGAACGCGCGCGACGCCGCGGCTTGACGCGGCGCCTCGCGCTCCGGCATCAATCCGTATCCGGGCTGTTTCGGAGCGCACATGTTCAAGCAATCGACTCTCGCCTGCGCCCTCGCGGCGCTCGTCTCTCTCTTTGCGCCGATCTCCTCGATGGCGGAGCCAGAGCTCGCGCGCAGCGAGACGATCGAGCCGGCGGAGGCGCGGGGCGGCGCCGGCCCCTTTGACTTCTATGTGCTGACGCTCTCCTGGTCGCCGGCCTTTTGCGAGAGCGGCAGCGGCCGCGAATATCGCGCGCAATGCGAGCCCGGCCTCGCCAAGGGCTTCGTCACCCATGGCCTGTGGCCGCAATATGAGCATGGCTTCCCGAGCGAATGCGACGGCGCCGCCACGCCCTCGCGCATGGCGCTCGCCCATGTCGCCGGCGTCTATCCCGACGAGGGGCTGGCGCGGCACGAATGGCGCAAGCATGGCCGTTGCTCGGGCAAGAGCCCGACCGATTATTTCGCCGATGTGCGCCGCGCCAGCGAGAGCGTGACGATCCCGACGCTGTTCGAGCGGCCGCGGCAGGCGCAGAGCTTCGCGCCGCTCGACATTCAGCGCGCCTTCATCGCCGCCAATCCGCGGCTGCGTCCGGGCATGCTCGCGGTCACATGCCGCAAGGGCGCGCTGCAGGATGTGCGCATCTGCTTCTCGCGCGATCTGCGCGAGTTCCGCCCCTGTCCCGAGATCGCGCGCGGCGCCTGCCGCTCCGGCGAAATCTCCGTGCCCGCGCCGCTGTAGAATCTTTGGCTTCGACGTGTTTTCGTCACGCGAACCGGCTCCCACTTCGCTCGAAAGCACGAAGGACCGATGAATTATCGTCATGCCTTTCACGCCGGCAATTTCGCCGATGTGTTCAAACATGCGCTGCTGGCGCGGCTCCTTCTCTATCTCACGCGCAAGGAGGCGCCGTTCCGCGTCATCGACACACATGCGGGGGAGGGCGCCTATGATCTCGCCGCCGACGAGGCGGAGCGCACGGGCGAATGGCGTGGCGGAATTGGACGGCTCGCCGATCTCTCCGGCGCGGACGCGCGGCTGCGCGATCTGCTCGCGCCCTATCTCGATATCGTCGGACCTCTCGACGCCGAGGGCCGGCCGGCGCTCTATCCGGGCTCGCCGCTGATCGCGACGCATTTTTTGCGCGCGCAGGATCGCGCCGTCTTCTGCGAATTGCGGCCGGACGCTTTCGAGGCGCTGCAGGCGCGCTTTGCGCGCGACAAGCGCGTGAAGACGATTCACCTCGACGGCTATGTCGGCCTGGCCGCCTTTGTGCCGCCCAAGGAGCGGCGCGGGCTCGTGCTCATCGATCCGCCCTTCGAGCAGCGCGACGAGACCGATCGCATGCTGAAGACATTTCTCGAGGCGCATCGCAAATGGCCGACCGGGATTTATGCGCTGTGGCGGCCGATCAAGGACGAGACCGAGCAGCGCTGGCTGCTCGGCGCGCTGCGCGCGAGCGGCGTGAAGAAGATTTTGCGCCTCGATCTTTCTGTCGGCGGCGCGGATGAAGATCAGAAGCTGCGGCGCACCGGGCTCGTCGTCGTCAATCCGCCTTTCACCTTCGAGGAAGAGGCGCGCGAGCTGTCCGCTTTTCTCGCGCAGCGACTGGCGCAGGGCCCGGGCGGCGGCGTCGAGATCGAATGGCTGAGCGGCGAGTGACGAGATCAGTGATCGACGAACAAAAAGGGGCACGCCTCCGAGCATTTGCGCGCGCAGAGCAAAGCTGTGTCGCCGGTGATGGATCGGCTGGTCGCGCCTTCGGAGAATTCGATGTCGCCTAGCGGCGTCTCTTCGCAGAGCGGAGAAACGAAGCGCGGAGCAATCGTCGATTCGCGGGTCGTCTCGAGCGCGCTGCGATCGGCGGCTGTCGCCACGGCGAGCGCGCCCTGCGTTTCGATCATGGGCGCGTCATCGCGCAATGGCTGGACGAGCCGCCGCTCGCGCGCCTTCACGAATCGTCCAGATGGGCGGCGCACGAAAATGCGCGAGAGATCGCGCGGATCATAGCGCGCCTCGAGGCGCCTGCGCCCGGCCGCGAGATCGTCGGCGAAGGCGCGCGACCAATAGAGGCGGCCGAGCAGCCGCAGGCCGTCCTCCTCGAGCGCGCCTTCGTCGCCGGGCAGCAGCGACAGGCGGAAATTCACGCAATCGAGCGGCATGCGCAGCAGATCGGAGCGCATATGCTTGCGCCAGAGCGTGAGCGGCGCGCGGTCGAGATCGTGATGCTTGCGACAATGATAGCCGCCGGCGATCTCCGCGCCGAGCCAGCTCTCGAGCTCGCTCAGCGTGAGACGCTGCGCATGTGGGCCGACATAGAGGTCGCGCTCGCCGCGCTCCATCGGGCCGACGTCGGTGATGAGCGGAACGCAGCCGAGGCGATTGCCGATCAGCGCTTCCACATGCGCGCCATAGCGGGCGCCCGCGGGCTCGCTCCAGATTGTCTCTATCCCGATCTCGCGGCAGACGCGCACGAAGGCGCGACGGCCGAAAAAGCTGTTGGAGTCGACATGGATCGCTTCGGGAAGTCCAGCGACCGGCCAATCGAAATCGACGCCGTGCTCTGCGCGCCATCGCGTCTTGTCGCAGACGGAGTGGAGAATGCAGAAGCTCGCCGAAAGGCGCGTCGGCGGCGCGAGCGAGAGATGAAAGCCCGTCGCCATGCGCGTGAACGCGTCGACCCCGAGCGTGATCCAAGGCCGGCCGATCTCCCTGCCGGTCTCGTCGTCGATGATCATCACATCGACTTTCGCGTGATCGATCTGAACGGCCTCTAGCGGCCGCGTGGCCTCTGATCTCTTTCGCACCTTTGTTCGCCGCTGCTTCTTTTATTCGGTTTCGCTGCGTCGCCGCGTCCGCGTCTGAATGTCGATATCGTGCACGCGCGCCTTGATGGTCCGCCAATTCGGCGCCGGCAGCCGCTCCTTCAGGCAGCGCTTGGCGATCTCGCGCACGAGCTGGCTGAACTTCGGCCGCGAGGGCTGCAGATAGAAGGTCTCGATCGCGTCGCGAATGAGCAATTCGCGCGCCGAATCGAGCACGCGCGCGCCCTTGGGACGACCGACCGGACGCGTCATCGGCGCAGTGACCGCGCCGCAGCTGCGGAAGGTCTTGATCATGCGATAGGCGGTGGCGCGGCTGACGCCGAGATCACTCGTCAATTTGCGAATGACCTCCTGCGACAGGCGCTCGCCCTCACGCGTGAGAACCTCGCGAATGACTTCCTCGCGATGGCGGTTGTCGTCCGGGCGCCGGCTGCGTCTCTCGCGTCGGTCGACGATCGACGTCTCAAGCTTGCGTTCGGCCGCCGGGGCCAGGCGGGGATGGTCGGGGTCGAGAACATTTCCGCTCATTTCCAGGCGTTCCTCGTGCAGACTGAACCTCCGCGTCGCGCGCTGTTCGATCTTGTCGCCGCGCGTCGCCGCAGGGCACTTTTTCTCATGATTACAAAACCGAAGACAATGTTCGATTTTGCACGGTCTTCACGCCTGCGCGGGGCGGGGCGGGGCGGCCGGGCGGGCGAGCCGCCGCGTCCGTCCTCGACCAGCGCCGGAAAAGCCCCAGGAAACCACGTGTTTCGACGATGTTTCACGGAATTGGAATAGTTCAAAATAGCAAGAACGGCGGTCGTGAATCGAATAGATGAAGTCTTGCTACATAATGTCGCAGCGCAGAGTTCCTTCGACACAGTGGAGCGCATGTCCGTACGTAGTCGGATTCTGGGTCGTATTCTGGAAGACGGGGGGAGGCCGCGTCGGCGCCGGCGGAGCCCGGGCCGCTCGCGCGCGTCCCGGACTCCCGCGCGGCGATGCGCGCGATGCGATCGGTCAGAGATTGAGCGCTCTGTTCACCGTCGGGATGAAGACCGCGAATACGAAGATCGTGACGAGAATCCACAGCACGACCCATTTGAGTTCTTCGACTTTATGCAGCATTCGAGCTTTCTCCTCCCGTTTTTTGAATTGGTCGACGCCGCGTTTCGAGGCGACGCGCGCTCTTCGTCTTGATCCAAGACGCGACGAGTCACAACAAGCATAGGGCGGCGTCACGATGTCGCAGTACTTAAAAATTCAGACAATCTCATATTTGCGTGATTGGTATCATTTAAAAATGCAGCGCACAACGTCATAGTTGCTGGGCGTGTCTCATTTTATATACGATATAAATATCATATTATGACGCTATATAAGTATTAAATGTAGTATATGCAGCATAATGTCGCATATGTATTCTTTACGATCAATTGACAAGCGCCGATCGCGACATGATAGGTTCCGACACTGCGAAGAGCTTTCGGGCTCTACTGCAAAGAGGCGCGGCGCGGAAATAGTTCCGGTGACCGGCTTCGCGCGCCGAACGTCGCGAGGCCGCAGGGACGGCCCGCGAGGTCCCGCGCCACGGGGAAACGAAGCGTCATCCGGAACGGCGGGAGACCGTTTTCGAACGGATGACTTCAAAGAGGAGGAACTCGACAATGAGTCTGACAACAGAGAAAGCGGCAGGCTCCGTCCGAGCCGCGGAGAGCGACACCATCGTCAATTACTGGCCCGCCTATTGGACGATGATCTGTCTCTTCGTGTTCTATGTGACGATCCGCATCTATGAGCAGTATTTCGGCTGGAAAGCGGGCCTCGATTCTTTCGCGCCCGAGTTTCAGACCTATTGGCTCAATCTGATGTGGACCGAGCTGCCGCTCGAATTCATCGCCTTCTGCGGCATCGGCGGCTATCTTTGGAAAACGCGCGACCGCAACATCGACGCTGTCACGCCGCGCGAGGAGATGCGCCGTCTGCTGACGCTGATCGGCTGGCTCGCGATCTACGCTTTCACCGTCTATTGGGGCGCGTCCTATTTCACCGAGCAGGACGGCACCTGGCATCAGACGGTCATTCGCGACACCGACTTCACGCCGAGCCATATTCTGGAGTTCTACCTCAGCTATCCGATCTACATCATCGCCGGCTGGGGCGCCTTCATGTATGCGCGCACGCGCATTCCGCAGTTCGCGAAGAAAATCTCGCTGCCTTTCCTGCTGTTCTTCGCAGGCCCCTTCATGATCTTCCCGAACATCGGCCTGAACGAGTGGGGCCACACCTTCTGGTTCATGGAAGAGCTGTTCACGGCGCCGCTGCACTGGGGCTTCGTGTTCTTCGGCTGGTTCGCCCTCGCCGTCTTCGGCACCACCTGCCAGGTGCTCGACCGCGTGATCGAGCTGTCCAAGGAATATGAGAAGGACGCGCTCTCTCTCTGATCCTTCGCGCGACAGCGCACTCTCCTCCTCCTCGAGCGATCGCGCCTCGCGCGCGGTCGCGACGGGGGCGGGGCAAGCAAAAAGCAACGACCGGCGCCTCTGCGCCGGGGAGGCGACAATCTCAAGGAGCAAGAACAAAATGTCCATTTCCACCGAGGCCGGCGCATCCGCCGGCAAGACATGGAAATCGAAGGAGGAGTTCCTCGGCTGCGTGATGCTGACCGATTGGATTCTCCTCGTCGTGCTATTCGCCGTGGTGCTGGGGTCGTTCCACATCCACTATATGCTGCTCGCCGGCGACTGGGACTTCTGGATCGACTTCAAGGACCGCCGCATGTGGCCGACCGTGGCGCCCATCGTCGCCATGTGCTTCGCCGCCGCGGTGCAATCCTTCCTGTGGCAGAAATTCCGTCTGCCGATCGGCGCGACGGTCGCGTGTCTCGCGCTGCTCGTCGGCGAATGGATCAACCGCTACGACAATTTCTGGGGCTGGACCTTCTTCCCGATCAATCTGGTCTTCCCTTCGGCGCTCATCCCCATGGGCTTCTGGCTCGATGTGGTGCTGATGATGTCGGGCAGCTGGCTGGTGACGGCGCTCGTCGGCTCCATGGGCTGGGGCCTGTTGTTCTATCCGATCAACTGGCCGGTGCTGGCGCAATATCACCAGTCCGCCGAGATCGACGGCGTGCTGCTGACGCTCGCCGATCTCATCGGCTTCAACTATGTGCGCACGGGCACGCCGGAATATATCCGCATGGTCGAGCGCGGCACGCTGCGCACCTTCGGCAAGGACGTCGTTCCGGTCGCGGCCTTCTTCTCCGCCTTCATCTCCATGCTGATCTACTTCCTGTGGTGGAAGATCGGCACTTGGTTCACGAACACCAAATACATCGAGGCCGACGACATCTGATCCGCGAATATTCGCGAGCGCGAAGCGGACCTGCGGCCCGCTTCGCCGAGATATCGCAAGAGATCCGAGACAGCACAAAAGATCCAAGAGGCCCGTCGCAGACGATGGCGCGGCCGAGAAAACAAGGAAAAGGGAGACCGATCGACATGATGAACAAGCTCCTCGCGACACTGGCGGGATGCGTGAGGCCGCGGGCGCTGCGCGCCTTGGCCTTCGGCCTCGCCGCGGCGGTCGTCGCCACCACTCTGCCGGCGGCGACGCCCGCATCGGCGCATGGCGAGCGCTCGCAGCAGGCCTTTCTGCGGATGCGCACGCTCAACTGGTACGATGTGAAGTGGTCGAAGACCGAGGTCAATATCAACGAAGAAATGGTGCTCACGGGCAAGGTGCATGTCTTCTCGGGCTGGCCGCAGGCGGTCGCCAAGCCGGATGTCGCCTTTCTGAACGTCGGCGAGCCCGGCCCGGTGCTGATCCGCAAGGGCGCTTATGTCGGCGACGTGCCGGCGCCGCGCTCCTTCTCTCTGCAGGTCGGCAAGGACTATGAGTATAAGCTCGTGCTCAAGGCGCGCCGGCAGGGACGCTTCCACGTCCATGTGCAGATCAACGTCGAAGGCGGCGGACCCATCGTCGGCCCCGGCGAATGGATCACCATCAAGGGTGATATGGCGAATTTCACCAATCCGGTGACTTTGCTCGACGGCTCGACCATCGATCTCGAGACCTATGGCATCACCTGGACCTACATCTATCACTTTGCATGGATGGCGGCGGCGGCGGTCTGGATTCTCTACTGGTTCATGACCAAGGGGCTCATCGTGCGCTATTGGTGGGTGAAGGCCGGCAAGGCCAATGAGCTCATCACCCTGCGCGAGAAGCGCATCGGCGGCCTGTGGCTCGCCGCCTCTATGCTGGCGGTTCTGTTCGGCTACGCCTGGGCCAATAACGCCTTCCCGCGCACGCTGCCGATGCAGGCGGGTCTGTTGAAGGGCATCGATCCGATCGCTCTGCCGCCGGCCACTGTGACGGCGCATTTCAAGGGCGGCTCCTATACGGTGCCGGGCCGCGAGCTGTCGGTGAAGCTGCGGATCACCAATAGCGGAACCGAGCCGGTGAAGGTCGGCGAGTTCACCACCGCGGGATTGCGCTTCCTCAATCCGTCGGTGTTCACCACGCGGCCGCAATTCCCCGAATATCTGCTCGCCGATCGCGGCCTCGCGGTCAGCGACGAGACGCCGATCGCCCCCGGCGAGACGCGCGACGTCACGATCATCGTTCAGGACGCCCGTTTCGACATCGAGCGCCTGTCCGACCTCGCCTATGACACGGACAGCCAGTTCGGCGGTCTGCTGTTCTTCTTCAGCCCGTCGGGCAATCGCGTCGGCGTCGAGATCGGCGGCCCGGTGATCCCGCGCTTCGCCGCCGGAGCCACGCTCTGAGCGCCATAGAGCTTCACGCGGTTCTCTCCACTCTTCTCCGCGTGTTGGTGTGAAACTTCCTCCCCCGCCCGGTTCGTCCGGGCGGGCTTTTTTTGCCCGAGGATCGGGGACGGGGCAGGGCGATCGGGTGAAGGTTTCCTCATCCTGAGGAGCCGCGAAGCGGCGTCTCGAAGGACGAGGAAACCGTCATGCGCGGCCATCTGGAGCTCCCCCTCGTGCTTCGAGACGGCTCCTGCGGAGCCTCCTCAGCATGAGGGGGAGGATTATTGTCTTTCATCCGATCGCCCTGGGAGGCGGGCACGGCGCTTGCGTGCGGAGAGCGCGTCTCGGCCTCCGCCGGGACAGCTGAGCATTTTGCAGGGTCGCGATGCACGAGCACGAGCGAGCCGGGGACGTCCGCGCCGTTCCGGCGCAATTATTGGAGCGCGGCTTTCGGCTGCTGGCGCTCCGAGAGTTTCGCGCGACCGATCAGCCGCCGGCTCTGGCTTTGATTCAGCAGAATATTTTGCGCGATGTGCATCGCGTTCATCGTCATGGCGTCTCTTTCGGCTGCACATTTCTGCCCGAGATCATGCAATGGCTGATCGAGCTGCTCGGCCGTCCCTCGTTGCATCCGCCGGATTATCCGGCGAGCCCCGCCTATCGCAACCCGGCCTGGCCGTCCTTTCATTGGCGCCAGGAGCGCCGGCTGTGGGACGAGGGCGTCGAGACAGTGGAGTGGCATGTCGATGTGATCTTCGCCGATTCCGCGTCTTTCGACGCTTTCGCGGCGCGCTGGCGCGATCGTCTGACGGAAGGCGGCGCGCCGGGCGAGGCCGGAGACGGGTCGAAGGCCGCGCTCTGACGCGCGCCCTCGGCTTTCGGACGCGGGCGCAGGCCGCTAGGAACAAATTCAGTCCGCGCGGGCGCGCTCCGACGCCTCGCGGCGCGGGAGGGAAGGGCGGTTCGGGACGCTCCGGCCCCTTCGGCCAGTGCGCGAGGAAATCATCCGGGGCCGGAGCGTCCCGAAACGCGGTTGTCGTTCTCGTCGACATCCCGAGGCTTGGTCGAACCCGCGAATCCTGGGGTTTCTCGATCAAGACGCGATCGAGTCCGACGGCCTGGGATCACGGAGCGGTTCTTGTTTCTCCCTATGGACGGGAGAAGAACGCCGTCCGGCGACGCGCTGCCTGTCCATGGACGGGGGTCGCCATCCCGGATGGAGCCGCCCCCCGCCCGCGCTCCCTGACCCGAGAAACGCGCCCTTCTTGGGCGGAGGTGGGAGGGATATAGGAATATTTTCAGGATGTGTCAAGGGGCGGCGTTCGGGCGGGCGGGGTTTTGGGATATGATCCGAAGCTGCCATTCTGACTGCGTCGCCCTGATGCCTTACAGTCTCCATTTATTCCAGATATTTATAGAATGGCTAATATTGAAGGCATTTTAGACGCGCGGTTCTATGCATATGTTTGCATTTACGACTATTCAGCGTCCCCAGAAACATCTTCATCGTCACGGATATTCCATTCGTTTTGACTCATAAGACTGTTGTATCCGAAACACCGCTCCCTAAACGCCTTAAGAGCCCCGTCATGTTGCGACAGGATAAGGATAGCATCGCTATACTGTGGCAGGGTCTCGTCATCTAAGAGGTCTAAATATTTGTATTCTGGCTCGCCTTCAAGGCAATCTCGCACGTCGACGAGGACGCGGTTTATAATTTTTACCTTATTTCCACTTAATGTCGCCTCTGGTTTCTTTTTTGAAAGCTCCTTCAGTTGATTGAACAATTCTGTAAATACGCTGATTACGGCATCATATGCCTGAGCCTGCTCTGTCGTCGTGTAATATTCTGCGGTCATTTACTTTCTCTCGCTTAACTTCTTTGGAGGTGCCGTCCTAATTCGCTCCTGCGAGTCCGACAGTTTATAAATCCATACGCCCGCGTCGCGCTTGAGATTGTCTGCCCGTTTTCTCTCTAACTCCTCGATGTACTGACCTATAATGAACGCCACATCGCTGTTTGACGGTAGATCGTCGGAATCAAACTGTTCGAACTCTTCGAACGGCTTATAGTCATCGCCAAGAACGAGGTTTGCCTCTGCAATAGCTGCATTTATAAACTTGAGTTTAAATTTGTTAATTCCATCGTTCGGAGACTTACGAGTAAGCGCGCCGACCTCCTTATGTAGTCCTTCCATTTGCCCAGATACCTTTTCGAGCTTTTCGACATCCTCAAGCTTCATCAGCATTTCTCCACTATCCTGGGCACATTCTACGATATTCGACGTATTTCTTTTTTATAACGTCGATCGGATTTCGCTGCTTGCTTTCGAACAGCTCGACCATTTGTTCAACATCCATATCATCAATAGTCACAATACACCGCCTGTGGCCTGACCAAAGGTCGACGGTGCTTTGCATCCGAGCTTTGCTCAGGGGATTCCTGGTGACGATTACCCCAAATTTGCCCAGGCTATCGGTCATATAACGGTTGAGCTGGTTCACATGATCGCGGCTGACATCCTTCACGTTTTTCATCTCGAACACCACTTGCCGCGACCCATAGTCCTGCGCGATCTCCTCCAGAAATGGTTCCTTCTGGCCGTTGTAGAATATAAGGTCCCTAATAACAGCACCGCTATCGGTCCTGCTTTGAATGGCAGCGAAATCCAGGTGTGGGTAGAAGAGCGACGGGAACAGCTCCCCTATGGCGGCCTCGTAGGCCACATCTGCGTTGTCGCCCTTGCCCGTTTGCAGCTTTTTGATTTGGGCTAGTTTTCGTTTCGCTGATATGACAGGTATTTGGGAGAATAACGGATCATTGTGGCAGTCCTCAAACGTCCGTTCCTTCTCAAGGATGTAAGCGTCAACCACATCGAAGTGCGAGCGATTAAAATTGAGCACATCGACGCGCTCAAGCGTTTCACCTGGATGAGCGATATCGTCCTGCGGACAGTGGCCTCTAAAATAGTCGTCGAAAGACAGCCATGGGACAAACCGCAACCATCGCTTCGGTACGAGGATCAGCGGTTGTCCATTCTCCGGATTTGCTGGAAGATCGACATCCCTCTCTAGCTTAAATTCATTGGTTCTGTAATCATAGACACTTATATCGTGTTTAGAGAGAGGGATTCCGAGGGAACCGCATTGCTGAATGGAAAAGTCAATCAAAAATGACTTGATAAAACTGCACGCGATGTCGCTGATCCTGTCCTTAGAAATTCCGTCGACATAAAACTGAATTTCCTCAAAGTGCCGGAACCCGCGATCCTTATATTGTGGGACGATTTCAAAGAGATCGATGATTTCCTTCGCCTTCGCCGCTCCAATCCGCTTGCCCTTCCGCCTTGCCGAAGAGCCTAACCCCACTTCATCACACTCCGATACAGCGACGAGGATGGCTATGGCCTTTTCCCGATCCCCCTTCCGTGCGAGATATCCAAGGTGATTGAAGGCATTGATGAGTGAAGTATGTAGTCCCTGATCAACCTGCGACGGCGAACGCCACAACAGGAATGGATCCACGTAAAGCGGAATGTCCTCATTGAAGAACGGAATCGCGAAATCAAGCGAGCTTTGGGGGGCGGCAATCCCGTAATAATCTGTGAGTCGCGGATTGATCAACATAAGGCTTTATCCCACAGCAGACTTCGGTTTTAAAGTTTCGAGTTGTATCAGCGGCCGAATATGGTTTTCATCCGAGCGAGATCGCCGCGAGCCGGCCTTGAATGACCGCTTCTGGCGCGACTTTCCCGTTCGGGGAAGGCAACGAGGAAGCATGGCCTATGAACCCGAATCTGCCTCGACAATTCCTATGCGGCCATGACGTTGGAATAATGTCTGCTCCTCAGCCCGAATTCGGAACCCCGCCGCCCGTGCTCGCGGCCTCCCGCGCTGCCGCCCGCCCACGGCATTTGTGACGCGGCGGCGCGCGTTGTATATGCCGATGCCGCGCGGGCCATGGGAAACGGCGCCGCGGCCGGAGATCGAGCCAGATTGCACACGGACGCCGAACAAACCCCCTCGCCGCTCAGCGCCCTGCGCGCGAGCGGGCTCTCCGGACGCTGCCGCCCGCCCGGCGATAAATCCGTCTCGCATCGCTCGCTGATCCTCGGGACGCTGGCGGTGGGCGAGACGCGTGTCGAAGGGCTGCTCGAGGGCGACGACGTGCTGCGCACCGGCGAAGCCTGCCGCAAGCTCGGCGCGCGGATCGAGCGGCTCGGGCCGGGCGGGTGGAGCGTGCGCGGTCCTGGCCTCGGCTCGTTGCTGGAGCCGCGCGAGACGCTCGATTTCGGCAATGCCGGCACCGGCTCGCGGCTGATGATGGGCGTCGTCGGCGGCCATCCGATCACCGCGCGCTTCGACGGCGACGCCTCGCTGCGCAAGCGGCCGATGCGCCGCATTCTCGATCCGCTGGTCCTGCAGGGCGCGCGCGTGCTGGAGCAGGCGGAGGGCGGGCGCTGCCCCATTCTTCTGCAGGGAACCGCCGAGCCTCTGCCCATCGAATATAAGACGCCGGTCGCCTCGGCGCAGATCAAATCCGCCGTGCTGCTCGCTGGCCTCAATTCGCCCGGCCGCACAGTGGTGATCGAGAGCGAGGCCTCGCGCGACCATACGGAAAAAATGCTGGTCCATTTCGGGGCCCATGTCGTCAGCGAGCCCTATGGCGAGCATGGGCGCAAGGTGACGCTGGAGGGGCGGCCCGAGCTGCGGCCGAGCCTGGTGCGCGTGCCGGCCGATCCGTCTTCGGCGGCTTTTCCGATTGTCGCGGCGCTGCTCGCGCCGGGCTCGGAGATCGTCGTCGAAGGGGTGATGATCAATCCGCTGCGCTGCGGCCTCATCGCGACGCTCGAGGAAATGGGCGCTAGAATCGCGCTCGAGAACAGGCGCGAGGAGGGCGGCGAAGAGGTCGCCGACATTCGCGTGACCGCATCTCGCCTCACGGGCGTGGATGTGCCGGCGGCGCGCGCGCCGTCGATGATCGACGAATATCCGATCCTCGCCGTCGCCGCCGCTTTCGCCGAGGGCGAGACGCGGATGCGCGGGCTCTCCGAGCTGCGCGTGAAGGAGTCCGACCGCCTCGAGGCGATCGCCGCGGGGCTCGCGGCCAATGGCGTCGATTGCGAGATCGTCGGCGACGATCTCATCGTGCGCGGCGGGGCAGGCAGAGTGAAAGGCGGGGGAAATGTCGAGACGCATCTCGACCATCGCATCGCCATGAGCTTTCTCGTCATGGGGCTCGCCTCCGACGCGCCGGCGGTGGTGGACGACGATCGCATGATCGCCACGAGCTTTCCGAATTTTCGCGCCCTGATGGAAGGGTTGGGGGCCCGCTTTGCCTGATCGCGGATTGGTCATCGCCATAGACGGGCCGGCGGCCTCCGGAAAAGGCACGCTGGCGCGGCGGCTCGCGGCCCGTTTCGGCCTTCCTCATCTCGACACCGGGCTGCTCTATCGCGCCACCGCCTGCGCGCTGCTCGACGAGGGGCGGCCGCTCGACGATATTCGCGCCGCGGTGGAGGCCGCGCGTGGTCTCGCGCTCTGCGATTTCGACGAGGCGCGGCTGCGCTCGCGCGAATTGGGGGAGGCGTCCTCCGTCGTCGCCGCCATTCCGCAGGTGCGCGCGGCTCTTGTCGAGATGCAGCGCAGCTTCGCGTCGCGCTCGGAAGGCGCGGTGCTGGACGGGCGCGACATCGGCACGGTGATCTGCCCCGACGCTGTGGTGAAAATCTTCGTCACCGCCAGCGCCGAGAAGCGGGCGCAGCGTCGCGCGCTGGAGCTCGCCTCGCGCGGCGAGCGCGTCGATTATGCGCATATTCTCGAGGATGTGCGCCGGCGCGACGAGCGCGACAGCGGCCGCAGCTCGGCGCCGCTGAAAATGGCCGATGACGCGGTGCGGCTCGACACCTCCGATCTCGATATAGAAGAGGCCTTCGCCGCCGCTTGCGCGATCGTGCAGGAGAAGGCGGCGCTCGCCGGCTGAAGCGGGATGCGCGCAATGAGCGGGGACGCGACGAGAAAAGTCTTTCGCTTCGCGCCGTCGCCCAATGGCTATCTCCATCTCGGCCACGCCTATTCGGCGCTGCTCGATTTCGATCTCGTGCAGCGCGAGGGCGGCCGCTTCCTGCTGCGCATGGAAGATATCGACAGCGGCCGGGCGCGGCCGGAGCTCGAGGCCGCGATCTATGAGGATCTCGCCTGGCTCGGCCTCGTCTGGGAGCAGCCGGTCCGCCGCCAATCGGAGCATTTGGACGATTACGCCGCGGCGCTCGCAAAGCTCGACGCGCTCGGCCTGCTCTATTCTTGCGTCTGCTCGCGCGCCGATATCGCCCGCGCGGCCAGGGAGCGCTCCGATCCGGGGCGCGATCTCGATGGCGCGCCGCTCTATCCTGGAACCTGCCGCGGCAAAGGGCTCGCGCGCGCCGGCGCCAATCTGCGGCTCGATATGGCGAAGGCCGCGGCGCTCGTCGGCGGCGAGGTCTCCTGGTTCGAGCATGGCAAGGAGATCGTCGCCTCGCCGCAGGAATGGGGCGATGTCGTGCTGGCGCGCAAGGACATAGGGACGAGCTATCACATAGCCGTCACCGTCGACGATGCGCTGCAGGGCGTGACCGATGTGGTGCGGGGCAGGGATCTCTATGAGGCGACGCGCCTCCATCGGCTGCTTCAGGAGTTGCTCGGATTGCCGGCGCCCGCCTACCGCCATCATGCGCTGGTGCTGGACGAGGACGGCCGCAAGCTCGCCAAGAGCCGGCTCTCCGAGCCCTTGCGGGAGTTGCGGGCCGAGGGCGCGACGCCGGCCGATGTGCGGGCGATGCTAGGCTTGGCGTGAGTCGGGCGGGGCGGCAGGGCGATCGGGTGAAGGTTTCCTCATCCTGAGGAGCCGCGAAGCGGCGTCTCGAAGGACGAGGAAACCTTCATGCGCGGCCATCTGGAGCTCCCCCTCGTGCTTCGAGACGGCTCCTGCGGAGCCTCCTCAGCATGAGGGGGAGGATTGTTGGCCTTCACCCGATCGCCCTGGGCGGGGCGGCCGCGCCGCTTGTCGCCCCAGATGAAATCATGCATGATTACTCGAGTTTAAATCTCCGCCTTGCCGCGAAGGACCATCCCATGAGGACATTGCTCGCCGTCCTGGCCGCTCTGGCGGCGACGACCTCCGTCGCCCGCGCCAATTATGGCTATTGCTTCACGCACGGCCTATTGGGCGGGACCAAGGTCGTGGTTCACGATCAGGTTCGCGAGGCCGATTTCTGGGACGGCGCCACGGTGAACGCCTATCGCGCGCGGCTCGAGTCGGCGCATCGCTTCCGCTTCGGCGCGCTGACCTGTCCGGGGTTCGAGACGGAAAAGGAGGCGCAGGAGAGCCTCGCCCTACTGCGGCGGGCCTCGGTCGAACAGGGGTTCGCCGATTTTCCCTATCCGCCGCAGCCGGCGGTCGATTGAGGCTCAGCTCTCGTCCCGAGGGCCTTTGTCGGAGAGCAGCGCCGCGACCCAGCGGCTCGAGGGGAAGTGGTCGCAGAGCGTCAGAAAGGCGATGGCGATCGGCACGCCGATGAAGGCGCCCGGCAGGCCCCATAGAAACGTCCACAGCAGCACGGAGAAGACGACGACGGTCGGCGACATTGCGAGGGCCGAACCCGAGAAGGCCGGCTCCAGCCCGCTGCCGATGACGAGCTGAACGAGGCCCAGCACGCCGAGAACGACGAGCGCCGTCTGGCCCGAATCGAATTGCGCATAGGCGAACAGCGCCGGAAGCAGCGTCGCCACGGCCGGGCCGATATAGGGCAGATAATTCAAGGCGAAGGTCAGCACGCCCCAGGCCGCCGGACGATCGAGGCCAATGGCCAGCGCGAAGAGAAAGACGAGCGCGCCGGTAGCGAGGCTCGCCACAGTGCGGACCAGCATGTAGCGGCGCAGCTTGCCGGCGATGCGCGCGCCGGCGTGGAGGAGGGAACGCGCCGTCTCCTCGCTGCGCGAGGCGGCGAGCTTCTTCTCGAATCCGGCCGCTTCGGCGAGGCCCATGATCACATAGATCAGCACCACCAGAGCGAAGCCGACGACTATGTTGATTCTGGTCGCCGCTGCTTGAAGCAGCGCGAGAATCCAGGCCGCGTTGAAATGTTCCGTGACCAGGGAAGCGACGAAAATATCATGCGTCTCCAGCCATTTGGTCGCATTTTCGAAGGACGCCTTCACGCGGTCGACGTTACGGATGAACCAGTCCACGATCTCGCCGCCGCTCCAGACGATGAGCGACGACAGCGCGATCATGACCGCGAGCGCGACGACGATGCTGATGAGGAGCGCGACCGGCCTCGGCGTCATCGTCTGAAGCGTCTGCTGCAGCGGCCAGATCAGCGCGATGATGAACAGCGCGAAGACGACGGGCTCCAGCACCGCCTGGCCGATGGAGAAGGCGGCCAGCATCACAAATCCGATGACGATGACCGCCGCCGTGTCCGCCGCTCTCTCTCCCATCGTCGTCCTCGCTTTTTCGAGCCCTCGCACTCCGGGCCCTCTCGCACAAAGAGAAAGGTAGAGCGGCGCCGTCATCGGAAAATGCCTCGCGAGACCTTTCGTGATTGCCGAAAGCGCGCCGAGCGCTAATTCCCAGCGAGCGTTTTCGGACGAATTGGAGAGATGAGATGTCGACTCCCGAGGAAAACAAGGACGAAAATTTCTCGCGCCGCGCTTTCGCCGCGGGCCTGCTGGCGGCTCTGGTCGCCGTTCCGCTCGTCGCCGCCGCTCCCTCCGAAGCGGAAGCGCAGGAGCGGCAGTTCGTGCGGCCCTCCCATACGCCGCGTGTGCAGCGCCCGCGCAGCCATGTGCGCGGTCCCGTGATGCATCGCAGCCTGTTCCGCCGGCGAGTCCGCGTTCCGGCGCGTTGACGCGATAGAACCATTCGAGCGCGCATGCCCGCTTTCGGGCGGCGCGCCTCAGGGCAGGGGATCGAGATGAACGACTATAGCGTCGCGCCGGAATTCGGCGAGCATGCCGTCGTGGCGCGGGCGGGCGCCTGGCTGAAACGCAAGGCGCCCTATCTCGTCGTGCTCGCTCTGGCGATTTTCGGCGTCGCCTATACGAGCCTCGCCCAGCAGCCGCTCTATGGCTATTGGGAGTTTCTGGGCGTCGCGATCGGCGTCGCCTGCGTCGCCATCGGCTGGCGCCAGGCGTCCGATCGGAGCGCGCGTTTCGCGCTGGCGCGCACCCAGGCGCTGCATTGGGCGGCGTTTCTCGTCGCCATGAACATCGTTCTGTGGCCGAGCGTGAACAGCTTCCTCAATGCGCCGGCGACCGGGCTCGCTCTGCTGCTGCTGCTGGCGCTCGGCACTTTCGTCGCCGGGATTTACGTCTCATTCGACATCGCCGTGCTCGGCCTCGCCATGGCGGTCGCGGTGCCGGCCATCGCTTGGTTCAAGCAATCGGCCCTGTTTCTGATTCTGGCCGTTCTCGTCCTGGGCGCGGTCGCGGCCGCCTTTTGGCGGCGCGGCGGCGGCGCCTCCGCGTGAGACGTCAGCGCCCCTGCCGGGTGGCGACATGGGGGTTGTTGGGCGCCTTGGCCATCAGCTGATCGATACGGTCGCGCTCGCGCTTGAAGTCGGCGAGCAGCCGACCGTCGAACTCGCGCGTGCGCGCCAGCTTGACGCGCATCGGATCGACGAAATGGCCGTTGACCATCACCTCGTAATGGAGATGCGGGCCGGTCGAGAGGCCCGACGAGCCCAAAAATCCGACGATCTGGCCCTGCTTGACGCGAATCCCGTCGCGAATGCCGCGCGCGAAGCCCGACATGTGATTGTAGGAGGTCGAATAGCCATTGGCGTGCTGAATCTCGACGCGGCGGCCATAGCCGCTGTGCCAGCCGGCCTCCACGACGACGCCATTGCCCGCAGCCAGAATGGGCGTGCCGATGGGCGCGGCCCAATCGACGCCCGTGTGCATCTTGTAATAGCCGAGGATCGGATGGCGGCGCATGCCGAAGCCCGAGCGCGTCTCGCCCGCGGCGATCGGCTTGCGCACCAGGAATTTGCGGCTCGAGCGGCCGTTCTCGTCAT
>NZ_AP046088.1:0-2500 GCF_059718135.1 Methylosinus sp. is20ea | reverse complement strand
AAACCGAGTGATCTAGTCATGAGCAGGTTGAAGGTGCGGTAACACGCACTGGAGGACCGAACCGGTGTCTGTTGAAATAGACTCGGATGACTTGTGATTAGGGGTGAAAGGCCAAACAAACTCGGAAATAGCTGGTTCTCCGCGAAAGCTATTTAGGTAGCGCCTCGCACGAATACTCCAGGGGGTAGAGCACTGGATGGGCTAGGGGGTCCCACAGACTTACCAAACCTAACCAAACTCCGAATACCTGGAAGTACTATGCGGGAGACACACAGTGGGTGCTAACGTCCATTGTGGAGAGGGAAACAACCCAGACCAACAGCTAAGGCCCCCAATTCGTGGCTAAGTGGGAAAGGATGTAGAAATCCCAAAACAACCAGGAGGTTGGCTTAGAAGCAGCCATCCTTTAAAGAAAGCGTAACAGCTCACTGGTCTAAATAAGGGTTTCCGCGCCGAAGATGTACCGGGGCTCAAGCCACGAGCCGAAGCTTTGGGCTCATCCGCAAGGGTGAGCGGTAGCGGAGCGTTCCGTAAGCCCGTGAAGGGACAGCCGTGAGGCATCCTGGAGGTATCGGAAGTGCGAATGCTGACATGAGTAACGAGAAACACTGTGAAAGACAGTGTCGCCGAAAGTCCAAGGGTTCCTGCGTAAAGTTAATCTTCGCAGGGTTAGCCGGCCCCTAAGGCGAGGCCGAAAGGCGTAGTCGATGGGAACCACGTTAATAATCGTGGGCCAGCAGGTGGTGACGCGTGGGGTAAATCGTTCGGACTTACTGGATTGTCCGGGCGGTGAACCCGCGCCAGGAAATAGCCCCTGCATCAGACCGTACCCGAAACCGACACAGGTGGACAGGTAGAGTATACCAAGGCGCTTGAGAGAATGACGCTGAAGGAACTCGGCAATTTACCTCCGTAACTTCGGAATAAGGAGGCCTTCCGTTCGCGCAAGCGGGCGGGAGGGGCACAGACCAGGGGGTGGCAACTGTTTACCAAAAACACAGGGCTCTGCGAAATCGCAAGATGACGTATAGGGTCTGACGCCTGCCCGGTGCCGGAAGGTTAAGAGGAGGAGTGCAAGCTCTGAATTGAAGCCCCGGTAAACGGCGGCCGTAAATATAACGGTCCTAAGGTAGCGAAATTCCTTGTCGGGTAAGTTCCGACCTGCACGAATGGCGTAATGACTTCCCCGCTGTCTCCAGCGTCAGCTCAGTGAAATTGAATTCCCCGTGAAGATGCGGGGTTCCTGCGGTCAGACGGAAAGACCCCGTGCACCTTTACTGTAACTTTGCACTGGCATTCGTGTCGGCATGTGTAGGATAGGTGGTAGGCGTTGAATCGCGGGCGCCAGCTCGCGTGGAGCCACCCTTGAAATACCACCCTTATCGTCATGGATGTCTAACCGCGCTCCGTCATCCGGGGCCGGGACAGTGCATGGTAGGCAGTTTGACTGGGGCGGTCGCCTCCCAAAGAGTAACGGAGGCGCGCGATGGTGGGCTCAGAGCGGTCGGAAATCGCTCGTCGAGTGCAATGGCATAAGCCTGCCTGACTGCGAGACAGACAAGTCGAGCAGAGACGAAAGTCGGTCATAGTGATCCGGTGGTTCCTCGTGGAAGGGCCATCGCTCAACGGATAAAAGGTACGCCGGGGATAACAGGCTGATAACCCCCAAGAGTCCATATCGACGGGGTTGTTTGGCACCTCGATGTCGGCTCATCACATCCTGGGGCTGGAGAAGGTCCCAAGGGTTCGGCTGTTCGCCGATTAAAGTGGTACGTGAGCTGGGTTCAGAACGTCGTGAGACAGTTCGGTCCCTATCTGCCGTGGGTGTCGGAGAATTGAGAGGATTTGTCCCTAGTACGAGAGGACCGGGATGAACATACCTCTGGTGGACCTGTTGTGACGCCAGTCGCAGTGCAGGGTAGCTATGTATGGACGGGATAACCGCTGAATGCATCTAAGCGGGAAACCCACCTCGAAACGAGTTCTCCCTCGAGAGCCGTGGAAGACGACCACGTCGATAGGCCGGGTGTGGAAGCGCGGCGACGCGCGGAGCTTACCGGTACTAATAGCTCGATCGGCTTGATCGTTCTCATTAATCCATGCCCATCTCCCCAAAGATGGCGCGATCGAAAGACCAATCACAGTTTGCTTCAACTTGCCCTTTGCCGGCCTGGTGGCCTCGGCGAAGCGATCAGACCCGATCCCATCCCGAACTCGGCCGTCAAACGCTTCAGCGCCAATGGTACTATGTCTCAAGACCTGGGAGAGTAGGTCGTCGCCAGGCCTGCAAAGGGCAAAAGTTTCCTTATCTACGATGTGCGAATGGGGAGTAGCCGATAGCGAGTAGACGATATCTATTCGCCATTCGCTACTCCCCATTCTCGTATTCGGCCTCTCTCTCTCGAGGTGGCCGTCGTCCTTGGCGCGGGGTGGAGCAGCCCGGTAGCTCGTCAGGCTCATAACCTGAAGGTCACAGGTTCAAATCCTGTCCCCGCAACCA